>NZ_QXFN01000003.1 GCF_004886325.1 Cellulomonas telluris
AACGTCCTGGCGGCGAAGCAGGGCAGCAACCGCCTGTACTACGTCCAGGATGCGACGGACTCGGTCATCGGTGTGTTCGATGCCGCCGGCGGGTTCACCGGTGGGTACTCCTACTCCCCGTACGGCGAGCTGCGCGCGGCGAGCGACAACCCCGTGATCAAGGACAACCCGTTGCGCTTCGCCAGCGGCCTGTGGGATGGCGCGGTCAACCTCTACCGGCTCGGCGGCCGCTACTACGACCCGAGCCTGGGCCGGTTCACGCAGTACGACCCGACCGGTCAGGAGCCCAACCCCTACGCGTAGGCGGCGGGCAACCCGGCGAACTTCATCGACCCGACCGGCACGAAGGTGCGGTGGGGGTGGTTCACCAAGGCCGTCGACAAGGTAGGCAAGGGGCTCGACGGCTTCCAGGCGTTCCAGACGGTCCGTGCCTACGCTCGTGGCGACACGTACGGCGGCTCGGTGGGTGTGGCGTCGTTGGCCATCGGAGGAGTGGTCGGTGGCGTCTGCGCCGGCCTCACCGCCGCGGCCACCGGAGGGGCAGGGCTTCTCGCGGCTGGTGGCTGCGTGACCCTCGGGGGCATGGCGAGCTTCGGGTTCGAGCAGCTGGCAGCCAAGCGGCGCAGGTAGCGAGGAGTGACATGACCAACCAGACCGACGACCGGCCCCGCGGTGCGCTGGCGGTGATCCTGTACGTGCTGGTGCCGCTGGCGACGGCGGGCGCCTTGTACGCCGCGTTTACAGGGCACGCGTCGGACGCGCGGGTGCTTGTCGCCTCGGTCGTGGGCTCGGCGACCTGCATCGGGGTCCTCTACAAGGTGCTGACGTCGTGGGGAAGGAGCTGACGTGGACGTCGTGACCGTGCTCGTCATCGCTGCGGTGGTCGTCGCGGTCAGAATGGCCTCGAACCGGCACCGCAAGGGCCGCGACCGCTGACAGCACCGGCGGCGGTTCACGTCGGCCGCGCAACCCACCGCCTCGGCACTCGGACGCACGGCTCACCCGGGGCGCTCCCGGCAAGGACCACGTCGACCCCGCACCAGGGCAACCTGGGCGGGGTCGACGTGCGCGCCGGCGCCGGTACCGCGCAGACCAGACCGCGGTCGCGGTGCGCGTCGCTGCGCTGCTGCACCCAAGGACACGCTGCGCGCGACCGAGGCAACCCCGACCACGTCGCCTCCTGGTACCCGGCTCGGCCTGTCCCGGGGCACGGGAGGTCGCGGCTGCGAGTTGCCCGGCCAGGTGGCGAGCGGGTACACCGCAGCCGCGTTCTCAAGCGCGCAGCTCTACGTTCTAGGAGGCGCGCGGTCGACATTCCCGGATCTGCTGGTTGCGGTTCCCGCTGAGGCGAAACGATCACGGCCTCTGCGAGCCGAGCAGCAGGTCCGAGCTAATCCACTCATGTCCCAGGGGCCCGGGTGATGAGGGGATCCACTCGTGGAACCCGCGGGACAGCACCGGTGTCGTCCGCGGGTGGCCGGGAGGGCGCCTGCAGGCGACGGGACCGACGGTACAGGCTGGTCACGGAGGTGCGGGATCGTGACGAGGTCGGTCATCGGGGTTGTTCGACGCCGCCGGCGGGTTCACCGGCGGGTACTCCTGCTCCCCGTACGGCGAGCTGCGCGCGGCGAGCGACAACCCGGTGATCAGGGACAACCCGCTGCGCTTCAGCAGTGGCCTGTGGGACGCGGCGGCCAACCTGTACCGGCTCTGGGCGCGCTACTACGACCCGAGCCTGGGCCGGTTCACGCAATACGACCCGACCGGCCAGGAGCCCAACCCGTACTCGTACGCGGCGGGCAACCCGGCGAACTTCGTCGACCCGACCGGCACGAAGATGCGGTGGGGGTGGTTCACCAAGGCCGTGGACGAGGTGGGCAAGGGGCTCGACGGCTTCCAGGCGTTCCAGACGGTCCGTGCCCACGCTCGGGGTGACACGTACAACGGCTCGGTGGGCGTGGCGTCTCTGGCCATCGGCGGGGTCGTCGGTGGCGTCTGCGCCGGGATCCCCGCCGGCGCCACCGGAGGGGCCGGGCTGGCCGCCGCTGGTGGTTGCCTAGCCCTTGGCGCGGGCGCGAGCTACGGGTTCGAGCAGCTGGCCCAACGACATCGATAGCAGGGAGCGACCATGACGAACCAGACTGACGAGCGGCCGCGCGGTGCGGCGGCAGTAGTCCTGTTCTTCCTCGTGCCGCTGGTCACCGCGGGGTTGCTGTACGCCGCCTTCACCGGGCATGCCTCGGACGCCCGGGTGCTCGTCGGCTCGGTCGCCGGCGTGATCAGCTGCTGCGCGGTGGTGTACAAGCTGCTGACGTCGTGGCGCGGGCGCTGACGTGGACGTCGTGACCGTCGTCGTCATCGCTGCGGTGATCGCCGTGGTCTTCGCGTACTCCAGGCGGGACCGCGACCGACGTCACCGCTGACAGCACCGCCAGCGGTCCACCGGGGCCCGGGCGTTCGGCGCCGCGTCGCTCGAACAGCAGCCCGGGCGCCGGGGCGCACTAGGCAAGGAGCACGTCGACCCCGCCCCCGAAGTGTCCGGGGCGGGGTCGACGCGTGCCTGGGCCTCGGTCATCGGTGCACGGTCGGGATGACGACGATGTCGTGCGTCTCCCTGAACGGCACGAGTAGACGGCATGCGGTTCGACGGCTAGGACCGCGCGTGGGCGCGTACGCGCCCGCGCCGTGGCCGTGCCGCGAACAACGCCACGACGACCGACGCGCCCACGAGGAGCAGCGGCAGGTCCGGCACCGGGCGCCACGGCGCCAAGGGGCGTGCCCACGGTTCGAAGGTCCCGTCGGGGGAGGCGCCTGCGAAGAGGCAGCACCCGAGGTAGGCGAGCGACGCCGAGAAGCCGGCCGTGGTGCCGCCCACGCGCGCCGCGGCCAGGGCGAGCGCGGTGGTCACGACGAGGGTGCGCACCGCGGCCGCCGCTGCCGCCGCGTCACCGCCGCGCGCGAGGGCACCCGCCGCGACCAGGCCTGACGTCACGACGAGCAGCAGCACGCCGAGCCCCGTGCGCAGGGCGCGCACCGGGCGGGGCGAGCGCTCCTCGAGCTCGAGGTCGCCACCGGTGAGGGTCGGGACGAGGCACATCGCGACCACGAAGGACGTGACTGCGGCCGTCGCGGCCTCGAGCTCCCCGCCGCGCAGCTGTGGCGTGGACACCGTCGTCGGCAGCAGCGCGGCGATCACCGTCACGCCGGTGGCCGCGAGCAGTGCCGGGGTGACCAGCCGGCGCGCGCACCACGTCGCCACGACGCCGTCAGCACGCACGGGCACGCCGCAGGATGGGCTCGAGCTCGTCGGACGCGTCCTCCTCGACGGCGCGGAGGAGCGCGTCGTGCAGGTCCGCGAGGATCGTCAGGTCGTCGGTCGCCGCCGTGCACGGCGCCGCCCACGCCTGTGCGTACGCGGCGACCATCTGGCTGCGGAGGTCCGTCTCGTCGACGTGGGCCGGGGACGTCCGGACGACCACGGTCGTGTCGTCGGACGTCAAGCCGTACTGGGCGAACCGGAGGTCGGCGGGTGCGCCCGTCCGCTCCACCGCTGCGCGGACCCGCTGCTCGGCGGCGACCATGACCGGCAGCGTCGCCCGGGAGCCGGCCCACACGCACACGCGCGCGTCGGCGGAGCAGACCGAGCCGGACGGGTCGGTGCGGGCGAAGCCGTTCGGTGACCACCCCGACGCCACGAGCCCGGCGGAGATGACGACGGCGGCGGCGGGCAGCAGGACCGTGCCGACGCGCGGGCGCGCCACGTGCAGCCGCGCGCCGAGCACCAGCACGAGGGCCACCCCCGCGGTCGCCGTGACCGCGAGGCAGTACGCAGTGAGCACGAGGAGGGGGCGAGGGGCGGGTACGAGGTTCGGGAACCACGTCTGGTCGACGAACGGCGCGACGAGCTGCTGCAGCTCGGGCCTCGGCGACAGGGCCACCTCGCCCGCGAGGAGGGTGGCCGCATAGGGCGCCGGGGCCACGAGGACGACGCCGAAGGAGGTGCGCAGCACGGTCCCCACCGCGGCCGCGACCGCGTAGCACGACGTCGCGGAGGCCAGGCCGAGCAGGGTCAGCGGCCAGGCCGACAGCAGAGCCGATGCGCCGAGCGTGGCGCTCCGGCCGTACGCGACCAGGTGGACCAGCAGCAACGCGCCGGTGAGCCACACGAGATCGCCCCCGGCGGAGACGAGGACGACGCGGGGCGGCGAGGGCACGCTCCGTCGCAACGTGTACCCGCGGTCGTCCGACCAGCGGGCGCCGGCGAGGTAGCCGACCACCGCGAACAGGCAGCCCCCGATGGCGAAGGACAGGACGGAGAGGAAGAGGCCCGTGTCCGGCGTCGCGCCGAGCCACCGGCTGGTCGCGGGGGTCTCGGCGAAGACCAGCGCGGCGCCGGACGCCGTCAGGAGCAGCGCGGCGGCGGGCGCGCCGGACACCGCTGCGGCGTCGAGGACCTCGCGCACCCGGGGCCGTGTCACCGCCCACCGCCGAGCAGCTGCTGGACCGTGACCGCACCGTCGCCGGTGACCGACTCGACGAGGCGTCCGTCCTCCAGCACGTGGTACGTCGCGCCCGGGTACCTGTTGAGCTCGTGGTCGTCGTGGGAGGCCACGACCACGACCGCGCCCGCGTCGAGCGCGGCCGTCACGACGTCGTGCACGGCGTCCCGGGCCTCGAAGTCCAGACCGGATGTCGGCTCGTCCAGCAGGTAGACGTGCGGGCGGTTCGACAGCTCGACCGCGAGGCCGAGCCGCCGCTGCATCCCGCCCGAGAGGCGACTCGCCCGCGCCTCCGCCCGGTCGGTGAGCCCCACCGTGGCGAGCACCTCGGCCGTGCGGGACTCGAGCTCGTCAGCGGCGACCCCGCGCAACCACGCCCCGTAGCGTGCGAACGCCCGGACGCTCGCGCGTCCGCGGACCGCGAAGTCCTGATGGAGGTAGCCCGACACGGCCCGGTAGTCGCGCCACGCGGCCGCACCGGAGACCTCCGCGCCGTCGAGGCGCACCGTCCCCTCGCGCGGGCGTTCGAGTCCCGCGAGCACGCGCAGCAGGCTGCTCTTCCCGGAGCCGTTGCGCCCCACGAGGAAGTGCACGCCGCCGGGCAGCGCGAGACGGTCGGCGCCGAGCATGAACCCCGAGCGGCCGTACCGCAGGACGAGACCCTCGACGTCGAGGCGGTGCGCCGCGGGTGTCTCGCCCCGGTTCCCCGGTGAGGGTGCCGACCTCTGCCCCCGGGGTTCGTCTCGCTCGGGTCGAGGTGCGCGGGGCGTCAGGAGCCCGACCCGGAGACGACGAACGACACGACGCGTGACGCCGGCAGCGTGGTGCTGACGCTCCCGGACGTCGACTGCTGCCCCGGGCCGGAGCTCCGACCTGCGTCCCGCACTGTGCACCTGCGGACCGGTGACATCCCCGTGCCCCCTGTGGCTGGCGACGTGTCTCGATGACCGGCGGCAGCGCTGCCGCCGGGTCGAGGTGACGGCGGTGACCCTAGCGCGGTCCACCTCCTCCCCGGGGCGGTTCCGTGGGTGGTCCTCGCCCGGGCTGACCGGGTCGGCTCGACCTCAGGCACCGAGGACGTGTCTCGCGATGCAGCGCTCAGGTCGTCAGCGGACATGCCAGGACGTCGGGCGCCGGAAGTACGAGACCGTGCGGTCGTCCGGCCACGGCACCGGGCTGACACTCGTGGCTCGAAAGGGTCCATCGCGCGGCCGAGGTGGCCGGGCGCACATGGCCGGGGACGCGTTCCGCCGGCTCAGGGGCCGCGGCGTGCGGACCTCACCCGCCGGGGCAGTCCCCGCTGCCCGAGTAGCACGGGACGTGCTCGACGGGCGGGATCGGTAGTGGCACCTCGTCCTCGTGGGGGGCGAGCCCCTGCACGAGCCGGTCGGCGTGCAGGTCGTTCCGCACGGGGACGAGTCCGTCCCCGCACTCGACCTGCCGGGTGCTGACGGTGCCGCGCTGCCCGACGTCACCCTCGGCGTCGCCGGGGGTGGCCGTGATGGTCACGCACGCGCCGAGCATCTCGTCGCCGTACGTGCCGTCGGCGTTCACCTCCTCCATCGCGATCGCGGCCGTGAGGTGGACGGTGCCGTCCGCGTCGTGCCGCGTCGCGTCCGGCTCCACCATCGTCTCCTCCGTGAACGCGTCGACCACCGCCTGACCGGTGCCCTCGGGGTCGCGGGAGCGCACGGCGACCATGGCACGGTGCGCGTGCGCCACGACGGTCTCCACCTGCGAACCGCCCTGGTCGTCCACGCTCCCGGGGTCGCCCGCGCAGCCGGCGAGCGCGCCTGCGAGGAGTGCGATCGCGGTCGCGCCGGGTGCCGTCCTCGTCCACCGGGCCACCGCTGCCTCCGTCCCTGCGCCGCGCGTCACGGGCGTGCGGTCGGCCGACGGTACCGCTGCCGATGGCGGGGCCGGGGGCGTTCCGGGGCCCGACGTCGAGAGGTCGGCCCTCGAGGTGTCGGGTGACCTCGATGCGAGCGCGGACGCCGCGTACCGCCCGACCGTGGGCGGGCGGTCGGGGTGGCCCCACGAGCGGACCCCCGACGGGGCGCACGAGGTGGTCCGGCAGGGGTACGGCGCGGCGACCTGCGGGTCCGCTCGTGAGACCGTACGGCGTCCACGAGCACGACGGGACGGGAGCGGACGATGACGAGCACCGCCAGGGACGACGCCAGGGCCGGCGGTCCGGTGATCCGGGCGCGGGTGGGTGAGGAGCACCGCGACATCGACCTCGCGCCGCTGGGCGCGAGGCCCGACGGGCAGGACCTCGCGAGCCTCCAGGAGGCGGTGGCGGCCGGACGGTACGGGCGCGCGTCGCGCGAGCAGTACGGCAAGCCGTCCCGAAGCGGAGTCATGGTCTTCACCCTGGTCGGCGGGTTCCTGGCGCTGATCTTCGGGGGCACGGCGCTCGCGGCGCTCGTCCGGGGCGACACCGACGGCGCGCTGATCGGTGTGTGGTTCACCGCCGGCGTGCTGCTCGTCGGGCTGCTCTGCGGGTGGGGGGCGCAGCGCAGCGACCGGCGGCACCGGGCCGACGTCTGGCGGCTCGTGCGCTTCGCGGAGGCGAACGGGCTCGAGGTCCAGCCGGCCGCGAAGGTGGTGCTGCGCCCGGGAAGCATCTTCACCACGAAGGCGCACGCCTCGACCGGCGAGCAGATCCGCTGGACGGTCGACGGCCGGTCCGTCGAGGTCGCGCACCACTCGCGCAGCGGCGGCGGGACGACGCCGAACAGCTTCTCGGCCCGGTACCTGGCCGTGCAGGTCGGCGAGGTGCCGGCGTTCACGTTCACCGGGCCGGTGCGCGGTCCGGCGCGCCCCCGCAGCCTCGCCGGTCCGGAGGTCGTCGTGCACGGCACCGGCGGGGGGCGGCGCCGGGGGAAGCTCGTCAGCCGGGTCCGCACCGCGGACGCGGCCCGCGCCTTCCTCACGGACGACCTCGTGGACCTGCTCACCGACCCCGAGCACCCCTGCAACGCCGAGACCGCCGGCGGGTGGTTCCTCGCGTACTTCCCGTCGCGTCCCGTCCCGGACGCCGCCCGCTGGCGACACCTGTTCGCCCTCGCGGAGGCGGTGGTCCGCGCGGCGGACCGGTCGGCCGGCGGTGCCACCTCGTCCCCTCCGACCGACGGGGCGGGGCCGAACGGCCGGCCCTGACACTCCCGCGGCGGGCGCGGCGTCGTCCACGTGCGGTCACGTGCGCGCACGCGCATGCTGGCGCCGGCCCCACCGCGCACCCCGCGCCGGTGGTCCCCACGTCGCCGGGCCTCCTCCGGAGGCCGACCACGGACTCGGAGAGGACGACCGTGACCACGTCCGACAGCCCCGCCCCGCAGGACCCCGCCCCGCCCGCCCGCGCGCTCCAGCGCCTGCGCGCCCTCGGTGACGAGCGGTACGTCTCGCTCACCACGTTCCGGCGCAGCGGCGAGCCGGTGGCCACGGCCGTGTGGATCGCGCGCGACGGCGACGACCTCGTCGTGACCACGTCCGCCGGCAGCGGCAAGGTCAAGCGGCTGCGCCACGACCCGCGCGTCGAGCTGCGCCCCTGCGACCGCTTCGGCCGGGTCGCCGACGACGCGGAGTGCGTCGCCGCGACCGCCGAGATCGTCGGCGCGGACGTCGACGAGCCGCACAGGATGGGCCTCCTGCGGGACAAGTACGGGCTCGAGTACCGCGCCGTCACGGCTCTCGAGAGGCTCACCCGCCGGGGCGGCGACCGGATCGTCCTGCGCATCTCCGCCGCCTGATCTCCGGCCGTGGCCGCGCCGTCCCTCGCGACGGCTCTCTCTCAGCGCGGCCGGCAGGCCCTGCACGGGCACGGACGTCCCTCCCGGGGTCGCGGGACGGCGGGCGCCGCGCGCCTTCCGGAACGTCCGGTTCCTCCCTAGCCTGGTCGCGGCCCGGCGACGACGCCGGGCCCCGTCTCATGGGGGAGCACGCGATGTCCGACGCCACCGAGCTCGACCAGCGCCACGACCACCGGCACGACGACCACCAGCACCACGACCACCAGCACGCCGGGCCCCGGGCGCCGCTCGCCCGCCGCACCTTCCTCGCGCTGACCGGGGTGGCCGCGGCCGCCGTCGCGGGCGCGAGCGGTGCGGCGGCGCACGACGGCCGCGGCTGGGGGCCGCGCCCCGACCTGCGCCACGGTCCTCGCCGCCACCACGGTGGCCGGGGTGGCGCCCAGCGCGCCGCGGTCGGGTTCCTGCAGGCCGCGACGAACGCCTACCCGTCAGTCGGCACGGGGCCGCGCCTGGCGCAGAGCTACGCCGACGAGCTCGGCCTGTTCAGCACGGCGTTCGTCTACGACAACGCGCTGGCCATCGGCGCGCTGCTCGCCGACGGCCGCCGCTCGAGCGTGCAGACCGCCCGCGTGATCGGCGACGGCCTCGTGTTCGCGCAGGAGAACGACCCCGACTTCGACGACGGCCGGCTGCGGCAGGGCTACAACGTCGGCCCGTACACGTTCTACGACGGCACGCCGCAGCCCGACGGCCTCGTGCGCGCGGACGGCCGGGCGAACGTCGGCTGGCAGTTCGGGTTCCTCGGCACGGCCGTCGGCGACATGGCGTGGCCCGGCATCGGCCTGCTGCACCTGTTCCGCGCCACGGGGGACCGGCGCTACCGCGACGCCGCGGTGCGCATCGGCGAGTGGATCACGACGAACACGTGGTCGACCCGGCCGCTCGGCGGGTTCTCGTTCGGCGTCGACGGCGCGAACCAGCCGGTGCCGAACGGCTCGACCGAGCACAACATCGACTGCGTCGCGTTCTTCGGCATGCTGCGGCGGGCCACCGGCGACCGCAGGTGGGAGGCCGCCGCCGCGCACGCCCACACGTTCGTGCGGCGGATGTGGGAGCCGGCGTCGGGCTGGTTCTGGACGGGCACGAACGACGGGGTCGAGATCAACCGCGACCCCGTGCCGCTCGACCCGCAGACGTGGAGCCGCCTCGCGCTGCAGGACCGGCGCTACGACCGGGCGCTCGACTGGGCCGCCACGGGCCTCGCGGTGACGGACGACGCGTCGGCACCGACGTCGCAGCTGCCCGACGGCGAGCGGGTCTCCGGCGTCACGTTCAGCACCGCGTCCACGACGTCGACCGCGCAGTACAACGGCATCACCGTCCACCCGCAGGGCGTGTGGCTGGAGGGGACGGCGCAGCTCGCCACGTCGCTGCTCGACCGGGACGCGCGCGGCGACCGGCACCGGGCCGAGCGCCTGCTCGACCAGGTGCGGCACGTGCAGGACGTCCTCGGCGGCGGCCAGCACCTCGGCGGCGTCGAGGTGGACGGCGGGATCGTGGCGGCGTCCAGCCTGCTCGACACCGGGTTCGGGTTCGGCTACTTCCAGGTCCAGCACGTCGGCGCGACGTCGTGGTTCCTGTACGCCTCGACGCGCTCGAACCCGATGCGCTGGGGCGGCCTGCGCTGAGCTGACCGGTCCGCTCCGCCGCCTCCGGAGCTCGTCGGCACCCGACGCCTCAGGGTGCCGACCAGCTCCGGGACGGCGAGCGGGCAGGGGACCCCGCTGCACAGGGACGGGCGAGACCCGGCGCGGGTCACGCGCGACGCCCCTGCCGCGGAGCCCGTCCCGCACGCGCCAGCAGCACCAGCCCGACGACCACGAGCGCGAGCTCCGTGACCGGCGCACCGGCGACCGTGGGCGCGAGCCCGTCCACCCCGCCGACGCCCAGCCCGAGGAGGCCGAGGAGGCACGCGACCACGCCCAGCCCGACCGCGACGCCCGAGGGCTCGCGATCGGGCGGGCGCGCGGGGCGCAGCTCGAACCGCCCCACGGCCGCGACGACCGCGACGAGCAGCACGGCCAGCACGAGCACCCACGGGACCCGCAGCGCGAACCAGCGGCCCGACCCCACCTCCGGCGTCGGGAACGCGCCGGTGCCGACCAGCGCGAGCCCGGCCACCACGACGGGCACGGTGTGCCACAGGAACACCGTGAGCACGACCGCGTTCGCCCCGACGACGGCGTCCCACACGCGCGGCCGCGCGACCGCGCGCTCGCCCAGCGGGCGCAGCAGCAGGACCACGCCGGTCCACGCCGCCGTCAGTGCCAGCAGGGCGAGCGTGGGCGGGGCGGTGTTGTCGAGCTCGCCGGCGGGTCCCGCGCCCACCATCGTCACGGCGTACGGGCCCCACGCCGTGAGGACGACGACGCCCGCGAGGCCGGCCGCCGCGAGCGCGACCGCCGTGCCGCGCGACCGGGTCAGGACGCCGTCGTGCCAGGCGACGCCGAGCTGGTGCGCGACGAGCCAGCCGGCGAGGTAGCTCGCGGCGGCCGGTGCGGGCGAGCCCGTCACCACGCGCGCGACGTCCCCCGCGGCGACCAGCGCGACGAGCGGCAGGAGCACGGCCGCGGCCCCGCGGCGCCGCTGCCAGGCGATCGTCGCCGGCGCGAGCGCGACCACGGCCAGGTACACGACGAGGAACCACAGCGACGTCGTCGCGAGCCACACGCAGGTGCGCGCCAGCTGCGGGTCGGCACCCAGCGCCAGCGCGCCGACGTACCCGGCGACGAGCACGACGCCGAACGCGGCGGTCGGGCGCAGGAGCCGCAGCGCCCGGGCCCGCACCCACGCTGCGGCACCGCCCCCGCGGCGCGGCGACGACCACGAGGCCGCGTTCGCGTACCCGCCGACGAGGAACACGACCGGCATCACCTGCGTGAGCCAGGTCCACGGGTGCGTCCAGGGCAGGAGGGTGAGGATGCTGACGCCCCCGAGCCGGCCGTCGGTGACGGTGACCGCCGAGACGACCCAGTGGCCCAGCACGACGACCGTCACGGCTGCGACCCGCAGCAGGTCCACGTAGCGGTCGCGCCCGGCGGGCGCGGTGGCGGCCGCGCGCCGCACGCGCCCGCCGAACGTCGTGGGCGCGTCCGCACCGCCCCGGTGCCCGTCCCCCCGGCTCCCGCTCACGGCGACCCCTCGTCGCGTCGACCGTCCCCTCGACCCCTCCGTCGAGACCTCCATGGTGACGCCCTGCCAGCACTGCGGCACGGGCGCGAACCCGGACTTCGTCAGGACGGGGTGCGCGGGGTCCTGACGAGGTCCGGGTTCACGGGCTGGACGGTTCGGGTCCTACCGCTGCAGGGTCAGCAGGCCCGGCCGGTAGGGCAGGCGGCCGTAGTCACCGCCGGAGGACGGCGAGCGGCCCTGGTAGAGCAGCTGGAGGTTGCACGGGTCGACCGTCATGGTCTGGTCGGCGCTGGTGCGCAGCAGCTCGCCGTGGCTGATGTCGTTGGTCCAGGTGGCGCCGCTGTTGGCCTTGCCGGCGAACGGGTTGGACTCGGTCGTCGCGTTCGGGGTCCACGAGCCGCCGAGGCTGGTGGCCGTGAAGGACCGGAAGTAGCGGCCCTGCGCGCCCATGGCCTCGACGATCATGAGGTACCGGCTCTGGCCCGCGAGCTTGTAGACCTGCACGGCCTCGAACAGGTTCTCCTTGGTGTCGCTCATGACGACGGTGGAGGCGGGGCCGAAGCTCCCGGGGAAGTTCCCGATCGGCATGCTCGCCCGGTAGATGCGCCCGTTGTCGCCGGCGAAGAACAGGTACATGTTCTGGCCGTCACCGATGAGCGCCTGGTCGATCGGGCCGGTGTCGGAGCCGGAGATGGTGCCGGAGAACAGCGTCTGCGGGGCCGACCAGCTGTTCACGTCGGCGGGGTTGGTCGACGTCCGGTAGGAGAAGGCGGGTCCGCCCCACTGGTAGGCGAGCACCCAGACGTTCTTCGGCGCGAAGTAGAACAGCGAGGGCGCGACCGCGCTGAACGGCATCGCGATCTGCTGGGCCGAGGCCATCTGCGACCAGCTCGAGAACGGCGCGAAGGCCATCGAGCCCCACGACGTGCCGTTGTCGTGCGTCGTCGCGTAGACGAGCTGCTGCCCGTTGTACGGGGCGACCGTGAAGTCCTTGAGCGAGGCCCAGCCGGACCGGGGCTGCGCGAGCACGCCCGAGTCCCGCCATCGGTAGGACGTCGGCAGCGAGCAGGTGCCCGTCGGCGGGGTCGTCGTGGTGGGGGAGGGCGTCGGGTTCGGGCTGGTGCCGCCGACGCGCACGAGCTGCCACTGCTGGTTGGCGCCGCCCCAGCTCGTGTACTGGACGACGTTCGCGCCGTCGGCCGTCGAGGCGCCCTGCACCTCGACCGCCTTGCCCGACTGCCGGCCGATCAGCGTCACGTACCCGCCGGAGACGTCCTGCAGCCGGAACTGCTGGTTGGCCTGGTTGCGGTCGGTGTACTGGACGATCGCGGCACCGTCGGCCGTCGACCAGTTGTGGACGTCCAGCACCTTGCCCGAGAGGCGCGACTTGAGCCGGTACCACCCGTCGCCCGAGTCGACGAACTGCCACTGCTGCTGGGCCCCGTCGTTGCGGGTCCACTGCACGATGCGGGCGCCGTCGTTCGTGGCCAGGTTGTAGACGTCGAGCGCCTTGCCGCTGCCGCGGTTGACCAGGACGTAGGAGGCGTTCGTGTCGACGGTCGCCGCGGACGCCGCCGGTGCGACGACCAGCGCGAGGGCGCCGGTGGCGACGGCCGTGGCGAGGGCGGCGAGCCCGGCCACCAGGCGGTGCCGGGAGGCTCGGGCGGGCCGGTGGGCCCGGGGTGCACGTGCTGGTCTCATGGTGCTCTCCTTCGAGTCGCCACGACGGCCGCGGAGGACGGCGGCGCGGACGGGCCAGGGACGGGCTGGATCGATACAACCGCGTCGGCGGGAGCCGCCGGGGCCGCGGATGTGAGCCTTAACATTGGCCCGCTCGTCGCCGCGTGCGAAGAGGGAGCAGCAGGAGTTAAACGCTTCGACGCCCGGACGCGTGACCGGGCCGCGTCGCGCCCGCCCGCGCCCACCGGAACCGGCCCGCGGGCGGCGGGCGCGTGCGGCGGCCCCTACCCTGTCCTCGGCGCACGACCCGCCCGGGCCGTGCCCTCGGCACGGACGAAGGTGGCGGCGCGCATGCCTGGCGGACTCGCAGCACTCCTGGACGACGTCGCGGCCCTCGCGAAGCTCGCGGCGGCGTCCATCGACGACGTCGGCGCAGCCGCCGGGCGCGCGGGCGCGAAGGCAGCGGGCGTCGTCATCGACGACACCGCGGTCACGCCCCGCTACGTGCACGGCGTGACCGCGAACCGCGAGCTGCCGATGATCTGGGCGATCGCGCGCGGCTCGCTGCGCAACAAGCTGCTGTTCATCCTCCCCGCGGCCCTGCTGCTCAGCCAGTTCCTGCCCGGGCTGCTCACACCCATCCTCATGGTCGGCGGCACCTACCTGGCGTTCGAGGGGGCCGAGAAGGTGTGGGAGGCGCTGCGCGGAAACAAGGCGGCCGAGCGCGCGGAGGCCGCCGTCGAGCAGGGGCCGGAGGCCGAGAAGAAGCTCGTGGCCGGCGCCGTCCGCACCGACTTCATCCTGTCGGCCGAGATCATGGTCATCGCGCTCAACGAGGTGGCGGACCAGGGGTTCGTGGGCCGCGCGGTCTCGCTCGTGGTCGTCGCGATCGCCATCACGGCCCTCGTCTACGGGGCGGTCGCGCTCATCGTGAAGATGGACGACATCGGCCTGCGCCTCGCGAACACCCGCCGTGGGGCCACGGCCGCGTTCGGCCGCGGTCTCGTCACGGCGATGCCCAAGGTGATGGCCGTGCTCTCGACGGTCGGCATCGCGGCGATGCTCTGGGTCGGCGGGCACATCCTGCTCGTCGGCGTCGACGAGCTCGGCTGGCACGGGCTGTACGACGTGGTGCACCACCTCGAGGAGGCCGTGCACCACGTGCAGGGCGTCGGCGGGTTCCTCGCCTGGTTCGTCAACACCCTCGCGTCCGCGCTCGTCGGGCTCGTCGTGGGTGCGGTCGTCGCGTTCGTCGTCCACCAGGTCCACGTGATCCGCCACCGGCGCGCGCACGCGGCGCACTGACGCCGGGGCCCGCGGACCGGCGGGCGCGTTCGGATCGCGCGGGCAGCGCAGCCGCCGTTCCCTGGGAGACATGGCCGACGTGCGCGACTCGCCCGCCCTCCCGCCCGAGCAGCCCGAGGCGGAGGTCGAGGACGCGTTCGACCGGCTGGTCGAGGAGGGCGAGGACCGGCTCTCCCGCCCCTGGCTGCCGCTGGTCAGCACCGGCCTGCTCGGCGGCATCGACGTCGGCACGGGCGTGCTCGCCTACCTCGTCGTGCTCGAGCAGACCGGCGACCACCTGCTGGCGGGGCTCGCGTTCTCGATCGGGTTCGTGGCGCTGCTGCTGGCCCGCAGCGAGCTCTTCACCGAGAACTTCCTCGTCCCGGTCACGGCGTTCGTCGCACGCCGGGGGACGCTGCGCCAGCTGCTGCGGCTGTGGGGCGTGACGCTGGTGCTCAACCTGGTGGGCGGCTGGGTGGTGACGTGGCTGGTCGTGCAGGCGCTGCCCACGATCCACCCGACGGCGGTCGAGGCCGGTGAGCACTTCGGCACGATGCCGCTGGGCCTGACGTCGTTCTGCTCCGCCGTGCTGGCAGGCATGGTGATCACGCTGATGACGCGCATGCAGCACGCCACCGAGAGCATGGGCGTCAAGATCGTGCCCGCGATCCTGTTCGGCGCGCTGCTCGCCGGGCCGCAGCTGTTCCACTCCGTGCTGGACTCGCTGCTCATGTTCGCCGCGCTGCACGTCGGCGCGGACTTCGGGTACGTGGACTGGCTCGCGCGGCTCGGCTGGGCCGCGCTCGGCAACCTCGTCGGCGGGCTCGTCCTCGTCACGGCGATCCGGCTGCTGCGGGTCCCGCACCGCGTCGCGCAGGAGCGGCGGGCGGTCGCCGAGGGGCGCTGACGCCGGACGGCCGACCGGCGGGACCTGCGGCCCCTCACTAGGGTCGGGGACGTCCGTTCCGGCGACGACGAGGTGCGTGATGGGCCGTTCCGCTGACGACGTCGATCTCGACGACGCGCTCGACCCCCTGGTCGTCGCGATGGACGTGGGCTCCACCGCCACGCGCGGCGGGGTGCACGACGCGTCGGGCCGGCCCGTGCGGGGGCTGCAGCACAAGGTGCCGCACGCCTTCACCGTCGCCCCGGACGGCACGTCCGTCATCGACCCGGACCAGGTGACGGCCGAGATCGAGCAGGTCCTCGACGCCGTGACCGCCGACCGGCGGCTCGGCACGCGCATCGCCGGCGTCGCGCTCGACACGTTCGCGGCGTCGCTCGTCGCCGTCGACGCGGCGGGGCGCCCGCTCACGCCGTGCCTGACGTACGCCGACTCCCGGTGCTCGACGGCGGTCGCGGCCCTGCGGGAGGAGCTCGACGAGCACGCCGTGCAGCAGCGGACGGGCACCCGCGTCCACGCCAGCTACCACGCGCCGCGCCTGCGCTGGCTCGCCGAGGCGGAGCCGCGGACGGTCGCGGCCACCACGGGCTGGTGGTCGCTGGGGGAGTACGTGCTGCACCGGCTCGTCGGGGTGCCGCTCGCCGGCACGTCGACGGTCGCGTGGACCGGCCTGCTCGACCGCCGGACGGGCGAGCTCGACGGCGAGCTCCTCGCGGCCGCGGGCGTCACGCCGGACCACTTCGCTCCGCCCCGGGACATGACGGACCCCGCAGCGGCCGCCGCACCCGCCCGCTGGCCCGCTCTCGCGCGTGCCCTCTGGTTCCCCGTCGTCACCGACGGCTACGCGAGCAACGTCGGCGCCGGCGCGACCGACCCGACCGTCCTCGCCGCGTCCACCGCGACCAGCGGTGCCCTGCGCGCCCTGCTCGACGGTCCGGCCGACCCCCTGCCGTTCGGCCTGTGGAACTACCGCGTGGCGAAGGACCGGACGCTGCTCGGCGGCGCGATCAACGACGTCGGGCGCGCGGTCAGCTGGGCGCAGTCCACGCTGCGGCTCGGTCCCGACCCCGCCGCCGTCCTCACCGCCGCCCCCAGCGACGCGACCCCGCTCGTGCTGCCCTACCTCACCGGCGAGCGCGCCCCGGGGTGGGTCGGCGACGCGCGCGCCGTGATCGGCGGCGTGTCGGTCGCCACGGACGCGGACGCGCTGTTCCGCGGGGTCGTCGAGGGCGTCGCGATGACCTACGCCCGCGTGGCCGACGAGCTGCGCCCGGCGGCGCCGCAGGTCGAGCAGGTCGCCGCCTCGGGCCGGGTGACCAACGACCAGCCGGAGTGGCTGCAGGTGCTCGCCGACGTGCTCGCACGTCCCGTCACGCACGTGACGCGCCGGCGCGCGACGCAGCGCGGCACCGCGCTGCTCGCCCTGGACGTGCTCGCCCCGGACGTGCCGCGGGCGCCGGACGCCACGGGGGCGACGTACGAGCCGCGACCGGAGCACGCCGACCACTACGCCGAGCGGCGGGCCCGCTTCGCGCAGGTGTACGACGCGCTGCTGCGTCCGTGAGCTACCCGGCAAAGTGCTGGACGGCTTCGGTCGTCAGACCGTCCCGTCGCGCGTGGCCCGTGCCGGCGTCGAGACGGGAGGTACTCAGACCCGGCGCTGCTCTGCGCGCCAGTCCGGGGCATCGCGGTCCTTGGTCGAGATCTGGGCGGGGTCCGACGGATCGACGGGGATGGGCCAGGTGATCGCGAGGTCCGGGCTGAGCGGGCTGAACGCGGTCCCCGGCATCCCCGCGCGCCACTCCTCGTCGAAGCAGTAGAGGTACTGCGTCTCGTCCGCCAGCGACTGGAAGCCGTTGCAGACGCCGCGCGGTACGAAGACCTGCGTGCCCTTCTCCAACGGGCAGGTGTGGACCGCGCCGTATGTCGGTGACGTGGGCCGGGCGTCCAGGTAGGCGCCCCACGCCCTGCCGGCGACGATCCCGACCAGCTTGTTCATCGCTTCGCCGTGCAGACCACGCACCGCTCCGCGGTGGGTCTCGGTCACGTTCACCTGCAGCCAGGGGCCGGCCGCCGCCGCCGCCTCGGCACCCTCCGGCCACGCGGACGAGCGGTAGAACTCGCGCACCGTGCCTCGCGCGTCCTGTGCCTGCTTCAGCCGGATCACCAGCAGTCCGTCGATCGGCGTGCTCTCGATCGCGATGTCGCCTGTCACGTCTCGCCCTTCGCTCACCAGCCCCGACCCGACGTCCCGAGCGCGGAGTCGAGACGCGCGCGTCACCGTACTCCCGGGCGCACAGCTCACGCGCCCCCGGCCTCCACCCGCGGGCTCGCGTGGCGCCGGGACGCGGGTCGGGTCGGCCTGAGCTACTCGGCGGCGGCCTCGGCGGACGCCCAGCCGCGCGCCTCCAGCGGTGACTGGCCCGCGACCCGTCGGACGGCGACGGACGGCACGCGGACGGCCCTCGGTGCCGGCCGGGCCACGCCCAGCGCGATCGCGAGGGTCCGGTCGCCGCAGTGCAGCGCGCCGACGGGGGCGGGCAGGGCGGTGACGGGCAGGGCGGGGGCGGTCGTGGTGCTCATGGCGGGTCCTTCGGGGCGTGCACGGTGCGGGGCGGCGCGCCCCTCCCGGTGACATCGGCACGCGTCGTACCCAGGATGAGGGCGCAGGCGCCGCCGACGTACGTCCCGGGCCTCCCCGGCCTCCTTGGGGCCCTCAGCCGCCGTACGGGAGCACCGGCCTGCCCGGCACGTCGACGCGCACGTGGAACAGGGCGCCCGCACCCGGCTCGGGGTCGTCGAGGTTCTCCCGCGAGGTGCTGATGTACAGGTCCTGCAGCGTCGGCCCGCCCAGGGCGCACGCCGTCACCTGGGCCGCCGCCACCTCGACCTCGGTCAGCACGTCCCCGGACGGCGACACGCAGCGCACCCGCCCGGCGCCGTGCAGCGCCACCCACACGTTGCCCGCCGAGTCGACGGTCAGCCCGTCCGGGTGGTCGTCCTCGCCGGCGAAGAACGGCCGGCGGCCGGTCAGGCGGCCGTCCACGACGTCGAACACGTCCGTCCGGCCGGTCGGGGTGTCGTTGTAGTACGCCCGCGTCCCGTCGGGGGAGAAGTCGATGCCGTTGGAGATCGTCACGTCGTCCAGCACGACCTCCACGTCCCCGTCGGGCGCGATCCGGTACAGGCGCGCGCCGCCGGGCGTGGCGTCGTAGGGCATCGACCCCGCGTACAGGACGCCGGACGGGTCGCAGCCGCCCTCGTTCATCCGCACGCCGGTGTCCGACCACAGCTCGGGCAGCGGGGTCGGCACGGCGTCGGGCCCGTCCGCCAGCGCGATCCCGCGCTCGAGGCCCACGACGTACCCGCCGCGCGTGCGCGGCCGGACGAACGCGGCGACGTCGCCGACGTGCAGACGGTCGACCGAGCCGTCGTCCCGCAGGGTCAGCAGGTCGCCGGCCAGCATGTCGACCCAGCGCAGCCCGCCCCACGTGGGCGACCAGCACGGGCCCTCGCCGTGGTAGGCGACTGCCTCGGTGACCTGCTCTGCTCGGCGCACGGTGCTCCTCCTCTGACGGGTCGACCCGGCCAGCCTCGCGCGTGCCGCGGGCCCTCCGCACGCCGACGCGCGCAGGCCGTGCCGACGCGGCGGTCCCGGGACGTGCCGGACGCGCGCCCCGCACGACCGACGCGGCGGCCTGCCTCGTCGGTCGTGGGACACCGGTCCCTGTGCTAGAAGAGGTACCCGCACCCACCCCTCGCTCGGGAGGTCGGTCATGACCGCAAGCCCTCCGGCGCCGCGCGCACGGCTCGACCCGGTCCACCGGACGGTGCACGGGCGCGAGCTGGTCGACGAGTACGCGTGGATGCTCGACACGGGCTCCGCCGCGGTGCGCGAGCACCTCGAGGCCGAGCGCCGGTACGCGGCGGCGCAGCTGGCGCAGGTCGAGGCCCTGCGGCAGGTGGTCCGGGCAGAGCTCGACGCCCGCCACGTCGACGCGCCGGTGTCGCCGACGGCCCACGGCGGCTGGTGGTACTTCACCAGGCGGCCCCGCGGCGCCGACCACCGCCAGTACCTGCGGCGCCGGATCGTCGGCGACGGCACCGTGCCGACGGGGGCGGAGCTCGAGCGCGGCGCGGAGGTGATCCTCGACGGCGACGACATCCACCGCCGGCTCGGCGGCTTCGCCCTCGGCGCGTTCCGCCCCAGCCCCGACCACCGCCGGCTGGCCTTCGGGGTCGACGTGTCGGGTGACGAGCGCTTCACGCTCCTCGTCCGGGACCTCGAGAGCGGCGAGCTGCTCGCCGACCGCCTCACCGGGTGCCACTACACGTGCGCGTGGTCCGCGGACGGGACGCGCCTGCTGTACACGACGGGCGACGCGGTGAACCGCCCGCACCGCGTCTGGCTCCACGTCCTCGGCACGGACCAGGAGCAGGACCTGCTGCTGCACGAGGACCCGGACCCGGCGTCCTGGCTCACGCTGAGCAGCACGCGCAGCGGGGCGCTCGTGGACGTGCGGGCGGCGGTCGGCTCGGTCACCGAGCACCGGCTGCTCCGCGCGGACGACCCGACCCTGCCGGCGGTCCTCGTCCTGCCGCGCGAGCGCGGGGTCTACTACGAGGTCGACCACCGGCGGACGCCCGACGGTCGGGACCTGCTCTACCTGCTGAACAACCGCAACGGGCCCGAGTTCGAGATCGCGCGGGCGTCGCTGTCCACACCCGGTGAGTGGGAGACCGTGGTGCCGCACGACCCGGACCGCCGGCTGCACTGGGTGCTGGCCTTCCGGGACCACGTCGTGGTGCACGCGCGCGCGGGGAACGCGACGGGCTTCCTCGTGATCGGGCCGGACGGGACGCAGCGGTCCGTGGGCTTCGACCCCGGCGTCCTGGTGTCCCCGGCCTCCAACCCCGACTTCGCGAGCGGTGCGCTCCGGGTATCGCACACCTCGCCGGTCCTGCCGCCGAGCGTGCGGTCGGTGGACCTGGCGACGGGCCGCACCACCGTGGTCGAGCAGATGCCGGTCGGGCCGGCGCCGGACGGTCGGCCGTACCGCCCCGAGGACTACGTGGCGCACACCCTGGGCGCACCGGCGCCGGACGGCACCACCGTCCCCGTGACCCTCGTGGAGCCCGCCGCGACGGTCGGGGCAGGACCGCGCCCGTGCGTGCTGTACGCATACGGCGCCTACGAGCGCATCGCCGACATGACCTTCTCGGTCAACCGGCTCGCGCTGCTCGACCGCGGGCTCCGGTACGCCGTCGCGCACGTGCGGGGCGGCGGCGAGCTGGGCAAGCGGTGGCACGAGGGCGGTCGCCGACAGCACAAGCCCGTCTCGGTGTCGGACTACCTCGCGGTCGTGCGGTTCCTGACCGAGGAGGGCTGGGTCGCGCCGGGCCAGGTGGTCGGGCGGTCGTCGTCCGCCGGCGGGCTGGTGGTGGGCGGCGCGCTCAACGCGGACCCGGGGGCCTTCGGCGCCGTGGTGCTGACCGCGCCGTTCGTCGACCCGCTGACCTCGCTCCTCGACCCGTCGCGGCCGCTGACCGTGCCCGAGTGGGACGAGCTCGGCAACCCGCTGGAGGACCCCGCGGCGTTCGACACGATCCGCGGCTACTCGCCGTACGAGAACGTGCGCGGCGTCCGGTACCCGCCGGTCCTCGTCGTGTCGGGGACGCAGGACGCCCGCGTGTCGATCGCGGAGCCCGCGCGGTGGGTCGCCCGGCTGCGGGCACGGGCGACGGGCGGGCCGTTCGTGCTGCTGCCCGAGGAGCGCACCGGGCACAGCGGCGCCCGTGGCCGGCGCCAGGTGCTCGACCGGGACGCGCTCGTCACCGCGTGGGTCCTGCATGCGGTCGGGGCGCCGGCGTGACGACCTGCGTCGTC
The DNA here is from genome assembly GCF_004886325.1 of Cellulomonas telluris. Taxonomy (GTDB): domain Bacteria; phylum Actinomycetota; class Actinomycetes; order Actinomycetales; family Cellulomonadaceae; genus Cellulomonas; species Cellulomonas telluris. Next base: position 21,199 of record NZ_QXFN01000003.1, read on the forward strand.
CGGGCCGCACGCGTCCGCGACGCCGGGGGCTGGGCGACGCGCGACCTGGTCGTGCGGGACGGCGTGCTCGCGGACGTCACGCCCGCCGGGCAGGCCGCCGACGCCGATGACGGCCACGAGGTCGACGCCGCGGGGTGGTGGGCCGCACCCGTCCTGACGGACGCGCACTGCCACCTCCTGCCGGGGCACCTGCTGCGCCTGCCGCTGTACGGGGTGGGGTTCGCGATGGACCTGTTCTCCGCCCCGGGCGCCCGCGCCGGCCTGGACCGGGAGGCGGCCTCCGGTGGCGCGCGGTACGCGACGGCGGGCGTGGGGGCCGCGGTCCGCGGCGGGCACCCGTACCAGCTGGTCGCGGCGGGGCTGTACCCGGACTTCCCCTCGGTGGCCGAGTCCGGCGGCCCCGAGGCGTTCGTCCGCGCGCTCGTCGCGAGCGGCGGGACGGTGCTCAAGGTGTTCCTGGACGACGGGCGCCTCGCCGGGACGAGCCTGCCGACCTTCACGCCGCGGGAGGTGGCCGAGCTCGTCGCGGCGGCGCACGCGCACGACTGCCGGGTCGTCGTGCACGCGCCGTCGGCCGACCTCGCCTGTGTGGCCCTCGGCGCCGGTGCGGACGGGCTCGCGCACGCGCCGGTGCCCGAGAGCGACGACCAGGCGGAGGAGCTCGTGGAGGTCGCGCTGCGCCACGGGGCGTTCCTCGTCTCCACCCTCGTGGCGACGGCCTCCGCGCTGGGGCTGCCGCAGTCCGGCTCGCTGGCGGGCTCGCCGGTGTGGGAGCGGGTGCCCGCGGGGTGGCGCGCGCACCTGCGCCGGTCCGGGCGCGCGGCCCCCGACCGGGCCGCGTTCGACCGCCTGTTGGGGCTCGTCGCCCGGGCCCACGAGCGGGGCGTGCCGGTGCTCCCGGGCACCGACGCGGCGTTCCCCGGGGTGGTGCCGGGAGCGAGCCTGCACGTCGAGCTCGAGCTGCTGCACCGGTGCGGCGTCGAGGCGCACGCGCTGCTCGACCTGGCGACCGCCGGCCTGCGGGAGCGGCTCGGGCTCGGGGGCGGGCGGCTGGTCCGCGGTGCGCGGGCCGAGGTCGCGCTGCTGGACGAGGACCCGGCGGAGACCGTCCACGCGTGGGGCCGCCTGCGCGCGCTGGTGCTCGGCACGGCCACCCTGCGGTTCTGACCGGCGCTGCGCCCCCGTGTGGTTGCGGTCACATCGGGGCTTCCCTAGGTTGCCAGACGGCGCCGCTCGCGACCACGGTCCGGCGGCGCGGGACGTCCCGCACCGCAGGAGCGACGCGCGGAGGAGTGCATGAAGTTCGGTATCGGCCTGCCGCCCCACGACCCCGCCGCCCACGTCGGCTGGGCGCGCCGCGCCGAGCAGGGTCCGTTCAGCACGGTCGGCGTCCTCGACCGGATTGTGTACCACAACCCCAGCCCGCTCATCTCGCTCGCCGCGATCGCCGGTGCCACCGAGCGCATCCGGCTGCAAACCGAGGTGCTGCTCGCCCCGCTGCGGCAGACCGCGCTCATGGCGAAGGACATCGCCACCCTCGACCGCGTCTCCGGCGGCCGGTTCACGCTCGGGCTCGGCGTCGGGAACTGGCGGGGCCCCCGGTTCGACGACTACCGGGTCGCGGGCACGGACGTGCGGACGCGCGGTGCGCGGCTCGACGAGCAGGTGGCGCAGATGCGCCGCATCTGGGCCGGGGAGCCGCCGCTGGACGGCATGGACCCGGTCGGGCCCGCGCCCACGCGCCCGGAGGGGCCGGAGATCCTGTTCGGCGGGTTCCACCCCAGGGCCCTGCGCCGGGTCGTGCGGTGGCAGGCGGGCTTCATCGCGGCGGGCCCGCCCAAGTACGTGCGCCACCTGATCGCCGAGCTGCGCGGGTACTGGCGGGAGGCGGGGCACCCCGGCGAGCCGCGGATCGTCGCGCACTGCTACGTGGCCCTCGGCCCCGAGGACGTCGTCCAGGAGGGCCTGCGCACGGTCGTCGACTACTACCAGTACACCGACGACGCCGTCCGGGTGCCGGAGTACGTCGCGCAGACGCCCGAGGTCGTGCGCATGCTCGTGAAGGCCTACGAGGACCTCGGTGCTGACGAGGTGATCTTCTACTTCTGGGCGCAGGACGAGCGGCAGATCGACCGGCTCGAGGACGCGCTCGGGGCACTGCCGTGACGGAGGCGGGCGGCACGGCAGGCCCCGCGCCCGCTCGTCGGCAGGGGCGGCTCGCCGTCCTGATGCTGGCGAGCTCGCTGATCTTCATCGAGTTCCTCGGCGGCATGCAGCGGTACCTCTCGCAGACGGTCCTGCCCCTCGTGGCGGCGGACCTCGACGGGGCGCACCTGTACGGGCCCCTGGACGCGGCGGCGCAGGCGCCCACGTTCCTCATGATGCCCGTGGGTGCGTGGCTGCTGTCGCGCTACCGCGTGGGCCGTCTCATGGTCGTGTTCACGGTCGTCACCGTGGTGGGTGCGGTCATGTGCGCCGCCGCCCTGAGCATGGAGGTGTTCATCGCGGGGACGGCCGTCCGCGCCGTCGCGGGCGGCGCGCTGGCGACGATCGGCATGGGCGCCATCAGCCGCGGGCTGCCGCCCCGGTACCGGCAGCTCGTCCTGGCCGGCATGTCGGGGATCTGGGTCTTCTCGTCGGTGCTCGGTCCCGTCTACGCCGTGTCGGCGTCGCAGGCCTTCGGGTGGCGGTGGGCGATGCTGCTCTACCTGCCGCTGCTCCTCGTGGCGCGGGTGCTCGTCGCCCGGTACATGCCGGAGCGCACGGAGGAGGTCCCCGAGGAGAAGGCGCCGTGGGCGTGGGCGGTCGTGCTCGCGACGGGCTCGGCGGTCATCGCGCTGCCGCTCGGCGCGTGGTCGGCGGCCGCGGTCGCCGCCGGTGCGCTGCTCATGCTGCGCGCGACGGCCGCGGTGCTGCCCGGCGGCACCTTCCGGGCGTCGTCCGGCCGGCGCGCCGCGCTGACGGCGCTCATGGTCACGGCGGCGGTCTACTTCGGCGCGACGATGGTCCTCTCGGTGGTCGCGCACGACGTGTTCGGCCTGCCCGCGGGCAGGTTCGGGTACATCATCGCGGCGCCGGGGTTCACCTGGGCCGTGGCCGCGCTGTGGACCGGCTCGCACCCCGCGTCGCAGGACGGCGCCTTCCGGCGCCGGGCGCTGCTGGCGGGCACGGTGATCACGACCGGGGTCGGGGTGCTGCTCCTGACGACGTCGCTTGAGCCGGCGGCCTCCTCGGCGTTCGTCGGCCTGCTCGTGGGCGCGGCGCTCATGGGCACCGGCATGGGGATGCTGTACCCGGACCTGCTCGGGCGGTGCCTCGCCCGGCCCGAGACCGACGACGGGATCTCCGACGACCGCATGGCCGCCGCCGTCGTCATCGCCGAGTCGGTGGGGCTCGCCATCGCCACGACCGCCGCGTTCTCGTGGCTGGGCACCGGGCTGGGCGTCGTCGAGGACCCCGGCAGGCGGGCGCAGGTGCTGTACCTCGCGCTGCTGCCCCTGGCGGTGGTGATGCTCGGCCGGCTCGCCGCCGCCGCACGCGGGGAGCGCGCGCGCGTCCGTCAGTGACGCGCCGGCACGAGGTGCCGGTCGAGGAAGGCGGCGGTCACCGCGTGCCCGCGCGCCCCCGCCGCGGTGGTCCCGAGCGCGTCGTGCCCCGCCCCGGGGGTCTCCAGGTAGAGCACGTCGGCGCCGGCCGCCGCGAGCCGGCGCGCGGCGCGGCGCGAGTGCTCCGGTGAGACCCGGTCGTCCGCGTCGGACGTCCACAGCAGGACGGGCGGGTACGCGACGCCGGGGACGACGCGGTGCACGGGGGAAAGCGCGGCCATCGCGCCCGCGCTGGCCGGGTCGCGCGGGTCGCCGTACTCGTGCGACCACGCCGTCCCGTCCAGCGCCGGGTAGTCCAGGAGGTCGAGCACGGCGGAGCGGCAGGCGACCGCCCCGAAGGCCGCGGGCTCGCCCAGCACGGCGTTCATGGCGACGAGCCCGCCGTGGCTCGCCCCCGTCGCCCCCAGGTGGGCGGCGTCGGCGACGCCGTCGGCGCGCAGGGCGGCCGCGACGGCCAGCATCTCCTCGACGCTCGTGCGCAGCCGGTCCCAGGGCGCCGCGTCCCGCGGGGCACCGCGCCCGACGAACGCGTGCACGAGCACGCGCCGCCGGCCGTCCGGCGTGCGGCGGTCGAGCCAGGTCGGTCCCGTGAGGTCCAGGTAGTCGAGGCGCTCGTGCGCGTCGAAGCCCCCGTACACGGACAGCACCGTCGGGTTGCGGCCGTCCGGCACCATGCCGGCCGGCGCGACGACCACGTACGGCACGGGGGCGCCCGTGGGGCCGGCCACCGCACGGCGGGTCACCCGGAAGGCGTCATGGTCGAAGGTCGGCGCGGTCGCGGCGACGACCTCGCGGCGTCCGTGCGCGCGCGCGTCCAGCAGCGACAGCGTCGGCGGGGACAGCGGGCCGGAGGTCTCGACCCAGCACCGGTCACCGCCGGGTGCGTCGGTCACGTCGACCGGGGACGCCCGGAGGGTCGTGGCCGGTCCGGTGCGGACGAGCTCCTCGGCGCTGCCCGTCCGCGGGTCGAGCGCGAGGAGCCGCGCACCGTCGTCGTCGCCCTCGACGACGAGCACGCGCTCGCGGACGGGCACCAGCTGCTGCATCCGCGCCGGACGCGGGGTCCGGTGCAGGAGCCGCGGTCGGACGCGCCCCCGGACCACGTCGTCCGCGGGCGCGACGAGGGCGTCCCCGGGACCGTGGACGACCCCGTCGTGGGTCCAGGGACGGCGCGGCACGAGCAGCAGGACGTCGCCGTGCAGCTGGACCCGCACGTCCTGCGGGACGGGGACCGGGCACCAGGGCCCGGCGGCCTCGCGCGCGAGGTGGTACGCGCGGCGGCGGTGGTCGAGCCACTCGGTCATGAGGTACCACGGGCGCGCCGCGGTGGTGCTGCGGGTGATCGCCGCCGCGACCCGGTCGGGCGGGAACGCGTGGACCGCGTGGGGCGCGGCGGCCCCCCGCTCCACCCGCTCGACCACCCAGCGCGCGTCCCCGGCGCCGTCCGTCTCCTGACGCGAGACCAGCAGCGCGTCCGGCCCGTCCCAGCAGAGCTGGTGGACGCTCGGGCCGACGTGCAGCCCGCCCGGGACGGGTGCCCGGCGGGCGAGGTCGACCTCGACGCTCTCGGCGACGTCCGTGCCGCCCGGGGCCAGGCGGACGATCACGCGTTCCCGGAGCGGCGCGTCCACCGGGAACGGGCACGGCAGGAAGTTGCCCGAGCGGACCGGGTCGACGAGCCGCGGGTCGAGGCCGACGTCGACCGGTTCCCACGACCGGCGACCGCCCGCGTCGGCCGGCGACCACCGCCAGCCCCCGGCGCCCGGCTCGTACCGGACGTCCCAGCCCGCGCGGCGCAGCGGCGGCGCCGTGGCGGAGCGTCCCGACATCGCGTCGCGGACCACGGCCTCGCACGGCGCGGTCGCCTCCGGCGGGAACCGAGCCGTCACACGCTCGTGCTGCAGCCGCAGCCAGTCCGCCACCCCCAGCCGGTCCGGCGGGGCGGCGGCGCCCGTGTCCCGGGTGTCGCGGCCGGGGCGGGACGGGTCCGGGGTCACGCTGCTCCTCGGGACGGGGGGACGGGGGGACGGGGGGACGGGGGGACGGGGGGACGGGGGGACGGGCGGTCGTTCCGCCGTCCTCGCGGTTGCGCGATTCGGGGGGTTTGGTCACACTCGTAAGTGACCGGTATCACAGCACGGCGCCTTCGGGTCCGGCCAGCCGGGCCCGAGGACGCCCACTCGGAAAGGAGCGGCACATGTCCAGCGCCACCATCCGCGATGTGAGCGAGCACCTCGACTCCCTGCTCGAGTCGTGGGGACCGGAGCTCGAGGAGGACGACCTGGGGCGGGTGACCATGCCTGCGAACAACAACATGGTCGCCCCCGTGCAGTTCTCCTGGGCTGACTGATCCGGCAGAGACGAGCCCGGCCGCGCGGCACGCGCGGCCGGGCTCGTGCGTACGGGCGAGGGGGTCGTGTGGAGGACAGGCGGACGATCACCGTGGCGGCGCACGGTCTGACGACCGGGGGGTCGCTGCTCACGGTCGACGGCAGACGGCGCGTCGCGGTGCGGGAGTCCGTGGCGCAGGTCGAGCGGGCGCTGACGGCGGACGGGGCGCAGGGCTTCCTGGGGGAGCTCGGCGGGCTGGTCCGCGGCGTCGGCGCCGCGGTGGCGCAGGAGCGGGCGCGGGTCCGGCGTCTCGTCGTGCGGTGCGACCCCGAGGTGGCGGCGGACCCGGTCGGTCCGCTGGTCGCCGCCCTGGCGGCGTCGTTCCCGGGGCTCGACGAGGGACCCGACGCGCCGCTGCGGGCCGGCGACGTCGTGGTGTCCCTGTACGCGGAGCTCGACCTGGCCCGGCTGTGCGCCCTCGAGGACGAGGTCGCCGCCGCCGGCGCGCGGTGGGCGCCGTTCTGGTTCGACGGCGCCGGAGCCCGGTTCGGGCCCGTGCGCGAGGACGGGACGAGCCCGACGGTCCGCGACCTGGCGGCCCGCTGGGTCGCCGCGGCGCAGCAGGACGTGCACGGCCGGGCGCTCCTGCGCGCACCGGGCCGCGTCGTGCGCTCGGTGCCCCAGTCGGCGGTGGAGCGCGCGCACGCGGTCGGCCTGTTCCTCCTGGACGTCGAGAGGTGGCTCGGCGGGGCGCGTCCGCTGGCGTGGTGGCACACCGTGCACGTCGACCCGGCCGGCACCCTCGTGCGCGACCCGGTCCTGCCGCTGCCCCGCCGCGGGCCCGGGGTCCCGCCCGGCACGTCCGGCCTGGTTCCCACCGACGTGGTCAACCCGACCGTCGGGATCGTGCGGCGGCTGCGGGAGGTGCGGTTCCGCACCCCCACGCCCCCCGGGGTCGTGTTCGTCGAGAGCCAAACCGCGGACATGGCCCGGCTGGCGCCGTGGGCCGCGAACATCTACAACGCGGGCAGCTCGTGGGGCGACCCGGAGCGTGCGCGCGCCGGCGCGACGGGCGAGGCGATCGAGCGGTACTGCGGGAACGCCATCGACGACGGCGCGCTCGAGCTCGCCTCCTACGACGAGCTCGTGCGCCGGGGTACGCCCGCCCTCGACCCGCGTGAGCTCACGCTGTTCTCCGCGGAGCAGTACGCCGACCCGCGCTTCCCGTTCGTCCCGCTCGACCGCGGCACGCGGACGCACTGGGTGCGCGCGGAGTCGCTCGTCGACGGCCGGGAGGTGCTCGTCCCGGCCTCGTTGACGTTCGTCAACTGGAACACCGGCCGCTCGGTGTTCTCGCCGCGCACCAACCCCGCGATGTACCCCGGCATCGCGGCGGCGCCCACGCGCGCGCACGCCCTCGCGAACGCGCTCGAGGAGGTCGTCGAGCGCGACGCCGCGATGGTGTGGTGGTGGAGCGGGCACCGGCTGCCCACGTCCCCGGGTGCGGACGCCGTGCTCGACCGGCTCGTCCCGGTGGGGTGGCGCGAGCGCCACGGGGTCGACCTGCACGTCGTGCCGCTGACCCACGCCGTGGCCGTCCCGGCGGTCGCCGTCCTGGTCGACGCCCCGCACGCGGGGGTCGTGACGATGGGGCTCGCGGCGCGCGCGACGCCGGAGGAGGCCGTCGAGAAGGCGCTGCTCGAGGCGCTGGGGCTGGTCGAGACGGCGACCGACATGCAGGATCCGGACGGGGGGTTCTGGACCACGTACCAGCCGGGGGAGCGCAGCGGTGCGGTCCGCCCCGTGCGTGCGGACCGTCGCTACCTGGACTCGTACCGGCCCGACTTCCGCGACGTCACCGACCTGTTCTGCCAGCTGCAGGTGCAGCTCGACCCGCGCAGCCGCTCCGTCGTCCTCGGGCGGCTCGGGCCCCCGGACGCCGGCGTGTGGGACGGGCTGCCGTCCTTCGGGAGCCGGGACGCCGCCGCCTACGTCGACGCGCTCGCGGCCCAGGGCCTCGAACCGCTCGCGGTCGACCTGACGACGTCGGACGTGGCCGCCGCCGGGTGGTCCGCCGTCCGGGTGCTCGTCCCCGGCCTCGTGCCCAACTTCCCCACCGCCTTCCCGCCGCTGGGGCGGGGACGGCTGTGCCGGCGACCGGCGGAGCTGGGCTGGCGGGCCGCCCCGCTGCGGCCGGACGAGCTCTGGTCGTTCCCGATGCCGTACGCCTGACGACCGCGCGGCCGGGCGGCCGCAGCGCGACCGAGAGGAGATCACCGACGTGATGCTGTGCCTGGGCGGGAGCCTGCGCGAGGGGTCGCTGAGCACGGCGGTGCTGGAGCACGCCGCCGCGCTCGCACGCGAGAGGGGCGCCCGCGCGGCCCTCTACACCGTGCACGACATGCCCGGCCTGTACCGGCCCGGCGTGACCCGGCCGGACGACCCCGGCGTCGCCGAGCTGCGCGACGCGGTGGCGGCGGCGACCTGCCTCCTGGTCGTCACGCCCGTGTACGGCGGCATGGTCTCCGGGGCCGTCAAGAACCTGCTGGACACGCTGCACCTGTTCAAGGGCGACGGGCAGGGTGCCCTGAGCGGGCGTCGCGTGGTCGTCGGCGCGGTGGGCGGCGGTGCGCTGCAGGGCAGGTACGAGTACCAGCCCGGCGCGACGATGGCGCTCGAGATCGCGTGCCAGAACCTGGGCGGCTGGGTGTCGCCGCGGCACCTGGAGCTCTCGGAGCTCATGTTCGACGCCGACGGGCGGCTCGTGGACGAGCTGGCGCGCGACGCGCTGCGGACCGCGGTCGCCGGTCTGGTGGCTCCCCGCACGACCGAGGTGGGCGCGTGAGCGACGACGCCCGCACGGTCCACGCCGAGAACGCGGTCGGGTGGGACGAGACCGCGTCCTGGTACGCCCGGCGCGCGGAGGACCTGCGCGAGCTCCTCGCCTCCGGCGGGTCGACGCTGCAGCCGCAGGAGCACCGCCTGCTCGGGATGCTGCCGCCGCTCGGCACGTGGTGCGACCTGGCCGTCCACCTGCAGTGCGCCGCCGGCTTCGACACGGTCTCGCTCACGAACGCCGGCGCCCGCCGGGCCGTCGGCGTCGACATCGCGCCCGAGCTGGTGCGCAACGCGCGGTCGCTCGCCGCGCAGGTCGGCGCCCCCGCCGAGTTCGTGTGCTCGGACGTGCTCACGCTCGACGGCCTCGACGGGCAGGCGGACCTCGTCTACACCGGCAAGGGCGCCGTGCACTGGATGTTCGACCTGCGCGCGTGGGCAGGGAAGGTCGCGGCGGTGCTGCGCCCGGGCGGCTGGTTCCTGCTCTTCGACTTCCACCCGATGATGTGGATGTTCCGGGAGGGTGACACCGGCCTGGAGGTCAACCCGGTCAGCTACTTCGCCCCGGTGGTGACGTACCACGGGTGGTCGCAGGGCCACCTCGGGGGTGCGGACGGCGTCGAGGGCGGGACCTCGCCGAAGAAGCTGCGGCCCTGGCCGCCGAGCGGCGTCATCCAGGCGCTGCTCGGCGCCGGCCTCGAGCTCAAGCTGTTCCACGAGTACCCCGACACCCTCGCCGAGCAGTGGACGGCGTACCCGCGCACCCCGCACCGGGACCGGGCCAGGATCGCGAGCACGTACGCGGTGCTGGCGCGCAAGCCGGACGCGTGACGGCCCAGGCCCCCGCACCGGCAGGATGGGGGCCGTGAGCGCGACCTTGCAGGCCCGCGGCGTGGCCGCCGCCTTCGGCGACCGGGAGCTGTTCTCCGGTCTCGACCTCGTCGTCGCCCCCGGGGACGTGGTCGGCCTCGTCGGCCCGAACGGCGCCGGCAAGACGACGCTCCTGCGGGTGCTCGCCGGCGTGCGGGCGCCCGAGGCCGGGGCGGTGACTCTCTCGCCGCCGACGGCCCAGGTCGGCTACCTCGTGCAGGAGGTCGAGCGGCAGGACGGGGAGAGCGTGCACGCGTTCCTCGAGCGGCGCACCGGTGTCGCGGCGGCCCAGGCCGAGATGGACGCGGCGTCGGACGCGCTCGCGGCCGGCGGGACGGGCGCGGACGACCGGTTCACGCAGGCGCTGGAGCGCTGGATGGCGCTGGGCGGTGCGGACCTCGACGCCCGGCTCGGCGTCGTCGCCGACGACCTCGGCCTCGGCGTCGACCTGGACCTGCCGATGACGGCGCTCTCCGGCGGGCAGGCGGCGCGGGTCGGCCTGGCGGCCCTGCTGCTGTCCCGGTTCGACCTGTACCTGCTCGACGAGCCGACGAACGACCTCGACGCCGACGGCCTCGACCGGCTGGAGGAGTTCGTGGCGCACGCCCAGGCGCCCGTGGTCGTCGTCAGCCACGACCGGGAGTTCCTCGCCCGGACCGTCACGACCGTCGTCGAGATCGACCGGAGCCTGCAGCGGGTCGCGACGTACGGCGGCTCGTACGACGCGTACCTGGAGGAGCGGTCCACGGCGCGCCGGCACGCGCGCGAGGCGTTCGAGGAGTACGCCGCCCGCCGCGAGGCCCTGCAGGCCCGGGCCCGCACGCAGCGCGCGTGGATGGAGAAGGGCGTGCGCAACGCGCGCCGCAAGGCCACCGACAACGACAAGAACGTCAAGCACCACCGGGGCGAGACGTCGGAGAAGCAGGCCGCGAAGGCGCGGCAGACCGACCGCATGATCGAGCGGCTCGAGGTCGTCGAGGAGCCGCGCAAGGAGTGGCAGCTGCGGATGAGCATCGCGGCGGCGCCGCGGTCGGGCGACGTGGTCGCCACCGTGCGCGGGGCCGTGGTGCGTCGCGGCGGGTTCGTGCTCGGCCCGGTGGACCTGCAGCTCGACCGGCAGGACCGCGTCGCGGTCACCGGCCCGAACGGGGCGGGCAAGTCGACGCTGCTGCAGCTCCTGCTGGGACGCCTCGCGCCCGACGCGGGCAGCGCGTCGCTCGGGCCGGGCGTCCTGGTGGGCGAGGTCGACCAGGCGCGCGCGGCGTTCGAGGGCGCGACGCCCCTCGGGGACGCGTTCGCGCGGCAGGTGCCGGACTGGACGACCGCGGACGTGCGCACGCTGCTCGCCAAGTTCGGGCTGGCCGGCCACCAGGTGCCCCGGCCCGCGTCGTCGCTCTCGCCGGGCGAGCGCACGCGCGCGGCCCTCGCGCTCCTGCAGGCCCGCGGCGTCAACCTGCTCGTCCTGGACGAGCCGACGAACCACCTCGACCTGCCGGCGATCGAGCAGCTCGAGCAGGCGCTGGAGTCGTTCGACGGCACGGTCCTGCTGGTGACGCACGACCGGCGGATGCTGGAGAACGTCCGGCTGACGCGCCGCTGGCACGTCGAGGACGGCCGGGTCACGGAGGTCGCGCGCGACTGACCGCGGGGGCGCGGGCGGCGGGCGAGGGCCCGCCGTGTCGGTGCCCCGGCGTAGCGTGCCGGCATGGCGGACGCCGCGCCGACGCAGGCGCTGACCGACTGGCTGCTGGACAGCGACCCCGCCCTGCGCTGGCAGGTCGAGCGGGACCTGCTCGGGCTGCCGCCGTCCGTCTGGGAGGCGACGCGCCGACGGGTCGCCACCGAGGGCTTCGGCGCCCGGCTGCTCGCGCTGCAGGACCCGGACGGGCAGTGGGCGGGCGGCGCGTACTTCCCGGCCGGGTTCGACTTCGCGGCCGTCGCGACGCAGGGGCAGCCCTGGACGGCGACGACCTGGTCGCTGAACGCCCTGCGCGAGTGGGGCGTCGACGCCGACGTCCTGGCCGGCACGGCCGAGCTGCTGGACCGGAACGCGCGCTGGGAGTACGACGACCTGCCGTACTGGGGCGGCGAGGTCGACTGCTGCATCAACTCCTGGACCCTGTCCAACGGCCTGTGGCTCGGCGCGGACGTGGACGGGCTCGTCGACTGGTTCCTCGCACACCGGCTGTCCGACGGCGGCTGGAACTGCGCGTGGGTGGAGGGTGCGACCCGCTCGTCGTTCCACTCCACGCTCAACACCCTCAAGGGGCTGCTCGACTACGAGCAGGTCACCGGCGACCACGCACGGGTCCGCGCGGCCCGGAAGGCGGGGGAGGAGTACCTGCTGGTCCGGGGGCTCTTCCGGCGGCTGTCCACCGGGGAGCCCGTCGCACCGTGGGCGCTGCACCTGGCCTACCCGTTCCGCTGGTACTACAGCGCGCTCAACGCCGCCGACCACCTCCGCGCCGCGTCCCTGCACGACGGCACCCCGCCCGACCGCCGCATGGCCGACGCGATCGAGCACATCCGCGCGGCCCGCACGCCCGACGGCACGTGGCTGCAGGAGCGGCGCCACCCGGGCGAGGTGTGGTTCGAGGTCGACGTGCCGGCCGGTGAGCCGTCGCGGTGGCTGACGCTGATCGCGACGCGTGTGCTGCGCTGGTGGGACGACGCGGCCTGACCGCGGTGAGCCGCCGGTGACACACCCGGGGCTGTGGCGGACAGGGGAAGGGCATGAGTCACGACGCACGCGCTCCCGACCGGGAGCAAACCTTCCGGGCGCTCTACGACGCCCTCTACGCGGACCTGCACCGGTTCGTCCAGCGGCGGGTGCACCCCGACCACGCCGACGACGTCGTCGCGGAGGCGTTCCTCGTGGTGTGGCGCCGCCTCGACGACGTGCCGGACGAGCTCGACGACGCCCGCGCGTGGGTGTTCGGCGTCACGCGCCACGTCCTGCTGAACGAGCGGCGCGGCGAGCAACGGCGCCGCGCCCTCGGCGTGCGCCTCGCGGACGCCGGCACGGTCGGCGCGCGGGGGGCCGAGACCGACGCGGTCGTGCACCGCGTCGACCTCGCCGCCGCCTGGCAGCGCCTGTCCGACACCCACCAGGAGGCCCTCGCCCTCGCGGTGCTTGACGCGCTCGACGCCCCGCACGCGGCCGCCGTCCTCGGCATCTCACCGGTCGCGTTCCGGCTGCGGCTCAGCCGCGCCCGCCGGGCGCTGCGCCTCCACCTCGACCACCTGCCCGCCCGGGGCGACGCCCCGGCCCGCCTCCCCGAAGGGGCCACGCCGTGAGCCGCACCGACCACCTCAGCGCCGCCCTGCGCACCCTCGACGCCGCCGACCCCCACGTCGACGCGCACGGCGCCCGCGCCCGGGCCGACCTCGAGGCGATCCTCGCCACCCACCCCGGGACGCCGGCGGACGCCCTGCCCGCCGGTCCGCTGCCGGTACCTCCCGGCCGCCGCCGGACCGGCGCGCGTCGCGCTGCCCTGCTCGCCGGCGCCGCGACCGCACTCGCCGGCGTCCTGGTCCTGGTGCCCGCCACGACCGGGGGAGACCGGGCCTTCGCGACCTGGACCGCGGCTCCCGACGCCCTGACCGCGCAGCAGCGCACCGACGCCGTGACCGGCTGCCGGGACGGGATGCGGGAGGCGGCCGGTGAGCACGCCGACGCGCTCGCGGCCGCCCGGCCCGCCGTCGCCGAACGGCGCGGCGTCTGGACGACCGTGGTGCTCGCGGGCGCCGGCGGCTTCCACGCCCTGTGCGTCACCGACTCCTCGGCCGGGGCGTTCACGGACGGCATGATCGGCTCGGTCGGCGTGGCGACGGGGCACGTGGATCCCGGTCCCCGCGAGGTCCGCGCCACCGACCTGGGGACCGGGTCGATGTCCGCCGGCGACGTGTCGCTCGCGGCGGGTGCCGTCGGGGCGGAGGTCGTGGGCGTGACGTACGCGAGCGCGTCCCGGGGGGACGTCGTCGCGACGGTCGCCGAGGGACGCTTCGCGCTGTGGCTGCCGGGCGACGAGCTGCGGGACGCGTCCCGGGCGGGGGTCGAGGTGCGGGTGACCTACCGCGACGGCACGACGGGCACGGCCCGCCTGACGCTCTGACGGCTCCTCCTGCCCGGCGACCGCCCCGACCCCGCGGTTCGTCAGCACCCGTCGGCGCCGGTGCTGACGAACAGCGGGGTCACGGCCTGCCGGCCACCCCCGTCCGGTACGCCCACACCACCGTCTGCAGCCGGTCGCGCGTGCCGAGCTTCGTCATCGCGCGGCCCAGGTGCGACTTCACGGTCGACGGCTCCACGAACAGCGCGGCGGCGATCTCCGCGTTCGACATGCCCTCGGCGAGCAGGCGCACGATGTCGCGCTCGCGGGGCGTGAGCAGCCCGTCGGCCTCGGTGGGGTCGGGTGCGGGGCGGCGGCGGGCGAACTCGGCGATGACGCGACGCGTCACGGCCTGGTCGACCATGCCCTCGCCGCGGGCGAGGCGCCGGATCGCGTCGGCGAGGTCGGCCGGGTCGGTGTCCTTGAGCACGAAGCCGCTGGCCCCGGCCTCGAGGGCGCCGAACACGTACTCGTCGAGGTCGAACGTGGTCACGACGAGGACGGCGGGCAGGTCGCCGTCGCGCTCGGCGACGATCTGCCGGGTCGCGGCGAGGCCGTCGCCGCCGGGCATCCGCACGTCCATGCACACGACGTCCGGCCGGGTGCGCCGGACCATCGCGACGGCCTCCGGACCGCTCGCCGCCTCGCCGACGACCTCCAGGTCGCCCGCGTCCTCGAGCAGCACGCGGAACCCCGCCCGCACCACCGCCTGGTCGTCCACCAGCGCGACCCGGATCATGCGCGTCCTCCCTCGTCGTCCACCGGCACGCGCAGCCGCACGCACCACCCGCCGTCGTGGGGACCGGCCGTGAGCGTGCCGCCCACGAGCGCCGCGCGCTCGCGCATGACCGCCAGTCCCGTGCCGCCGCGCTCACCGGGTGCCACGGCGGCCCCGGGCGCGGCCCGCCCGTTCACCACCTCGAGCACCACGGCGCCCAGCTCGTGCACGAGCCGCACGCGGACCGGTCCGCCGGGTGCGTGCTGCCGCGCGTTCGTCAGCGCCTGCTGCGCCACGCGGTAGACCGACACGTCCGCGAGCGGCGGCAGCGGCGCCGCCGGCGTGCCCACGCGCTCCAGGTCGACGTCGTCGCCGAGCGCGCGGGCCGCGGCCACCAGGTCGTCGAGGGCCGCGGCGCCCGGCACCGGGGCGAGCGCGTCCGGCTCGTCGCCGCGCAGCAGCCCCACCACCTGGCGCAGGTTGTCGAGCGTCTCGCGACCCTGGTCCCGCAGCCAGGCCGCGCCCGCGCGGGCGGCGTCGGGGTCGCGGCCGACGAGCCGCTCGACCGCCGCCGCCTGCACGACCATGCCGGACAGGTGGTGCGCGGCGACGTCGTGCAGCTCGCGCGCCAGGCGCGCCCGCTCGTCGGCGACCGCGGCCTGCACGCGGGCGTCGCGCTCCCGCTCGAGCTGGGCGGCACGCTCCTGCAGCAGCCGCAGGTGCTCGCGGCGCGTCGCCAGGTACGTCCCGACCAGCACCGCCGCACCCCACAGCAGCACCGCCGACAGCGCGTGCTGCACCGCGAGGTCCGCCCCGGCCCGTCGGGCGAGCACCGCCGCCGCCACGCCCACCGCCTCCGCGACGCCGGCGGCGGCCGCGGCGAGCAGGGCGCGCCGCGTCGGCAGCCGCGAGCCCACGGTCGCGGCGACGACGAGCACGGCCACCGACCGCACCGAGATGTCCGGGGCCAGCGCGACGAGCCCGACCTGCGTGAGGACCACGAGGACGACGCAGGCGGCGGTCGCCACCCGGCGCAGCACCAGCGCGAGCGACTGGACGGCCAGGACCACGAGCAGCCAGGGCGCCACGTCGGGTGCGGGCGCGGCCTCCGGCACGAGCCGCACCGTGGCCACCACGCCGAGCAGCATGACGACCGCGGTGACCACGGCGAGCAGCGCGTCGCGCGCGAGCGGCCCGCGGGCCCCGAGGCGGGTGAGGAACGTGTCCCACCTCGCCCCGGGGCCCGTGACCGGGGTGACGTCCATGGCGGTCATCCTCCCGTGCCGTCCGTCGTCCGGCCGTCAGTACGTGATGTCGGGCGAGAGCAGCTGCATCTCGTTGACCGCCCACGACGTCACGGCGAACGCGACCAGCACGACGCTCGCGGTCGCGACCCGGAACCAGCCGGTGCGACCCCGCGCCTCGGCCACGACACGCCAGCCGGCGGCCAGCAGGCCGAGCACCCCGACCACGGTCAGCACCTGGACCACGCGGACCACCGCGTCGGGCAGGGGCTGCAGCCCCATGACGGTGAGGACGACGTAGACCCAGCCGGCGAGCGCCGCGAGGGTGCTGAGGGCGGCGAGCCGGGTGAGCCGGCGCGGCAGGCGGACACGCGGGTCGGCGGGTGCGGCGTCCGGGGGTGACGCGTGCTCCGCCGTCGCGCCGTGCTGCTCGCCCGCCCCGTCGGTCGTGCCGCGCCGGGCGCGCACGCGGCGGACCACCGCCCCGACCGGCCACGCGAGCACCGTGAGCAGGAGCACGGCGGCGGCGCCCAGGAGCGCCGGCCCGGCCGCGGCCCGTGCGGAGGCGACGGGGACCATCGACATGGCCGCGTCGTGGCCGATCAGCTCGACCTCCCCCGCGTCGTCGGTGCGCACCGTGACGACGCGGTCGCCGCCGACCTGCCGGTACACCCACGGCTCGACCTCCTCGTACACCGCGGGCTCGAGCTGCCCCGGACCGGGCGTGAACAGCACGCGGTCGCCGTCGACGACCTGCGCCCGCATCGGCTGCAGCGGGCCCAGGGCGGTCAGGAACGTGGAGTGGAACCCGCGCGTCGACTCGTACGCGCCGGCCACGGTCTGCGCGTGGGCGCGACGGGTCTCGTCGTCGACGATGCTCGCCGCCGCGTCCTCGCCGGGGAAGTACCGGTCCGCGAAGGCGTCGAGCAGGTCCTCGCGCAGGTGGTACGCGGCGCTCCCCGTGCCGGTGCTGCTGAGCGACAGGTAGACGCCCGTGTCGTCGTCCGGCCACAGCTGCAGGTGGGAGTGGAAGACGTTCGTGTCGCCGCCGTGCCCCACGACCCGGTGTCCGTTGCGGGACTCGTCGAACCACCCCAGGCCCATGAACGGCCCCTCGGTGAGGACGCCGAGCGTCGACGCGTCGAGCGCGGGCTCCTGCATGAGCGCACGCGTCGGCGCGGACAGGATCTCCTCGCCGCCCACGGCGTCGCCGAGGTGGGCGAGCATGAACCGCGCCATGTCGGCCGCGGTGGCGCTCAGCGCGCCGGCCGGCGGCTGGCCGACCACCTCGAACGGCACCGGGGCGCCGTCGGACGTCGGGTAGCCCTGCGCCATGTCGTCCGCCAGGTCGTCCGGCAGCGGCTGCGCGAACGTCGACGACGTCATGCCGGCGGGTGCGAGCACGTGCTCGGCGACGTACTCCTCGAACGGCTGCCCGCTGACCGCCTCGACGACGTACCCGGCGAGCGCGTTGCTGTAGTTGGAGTACGCGGGCGTCGTACCGGGCTCGTACACCTGCTCGGGCGGCGCCTCCACGAGGCTGCGGCGCAGGTCGGGCGTGCTGCCCTCGGCGCCGATGAGGCCCGCGACGCGCTCCTCGAAGCCGGCGGTGTGCGTCAGCAGGTGCCGCAGCGTGACCGGGTGCTCGAGGTCCAGGCCCAGGCCGGTGTACTGCTCGACGTCCGTGTCCAGGTCGACCTCGCCCGCCTCCACGAGCTGCAGGACGGCGGTAGCCGTCAGCATCTTCGACACCGACCCGACGCGGAACAGCGTCCGCTCCGGGTCGACGGGCGTGCCCGCCGCGACGTCGGCCTCGCCGAAGCCGCGCGCCGTCACGACCTCCCCGTCGTGGACGACGGCGACGGTCGCACCCGCGATGCGCCCCTCCTCGAGGGCGTCGGGCAGCGTCTCGTCGAGCCACGCGTCGACGTCGGCCCGTGTGAGCCCCGCCTGCGAGGCCGGGTACGTCGTGGGCGGGTCCGGCGGCCCCGCGGCCGTGCCGCACGCGGCGAGCGTGGTGACGACGGCCGCGCCGGCCACGGCGGCCGCCGCCCGGCGCAGGCCGCGGCGGGGGCCGCCGGGGCGGGTGCTGAGGTCCGTGCGCATGGTGTCCTCCTGCCGCCGCGAGTCCCCGGGGTTCCCCGGACGAGCGCCTCGCGGCCTGCGTCCATGCTGGTCAGCAGGGGTACGGCACCGCTTCGGGCGCGACGGCGAACCTGCCTTGCGACCTCCGGGGGAGGCCGCGCGACGCCGCCTCGCCCCTGCGACGCAGGCCGGCGTCCACCTCGCCCCGCCGCCCTCCGCGCCCGCGGGCTCGTGAGCCTGTCGATCCGGTCGACGGGGACGACCGGGTCGACAGCCTCGCCAGGGCGAGGCGGGGGAGGGGGCAGACGGAAGAGGGGAGGAGGGGAGGGAGGGGCAGGGCGGGGACGGGGAACGGGCGGGATCAGGCCCTGCCCGGGGAACGGGCGGGATCAGGCCCTGCCCGGGGAACGGGCAGGGTCAGGCCGTGCCCGGGCGGACGAGGCCCGTCTCGTAGGCGAGGACCACGGCCTGGACGCGGTCGCGCACGCCGAGCTTGGCGAGGACGCGCCCCACGTGCGTCTTCACCGTGGCCTCGGACAGGAACAGCCGGGCGGCGATCTCCGCGTTGGACGACCCGTCGGCGACGCAGCGCAGCACCTCGACCTCGCGGGGCGTCAGCTCCGCGAGGCGGGGGTGCGGGGCGTCCGGGTCCGGCGCGGCGCCGGAGTCCGGGAAGCGTCCGGCGAAGAGCTCGAGCATGCGCCGGGTGACGCGCGGGGCGACGACCGCGTCGCCCGCGGCGACCGTGCGGACGGCCTCGACCAGGTCGGCCGGGCGGGCGTCCTTGAGCATGAAGCCGCTGGCGCCGGCGCCGAGCGCGGCGAACGCGTACTCGTCGAGGTCGAACGTCGTCAGGACGAGCACGCGCACGTCGGGGTGCGCCTCGACGACGCGCCGGGTGGCCTCGATGCCGTCCACGCCGGGCATGCGCACGTCCATGAGGACGACGTCGGGTCGCAGCGCCCGCACCTGCTCGACCGCGGTCGCGCCGTCGCCGGCCTCGCCGACCACGTCGACGGTGCCCGAGCTCTCGAGGATGAGCCGGAAGCCCACGCGCACCAGGGGCTGGTCGTCCACCAGCAGGACCGTCGTCATGCGTCTCCCGTCGTCATGCGTCGTCCGTCCTCGTCGCCCCGCCGCCGTCACGCGTCCGCCTCCGGCAGCGGCAGGAGCGCCCGCACGCGCCACCCGCGCCCGTGCGGACCGGCCTCGACCGTGCCGCCGAACACCGCCGCGCGCTCGCGCATCCCCACCAGGCCGCGGCCCGACCCCGGCGACGGCGTGGGCGGCACGGCGCCGCCCTCGTCGACGACGACGACCTCGACGGCGTCGGCACGTCGCTCCACCTCGACCCGGACGCCGTCGGTGCCGCGGGCGTGCCGCAGCACGTTGGTCAGCGACTCCTGCACGATCCGGTGCACCGCGAGCTGCACGGTGGCGTCGAGCCCGTCCAGGGTGGCGAGGCCGGTCGTGCGCACGGGCAGCCCGGCGGTGCGGAAGCCCTCGACGAGGCGGACGACGTCGAGGCCGCCCGGCTGGGGCGCGCGCGGCGCGGCGCTCGCGTCCTGCGCGCCGTCGTCGTGCAGCACCCCGAGGATGCGGCGCATGTCGGCGAGAGCGGCGCGGCCGGTGTCGACCAGCTCGTCGAGCGCGGCGCGTGCCCGGTCGGGGGCGTACTCGAACGCGGCGGACGCACCGCCGCCGAGGGTCACCATGACCGAGATGCCGTGCGCGACGACGTCGTGCATCTCGCGCGCGATGCGGGCCCGCTCCGCCGCCTGGTCGAGGCGCTCCCGCTGCTCGAGCGCGGCCGCGCGCGCGGCCTCCTCGGCGGCGGCGGCCGCGGCCCGTTCCCGCCGCGCGCGCACCAGCACGCCGAGGGTGACCGCGAGCAGCGCGAGCAGCAGCACCGGGCCCGCGTTGACGTACCAGGACAGGCTCTGGAGGAAGCCGAGCGCCCCGCCGCGCGTCACCGTCGCGACCTCCTGCGGCTCGTCGGGGTACGCGCCGACGACGATCGCCCCCACGGTCCGGGCGAGCGGCGACGCGGCCGCGACGAGGAGCGCGGCCACGCACGCCAGGACCGTCGGCCACAGGGCCCGCGGCGGGCCCCACACGGCCACCGCGTACAGCGCGAGCGCGAGCCCGACCTCGAACCCGGCGGTCCACCCCGTGACGACCAGGGACAGCACCCCGAGCACGGCCAGGACGGCCGCGACGACCACGGGCCGGTGCCGGCGGCGGGAGAGCGCCACCGCACCCGCCAGCGTGAGCCCGAGGGACGCCAGCTGCATCGTCAGCACACGGCCGGGCTCCAGCGCCTCCGACAGGAGGTACATGGAGTCGGCACCGAGGCCCAGCAGCAGCGCCCAGCCGGTGAAGCACGCGACGACCAGCGCGTCGAGGACGCCGGGACGGCGCACCAGGACCGCGTGGACGGCCCGCAGCGGCCGGCGCAGGGCCGCCAGGACGCGCGCGCCGGGCGTCGCCCCGTCGTCGCCGTCCGCAGCCCCGGTCACCGCGTCATCCTCGCAGGCACGCGGGGGCGGGCCGCCCGCCGGACGGACCGCCCCGGGGCGCGCACCCGTGCTCAGGCGTCCCTCCGGCGCAGGAGCACGCACGCGACGGCGAGCAGCCCGGCGACCCACGCGAGCATCACGCCGAACCCCGTCCACGGCGGCAGCGTGCTGGGCACGTTGCTGAGCACGGAGCCGAGCGCGTCGGACGTCACCAGCCGGGCCCCGGCGTTGGCGGGCAGGTACACGACGAGCTCCTGCAGCGGCGCCCAGGGGATCGCTCCCAGGCCGTTCTCGACGACCAGCACCAGCCCGAGGACGACCGTGATCCCCGCCGCCGTGCTGCGCGTCAGCGCACCGAACGTGAAGCCGAGCGCGGACGCGGCGGCGAGGAACAGCGGCATGCCGAGCACGATCCGGGCGTCCTCGGGGCGGGTCAGGTCCAGCGTCATGCCCGCCCGGCCCAGCACCGGCAGCGTCGCGGCGACGGCCACGGCGACCATGACCGTCGAGGCGACGAGGACCGCGGCGACCGTGACGACCAGCTTGGCCAGCAGCGCCGGCAGCCGCGTGGGGGCGGCGACGAGCGTCGAGCGGATCTGCCCCGTCCCGTACTCGCCGGCGACGCCCAGCACGCCGAACGTGCAGAAGGTCAGCAGCGCGAGGGGTGCGCCGGCGAGCGCGTACGCCGCGCCCATGCCGTCGGGGCGCACGACGTCGTCGGGGATGACCCCCGCGACGCTCATGGTCTGCAGCGGACCGAGCGCGGCACCGGCGACGACGGCCACGGCCAGCGCCCACCAGGTCGAGCGCAGCGAGCGCAGCTTGACCCACTCGGAGGCGAGCAGGCGGCGGAACGTGACCGGGTGGACCGTGACCCGGGTCCGGGCGGGGCCCGGGGTGGGGGCGAGCGTGCTCATCGGTGGCCTCCGGCGGTGCGACGGGAGCGGGCGGGGGCGGTGCCGGCGGCCGAGCGGTACTCGACCTCGTCGGCGGTCAGCCGCAGGTACGCGTCCTCGAGCGAGGACTCCACGGGGGCGAGGCCGTGCAGCACGACGCCGCCCGCCGCGGCCGCGGCGGCGATCTCGGGCGCGGGGCAGCCGTCGACCTCGAGCAGGTCCGCCGCGAGCGACGTCACCCGCGTGCCCGGCCGCCGCAGCAGGAGCGCCTCGAGCAGGGCGGCGTCCGGCGTCCGCACGCGCACCGCGGTCGGCTGCGTGCTCGCGACGACGTCCTGGACGGGGGCGTCCGCGAGGACCCTGCCGCGCCCGACGACCACGAGGTGGTCGGCCGTGAGGGCCATCTCCGTCATGAGGTGCGACGACAGCAGCACGGTGCGCCCCTCGGCCGCGAGAGCGCGCAGCAGGTGCCGGATCCACAGCACGCCGTCCGGGTCGAGCCCGTTGACCGGCTCGTCGAGCACGAGCACGGGCGGGTCGCCGAGCAGCGCCGCGGCGAGCCCGAGCCGCTGGCCCATGCCCAGGGAGAACGTGCCCGCCCGCCTGCGGGCCACCGACCGCAGGCCGGTGAGCTCCAGGACGTCCTCGACGCGGCGCCGGCCGATGCCGTGCGTCGCGGCCAGCGCGAGCAGGTGGTCCCGTGCCGACCGGCCGCCGTGCACGGCCTTCGCGTCCAGCAGGGCGCCCACCTCGCCGAGCGGCGCCCGGTGCTCGACGTACCGCCGGCCGCCCACGGTCGCGGTGCCGGCCGTGGGCCGGTCCAGCCCCACGAGCATCCGCATCGTCGTGGACTTGCCGGCGCCGTTCGGGCCCAGGAAGCCCGTCACCACGCCCGGCCGGACGGTGAACGACATGCCGTCCACCACCGTGGCGCTCCCGTACCTCTTCGTCAGGTCCCTGACCTCGATCATGCGTCCTCCTCGTTCGACGTCCTCGAACGTAGGAGCGGGGCCGGGGGCGGCGGGACGCCCGTGGGGACCACCTCCGGCGCGTGCGGGGGTACGCCGCGAGGACCACGCCGTCATCCCTGCGGCGACGCCACGGGCCTGCAGGTTCCACCCGCGCGTGCCGATGGGTGGGTGTACGCGCGACGGCCCCCCGGTGCTCCTCCGGTTGAGGGGACGCGGCGGACGGGAGGAGGGGCCATGACGGCGACGACGCTCGTGGAGCGGGTGGTGACGGCGCAGCAGGCCGGTGCGGACCACGCACCGGCGCTCCCGCGCAGGGCCGTGCCCTGCGCGGCCCGCCCGGGCACGGCCCTGCGCCACGTGGACGGCCCGTGCCTGTGCTTCGTGGGCGGTCCCCCGCCCGAGTTCGCGCCCAGCGGGGGGCGTCCGACCGGCTGAGAGGCCGCCGCGGCGTCGGTGTCGGACCCGCCCGATACGGTCGGGTTCGTCCGGTCCGCACACGCGAGGGGGCTTCCCATGGCACACGGCGACATCACCCACATCGACATCCCCGTCAACGACATGGAGCAGGCGACCCGCTTCTACGGGACGCTGTTCGGCTGGCGCATCGCGGAGGTCCCGGGCTTCGAGGGCTACCCGATGTGGCAGGCCCCGAACAAGATCAGCGGCGGCGGCCTCGCACCGCGCGAGGAGGGCTTCACGAGCCCGCGCAGCTACGTCGAGGTCGACTCCATCGACGACGTGCTGGCGCGCGTGACCGAGCTCGGCGGTGAGGTGCGCCTGCCGCGCACCCCGATCGACGAGACGAGCTGGTTCGCGGCGTTCGTCGACCCCGACGGCAACGAGATCGGCCTGTACGAGGGGTCGACGGCCGGCCAGGAGTAGCGGGCGGGCCCGGCCACCGGGGCAGGTGGCCGGGCCGTCGTGCCGTCGTGCGGCGCGCGTGCGACGCGCTCAGCGCAGCAGCGCCTGCGCGCGCTCGTACTGCTGCGGCACGACCGGCTCGACGCCGAGCTCGAGCGCGGCGCGCAGCGGCCAGTACGGGTCGGCGAGCAGCGGACGGGCGAGCGCGATCGCGTCCGCGGAGCCGTCCGCGAGCACCTGCTCCGCCTGCGCGGCGTCGGTGATCATGCCGACCGCCACGGTCGGCAGGCCGGCCTCGGCGCGGATGCGCGCCGCGAACGGCACCTGGTAGCCCGGACCCGCGGGGATCCGGACGCGGGGCAGGTTGCCGCCCGTCGACACGTGCACCATGTCGACGCCCAGCGGGGCCAGGTCGGCGGCGAGGCGGACGGTGTCGTCGGCGGTCCAGCCGGCCGGCTCCACCCAGTCGGTCGCCGAGACGCGGACCAGCACGACGACGTCCTCGGGCACGGCGGCGCGCACGGCCTCGACGACCTCGCGCACCAGGCGCGTGCGGTTCTCGAACGAGCCGCCGTACGCGTCGTCCCGGTGGTTGCTGTCGGGGGAGAGGAACTGGTGCAGCAGGTAGCCGTGGGCCGCGTGCACCTCGACCACCTCGTACCCGGCCTCGACGGCGCGGCGGGCGGCGTCGGCGAACGCCCGCACCACGTCCGCCACCTCGGCGGTGCTCAGCCCGCGCGGGGCGGGGTGCCCCTCGGCGAACGGCACGGCGCTCGGGCCCACCGTCTCCCACCCGCCCTCGTCCGCCGTGAGCGGGGCGCCGCCGCGCCACGGCGCGTCGGTGCTCGCCTTGCGGCCCGCGTGCGCGAGCTGCACGCCCGCCCGCGCGCCCTGGGCGTGCGCGAGCGCCGTCAGCCGGCGGTGCCCCGCGAGCTGCGCGTCGTTCCACAGCCCCAGGTCGAACGGCGTGATGCGCCCCTCGGGCGTGACCGCGGTGGCCTCGGTGATGACCAGCGCCGCACCGCCCGCCGCCCGCGACCCGTAGTGCTGCACGTGCCAGTCGTGGGGAACGCCCGCCGCGGGACCGGTCGGCTCCGCCGAGTACTGGCACATGGGTGCCATCCAGACGCGGTGCGGGAACGTGACGCCGCGCAGCGTGAGCGGCGTGAACAGGGCGGGCGTGCTCATCGGGGTCCTTCCGTCGGTGGGGCGGCGCGCGGACGCGTCCGCCGAGGGGGTCAACCGACCGACCGCTGCCGTCTCTTCCGCCGCACCCCCTCCCGCACGCCCCCTGTGGCGCGTCGCACACGGCGAACGGGTGACACCGCTCATCCCGGCGGCGTCGGGCGCCGATGGCGACCGGTGCGGCGCGTCCGTGCCGCCCGCCCGCGGGCGTGCCACCGACGAGCCACCGAGGTGCCCGTGCCCCGTGCCCGCACCGGCGCGCCCGCCGTCGCCGCCGTGCCGGGCCCGCTGTGGTGGGTGCGGTCGGTGCACGCGTCCGCCGCCGGCCCGCAGGGCCGTGCGCCCGTGGTCCTGCACGGCGTGGCCGGCGCGGCCCGGCCCGACGGCACCGTCGTGGACGTCGGCGGCGTGCCCGCCGCCGCCGCGCTCGCGGGGCGGGTCGCCCGCGTGAGCGTCTGCCCGGACACCCTGCGCCTGCTGCGCGTCGAGCTGCTGGGGGAGCACGCGCCGTCCGCGCCGCGGCTCGTGCTCGCCGAGCGCCTGCGGCCGGACGCCCCGTGCCAGGAGGTGCGCTGGGGACGGGCGGAGCTCGCCGCGTTCGACCACCGCGACGTCGCCGCCCGGGCCGCCCCGCTCGGCGCCCACGTCGCACCGGGCGCCGTGCTCACGGAGGTGGACGCCGCCCGGCTGGGGCTCCGTCCGGCGGACGCCGTCGGCGTGGCGACCTGGTCCCCGTCGACGGGAGGGCCGCTCGCGGTGCACGGGGTCCCCGCGCGGGCCGCGGTCACGACGTTCCTGGTGCTCGCCGCGAAGGGGGCGTGCGCGGCCCGCGGCTGGCCGCTGCCGCGAGCTGCGGACGCCCGCGAGCCCGGCGCGGAGGGCTGGCGCCGTCGACTGCGCGGCGGCGTCCGCCCGGGGCCCCGCCCCACGCCGGTGCCGCCGCTGCCGGCGCCCCGCTCCGCCCGCCCGACGGGGGCGCCCCGGCCCCGCGGTCCCGTCGACTAGGCCGCCGGACGGCACCGGGGGCGCCGCCGCCGCGAGCACCCGGAGGTGCAGCCCGGGCGGCACCGTCGTAGCGTCGCGGCAGCGCCGCTCTCCCGCGGTGCCCGACCGTCAGGAGCGACGTGGCCGCCACCGGGACCACCGTGGATGGCGGCGACGAGGGCGCGCACACGGCGGCGCAGGTCCGGGACGGTGCCGGCGCACCCGGCGGTGACGGAGGGCGACCGCTGTCGCGCGTGGTCGCCGCGCTGCTGCGCGGGCCCGGTGGTGCCGTCCGGGCCGTCGGGCTCGTCTGCGTCGCGGTCGCGCTGGCCCTGCGTGGTCCGGTCGACGCGGCGCTGTTCTCGCTGGTCCTCGCCGGGCTCGTCGTGCCCGTGGCGGGACGCGTCCCGCCCGGCCTCGACGCCGCGTACGGGACCGGGCTGCTCGGGGCCGCCTGGTGCGGTGCGCTCGGGCTCTACGAGCAGGTCGCCTGGCTCGACGTCGCGGCCCACCTGGTCGTGACCGGGCTGATCGCGGCGGTCGCGCACCTCGTCGTGGCGCGCACGGGTGCCGTCGTGGCGCCCGCGCACGCGACCGGCCGCGCCACCGGGCTCGCGTCGGTCGCCGTCACCGCGAGCCTCGGCCTGGCCCTGAGCGTCGCGTGGGAGGTCGGGGAGTACCTCGGCCACACGTACGTCGACCCGGAGATCCACGTCGGCTACGCCGACACCGTCGGCGACCTCGTCATGGGCGGCCTGGGGTCCGCCGTGGCGGGTGCGGCGCTGCTGCGGCGGGGACGGTCCGCCGCCTGACGTCCGTCAGTGCAGGAGCCCGGTGCACGAGGGTCCCCGCACACCCTCCACCTCGGCCCAGGCCACCCAGCGCCAGGGTGCGTCACCGCCGTCCCACGTGACGGGGTCGAACCCGTCGAGCAGCTCCGGGGGGAGGTCCACCGCGTACCCGTCGCCCAGGGACGAGACGACGCCGTGCGCGCTGCCCAGCAGCGCGCCCTCCCCGGTCAGCGTGCCGTCCGTCGCGAAGGTGCCGTGCGGCGTCTCGACGCGCTGCGGGGCGCCGTCGTGCAGGTCGACCGTCACCACGCGCGGTGCCCCGCCCGGTCGCGGGGAGACCTCCAGGCCGAGGCGGACCGCACCGTCGGGGACGTCGGCGAGCCGCCACTGCACGGCGACCGCGGCGTCGTCCGCGCGGTAGGTCCGGCGCACCCCGAGCCGGGTCTCGTGCAGGAACCCGCCGGTCCACCGGACCTCGGCGTCGACGAGCGCACCGGGTGCGGCGACGGACGGGTCGCCCTCGACCTCGGTCGCGCAGGCCGAGGTGCCCACCCCCGCCCCGGTGGTGGTCGGCAGGGCGAACGCGCCGCCCAGGGCGCACGCGACCACGGCCGCGGTCGTGACGGCCGCCGACGCCGGCCCGGGGCGGCGGGGCCCGACCACCCGCTCCACGAGGGCGGCCCGCGCGACGACCCGCGTCTGCACGACCTCCGTGCCGGCGAGGCCGTCCGCGAACGTCCAGCCGCGCGGGTGCCACAGCGGGCGCAGGTAGCCGAGGAGCAGGACGGCGTCGAGCAGGTGCAGCACCGCCCGGCCGACCGCCGGGACGAACCCCGTGGGCCGGCCGTCGGTGCGGCGCACGACCGCGATGCCGAGCACACGCTTGCCGGGCGTCGCGCCGGTCCAGCCCTGGAGCGCGAGGAGCACCGCCAGCGCGGCGAGACCGACGGGCCAGGTGGCGGTGCCGGTCACGTCGACGGCGTTCGCGGGCACGAGCGCGGCCGGGCCGAACATCGGGGGCGCGCCGAGCAGGAACGTCACCGTGCCGACGAGCCACCCGTCGAGGACGGCCGCGAGCACCCGGCGCCACCAGGGCGCGATCCATGGGACACCGGCAGCGGGCAGCTCGGTGGACGCGTCGAGACCCGCCGTCGTCGCCATGCCGGTGATCGTGCCACCGCGGGCACCGCCGCGGGCCCGGTCGGGGCACCGGATCGGTCCGGGTCCGTGCCACGATGCCGTCGGGCCGCCGCCGTCCCGCTGCCACCGCCGTCCCACCCCGGGGAGAACCGTGCCCGCGACCGTCGACCTCGTCATCCGCCCCGACGCACCGCACCGGGACGACGTGCTCGCCCTCCTGGAGGAGCACCTCGCGGACATGTACGCGACGTCGCCGCCGGAGTCGGTCCACGCACTCGACCCGTCAGGGCTGGTGGGACCGGGCCTGACGTTCTGGACCGCGCGCGACGCCGGAGGCGCCCTGCTCGGCTGCGCCGCGCTCAAGGAGCTCGCACCGGACGACGGCGAGCTGAAGTCGATGCGCACCGCCACGGCGGCGCGGGGCCGCGGCGTCGGCAGCGCCCTGCTGGCGCACGTCCTCGCCGAGGCGACGGCGCGCGGCTACCGCACGCTGCACCTGGAGACCGGCACGCAGGACTACTTCGCGCCGGCCCGTCGCCTGTACGAGCGCCACGGGTTCGTGCCGTGCGCGCCGTTCGGCGCCTACGTGGAGGACCCGAGCAGCGCGTACTACCGGCGCGTGCTCACCGCCTGACCCCGACGCCCGCCCCGGCGCCGCCCCCGACGCCCGCCCCCGACGCCCGCCCCCGACGCGACGAGGGCCGGGACGCGGCGTGCGTCCCGGCCCTCGTGCGGCGCGCCGTCAGGGGGACGGCTTGAGCGGGTCGTGCCCCAGCGACATGAGCCGGTGCCGCCACTCGGCGTCCCCGGCCTCCGGCTCCGGCTCGTCGCCGCGCTCGGCCCGCACCTCCGCGACGACCGACCGCATGACCTCGACGTCGTCCGGCGTCAGGTCGGTGCGGCGCTTGCCGAGGATCGCGAGCACCGTGCGGGAGCGCTCGTCGCCCGCCTGGTCCGGCTCGGTCTCGGTCGCCGTGCCGGCCGCCTCCGTGGCGAGCCACTCCTGCAGCTCGCGCGAGGTCATGTTGACGACGCTGTGGAAGTCCTCCCAGAGGTCGTCGTCGAC
This sequence comes from Cellulomonas telluris, assembly GCF_004886325.1. GTDB lineage: Bacteria > Actinomycetota > Actinomycetes > Actinomycetales > Cellulomonadaceae > Cellulomonas > Cellulomonas telluris. The sequence continues at coordinate 49,412 of NZ_QXFN01000003.1, forward strand.
GGGGCTGTCCGCCATGTCGTCCCCTTCCGTCGGGTGTGCTCGTGCGTGCCGCGGCTCAGGAGCGGCCGAACCGCTCCTTCAGCAGCGCCTTGCCCTGCTCGGCGCCCTTGCGGCTCTCCGCCTGCGCGCGGCGGAAGAACTCCGCGAGCTCGGTGTCGCCGTCGCGCTCGGCGTCCTGGATGTACGTCTCGAGCCGCAGGACGTTGCTCAGGCACTGCTCGGTGAACCAGATGACGTTGTAGTCCTTGTCCTTCGTGCCGGTGAGGGCACCGGTCTCGCCGTCCGTCATCGTGCGCTCCTCTCGGTCGTCGTCGGATCTGCCGGGAGCGGCCGTCCGGCGGCCGTGCCCGACGCCCCCACGCTAGGTCGAGGCGGGCGCGAGGGCGCGTCGAGCACGGGCGACCGCGGCCTCGGCGTCCTCGTGGACGAGCTCGCCGTTGATGCCGGCACCCGCGAGGACGCCCGCGGCGGCCGAGCCGCCCACCATCGCCGCGAGGTCGGTCGCGTTGCCGGCGACCCAGACGCCCGGCACGTCCGTGCGCCCGCCCGGCGAGGAGGCGATGTACGTGCCGAACGCGTGGTCGCTGATCTCGCCGCCGAGCCGCACGTACAGGTCGGCGTTCGCGACGAACCGCGGGGCGACGGCGACCGCGTCCACGTCGTACCGGGAGCCGTCCTCCAGGACCACGGCGCGCAGCGCGTCGTCGTGCTCCAGCCGGGCGACCGTCCCGCGCACGAGCCGCACCCCGAGCGCCTCGAGCTGCTCCCGCTCCTCGTCCGCCGGCTCGGGGCCGGTGTGCAGGAAGAGCGTGACGTCGTCGCTGAGCTGCCGCAGCAGCAGCGTCTGGTGCGCGGCGTTGTCGCTGGTGGCGAGCACGCCGATGCGCCGGCCGCGCACCTCCCACCCGTGGCAGTACGGGCAGTGCAGGACGTCGGCGCCCCAGCGCTCGCGCACGCCGGGCACGTCCGGCAGGACGTCGGTCAGCCCCGTCGCGAGCACGAGGCGGCGCGCGCGCACGACGTCCCCGCCGGCGAGCGTGACGACGAGCCCGTCGTCCTCGCGCCGCGCGTCGACGGCGCGGTCCTGGACCACGACGGCGCCGTAGCCCTCGGCCTCGCGCCGGCCCGCGGCGAGCAGCTCGCGCGGGTCGACGCCCTCGCGGCCGAGCACGTTGTGGGCGGCGGCGGCGTGCGCGTTGCGCGGCTCGCCGGCGTCGACCACGAGGACGGACCGCAGCGAGCGGCCGAGGGTCACGGCGGCAGCCAGGCCGGCGGCGCCACCGCCGACCACCACCACGTCGTACCGGTCGGTCATCGTGCACCTCCGTCGTGCGTCGTCGGGGAGTGGGTGGGGGAGTGGACGGGGGAGTGCGGGGAGGGGGCGGCGGGGCGGCGTGCGAGCCACAGGGTCCGCTCGGCCCGGACGGGGAGGGAGTCCAACGTCGCCGGGTGCTCGGCGAGCAGCCGGTCGAGGGTCGCGACGTCCGCGGGTGCGAGCCGCTCGGCCAGCCCGGTGCGCAGCAGCGTGAGCCAGGCGCGCCCGTACCGGCTGTCGACGGCCTCGGTCGTGACGTGGTGGACGTCGAGGACCTCGAACCCCGCGCGCTCGAGGTGCGGTCCCCAGTCGGGATGAACGTTCCACGTCGAGGCCGCCTGCGCGAGCCGGGACGCGAGACCGGGGGCGAGCTCGTCGGTGAGCAGGCGCACCTGCTCGTCGAGCTCGACGACGAGGGCGACGCCGCCGGGCCGCAGCGCGGCGTGCGCGTCGCGCAGCACGCGGTCCGGGTCGGCGAGGTGGTGCAGCGAGGACGCGGCCCACACCGCGTCGACGGTGCCCGTCGCGGGCCACGCGGCGTCGAGGTCCGCCGCGACCGTCCGCACGCGTTCCCCGACGCCGGCGGCGGCCGCGGCGGCGCGCAGGCGCTCGAGCATCGCGGGGGACCGGTCGACGGCGACGACCGTCGCACCCGGGAGGCGGCGCGCCAGCGCGAGCGTGCCGGTGCCGGTGCCCGCGCCGAGGTCGACGACGAGGGACGCGTCCGGTGCGTGCGCGGCGACGAGGTCCGCCGCCCGGGGCAGCCACGCGCCGAGCACCTCGGCGTCCAGGTCGAGGAGCGCGGCCGAGGCCGCGTGGTCGTGGTGGGGCGGGTGGTCGTGCGGGCGCCCCTGCCTGCGGGGGTCGGGCGCCGCGTGCTCGTGTGCGTGCGTCATGGCAGCCACGGTAGGGACGGGTGTGCGTATCAGGCATAGAATCGTGCGCGTGACGCAAGAAGAAGAAGATCTCGACGCCGTCGTCCGGCAGCGGGTGCGTGCAATGCGGCTCGCGCGGGGCTGGTCGCTGGACGCCCTCGCCGCCCGGTGCGCGATGAGCCCGTCGACGCTCAGCCGCATCGAGACGGGGCACCGGCGGATCGCGCTCGACCAGCTCGTCCCGCTCGCGCGGGCGCTCGGGACGACGCTGGACCAGCTCGTGGAGCCCGCCGGCGACGAGGACGTCGTCATCCGCCCCGAGCCGGAGCAGGTGCAGGGCATGACGACGTGGCTGCTCACGCGGCCCGGCGCGATCCCCGGCGTGGTGGTCGCGAAGATGCGCTTCACGCCCGAGCGCAGCGTCCGCGAGCTGCGCGTCCACCCCGGGCGGGAGTGGTTCACGGTCCTGACGGGCAACGTCCGGCTGCGGCTCGGCGAGCGCGTCCTGCACGTCGGGCCCGGTCAGGCCGCCGGCTTCGCCACCACGGTGCCGCACGCGATCGAGGCGGTCGGCGGCCCGGTCGAGGTCCTCAGCATCTTCGACCGTGACGGCGAGCGCGCCCACCTGCACGAGGAGCGGCGCCCCGCGGGCTGACGCGCCGCCGGTCGTCAGGCGGGACGCGTCGCCCTGCCGTCGAGCCACAGGGTCGTCGAGGCGTCCGCGTGCGGCCCGCCGGAGCCGACGTGCTTCGCGGAGATCTCGGGGCCCTTCGTGAGCACGTGCCAGAACGCCATCGCGTGCCCGCGGCCGAGCCCGTGCTCGTCGGCGAACCAGGCGACGACGTCGGCGGCCTTCGTCCCGGGCGCGTCGAGCCCCCGCTCGTGGGCGACCGCGAGCAGCTCGCGGGGGGTCATGCCGGTGCGGTCCTCGATCGTGTCGAGATAGGCCTGGAAGGACACGGGCGCTCCTCGTCGCGCAGGGGCGTCGCCCTGCGCGGCGCCGTCGGAGGGTGGACCGCGCCGGCGGCGGGAACTCATCGGGACCGCCGCACCCGGTTCCGGGCCTCCTCCGGAGGGAGGTGGCCCGTCCGGGGCGGGGGCTGCGCGGGGCCGAGGACGCGAGAGGATCGGGGCGTGCGCGCGCTGGTGGTCGACGAGTTCGGTGGTGCCCCCGAGGTGCGGGAGGTGCCGGACCCGGTGTGCCCGGACGACGGGGTGGTCGTGCGGGTCGCCGCGACGGGCGTGTGCCGCAGCGACTGGCACGCGTGGCAGGGCCACGACGACGGCGTCCGGCTGCCGCACGTGCCGGGCCACGAGCTCGCCGGGACGGTGGTCGCGGTCGGCCCCGGCGTGCGGGACTGGGCAGCGGGCGACGTCGTCACGGTGCCGTTCGTGTGCGCGTGCGGCACGTGCGCGACCTGCCGGGCGGGCGAGCACCAGGTGTGCCCGCACCAGACGCAGCCGGGGTTCACGCACTGGGGGTCGTTCGCCGAGCTCGTCGCGCTCGACCACGCCGACACCAACCTCGTGCGCGTCCCCGACGGCATGACGCCGGTCGAGGCGGCGTCCCTCGGCTGCCGCTTCGCCACGGCGTACCGCGCGCTCACGGTGCACGGGCGCGTCCGCGCGGGGGACGAGCTGGCGGTGCTCGGCTGCGGTGGCGTGGGGCTGTCCGCCGTGATGATCGGGGCGGCGCTGGGCGCGCACGTGGTGGCGGTGGACCCGTCGCCGGACGCCCGGGAGGCCGCCCGCGCGGCGGGTGCGGACGTCGTCGTGGACCCGGCCGGGGACGCTCCGGCGGGCGTCGCCGCGGCCGTCGTCGAGGCGACGGGCGGCGGGGCGCACGTCGCGCTCGACGCGCTGGGCAGCCCGGCGACGGCGCAGGCCGGCGTGCTGTCGCTGCGCCGGCGGGGCCGGCACGTGCAGGTCGGGCTGCTGCTCGGCGAGCAGGCCGCGACGGCGCTCCCGATGGACCGCGTCGTCGCCCACGAGCTCGAGGTGTACGGCAGCCACAGCATGGCCGCGCACGAGTACCCGGCGATGCTGGCGGCCATCGCCGAGGGCCGCCTGGACCCGGGCCGGCTCGTCGGCCGCACGGTCGGGCTGGAGGACGCGGCGGAGGCGCTCGCCGCGCTGGGCCGCACGGGTGCGCACGCGGGGATGACCGTCGTCGTCCTCTGACCGCCGCACCGGCCCCGGCGCGCGTGGCCTGGGGGTCCCGGCCCCCTCGTGCCCCACCCCCCTGCGCCTCCCGTCCCGCTCGTCGGGACGGCTCGGCCACGAACCGCGCGCAGGTGCGCGCTGCGTCCGTCCTGCCCGCAGGGGCACGCGGTCGGTCGACCCCCCCGTCCCGGTCTGCGGGACGGGGGCCGGCCGCGGTACGACGCCTGGCGGGAGCGCGCGGTACCCCGTGTCACACGAACGGGTGGTGGCGGACAGCTGACCTGCGGCGTCGGTGACCTGCGGGAGCCCGTACCCGCCATCGACATCGTTATCGACAGTCATAGGACGATTGACTCCCGTGTCCCCCTGGTCCTAACGTCGATCTCGTCCCTATTTGTACGGCCTCCTTACAAATCGACGACGGGAGTCGTTCCATGGTCAGGAGCAGTGCGCACCACCCTCGCGCCGGGCGGTCACCGCGCCGGCGCGTCCTCGCCGCCGCGCTGACGGCGGTCGGTGTCCTCGTCGCCGGGCTCGTCGCCGCGCCCGGCGCGACGGCGGCCGGCGGCGTCACGGTCACCTTCACCTCGCAGGGCGACTGGGGGAGCGGCCACCAGGTCGCCGTCACGGTCACCAACGGCACCGCGGCGAGCATCCCCTCCTGGAGCGTCGACTTCGCGCTCCCCAACGGCGCCACCGTCGGCAGCGCCTGGGACGCGGACCTCACCCGCAACGGCAGCGGCTACCGCGCGACGAAGAAGTCGTGGGCACCCGCGCTCGCGCCCGGGGCCTCCCAGACCTGGGGCTACGTCGGCACCGGGCCGTTCGTGCGCCCGACGAGCTGCACGGTCAACGGCGCCTCGTGCAGCGGCGGCGGGACGCCGACGTCCACGCCGACGACGACCCCCACCGCGACGCCGACCCAGACCCCGACCCCCACCGCGACGCCGACGACGCCGCCGCCCACGGGGTCCAAGGTCGTCGGGTACTTCGCCGAGTGGGGCGTGTACGGGCGCAACTACCACGTGAAGGACATCGACACCTCGGGCTCGGCCGCGAAGCTGACCCACATCCTCTACGCGTTCGGCAACACCACCGGCGGCCGGTGCTCCATCGGCGACTCGTACGCCGACTACGAGAAGGCGTACACGGCCGAGCAGTCGGTCGACGGCGTCGCGGACACCTGGGACCAGCCGCTGCGCGGCAGCTTCAACCAGCTGCGGGAGCTGAAGAAGAAGCACCCGCACCTGAAGGTCATCTGGTCGTTCGGCGGGTGGACGTGGTCGGGCGGCTTCACGCAGGCGGCGCAGAACCCGCAGGCGTTCGCGGAGTCCTGCTACGACCTCGTCGAGGACCCGCGCTGGGCGGACGTGTTCGACGGCATCGACGTCGACTGGGAGTACCCGAACGCGTGCGGCCTCACCTGCGACACGAGCGGCCCGCAGGCGTTCGACCGGGTCGTCACCGCGCTGCGCAACCGGTTCGGCCCGAACAACCTCGTCACTGCCGCCATCACGGCCGACGGCAGCGACGGCGGCAAGATCGACGCCACCGACTACGCCACCGCGGCGCAGAAGCTCGACTGGATCATGCCGATGACGTACGACTACTTCGGCGCGTTCAACCCGCAGGGCCCGACGGCACCGCACTCGCCCCTGACGGCCTACCCGGGCATCCCGCAGGCCGGCTTCAACTCCGAGGCGGCGGTGAACAAGCTGATTGCCAAGGGCGTCCCGGCGCGCAAGATCCTGCTGGGTGTCGGCTTCTACGGCCGCGGCTGGACCGGCGTCACGCAGTCCGCACCGGGCGGCTCGGCGACCGGTGCCGCGCCCGGCACCTACGAGCCGGGCATCGAGGACTACGAGGTCCTCAAGCAGCGCTGCCCGGCCACCGGCACGGTCGGCGGCACGGCGTACGCGCACTGCGGCAACCAGTGGTGGTCGTACGACACCCCGCAGACCATCGGCGGGAAGATGACGTGGGCCCGGAACAAGGGCCTCGGCGGCGCCTTCTTCTGGGAGCTGTCCGGCGACACGCCGAACGGTGAGCTCATCACCGCCGTGCAGGGCGGCTGGCGCTGAGCAGTCGACGCGGTCCGGGCGCCCCGCCCTCGGGGGGTGCCCGGACCGCGTCGTGCGTCAGAACCGGTAGGACCCGACGAGGTCGCCGAGCTCGGTCGAGACGCCCGTGAGGTCCTGCGCCGCGCGCCGCGACTCGTCGACGGACGTGGTGGTCGCGCGGGCGACGTCGGCGACGTCGCCGATGCCCGTCGCGATGCGTTGCGACTCGGCGGCCACCCGGGAGACGCCGCGGTTGATCTCGCCGGTCGTCGCGGCCTGCTGCTCGACCGCCACGGCGATGGCCCGCTGGTGGCCGTCCATCTCCTGGATCACGCGGGCGACCTCGGTGACCGCCGCGACGGCCTGCTCGGTGTCCGCCTGGATCGCCGCGATGCGCCGGGCCACGTCCTCCGTCGCGCGCGCGGTCTCCTGCGAGAGCTCCTTCACCTCCGTGGCGACGACCGCGAAGCCCTTGCCGGCGTCGCCCGCCCGCGCCGCCTCGATGGTCGCGTTGAGCGCGAGCAGGTTCGTCTGCTCGGCGATGGCGGAGATGAGCTGCACGACCTCGCCGACGGTCCGGCTCGACTCGCCGAGGCGGCCGATCGTGCCGACGGTCTGCTCGACGACCGTGACGGCGCGCCGGCCGATCGTCACCGCGTCCTCCGCGCTGCGCGCGATCTCCCCGATCGACGCGCCCATCTGCTCGGAGCCGGCCGACACGTCCGCGATGCTGCGGGAGACCCCCTCGGCCGCCTCGGCGACGCTGCGGGCCTGCGCGGACGACGCGGCGGCGCCGTCGGCGATGTCCGACGACACGCTGCCGACGCGGTCGCTGATCCGCGCCAGGTCGTCGGAGCGGGCGTGGAAGGCCGCCATGACCTGCGAGAGGCTGTCGAGGGCGGTGTCGAGCGAGCGCGCCAGGCGCGCGACCTCGTCGTGCCCGGTGACCTCGACCCGCTGCGTGAGGTCCCGGTCCGCGACGCGGCGCAGGACGTCGGCGGCGCGGCCGAGCGGCCGCGTCACCCCGCGCGTGACGCGCCACGCGACCGCCGCGCAGGCGAGCGCCGCGAGTGCGGTGACCACGACCATGAGCCGCGCGAAGCCGCCCGCGACCTCGCGCGCGTGCGCCGTCTCCACGCGGTTCATCTCCTCCTCGAGGTCGATGAACACGTTGATGGCCGCCAGCCAGTCGGTGAAGGCCGGTGCGGCCCGGTCCAGCAGGACCTCCTGCGCCGCCGGGACGTCGCCGGCCGCCTGGAGGGCGACCACCTCGTCGACCAGCGGCAGCGTCCGGGCCTCGACCGCGGCGATCTCGTCGAGCGCCGCCCGCTCCTGCGCGGTCACCGCGTCGGGGCCTGCGACGAGCGTCGCCATGGCCTGCGCCGACTCCGCGTAGTCGTCGGCGAGCGCCTCGATCTGGGCCACGGCGGCGTCCGCGGCGTCCGGAGTGCGGGCGAGCACGACGTCGCGCAGGGCGATCGCGCGGTCGTGCACGCTGCCGCGGAAGTTGATGGCGTACCGCTGCTTGACGCTGTTGACGTCGTTGATGGTCGTCAGCCGCGCCTCGATCTCGACGACGCGGACCACGCCCAGCGTGGCGACGCCCGCCATGGCGACGATCAGCGCCGCGAACGTGAGTGCCAGCTTGCGGCCCACCGTCAGCCGTCCTGCTCCGCGCATGTGTCGTTCTCCTCCCGGGTCTGCACCCCCGATCGACGCGCGGGGCGCGGTGCTGAGGGAGGGGTCACCGGAGCGGGCTGTGGTTGACGTCACGTGCGCGCGTCGGGTAGACCTGTCCGGCGGTGGCACAACGGCGTGGCGCCCGACGCATCACACGGGGACGGTTCTCGGTAAACCGCACCCGACGTGCTCGCCGGTCGGAGACGACGGCGGCGAGCACGTGCGAGGTGAGAGCGCGACCACCCTGGTCCGGCCCTCGCGCCGCAGGCGCAGCCCCGGTCGTGCGGCACGGCCGCGGTGCTCGCCGGACGCGACGACGGCGCCGGCCGCGACGCGACCGACGCCGTCCTCCCCTCTCCGGGGGAGCCCGTCAGGACTGCGAGCGGAGCCCGTCGATCGCCGCCATCTCCTCGGCCGTGAGCTCGAACGACAGCGCGCCGAGGTTCTCCTCGATGCGCTCGCGCCGCACGGACTTCGGGATCACGACCACGTCGTGCTGCACGTGCCAGCGCAGCACCACCTGCGCTGCCGTCACGCCGTGGGCGCGCGCGGCGGCCGCGATCGGCTCGGCGTCGAGGTCCGTGCGCTTGAGGGGGCTGTACCCCTCGACGACGATGCCGCGCTCGCGGTGGGCGGCGAGCAGGTCGGGGTCGTGGTCGACCGGCGAGTAGGGGATCTGGTTGACGGCCGGCGCCTCGCCGGTCGCCTCGATGAGCTCGTCGATCTGCGCGATCGAGTAGTTCGACACGCCGATCGCGCGCACCAGGCCCTCGTCGCGCGCCTTGATGAACTCGGCCCACACCTCGGGGCTCGCCTGCTTGTTCGGCGGCCAGTGCACGAGCCACAGGTCCAGGTGGTCCGTGGTGAGCGCCGACAGCGACTCGGTGAGCGTCCGGCGCTCGCGGCCGCCGTGGTCCGGCGGGAGCTTCGTGGTGACGAAGACGTCGTCGCGGTCGATGCCGCGGGTGGACAGCGCGCGGCCGACCTGGGCCTCGTTGCCGTAGCCGGTCGCGGTGTCGACGTGCCGGTAGCCGAGCTGCAGCGCGGCGCTGACCGCGAGCTCGGCGTCGTCGCCCTCGGCCTGCCACGTGCCGAAGCCGAGCACGGGGATGCGCCCGCCGCGGATCTCCAGGGTCGGGGTCTGGGGGTGCGTGGAGTCGGTCATGACTCATCCTCACCACGGGCCCGGCGTTCGCGCGCGCGGAGCGCCGGCCGCCCGGGTGCCTCCCGGGGCGCGCTCAGCCCGGCAGCGACGCGCCCAGCGCCTTGCGGAGCGTCAGGAGCAGGTTCGTCACGACGGTGTGCCGGTCGGCGTCGCCCGCCCGCAGGGTGGACCAGGACAGGTAGAGCGCGGACCACAGCACGCCCTGCGACCAGTCGTCCGGCAGGCGCGGGTCGAGGGAGCCGTCGGTGCGCCCGCGGGCGCACAGCCGGACCAGGGCGTCGCCGTTCATGACGTCGTCCGCCCACGCCTCCTCGGGCACGAGCCCGGAGAACAGCACGGTGAGCAGGTCGCCCAGCTCGAGGTACTCCTGCGCGACCCGCAGGAGGGCCTCGAGCGCCGTGCCCTCGTCGAGCCGGGCGCGGTCGTGGGCCGCCGCGATGGACCGGACGGCGTGGCGCGCGACCGCGTCGAGCAGGTCGGCGCGCTCGGGGAAGTAGCGGTGCAGCGTCGTGCGCCCGACGTCGGCGAGCTCCGCGACGCGGCCCAGCGACGCACCGGGGTCCGCGGCGAGGGCCCGGACCGCGGCCTCGACGATCGCCTGCCGCGTCCGCGCCCGCGCACCCGACTCGGCGGAGGCGTCCGCCGTCGGTGCCGTGCCGGACCGGGAGTCGTTCGCCATGAGCGAACGGTACATCGCCATGCCGGAGAGGAATTGTCGTTGACCGAAGTGGAACACGAGTGTTCCACTCGATCCATGAGCGCCGACCCCGCCCCTGCCGCCCCCGATCCCGAACCCGCCCAGCCGGACGCCGCCGTCGCGTCCGGCTCCGACACCGGCACCGGCTCCGACACCGGCTCCGGCGCACCCGAGAGCCGCCCCGCGCTGCTGCCGCGTGGCGAGCAGCTGCGCATCCTCCTCGACCTCGTCCGGCCGCACCGGCGCACGCTGGCGCTCGGCCTCGTCCTCGGGCTGGCCGCGACCGCGCTGTCCCTGGCCACGCCGATGGTCACCAAGTGGGTCCTCGACTCGCTCGGCGCCGACTCCTCGCTCGCGGGTCCCGTCGCCGTGCTGCTCGCCCTGTTCGTCGTCGGCTCGGTCGTCGGGTACGTGCAGTGGGTCGTCATGGGTGCGCTCGCCGAGCGGATCGTGCTGGACGCCCGCGAGTCGCTCGTCCGGCGCTACCTGCGTGCGACGGTCGCGGCGATCACGGGTCGTCCGACCGGGGAGCTCGTCACGCGCGTCACCTCCGACACCGTCCTGCTCCGGGAGGCGGCGACGTCGAGCCTCGTCAGCCTCGTGAACGGCACGGTCGCCCTGGTCGGGACGCTCGTGCTCATGGGCGTCCTCGACCTCGTCCTGCTCGGCACGACGATCGCGGCGATCGTCGTGGTCGGCGCCGTCATGGCCGCGCTGCTGCCCGGCATCGGGGTCGCGGAGAAGGCGTCGCAGGAGGCTCTCGGGCGGCTGGGCGGGACGCTCGAGGGGTCGCTGCGCGCCATGCGCACGGTGAAGTCGAGCCGGGCCGAGGCGCGGCAGGCGGCGGCGATCCTCGGCGCCGCGCGGGAGGCGCGCGACCACTCGGTGCGGGCGGTGCGCACCACGGCCCTCGCGTGGACGGTCGCGTGGGGCGGGATCCAGCTCGCCATCATCGTCATCCTCGGTCTGGGCGCCTGGCGCGTCGCGCAGGGCGACCTCCCGGTGTCCAGCCTCGTCGCCTTCCTGCTCTACGCGTTCAACATCGTCGGCCCCATCACGGAGCTGACGCAGAGCCTCACGCAGCTGCAGTCCGGCGTCGCCGCGGCCGGCCGGATCGCCGAGGTGCAGGCCATGGACGTCGAGCCCGGCGCGCCGCCGGTCACGACCTCCGGCCCCGTCCCGGCCGCGGCGTCCGACGACGTCCCGGTCCTGGAGCTGCGCGGCGTGACCGCGGCGTACGGGCCCGACCGCGAGCCGGCCGTGCGGGACCTGTCGCTCGTGGTGCCGCGGCGCGGGCACACGGCCCTCGTCGGCCCGTCCGGAGCGGGCAAGACCACCGTGTTCTCCCTGCTCCTGCGCTTCCTCGAGCCGCAGGAGGGCGAGATCCTCCTCGACGGCCGCCCGTACGCGGCGTGGAGCCACGAGGAGGTCCGCGCCCGGTTCGCGTACGTGGAGCAGGAGACGCCGGTCGTGCCGGGCACGATCCGCGAGAACCTGCTGTTCAGCAACCCCGCGGCGAGCGAGGAGGAGCTCGCGCGCGTGCTCGCCGCCGTGCGCCTGGGCGGCGTGTTCGACGACCTCCCCGAGGGCCTGGACACGCGCCTGTCGGAGACGTCCGTGTCCGGCGGGCAGCGCCAGCGCATCGCCCTCGCGCGGGCCATGCTGTGCCGGCCCGAGGTCATGCTGCTCGACGAGGCCACCGCGCAGGTCGACGGCCTCACGGAGGCGGCCGTGCACGACGGCATCCGGGCCATGGCCGCGACCGGCGCGGTCGTCACCGTCGCGCACCGGCTCTCCACCGTCGTCGACGCGGACACGATCCTCGTCATGGAGGAGGGGCGCGTGCGGGCGCGCGGGACGCACGCGCAGCTGCTCGCCGAGGACGCGCTGTACCGCGAGCTCGTCGAGGCGCTGCGCATCCGGGACGACGCACCCGCGGACGAGGGCGCCGGCGTCCCGGTGTGACGGCCCGTCAGGCGGGCGGGCCCAGGTCCGGGTGGCGCCGCCGCAGCACGGGCGGCGCCGCCCACCACCACGACTGCGCGAGCAGCGCGCCGACGAGCGCCGGGTCCGCGACCCGCAGGTCGACCAGCACGAGGTTCGTGCCGGCGTGGTGGTCCGTGGTCGAGTACAGGTCGGGCTGCTGCGCGACGAGCGCGCGCCGCTCCCCGTCGTCCTCCACCCGCACCGTGAGCCGGTCGTCGTCCCACATGCGGCCGACCAGGGCGCGGTGGAACCAGGCCGGGCGGCCCCAGCTGGGCCGCTCGGTCACCTCCGGCAGCGCGAGGGCGAGGCGGCGTACGTCGTCGAGGTCCACGTCACCAGGGTGACGCGGACCACCGACGTCCGGTCAGTCCTCGCCGCCGCCCGGCTCGCTGCGTCCCGGCGTCGCGGTCATCCGGCCGCCGTCGCCGCCCGTCAGGCCGAGCTCGTCGGCCAGGTAGAGGAACGCGCGCGCGTACGGCTGCCCCTCGACGTCCGTGCGGACCTGCGCCCAGTCGATCTGCTCGCGCAGGGCCCGGGCCATCGGCAGCAGCCACGTGAAGTCGCAGTAGTGCTCGCCGAGCACGCGCATCTTCGCCGAGATGATGTCCGTGGCGGGCAGCACGGGCATGCGCACGGCCAGCACCTCGAGCTGCTCGGCCCGCTCGAGCTGCGCGTACGTCACCGGCTCGCCGACCATGCGGAACAGCACGTCGACCAGCTGGCCGTGGTGGTACGCCTTGAACAGCCAGTTCTCCGCCGGCTGCTGCACGTCGAGGCCGGCCGCGGCGAGGGCACGCTTCGCGCGGTCGACGTCCTCCTCCGCGATGGCGAAGTCGGCGTCGTGGCTCGGCTCCGGCGCACCGCGCGCCCACGCGGCGTACCCGCCGACGAGGGCGAACGGGATCTCGGCCTCGAGCAGGGCGACGGCGGTGCGGCGCAGGCCGTCCTGCAGCACGGCGCGGTCGTCGGGCGTCTCGGCCCCGGTCGGGGCGGGCAGCGGCGGCGGGGCAGCGCCGGTCAGGGGCGGGGTGCCCGCGGCAGGCGTCGTCTCGGAGGGCATGCACGGTGTCTACACCGGCCGCGGCCGGTCCGCAGGGCGAGCGGGCAGGCCGTCCCTGCCCGCGCGGGGACGCGCGCCCCGGGTCAGAATCCCAGCGTGCGGCTGGCCACCTTCAACATCCTGCACGGGCGCTCGACGGTCGACGGGCGCGTCGACCTCGACCGGTTCACCGCCGCGGTGCGGCGCCTCGACGCCGACGTCCTCGCGCTCCAGGAGGTCGACCGCGGGCAGGCGCGCTCGCACGGCGCCGACCTCACGGCGCTCGCGGCCGAGGCGATGGGCGCCGAGCACCACCGGTTCGTCGCGACGCTGCACGGCGAGCCCGACCTGTGGGTCGCCGCGACGGGCGACGCCCAGCCGAGCACGGCCGCCTACGGCATCGCGCTGCTCTCGCGCCTGCCGGTGCGCGACTGGCGGGTCGTGGCGCTGCCCGCGCTGCGCCGCCGCACGCCCATCCGGTTCCCCGACGCGCGCTGGCCCGTGCTCGTGCGCGACGAGCCCCGGTCGGCGATCGCGGCCGTCGTGGAGCACGAGGACGGGCCGTGCACCGTGGTCGGCACGCACCTGACGTTCATCCCGGGCTGGAACGCGCGCCAGCTGCGGCACGCCGTGCGGGCGACCCGCACGCTCCCGGGCCCGCGCGTGCTCATGGGTGACCTGAACATGACCGGCGACCGCCCGGCGCGCGTGTCGGGCATGCGGTCGCTGGCGCGCGCGTCGACGTACCCGCTGGGGACCCCGCAGCGTCAGCTCGACCACGTGCTCGGCAGCGGCCGCGTGCGTGCGGCGTCGGGGGCGCGGGCCCTCGATCTCGGCCTCTCGGACCACCGCGCGCTCGTCGTGGACGTCGCGGTCGGCTGACGGCGCCGGGTCGACGGCTCCCCGCGGAGGCGCAAGGTACGTCGTCGCCGACGCGGGCGCACCCGGGGCCCGCGGCGTGTCGCGACGGGTCTCGCCCAGCGGACGAGCGTTTGCGTGCGACGGGGAGCGCTGGTCACGGTGGAGCACGACCGACGGCGTCGACCCCGACGGCCCCCGGCCGGAGGGGACGGCGTCACCAGGCGAGCAGAGAGGAGCACGCGTGCTCACCCTGACCGACAACGCCCGCACCGCCGTCGAGACCCTCACCCAGCGCGCCGGCCTGCCCCAGGAGGGCGGCCTGCGGATCGCCGAGCAGGACTCGGGCGGCTTCGAGCTCGCGCTCGTCGCCGGGCCCGACCCGGGCGACGACGTCGTCACGGAGGGCGGCGCCCACGTCTACGTGGACAGCCGCACCGCGCAGACCCTGACGGACCAGCGCCTGGACGTCGAGGCGACCGGCACGGGCACGGCGTTCACGCTGACCCACCAGTGACGTGCGGCCGCCGACCGGCGGCACCCGCGGCGACGCCCCCGGCACCGAGCGGTGCCGGGGGCGTCGTGCGTCGGCCGGGCCGTGCGCCCGAAAGGCACGGGTGTCGGACCACGCAGGGGACGAGAGGAGTCGCGCCGCCGTCCGGCGTCGCTCTCCTCCCGGGTCACCGTGCCGGGGCCGTCTGCACGGGATCCTGCGTCGGCACCGACTCGGAGGCGGCGAGCAGGGTCAGTGCGAGGACCGCCGCTGCGAGCAGGGTGAGCACCGCGACGACCAGCGCGGCCCGTGCGAGCGGTCGGCCGCTCCTCTCTCCCGTGCGCAGGTGCACGATCGCCGCGACCAGCCCGATCAGGGCCAGCGGCACCCCGACGACGGGCACGGGCAGAAGGAGCAGGGCTCCGGCGATCGCCGCCGCCGTCGCGACCACGGCGAGCCCGCGGGTCGGACGGGACGGGCTCGTCGCGGGTGCGGCGCCGGTCGCGATCGAGGCGATCGCGTCCACCGGGCCCAGCTCGGCCAGGACGCCGCGCACGTCCTCCGACGACGCGTTCCCCGGGAGCGCCTCCGTCAGGTGCTCCCGGACGGACGCCAGGGTGTCGGCGCGCTCGCGCGGGTCCGCCCCGCTCAGCGCGCGCTCGAGGTCGTCCAGGTAGGCCTGCGCCAGGGGGTGCTGCAGCTTCGCCGTCATCGGTCAACTCCCGCGAGAACCGTCCGGACATCCGCACTGAAGGGTTGCCACGCCTGGACGAACGTCGCCAGAGCCGTGCGACCCGAGTCGGTGAGCTCGTAGTAGCGCCGCGGTGGGCCCGCGGTCGACTCGCGCCAGGTGGAGTCGACCCACCCCTGGCGGCGCAGCCGGGAGAGCAGCGGGTACAAGGTGCCCTCGCTGCCGAAGAGGACGCGGTGGCGCCCGAGCCGGTGGGCGAGCTCCAGCCCGTAGCTCGGGTGCTCCGCCAGGAGTGCCAGGACGCAGTACTCGAGCACACCCTTGCGCAGCTGCGTCAGCACGCCGTCGATGTCGCTCGCCACGTGCCGACTCTAGCAGGGAACCTTGCACCGCAAGGTAGCGATGCGCGGCACGCGCGCGCCGGACGGCGACGCGCTCAGGCGCCCAGCAGGTCCTCGAAGGACGGCACCGCGTCGTACAGCCCCACCCGGCGCGCCGGCTCGCGGGCCGCGACGCGCTCGGCGAGCTGCTCGCCCGCGCGGCGGATGCGGTCGGGCAGGGGGCGCACGTCGTCCGTCCCCGCCTCGGCCCAGTCGTCGGTCGCGGCGAACACGCCCGTCGGGACCACGTCGGCGCCCAGGTACGCGAACAGGGGCCGCAGCGCGTGCTCGACGACCAGCGAGTGGCGGGCAGTGCCGCCGGTCGCGCCGAGGACGACCGGCGTCCCGCGCAGCGCGTCCTTGTCGAGCACGTCGACGAACGACTTGAACAGCCCCGCGTAGGACGCGGTGTAGACGGGCGTGACGGCGACGACGCCGTCGGCACCGGCGAGCGCCTCCTGCGCCTCGGCCAGCCCGCCGCGCGCGTAGCCCGTGAGGGTCATGTCGACGACCTCGTGCGCGAGGTCGCGCAGCTCGACGACGGTCACGCGGGCCTCGACGCCGCGCTCCGCCAGAGCGGACACGGTGGCGTCCGCGAGGCGGTCGGCCAGCATGCGCGTCGACGACGGCTGCGACAGGCCGCCGGAGACGACGACGATCGAGCGTGCGGTCATGGTGGAGCCTTCTTCCGGTGCTGCGGGTGGTGCGGGGTGGTGTGGTCGGGGGCCGGACGCCCGCCCCGGCAGGGGGGAGGGGCGGGGCGGACGCCCGGCGGTCAGGGGTGCGTCAGCGGACGGTCGCCGCGTCGGCGGCGTCGAGGTCGTCCTCCGCGGTGCGGCCGGTCCAGTGGTCCGCGGCGGCGACGGCGGCCGCCGGGACGGCGCCCGCGGCACGGGCGGCGGCGACGCGGTCGGCGTGCGACGGCGGGTTCGCCGGCACGTCGGCGGGGCGGCGCGCCTCGGCCTCCTTGCGGAGCACCGGGACGACGTCCTCGGCCAGGATGTCGATCTGCTCGAGCACGGTCTTGAGCGGCAGGCCGGCGTGGTCGATGAGGAACATCTGCCGCTGGTAGTGCCCGACCTGCTCCCAGAAGGCGCCGTACCGGTCGATGACCTGCTGCGGGCTGCCCACCGTGAGCGGCGTCTCGCGCGTGAAGTCCTCCATCGACGGCCCGTGGCCGTAGACGGGGGCGACGTCGAAGTAGGGCCGGAACTCGTCCCACGCGGCCTGCGAGCTCTTGCGCACGAACACCTGGCCGCCGAGGCCGACGATCGCCTGGTCGGCGCGGCCGTGGCCGTGGTGCTCGTAGCGCTGGCGGTAGAAATTCACCATCTGCGCGGTGTGCTGCATGGGCCAGAAGATCGCGTTGTGCAGGAACCCGTCGCCGTAGTAGGCGGCCTGCTCGGCGATCTCGGGGGAGCGGATCGAGCCGTGCCAGACGAACGGGGGCACGCCGTCGAGCGGGCGCGGGGTGGACGTGAAGCCCTGCAGCGGCGTGCGGAACTTGCCGCTCCAGTCGACGACGTCCTCCTCCCACAGCCGGCGCAGCAGCGCGTAGTTCTCGATCGCGAGCGGGATGCCCTGGCGGATGTCCT
Source organism: Cellulomonas telluris (assembly GCF_004886325.1). Lineage (GTDB taxonomy): Bacteria > Actinomycetota > Actinomycetes > Actinomycetales > Cellulomonadaceae > Cellulomonas > Cellulomonas telluris. The sequence goes on from NZ_QXFN01000003.1 coordinate 66,409, forward strand.
TGCCGAACCACGGGTAGACGGGGCCGGTGTTGCCGCGGCCCATCATGAGGTCCATGCGCCCGCCGCTGACGACCTGGAGCATCGCGTACTCCTCGGCGAGGCGGACCGGGTCGTTGGTGGTGATGAGGGTCGTGGCGGTGGACAGGATGATGTTCTTCGTCCGGCCCGCCAGGTAGCCGAGCATCGTCGTGGGCGACGACGGCACGAACGGCGGGTTGTGGTGCTCCCCGGTGGCGAAGACGTCGAGCCCGGCGGCGTCGGCGTGCTCGGCGATGGTGAGCATCGCGCGGACGCGCTCGGTGTCGTCGGGGGTCCGCCCGGTCGTGGGATCGGTCGTGACGTCGCCGACCGAGAAGATCCCGAACTGCATGTCGCACCTCTGGTTCCGATCCAAGTCGATGCGTTTGCATCGAACAGCCGCCTCAACGGTGCCACGTCGCACGGTATTCCGCCCAGCCCCGGCGGGGCGACGTCCGTCACGGCGGCGGCCCGCGAGGCCTGCCGGACGCAGCGCGCGGTCAGCCGGCGGTGCCGGCGACCTCGGCGCCCGTGGTGCCGCCCGTGGTGCCCGTCGTCCCGCCCGTGGTGCCGTCCGTCGTGCCGTCCGTCCCGCCCGTCGTCCCTCCGCCCGGGGGCGGGGACGGCGCGACGGACACCGTCACGGTGACGGTGGTGGTGTCCGTGAGGACCGCGCCCGTGCGGTCGACCGCGGGCCCGGCGGCGGCCAGGCCGACGACGAGCAGCACGACGGCGAGGCGCACCCGGCTGCCCCGCCGCGGCTCAGTCCGCGAGGAGCGCATCGATCCCCCTGTCGGGCGGCACGGGGCGGGCCGGTGCTCGCCGCCGGCGCCGGCGGCTCTCGGCGAGCGACACCAGCTCGAGCCCGGCGAGCGCGACCAGCGCCGGCACGAGGAGCGTCGCGCGTCCCACCGCCGACGTGCCCCACTCCAGCCACCGGCCCCAGCCCTCGTGCACGCGCAGCAGCACGCCGCGCACACGCTCCACCGGTGTGGCGTCGGGGTCGGGCGCGGCGTTCGCGTCGCCCTGGGTCGTGATGTAGGTCTGCAGCAGCGGCTCGCCGTCGGCGTTCAGCAGCGGCCGCATCGGCCCGTCCTGCCCCGCCACGGGCTCCATGGCGGGCAGCGGCTGCACCGAGACGATGCGGTGGGTCACCAGCTCGCTGGACCCCACGGGCTGGAACGTCACCACCAGTCCGGGCCGCAGCTCCGAGGGGTCCGTCACCGAGCGCAGCACCACGACGTCGCCGGCCGAGAAGCGCGGCTCCATGCTCCCCGACGTGACGAGGAGCAGCCGCTGCCCCTGCGTCTGGTACCACAGCGGCACCGCGAGGGTGGTGAGGTACGCCAGGACCCCGGCGACCACGACCGCCCACAGCCCCGCCCGCAGCGCCCCCCGCCACGTCGGACGGGCGCGTCGCCGTGCCGCCGCCGCGCGCGGGGCGCGGCGGTCGACGAACGGTGGCGACGTCCGGGTCGGTGGTGCCATGAGCGACGCGGTCAGCTGTTGTTCACCGTCTGCTCGGAGTCGACCTGGAAGCGCACGGTGGCCGAGGTGCCCTGGAAGGGGTTGTCGCTGTCGTCGTCCGCCTTCTGCATCGTCAGCGCCAGGCAGAGCGTCTCGCCCTGCCCGGCGATCAGCGTGCGGTCACCGGGCTCCGCGCCCTCGGTCGGGTCCTCGCCGCGGCTCGGGTCGCCCACGACCGGGGTGAGCGTCTTCGGCAGCCCGAACGTGGCCGCGTCGCGGGGCCAGCCGCCGACCCGGTCCGCCGGGGGCGTCGACGCCGTCTCCAGCGCCCGGCACGCCTCGGGCGTGACCCCCTGGTACACGTCGAGCCGCAGCCGGTCGCGCAGGTCCCCGCCGCCGGGACCGGGCTCCGCCTCCGACACGAGCGACAGGGCGTACCGCAGCGCGAGCGACCCGCCGTTCGCCAGCTGCATCGGCGCGTACGTGGTGTCCCCGGGCGCGAGGTTCCCCTCGGGCAGCGTGAACTCGAGCGTCTCGGCGGTCTCGAGCACGAGCGTGCCCGTGGTGATGCCGCCCTCGGTCGTGTCCCGGTCGGTGAAGACGGCCGCGGTCGTGAGCGACGTCGCGCCCAGGGCGGCCATCCCGAGGATCGCCCCGGTCGTCCAGAGCCGGCGCCGGCGCAGCACCTCCTCGCGCGGGGGTGCCGGGTCGATCATCTCCTCGAGCACCTCGTCCATCATGCGGGCGTCCCCCGTTCGGTCGTACGTCGGGCCGCCGACGGCTCCAGGGCGGAGGCCGGCCTGTCGGCGTTGTCGGCAGGAGGGCGGCCGACTTGAGCGATCCGCACCGGGTTCACCCTATCGAGTGATGTCGGCGGCGCCGTGCACGCCGACGAGCGTCGCGGGCTGGGGGCGCGCCCACAGGTACCCCTGGGCGCGGTCGACGCCCAGCCGCTCGAGCACGTGCGCCGTCGCGCGGTCCTCGACGCCCTCCGCCACGACCGACAGCCCGAACGAGTGCGCGAGGTCCACCATGGCCTGCACGACCACCTCCGACCCCTCGCGCGCGTGCTCGCCGAGGTCGGTGACGAACAGGCGGTCGATCTTCAGCTCGTCCACCGGCAGGTCGCGCAGCTGCGAGATCGACGTGGTGCCGATCCCGAAGTCGTCGATGGCCACGCGCACGCCCAGCTCGCCCAGCCGGTGCAGCACGGGCACGACACGGGAGCGGTCGGCGACGATGGCCGTCTCCGTGATCTCCACCTCGAGCAGGCGGGCCGGCACGGCGTGCTCCTCCAGCAGCTGCTCGATGGTGTCCACGACGGCCGACGACGCCACGTCGTGCGCCGACAGGTTCACGGCGACCGGCACGTCCTGGCCGGCCCGGTGCCAGTCGGCGAGCTGCCGCACCGACTCCGTCAGCGCGAGCTGGGTCACCTCGTGGATGAGCCCCGACTGCTCCGCGAGCGGGATGAACGTGCCCGGCAGCAGGACGCCGCGCGTCGGGTGGCGCCACCGAAGGAGCGCCTCGTAGCCGACCGTCCGGCCCGTCGCGAGCTCGATCTTCGGCTGGTAGTGCATCTCGAGCTGCGCGGCGGGGACCTCCGCCGCAGGTCCCGGCGCGCCCTCGTGCGCCCGCGCGGCGCCGTCGGCGCGGGTGGCGCGTGCCGCGCGGCCCGGCCACGCAGGGAGCCGGCGGCCGGCACGGGCGGAGGCGTGCGCGTCGTCACCCTCCCGCAGGGGCTCGTCGTCGTCCGCGTCCGCGCCGTCGGCGAGCACCGCGCCGCGGCTGCGCGCCTGCCGCTCGATGGCCGCGTGCAGCTCCCCGAGCAGCACCAGCCGGGCCGGCGAGGAGTCGTCGACGTCGGGGGAGTAGACGGCGACGCCGGTGCGGCGGTCCTTCGCGACGTACATCGCGATGTCGGCGGTGCGCATGAGGGAGGACGCGTCGTCGGCGTGGTCCGGCAGGCACGCGACGCCGATCGACGTCTCGATGTGCAGCGCCATGTCGCCGAGCTCGAACGGCCGGGAGAACAGCCCGCGCACGCGCTGCGCGAGCCGCTCGGCGTTCTCCACCGTGCGCACGTCGGGCAGCAGGATCGCGAACTCGTCGCCGCCCAGGCGCGCGACGAGGTCCTCGTCGCGCAGCGCCCCGCGCAGGCGGGCCGCCACCTGCTCGAGCAGCTCGTCGCCGTGGTCGTGGCCGAGCGTGTCGTTGATGTCCTTGAACCGGTCGACGTCGAGCAGGATCAGCCCCACGCGCGAGTCGTCCTCGTCGGCGCGGGCGATCGCGCGCCGCATCTGCTCTGCCAGCAGCCGGCGGTTGGGCAGGCCCGTGAGCGAGTCGACCATGGCCAGCCGGGCGTTCTCCAGCGCGGCCGTCCGCAGCCGTCGGGACGTGCTCGTGACGATCCGGAACAGCAGGACCCACAGGACCACCAGGCTCGCCGCCACCGCGACGGCGACGCCGCGGCGTGCCTCGCCCAGCGTGGCCTGCGTCGCGGAGTGGTCGAGCACGACCTCGGCGACGCCCACCGTCTCGCCGCGCCCGGCGCCGGTCGTCGCCGCCGGCGCCGGGCCGGGCGCGGGCTCCGCGCCGGGCGTCGGCCCGACGGCGGCCGCGTCCCCGGTGACGTCCGTCGTCACCGGCGTGTAGACGTCGAGCACCACGAGCTCGGCGGCGCCGCCGGCCGTGACCCGCCGCACGTCGTCCTGCACGACCGCGTCCGGCTCGCCGGTGCGCAGGACCTCGTCGAACCGCGTGGTGTGGGCGACCCCGCTCGTCGCGGACGGGTCGGAGCTGTACATGAGGCGTCCGTCGAGGCTCCACAGCCGCAGCTCCACCAGGTCCGCCTCGAAGCCCGACGTGCGGCGCGCGACCTGGTCCGCGACGTCGTCGGACAGCACGCCCGTGAGGAAGGCGTTGGACGGCACCGCGCTCGACGCGTAGCTCGCGACGATCCGGGCGAGCGCCGTGCCGTCGGCCGTCGCCTGCCGCTGCATCTGGGTCGACGTGACGAGGACGAGGGCGACGCCCACGGCGGCCATCCCGAGCGAGCTCACCAGCGCGAACGTGCGCGTGAAGCTCCGGCGACGGCGGGACGTGTGCGGCACAGGACCTCGAGGGGGCGACGTGGAGCTCCGGCGGCGGATCCCGGCCAGCGTAGGTGGTCCGCCCGCGCGGGCACGACACCCGTGCACCCCGGCGCGGCGGGCCGGCCGCGGGAACGCGACGGCGGCATCCGGTGTTGGCACGGTCACCGACCCGAAGGAGGACGACGTGGGCTACCCCGTCCAGAAGACCGACGAGCAGTGGGCGCTCGAGCTCGAGCCGCAGGAGTTCGCGGTGCTGCGCCGCGCCGGCACGGAGCGGCCGTGGACCGGTGAGCTGCTCGGCGAGCGCCGGGAGGGCGTGTACCGGTGCCGCGCGTGCGGCAACGAGCTGTTCCGCTCGGACACGAAGTTCGACGCGCACTGCGGCTGGCCGAGCTTCTTCTCGCCGCTCGCGGGCGACCGCGTGGAGCTTCTGGAGGACCGCAGCCACGGCATGGTCCGCACCGAGGTGCGGTGCGCGCGCTGCGGCTCCCACCTGGGCCACGTCTTCGACGACGCGCCGCAGACGCCCACCGGCGACCGGTACTGCATGAACTCGCTGAGCCTGACGTTCGAGCCCGCCGCGGGCTCCTCCGAGCAGGGCTGACGACACGCCGCGGACACGCCGCGCACGGGAGAACAACCTCCTGCAGGTGACTGAAGTCCCCTGCGCGGCGTGCCGATAATGACGGCGTGGAGGAGGTCCTGACAGTCCGGCGATGGCGGCGGTACGGAGCCGACCGACTCTTCGTGACGCACGAGAGCGGCGGCCGTGTCGGCTCGGTCGACCTGCAGTCCGGCGAGGTGGTCGTCGACGACCCCGTCCTCGAGGCCGGGCTGCGCCGTGCCGCCCAGGAGTACCTGCGCGCCGACGTGCCCGAGCTCGTGCTCCCCATGCCGCGCGCGACGGGCTCGCTGGACGCGCTCGACGAGGCGGGCCTGGACGCGTGGCTCGGCCCCGACCGCCCGCGCGGCGAGCGCGGCAGCCCGGTCGGGGTGCGGCTCGACCGGCTGGCGGAGGCCGGCTGGCAGACCGTGCACGACGTCCCCCTGGGACGCCAGGGCACGGTCGTCGAGCACCTGCTCATCGGCCCGGGCGGCATCTTCACGGTCGCCGAGCGCCGGCACCCGGGCAGCCGGGTGCGCGTCGAGGCGCGCACCATGCGCGTCGACGAGCGCGCGGTCCCGTACCTGCGCGACGCCCGCCTGGAGGCGGCGCGGGTGCAGGGCCTGCTGCAGTCCGCCGGGTGCGCGGGCGTGACGGTGCGGGCGGTCCTCGTGGTCGACGGCGACCTCGAGCGCGACCCGACGCAGCCGCCGCAGGACGCGCTCGTCGTGGCCCGGCACGAGGTGCCGAACGTCTTCCGTCTCATGCCGGAGCGGCTGGACCGGGTCCGGGTGCACGCCTTCGCGCAGATGGCGCGGCGGCGCACCACGTGGGCCCGCTGACCGCCGGCGCGCCGCCCTGCGCCAGGATGGGGTCATGACCGAGGACCCCGTGCTGCGGCTCGAGCGAGAGCTCGGCCTGTTCGTCCGCCGCGCGCGGGCCTCCGCGGCCCACGTGGCACGGGCCGTCCACCCGGACCTGGACCCGTCGGCGTACTCGCTGCTGTCCGCGGTCGCGGCGGAGCCCGGCACGCGCGCGAGCGACCTCGCGGACCGTCTCGGCGTGGGCCGCGGGACGATGTCCCGGCAGCTGGCCCGCCTCGAGCGGCTCGCGCTCGTGACCCGCGAGGCGGACCCCCACGACTCGCGCAGCCACCCCCTGCGGCTCACGGAGGAGGGGGAGCGCCGCCTGCAGGCGGCCCGGCAGGCGCGGCGGGAGTGGTTCCGGGATGCGCTCGACGCGTGGTCCCCGGAGGAGCTGGACGCGCTCGCCGAGCGGCTGGAGCGCCTGAACACGGCGATCCACGACCGGATGCGCCGTGCGGGGGCGGACCCCGACGCGGCGCCCTAGACGCGGCACCACCGCGACGAGCCCCGGCCCCCCGCGAGGGGACCGGGGCTCGTCGCGGTGGTGCGGGTGTCAGGCGCGTGCGGCGGCCTGCTCGGCCTCGAGGCGCTGCTCGATGCCGGAGCGGCTGCCCAGCGGCACCTCGCGCAGGAGCAGGACGGCGACGAACGCGAGCACCGCGACGGGCGCGGCGACCAGGAACAGGTCCGCGACCCCGACGCCGAAGGCGTGCTCGACCACGTGCCGGATCGGCGCGGGCAGCGTCGTGACGTCGGGCAGCGCGGACGCGCCGCCGCCGGCGCCGCCGAGCAGCGCGGGGTCGACGTGGGCCGCGCGCAGCCCGTCGACCATGTAGTCCTGCACCCGGTGCGACAGCAGCGCGCCGAGGGCCGAGACGCCGAGCGTGCCGCCGAGGGTGCGGAAGAACGCGATCGTGGCGGTGCCGGAGCCGACGTCCTGCACAGGCAACGTGTTCTGCGCGGCCAGCACGAGGTTCTGCATGAGCATGCCGACGCCGACGCCGAGGACGCCCATGAACAGGCCGAGCAGCCAGAACGACGTCGTCTCGTCGATGGTGCCCATGAGGGCGAGGCCCGCGACGAGCAGGACCGAGCCGGCGACCATGAAGCGCTTGTAGCGGCCGGAGCGGGAGATGGCCCGGCCCGAGAGCGTCGAGGACAGGAACAGGCCGAGGACCATCGGGATGGTCAGCAGGCCGGACTCGGTGGGCGTGCGCCCGCGCGACAGCTGCAGGTACTGGCTCAGGTAGACCTGCGTGCCGAACAGCGCGATGCCGACGGCGACGGACGCGACCACGGCGAGCACGACCGTGCGGTCGCGGAACAGCCGCAGCGGGATGATCGGCTCGGCGGCGCGGTGCTCGACGGCCACGGCCGCGGCGAGCAGGACCACGGAGCCGCCGACCATCGCGGCGGTCTGCCACGACGCCCACTCGAACGAGTCGCCGGCGAACGTCACCCAGAGCAGCAGGGTGGCGATGCCCGCGGAGATGAGGACCGCGCCGGCCCAGTCGATCTGCACCCGGCGGCGGGGCACCGCGGGCAGGTGCAGCGTGCGCTGGAGGACGACGATCGCCGCGACGGCGAAGGGCAGGCCCACGAAGAAGTTCCAGCGCCAGCCGGCCGCGTCGGTGATGACGCCGCCGAGCAGCGGGCCGCCGACCATGCCGACGGCCATGACGGCGCCCATGAGGCCCATGTACCGGCCGCGCTCGCGGGGGCTGATGATGTCGGCGATGAGGACGGTGCCGAGGGCCGTCAGGCCGCCGGCGCCGATGCCCTGCACGGCGCGCATGCCGATGAGCATCTCGGTGCTGTGCGCGAGGCCGGCGAGGGCCGAGGACACGACGGAGATCACGAGCGCGACCTGCACGAGGACCTTGCGGTTCGTCAGGTCGGCGAGCTTGCCCCAGATCGGGGTGGAGATCGTGGTCGTCAGCAGCGTGGCGGTCACGACCCACGTGAACGCGGACTGCGTGCCGCCGAGGTCGGTGATGATCCGCGGCAGCGACGTCGAGACGACGCTCGTCGCGAGGATCGAGACGAACATCCCGAGCAGGATGCCCGAGAGGGCCTCGAGGACCTCGCGGTGGGTCATGGCGGGGCGGGCGTCGGCGACGACGGGCGGGACGTCGCCGGGGTGCGCGGGATCGGGCGCGGTGGTGGTGCGGGTGTCGGGCTGGGTGGTCACGCAGGACTCGCTTCCGGGCTGCGGGCGGGGGACCGGCGGCGTCGGCGGTCGGGTTCGGTAGGGCGCGAGGCGCCAGAAAGTTGCTTAAGGCAACTCTAAGACAGATCGTTACCTCGGGCAACCGTTGTGGCGCCGTCCTTGTTCCCGGACGCCCCTCGTTCCCGGACGCCCCTCGTTCCCGGACGCGTCTCGTTCCGGACGTGCCTCCTCCCCGGACGCGCGAGGGCCCGGGTCGCCGCCGCTGCGACGTGCCCGGGCCCTGCGCGGTGCGTGCCGTCAGGCCCGCGTGCGGTTGCGCTCGACGCGCAGCCCCTCCATGTCCTCGAGCTGCACACCCTTCGTCTCGGGCACCTTCGTCAGCACGAAGAAGAAGGACAGCAGCGCGAACGCCGCGTACATGAGGTACGGGATCGACGCGCCGAACGCGTTGAGCATCGGCGGGAACGAGATGGTGATGAGGAAGTTCGCGATCCACTGCGCCGCCGCGGCCAGGCCGAGCGCGGCCGCACGGATGCGGTTGGGGAAGATCTCGCCCAGCAGCACCCACACCAGCGGGCCCCACGACGCGCCGAAGAACACGACGAACAGGTTGGCCGCGACCACGGCGACCATGCCCCACGGCGCCGGCAGGCTCACGTCCTCGCCCGAGCCCGTGCTGTTCATGAACGCGACCGCCACGACCGCGAGCGTCACGGCCATGCCCGCCGAGCCGATGAGCAGCAGCGGGCGCCGGCCGATCTTGTCGATGAGCGCGATCGCGATGAACGTCACCAGCACGTTCGTGATCGACGTGATCGTCGACGTCGTGAACGCGTCGCCCTCGTCGAACCCGACCGCCTGCCACAGCGTGTTCGAGTAGTAGAAGATCACGTTGATGCCGACGAACTGCTGGAAGACCGACAGCAGGATGCCGACCCACACCACCGGCAGCAGGCCGAACCGCGGCCCGCGCAGGCTCGACTGCGACGCGAGCGCCTCGTCCGTGCGGATCGTGTGCTCGATGTCGCGGATCCGCTCGTCCACGTCCTCGTCGGGCGGGAGGACCGAGGCGAGGACGGCGCGTGCCTCCTGCCGCTTGCCGCTCGCCAGCAGGTAGCGCGGCGACTCCGGGATGCGCAGCGCCAGGATCCCGTAGATCGTCGCCGGCACCACCGCGACGAGGAACATCCACCGCCACGCCTCGAGCCCGAACCACAGCTCGCCGCTGGCGTCCGCGCCCGCACCGGGCGTCGCGCGGGCGAGCAACTCGTCGGACAGCAGCGCGGCGAAGATGCCGATGACGATCGCGAGCTGCTGCAGCGAGCCCAGGCGGCCGCGGATGCGGGCCGGCGCGATCTCCGCGATGTACGCGGGAGCGATCACCGACGCGATGCCGATGCCGAGGCCGGCCATGAACCGCCACGCGATGAGGTCCCACACGCCGAAGGCGATGCCGGAGAGCACCGAGGACACGAAGAACAGCACCGCGCCGAGGAACATGACGCGCGTGCGGCCCCACCGGTCGGCGAGCCGCCCGCCCAGCCACGCACCGAGCGCGCAGCCCAGCAGGGCGACGGCCACGGCGAAGCCGCTCAGCCCGCTGCCGAGGTCGAACTGCTCGGTGAAGGCCTGCACCGCACCGTTGATGACGGAGCTGTCGAAGCCGAAGAGGAAGCCGCCGACGGCCGCGGCGACCGCGAGGGCCACCGCCTTGCCGGTGTGCTTGCCGTTGAGCTCGCCGGACGAGCCCCCGCCCTGCGGTCCAGTCCTGCGGGACGCCGGATCGGACATCGTCCACCCCCGTCTGGTGTTCACGGCCGGGCCCAGCGCCTGGTCACAGCCCACTCTCTCCCCGGCGGTGGGGGCTCGCACGCGGAGCGTGGCGCCGACGGCGCTGGTCGCGGCCGCGGGCCGTCGTGGCCGGCCCCGTCGGTGGCACCGCGGGAGCCGCGGGTGCATCATCGCCCGGTGGCACCGACGGGAGCGCAGGACGGGGGCACGGGGCACGAGCCCCGGCGCCACCACCGCCCCCTGCCCTTCGACCCCGCGCAGGCCGACGCCCTGCCCGGCGACCTGGACCCGCAGCTGCGGGGCGAGATCGCGCACACCACCGCCGGGGCCCTCGTGCACCGGGCCCGCGCGTCGCAGGACCCCGAGGTGGTCCGGCGGCTCGTCGCGCTCGTCGAGACCGAGGGGCTCGACGTCGTGGCGGCGATGTGGGCCGACAGCCCCGCCGACACGCTGCCGGGCGCCCTGTGGCGCCTGTACGTGCTGCGCGAGTGGGTGCGCCGCGACCCGGCGACCGTCGCCGACCGGTACCGGATGGGCGTGGCCGCCGCACCCGTGCACGACGCCGTCGCGGGCGTGGTCGAGGCGCCCGGCCCGGCCGACGTGCGGGCCGTGGCGGACGCGGTGCTGTCCGGTGTCTACTCCGGCGACCTCGCCGTGGCCCTCGAGCGCGCCGCCGCGTTCTGCCAGGTGCTCGCGACCGGCGCCGCGTTCGACGCCGACCACCTCGACGTCGTCGACCCGGGCGGTGCCGCCCGCCTGACGCGCGGTGCGGCCTCGCTCGTGCGCACGGCCGAGGAGCTCGGGGCCGCGGCTGCCCTGTGGCGGGCGGACCGCCTCGACTGACCGCCCGGGGGCTGCTGCGCGGGTCCCCCGGACGCGTGACGATCGTCACCGGTCCTGCGCTCGCCGGGTGCGCCCGGCGGCCCGCGCCTAGACTGGTGGCGGCGCCGGGTCGCGGTGGCCCCGGGCTCCATCATCAGCCGCTTCGAGCGGCCACGCGCCGAGAGGCGCCCCGCGGCCCGGCGTCCTCGCGCCCGCCCCGCGGCCCCGCCGCGCCCGCGTCACCCGGTCGGGGCCTGCCCCCGCGTCCCGGTCGGTGCACCTGCCGTTCACTGGCCGTTAGGCTGACCCCGCCCGAGCACCCGCCGGGCGACTGTCGTCCCTCGCCCCGGAGATCTCCGTGCGCCTGCGCCTGACACCGCGCGACACCTCGTACTTCGACCTCTTCGCCGCCCAGGCGACGCACCTCGTCACCGGTGCGAACCTGCTGGCCGAGATGCTCGGTGCCGACCGGCCCACCCGCAAGGAGATCAACAAGCGGATGGCCGAGGCCGAGCACGCGGCGGACGAGGCGACCCACACGATCATGCGGCGGCTGAACCAGACGTTCGTCACGCCGTTCGACCGCGACGACATCTACGACCTCGCCTCCAGCCTCGACGACTGCATGGACTTCATGGACGAGGCCGCGGACCTCATCGTGCTGTACAAGCTCGACGAGCTGCCGGCGCGCGTCTCCGACCAGGTCCAGGTGCTCCAGCGCGCGGCCGAGCTCACCGCCGAGGCGATGCCCCGGCTGCGCTCGATGGACTCGCTGCAGGAGTACTGGGTCGAGGTCAACCGCCTCGAGAACCAGGCCGACAAGTCGCACCGCAAGCTGCTCGCCCAGATGTTCGACGAGATCACCGACCCCATCCTGCTGATGAAGCTCAAGGAGGTCGTGGAGAAGCTCGAGGACGCGGCCGACGCCTTCGAGAAGGTCGCGAACAGCATCGAGACCATCGCGCTCAAGGAGTCCTGAGCACCGGTGGAACCTGCGCTCGTCGTCATCGTCGTCGCGCTCGCCCTGGGCTTCGACTACACCAACGGCTTCCACGACGCGGCCAACGCGATCGCCACCTCGGTGTCGACGCGTGCTCTGACGCCCCGCGCGGCGCTCGTCATGGCGGCCGTCATGAACTTCACCGGGGCACTGCTCGGCACGGAGGTCGCGGAGACGATCGCGACGTCGATCGTCGACCTGCAGAGCGCGTCGTCGCACAGCGCCCTCGTCGTCATCCTCTGCGCGCTCGTCGGCGCCATCACGTGGAACCTCATCACGTGGTGGTTCGGCCTGCCCTCGTCGTCGACGCACGCCCTCATCGGCGGACTCGTCGGCGCCGGCCTGGCCGGCAGCTTCGGGGTGTACGGCTCCGCGATCGTCGACAAGGTCGTCCTGCCGATGATCTTCTCGCCGCTCATCGGCTTCGGGCTCGCGTTCGCGCTGATGGTCGGCCTGCTCTGGCTGATCCGCAACGGTCGTCCAGCACGGGTGAACCGGCGCTTCCGGTTCGCGCAGACCGTGTCCGCCGCCGCGATGGCCCTGGGCCACGGCCTGCAGGACGCGCAGAAGACGATGGGCGTCATCTACCTCGCGCTGCTCACGGCCGAGTGGGCGGACCCGGACGAGGGCATCCCGCTGTGGGTCAAGCTCGCCGCTGCGGCCGCGATCTCGGCCGGCACGTACGCGGGCGGCTGGCGCATCATGCGGACGCTGGGCCGGCGCATCATCGAGCTCGACCCGGCCCGCGGCTTCGTCGCGGAGTCGGTCTCCGCGATCGTGCTCTACGTCAACGCGTTCTACCTGCACGCGCCGGTGTCGACGACGCACACGATCACCTCGGCGATCATGGGCGTCGGCGCCACGAAGCGGCTCTCGGCGGTCCGCTGGGGCGTGGCGAAGAACATCGCGGGCGCGTGGATCCTCACGATCCCCGCCGCGGCCCTGGTCGCCGCCGTCGTCTTCTGGGTCCTGCACCCGATCCTGGGCTGACCCGGACCACCACGGCCACGAGGGCCCCGTACCGGACACGACCGGTGCGGGGCCCTCGCACGTCACCGGCTAGCGGACGATCGCGTCGAGGTCCGCGACGTCCTGCTCCGACAGGGTCAGGTGGGCCGCCGCGACGTTCTCGCGCAGGTGCGCGACCGAGCGTGTGCCCGGGATGAGCAGGATGTTCGGCGAGCGCTGCAGCAGCCAGGCGAGGGCCACCGCCATCGGGCTCGCTCCCACCCGCTGCGCGACCGCCGTGAGCTCGGCGGACTGCAGGGGGCTGAAGCCGCCGAGCGGGAAGAACGGCACGTACGCGACGCCGTCGCGCGCGAGCGCGTCGACCAGGGCGTCGTCGTGGCGCACCGCCAGGTTGTACATGTTCTGCACGCACACGACCGGCGCGATGCCGCGCGCCTCGGCGACCTGCTCGGCGGTCACGTTGCTCAGGCCGACGTGCCGGACCAGACCCTCGCGCTGCAGGTCCACGAGGGCGCTGAACGGCTCGGCGAGCGAGCCCGGGCGCGGGCCGGTCGCGTCCCCCATCCGCAGGTTCACGACGTCGAGCACGTCGAGCCCCAGGGACTCGAGGTTCTGCTCGACCTGCCGCCGCAGCTGCGCCGGCCGGCGCGCGACCGGCCAGCCGCCGGCGGCGTCGCGCTCGGCGCCGACCTTCGTCACGACGTGCAGCCCCTCCGGGTAGGGGTGCAGGGCCTCGCGGACCAGGCGGTTGGTCACGTGCGGGCCGTAGGCCTCGGCGGTGTCGACGTGGGTGACCCCGAGCGCGACCGCCTCGCGCAGGACGGCTCGCGCGGCGTCCTCGTCGGCGGGCGGGCCGAGCACGCCGGGGCCGGCCAGCTGCATGGCGCCGTACCCGAGGCGGCCGACGGCGAGGTCGCCGAGCGTCCAGGTGCCGCCCGGGAGCGCCGGGGACTCCGTGGTGGGTGGTGTGGTCACGTGTGCTGCCCTCTCCGGTGGGTGTGCGGGTGCGGCGCGATGCGCCGTCGCACGTGATCCTGCGTGCCGCACTACCTGATAGGAAGTACGTACCTGGAAGTGCGTAAGGAGCAGGGCGGGGAGGAGACCGGTGATGACGACGACGGCAGCGGAGCGTCGGGCCCGTGCGAAGGTCGAGTACGACGCGTTCCTCGCGGCGTGCCCCAGCCACCAGCTGCTCGGCCGGGTCTCCGACAAGTGGGTCGCGCTCGTGCTCACCGCGCTCGGCAGCGGCGGCACCGCGGCCGACTGCGCCGGTGAGCCGCGCCCCATGCGCTACTCCGAGCTGCAGCGGCTGCTCGCGGGCGTCAGCCCGAAGATGCTCACGCAGACGCTGCGCTCCCTGGAGCGCGACGGCCTCGTGACGCGCACCGTGACACCGACGGTCCCGGTCACGGTCTCCTACGCGCTCACCGACCTGGGCCTGTCGCTGCAGCACGTGGTGCGCGGGCTGAAGTCGTGGGCCGAGGCCCACATGGACGAGGTCGCGGGCCACCGTGCCGCGTACGACGCGCGCACCGCCCGACCCGCCGACGCGGTCAGTCCGTGACGGGGGAGCGGTGGGTCTCCACCGCGACCACCCGAGGACCGCGCCGCGTGACCGCCGCGTGCGCGACGAGCACCTCGCCCGGCTGCAGGTAGGGGTTGCGGGTGGGCAGCGCGTCCGCGACCGCCCGGCGGGAGTGGGCCGACAGCACGTCGAGGACGGTCGGCAGCACCGGGCGGTGCGTGCACAGGACCGTGTCGCGCCGGTCGTCGAGGCAGCCGCGTACCAGCGCGGCCACGCGCGCCGGGGACTCGTCGTGCTCCGCCTCGGTGAGGACGTCGGTGACGTCGGGCTCCAGGCCGGTCGCCTGCGCGTACGGGGCCATGGTCGCCGCGCAGCGCTCCCAGCCGCTGGTGACCACGCGGCCCACCCCGAAGGCGGTGAGCACGGGCACCATCGCGGTCGCCTGGCGCAGCCCCAGGCCCGTGAGCGGACGGTCCCCGTCGTCGCCGCCCCACAGGCTGCGCTTGCGGGCCTGCCCGTGCCGCGCGACCACGACCGCGCGCGTGTCGAGCCGGTCCTTGGCGTAGGTCTCGACCAGCACGTCGAGCGGGCGCCGGTCCGCCTTGCGCGTCAGGCGCGCCGCCGCCTCGGCCACGTCGCACCACTCCCACCGGTCGATCTCGCCGGCGCCCGCCGGCGTCACCGGGGGGCGGGCCGCGAGGGCCGCCGCGTCGTGCCGGCCGGCGACCTGCGCCGCCCAGTAGCGCACGACCTTGCGCCGCCCGTCGCCGAGCGTGTACTCGACGCTCGGCAGCGGGACGCCCAGCGCGACCGGCAGGCCCGTCTCCTCCTCGGTCTCGCGCACGGCGGCGACGGGGAAGAGCTCACCGGGGTCGAGCTTGCCCTTCGGCCACGACCAGTCCTGGTACCGGGGACGGTGGACGAGGGCGACCTGCAGCCGCCCCGCCCGCAAACGCCACACGAGGGCGCCCGCGGACCGGACCGCGGGCAGTGCGGCGGCCCTCACCGCGCGGAGCCCGGCCGGCGCCTCTGCCGCTGGACGAGGGCCTCCTGCAGGTCCACGAGGGGTCCGTCGGGCCCGCGGTGGTGCCGCTCCCAGACGCCGTCCACGTCCAGGTGCCACGAGGACGTGCCGTCGTCGACGGACTCGTCGAGCAGCTCGAGGAGCTCTTGGACGTGCGCCGGGTCCGAGACGCGCACGAGCGCCTCGACGCGCCGGTCGAGGTTGCGGTGCATGAGGTCGGCGGACCCGATGAACACCTCGGGCCCCTCGAAGCCGTCGTCCGGCCCCGGCGTCGCGTGCGCGAACGCGAAGACCCGCGAGTGCTCGAGGAAGCGCCCGAGGATCGAGCGGACGCGGATCGTCTCGGACAGCCCCGGCACGCCCGGGCGCAGCGCGCAGATGCCGCGCACGTTGATGTCGATCGGCACCCCGGCCTGCGACGCCCGGTACAGCGCGTCGATCGTGGCCTCGTCGACCATGGAGTTGACCTTGATCCTGATCCACGCCGGCTCGCCGCGGCGTGCCGCCTCCGCCTCGCGCTCGATGCGCTCGACGAGGCCCGTGCGCACCGAGCGCGGCGCCACGAGCAGTCGGTGGAAGCGCGACTTCGGCGCGTAGCCCGAGAGCTGGTTGAACAGGCGCGTCAGGTCCTGGCCGACCTCCGGGTCGGCGGTGAGCAGGCCGAGGTCCGTGTACAGGCGCGCGGTCTTGGGGTGGTAGTTGCCCGTGCCGACGTGGCTGTAGCGGCGCAGGCCGTCCGCCTCCTGCCGGACCACGAGCGAGAGCTTGCAGTGCGTCTTGAGGCCCACGATGCCGTAGACGACGTGCACGCCGGCCTGCTCGAGCTTGCGGGCCCAGGAGATGTTGTTCTGCTCGTCGAACCGCGCCTTGATCTCGACGAGCGCGAGGACCTGCTTGCCGGCCTGCGCGGCGTCGATGAGCGCGTCGACGATGGGGGAGTCGCCCGACGTGCGGTACAGCGTCTGCTTGATGGCCAGCACGTGCGGGTCCGCGGCGGCCTGCTCGAGGAACGTCTGCACCGACGTCGAGAACGAGTCGTACGGGTGGTGCAGCAGGATGTCGCGCGCCCGGATCGCCGCGAACACGTCCGTCGGGTTGGACGACTCCACCTCCGCGAGGTGCCGGTGCGTCGCCGGGACGAACCGCGGGTACTGCAGCTCGGGGCGGTCGAGGTCGGCGACGAGGTGGAGGCCGGTGTGGTCCAGCGGGGCGGGCAGCTCGTAGACGTCGTCCTCGGACATGCCGAGCTGGCGCACGAGGAACTTGCGGACGCGGTTGCTGATGCCCTCGGCGACCTCGAGGCGCACCGGCGGGCCGAACCGGCGCCGCAGCAGCTCCTTCTCCATCGCCTTGAGGAGGTTCTCGGCGTCGTCCTCCTCGACCTCCACGTCCTCGTTGCGCGTGATGCGGAACGTGTGGAACTCGCGCACCTCCATGCCGGGGAACAGCATGTCGAGGTGCTGGGCGATGACGTCCTCGACCGGGACGAACGACATCGGACCGCTCTCCGCCCCGGCCGAGGCGCTGTCCGGCGCGGACGGGCGCCCGGCGGCGTCCACGGCGATGTAGCGGGGGAGCAGCGGCGGGACCTTGACCCGCGCGAAGTGCTCCTTGCCGCTCGTCGGGTTCACGACGCTGACGGCGAGGTTGAGCGACAGCCCGGAGATGTACGGGAACGGGTGCGCCGGGTCGACCGCGAGCGGGGTGAGCACCGGGAAGATCTGGCGGCGGAAGAACTTGTGCAGCCGGTCCTGCTCGGCCTCGCCGAGGTCGTCCCACCGCACGATCGTGATGCCCTCGGCGGCGAGCGCCGGCTGCACGTCCCGCTGGAACACCTCGGCGTGGCGCGCCATGAGCTCGTGCGCCCGCTCGCTGATCGCCTCGAGCACCTGACGCGGCGACAGCCCCGACGCGGCCGTCACCGCGATGCCGGTGGCGATGCGGCGCTTGAGGCCGGCGACGCGGACCATGAAGAACTCGTCCAGGTTGGACGCGAAGATCGCGAGGAAGCGCACGCGCTCCAGCAGCGGCAGCTCCGGGTCCTCGGCCAGCTCCAGGACGCGCTGGTTGAACGCGAGCCAGGAGAGCTCGCGGTCGAGGAAGCGGCCGTCCGGCAGCGGCCCCGTCTCGGGCAGCGCGGTCGGGTCCTCGGTCTCGACGTGCTCGGCGATGCTCGCGGCGAGGTCGGGGTCGATCGCGGGGGCGTCGGTCATGTGCCCATGGTGGCACCGCCCGGTGAACGCGTCGTGTCGTCCCGGGGGACCGTCACCCCGCGGGCGGTGCGGCCTCCGGCGCGGGCCCGTACATCACGTCGACGGCGGCCCGCGTGAAGCCGGCCCGCTCGTACGTGTGCACGGCGACGGTGTTCTCGGCGCCGGTGTAGAGGATCACCGTCCGCAGCCCCCGGTCGCGCAGGTGGGTCAGGCCCAGCGCGGTCAGCGCGCGCCCGAGGCCGAGCCCCTGCGCGTCCGGGTCGACGCCGACGACGTAGATCTCCCCGACCGCCTCGTCGGGTCCGGCGTCGGGCGCCTCGCCCGGCGGGTGCACCTTCGTCCACACCGACCCCAGGAGCTGGCCGTCGCGCTCGGCGAGCAGGAAGCCCGCGGGGTCGAACCACGGCTCGGCCTCGCGGGCCCGCAGGTCCGCGGACGTCATGCGGCCCTGCTCCGGGTGGTGCGCGAACGCGCGCGCGTTCACCCGCCGCCACGCCTCCTCGTCCTCGCCCGGCACGAACGGGCGCACCGTGACCCCCGGCGGCAGGGCGGCCTCGGCCGGCGGGTGGGCCTCGAGGTCGACCGCCATGCGCAGCAGCTCGCGGACCACGACGAGCCCGGCGGCGCCGGCCGCCGCCCGGGCCGCCGGCACGTCGCCGTGCGCCCAGACCGACAGCCGCCGCCCGGGGACGGCGGCCGTCTCCTCCTGCGCCCGGGCGAGCAGCGCCGCGGCGACTCCGCGCCGGCGGCGGTCGGGGTGCACGACGAGCTCGGCGCTCACCCGCGTCGTCGTGCCCACGTCGAGCTGGGCGTACCCGACGAGGGTGCCGTCGGCGGAGCGCGCCAGCAGGTGCACCACCGGCGCCTCCGGCTCGGTGAGCCAGAGCAGGGGCTGCTCGGACAGGGGCGGGACGCCGTCGACGGCGGCGGCGTCGCGGTGCAGGGCGCGGACGGCGTCGGCCGTGCCCGGGTCCAGCGGCCCGGCGACGGCGGAGACGTGGGTCGACGCGTCGGTGTCGGACGTCATGGGCCCATCCCATCACGGCGTCCTCCCGGCCGGTGCCGGCGTGCTGACAGCGAACCGTCCGGGCGAGACCGGGTTCACCCGACGCATGCATCGAGAAGGAGTTCGGCGGCGAGATCGAGGTCATCCAGCGTCAGGTCTGATCCTCCCGTGTCGTGGATCCAGCGCAGGGAGGTGGTCCGTCGACGCACGAGCCACAGGTCGGCGTGGACGGAGACGTCCTCCTTCATCTGCTGTGGACAGGCGTTCGTCTGATCGAGGACGACATCGCGGATGCCGGGATCGAGCACCAGGCGGACGATGTCCTGGAGGTCGGTGCCCTGCTTGGCGGCGCCGCGGTTCATGACCGCCTGGAGCTTCATCGCGACGAGAGGGCCGGGTTCCGCCACGGGGGTGACAGCCCCGACCGTGGCTCCCTCGAGCAGGTCGACGCGGATCTCCACCGGTGTCGCCGTCTCGTAGGCCCACGCGTGGGCCGAGGCGTGGAGCCGATCGCCCGGGTCGTCGCTCGGCTCGTCGAGCTCGATCTGTCGAACTTCGAGCACGTCCACCTTGACCGAGCCGAAGCGTGTCGGGAGAAGAACGGCGGCGGGTTCGGCGAGATCGACACCCGGAGCAGCGCGCAGGACCTGGAGCTGCGGAGGATCGCCCCGGAGACGATCGACGACATCGAGGTCGGTGGTCGCGCGATAGGGCTGCGTGAGGCGGCACATGACCGCCAGTCCGCCGACGACGACAGGCGGTCGCCCGATGATCCTCTGCACGTCGTCGACGGCCTGGACGACGCCGGCCATGGCCTCGCCGACGAACCTGACCGGGTTACCAGACACGGCGCCACTCGGACGAGGGGACCCAGGCGTCGAGAATCTCGCGTCCGCGGCCGACGTCCTGCGCGAGATCGAGCGCGACGAAGACAGGGTGCGCCAGCGGCCACGGTGTGTGGTTGGCGAGGACCTCGACGCGTCGCGCACACACCGCGGGCACCGGCGCGACCCGGACGACGCAGGCTGCGTGCCCAGGGGACGGCGCGCGACCGAGGAGCTTCTCCGCGCGGCGCGACGTCGTCTCGTCGGGGACGTAGAACTCCGGTATGTGGTCGGACCGGACGGCCATCGGCGCCCCGAGTGTGGCGGCGGCCGCCGCATCCGTCAGCGCCCAGCCGGTCGAGTGCTCGGGATCCACCAGGCCGAGGCGGAGCGAGGCCGTGATCCGCGTCGCGTCACCGGGAGGTGGGATCCGTGCCAGGTGGACGTCGCTGGTCGTCCACCGTTCGGCGACCCGCCAGAAGAGCCGCTCGTCAGGAACCCGCCGCTTGTCGTCGATGAGATCCTCGGCCCTGAGCGCCTTCAGCACCTCGGAGACGGTGCTCGGAGACCTGGTGAGGACCCGGGCCAGCTCGCGTACGGCGGTCCCGGCATCGGGTTCGAGGAGCAGGGCCGTGGCGACCTCCAGCCCGGCCCTTCCGGCCACCGGGTCCTTGCGGACGCGGCGCTCACCGTGCGGCTCGAGGTCGGTGTCGATCACCAGGTGGGGGGCGCGGATCGCGAGGCGGCCCCGCAGGTCGAAGTACCCGGCCCCCTCGGCCAGGAGCATGTCGCGCGCCTCTCGGGTCACTCGGTCCCCGACCACGAGGAGGAGCGTGCCGGGAGGGAGGTGCGTGCTCGTCAGGATCCGCTGGGCGGCATCCCGGTCGACCAGGGCTCGCCGCGTGAGCTGGACCGGCGTGCCGCCCGGCCGGAGTACCAGGTCGACGTCACGGTCCGATGCCGGGGTCGATGCACGGACGCCGAGCAGGCGCAGAGCGTCGCTCACGAGGTCAGTGGTGGCGTCGGCCATGCCCCGATCATGGGGGCCGTTCGGTGTTCGGTCAATACCGAACACCGAACAAGCGTCAGTGGCAGGCGCCGGTGGGCGCTCTGGGCCGGTCCGTCCGCTCTGCCCGACGCGTGCTGTGGAGGGCTCGTGCACGCCGGGTGCCGAGGGGTGGGCCGGGCGGCGCGGGCCGCGGGTGCGCGGGTAGCGTGGTCGCCGCCATGGAGCCTCCCGTCAGCGCCACCCCCGCCGTCGCCGGGCGCCGCGCCCGCCGGCACCGGGGTCGCCGCACGGTCGAGGTGGACGTCCTGGTCGTCGGGGCCGGGCAGGCGGGGCTCTCGACCGCGTACCACCTGCAGCGCACGGGCCTCGTGGCCGTCGGCTCGCGCGGGTGGGAGCACGCAGCCGGGACGTTCGTCGTCCTCGACGACAACGCGCGCGCGGGCGGCGCGTGGCAGCACCGCTGGCGGAGCCTGACCATGGCCGACGCGCACGCGGTGCACGACCTCCCGGGCATGCCGCTCGTCGTCGTCGACCCCGCCGAGCCCGCCGCCGACGCCGTGCCGTACTACTTCGCGCAGTACGAGGACGCATACGCGCTCAACGTGCAGCGCCCCGTCCGGGTCCTGCGGGTCGAGCGCGCGGCCGTCCCCGACGGGGTGGAGCCCCGCTACCTCGTCACCACCCGGCACGTGGACCACCCGGACGAGGTGGTGGTGTGGGCGGCCCGGGCGGTGGTGAACGCGTCCGGCACGTGGCAGCGCCCGTTCTGGCCGTCGTACCCCGGCCGCGGGACGTTCCGCGGGCGCCAGCTGCACACGCGCGACTACCGGGACGCCCGCGACCTCGCCGACGGGCACGTCGTCGTGGTGGGCGGCGGCACGTCCGCCGTGCAGCTGCTGCTCCAGCTCGCGCAGGTGACCACGACGACGTGGGTCACGCGCCGCCCGCCGCGGTGGGTGGACGCCGAGTTCACGCCGGAGCTCGGCCGGGAGGCCGTCTCCCGCGTCGACGAGCGGACGCGCGCCGGCCTGCCGCCGCGGTCGGTGGTGAGCGTGACGGGGCTTCCGCTGACGCCAGCCTACCGGGCGGGCATCGCCTCGGGCGTGCTGCGGGCGCGACGCGTGTTCGACCGCATCGAGCCGGACGGTGTCGCGTGGGACCCGGACGCCCCGGCGCTGCGCGCCCGCGACGCGGAGGACGACGGCGCCGACCTGCCCGCCGACCTGCCCGGCCTCGCGCCCGACCTCGGGGGCTGGGTCGACGGGCCGCCGTTCGTCGCCGCGCGCACGATCCTGTGGGCCACCGGGTTCCGGTCGGCGCTCGACCACCTCGCGCCGCTCGGCCTGCGCGCGGCCGGCGGGGGCATCCGGATGGACGGCACCGAGGTCGTGGGGGAGCCGCGCCTGCAGCTCGTGGGGTACGGGCCGAGCGCGTCGACGATCGGCGCGAACCGCGCGGGTCGCGAGGCCGTCCGCCGGCTGCGGCGCGCGCTCGGCTGGTGACGCCCGCCCGGGCGACGGCTCGCCCCGCGACCGCGTGGCCCACGACCGCCCGACCCACGCCGGCCCGTGGGAGTGGCGTCCTGGTCGTCCCGGGCGACCGTTCCTGCAGGCTCGTCGTGGGGTGGGGTGGAGTACCCGGGGCGGGTGTGCGTCGGCCCCCGCCTCGAGGGGAGACGGGGGCCGACGCACGCGGTGGAGCGGCGGTCAGGAGCAGGCCACCGGGACCGTGCCCGTGGGCGCCGTGCCCGACCCGATGAAGCCGTAGCTCGTCGTCTGGCCGGCGCCGAGCGTGCCGTTCCACGCCGCGTTCGTCACCGTGACGGTGCCGCCCGAGCTCGAGAACGCGCCGCTCCAGCCCTGCGACACCGACGCACCGGACGGCAGCGTGAACTGCGTCCGCCACGCCCGCGTGCCCGCGGTGCCGGCCTTCACCTCGACCGCGCCCTGGAAGCCGCCGGGCCACGAGCCGGTGATCCGCAGCGTCGCGGTGCACGCGCCGCCGGGGTTCTGGGTCGGGGTCGCCGTGGGCGTCGCCGTCGGGGTGGGCGTCACGGTCGGGGTGGGCGTGACCGTCGGCGTCGCCGTGGGCGTCGGGGTCGGGGTGCTGCCGCCGAAGAACGTCGCCGTGCGTGCCGTCGCCCGGATGCCGTTCGCACCGGCGAAGATCCGGGTGCCCCAGGACGTCATCCGCGCGGGGTCGAAGGCCGTGACCATGTCGAGGTACTCGACGCCGCCGCCGTTGCCCGACCACGACCAGCCGTAGTAGCCGACGCCGCGGCGCTGCGCCTCGGCCATGATCGTGTCCTCGTCGGGGTTGCCGTCGGAGTGGTCGTGCCCGAACTCGCCGATGACGAGCGGCAGGCCCTTCGCCGCGAACGCGTCGAGGTAGGCCGTGACCGTCGACGCCTGCGCGTACACGCCGTACATGTGCACGGAGAACAGGACGTTGCCGTCCGGGTCGGCGGCCGCGACGGTCGGCGCCTGGTCGCGCATGATCCCGCGCCAGTCCTGCCCCCACATGGGGGCGTCGACCACGATGTTGTGCCGCAGCCCCGCCGCGCGGATCGTGCGGATCGCGGCGGACGTGTCGGCGGCCCACTGCGCCGACACCGTCTCGTTGTTGCCGTACGGCTCGTTGCCGATGTTGATCTGGATGAAGTCCTCGGTGCCCTGCAGCGTGCTGCGCAGGCCCACCCAGTAGTCGGCCGCCTGTGCGAGCGTCGCGGCACCGGCCTGCTCGCCGTAGCCGGTGGTGTCGTGCACCTCGAGCATGCAGACGAGCTGGTGGGTGCGGCACAGGGAGATGACGTTCGCGACGTCCGCCGCGTCGTTCCGCGTCCACCGCGTGCCGTTCGACAGCACGACGCGCAGGGCGTTCGCCCCGGCCGCGCGGATGGCGGGGATGGCCCGCGGCGTCTCGGAGACGTACCAGGTGTGCGCGTGGCTGACGCCGCGGGCGACGAACGGCGTGCCGTTCTCCTCGACGAGGCGCGTGCCCTCGACGTGGAGGCCGACCGGGTCCGCCGCGGAGGCGGTGGTGGCCACGGCGGTCACGCCGCCGACGGCCAGCAGCGCGGTCGCACAGGCGGCGACCGCGCGCGTGGTCAGGTGCTTCATGAGACGTCCTCGTTCCCCGAAGTGGTGGCTGACGAGCACCCGCCCGCCTGTCCGCCGGCCGGTGGGCGGGCGGGTGCGCGGGTCACACAACCAGCACGCCGGGAAGCGCTCCACGCGCCTAAACGCTTCGCCGTCGCGCCCCTCCCCGGCCCCTGCGGGAAGCGCCCTCCGGCGCGGTCCGCGCGGTCCCCGGACGCGCCGACGGCCCGGCACCCCGCGGGGCCGGGCCGTCGGCGAGGAGCCGCGGGCCGGTCAGTCGGACGAGGCCGCCGGCTTGTTCAGGCCGGCCGCGATGAGGTCCATGACGGAGGAGTCCGCGAGCGTCGTCGCGTCCCCGACCTGGCGGTGCTCGGCGACGTCGCGCAGCAGCCGGCGCATGATCTTGCCCGACCGGGTCTTCGGCAGCTCCGCCACCACGAGGATTTGCCGCGGCTTGGCGATGGGGCCGATCTCGCGCGCCACGTGGTCGCGCAGCGTCTGCTGCACCGTGGCCGCGTCTGACCCCGCCGCCTCCGTCGCGTCGCCGCGCAGGATGACGAACGCGACGACGGCCTGCCCCGTGGTCTCGTCGGTCGCGCCGACGACCGCCGCCTCCGCGACCCACGGGTGCGAGACGAGCGCCGACTCGATCTCCGTCGTCGACAGGCGGTGGCCGGACACGTTCATGACGTCGTCCACCCGGCCCAGCAGCCAGATGTCGCCGTCCTCGTCCTTCTTGGCGCCGTCGCCCGCGAAGTACATGCCGGGGAACCGCGACCAGTACGTGTCCTTGTACCGCTCCGGGTCGCCCCAGATGCCGCGCAGCATCGACGGCCACGGCTCCGTGAGGACGAGGTACCCGCCGGCGCCGTTCGGCACCGGCTTCGCGTCGTCGTCGAGCACGTCCGCCGCGATCCCGGGCAGCGGCACCTGCGCCGACCCCGGCTTCGCCTCGGTGACGCCCGGCAGGGGGCTGATCATGATCGCGCCCGTCTCGGTCTGCCACCACGTGTCGACCACGGGCGTGCGGTCGCCGCCGATGACCCGGCGGTACCAGGTCCACGCCTCGGGGTTGATGGGCTCGCCGACGGACCCGAGCACGCGCAGCGACGACAGGTCGAACTGCCCGGGGATCTCCTCGCCCCACTTCATGCACGTGCGGATCGCCGTCGGGGCGGTGTAGAGGATCGTCACGCCGTACTTCTGCACGATCTCCCACCAGCGGCCCCGGTGCGGGGTGTCGGGGGTGCCCTCGTAGATGACCTGCGTCGCGCCGTTCACGAGCGGTCCGTAGACCACGTACGTGTGCCCGGTGACCCAGCCGATGTCCGCCGTGCACCAGTAGACGTCGGTCTCGGGCTTGAGGTCGAAGACGTTGAGGTGGGTGTAGGCCGCCTGCGCGAGGTACCCGCCCGTGGTGTGGAAGATGCCCTTCGGCTTCCCGGTCGTGCCCGAGGTGTAGAGGATGAACAGCGGGTGCTCGGCCTCCACCTCGACGGGCGCGTGCTGCGCCGACGCGGCCTCCACCGCGTCGTGCCACCAGACGTCCCGGCCCTCCGTCCACTCGACGGGCTGGCCCGTGCGCCGCACCACCAGCACGTGCTGCACGCTCGGGGCACCCTTGGCGAGCGCCTCGTCGACCGCCGGCTTCAGGGCGCTGGCGCTGCCGCGCCGGAAGCCGCCGTCGGCCGTGATCACGAGCGTCGCCTCGGCGTCGAGGATGCGCGAGCTCAGCGCCTCCGCCGAGAACCCGCCGAACACGACCGAGTGCGGCGCGCCGATCCGCGCGCACGCGAGCATCGCGACGACCGCCTCCGGGATGAGCGGCATGTAGATCGCCACCCGGTCGCCCGTGCGCACACCGAGCGCGGCGATCGCGTTCGCGGCCTTCGACACCTCGCGCTGCAGGTCCGCGTACGTGAGCGCGCGGGTGTCGCCGCCCTCGCCCTCGAAGTGCAGCGCGACGCGGTCGCCATGGCCCGCCTCGACGTGCCGGTCCACCGCGTTGTACGCCGCGTTCAGCCGGCCGTCCGCGAACCAGCGCGCGAACGGCGCGTCCGACCAGTCCAGCGTCTGCGTGAACGGCGTCGACCACGTGAGCAGCTCGCGCGCCTGCTCCGCCCAGAACGTGGTCCGGTCGGCGTTCGCCCAGGAGTACAGGTCGGCGGTCGCGTTGGCCTGCGCCGCGAACTCGGGGGACGGGGGGAACCGGCGGGCCTCGGTGAGGAGGTTCTCCAGGCCGGACGTCGGGGCGGGCGCCGCGTCGGTCGGTGTGGCGGCGGACGGTTCGGTCACGGTGTCTCCCTGCGCAACGGCGTCGGTGCGGCTGTTCGGTGCTGACCTGTGGGGTCCTCGCCACGGACCTTAGTCCCGGGCGCGGACGCGGCGCACGCACGGCGCGGGACGTCCGCGCCGCCCGGACCGCCCGCGGCGCGCGTCCGGTCCGTCCGGATCCGCCCGCGCGCGCTCAGACGGCGCGGTTGCGCTCGCGGAACACGCCCAGCCGCACGCCGCGCCGACGCGCCGCCGCCGCGACCAGGCCCCCGACCAGCACGAGGAGCCCGACGGCCAGCAGGGTGCCCGAGGTGGCGGCCACCGTGCTCTCGACGGTCGTGCGGTACCAGGCGTCCGCGTCGACGACCGCGAGCACCTGCTGCCGGGCGATCCCCGGCGCGTACAGCGCGAGGCCGCCGAGGAGCCCGAGGACGACCCCGGCCGTCACCGGCACCGCCGGGGTCCACAGCGCGAGCAGCAGGACGAGCGCGAGCAGCACCGCCCCCACGGACACCAGGACGATGCCGAGCACGTCGAGCGACGCGTCCCAGCCGTCGACCTGGGCCACGAGGATCCGCGACTGCCCGACGAGGGCGAGCAGCGCCGCGACCGGGGCGAGCAGCAGCCCCACGAGCACCCCGAGCACGTGCGTGCCGGCGTGCGCGGTGCGCGGCGCGTTCGGGTCGGGGAAGAGGTCGCCGTCGTCGGAGCCCTCCGGGTGGTCGCCGCGCGGGGCGACGCGGTTCGGGCCGGGCGCGTCGTGCTCGTCGTCGCGCCCCGCGTCCCGTGCGTCGGGGCCGGGCCGGTCCGCGTCCTGGCGCGCGCCGGCCGCCTCGGGCGCGCCGGCCGGCTGCGGGACCCCCGCCGGCCGGGCGGGGGCGGCGGGGCTGGTCGCGGGGTGGGTCGCCGCGGTGGTCGGCGGCCCCGGGCGCACGGGCGGGGTGGCGGCGGTGGCGCCCCCGTCCGCCCCGCCGTCCAGCGGTTCCGGGGGCGTGGGTACCGGCCGCGCGACGGCGTGCCGGCCCGTGTCCGTGCCGGGCTCGCTCGCGCCGTCGCGCACCGGGCCGGTCGGCCGCTGCGGGTCTGAGGTGCTCATGCGTGCTCCCGCGGGTCGCGCCTCGGCGTCCACCGACGCCTGGGTCGCGCCCACGGTAGTGCGGCCGGCGGCCGGTGGCCGGGCGGCGCGCGGCGGGTCAGACCGGCGCGGTCGCGGCCGCCGCGGGCGCGCGCGGCGGGACGGCCTGCGGCACCCCGGACGCCGGGTGCGCGCCGTAGGCGTACGCGGCCCCCACGAGCACCGCGCCGCCCAGCCTGTTCCCCACGCCGACGACGACGAGGTTGCGCGCCGCCTCCGCCACCGTCGCCCCCGGGACGTCGCCGTACAGCGCGAGCGAGAACGTCGTCATGTTCGCCACCACGTGCTCGAAGCCCGAGGTGATGAAGACCATGACGCACCCGACCACGACCGCGACGCCCGCGGCGCCGGGGCCGAGGCGTCCCCAGCACCAGACGGCGAGGCAGACGAGCAGGTTGCACAGCACCCCGCGCACCAGCAGCTGCGCCGTCGTCGCCCCGGCCTTGTGCTCGACGAGGCGCGCGAGCGTCTCGCCGGCGGCCGTCCCCGGGGCCGCCGCCGCCGACACGTGCACCAGCGCGGCGAACGCCGCGGAGCCGAGCAGGTTGCCGCCGAGGCAGGCGAGCAGAGTGGCGCCGGCCCGGCCCCACCCCACGCGGCGCGCGAGGACGCCCTGCGTGAGGACCATCATCGCGCTCGTCGCGAGCTCGCCGCCGGCCACGAGCACGATCGTCAGGGCGACGCCGAAGACGAGGCCGTTGACGAGCGGCGCCCACGGGGAGCCCGCGACGACGAGCGGCCCGCCCGCCGTGAGCAGGACGAGCACGCCGATGCCGATCGCGGCGCCGGCGAGCATCGTGCGGACGAGGAGCAGGCCGGGCGTGCGCAGCAGCGCGACCTTGTGCGCGGCGGCGTCGGCCTGCGCGGCGACGGCCTCGGGGATGGTCAGCACGGGGCCCATCGTCGTGGCGCCGCCCGGTCGCGACCCGGGACGAAAGGGCAGGTCGCCGCGCCGACGGGCCCCGCGGCACGCCCGATCCGTCCGTGCGCGTCCGGAGCGTCCCGTCCGGGTGGGCGGGACGCGGTCACGGGCGGGGCCCGCACCTGGGACAGTGGGGCCCGCGGCGGCCCGGTGACGTGCGGGCCTGCCGGCGAGGCAGGAGGAGCAGCGGTGGGACCCTCGGTGGGCAGGGGCGGGCGCGTGGCGACGATGAGCGACGTCGCACGCCTCGCGGGCGTGTCGAAGATGACCGTCTCCAACGTCCTCAACGACCGCCCGCGGGTCGGGGACGAGACGCGTCGGCGCGTGCTCGCGGCCGTCGAGGAGCTGGGCTACGAGATCAACCTGACCGCGCGCCGGCTGCGTGCCGGCCGGGTCGACACCGTCGCGCTCATCGTGCCCCGGTTCGACCACGTGTACTTCGCCGAGCTCGCCGCGTGCTTCGCGGTCGAGATCGCCCGGCACGACCGCCACCTGGTCGTGGCGCAGTCGGGCGCCAGCAAGGAGGGCGAGCTCTCCGCGCTGTCGCAGGCGCGGCTGCGCCAGTACGACGCGGTCGTCCTCAGCGCGGTCGGCCTCACCTACGACGAGATGGACGCCCTGAGCCTGACGCAGCCGCTCCTGCTGCTGGGCGAGCACGACGTGCCGCCGCGGTTCGACCACATCGGGATCGCGAACGAGGAGGGGGCGCGGCTCGCGGTCGGCCACCTGCTCGACCGGGGCGCCCGGCGGGTGGCGGTGGTGGACGGGCACGCGCTCACCCGTGACGGGAGCGCACCGGGTGCGCCGGACGCGACGTCGGACCAGCGCATCGAGGGCTGGCGCACCGCCCACCGGGCGCGCGGGCTCGTACCCGACGAGCGCCTGCTGCTCGGCGACGCGCTGTACACGGCGGAGGGGGCGCGGCGCGTCGTGGCCCGCGCGATCGCGGAGGGCGCCGGCTTCGACGCGGTCTTCGCGGTCACGGACGAAATGGCCTACGGCGTCCTGGCCGCGCTGCACGACGCCGGGCTGCGGGTGCCGCACGACGTCGCGGTCGTGGGGTTCGACGCCCTGCGGGGCAGCGAGTTCACGGTGCCCGGGCTGTCGTCGGTGGACCCGGGGCGCGAGTGGGTCGCGCGGCAGGCCGTCGCGGTCCTCGAGCGCCGGCTGGCGGGGGACGACTCGGCGCCCGTGCGCCTGACGACGCCGGTGGAGCTGGTCGTGCGGGGCTCGAGCGCCTGAGGCGCCGCCGCAGGCCCGCGCCCCGCGCGCCGCGTCGCCCTGAGGGCGCGTCGCCCCAACGGGGCGTTGACCGCGGGGTGCCCGCCCGCATAGTGTCCCCGCCCATCGGCAGGTATATCGATATCGCACGAGGTCGTGTATCGATATAGCGTCGCCGCCGCACGTGCCGCTCCGGGGTCGAGGAGGACCCCGGACCACCGCCACGACGGCGTCGGCGTCCGGATCTGACGTGCACCACCCACCGGGCGACGTCCCGGACGGATCTCGACGAGGAGAGCCAGATGACACGTGTGGGCAACTACGGAGGGCGTCGGCCGCGGTCCACGCGTGCCGCCGCCGCGGTCGCGGCGGCGCTGGCGCTGTCGCTCGCCGCGTGCGGCTCCGGGGGCGGCGACGACGACGCCGCCGACGCGGGGACCACCGGCGCGATGGAGGACTACGCCGCCGGCGACCAGTTCAAGGCGACCGAGCCGGTCGAGTTCTCGATCCTGTGGACCGACTGGCCCGAGGTGACGGTCAAGGACTCGTGGGAGTTCTTCGACGTCCTCGAGGAGCGGACCAACGTCGACCTCAAGACGACGCACATCCCGCTCAGCGACCACCTCGAGAAGCGCAGCCTGCTCATCAGCGCCGGCGACGCGCCCGAGATCATCCCGCTCGTCTACACCGGCGAGGAGAAGCAGTTCGCCGCCTCCGGCTCCGTGGTGGCGCTGAGCAAGTACCTCGACCAGATGCCGCACTTCCAGAAGTACGTGGAGGAGTGGGACCTGCAGGAGATGGTCGACAACCTGCGCCAGGAGGACGGCGAGCTGTACATGCTCCCCGGCTTCCAGGAGGTGTCGGTGCCGATGTTCACGCTGCTCGTCCGCAAGGACAAGTTCGACGAGCTCGGCATCGAGATGCCGGACACGTGGGACGAGTACCGCGAGGCGTTCCTGAAGCTCAAGGCGGCGTACCCGGACTCCTACCCGCTGCAGGACGGGTTCCAGGGGCAGTCGCTGCTGAACTACGCCGCCCGCAGCTTCGGCACGCAGGCCGGCTGGGGCTTCGGCGACGGCATGCAGTGGGACGAGGACGCCGGCGAGCTCGAGTACGCCGCGACCTCCGACGAGTACAAGGAGATGGTCGAGTACTTCCACGGCCTCGTGAAGGACGGCCTGCTCCACCCCGACTCGTTCACGGTCCAGGACCAGGAGGCCGTCGAGCGTGTCGAGCGGCTCATCTCCGAGGGCAAGGCGTTCGCCGGCTCCGGCGCGAGCGGCACTGCCATCGAGTGGTCGCAGGCCCTCGACACGACCGTCGGCGCGGGCAACTACGAGGTCGTCCAGGTGCCGCCGCCCGCAGGCCCCGCCGGTGACCTCGTCGAGCCCCGCAACTTCTGGCACGGCTTCATGATCACCAAGGAGGCGGAGAGCAAGCCGCACTTCACGGCGCTCCTGCAGTTCCTCGACTGGCTGTACTACTCGCCGGAGGCGCGCGACATGCTCCGCTGGGGCGTCGAGGGCGAGACGTACACGAAGTCCGGCGACGAGTACACGCTGAACCCGGAGTACCGGCTCGACATCTTCAACCTCAACCCGGGCGCGCCCACCGACATCCAGAAGGACCTCGGCTGGAGCACCTTCCTCGCGGAGGCCACGGAGTCGCGGGCGCTGAAGGAGTCGTACGCGACCGACCAGGCCGTCGAGTACATCGACCAGGTGCTGTCCACGCGCACGCCGACCGACCCCAACCCGCCGGCCCCGCTCTCCGAGGCCGACCTGGAGCAGGCCGCGCTGCTCGGCACGCCGCTCAAGGACGCGGTCGACACCGCGACGCTGCGCTTCATCCTGGGCGAGCGGCCGCTGAGCGAGTGGGACGCGTACGTCGCCGAGCTCGAGGCCAAGGGTCTGCAGCAGTACGTGGACCTGTACAACACCGCGCGCGAGCGCTTCGCCGAGAACAACGGCTAGGACCTCGGGCCGTCCTGGTGGGCCGGGCCCCGGCCCGGCCCACCAGGGCCCGGTGAAGGAGAGCGCCATGAGATCCACCCGGGTCCTCGCACCCCCCGGCGGGGCGCGCGCCGAGGACGTCGTCGCCGACGACGTCCCGGCCCCGCCCGCCGCCCCCCGGCGCGGCCGCGCCGCACGCGGCCGGCCCGTGCCGTGGCGGGTCACGCTGCGGCGGGACTGGCCGCTGTACGCGCTGGCGGTCGCGCCCGTGCTGTTCCTGCTCGTGTTCCGCTACCTGCCCATGGCGGGCAACGCCATCGCGTTCCGCCGGTTCCGCCCGGGCGGCAGCATCTTCGGCGACGAGTTCGTCGGCCTGCGCTACATCCAGATGTTCATGAACGACCCGACCTTCTGGGCGGTGTTCACGAACACGATCGTCCTGGGCGGGCTGACCCTGCTCGTCTGCTTCCCGCTGCCGATCGTCCTGGCGCTCATGCTCAACGAGCTGCGCTCCCGGCGGTTCAAGCGGGTCGTGCAGTCCATCTCCTACCTGCCGCACTTCCTGTCCGTCGTCATCGTCGTCGGCATGCTCATGCAGCTGCTGTCGCTGCAGGGCACGGTCAACCAGCTCATCGAGGGCCTCGGCGGCGACGCCGTGCCGTTCCTGCAGCGGCCGGAGTGGTTCCGGGTCATCTACGTCGGCTCGGAGATGTGGCAGACGGTGGGCTGGGGGACGATCCTCTACCTCGCCGCCCTGACGACCGTGGACACGTCGCTCTACGAGGCGGCGCGCATCGACGGCGCGAACCGGTGGCAGCAGACCTGGCACGTCACCCTGCCGGGCATCCGGCCGACCATGGTCACGCTGCTCATCCTCAACGTCGGCACGTTCCTCAACGTCGGGTTCGAGAAGGTCCTGCTCCTGTACAACCCGCTGACGTACGAGACCGCGGACGTCATCTCGACGTACCTGTACCGGGTGGGCCTGGTGTCCAACAACCTGAGCTACGCCGCGGCGATCGGCCTGTTCCAGGCGGTGATCGGCCTGATCATGATCCTCACCGCCAACCTCATCTCCCGACGAGCGGTGGGAGCGAGCCTGTGGTGACCCAGATCACGGCGCCGGTGAAGACGCCGGACGCCCGCCCCGTGGGGGCCCGCGACTCGCGCGGGTACCGCGTCTTCACGTGGCTGAACGTCTCCGCGCTCGTCCTCGTGACGGGCGTCATGCTCTACCCGTTCCTCACGGTCGTCGCGCAGTCGTTCAGCAGCGAGGCGGCGATCCGGTCGGGGCAGGTGAGCTTCTGGCCGGTGGGCTTCAACCTCAACACCTACCGCGCCGTCGCCGAGAACCCGCTGTTCTGGGCCAACTACCGGAACACGGTCGTGTACACGGTCGTCGGCACGCTGATCGCGATGGCGCTGACCACGACGTACGCCTACGTGCTGTCCAAGCGGCACCTGCGCGGACGCGGCCTGCTCATCGGGTTCGCCGTGTTCACGATGTTCTTCAACGGCGGCATCATCCCCAACTACGTGCTCATCTCGTCGCTGGGGATGAAGAACACCCTGTGGGCCGTCGTCCTGCCCGGGGCGATCTCGATCTTCAACCTGCTGGTCATGAAGTCGTTCTTCGAGAACCTGCCGGGTGAGCTCGAGGAGGCCGCGCAGATCGACGGGCTCGGCTGGTTCGGCATCTTCGGGCGGATCGTCCTGCCGCTGTCGAAGGCGGTGATCGCGACGATGGTGCTGTTCTACTCGGTGCAGTACTGGAACGACTGGTTCACCGCGTTCCTCTACATCGACGAGCAGCAGCGCCAGCCCGTGACTCTGTTCCTGCGCAACCTCATCGCCGGGGCCTCGTCCGCGGCGTCGGAGGGGGCGGCCGCGCAGAGCGCCGCGACGCAGTCGATCTCGGTGAACATCCAGGCCGTCACGATGGTGCTGACCGTGCTGCCGATCCTGTGCGTCTACCCGTTCGTGCAGCGGTACTTCGTGTCCGGCGTGATGCTCGGCTCCGTCAAGGGCTGAGGCCCGGGGGAGGGGCGCCCGGTCGCCGCGGTGCGGGTCACCGTGCGACCGGGCGCACCTGCGCGATCTCGCCCGTGGTGGGCGCCGACTCGGCGGCGACGCCCTCGGTGCCGGCCGCCCGGCGCACGGCCGCCGCGACCACCGTCGTCACCTCCGGGTTGAACACGCTCGGCACGATGTACGTGGGGTTGAGCTCCTCCGGACGCACGACCGACGCGAGCGCCTCGGCCGCCGCGAGCAGCATCCCCTCGGTGATGGTGTGCGACTGCGCGTCGAGCAGGCCGCGGAACACGCCCGGGAACGCCAGCACGTTGTTGATCTGGTTCGCGAAGTCCGAGCGGCCCGTGCCGACGACCGCCGCGTGCTTGGCCGCCTCGTCCGGGTCGATCTCGGGGCGCGGGTTGGCGAGCGCGAACACGATCGAGTCCGGCGCCATGAGCGCGACGTCGTCGCCGGTGATGACGTCCGGCGCGGAGACGCCGACGAAGACGTCGGCCCCCACGACGGCGTCGTGCACCGTGCCGGTCACGCCGCGGGGGTTCGTGTGCTCGGCCGTCCACCGCAGGGACGGGGTCAGTCCGGGCCGGTCGACGTGCACGACCCCGTCGATGTCCGTCACCACGACGTCGCGGACGCCCGCGGCGAGCAGGAGCTTGAGCACCGCCGTGCCGGCCGCGCCCGCGCCGGACATGACCACCCGCACGTCCTCCATGCGCTTGCCGACCACCGTGAGCGCGTTGCGCAGCGCCGCGACCACGACGATCGCCGTGCCGTGCTGGTCGTCGTGGAACACCGGGATGTCCAGGGCCTCGCGCAGGCGGCGCTCGACCTCGAAGCACCGCGGCGCGGAGATGTCCTCGAGGTTGATGCCCGCGAACGCCGGCGCGATGGCCCGGACCGTGCGGACGATCTCGTCCACGTCCGTGGTGTCCAGGCAGATCGGGAACGCGTCGATGTCCGCGAACCGCTTGAACAGCACCGCCTTGCCCTCCATGACCGGCAGCGCCGCGAGCGGGCCGATGTCGCCCAGGCCCAGCACCGCCGTGCCGTCCGTGACGACGGCGATCGTGTTCCGCTTGATCGTCAGGCGGCGCGCGTCCTCGGGGCGCTCGGCGATCGCCTGCGACACGCGCGCGACGCCCGGCGTGTAGGCCATCGACAGGTCGTCGCGGTTGCGCAGCGGCACCTTCGACTCGATCGAGAGCTTCCCGCCGAGGTGCATGAGGAACGTGCGGTCCGAGACGCGCTTGACCGTGACGCCCTCGAGCGCCTCGAGGGCCGCCACGACGTCGGCCGCGTGCTCGGTGTCGCGGGTCGCGCACGTGACGTCCACCGTCATCGCCTCGTGGAAGGACGCCGTGACGTCGAGGGCCGTGACGATGCCCCCGGCCCGCTCGATGGCGGTGGTGAGGTCGGAGACCGCCGTCGGGCTGGCCTGCACCTCCAGCCGCGCGGTGATGGACGACGACACGGAGGGTGCGGTGACCATGGCGCCATTGTGTCCCCGCGCACCGGGTCCGGCCGGTCGGCCGCCTGCGTAGCATCGGCGGGTGCCCACGCCTCCCTTCGTCCTGGCCCTGCGCGAGCACGTGGGGCACGCCCTGCTGTGGCTGCCCGGCGTGACCGCGGTCGTCCTGCGCGAGCACCAGGGCCGCGAGCAGGTGCTGCTCGTGCGGCGGGCGGACAGCGGCGCCTGGACCCCGGTGACGGGCATCGTCGACCCCGGCGAGGAGCCGGCCGTCGCCGCCGCGCGCGAGGTGCTCGAGGAGGCCGACGTCGTCGCGGTGCCCGAGCGCCTGGCCCGCGTCGGCGTCGTCGGCCCCGTCACCTACGAGAACGGCGACCGCTCCACCTACCTCGACCTCACGTTCCGGTTCCGCTGGGTCTCGGGCGAGCCGTCCCCCGCGGACGGGGAGAACACCGACGCCGCCTGGTACGACCTCGACGCCCTGCCGCCGCTGTCGCCCGACATGGCGGAGCGGCTGGCCGCCGGGCTGGAGCCGCGCGGCGAGGCGACGTTCGTCGCGTGAGCGACCCGCTGGCGGCGCTCGCCGCCGTGCCCGCCGTCGCCGAGGCGGTGGAGGCCGCGCGGACCGCGTGCGAGCGCCTGCGCTGGCACGAGGCGTTCCGGCGGCGGTGGCGCGAGGTGCGGGCCGAGAGCGGGCTGCGCGCCGCGGCGGCGTCGGCCGCGCTCGACGGAGCCCCCGTGGGCGTCGACGTGCTGCGCGCGTGGGCGACCGGCGGCGGAGCGCCCGGGGGCGGGCCGGACTCGGTCGCCGCCGGCGCGCTGCGCGCGCAGGCGGTGCTCGAGGCGGCGCTGCCGGCGCTCGGCGGACGCGGCGGCGGGGCGTCCGTGCCCCTGCCGCAGCTCGTCGCGCGGGTGCACGCGGCCGCGGCCGCGGGCCTGCTGCCCGACGCGGAGCTGGGACGGCCGCGGGCCGGGGACGCCCACGACCTGCGCGGGCTGGGCGCCGCGCCGCCCGCGGACGAGGCAGCCGCGCGGCTGGCGGCCCTCGCGGACGTCGTGCGAGGGACGGCGGCACCGGGCCTCGTCGTGGTGGCGGTCGTGCACGCCGAGCTGCTCGTGGTGCGGCCCTTCGCCGCTGCGAACGGGGTCACCGCGCGCGCCGTCGCGCGGTACCTGACGGCGACCACCGGCCTGGACCCGACCGGCGCGGTCCTGCCCGAACCCGGCTGGCAGGCGGCCCCGGCGCCCTACCTCGCCGGGGCGGCGCGCTACGCCACCGGGACGCCCGAGGGGGTCGCCGCCTGGCTCGTCGCGTCCGCCCACGCCGTCCGGGCGGGGGCCGACGCGGCGCGGGAGGTGGCCGACCAGGTGCTCGCGGGACGGCTGGGCGGGCCGGAACCTCGCGGGTGAGGTCCGTGGACGGCCGTTGACGGCGGTCACTCTGCCCGGCAGAGTGACCGCCGTGGTCACCGTCCCCGAGTACGTCGACGCGCTGCGGCGCCGGCAGCGCGCCGCGCGGCACACCGGCTCGCTCGTCCTCGCCGTGCACGCGGTCGCGGTCGCGGTCCTCGCGGTCGCGCAGGTCGACTGGGGCCTCGCCTCGTGGCGGTGGCAGAACCTGGTGCCGGTCGTCGTGTACGTCGTGCTGTGGGCGGTCGTGCGCGTGCGGGAGCGGGTCACCGGCATGGGCGGCGGCCGCGACGGCTTCGGCGTGATGGCCGCGTTCGCGCTCGCGCTCGCCCTGCTGCCCTTCGGGTACCTGCTCCTCCTCCTGGCCGGGCCGGGCGTCGTCCTCGGCCTCGGGCTCGTCGTCGTCGGCGTGCGGCAGCGGTCCGCGCTGCTGTGGGGGCACGGCCTCGTGCTGGCCGCCGTCTCACCCCTCGCGCGGCTCGGGACGCTCGACAACCACGCGTGGTTCCTCGGGCCGCACGCCGGCGCGACCGGCCTGGGCCTCGTCGCGCTCGCCCTCGTCGTCGCCGCGGCCCGGGCGCTCGCCGCCGAGCGGGCCGTCCTGGCGGGCGCGCCCGCACCGTGAGCGCGACCCACCGCCACCCGCTCGCCGACCTCGACGAGACCGTCCACCAGCGGGCGCGCCTGGGCATCCTCGCGGTGCTCGCGGAGCACGAGGAGGCGGACTTCACGCACCTGCGGCGGACGCTCGGGCTCACCGACGGCAACCTCGGCCGGCACCTCGAGGTGCTGGTCGAGGCCGGGCACGTCGAGCTCCGCAAGGGCTCGGACGGGCGCCGGCCCCGCACCTGGGCCCGCATCACCCCGCAGGGGACGCGCGCCCTCACCGCCGAGGTCGAGCTCCTGCGCCACCTGCTCCGCCTCGACCCGCCCACCCCCTGACCCTCCGTCGTCCCGGGAAGGACCACCGTGACCCGTCGTCCCCGCACCCTGACCGTCGTCGCCGGGTCGCTCGTCGCCCTCGCGCTCGGCTACCACGCCCTCAACCTCTGGGCGATGGGGCCCCACCAGGTGGCGGCGTCGTTCAGCGCCCAGGAGGTCGGGACCGCGCCCGAGGCGCAGCGCCGGGCGCTCGCGGACGGCGTCGTGACGCTCGCCGAGATGGAGGCCGCGTACGAGGCCGAGCGTGCCTGCCTGCGGGACGCCGGGTACACCCCGGGGCCGGTCGGGGCCGACGGGCCCGGGACCGGCTTCGTCGTCGAGGTCGACCACACGGACGAGGTCGACCCGGAGGCAGCCGACCGGGAGTTCCAGCGCGTGCACCGCGAGTGCGGGGAGGAGCACTCCGCGCTCGTGGGGCGGGCGTACGCCTGGGACCACTGAGCGGGGGACGGCTGCGGGGCCCGACCGGGGCCGGGCCCGGACACGGACGACGGCGCCCGCTCGGGGCGCCGTCGCCGACGTCGCGACCGGGGTGATCAGGCGTGCTGCCACAAGAGGTGCGCTCCGGGACCAGCCCGGTCGCCCTGCCGAAAGTAGGCGTCCTGCGCGTGGGTGCCCTCGGTCGTTCTGTTGTCGTCCCGGTCTACACCCGGTCGCGCCGGGCGGCAACGGCGCCTCACGTCCGTGCTGGTCGCCGTGGAGACGTGTCCGGATGCTGGGAACGGCGGCCGAGGAGTGACCCCGGTCGTCCGGGAGACCTCCTGCCTGCTCGCGGGCCGCGGGGCCGCGGGCCCGTCCGGGCGCTGGTCAGGCGGACGACGGGCCGCGGCGGCGCCGCAGGACGAGCAGGGCGACGAGCGCCAGGGCGGCGGCGGCCACGACCGCCGCGGTGACGCGCGCGTGGCGGTGCAGCCGGCTCAGGCGCACCGTGCGTCGGAACGTCAGCACGCCCCAGCCCCGCTCGGCGGCGAGGCGCCGCAGCGCACGGTCCGGGTTCACCGCGAACGCCTGCCCGACGGCAGCGAGCATGGGGGCGTCGGTGACGGAGTCGGAGTACGCGTAGCACGCGGCCAGGTCGTACCCGCGCTCGCGGGCGAGGTCGCGCACCGCGCTCGCCTTGTTCTCGCCGTACGCGTAGAACTCGACGTCGCCCGTGTACCGGCCGTCCGCGACCGCCATGCGCGTCGCGACGACGGCGTCCGCGCCGAGCATCTGCGCGATCGGCTCCACCACCTCCGCGCCCGAGGCCGAGACGACCACGACGTCCCGTCCGGCGGCGTGGTGCTCCGCGATGAGCTCGACGGCCTCCGCGTAGACGGTCGGGTCGATCGACTCGTGCAGCGTCTCGCGCACGACGGACGAGACGGTCGCGACGTCCCAGCCCGTGACGGTCCGCGCGAGCTGCGCACGCAGCCGCTCGGTCGCCGCCTCGTCGGCGCTGCCCAGCAGGTAGGCGAGCTGGGCGTACGCGGACGCCACGACACGGCGGCGCGTCAGCAGCCCCTCGGCGAGGAAGCCGCGCGAGAAGGCGGTCGCCGACGACGTCGCGATGATCGTCTTGTCGAGGTCGAAGAACGCGGCGGCACGGACCACCCGCGTGAGGCTAGCGGGAAGCACCGACGGCCGTCGTGGGCGCCAGCCGGTGCGTGGGCCGACCCGACCACAGCCCCGACGGGACGCGGGGCGTCCACCGTGGGCCGCGCCCGGCCCGGTCGCGGACGCCGCCGGCGTCCAGCCTGACCTGCGAGGCGCCGCCGGGCGCCGGGGCGGAGGCGGTGGCGTGACGCAGGTGCGACGGGCGGCGGTGGTGGGTGTCGTGGGGGCGGCCGGGGGCGTGGGTGCCTCGACGTTCGCGGCGCTGCTCGCACGGCGCACGTCGCGGACGACGTCGACCGTGCTCGTCGACCTCGTGCGTGGTGGCGGCGGTCTCGACGTCGTGCTCGGGATCGAGGAGACGTCCGGCGCGCGGTGGCCCGACCTGCGCGGCGCGGGCGGGGACGTGCACGGCGAGGACGTCGTCGGTCTGCTGCCGCGCTGGGGCGCGTGCGCCGTGCTCTCGGCCGACCGGGAGCGGCCCGACCCGGTGGACGCGGGCGTGCGCGTCGACGTCCTGCACGCCCTGTCCTGCACGGTGGGCGCCCTCGTGCTCGACCTGGACCGCGGCGACGTCGTCGACGGGCACGCGCCCCTGCCCGCCTGCGACGCCGTCGTGGTCGTGGCGCGGGCCGACCTGCGGTGCGTCGCGGGCGTCCTCGCGCTCGCCCCCCGGCTCGCTGCCGCGGGCACGGGGTGCGGCGTGGTCGTGCTGGGGCGGCCGCCGGGCGGTCTGTCCGCCGCCGACGTGGCGTCCGCGACGGGTGTGCCCGTGTGGGCCGCCGCCCGCCGCGACCGGGCCCTCGCGGCGCGCGCCGAACGCGCGGGGCCCGGCGGGCGAGGGCCCGCCGCGGGGGCCGCGCACGCGGTCGTCCGACGGCTCGGGCTGACGGCGTGAGCGGCGACCGTGGTGCCGCGGCGGACGCCGTGGTCGTCCGCCGGCCCGTCGAGGCGCCCGGTGACGCGCCGTCGCGGCGTCCTGTGCCGCCGGCGGTCGTCGCCGCCGTGCGCGAGGCCCTGCGGTCGATGCCGGCGCGTCCCGACGACCTCACCCCGGTGGTGGACCGTGCCCTGCGTGCGCACGGCACGCTGCTCGGTCCCGTCCCCCTGGCGCAGGCCGTGCGGGCGGTCGCGGACGAGCTGGTCGGCGCCGGGCCGCTGCAGCGGTGGCTCGACGCACCGGGCGTCACCGACGTGCTCGTCAACGGCCCGGCGGACGTCTGGGTCGAGCAGGCCGGCCGGTTGCGGCGGGTCGACCTCGACCTCGGCGGGCCCGACCAGGTGCGCGCGCTCGCCGTCCGGCTCGCCGCCGCGGCCGGCCGGCGCCTCGACGACGCGGCACCCACCGTCGACGCGCGCCTGCCCGACGGCACCCGTCTGCACGCCGTCCTGCCGCCCCTGGCCGACGGGTGCACCGTCCTGAGCCTGCGGGTCGTGCGGCCCCGCGCGCTGACGCTGCACGACCTGGTGGCGTCGGGGTCGGTGGCGCCCGTACTCGCGCCGGTGCTGGTCGCCCTGGTCGGCCGGCGGGCGAACGTGCTGGTGTCCGGGCCCACCGGCGCCGGCAAGACGACCCTGCTCGCGGCGCTGCTCTCGCTCGTGCCGCACGACCAGCGCATCGTGCTCGTCGAGGAGTCCGGCGAGATGGTGCCGGACCACCCGCACGTCGTCCGGCTCACCGCACGCCGCCCGAACGTCGACGGCGCCGGCGGCGTCGGCCTGGCCGACCTGGTGCGCGAGGCGCTGCGGATGCGCCCCGACCGCCTCGTGCTGGGGGAGTGCCGCGGTGCGGAGGTGCGGGAGGTGCTGGCGGCGCTGAACACCGGCCACGAGGGCGGGTGCGCGACGTTGCACGCCAACGCGGCCCGCGACGTGCCGGCGCGGCTCGAGGCGATGGCCGCGCTCGCGGGCCTCGACCGGGCGGCACTCGCGGCGCAGGCGGTCAGCGCGATCGACGCGGTGCTGCACGTGCGCCGCGGCCGGGACGGCGCGAGCCGGCGCCTGGCGGAGGTCGGGGTCGTCGGGCGCGGGCACGACGGGTCCCTCGCGGTGACCACGGCCCTGCACGTGGACGAGGACGGGGAGGTGCGGACCGGGCACGGGTGGCCGCGGCTCGCCGCGCGGCTGGAGCTGCACCGGCGCGGCCAGGAGGACGCGGTGCCCTCCGGCTCCGTGCCGGGGCCGGGGCCGGGGCCGGGGCCGGAGCTGCAGGGTGCGGACGCGGCTACGGGCACGGGCGACGGCGACCGGACGTGACGGTGCTCGTGGGGGCCCTCGTGGCGCTCGCCGTGCTGGCCGCCGCGGGTCCGGCCGGCCGGCCCGTGCCGCCTCCCGCGTCGACGGGACGACGTCGGGGGCGAGGTGGGACGGGGGCAGGGCCGACCGCCGCGGCAGCGCCGGCCACCGGCCGCCGTCCCGCGTCGGACGGCGGCGACCTCGGCGCGCTGCTCCTCGCGGTCGCCGCCCGGCTCCGTGCCGGCGCCGGGCAGGGCGAGGCGTGGCGGGCCGTGCTCGGCACCGCGGCGGACGCGGCCGCGCCCTCGGCGGCGGCCCTCCTGGCCGCGACCGAGCCCCGTGCCGACCGCCTGCGGCCGCGGAGGCGGCGCGACGACGCCCGCCGGGCTCGGGCGCACGCCGTGGTGGTGGGCACCCGGACCGCGGCCGAGCTGGGCGCGCCGCTGGCCGAGGTGCTCGACGACCTCGCCGCCGCTGTCGCGGCGGACGCCGAGCACGAGGGGGAGGTGAGCGCCGCGCTCGCGGGGCCGCGCGCGACCTCCCGCGTCCTGGTGCTCCTGCCGGTGCTCGGCCTGCTGGTCGGCGAGGCCCTCGGTGCCCGACCCTGGCACGTGCTGACGTCGGGCGGGGTGGGCACCGCGTGCGGGGTCCTCGGCGTGCTCCTGGTGCTGGCCGGACGCGCGTGGGTGGCGGCGCTGCTCCGGCGCGCCGCGGCGACCGGCGGCGGGCGGTGAGCGGCCAGGCGGTGCCGGCAGGTGTGCTCGTCGCTGCTGCCGTGGTCCTCGGCACCGCCCCGTGGTGGTCGCTCGCGCGCCTGCGCTCGTCCGGGCGCGCCGCCCGGTCCGGTGGCGTCCGCACGGTGCGGCGGGGGCGGCGCACGGTCGAGGCCCCGGAGCCGACCGTCCCGCCCACCACCGACGCGGCGTTCCTCCTCGACCTGTGCGGGGCCGCCGTCGCAGCCGGGGCGGCGCTGCCCCGCACGCTCGTCGTCGTCGGGCGGCACCTCGGCGGGCCCGACGGGGACGCCCTCGTCCGCGCCGGTGCCACGCTCGAGCTGGGCGGTGCATGGGACCTGGCGTGGGCAGGGGCCCCGCCCGGCGCCGCCGTCGTGGGTGACGCCCTCGCGACCGCCTGGCAGGCCGGTGCGTCGCCCGGGCCGCAGCTGCGCGCGGCGTCCGACCGGCTGCGGCGGGAGCGGCGGGCACGGGTGCGAGCGGCGGCGGGCGCCCTGTCGGTGCAGCTCACGCTGCCGCTCGGTGCCTGCTTCCTCCCCGCGTTCGTCCTGCTCGGGCTGGTCCCCGTGGTGCTCGGGCTGGCGCACGGGCTCGGCTGGTGACGGCGGTCGCCAGCCGACCACAGCCCCGCGTCGGCCGTGCGACGGCCACCGCGGGACGGGAGCGACCGCTGCGGGACGACCCGTTCCCACGACGCTCGAGCAGCGGGCCCGTCCGGGTCCCGCGCCGCGAACGCGGCCGACGGAAGGAGCAGGGATGACAGGGACGGAGGGCGCCGGGACGACCGGCGCGACGGGCGGGACCACGGCGGTCACGGACGCGGACGCGGCGGGGGCCGTCCGCCCGGCGGGCGGCGACCTGGAGGGGGGCGACCTGGAGGTGGCGGGTTCGGCCGGGGCGGTCGCCGCGGGAGGCGCGCGGCTCCGCGCGCTCGCCGGGGACGCCGGCATGGCGACGGCCGAGTACGCGATCGCCACCCTGGCGGCGGTGGGCTTCGCCGGTCTGCTCGTCGTGATCCTCAAGGGCAACGAGGTGAAGGGCCTGCTGACGGGCATCGTGCGTCAGGCGCTCGGCGGATGACCGGCGGGCGCCGCGGCGGTCCGGAGGGGCGCGCGCGGCCGTCCGGCGACCGCGGTGCCGTCACCGCCGAGCTGGCGATCGGGATGGTGGCCGTGGCCGTGGTGCTCGTGGCGGTCCTCGCCACGGGCGCCGCGGCGCTCGCCCAGCTGCGCTGCCTCGACGCGGCGCGCACCGCCGCTCGGGTCGCCGCCATCGGCGAGCCGGACGGCGCCGCGGTCGCGGCGGCGCGGGACGCACTCGGTGGGCGGGCGGCGGACGTGCGCGTCGGGAGGTCCGGGGGTTGGGTGACCGTGAGGGTCAGCGCACCGGTCGTGGGCTGGGCGGGTCTGGGCGGGCTGCGGGCCGAGGCGTCGGCGACGTCGTGGGCGGAGCCGGGCACGGCCCGGGCGGTCGGCGCGCCGTCCGATGTCGCGCGGGACAGGGGCGTGGACGGCGCCGCCGGCGGGGGGAGCGCGTGACGACGCGGGACGGGACGACGCGGGACGGGACGACGCGGGACGGGACGACGCGGGACGGGACGATGCGGGACGGGACGAGGTTGGACGGGACGACCGGCGGCGGGGGAGGCCGGTTGGGCGGCGACCGCGGCTCAGGCTCGGTGCTGCTGCTCGCGGTCGTCTCCGCGGCCGTCGCGCTCGCCGCGGCCGTGGGGGCCGTCGGTGCCGCGCACGTGGCCGCTGCCCGCGCGTCCGCCGCCGCCGACCTCGCCGCGCTCGCGGGCGCGCAGCGAGCGCTCGGCGGAGGTGACGCGTGCGGTGCCGCCGGCGAGGCCGCGCGGCGCAACCGAGCAGTCCTGGTGCGCTGCCTGGCCGGTCCGGGCGGCACCATGACCGTGCGGGTGCGCGTCCCCGCGGCCCTGGGTGGGGCGACGGACGTGGCCCGTGCGGGCCCGGCCGCGGCCCAAAACGCAGGGCCGGCGCGGCGCGCGGCGCCGTGACCTGCGGAATTATGCCGGCCACGGCGAGGGCATCAGCACCCCGGACCAAGCGGTTGTGCTCCTCGCCGACGGCCGGAGAGTGTGGGAGTGATGATGCGACTTGGCACGTACCAGAGCATCGCTCTACGCCAAGGTTCTCTTTTCCCTAGTGGAAACGAGCGCCTCACCGCCGCGCGGGGGATGAGTCGCGCGTCTTCGGAGGGACTACCCTCCCTAGCCATGACCTTGTGGGTGAGTCGGGCCAGTGGCGAAGGGGCGACGTTTCTCGATCTGGATCCGGCGGTGATCACGCTCGTCGGCAAGATCGCTATCCTTGGCACGCAGTTAGAAGACCAGATTTATAAGATCTGCGATGCGCTCGCGCTAGATGACTGTCGTGCGGTGAGCGCG
This sequence comes from Cellulomonas telluris, assembly GCF_004886325.1. GTDB lineage: Bacteria > Actinomycetota > Actinomycetes > Actinomycetales > Cellulomonadaceae > Cellulomonas > Cellulomonas telluris. Next base: position 110,234 of record NZ_QXFN01000003.1, read on the forward strand.
ACGGCGGCGGCGGATCGCTTCAAGAAGAAGGCGAGGCAGGAGGACGGCTTGCCGCCTTGGGCGCGAGTCGAGAGCTCCGCCGTTGTAGCCTGCTGCTCGGTCGTGAAATCGGCGCTGGACGAGCGCAATAACGTGATCCATGCGACCTACTTCAACAGGTTGAAGGAAGGCGTGTGGGAGCCAAGCTCCACGCGTACCAGCGGCCTCGGACCTATGCGGCCGATCGACCCCGTCCGCTATCAGCGCATCTGCGATTCGTTGCTGGTTGCAAGTAGACAGGCTACAGACGTGTGGTTCGCCCTTCTCCCGCTCCTCGCCCCTCAGATCTACGACCTGAGATTCGGCCCGCATGCTGGTGAGGTGTTGATTCTGCGAGAAGATGGCAAGTGGGCTGCGAAGCCAAGTGACGCAGAGTTAACTAAATTGCGCGCGCAGATTGAGATGGCCTACCCGCCTAGAGTTTGACCGCCAGCATCACCGTGCCGGTTACTTCGACGGCTGGCGCTGTACGGATCGGAGCGGTGGTGCGCGTACCCGTATCGACCGTCCGCGCCAATGCCTAGCGGGAGAGCCGGAACGGCGCCGGTGCGTGCGCGAGCACCGCGTCGAGCAGCCGCAGCGCGGCCGCCTTGTCGAGCGGCTCGTTGCCGTTGCCGCACTTGGGCGACTGCACGCAGGCGGGGCAGCCCGTCCCGCACGGGCACGAGGCGATCGTGTCCCGCGTCGCGCGCAGCCACGTCGCGCCGAGCTCGAAGCCCCGCTCGGCGAAGCCGGCGCCGCCGGGGTGACCGTCGTGGACGAACACGGTCGCCGTGCCGGTGTCGGCGTGCACCACGGTGGAGAACCCGCCGAGGTCCCAGCGGTCGCACGTCGCGAGCAGCGGCAGCAGCCCGATCGACGCGTGCTCGGCGGCGTGCAGCGCGCCCGGGGCCGTCTCGAGGGTGACCCCGGCCCGTGCGAGCACCTCGGGCGGTGCGGTCCACCAGACCGCCGCGGTGCGCAGCGTGCGCGGCGGCAGGTCCAGCTCGTGGGTGGACAGCACCTGCAGGTCAGGCAGCCGCTTGCGCTGGTAGCCCAGCACCTGCGTCGTCACGTCCACCTGCCCCAAGCTCCACGTGAGCGGGCCCCAGGCGACCTCGCGCTCGACCTCGACGATCTCGGTGGACGTCACCCAGCGGGCCCACGTGCCGTGGTCCACGTCGCGCCGCGTCGCGAGCGCGACGCCGTCCTCGAGGTGCAGCTCGTCCACGACGTACGTCGCGCCAAGGTGCACGTACACCGCGCCGGGATGGACCGTGGCGTCCGCCGACGCCGCGTCGACGGTGCCCAGCAGACGGCCCGTGTCCAGCTCGACGACGCGCACGGGCTGCCCGCCGGCGCCGCGCAGGTCCGTCATCCGGCTCGCCGGCTCGGCGTGCGTCCAGTACCAGCCCGAGGGCCGGCGGCGCAGGATGCCGCGCTCGGTCAGCTCGGTGAGCAGATCGCCGGCGCGGGGGCCGAACAGGTCCAGCTCGTCGGCGCGCAGCGGCTGCTCCGCCGCTGCGGCGCACAGGTGCGGCGCGAGCACGTACGGGTTCTGCGGGTCGAAGACCGTCGCCTCGACGGGCGCGTCGAGCGCGGCCTCCGGGTGGTGCACGAGGTAGGTGTCGAGCGGGTCCTCCCGAGCCACGAGCACCACCAGGCCCTCGGCCCCGGCCCGGCCGGCGCGCCCGGCCTGCTGCCACAGGGACACGCGGGTGCCGGGCCAGCCGGCGATGAGCACCGCATCCAGGCCGGAGATGTCGACGCCCAGCTCGAGCGCGTTCGTCGTGGCGAGCGCCCGCAGGTGACCGGACCGGATCGCCTGCTCCAGCGCACGGCGCTCCTCCGGCAGGTAGCCCCCGCGGTAGGAGGACACCAGCGACGGCAGGGTCGGGTCGACCTCCGCGAGGTGGGCGCGCGTCGTCGTCGCGACCGACTCGGCGCCGCGGCGCGACCGGGTGAACGCCAGCGTGCGCGCGCCGGCGGTGACCAGGTCGGCGAGCAGCTCGGCCACCTCGGCCGTCGCCGTGCGGCGCGGCCGGTCCTGCGGCACCGCGACGAGCTGCTCCCCGGTGCCCAGGGGGCCGCGGCCCTCCGGAGCGGACGCGCCGGCGGAGGACGCAACCGCGACGCTCCCGGGGCCGTCCGTGGCCGGCAGCGGGTCGTCGCCGTCGCCGTCCGCGTCCTCCTCCCGCGGCACGTCGGTCGCGGGCACGGTCAGGACGGTCGCCCAGGGGTCGTCCTCCGGCAGGAGCGCCGCCCACGGGCCGTCCCCGCCGGGCAGCTCCGGGGGCTGCCACAGGACGACGGTCTTGCGCCCGGCCGGCGAGGCGTCGGCCGTCACGGCGTGGACGTCGGCGGGGTCGACGCCGATCAGCCGGGCCGCGCTCGCGGCCGGGTCCGCCGTCGTCGCCGAGGCGAGCACCACGACGGGCGAGGCGCCGTACGCGGCCGCCAGCCGGCGCAGCCGGCGCAGCACCAGGCCGACGTGCGCGCCGAAGACGCCGCGGAACGCGTGGCACTCGTCCACGACCACGTACGCCAGCGAGGACAGCACCCGGGACCACGTCCGGTGCTGGGGCAGGAGCGCGAAGTGCAGGAAGTCCGGGTTCGTCAGCACGACGTCGGCGTGCTCGCGGACCCAGCGGCGCTCGTCGCGGCCCGTGTCGCCGTCGCAGGTGGCGACGCGCACGTCCCGCGTCCCCGCGGCGTCGAGCAGCCGCACGAGCCCGGCGAGCTGGTCCGCGGCCAGGGCCTTCGTCGGGCTGAGGTAGAGCACGGTCGGGCGGCGACGGGCCGACTCGATCCGGCCGGGGTCGAGCACGGCGTCGGCGGCGCCGGCACGGACGGCGGTCAGGGCCGGGAGCCAGAAGGCGAGGGACTTGCCGGAGCCGGTCGACGTCGCGAGGACCGTGTGGTGCCCGCCCCGCACCGCCTCGGCCGCCTCGACCTGGTGCTCCCACGGCCGGTCCACGCCGAGGGCCCGGTAGCCGCGCACCAGGTCGCCGTCCGCCCAGTCGGGCCAGTCCGCCCGGCGGCCCTCGCGGGGCGGCAGGTCCCGCACGTGGGTCGCCCGGTCCGCCCGCCGACCCGCGGCGAGCAGCACGTCGAGCAGCTCGCCGGGACCCACGTCCCCATCCTCCCACCCGCGCGCGCCGCACCCGGGGGCCGCGTCGGTGCGGGAGGGGTGCCGCCGGACGGGCGCGGGTGCCGACCGGCGGGTGCAGGATCGTCCCGTGAGCGTGATCGACCTCAACGCGGACCTCGGCGAGGGCGACGGGCCGTGGCGGCTGGAGCCGGCGTGCGACGACGCCCTGCTCGACCTCGTCTCGAGCGCGAACGTGGCGACCGGGTACCACGGCGGCGACGCCCTGACGATGGCGCGCACCTGCGCCGCCGCGGCCGCCCGGGGCGTGGCGGTCGGCGCCCACCCGTCCTACGACGACCGCGCGGGGTTCGGCCGCCGTCGCCTCGACGTCCCGCGGGACGTGCTGCGCGCGCAGCTCGTGCACCAGGTCGGTGGGCTCGTCGCGGTGGCGCGGTCCGTGGGGGCGCGGGTGACGCACGTGAAGCCGCACGGCGCCCTGTACAACGCGGTGGTGCACGACGAGGAGCAGGCGCGCGCGGTCGTCGAGGCGGTCGCGGCCCTCGACCCCGCGCTCGTGCTGCTCGGGCTGCCGGGGTCGCAGGTGCTGCGCCTGGCGGCCGACGCCGGTCTGCGCACGGCCACCGAGGCGTTCGTCGACCGCGGGTACGCCCCGGACGGCACGCTCGTGGCGCGCGGTCTGCCGGGCGCCCTCGTGACCGATTCCCGGGAGGCGGCCGAGCGCGCCGTGCGGATGGCGACCGAGGGCGCGGTCGTCGCGGTCGACGGTCGCACCGTGCCCGTGGCGGCCGACTCGCTCTGCCTGCACTCGGACACCCCGGGCGCCGTGCCGATCGCCGGCGCCGTGCGCGCCGCGCTCGCGGCCGCCGGCGTCGAGGTACGCCCGTTCGTCACGACGATCGCGCCGGCGTGACCGACGGCGCGACGGCGGACGGTGCCCGCCTGCTGCCCTACGGCGACGACGCCGTCCTCGTCGAGCTCGACGAGCCCGGTGCCGTCCGGGCCGTCGACGCCGCGCTGCGGGCGGCACGTCCGCCCGGCGTGGTGGACGTCGTGCCGGCCGCCCGGACGGTCCTGGTGCGTGGCGCGGCCCGCACCCGGTCGCGCTGGGCGGCGCAGGTGCGCGAGAGGGTCCGCGCGGCGGTCCGGGACGCCGACGAGGGTGGCCTTCCCGCGCCCGTCCGTACCGTCGAGGTACCCGTCGTGTACGACGGCCAGGACCTGGCGGAGGTGGCCGCGCTCACGCGGCGGTCGGCCGACGAGGTGGTCGCCCGCCACCTCGCGGGTGGGCCCCAGGGGTACCGGGTGGCCTTCGGCGGCTTCATGCCGGGCTTCGCGTACGTCGTCGGGCTGGACCCCGTCCTGCACGTGCCGCGCCGCGCGTCCCCGCGCACCCGTGTCCCGGCGGGCGCGGTGGCCGTGGCGGGCGAGTACACCGCGGTCTACCCCGCGGCCACGCCGGGTGGCTGGCGGCTGCTCGGCACGACGACGGTGCGCATGTTCGACCCCGACCGCGGACGCGACGGCGCCGCCCTGCTCACGCCCGGCGACGCGGTCCGCTTCGTGCGGGCCGCCCCGTCGCCCGTCCTCGCCGCCGCCCGCACCGCCCGTGCCGAGTCCCTCGACCCGCGCCCGGCGGGGGCTGCCGAGCCGGTGGCACCCGCCCCCGCGGCCGCCGGTGCGGGCCGCGAGCCGGCACCCGTCGCCTCGCCCGCGCCGGACGCGGCACCGCACCGCGGGCTGACCGTGCTCACCCCGGGGCCGCTCACGCTCGTGCAGGACGGCGGCCGTGCCGGCCTGGCGGACGTCGGCGTCCCCCGCAGCGGAGCAGCGGACCCGGACGCCGCCCGCCGCGCGAACCGGCTCGTGGGCAACGCACCGGACGCCCCGCTGCTCGAGGTGGTGCTCGGCGGGCTCGTGCTGGCCTTCGGCGCCACGACCGCGATCGCGCTCACCGGCGCCCGCGCGCCGGCGCGGCTCGACGGCGCCCCGGTCGCGCACGGGACGGCGGTCCGGGTGCCCGCCGGTGCGGCGCTCGTGCTCGACGCACCCGCGCGGGGGCTGCGCACGTGGGTCGCGGTGCGCGGCGGCGTGGACGTGCCCCCGGTGCTCGGCTCGTGCGCGCACGACCAGCTGTCGGGTCTGGGGCCCGCGCCGCTGCGTCCCGGGGACGTCCTCGCGTACGGCACCGCGTTCGACGGACTTCCCGATCCCGGCGACGCGGGCGACGCCGCGGACGCGGGCGCAGCCGCGCCTCCGGCCGGGCCCTCCGTCGTCGACCTGCCGGTGGTCGACGGCCCCCGGCTCGGTCGGCTCGACGAGCCCGGGCGGTCCGCGCTGTGGCAGACCGTGTGGACGGTCACGCCCGCGAGCAACCGGGTGGCGGTGCGCCTCGACGGTCCGCCGCTCACGCGCGGCGACGACACCGAGCTCGCCTCCGAGGGGGTGGTCGCCGGTGCGGTGCAGGTGCCCCACGACGGCCGTCCCGTGCTGTTCGGCCCGGACCACCCGGTGACCGGCGGCTACCCGGTCGTCGCCGTGCTCACCGGCGAGGGACGTGCCCGCGTCGCACAGCTGCGCCCGGGCGACCGCGTCCGGCTCGTGCGGGTGCCGTCGCCGGTGGTCTGAGCGCCCCGCGTCGCCCGCGCCCGCGCGTCCGCGCCCGCGCCCGTGTCAGCCGCGCGTCGCCCCCGTCAGCCCCGCCCGTCCTCGCCCGCGGCCGCATCCGCCCCGCCCCTCGGGCCGGGTGCGAGCGCGGGCTCCTCGTCCGCCTCGGCGGGTGCCAGCGCGCGCACGACGAACGCCCCGACCACGAGCCCCGCGCCCACGAGCCGTGCGATCTGCGGCACCCACGTGAGCGCGGCCGAGACCGCGTAGTGCGTCCAGGCCTCGGCGGGCGACTGCGCGTCGCCGAGCATGTCCTGCATCAGGAGGGACAGGGCGAGCTCGACGACGAGCGACGCGACCAGGAGGACCACGCCGGCGACGACCAGCGTGCGGGGGGACAGGCGTGGTGGCACGGGGACTCCCTCGGTCCGGGCCGACGCCGCCGTCGGCTGCCGCAGAGGCTACGCGCGGGCCCCGCGCCGCGTGGCCGGTTCGCGGCGTCCTGCCCCCGCCGGTGCGGGACGAACGTCCCGGAACAGGGGGCCGGGCGACCCGGAAGTCTGGAACATGTGGGCACCGCCCGCGCGTCGCGCCCCTACATGTTGTGGTCGTCGCGCTCTTCTGGTGCTTCCGACCCGACGTCCCGAGGAGCAGCCATGACCCGCCCCGACCAGCCCGCCGAGGCCCCCGAGCACCCCGTCGTGGAGGTGGGCCCGTCCGTCGACGAGTACCTCGACCGCAGCGACTGGCGCGTCAACGCGAACGCCAACCAGGGGTACTCGCTGGGCGGTCTGATCCTCAACACCGCCGGCAAGGTGATCGCGAACTACTGGCTCAGCCACGTCTACCCCCGGGCCGTCGGCCAGGCGCACCGGGACGGCGACCTGCACGTCCACGATCTCGACATGCTGTCCGGCTACTGCGCGGGCTGGTCGCTGCGCCGGCTGCTGGAGGAGGGGCTCAACGGCGTGCCGGGCACGGTCGAGGCGCGCCCGCCCAGGCACTTCAGCGCCGCGATCGGCCAGGTCGTCAACTTCCTCGGCACGATGCAGAACGAGTGGGCCGGAGCGCAGGCGTTCAGCGGGTTCGACACGTACCTCGCGCCGTACGTCCGGCTCGACGGGCTGACGTACCGCGAGGTGCGCCAGGGCGTCCAGGAGCTCGTCCACAACCTCAACGTGCCGTCGCGCTGGGGCACGCAGACGCCGTTCACGAACCTCACGTTCGACTGGGTCTGCCCGGACGACCTCAAGGACCAGGTGCCGCTGGTGGCGGGCGAGCCGTGCGACTTCACCTACGGGGACCTGCAGCCGGAGATGGACGTGCTCAACCGGGCGTACATGGAGGTGATGACGGAGGGCGACGCCTCGGGGCGCGTCTTCACGTTCCCCATCCCGACGTACAACATCACGCCGGAGTTCGACTGGGACTCGCCCAACGCGGACCTGCTGTTCACGATGACGGCGAGGTACGGGCTGCCGTACTTCCAGAACTTCCTCAACTCCGAGATGAAGCCGGGCGACGTGCGCTCGATGTGCTGCCGCCTCCAGCTGGACCTGCGCGAGCTGCTCAAGCGCGGCAACGGCCTGTTCGGGTCGGGCGAGCAGACGGGGTCCGTCGGGGTGGTCACCGTCAACTGCGCGCGCCTGGGGTACCGGTTCGCGGGGGACGAGGCCGCCCTGCTCGCCGAGCTCGACCGGCTCCTCGACCTCGCCCGCACGTCGCTGGAGCTCAAGCGCGAGAAGGTCCAGACCCTCATGGACGAGGGCCTGTTCCCGTACACGCGCCGCTACCTGGGCACGCTGGACGGCCACTTCTCGACGATCGGCGTCAACGGCGTCAACGAGATGGTCCGCAACTTCACGCACGACGCGTTCGACATCACCGACCCGCGCGGTCACGCGATGGCGCTGCGCCTGCTGGACCACGTCCGGGCGCGGATGGTCGAGTTCCAGGAGGAGACGGGCCACCTGTACAACCTCGAGGCGACCCCAGCGGAGGGCACGACCTACCGGTTCGCCAAGGAGGACCGCGCGCGGTTCCCCGGCATCCTGCAGGCCGGCACCGACGACCACCCGTACTACACGAACTCCTCGCAGCTGCCCGTCGGGTTCACGGACGACCCGTTCGAGGCCCTGGAGCGGCAGGACGAGCTGCAGACCCGGTACACGGGCGGCACGGTCCTGCACCTGTACATGGCGGAGCGCCTGTCCAGCCCGCAGGCGTGCAAGGAGCTGGTCCGCCGCGCGCTCGGCACGTTCCGCCTGCCGTACCTCACGGTGACGCCGACGTTCTCGATCTGCCCGCGGCACGGCTACCTGGCGGGGGAGCACCCCGAGTGCCCCACCTGCGCGGAGGACGACGTCGTGACGGTGTGCGAGGTGTGGACGCGGGTCATGGGCTACCACCGCCCCGTCAGCTCGTTCAACGTCGGCAAGCAGGGCGAGCACGCCGAGCGCGTGCCGTTCCGGGAGCCGGCCGGGGCGGGGGCACGGTGACGGGCACGGTGACGACCGCTCACGCCCTGACGGCGTGCCCGCCCGCCGCGGGCGCACCCGGGCCGCAGGCCGACACGCTCGCGATCGCCGGGCTCACCCGCCTGTCGACCGTCGACTGGCCGGGGCGGCTCGTCGCGACGGTCTTCCTGCAGGGCTGCCCCTGGCGCTGCACGTACTGCCACAACAGCGCGATCCTCGACCCGCGCACGCCCGGGACGGTCCCCTGGCAGGACGTGCGCGACCTGCTGGCCCGCCGCCGCGGCCTGCTCGACGGGGTCGTGCTGTCCGGCGGGGAGCCCACGCGGCAGGTCGGCGTGGTGGCGGCGGCCCGCGAGGTGCGCGAGGCGGGGTTCGGCGTCGGGCTGCACACGTCGGGCGCCTACCCGGCGCGCCTGCCCCTGCTGCTGCCGTACGTCGACTGGGTGGGGTTCGACGTCAAGGCGCCGGCCCGCCTCTACCGCGCGATCACGCGCACGGGCGGCGGGACCACGAGCGCCGACCTGGCGTTCGCGGCGCTGCGGACGGTGCTGGACAGCGGCGTCGACGTGCAGGTCCGCACGACCGTGGACCCGACGGTCCTCACGGACGACGACGTCGCGGAGCTGACCGGGGTGCTGGCCGACCTCGGCGTCCGTGACCACGTGCTGCAGCAGGTGCGGCCGGACGGGACGACGGCGGAGTACCGGCAGGCGCTGGCGGCGGCGCGGGCGGCCCGTCCGGGCCCGGCGGGCGGCTGACGGGCCGGGCGCCCGAGGTCACCGCGGGCCCGGGTCGTCGGTCCGCACCAGGTACGTCAGCGTCGGCCGCCCCGACGGCGCCTGGCCGCGCAGGACCTGGACGCGCCACCCGTCACGCTCGTGCCGGAACCACGCTCCGTCCTCGCCCGGGTCGTGGCCGGGGTCGCCGGCGACCTCCCGCAGGAGCGCCTCCGCCTCGCCGAGCGCGTCCTCCTCGGGCCTGTCGAGCTGCACGACCCACCTGCCCGGATCCGGCTGACGCACCGAGACCAGCTCCCCGCCGGCGAGCGGGACCGACCCGGGGAAGCCCGCGGGCAGCCCGGTCGGCGGCGCCCCCGCCGGCCTCGCCACCGCCAGCGTCCCCGCCGCCGTCGCCGCCCGCACGGTGGACCCCGAGCCGGCGCGGTCGAGCAGGAGCAGGCCGTAGTCACCCGCGGGCAGGCGGGCACCCGGGTCGTCGCACCGCGTCAGGCCCACCGTGAGCCGGTGCGTGACGACGGCCTCGTCCTGGTCGACCCCCTCCGGCAGGAAGCGCTCGACGGTCGTCCCGGGCTCGGGCTCGTACCACGGGTCGGTGTCGACGAGGTCGGCCGACGCGGGCGACACGGCGACGACGACGCCGTCCTGCTCGAGGACGGCGGTCAGGGGCGCCGTCTCCGCGTCCGGCAGGACGAGCTCGTGGGCGGGCACGTCCTGGTCCGCCCCGCGCCAGGCGAGCAGCACGGCGCTCGTGCCGCCCCACGAGCCCAGGTGCTCCGAGCCCGAGGGCGTCTGCTCGAACTGCGAGACCGAGGCGACGTGCAGCTCGGCCAGGCGGGCGTCGGGTGCCGGGAGCCGCGCCACGGACGACCCGCAGGTGCCGGGGGCGGCGTCGGGCCGGGCAGCGACCACGGGGCCCGACGCGAGCCCCGGCCCCACGAGCGCCGCGGCGCCCGCCGCGCTCGCCGCCACGGCGCCGGCCGCGCCCGCGCGCACGGCCCGCCGGCGCCGCACCCGCGCCGCGATCCGGTGCACGGTGAGGGTCGCCGTCGGGTCGGCGGGCTCGACCAGCGCCGTGGCGCGGCCCGCGGCGTCGGCGATCTCGGTCAGGGCCAGGTCCAGGCGTGTGCTCATCGCGGCCTCCGGGGGGTGAGGAGGGAGTCGTCCGGGTGCTCGGCGTCGTCGGCGTCCGACCCGTCGCGCCCGGAGACGGGGCCGAGCCGGGCCTCCAGGGCGCGTGTGCCGTCGGACAGGTAGCGCTTCACCGCGCCGACCGACAGCGACAGCACGTCGGCGACCTGCGCGACGGTCAGGTCGTCGAAGTGGCGCAGCACCATGCACGCCCGTACGCGCGGCGGGAGGGTCGCGAGCGCCTGCTGCACCGTCAGGCGCGTCGTGACGACGTGCTCGGGGCCGGCCTCGGGGCCGTCGGACGGGCTCGCCTCCGGGACGACCGTCAGGTGCCGGATCGTCGCCCAGTGCCGCCGCCGGCGGAAGCCGTCGACGTACGTCGTGAGCACCGCGCGCCGCACGTACGCCTCGGCCGAGACGACCTCGCGCGTGCCGCGCCCCCGCGTGAACGTGCGCACGAGCGCGTCCTGCACCAGGTCCTCCGCCTCGCGCAGGTCGCCCGTCAGCAGGTACGCGTACCCGACCAGCGCCCGCCCGCGCGTGCGGACGAGCTCGTCGAGCGCGTCCTCCCAGCTCGCCACGGGCACCTCCGCGTGTCCGGCACGCCCCCGGTGGCCGCGCTCACCCTGTCAGACGGGCGGGCGGGCCGGAAGGTTGGGTGCAGGGCCGTCCGGGTGACCTGGGCCGCCCCTGTGGCGGCGTCGCCGGCGGGTGCTTGAATTCTCCGGTCGGTCCGTGGGGAGGCGTGGCGTGGACGTGCAGGTGGAGCAGGAGGTCGTCGGCGCGCGCACGGTCGTGCACGTCGCGGGCGAGATCGACGTGGCCAGCGCCGACCTGCTGCGCGAGCGGCTCGCGCGGACCGTCGCCGAGGGCGGCACCGACCTCGTCGTCGACCTCACCGGCGTGACGTTCATGGACTCCACCGGACTCGGCCTGCTCGTCGGCACGCTCAAGCGCGTGCGCACCGCCGGCGGCCGGATGGCCCTCGTGCTCGACGCCGAGCCGCTGCTCAAGGTCTTCCGCATCACCGGGCTGCACCAGGTGTTCACGATCCACCCCACGCTCGACGAGGCGCTCGCCGGCTGACCACGGCCCCGCCGGAGGTCACGGACCGGTGCGACCCACGTCACACCGTCTGGCTAGACTTCGCCGGGTCCGGCGGCAACGGGGCCGTGCGGACCCGGCGCGCACAGGGGGTCGCGCCGCAGGTGTCGAGGAGGACGCATGCAGCTCGGTGCCACGAGCATCACGATCGTCTCCGCCATCGCCGTGATCGCGGTGGCAGCCCTGGTCGTCGCGGCGGTGCTCCGGCGCCAGGTCCTCGCCGCCGGCGAGGGGACGGTGTCGATGCAGCAGATCGCGCAGGCCGTGCAGGAGGGCGCGTCGGCGTACCTGCGCCGGCAGTTCCGCACCCTGGCGCTGTTCGCCGCGGTGGTGTGCGCGCTGCTGTTCCTGCTGCCGGGCGACGGGGGCGTCAAGCTCGGGCGCTCGCTGTTCTTCCTCGTCGGCGCCGGGTTCTCCGCCGCGATCGGGTTCCTCGGCATGTGGCTCGCCACGCGCGCCAACCTGCGGGTCGCCGCGGCGGCGTCGCAGCCGGGCGGGCGGGCCGAGGGCGCGCGGATCGCGTTCCGCACGGGTGGCGTCGTCGGCATGGCCGTCGTCGGGCTCGGCCTGCTGGGCGCCGCGGTGGTCGTGCTCGTGTACGGCCAGGAGGCCCCGGCCGTGCTCGAGGGGTTCGGCTTCGGCGCGGCGCTGCTCGCGATGTTCATGCGGGTCGGCGGCGGCATCTTCACCAAGGCGGCGGACGTCGGCGCGGACCTGGTCGGCAAGGTCGAGCAGCACATCCCCGAGGACGACCCGCGCAACGCGGCCACGATCGCCGACAACGTCGGCGACAACGTGGGGGACTGCGCCGGCATGGCGGCCGACCTGTTCGAGTCCTACGCGGTGACCCTCGTGGCCGCGCTCATCCTCGGGCGGGCGGCGTTCGGCGAGGAGGGCATGGTCTTCCCGCTGATCGTGACGGCGGTCGGTGCGCTGGTCGCGGCGCTCGGCGTCGCCATCACGCGCGTGCGGGGCTCGGAGAGCGGGCTCGCCGCCATCAACCGCGGCTTCTACGTGTCCGCGCTGGTCGGGGTCGTGCTGGCCGCCGTCGCGGCGTTCCTGTACCTGCCGTCGACGTTCGCCGCGCTGTCGGGCGGCACGGCCGGCCTCGAGACGCACGCCGGCGACCCGCGGCTCGTCGCCTCGGCGGCCGTGCTCATCGGCGTCGTGCTCGCGGGCGTCATCCTCTGGGTCACCGGCTACTTCACGGGCACGACGAGCAAGCCGACGCTGCACGTCGCGCGCACGACGCTCACGGGCCCGGCGACGGTCGTGCTCTCCGGCATCGGCGTCGGCTTCGAGTCGGCCGTCTACACGGCCGGCATCATCGCCGCCGCGATCTGCGGGGTCTTCCTGCTCGCGGGCGGCTCCGTGCCGCTCGCGCTGTTCCTCATCGCCCTCGCGGGCTGCGGCCTGCTCACCACGGTCGGCGTCATCGTCGCGATGGACACGTTCGGGCCGGTCAGCGACAACGCGCAGGGCATCGCGGAGATGTCGGGCGACGTGACGCCCGAGGGCGCCCAGATCCTCACCGACCTCGACGCGGTCGGGAACACGACGAAGGCCGTCACGAAGGGCATCGCGATCGCGACCGCCGTGCTCGCCGCGACGGCCCTGTTCGGCTCGTACGCGGACGCGGTCGCCACCGCGCTGCGCGAGGTGACGGGCGAGGTCGGCGACGACCTGGTCGTGGCGATGATGTCCTACGACATCATCAGCCCCGTCACGCTCGTCGGCGTGATCCTCGGCGGCGCCACGGTCTTCCTGTTCTCGGGCCTGGCGGTCGACGCCGTGACCCGCGCGGCGGGCGCCATCGTCTTCGAGGTGCGGCGCCAGTTCCGCGACAACCCCGGGATCATGACCGGCGAGGTGCGTCCCGAGTACGGCAAGGTCGTCGACATCTGCACCCGTGACTCCCTGCGCGAGCTCGCGACCCCCGGCCTGCTCGCCGCGTTCGCCCCCATCGCGGTGGGCTTCGGGCTCGGCGTCGGGCCGCTCGCGGGCTTCCTCGCCGGTGCCATCGGGTCCGGCGTGCTCATGGCCGTGTTCCTCGCCAACTCCGGCGGGGCGTGGGACAACGCGAAGAAGATCGTCGAGGACGGCAACTACGGCGGCAAGGGCTCGCCCGCGCACGACGCGGCCGTCATCGGCGACACCGTCGGGGACCCGTTCAAGGACACCGCCGGCCCGGCGATCAACCCGCTCATCAAGGTGATGAACCTCGTGTCGGTGCTCATCGCCCCGGCCGTCGTGCTGGTCTCCGTCGGCGACGACGCGAACCACACCGTCCGGCTCGCGATCGCCGTGGCCGCGACGCTCATCGCGTTCGGCGCGGTCGTCGCGTCCCGGCTGCGCGCGGCCCGCGTGGACCGCGAGGGGCGGCTCGAGCACGAGACGGCCGCCGGCGGCGCCGCGCCCGCGGAGCAGCAGCGGGTGGGCTGACCCCCTCGTGACGCAGGAGCGCCCGGCCCCCTCGGGGGACCGGGCGCTCCTGGCGTCAGGGGTGTGCGTCGCACGCTGGGCCGCGTCGCAGGACCGTGGTGCCGCGGGCCGCGGCACCACGGTCGCGGGTCAGCGCCGCAGCGTGATCTCGCTCGAGATCGGCTCGACGCCCTCGACGGCCTCGGACGTCGTGACGAGCGTCAGCGTGTCGTCGGTGCACGTGATGGTCGAGGTCGTCGGCGGAGCGGCGGCCATCATGCCCTCGGTCGAGCCCTCGGGGATCTCGAGGGGCTCGCCGTTGACCGTGCCCGAGGTCGTCACGGTCAGGCCGCTCGTGTCGAGGTCGGACAGCGTCAGCTGGTCGCCCGCGACCGCCCAGCTGCCGGTCATGGTGCCCTCGGAGGTCGAGTCCGTGACCATCTCCATGCCCTCGGCGGACATCGTCACGCCCGACGTCATGTCGGAGGTGGCGGTGAACGTGCCGCCCTCGGCGAACTCGTACGACATCGTGCCGTCCAGCGTCATCTGCATGTCGCCGACCTCGGCGCCGCCGAGCAGCTCCTGCATGGACTGGGCCATCGCGTCGGTGTCGACGTCCCAGGTGCCCAGGACGCACTCCTCGTCGCCGCCGCCCGCGGGCTCGTCGTCGCCCGCGTCCTCGGCCGGCGCGTCCGCGCTCGCCGACGAGCCGGCGCCGGCCTCCGGCTCGGCGGCGTCGTCGCCGCCGGAGCAGGCGGTCAGCAGGAGGGCGGTGGCGGCCGCCGTGGCCAGGGCGAGCGAACGACGCAAGGGGGCTCCTCGAGAGGCGTGCGGGCGCGCGGGCGCACCGCATCGGAGTGGGGGTCGTGGCCAATCTACGCGGACCCGGCGCTACCGGGCGCGCCGTGGGCGCAGGGCGACACCCGTTCGGCGGCAGGACGCCGCGGGACGCCGCAGAGCGGTGCAGGAGGCCGCAGGGCGGTGCCGGGCGGACCGCCGGCCCGGGTGCGGGCTGCACCCGGGCCGGCGGCGGACCGGACGACGAGGAGGAGGCCGGTCCGGCCGGCGTCGTGGCGGTCCCTCAGCGCACCTCGACGTCGTCGATCACGTGCTCGCCCGCGTTGAGGTACAGGTGCAGGCCGCGGACGTCGGCCAGGCCGGCCGCGCACTCCGCCGGGAGCGTCGTCAGGTCGACGACGACGTCCTGCGCGGGACCGGGCACCCAGCCGGTGGGGGCGGTCTCGCACCACTGCCACGACGGACCGACCTGCAGCGCGAGCTTGGTGTCGAAGCCGGTCGTCGCGTCGGCGTCGAACACCAGCGCCGTCCGGCCCGTCAGGTCAAGCGCGGCGCCGGTGCCGACCCACGTGCCGTCCGCGCCGGCCGCGACCGCGAGCGCGCCGTCCGCCGCCGTCGCCGTGCCGCTCATCGCCGTCCAGCCGTCGGTGCCGTCGGCGAAGTCGAACAGCACCGTCGGCTCCAGCGGCTCGGGCAGGGCGTCGAGCCGGTGCAGGGACCGCGCCAGGTCCTGGCGGAGCACCGGCCCCAGCGCGCCGAACCGCGTCGGCGACGCGGGCTCGACGACCCCGGTCTGCGTCGCCCACAGCACGGCGGCGCGTGCGGCGCGGGGGACGTCGGTGAACGGCAGGTCGCCCTCGACCTCGGGCTCGCCGGCCAGCCGGTGCAGCCACACGGCCGCGGTCGTCCGGTCCAGCGGCACCCACGGCAGGAACAGCGGCAGCGGGCGGCTGTCGGCGACCTGCTCGGCTGCGAGCCACTCGACGGCCGCGAACGACGGGTGCCGGCGCGGGACGTCCCAGAACGTGGGCCGGCGGACCGTCGGCGCGGCGTCCTCGCCCGCGTAGGCGTACAGCCAGTCGGCGGCGTCCTCGCGGAGCACCACCCGCTCGGGCCGGAACGTGCCGTCCGCGTACCCGTCGACGCCCTGCGCGTGCAGCCACAGGACGTCCGCCTCGTACGGGTGGCCCTTCGGCACGTCGGAGAAGAGCGGCGGCGGCTCCGTGCCGGGCAGCGCCGCGATCGCGTCGAGCACGACCGAGCCGGACGTCGCACCGTCCTCGGCGGCGTTGACGTACACGTTGAACTGCTCGACGGTGCGCAGGTCCTCGTCGGTGATGCGCCGGTCCGCGTTGGCGGTGTCCCACGGCGCCGGTCGCCAGTCGACGAACGGGATCGTCACCTGCTGCGGCTCGTCGCCGGCCAGCGACGGGTACGCCTCGTAGGAGACGCCGCCGGCCTTGAGCTGCAGGACGAGCCGGTTGCCCGAGGCGTCGGGGTCGACCCAGACCGTCAGCTCGTTGAAGTCCGACCAGTCCCCGTCGAGCTGCTTGCCGACGCCGGTGTACGTCTGCGTCGCGAAGTCGTAGTCGAGCCGCAGGGCCTTCGTGCCCTGCCCGACGCTGCCGGTCTCGAGGCTGATCGTGTTCGCCCCGTAGGTGACGTACTCGGCGCGCAGCGCGGTGTCGTCGCCGTAGCCCTCGAAGTCGTCCACGACGCCGGGCGGGAAGGCGGGTCGCGGGCCGAGCACCACCCGGGACGTCTCCGTGAGCGCCACCTCGCCGCCGACGAGGACGCGCGCGGTCACGGTGGCCGTGCTGTTGTCGAGCTGCTCGGCCGGGACCGTGAGCTCGCCGGTCCACCACAGGCCGCCGTCGTGCGCGAGCTCCACGACCTGCTCGTCGCCGCCGCGCGTCACGGTCACCTCGACGGCGTCGGCGTCGAGGTTGTCGACGGCCACCCGCAGCGTCGTCGGGCTGGTCGCGACGCGGGCGCCGTCGGCCGGGCTGACCACGTGCACGAGCGGCGGCTGCGGCGTCGTCGTGACGTCACGGCCGAAGACGTCGGCCACGTCGAGGTCGCCGGACATCGCGGTGAACGGGTGGTCGACGAACGCCTGGAAGTCCGGCACCAGCGGGTCGTCGCCGACGGGCACGAAGTGCTGGCCCGCGTCGAAGTTCGCCCACGTCTGCATGTACGCGTTGCGCCGCGCGCCCGGGTCGGCCTCGATCGCCGCGAGGACCTTCGTGAACCACTCCTCGGGGTTCGCGCCGTTCGTGCCGACCCCGCCCGTGACGCCGAACTCGGTGAACGCGGACACCTTGCCCTTCTCGTCCGCGAGCCGGGCGATCAGCGCGAGGTCCGCGACCAGGCCGTCGAGGAACGCCTGCGAAGCCGTGTCGTCGTAGGTGTCGAGCCCGAGCACGTCGACGAACGCGTCGCCCGGGTACGTCCGCAGGTACACGTCCTCGTCGCCGCCGAAGCCGCCGCCGGGCGTCCACGCGTAGAGGAAGTTCTCGACGCCCTTGACGTCGCGCAGGTACTCGACGGTGTAGCGGTAGAGCTCCCGGTACTCCCCGGGCGTGCCGAACGCCGCGCCCCACCAGAACCACGAGCCGGCGTTCTCGTGCCAGGGCCGGAAGACGATCGGGATCAGCTCGCCGTCGGCGTCGCGGACCTCGCCCGCGAGCGTCGCGATGTCGTCGAGGTAGGCGTTGAGGTCGTCGTGGTGGGAGCCGCCGGGCAGCACCGCGCGCAGGGCGTCCCCGGAGGTGTCGTAGAACGAGCCGCCGGTGACGAAGTTCTCGATGTGGGCGCTGATCGTGTTGACGCCGCCGATCGCGTGCGCCTTCTCGATGTACTCGGCGAACAGCGCGATGTTCTGCTCCGTGGTGTTCGTGGCGGTGCCCGGGCGCTCGTCACCGGCGATGATCAGCGTGTCCCAGCCGAACACCGCGGGGAAGTCGCCGTACTCGTTCGCGACGTCGGACGTCGTGCCGTCCGGCTCGCCGATCGTCAGCCCGAACGACGTCGAGTGCTGGTGGCCGACGAGGATCTCCTCGCCGCGCACGCCGTCGAGGTAGGAGAACAGCGAGCGGGTGGCGGCGGTGGCGTCGGGGTCGACGATCCGCACCGCGTCGCCGGCGGCGACCGGTGCGGGGCCGGTGCCGGCGGCGGGCGTCGCGAGCAGCCCGACGCCGAGCGCGGTGGCGGCGGCGCACGCGGCGGCGAGGACGCGGCGGTGGGCAGGGGTGGCGCGGTTCGGCATCGAACCTCCCGGGGAGTGCGGCCGCGCCGTCGCGACCGGACAGACTTCGTCAACCTACCGAACTAAGTCCGGATGGGACAGAGGGCAGGAACCACGCGAATCGCTTCGCCCGACCGGCTAGCCTCCCGGGCGGACAGCAGCCACCGATCCGCCGGAGGAGCCGTGCCCTCTCCCGACCGCCGCACCCTGCGGGTCATGACGTACAACCTGCGCGGCCTACGCCAGGAGGTCGACGCGCTCGTCGACGTCGTGCGCACCGCCCGGCCCGACGTGCTCGCCGTCCAGGAGCCGCCCCGGCGGCTGCTCGGCCGGTGGCGGCTGCGCCGGTTCGCCGCGCGCACGGGGCTGCGCGTCGCCGTCTCCGGCGGGGGAGCGCGGACCACCGCCATGCTCGTGGCCCCCCACCGCTCGGTGCACGACGCGCGCGCCCTGCGGCTGCCGTGGCACCCGGGGCTCACCCGCCGCGGGGTCGCCGTGGCGCTGGTCGACGGCGTGCGCGTCGTCGTCGTGCACCTCGGGCTGCGCGCCGACGAGCGGGCCCGTCACGTGGAGCTGCTGACCGGGCGGCTCGCCGGCGCCGCGTCGGGCGGGCCCGTGCTGGTCGCGGGCGACCTCAACGAGCGCCCCGGCGGCCCGTCCTGGACCGCGCTCCTCGCCGCCGGGACCGGGCTGCAGGACGCGGCCACGGCCGCCGGAGCCGACCACCCCACCTACCCCGCCGACGCGCCCCGCATGCGCATCGACGCCGTGCTGGTCGACGGGCGGATGGACGTCCGCGCGGCCCGCGTGCCGGACGACGCCCCCGTGGGGGTCGCCAGCGACCACCGGCCGCTCGTGGTCGACGTCGCCCTGCCCGCGGCCTGACCGCACCCGCCGCCGGGCCGTCGGCGCCCACGCCCGACGCGGCCCACGCCCGCGTCCTGCGACGATGGCGGGTGTGAGCGCACACACCACCCCCGACGCCCCCGTCGTCGACGACGCCCTCGTGGCCGCCCTGCGCGAGGACCTCGGCGCCGCCGGCTACACCGTCGACCACGTCGAGACGCTGCTCGGGCCGGTCGCCTCGGGTGCGCTGCACCGCGGCGAGGCCCTGCCGGCGCTGCGCGCGACGGCGGGCGCCGACGACCCCGTCGCGGCCCTCGTCCGCACGTTCGTGCTCGGCGCGCCCGTGCCCGCTCGCGCGCTCGCCGCCGCGCTGCCGACGCTCGGCGTCGACGGTGCCCGCCGCCTCGGGCTCGTCACGACGGCCGGCGCCGGCGACGACGACGAGGTGCGCGCCGTCGTCGACCTGCGCCCGTACGCGGCCGTCGACGGCGCCGGCGAGGCCGCCTGGTGGGTCGTGTCCGACCTCGGCGAGCTCGCCACGGGGCGCGCCCTGCGCACGGACCACGTGCTCGGCGTGGGCGGCGCGTCGGTCACCCTCGCCCAGGCGACCGTGCGCGGCCCGCGCGGCCGGGTCCTCGACCTGGGCACCGGCTGCGGCGTGCAGGCGCTGCACGCCGGGCGGCACGCGCAGCACGTCGTCGCCACCGACCTGTCCGCCCGCGCGCTCGCGTTCGCGCGGTTCACGACCGCGCTCGCGGGCCTCGGGCCCGACCGCGTGGAGCTGCGCCAGGGGTCGATGCTGGAGCCCGTCGCGGGCGAGGAGTTCGACCTCGTCGTCAGCAACCCGCCGTTCGTCATCACGCCTCGCCGCCCCGACGTGCCCGCGTACGACTACCGCGACGGCGGACGCTCGGGCGACGACCTCGTGCGCGACCTCGTCACGGGCGTCGGCGACGTGCTCGCACCCGGCGGCGTCGCGCAGCTCCTCGCGAACTGGGAGGTCCGCCGCGGCGAGCGCTGGGACGAGCGGATCGGCGCGTGGGTCGACGCCGCCGGCCTCGACGCGTGGGTCGTCCGCCGCGACGAGCAGGACCCCGCCGAGTACGCCGAGACGTGGATCCGCGACGGCGGCACCACGCCCGCCGACGGCTCCGCCTGGCGCGACCTGTACGGCGCGTGGCTGGACGACCTCGGCTCACGGGACGTGGAGTCGGTGGCCTTCGCGGTCGTCACGCTGCGCCGCCCGGTCGCCGGCGCGCCGACGCTGCGTCGCCTCGAGGACCGGACCGGTCCCGTCCGCCAGCCCCTCGGGCCGGTCCTCGCCGCGGGGCTGGAGGCCCACGACGCGCTGCGCCGGCTGGACGACCGCGCGCTCGCGGACGTGCGGCTCCAGGTCGCGGGCGACGTCACCGAGGAGCGCTACCTCGAGCCCGGTGCCGTCGACCCGAACGTCGTGCTGCTGCGCCAGGGCGGCGGCTTCGGCGTGACGGTGCGCGCGGGCACCGCCCTCGCGGCCTTCGTCGGGGCGTGCGACGGCGAGCTCACCACCGGGCAGATCGTCGCCGCGCTCGCGGCGCTCCTCGACGTGCCGGCCGCCGACCTGGCCGCCGAGCTCCTGCCGGCGGCCCGCGGCCTCGTCGCCGACGGCCTCCTCCACCTCCCGACCCCCTGACGGGCTCCCTCCTGCCCCGATCCACCCCGTCGTCCCACCGTCCCGCCGGGTCGAAGCCGGAGTTGTCCACGTGACGTGACGTCGTCACGCGGAGAAGTCCGGGGTCGATGTCGGGGCGGCTGTCGACTGGGGAGAGGGAGGGGGAGGGGGTGGGGCGTCCACAGGGGTGCCTCGGGGCGGTGCGTCCACCGACATGACCCGTCCGGCACCACGGGGAGCGGTGCCGTGGTGTCGTCCCGGTGTGCGTCCCCCCGCCCCGATCCCTGCCCCTCTGCTGCGCACCGCCCTGCGCCAGGAGGGGCTCCTGTCAGCGCGGCAGTGCGACGAGCAGGGCGTCGACCACGGGCGACGTGCCCGCCTCGTCCGCAGCGGTCGGCTCCTCGCGGTCCAGCGCGGGGTGCTCGACGCCGCCCCGACCCTGACCGCGGCTGCTCCCGCCCGTCTCGTCGTCGACCCTGCGCAGCGTCGGCGGCGCGCCGCGTGGCTCGCTCTGCTCGCGACGGGGCAGGACGCGATCGCCGTCGGCGCCTGTGCCCTCGCGCTCCTCGGGGTCGAGGGGCTGCCGCAGCACATCCGGCCGGAGGCGGCACTGCCGGGAGCGAGCCACCGACGTCCCCGCGGGTCGGTCGTCGTCCGGTCCTTCGACGCCGGCATGCCCGTCGTCGTGGTGCGCGGTGCCCGCGTCGCGCCTCCGCTGTGGGCACTGGCGCAGGCGGTATGCGAGCTCGATCGTGACCACGCCGTCGCACTGCTCGACTCCGCGCTGCACCGCAGGCTGCTCCCGCGCGGCGTCGACCCGGTCCGCCACCTCCTGCGAGGCCGGCGCGGCGCTGCGTCCGTCCGTCCGTGGCTCGATCTCGCGGACGCCCGCTCCGCCTCACCGCTCGAGACCTGGGCCCGACTGCAGTGCCACGACGCCGGCGTGGGCCCGGACGAGCTCCAGGTGCCGGTCCGGCGCGCCGACGGACGGGTGGTCGCCCGGGGCGATCTGGGCTGGTGGATGCGGGACGGACGCCTCCTCGTCGTCGAGCTCGACGGGGTCGGACCCCACGGGACGCCGGACGCACTCTTCCGCGACCGCGCCCGGCAGAACGCGATCACGGCCACCGGCCGCGTCGACCTGCTGCGCTTCACAGCGCGCGATGTCCTCCGCGGCGACGTCGTGGCCCCGGCGGTGGCCGCCCACCTGGCCCGTGCCTGACCCCTTCCTCCCCTGCCGGAGGCGACGAAGCCGGACTTCTCCGCGTTCACCGCGGCGACGGCGCGGACAAGTCCGGGTTCGGCCGGGCAGGCGAGCCGGAAGCTCGGGACGGGGGTCGGTAGGCTCCCGGGGCCGGGTCCCGGGCGTCGAGGGCCCGGGGCGGCCGGGTGCGGTGCGGCCGGTGCGGCGCGGTGGCCCTGGAGGAGCGCGATGACGGAGCAGGGTGGGACGCCCACGGTGGCGGTGCTGGGTGCCGGGGTCATGGGCGGGACGCTGGCCGCGGGCCTGCGGTCGGGCGG
Organism: Cellulomonas telluris; assembly: GCF_004886325.1. Taxonomy (GTDB): domain Bacteria; phylum Actinomycetota; class Actinomycetes; order Actinomycetales; family Cellulomonadaceae; genus Cellulomonas; species Cellulomonas telluris. Next base: position 131,901 of record NZ_QXFN01000003.1, read on the forward strand.
CTGGCCGGCGGAACGGGTCGTGATCGCCGACCGGGACGCGACGGCGGTCGCGCGCCTCGCGGACGAGCACGGCGTGACCGGTGCCGGGTCCAACCGCGAGGCCGTCGCCGACGCGGCGGTGGTGCTGCTCGCGGTCAAGCCGGGCGTCGTGCCGGCGGTGCTCGCCGAGGTCGGGCCCGTCCTGCGCCCGGGCGCCCTGGTCGTCAGCGTCGCCGCGGGCGTCCCGCTGCGCACCTACGAGGACGCCCTGCCGGCCGGCACGCCGGTCGTGCGCGTCATGCCCAACACGCCCGCGCTGATCGGCAAGGGCGCGAGCGCGATCGCGCCGGGCGCGGCCGCCGGCGACGAGCACCTGGCCCTGGTCGAGCGCATGCTCGCCGCGACGGGTGTCGTGGTCCGGGTCGGCGAGAGGGACATGGACGCCGTCACGGCCCTGTCCGGTTCCGGCCCCGCCTACGTCTTCTACCTCGTCGACGCCCTCGCCGAGGCCGGTGTGCTGCTCGGGCTCACCCGGGACCTCGCGACGCGGCTCGCCGTGGCGACGGTGGAGGGGTCCGCGGCGATGGTGGCCAGCACCGGGGACCACCCGGCGGTGCTGCGCGAGCGCGTCTCGTCGCCCGGCGGGACGACGGTCGCGGGGGTCGCGGCGCTGGACGCGCACGCCGTGCGGGCGGGTGTCGTCGCCGCGGTCCGTGCGGCCGCGGAGCGCTCGCGCGAGCTCGGCCGGCCGGACGCGGGCTGAGCCGGTGCCCACCGACGCGCTCGGCGCCGTCCGCCACCGTGGCGCCCGCACCGGGCGGCCGCCGGCGATGAGCGACGTGGCGGCGCTCGCCGGGGTGTCGCACCAGACCGTCTCGCGCGTCCTCAACGACCACCCGAGCGTGCGGCCCGAGACGCGCTCGCGGGTCCTCGAGGCGATCGCCACCCTGGGGTACCGGCGCAACCTGGCGGCGCGCGCGCTCGTCACCCGGCGCACGGGGTCGATCGGCGTCGTCACGCCGGGGTCCGCGCTGTTCGGGCCCACGAGCACGCTGGTGGCGCTCGAGCAGGCGGCGCGGGACTCCGGCCGGTACGTGTCGGTCGCGACGCTGCGCTCGTTCGGCCCGGACGAGGTCGTGCCCGCGGTCGAGCACTTCCTCGCGCAGGGGGTGGACGGGATCGTCGTCGTGGCGCCCCGCACGGACACGGTCGCCGCGCTGGGGTCGGTGCAGGCGCCCGTGCCGGTCGTGGTCGTGTCGTCGGCGCCGGACCTCGTGGGCGCCGGCGCGGTGGCGGTGGACCAGGAGGCCGGGGCGCGCGCGGCGACGGAGCACCTGCTCGCGTCGGGGCGCCGCACGGTGGTGCACGTGGCCGGGCCCGACGAGTGGTTCGACGCGCGGGACCGTCTGCGGGGCTGGCGTGCGGCGCTGGACGCGGCGGGGGTGCCGGTGCCGCCGCCCCTGCCGGCGGGCTGGTCGGCGGCGGACGGGGACGTGATCGGGCGGCGCCTGGTGGAGGAGGGCGTGCCGGACGCGGTCTTCGCGGCGAACGACCAGCTCGCGCTGGGCCTGCTGCACGCGTTCCGGCGTGCCGGGGTGCGGGTGCCGGACGACGTGGCGGTCGTCGGCTTCGACGACGAGCCGGGATCGGCGTTCGCGGCGCCGCCGCTGACCACGGTGCGGCAGGGGTTCGAGGAGCTGGGCGCGCACGCGGTCCGTGTGCTCGTCGACGCGCTGGGTGGTGCGGAGCCCACGCGTGAGCTCATCGCGCCCGAGCTCGTGGTCCGCGAGTCGGCTCCCTGACCGGCCGGCCCTGGGGCGCGTGCCCTTCCGTCCGTCCCATGTGAGCGCTAACATCGAACCGGCCGACGGCGTCCCGCCGTCGGTGCGCCCGCCGCGACGCCGCGGCCGGGCGACGCGCCGATCCCCGGGAGCCGCGATGACCGCGCCCGACGTCGAGACCGCACGCGACCACGTGACCGCAGGCCGTACCTCGCTCGGCATCGAGCTCGGCTCGACCCGCATCAAGGCGAGCCTGGTGGCGCCCGACGGCACGCCGCTCGCGGCCGGCGGCCACGCGTGGGAGAACGACTACGTCGACGGGCTGTGGACGTACTCGCTCGACGCGGTCTGGTCGGGGCTGCAGGCGTGCGTCGCGGAGCTGCTCGCCGACGTCGAGCAGCGCTACGGCACCCACCTCGAGACCGTCGGCGCGCTCGGCGTCTCGGCGATGATGCACGGGTACCTCGCGTTCGACGCCGACGGCGAGCTGCTCGTGCCGTTCCGCACGTGGCGCAACACGACGACCGAGCGCGCCGCCGCCGAGCTCACCGAGGCGTTCGGCCACAACATCCCGCTGCGCTGGTCCGTCGCGCACCTGTACCAGGCGGTCCTCGACGAGGAGCCGCACGTGCCGCGCCTGGCGTCGATCACGACGCTCGCCGGGTACGTGCACCGCCGCCTCACCGGCCGCCACGTGCTCGGCGTCGGCGACGCGTCGGGGGTGTTCCCGATCGACGCCGCCACGCGCGGCTACGACCAGCGCATGCTCGGGCGGCTCGACGCGCTCGTCGCCGACCGTGCGCCGGGGCTGCGTGTCGCGGACCTGCTCCCCGAGGTGCTGCTCGCGGGGCAGGAGGCGGGCCGGCTGACGGACGAGGGCGCGGCGCTGCTGGACCCCACCGGCACGCTGCGCCCCGGTGCGCCGCTGTGCCCGCCCGAGGGCGACGCGGGCACGGGCATGGTCGCCACGGCGTCGGTCGCACCGCGCACGGGCAACGTCAGCGTCGGGACGAGCATCTTCGCGATGGTCGTCCTCGAGGACGCCCTGGAGCGCGTGCACACCGAGATCGACCTCGTCACCACGCCGGCCGGCGACCCGGTCGCGATGGTGCACTGCAACAACGGCGCGAGCGAGCTCGCCGCCTGGGCGGGCGTCCTCGGCGAGCTGGTCGCGGCCCTCGGGCACGACGCCGACCCCGACGCGGTGTTCGGGGCGCTGCTGCGCGCGGCGCTCGACGGCGACGCCGACGGCGGCGGCCTGCTGGCCTACAACTACCTGGCCGGCGAGCCGGTCACGGGCCTCGCCGAGGGCCGTCCGCTCGTCGTCCGCACGCCCGACAGCCGCCTGACGCTCGCGAACTTCGCGCGCACCCAGGTGTACGGCGTCTTCGGCACCCTGAGCCTGGGCATGCAGGTCCTCGCGGACGAGGGCGTGCGCGTCGACACCCTGTTCGCCCACGGCGGGCTGTTCCGCACGGCGGGCGTCGCGCAGCGGCTGCTCGCGGCGGCGCTCGACGTGCCGGTCGCGGTGGGCAGGACCGCCGGGGAGGGCGGCGCGTGGGGCATCGCCCTGCTGGCCGCGTACCTGCAGGCGGCTCCCGGGCAGGACCTCGCGACGTGGCTCGGCGAGCACGTCCTCGCCGGGGCGGACCTCGACGAGGTGGCGCCCGACCCGGACGACGTCGCCGGCTTCACCGCCTACCTCGACCGCTACCGCGCCGGCCTCGCCGTCGAGCGCGCCGCGGTCGGGTCCCTGTGACCGGCTGCCCGGGCAGCATCGACGGGCGCGCCCGCCCGGCGCGCGGAGGAGGAGCACGATGACCGGCACGACCCTGGACGCCTACCCGGCCGCGGTGCGCGACGCCGTCGCCGCCGCGCGCGAGCGCGTCAGCGCGCTGCACGCCGAGCTGCCCCGCTGGGGGCTCGTCGTGTGGACCGCCGGCAACGTCTCCGAGCGCGTGGTCGTCGACCTCGACGCCGGACCGGGCGAGCGCGACCTGCTCGTCATCAAGCCGTCGGGCGTGACGTACGACGAGCTGAGCCCGGAGGCGATGGTCGTGTGCGACCTCGACGGGACCCTCGTCGAGGGCACGCGCGCGCCGTCGTCCGACACCGACGCGCACGCCTACGTGTACCGGCACATGCCCGAGGTCGGCGGCGTGGTGCACACGCACTCGACGTACGCGACCGCGTGGGCCGCCCGCGGCGAGCCGGTGCCGTGCGTGCTGACGATGATGGCCGACGAGTTCGGCGGTGACATCCCCGTCGGGCCGTTCGCGCTGATCGGCGACGACTCGATCGGCCGCGGCATCGTCGAGACGCTGCGCGACTCGCGCAGCCCCGCGGTGCTCATGCGCAACCACGGGCCCTTCACGATCGGCCGGGACGCGAAGGCCGCCGTGAAGGCCGCGGTCATGTGCGAGGAGGTCGCCCGGACCGTCCACGTCAGCCGTCAGCTCGGCGAGCCGCTGCCGATCGCGCAGAGCGACGTCGACTCCCTGTACGCCCGCTACCAGAACGTCTACGGCCAGCGCTGACGCCGGCCGGACCAGGACAGGAGAGACCATGAGCAAGCCCTACGCCGACCGCGAGGTCTGGTTCCTCACCGGCTCGCAGGACCTCTACGGCGAGGAGACCCTCCGCCAGGTCGCGGAGCAGTCGCAGCAGGTGGCGGCGCAGCTGGACGCGTCCGACGACGTCCCCGTGACCGTCGTCTGGAAGCCCGTCCTCAAGGACGCCGACGCGATCCGCCGCGCGATGCTCGACGCCAACGCGGACGACCGCGTGCTGGGTGTGATCACGTGGATGCACACGTTCAGCCCGGCGAAGATGTGGATCACCGGCCTGGACCAGCTGCGCAAGCCGCTGCTGCACCTGCACACGCAGGCGAACGTCGAGCTGCCGTGGGACACCATCGACTTCGACTTCATGAACCTCAACCAGGCCGCGCACGGCGACCGCGAGTACGCGTACGTCGCCGCGCGCCTGGGCGTGCCGCGCACGACCGTCGCGGGCCACGTGTCCAACCCGGCCGTGACGCGCCGCGTCGGCACGTGGGTCCGTGCGGCGGCGGCCCGCCGTGCCGTGCAGGAGCTGAACCTGGTCCGCTTCGGCGACAACATGCGCAACGTCGCGGTGACCGAGGGCGACAAGACCGAGGCGGAGCTGCGGTTCGGCGTCTCGGTCAACACCTGGGGCGTCAACGACCTGGTCGCGGCCGTGGAGGCCGTCGCGGACGCCGACGTCGACGCGCTCGTCGCGGAGTACGAGGAGCTGTACGACGTGGTGCCGGAGCTGCGCCGCGACGGCGACCGGCACGAGTCGCTGCGCTACGCCGCCCGCCAGGAGCTGGCCCTCGAGTCGTTCCTCACCGAGCGCGGCGCCACGGCGTTCACGACGAACTTCGAAGACCTCGGCGACCTGCGGCAGCTGCCCGGGCTCGCGGTCCAGCGCCTCATGGCCAAGGGCTACGGCTTCGGCGCCGAGGGCGACTGGAAGACCGCGGTGCTCGTGCGGGCGGCGAAGGTCATGGGGGAGGGGCTGCCCGGGGGCGCGTCCCTCATGGAGGACTACACCTACGACCTGACCCCGGGCGCCGAGCGCATCCTCGGCGCGCACATGCTCGAGATCTGCCCGACGCTCACCACGTCGCGCCCGCGTGTGGAGGTCCACCCGCTCGGCATCGGCGGCAAGGAGGACCCCGTCCGCATGGTCTTCGACGCGGACGCCGGCCCGGGCGTCGTGGTGTCGCTGGCCGACATGCGCGAGCGGTTCCGCCTGACGGCGAACGTCGTGGACGTCGTCCCGCCGAGCGCGCCGCTGCCGCACCTGCCGGTCGCGCGTGCGGTGTGGGAGCCGCGGCCGGACTTCACCACGTCCGCGGAGTGCTGGCTGACCGCGGGCGGCGCGCACCACACGGTGCTGACGACGGCCGTGGGCATCGAGGCGTGGGAGATGTTCGCGGAGATGACGCGGACGGAGCTGCTCGTCATCGACGAGTCGACGACGCGCCGTGGCTTCGCCGCCGAGGTGCGCTGGAACCAGGTCTACCACCGGCTGGCCCAGGGGTTCTGACCCGACGTCCGCACGCCCGAGGGGCGTCGACCGTGCGCTCGGCGCGGTCGGCGCCCCTCGTCGCGTCCCCGGACGTCTGCCCAGGTCCGAGGGTGTGACTTATACGACACAGCACGCCTGACCTGCACAGATGGCATAACATCGCGGATCCGTATCGGATTGCGGGCGGCGGGCGGTCCAGCGCTCGGCGTCGTGGATGCGTTGTGTGCAGACCGTGGTTGTCGCGTGCACGCAGGGGGCCCCGTCCACACGCGGGCGGGCGCGGGGCAGCACCTGACCACGCCTGCCCGCGTCGGAGCTGACACGTGACCGTCCACCGTCCTCGCACGTCCCGGACCGCCTCCCGGACGTCGTCCCGGCCGCGCCGCCTCGCCGTCGCCGGCCTCGCAGCAGTCCTCCTGGTCGGTGCGCCGGCCGCGCACGCCGCCGACCCGGCGCCTGCGACCACCACCACGACCACCACCGCGACCACCACTCCCGCCGACCCGCGCAGCGCGGACGGCACCCTGCTCGGCCAGTTCGTCCCCCGCGGGGACGCGCCGACCACCGAGGTCGCCGTGCAGCGCGCGGAGGACGCCCTGGGCCGTCGGCTCGCCGTCCAGCGCCTCTACCAGCGCTGGGACGACAACCTGCTCACCGCCGCCGGGCCCGCGGTCCAGCGCGGCCGCGTGCCGATGCTGTCCGTCCTGCCCAAGCGCCTCGACGGCACGGTCGTGCGCTGGGCGGCCCTCGCGCAGGGCGCCGCCGACGCGCAGATCCGGGCGCACGCGCAGCAGGTCAAAGGGCTCGGCCCCGTCGTGTACCTGACGCTCCACCACGAGGCCGACACCGCCGGTGCCACCTACGGCACCGCGGCCGAGTACGTCGCCGCGTGGCGCCGCTACGTCGAGGTCTTCCGCGCGGAGGGCGTCACGAACGTCCTGTGGACGTGGGTCCCGACGACCGGAGCCCTCATGCGGCCCACGACGGACCCGACGGCCAAGGGGTTCTACCCCGGGGACGACGTCGTCGACCGCGTCGGCACCGACGCGTACAACTGGTTCGGCTGCAAGAGCGGCAACACCGCGGAGTGGCGCTCGCTCCAGCACGTGACGGAGGGGCTGCGCGCGTTCGCGTGGAACCACGGCAAGAAGGCCGTGCTCGCCGAGTGGGGCTCCGTGGAGGACCCGGCCCAGCCGGGACGCCGCGCCGCGTGGCTGCGCGACGCGTTCGACCTGTTCGCCTCGTGGGGCGACCTCGAGGCGGTCGCGTACTTCGACACCGTCGGCACCTGCGACTGGCGCCTCGGCACCGGCCTCGCCGCCCAGACGTACCGCGAGCTCGCCGCGGGCGCGGCGCTGCACCCGCGTCCCGTCGCCTGGCTCGAGCCCTCCGCGACGCAGGGCGCCGGCACGCTCACCCTGGACCTGCGCGGGGACCGCAGCACGGGGACGGCGTCCGCGACCGGTACGGGCGTCGCGTCGTGGTCCCTCGACCTCGGCGACGGCACCACGCGGTCCGGCACGGGACAGCCGCCCGCGGCGCTGCGCCACACGTACGGTGCGGGCACGTTCACGCCGACGCTGCGGGTCACCGACACGCACGGGGTCAGCGCGAGCGACACGCGGACCGTCACCGTGGCGCCGGCGCCGGCCGTCACCGGCGTCGCCGAGCGGAACGTCACCACCACCTCGGCCGACCTGTTCGCGTGGGTCGACACCCGGGGCGTCGCCGGCACGGTGACGTTCGAGTGGCGTGACGGCGCCGCCGTGGTCGGGCGGGCGAGCGCCGCCGTCGGTGCGCGCAGCGGCGGGCAGGAGGTGTCCACCACCGCACCGCGCGGCCTCGTCCCCGGCACCCGGTACACGTGGACGGTCACGGTGACCACCGCGGCTGGCTCCGCCTCCCGCGAGGACGGCTGGCTCACCCCCGGACCGCCCGCGGTGCGGGTGATGGACCCTGCGTACGTCGGGCCGACGACGGCGCAGATCCGCGTCCGCGTCACGCCCAACGGTGCGGACACGACCGCGTGGGTCGAGTGGGGCACGACCGCCACCGACCAGCGCACGCCCGCCCTCGCGCTCGGCGCCGTGACGTACGAGCGGGCCGAGCAGCCGGCCCTCACGGGCCTCACGCCGCGGACGACCTACGTGTACCGGGTCGTGGCGGAGAACGTCCACGGCCGGACCCTCGGGCCCGTCCAGACCTTCACGACGGGGGGCTGAGCGGGCGTCACCCGAACGGACGAGCGCGGGGTCGCTCCGGTTGCGACCCCGCGCCCGCCGTTCCTACGGTCGGGTGCGCGGGCGCCGAGGACGACGCCCCGGACGGGACGACGGGGGGTCGTCGGCACATGGACGTGCACCGGATGGCACGGCAGGCAGGGCACTGGTTCCTGCGTGCGGTCCTCACGGCCGCCGCCGCCGTCCTCTTCGTGCTCCTCGGTGCCGTCGTCGGGGGTCCCTACGACGCGAAGGCCCAGCCGACCGCGGCGAGCGGGGGGCTCGGCGACGTCCTCGGTGGCGTGACCGCGACCGTCGGCGGCGTCCTCGAGCCCGTCGGCGGGGTCGTGCAGCACGTCGTCGAGCCCGTCACCGCGCACGTCGTGACCCCGGCCGTCGAGCCGGTGGTCGAGCACGTCGTGGCGCCGGTGGTCGAGCCCGTGGTGACGCAGGTCGTCGCACCGGCCGTCCAGACCGTCGTCGAGCCGGTGGTCACGGAGGTCGTCACGCCGGTCGCCGAGCCCGTCGTCCAGCCGGCCGCCGGCGTGGTCGCCCCCGTCGCCGAGGCTGTCCTCGCACCGCCGGTCGCGGCCGTGGCCGAGCCCGTCGTGCCCGTCGCGACCGCCGTCGTCGACCCCGTCGCCGGCGCGCTCGAGCCCGTCGCCGCCGCCGTCGTCGCACCCGTCGCCCCGCTCACCGATCCCCTGGTGGACGAGCTGGTCCGGGCCCTGACGCAGGCGCTCGCCCCCGTGCAGCCCGTGCTCGGGGCGGTCGTCCCCGTGCTCGCGCCCCTCACCCCGGTCGTCGAGGCGCTCGAGCCCGTGACCGGTCAGCTGCCCGGGGCCCCGGCCGTCGTGGCGCCGCTGCTGCCCGACCCGGTCGTGCCGGGCACCGACGGCCCGGTCCGGCACCCGGCGCAGGACCTGCCGGCGACCGCCCCCGCCCCGGCCGTCGTCGCAGCTGCGCCGCCCGCCGGCGACGGCGTCCCCCCGGCGGTGACCGCCGTCCCGGCGCCGACCCCGTCGGCGGCGCGCGCCGCCCACAGCGCCCCCGCTGCCCCCGCGAGCCCGGGCAGCGGCCGCGCGGCGTCCCTCGACGCCTCCCCGGCCGACCGACCCGCCGCGCCGCGCGGCACGCCCGGCACCCCCGCCGCGCCGTCACCCGCTCCGGCGCTCCCCGCGGGCGCTGCGGCCGGCGCGGGCCCGGGGGCCGGTGCCTCCCGCGGCGGCGCCGACGGCGCCCTGCCGGCCACCGTCCACCCCGCACCGCTGCGGGTGGTGGCGACCGTCGCGTCGCACGACCTCGCGTCCCCGGCAGCGCCCGCCGAGGAGATCCCGCACAGCCCTGCCTGACCGGCCGCACGTCGCACCGCGCGACGTCCGTCCCCCGCGCCCGTCACTTGGGCGCTCCGGTCCTTCCAGGCAGAGGAGCACTCCCATGCACACGTACGTCCGCCGAGCGCTGCACACGGCGCTCGTCAGCGGCGGCCTGCTGGTCGCCGGGGCCGCGATGGCCCACGCAGCCCCCGACGAGGGGCTCTCGGTCGACCTCGGTGTCGACCTCACCTCCGGTGCCGCCGTGCAGCTCGACGTCGGCCTCACCGGCACCGACCAGCCGCTCGTGTCCGTCCCCGTGGACGTCCCCGTGGACGTCCCCGTCGACGTCCCCGTGGACGTCCCCGTCGACGTCTCCGTCGACGTCTCCGGCGTCGCCGTCGGGGTGCTCGGCGACGCCGTCGTGGCCGGGGGGTCCGACGACGCAGCCGCCGCCCCCGCCGGGGGCTCGACGTCCGGGACGCCCCTCGTGGAGGCGCCCGTGACCGCGCCGGTCGACGTGCAGGACGTCGCCGTCGGCGTCCTCGGGGACGCGGGCGTGCAGTCCGCTCCCGCGCAGGCTCCCGCGCCCGCGCCGGCCACCCCGCAGCCGGGCGAGGCGGCTCTCGTCGAGGCGCCGGTGTCCGTGCCGGTGGACGTGTCGGGCGTGGCGCTGGCCGTCCTGGGGGACGCGGCGGTCACCACGTCGGGCTCCGGTGCGCCGGCTCCGGCTCCGGGTGCGTCAACGGGCGCGGACGAGGGTGCGCTGGTGCAGGCGCCGGTGTCGGTGCCGGTCGATGTCTCGGGTGTGGCGCTGGGTCTGCTGGGTGATGCGGCGGTGACGCAGGGTGCGGCCGGTGGGCAGTCGGCGCCGGGCACGGGTGCGTCGGCGGGTGCGGACGAGGGTGCGCTGGTGCAGGCGCCGGTGTCCGTGCCCGTGGACGTGTCGGGTGTGGCGCTGGGTCTGCTCGGTGATGCGGCGGTGACGGTTCCCGGCGGTGCCGGCGGTACCGGGACCGGCAGCGAGGGGGGTCCGGACGGACAGGGTTTGAGCGACGCGCTGCTGCCGGTCGAGGTCGGGCTCCCCGTCGGGCTCACCGACGTCGTGGTGGGGCTCGGACGCGCCGCCCTCATGACGGTCGGTTCCGCCCTGCCCGGTGAGGAGACCCCCGGCACGGACGGGCCGGGCACGGGCGCCCCGGGCGCCGGCACCCCCGGCACCGACCAGCCCGGCACGGACCGGCCCGGCCCCGACCAGCCCGTCGCTCCGGCGGACGGAGCGGTGTCCGGTGACTCCGTCGCCACGGTGTCCCGCGTCGTGACGTCGGCAGGCGCGGTCGGGCCGCTCCGGTCGGACGTCCTCGGTGCCGCCGCCTCCGGCCCGGCTGCGACCGCGCCCGCCGCGACCGCGCTCGCCACGACCGGTGCCGAGCCGTGGCTCCTGCCCGTGGCGCTCCTGCTGCTCGCGGGCGGCGTGTGGCTGCGCGGCCGGGTCGACCGTGCCCGCGCCCGTCACGTCGACGCGTCGACCACGGTCCTGCCCCGGCAGCGCGGCGCGACCGACGCCTCCTGACGGGCTCCGGGACGGGGCGGGCCACCACGGTCCCGCCCCGTCCCGGCACGCCTGCCCCCCGGACCTCCGTCGGCGGGGGTGCGCGCGGGTAGGGTCGCCGCCCGTGGACGAGCAGCGGCTGGACAGCGGTGGGGTGCTGCGCGCGGCGCGGCCCGGGGACGAGCGGGGGATCCTCGCGTGCATCCGGGCCCTCGCGGTGTACGAGCGCGAGCCGGACGCGGTCGAGACGACCGAGGCCGACCTGACGTCGGCGCTGTTCGCCCCGGACGCGACGGTCCACGCCCACGTCGTCGAGGTCGAGGGGGCCGTTGTCGCCATCGCCGTCTGGTTCCGGAGCTTCTCGACGTGGACAGGCCGGCACGGCGTCCACCTCGAGGACCTCTTCGTGGACCCGGCGCACCGCGGCAGGGGTTACGGCCTGGCCCTGCTGCGCTCGCTCGCCGCCGTCGCGGTCGCCCGCGGCTGGACGCGGGTCGACTGGTCGGTGCTGGACTGGAACGCCCCGTCGATCGCCTTCTACCGCTCGCTGGGTGCGGTGCCCATGGACGAGTGGACCGGGTACCGGCTCACCGGTGACGCGCTGCGCGAGGTCGCGGCGGGCGTCTGACCCCGTCCCGCGAGCCCGACCCCTGTCCGGCGAGGCCGACCCTCAGGGGCGCGCGGAGAACCGCTCGAGCAGCTCGGCGTGCCCGCCGACGATGATGAGGTCGTTCGACGAGATGCGGGTCTCCGGCGTCGCGTACTGGAACTCCACGCCCGGGCTCTTCACGCCGATGACCGTGACGCCGTACCGCTCGCGGATCTTCGACTGCGCGAGCGTGAAGCCCTGCGTCTCCTTCGGCGGCCGCATCTTCACGACCGTGAACCCGTCCTCGACCTCGATGTAGTCGAGCATCTTCCCGGACACGAGGTGCGCGACGCGGGCGCCGGCGTCGGCCTCGGGCAGGACGACGTGGTGCGCGCCGATGCGCTGCAGGATGCGCGCGTGCTCGCTCGAGATCGCCTTCGCCCAGATCTGCGGCACGCCGATGTCCACGAGGTTGCCGGTGATGAGCACCGACGCCTCGAGGTAGGAGCCGACGCCGACGACGGCCACGGGGAAGTCCCGGGCGCCGAGCTGGTCGAGCGCCTCGGGGTTCGTCGCGTCCGCCTCGACGAGCGGGACGCGGCCCGCCCACTGCGCGACGAGGTCCGCGTTCCGCTCCACCGCGAGGACGTCCTGCCCCAGCCGGTCGAGGGTCGCGGCGATCGACGAGCCGAAGCGGCCGAGGCCGATGACGAGGATGCCGGCCCCCTTGGCGGGGGAGCGGGGGGCGTTGCGGGGCTCGCCGCCGCCGGCGCGCAGGCTGTCAGCCAATGATCGGCCTCTCTTCGGGGTAGCGGACGACGCGACGACGGTTGCGCAGCGCCAGCGCCGCCGCAAGCGTGATCGTGCCGGTCCGGCCGATGAACATGAGCACGGCGAGCACGTACTTCGCCGGGTCGGGCAGGTCCGGGGTGATGCCCGTCGAGAGCCCGCAGGTCGCGAACGCGGAGATCACCTCGAAGAGGATCACGTCGAGGGTCAGCCCCGTCATCGCGAGCAGCAGCAGGGCGGCGACGAGCACGAAGCTGGCGGACACGAACGCCACGGCGATCGCGACCTGGAGCGTGTCGCGCGAGATGCGCCGCCCGAACGCCTCGACGTCCCGGTCGCCGCGCGCCTCCGCCACGATCGCGAGGAGCATGACCGCGAGCGTCGTCACCTTGATGCCGCCGGCGGTGCCGGCCGAGCCCCCGCCGACGAACATGAGCGCGTCGAGCAGCAGCCAGGTCCCCTCGTGCATCTCCCCGACGTCGACGGTGGAGAAGCCGCCCGAGCGCGGCATGATCCCGGCGAACAGCGACGCCAGGAGCGTGCCCGCCCAGTCCAGCGGCTTGAACGTCCCCGGGTTCGTCCACTCGAACGCCGCGACGACGACCGAGCCGAACAGCAGCAGGGCGACGCTCATCGACAGCGTCAGCTTGGTGTGCAGGTTCCAGCGCCGCGGCTCGCGCAGGTGGTTGGCGATGTTGAGGATCACCGGGAAGCCGAGCGAGCCGATGAACACGCCGACGATGATCGGCAGCAGCATCCACCAGTCCGACACGAACGGCTCGAGCCCCTCGGGGGTCGGCACGAAGCCGGCGTTGTTGAAGGCGGAGACGGCGTAGAAGACGGCGTGCCACGCGGCGGTGCCGACGTTGTCCTCGTGCAGCACGAGCCGGGGGAACAGGACGATCGCGATGGCGACCTCGAGCGCGGTCGACGTGACGATGACCGTCCGCACCAGGGAGCCGACCTCGCCGAGCCGCGTCACCTTCGTCTCGGAGGAGACGAGGAGACGCTGCGTGAGGCCGATGCGCCGGGACACCGCCATGCCGAGCAGCGACGCGAGGGTCATGACCCCGAGGCCGCCGATCTTGATGGCGACGAGGATGACGACGAGCCCCCAGATCGACCAGTACTCGCCGGTGGGGACCGTGACGAGCCCCGTCACCGTGGTCGCCGACGTCGCCGTGAAGAACGCGTCGACGAACGGGGCGCGCTCGCCGTGCGCGGTCGCCCACGGCGCCGACAGCAGGGCGGTGATGAGCGCGACGACCAGCGCGAAGACCGTCAGGGCGAGGCGCGCGGGCCCCTGCCGTGCGGCACGGTCGACGTACTCGCGGGCGCGCCACAGCAGGCCTGGTCCCGCTGCCATGCCGCCTCCCGCCGTGCGCCGAGCCGTCCCGTGCCCTGTCGTCCGGGGCTCGGTGCCGACCGCGACCGACGGGACGACGGTCCGCCTCGCGCCGGACCGGGGACCCATGCTGGCACGACCCGCCGACAGTCGTGCGCGGGCCCGCCGAACGGCCCGGCCCCGTGCGTCGGCCGGGCGGCGACGGGCGTCCGGTCGACACGGCCCGCGACGCGGTGGGAACGTGGGCCCATGACGGCGACGGCCACGGACGCGGCCCCCCACGGTGCTGCGGCCGGGCCCGTCCGTGTGGTCTGGTCCACCGAGATGCTCGCGTACGACTTCGGCGTGGGGCACCCGATGACGTCGGACCGCATCGACCTGACCGTCGCGCTGGCCGCGCGCCTGGGGCTGCTCGAGGGCCCGGGGGTCGAGGTCGTGGCGGCCGAGCCCGCTCCCGACGACCTGCTCGAGACGGTCCACGAGCCGGAGTACGTCGCGGCCGTGCACGCCGCGGCCGAGCGCGGCGTGCCCGACCCGGCGCGCGGGCTCGGCACGCGCGACGACCCGGTCTTCCCGCAGATGCACGACGCGGCCGCGCGCGTCGTCGCGGGCTCCGTGGACGCGGCCCTGGCGGTCTGGGAGGGGCGCGCGCCGCACGCGGTGAACGTGGGCGGCGGCCTGCACCACGCGATGCCCGGCGCGGCGTCGGGGTTCTGCGTCTACAACGACGCCGCCGTCGCGATCCGCGCGCTGCTCGCCGCGGGCGTCGAGCGGGTCGCGTACGTCGACGTCGACGCGCACCACGGCGACGGCGTGCAGGCGGTGTTCTGGGACGACCCGCGCGTGCTCACGGTGTCGCTGCACGAGACGGGCCACGCGCTGTTCCCGGGGACGGGCTACGCCGGCGAGACCGGCGGGCGCGGCGCCGAGGGCAGCGCGGTCAACGTCGCGCTGCCGTCGCGCACGGGCGACGCGGGCTGGCTGCGCGCGCTGGACGCCGTCGTCCCCGCGGTGCTGCGTGCGTTCGAGCCGCAGGTGATGGTGACCCAGCACGGCTGCGACACGCACCGGCTGGACCCCCTGACGTCCCTGCGCGTGAGCGTCGACGGGCAGCGTGCCGCGGCCGAGCGGCTGCACGACCTGGCGCACGAGGTCTGCGACGGGCGCTGGCTCGCGCTCGGCGGCGGCGGGTACGCGGTGCTCGACGTCGTGCCGCGTGCGTGGGCCCACCTCATCGGGATCGCGACGCACCGTCCGGTCGACCCGGCCGCGCCCGTGCCGCAGGAGTGGCTGGACGCGGTGCGGCAGCGGTACGGGCGGGCGGCGGTCGGCGTCATGACCGACGGCGTGCTCGTGGAGGCCCGTCCGTGGTCGGCGGGCTACGACCCGGCGGACGACGTCGACCGGGCGATCCGGGCGACCCGGGCCGCCGTGTTCCCGGCGCTCGGCCTCGACCCCGAGCTCGACTGACAC
The DNA here is from genome assembly GCF_004886325.1 of Cellulomonas telluris. Taxonomy (GTDB): domain Bacteria; phylum Actinomycetota; class Actinomycetes; order Actinomycetales; family Cellulomonadaceae; genus Cellulomonas; species Cellulomonas telluris. The sequence goes on from NZ_QXFN01000003.1 coordinate 146,997, forward strand.
CGGCGTGGGCCCGTCCGGGTGAGAGGTGCCCGTGAGGGCCGTCCCGGCTTCCCCACCTGTCACACCCGCCACTACTGTGAGCGTCGAGCACCCCGCCGGTGGGTGGCACGCCGCCGGCGCAGGTCCGGCCGTCGGGAGGGTCGGATGGACGAGCCGCGGCAGGAGCCCCAGGGCAGGGTGCGGTTCCTCACCGTCAACGAGGTCGCCGACCTCATGCGGGTCTCGCGGATGACCGTCTACCGCCTCGTGCACTCGGGCGAGCTGCCCGCGGTCCGGGTCGGGCGCTCGTTCCGCGTCCCCCAGGACGCGCTCGACGCCTACCTGCGCTCGTCGGCCACGGTCGACCCGGGCGCCCGCGAGGAGCACCGCCGCTCGTCCTGACGGTGCCGCCGCCGCGGTCCGGGGACCCGGGTTCGCGAGGGTGCGGCCCCATCCCGTAAGGTGGGCCCCCGGACTTCTGCGTGCGTGGGCCGGTCGCTGGCGTCGATCCCGCATCAACCCCGCGCGTCGGCCGACCACCTTCGCGGTCCTGCGGGCCGCGACCGGACACGAGTGAGGACCGCATGGGCTCCGTCATCAAGAAGCGCCGCAAGCGCATGGCGAAGAAGAAGCACCGCAAGCTGCTGCGCAAGACGCGCCACCAGCGTCGTAACAAGAAGTGAGCTGAGCGCACCCGCGCATCGCTCCGCACCCCGGGCCCGGTCGACCGACCGGGCCCGACGTGCGTCCGGGGCCGCTCGGGCGCGGCGCGGACCGGCGGACGCCCGCGAGGACGTCCCGCCCGTCAGGAGCCGGTGACCCGGCGGCGCAGCGCCCGCACCACGACGGCCGCCGCCCACGTGAGCCCTGCCAGGCTCGCCGCGTTGGCCCCCCGCCGGGCGTTGCGCCGGCGGTTGCGGAACTCCCGCACCGGCCACCCCACCTCGGCCGCGTGCCGGCGCAGCCGCCGGTCCGGGTTGATGGCGCAGGGGTTGCCGACCGTGGACAGGATCGGGACGTCGTTGGTGGAGTCGCCGTACGCGTGGCAGTGCGCCAGGTCGTAGCCCTCCCGCTCGGCGAGCGCACGCACCGCGCTGGCCTTCGCCTCGCCGTGCAGCAGGTCCCCGACGAGGCGGCCGGTGTAGAAGCCGTCGCGGTGCTCGGCGACGGTGCCGAGGGCGCCGGACGTGCCGAGCCGCCGGGCGATCAGCTCGCCGATCTCGGTCGGCGTGGCGGTCACCAGCCAGACCGCGTGCCCGTCGGCGAGGTGCGCGTCCAGCAGGGCGCGCGTGCCCGGGTAGATGCGCAGGCTGAGGACCTCGTCGTAGACGTCCTCGGCGATGGCCGTGACCTCGGCGACCGAGTGCCCGCGCATGATCTCCAGCGCCCGCGAGCGCACCTCGTCGATCTGCTCGCGGTCCTCGCCGAACAGCCGGTAGCGCGCCTGCTGGACGGCGAACACGAGGAAGTCGCGCTTGCGGAAGAACCCGCGCCGGTACAGCCCGACGGCGAGGTGGAACGCGCTCGCGCCCCGGATGATCGTGTTGTCGACGTCGAAGAACGCCGCGACCTTCGTGCCCTCCGGGACGAGCTCCGCGCGGTCCGTCTCGACGGTGCCGGCGACCACGGGCTCCGCCCCGGCCACGTCCTGGCCGACCACGGCGCCCCGGCCGGTGTCGTCCGCCGCGTGCACCCGGCCACTGTAACGAGTGGCCCGGTCCACGGGGCGCGCGCGGGGCCGGCCGTGCGTGACCGGCCCGCGGCGTCGCGCCTAGCGTGGTGCGCGTGACCGAGACCCCGGCCCCCGACGCCCCCGCACCCGTCCCGCCGGAGCGGGCCCGGATCGTGCTGTACGGCCGCGCCGGCTGTCACCTGTGCGACGACGCGCGCGCGGTCGTCGTCCGCGTCAGCGCGGCGACGGGTGCGCCGTGGGGCGAGGTCGACGTGGACGCGCCGCGGGCCGACGGGCGGGACCTGCGTGCGGAGATGGGCGAGCTCGTGCCGGTCGTCGAGGTCGACGGCGTGCGCCGCGGCTACTGGCGCGTCGACGAGAACCGCCTGCTGCGGGCCCTCGCCGCGGGGCCGCCCAGGCCCTAGCGTGTGGTCCGGCGACCGGCTGCGCCCGCGACGGGGCGGTGCGTGCGGTCGGTGCCCCGGGGGGCGACGTGGACGGACGGGCAGGGTCGGGTCGGGCGGCGCAGGTGCCGCCGGCGACGGTCGCGCGCCTGCCCGGGTACCTGCGGGCGCTGGAGGCCGTGGCCGCCGAGGGGTGCGTGCTCACGTCGTCGGACGAGCTCGCGGACCGGGCCGGGGTGACCCCGGCGCAGCTGCGCAAGGACCTGTCGTTCCTGGGCTCGTACGGGGTCCGCGGCGTGGGGTACGACGTGGCGCACCTGCGCGAGCAGGTGCGCGTGGCGCTGGGGCTCGCGGACGAGCGCCGGGTCGTGCTCGTGGGCGTCGGGAACCTGGGCCACGCGCTGGCGAACTACGCGGGGTTCGCGCAGCGCGGCTTCAGCCTCGTGGCGCTCCTCGACGCGGACCCGGCGGTGGTCGGGACGACCGTGGCGGGGCTGGTCGTGCAGCCGGCGGACCGGCTCGCGGAGGTGGTGACGTCGACGGGGGCGTCGATCGCGGTGGTGACCACGCCGGCGTCCGCGGCGCAGGACGTGTGCGACCGGCTCGTGGCGGCCGGGGTGGTCGGCATCCTGACGTTCGCGCCGGCGGCGCTGCGGGTGCCGCCGCACGTCGACGTGCGGGCGGTGGACGTCGCGTCGGAGCTGCAGATCCTCGCGTTCCACGACGCCCGGCGAGCCGCGGCCGCGGGCGGGGCGTGAGCCGGCGGCGTCGTGGGCCCGGACGCGCCGCGGGGCGCGACCGGACCGGTCGCGCCCCGCGGGGTGTGGTCGTGCTCAGGCCTGCTTGATGGCCGAGACGTCGAGGTCGATGCGGACCTTGTCGGCGACGAGGACGCCGCCGGCCTCGAGGGCCGCGTTCCAGGTGAGGCCGAAGTCCTTGCGGGAGATCGTGACCGAGGCCTCGAACCCGGCGCGCTGGTTGCCGAACGGGTCGACGGCGGTGCCGTTGAACGTCGTCTCGAGCTCGACGGGGCGCGTCACGCCGTGGATCGTCAGGTCGCCGGCGATGACGTAGTCGCCGCCCGCGGCGCGCACGGCGGTGGAGGTGAACGTCCACTCGGGGTACGTCTCGACCTCGAAGAAGTCGGCGCTCTTGAGGTGGCCGTCACGGTTGGCGTCGCGCGTGTCGACGGAGGCCGGGTCGAGCGTGACGACGACGGAGGACGACTCGAGGTCCTCGCCGACGGTCAGCGTGCCCGAGGTGATGCCGACCGTGCCGCGCACCTTGGAGATGCCCGCGTGGCGGACGGTGAACGTCGCCTCCGAGTGGGACGCGTCGACGGCCCAGGTGCCGGTGGTCAGGCCGGTGGGGAGAGCGGTCATGGGGTCCTCCGCGATTCGTTGAATCATCAAGTAGCAGGTTCGTTGAGATTTCTACTACAGTTGCCCGACGACCGCAAGAGGGGAGGACGACGTGACCACGAGCACCTCCGGCGCCGCCCGGGACGCGACCACGCCCGACGACGACGACGTGCGCTGGCTGAGCGCCGAGCAGCAGCGGCACTGGCGGGCGTGGCGCGACGGGGCCGCGCTGCTGCTCGACGCCCTCGGCCGCGAGCTCGACGCGCAGAGCGGCCTGTCCCTCGCGGAGTACGAGATCCTCGTCCGCCTCTCCGAGGCCCCCGGGCGCACGCTGCGGATGTCGGAGCTCGCCGGGGACCTCGCGCACTCGCGCAGCCGCCTCACCCACACCGTGGCACGGCTCGAGCGCGCGGGCATCGTGCGGCGCGAGCCCGCCCCCGGCGACGCGCGGGGCGTCAACTGCGTCATGACCGACCACGGCTGGGACGTGCTCGTCGCCGCCGCCCCCGGGCACGTGCGCTCGGTGCGCGCGCACCTCGTCGACCGGCTCAGCGACGCCCAGCTCGCGGCCCTGGGCGAGGCGATGCAGGTCGTCGTCGACCACCTGCGCTCACCCGGGTGCACGCAGGCGCGCGCCGAGGCGGAGGAGCCCGCGGCCGACGCCTGACCAGGGGCCCGACGTGGCGCAGCGCACGCCCCGCGACGGCCGTGCACCCAGGAGGGTTTGCGACACTGTGGACATGGTCGACACGACGGTGCACCTGATGCGGCACGGCGAGGTCCACAACCCCGCCGGCGTCCTGTACGGGCGCCTGCCCGGGTACCGCCTCTCCGAGCGCGGCGTCGCGATGGCCGAGCTCGTCGCGCGCACCCTCGGCGGCGACGAGGGCGCACCGCGCCGCGACGTCGTGAGCGTCGTCGCCTCCCCGCTCGAGCGGGCGCAGCAGACCGCCGCGCCGATCGCGGCCGCGTTCGGCCTCGACGTCGTCACCGACGAGCGGCTCATCGAGGCCGAGAACCACTTCCAGGGACGCACGTTCGGCGTCGGCGACGGCTCGCTGCGGCACCCCGAGCACTGGCCCCACCTGCGCAACCCCTTCCGGCCGTCCTGGGGCGAGGCCTACACCGTGCAGGTGGCGCGCATGACCGCCGCGGTGCACGCCGCCCGGGACGCGGCCCGCGGCCACGAGGTCGTGCTCGTCAGCCACCAGCTGCCGATCTGGGTGACCCGCCTCGCGCTCGAGGGCCGCCGCCTGTGGCACGACCCCCGCCGCCGCCAGTGCGCCCTGGCGTCCCTGACGACCCTGCGCTTCTCGGGAGACCGGCTGGTCGGCATCGGCTACTCCGAGCCGGCCGCGTCGCTGCTGCCCGGGGCCTCGAAGGTCGCGGGGGCCTGACGTGCGCCGCGCCCCCCTGCGCCAGGCACCCCTGCGCCAGGCTCCCCTGCGCCGCGCCGCAGCCGCCGTCCTCGGCCTCGCGCTGCTCGCGGGCTGCTCCGCCGGCGGCGACGAGCCCGGCACGCCCGAGGACGTCGTCGGCCAGGGCTACCAGTCCGGCGACGGCTCCACGACCACGTGGGCGGCGGGGGACCGCACCGAGCCGCTCGTGCTCGCGGGCACCGACTACGAGGGCGCGGCGCAGGACGTCACGGCCTGGCGCGGCGACGTCGTCGTGCTCAACACCTGGTACGCCGCCTGCCCGCCGTGCCGTGCGGAGGCGCCGGACCTCGTCGCGCTCGCGCAGGACTACTCCGACCAGGGCGTGCACGTGCTCGGCATCAACGTCCGCGACGCCGCGGGTGCCGCCCAGGCGTTCCAGCGCGAGTTCGCCATCCCGTACCCGAGCATCGCGGACACCGACGGCGCCGCCGTGGCCGCCCTGCAGGGCGTCGTACCGGTGAGCGCCGTGCCGACCACCGTCGTGCTCGACCGCGAGGGGCGGGTCGCCGCGCGCGTGCTCGGCCTGGCCGACGGCTCGACGCTGCGGGCGCTCGTCGACGAGCTGCTCGCGGAGGGCGGAGCCGCCGGCGAGCCGGCGCCCACCGGGACGGGCACGGCCGCGCCGTGACCCCCGACGTCGGTGCGGCGGTCGCGAGCGGCTCCCTGCTGCTCGCGGTGCCGGTCGCGCTGCTCGCCGGGGTGGTGGCGTTCGCGTCGCCGTGCGTCCTGCCGCTCGTGCCCGGCTACCTCGGGCTGCTCGGGGGCCTGGCGGGTGCGCCGGGCGGGACCCGCGAGGAGCGCGCGCGCCGCGTGCTCGGCGCGGTCGACGCGACGGACGTCGTCGGCCTCGGCCGCGGCGGGGCGCGCGGCGCGGCGGGTGACGCGGTCGCCCTGGCCGCGCCCACGGCCGCGGCGGCGCCCGCCGGTGCCACCGCCGCCCTGCCCGACACCACCGCCGACGCCGAGCGCGACCGGCACGCCCGCCGCCGCGTCCTGCTCGGGGTCACCCTCTTCGTCGCCGGGTTCTCGCTCGTCTTCGTCGCCTTCGGCGCGCTGGCCGGCTCGCTCGGGTCGCTGCTGTGGCAGTGGCAGGACCCGGTGAGCCGCGTGCTGGGCGTCGTCACCGTCGTCATGGGCCTGGCGTTCCTGGGGCTCGTGCCGTTCGCGCAGGGGGAGCGGCGCCTGCAGCTCGCGCCCCGCGCCGGGCTCTGGGGCGCCCCGCTGCTCGGCGTGGCGTTCGGCATCGGGTGGACCCCGTGCATCGGCCCGACGCTCGCGGCGATCCTCACGCTGTCCCTGACCGGGGGGTCCGCGGGACGCGGCGCGCTGCTCGCCGCCGTGTTCTGCGTGGGCCTCGGCCTGCCGTTCGTCCTCGTCGCGCTCGGCCTGCAGCGGTCCGGGCGGCTGCTCGGGTGGCTGCGGCGCCACCGGCTGGCGGTGCGGCGGGTCGGCGGCGGCGTGCTCGTCGTGCTCGGGCTCGCGCTCGCGACCGGCGTGTGGGGCACGTGGTCCGCCTGGCTCCAGGGCGTCCTGACGGGCGCCGACCCCTTCGTCCCGGTGCTGTGAGGCCGACGTGGTGACCTACCGCCCCGAGGGGCTCGACGACGCGTTCACGCCGACCGACGGCGACGTCACCGGCGCGGCCGGCGGCCCGACGCGCCCCGGCGGTCCGGACCCGGACCTGCCCGCGCTCGGGCTGCGCGGCTGGCTGCGCTGGGCCTGGCGGCAGCTGACCAGCATGCGCGTCGCGCTGCTGCTGCTCATGCTGCTGGCGGTCGCGGCCGTGCCGGGCACGCTGTTCCCGCAGCGCCCCCAGGACCCGGCGGGCGTCGTGGAGTACCTCGAGGAGCACGCGACGGCCGGGCCCCGGCTCGACCGGCTCGGGTTCTTCGACGTCTACGCGTCGGTGTGGTTCAGCGCGATCTACCTGCTGCTCTTCGTGTCCCTGGTGGGCTGCATCCTGCCGCGCACGCGCGTGCACCTCGCGGCGCTGCGGGGCCGCCCGCCGCGCACGCCCCGCCGCCTCACGCGCTTCCCCGCGCGGGGCGGCGTGACCGTGCCGGACGCGCCGCAGGCCGTGGTCGAGCGGGCTGCGGCGGTGCTGCGGCGCGGGTCGTCGTGGCTGCCGTTCGTCCCGTCCTACCGCGTCGACGTCCACGACGAGGGCGGCGGCACCTGGTCGGTCGCGGCCGAGCGCGGGTACCTGCGCGAGACCGGCAACCTCGTCTTCCACCTCGCCCTCGTCGGGCTGCTCGTCAGCGTCGCGACCGGGCAGATGCTGCACTACCGGGGGCAGGCGATCGTCGTGCAGGGCACCGGGTTCGCGAACGTGGAGGGCGCGTACGACACGTTCGAGCGGGGGACGGCCTTCGACCCCGCCGACCTCGAGCCGTTCACGCTGCGGCTCGACGAGTTCGAGTCGCGGTTCGACCCCCAGACGCTGCAGTCGCGCGACTTCACCGCGCACGTGACGCTGACCGAGCCGGGTGGGGAGCCGCAGGAGCGGACGATCAAGGTCAACCACCCGCTCACCGCCGGCGGGGCGAAGGTCTACCTGCAGGGCAACGGCTACGCGCCGCGCGTCACGGTGCACGACGGCGCCGGCGAGCTCGCCTTCGGCGGCGCCGTGCCCTTCCTGCCCGAGGACGAGGTGTACACCTCCCGCGGCGTCATCAAGGTCCCCGACGTCTCCGCGGGCCAGGACCAGGTCGGCCTCGTCGGCTACCTGCTGCCGACCGCCGAGGAGTGGGTGCCCGGCTGGTGGCGCTCGACCGACCCGCAGCCCACCGACCCGCTGCTCGTGCTCTCGGTGTGGCGCGGCAACCTCGGCCTCGACACCGGCGTGCCGCAGAACGTGTACCGGCTCGACGAGTCCCGGATGGAGAAGGTGACGGACGAGGCCGGCGACGACCTCACCCTGTACCTCCGCCCCGGCGAGACCGTCGAGCTCCCCGACGGGCTCGGCACGGTCACGTTCGAGGACCTGCCCCGGTTCGTGGCCCTCGACCTGCGCCACGACCCGGCGCTGCTCGGCGTGCTGGTGTTCGCGCTGCTCGCGTTCGCCGGTCTCGCGGCGTCGCTGTTCGCGCCGCGGCGGCGCCTGTGGCTGCGCGCGTCGCCGGCGCCGGAGGGCACCGGGGGCGACGCCGCCGCCGCCGGTACAGTGGTCGACGCCGCGGGCCTCGCCCGGGGGGACGACATCGGGCTCCAGCCCGAGCTCGACCGGGTGCTCGACGAGGTGCTGGGCCGCACGCCGGCCGCGCACGACCGACCCGACGGCGGCCGACCCGGCCGCGACCACGAGGCGCCGACCGCGGCGCACGGACCCGGAGGCGACTGATGGACCAGGTGGGCCTGGCGCAGGTGAGCGACCTGCTGGTGTGGGGCGCGACGACGGCGTTCACGATCGCGCTCGTCGCGTGGACGGTCGAGATGTCCCGCGTCGCGGAGGCCGCCCAGCGGGTGCGCGGCACGCGTCAGCGCGAGCTGGTCGCGGCCGGCGGCGCGCCGTCCACCGGGGCGCCCGTCGCTGCCGAGGCGCCCGCCGCCGCGGACGCGCCCGCCGGCCGGGCGCGCGCCGAGGGGATCGCGCGCAGCACCACGTTCCTCGGCCTCGTCCTGCTGCTCGCCGGCGTCGTGACGCGTGGCCTCGCTGCGGGCCGCTGGCCGACGGCCAACATGTACGAGTTCGCGATCGTCGGCGTCCTGGTGGCCGTCGCCGTGCTCGCCGTGGTCCAGCGCCGGCGCACCATCGCGTTCCTCGCGGTGCTCGTCATGGGCATCGCCGTGCTCGGCCTCGCGCTCGCGCTCCTCGTCTTCCACGTCCAGGCGGACGAGGTCCAGCCGGCGCTCGACAGCTACTGGCTGGTCCTGCACGTGGGCGTCGCGATCATGGCGACGGGCGTCTTCACGGTCGCCTTCGCGACGTCGGTGCTGCAGGTGCTGCGCGACGGCCGGGCGACCGGGCGGTCGCACCTCGAGCGCCCCTGGCGCTCGGCGGACGGCCTGCGCCGCTGGCTGCACCCGCTGCGCGTCACCGGCCCGCGCTTCGCGTGGCTCGAGCAGGTGCCGGACGCCCGCCGGCTCGAGGCGCTGTCGTTCCGGCTCAACGCGATCGCCTTCGTCCTGTGGACCTTCACGCTCATCGGCGGCGCCATCTGGGCCGAGCACGCGTGGGGCCGCTACTGGGGCTGGGACCCCAAGGAGGTCGGCACGTTCGTCGCGTGGGTCGTGTACGCCGCGTACCTGCACGCCCGCACGACGCGCGGCTGGAGCGGGCGCCGGGCGGCGTACTTCGTCTACGTCGGGTACGCCGTCGTGATCGCGAACTTCACCGTCATCAACCTCTTCGTCGACGGCAAGCACTCGTACTCGGGCCTCTGAGGACCGCCCGCGCCACGACGGCCGCCGTCCCGGGTCCCGGGCGGCGGCCGTCGGCGCGTCAGGTGGTCGACGGGTCGCCGTCGGGCGCGCCGTCCCCCGCACCGTCGGGCGAGGTGCCGTCCGCGCCCGCGTCGCCACCGCGCGTCTCGCGCTCGCGACGGCGGCGCTCCTGGTCGAGCCGGCGCAGGAAGTCGGGGTCGTCGTCCGGTGCGACCGGGCGTGCGGGACGGCGCCGGGGCCCGGCCGCGCTGCCGCCGGTGCGGCTCAGGACCAGCCACAGCACGGCGCCGACGACCGGCACCAGGACCACGAGCAGCCACAGCGCGCGCGGCAGCCCGCGCCGTGCTCGCTCGTCGCTGCGCACCACGTCGATCACGCAGTAGACCGTGAGGCCGATCGTGAGCAGGAGGACCAGGTACCGGGGCACCCGTCCAGCGTAGACGCGGACGGGTGTCCTGCTCGCGCCCGCCCCGGGCGGGGGCCCGCCGACGTCCGGGCGGGGTGAGGTGCCCGGGTGGTGCCGGCGGCGACCTACCCTGGGGAGGTGCCCGTCCTGGTCTACTCGCTCCTGCGCATCGCCCTCTTCGGCGCCGTCACCGCCCTGCTGTGGTGGGCGGGGATGCGGTCGTGGCTCGCGCCCCTGCTCGCGGCGTTCCTCGCGTGGGGGCTGTCCTACGTGCTGCTCGCGGGGCCGCGGGACGCCGCGGCCCTGCACCTCGCGCGCCGCGCGGAGGAGCGCCGCGCGGGTCGTGCCCAGGGCCGTGCAGGCGACGACGCGGCGGCGGAGGACGCCGCCGACGACGCGCTGCGCGGTGCCCAGGACGCGGCCGCCCCCCGCGTCACGGACGTCGAGGACCCCGGCACGACGACGCGCCGCGACCCCGCCTGACGGGCTGCGTGCGCGGGCCCGTGCGTCAGGCGGCGAGCCCGAGGCCGAGCAGCACGCCCAGCCCGAGCTCGAGCGCACCCGTCCCGCCGAGCACCGGGACGAGGGCGATGCCGCGCGCCCCGAGGAGCACCACCACCGCCAGCACGGTCGCCGGCGCCAGCAGCACGAGGACGAGCAGCGACCACGGCGCCGCGAACGCGCACGTGGCGGCGAGCAGCACGGGCAGCACCACGAGCACCGCGTAGACGCGTCGCGCGCGGTGCTCGCCGAGCCGGACGGCGAGCGTGCGCTTGCCCACGAGCGCGTCGGTCGGCACGTCGCGCAGGTTGTTCGCCATGAGCAGCGCGCAGGCCACGAGCCCGACGGCGACCGCCCCGACCCACGCCGGCCACGACAGGCGACCCGCCTGCGTGTACGTGGTGCCCAGCACCGCGACCAGCCCGAAGAACACGAACACCCCGACCTCGCCGAGGCCGCGGTAGCCGTAGGGCCGCCGCCCGCCCGTGTACGTCCACGCCGCGACGACGGCGAGCGCGCCGACGGCGAGCAGCCACCACGAGCCCGACAGCGCGACGAGCCAGACGCCCAGGAGGGCCGCGACGCCGAACGCCGCGAACGCCGCGGTGCGCACCTGGCCCGGCCGCGCCGCGCCCGACGCGGTGAGCCGGCGCGGGCCCACGCGGTCCACGTCGGTGCCGCGCACGCCGTCGGAGTAGTCGTTCGCGTAGTTCACGCCGACCTGCAGCGCGAGCGCGACGCCGGCGGCGAGCAGCGCGCGCCCGAGCCGGGCCTCGCCGAGCTGGGCGGCCGCGCCCGTGCCGACGAGGACGGGTGCCACCGCGGCGGGCAGGGTGCGGGGGCGCGCGCCGGCGAGCCAGTCGGACGTGGAGGCCACTCGTGCTCCTGGGGATCGGGGGAGGGCCGCACGGCCCGGGCGGACGGGAGGAGGACCTGCCGGTCGGCAGGTCAGGGGGAGGCGGTGCCGGGCGGGTGGTGGTTCATGCGCTCGGCGGCCGCGCGGGCGACGGCCCGCCGGTCGGGCTTGCCGGGCCCCCGCAGGGGCAGCGCGTCGACGACCAGCACCTGCCGCGGCGCGCTGGCGGGCCCCAGCGCCGCGGCCACCGACGAGCGCAGGTCGGTCAGCGACGGCTGGGCGCCGCCCTCGGTGACGACGACCGCGACGACGGACTGCCCCCAGTGCTGGTCGGGCACGCCGACGACGCAGACCTCCCGCACGAGGGGGTGCGCCGCGACGACCTCCTCGACCGCGAGCGGGTCGACCTTGACGCCCCCGGTGACCAGCACGTCGTCGAGCCGTCCGAGCACGTGCAGCACCCCGTCGTCGAGCCGGCCGCGGTCCGCGGTGCGCAGCCAGCGGCGGCCCCGCACGTCGACGAACGTGGTCGCGTCCAGGTCCGGGCGGCCCAGGTAGCCCGCGGCCAGGACGGGTCCCGTGAGCGACACGCGCTGCTCGGCGTCGACCGCCACCTCGACGCCGTCGAGCGGCCGGCCGTCGTAGACGCACCCGCCGCACGTCTCGGTCATGCCGTACGTCGTGACGACGCGCACACCGGCCTCGCGGGCGCGGGCCAGCAGGGTCGGCGAGGACGCGGCGCCGCCCACGAGGACGGCGTCGAGCGCGCGGGCCGCCGCGGTCGCGTCGGCGTCGTCCAGCACCCGGACCAGCTGGGTCGGGACCAGGGAGCTGTACCAGGGCCCGTCCCCGGACCGCAGCGCGCGGACCGCCTCGCTGAACGGGCCCGGGCGGAAGGGGCCGGGGGCGAGGGTCGTCAGCGCCCGGCCGGCGAGCACCGACCGGACGACGACCTGCAGGCCGGCGACGTGGTGCACGGGCAGGGCCAGCAGCCAGGACCCGTGACCGCCCAGGCGCCGCGCGGTGGCGTCGGCGGACGCCCGCAGCGCGTCGGCCGTGAGCATGACGTCGCGGGGCCGCCCGGTGGAGCCGGACGTGCGGACCACGAGGGCCACGTCCGCGGGCACGCGCCCGCCTGCCGCCGGGCCCCCGGCGCGGTCGTCGGCGTCGAGGGCACGCAGTGCGGGCCCCTGGCCGTCCAGGGCCGCGGGCAGCGACGCGACGAGGGACCCCGCCTGCGCGGGGACGTCACGCAGCGCCCGGTCCACGGGGTCAGCCTAGGCCGGGGTGGCGGCGGCCGACCCGCGGACGGTCCGCCGTAGAGTGGCGCGCGGTCCCGGGGCGGCGCCCGGTGCCCGTCCGCACGGCGTGCGACGGGCCGCGGCAGGCGCGCGAGGGGGGGACCGCGACGCAGCGGCACCCGCCGCCCGGAGGAGTGGAGCAGGCATGGCACGCACGAGGACGACGGCACGGCACCCGCGCGGGGTGCGCGCACGCGCGTCGGCCGTCCTGGCGCTGGTGACGTCCCTGGCGCTCGCCGCGTGCGGCGCTCCGACGGCCGTCGAGCCGCTCCCTGCCGTGACCGAGCGGCCCACCATCGCGCCGGCGAAGGTGCCCGCCCCGGCGCCTGAGGTCCCGCCGACGTGGCCGCTCACGGGCGTGCCGGGCACCCCCGACCCCCGCCCGGCGCTGGCCGTGAAGATCGAGAACACCGCCGTCGCCCGCCCCCAGTCGGGGCTCGAGCAGGCGGACGTCGTCTGGGAGACCGTCGTCGAGTTCGAGGTGTCCCGCCTCATCGCGGTCTACCACTCCCAGGTGCCGCAGGAGGTCGGGCCCATCCGCTCCGTGCGTCCCATGGACCCCGCCGTGCTCGCCCCGACGCGGGGCATGCTCGTGTACTCCGGCGGCCAGCCGGGCATCCTCGACCTCGTCGCCCGCTCGGGCCTGCAGACGGTCTCCCACGACGCGGGCGCGCCCGGCCTGTACCGCGTGCGCGGGCGGTCCGCGCCGCACAACGTCTACGGCAGCCCCGCGACGTGGTGGGGGATCGCCGAGCCCGGGCGGACGGCACCCGCGGAGCAGTTCGCGTTCGCGCGGCGCCCCGAGCAGGGCGCGGCGGCCGTCGCCGGCACGCCCGCGGGCACGCTCGACTTCCGCCTGTCGGCGCAGTCCCGTCCGGTCTGGACCTGGGACGCCGCCTCCGGCACCTGGCTGCGCTCGGAGGGCGGCACGCCCGCGACGGCGGCGACCGGCGCCCGGCTGTCGGCCGTGAACGTGGTCGCGATCACCGCGCCCCACCCGAACAGCCCGTTCGGCGCTCAGGGCGGCGCACCCGTGCCGACCTACGAGCTGGTCGGCGAGGGCGACGGCGTCGTCGCCACGGGCGGCCGCACCGTGGCGGTCCGGTGGCGCAAGGAGGCCGAGGACCAGCCCCTGCGCCTCTTCCTCGCGGACGGCTCGGAGGCCCGGCTGGCACCGGGCAACACCTGGGTGGAGCTCGTCCCCGCCGGGAAGGGCTCCCTGACCGTCTCCTGACGCGACGGGCGACCCCGGGACGACGGCCCGCCGCGGTCGTCGTCCTGCGGGTGGACCCGCGGCATCCCCCGGGGGCAGGTGACGGGCCGTGAGGTCACGCCCGGGGGCCGACGCGGCGGACGGGCCGCCCGGCGGAGGGTGGTCCCATGACCACCACCGCACCGCACCGCGTCCCCGCCGCCCCGCGCGTCCTGCCGCCGCGCCGACCCGTCCACGACCCCGACGACCACTCGCTGCGCTCGGCCGTCGCCGTCGTGGTCGCCGGGCTCGTGCTCGTCGCGCTCCTCGTCGGCGGCGGTGCGCTCGTCGCGACCGCCGTGGACCTCGCCTCGTGGGTCTCGGCGGCCTGACCGGCCCGTCCGCTCAGTAGGCGTACGGGAAGCCCGACCAGTCCGGCTCGCGCCGCTGCAGGAACGCGTCGCGCCCCTCGACGGCCTCGTCCGTCATGTACGCCAGCCGGGTCGCCTCGCCGGCGAAGACCTGCTGGCCCGCCAGGCCGTCGTCCGCCAGGTTGAACGCGAACTTCAGCATGCGGATCGCCTGCGGCGACTTCGTCGCCACGACGCGCGCGTACTCCAGCCCCGCGTCCTCGAGGTCCGCGTGGTCGACGACGTCGTTCACGGCACCCCACGCGTACGCCTGCTCCGCCGAGTACTCCCGTGCGAGGAAGAAGATCTCGCGCGCCCGCTTCTGCCCGACCTGCCGCGCCAGCAGCGCCGAGCCGTAGCCGCCGTCGAACGAGCCGACGTTCGCGTCGGTCTGCATGAACCGCGCGTGCTCGCGGCTCGCGATCGTCAGGTCCGCGACGACGTGCAGCGAGTGCCCGCCGCCCGCCGCCCAGCCGTTGACGAGCGCGACGACGACCTTCGGCATCGTCCGGATCAGGCGCTGGACCTCCAGGACGTGCAGCCGCCCGGCGCGCGCGGGGTCGATGGCCTCGGCGGTCTCGCCCTCGGCGTACCGGTAGCCGTCGCGCCCCCGGATGCGCTGGTCCCCGCCCGAGCAGAACGACCACACGCCGTCCTTGGGGCTCGGGCCGTTGCCGGTCAGCAGGACGGTCCCCACGTCGGACGTGGTCCGCGCGTGGTCGAGCACCGCGTACAGCTCGTCCACGGTGTGGGGGCGGAACGCGTTGCGGACCTCCGGCCGGTGGAACGCGACCCGCACGACCGGCAGGTCCCGCGCGCGCGCCCCGGCGGCCGCCTCGGCCTCGGTCGGGCGCGCGTGCCCGCGGTGGTACGTGATGTCGGTGAGGTGCTCGAACCCCTCGACGGTGCGCCACCGCGCGGGGTCGAAGGTGTCGGAGACGCGTGCCGGCAGAGGTGCCGGTCCGGCCGGTGCGGTCACCCGCCTCACCCTAGCCGCGTGCCGTGGCCGGTCCGGCACGGGCGCTCGGACCCACCTAGCCTGGGCGGGTGCCGACCACCCCTGACGACGTCCGCGTGTGGTCCGTCCCCCTGCGCACGCGCTTCCGCGGCCTGGTCCGCCGGGACGGCGTGCTGCTGCGCGGCGACGCCGGGTGGGCGGAGTTCAGCCCCTTCTGGGACTACGACGACGCGGCCGCGGTGCGCTGGTGGCGCGCCGCGCGCGAGGCCGCCGACGAGGGCTGGCCCGACCCCGTGCGCACGCACGTGCCGGTCAACGTCACGGTGCCGGCGGTCGGCCCCGAGCAGGCGCACCGCGTGGTGACGGCGTCCCGCGGGTGCCGCACCGCGAAGGTCAAGGTCGCCGAGCCCGGGCAGGACCCGCAGGAGGACGAGGCGCGGCTGGAGGCGGTGCGCGACGCGCTCGGCCCGGACGGCGCGATCCGGGTCGACGCCAACACCGCGTGGGACGTCGACACCGCCGTGACCCGGCTCGCGGCGCTGGACCGCGCGGCCGGCGGGCTCGAGTACGCCGAGCAGCCCGTGCCGGGGGTCGACGACCTGGCGGCCCTGCGCCGGCGCACGCACGTGCCGCTCGCCGCCGACGAGGCCGTGCGCCGCTCGGACGACCCGCTCGCGGTGGCCCGTCGCGCGGCCGCGGACGTCGTCGTCCTCAAGGTGCAGCCGCTCGGCGGTGTGCGCGCGTGCCTGCGCCTGGCGGAGGAGATGGGCCTGCCGGTGGTCGTGTCGTCGGCGCTGGAGTCGTCGGTCGGGCTGGCGGCGGGGCTCGCGCTCGCGGCCGCGCTGCCGGAGCTGCCGTACGCGTGCGGGCTCGCCACCGCCCAGCTGCTCGCGGCCGACCTCGTGGACGAGCCGCTGCTGCCGCGCGACGGTGCGATCGAGGTGCGGCGTCCGCAGCCGGCACCGCACCTGGTGGCGGCGGCCGCGGCCGAGCCGGGGCTCGCGGCCCGCTGGGAGGGGCGGCTGACCACCGTCCGGGCTCGGGCATGATGACGGCCGTGACCGGCCCCGACGACGCCCCCCGCACCACGCCCGACCCGGGGCCGCCGGCCGTCGCCGCCGCGCGCGTCCTCGTGCAGGCGCTCGCGGCCCTCGGCGTCCGTGACGTGGTGCTCGCGCCCGGCTCGCGCAGCGCACCGCTGGCGTACGCGCTCGCGGACGCCGCCCGGCCCGAGGGCGAGCGGCCCGCGGGTGCACCGGCCCTGCGGCTGCACGTGCGGATCGACGAGCGGTCGGCCGGCTTCCTCGCGCTCGGCCTGGCCAAGGGGTCGGCGCACCCGCCCGCGCCGGGCGAGCCGGCTCCCGCGGCACCGCGCCCGGTGGCCGTGGTGACGACGTCGGGCACGGCGGTCGCGAACCTGCACCCCGCGGTGCTCGAGGCCCACCACGCCGGCCTGCCGCTCGTGCTGCTCACCGCGGACCGCCCGCACGAGCTGCGCGGCACGGGCGCGAACCAGACGACGGAGCAGGCGCGGCTGTTCGGCGAGGCCGTCCGCGTGGCCGTCGACGTCCCCGCCCCCACCGGGCGTGCGGGGGAGGACCGCGACCTGCGGCGCCTGGTGTCCCGGGCGCTCGCGGCCGCGACGGGCGCCCGCTCCGGCGACCCCGGCCCCGTGCACCTCGACCTGGCGTACCGCGACCCGCTCGTCCCCGACGGCGCGCCCTGGCCCGGGCCCGCGGACGCCGGCCTGTCGCACGTCGCGACGCGGCACGCGCCGGCCGAGCCGGCGGAGCCCGCCACGGGTGCCGTCCCGCTCGTCACGGCGCCGGCCGCGGTGACCGACGCCGCGAGCGACGCGACCCGGCCGACGCGCCGCTCCCGGGGGCCGGTCCCGACCGTCGTCGTCGCGGGCGACGGCGCCGGTGCGGCGGCCCGCCGGCTCGCGGAGGCGAACGGCTGGCCGCTGCTCGCCGAGCCGTCGTCGGGCGCCCGCCAGGGCCCCACCGCGATCGCGGCCTACCGGCTGCTGCTCGGAGACGAGCGCCTCGGGGGCCGGGTCGGCCGCGTCGTGGTGCTCGGCCGTCCCACGCTGTCGCGCCCCGTGCACCGGCTGCTCGCGCGCTCCGACGTCGAGGTCGTCGTCGTCGCCCCCCGCGGCACCGAGTGGCCGGACGCGGACCGCAACGCGGCGCAGGTGCTGCTCGAGGTCCCCGCGCGGATGCGCCAGGGGCGGGCGGGCGCACCGGCGGGCTGGCTCGACGCGTGGCGGGCCGCGGACGCCGCGGCCGCTGCCGCGGTCGACGCGCTGCTGGACGTCCCGCAGGACGCGCCCCGCTCACGCAGCGGCACCCGTGTCACCGGGCCCGCGCTCGCCCGCGCCGTCGCGGCAGCCAGCCTGCCGGCCGACGTGCTCGTCGTCGGCGCGTCCAACCCGGTGCGCGACCTCGACCTCGTCGCGCGCTGGGACGTGGCGCCCCTCGTGCTGGCGAACCGGGGCCTGGCCGGCATCGACGGCACGGTCTCGACCGCGACCGGCGTGGCGCTCGCGCTGCCGCGCCGGCGGGTCCGCGCCTACCTGGGCGACCTGACCTTCCTGCACGACGTCGGCGGCCTGCTGCGCGGACCGCTCGAGCACGGCGTCGACCTCCAGCTCGTCGTCGGCAACGACGACGGCGGCTCGGTGTTCGCCACCCTCGAGCACGGGGGGCCCGAGCACGCGGACGTCTTCGAGCGCGTCTTCGGCACCCCGCACGGGGTCGACCTGGCGGCGCTGTGCGCGGCGTACGGGGTGCGGCACACGCGCGTCGTCGACGCCGAGGGGCTGCTGCCCGCGCTCGCCGCGCCGGGGACGGGCGTCAGCGTGGTGGAGGTGCGGGTCGACCGCGCGCAGCGGCGTGCGCTGGGCGAACGCATCGCCGCGGACGTCACGGCGGCGGTGCGCACCGCCCTCGACGGGCGCGGCTGAGCCGGCCGGCCCCCGCGGCCGCGTCGTGCGCGCGGACGTCCAGGATCTTCCCAGCCACTCGGGAGGCCCGTCCCAGCAGCAGGGGTTGGAATGGGTGTCGACGAGGAGGCAACCCATGACCACGAGCCCGGAGCAGCCGCGACCCGGCGGCACCCACCCGCAGGACCACCCGACCCAGCCGCTGCCCCCGACGGGCGCGACCCAGCCGCTGCCCGCGCAGGCCGGCGCCCCGCACACCGCGGCCCCGCACACCGCGGCCTCGGACGCCGGCGCCCCCGCGCAGCGCCTGTCGCCCGCGCAGGAGTGGGCGCGCTGGGACGCCGCCCAGCGGGAGCGGCGCGCGGCCGAGCAGTCCGGCCAGCAGGCCGCGCCCTCGGACCCGTGGACCGCGTCCCCGTCCGACGGCACGCCCGCGCAGCCACGGCGCCGTCGGCCCTGGGTGTGGGCGACCGCCGGGGTGGTCGCCGGCGTGCTCGTCGGCGGCGGCGCCATGGGTCTCGCCCTCGACCAGGACGGGCCCGTGGCCGGCAACGAGCGCAGCACGTCCCTGGCGGACATCGGTCGCACCAGCACCGAGCAGGTGCCCGTCGCCGGCTCCTCCGCCGAGGACCCCGACTGGCAGGCGGTCGCCTCCGCCGTGCGCGCCTCGGTCGTCGCGATCGAGGTGACGAGCGGCTCGAGCGGATCGCAGGGCTCGGGCGTCATCATCGACGAGGACGGTCACGTCGTGACGAACAACCACGTCGTCTCCGGCGCGGCGCAGGGCGGCGCCGTCGCCGTCACGCTCACCGACGGCCGGATCTTCGAGGCGGAGGTCGTCGGCACCGACGTGGCGACGGACCTGGCCGTCCTGCGGCTCGTCGACGCCCCGGACGACCTGCAGCCCGCGGCGCTGGGCGACTCGGACGACGTCGTCGTCGGGGAGCCGGTCATGGCCGTCGGCAACCCGCTGGGCCTCGCGAACACCGTCACCACCGGCATCGTCTCGGCGCTCGACCGGCCCGTCTCGACGCAGGAGGACGCGCGCAGCGAGGCGGCCGTCACGAACGCCATCCAGATCGACGCGGCGGTCAACCCGGGCAACTCGGGCGGTCCGCTGTTCGACGCGCAGGGCCGCGTCATCGGCATCACCTCGTCGATCGCCACGCTGTCGCAGCAGTCCGGGTCCATCGGCCTCGGCTTCGCGATCCCGGTCAACCTGACGAAGAACGTCGCGTCCCAGCTCATCGAGGACGGTCAGGCCGAGCACGCCTTCCTCGGCGTGACGATGAGCGACGGCACGGCGACGGCCGACGGGGTGACCCGCCGCGGCGCGGTCGTGCAGACGGTGCAGGAGGGCTCGCCGGCCGCCGAGGGCGGCCTGCAGCCGGAGGACGTCATCGTCGCGATCGGCGACGACCCGGTCGGCGGCGCGGAGTCGCTGACGGCGTTCGTCCGCTCGCTGTCCTCGGGCGACGACGTGACCCTCACGGTGGTGCGCGGCGGCGAGACCCGCGAGGTCGACGTCACGCTCTCGACCCGTCCGGACACGCTGACGTCCGACCCCGGCCAGCAGGACGGGCAGCCCGACCAGGGCCAGGGCGGCCAGGGCGGCCTCCCCGAGGACCTCACCCCCGAGCAGCTGTGGGAGTGGTTCCAGCAGCAGCAGGGCCGCTGAGCCCACGGGCGTGCGCGTCGCCACGGCGGCGCGCACGCCCCTCCGCCGTCGCCGGCCGCTCGGCGACGGCACCGCAGGGCCCGTCGCGGGCATCCCCTCCCGCGACGGGCCCTCGCGCTGCCCGCCGTCCGGGGCGGCTCAGTCGCTGCCGAGCGCGAACCGCATCGGCTCGAGCTTCGCGCGCGACTCGGCGAGCTCGGCCGCCGGGTCGGACGCGGCGACGACGCCGCAGCCGGCGAACAGCCGCAGGCGGCGCGGGTCCTGCGCGTCGACCTGCGCCGAGCGCAGCGCGATGCCCCACTCGCCGTCGCCGTCGGCGCCGAGCCAGCCCACGGGGCCGGCGTAGCGCGCCCGGTCCATGCCCTCGACGCGGGCGATGAGCCGGCGGGCGGCCTCGGTCGGGGTGCCGCACACCGCCGCCGTGGGGTGCAGGGCCGCGGCGAGCGCGAGCGACGTCGGGTGCCCGTCGCCCGCCGGTGCGCCGAGCACGCCGGTGACGTCGGACGCGAGGTGCAGCACGTTCGGCAGCGGCAGCACGAACGGCACGTCGGGGACGTTGGACGAGGAGCAGAAGGGTGCGAGCGCGCGCGCCACGGACGCGACCGCGTACTCGTGCTCCTCGAGGTCCTTCGAGGAGTGGGCGAGGATCGCGGCGCGCGCCATGTCGGCGTCGTCGTCGCCGGTGCGCCGGATGGTCCCGGCCAGCACGCGCGACGTCACGAGCCCGCGCTCGGAGCGCACGAGCAGCTCGGGCGTCGCACCGACGAGCCCGTCGACGCTGAACGTCCAGCACGACCGGTACCGGTCGGCGAGGCGCTGCAGCACCCACCGCACGTCGAGCGGACGCTCCGTGCGCGCCTCGACGTCGCGCGCGAGCACGACCTTCTCGACCTCGCCCGCGCGGATCGCGGCGACCCCGCGCGCGACGACGTCCGTCCAGTCCTCGGCGGCGACGGCGCCGTCGCCGTACGTCACCTCGCCGGGGGAGCGGGGTGCGGTGCGTGCGGGCGCGACGTCGGCGAGGCGCGGAGCGGGCCCGAGGCGTGCCGCGTCCGTGAGCGTGGTGAGCCACGTCCGCCCGTCGCGCCGGCCGACGACGACCCGGGGGACGACCAGCACCCCGCCCGCGTCGGAGTCGTCGTCGAAGGCGAACGACGCGAAGGCGACCGGGCCCGTGCCGGGCAGGCGCACCTCGTCGCGGACGATCGCGTGCGCGACGACCTCGCGCCACGCGCGCTCGGCGGCGGCGAACCGGTCGGCGCCGTGCACCTCGACGCGCGCGGCCTCGCCCCACGCGACGAGACCGTCGCCGCGGCGGACCCACGCAAGGGGCGCGTCGGCCGGCAGGAGGTCGAGCAGGTCGGCCGGGTCGGGCCGCTCGCCGGCGCGCGTCGGCAGGTCGTCGAGGGCCACCGTGCGGACCACCAGCGGGTGGGGCAGGTGCTCCTGCGCGGGGGCGCCGGTCGCTGTCATCTCGGGGCCCCCACGCGATCGTGAGCGCAGCGAGCGATCGGGTGGGGTGAGTTCATCGCCTGTCAGGGTAGGACCTCGCGAGGGCCCGACGGTCGCCGGCGGCCCCTCGCCGACGCACGTCACACCCCCTCCCGGTCCCGCCGGGCGGGGCACGCCTGGCCGGACGGCGGCGACCTGCGACGATGGGCGCCATGCCTCGCGCCAGCCTCGAGAAGGACCCCCGCGACGTCGCCGCGATGTTCGACGCCGTCGCGCACCGGTACGACCTGACGAACGACGTCATCTCGCTCGGTCAGGACCGGGCCTGGCGGCGGGCCACGCTCGCCGCGGTCGGGGCGCAGCGCGGCGAGACGGTGCTCGACCTCGCCGCCGGCACGGGGACGTCGAGCGAGCCGCTCGCCGACGCGGGCGTGCACGTGGTGCCGTGCGACCTGTCGACCGGCATGCTCGGCGTCGGCAAGCGCCGCCGGCCGGACCTCCCGTTCGTCGCGGGCGACGCGCTGCACCTGCCGTTCGCGGACGCGTCGTTCGACGCCGTGACGATCTCGTTCGGCCTGCGGAACGTGCCGGACCCGGACCGGGCGCTGGCCGAGATGCTGCGCGTGACGAAGCCGGGCGGCCGGCTGGTGGTCTGCGAGTTCTCGCGCCCGGCCTTCGCGCCGTTCCGGGCCGTCTACACGAACTACCTCATGCGGGCGCTGCCCCCGGTCGCGCGCGCCGTCTCGAAGGAGCCCGAGGCGTACGTGTACCTCGCGGAGTCGATCCGCGAGTGGCCGGACCAGCGCGCGCTGGGGCTGCTGGTCAAGCAGGCCGGCTGGGTCGACGTGGCGTACCGCAACCTGTCGGGCGGCATCGTCGCGCTGCACCGCGGCCGCCGCCCGTAGCGGTCCCGCCGGCTCCCGCCGAGCCCCACGCAGGCCTCGCGCTGCGGCGTAGCAGCGGTCCTGCCGCAGGTCACGGGACCGACGTCCCGACCGTGCGCCGAGGTTAGCCCTACCTTCGCAGACAGGTCCGACGGTGCTGGCTACACTCGCAGCCGTCGCACGTGAACGACGTCACAAAGTGGGGTGGACGTGGTGGACGCAGCGCACGATGACGCCGACGTCATCGTCGTCGGCGCAGGCCCGGCAGGGGCCTCCGCGGCGTACCACTGCGCCGCCGCGGGCCTCGACGTGCTGCTCCTCGAGAAGGCGTCGTTCCCCCGGGACAAGGTCTGCGGCGACGGCCTGACGCCGCGCGCCGTGGCCGAGCTCGTCCGCATGGGCGTGCCGCTGCGCGAGCAGGACGGCTGGATCCGCAACAAGGGCCTGCGCGTGGTCGGCGGCGGCCACCGCATCGAGCTGGCCTGGCCCGAGCTGTCGTCCTACCCGTCGTACGGCCTCGCCCGCGCACGGACGTCGTTCGACCAGACCCTGGCGGAGCACGCCCGGGCCGGCGGCGCGAAGCTGCTCGAGCGCACCGCGGTCACGGCCCCCGTGCGCGACGAGCGCACGGGCCGGGTCGTGGGCGTGCGGGCACGCGCGGTCGACCACGACGGGCGCCGCACGGTCGACGCCGGCGACGAGGTCACCTACCGCGCCCCGGTCGTCGTCGCCGCCGACGGGGTCTCCGCCCGCCTGGCCACGGCCGTCGGTCGCGTGAAGCGCGACGACCGACCCATGGGCGTGGCGGTGCGCACGTACTTCCGCACCCCGCGGCACGACGACCCGTGGATGGAGTCCCACCTCGAGCTGTGGGACGGCGAGCCGGGCCGGTCGAACCTCATGCCGGGCTACGGCTGGATCTTCTCGCTCGGCGACGGCACGGCGAACGTCGGCCTCGGCTCCGTGAGCTCGACGGCCGCCGCGACGAAGGTCGACTACAAGGACCTGTTCGCGCGCTGGATGGCCAACGCGCCGCGCGAGTGGGAGTTCACGCCCGAGAACCAGGTGGGCCCGGTGCGCGGCGCCGCGCTGCCGATGGGGTTCAACCGGGGCCCCCTCTACGCGGACGGACTCCTGCTCGCCGGCGACGCCGCCGGCATGGTGAGCCCGTTCAACGGCGAGGGCATCGCGTACGGCCTGCAGGCGGGACGCGTCGCGGCCGACGCGATCGCGCAGGGCCTCGCGCGCGGCTCGGCCGCGGGACGCGAGCGCGCCCTCGCCTCCTACCAGGCGCGGATGAAGGACGACCTCGGCGGCTACTACACGCTGGGCCGGGTCTTCGTCCGCCTGATCGAGCACCCGCAGGTGATGCGGGTGTGCACCCGGTACGGGCTGCCACGGCCGCTGCTCATGCGGTTCGTGCTCAAGCTCCTGTCCGACTGCTACGAGCCACGGGGCGGGGACGCGGTCGACCGCGTGATCGCCGCGCTGGCGAGGATCGCCCCCGACGCCTGACGGCGCCGGACCCGCAGGACCCGCATCACCAGAAGGACCAGCTCGATCCCCGCAGGACCCGCACGCAAGCCCCCGGCCCCGGCCGGACCTCGACGCCGAGGAGGACCGCACGATGACCAACCCGTACGTGCCGCTGCTGGTGATGATGGGCATCGCCGCGGTCCTGGCGCTCGGCGGCGTCGGCGCGAGCGCGATCCTCGGGCCCCGGCGGTACAACCGCGCGAAGCTCGAGGCCTACGAGTGCGGCATCGAGCCGACCCCGCACGCGGTCGGCGGCGGGCGCTTCCCGATCAAGTACTACCTCGTGGCCATGACGTTCATCGTCTTCGACATCGAGGTGGTCTTCCTCTACCCCTGGGCCGTCGGCTTCGAGGAGCTGGCCACGTTCGGGCTGGTCGCGATGCTCGCGTTCCTGGCCCTCATCACGGTGCCGTTCGTCTACGAGTGGAAGCGCGGCGGGTTCGAGTGGGACTGACGACAGCGATCCGCAGGACCGCGGCGACGACGCCGCACGCACGCACGAGCCGGAGGAGGGGCTGACATGGGCATCGAGGAAGCGCCCTCGGGCTTCCTGCTGACGACGGTCGAGGACCTCGTCGGCTACTTCCGCAAGGGCTCGCTGTGGCCGGTGACGTTCGGCCTGGCGTGCTGCGCGATCGAGATGATGGCGACCGGCGCCAGCCGCTACGACATCTCCCGGTTCGGCATGGAGGTGTTCCGCGCCTCCCCGCGCCAGGCGGACCTCATGATCGTCGCCGGCCGGGTGAGCCAGAAGATGGCGCCCGTCGTGCGGCAGGTCTACGACCAGATGGCGGAGCCGAAGTGGGTGCTGTCGATGGGCGTGTGCGCGTCCAGCGGCGGCATGTTCAACAACTACGCGATCGTCCAGGGCGTCGACCACATCGTGCCGGTGGACATCTACCTGCCGGGCTGCCCGCCGCGGCCGGAGATGCTCACGCACGCGATCCTCGCGCTGCACGACCAGATCCAGAGCACGCCCCTCGGCGTCAACCGCAAGGAGGCGGCGGCGGCCGCGGAGGCCGCCGCGCTCGAGGCGACGCCGACCTCGCACATGACGGGCCTGCTGCGGTGAGCGCCGAGCACCGCCCCGAGAAGCGCCCGGCGGAGGGCGAGGCCGCCGTGCCGGCCGGGGAGAAGGCGGACGCCGCGGCGGCCGTCAAGCCCGGCGAGGGCACGACCGCCCCCGCCGCCGCGGTCGCGCAGCAGACGTCGGCCGCGGCGCTGGAGGCCGGGTCGCAGAACGTGCGCGGCGACGTCGACCTGGCGACGGCGCGCACGCCGCTGGAGATCGTGGACGTGCGCACCGGCATGTTCGGCGCGACGGGCTCGGGCGACACGTCCGGCTACGGCGGGCTCGTGCGCACGATCGCGATGCCCGGCGCGAGCGAGCGTCCCTACGGGGGCTGGTTCGACGAGGTCGTCGACGTGCTGACCGAGGTCCTCGACGAGTCCGGCACGGGCTTCGCGAACGCCGTCGAGTACGTGACGGTGGACCGCGAAGAGCTGACGCTGCACGTGCGGCGCGAGCACGTCGTCGAGGTGGCCCGGGCGCTGCGCGACGACCCTGACCTGCGGTTCGAGCTCAGCCTGGGCGTGAGCGGCGTGCACTTCCCGCACGAGACGGGCCGCGAGCTGCACGCCGTCTACCACGTGGTGTCGGTGACGCACGGGCGTCGGCTGCGGTTCGAGGTCGCGGTGGCCGAGGCGGACCCGCACGTCCCGTCGACCACGTCGGTCTACCCGGCCAACGACTGGCACGAGCGCGAGACCTGGGACTTCTTCGGGATCGTCTTCGACGGCCACCCCGGGCTCGCGCGGATCGAGATGCCCGACGACTGGCCGGGCCACCCGCAGCGCAAGGACTACCCCCTCGGGGGCATCCCGGTCGAGTACAAGGGCGCCTCCGTGCCGCCCCCGGACCAGCGGAGGTCGTACAGCTGATGGCCGCCCCCCACACCGCCCCCCACGCGACGGCGCACGTCGTCGACGACCAGACCACCGACGTCCCGACGTTCGAGGCGTCCGGCGGCGACTGGTCGGACATCGCCGAGGAGGCCGCCCGCCTCGGCGAGGAGCGCATCGTCGTCAACATGGGCCCGCAGCACCCGTCCACCCACGGCGTGCTGCGGCTCATGCTCGAGATCGACGGCGAGACCGTCACCGAGGCCCGGGCCGGCATCGGCTACCTGCACACGGGCATCGAGAAGAACATGGAGTACCGCACCTGGACCCAGGGCGTGACGTTCTGCACCCGCATGGACTACGTCGCCCCGCTGTTCCAGGAGGTCGGGTACTGCCTGGCCGTCGAGAAGCTGCTCGGCATCACCGACGACGTGCCCGAGCGGGCCACGGTCATCCGGGTGCTCATGATGGAGCTCAACCGGATCTCGTCCCACCTGGTCTGCCTCGCGACGGGCGGCAACGAGCTCGGCGCCACGACGATCATGACCGTCGGCTTCACCGCCCGCGAGCAGGTGCTCCAGGTCTTCGAGCTCATCACGGGCCTGCGCATGAACCACGCGTACATCCGCCCCGGCGGCGTCGCGCAGGACGTGCCCCCCGGCGCGATCGACTCGGTCCGCGAGGCGCTGACGCAGATGCGGCACTACTTCCGCCAGCTCGAGGACCTCATGCTGGCCAACCCGATCCTGCAGGCCCGCCTCAAGGACGTCGGCTCGCTCAACCTCGCCGCGTGCATGGCCCTCGGGATCACGGGGCCCGTGCTGCGCTCCACGGGCCTGCCGTACGACGTGCGCAAGGCGGCGCCGTACTGCGGCTACGAGACGTACGACTTCGACGTGCCGGTGAACGACGGCGCCGACTCCTGGTCGCGCGTGCTGCTGCGCATGGAGGAGTGCTACCAGTCCATGCGGATCGTCGAGCAGTGCCTCGACCGCCTCGCGGCGCTGCCCGCGGGTGGCGTGATGGTGCACGACAGGAAGATCGCGTGGCCGGCGCAGCTGGCCATCGGCACCGACGGCATGGGCAACTCGCTCGGGCACATCAAGGAGATCATGGGCACCTCCATGGAGGCCCTGATCCACCACTTCAAGCTGGTGACCGAGGGCTTCCGGGTGCCGGCCGGCCAGGTGTTCCAGTCGGTCGAGCACCCGCGGGGCGAGCTGGGTGTGCACCTGGTCTCCGACGGCGGGACGAAGCCGTACCGGGCGCACTTCCGCGACCCGTCGTTCAACAACCTGCAGGCCGTCTCGATGATGTGCGAGGGCGGGCAGGTGGCCGACGTCGTCGTCGCCGTCGCGTCGCTCGACCCGGTGCTGGGAGGGGTGGACCGCTGATGTCCGTCGAGCACGAGGTCCCCGGGGCGGGTCGCGTCGCGGGCGCCCGCCACGCCACGGGGTACGACGAGGCGACGCGCGAGCGCCTCGCCGCCGACGCTGCCGCGATCATGGCCCGCTACCCGCAGGAGCGGTCGGCCCTGCTGCCGATGCTGCACCTGGTGCAGTCCGAGGACGGCTACGTCAGCCCCCGCGGCATCGCGTTCTGCGCGGCGCAGCTGGGCCTGAGCACGGCCGAGGTGTCCGCGGTCGCGACGTTCTACACGCAGTTCAAGCGCCACCCGAACGGCACGTACACGGTGGGTGTCTGCACGAACACGCTGTGCGCGGTCATGGGCGGCGACGCGATCTGGGAGGAGCTCACCGAGCACCTCGGGATCGACCACGACGAGACCACCGAGGACGGCGCGATCACGCTCGAGCGCATCGAGTGCAACGCGGCCTGCGACTACGCCCCGGTCGTGATGGTCAACTGGGAGTTCTTCGACGACCAGACGCCGGACTCGGCGCGCGACGTCGTCGACCGGCTGCGCGCCGGCGAGCGGGTCGCCCCGACGCGCGGGGCGTCGTCGGTCTGCTCCTTCAAGGAGATGAGCCGCGTGCTCGCCGGGTTCCCCGACGGGCGCGCGGACGAGGGCGTCGGCGCGGGCCCCGCGACGCTGCGGGGCACGCTCCTGGCCAAGGAGAAGGGCTGGCGCGCCCCCGACTTCCCCGACGTCGCGCACGTCGAGGGGCAGGTCTCGCCGTCGGGCGGTGCGCCGGCCGCGCAGGCCCAGCCCGAGGAGACGAAGCCCGCAGCGACCGGCGCCGGCCCGACGCCGGCCGGCCAGCAGCCCGGGGCCGACCCCAAGGTCGGCGCCGAGGAGTCCAGCGCCCAGCGCCCCGCGACGACGCCGTCCGACACGTCGGCCGAGGGTCAGCAGCGCCGGCAGCGCACCGACGACGCGAAGGAGTCGTGATGACGACCCTGGCACCCGTGCTGTCCGCGCACTGGGACGCGGACCGGTCCTGGACCCTGGCGACCTACGAGGACAACGGCGGCTACCGCGGCCTGCGCCGCGCGCTGAACATGCAGGCCGCCGACGTCGTGACGATGGTCAAGGAGTCGGGGCTGCGCGGCCGCGGCGGCGCCGGCTTCCCGACGGGCATGAAGTGGGGCTTCCTGCCCCCGCCGGACGGCGGCCCGCGCTACCTCGTCGTCAACGCGGACGAGTCCGAGCCCGGGACGTGCAAGGACATCCCGCTGATGATGGCGAACCCGCAGTCGCTCGTGGAGGGCGTCGCCATCACCTCGTACGCCATCGGCTGCCACCACGCGTTCATCTACGTGCGCGGCGAGGTGCTGCACGTGTACCGCCGCATGCTGCGGGCGGTCGAGGAGGCGTACGCGGCGGGGTACCTGGGCAAGGATGTCCTCGGCTCGGGCTTCGACCTCGACGTGACGGTGCACGCCGGCGCCGGCGCCTACATCTGCGGCGAGGAGACGGCGCTGCTCGACTCCCTCGAGGGCCTGCGCGGGCAGCCGCGGCTCAAGCCGCCGTTCCCCGCGGTGGCCGGCCTGTACGCGCGGCCGACCGTCGTCAACAACGTCGAGTCCGTCGCCTCCGTGCCGGGCATCCTCGTGGGCGGCGCGCAGTGGTTCACCTCGATGGGCACCGAGCGCTCGGCCGGTCACGGCCTGTTCTCGCTGTCGGGGCACGTGCAGCGGCCCGGCCAGTACGAGGCGCCGCTCGGCATCACGCTGCGCGAGCTGCTCGACATGGCCGGCGGCGTCCGCGAGGGCCACGAGCTGAAGTTCTGGACGCCCGGCGGGTCGTCGACGCCGATCTTCACCGCCGAGCACCTCGACGTGCCGCTCGACTACGAGTCCGTGGGCAAGGCGGGGTCGATGCTCGGCACGCGCGCGCTGCAGATCTTCGACGAGACGGTGTCGGTGGTGCGCGCGGTGACGCGGTGGATGGCCTTCTACAAGCACGAGTCGTGCGGCAAGTGCACGCCGTGCCGCGAGGGCACGTTCTGGCTGCTGCAGGTGCTGCAGCGGCTCGAGGCCGGCCAGGGCACGAGCGGGGACATCGACCTCCTGCTCGACCTGTGCGACAACATCCTGGGCCGCTCGTTCTGCGCGCTCGGCGACGGGGCGACGAGCCCCGTCACGAGCGCCGTGAAGTACTTCCGGGAGGAGTTCGAGGCGGGCACGCACACGCCCGCGGACGTGCTCTTCCCGCCGGAGCGCAGCGCGCTGTTCCAGTACACGCCGCGTCGTCGCACGCAGCTCGCGGGGGTGCACGCATGACCATCACGACCCCGAACCGGCGCACCGACGCGTCGGCGGACACCACGCCGCTCGTCCCGGCGGCGCCGCCCGTGCGCGAGCCGGAGCCCGAGGCGACCGTCACCTTCGAGATCGACGGCCTCGAGACGACCGTGCCCAAGGGCACCCTCGTGATCCGTGCCGCCGAGCGCCTCGGCATCCAGATCCCGCGGTTCTGCGACCACCCGCTCCTGGCCCCGGCCGGCGCGTGCCGCCAGTGCCTCGTCGAGGTGTGGGCGCCGGGCCGCGACGGCAACCTGGCGAAGATGCCCAAGCCGCAGGCCTCGTGCACGCTCGAGGCGACGCCGGGCATGCAGGTGAAGACGCAGCACACGTCGCCCGAGGCCGACAAGGCCCAGCACGGCGTCATGGAGCTGCTGCTCATCAACCACCCGCTCGACTGCCCCGTGTGCGACAAGGGCGGCGAGTGCCCCCTGCAGAACCAGGCGATGAGCAACGGCCGCGCGACGACGCGGTTCGTCGACGTCAAGCGCACGTTCCCCAAGCCGATCGCGGTGTCGACGCAGGTGCTGCTCGACCGCGAGCGGTGCGTGCTGTGCCAGCGGTGCACGCGGTTCTCCGAGGAGGTCGCGGGCGACGTCTGGATCGACCTGCAGAAGCGCGGCGCGCAGCAGCAGATCGGCACGTTCGACACCGAGGTGCTCGGCTTCGCCGGCGAGACGCCGGTCGGCGCGGCGACGCTCGACACGAGCGGGCGGCCGTTCTCGTCCTACTTCTCCGGCAACACCGTGCAGATCTGCCCCGTCGGCGCGCTGACGTCCGCGGCCTACCGGTTCCGCGCCCGGCCGTTCGACCTCGTGTCGACGCCGGGGATCGCGGAGCACGACAGCAACGGATCGGCGATCCGCGTGGACCACCGCCGGGGCGTCGTGCTGCGCCGCCTCGCCGGCGAGGACCCCGCCGTCAACCAGGAGTGGGTGACGGACAAGGACCGCTTCGCGTTCCGCTGGCAGTCCGCCGCCGACCGGATCACGACCCCGATGGTGCGGCGGCCGCAGGGCGACGGCACGCGCGGCCCGCTCGAGCCGTGCAGCTGGGTCGAGGCGCTCGACACCGCGGCCGTCGGCCTGCAGGCGGCGGTCGAGGCCGGCGCCGGGGTCGGCGTGCTGCCGGGCGGGCGCCTCACGCTCGAGGACGCGTACGCGTACGCCAAGCTCGCGCGCGTCGCGCTGCGCACCAACGACGTGGACCACCGGGCGCGCCCGCACTCCGCGGAGGAGGAGGCGTTCCTCGGGCACGTCGTCGCGGGGCGCACGCTCACGGTGACGTTCGCGGACCTCGTCGCGGCGCCGACCGTGCTGTGCGTCGCGTACGAGCCCGAGGAGGAGGGCGGCATCGTCTTCCTGCGGCTGCGCGACCGTGTGGTCGCGGGGCGCACGCGCGTGCTGTCGGTCGCGCCGCTCGCGAGCCGCGGGCTCGAGCGGCTCGACGCGACGCTGCTGCCGGCCGCACCCGGGACGGAGCCGGAGGTGCTCGACGCGATCGAGGCCGAGGCGGGCGAGCCGCTGCTCGCCGACGCCGCGACGGCGCTGGCCGCGGAGGGCGCCGTGGTGCTCGTCGGTGAGCGCGCCGCCGAGGTGCCGGGCCTGCTGTCGGCGGTCCTGCGGCTGGCGGAGCGCACGGGCGCGCGGCTCGCCTGGGTGCCGCGGCGCGCCGGTGAGCGCGGCGCCGTCGAGGCGGGGACGCTGCCGGGCCTCCTGCCCGGGGGCCGCCCCGTCGCCGACCCGTCGGCACGCGTCGACATGGCGACGGTGTGGGGCGTCGACGAGCTGCCCGCCACGCCCGGCCGCAGCGCCGACGAGATCCTCGCCGCCGCCGCGGAGCGCCGGATCGGCGCGCTCGTGGTCGGCGGCGTCGACCCCGCGGACCACGCCGACCCGCGCCTGGCCCGCGCGGCCCTCGACACCGTGCCGTTCCTCGTCTCGCTCGAGGTCCGCGCGTCCGAGGTGACCGACCGGGCGGACGTGGTGCTGCCGGTCGCGCCGCCCGTCGAGAAGCCCGGCACGTTCGTCACCTGGGAGGGGCGTCCGCGCCCGTTCGCCCAGGCCCTGACGAGCACGTCGATGGCCGACCACCGGGTCCTCGACCTGCTCGCCGACGCCCTGGGCGTCGAGCTGGGCACCGGGTCGCTGGCCGCGGTGCACGCCGAGCTCGACCAGCTCGGCGGGTGGGACGGCGCGCGGCTGCCGGCGCCGGACGTCGCCGTCGCGGAGCCGGCCCCGGTCCCGCCGGGGCACGCCGTGCTCGCGACGTGGCACCAGCTGCTGGACGCGGGCCGGCTGCAGGACGGCGAGCCGTACCTCGCCGGCACGGCCAAGCGGCCGCTCGCCCGGGTGTCCGCCGCGACGGCGGCGGCGGTCGGGGTGGCCGACGGCGGCGCGCTCGAGGTCGCCACCGACCGCGGCACGCTCACGCTGCCCGTGCAGGTGACCGACATGCCGGACCACGTGGTCTGGCTGCCGACCAATGCGCGCGGCTGCGCCGTGCGGGACGTGCTGGGCGCGGGCACCGGGACGGTCGTCCGCCTCGCGGCGGGCCGCGCGGACGTCACGACGCGGGCGGCCGCGCCCTCGACGGGCCCGGTGACCGGCGACACGGCCGACGCGGTGTCCGGCGTGCGGATCGACGAGGGGGAGCGGGCATGAGCCGCGTGCTCGGGGTGCTGCCGGCGGCCGTCGGGGACGGCGCGCAGGCCGGCGTGGCGGCCGACTTCAGCCAGGACGTCTTCTGGGTGTGGCTGCTCAAGGCGGTGGCGATCATCGTCTTCCTGCTGACGAGCGTGCTCGTCGCCATCTGGTTCGAGCGCAAGGTCGTCGCGCGCATGCAGGTGCGCCCCGGCCCGAACGTGCACGGCCCGTTCGGCCTGCTGCAGTCGCTCGCGGACGCGATGAAGCTCCTGGTCAAGGAGGACGTCACCGTCAAGGCGGCCGACAAGCTCGTCTACATCGTCGCGCCGATGATCGCGGTGTTCTGCTCGCTGCTCGTCTACGCGGTCATCCCGTTCGGGCCCGAGGTCAGCATCTTCGGCGTCGTGACGCCGCTGCAGCTCACCGACTTCCCCGTCGCGACGCTGTACATCCTCGCGTGCGCGTCGGTCGGCGTGTACGGGATCGTGCTGGGCGGCTGGTCCTCGAACTCGACGTACCCGCTGCTCGGCGGCGTGCGGTCCACGGCCCAGGTCATCTCCTACGAGCTGGCGATGGGCCTGTCGCTGGTCAGCGTCTTCCTCATGGCCGGGTCGATGTCGACGTCGCAGATCGTCGACTCCCAGACGCAGGTGTGGTGGTTCCTGCCGCTGCTGCCGGCGTTCGTCATCTACCTCGTGTCGATGGTCGGCGAGACGAACCGCCTCCCGTTCGACCTGCCCGAGGCCGAGGGTGAGCTCGTGTCCGGGTACATGACCGAGTACTCGTCGATGAAGTTCGCGTGGTTCTTCCTCGCCGAGTACATCAACATGCTGAACGTCTCGGCCGTCGCGACGACGCTGTTCCTCGGCGGCTGGCGCGCCCCGTTCCTCCCGGCCGACAGCTTCCTGCAGCAGGGCTGGTGGCCCGTGCTGTGGTTCCTCGCGAAGGTCTGGTTCTTCATGTTCCTGTTCGTGTGGATCCGCGGGTCGGTCCTGCGCTTCCGCTACGACCAGTTCATGAAGATCGGCTGGAAGGTGCTCATCCCCGCGGCCCTCGTGTGGGTCGTCGCGGTCGCGCTCGTCCAGGCCGTGCGCCGGCTGTGGGACGTCGACCTGCGCACGACGCTGTTCGTCCTCGCCGGTCTCGTGGTGGTCGGCCTGGTCGTGTCGTTCCTGGTGCCCGAGAAGAAGCCGGAGCCCGAGGCCGCGCGCGCCGAGCCCGAGCCGTTCGACCCGTTCGCGAACGGGTACCCCGTCCCGCCCCTGCCCGGTCAGGTGCTCCCGCCGTCGCCGCGCGCCCAGCGCCGGCTCGCGGCCGGCGCGACCGACGCGGGGACGTCCGAGAGCCCGTCCGGGCCCGAGACCCCGCTGGAGGTGCGCGGTGGCTGAGCGCAGGAAGAAGCCGACGGGCGACGTCGAGCGCGCACCGCGCGGCGGCGAGGTCGCCCGCCCGGACGAGGGGTACGAGTCGCTCATCGAGCCGCGGTCCGGGCTGTCCGCGCTGCTCGCACCCGTCGGCGGGTTCGGCGTGACGCTGTCGAACATGTTCCGCCCGACCGTGACGGAGCAGTACCCGCGGGAGAAGGTGCCGACCAAGCCCCGCTACCACGGGCGGCACCAGCTCAACCGGTACGCCGACGGCCTCGAGAAGTGCATCGGCTGCGAGCTGTGCGCGTGGGCGTGCCCGGCGGACGCGATCTACGTCGAGGGCGCGGACAACACGCCCGAGGCGCAGTTCTCGCCGGGGGAGCGGTACGGCCGCGTCTACCAGATCAACTACCTGCGCTGCATCTTCTGCGGGCTGTGCATCGAGGCGTGCCCGACGCGCGCCCTGACGATGACGAACGAGTACGAGCTCGCCGGGCCGACGCGCGCCGGGATGATCTGGGAGAAGCAGGACCTGCTCGCGCCGCTGCGCGAGGGCCAGCTCGCCGCGCCGCACCCGATGGTCGAGGGCACCACCGACACCGAGTACTACCGCGGCGAGGTCACGGGCGTGACGCCGGAGCAGGTCGCGTGGGTCGCCGAGCACCGCCCGGACGACCCGACGCTGCCGCAGAACGCGGAGAAGGGGGCCACGGTGCCCGACCACGGCACGACGCGGCTCGAGCAGCAGGCGATCACCGCCGCTGCACGGCGGCAGGGAGGTGCCCGGTGACGGGTGCGTTCGCGGCGGTGCACGCCGCCCTGCCCACGGTCGCGACGGCCGTGCCGACGGCCCTCGCCGAGACGGGGCGCACGAGCACGGCGGAGGCGGTGCTGTTCTGGGTGCTGGCCCCGGTCATGGTGCTCGCGGCGCTCGGCCTGCTGTTCGCCCGCAAGGCCGTGCACGCCGCGCTCGCCGTGGTCGTCGTGATGATCTCGCTGGCGTTCCTGTACGTCGCGCAGGAGGCGCCGTTCCTCGGCGTCGTGCAGGTCGTCGTGTACACCGGCGCGGTCATGATGCTGTTCCTCTTCGTCCTCATGCTCGTGGGCGTCGACCGGTCCGACTCGCTCGTGGAGACCATCCGCGGGCAGCGGTGGATCGGCGTGCTGGCCGGCGCCGGCCTCGGCGTCGTGCTGGCCGGCGTCGTCGGCCGCGCGACGTACCCGGCCGCGCAGGGGCTGGTCGAGGCGAACGCCGACTCCAACCCGATCGGGATCGCCCGGCTGGTGTTCGGCGAGCACGTGCTCGCCCTCGAGGTCGTCGGGTGCCTGCTCGTCGTCGCGGCGCTGGGCGCGCTCGTGCTCACGCACCGGCGCCGCCTCGCGCCGCGCATCGGGCAGCGCGAGCTCGCCGAGCGGCGCGTGCGCGAGGGCGCGAACCTCGCGCCGCTGCCCGCGCCCGGCGTCTACGCGCGGCACAACGCGATGGACGTGCCCGCGCTCGACCCCGACGGCCGGCCGCTCGAGCACTCGGTGCCGCGCGTCCTGCGCGTGCGGGGCCAGGAGGCCGACGCGCGCGAGTACGCCGCCCGCATCGACCGCGTGCTCGCCGGCGGGTGGGCCAACGGCGCTGGGTCCTTCACGTCCGCCACCGGGGACGGCCCGCCGCTCGGCGCCCGCGCCCTGGCCCGCGACGCGGCCGGCAAGGACGACGACCGGCCCGAGGACGCCCCCGGCGGCGCCGACGCCCCGGACGAGCCCAGCGCGGCGAGCGCGGACGCGCACACCGCCGACGGCGACGAGCTGCGCGACGAGGAGGTCCGCCGGTGACGCTCACCCACTACCTGGTGCTGGCTGCGATCCTGTTCGCGATCGGTGCCACCACGGTCCTGCTGCGGCGCAACGCGATCATCGTGTTCATGGGTGTCGAGCTCATGCTCAACTCCACGAACCTGCTGCTCGTCACGTTCGCCCGCATGCACGGCGACCTCACCGGCCAGGTGCTCGCGTTCTTCGTCATGGTGGTCGCCGCGGCCGAGGTGGTCGTCGGGCTCGGCATCATCGTGTCGATCTTCCGGACCCGGCGCTCGGCCTCGGTCGACGACGTCAACCTGCTGAAGAGCTGAGGGGTCGCACGTGCACACCCTGATGTCCCTGACGACCCCTGCCGTCGTCACCGCTGTCGAGGACGTCGTCGCGCCGGTCGCCTGGGACGGCGCGCGGCACGCGGCGTGGCTCGTCGTCGTGCCGCTCGTGTCCGCGGCGGTGCTGCTCCTGCTCGGCCGCCGCGCCGACCGCTGGGGCCACTGGCTCGGCGTCCTCGCGTCCGCCGCCTCGTTCGTGGTGGCGCTCGTGCTGTTCCTCGGCCTGCTCGGGCAGCCCGCCGAGCAGCGCGTGCACGACGTCTCGTTCGGCACGTGGGTCGACGCGGGTGCCCTCACCCTGGACGCCGGTCTGCGGGTCGACCCGCTGTCGCTGACGTTCGTGCTGCTCGTGACGTTCGTCGGCACGCTCATCCACGTCTACTCCGTGGCCTACATGGAGCACGACGTCGACCGGCGCCGGTTCTTCGCGTACCTGAACCTGTTCGTCGCGGCGATGCTCCTGCTCGTCCTCGCCGACTCCTACCTGCTGCTGTTCGTGGGCTGGGAGGGCGTGGGTCTCGCCTCGTACCTGCTCATCGGGTTCTGGAACCACAACACCGCGTACGCGGTCGCGGCGAAGAAGGCGTTCGTCGCCAACCGCGTCGGGGACGTCGGCCTCATCGTGGCGATGGGCCTGATGTTCGCGGCGTTCGGCGGCCTGGACTTCGCCACCGTGCACGCGGGCGTCGCGGGGGCCGACACGGGCGTGCTCACGCTGATCGGCCTGGCCCTGCTGCTCGCGGCCTGCGGGAAGTCGGCGCAGTTCCCGCTGCAGTCCTGGCTGGGCGACGCGATGGCCGGCCCCACGCCGGTGTCCGCCCTCATCCACGCGGCGACCATGGTGACGGCGGGCGTGTACCTCATCGTCCGGTCCGGCGAGGTGTACGCCGCGGCACCGACGGCCCAGCTGGTCGTCGCGGTCGTCGGCGCGATCACGCTCCTGTTCGGGGCGATCGTCGGTTGCGCCAAGGACGACATCAAGAAGGCGCTGGCCGCCTCGACGATGTCGCAGATCGGCTACATGGTGCTCGCGGCGGGCCTCGGCCCCATCGGCTACGCGTTCGCGATCTTCCACCTCGTCACGCACGGCTTCTTCAAGGCCGGCATGTTCCTGGGCGCCGGATCCGTCATGCACGGCATGGACGACCAGGTCGACATGCGGCGCTTCGGCGGCCTCGGCCGGTACATGAAGATCACGTACGTCACGTTCATGGCCGGGTGGCTCGCGATCCTCGGGGTGTTCCCGTTCGCGGGCTTCTGGAGCAAGGACAAGATCATCGAGGCGGCCTTCGTGCCGGTCGACGGCGAGCCGTGGCGCGCCTGGGTGTTCGGCGGCATCGCGCTGCTGGGCGCCGGCATCACCGCGTTCTACATGTCGCGCCTGTTCTTCCTCACGTTCGAGGGGCAGAAGCGCTGGTCGGCCAAGCGCGACGGCAGCGCGCAGCACCCGCACGAGTCCCCGCTGCTCATGACCGTGCCGATGGTCGTGCTCGCGGTCGGCTCGGTCGGCCTGGGCTGGTTCCTGTCGAGCGCCGGGTTCGTCGAGTGGCTGGAGCCGTCGGTCGGGCACGCCGAGCACCACGAGCCGGTGCTGCCCGTGCCGGTCATCGTCGGCGCGACGCTCGCCGTCGTGCTCGTGGGCCTGGTGCTCGCCTGGCGGATGTACGCGGTGTCGACCGTGCCGGTGGCCCCGCCGCGCGGCACCGTCCTCACCCGTGCGGCGCGCCAGGACCTGTACCAGGACGTCGTCAACGACGCCGCGCTCGTCGACCCGGGCCGGTACCTCACGCGCTCCCTGGTCTACGGGGACAAGGCGGTCGTCGACGGCGCCGTGACGGGGCTGGGCAAGGTCACGGTCGGCGTGGGCGACGCGGTGCGGCGCGTGCAGACCGGGTACGCCCGGTCGTACGCCGCCTCGACCGTCGTCGGGCTGGTCGTGCTCACGGTCGTCGTGCTGGCCGTGCGCGGCTGAGGCGGAGGAGACGAGAGACATGGCTGACTTCCCCTGGCTCACCGCGCTGGTGGTCCTCCCGGCGCTCGGCGCCGTCGCGCTGTGGGCGCTGCCCGCCGGCGCGCGCCGGCACTCCCGCACGGTCGCGCTCGGCGTCGCGCTCGCCGAGCTCGTGCTGCTCGGTGCCGCCGTCGGTGCGTTCGACACCGCCGACGCCGGCACGCACCAGCTGACGGAGACCGTGCCGTGGATCCCCGCGTTCGGCGTCTCGTGGGCGCTCGGCGTCGACGGCGTCGGGCTCGCCCTCGTCGCGATGTCCGTCGTGCTCGTGCCGCTCGTCGTGCTCGCCGCCTGGCGCGAGCAGGGTGCGGGCGACGCCCCGACCGACCGGCTGCGGCACTACCTGGCGCTCGTCCTGCTGCTCGAGGCGTTCGTCGTCCTCGTGTTCGCCGCGCGCGACGTGTTCCTGTTCTACGTCGTCTTCGAGGCGATGCTCATCCCGGTCTACTTCATGATCGGGGGCTTCGGCGGCGCCCGGCGCCGCTACGCGGCCGTGAAGTTCCTGCTGTACTCCCTCGCCGGCGGGCTGATCATGCTCATCGGCGTCATCGGCCTGTACCTGCAGGGACCGCGCGGGCCCGAGGGCTTCCTCGTCGAGAACCTCGTCGGCCTCGAGATGGACCCGACGCTCGAGCGGTGGCTGTTCGTGTCGTTCTTCGTCGCGTTCGCCATCAAGGCGCCGATGTTCCCGGTGCACACCTGGCTGCCCGATGCGGCGGAGCAGGCGCCGGCCGGCACGTCGGCGCTGCTCGTCGGCGTGCTCGACAAGGTGGGCACGTTCGGCATGCTCACGCTCTGCCTGCCGCTGTTCCCGCAGGCGTCGCGGTGGGCCGCGCCCGTCGTCATCGCGCTGGCCGTCGTCTCCGTGCTGTACGGCGCGCTCCTGGCGATCGGGCAGCGGGACCTCATGCGGCTCGTCGCGTACACGTCGGTGTCGCACTTCGGCTTCATCGTGCTCGGCATCTTCGCGTTCACGTCGACGTCGGTCGCCGGGTCGTCCTTCTACATGGTCAACCACGGCCTCTCGACCGGGGCGCTGTTCCTGCTCGTCGGCTTCCTCGCCGCCCGGCGCGGCTCGCAGCAGGTCGCCGACTTCGGCGGGCTGCAGAAGGTCGTGCCGGTGCTGGCCGGGATGTTCCTCGTCGTCGGCCTGTCCGCGCTGTCGCTGCCCGGCCTGTCGACGTTCGTCAGCGAGATCCTCGTGCTGGTCGGCAGCTTCGCCCGGCACCCGGTCGCGGCTGTCGTCGCCACCGTCGGCGTCGTGCTCGCCGCGGTCTACGTGCTGTGGACGTACCAGCGACTGTTCACCGGGCCCGTGCGGCCCGAGCTCGCCGCCATGCCCGAGGCGTCCGCGCGCGAGCGCTGGGCCGTCGGGCCGCTGATCGCCGCGATGCTCGTGCTCGGGTTCGTGCCCGGGCCGGCGCTCGACCTGGTGCGCCCGCCCGCCGAGCAGACGCTCACGCAGGTCGGGGTCGAGGACCCCGCGCCGAGCCAGCCCGTCGTCATGCCCGCGTCCGAGGAAGGGGGCGACCGGTGAGCACCTTCGTCGCACCGGACATCGCCTGGGGCCCGCTGGTCCCGGTGCTCGTCGTGCTGCTGGCCGCGGTGGCCGGCGTGCTGGTCGAGGCGTTCGTGCCCGAGCGCCTGCGCCGCACCGTGCAGCTCACGCTGAGCCTGGCCGCGCTCGCCGGCGCGCTCGTGGCCGTGGCCGTGCTGTGGGGCGACGTGCGCCGCACGGGCGGCACCGACGTGCTGGCCGGCTCGCTCGTCGTCGACGGCCCGGCGCTGGTGCTGCAGGGCACGGTCGCGCTGCTCGCCCTGCTCTCCGTGCTGCTCGTCGCCGACCGGGTGACGGGGGACGAGGACGCGTTCGCGCCCACGGCCGCCGCGGTGCCCGGGTCCGACTACGAGGAGCTCGCACGGCGCCGCGGCCTGCGCCAGACCGAGGTCTTCCCGCTCGTGCTGTTCGCGACCGGCGGGATGATGATCTTCCCCGCCACGGCGGACCTGCTGACGCTGTTCATCGCGCTCGAGGTGCTGTCGCTGCCGCTGTACCTGCTGTCGGGGCTCGCCCGCCGCCGTCGCCTGCTCTCGCAGGAGGCGTCGATGAAGTACTTCCTGCTCGGCGCGTTCACCTCGGCGATCATGCTGTTCGGGATCGCCCTGCTGTACGGCTACAGCGGCTCGATCCGGTTCTCCGAGATCGCGGCGGCGACCGCGACGCCCGGGGGCACGGACGACCTCCTGCTCGTCGGGGCGGTGCTGCTGCTCGTCGGCCTGCTGTTCAAGGTCGGCGCCGTCCCGTTCCACCAGTGGACGCCCGACGTGTACCAGGGCGCCCCCACGCCGGTCACCGGGTTCATGGCGGCCTGCACCAAGGTGGCCGCGTTCGGCGCCCTCCTGCGCGTCGTCTACGGGATGCTCCCCGGCATGCGGTGGGACCTCGAGGTCGTGCTGTGGACCGTCGCGATCCTCACGATGGTCGTCGGCACGGTCGCCGCGCTCGTGCAGACCGACGTCAAGCGCCTCCTCGCCTACTCCTCGATCGCGCACGCCGGGTTCGTCCTCACGGGCGTCGTGGCGCTGGACGACTCCGGCATCACCGCCGTGCTGTTCTACCTGCTGGCCTACGGGGCCACGACGCTCGGCGCGTTCGGGCTCGTCGCCCTCGTGCGCGAGCGCGGGACGCGCGACGGCACCGACGAGCCCGCGGTGCTCGGGGAGGCGACGCGGCTGTCGCAGTGGGCCGGGCTGGGTCGGACGCACCCCGCGCTGGCGGTGACGTTCACGCTCTTCCTGCTGTCGTTCGCGGGCATCCCGCTCACGGCCGGCTTCACCGGCAAGTTCGCGGTGTTCTCCGCCGCGGTCGCGGGCGGCGCCTGGCCGCTCGCGCTCGTCGGCGTGCTCGCGTCCGTCGCGGCCGGGTTCTTCTACGTCCGCATCATCGTGCTGCTGTTCTTCACCGAGCCCGCGGGGTCCCCGGCCGGGGCGGACGGCACGGCTGTCGGCGAGCCGGCGGGCGGTGAGCGCGTGGACGGCGCGGACGGCGCGGACGGCGGCGACGCGCCCGTCGCGTCGGGCGTCGGGGGCGCGACGGCCGCCGGCGCGGCTCCGCTCGCCGCCGCGACGGCGGACGCGACCGCGGGCCCGGGGACCGCGACGGCGGACGCGACCGCGGGCCCGGGGACCGCGACGGCAACGGCGACGGCGACCGGGACCACCGTCGAGCGCGGCACCACGACGGTCGTGCCGGGCGAGGGGCTGACCGTCGTCGCGGTGGCCGTGTGCGCGCTGCTCACCGTCGTGCTCGGTGTCGCCCCCCAGCCCGTCCTGGACGCGATCGGCTCCGTGGCGGTCCTCCTGCCGTGACCACGCCGCCGCCACGCCGCGGACGAACCGGTCGGAACCGGGCGTCCTGCCCGTCCCGTTCCGTACCGCGACGCGCGGACGGATAGGTTCGTCCTGTGACGACCGCCCTCGCCCTCCCGCTGCACGACGCCGAGCTGGCGGAGCGCCTGACCGGGCGCATGTCCCTGGTCGAGGAGCTGCTGCGCGACTCCGTCACGTCGACCGACCCGATCGCCGACCTCGCGTCCCGCCACCTGGTCAACGCCGGCGGCAAGCGGCTGCGTCCGCTGCTCACGCTGCTGACCGCCGAGCTCGGGCACGCGGACCGGCGGGAGGTCGTGGACGCGGCGGCGGTGG
The DNA here is from genome assembly GCF_004886325.1 of Cellulomonas telluris. Classification (GTDB taxonomy): domain Bacteria; phylum Actinomycetota; class Actinomycetes; order Actinomycetales; family Cellulomonadaceae; genus Cellulomonas; species Cellulomonas telluris. The sequence continues at coordinate 187,832 of NZ_QXFN01000003.1, forward strand.
TCGAGCTGACCCACCTCGCGACGCTGTACCACGACGACGTCATGGACTCGGCCCCGGTCCGCCGCGGTGCGCCGTCGGCGCACGAGGTGTGGGGCAACTCGGTCGCGATCCTCACCGGCGACCTGCTGTTCGCGCGGGCGTCGTCGCTGGTGTCCGGGCTGGGCCCCGAGGCCGTGCGCATCCAGGCCGCGACGTTCGAGCGGCTCTGCCTCGGGCAGCTGCACGAGACGGTCGGCCCGCGCCCGGGCGAGGACGCGGTCGAGCACTACCTGCAGGTGCTGTCCGACAAGACGGCGTCCCTCATCGCGACGTCCGCCCGCTTCGGAGCGATGTTCGCCGGCTGCTCCGCGGAGGTCGTGCGGACGGTGACACGCTTCGGCGAGACGATCGGCGTCGCGTTCCAGCTCGCGGACGACGTCATCGACCTCACGTCCGACGGCACGGTGACGGGCAAGACGCCCGGCACGGACCTGCGCGAGGGCGTCCCGACGATGCCGGCCCTGCTGCTGCGCGCACGCGCGGGCGCGTCCGACGCGACGGAGGACGACCGCAGCGCCCTGGCCCTGCTCGACGCGGACCTCTCCGACGACGACGCGCTGGCCGCCGCGGTGGACGCGCTGCGGGGGCACGACGTCGTGGCCCGCACGCGCGACCGGGCCGTGGAGCTGGCGCGGCAGGCGGTCACGGAGCTCGCGCCGCTGCCCGCCGGTCCGGTCAAGGAGGCGCTCGTGGCGTTCGCCGACGCGCTCGTCGACCGCGCCTCGTGAGCCGGGCGGCGTGATGGGGACCGGAGTCGAGCTGCGGTCCGCGGTCGCGACCGACCGCGCCGGGCGGGACACGAACGAGGACAGCGCCTGGGCCGCCGACGGGCTGTACGTCGTGGCGGACGGCATGGGCGGGCACGAGGCGGGCGAGGTGGCCTCGCGCGTCGCGATCGAGGCCGTCAGCGTGCTCGCCGGGGCGGAGCCGACGGTGGAGGACGCGGCGGAGGTGCTGCGCGAGGCGCACCGCCGGGTCCGCGAGCTGCCGTCCGGCGGCGACCGGCGGCCGGGCACCACGCTCACCGGGGTCGCGGTGACGAGCCGCGACGGCGAGCCGTGCTGGCTGGTGCTCAACGTGGGGGACTCGCGCACGTACCGCATGGTGGGCGGGATCCTCGAGCAGCTCACCCAGGACCACTCGGAGGTCGCCGAGCTCGTCGCCGAGGGGCTGCTCGCGGTCGAGGACGCCGCGCACCACCCGCGGCGGCACGTCGTCACGCGCGTGCTGGGCGGCGGCTCCTCGACGGTGGAGCCGGACCTCTGGCTGTTCCCCGTCAGCCCCGGCGACCGCATGGTCGCGTGCTCGGACGGCCTGACGGACGTGCTGCCGGACGCGCGGGTCCAGGCGGTGCTGCGGGCGGAGCCGGACGCGCGGGACGCGGCGGAGCGCCTGGTGCGGGAGGCCCTGGCGGCCGGCGCGCAGGACAACGTGACCGTGGTGGTGGTCGACGCGCTCACCGTGACGCGCGCCGACGACGCGGCGGACACCGCGTGATGACGCCGGGTGCCGCCGCGGGGGCACGGTCGTGAGCACGCGCGCCTCGGCTCCCCGCTGCGCGTCCTGCGGGATGCCGCTGGCTCCGGAGGCGGTCTCGTGCGCCGTGTGCGGTGCCCGGGTGCCGCTCATCGCCCGGCCCGAGGTCGTCCGCACCCCGTCCGACGGCGGAGGGCCGCCGGCTGCCACCCCGGACGGCGCCGCCGCCGGCGCCGGATGGGGCGCGCCGGGCGGTGCGGTGGCGTCGCCGGCCGCCGCGCCTGGTCCCGGTCCGGTGCCCGACGCTCCCGTCGCCCGCCGCCGCGCGGGCGGTGCCCCGCACCCGTCCGCGCCGTCGGTCGGGCGGCGCGTGCTGGCGCAGCTGACGGACCTGGGCGTGGTCGCGCTCGGGGCTGGTGCGGCGGCAGGCGCCGCGGCGGTGGTCGGTGCTCCGCCCCTCGCGGCGACGGCGACCACCGCCGTCCTCGTCGGGCTCGCGCTGGTCGTCGCGGAGGGGCTGCTCGGTGCCACCGCCGGAGCGGCGGCGCTGGGGCTGCGGACCGTCGCGCACACGACGGGCGCGACGCCGGGCGTCGGACGCGCGCTGGTGCGGCAGCTGGTCCTCGCCCTCGGGTCGGTGCTCCCCGTCGCCGGGCCCCTGCTGGTCTCGGCCACCGGGGCGCTCGACGCCGGTCCCGACCGTCGCGGGTGGCACGACCGCGCGTCGGGCACCCGGGTGGTCGACGCGGCGGCGCCGGCGCACGCACGCGGTCCCGCCCCGCTGCCGGCGGGACGCCGGGCGGCGGGCGGTGCACGTCCGGGACCCGGCGGCGTCCCCGCCGCACCCGTGCGCGGCGACGCCGCGCCCGACGGCACACGGGCCGGTGCCGCCGTGCCTCCGCCGGCACCGACCCCGGTGTCGCTCGCGGGTGCGGCGGACGTGCGTCCGCCGCTCGTGCCGGCCGACCCCCCGGTGGCGCCGTGGGAGGGTGCGGAGGTCGCACCCGCCCCGGCGGCTCCGGCGCCGGCTCCGGTGTCCCGGCGCGACGCGCCCACGGAGACCTTCCTCCCCGTCGCGCCGGCGGCCCCGGCCCCGTGGGCACGGCCCGCCCCCGCGCCGGTCGCCCCCGTCGGGCCCGAGGGCCCGCGCGCGGAGGTCGGCGACGGCACCGACCCCGGCGCGGGGATCGGCGGCGGCACCGACCCGCGCGCGGTGGTCGGCGGCGGCACCGACCCGCTCGCGGAGGTCGTCGACGGAACCGATCCCCGCTCAGGGCCCGCCGCGCCCGCTGCGCCGGGCGTGGTGCCGCCGCCCCCCACGCCGCTGCCGGTCGTGCCCGACGACCTGGTCGAGCTCGAGCACACCCGTGTGCGCGACCTGGCGCAGCTGCGCCGTCGTGCGACGACCCTCGCGCTGCAGTTCGACACCGGTCCCCGGGTGCGCGTGGTGGGGCGCGGCCTGGCGGGCCGTGGCCCGCGCGCGGAGGACGGCGCGGACATCCTGCACGTCGTCGCGGTCGACGACCCCTCGCGCTCCGTCTCGCGCGTGCACCTGGAGTTCGGGCCCGAGCCTCCGGAGCACCCGGACGGGCCCGCGGGCGTGTGGGTGATGGACCGTGGCTCGACGAACGGGAGCGTCGTCGTGGCTCCGGGCGGGGAGGCGCACGTGCTGCCGCCGGGCACCCGCGCCGTGGTCCGGGCGGGCTGGACGGTGCGGATCGGCCAGCGCCTCGTGCAGGTCGAGGACGCCTGAGCTCAGACCCTCCCGCGACCACCGCGGTCGTCGGCGGGTGCGCCCGCGCTCGCGGCGGCGGCGCGCGCGGCCAGGCGCGTCGTGCGCGCGGTGCGCAGGCCGTCGACGGTGAGGACGACGAGCGCGAGCCACACCAGGCCGAAGCCCCACCAGCGCGCGGGCGGCATCTCCTCGCCCGCGACGAGCACGCCGATCGCCAGCTGAAGCACCGGGGCCAGGTACTGCAGCATCCCCACCACCGACAGGGGCAGCCGCCGTGCGGCGGAGTTGAACAGCAGCAGCGGCACGGCGGTGAGGACGCCGGAACCGGCGAGCCCGACCGCGTGCCACGTGCCGTGCGCGCCCCACGTGCCGGACCCGGTGGCGTGCAGCCAGCCGAGGTAGCCGACCGCCACGGGGACGAGCACCGCGGTCTCCGCCGCGAGGCCGGGCAGGGCGGGGACGCGGGCGCCGACGCTGCTCTTGATGAGCCCGTACACGCCGAAGCTCCCGGCGAGCGTCAGCGCGATCCACGGCAGCCGCCCGAGGCCCGCGGTGATGACGACGACCGCGCCGGCGCCGAGTCCGAGCGCGACCCACTGCACCGGACGCAGCCGTTCGCCGAGCACGAGCACGGCGAGCCCGACCGTGACGAGCGGGTTGATGAAGTAGCCGAGCGCGGCGTCGACGACGTGGCCGGTGGTGACGCCGTGCACGAACACGAGCCAGTTCACGGCGAGCAGCACCGCGGCGAGCGTGAGGCGCGCGAGCAGGCGGCGGTCCCGCAGCAGCGCGACGAAGACGCCCCACGTGCGGGTGGCGAGCAGCAGCACGAGGCAGAACAGCAGGGACCACACGACCCGGTGGGCGATGATCTCGACCGCGCCGGAGGGGGAGAGCAGCGGGAAGTAGAGGGGCAGCGCGCCCCAGAGGAGGTAGGCGGCGACGCCGGCGGCGAGCCCCGCGCGGCGGTCGGGGGCGGGCGCGTCGGGCACACGTCACTGTAGGCACCCGCGGACGGGGTGGCGGGCGGGCCGCGCGCCTCGTGCTGTTGACGGTGGCGTACGTCACCCCTAGTGTCTCTTTGCAGCAAGTTGCGTACGTCTCGCAAGCAGTTGCGACCGACGTGCGTGCGCCCCGGGGATCAGGACGCCCGGGTCACCTCCTCCACGCCCGACGCCGTCCCGCACGGGCGGCGCCGGGACGACCGGTGCAGCGCCGCGCCGGCGAGCCGCCCGACGACGCCGTCGGGCACGACCCGAGGAGACCCCGTGTCCGCACCGCCCCTGCCCGTCCCGCCGCCCGACGGGACCCGGGCGCCCGCGCGCCGTCGACCCGTCCCCGTCCTGCTCGCCGGGCTGCTGACGGTCGCCCTCGCGCTCGTCGGCGCCGCCGCCGGCGTCACCGCCGCCCGTCCCGCCCAGGCGCTCCCGCCCGGGGACCGGCCCGGCGTGAACCTCTTCCAGTGGACCTGGGACGCGATCGCCCGCGAGTGCACCGCCGTCCTCGGCCCCGCCGGCTACGGGTGGGTGCAGACGTCCCCGCCCAACGAGCACGCCGTCGTCGGCGGCCAGTGGTGGACCTCGTACCAGCCGGTCAGCTACCGCATCGAGTCCAAGCTCGGCACCCGCGCCGAGTACGCGGCCATGGTGGGGACGTGCCGGTCCGCCGGCGTGGACGTCATCGCGGACGTCGTCGTCAACCACATGAGCGGCCAGAGCGGCGGCACGGGCTGGGCCGGCACGACGTTCTCCACCGAGCGGTACCCCGGCCCGGCCGGCGGGTACGGCCCGCAGGACTTCCACGACTGCCGCACGGACATCGCGAGCTACCAGGACCGCTACCAGGTGCAGAGCTGCCGCCTCGTGGGCCTGCAGGACCTGCGCACGGAGTCGGAGTACGTGCGCCAGGAGATCGCGGACTACCTGAACGACCTCATCTCGCTCGGCGTGCGCGGGTTCCGCGTCGACGCGGCCAAGCACATCGCCGCCGCGGACCTCGAGGCCATCCGGGCCAAGCTGTCCGACCGCAGCGTCTACGTCGTGCACGAGGTGATCGGCGCGGGCGGCGAGCCGATCCAGCCGAGCGAGTACCTCGGGTCCGGCGACTCGCACGAGTTCCACTACGCCCGCCACCTCAAGGGACGGTTCCAGGCGGACGAGCTCGCGAGCCTGCGGACGCTGTCGAGCCAGTCGTGGCTGCTGCCCTCGGACCGTGCCGGCGTCTTCGTCGACAACCACGACACCGAGCGCAACGGCGAGACGCTGTCGTACAGGAACGGGTCCGACCACCGCCTGGCGAACGTCTTCATGCTCGCCTACCCGTACGGCTGGCCGACCGTCTACTCGGGCTACGCGTTCGCAGACCACGACGCCGGAGCGCCGTCGGAGGCGAACGGCGCCGTGCGGGACGCGGTGTGCGGGCAGGGCACGTGGACGTGCGCGCACCGCTGGAACGAGACGGCGCACATGGTGGGGTTCCGCAACGCGGTCGCGGGCACGGGCATCACGCACTGGTGGGACGACGGCGGCAGCCGGATCGCCTTCGGGCGGGGGAGCGCCGGGTACGTCGCGGTCAACGCGGGCTCCGCCCCGCTGCAGCGCACGTTCCAGACCTCCCTGCCGGCCGGCGCGTACTGCGACGTCATCAGCGGCGCGCGGTCGGGCGGGGCCTGCACGGGGACGACCGTGACGGTGGACGCCGCCGGGCGGGCGGCGTTCACGGTGCCGGCCCAGGGCGCGGTGGCGCTGCACGTCGGCCAGCGGCCCACGGGCGGCGGCACGCCGACGGCGAGCCCGACCGCGAGCCCCACCGCGTCGCCGACCGCCGCCCCGGCCCAGGTCTCGTTCGGGGTGCACGCGACGACGGTGTGGGGGCAGGACCTCGCCGTGGTGGGGGACCACCCGGCGCTCGGCGACTGGGACCCGGCGCGCGCGGTGGCCCTCTCGTCCGCGACGTACCCCGTCTGGCGGGGGGCCGTGACGCTCCCCGCGGGTGCGACCGTCGAGTACAAGTACGTCCGCAGGCAGGGCGGGTCGGTGACGTGGGAGTCGGGCGCGAACCGCACGGTGCGCGTCCCGGCGAGCGGCACGCTGACCCTCACCGACACGTGGCGCCCGTGACCGGCGGCCGCCGGACGTCGGCCCGCGCGACGGGCCGCCCGTGACCGCCGCCCCGGCCCGTGGCGGGCACGGCCGCGCGCCGGGGCGGTGAGCGGCGGGGTGGCGTCGGGCGCGTGGAGGTGACCGGCGCCACCCTGACCTGCGGTTTCGCGAGGTGTCCGCATGCTGGGCTGTCCGTATCGTGGAGTGGACGTGAGGGTGTCCTCACCTCAGCGCCTAGACTGGGGGGCGAGCAGCGCCCTCGCACCGACCGACGCGCACGCCGACGCGCAGGCCCTCCGGCCCCGCGGCCCGGCCGCGCCGAGCGGTGAGGGCCCCCCGACCGGAAGGCAGCCCGACCCGTGAGCACCCCGACCCTGCGTGTCGCGATCGTCGGCGCGGGACCGGCCGGCATCTACGCGGCCGACATCCTGTCGAAGACCGACCTCGACGTCAGCATCGACCTGTTCGAGCGCCTGCCCGCGCCGTTCGGCCTCGTCCGCTACGGCGTCGCGCCCGACCACCCGCGCATCAAGCAGATCATCGTCGCGCTGCACAAGGTCCTCGAGCGCGGCGACATCCGCCTCCTCGCGAACGTCGACTACGGCACCGACCTCAAGCTCGACGACCTGCGCCAGTTCTACGACGCCGTCATCTTCTCGACCGGCTCGATCCGGGACGCGGCCCTGCCGATCCCCGGCATCGACCTCGACGGGTCCTACGGCGCCGCGGACTTCGTCTCCTGGTACGACGGCCACCCGGACGTGCCGCGCACCTGGCCCCTCGAGGCGCAGCAGGTGGCCGTCCTGGGCGCGGGCAACGTGGCGCTCGACGTCGCGCGCATCCTCGCCAAGCACGCGGACGACCTGCTCCCGACCGAGGTCCCGGCCAACGTCTACGAGATCCTCAAGAAGAGCCCGGTCACCGACGTGCACGTGTTCGCGCGCCGCGGCCCCGCGCAGGCGAAGTTCTCGCCGCTCGAGCTCCGCGAGCTCGGCCACGTGCCGGACGTCGACGTCGTCGTGTACCCGGAGGACTTCGAGTTCGACGAGGGCTCCGAGGCGGCGATCCGCTCGAGCAACCAGACGAAGCAGGTCGTCAAGACCCTCACGGACTGGACGCTCAAGGAGCCCGAGGACCTCACCGCCTCGCGCCGCATCCACCTGCACTTCCTGCACAAGCCGCTCGAGGTGCTCGGCGAGGACGGCAAGGTCGTCGGCCTGCGCACCGAGCGCACGACGCTCACCGGCGACGGGAACGTCGCGGGCACCGGCGAGACGTTCGACTGGCCGGTCCAGGCCGTCTACCGCGCCGTCGGCTACTTCGGCTCGCCGCTGGTCGACATCCCGTTCGACGACGTCGCGGGTGTCATCCCCAACCGCGAGGGCCGGGTCGTGGACGTCGACGGCGAGCACCTGTCCGGCATCTACGCGACCGGCTGGATCAAGCGCGGTCCCGTCGGCCTCATCGGCCACACCAAGTCCGACGCGTCCGAGACCATCCGGCACCTGGGCGAGGACGTCGCCGCCGCCGGCGAGGCGTTCTACACCGCCGCCGAGCGCGACCCCGAGGCCGTCCTCGAGTTCCTGCGGGCGCGCGGCGCCCAGCCCATCGACTGGTCGGGCTGGGAGCTGCTCGACGCGTACGAGAAGTCCCTGGGCGAGCCGCACGGGCGCGAGCGGGTCAAGCTCGTCCCGCGCGAGGACATGGTGGCGATCTCCCTCGGCCGTCAGCTGCCGAACGCCTGACGCCGACGGACGGGCCCCGCACGCGCACCGCGTGCGGGGCCCGTCGTCGTCCCCGGCCCGGCGCCGGACGGGTGGTCCTGCCGCCCGCCGCACGTCGCGCCGGGCGCGTCGACGCAGCCCACGGGCACGCTGGGGGCGCGGCGCCCGGGTGCCGCGGGGAACGCGCACGTACCCCGGGACGTTCTCCCGGCGGACGCACGGACCGCCCCGGACGGGGCGGGGGAGGACGGACATGGGGCATCGGCACTTCAACGGCCTGAAGACGGCGGCGCTGTTCGGCGCCATGTGGGCCGTCCTGCTCGGCATCGGCTACCTGCTCGGCGGGGGGCGCCCCGGGTTCCTCCTGCTGTTCGCCGGCATCGGCCTGCTGACGACGGCCTACAGCTACTGGAACTCGGACAAGATCGCGATCCGCGCGATGCGCGCCCGGCCCGTCAGCGAGATCGAGCAGCCGGTGATGTACCGGATCGTGCGGGAGCTCTCGACGGCGGCGCGCCAGCCCATGCCGCGGCTGTACGTGTCGCCGACCATGGCGCCGAACGCCTTCGCGACGGGCCGCAACCCGCAGAACGCCGCGGTGTGCTGCACCGAGGGCATCCTGCTGATCCTCGACGAGCGCGAGCTGCGCGGCGTGCTCGGCCACGAGCTGATGCACGTGTACAACCGGGACATCCTGACGTCCTCCGTGGCCGCCGCGATCGCGGGTGTCATCACCTCGCTCGCGCAGTTCGCCCTGTTCTTCGGCGGCGGCGACCGCCGTGGGGGCGGCAACCCGCTGGCGGGTCTGCTGCTGGCCCTGCTCGCACCGCTCGCGGCCACGCTCATCCAGCTCGCCATCAGCCGCACCCGCGAGTACGACGCGGACGAGGACGGTGCCGCCCTGACCGGCGACCCGCTCGCGCTGGCGTCGGCGCTGCGCAAGCTCGAGGCGGGCACCCACGCGCGCCCGCTGCCGCAGGAGCGCGAGCTGGTGGACGTCTCGCACCTCATGATCGCGAACCCGTTCCGCGGCGGCGGGCTGGGCCGCATGTTCGCGACGCACCCGCCGATGGCGGACCGCATCGCGCGGCTCGAGGCGCTCGCGGGCGGGCGCGGGGGCGTCGCCCGGTACTGAGCCACACCGGCGTCGCCGGGACGAGCCGCACCGGCGTCGCCGGGACGCACCGAGGGGCCCGCACCGCGCACGGTACGGGCCCCTCGCGCACCGTCAGCGGTAGTTGACGAACTGGAGCGCCGCGTCGACGTCGGCGCCCTTCATCAGCGCGATGACCGCCTGCAGGTCGTCGCGGCTCTTGGCCGACACCCGCAGCTCGTCGCCCTGGATCTGCGTCTTGACGCCCTTCGGGCCCTCGTCGCGCACGAGCTTGGCGAGCTTCTTCGCCACCTCGCTGCTCAGGCCCTCCTTGATGCTCGCCGCGAGGCGGTACTCCTTGCCCGAGGGCTTCGGCTCGCCGTCGCCGGTGTCGAGGGCCTTGAGCGAGATGTTGCGCTTGATGAGCTTGGACTGGAAGACGTCGAGGACGGCCAGGACGCGCTCGGCGGAGTTCGCGACCATGAGGATGCTCTCGCCGCTCCACGCGATCGACGCGCCCACGCCCTTGAAGTCGTACCGCTGCGCGATCTCCTTCGCGGCCTGGTTCAGGGCGTTGTCGACCTCCTGCCGGTCGACCTTGCTGACGACGTCGAACGACGACTCGCTCGCCATGGTGCTCCCTCCCGGCGCGCGCCGGTCGGCGGCGCCTCGTACGGACTGGGCGGGTCCCTGCGGGCGCCGGTCCGCCGCGGTCGCGACGGACGGTGGCGCGAGGGGCCTCGCGGAGTTGCTATCCTTCCATCCGCACGCCGCTCACGCGGACGGCGGGCAGGCTTCGGCCTGGCCCGCTCCGGTGGGTGGTGTCCCCTTGGCGGGTTACCCGAGTGGCCAAAGGGGGCTGACTGTAAATCAGCTGGCATCGCCTACGGGGGTTCGAATCCCTCACCCGCCACGTGACGAAGGGCCTCCTCGCAGTGCGAGGAGGCCCTTCGACGTCCCGGGGTCGAGCCCGGGGCCGGCGGTGGGTCAGGAGCAGGTGTACGCACCGGGCGTGATGGAGACCGTCTCGCCCTCGTAGCGGGTGTCGAAGACGCCGGCGTCCTCGGCGGAGGCGAACGCCAGCCCGACGCCGACGGGGTCGGCGAACTCCGTCAGCCCGGCGAGCGTCTCGGCCGCTCCCTCCTGGCACGCCGGGTCCCACGCCTCGGCGTCGTAGCCGAGCTCGCCGAGGCGCGTGACCTCCTCCTCGAGGCCGCCCTCGTCGCCGGCCTCCGCGACGGCCGTCCAGACGACCCACAGGTCGCCGTCCGCCTCGGCGGGGGCGACGGCCTCGGGCCAGTCGGCCGTCGAGGGGTCGACGCCCTCGTCGCCGCCGGAGCAGGCGGCGAGACCGAGGACCAGGCCGAGGGCGAGCGGGGCGGCGAGCAGCGGCGTCGCGGCGCGACGGGGTGCGGGCAGGGGGCGCATGCGGCGGATCGTGGCACGGCGCCCCGGCGGCCAGGTACGAAGCGAAAGGTTTAGGGGAGCGACGTGACGGCCGGCGTCGCACCCGGCGTCGGCACCCGCCGGGGGTGCCCCAGGGCGGCCGTGGAGGGCCCCGGATCGCGGCCCGTGCGGCACGCCCGGGCCGGTGACCAGGCCCACGCGACCGCCGATTTCACCGCCGGGCCCGTGCCCGTGTACTCTGGTCCGCGCTGCCCCGATAGCTCAGTCGGCAGAGCGTCTCCATGGTAAGGAGAAGGTCAAGGGTTCGATTCCCTTTCGGGGCTCTGTGGTGTGTCACGGGTCGGCCGCCCTCGGGCGGTCGACCCGGACCGCCGCTGTGGCGGGATAGCTCAGGTGGTTAGAGCACACGGCTCATAATCGTGGTGTCGCGGGTTCGAATCCCGCTCCCGCTACCACGTCCGGCGAACATCCGTAGCAGCAGCGCGTGTCGGCCGGCGCGCGCCAGGAGAAGAACGCAGCCCCCGCGGGGCGCGAGAGGTGACACAGACATGGCCAGCAAGAGCGCGGACGTCCGCCCGAAGATCACGCTCGCCTGCACGGAGTGCAAGGAGCGGAACTACATCACGAAGAAGAACCGTCGGAACAACCCCGACCGGCTCGAGATGAAGAAGTTCTGCCCGCGTGACAACAAGCACACGGTGCACCGCGAGACCCGCTGACGCGGCACACGCAGCCGAGCCGATCCGCTGACATGGCGGTCGACACCACTTTCGCCGGGCGGGTCTACCCGCCCGGCGACGTGTATGTGGTCTCCCGCGAGAAGATCCGCGAGTTCGCCGAGGCCACCGGCGGGACGCACCCGGCGCACACCGACGCCGCCGCGGCCCGCGCCCTGGGCCACCCCGACGTGGTCGCCCCGCCCACGTTCGCGGTCGTCATCGCGCAGCGCACCGAGGCGCAGTACGTGGACGACCCGGCCGCCGGCATCGACTTCAGCCGCGTCGTCCACGCCGACGAGCGGTTCACCCACCACCGGCCGCTGCACGCCGGCGACCGCGTGGTGACGACGCTGCACGTCGACGCCGTCACGCTGCGCGGCGGTCTCGCGATGGTGACGACGCGCTGCGAGCTCGCCGACGAGTCCGGTGCCCCCGTCGCCACCGTCGTCTCGACGCTGGCCGTGCGCCCCGAGGAGGACGCGTGAGCACCGGCCCCGCGCTCGCCGACCTCGCCGTCGGCCAGGAGGTCGCGCGGCGCACCGTCGCCGTCGACCGTGCCCGCCTCGTCCGGTACGCGGGCGCCAGCGGCGACTTCAACCCCATCCACTGGAACGAGCGGGTCGCCACGTCCGTGGGTCTCCCGGGCGTCATCGCGCACGGGATGTGGACGATGGGCGCGGCGGTCGCGGTCGTCGTGGACTGGGCGGGCGACCCGGGCGCGGTCGTCGACTACCAGACGCGGTTCACCCGGCCCGTGCCGGTGCCCGACCCGGGCGCCGCGGAGGTCGAGGTCGTCGCCGCCGTCGGCGCACTGGACCCCGAGGCGGGCACGGTCCGGGTCGACCTGACGGTGACCGTCGAGGGTGCGCGCGTGCTCGGCAAGGCGCAGGCGGTCGTCCGCCTGGCCTGAGGCGCTCCGGTCCGGCGGCTGCCGGTGCCGACGTGCCGGCTCAGGCCGGCGGGCGACCGGTCGTGGTCCCGACCCGCAGCGACACGGGCAGCACCCGGTCCTCGGCGGTGCCACCCGTGAGCAGGTCCGCCACGGCGTCGCCGATCGCCGCGCCCTTGTCCGCCAGCGGCTGGCTGACGCTCGTGAGCACGTCCGGCGCGAGCCACGGCAGGTCGAGGCCGTCGAAGCCCGCGACCGACACGTCCTCGGGCACGCGCAGGCCGAGCTCCCGTGCGGCCAGCACGACGCCCGAGGCGAGCAGGTCGGACTGGCACAGGACCGCCGTCGGGCGGTCGTCGCCGGACAGCAGGGCGCGACCGGCGGCGGCGCCGTGCTCGACGAGCGACGCCGGGGTCTCCCACACCACGACCGGCTGCACGCCGGCGTCGGTGACGCCGCGCAGCCGCCGGCGCGTGATCTCCCACCCGATCCGGGCGAGGCGGGCCTCGTCCGCGGCGCCCTCGGCGCGGTCCCGGTCGAACGGCAGCGTCACGGTCGCGATCCGCGTGTGCCCGAGGGCGACGACGTGCCGCGTGAGCTCGGCCATGCCCCCCCGGTCGTCGATGCCGACGGCGGCCACGTCGGGCTGCGGCGTGCCCTCGACGAGGACGATGGGGATGCCCCGGTTGCGCAGGGTCTCCAGCACGGGGTCGTCCGTCGTGCCGCCCCACATCTGGACCGCCACGTCCATCGCGGCGCTGGCGAGCAGCGGGTCGACCGGGGGCTGCGACGCGTCGTGCGGTCCGGGCACCAGCAGGACCCCGAGGCCGAGCGGCCCGAGCCGGGTGACGAGGCCGTCGAGCACCTGGATCGTGACGGGGTCACGAAAGGCGCGGCGCAGTGCGTCGCCCATGACGACGCCGACGATCCCGGAGCGCCCGCTGCGCAGCTGCCGGCCCAGCGGGTTCGGCCCCGCGTACCCGAGGGTGCGGGCGGCCTCGAGCACGCGTGAGCGCGTGCGGTCGGCGATGGGACCGGAGCCGGAGAAGGCCAGGGAGGCGGTCGACACCGAGACCCCCGCGGCGGCGGCGACGTCGGCGAGGGTCGTGCGCTGGGCGGGCAGGGTCGGCACCTTTCGTGAGCCGGCCGCGGACCGGCCGGTGGCACGGGGCGCCGCGCCGGTTCGGGCGTTTGACGACGCGAGCAGCGTACCCGCAGAATGACCGGCATCCCCCTGAACTGAGCCGCGCCCTCGTCGGCCTCGTTCGAATCGATTCGACCAGCCTGCCCCGGGAGCCCGTGTGACCTCCGCCGCGACCTCGGCCCGCGCCGCCCGTCCGGACGTGCCCCGGGAGGTCCGCCTCGCCTCGACCGCCGTGTTCGTCGTCTTCCTCCTGGCCGGCTGGAACTTCGCCAGCTGGGCGTCCCGGCTCCCCGCGGTGCGCGACGCCCTGGACCTGCGTCCCGACCAGATGGGGCTGCTCCTGCTCGTCGGGTCGTTCGGGTCGCTGCTCGCGTTGCCGCTCTCGGGCATCGTCGTCGAGCGCCTCGGGGCGCGCCGCACGGTGCTCGGCTTCGGTGTGCTCAACGCGATCGGCTACGGGGTGGCCTGCGTCGGTGTCGCGACCGGGCAGGTGGTGGTCGTCGGCGCGGGCCTGGTGCTGGCCGGCGTCGGCACGGGCGTGTGGGACGCGTCGATGAACCTCGAGGGCGCCGTCGTCGAGCAGCGGCTCGGCCGCACGGTCATGCCGCGGTACCACGCGGGCTTCTCGTTCGGGACCATGGCGGCCTCCGGTGCGGCCGCGGTCGTCGCCGGGCTGCACGTGCCCGTCCAGGTGCACCTCCCCGTCGCCGTCGCGCTGTCGAGCGTCGTCCTCGCGCTCGCCGTGCGGGCGTTCCTCGCCGACACCACGGGCGCCGGGGCGTCCCCGGCGACCGGCCCGGACGCCGACCCGGCCGCCGCCGCGCCCGCCCCGCGCGGTGCGCGTGCCGCCCTCGGCGCGTGGCTCGAGCCCCGCACCCTGCTCGTGGGCCTCGTGGTCCTCGCCGCCGCGCTGACCGAGGGCGCCGCGAACGACTGGGTGAGCCTCGCCGTCGTGGACGGCTTCGACACCGGGCACGCGGTCGGGGCCCTCGGCTTCGGTCTCTTCGTCACCGCCATGACCGCGATGCGCCTGCTCGGCACGCGACTGCTCGACCGCTACGGCCGCGTCGCCGTGCTGCGGCTGTGCGCCGGCCTCGCCGCCGCGGGCCTGCTCGTCTTCGGCCTGGCCGACCACCTGTGGCTCGCGCTGCTCGGCGTCGTCGCGTGGGGCGCCGGTGCCGCCCTCGGCTTCCCCGTGGGCATGAGCGCCGCCGCCGACGACCCGCTGCGCGCGGCGCAGCGCGTGGCCGTCGTGTCGACCATCGGGTACTCGGCCTTCCTCGCGGGCCCGCCGCTGCTCGGCCTGCTCGCCGAGCGCGTGGGCTACCAGGAGGCGCTGCTCGCGATCCTCGTCCCGGTCGTGCTCGGGCTGCTGGTCACGAGTGCCGCACGCCCGCTGCCCGCCCCCGGCACCGCCTCCGGCACGGCCTCCCGCGCGCCGGGGGACGTAGCCTGACGGGGTGGAGCTCGACACCTGCGCCCTGCCCGGTCCCGGACCGGAGCCGGCCGACGCCCCCGTCCCGACGCACGGCGGCACACCGGCGCTCGCCGACCTGACGACGCTCCGCGTCGGCGGTCCCGTCGGCCGGTACGTCGAGACGACCACCGAGCAGGAGCTCGTCGCCGCGGTGCGCGACGCCGACGCCGCCGGTGAGCCGCTGCTCGTGCTCGGCGGCGGGTCCAACGTGCTCGTCGCCGACGCCGGCTTCGACGGCGTCGTCGTCCGCGACGTGCGCGGCGGGGTCGAGGTCCCCGACGCCTCCGCGTGCGCGGGTGTCACGCTCACCGTGCCGGCCGGCACCGTGTGGGACGACGTCGTCGCGTACGCGGTGCAGCAGGAGCTCGTGGGCATCGAGGCGCTGTCCGGCATCCCCGGGTCGACCGGGGCGACGCCGGTGCAGAACGTCGGTGCGTACGGGCAGGAGGTCTCGACCACCATCTCGCAGGTGCGCGTGTGGGACCGCGGCCGGGGCCGGGTGCGCACGCTGCCGTGGGTGACGCTCGCGTTCGGGTACCGCACGTCGCTGCTCAAGCGCTCGCTGCGTCCCTCGGCCGACGACCCGCAGGCGCCCTGGGGCCCCACGCCCCGGTACGTCGTGCTGGACGTGACGTTCCAGCTGCGCGCCGGCTCCCTGTCGGCGCCGGTCGCGTACCCCGAGCTCGCGCGCGCACTCGACGTCGCCGTGGGGGAGCGCGCGCCGCTCGCGGACGTGCGCGCGGCCGTGCTCGCCCTGCGCGGGCGCAAGGGCATGGTGCTGGACGCGCCGGACCACGACACGTGGAGCGCGGGCTCGTTCTTCACCAACCCGGTGCTCCCGGCCGGGGAGGCCGACGGTCTGCCCGCGGAGGCACCCCGCTGGCCGATGCCCGACGGCAGCGTCAAGACCAGCGCCGCCTGGCTCATCGAGCACGCGGGCTTCGGGCGCGGGTACGGCGAGCCGGGGCCCGCGACGCTCTCGACGAAGCACACGCTCGCCCTGACGAACCGTGGCGACGCCCGTGCCGACGACCTCGTGCGCCTCGCACGCGAGCTGCGCGACGGCGTCCGGGACCGGTTCGGGGTCGTGCTCGAGCCGGAGCCGGTCCTCGTGGGCGTCGCACTCTGACGCGGTTCCGCCGGCACCGCGGGCGCGGACTGTAGCGAGGCCCTCACCCGGGGACAACCGTCCCGCGACGGGTTCCCTCCCTCCACCCTCCGGCCGTTCCCACCGCGCGCCCCGCGCGCCAGGGTGGGACTGCGCCGACGGCCGGCAGCGGAGCACGGCGGGCGCCGTCCAGGGGGACCCTCATGACCAGACGACCGTCGCGTCACGCGCTCGCCGTGACCGCCGCCCTCGCGTGCCTGGCCACGGCTGCCGGCACGCTCACCGCCACGGGCGCCGCCGCGCACGACCGGCCCGGGCACGGCCCGGGCCACGACCGCACGCACCGGCTGGAGGCGTCGCGCGTGGACCGCGTCCCGACGCCCGACCCGGCGTGGACCGACTGCAGCGCCGCCTTCGGCGCCGGCGCGGAGTGCGGCAGCGTGACCCTGCCCCTCGACTACGACCGCCCGCGCGGCGCCACCACGGACGTCGCGCTGCTCCGGGTCCGTGCGACCGACCCCGCGCAGCGCGTCGGCACGCTCTTCGTCAACCCCGGCGGTCCCGGCGGGTCCGGTGTCGAGCTCGCCGCGCTCGCCGACGCCCTGTTCTCGCCGGAGCTGCGGGCACGCTTCGACGTCGTCGGCTTCGACCCCCGCGGGACGAACTTCTCGACGCACGTGCAGTGCTTCCGCAGCGCCGAGGAGCAGGCGCAGGCGCTCGCGGGTCTGCAGCCGGTCGCGCCGGAGGGCCCGCAGGAGACCGCCGCCCAGGTCAGGGCCTCCACCGCGCTGGCGCGCGCCTGCTCGACGACCGGGACGCCCGAGTCGGCGTCGGTGTCCACCGCGCAGGTCGCCCGCGACCTCGACGTCCTGCGGCGCGCGGTGGGCGACGAGCGGCTCAACTACCTCGGCTTCTCCTACGGCAGCTACCTCGGCGCCGTGTACGCGAGCATGTTCCCGGACCGCTTCCGCGCGCTCGCCGTCGACGGCGTCGTCGACCCCGACGCGTTCCGCGGCACGCTCCGCACGGCGCACGTGCCGACGTTCGTGCGGACGGGGTCACCGCAGGCGAGCGGCGCGGCGCGCGACGAGCTGCTGGAGCGCTGCGCGGAGGCGGGGCCGTCGCGCTGCCTGCTCGCGGGGCTCGGCGACCCGGCGACCGTGTACCGGTCGGTCGTCGACACCTCCCGCACGACGCCCGTGCCCGTGACGGACCCGTGGAGCGGTGCGGAGCTGCCCGTCGGGTACGACGAGGTGGTCTCGGTCGTGCAGTCGGTCCTCTACGTGCCGAACGCGCCGGCGGTCGTCGACGTCTTCGTCTGGGCGGTGCACCACCTGCAGCAGCCGCCGACGGAGGAGAACGCCGCCGTCCGGGCGCAGGCGCGCGCGGTCCTCGACCAGCTCGTCGCCCAGCTGTTCGGCCCGCTGCCCGACGAGGAGACCGAGCGCGCGAAGGCGGAGACCTTCGGGCGCGCGTGGCCCCCGTACCCGAGCGGTCTCGAGGCCGCGACGGCGGTGCTCTGCACGGACGGCCTGCACCCGCTGCGCGTCCGCGACGTCGCCGGCGCGGCGGAGCGCACCGAGCGGGAGGTCCCCGACTTCGGCGCGGTGTGGGCGTGGCCGTCCGCACCGTGCGCGCTGACGGCGTGGACCGCCCGCGACGAGGACGCCTGGGCCGGCGGGTTCTCGCCCCGCACGGCCGCTCCCGTGCTCGTCGTCGGCAACACGTGGGACCCGGCGACGCCGTACAGCGGCGCCGTCGCGCTCAGCCGGAAGCTGCCGAACAGCCGGCTGCTGTCGTCCGACTCGTGGGGCCACGGCGCGTACGGCACGTCGGCCTGCGCGACGGGTGCGATCGACCGCTACCTCGTCGCGGGCGAGCTGCCCGCGCCGGGCACCTGGTGCGCGGGCGACGACCAGCCGTTCCCGGAGCCCGCGGGCGACGCGGCGCGCTCGTTCGCGACGGGCCCGGCCGTCCCCGAGGTCGCACCCCGGCCCGCCACACCGCCGCTGCCCACCGTCCCGGAGGTGCTGACGGACTGACCGGCGTCCGCGTCCGCCGGGTCGTCGGCGAGCCACGCGTCCACCCCGGCGAGCAGCCGGGCGCGCGTGGCCGCCGACGCCCGGCAGGCGCGGATCGACGCGCGGGCCAGGTCGGCCAGCTCCGCGTCGCCGAACCCGTGCACGTCCCGGGCGATGCGGTACTGGTCCACCAGGCGCGAGCGGAAGAGCAGCGGGTCGTCCGCGCCGAGCGCGACCGTGGCCCCCGCCTCGACGAGCGGACGCAACGGCACCTCCGACGCCGTCGCGTAGACCCCGAGGGAGACGTTCGAGGCGGGGCACAGCTCGAGCGCGACGCCCTCCTCGACCACCCGGGCGAGCACCCGCGGGTCCTCGCCGCTGCGCACGCCGTGCCCGAGGCGCTCGGGGCGCAGGTGGTCGAGCACGTCCTCCACGTGCGCGGGACCGAGCAGCTCGCCGCCGTGGGGGACGCTCGCCAGTCCTGCGCGCCGCGCGATCGCGAACGCCGGCGCGAACTCGGCCGTCTCGCCCCGTCGCTCGTCGTTCGACAGCCCGAACCCGATCACCTCACCGGGGCCGTCCCCGGCGTGCCGCACCGCGAGCCGGGCGAGGGCCCGGGCGTCCAGCGGGTGCCGCGTCCGCGACGCCGCGACGACGACGCCGACCTCGACGCCGGTGGCGAGCGACGCGCGGCGCGCCTCGTCCAGCACGATCTCGAGCGCGGGCGTCAGGCCCCCGACGAACGGCGCGTACGACGTCGGGTCGACCTGGATCTCGAGCCGGCCGGAGCCCTCGGCCGCGTCGTCCGCGACGGCCTCGGCGACGACGCGCCGCATGTCCTCCTCGCCGCGCACGCAGGCCCGCGCCGCGTCGTACAGCCGCTGGAAGCGGAACCAGCCGCGCTCGTCGGCCGGCACCACGAGGGGGTCGGCCTCGAGCAGCACGCGGGGGAGACGGATGCCGTGCCGCTCCGCGAGCTCGGCCAGCGTCGCCACGCGCATCGACCCCGTGAAGTGCAGGTGCAGGTGCGCCTTCGGCAGCCGGGCGAGGTCACGCATCCGCGTCAGTCTGCCAGCAGGGGACCCGGCCCGCTCCTCACACGGAGGCGTCGACGAGGCGGTAGCCGACGCCGCGGATCGTGTCGAAGTGCTCGGCGCCGATCTTGCGGCGCAGGTACCGCACGTAGACGTCCACGACGTTCGATCCGGGGTCGAAGTCGTAGCCCCACACCTCGGACAGCAGCCGCTCGCGCGTGAGCACGTCGCCCGGGTTGCGCATGAACGTCTCGGCGAGGGCGAACTCGCGGGCCGACAGGTCCACCTCGGTGTCGTCCACGCGCATGCGCCGCGTGCGCAGGTCGAGCTGCAGCCGGCCGTGCACGAGCACGTTCCCGCGGCCGCCCTGCGCCGGTGCCCGCAGCCGCAGCCGGATGCGGGCGAGCAGCTCCTCGAACCGGAACGGCTTGGCCATGTAGTCGTCCGCACCGGACTCCAGGCCGGCGACGGTGTCGGTCACCGACGAGCGCGCGGTGAGCACGATGACGGGCAGCTCGTACCGCTCGCCGCGCAGCAGCCGCAGCACCTCGAAGCCGTCCATGTCGCCCAGGCCGAGGTCGAGCACGAGCAGGTCGACGCCGCCGCGCTCGACGTGCTCGAGCGCGAGCTCGCCGGTGGCGACGGTCGTCGCCTCGTAGCCGTGCGCGCGCAGGCCCTTGGCGACGAAGGCGGCGATCCGCTCCTCGTCCTCGGCGATGAGGATGTGGGTCATCGGTGGGGCTCCACGAGGTCGTAGGACACGTCGGACGCGCCGTCGACGAGGCCGACGGCGGGCAGGTCGAGGACGAAGACGACGCCGGGGCCGGCGCCGGGGGGCGGGTGCTCGAGGAACACCCGGCCGCCGTGGGCCGTGACGATCGCGGCGACGATCGGCAGGCCGAGCCCCGCGCCGTGCTGCACCCGGTCGGCCTGCCCGCGGTGGAAGCGCTCGAAGATCCGCTCCTCCTCCTCGGGCGGCACACCCGGCCCCTCGTCGCGCACCCACAGCAGCAGGCGCTCGCCGGCGACCTCGCTGCCGAGACGCACGGTCGACCCGGGGGCGGAGAACCGGACGGCGTTCGCGAGCAGCTGGAGCCACGCCTGCGTGATGCGCTGCGCGTCGAGGTGCGCGGTGACGTCGGCACGGGAGACGACGACGAACCGCCGCTCGCCGAGGCCGCGCGCCTTCTCCAGGACGTCGTCCGTCAGCCGGCCGACGTCGACCGGCGCGGGCCGCACGAAGTCGGGCCGGTCCGCGGTCGCCAGGGTCACGAGGTCGTCGACGAGGCGCTGCATGCGGTCGAGCTCGTCCAGCGCGAGCGCCTGGGTGGCGCGCACGTCGGCGGCGTCGGAGGGGTCGAGGAGCTCGAGGTGCCCGCGGACGATCGTCAGCGGCGTCCGCAGCTCGTGACCGACGTCGTCGAGCAGCTCGCGCTGCGAGCCGAAGGCGCGCTCGAGCCGGTCGAGCATCGCGTTGACCGAGCCCGCCAGGTCGGCGAGGTCGTCCGAGCCCCGCACGGCGATCCGCTCGGACAGGTCGGACTCGGTGACGCGACGCACGGTGTCGCGCAGCAGGCGCACGGGGCGCAGCATCCGCCCGACGACGAACCACGCGACGACCGACACGACCACGAGCGCGAACAGGCCGACGGCGGAGTACGTGAGCACGACGCGCCGGACGTCGGCCGTCAGGGCGGAGCGGTCGAACGCGACGACGAAGAGCCCCTCCGACTCCGGCTCCGCCTCGATCCGCACCGGCACGGCGACCAGCCGGTACTCGGTGACCGCCGTGCGGACGGTGCGGGGGCGCGCGTCGCGGCCGCGGTCGTCGGCGTGCGCGCGCAGCCAGGCCATGAGCTCCTCGTCCGTGTCGAGCCGCACCGCACCGGTCTCGTCGGCGGGCCGCCAGCCCAGCTGCCCGTCCTGGAGGGCGAGCACGCCCTCGTGCTCACCCGGCACGCGCGCCTCGACGGCCTCGCGCAGCAACCGGTCGAGCGAGGTCCAGGGCACGCGCTCGTTCTCGTCCCCGGGGCTCGGCTCACCCGCCTCGAGGGCGCGCAGCGCCGCCACCGCGCGCGTCAGGGAGTCGGCGATCCGCGCGTCGGCGTCGCGCTGCTGCAGGGCGAGACCCGTCGCGCCGGCGACGGTCAGGGCCGTGGCGGTGAGGGCCACGACCGCCGCGAGCAGCCGGGTCCGGACGGTGGCGCCGGCCCGGCCCGGCCGCGTGCCCTGCGGGTCGACGGCCGAGCCGCCGTGACCCGCCGCGCTCGCCATGGCGCCCAGTATGGTCGGGTGTCCGACACCCGGTGAAGGTCGTCCCGTTTCGTCGCGTGCGCGCCTCAGGCGCCGGGCAGGATCCCGCGCTCGATCGCGACCGTCACCGCACGGGTGCGGTCGTCCACGCCGAGCTTCGCGAACGCGCGGAGCAGGTGGGTCTTGACCGTCGCCTCGGTGATGAACAGCTCCCGCCCGACGGCGGCGTTCGACAGGCCGCGGGCCACGCCGGCCAGGACCTCGACCTCCCGCGGCGTCAGGCGCTCGGCCGTGTCCCCGCGCACCTGCTGGACGAGCCGACGCGCGACCGACGGGGACAGCGCGGACTCCCCGCGGGCCGCGGCGCGCACCCCCGCGACGAGCTGGTCGCGCGGGGTGTCCTTCAGCAGGTACCCGGTGGCGCCCGCCTCGACGGCACGCAGGATGTCGGTGTCGGTCTCGTACGTCGTGAGCACGAGCACGTGGACCCCCGGCAGGGTCGCGACGATGCGGGCGGTCGCGTCCGCGCCGTCCGTCCCCGGCATGCGCAGGTCCATGAGGACGAGGTCCGGGCGCAGCGACGTCGCGAGCGCGACCGCCTCCTCGCCGTCGCCGGCCTCGCCGACCACCTCGACGTCGGGCTCGAGCGCGAGCAGGCCCGTCAGCCCGGAACGGACGACGGGGTGGTCGTCGGCGACGAGGACGCGGACGGTGCTCACGGCTGCTCCTGCGGGTGCGCGGGCGGGACGGTGGGGTCGGCGGGTGCGGTGCGGACGGTGTCGGGGTCGTCGGCGGCCGCCGGGGCGGGGACGCGCAGGCGCACGCGCGTGCCCGCGCCCGGGGCACCGCTGACGTCGAGCGCGCCGCCCGCGGCGTCCACGCGGGCGCGCATGCCCCGCAGCCCGTTGCCCTCGGACGTGCCGGGGGCGAGCCCGGTGCCGTCGTCGACGACCTCCAGGAGGACGTCGTCGCCCGTGCGGACCAGGCGCAGCGTGACCGACGAGGCGGCCGCGTGCTTGCGGACGTTCGCGAGCGCCTCCTGGGCCGCGCGCAGCAGCACGACCTGCTGCTCGCGCCCGACGCCGTCGTCGGTCACGTCCTCGACCTGCACGCGCACCCCGGTCTCCTCCCCGAACCGCTGCGCGAGCCGGCGCAGCGCCGCCGCGAGCCCGCCGTCGTCGAGCCCCGGCGGGGCGAACGCCGCGACGAGCGCGCGCGCCTCGGCGAGGTTGTCCCGCGCGACGTCCTCGATGTGGCGCAGCCGCGTGCGCGCCTGGTCGACCCGGTCGTGGTCCAGCTCCGCGGACGCCGCCTGCGCGAGCATGACGACCGACGTGAAGCCCTGCGCGAGCGTGTCGTGGATCTCCCCGGCGAGCCGCGCCCGCTCGGCGAGCACGCCGGACGCGTGGTGCGACGCCGCGAGCTCGTCCTGCGCCGCGCGCAGCTCGTCGAGCAGGTACGCGCGCTCCTCGCTCTGCTCCGCGACCTGCGTGACCCACAGGCCCAGGACGACCGCGAACACGAGCGCGACGGCGAACTGCCCGGCGATCTCGGCCAGGCCCGCGCCGTCCGGACGCAGCCGTGTGCTCGCGGACGCGGTGATGCCGACGGTCAGCGCCACGCTCCACAGCACGCCCGCCACCCGGCGGCGGCTGAAGAACCAGATGTGGGAGTACGCGACGAACAGCAGCACGCTGCCGATGCCTCCGAGCCCGACCTGCACGACCATCACGACGACGAGCACGGCGAGGTAGGCGTCGGCGCGGTGCGGGTCCCCGCGCAGGGCGGCCTGCCTGCCGAGCAGGGCGTAGGCGACCACGAGCACCGCGACGTGGACGAGCGCGAGGACCGTGCGGTGCGCGGGCATGGCGTCGACGAGGAGGGCGACCGTGTAGACGCCCAGCATCGCGACGAAGAAGAGGTCCCACGTCCGCAGCGTGCGCAGCCAGAAGCCGTGCCGGTCGACGCCCTCGTCCTCGGACGCGTCCGCGGCCGGCGGGGGAGCGGAGGCGCTCATGACGCGACCCTCTCACGCCGCGGCCGGCCGCCGCCGGGAGCACCCGACGGACGGCCGGCCACATGCGACGAGGGCGCGCTCACCCGTCGTCCCGGCGCCGCCAGCGGAACGTCCGGACCCCGACGACCAGACCCGCCACGAGCCACGCGACCAGCACCGCCGCGGTCGCGCCGTGCTGCCACGATCCCGACGGCTCGAGGACCTGCGCCTCGTCGGGCAGGAACACCGACCGCATGCCCTGCACGAGCCACTTGAGCGGGAACAGGCCCGCGACCTGCTGCATCCACCCGGGCAGCTCGTCGAACCGGAAGAACACCCCCGAGATGAACTGCAGCACGAGCACGATCGGCATGACGACGGCCGTGACCGACCGTCCCGAGCGCGGCACGGAGGAGAACGCGACGCCGCAGACCGAGCCCGCGGCCGTGCCGAGCACGGCCACCCAGGCGAAGGTCCACCAGCGGCCCGGGTCGTCGGGCAGCGGGACGTCGAACGCGACCGCGGCCACGAGCAGCAGGAGGGCCGTCTGGGCACCCGTCGTGACGAGCACCTGCCCCGTCTTGCCGAGGAAGTACCCGGCGGCGGGCAGCGGGGTCGACCGCAGCCGCTTCAGCGTGCCGTCGTCCCGCTCGACCGCGACGGAGATCGCGAGCGTCTGGAAGCTCGACAGCATGACGCCGGTCCCGAGCATGCCGGGCAGGAAGTACTGCGGGAACGTCACGCCCGAGCCGGCCAGCACCTCCTCCTGGCGCCCGAAGACGGTCGCGAAGATCGCGAGCATGAGCACGGGGTAGAGGAAGACGAACACCACCGCGTCGCGCTCGCGGGCGAAGCCCTTGACCTCCCACGCGGTCCGGGCGAGGGCCAGGCGCAGCAGGCCGGGCAGGCGGGGCGCGGCCGCCGGGCGGCTCCCGCGGACGGCGCGGTCGGACGTGGTCGTGGTCATCGGGACCCCTCCAGGACGTCGGTGCGGGCGGCGGGCGCGGTCACCGCGGGCGACGGCACCTCGCCGATGAGCTCGAGGTAGACGTCCTCGAGCGTGGGGCGCAGGACCTGCAGGCCCGGCACCTCGCCGAACCGCTCGGCGAGGCGCGCGACGAGCGCGGTCGGGGTGTCGGTCGCCTCCTCGTGCACCGTGCCGTCGGCCGTCCACCGCACGCGGGCACGGCGGGCGGTGCGCCCGCCCAGGTCGGCCGGCGGCCCCTCGGCGACGACGCGCCCGCCCGCGACGACGACCACCCGGTCGGCGAGGCGCTCGGCCTCGTCCAGGTAGTGCGTGGTG
This sequence comes from Cellulomonas telluris, assembly GCF_004886325.1. Lineage (GTDB taxonomy): Bacteria > Actinomycetota > Actinomycetes > Actinomycetales > Cellulomonadaceae > Cellulomonas > Cellulomonas telluris. The sequence goes on from NZ_QXFN01000003.1 coordinate 212,351, forward strand.
AGCAGGATCGTCGTGCCCTCGTCGCGCAGCCGCTCCACGAGGTCCCAGAACTCCAGTCGGGCCTGCGGGTCGAAGCCGGTCGTCGGCTCGTCGAGGAACAGCAGCTCGGGGTCGCCGACGACGCCGAGCGCGACGTCCAGGCGCCGCCGCTGCCCGCCCGAGAGCTGCCGCGCCCGGGTCCCCGCCTTCTCGCGCAGCCCGACGGCGTCGATGACGTCCTCGGGGTCGCGCGGCGCCGGGTAGAACGTGGCGACGTGGTGCACGAACTCGCGGACCGTCGCCTCCGCCAGGTCCTCCGTGGACTGGAGCACCACGCCGAGGCGCGCACGCCACGCGCGGCCGGCGGAGGCCGGGTCCTCGCCGAGCACGCGCACGTGCCCGGCGTCGGCGCGGCGGAACCCCTCGAGCGTCTCGACGGTCGTCGTCTTGCCCGCCCCGTTCGGCCCGAGCAGGGCCACGATCTCCCCGTGCTCGACCCGCAGGTCGAGCCCGTCGACGGCGCGCTTGTCGCCGTAGGTCTTCCGCAGCCCGCGCACCTCGACGGCGGGGCTGCCGGTCGTCGTCGTCATGGCACCAGCGTCCGGCGGGGACGGGTGCCGGCGGGACGACCGCCCGGCCGTGCCCGCCGTCCACCGACCGGTGGACGGCGGCGTCCTCCGCGCGACGGCCCGCGTCAGGCCGGCGCCTGGGGTGGCTGCGTCAGGTGGGGGGGTCAGCGCGCCTCGCGGAGCAGGGCCTGCACGCGGCCCACGCCCTCGACGAGGTCGTCGTCCCCGAGGGCGTAGGACAGGCGCAGGTACCCGCTCGGCCCGAACGCCTCGCCGGGCACGACCGCGACCTCCGCCTCCTCGAGGATCACCTCGGCCAGCTCCGCGGACGTCGTGGGCGTCCGGCCGCGGATCGTGCGGCCGAGCACGCCCTCGACGGACGGGTAGGCGTAGAAGGCGCCCTGCGGCGCGGGGCAGCGGACGCCGTCGATCGCGTTGAGCATCTCGACCATGCGCCGGCGGCGGCGGTCGAAGGCCGACCGCATCTCGTCGACGGCGGACAGGTCGCCGGTCAGCGCCGCGACGGCCGCGCGCTGCGACACGTTGGCGACGTTCGAGGTCAGGTGCGACTGGAAGTTCGTCGCGGCCTTGATGACGTCCGACGGGCCGATCATCCAGCCCACGCGCCACCCGGTCATCGCGTACGTCTTCGCGACGCCGTTGAGCACGATCGTCGTGTCGGCGAGCTCGGGCACCGCGCGCACCACGGGGGTGAACACCGCGTCGTCGTAGGTCAGGTGCTCGTAGATCTCGTCCGTGATGACCCAGATGCCGTGCTCGAGCGCCCAGCGGCCGATCTCGGCGGTCTGCTCCGGGGAGTAGACCGCGCCCGTCGGGTTCGAGGGCGAGTTGAACAGCAGCGCCTTCGTCCGGGGCGTGCGCGCCGCCTCGAGCTGCTCGACGGTGACGAGGTACCCCTGGTCGACCCCGGCGAACACCTCGACGGGCTCGGCCCCGGTGAGGCGGATCGCCTCGGGGTACGTCGTCCAGTACGGCGCGGGCAGGAGCACCTCGTCGCCCGGGTCGAGCACGGCGGCGAACGCCTGGAACACGGCCTGCTTGCCGCCGTTCGTCACGAGCACGTCGGCCGGGCGCACGGCGTAGCCGGAGTCGCGCTCGGTCTTCGCGGCGATCGCCTCGCGCAGGGCCGGCAGGCCCGCGGCGGGGGAGTAGCGGTGGTTGACCGGGTCCTGGGCCGCCGCGACGGCGGCCTCGACGACGTACGCCGGCGTCGGGAAGTCGGGCTCGCCCGCGCCGAACCCGATGACGGGCCGGCCGGCGGCCTTGAGGGCCTTGGCGCGTGCGTCGACCGCCAGCGTGGCGGACTCCGCGATGGCGGCGAGGCGCGCGGAGACACGCGCGGGGGCGGACGTCGTCGTCGGGGTGCTCTGCTCGCTCACCCGGCCATCCTGGCAGAGGGCGGTGGTGGCGTCCGCCCGATTCCGCCGGCCGGGCGGGCGGCTCGCGGGGGCGGCGCGGAGGCCGTCCCGCGCACGGGTTCGACCCAGCGGCGTCGGTCGCGTAGAGTGGAGCCTCGGCGGTTGACGTCCGCCATGATGAGCCACGCCCGGAGCCGGGCGTCCGGCGGGTCGTGGCGAGCAGCAGCCGCCGTAGGGCAGTGGCGCAATTGGTAGCGCAGCGGTCTCCAAAACCGCAGGTTGCAGGTTCGAGTCCTGTCTGCCCTGCGCACGCGGACCGGTCCGGGCCGTCGAGCTTCTCGAGGTCCGGTCCGGGTCGCGAGCAGGACCGCCGGACGGTCCGGCGCGTCGCGTCGGCCCGCTCGCGCGTCCGATCGACCCGGGTGCGCTGCGCCCGAGTCACGGGACACCGTCATCCGACGGTCACGAGACAAGGGGCCAGACGTGAGCGATACCGCTGCCGCTGCGGCGTCCGACGCCGAGGGCTCGGCCCCGCGCCGGGGCGAGTCGCCGCGCCGCGAGGAGACCCGCCGGGGCCTGTTCGCCCGCATCGCGCTCTTCGTGCGCCAGGTCGTCGCCGAGCTCAAGAAGGTCGTCCGCCCGACGCGCCAGGAGCTGGGCACCTACACGACCGTCGTGCTCGTCTTCGTCGCCGTCGTGATGCTGTTCGTGACGCTCGTCGACCTGGGCATCGGTCAGCTGACGTTCTGGCTCTTCGGGTGAGCCGGGCCGGCGCGAGCCGGCCGAACCACCCCCGCGGCGCGGGCGCCCGCGCACCCGCCGGCGCGCGCCGGACGAACCACCTCCAGAAAGCAGGTTGCACGTGTCGCAGGACTCGTACGAGCCCACCCCGGCCGACGCCGAGCTGGCCGACGCCCTGACGTCCGTCGACGCCGTCGACGCCGGACCCGGGCACGAGGTCGACGACGAGCCGGCCGAGGTCGCGTCGGACGACGAGGCGACCGAGGGCGACGACGCGGTCGCCGCGCCCGCCGAGGAGGACGACGCGGTCGCCGCGCCGGTCGAGGAGGCCGCCGAGGAGGACGACGCGACGGACCCCGACGAGGACCCGGTCGCCGCGTTCAAGGCCAAGCTGCGCCGCCTGCCCGGCGACTGGTACGTCATCCACTCGTACGCCGGCTACGAGAACCGCGTGAAGGCGAACCTCGAGTCGCGCACGCAGTCCCTCAACATGGAGGACTACATCCACCAGGTGGAGGTCCCCATGGAGGAGGTCGTGGAGATCAAGAACGCGCAGCGCAAGATCGTCAAGCGCGTGCGGATCCCCGGCTACGTCCTCGTCCGCATGGACCTCACCGACGAGTCGTGGGGCGCCGTCCGGCACACGCCGGGCGTCACCGGCTTCGTCGGCCACACGCACCAGCCGGTGCCGCTGACGCTCGACGAGGTCTTCTCGATGCTCGCGCCGTCGCTCGAGACGAAGGCGCCCGCGCAGCAGGCCACGAAGGCCGCCGCGAAGCCCGTCGAGGTCGACTTCACGGTCGGGGAGTCGGTCACCGTCACCGACGGCGGCCCCTTCGACACGCTGCCCGCGACGATCTCCGAGATCAACGTCGAGAGCCAGAAGCTCAAGGTCCTCGTCTCGCTCTTCGGCCGGGAGACCCCGGTCGAGCTGTCCTTCAGCCAGGTCTCGAAGATCTGACCTGCTGATCCGCCCCCGCGCTGCGGGGGCTGCAACCGGGTCATCGCCCACGGCGTCGGCCCACGACACGAACGGAAGGCACCATGCCCCCCAAGAAGAAGGTCACCGGCCTGATCAAGCTCCAGATCAACGCCGGTGCCGCGACCCCTGCGCCGCCCATCGGCCCGGCGCTGGGTCAGCACGGCGTCAACATCATGGAGTTCTGCAAGGCGTACAACGCGGCGACCGAGTCGCAGCGCGGCAACGTCATCCCCGTCGAGATCACGGTGTACGAGGACCGCTCGTTCACCTTCATCACGAAGACGCCGCCGGCCGCCGAGCTGATCAAGAAGGCCGCGGGCGTGGCCAAGGGCTCCCCGACGCCGCACACGACGAAGGTCGCGTCGCTGACGAAGGACCAGGTCCGCGAGATCGCGAGCACCAAGCTCGAGGACCTCAACGCGAACGACCTCTCCGCCGCCGAGAAGATCATCGCCGGCACCGCGCGCTCCATGGGCATCACCGTCCAGGACTGAGCGCCCGCTCGACCCCGGCCCGGGCACCCGTCCGGGCCGACCCCAGTGGCAGGGCCCTGTGCGGCCCGTTCGACCACGACTGCTGACAGGAGAACAGGCAGATGCCGAAGCACAGCAAGGCGTACCGCTCCGCGCTCGAGAAGATCGAGCCGGGCCGCGTCTACGCCCCCCTCGAGGCCGTGCGCCTCGCCCAGGCGACGTCGACCACCAAGTACGACGCGACCGTCGAGGTCGTGTTCCGCCTCGGTGTCGACCCGCGCAAGGCGGACCAGATGGTCCGCGGCACGGTCAACCTCCCGAACGGCACGGGCAAGACCGCCCGCGTCATCGTCTTCGCCGTCGGCGAGCGTGCCGAGCAGGCGCGCGCCGCGGGTGCGGACGAGGTCGGCGGCGACGAGCTCATCGCCAAGGTCGCCGACGGCTACACGGACTTCGACTCCGCGGTCGCCACGCCCGACCTCATGGGCAAGGTCGGCCGCCTCGGCAAGGTCCTCGGTCCCCGCGGCCTCATGCCGAACCCGAAGACCGGCACCGTGACGATGGACGTGGCCAAGGCCGTGTCCGACATCAAGGGCGGCAAGATCGAGTTCCGTGTCGACCGCCACGCGAACCTGCACTTCATCATCGGCAAGACGTCGTTCTCCGACGTCCAGCTGGTGGAGAACTACGCGGCGGCGCTCGACGAGATCCTGCGTCTGAAGCCGGCGGCGTCGAAGGGTCGCTACATCACGAAGGCGACGATCTCGACGACGAACGGCCCGGGCATCCTGCTCGACCAGAACAAGACGCGGAACCTCACCGTGGAGGAGGACGCGGCCTGACGCCCGTCCCCCTCGTCACGACGGCCCGGCACCCCGAGGGGTGCCGGGCCGTCGTGCGTCCTGCGACCGCGGGGAGAACTCGCCGACCCGGGGTGGTTCGCGCCGGCACACCGCCGCGCGTGCTCCGTCGCCGGCTCGCCGCGCTCCTGCCCGACACCGCGGCCGCCCGGTAGCACGTCGGAACGTCGTGAACGGACGAACCGCGCACGAGGGTGCGCCCTCCGGGGCCAGCCCTCGCCGCCCGCAGGTCGACGAGGGCTGGCCGGCACGTCAGCAGGGCGCGCCCGTGCCGCTCCTCACCACGCGAGCCACTCGGTGACGCAGACCCCGTACGCGCTCGTGCACAGCAGCCGCACCGGCCCCTCGGGGTGCGCCTCGATGCGGAAGTAGCCCACCTCGTCGGTGTCGGTCGACGCGACGTCCCCGTCCGGGCGGCGCAGCGTGACCCGGCCCGGCCGGGCAGGGATGAGCTGACCCTCCACGGCTCGCTCACCCACCTCCACCTCGACACCCACGCCGTCGCCCTCGAAGACGAGGGTGCGCGACGGCTGGCCCGAGCGGTCGCGCACGCCGGCGAGGGGCGCGTGGCCGAGCGAGTCGTGGACGAGGCCGAGCAGCAGCAGGTCGGCGTCGAGCTCCTCGCGCAGCGCGAGCATGCCGCGGTGCGCGGAGTAGGCGACACGGGCGGTCGCGGCGACCTGCTCGCGCAGTGCCGCCTCGGCGAGCGCCTCGCGCAGCTCCGCGGCGAGCCGGTCGTCGTCCGGCCACAGCCCGTCGGGGAGCCCGTCGGGCCCGTGCGTGTCATCCGAGTGCCAGGACATCGCGGCCCCCTTCGCCGAGTGCGGCGCCGCTGGGCGCCGCGAGGTAGCTGGTCATGGCCGCCGTCCGCCGCAGCCTCGCGAGCCCACGCTGCCGGGTCGGCCCGATCGAGCCCACCGGGATGCCGAGCTGCGCCGACACCTCCTGGTAGCTGGGTGGTGGGTCGGTCGCGAGCAGGAGGAGCAGCTCGCGCTGGTGGCTGGGCAGCTCGTCGAGCGCAGCGTGCAGCGCGGCGTACCGCTCCGAGCGGAGCAGCTCGCTGTCCAGCTCGGTGTCGTCCTGCGCGTCGAAGTGGCCCGTGGTGGGGTCGACCGGCACGGACCGGCGGCTGAGGTTCGCCGTGCGGATGCACTCGTGGCGGGTCGCGGTGGCGATCCACCCGGGCAGGGCCGCGGGCTCCCGCAGGTCGGCGAGGTGCTCGAGCAGGTTGAGCCACACCGTCTGGGCCACGTCCTCGGCCTGCTGGGGCGTGAGCCGGAACTGGCGCACGCGCGCCATCACGAGGTTGGTGTGCCGGTGCACGATCTCGGCCCAGGACAGCTCGTCGCCGGCGAGCGCACCGCTCACGAGTCGGCTCGTCGACCGTTCCGCATACGGTTCGCCCATCTCCTGCGCGCTGTTCATCGCGCTTCCCTTCGGTGTGTCCGCTTTGTCCCGGACGCCATCATCCCGCTCGACGAGGCACGTGCCCAGCACCTCACACCCCCGGCAGGATCCGCAGGGCCTTGCCGAAGTCGGCGACCGGCCGGCCGGCCGCCAGGAGCTCGCGGACGGCCTGTGTGCTGGAGAGCCGGTGCTCCGTCATGGCGCGGGCGACGGCGCCGGCGACCTGCGGGGCGGCGAACGACGTCCCGGTCCAGCAGGCCCACGCGTCACGCCCGAAGGTCTGCGGCTCGGCCGCCACGTCGGGAGCCTGCGAGCCCGCGACGTAGGTGGAGACGACGCCCTCGCCCACGGTCGAGACGTCCACCCAGTGCCCGCGTGACGACCACCTCGTCGGTCGCAGCGTCGACGTCAGCGCGCCCACTGCGACCACGCGGCCGAACGCCGCAGGCCACACGGGGACCCGGGTGCCCGCGTTGCCCGCCGCGGCGACGATCACCGTCTCCCACCCGCGCGCGGCCTCGATCTCGCGCACGACGTCGAGCGCGGCGGCCAGCGCGAGCGGCGGCTCGTCGAAGTACGTCGACGTGCCGAGGGAGAGGTTGACGACCTGGGCGTTCTCCCGCACCGCGCGGATGAGGGCGCACGCGACGTCCACGTCGCTGGCGGTCCCGCTCGTGGTCAGGGACCGGTGCGCGATGATCTCGGCGCCCGGGGCGACCTGCGCGACGATCCCGGCCACGAACGTCCCGTGGCCCGCCGAGACGTCGAGGTACCCGTCCGCGGGGTCGGCGTCCAGCGGGTCGACGTTCGACGCGGGTCCCGCGTCGGCGGCGATGCGCGCGACGTCCCCGAGCCACCCGTCGGACCGGGGCTCGGCCACCACGCCGGTGTCGATGACCGCGACGCGCACGCCCCGGCCGTGCGAGCGGTCGACGGGCCCGTACTCCGCGAACGTCGCGAGCCCGGGGGCCGGCCTGCCCGAGCACGGCTTCATGACCGGCGACAGCGGCGTGACGTAGCTGAACGACGTCGCGTGGCCCTGGCGCCGCAGGTCGGTCACGAACCGGGTCAGCCGTGCATCGACGTCGTCGCCGTCACCGCGCAGCCGCACGACCCGGTCCTCGAGGTCGGGGCACCCGACCTCGACGCGCTCGAGCCGCTCGCGCCGGGCCTCGTCCTCGACGTCCGGCCAGGATGCGGCGCTCACGAGGACCTCGCCGCCGAGCACGAGTGCCCGCTCCTGGTCGCGCTGGTCGGGCAGCATCTCGACCCGGCCCCCGCCGCGCGCCCACCGACCCCTCACGCGCTCCCGCACCGCCAGCGCCCGACGCCGCACCTCCGGGTCGTCGCTGCCGTTGAGGAGCTCCCTCGCCTGCTGGTCGACGACGCGGCGAAGCCCGGGGTCGGCCACGAGGGGCGCGACGGCGGGTGCGTAGTCCCGTCCGAACGGTCGTCCCAGGGATCCCGGGTCGGTGCGGTAGGCGGTCAATGTTCCTCCTCGGAGCGGGTGCGGAGCCTACGATCGGCGGATGGCCAGGCCGGCGTCCGTGCTCCCGACGCACGCGGACCCCGCCGCTGTCGTCACGGAGGAGGGGCGTGACGTCCTCCTGATACACCTCTGGGGCGTGGTCGACGCGCACGAGGCCGACCCGAAGGAGGTCGAGCGGCGGGCGCGCGGGGCCGTCGAGCGGGCACGCCGCGACGCCGACGCCGAGCTGCTCTCGCTCGCGCTGCGTGCCCTCGCCTGGGTGCACCGCGTGCGACGCCAGCCCGTCGAGGCCCGCGGCCTGCTCGACGACGCCGTCATGACGGCGCGCCGTCACGGGCTGCGCGAGGTCGAGGGTGCGGTCCTGATGAGCCGCGCCTACCTGCGCCAGGAGATCGGCGACCTGGCCGGCGCGCGACGCGACCTCGACCGCGCGGTCGCGGAGCTCGACGCGGCGCAGGTCGCGCCCGAGCGGCTGCCCGCGGTCGGCCGTGCACGCCTGGCCCGGGCCGTGCTCGACCACAACGCGGGCCGGCTGGCGGACGCCGAGCAGGGCTATCTCCTCGTGCTCGACGTGCCGCAGCTGCCGGTCGGCATCCGGGTGGTCGCGTCGAACAACCTCGCGATGGTCCTGGCCGAGCGCGCCGCGCACGCCCGCGCGCTGCGGGTCGCGGAGGCGGCCGTCGTCGCCGCCGAGGGTGCGGGGCCGGCCATGCTCGCGCCGGCGCTGCAGACGCGTGGGTGGATCAACGTGCGCGCCGGGCGCCTCGCCGCGGGGCTGCGCGACTTCGAGCGCGCGTCGGCGGTCTACTCGGCTGCGGGCATCCCCCTGGGTGAGTACTACACGGAGTACGCCGACGCGATGGCGGACCTGCGTCTGCTGCCCGAGGCGGCCGCGGCGGCCGGGCGCGCGGAGGACGAGTTCGAGCGGGCCGGCCTCACGATGCTCGCGCTCGAGGCCGGCCTGCGCCGTGCGCGCGTCCTGCTCCTGTCCGGGGACGTCGAGGCGGCGGCCCGTGCCGCGGCGGAGCTGCGGGAGACGGCGCAGCGGCAGCGCCGCGCCCGGTGGCGTGACCGAGCCGCCCTGGTCGCGCTCGAGGCCGGGTACCTGCGGGGGGAGCCCCCGGGCGAGCACCTGTCGTCGGCGCGTCGGGTCGCTGGCCGCCTGGAACGGGCCGACGACGTGCTGACGGCGGTCGAGGCCCACGTCCTCTCGGGTCGCCTGGCCGAGCGTGCGGGGGACCGCCGCGGAGCGGTCCGCTCGTACGACCGGGCGGAGCGGCTCGCCGTCGACGGACCGGTGCTCGTCCGCGTCAAGGGGAAGGTCGCCGGTGCGCGGGCGGCGATGCTGCGGGGCGACGCCCGCGCAGCCGTGCAGTCGTGCGACGCCGGGCTGCGGGACCTGGCCGTCCACCGTGACCAGCTGCCGACGGTCGAGCTGCGCGCGCTGGCCTCGGGCCACGGGGTCGAGCTCGGCGCGATCGGGCTCGACGTCCACGCCCGCGACGGCACCCCGGCGCTGGTCCTGGACTGGATGGAGCGGACGCGTGCGCTCGCGCTGACGACGACGCTGCCGGCGGCCGGGACCTCGCGGCGCGCGCGCGGGGGCAGCGTGCGGGGCCGCACCCGCCTCGGGCTCGGGCGGCTGCGGGAGCGGCTGGAGGGGCGCGTGCTCGTCGAGCTCGGCCGCCACGGCTCGAGCCTCACGGCGGTCGTGGTCGAGCCCCGGCGTGCGCGCGTCGTCGAGCTCGGTCACGTGGAGCCCGTCCTCGCGCACCTGCCTCCGCTGGTGTTCGCGCTGCGTCGGCTCGCGAACCCGCGCAGCGGCGGCGCGGTAGCCGCTGCGCGCGAGAGCGCCGAGCTGCGCCTGCGCCTGCTGCGCGCGGCGCTCGTCGCACCCCTCGGGGTCGCGGAGGAGGCCGAGCTCGTCGTCGTCCCCGCCGGCGGCCTGCACGCGGCGCCGTGGTCGGCGCTGCACGGGGGGCCGGTCGGTCTCGCACCGTCGGTCGGCATGTGGGCGCGGACCCGCGAGCAGGGACCGGGCCCCCCGGTGGAGCGGCCTGTGCTGGTCGCCGGGCCGGACCTGGTCGGGGCCCGGCGGGAGGTCGAGGCGCTGCAGGAGGTGCACCCCTCGGCGCGCGTGCTCCAGCCGCACGAGGCGCAGGCCCGGGCCGTGCTCGGGGCGATGGCGGACGCGTCCCTCGTGCACCTGGCGTGCCACGGGACGCTGCGCACCGACAGCCCGATGTTCTCGGCGGTCTCGCTCGGGGACGGCCCGCTCACGGTGCAGGAGATCCACGAGGCCGCCGTCGCGCCGGCGCGGCTCGTCCTCGCGTCGTGCCACTCCGGCGCGGACGTGGCGTACGCGGGGGACGAGGTGCTCGGCTTCGTGAGCGCGATGCTGGCCCAGGGGACCCGGGGCGTCGTCGCGAGCAGCGCGGCCGTGCCCGACGTGGAGGTCGTCGACCTCATGGTGGCGCTGCACCGGCGGCTCGCCGCGGGGGAGACGATGGCGCGGGCGCTGCACGGTGCCCGCGGGGAGGTCGACCGCGACGCCCCGGGCGGGTTCGTGAACTGGTGCACCTTCGCCGCGCACGGCGGCGTCTGACGCGCCGGGGGCGAGCGCCGTCGTGCGATTTGGGAGCAGGCCCACGCGTGGCGTACGATGCTTGCGCCCAAGACCGCCGGTCGTCGGTCCGCTCGTCGGACCGGCCGAAGCTCCGCGACAGCGGGGGCCTGCGCAGGCGAGACTCACCGGACGTCCGTCCGACCGTACGTGCCCCGGCACGTGCCCGTCGACGCGCGCGTCCTGCCGAGCCCCGCGCCTGCGCGGGGCTCTTCTGTTTTCCCGGGGTGGCACGCCGGCGGCACCCTGATCGGAAGGAATGCCATGGCGAGGCCGGACAAGGCAGCCGCCGTCGCGGAGATCACGGAGCGCTTCCGTGCCTCCAACGCGGCCGTGCTGACCGAGTACCGCGGGCTCACCGTCGCGCAGCTCAAGACGCTGCGCAAGGCGCTCGGCGGGAACGCTCAGTACGCCGTGGTGAAGAACACGCTGACCGCGATCGCGGCCAAGGAAGCCGGCCTCGAGGGCCTCGACGACGGGCTCGCGGGCCCGTCGGCGATCGCCTTCGTCAACGGCGACCCGGTCGAGGCGGCCAAGGGTCTGCGTGACTTCGCCCGTGCGAACCCTGCGCTGGTCATCAAGGGGGGCGTCCTCGACGGCCGCCCGCTGACCGCGGAGGACATCACCAAGCTCGCGGACCTCGAGTCCCGCGAGGTGCTGCTGGCCAAGGCGGCCGGCGCGATGAAGGCCAAGCTCTACCAGGCCGCGTACCTGTTCACGGCTCCTGCCTCGCAGGCCGTGCGCACCGTCGAGGCCCTGCGCGCCAAGCGCGAGGAGTCGTCCGACACCGCTGCCTGAGCCCGACGCTCAGCCCGCAGCTCCCAGCAAGGACCCAGCACCCCCTGTCGCCGACCACCGGACGACGGGTCAGAACGGAAGGAACCGCCACCATGGCGAAGCTCACCACCGACGAGCTCATCGACGCGTTCAAGGAGCTCACGCTCATCGAGCTCTCCGAGTTCGTGAAGGCCTTCGAGGAGGTCTTCGAGGTCACCGCTGCCGCGCCGGCCGCCGTGGCCGTGGCCGCCCCCGCGGGCGGCGGCGCCGCCGACGCCCCGGCCGAGGAGGAGAAGGACTCCTTCGACGTCATCCTCGAGGCCGCCGGTGACAAGAAGATCCAGGTCATCAAGGAGGTGCGTGCCCTCACGAGCCTCGGCCTGAAGGAGGCCAAGGACCTCGTCGACGGCGCGCCGAAGCCGGTTCTCGAGGGCGCGAACAAGGAGACGGCCGACAAGGCGAAGGCGCAGCTCGAGGGCGCCGGCGCCACGGTCACCCTCAAGTGATCCGGGCCGGTCGGGCCGCCTGACGCAGGCCGCCCGACCGGACCAGCCACGCAGACGACGGAGCCCGCACCCCTCGGGGTGCGGGCTCCGTCGTGTCGTACGGCTCGTCGGCCCGGAGGACGGCGGCACAGGGGGGGACCGTCAGCCGTGGTGCCCGCCCACGTGGTGCAGGCCGTGGGGCACGGCGTGGTCGCCCGCCTCCGTCGCGGCGAGGCCGTTCACGGTCGCGGCCGAGGCCAGCAGCGCGCCGACGGCCAGCAGGGCGAGGCGGGCCCAGGGCCCGGAGGCCCGGGCGTCGAGGCTGGTCCGCGTCGCCGAGGCGCGCTCTCGCGAGGCGAGGGCGCGGGGCCCGGCCGACGCCGCCAGCAGCGCGCCGGCGAGGACCCCGAGGCCCACGGCCGTGAGCTCGGCGGTCGCCGTGCGTCCCGTGGCGAGGCCGACCAGCACCGCCGCCGCCCCGGCGAGCGCGGTGACCACGCCGCCCGGGCGCAGGTGCCGGCCGGCGCCGCGCAGCGACAGCACGGCGACCAGGAGCGCGCCGGCGCCGAGCGGCAGGAGCAGCGCGGACGCCGCCGGGTGGTGGTCGAGGTGCTCCGCCCCGAGCGCGACGAGGAGCAGGCCCGTGCCGAGGGCGCCGTAGGCGCCCCAGGTGCGGGTCACGAACGCCGTCGTGGTCTCGGCGGGCCAGGCCGTGCCGTCGGTCGCCGCGGCGCCGGGGTGGTCCCCCCGCCCGGCGCCGGTGGCAGCCGGGCGGGGGAGCCGGCCGGCTCCCGCCGTGCTCACGCCGTGCGCGCGGTGCGGGCGCGGTCGCGGTCGGCGCCGAGGGCGACGCCGAGCAGGATGATCGCGGTGCCGAAGTGCAGGACGTTGTCGGCGCCGTTCAGGGCCAGGATGTTGGCCTCGGTGTCGATGATGAACAGGCCGAGGATGCCGACCAGCAGGTAGACCGCACCGACGGCCAGGTTGGCCGAGCGGGCGCCGCCGACGGTCCGCGACGCGAGCAGCAGCGCGATGCCGATGACCAGGTGCACGATGTTGTGCAGGGGGTTGACCTCGAACCCGAGCAGGAGCTCGCCCTCCTGCGACGCGAAGGGGACCCCTCCGGTGACGAGGAAGCCGGCGAGGCCGACGAGCGTGTAGACGGCGCCGAAGATGGCGGCGACGAGGCGGTTCGGGGACTTCGACATGGTGACCCTCTTCCCGGGGCGTGCGCCCCTGACGGTGGGCTGAGCGCCGGGCACCCCTCTGCTGGTGCACCCGGCCTGCGAAGACGACCGTAGGAGGACCCGGTGGTCCCCGCACGGCGAAAGGCGCGAGGGGGGTGCTGCACCGGCGCGTCGCGCCTCTCGCGCCGCCGTCCGCGCCGCTCCGCTTCCCGCCCGGCGCCGGGTGTGCCACCATGTCTGCCGGTGACGAGAGCGTCACCGCCACGAGGGTCCGGCGCCGGTACGGGCTCGGGCCCCGTGGACGAGGACCACGGGGACGACCCGGCGGCAACGGTGCCGACCGCGGAGCGCCCCCGGGGGGTTTACTTGGCACGCCCGGGCGGGTATGCTAGCGCTTTGCGCTGGCCTGTGTCCGCGACCCCGTATAACCCGAGCCCGCTCTCGTCGTTCGTGCGCGACGAGGACGGGGCTCGCACGGCCGGGGGGTCGCGACCAGCCGGGCCAGGCGCAGCGTGCACTCCATCCGCAGGGAAGGACCCCCCTTGGCTGCCTCGCGCACCCCTTCTGCTCCGTCCGCCGACGCCATCGCGAACCGCACCGCATCCCGCCGCATCTCCTTCGCCAGGATCAACGAGCCCCTCGAGGTCCCGGACCTGCTCGGCCTGCAGACCGAGAGCTTCGACTGGCTGCTGGGCAACGAGCGCTGGCAGGCACGCGTCGCCGCCGCCGTCGAGGCCGGCCGCAACGACATCCCGGAGACCGCCGGCCTGGAGGAGATCTTCGAGGAGATCTCCCCGATCGAGGACTTCGGCGGGACGATGTCCCTCTCCTTCCGCGAGCACCGCTTCGAGCCGCCGAAGTACACGGCCGAGGAGTGCAAGGAGAAGGACTTCACCTACGCGGCGCCGCTGTTCGTCACCGCGGAGTTCGTCAACTACACGACCGGCGAGATCAAGTCGCAGACGGTCTTCATGGGCGACTTCCCGCTCATGACCGAGCGCGGCACGTTCATCATCAACGGCACGGAGCGCGTGGTCGTCTCGCAGCTCGTCCGCTCCCCGGGCGTCTACTTCGAGCGCGTCGCCGACAAGACGTCGGACAAGGACGTGCTCACCGCCAAGATCATCCCGAGCCGCGGCGCGTGGCTCGAGTTCGAGATCGACAAGCGCGACAACGTCGGCGTCCGCGTCGACCGCAAGCGCAAGCAGAACGCCACCGTGCTGCTCAAGGCGCTCGGCATGACCGAGGGCGAGATCCGCGAGGAGTTCGCCGACTACCCGGCCGTGCTCGACACGCTCGAGAAGGACCACGTCCAGACGCAGGACGAGGCGCTGCTCGACCTCTACCGCAAGATCCGTCCCGGCGAGCCGCCGACCGTCGAGGCCGGCCGCGCGCTGATCGAGAACTTCTACTTCAACCCCAAGCGCTACGACCTCGCGAAGGTCGGCCGCTACAAGCTGAACAAGAAGGTCGGCCAGGACGCGCCGCTCAGCGACTCGGTCCTGTCGCTGTCGGACGTCGTCGCGACGATCAAGTACCTCGCCGCCCTGCACATCGACCGCCCCACGCTGCCCGGCACGCGCAACGGCGAGGCGATCGAGTTCCGCGTCGAGACGGACGACATCGACCACTTCGGCAACCGCCGCATCCGCGCGGTCGGCGAGCTCATCCAGAACCAGGTCCGCACGGGCCTGTCGCGGATGGAGCGCGTCGTGCGCGAGCGCATGACGACGCAGGACGTCGAGGCGATCACGCCGCAGACCCTCATCAACATCCGCCCCGTCGTGGCCTCCATCAAGGAGTTCTTCGGGACGAGCCAGCTGTCGCAGTTCATGGACCAGAACAACCCGCTCGCGGGCCTGACGCACAAGCGGCGTCTGTCGGCCCTCGGCCCGGGTGGTCTGTCCCGCGACCGCGCCGGCATGGAGGTCCGTGACGTCCACCCGTCGCACTACGGCCGCATGTGCCCGATCGAGACCCCCGAGGGCCCGAACATCGGCCTCATCGGCTCGCTCGCCACGTACGGACGCATCAACCCGTTCGGCTTCGTGGAGACCCCGTACCGCAAGGTCGTCCAGGGCCGCGTGACGGACGACGTCGACTACCTGACGGCCGACGACGAGGACCGCTACGTCATCGCGCAGGCCAACGCCCCGCTCGAGGCCGACGGCACGTTCGCCGAGGACCGCGTCCTCGTGCGCACGAAGGGCGGCGAGGTCGAGTTCATCCCGGCCGGCGAGGTCGACTACATGGACGTCTCGCCGCGCCAGATGGTGTCGGTCGCCACCGCGCTCATCCCGTTCCTCGAGCACGACGACGCGAACCGTGCCCTCATGGGCGCGAACATGCAGCGCCAGGCCGTGCCGCTGGTCCGCTCCGAGGCGCCGCTCGTCGGCACCGGCATGGAGCGCCGTGCGGCCGTCGACGCGGGCGACGTCATCGTCGCGTCGAAGCCGGGTGTCGTCACCGAGGTCTCGGCCGACCTGATCACGGTCGCCAACGACGACGCGACGACGTCGACCTACCGGGTGGCGAAGTTCCGCCGCTCCAACCAGGGCACGTCCTACAACCAGCGCGTGCTGGTCGCCGAGGGCGCGCGCGTCGAGGTCGGCTCCGTGCTGGCCGACGGCCCGGCGACGGACGAGGGCGAGCTCGCGCTCGGCCGCAACCTGCTCGTCGCGTTCATGTCGTGGGAGGGCCACAACTACGAGGACGCGATCATCCTGTCGCAGCGCCTCGTGCAGGACGACGTCCTCTCCTCGATCCACATCGAGGAGCACGAGGTCGACGCCCGCGACACGAAGCTCGGCCCCGAGGAGATCACGCGGGACATCCCGAACGTCTCCGAGGAGGTCCTGGCGGACCTGGACGAGCGCGGCATCATCCGCATCGGTGCCGAGGTCGCGGCCGGCGACATCCTCGTCGGCAAGGTCACGCCCAAGGGCGAGACCGAGCTGACCCCGGAGGAGCGCCTGCTGCGCGCGATCTTCGGCGAGAAGGCGCGCGAGGTCCGCGACACGTCGCTCAAGGTGCCCCACGGCGAGTCCGGCACGGTCATCGAGGTGCGCACGTTCAGCCGCGAGGACGGCGACGAGCTGCCCGCCGGCGTGAACGAGCTGGTCCGCGTGTACATCGCCCAGCGCCGCAAGATCACGGACGGCGACAAGCTCGCCGGCCGTCACGGCAACAAGGGCGTCATCTCGAAGATCCTGCCCGTCGAGGACATGCCGTTCCTCGCGGACGGCACGCCGGTCGACGTGGTCCTCAACCCGCTGGGCGTCCCGGGCCGCATGAACGTCGGCCAGGTCCTCGAGACGCACCTCGGGTGGGTCGCCAAGCAGGGCTGGGACGTCCAGCTGGCCGAGGGCGACGTGCAGTGGCGCGAGGACGTGCCGGAGGTCGCGCACCGCTCGGAGCCCGGCACGCCGGTCGCGACGCCGGTGTTCGACGGCGTCCCGGAGGAGACCCTCTCGGGTCTGCTCGCGACGACGCTGCCGAACCGCGACGGCGTCCGCACCGTCGGCCCCGACGGCAAGGCGCGCCTGTTCGACGGCCGCTCCGGGGAGCCGTTCCCGGACCCGGTCTCGGTCGGCTACATGTACATCCTCAAGCTGCACCACCTGGTGGACGACAAGATCCACGCCCGGTCGACCGGCCCCTACTCGATGATCACGCAGCAGCCGCTGGGTGGTAAGGCGCAGTTCGGTGGCCAGCGGTTCGGCGAGATGGAGGTGTGGGCCCTGGAGGCGTACGGCGCCGCCTACACGCTGCAGGAGCTGCTCACCATCAAGTCGGACGACGTCCCGGGCCGCGTGAAGGTCTACGAGGCGATCGTCAAGGGCGAGAACATCCCGGACTCCGGCATCCCGGAGTCGTTCAAGGTCCTGCTCAAGGAGATGCAGTCGCTCTGCCTGAACGTCGAGGTGCTGTCGTCCGACGGCGTGTCCATCGACATGAAGGAGAACGACGACGAGGTCTACCGCGCCGCGGAGGAGCTCGGCATCGACCTGTCGCGGCGCCCGAACGCCAGCAGCATCGAGGAGATCTGAGGCCGAGCCCCGGCCCGGTACGCGCCCCCCACGCGGGCGGCGCGGTCCGGGCCGGGCGCCGACACCCCTGTAGCAGATGTACCGGTGAGCCGGACGGCCCCGGAACGCGAAGGAAGTAGGAACCTTGCTCGACGTCAACGTCTTCGACGAGCTGCGCATCGGCCTGGCCACGGCCGACGACATCCGTGCCTGGTCGCACGGCGAGGTGAAGAAGCCCGAGACCATCAACTACCGGACCCTGAAGCCGGAGAAGGACGGTCTCTTCTGCGAGAAGATCTTCGGTCCCACCCGGGACTGGGAGTGCTACTGCGGCAAGTACAAGCGTGTCCGCTTCAAGGGCATCATCTGCGAGCGCTGCGGCGTCGAGGTGACGCGCTCGAAGGTCCGCCGTGAGCGCATGGGGCACATCGAGCTGGCCGCCCCGGTCACGCACATCTGGTTCTTCAAGGGTGTGCCCAGCCGGCTCGGCTACCTGCTCGACCTGGCGCCGAAGGACCTGGAGAAGGTCATCTACTTCGCGGCCTACATGATCACGTGGGTCGACGAGGACGGCCGTGCCGAGGACCTCCCGAACCTCCAGAACGAGATCGACCTGGAGAAGAAGGAGATCGCGGACCGCCGCGACAACGACATCAACGCCCGCGCCCAGAAGCTCGAGGCCGACCTGGCCGAGCTCGAGGCCGAGGGTGCGAAGGCCGACGCCCGCCGCAAGGTGCGCGACTCGGCCGAGCGCGAGATGGCCCAGCTGCGCAAGCGCGCGGACGCCGAGCTCGACCGCCTCGAGCAGGTCTGGGACCGGTTCAAGAACCTCAAGGTCGCGGACCTCGAGGGCGACGAGATGCTGTACCGCCAGCTGCAGGACCGGTACGGCAACTACTTCGAGGGCTCGATGGGCGCCGCGGCGATCCAGAAGCGCCTCGAGGCGTTCGACCTGGACGCCGAGGCGGCCTCGCTGCGCGAGACGATCCGCTCGGGCAAGGGTCAGCGCAAGACGCGCGCCCTCAAGCGCCTCAAGGTCGTCAACGCGTTCCTCACGACGAGCAACTCGCCGACGGGCATGGTCCTCGACGCGGTCCCGGTCATCCCGCCGGACCTGCGCCCGATGGTCCAGCTCGACGGCGGCCGCTTCGCCACGTCGGACCTCAACGACCTGTACCGCCGCGTCATCAACCGGAACAACCGCCTCAAGCGGCTCCTGGACCTGGGCGCGCCGGAGATCATCGTCAACAACGAGAAGCGGATGCTCCAGGAGGCCGTGGACTCGCTGTTCGACAACGGCCGTCGCGGTCGCCCGGTGACGGGCCCCGGCAACCGTCCGCTCAAGTCGATCTCCGACATGCTCAAGGGCAAGCAGGGCCGGTTCCGCCAGAACCTGCTCGGCAAGCGCGTCGACTACTCGGGCCGTTCGGTCATCGTCGTCGGCCCGCAGCTCAAGCTGCACCAGTGCGGCCTGCCCAAGCAGATGGCGCTCGAGCTCTTCAAGCCGTTCGTCATGAAGCGGCTCGTCGACCTCAACCACGCGCAGAACATCAAGTCCGCGAAGCGCATGGTCGAGCGCGCCCGTCCGGTCGTGTGGGACGTGCTCGAGGAGGTCATCACCGAGCACCCGGTGCTGCTGAACCGTGCGCCCACGCTGCACCGCCTCGGCATCCAGGCGTTCGAGCCGCAGCTGGTCGAGGGCAAGGCCATCCACCTGCACCCGCTCGTCTGCGCCGCGTTCAACGCGGACTTCGACGGCGACCAGATGGCCGTGCACCTGCCGCTGTCGGCGGAGGCGCAGGCCGAGGCCCGCATCCTCATGCTGTCGAGCAACAACATCCTCAAGCCGTCGGACGGCCGTCCGGTGACCATGCCCTCGCAGGACATGATCATCGGCCTGTACCACCTGACGAGCGACAAGGAGGACGCGCTCGGCGCGGGCCGTGCGTTCAGCTCGGTCTCCGAGGCGATCATGGCGTTCGACCAGGGCAGCCTGGACCTGAACGCCGTGGTGAGGATCCGCTTCGACGACCTCGTGCTCGGTGAGGACGAGGCGCCCGAGGGCTGGGAGCCGGGTCAGACCCTGCTGTTCGAGACGACCCTCGGCCGTGCGCTCTTCAACGAGCTGCTGCCGGTGGACTACCCGTACGAGAACGGCGTCGTCGACAAGAAGCGCCTGTCGGTCATCGTCAACGACCTGGCCGAGCGGTACCCGAAGGTCGAGGTCGCCGCGTCCCTCGACGCCCTGAAGGAGGCCGGCTTCCGCTGGGCCACCCGCTCGGGTGTCACGATCGCCATCTCGGACGTCGCCACGCCGGCGGCCAAGAAGGAGATCCTCGAGGAGCACGAGGCGAAGGCCGCGCGCGTCCAGGGCCAGTACGAGAAGGGCCTCATCACGGACGACGAGCGTCGTCAGGAGCTCATCGAGATCTGGACGAACGCCACCGACAAGGTCGCGAAGGCGATGCAGGCCAACTTCCCGGCCCGCAACACCGTGTTCCGCATGGTCGGCTCGGGTGCGCGAGGCAACTGGATGCAGGTCCGCCAGATCGCGGGTATGCGTGGCCTCGTGGCCAACCCGAAGGGCGAGATCATCCCGCGCCCGATCAAGGCGAACTACCGCGAGGGCCTGTCCGTCCTCGAGTACTTCATCGCGACGCACGGCGCCCGCAAGGGTCTGGCGGACACCGCTCTGCGGACCGCCGACTCGGGCTACCTCACGCGTCGTCTGGTGGACGTCTCGCAGGACGTCATCGTCCGCGAGGAGGACTGCGGCACCGAGCGCGGCCTGACCATGCCGATCGGCGTGGCGACCGCGGACGGCACGCTGCGCCGCCACGACAAGGTCGAGACCTCCGTGTACTCGCGGACGCTCGCGACCGACATCGAGGTGGAGGGCGAGGTCATCGGTCACGCCGGTGACGACGTCGGCGACGTCCTGCTCGACCGTCTCCTCGAGACGGGTGTCACCGAGCTCAAGATCCGCTCCGTGCTCACCTGCGAGTCGCGCGTCGGCACGTGCGCCAAGTGCTACGGCCGTTCGCTCGCGACCGGCAAGCTCGTCGACATCGGCGAGGCCGTCGGCATCATCGCGGCCCAGTCGATCGGTGAGCCCGGCACCCAGCTGACGATGCGCACGTTCCACACCGGTGGTGTGGCCTCGGCGGACGACATCACGCAGGGTCTGCCGCGTGTCCAGGAGCTCTTCGAGGCCCGTACCCCCAAGGGTGAGGCGCCGATCGCGGAGTTCTCGGGCCGGGTGGCGATCGAGGAGGGTGACCGCTCGCGGCGCATCGTCCTGACGCCGGACGACGGCTCGGAGGAGATCGCGTACCCGATCACGAAGCGCTCGCGCCTGCTCGTGCAGGACGGCGACCACGTCGCGGTCGGCACGCAGCTCGTCCAGGGTGCGGTGGACCCGAAGAAGGTCCTGCGCATCCTCGGGCCGCGTGCGACGCAGAAGCACCTGGTCGACGAGGTGCAGGAGGTCTACCGCTCGCAGGGCGTGGACATCCACGACAAGCACATCGAGGTCATCGTGCGGCAGATGCTGCGCCGCGTGACGGTCCTCGACTCGGGCGAGACGGACCTGCTGCCCGGCGAGCTCGCCGAGCGCGGCCGCTTCGAGGACGCGAACCGCAAGGCCGTGTCCGAGGGTGGCCAGCCGGCGTCGGGCCGTCCCGAGCTCATGGGCATCACGAAGGCGTCGCTCGCGACGGACTCGTGGCTGTCCGCCGCCTCCTTCCAGGAGACGACGAAGGTGCTCACCGAGGCCGCGATGTCGAGCCGGTCGGACCCGCTGCTGGGTCTGAAGGAGAACGTCATCCTCGGCAAGCTCATCCCGGCGGGTACGGGCCTGGCCCGCTACCGGAACGTCGAGGTGGAGGCGACCGAGGAGGCGAAGGCCGAGCTGTACCCGGCCTTCGGCTACGACGAGATCGACTTCCCCGCCCTGGGCCTCGGCTCGGGCGAGGCGATCCCGCTCGAGGACATCGACTTCGGCGACTACCGCTGACGTCGGACCTCACTGCTCGACCCCGAGGGGCTCGCCGGCTGACGCCGGCGGGCCCCTCGGGCCGTCTGTCCGTGGCCGCCCCGGCCGGCCCTGCAGGTGCGGGGAGTGGCCGGGGTCTCTTTGACGCTCCCCGGTGCGCCGGGTAACGTAGGACACCGTGCCCGCGCCGTCGGGCCCTTGTGCGTGCACGCGAGCCGGACCCCTCGGGGCGGCCGCGGAGCACCGGGTGGTCCCCCTCCCGTTCGGTCCGGCCTCGCCAGGTCGCCCACCGCACGGGGGAGAGGGCCGACACGCCCGGGCGCGGGGGTCGGTGCGGGACGCAAGACCGACCGGGGTAGTCGTGCGACGGGCGACGATCCGGACCAAGCCGGCCGTCCTGGGTGACGGGTGCCGGTCAGACCAGAGAACACCGAACAGTTCGGAGACGTAGTGCCTACGATCCAGCAGCTGGTCCGCAAGGGCCGGCAGGCGAAGACGAACAAGTCGAAGACGCCTGCCCTCAAGGGCTCCCCGCAGCGTCGCGGTGTCTGCACCCGCGTGTACACGACCACCCCGAAGAAGCCGAACTCCGCGCTGCGCAAGGTCGCGCGTGTCCGCCTCTCGTCGGGCATCGAGGTCACGGCCTACATCCCGGGCGTCGGCCACAACCTGCAGGAGCACTCGATCGTGCTCGTGCGCGGCGGCCGTGTGAAGGACCTGCCGGGTGTCCGCTACAAGATCGTCCGTGGCGCGCTCGACACGCAGGGTGTGAAGAACCGCAAGCAGGCGCGCAGCCGCTACGGCGCGAAGAAGGGCTGAGTCAGATGCCTCGCAAGGGTCCCGCTCCGAAGCGGCCGCTGATCGTCGACCCCGTCTACGGTTCGCCGGTCGTCACGCAGCTCATCAACAAGGTCCTCCTCGACGGCAAGAAGACCGTCGCGGAGTCGATCGTCTACGGCGCCCTCGAGGGCGTCCGCGAGAAGACGCAGTCCGACCCGGTCGTCGTGCTCAAGCGCGCGCTGGACAACGTGCGTCCCTCCATCGAGGTGAAGTCCCGTCGCGTCGGTGGTGCGACCTACCAGGTGCCGATCGAGGTCCGCCCCGTGCGCGCGACCACGCTCGCGCTGCGCTGGCTCACCGACTTCTCGCGCGCGCGTCGCGAGAAGACGATGACCGAGCGCCTCATGAACGAGATCCTCGACGCCTCCAACGGCCTGGGTGCCGCGGTCAAGCGCCGTGAGGACATGCACAAGATGGCCGAGTCCAACCGGGCGTTCGCGCACTACCGCTGGTGACTCCTGGCCCGACGCCGCGGGCCGCCTGACCTCAGGTGCCCGCGGCGTCGGGGCCGGCACCGATCAACAGCCAACCGACAAGGGGCTATCACGTGGCACTGGACGTGCTGACCGACCTCACGAAGGTCCGCAACATCGGCATCATGGCGCACATCGATGCCGGCAAGACCACCACCACCGAGCGGATCCTGTTCTACACCGGGGTCAACTACAAGATCGGTGAGACGCACGACGGCGCGTCGACGATGGACTGGATGGAGCAGGAGCAGGAGCGCGGCATCACGATCACGTCCGCCGCGACGACCTGCTACTGGAAGAACAACCAGATCAACATCATCGACACGCCCGGCCACGTCGACTTCACGGTCGAGGTCGAGCGGTCGCTGCGCGTCCTCGACGGTGCCGTCGCCGTCTTCGACGGCAAGGAGGGCGTCGAGCCCCAGTCCGAGACGGTGTGGCGCCAGGCCGACAAGTACGACGTCCCGCGCATCTGCTTCGTCAACAAGATGGACAAGCTCGGCGCGGACTTCTACTTCACGGTCAAGACGATCGTCGAGCGCCTCAAGGCCAAGCCGCTGGTCATCCAGCTGCCGATCGGCTCCGAGAACGACTTCGTCGGCGTCGTCGACCTGGTCGAGATGCGTGCGCTCGTGTGGCGCGGCGAGACCGCGCTGGGCGAGAAGTACGAGGTCGAGGACATCCCGGCCGACCTGCAGGAGCGCGCGGAGCAGTACCGCAGCGAGCTCATCGAGGCCGTCGCCGAGACCGACGAGGAGCTGCTCGAGAAGTACCTGGGCGGCGAGGAGCTGACGACGGCCGAGATCAAGGCCGGCATCCGCAAGCTCACGATCGCCTCGGAGGCCTACCCGGTCCT
This sequence comes from Cellulomonas telluris, assembly GCF_004886325.1. Classification (GTDB taxonomy): domain Bacteria; phylum Actinomycetota; class Actinomycetes; order Actinomycetales; family Cellulomonadaceae; genus Cellulomonas; species Cellulomonas telluris. Next base: position 235,493 of record NZ_QXFN01000003.1, read on the forward strand.
CTGCGGCTCCGCGTTCAAGAACAAGGGCGTGCAGCCCATGCTCGACGCGGTCATCGACTACCTGCCGTCGCCGCTCGACGTGCCGGCCGTCCAGGGCCACGACGCCAAGGACGAGTCCATCACCATCGAGCGCCACTCGGACGCGTCGGAGCCGTTCTCGGCCCTGGCGTTCAAGGTCGCCTCGCACCCGTTCTTCGGCAAGCTGACCTACGTCCGCGTGTACTCGGGCAAGGTCGAGCAGGGCGCCCAGGTGCTCAACTCGACCAAGGGGAAGAAGGAGCGCATCGGGAAGCTCTTCCAGATGCACTCCAACAAGGAGAACCCCGTCCCCGAGGCGCAGGCCGGCCACATCTACGCCTTCATCGGGCTCAAGGACGTCACCACCGGTGACACGCTGTGCGACCCGGCCTCGCCGGTCGTGCTCGAGTCGATGACCTTCCCGGAGCCCGTCATCGACGTGGCGATCGAGCCGAAGACGAAGGGTGACCAGGAGAAGCTCTCCACGGCCATCCAGAAGCTCGCCGAGGAGGACCCGACGTTCCGCGTCCGCCTGGACGAGGAGACCGGCCAGACCGTCATCGGCGGCATGGGCGAGCTCCACCTCGACATCCTCGTCGACCGCATGCGTCGCGAGTTCAAGGTCGAGGCCAACGTCGGCAAGCCGCAGGTCGCGTACCGCGAGACGATCCGCCGCACGGTGGAGAAGATCGACTACACGCACAAGAAGCAGACCGGTGGCTCCGGCCAGTACGCCAAGGTCCAGATGACCTTCGAGCCGCTGGACCCGGCCGAGGGCGAGCTGTACGAGTTCGAGAACAAGGTCACCGGTGGCCGCATCCCGCGCGAGTACATCCCGTCCGTCGACGCCGGCATCCAGAGCGCGATGCAGCTGGGCGTCCTCGCGGGCTTCCCGCTCGTGGGCGTGAAGGCGATCCTGCTCGACGGTGCGGCGCATGACGTCGACTCCTCGGAGATGGCGTTCAAGATCGCCGGCTCGATGATCCTCAAGGAGGCGGTGCGTAAGGCGGACCCGGCCCTCCTCGAGCCGATCATGGCCGTCGAGGTCCGTACGCCCGAGGACTACATGGGCGACGTCATCGGCGACCTCAACTCGCGTCGCGGCATGATCCAGTCGATGGAGGACGCCACGGGTGTGAAGGTCATCCGCGCCCAGGTGCCGCTCTCCGAGATGTTCGGCTACGTCGGCGACCTCCGGTCGAAGACGCAGGGCCGTGCCGTGTACTCGATGCAGTTCGACAGCTACGCCGAGGTTCCTCGGAACGTTGCCGACGAGATCATCAAGAAGACCCGGGGCGAGTAGTCCCACAGGTCGAACCCCGCAGTACCAGCAACACATCCGACCCGTAGGACCGCACGCCGAGCAGGTACCGTCAGGTGGCTGCCGTCGGGCAATCTCTACCAAGTCCTGAGGAGGACACCCAGTGGGCAAGGCGAAGTTCGAGCGGACCAAGCCGCACGTCAACATCGGGACCATCGGTCACGTCGACCACGGCAAGACGACGCTGACCGCCGCGATCTCGAAGGTGCTGCACGACAAGTACCCGGACCTGAACCCCTTCACGCCGTTCGACGAGATCGACAAGGCGCCGGAGGAGAAGCAGCGCGGCATCACGATCAACATCGCGCACGTCGAGTACCAGACGGAGAAGCGCCACTACGCGCACGTCGACGCGCCGGGTCACGCCGACTACATCAAGAACATGATCACGGGTGCGGCGCAGATGGACGGCGCCATCCTCGTGGTCGCCGCCACCGACGGCCCGATGGCCCAGACGCGTGAGCACGTCCTGCTCGCCCGTCAGGTCGGCGTGCCCTACCTGCTCGTGGCGCTCAACAAGTCCGACATGGTCGACGACGAGGAGATCCTCGAGCTCGTCGAGATGGAGGTCCGCGAGCTGCTGTCGTCGCAGGGCTTCGACGGCGACAACGCGCCGGTCGTGCGCGTCTCGGGCCTCAAGGCGCTCGAGGGCGACCCGACCTGGGTGAAGTCGGTCGAGGACCTCCTCGACGCGGTCGACGAGAACGTGCCGGACCCGGTGCGCGACATCGACAAGCCGTTCCTCATGCCGATCGAGGACGTCTTCACGATCACCGGTCGTGGCACGGTCGTCACCGGTCGTGTCGAGCGCGGTCAGCTCAAGGTGAACGAGGAGGTGGAGATCGTCGGCATCAAGGAGAAGGCGATCAAGACCACCGTCACCGGTGTCGAGATGTTCCGCAAGCTCCTCGACTACGCCGAGGCCGGCGAGAACGTCGGTCTGCTCCTGCGCGGCACGAAGCGCGAGGAGGTCGAGCGCGGCCAGGTCGTCGTGAAGCCGGGTTCGATCACGCCGCACACCGAGTTCGAGGGCCAGGTCTACATCCTGGCCAAGGACGAGGGCGGCCGTCACAACCCGTTCTACGGCAACTACCGTCCGCAGTTCTACTTCCGGACGACGGACGTCACCGGCGTCATCACGCTGCCCGAGGGCACCGAGATGGTCATGCCCGGTGACAACACCGAGATCCACGTGAACCTCATCCAGCCCATCGCCATGGAGGAGGGCCTCGGCTTCGCCATCCGCGAGGGTGGCCGCACCGTCGGCTCGGGCCGGGTCACGAAGATCATCAAGTGATCACCGCCCTCCGGGGCTGATCGCACACAGGGCCCGGGAGCCTCGGCTCCCGGGCCCTGCTGCGTGCTCGCCGCCGGCGCCGCACGCGCCGTCCCCACCGACCGGTTACCGCCCCTGTGGCGGGGGCCACGACGACGGGGGTTGGCCATCCGTCCGATCGTCTGGCAGACTGTTCGGGTTGCCCGCTTCGGGTGTGCGTTCGCGCGCGCCTCGGCCAGGGCGACCAGACGTGGCGGTTCCGCAGGCCCCGGGGTCACCCCCGGTGGTGCGGGCCGCAACCACGACCCCCGTCCCGGGAACGGTACGCAGCGCGGAGGCGCGTCGCGAAAGGCGACACGCCCGAGTGCGGGGGTCGGACGGACCGGTATCGAGAGAGAGAAGTAGACGACGCCATGGCGGGACAGAAGATCCGCATCCGGCTCAAGTCCTACGACCACGAGGTCATCGACAGCTCGGCGCGCAAGATCGTCGACACGGTGACTCGCGCTGGTGCGTCGGTCGTGGGCCCGGTGCCGCTCCCGACGGAGAAGAACGTCTTCGTCGTGATCCGGTCGCCCCACAAGTACAAGGACAGCCGCGAGCACTTCGAGATGCGCACGCACAAGCGGCTCATCGACATCATCGATCCCACGCCGAAGGCGGTCGACTCGCTCATGCGTCTCGACCTGCCCGCGGACGTGAACATCGAGATCAAGCTCTGACGCTGGGAAGGGACTGATCTTTCATGGCTACCCAGCAGAACGCGCGCCCCGTCACCGCGGTGCTCGGCACGAAGCTCGGCATGACGCAGGTCTGGGACGAGGCCGGTCGCCTCGTGCCCGTGACCGTCGTCGCCGTCGCGCCGAACGTCGTGACGCAGGTGCGCTCCGCTGAGACCGACGGCTACGCCGCGGTGCAGCTGGCCCACGGCCAGATCGACCCGCGCAAGGTCACCAAGCCCCTCAAGGGTCACTTCGAGAAGGCGGGGGTCACCCCTCGTCGGCACGTGACCGAGGTCCGCACCTCCGACGCGGCCGAGTACACGCTCGGCCAGGAGATCACCGCTGCGGCGTTCGAGGCCGGCCAGGTCGTCGACGTCGTCGGCACCACCAAGGGCAAGGGCACCGCCGGTGTCATGAAGCGTCACGGCTTCTCCGGCGTCGGCGCCTCCCACGGTGCGCACCGCAACCACCGCAAGCCCGGCTCGATCGGCGGCGCCTCGACGCCGTCGCGCGTCTTCAAGGGCCTGCGCATGGCCGGTCGGATGGGCGTCGCCCGTCAGACCACCCAGAACCTGACCGTGCACGCGGTCGACGCCGAGAAGGGTCTGCTGCTCGTCAAGGGCGCCGTCCCGGGCCCCAAGGGCGGCGTCGTTCTCGTGCGTTCCGCTGCGAAGGGTGCGTGACCTCGATGAGCGACACGCTGACCGTCGACGTCCTCGACGAGAAGGGCACGAAGGCCGGTACGGCCGACCTGCCCGGTGACGTCTTCGACGCGCCGACGAACGTCCCCCTGATCCACCAGGTCGTCGTGGCCCAGCTCGCCGCTGCGCGGCAGGGCACCCACGACACGAAGAACCGTGGTGAGGTCCGGGGTGGCGGCAAGAAGCCGTACAAGCAGAAGGGCACCGGCCGCGCCCGTCAGGGCTCGACCCGCGCCCCGCAGTTCGCGGGTGGTGGCACGGTCCACGGCCCGACCCCGCGCGACTACTCGCAGCGGACCCCGAAGAAGATGAAGGCCGCGGCGCTCCGCGGTGCTCTCTCGGACCGCGCGCGTGCCGGCCGCGTCCACGTCGTGACGGGCTTCGCGCCCGGCCAGGTGCCGTCGACCAAGGCCGCCCTCGCGGTGCTCGACAACCTGTCCGGCCGCAAGAACGTCCTCGTGGTCGTCGAGCGCCAGGACGAGATCACCTGGAAGTCGCTGCGCAACGTCGAGCGGGTGCACCTGCTCGTCGCCGACCAGCTCAACACCTACGACGTCCTCATCTCGGACGACGTGGTCTTCACGCAGGGCGCGCTCGACGCGTTCCTCGCCGGCCCCGTCAAGGGTGCGAAGGCCGTCGCGACCGAGTCCGAGGCCGCGCTGGAGGAGACGAAGTGACCGCCGTGGGTAAGGACCCGCGCGACATCCTGATCGCGCCGGTCGTCTCGGAGAAGAGCTACGGCCTGCTCGACGAGGGCAAGTACACGTTCCTCGTCGACCCGCGGGCCAACAAGACCGAGATCAAGATCGCCGTCGAGCAGGTCTTCGGCGTCAAGGTCGACTCGGTCAACACCGCGAACCGCCAGGGCAAGGCCCGCCGGACCCGTTTCGGCATCGGCCGCCGCAAGGCCACGAAGCGTGCGATCGTCACCCTCCGCGAGGGCTCGATCGACATCTTCGGCGGACCGGTCGGCTGAGGCCCGGAAGGATCTGAGGACTCATGGGAATCCGTAAGTACAAGCCGACGACGCCGGGCCGCCGTGGCTCGTCGGTCGCCGACTTCGTCGAGATCACGCGCTCCACGCCGGAGAAGTCGCTGGTCCGCCCGCTGCACAAGACGGGTGGCCGCAACTCGACCGGTCGTGTGACCACGCGCCACCAGGGTGGCGGTCACAAGCGTGCCTACCGCGTCATCGACTTCCGTCGTCACGACAAGGACGGCGTGCCGGCCAAGGTCGCGCACATCGAGTACGACCCGAACCGCACGGCGCGCATCGCGCTCCTGCACTACGCGGACGGCGAGAAGCGCTACATCATCGCGCCGAACAAGCTGTCGCAGGGCGACGTCGTCGAGGCCGGTCCCGGCGCCGACATCAAGCCCGGCAACAACCTGCCGCTGCGCAACATCCCCACGGGTACGGTCATCCACGCCATCGAGCTCCGCCCCGGTGGCGGCGCGAAGATCGCGCGCTCGGCCGGTGCCTCGGTGCAGCTCGTCGCGAAGGACGGCCCGTACGCGCAGCTGCGCATGCCGTCCGGCGAGATCCGCAACGTCGACCTGCGCTGCCGCGCGACGGTCGGCGAGGTCGGCAACGCCGAGCAGTCGAACATCAACTGGGGCAAGGCCGGCCGCATGCGGTGGAAGGGCAAGCGCCCCACCGTCCGCGGTGTCGCCATGAACCCGATCGACCACCCTCACGGTGGTGGTGAGGGCAAGACCTCCGGCGGTCGCCACCCGGTGAGCCCGTGGGGTCAGCCCGAGGGCCGCACCCGTCGTCCGAACAAGCCGAGCGACAAGCTCATCGTGCGCCGTCGGCGCACCGGCAAGAAGCGCTGATAGGAGCCCGAGATGCCTCGCAGCCTCAAGAAGGGCCCGTTCGTCGACGACCACCTGCAGAAGAAGGTCGACGCGCAGAACGAGGCCGGCACGAAGAACGTCATCAAGACGTGGTCTCGTCGCTCGATGATCACGCCGGACTTCCTCGGCCACACCTTCGCGGTCCACGACGGCCGCAAGCACACGCCCGTGTTCGTGACGGAGTCGATGGTCGGGCACAAGCTCGGCGAGTTCGCCCCCACGCGGACGTTCCGCGGCCACGAGAAGGACGACCGGAAGGGCCGTCGCCGCTGACCCCGGTCAGCCTGGTGACGCCCTGACGGCAGAGAACAGAGAGCAGGACAGCGATGGAAGCCAAGGCGAAGGCGCGGTTCGTCCGCGTCACGCCCCAGAAGGCCCGCCGCGTCGTGGACCTCATCCGTGGCAAGCAGGCGGCCGAGGCCGTGGCGGTGCTGAAGTTCGCGCCGCAGGCCGCGGCGGAGCCCGTCCTCAAGACGGTGCAGTCCGCGGTCGCGAACGCGGTCGAGGGGGCCAAGCGCAACAGCGAGCGGCTCGACGAGACGAACCTCTACATCTCCGAGGTCTTCGTCGACGAGGGCCCGACGCTCAAGCGGTTCCGGCCGCGCGCGCAGGGGCGCGCGGGCCGCATCCTCAAGCGCACGAGCCACATCACGGTCGTGGTGGCCGAGCGCGAGACGACGAGCACGAAGGGACGGGCCCGCTAGTGGGACAGAAGGTCAACCCGCTCGGGTACCGCCTGGGCATCACGACGGATCACCGCTCGCGCTGGTTCGCCGACTCGACGAAGCCGGGTCAGCGCTACCGCGACTACGTCCGCGAGGACGTGCAGATCCGCAAGCTCATGAGCACCGGCCTCGAGCGCGCCGGCATCGCCAAGGTGGAGATCGAGCGCACGCGTGACCGCGTCCGCGTCGACATCCACACCGCCCGCCCGGGCATCGTCATCGGGCGTCGCGGGGCCGAGGCCGACCGCATCCGCGGCGAGCTCGAGAAGCTCACGGGCAAGCAGGTCCAGCTGAACATCCTCGAGGTCAAGAACGCCGAGATCGAGGCCCAGCTGGTCGCCCAGGGCATCGCCGAGCAGCTCGCGAGCCGTGTCTCGTTCCGCCGCGCCATGCGCAAGGGCATCCAGTCCGCGCAGCGCGCCGGCGCCAAGGGCATCCGCGTGCAGGTCTCCGGCCGCCTCGGCGGCGCGGAGATGAGCCGCACGGAGTTCTACCGCGAGGGTCGCGTGCCGCTGCACACGCTCCGCGCCAACATCGACTACGGCTTCTTCGAGGCCCGCACGACCTTCGGCCGCATCGGCGTGAAGGTCTGGGTCTACAAGGGCGACGTCACCGAGCGCGAGTGGGCGCAGCAGCAGGCCACCCAGGCCCCGCGCCCGTCGCGCGGCCCGCGTGGTGACCGCGGCGACCGTGGCGACCGTGGCCCCCGTGGCGGCGGCCGTCGCCCCGAGCGCCAGGACGCCCCCGCCCCGGCCGCCGAGCAGTCGGCGCCCGCGGCGGACACCGCGCCCACCGAGTCCGGAACGGAGGCCTGAGCCGTGCTGATCCCGCGCCGGCTGAAGCACCGCAAGCAGCACCACCCGAAGCGCTCCGGCGCCTCGACGGGTGGCACGCAGATCTCGTTCGGCGAGTACGGCATCCAGGCTCTCGAGCCCGCCTACGTCACGAACCGGCAGATCGAGGCTGCTCGTATCGCCATGACCCGCCACATCAAGCGCGGGGGGAAGGTCTGGATCAACATCTACCCGGACCGTCCCCTCACGAAGAAGCCCGCCGAGACCCGCATGGGTTCCGGCAAGGGCTCGCCCGAGTGGTGGATCGCCAACGTCAAGCCCGGTCGAGTGATGTTCGAGCTCGCCGGTGTCCCGGAGCCGCTGGCCCGCGAGGCCATGCGCCGTGCGATGCACAAGCTCCCGATGAAGACGCGTTTCATCGTGCGCGAGGGGGGTAACTGATGGCCATCGGTACCAAGGGTCTGGCTCCCGACGAGCTCGACACCTTCGACGACGAGAAGCTGGCCGCCGAGCTGAAGAAGGCCAAGGAGGAGCTGTTCAACCTCCGCTTCCAGTCGGCGACCGGTCAGCTCGAGAGCCACGGGCGCCTCAAGGCCGTCCGCCGTGACATCGCGCGCATCTACACGATCCTGCGCGAGCGCGAGCTCGGCATCCGTACCGCCCCGAGCGCGGAGTGAGGCCCTGATGACTAAGCACGAGCACACGACCGCGACGACCGAGCACCGGGCATATCGCAAGACCCGGCGTGGTTACGTCGTGAGCGACAAGATGGAGAAGACGGTCGTCGTCGAGGTCGAGGACCGCGTCAAGCACCCGCTGTACGGCAAGGTCATCCGCCGTACGAGCAAGGTCAAGGCGCACGACGAGCTGAACGCCGCCGGCGTCGGCGACCTGGTCGAGATCATGGAGACCCGGCCGCTGTCCGCGACCAAGCGGTGGCGCGTCGTCGAGATCCTCGAGAAGGCCAAGTAGCACCTGTTCCCGGGCCCACCGGCCCGGCACGCACGACAGTTGCCCGCGACGCGGGCGCGCCCTGCGGGGCCGCCCGCGTCGTGTGCACCACGGCAACCATCCGTTCGGCCAGGCTCGGCGGCCGCCCTCCCGGCGGTGCGGTGCGAGAACCCGCCAGACGACAGGAGAGAGCTAGATGATCCAGCAGGAGTCGCGACTGCGTGTCGCCGACAACACGGGTGCCAAGGAGATCCTCTGCATCCGTGTGCTCGGCGGCTCCGGCCGTCGCTACGCCGGTATCGGCGACGTCATCGTCGCCACCGTCAAGGACGCGATCCCCGGCGGCAACGTCAAGAAGGGCGACGTCGTCAAGGCGGTCGTCGTGCGCACCCGCAAGGAGCGCCGGCGCCCCGACGGCTCGTACATCAAGTTCGACGAGAACGCCGCGGTGATCCTCAAGAACGACGGCGAGCCGCGCGGCACCCGCATCTTCGGCCCCGTGGGCCGCGAGCTGCGCGACAAGAAGTTCATGAAGATCATCTCGCTGGCGCCGGAGGTGCTCTGACCATGGCGAAGATCAAGAAGGGCGACCTCGTCCTCGTCATCTCGGGCCGCGACAAGAACAAGACCGGTCGCGTCCTCGAGGTGCTCCCCGAGACCCAGCGCGTCGTCGTCGAGGGTGTCCAGCGCGTGCAGAAGCACACGAAGGCCGGCCAGAGCTCGCGCGGCACCCGCACGGGTGGCATCGAGACCGTCGAGGCCCCCATCCACATCAGCAACGTGATGCTGGTGGACCCGGAGACCAAGAAGGGCACCCGGGTCGGCTACCGCACCGAGCAGGTCGAGCGCGACGGGCGCACGCGCACCGTGCGCGTCCGCGTCGCCAAGCGCTCCGGTAAGGACATCTGATGACCGAGACCACGATCGAGGCCCCGGCCCAGCCGCGCCTCAAGACGCGCTACAACGACGAGATCAAGCCGGCGCTGTTCGAGCAGTTCTCGCACGAGAACATCAACCAGGTCGCGCGGCTCGTCAAGGTCGTCGTGAACATGGGTGTCGGCGAGGCCGCCAAGGACTCCAAGCTGATCGAGGGCGCGATCCGCGACCTGACCCAGATCACGGGCCAGAAGCCGCAGGTCACGAAGGCCCGCAAGTCCATCGCGCAGTTCAAGCTGCGCGAGGGCATGCCGATCGGCGCGCACGTCACGCTGCGCGGCGACCGCGCCTGGGAGTTCCTCGACCGCCTGCTGTCGATCGCGCTGCCGCGCATCCGCGACTTCCGCGGCCTGTCCCCGGCCCAGTTCGACGGGAACGGCAACTACACCTTCGGCCTCGTGGAGCAGTCCGTGTTCCACGAGATCGACCAGGACAAGATCGACCGGGTCCGCGGCATGGACATCACCATCGTCACGACCGCCACCACGGACGACGAGGGGCGCGCGTTCCTCAAGCTCCTCGGCTTCCCGTTCAAGGAGAACTGACATGGCGAAGACCGCCCTCATCAACAAGGCGGCCGCGAAGCCGAAGTTCGCGGTCCGTGCCTACACGCGCTGCCAGCGGTGCGGTCGCCCGCACTCGGTGTACCGCAAGTTCGGCCTGTGCCGGATCTGCGTGCGGGAGATGGCCCACCGCGGCGAGCTCCCCGGCGTGACCAAGAGCAGCTGGTAAGTACCACCGGACGTCGGTAGGTCCGCGCCCCTGCGAGGGGGCGCGGATACCCCGGCGAGAAAGGGCTGACGCCCGATGACCATGACCGACCCGATCGCAGACTTCCTGACGCGTCTGCGGAACGCGAACTCGGCGCACCACGACACGGTGACGATCCCGTTCTCGAAGCTCAAGAGCCACATCGCCGAGATCCTGCAGGCGGAGGGCTACATCGCCGGCTGGACCGTCGAGGACGCCCCCGTGGGCAAGAACCTCACGATCACGCTGAAGTACGGCCCCAACCGCGAGCGCGCGCTCGCCGGCCTCAAGCGCGTGTCCAAGCCGGGCATGCGCGTGTACGCCAAGTCGACCAACCTGCCCAAGGTGCTCGGCGGCCTGGGCGTGGCGATCCTGTCCACGTCCTCCGGCCTGCTGACCGACAAGCAGGCCGCCAAGAAGGGTGTGGGCGGGGAAGTCCTCGCCTACGTCTGGTAAGCCCGAGACGAGAGGAGAACAGCCATGTCCCGAATCGGCAGGATCCCCGTCCCGGTGCCGAACGGTGTCGACGTGACGATCGACGGCCAGCTCGTGAGCGTGAAGGGCCCGAAGGGGACCCTCACGCACACCGTCCCCGCCCCGCTGGCGGTGGACCGTGACGAGGCCGGCGCGCTCGTGGTGACGCGTCCCGACGACGAGCGCCTCTCGCGCTCGCTGCACGGCCTGACCCGCACGCTGCTGGCCAACCTGGTCACCGGCGTGACGGAGGGCTACACGAAGAAGCTCGAGATCGTCGGCACCGGTTACCGCGTGGCGGCGAAGGGCGACACCCTCGAGTTCGCACTCGGCTTCAGCCACCCGGTCGTCGTCGAGCCCCCGGCGGGCATCACGTTCGCCGTCGAGACCCCGACGAAGTTCTCGGTCCAGGGCATCGACAAGCAGCAGGTGGGCGAGGTCGCCGCGAACATCCGCAAGATCCGCAAGCCCGAGCCGTACAAGGGCAAGGGCGTGCGCTACGCGGGCGAGAACGTGCGCCGCAAGGTCGGAAAGGCTGGGAAGTAAGCCATGGCGATCAGCATCAAGGGCAAGGGCAAGTCCATCGCCCGTCGCCGTCGGCACCTGCGCCTGCGCAAGAAGGTCGTCGGCACGGCCGCCCGTCCGCGCCTGGTCGTGACGCGCTCGGCGCGCCACATCACGGCTCAGGTCGTCGACGACGGCATCGGCCAGACGGTGGCCTCGGCCTCGACGCTCGAGGCGGACCTGCGCGGCACCGAGGGCGACAAGACGGCCAAGGCGCGCAAGGTCGGCGAGCTCGTCGCCGCGCGTGCGAAGGCGGCCGGCATCGAGTCGGTCGTGTTCGACCGCGGCGGCAACAAGTACCACGGCCGTGTGGCCGCGGTCGCCGACGGCGCCCGCGAGGGCGGTCTGGCCCTGTGACGACGAACTCCGCATCGAAGAAGAGGACTTTCTGATGGCTGCTCCTCAGCGCAGCAACACCGGTGCCGGCGGCACCGGCGGCGACCGCCGGGACGGCGGCCGTCGTGACGGCGGGCGGCGTGGTGACGCCGCCGAGAAGAGCGCGTTCGTCGAGCGCGTCGTGACGATCAACCGCGTCGCCAAGGTCGTCAAGGGCGGCCGCCGCTTCAGCTTCACCGCGCTCGTCGTGGTGGGCGACGGTGACGGCACGGTCGGCGTCGGCTACGGGAAGGCCAAGGAGGTGCCCGCGGCGATCGCCAAGGGCGTCGAGGAGGCGAAGAAGAACTTCTTCCGCGTCCCCCGCATCCAGGGCACCATCCCGCACCCCGTCCAGGGCGAGAAGGCCGCGGGCGTCGTGTTCCTGCGCCCCGCGTCGCCGGGTACCGGTGTGATCGCCGGCGGTCCGGTGCGTGCGGTGCTCGAGTGCGCCGGCATCCACGACGTGCTCAGCAAGTCGCTCGGGTCGTCCAACGCGATCAACATCGTGCACGCCACGGTCGAGGCCCTGCGCTCCCTCGAGGAGCCCGAGGCCGTCGCAGCCCGTCGTGGGCTGTCGCTCGACCACGTGGCCCCGGCCCCGCTCCTGCGGGCGCAGGCCGAGGGTCGCGCGGCGGCTGCCGCGAAGGTGGGTGCGTGATGGCTCGTCTCAAGGTGACCCAGACCCGGTCCGCCATCGGCGGCAAGCAGAACCAGCGCGACACGCTGCGCACCCTGGGCCTGAAGCGGATCGGCGACGTCGTCGTCAAGGAGGACCGCCCCGAGATCCGCGGCATGGTCAAGACGGTGACGCACCTGGTCGCGGTCGAGGAGGTCGAGTGACCATGGCCGACGACAAGAAGAAGGCCGACGACACGGCCGTGGAGTCGACGGAGGAGGCCCCCAAGGCCGCCAAGAAGACCCCGGCGAAGAAGGCTCCGGCCAAGGCTGCGGCGACCGAGGCCGCCGCTGCCGAGGAGAAGCCGAAGGCGACCCGCAAGCCGGCCGCCAAGAAGGCCGAGGCGGAGGCCCCCGCGGCTCCCGCCAAGGGCAGCAGCACGACCGAGGGCGCCGGCGGCACCCTGAAGGTCCACCACCTGCGTCCGGCCCCCGGCGCCAAGACCGCCAAGACCCGCGTGGGTCGTGGTGAGGCGTCGAAGGGCAAGACCGCGGGTCGCGGCACCAAGGGCACGAAGGCCCGCTACCAGGTGCCCGAGGCCTTCGAGGGCGGGCAGATGCCGATGCACATGCGTCTGCCGAAGCTCCGCGGCTTCAAGAACCCGTTCCGCGTCGAGTACCAGGTCGTGAACCTGGACAAGCTCTCGGCGCTGTACCCGCAGGGCGGCGACGTCACCGTCGCCGACCTGGTCGCCAAGGGCGCGGTCCGCAAGGGCCAGCCCGTCAAGGTGCTCGGCACCGGCGAGCTGACCGTCAAGGTCTCCGTGGCCGTCGACGCGTACTCCGCGTCCGCCAAGGAGAAGATCGAGGCGGCCGGCGGGAGCGTCGCGCAGGGCTGACGCCCCGCGCGGTCCGCACGGACCACCGACGAGCGGGCGGTCCCGGGAGAGATCCCGGGGCCGCCCGCTCTCGTGCGTCCGGGGACGGGCGCCGGGCGGCGGCGGGACGGGCCACGGCGGCCCGCCGGCGCCGGGTATCCTCGGGGGCGCTCCGCCGCGACGACGTGGCGGCGCCGGCCGGGTACGGGGCCGTCATGGGTGCCGCCACCGCACGTCCGTCCCGGTCGCATGCCGGGGTCGCTCGACGTACGGGGTAGTCTGGCGCGCGGTCTTCGCCGCAGCGCGGCGGCAACGGGTCGGCCACGCCGACCTCATCCCAGCAGGAGGACAGGTGCTCAGCGCATTCGCACGGGCGTTCCGGACGCCCGACCTGCGGCGCAAGCTGCTCTTCACCATCGGCATCATCGTGGTGTTCCGCATCGGTTCGTTCCTGCCGACGCCGGGCGTCAGCTACCCGAACGTCCAGGCGTGCATCGACCAGACGGCCGACGCGAACGACCTGCTCGGGCTGGTGAACCTCCTCAGCGGCGGCGCACTGCTGCAGCTGTCGGTGTTCTCGCTCGGGATCATGCCGTACATCACCGCGAGCATCATCATCCAGCTGCTCCGCGTCGTGATCCCCAAGTTCGAGGAGCTGCACAAGGAGGGGCAGTCGGGCACCGCGAAGCTCACGCAGTACACGCGGTACCTGACGATCGGCCTCGCCGTCCTGCAGTCCACGACGATCATCACGTTCGCCCGCAGCGGTCAGCTGTTCGCCGGGTGCACCGTCGACGTCATCCCCGACGACTCGTGGGTGACCCTGCTCATCATGGTCATCGCCATGACGGCCGGTACGGGCCTGGTCATGTGGCTGGGCGAGCTCATCACCGAGCGCGGCGTCGGCAACGGCATGTCGCTGCTGATCTTCGTCTCGATCGCCGCGAGCTTCCCCGGCGCCATGTGGTCGATCGCGGGCGGTGCCGGCGGCATCGGCAAGTTCATCGTGGTGATGGCGATCATCGTGCTCGTCATCGGCCTCGTGGTCTTCGTCGAGCAGTCGCAGCGCCGCATCCCGGTGCAGTACGCCAAGCGCATGGTCGGCCGCCGCATGTACGGCGGCTCGAGCACCTACATCCCGATCAAGATCAACATGGCCGGCATCATCCCGGTGATCTTCGCGTCGTCGCTGCTCGCCATCCCCGCGCTCATCGCGCAGTTCGGCGACCCGACGGCCGGCTGGGTGCAGTGGATCAGCCGCTACCTGGCGGACCCCGAGGCACCGCTGCACATCGGGATCTACATCGTCCTGATCATCTTCTTCTGCTACTTCTACACGGCGATCACGTTCAACCCGGACGAGGTCGCGGACAACATGAAGAAGTACGGCGGCTTCATCCCCGGCATCCGCGCCGGGCGTCCCACCGCCGAGTACCTCGACTACGTCATCACGCGCATCACCGCACCGGGCTCGATCTACCTGGCGCTCGTCGCGCTCATCCCGACGATCGCCTTCATCGTCCTCGACGTCGGCTCGAACATCCCGTTCGGCGGCGCCTCGATCCTCATCGTGGTCGGCGTCGGCCTCGAGACGGTCAAGCAGATCGAGTCCCAGCTGCAGCAGCGTCACTACGAAGGGTTCCTCCGTTGAGCGCACGCATCGTCCTGCTCGGCCCGCCCGGAGCGGGCAAGGGCACCCAGGCCGCCCGGCTGGCCGAGAGCCTCGGCGTCCCGGCCATCTCCACCGGTGACATCTTCCGCGCCAACATCAAGAACGGCACCGAGCTGGGCCGCAAGGTCCAGGAGATCACCGCCACCGGCGCGCTCGTGCCGGACGAGCTGACGAACGAGCTCGTCCGGGACCGGCTCGCGCAGGACGACGCGGTGGACGGCTTCCTGCTGGACGGCTACCCGCGGAACGTGGCGCAGGTCGCGGCGCTCGACGAGATGCTCGCGGCGACCGGCACGGCGGTCGAGGCGGCGGTCGAGCTGACCGTCGACCCGCAGGTCGTGGTGGACCGGCTCACGAAGCGCGCGACGATCGAGGGTCGCGTGGACGACACCGAGGACGTGATCCGTCACCGCCTCGACGTCTACGCCGAGCAGACGGCCCCGATCTCGCAGGTGTACGGCGCCCGTGGGCTGCTCGTGCAGGTCGACGGCCTCGGGGACGTCGACGAGGTCACCCAGCGGCTCCTGGACGCCCTGCAGGGCGTCCGCTCCGCCTGACGCGGTGGCCGTGTTCGGCCGGGACCGGATCGAGTACAAGACGCCCGAGCAGGTCGCCGTGATGCGGCGGGCCGGGCTGGTCGTCGCGGACGCCCTCGGGGCCGTCCGTGCCCGCATCACGGCCGGCGTCACGACCGCCGACCTGGACGCCGTGGCCGAGGAGGTCATCCTCGGCGCCGGGGCGACGCCGTCGTTCCTGGGCTACCACGGGTACCCGGCGACGCTGTGCGTCTCGGTGAACGAGGAGATCGTCCACGGGATCCCCGGCGGCCGCGTGCTGCAGCCCGGCGACGTGGTGTCCGTGGACTGCGGCGCGATCGTCGACGGCTGGCACGGCGACTCCGCCTTCTCCGCCGTCGTCGGCGACGGGCACGCGCTCGACCAGGAGCTCGTGACGACGACCGAGGACGCGCTGTGGGCCGGCATCGCGGCGCTGGCGCGCGCGGACCGGCTGGGCGCCGTGGGGGAGGCCGTCGAGGAGGTCGTCGAGGCCGCGGCCGCCGCCGGCCGCAACGGCGGGGTGGCGTACGGCATCGTCGAGGACTACGTCGGCCACGGCATCGGGACCGCGATGCACCAGCCCCCGGACGTACCGAACTACCGGACGCGGGACCGCGGGGCGAAGGTGCGCCCGGGTCTGTGCGTCGCCGTCGAGCCGATGCTGGTGCGCGGCGCCGAGGCGAACCGCACGCTGGCGGACGACTGGACCGTCGTCACCGAGGACGGGTCGCGCGCGGCCCACTGGGAGCACACGGTCGCCGTGCTCGAGGACGGGATCGTCGTCCTGACCGCGCCGGACGGCGGTGCCGAGCGGCTGGGCGCGCTGGGCGTGCAGGTCGCGGCGCTGCCCTGACGTCGTGCGCGTCACGCCACCCGCACCCGGGAGGCGTCCCCGACGTGCGCCGGATGGCGTATAGTTGCCGGTTGGTTGTGTGCGCCGTCCGGACGGACGGGTCGCCCGCGCCGTCCACACTCTCGGCGAGAGGCCCGGCAGGTCCGGGGCTCCGACGGCGCGTGGGAACAGCACGACACGAACGACAGTTAGCGGAGGACATGGCCAAGAAGGACGGCGTCATCGAGATCGAGGGCAGCGTGATCGAGGCGCTCCCCAACGCGATGTTCCGCGTGGAGCTCGCGAACGGCCACAAGGTGCTCGCGCACATCTCGGGCAAGATGCGGCAGCACTACATCCGCATCCTCCCCGAGGACCGGGTGGTCGTCGAGCTCAGCCCGTACGACCTGTCCCGCGGGCGCATCGTCTACCGCTACAAGTAACCCACCCCATCGACACGCCGTCGGCCGGGCTCGTCCGGGCCGGTGCACGGCGGCGGAGGAACACGCGATGAAGGTCAAGCCGAGCGTCAAGAAGATCTGCGACAAGTGCAAGGTGATCCGCCGGCACGGTCGCGTCCAGGTGATCTGCGAGAACCTGCGCCACAAGCAGCGCCAGGGCTGAGCAGCCACCCTCGGGCCCGCTAGGGCCAGCAAGCGCATCGCCACTCCGTGCACCGGGCCAGCGGCCCACGCACGGCGAACCCCCGGCTCGGAGGCCGGGGCCCGCGGACAGCGGGAGGACGGTGCGGCAGACCTCCGACGCAGTACAGGAGCCACCAGGCACATGGCACGTCTCATCGGTGTCGACCTCCCCCGCGAGAAGCGGGTCGAGATCGCGCTCACCTACATCTTCGGGGTCGGCCGCACGCGTGCGCAGCAGACCCTCGCCGCCACCGGCATCAGCCCCGACGCCCGGGTCCGCGACCTGGGCGACGCCGAGCTCGTCGCGCTCCGCGACTACCTCGAGGGCAACTTCAAGCTCGAGGGTGACCTGCGCCGCGAGGTCGCCGCCGACATCCGCCGCAAGGTGGAGATCGGCAGCTACGAGGGCCTGCGTCACCGCCGCGGCCTCCCGGTGCGCGGGCAGCGCACCAAGACCAACGCGCGCACCCGCAAGGGCCCGAAGCGCACCGTCGCCGGCAAGAAGAAGGCCGGGCGCAAGTAAGGCGCCGGCTGGTCGCGCACCGTCGCTGACCGCCCCGCCGTCGGCCCACCGACCCGCAGACCTCGAGAGAAGAAGAGATGCCTCCCAAGTCCCGCACCGCCGTGCGCAAGCCGCGCCGCAAGGAGAAGAAGAACGTCTCCCACGGCCAGGCGCACATCAAGAGCACGTTCAACAACACGATCGTCTCCATCACGGACCCGTCGGGTGCCGTGATCGCGTGGGCGTCGTCCGGCCAGGTGGGCTTCAAGGGCTCGCGGAAGTCGACGCCGTTCGCCGCGCAGCTCGCCGCCGAGGCCGCCGCCCGCCGCGCGCAGGAGCACGGCATGCGCAAGGTCGACGTGTTCGTCAAGGGCCCGGGTTCGGGCCGTGAGACCGCGATCCGCTCGCTGCAGGCGACCGGTCTCGAGGTCGGCTCGATCCAGGACGTGACGCCGCAGGCCCACAACGGCTGCCGTCCGCCCAAGCGTCGCCGCGTCTGACCCGTCGACGGCCGGGACGGTGCCCTCAGCGCCCGTCCCGGCCCTCGCGCGTCCGCGCCGCCGTCGTCACGCAGCACGCGTGAGGGCGACCGTGCGAGGACGCACGGCACGACCGGACCACGATCGTCGCCGAGACGTGCGGACCGAGCCACGTCCCGGCCAAGCAGTACCTGCGGAGCGTCATATGGCGGACGCCCGCGGAGAGGAACCCCACCGTGCTCATCGCACAGCGTCCCACCCTGACCGAAGAGGTCATCTCGGAGCACCGCTCGCGGTTCTCCATCGAGCCGCTCGAGCCCGGCTTCGGCTACACCCTCGGCAACTCCCTGCGCCGCACCCTGCTGTCGTCCATCCCGGGCGCCGCCGTCACCTCCATCCGGATCGACGGCGTGCTGCACGAGTTCTCGACGGTCCCGGGTGTCAAGGAGGACGTCACCGAGATCATCCTCAACATCAAGAACCTCGTCGTCTCCTCGGAGAACGACGAGCCCGTCGTGATGTACCTGCGCAAGCAGGGTGCCGGTGAGGTCACCGCCGCCGACATCGTGCCCCCGGCCGGTGTCGAGGTGCACAACCCCGACCTGCACCTCGCCACGCTCAACGACAAGGGCAAGCTCGAGATCGAGCTGACGGTCGAGCGCGGCCGCGGCTACGTGTCGGCGAACCAGAACAAGTCGCTGGACGCCGAGATCGGCCGCATCCCGGTCGACTCGATCTACTCGCCCGTGCTCAAGGTGACCTACAAGGTCGAGGCGACGCGTGTCGAGCAGCGGACGGACTTCGACAAGCTCATCGTCGACGTCGAGACCAAGCCGGCGATCAGCCCGCGGGACGCGCTCGCGTCGGCCGGCAAGACGCTGGTCGAGCTGTTCGGCCTCGCGCGTGAGCTGAACGTCGAGGCCGAGGGCATCGAGATCGGCCCGTCGCCGACGGACGCCGCGCTCGCGGCGGACCTGGCGCTGCCGATCGAGGACCTGCAGCTGACGATCCGCTCGTACAACTGCCTCAAGCGCGAGGGCATCCACACCGTGGGTGAGCTCGTGGCGCGGTCGGAGGCCGACCTGCTCGACATCCGCAACTTCGGTGCGAAGTCCATCACCGAGGTCAAGGAGAAGCTGGCCGAGCTGGGCCTCACGCTCAAGGACAGCCCGCTGGACTTCGACCCGACCGCGTCGGGCGCCTACTACGGGGACGACGAGACCGACTTCGTCGAGGACGAGCAGTACTGACGACCCGTCGGCCCGGGCCCACGGTCCGGCGTCGCCCCTTTCTGATCCCAAGGAGTAGAGACCATGCCCACGCCCACCAAGGGTCCCCGGCTCGGTGGCAGCCCGGCGCACGAGCGGATGATCCTCGCGAACCTCGCGACGGCGCTGTTCGAGCACAAGCGCATCACGACGACCGAGGCGAAGGCCAAGCGCCTGCGCCCGCTCGCGGAGCGGCTCATCACGTTCGCGAAGCGCGGCGACCTGCACGCGCGCCGTCGCGTGCTGACGGTCGTCCGTGACAAGGGTGTCGTGCACACGCTGTTCACGGAGATCGCGCCCGTCGTGGCCGACCGCCAGGGTGGCTACACGCGCATCACGAAGATCGGCCCCCGCAAGGGCGACAACGCGCCGATGGCCGTGATCGAGCTCGTGCTCGAGCCGCTCTCGCCGAAGCAGGCCGTCGTCAAGGAGGCCACGCAGGCCGCCAAGAAGGCGGCCCCGGCCGCCGAGGCCCCCGCCGAGGAGCCGACGACGGACGCGGCCGCCACGGACGAGGCGCCCGCCGACGCCCCGGCCGACGAGGAGACGCAGGCCGACAAGGCCTGACCTCCCGGTAGCACCGCAGGGCCCGGACACCGCACGGTGTCCGGGCCCTCGTGCGTCCGGGCCCGTGGGTCCGGGCGCTCCGGCGTGCGCGGCCGCCGTCGCGGACCCTGGGTACGGTCGGGGCATGAGCCCGCGTCCGACCCCCGTGGTGCTGGTGCACGGTCTGCGCGCCTCGCGGACGATGTGGCGTGCGCAGGTCGCCGCGCTCGAGGCGGCCGGGCGGACGGCGCTCGCCGTCGACCTGCCCGGGCACGGCCGGCGCCTGGGGGAGCGCTTCACGTTCGAGGGCGCTGTCGACGCGGTCCGGGAGGGCGTCGACGCGGTGGGCGGGCGAGCGGCGGTCGTGGGGCTCTCGCTCGGCGGCTACACCGCCGTCGCGCACGCGGCGCGGCACCCCGAGCAGGTCGCCGGGCTCGTGGCGGCCGCCTGCTGCACGCGGCCGCACCGCCTGGTGCTGCGCGCGTGGGGGCTCGCGGCGTCGGGCTTCGCGCGGCTGCCGGACCGCGGCGCGGCGATCAACCAGCTCCTCGTCGACCGGACGATGCCGCCGCAGGCGGCGGCCGACGTGGGTGCCGGCGGGTTCGCGCTCGAGGTCGTCGAGGACACGCTGCGCGAGATGGCCGCCTCCGACCCCGTGGCCGACCTCGCCCGCGTCAGCGCCCCCGTGTGGCTCGTCAACGGCCGCTGGGACCACTTCCGCGGCGAGGAGGCGCGGTTCCTCGCGGCCTGCCGCGACGGGCGCCTCGTCGTCGTCCCGCGGGCCACCCACCTCGTCAGCCTGGTGCAGCCCGTGCGGTTCACGCGCGTGCTGCTCGAGGCGCTCGACGAGGTGGACGCGCGCGAGGCGGCCCGCTCGGTGGGTGCGACGGACGCCTGAGGACGGCGCTCGTCGGTCCTCCGGGCTGGGCCCGGGGGACGGGTGCGGGTGGCCGCTCGGGGCACCCCGCGACGTCAGGGCGTGCGGCCCGTCTGCCGGACGGCGACGGCGTCCGCACGGTGCGCCTGCGCGAGCGTCTCCCCGCGGGCGGGCGTCGCGGCGGCGGGGACGCGACGGGCGGCGCGCAGCGGGGCGACCACCGCGTCCGCGTCGAGGTCGCGCAGCAGCGGGTCCGCCGTCCGGCGCGCGAGCGCGATGTTCCACAGCGGCGGGCCGACGAGGACGACGACGAGACCGGCGGGGTCGTGCACCGCGTAGAGCGTGGCGTCGGCGGTCTCCACCACGGCGCGCACGGCCTGGGCACCCGTCGTGTCGACGAGCGCGAGCGTCGTCGCGACCGCGCGGGCGGCGGCCACGACATCGGCCGGGGCGTCCCCGTCCGCGAGGACGACCCGGTCCACCGGGTCGAGCGCGATGGCGTGCACGACGTCCCCGACGGCCTGCAGCAGGCGGTCGAGGACGTCGTGGAGCTGGTCGGGCACGCTCGCGCCGAGGCTCAGAGCTCGAGCTGGTCCTCGAGCGCCTTGAGCGCGCGGCGGGCGAGAGCCAGGTTGGACCGCCTGCGGTCGAGGACGAGGTAGGAGAAGACCCCGGCGAGGTCGGGCCGCGAGGAGAGCCGGATCAGGTGGTACTGGCCGGACAGCGTGATGAGGATGTCCTCGATCTGCTCGCGCAGCCCCAGGCTCTCTATCGCGCGCAGCTCGGCCCGGACGACCTCGGTGTTGACCGCGGCGGCGAGCTCGAGGTCGAACGGCACGACGTTGCGGGTCGCGAGCGCCATGCCGCTGCCGAGGTCGACGAGGGCGATGGCGAGGGCGCCGTCGAGCTCCAGGACCTGCTGGAGGGCGGCGTCGGGTGCGGCAATGGTGGTGGCCCCTTCTGTGGAGGTGGCGTCGGGGTGTGCCCCGGTGGTGGACGCGTTCCCAGCCGCGGCGTCGGTCCTCGTGTGCGGGGGCGCGAGGGCTGGCAACACCGGGCACGGACCGGATCGCACGGGTTGTCCGCATCCGCGCCGGGTTCGTCCCGGGCCGTCCGATCGCCTTTCACCCGCCGGGCGCGGGGCGTCGCCCGATCGCGCCGGCCGCGACGCCCGAGGTCACGCGCGTGCCTCACGACGGTGCGACCGGGACGTGAGCCGGCGTGCGGCCCCGCCGTCCCGGCGACCGGGTCAGCCCGCCAGTGCCCAGGCGCGCACGCCGCCGACGATGCCCGCCTGGTTGGGCACGACGACCACGTCGTCCCCGAGCCGCTCGAGCGTCGTGGCGGTGATGGCGCGCGAGTTGCCGCCGCCGAGGTACAGGCGGTCCCAGTGGAAGACGGGACGGAACCCCTCCACGACCCGTCGCACGCGCCGGGACCAGAGGGCGTCGCCCAGCCGCGCGCGCTCGGGCTGCCCGATGTACGCGTCGTAGGTCGTGCCCCACCGCACGGGGGCGTGCGAGAGCTCGAGGTGCGGGGCCAGCCGGCCGCCGTCGAACAGCGCCGAGCCGAGCCCGGTGCCCAGGGTGAGGACCAGCTCGAGCCCGGTCCCCGAGACGACGCCCGCGCCGTGCACCTCCGCGTCGTTCAGCACGAGCGTGGGCACGCCGAGCCGTGCCTCGAGCAGGGCGCGCACGTCGCACCCGTGCCACGCGGCGACGAGCTCGGGCAGCACGGCGGTGCGCGGCCCCGCGCGCGTGACGTAGTGCGGGGTCGCCACGACCACGCCGTGGCGGATCATCCCGGGCACGCCGACGGTCGCCCGGCCGGCGGGCGGCAGGTCCGCCGCGATCGCCGCGATCGTGTCGGCCAGCCGCTCGGGGGGCAGGGGGTACGGCGTCGGCACCCGCACGGGCGGCACGTGCAGGGTCCCCGCGGAGTCGAGCACGGACGCCTTGATGCCGCCACCGCCGCAGTCGACGGCGAGCGTCCAGGGGTCGGTCGGGGACGGCACGGCGACCACGGTAGCGCCGCGGCTAGCGTGGCCCCGTGCGCAGCGAGGACGAGGCCCGGACCGACGACGTGGCCGTGGGGACGCCGCCGGGTGCCGTCCGCCTGCGGCTCGACCTCGCCTACGACGGCACGGGCTTCTCGGGGTGGGCGCGGCAGCCGGCGCTGCGGACGGTGCAGGGGACGCTCGAGGACGCCCTGGCCACGGTGCTGCGCACGAGCCCCCGGGGCGAGCCGGCGCCGCGCGTGACGGTGGCGGGCCGTACCGACGCCGGCGTGCACGCCCGCGGCCAGGTGGCGCACGTCGACGTCGCCCCGGACGCGCTCGCGGCGGCCCGCGGACGCTCGGATCGCGACGCGCTCGACGTCCTCACGACACGGCTGGGGGGCGTGCTGCCCGCGGACCTCGTGGTGCACCGCGTCACGCGCGCGCCCGACGGGTTCGACGCGCGCTTCGCGGCCCTGCGGCGGCGCTACGCGTACCGGGTCGTCGACGACCCGGCGGCGCGCGACCCGCTGCGGCGGGCGTGGGTGCTCTGGCACCGGCACCGCCTGGACGTCGACGCGATGGACGCCGCGGCGCGCCGGCTCGTGGGGCGGCACGACTTCGCGGCGTACTGCAAGCCGCGCCCCGACGCGACCACCATCCGCACGCTGGAGGAGTTCACCTGGTCCCGGCCGGCGGACGGGCCGGACGCGGGGCTGGTCGTGGCGCACGTGCAGGCCGACGCGTTCTGCCACTCGATGGTGCGGGCGCTCGTGGGCGCGAGCCTGGCGGTGGGGGAGCGGCGGCGCCCGGTGGACTGGCCGCACGCGCTGCTGGTCGGCCGGCGGCGCGAGGGCGGCGCGACCGTGGTCGCGGCGCACGGGCTCACGCTCGAGGAGGTGGCCTACCCGCCGGACGAGGAGCTCGCGGCGCGCGCCGAGCGCACGCGCGCCCGGCGCGGTGCCCACGAGGTCGAGGGGGCGTCCGCGCCGGGCGCCGGGTGCTGCGGGTGACGCGGACGGCGTGCCGTCCGCGGACCGGGGTCAGGCGAAGTCGTCGGGGGAGCGCTCGTCGTCGCCCGTGACCTCGTCGTCGTCGGCCAGGCCCGGCGCGTCCGGGTAGGCCTCCTCGTAGTCCTCCTCGAGGACGTGCACCGCGGCCTCCTCGGCGGTCGCGGCGCCGCCGGCGATCCCGGCGTCGACGGCGAACTCGCTCGTCCCGCCGGCGTCCACCGCGCCGTCGTCCTCGACCAGACGGCCGGCGCGCAGCTCGTCGCGGTCCGGCGGCGGCGGCGTCTCGGTCTGGTCCCACACCTCGGGCTCCTCCTGGGCGACGCGCTGGTCGAGCGTCTCGCCGCGCGACTCCTCCCAGTGCGTCTCCCCGAAGCGGGTCGACGCGGGCCGGTCGCGCTCCGGCGGGACGATCGCCTCGTCGAGGGGGTCGCCCGTCCGGCGGTCGGACATCGAGTCCTCGCCGGTGATCTGGTTGCTGTCGCCCTCGGCGCCGAGGGCGGGGTCGGTCCGGGTGGCCGGGGTGTCCTCGCTCATGGCACGACCCAAGCACCGCGGGGCGGGGCTCGCCACAGCAGCGGCGGACCGCCCGGCGCACGTGCGCCACGGGCGTAATCGGCTGGGCCCCGCCCGCGGCTGCGGTCACACTGCCCGCATGGGTCACCTCGAGGTCGCGGGCGTCGGCTGGGCGCTCCCCGACGGCCGGCCGCTGCTCGACGACGTGTCCTTCCGCGTCGGGGAGGGGCAGCGGATGGCCCTCGTCGGGCCCAACGGGGTCGGCAAGTCCACGCTGCTGCGGGTCGTGACGGGGGACGCGGAGCCGCACGCCGGCACCGTGGTGCGCAGCGGCGGGCTCGGTGTGATGCGGCAGGAGGTCGGGCGCATCGAGGACGACCGCAGCGTGCGCGACCTGCTCGCGTCCCTCGCGCCGCCGGCGGTGCGCGACGCCGCGGCCGAGCTCACCGCGGCCGAGCTGCTCATGATGGAGCGCGACGACGAGCCGACCCAGCTGCGCTACGCGCAGGCGCTCGCGGACTGGGCGGACGTCGGCGGCTACGACGCGGAGGCCGGCTGGGACGTGGTCACCGACGCGGTGCTGTCGCTGCCGTTCGAGCGCGCCCAGCACCGGGACGTGCGCACGCTCTCGGGCGGGGAGCAGAAGCGCCTGGTGCTCGAGGCGCTGCTGCGCGGCCCGGACGAGGTGCTCGTGCTCGACGAGCCGGACAACGCGCTCGACGTGCCCGCCAAGCGGTGGCTCGAGGACCGGCTGCGCGAGAGCGGGAAGACGGTGCTCCTGGTGAGCCACGACCGCGAGACGCTGACGCGGGTGGCGACGCACGTCGCGACGCTCGAGCCGACGGCCGTGGGCGCGCGGGCGTGGGTGCACGGCGGCGGCTTCGCGACGTACGCGCAGGCCCGCGCGGACCGTCGCGCGCGCCTGGAGGAGCTGGCGCGCCGCTGGGACGAGGAGCACGCGAAGTTGCGCGAGCTCGTCGTGACGCTCAAGCAGAAGGCGGCGTTCAACGACGGCCTGGCGTCCCGGTACCAGGCCGCGCAGACGCGGCTGCGCAAGTTCGAGCAGGCGGGGCCGCCGGTGGTGGTGGCGCGGGACGAGCGGGTGCGGGTGCGGCTGACCGGCGGACGGACCGCCAAGCGCGCGGTGGTGGCGCAGGACCTGGGACTGACGGGCCTCATGCGGCCGTTCGACCTGGAGGTCTGGTACGGCGAGCGGGTGGCCGTGCTCGGGTCCAACGGCTCGGGCAAGTCGCACTTCCTGCGGCTGCTCGCGGCCGGTGGGACGGACCCGGCGCCCGAGCACGCGCCGGCCGGCGACCTGCACCCGGAGCCGGTGGCGCACACCGGGTCGGTGGTGCTGGGCTCGCGGGTGCGCCCCGGCTGGTTCGCGCAGAACCACGCGCACCCGGAGCTCGACGGCCGGACCCTGCTCGACGTGCTGCACCGCGGGGACGGCCACCGCGCGGGGCTCGGGCGGGAGGCCGCGAGCCGCGCCCTGGACCGGTACGGCCTGGTCGCGGCGGCGGAGCAGCGGTACGAGACGCTCTCGGGCGGGCAGCAGGCGCGCCTGCAGATCCTCCTGCTGGAGCTGGCGGGCGCGACGCTCCTGCTGCTGGACGAGCCGACGGACAACCTCGACCTGCCGTCGGCCGAGGCGCTGGAGGCCGGCCTCGCGGCGTTCGAGGGGACGGTGCTGGCGGTGACGCACGACCGCTGGTTCACGCGTACGTTCGACCGGTTCCTCGTGTTCGGGGCGGACGGCGAGGTCGTGGAGACGCCCGAGCCGGTGTGGGACGTCGGACGGGTCGCGCGCACGCGCTGACGGGGGTCTGCGGTCCGCCGACGCCCCTGCCACGTCGGCTTTTGCCCTCCGTGGCCCCTGCCGGTACTCTTGTGGTTCGTTGTGCGTCCCCTGTCGCGCACCGGTGGCTTCTCACCACTGCGTGCCGATGGCCGTCCTGGTGCGATCCCACTCGCCGGGGCGGGATGCTCCGACAGCCATCCTCGGCCGGTCGCCTCCGCGCGCCCGGCCATGACACGCAACACGAGACAGAGGCCCACACCCGTGCGCACGTACACCCCGAAGCCCGGCGACGTCGAGCGGAACTGGTACGTCATCGACGCGTCCGACGTCGTCCTCGGCCGCCTGGCCAGCCACGTGGCCACGCTGCTGCGCGGCAAGCACAAGCCGACGTTCGCGCCCCACGTCGACGGCGGCGACTTCGTCATCGTCGTCAACGCCGAGAAGGTCGCCCTGACCGGCAACAAGCGCGAGACGAAGCTCGCCTACCGCCACTCCGGCTACCCGGGCGGCCTCCGCGCCACCCGGTACGCGGACCTGCTCGAGAAGCACCCCGAGCGTGCGATCGAGAAGGCCGTCCGCGGCATGCTCCCGCGGACGACCCTCGGTCGTCAGCAGCTGAGCAAGCTGAAGGTCTACGCAGGTCCGGAGCACCCGCACGCAGCCCAGCAGCCGAAGCCGTTCGAGCTGACCCAGGTGGCGCAGTAAGCCCCCGGCTGCTGCGGCAGTGACGAACACAGAACGCGAGGACACCGTGGCTCAGACCACCGTCGAGAACGACTACGAGGGCGACGAGACGCCCACCAGCTACACCTCCGAGTCCGCGGCCCCCGTCGGCCGTGGCCAGTCCCTCACGGCACCGGGCCAGGCGCTCGGCCGCCGCAAGGAGGCCGTCGCCCGCGTCCGCCTGGTGCCCGGCACCGGCCAGTGGACGATCAACGGCCGCGCGCTGGAGGACTACTTCCCGAACAAGGTCCACCAGCAGCTGGTCGGCTCCCCGCTGAAGGCGGTCGACGTCGAGGGTCGCTTCGACGTCGTCGCGCGCATCACCGGCGGCGGCGTGTCCGGCCAGGCCGGTGCGCTGCGCCTGGGCATCGCCCGTGCGCTGAACGCGATCGACGCGGAGCACAACCGCCCGGCGCTCAAGAAGGCCGGCTTCCTCACGCGTGACGCCCGCGTGGTGGAGCGCAAGAAGGCCGGTCTGAAGAAGGCCCGCAAGGCGCCGCAGTACTCGAAGCGCTGACGCAGCGCTCGCTGCCGATGGCCCCGGGGGTCACCCGACCCGCGGGGCCATCGGCGTGTCCGGGGACGGTCGCGACCGCACCGCGCCCCCGGCGGCACGCCGTCGCGTGACGGGCAGGGACGAGGACGCCCGCCGTACCGTGGGTGCGGCAGCCGGGCGGGATGAGGGAGTGGTGTGATGGGTCGACTGTTCGGCACGGACGGGGTCCGAGGGCTGGCGAACCGGGACGTGACGGCCGAGCTCGCGCTCGACGTGTCCGTCGCCGCCGCCCACGTGCTCGCGAGCCGCGGCGCGTTCGAGGGGCACCGCCCCCGCGCCGTGGTGGGCCGCGACCCCCGGGCGTCGGGCGAGTTCCTGTCCGCCGCGGTCGCCGCCGGGCTGGCGTCCGCCGGGGTCGACGTCGACCTCGTGGGCGTGCTCCCGACGCCGGCGGTCGCGTACCTGACGGGCGCGCGGGAGGTCGACCTCGGGGTGGTGCTCTCCGCATCGCACAACCCCATGCCGGACAACGGCATCAAGTTCCTGGCCCGGGGCGGCCACAAGCTCGAGGACGACGTCGAGCTGGCCATCGAGGCGCGGCTCGGCGAGGACTGGGAGCGTCCCGTCGGCGCCGACGTCGGCCGCATCCGGGTGGACATCGGCCTGGCCGGCCAGCAGTACGTCGAGCACCTCGTCTCGACCGTCGGCACGCGCCTGGACGGCCTGCGGATCGTCGTGGACTGCGCGAACGGGGCCGCGAGCGAGGTCGGTCCCGCCGCCCTGCGCGAGGCGGGCGCCGACGTCGTGGTCATCAACGCCTCGCCCGACGGCCGCAACATCAACGAGGACGCGGGCTCGACGCACCCGGAGCCGCTGCAGGCCGCGGTCGTGGCGGCGCACGCCGACCTCGGCGTCGCGTTCGACGGCGACGCCGACCGCTGCCTCGCGGTCGACGGCGCGGGTCGGCTGGTGGACGGCGACCAGATCATGGGCGTCCTGGCGATCGCCCTGCGCGACCGCGGCGCGCTGCCGCACGACACCCTCGTGACCACCGTCATGAGCAACCTCGGCCTGCGGCTCGCGATGCAGGCCGCGGGGATCGCCACGGTCGAGACGGCCGTCGGCGACCGGTACGTGCTCGAGGCGATGCGCGCCGGCGGGTACGGGCTGGGCGGCGAGCAGTCCGGTCACATCATCCTCGCGGCGCACGCGACGACGGGTGACGGGGTCCTCACGGCGCTGCACCTGGCCGCGCGGGTCGCCGAGACCGGGCGGACGCTGCAGGAGCTCGCGTCCGTCGTGGGCCGGCTGCCGCAGACGCTCGTCAACGTCGGGGGCGTCGACCGCGCGCGCACCGACGACGGGGTGCTGCAGGACGCGATCGCGGCCGCGGAGAAGGCGCTGGGGGAGACCGGGCGGGTGCTGCTGCGTCCCTCGGGCACGGAGCCGCTCGTGCGCGTCATGGTCGAGGCGGCGACCCAGGACGAGGCGGACCGGGTCGCGCACGAGCTGGCCGACGTCGTCCGCGACCGCCTGGCGCTGTGAGCACCGTGACCGACCGGGACGCCGCCGACGCGCGCGACGGTGCGCTGCGCGCGCTCGTCGCCCAGGTGCTCGACCGGGCGCGCGCCGCGGGGCCGGACGCGGTCGCGCCGATCGTGCAGGCCGGCCACCCGGCGCTGCGCACGCCGGCGGTCCGGTACGACGGCCAGCTGTCGGCCACCGACCTCGCCGACCTGCTCGCCCTGATGCACCGCACGATGCGGGCGGCACCCGGCGTCGGGCTGGCGGCGCCCCAGATCGGGCTCCCGCTCGCGATCGCCGTCGTCGAGGACCCCGGGGTCGACGACCCGGACGTGGCGCGCGTGCGCGAGCGCACGCCCGTGCCGTTCCGCGTCCTGGTCAACCCCGCCTACGAGGCCGTGGACGACGAGCGGGTCGCGTTCTACGAGGGGTGCCTGTCGGTCGAGGGGTACGTCGCGGTCGTCGCCCGTCCCCGCCGCGTGCGGCTCACCTGCACCGACGAGCGGGGCCGCGCGGTGGACGAGGTGCTCACCGGGTGGCCCGCCCGGATCGTCCAGCACGAGACCGACCACCTGCTCGGCACGCTGTACCTCGACCGTGCCGAGACGCGCTCGTTGGCGGCGGCCGACGCGCTGGGCGCACACTGGGCGTCGGAGCCGACGCCCCGGGAGGCGGCCCGCACGCTCGGGTTCGCGCTGCCCGTCGACGCCGGCTGACACCCGGGCACCCGCCCGGCCCCGGGAGGTGACGCGTGCGACCGTTCCTGTTCCTCGGTGTGCGCCCGGAGGACGCCGCCGCCGACGACGAGTACGCCGCCATGCTGCGGTGCACGGGGCTGACGGAGGCGACGCTGCGGCGCGTGCGCCTCGAGGCGGGGCCCCTGCCGCCGGTCGACCTGTCGGCCTGGTCGGGCGTCGTGCTCGGCGGCGGACCGTTCTGCGTGAGCGACCCGGAGGAGGGCAAGTCCGCGGTGCAGCGGCGCGTCGAGGCCGACCTCGCACGCCTGCTCGACGCGGTCGTCCCGGCCGACGTGCCGTTCTTCGGGGCCTGCTACGGCATCGGGACGCTGGGCCGGCACCAGGGCGGTCTCGTCGACCGGACCTACCCGGAACCGGTGGGGGCGGTGACGGTCGAGCTCACGCCGGCCGGCCGCGCGGACCCCGTGCTCGGCGCCGCCCCGCCGAGCTTCCAGGCCTTCGCCGGCCACAAGGAGGGCCTCACGGTGCCCCCGGCGCACGCGGTCGTCCTCGCCTCGTCGGCGGGCGCGCCGGTGCAGGCGTTCCGGGTCGGGCGGAACGTGTACGCGACGCAGTTCCACCCCGAGCTCGACGTGGCCGGCCTGACGACGCGCATCGAGGCCTACCGGTTCGACGGGTACTTCCCCCCGGAGGAGGCGGACGCCGTGCTCGCCGCCGCCCGGTCCAGCGACGTGCGCGTGCCCGGGGTGCTGCGGGCCTTCGTGGAGCGGTACGCGCGTCGGGGCGTCCACCCGCAGACCGAGACGGTGCCACCCGGGCTTCACCCGTGGACGGACATCGGGACGGCTCAGGGCTGAATAGGGGGGAAACCCCATGTCCACGGCCCGGCGCGGGCTTTAGCGTGGGGCGTGCCGACCTCGCCGGGGGGCGGGGACGAGGGGAGCGCGGACGTGGAGCAGTGGACGCTGGAGATGGCCGGCTCACCCTGGGTGTACGCGGTGCTGTACGTGTTCGCGACGGTCGACGGGTTCTTCCCCCCGGTGCCCAGCGAGTCGGTCGTGATCGCGCTGACCTCGCTGTCTGTCTCGACGGGGGCCCCGCTGCTGTGGCCCGTCGTGCTCGTCGCGGCGCTCGGGGCGTTCACCGGCGACCAGATCGCGTACCAGATCGGGCGCAGGGTCCGCATCCGTGAGCTCCGCTGGTTCCGGGGGCGCCGGGGCCAGGCCGTGCTGGACTGGGCGGAGCGGGCGCTCGCGACGCGGGGCGCCGCGTTCATCATCGCGGCCCGCTACATCCCCGTGGGACGTGTGGCGGTCAACATGACGGCCGGCGCGCTCGGCTTCCGGCGCCGCCGCTTCGTGCTGCTCACGGGCATCGCCGCGGTGACGTGGGCGCTGTACTCGACCGCGATCGGCGTGGGGGCGGGGCACGTGCTGGGACACGACAACCCGGTGCTCGGCGTCGTCGTGGGTGTCGTCGGCGGCATGGTGATCGGCCTCGTCGTCGACTGGGTGCTGCGCCGGGTGACCGGGCTGTACGCCCACCACGCCGGACGGGAGCAGGGGCCGCCGGAGGCCGCGGGGGGACACCGCGCGGACGACGAGGAGGAGGACGTCCGGGTCACCCCGGTCGTCGACAGCACCGCCGCCTGACACGCCGCGCCGGGGTCCGCCGGACCGCCCGGAGCCGCGCGGGCAACCACTCGCGCGCGTGTCGAGGTCACGATGACATGACGATCCGGCACCCGTGACAACGATCCGGTCTCGACCGGCAGGGGGACGTCCGGGCCGTCCTACGCTCGTGCGCGGGACGACTGCGGTGTCGTGCCTCCCCGCCCTCGCGAGGCCCCCGGACGACGGGGGTCCGTCGCCGTGCGCGGGGACGGGTCGGCACGAGGCGGGCGGATGCGCAGGGGGCAGGGGGCAGGGGCGGCGGCGCTCGCCGTCGCCGTCGTGCTGACGGCCGCCGGGTGCTCCGCCGGGTCCGGCGCCGACGGCGGGACGGCCTCGGCACGGGTGCCTGCCGCGGTGCCCACCCGGGCGAGCTGTCTCGTGCCCGAGGTGCTGCACGCGCTCGCGCTCGACCCCGCACCGTCGCGTGCGACGACGTCCGCGGAGCCGTCCGCTCCCGTGGAGCGCGGCGGGCCGCCCGACGACTTCGTCGCCGACACCGTCCTCGTGTGCGGCCGGGGCGAGCCCCTGCGCGACAGCGCGGGCACCTGGCACTCGGTGACGTCGACCCGTCTCGAGGGTGACCTCACGCAGGTGCTCCGCCTGCTCGACGAGCGGCGCACGACCGGTACGTGCGAGGAGGGCCCGGCGCCCCAGGTGTGGCTCGTCGACGCCCTCGACGGTGCCGTGCTGCTCCCCGAGGACACCGCGTGCACGGGCGCCGGGGACGCGCTGACGGCCGCCTTGGCGGAGCTCGACGTCGTCCGCACCACCGAGGAGCCCGTCGAGCTCGCGGTGCCGACCGCGGACGGCACGCCCGGCGCCGGGGGGCCGGGCGCCCCGACCCCGCGCCCCTGAGCGGGTTCTCTCAGAGCTTGCGCAGGCGCACCCGCTGGACCGCGTGGTCGGGCCCCTTGGTGAGCACGAGGGTGGCGCGGGACCGGGTCGGCACGATGTTCTGCTCGAGGTTGGGGGCGTTGATGGTGTCCCAGATG
Source organism: Cellulomonas telluris (assembly GCF_004886325.1). GTDB lineage: Bacteria > Actinomycetota > Actinomycetes > Actinomycetales > Cellulomonadaceae > Cellulomonas > Cellulomonas telluris. The sequence continues at coordinate 267,259 of NZ_QXFN01000003.1, forward strand.
CTCTCGGCCCGCGCCACCGCGTCGTCGTCCGACAGCGACGCGTACCGGTGGAAGTACGACTCGGGGCGGGCGAACGCCGTCTCGCGCAGCGAGAGGAACCGGTCGACGTACCACTGCTTCACGTCGGCCGTGCGCGCGTCGACGTAGATCGAGAAGTCGAAGAAGTCGCTGAGCGCGAGGTTCGACGTGCCCTCGAGCGTCGGGCGCGCGGGCTGCAGGACGTTCAGCCCCTCGACGATCAGGACGTCGGGCCGGCGCACCACCACCTCGGCGCCCGGGACGATGTCGTACGTCAGGTGGTCGTACACCGGCACGGCCACCTCGGGCCGTCCCGCCTTGACCTTCGAGACGAACCGCAGCAGCGCCCGCCGGTCGTACGACTCGGGGAACCCCTTGCGCTGCAGCAGCCCCCGCCGCTCGAGCTCGGCGTTGGGGTACAGGAAGCCGTCGGTCGTCACGAGCTCGACGCGGGGCGTCGCGGGCCAGCGTGCGATGAGCTCGCGCAGCAGGCGCGCGGTGGTCGACTTGCCCACCGCCACCGAGCCGGCGACCCCGATCACGAAGGGGGTGCCGCCGGCGTCCTCGCGCAGGAACGTGCTGGTCGCCCGGTTGAGGCCGCGGGTCGCCTGGATGTACAGGTCGAGCAGGCGGGACAGCGGCCGGTAGATCGCGTCCACCTCGGCGAGGTCGATGGGGTCGCCCAGCCCGCGCAGGCGGGCGACGTCGGCGTCGGTGAGGGGCAGGGGTGTCGACGCGGACAGGCGGGTCCACGCCTCGCGGTCCAGGTCGACGTACGGGGTGGCGGGCACCACGGCGGAGGACGTCGGCACCCGACGATTGTGGCGCACGCCGCGCCGCCCGCCGCACCGGGCCGTGCCCCGGGCGCCCGGGCGCCCGGGCGCTGTCGTTAGGATCGTGCCCATGTGCGGGATCGTCGGGTACGTCGGGAGCCAGCAGCCGAGCGGTCGACCCCTGGAGGTCGTCCTCGAGGGGCTGCGGCGGCTGGAGTACCGCGGGTACGACTCCGCGGGGGTCGCGCTCGTGTCGCCGGGGGCGTCCCTGGCGACCGCGAAGAAGGCCGGGAAGCTGGCCAACCTCGTGGAGGAGATCGACGCCCACCCGCTGCCGGACGCGACCGCGGCCATCGGCCACACGCGGTGGGCGACCCACGGCGGCCCGACGGACGTGAACGCCCACCCGCACGTGTCGGACGGCGTGGCGGTCATCCACAACGGCATCGTCGAGAACTTCGCGCTGCTCAAGGCGGAGCTCGAGGCGGCCGGCGTGACGTTCACGTCCGAGACCGACACGGAGGTCGTGGCGCACCTCGTCGCCCGCGAGCACGCCCGTGCCGGGGACCTCACCGTGGCGCTGCGCACGGTCGCGCAGCGCCTGCACGGCACGTTCACGCTGCTGGCGGTGCACGAGGACGACCCGACGACGGTCGTCGGCGCCCGGCACGACTCGCCCCTCGTCGTCGGCCTGGGCGAGGGCGAGAACTTCCTCGGCTCGGACGTGAGCGCCTTCATCGCCTCGACGCGCGAGGCGCTCGAGCTGGGGCAGGACCAGGTCGTGACGATCACGCCGACCACGGTCGAGGTCACCGACTTCGCGGGCGCGCCCGTGCAGGCGCGCCGGTTCACGGTCGACTGGGACGCCAAGGCCGCGGAGAAGGGCGGTTTCCGCTCCTTCATGGACAAGGAGATCCACGACCAGCCGCACGCGGTCGCGGACACCCTCCTCGGGCGCACCGACGTGTCGGGGCGGCTCGTGCTCGACGAGATGCGCATCGACGAGGCCGCGCTGCGTGCCGTGGACAAGATCGTCGTCGTCGCGTGCGGCACCGCGGCGTACGCGGGCCACGTCGCGAAGTACGCGATCGAGCACTGGTGCCGCATCCCGGTCGAGGTCGAGCTCGCGCACGAGTTCCGCTACCGCGACCCGGTGGTGAACGAGCGCACCCTCGTCGTCGCGGTGTCGCAGTCCGGCGAGACGATGGACACGCTCATGGCCGTCCGCCACGCCAAGGAGCAGGGCGCGACCACGCTCGCGATCGTCAACACGCACGGCTCGACCATCCCGCGCGAGTCCGACGCGGCGCTGTACACGCACGCGGGTCCGGAGATCGCCGTCGCCTCGACGAAGGCGTTCCTCGCGCAGATCACGGCCGCGTACCTGCTCGGCCTGTACCTCGCCCAGCTGCGCGGCAACAAGTTCGCCGACGAGATCGCGCAGGTGCTCGACGAGCTCCGCGAGATCCCGGACAAGATCCAGCAGGTGCTCGACCGCGCCGGGCGTGTGCGCGAGATCGCGCGCTGGATGGCGGACACGCAGTCCGTGCTGTTCCTCGGCCGCCACGTCGGGTACCCGGTGGCGATGGAGGGTGCGCTCAAGCTCAAGGAGCTCGCGTACATCCACGCCGAGGGCTTCGCCGCGGGCGAGCTGAAGCACGGCCCGATCGCGCTCATCGAGCCCGGGCAGCCCGTGTTCGTCGTCGTGCCGTCGCCGCGCGGCCGGGACTCGCTGCACTCGAAGGTCGTCTCCAACATCCAGGAGATCCGGGCGCGCGGCGCCCGCACGCTCGTGATCGCGGAGGAGGGCGACGAGGCGGTGCGGCCGTTCGCGGACGAGGTGTTCACCGTGCCGCAGACGTCGACGCTGCTCGCCCCGCTGCTGGCCGTCGTGCCGCTGCAGGTGTTCGCGTGCGAGCTGGCGACCGCCAAGGGCCTCGACGTGGACCAGCCGCGCAACCTGGCGAAGTCCGTCACGGTCGAGTGACGCGCCGGCGACCCGGCCTCCCGGGCGGCGCGGCGTGATCGTCGGCGTCGGCATCGACGTCGTCGACGTCGCGCGCTTCCTCGCGACCCTCGAGCGCGTGCCCGCCCTGCGGGCGCGCCTGTTCACCCCCGACGAGCGGGACCTGCCCCCCGCGTCGCTGGCCGCGCGGTTCGCGGCGAAGGAGGCGATCGCGAAGGCGCTCGGCGCCCCGCCCGGCATGAGCTGGCAGGACGCCACGGTGCGGCGCGTCGCGGGTGCGCAGCCGGTCGTCGAGATCACCGGGACCGTGCAGGCCCGCGCGCAGGAGCTCGGCGTGGACCGGTTCCACCTGTCGATCTCGCACGACGCCGGCATCGCCTCGGCCGTCGTCGTCGCCGAGCGCGACGCCTGACCGGGCCGGGGCCGGACGCACGACGCCCCGGCGCCCGCCGCGGGGGAGCGGGCGCCGGGGCGTCGGGTCGGTGGGTCAGCGCAGGTGCGGGACGACCTCGCTCGCGAACAGCTCGATGCCCGACCGGTCGTAGGCCGCCTCGGCGAAGTACGTGATGGCGTAGGTCATGCCCAGCCCCTGCAGCTCGCGCAGCTTCTCGACGATCTGCTCGGGGGTGCCGACGAGCGGTCCGGTGCGGAACTGCTCCGCGACCTCGTCCGCCTTGGCGGGCACGGTGGCGGCGTAGTGCTCGCGCACCCACGCCAGCCGGTCCGCGACCTCGCTCTCGGTGCGGCCGATCACGACGTTGTAGTTGGCCGAGCGGGTGATCTCGTCGAAGTCGCGGCCCAGCTCCTCGCAGTGCCCGCGCAGCACCTGCGACTTGTGCGCGAAGCCCTCGGGCGTGCCGTCGAAGTTCGTGTACGCGGCGTGCTGCGCGGCGATCCGCAGCGTCTTGCGCTCGCCGCCGCCCGCGATCCACAGGGGCGGGCCGCCGGCCTGCAGCGGCAGGGGCGACAGCTGCGCGCCGTCCACCTGGTAGTGCGTGCCGTCGAGCGTGGCGGTGCCCTCGGTCCACAGCTGCCGGAAGATCTGCACGCCCTCGTCGAGCATCGCGATCCGCTGGCCGGCGGTGGGGAAGCCGTAGCCGTACGCGCGCCACTCGTGCTCGTACCAGCCGGCGCCGATGCCCATCTCCACGCGTCCGCCGGACACGTGGTCCGCGGTCGTGGCGACCTTCGCCAGGTAGGCGGGGTTGCGGTACGCCATGCACGTGCACATCTGGCCGAGCCGGACACGGTCGGTCACCGCGCCGAACGCGGTGACGAGGCTCCACGCCTCGTGCGTCGCCTCGCCGTTCGGCTCGGGCACGGCGTGGAAGTGGTCGTAGACCCAGATCGACTCGAACGCGTCGCCGGCGTCCGCCCACTGCGCGAGGCCGCGCATGACGGGCCAGTGCTGCTGGGGGTCGATGCCGGTGAGGTCCTGCCGCCAGCCCTGGGGGATGAAGAGTCCGAAGCGCATGCCTCGCACGCTATACCGGGGTGCCGGCGGGCCACGGCCGGGGCCGGGACCGCGCACCCGGCGGGTGCCGGTCGCACCCCGTGCGGGCGCGGGCCAGGATGGTCGGGTGCTGCTCTCCCACGACCCCGAGGACGTCCGCGCCGCCGAGGAGCCGCTGCTCGCCGCGGGGGTGCCGCTCATGGACCGGGCCGCGTTCGCCCTCGCGGTACGGACCGCCGAGGTGCTGCGGGCGGTGCGCGGGCGCGTCGGCGGGGCACGCGTCGCGCTCCTCGTCGGCGCGGGCAACAACGGCGGCGACGCGCTGCACGCCGGCGCACGTCTCGCGCGGCGCGGCGCCCACGTCACGGCCCTCCTGGCGGCGTCGGAGGTGCACCCCGGTGGGCTCGCGGCGCTCGTCGGGGCGCACGGGCGCGTGGTGCGGGCCGACGGGCTCACGGCCGACGGACCGGGGCGTCAGCGGGACGCGGTCGACGCGCTGCTGACGTCGGCCGACGTCGTGCTCGACGGGCTGCTCGGCATCGGCGCCCGCGGCGGCGGCGTGCGGGGTGCGGGCGGCGCGCTCGTCGACGCCCTCGCGCGGGCCCGGACGGCGGGCGCCGGTCCGGTGGTCGTGGCCGTGGACGTCCCGTCGGGCATCGGCGTGGCCGACGGCACGGCCGCGGGCGCGGTCGTGCGCGCGGACCTCACGGTGACGTTCGGCACGGCGAAGCCGGGGCTGCTGCTGCCGCCCGCAGCCGCGGCGGCGGGGGCGGTCGAGACCGTGGACATCGGGCTGGCGCTGCCGCCGCGGCCGGCCGTCGCGCGGCTGGAGGCCGCGGACGCCGCGCACCTGTGGCCCGTGCCGGGCGGCACCGCGCAGAAGTACTCCCGCGGCGTGCTGGGCGTCGTCGCGGGGTCGGCCGCCTACCCGGGTGCCGCCGTGCTGTCCGTCTCGGGCGCCCTCGCGGCCGGTGTGGGCATGGTGCGGTACCAGGGGGACGCGGCCGCGCAGGTGCTCGCCGCGCACCCCGAGGTCGTGGTCGGGACGGGCCGTGTCCAGGCCTGGGTGCTGGGCTCGGGCGTCGCGCCCGACGACGAGGCGCAGCGGGACCGCGTCCGCGACGCCCTCGCGCACGCGGTCGAGCACGGGGAGCCGGCGGTCGTGGACGCCGGTGCGCTGGACCTGCTGCCGGACCGGGTGCCGGCCCACGTCGTCCTGACGCCGCACGCGGGCGAGCTCGCGACCCTCCTGCGCGCGCTCGGCGACGACGTGAGCCGCACCGACGTGGAGGCCGCACCGCTCACGCACGCCCGTCGCGCGCACGAGCTGACCGGCGCGACGGTGCTGCTCAAGGGAGGGGTGACGGTCGTCGTCGGGCCGTACGGCACCGTCTACGCGCAGGCCGACGCGCCGGCCTGGCTGGCGACCGCGGGCGCCGGCGACGTGCTGGGCGGCGTGCTCGGCGCCGTGCTGGCCGGCCGGTCGGCCGACGCCCTCGAGGACCCGACGCTGCCCGCCGCGCTCGCGGCGCTCGCGGCCCTCGTGCACGGGCGCGCCGCGCACGAGGCGAACCCCGGCGGTCCCGTGGCCGCGTCGGACGTCGCCGCGGCGGTGCCCGCCGTCGTGCGCGCCCTGGTGGAGGCGTGACGGCTCGGAGCGGCCCGGGCGCGGGCGGTGCGGGCGAGGACCCGCCCGTCCCGCCGCTGCACCCGGACCTCGCCGCCCGCGTCGACGCCCTCCTCGCCCGCGGCGGACGCCGGCTGCTGGGGCTCGCGGGCCCCCCGGGCGCGGGCAAGTCCACGCTCGCCGCGCAGGTCGCGGCGGCGTACGGGGAGCGCTGCGTGGTCGTCCCGATGGACGGCTTCCACCTCGCCCAGAGCACGCTCGAGCGCCTCGGCCGTGCGGACCGCAAGGGCGCTCCCGACACGTTCGACGCCGACGGCTGGGTCGCGCTGCTGCGCCGCCTGCGCACGCCCGAGCCGGCCCGGACGGTGTGGGCGCCCGAGTACCGGCGCGACCTGCGGCACGGCGTCACGGGTGCGGTCGCGGTCCCGGCGGACGTGCCGCTCGTGGTCGTCGAGGGCAACTACCTGCTGCTCGACGCGCACGGGTTCGGGCCGGTGGCGGACCTGCTGGACGAGTCGTGGTTCCTGGCGCCGGACGACGAGGTGCGCCTGGCACGGCTGGTCGCCCGGCACGAGCGCTTCGGCAAGTCCCCGCAGGCGGCGCGGGCGTGGTCGACGGGTCCGGACGAGGCGAACGCGCGGCTGGTCGCGGACGGCGCGTCGCGCGCCGACCTGGTCGTGACGCCCGACCTGCTCGGATGAGCGTCGCGGCGGTGCCGCCGGCGGGCGCGCCCGCGGTGAGAGACTGGCGCCCGTGAACGACTTCCCGGCACGCGCCGTCGTCGACCTCGCCGCGGTGCGCCAGAACGTCCGCTCCCTCGCCGCCCACGCACCGACCGCCCAGGTGATGGCCGTCGTCAAGGCCGACGCGTACGGGCACGGGCTCGTCCCCAGCGCGTCCGCCGCGGTCGCCGGCGGCGCCACCTGGCTCGGCGTCGCGCAGGTCGACGAGGCCCTGGAGCTGCGGCGCGCGGGCCTCACCGGTGCGCGCGTCCTCGCGTGGCTGTACACGCCCGGTGCCCCGCTGCGCGAGGCGGTCGAGGCCGACGTCGACCTCGCGGTCGCGGCGCCGTGGGCGCTCGACGCCGTCGCCGCCGCGGCCCGCGCCGCCGGCCGCACCGCGCGGCTGCACCTCAAGGTCGACACGGGGCTGGGCCGCAACGGGCTGGTGCCGACGCAGCTGCCCGACGTGCTCGCCCGGGCGCGCGCCCTCGGGGCCGAGGGCGTCGTCGACGTCGTCGGCGTGTTCTCCCACCTCGCGCTCGCCGACGACCCCGGCAGCCCGGTGGTGCGCCGCCAGGCCGTCGTGTTCGCCGAGGCCGTCGCCGCCGTCGAGGCCGCCGGCGTGCGTCTCGAGGTGCGCCACCTCGCGAACGCGGCCGCGACCCTCACGGACCCCGCGCTGCACTGGGACGTCGTGCGCCCGGGCATCGCCGTCTACGGGCTGTCGCCCGTGCCGCAGGTCGGCGGGCCGGACGCGTTCGGGCTCGTGCCGGCCATGACGTACGAGGCCGAGCTCGCGACGGTGAAGGCCGTCCCCGCGGGGACGGGGGTGTCCTACGGGCACCAGTACGTCGTGCCGCACGACACCGTGCTGGGCATCGTCCCGGTCGGGTACGCCGACGGCGTGCCGCGCCACGCGTCCGGCACCCAGGACCGCCCGGGCGGGCCGCTGCAGGTCGGCGGACGCCGGCTCGGCGTCGCGGGCCGCGTGTGCATGGACCAGGTCGTCGTCGACCTCGGTCCCGGCGCGCGCGAGGCCGCCGGGGACCGCGTCGTCCTGTTCGGACCCGGCACCGACGGCGAGCCGACGGCGCAGGACTGGGCGGACGCGGCCGGCACCATCGCCTACGAGATCGTCACACGCGTCGGTGCCCGGGTGCCCCGCACGTACGTCGACCCCGAGCGCGGCACGGCCGTCCCGGCGGCCGACGCGGCACGCGCGTCCGTCGCGGTCCCGACGGGAGGTCTCGCGTGAGCGCGGACCACGTCGTGCGCCTGCCGGACGCCGACGCGACCCGGGCGTGGGGGCGCGCGCTCGCGGGCGTCCTGCGCGCGGGTGACCTCGTGGTGCTGTCGGGCGACCTCGGGGCCGGCAAGACGACCCTCACGCAGGGCCTCGGCGAGGGGCTGAACGTGCGGGGGCAGGTCGCGTCGCCGACCTTCGTGATCGCGCGCGAGCACCCGCCCCTGCCGCGGCCCGACGGCACCCGGGGGCCCGCGCTCGTGCACGTGGACGCCTACCGCCTGGGCTCCTTCGACGAGGTCGAGGCGCTCGACCTCGACGCGAGCCTCGAGGAGGCCGTGACGGTGGTCGAGTGGGGCGAGGGCTGGGTCGAGCCGCTGGCCGAGGACCGGCTGGAGGTGCGGCTCGCGCGGCCGCACGGCGGGCTCGGCGCGGGCGACGACGTGCAGGACGCCGCGGCGGGCGAGCGGGTGCTCACCGCACGCGGCCTGGGGGAGCGCTGGCGCGGGGTGGAGCTGCCCGGGGCGCCGGTGGTGACGGAGGAGGACGCGTGACCTGGTTGGGCATCGACACGTCGGGCGACGTCGCGGTCGCGCTCGTGCGGACGGACGGCACCAGCCGGACCGTCGGCGACGACGCACCCCGCCGGCACGTCGAGCAGCTCGCGCCGTTCGTGCGCGACGTGCTCGCGGCGGAGGGGCTGGGCGTCGGCGACCTGCAGGGGATCGCCGTGGGCACGGGCCCGGCGCCGTTCACGGGCCTGCGGGTGGGGCTGGTCACCGCGCGCGTGCTGGGCCTGGCGCTGGGCGTCCCGGTGTGGGGCGTGCCGAGCCACGACGCGCTCGCCGCCGCGGCGGCCGACGTCCTCGACGAGGGCACGCCGCTGCTGGTCGTGACCGACGCGCGCCGCCGCGAGGTGTACTGGACGGCGTACGACGTGCGCGACGGTGCGGCCGTCGTGGTCGGCGGCCCCGACGTCGCGGCGCCGGCGGACGTGCCGCGCCGCACCGGCGAGGTGGTCGTGGGCGGCGGCCGGGACGTGCACCCCGAGGTCTTCGGCGCGGTCGAGACGCCGGCGTCCGACCGGGCCGCGGGCCTGCGCGCGCCGGACCCGGCTCTGCTCGTACGGCTCGCCGTCGCACGGTCCGCGGCGGGGGAGCCGCTGCCGACCGAGCCCTTGTACCTGCGTCGACCGGACGCCCAGCCCCCGACCGCCCGCAAGCGGGCCCTGGCGTGACGGCGGCCGCACCGGAGCCGTCGGCGGCCCGCGCCGTCTCGGTGCGGCCGCTCACGCCCGCGGACCTGCCGGACCTCGTCCGGATGGAGGGCGAGCTGTTCGGCGCGGGTGCCTGGTCCGCGCAGTCGCTGCGCGAGGAGATCGCCGGGCCGGGCCGCACCTACGTGGGCGCCGAGCTGCCCGACGGCCGGCTCGTCGGGTACGCGGGGACGTGGTTCGACGGGTACGACGTGCAGGTGATGACCGTCGGGACGGACGCCGCCCACCAGGGCCGCGGGATCGGACGGCTCCTGCTGGTCCACCTGCTCGACCGCGCGCGGGAGACCGGCGCCGAGGCCGCGCTCCTCGAGGTGCGCGTCGACAACGACCCGGCGATCCGCCTGTACGAGAGCCTCGGTTTCACCCGCCTCGGCCGCCGCCGGGGGTACTACCAGCCCGAGGACGTCGACGCCTGGACGATGCGGCTCGCCCTGCGCTGACCGCCGGGCGCCGCGCCCACCACCCGAGGAGGACGTGATGAGCGACGGACCCGCACGACGCGTGCGCGCGCCCGAGGACGCGCAGGCCCTGCGGCGGGCCGTGCTCGTCGACGCCGACGAGCTCGCCGCGCTGCTCGCGGACGACGACCCGCCGCTCGTGCTCGACGTGCGGTGGGCGCTCGGGCGCACCGACGGGCGCGAGCGGCACCTCGCGGGGCACGTGCCGGGGGCGGTGTACGTCGACCTCGACACGGAGCTCGCGGGGCCGGCGAGCCCGGCCGACGGACGGCACCCGCTGCCGGCGCTCGCCGACCTGGAGCAGGCCGCCCGCCGGTGGGGGCTGCGCGAGGGGCAGGCCGTCGTCGCCTACGACGACGCCGGCGGCACGTCCGCGGCCCGCGCCTGGTGGCTGCTGCGGTGGGCGGGCGTGCGCGACGTGCGGCTGCTGGACGGCGGCCTCGCGGCGTGGACGGCCGGCGGGCACGCGGTCGAGGCGGGGGACGTGCTGCCCGAGCCCGGGGACGTCGTGCTCGCGGTCGGCGGGCTGCCGACGGTCGACGCGGACGGTGCGGTGGCGCTCGCGGCCGACGGCGTCCTGCTCGACGCTCGCGCCGTGGAGCGGTACGCGGGGGAGAGCGAGCCCGTCGACCCGCGTGCGGGCCACGTGCCCGGGGCCGTCAGCGCGCCGACCACCGGCAACCTCGGCGCCGACGGGCGGTTCCTCGCGGCCGACGCGCTCGCCGAGCGCTTCGCGGCCCTCGGCGTCCCGGCGTCCGGCGCGGTCGGCGTCTACTGCGGCTCCGGGGTGACGGCCGCGCACGAGGTCGTCGCCCTCGCGACGCTGGGGGTCGAGGCCGCGCTGTACCCCGGGTCCTGGTCCCAGTGGTCCCACGACGCGCGACGGCCGGTGGCCACGGGGCGCTGAGGCGGCCGCGGCCACCGGCCGGGTCCGTGCGGGGGTGCGTCAGACCGTGCGGGCGACCTCGTCCCACTCCAGGCGCGGGGCACGCGCGTGGTGGGTGCCCTCGCCGTCGGGCCAGCCGACGTTGAGGACCATGAGGCTGCACCAGCCGGTCCCCGCGAGCAGGTCGTCGTCCACGCCCGCCTTGTCGAAGCCGCCCATCGGCCCGACGCCGAGTCCGGCGGCCCGCAGCCCGACCACGAGGTAGCCGGCCTGCAGCCACGCGTTCTCCCGTGCGGTGCGCTCGGCGCTCTCGGCGTCGGCGGCGAACACGCCGGCGAGCTGCGGGGCGTGCGGCGTCAGGCGGTCCATGTGCCGGTGGAACCCGGGGTCGGCGGCGACGACGAGCGTCAGCGGTGCGGCGAGCACGCGCTCGCGGTTGCCCTCCGCCATGTGGGCGGCGAGGCGGGCGCGCGCCTCGGGGGAGCGGACGATCAGCAGACGCAGCGGCACGGTGTTCAGCGCGGTGGGACCCCAGCGCACGACGTCGTGGACCTGGCGCACGAGCGCCTCGGGGACGTCGCGGTCGAGGAAGCGCGCGACGCTGCGGGCGTCGCGGAACAGCCGGTCGGCGACGTGGGCGTCGACGCCGGCGCTGTCGGGGTCGAGGGCGGCGAGGTCGTCGATCAGGTCGGTGCTGGTCATGCAGATTTCAACCACCTGCCGTCCCGTGCCCATGCCCGCCGGGCCCGTGACGCTCGTCACCGCCGGCCGCGCCCCGCCGGACGCCCGGCCGGTTGGGGTCCGCGCCCCGCGCGCGCCTATCCTGGACGCCGTGAGCGAGCCCCTCGTCCTCGGGATCGAGACCTCCTGCGACGAGACCGGCGTCGCGCTGGTCCGCGGGTACGACCTGCTCGTCGACGCCGTGGCGAGCTCGGTCGACGAGCACGCGCGGTTCGGCGGCATCATCCCGGAGATCGCCTCCCGGGCCCACCTCGAGGCCATGGTGCCGACCATCGAGCGCGCCCTGGCCACCGCCGGGGTCACGCTCGCCGACGTGGACGCGGTCGCGGTGACGGCCGGTCCCGGCCTGGTCGGGCCCCTGACGATCGGCGCGGCCGCCGCGAAGGCGCTCGCGATCGGCCTCGGCAAGCCGCTCTACGGGGTCAACCACGTCATCGGTCACGCGGTCGTCGACGAGCTCGTCGACGGTCCCTTCCCCGAGCGGGTGCTGGCCCTCGTCGTGTCCGGCGGGCACTCGTCCCTGCTGCGGATCGACGACACGGTCCGCGTCACCGAGCTCGGGTCGACGCTGGACGACGCCGCCGGCGAGGCGTTCGACAAGGTGGGCCGCCTGCTGGGCCTGCCGTACCCCGGCGGCCCGCACATCGACCGCCTGGCCCGCGAGGGCGACCCGGAGGCGATCCGGTTCCCGCGTGGCCTCACGGCGCCGAAGGACCAGGCGAAGCACGCGACCGACTTCTCGTTCTCCGGCCTCAAGACCGCGGTCGCGCGGTGGGTCGAGGCCCGGCAGGACGCGGGCGAGCAGGTCCCGCTGCCCGACGTCGCCGCGTCCTTCGCGGCCGCGGTCGCGGACGTGCTCACGGCGAAGACGATCGCGGCCTGCCGGCGCGAGGGCGTCGACACGCTGGTCGTCGGGGGCGGCTTCTCGGCGAACTCCCAGCTGCGCGACATGGCCGCGCAGCGGTGCGCCGAGGCCGGCATCACCCTGCGGATCCCGCCGATCCGCTACTGCACCGACAACGGCGCGATGATCGCCGCCCTCGGCTCCGCCGTGGTGCGCCGCGGCCTGCCGCCGTCCCCGCTGGACCTGCCGGTCGACTCGACGATGCCGCTCACGCAGGTCCTCGTCTGAGGTCCGGCGCACGGGTGCCCCGCAGCCCGGGCGTGCGCACCGCGGACCGGCGACGTCGACCCGCTTCAGGTGACGCCGCGGGCTGCCGACTCTCCGTAGGTGCCCGTCAGCGCCCCGCAGCCCCTCGTCGTCGCGGCACCGGCCCTCCTGCGGGAGGTGCGCCTCGTGCTGCTCGTCACCGTCGTCGTGGCGGCGCTCGTCCTGCTGCTCGTCCCGTCGCTGCGTGACCGGCTCATGGGCGAGTGGCTGGTCCACCACCTCGCCCGGCGGTACCCGCGCGAGCGCCGTGCCCAGTTCCGGCGCGACCTGCGCGCAGCCGCGCGGGGTGGCCCGTTCGTGCCGCTCCCGCCCGGTACCGACCCCTCGGTCCCGACGACCCGGGTCGAGGTCCCGCCGCTCGGCGACGGGCGGCCCGGCGAGCGGTTCCTCGCACCCGGGCCGGCCGACCAGCGCGGCGGCACGCTGTCGGAGGACGGCTCCCGGCAGGACGCCGTCGTACCGCTCGGGCCGGGACGTGCGCTGCTGGTCGTGTGCCTCGGCCGGGTGGGGCGAGCCTCGGCCGCCGGTCCGCTCGAGGTGGCGAGCGACCGGCCGGGCATGCACCGGGCGCTCGCCTCGCCGGACGTGCGGCACCTCGCCGACGTCGAGCGCGTCGCAGGGCCGGACGGGGCACCCGCGTGGCGGGCGACGTACGCGGTCGGCAACGCGGTGGTGACGGACACGCACGTCGACCGGGACGGCTGGGCGTTCGTCGTGGGGGTGCTGCGCCGCGCCGGCCAGAGCGACCTCGACGGGCTCGCCGACGCGGTCCTGCGCACCTGGCAGTGGCTCCCGGACGAGCCCGGGCGCCCGACCACGCACGCGGCCGTCGACCTCCCGGCGGACCCGGCCGCGACGCCCGGCGTGCTCACCGTGCACGGGCACGACGGCCGCCCGGTCGCCCGCTGCCGGTGCGCGGCGCCCCCGACCGCGTGGGACGTCCCGGCGCCGGACGGCACGTGGACGGCCGCGTACGTGCGGCTGACCCCGACCGCGTCCCTCACCGTGACCTCGGCGCCGGGTGCGCTCGACGGGGGACGGGCGGCGCGCGCGCACCTCGACTCGCCGCCCGTGCTGCCGTTCGGGCCGGACGTCGTGCCCCTGCGCGAGTCGCTGCCCGTGCGGACGGCGGCGGGGCCGGCGTGGGCCCGTGCATTCCGCGTGGGCTCTGGGCGCGTGCGGGGCGAGGTCCGGCTCGACCGGGGGGACCGGACCTGGGCGTGGTTGCTCACGCACGCGCCCGGCGAGGAGGCGCAGGTGCGCCCGGCCCTGGACGCGGTGCTGGCGTCGTGGGAGTGGCTGGACGGCGGGGCCTGAGCCCGCGCGGTCAGGCGACCGGGTCGCCCGCCCACAGGCGCCACACCCGGGCGCCCAGCACGAACCCCACGGCGGCCAGCACGGCGGCGACGGCGACCGCCTGCCACCCGAGGGTCCACGCGAGCGCCACGGAGTCGTCCGTCGACGTGGCCGTGACCGGCGAGCCGAGCCACGTCAGCTCGGCCGTGCCGCCCCCGACCGCCTCGAGCGCGTCGAGGGCGCCGAAGGACCACGCCAGGGCGAGGTAGAGCGGCAGCCCGACGCCGAGCAGGGTGCCCACGAGGGCGCCGGTGCTCCACCGCGGCCGGGGCCGGTCGAGCTCGGCGAAGTAGCGGGCGGCGAGACGGCGCGGCGGGCCCACGTCGCGCAGGGCGGCGCGCGTCCCGACGCGGGCCGCGTCGTCGCGCAGCGCCGCACGCAGGTCCGCGCGGATCTGCTTGCCCTCGCGCCGCGGGTAGTCCTCCATGGCGGCGGCGAACCGCAGCTCCCACAGCCGCAGGCGCAGCCGGTCCGCGAGCGGCGGACGCACGGGCACGGTGGTCGTGGTCATCGGGGTCCTCCGGGGGCGGGAACGGGTGCGAGGGCGGTGCCGGGGTCGTCCGGACCGGGCGGGCCGCCGCGGTCCGGGACGTAGGGGTACGTGTCCGGGCCGGGGACGGCGGACAGCAGCCCCTCGCTCGTGCGGACCAGGTCGCGCCACGCGTCGCGGCGGCCGGCGAGGGCGAGGGTGCCGGGAGCGCTGAGCCGGTAGTACTTGCGCGCGGGACCGCTGTCGGACGGGACGAGGCGCGACGTGACGAGCCCCTCGCGCTCCAGGCGCGTCAGGACGGGGTAGAGCGTCCCGGTGGACAGCTCGTCGAGCCCCGCCTCGCGCAGGCGGACGACGAGCGCGTAGCCGTAGGCCTCCTCCTGCGCGAGGGCGGCGAGGACGAGCATGGGCAGCACGCCCTTGAGGAGCTGGGGGTCCCGCGCGTCGGCCACGCAGGGACGGTATCGCCTGCTAGCAGGTGATGCCAACTAGCAGGCTATGGCGACCTGCGGCGGGGTCGTGTCGGACCGTCAGAGCGGGCGACCGGCCCGCATCTCGGCGAGCAGCGCGCGCACGACCGGCTCGAGCTCGCCCGCGTGCCGCCGCGCCACGGCGCGCTGGCGCTGGTACGACGCCCCGCGGCGCAGGATGACGCGCACCTGCTCGAGCTCCTCGCTGCAGCCGAGGCGCTCCGCCACCGGGGCCAGCGTCGTGAGCCACCGGCCGACCGACTCGGTGACGAGCTCCTCGGCGCCCTCGGCGTCCGTGATCACGATGGCGTCCATGCCGTAGCGGGCGGAGCGCCACTTGTTCTCCTGGACGAACCACGGCGGCATCGCCGGCACCGGCTCGCCCGCGTCCAGCAGGGAGGAGAAGTGCTCGACGAAGCAGTGCGTCAGCGCGGAGATCGCGGTGACCTCGAGCAGATTGGTCGCGCCGTCGGCGATGCGCATCTCGAGCGTGCCGAACCGGGGGGAGGGGCGGACGTCCCAGCGGACCTCGTCGACCTGGTCGATCACCCCCGTGTGCATCATGTCGCCGACGTACTGCTCGAGCTCCTCCCACGCCCGCAGCTGCGGCGGCAGGCCCGCGGTCGGCAGCTGCTGGAACAGCAGCGCGCGGTTCGACGCGTAGCCGGTGTCCTTGCCGGCCCAGAACGGCGACGACGCCGACAGGGACTGGATGTGCGGCAGCACGGTGAGCATCGCGCGCTGCAGCGGCAGGACCTTGTCCCGGTCCTCGATGCCCACGTGCACGTGCACGCCGTAGATGAGCATCTGCCGGCCCCACCACTGCGTGCGGTCGATCAGGGTGGCGTAGCGCTCCTTGTCGGTGACGCGCTGCGTCGCCCAGTTGGCGAACGGGTGCGTGCCGCCGCCCATGACCTCGATGCGCAGCGGCTCCGCCGCGGCACGGACCTCCTCGAGCGCCCGGCTGAGGTCGGCCCCCGCCTCCCCGACCGTGCGGCACTTGCCGGACGAGATCTCGACCGTGTTGAGGAGCAGCTCCGAGGTGATGTGCGGGTGGTCGGTGCCGTCCTCCGGGCGCACCGCCTCGAAGATGGCCTGGGCCGCCTGGCGCAGGTCGCCCGAGTCGACGTCGACGAGCGCGACCTCCCACTCGATCCCCACCGTGGACCGCTCGGAGTGCGCGAACGGCAGGCGGACCGGCGCGGCCATCAGACGGGCTCCACCACGAGGACCCGCTGCTGCCCGGCGACGCGCGTCAGCACGATCGTGCCCTCGGCGCCGCCGCGCAGGTCGAGCTGCCGGCGCAGCGTCTCGGGCACCACGGCGGTGCCCCGCTTCTTGATCGTCAGCCGCCCGACGCCCCGCTCGCGCAGGTACGTGCGCAGGCGCTTGAGGCCGAACGGCAGGTCGTCGAGCACCCGGTAGGCGGTCACCAGCGGGTCCGGGGTCAGGGCGTCGGCGGTCACGTAGGCGATCGTGGGGTCCACGAGCCGTCCGCGCACCCGGTGGGCGACGGTGCCGACGAGCCCGGCCCGGATCACGGCGCCGTCGGGCTCGTAGAGGTAGGCGCCGACGGGGCCGACCGGGGGAGCGGCGTCCTCGCCGTCGGGGTCGGCGCGCAGCGTGTGCGCGACGCCGCCGGCCTGCAGGACGAGCGCCGTCCGGCCCGGCCCCTCGGGGGCGAGCGGCCCGAACCACAGGCCGACCTCGACGACGTCGCCGTCGACCGACACCCACTGCGCCTCCGCGTCGACCGGCAGGTCGCGGTGCGCGATGCCCGGGCCCAGCTTGAGCCCGAGGGCGGGGACCGTGGCGCGCGCCGCGAGGACGGCGTCGAGCGGCGGCGCGTACGCCTGCGGGTCGAAGACCCGCCGGCCGGTCCCGGTGCGTCGGGCGGGGTCCGCCCACACGCCGTCCACGCCCTCGGCGACCAGGTCGAGCGCGAGCCCGTCGCCGTGGCGCACCTCCACCTCGGGGAACGCCCGCAGGTTGACCGTGGCCAGCGCGGCCGTGGTCTCGTCGACGTCGGTCGCGACCACGCGCAGCCCGACGCCGGCGAACGCGAGGGCGTCGGCGCCGAGACCGCAGGTGAGGTCGGCCACGTGGGTGCAGCCGGCGTCGCGGAACCGGCGGGCGTGGTGCGCCGCGACCTCCAGGCGTGTCGCCTGCTCGAGGCCGGCGGGCGTGAAGAGCATGCCGTCGGCGAAGTCGCCGAGCTTCGCGCGCGCCTTCGCGCGCAGGCGCGACTGGGTGAGGGCCGCGGCCACCAGGCCGGGGTCGAGCCCCTCGCGCTGCAGCCGCTCGGCGAGCGGGAGCGCGAGGCGCTCGTCGTAGGGCGGCAGCGCCTGCAGCAGCGCCCACCCCTCGGGGTGCAGCAGCTTGGCCAGCCCGGCGAGGTCCACACGCCCAGCCTGCCACGCCCCGTGCCCCACGACGCGCTGGCACTCCGGTTGACCGAGTGCTAACGCGTTCCTAGAGTGACGGTTGGCACTCTCCTGGTGAGTGTGCCAACCGTGCCAGTGGCTCCGGCACCCGCGACGACGGCGGCCCGACGGTACGGCGCAGACATTTTCCGCTGAAGAACAACTCATGCGAAGGGGAGGTCCGCCTGTGTCGGTCTCCATCAAGCCCCTCGAGGACCGGATCGTCGTCAAGACCCTCGAGGCCGAGACGACGACCGCGTCGGGTCTCGTGATCCCGGACAGCGCCAAGGAGAAGCCGCAGGAGGGCGAGGTCCTCGCGGTGGGCCCGGGCCGCATCGACGACAAGGGCAACCGCGTCCCGCTCGACGTGTCGGTCGGTGACAAGGTCATCTACTCCAAGTACGGCGGCACCGAGGTGAAGTACGACGGCGAGGAGTACCTCATCCTCTCCGCGCGCGACGTGCTCGCGATCGTCGGCTGACACCCGGCCACGGCCCGCCGGGCGTCGCCCGGTGACCACGAGAGCCCCCTCCCGTCCGCGGGAGGGGGCTCTCGTGCGTCCGCCTCCCTGCCGCCGGCGGCGGGCAGGGCCCGGACGTGCGACCGCCCCGGAGGGGACGCCGCTCGTCGTCGAGCGACGCCCGCTCCGGGGCGGTCGGGTGGAGGAGGTCAGGCGGTGACGCGGCGGCCGGCACGCTCGGCGAGGACCGCCGCGCGCTCGTCCTCGGACAGGCCGCCCCACACGCCGTAGGGCTCGCGCACCGCGAGCGACTGCTCGCGGCACTCGTTGATCACGGGGCACGTGGCGCAGATGGCCTTGGCGGCCTCCGCGCGACGGCGGCGGGCCGAGCCGCGCTCGCCCTCCGGGTGGAAGAAGAGGTCCTGGTCGGCGTCGCGGCAGGCTCCTTCGAACTGCCACTCCCACAGGTCCATCACCGGTCCGGGCAGACGCGAGATCTCGGCCATGTGCTCCTCCTCGTACGACGTCGTCCGGCGGGTCACGCCGGACGGAAGCTGCGGGGTGTGCGCCCGCCGCCGGGACCGGGGTCCCTGCGTGGCGCGTTCCTGCGATGTGCCGTAACCGTACAACCGCGCCAGAAGTTGTTCAAGGCCCTCTTCTGAATCGAAGTCCTGCAACGATCTGGACGCGTGGCCAGGAGGCGGATGGGATCGCGACCACGGCGTCCTCGCTGGTGAGGCACGAGTTGACGGAAGCGTTGCAGCGGTGGACCGCGTGGCGCGGTTCTGGCGCGATCTGCCGTCCCCGCCGGTTCGCCACGGCGCGATCGGGGGAGGGGCCGGTGCTCCGGACCGCCGGCTGGCAGAATCGCGCCATGACCGAGCCGGAGGACCCCGTGACGGGGGAGCCGACGGCGCCCGGCGCCGGGCGTCCCGACGCGCCCGGCACCCTCGACGCGGACGCCGAGGCGGCCGCGGACGGGCACGCCGCCGCGGGTGCCGCCACCGGTGCCACCGCGGACCCCGACGGCCACGCCCCCCTGGGCTCCGCCCCGCTCACCGTCGCCGCCGTCGCGCGCCGCCTGGGCGTCGCACCCGCCACGCTGCGCACCTGGGACCGTCGCTACGGCCTGGGCCCCTCCGAGCACTCCGCGGGGGCCCACCGCCGGTACTCCGCGCACGACCTCGAGCGGCTCCTGGTGATGCGCCGGCTGACGCTCGAGGGCGTGGCGCCGTCCGAGGCCGCACGCCTCGCGCTCGCGTCCCCGGGCGCGGGCGTGCCGACGCCGCACACCAGCACGGACGTCACCGCGCGCTTCCCCGGCGACGACGTGCCGTCCGGGCCCGTGGACGAGGCCCCGCCCGTCGTGGAGGTGCCCCTGCCGGACCCGGCGCGGCACGCGGCCCCCGTGCAGCGCCTTCCCGTCGAGCCGCGGACCGGGGCGACGCCGAGCACCGCCGCGGCGGTCGTCGCCCTCGTGGACGCGGCGCTCGCCGGACGGTCGGACCGCTGCGCCGGACTCCTGACCGTCACGGCCCCGGAGGGGGTGACGGGCTGGTGGACCGCGCTGGTGGAGCCCGCGCTGCGGGCGCTCGCGCAGCGCACGGTCGTCGAGCGGCCGGGTGTCGACGCCCAGGCGACCCTCACCGCCGCGGCGCTCGGAGCGCTGCGTGCGCACACGGCCCAGGCGCCCGCCCCCGGTGCACCCGTCGTGCTGCTGCTGCCCGCACCGGGGGAGCCGCGCCCGCTCGTGGTGCACGCGCTCGCCGCGGCGCTCGTGGGCGGCGGCGTGGACGCCCGCCTCGTCGGCGGGCCCGTCTCGACCCGCCACGCGGGGGAGCTCGCCGTGATGACGCGCGCCCGGGCGGTCGTCACCGTCTTCGAGCGTCCCGCCCCGGACCTGTCGGTCGTCGCCCGGCTCGCGCAGGAGCGCCCCGACCTGCCGCAGTACGTCATGGTCCGCGACGGGGCCGCCGAGCGCGTGCCCCTCGACCGGTCCGTGCACCGCGCCCGGACGTTCGTCGGGCTGCTGCACGAGGCGCTCGCCGCCGTGGCGGAGTCGTCGCCGCTGTGACCAAGGCGACCGTCCAGTAACGTCGACGCACCCGAACGGCTGATCGCGGCGCGTCCGGGGGCCTCCAAGCGGGAGGAAACGGTGTCGCGACGCGACCGCCGTCCATCGCCAGGGCTAACGTGACGCTCCGTTGACGCCGATGCAGCCATCAGGGTGACCGGCGCGCGCGAGGAGGATCACATGGCAGGCGTCGTGGTGTGCCACGGCTCGGCGGCCGTCCGGGAACGGCTCGTCGTGACCTCGATCGGGGTGCCCTCGCTCGCCCCCGTGCGCGCGGCCGCCACGGCCGACGAGCTCGTCGCGCTCGCGCGCCGGATCGCGCCGACGGTCGTGCTGCTGGACGCGCACCTGCCCGGTGCCGGGCCGGCCGAGGCGATTCGCCGGCTGCGGTCGGTGGCGCCGTCCGCGGCCGTCGTGCTGCTGGCCGGGCCGGAGGACGGCGAGGCGCTCGACCGCGCGCTCGCGCTCGGGGCACGCGGGTTCCTCGCGCCCGACGTCGGTCGGGCGGAGCTCGCGGCCGTCGCCGCGCACGTGCAGGCGAGCCCCGCCGCCGCGGCCGCCGCCGCGCCGTCGGCCGGGTCGGTGCCGCACCCCGTCCCGCCGCTGCAGGAGTCGCAGCCGCCGCGCGTCGAGGCACCCGTGGGGGCGCGTCCCGTGGACGGCACGCCGGTGCTGACCAAGCGGGAGATCGAGGTGCTGGTCGGCATGAGCCACGGCCGCTCGAACGCGCAGATCGGGCAGGAGCTGTTCCTCTCCGAGGACACCGTCAAGACGCACGCCCGCCGGCTGTTCCGCAAGCTCGGTGCCGCCGACCGCGCCCAGGCGGTCGCCATCGGCCTGCGCCGCGGCATCATCGACTGAGCGTCGCTCCCGGGGGCGCGCGGCCCGTCCACGTGGTGGTACTCACCTGTCCGCACCGGTCGGGTACGCCCCGCCGGGGCCGTATCCTGGACCGATGACGGAGCTGGCACCCGGCGCCCCGGCCGACCCGTTCGCCCGCATCGGGCTCACCTACGACGACGTCCTCCTCCTCCCCGGAGAGACCGACGTCATCCCCAGCGAGGTCGACACGACCTCGCGGCTCACCCGCGAGATCTCGGTGCGCGTGCCGCTGGTCTCCGCGGCGATGGACACCGTCACCGAGGCCCGCATGGCGATCGCCATGGCGCGCCAGGGCGGTGTCGGCATCCTCCACCGCAACCTGTCCATCGCCGACCAGGCCCACCAGGTCGACCGCGTCAAGCGCAGCGAGTCCGGCATGATCACGGACCCCGTGACGGTGTCGCCGGACGCGACGCTCGCCGAGCTCGACCGCCTGTGCGGCACGTACCGCGTGTCGGGTCTGCCCGTCGTGGACGCGGACGAGCGCCTGGTCGGCATCATCACGAACCGCGACCTGCGGTTCGTCCCCCCGGGCGAGTTCGAGACCCGGCGCGTGCGCGACGTCATGACGTCGATGCCGCTGATCACCGCCCCGGTCGGCATCGCCCGGGACGACGCCGCGGCCCTGCTCGCCAAGCACAAGGTCGAGAAGCTGCCCCTGGTGGACGCCGCGGGCAAGCTCGCGGGCCTCATCACGGTCAAGGACTTCGTGAAGTCCGAGCAGTACCCGCACGCCACGAAGGACGCCGACGGCCGCCTCGTGGTCGGCGCGGCGATCGGCTTCTTCGGCGACGCCTGGGAGCGCGCGGGCGCGCTCGTCGAGGCCGGTGTGGACGTGCTCGTCGTCGACACGGCGAACGGGCACGCCCGCCTCATGCTCGACATGGTCCGCCGGCTCAAGGCGGACCCCGGCACGGCGCACGTGCAGGTGATCGGCGGCAACGTCGCCACCCGCGAGGGTGCGCAGGCGCTCGTCGACGCCGGTGCCGACGCCGTGAAGGTGGGGGTCGGGCCGGGCTCGATCTGCACCACGCGCGTCGTCGCGGGCGTGGGCGTGCCGCAGGTGACGGCCATCTACGACGCCGCGCAGGTGTGCCGCCCGGCCGGCGTGCCGGTCATCGGCGACGGCGGCCTGCAGTACTCGGGCGACATCGCGAAGGCCCTCGTGGCCGGCGCGGACACCGTCATGCTCGGCTCGCTGCTCGCCGGCTGCGACGAGTCGCCCGGCGACCTCGTCTTCGTCAACGGCAAGCAGTACAAGCACTACCGCGGCATGGGCTCGCTCGGTGCGATGGCCTCCCGCGGGCGCGTCTCGTACTCCAAGGACCGGTACTTCCAGGCCGACGTCGCCACCGACGAGAAGATCGTCCCCGAGGGCATCGAGGGGCAGGTGCCGTACCGCGGCCCGCTGTCCGCCGTCGCGCACCAGCTCGTCGGCGGTCTGCACCAGTCGATGTTCTACGTCGGCGCCCACACGATCCCGCAGCTGCAGGAGCGCGGGAAGTTCATCCGGATCACGCCGGCGGGGCTCAAGGAGTCCCACCCGCACGACATCCAGATGACCGTCGAGGCGCCGAACTACACGGGCCGCTGACGCCGCCCGCACCGCACCACCCGCGGCCCGTGCCGCCGCCCCACCGGGCGGCCGCACGGGCCGCGTGCGTGCGCCGGTAAACTCGCACGGTGAGCACCGACATCGAGATCGGACGTGGCAAGCGCGGCCGACGCGCCTACTCCTTCGACGACATCGCGGTCGTGCCGTCGCGGCGCACCCGGGACCCGGAGGAGGTCTCGGTCGGCTGGCAGATCGACGCCTACCACTTCGACCTGCCCGTGCTGGCGGCGCCGATGGACTCCGTCGTGAGCCCCGCCACCGCGGTCGCGCTGGGCAAGGCCGGCGGCGTCGGGGTCCTCGACCTCGAGGGCCTGTGGACGCGCTACGAGGACCCGACGCCCCTGCTCGAGGAGATCGCGTCGCTCGAGGCGGGCCGCGCGACCGCGCGCATGCAGGAGATCTACGACGAGCCGATCAAGCCCGAGCTGATCCGCGCGCGCATCCAGGAGGTGCGCGACGCCGGCGTGACCGTGGCGGGCGCGCTGAGCCCGCAGCGCACGCAGGAGCACTGGCGCACGGTCGTCGACGCCGGGGTCGACCTGTTCGTCATCCGCGGCACCACCGTCTCCGCCGAGCACGTGTCTGGGCGTGCCGAGCCCCTCAACCTCAAGCGCTTCATCTACGAGCTCGACGTGCCCGTGATCGTCGGCGGTGCGTCGACGTACACGGCCGCGCTGCACCTCATGCGCACGGGCGCCGCGGGTGTGCTCGTCGGCTTCGGCGGGGGAGCGGCGCACACCACGCGCGTGTCCCTCGGCATCCACGCCCCCATGGCGACGGCCGTCGCCGACGTCGCGGCCGCGCGCCGCGACTACCTCGACGAGTCGGGCGGCCGGTACGTGCACGTCATCGCGGACGGGGGCGTCGGGCGCTCCGGCGACCTCGTGAAGGCGATGGCGTGCGGCGCGGACGCCGTCATGCTGGGTGCCGCCCTCGCCCGCGCGGAGGAGGCCCCGGGCCGTGGCTACCACTGGGGGTCGGAGGCGCACCACCCGCAGCTGCCGCGCGGCGAGCGTGTGCACGTGGGCACCGCCGGCACGCTCGAGCAGATCCTGTTCGGCCCCGGCCAGACCGCCGACGGCACCGTGAACCTCATCGGCGCGCTGCGCCGGGCCATGGCCACGACCGGCTACTCGGACCTCAAGGAGCTGCAGCGCATCGAGGTCGTCGTCTCGCCGTACCAGCCGCACTGACGCCGGGCCCGACACCGGGCCGCAGGACCGACGAGGGCGGCCACCCGCACGGGTGGCCGCCCTCGTCGCGTCCCTGGGTCGGGTGGCGTCAGGGGACGCGCTGCGTCAGGGGCTCCTCGCTGCGCACGGTGCCCCGGGCGTCGTCGACGTCGCGCGGTGCGCCGCCGTGGTGACGGCCGAGCGGCAGGACCAGCGGCGACCCGGCGACGGGGTCGGGCACGACGCGCGACTCCATCCCGAACACGTCGCGCACCATCTGCTCGGTCACGACCTGCGAGGGGTCGCCCTGCGCGTACAGCCGCCCCTGCCGCACCGCGACGAGGTGGTCGGCGTAGCGCGCGGCGAGGTTGAGGTCGTGCAGGACCATGACGACCGTCGTGCCGCGCTGCCGGTTGAGGTCGGTCAGCAGGTCGAGCACCTCGACCTGGTGGGCGACGTCGAGGAACGTCGTCGGCTCGTCGAGCAGCAGCACGTCGGTGCGCTGCGCGAGGGCCATCGCGATCCACACGCGCTGGCGCTGCCCGCCGGACAGCTCGTCGACCGGCCGGTCGGCGAGCTCGAGCGTGTCGGTGGCGCGCAGGGCCTCCTCGACGATGGCGTCGTCCTCGGCGGTCCAGCGCTTCAGCCAGCCCTGGTGGGGGTAGCGGCCGCGGCCGACGAGGTCGGAGACCGCGATGCCCTCGGGTGCGACGGGCGTCTGCGGCAGCAGGCCCAGCACGGTGGCGACCTCGCGGGAGGGCCGGTCCGTGATGGGGACGCCGTCGAGCAGGACGCGCCCGGAGCGGGTGCGCAGCAGGCGCGCCATGGCCCGCAGCAGCGTGGACTTCCCGCACGCGTTCGCGCCGACGACGATCGTCACCTTGCCCGGCGGGACGGCGAGCGACAGGTCGTGCACGACGACGCGGTCGTCGTACCCGATCGTCGCGTCCTCGACGGCGAGGGTGTGCACGGCCCGCTCCTGCGGGGTGGGGCGGGTGCTCACAGGGTGCCTCCCGAGCGGTCGGACCTGGCCAGGAGCCAGAGCAGGTAGGGCGCGCCGACGACGCCGGTGACGACGCCGACGGGCAGGCGGGCGGGCAGCAGGTGCTGCCCCACGAGGTCGCCGACCAGCACGAGCAGCGCGCCGACGAGCGCGGCGGGGACCACGAGCGAGCCCGTGCCGCGCACGAGGCGCTGCGCGAGCGGGCCGGCGAGGAACGCGACGAACGCGATGGGGCCGGTGGAGGCGGTCGCGACCGAGATGAGGCCGACCGCGACGACGATGAGGGCGAGGCGGGTCCGGTCGGGGCGCACGCCGAGGCCGGCGGCGAGCTCGTCGCCGAGCTGCAGCGCCGCCAGCCGGCGCGCGAGCAGCACCGCGACGGGCGCGAGCACCAGGACGGGCACCGCGACCTGCGGGAAGCCCTCCCAGAACGCGCTGTTGAGGCTGCCGCTGAGCCAGCGCATCGCGTCGGCCGCGTCGTAGACGTTCGCACGGGTGAGCGCGTACTGGACGACGGACTGCAGCATCGCGCCGACGCCGATGCCGACGAGCACGAAGCGGGCGCCGTGCACGCCGCGCCGCCACGCCAGCAGGTAGATCGCGGCCGCGACGCCGATGCCGGCGGCGACGGCGACGACCGGCACCGCGGTGCCGACCAGGCCGATCGACGTGATGGACAGGACCGCGGCCGCGCTGGCGCCCGCGGTCACGCCGATGATGTCGGGGCTCGCGAGCGGGTTGCGCAGCATCGTCTGGAACACGACGCCGCCGATGCCGAAGGCGACGCCCACCAGGACGCCGGTGAGCGCGCGCGGCAGGCGCAGGCGCCCGACCGTGAACGACGCGCCCGGCACGTCCTGCCCGGTGAGGACCCGCAGCACGTCGCCCAGCGGGTAGACGCGGTCGCCGACGACGAGCGAGACCACGGCGACCGCGAGCGTCAGGGCGGCGAGCACGGCGACGACCGTCCACCAGTGCCGGGCACGGCGCCGCCGGCCGGGGGCGACGACGCCGCCGGCGGGCGCGGGGGGCGCCACGACGGCGCTCACAGCTCACGCACCTTGGTGCGGCGGACGATCGCGATGAGCACGGGCGCGCCGAGCAGAGCCGTCATGATCCCGACCTGCAGCTCCTGCGGACGGGCGACGACGCGGCCGAGGACGTCCGCGGCGACGAGGAGCACGGCGCCGAAGGCGGCGGAGTAGGGCAGCACCCAGCGGTGGCTCGGCCCGGTGAACCCGCGGGCGAGGTGCGGCATGACGAGCCCGACGAACGCGATGGGACCGGCGACCGCGACCGCCGCGCCGGACAGCAGCACCGCGGCGAGGGCGCCGAGCACCCGGACGGTCCCGACGTGCTGGCCGAGGCCGGTCGCGAGGTCGTCGCCGAGCGCGAGCGCGTCGAGGCCGCGCGCGACGGCCACCGCGAGCACCGCGCCGACGACCAGGAAGGGCGCGACCGTGAGGATCGCGGCCGACTCGGCGCGGCCCAGGGACCCGACCTGCCAGAACCGGAACGTCTCGAGCACGTCGGTGCGGGTGAGCAGCACCATGCTGATCATCGACGTCACGGCGGCGGTCACGGCCGCGCCCGCGAGGGCGAGCTTGAGCGGCGTCGCGCCGCCGCGGCCCACCGAGCCGACCGCGTACACGACCGCCATGGTCACGGCCGCACCGAGGAACGCCACCCAGACGTAGCCGAGAAGCGTGGACAGCCCGAACCACGCGATGCCGACGACGACGGCGAGCGAGGCGCCGAAGCTGACCCCGAGGATGCCGGGGTCGGCAAGGGGGTTGCGCGTCAGGCCCTGGAGGACGGCGCCCGCGAGGCCGAGCGCGGCGCCGACGACGAGGCCGAGCAGCGTGCGCGGCACGCGGGACGCCACCGCGGCCTGGGCGATGTCGTCGGGGTCCGGGTGCAGCACGCCCGCGACGACGTCGGACCAGGTGACCAGGCGCGAGCCGAACGTCACTGACAGCACGCACACGACGACGAGCGCGAGCACGCACACGACGAGGCCGAGCGCGCGCCGGCGCGACGACGCCGGCCGCCGCACCGCGGGCGGGGCCGGCGTCGTCGTGGGGGAGGTGGTCACGGGAGGAGGGGTCCCGTCACTGCACGTTCTGGGCGGCCGCCTGGAAGAGGTCCAGGTAGTCCTCGAGCGCCCACGGGACCGACAGCACGGTCGGGCCGGACGTCGCGGACGCCAGCGGGGTGTTGTCGGGCAGGACCGCGACGGCACCGTTGGCGATCGCGGGGATCTTCGACCACAGCGGGTGGGCCTGCAGCGTCGGGAGCAGGGTCTCGTCGCCGTAGATCGCGACCATGTCGGCGTCGGCGATGGTGTCGGCCTGCTCGGCGGACAGGTCGACGTAGAACAAGCCGTCGTCCTCGAACGACTCGACGCTCTCGGGCAGGGTCATGCCGAGGTCCGAGAGGAGCTGCACGCGCGCGTCGATCTTGGTGTAGACGCCGATCGACGACAGGTCCGTCGGGTCGACGTAGAGGTACGCGACGGACTTGCCGGCGACGTCGGGGCGGTCGGCCAGGGCGTCCTCGATCTGCTGCTCGACCTCGTCGATCTTCTCCTGCGCCTCGTCCTCCAGGCCGAGCGCGCGGCCGTTCGTCAGCGCCATGTCGCGCCAGTTGGTGCCCCACGCGACCTCGGGGTAGGAGACGGTCGGCGCGATCTCCGACAGCGTCGTCCACTCCTCCTCCGTCAGGCCGGAGTAGGCGGCGAGCACGACGTCGGGCGCGGTGTCGGCGACGGCGGCGAAGTCGATGCCGTCGGACTCGTCGAAGAGCGCGGGCAGCGCGTCGCCGGTGCCGTCGAGCTCCTCGAGCGCCTCGTAGGTCCAGGGGTGGATCCCGTCGCCGTCGTCGTCGCCGTAGGTCTGCTCGGCCATGCCGACGGGCACGACGCCCAGTGCGAGTGCGACGTCGTGGTTGCCCCACGCGACGGAGGCGACCGCCTCGGGCTTCTCCTCGACCACGGTCTCGCCGAACGTGTTCTCGAGCGTGACGGGGAAGGTGCCGTCGCCGCCCGCGGCGGAGGTGGCGTCGTCGGTGCCGCCCTCGGTGCCGGAGGAGCAGGCGGCGAGCAGGAGTGCGGCGGCGGCGCCGGCGACGAGGGGTCGCAGGGCGCGGCGGCGGGGCGCAGTGCGCATCGTGTCCTTCGCAGGGGGAGTCGGCACGGGGCCGTCCGGCGGCGGGCGAGCCCGCCGTTGTAGGTAAGGCTCACCTTAGAGTACGCCGCCCCGAGCCCGGTACGTGGCGCGGGTCACCCCGGACCGGCCCCCGAGCGCGCCCGGCGCACGTGCGCCGGTGCTGTCCGTTCCCACATGACCGGACATCCGGAAAAGCCCGGGTGTGCCCGAACCTGTTGACGTTCCTGCATCGGCGGCGCATGCTGGGACGACGAGGCCCGGTCGGGCCAGGACGACGGAGTTCGGGACGACGGAGTTCACGTGTACGCACCGGAGCGCCACCAGCAGATCCTCAGCAGGGCCCGTACCGACGGGCGCGTCGACGTGACGCGCTTGGCCGACGAGCTCGACGTCACGCCCGAGACGATCCGCCGGGACCTCACCGCGCTCGAGCGGCACGGCCTCGTGCGGCGCGTTCACGGCGGCGCCATCCCCGTCGAGCGCCTCGGCTTCGAACCCGGCCTCGCCGACCGCGAGGGCATGCTCGCGGGGGAGAAGGAGCGCATCGCCAAGGCCGCGCTCGACGAGCTGCCCGACGGCGGGTCGGTCCTCCTCGACGCCGGCACGACCACGGTCCGCCTCGCGGAGCTGCTCCCCACGGACCGCGAGCTGACGGTCGTCACCCACGCCCTGCCCGTCGCGACCGTCCTGGCGCCCCGGCCCGGCACCACGCTGCACCTCGTCGGCGGGACCGTGCGCGGCCGCACCCTCGCCGCCGTCGGCTCCTGGGCCCTGCGCGACCTCGCGGAGATCCACGTCGACGTCGCCTTCCTGGGCGCCAACGGCATCACCGCCGAGCACGGGGTCACGACGCCCGACCTCGGGGAGGCCGCCGTCAAGCGGGCGCTCGTCGCGGCCGCCCGCCGCACCGTCGTCCTGGCCGACCACACGAAGGTGGGGCGCGTCGACCTCGCCCGCGTCGTCGACCTCGCCGCCGTCGACACCCTCGTGACCGACTCGGCCGTGGAGCCCGAGCTCGCCGACGAGATCGAGCAGGCCGGCACACGGGTGGTGCGCGCGTGATCGTCACCGTCACCCCCAACCCGAGCGTGGACCGGGCGCTCGACCTCGACCGCCTCGAGGTCGGGGAGGTCAACCGCGCGCACACCACGCACGTGCACCCGGGCGGCAAGGGCATCAACGTCGCCCGGGCGCTCGCCCGGCACGACGTGGCCGCGCTCGCGGTCGTCCCCACCGGCGGCCCCGACGGGGCCCGGCTGTCCGCGCTGCTCGCCGAGCACGGCGTCGCCGCCGTGCCCGTCCCGGTCGCCGGCGACACGCGCACCAACATCACGCTCGTCGACGCGGACGGCCGCACGACCAAGGTGAACGCCCCCGGCCCGCAGCTGACCGACGCCGAGGTCGACGCGCTGCTCGCCGCCGTCGAGGCGCAGCTCGCGACCGGGCCGCGGGCCGTGGTCGCCGCGGGGTCGCTGCCCGCCGGCGCGGGCGACGCGTTCTTCGTCCGCCTCGCCGCGCTCGCGGGCCGCCACCACGTCCCGCTCGTGCTCGACTCGTCGGGCGCCCCGCTCGCCCGCGCCGTGCGGGCGGGCGGCCTCACGCTCGTCAAGCCGAACGAGCAGGAGCTCGGCGAGCTCGTCGGGCGCGAGCTCGTCACCGTCGGGGACGTCGTCGCCGCCGCGCAGGAGGTCGTCGAGCAGGGGACGCGGGGCGTGCTCGTGAGCCTCGGCGCGCACGGTGCGCTGCTGGTCTGCCGCGACGCCCCGCACCCCTGGTGGGCCGGCGGTCCGCCGCTCGTGCCGCTGTCCACCGTCGGCGCGGGGGACTCGACCCTCGCCGGCTTCCTCGCCGCCGCCGGGCCCGCGCCCGAGCGGCTGCGCACCGCGGTCGCGTGGGGACGCGCGGCCGTGCTCCGGCCCGGCACCGAGGTGCCCGGCCCCGACGACCTGGACCTCGGCGCCGTGCGCGTCGTGGCCGACCCCGACCCGCACCTGGCCCTCAAGGAGCTCTGACATGACCACGTCGGCCGCCACACCCCTGATCACCCCCGAGCTCGTCGCCGTCGACCTGCACGCGACCGACCGCGTCGCCGCGACGCGCGCGCTCGTCGACCTGCTCGCCGCCGCCGGCCGCGTCACCGACGCCGACGGGTTCACCGCCGACGTCGCCGCGCGCGAGGCGCAGATGGCCACCGGCATGCCCGGCGGCGTCGGCCTGCCGCACGCGCGCTCCGAGCACGTCGTCGCGCCGAGCCTCGCCGTCGGCAAGCTCGCGCAGGGCGTCGACTGGGGCGCCCCGGACGGGCCCGCCCGGCTGGTCTTCCTCATCGCGGCGCCGGCCAGCGGCGACGCCGACCACCTGCAGATCCTCGCCGCGCTCGCCCGCCGCCTGGTGCACGAGTCGTTCCGGGCCTCGCTGCTCGAGGCGCCCGACGCGCGGACCGTCGCCGACATCGTCACCCGAGAGGTCGTGCCCTCATGAAGCTCGTCGCCGTGACCTCGTGCCCCACGGGGATCGCCCACACGTACATGGCCGCCGAGGCGCTCGAGCAGGCCGGCAGGGCCGCCGGGCACGAGGTGCACGTCGAGACCCAGGGCGCCGCCGGCTCGACGCCGCTCGACCCCGCCCTCGTCGCGTCCGCCGACGGCGTCATCTACGCCGCCGACCTCGAGGTGAAGGACAAGCAGCGCTTCGCCGGCAAGCCGTTCGTCGACGTCGGCGTGAAGAAGGCGGTGCACGACGCGCCGGGTGTCATCTCCGCCGCCGTCGCGGCGGTGGAGTCCGCCCCCGCCGCCAGCACGCCGGCACCGCCCACCGCCGCCGTCCCGGCCCCCGCGGCCGCCGCCGACCGGGGCCCCGGCACGGGCACCCGGGTCCGGCAGTGGCTCATGACCGGCGTCTCCTACATGATCCCGTTCGTCGCCGCGGGCGGGATCCTCATCGCGCTGAGCTTCATGCTCGCGCAGGTGGCCTGGGGCGGCGCCCAGGGGGCCGTGGAGGTCACGGCCGTCGACGCGGCCGAGGTCGTCGCGGCGTTCGACCCCGCCTCGCTGCAGGACTGGTCGGTGATCCTGCTGAGGACAGGCCAGCTCGCGTTCGGGTTCCTCGTGCCCGTGCTGTCCGGGTTCATCGCGTACGGCATCGCCGACCGGCCCGGCCTCGTGCCCGGCTTCCTGGGCGGCGCCGCGGCCGTGTTCGTGGGCGCCGGGTTCCTCGGCGGGCTCGTCACCGGCTTCCTCGCCGGGTTCGTGGCGCTGTGGATCAGCCGCTGGAACGTGCCGAAGGGCGTACGCGGCATCATGCCGGTCGTCGTCATCCCGCTGCTGTCGTCCGCGGTCGTCGGGATCGTCATGCTCGTGCTGATCGGCCGGCCGATCGCCGCCGCCATGGAGGGGCTCACGAGCTGGCTGAACGGCCTGTCCGGCGCGAACCTCGTGCTCATGGGCGCGCTGCTCGGCGCCATGATGGGCTTCGACCTCGGCGGGCCGGTCAACAAGGTGGCGTACACGTTCGCCGTCACCGGGCTCGCGACCGAGGGGCTGACCACCGGCGCCGTGCAGTACCAGGTGATGGCCGCCGTGATGGCCGCGGGCATGGTCGCCCCGCTCGCGCTCGCGCTGGCGACGACCGTCCGCAAGCGCCTGTTCACGCACGCCGAGCAGGAGAACGGCAAGGCGGCGTGGCTGCTCGGGGCGTCCTTCATCTCCGAGGGCGCCATCCCGTTCGCCGCCGCCGACCCGTGGCGCGTCATCGTGTCCTCGCTCGTCGGGTCCAGCGTCACCGGGGCGCTCGTCATGGCGTTCGGGTCCTCGCTCGTCGCCCCGCACGGCGGCGTCTGGGTGCTCCCGCTCATCGGCAACCCGCTCGGCTTCCTCGCCGCGGTCGTCGCCGGCGTCCTCGTCTCCGCGCTGCTCGTGGTGGTCCTCAAGACCGTCAAGCGCGACCCCCTCGTCGCGGCGGACCGTGCCGACGACGACGACCGCGACCTCGTCGCGGCCTGACCCTCCCGAACCCGCACGACCCCACCACCGAGGAGCCCTCATGGCCGAGCGCACCGTCGCCGTCGCGTCCCGCGTCGGGCTGCACGCCCGCCCCGCGATGCTGTTCACCCAGGCCGTCGCGGCCGGCGGCGTGCCCGTCACGATCGCCCGGCAGGGCGGCGCCCCCGTGGACGCCTCCAGCATCCTGTTCGTCATGTCGCTGGGCGTGCCGCACGGCGAGGAGGTCGTGCTGCACGCGGACGGGCCGCACGCCGACCGGGTCCTCGACGAGCTCGTCGCGCTGCTGTCCACCGACCTCGACGCGCCCGAGGCCGGGGGCGACGGCGCCGGTGCGCCCGCGGCCGAGGCGTCGTCGTGACCGCCGCGACGGTCGGCGCCCCCGGGGTGCTGCAGGGCGTCGGGGTGGGGCGCCGGGCCGTCGTGGGCCCCGTCGCCCAGGTCCGGTCCGCGCCCGACGTCCCGCCGGACGCCGCCGTGCAGGTGGACGGCCGGCCCGCGACGCCGCAGGAGACGCACGCGGCCGTCGAGAGCGCGTTCGCCGAGGTCGCGGAGAGCCTGCGGGCCCAGTCCGCGGCCGCCGGCGGCACCGTCGGGGACGTCCTCGCGGCCACCGCGCAGATGGCGGCCGACAACGCGCTGCGCACGCAGGTGCTCGCCCGCGTCGACGCGGGCGAGCCGCCCGTCGCGGCGCTGGACGGCGTCGTCGACATGTTCGCGGCGATGTTCACGCAGGCCGGCGGGTACCTGGCCGAGCGGGTCACCGACCTGCGCTCGGTGCGCGACCGCGTGGTCGCGCGGGTCCTCGGCCTGCCGGACCCGGGCGTGCCGCGGCTCGCGCGGCCGTCGGTCGTCGTCGCCCGCGACCTCGCCCCGGCCGACACAGCGGCGCTCGACCTGGAGAACGTGCTGGCCATCGTCACCGAGCTGGGTGGCCCGACCGGGCACACCGCGATCATCGCGGGGCAGCTCGGGCTGCCGTGCGTCGTGCGGGTCACCGGTGCGACCGGCCTGGAGGACGGGGTCGAGGTCGCCGTCGACGCCGCCGCGGGGACGGTCACGCCGCACCCGGGGGCCGACCTGCGTGCAGAGCTGGACCGCCGCCGCGCCGCCGACGAGCTCCTCACCGCCGACACCGCCCCGGGCGCCACCGCCGACGGGCACGCCGTGGCGCTGCTCGCGAACGTCGGCACACCCGCCGACGCCGAGCGGCTCGGCGGCTCCGGCGCCGAGGGGGTCGGGCTGTTCCGCACCGAGGTGCTCTTCCTCGAGCGCACGCAGGCGCCGACGGTCGAGGAGCAGGCGGAGGCGTACGCCGCCGTGCTCCGCGCCCTCGACGGGCGCAAGGTCGTGGTCCGCACGCTCGACGCGGGCGCCGACAAGCCGCTCGCGTTCGCGACCCAGCCCGACGAGGAGAACCCCGCGCTCGGTGTGCGCGGCTACCGCCTGGTCCGCCCGCACCCCGAGCTGCTGCGCACGCAGCTCGAGGCGCTCGCCCGCGCGCAGGAGGCGACCGGGACCACGCCGTGGGTGATGGCGCCGATGATCGCGACGGCCGACGAGGCGCGTGACTTCGCGGCGCAGGCCCGTGCCGCCGGTGTCGCCACGGTGGGCGTCATGGTCGAGGTCCCGGCCGTCGCGCTGCGGGCGCGCGACGTCCTCGCGGAGGTCGACTTCGTCTCCCTCGGCACCAACGACCTGGCGCAGTACACGATGGCCACCGACCGGCTGCGGGGCGAGCTCGCCGACCTGCTCGACGCCTGGCAGCCCGCGGTGCTCGACCTCGTGGCGGCGACCGCGGCGGCGGGCGTCGAGGCCGGCAAGCCCGTCGGCGTCTGCGGGGAGTCCGCGTCCGACCCGCTCATGGCCCTCGTGCTGGTCGGGCTCGGCGTGACGAGCCTGTCCATGGCGGCCGGCGCGCTGCCCGCCGTGCGGTACGCCGTGCGCCGGCACACGCACGAGCGGTGCGTCGCGATGGCGGCGGCGGCCCGGGCGGCGCGCTCGGCGGCGGACGGCCGGGCGGCGGTGCTCGCGCTCGCGGACCCGCAGGTGCGGGCGACGCTCGGCCTCTGACGCCAGGACGGGACCCGCCCGCGTCGCGCGACCCGGCGAGCGCACTCTCGTGCATCCCTGGCGCAGCCCGTGAAGGGCACCAGGTTGCGTTCGACCGGGATCGGCGAGGCGAGGAGGCGGACGGGGCCCGTCGCGGCCGGGCGGCCGAGGACGGGCCCGCCGCCCGGACGCCGAACGGGACGTGATCCGTCGGTGCCGCGCAGCACGTGCGAACCATGTCCCGTTCGTCGGCCCCGGGTTCCGGGGCCGGGCGCGGGGGGCGGGGCACGTGCGGCGTAGCCTGGCGCGATGGCGCACGAGCATGCCGACCTGCACGACCCGGAGACCGACCCGCTCGCCACCTACGTCCTCGAACCCGACGACGTGCGGCCCCTGCTCGCCCGGGTCGTCGCCGGGCCCGGGCACGCGACGCACGCCGCCACGGCGCCGTTCACGGGGGCGCCCATCGCGGCCGTCCCGCTCACGACGCCGGACGACCTCCCCGCCGCCGCGCGCCGTGCCCGCGCCGCGCAGCGGCTGTGGGCGGCCCGTCCGCTGCGCGAGCGCACCGCCCTGCTGCTGCGCGTCCACGACCTGCTGCTGGAGCGGCAGAGCGACGTGCTGGACCTGATCCAGGTGGAGACCGGCAAGGCCCGCACGCACGCGTGGGAGGAGGTCGGCGACGTCGCGAACGCGGCGCGCTGGCACGCCCTGCGCGCGCGGTGGCTGCTCGCGCCGCGGCACGTGCGCGGGCTCGTCCCCGGGTTCACCTCCGCGCGGGTCGAGCGCGTCCCGCACGGCGTCGTCGGGGTCGTCACGCCGTGGAACTACCCGCTGTCCCTCGGGCTCGGCGACGCGCTGACGGCCGTCGTCGCCGGGAACGCCGTGCTGCTGCGGGCCGACCCGCAGACCGCGCTCACGCTGCTGTGGGCCGCGGAGCTGCTGGAGGACGCGGGCGCGCCGGAGGACCTCGTGCAGGTGCTCGTCGGCGGTCCGGACGTCGGCATGGCGCTGCTCGAGCACGTCGACCACGCGGTGTTCACGGGCTCCACCCCGTCGGGGCGGGTCTTCGCGGCCCGGGCGGGGGAGCTGGGCGTCCCGGTGACGCTCGAGCTCGGCGGCAAGAACGCGATGTACGTCGCGGACGACGTGGACGTCGAGGCCGCCGCCGAGGGGGTCGTGCGCGCGTGCTTCGGGTCCGCCGGGCAGGTCTGCGCGGGTGTCGAGCGGCTGTACGTGCACGCCGGGGTGCACGAGGCGTTCGTCGCCGCGTTCGTGCGCCGCACGGCGGCGCTGCGGCTGGGCGCCGGGCTCGACTACCGCAGCGACATGGGGTCGCTCGCCTCCGCCGACCAGCTCGCGCGGGTCGTCGAGCACGTCGAGGACGCGGTGGGGCTCGGCGCGACCGTGCTGACGGGCGGCGTGCAGCGGCCCGACCTGGGCCCGTGGTTCTACGCGCCGACGGTGCTGGCCGACGTCCCGCCCGAGGCGCGCGCGTACCGGGAGGAGACGTTCGGCCCCGTCGTCGCGGTGGAGCGCGTGCGGTCCGACGACGAGGCCGTCGCCGCGGTGAACGACACCGAGTACGGGCTGGTCGCCGGCGTGTGGGCCCGGGACGTGCGCCGCGCGCGGGGGATCGCCGCGCGGCTGCGGGTCGGCGCCGTCGTCGTCAACGAGACGCACCAGGCGCTGTGGGGGAGCGTCGGCGCGCCGATCGGCGGCGTCGGTGCCTCCGGGTACGGCCGGCGGCACGGCCGGGAGGGGCTGTGGGCGGCGACGTGGGAGCGGTCGGTCGTCGTGCAGCGAGGCGTGCACGGCGGGCGCGCGCTGGGGCTCGCGCAGGTGCAGGCGCTCGGCACGGAGGTGTGGCCGCGGGTGCTCACGCGCGCGCTGGAGGTGCAGCGGTCGCTGCGGCTGCCGTGAGCCCCGGCGTCAGGCGTCGGCGCGCTCGGGGCGGCCCGTGCGGCCGGTGAGGACGCCCGCCAGCGCGACGACCGCGAGGCCGGCGAGCGGCACCACGAGCAGGCCGGTCCGCAGGCCGACCTCGTCGGCGACCGCGCCGACGACCGGCGGCGAGAGCAGGAACCCGAGCCGCATGAGCCACGACACGACCGTCAGCCCCGTGCCGTGCCTGAGGCCCGGCAGCTCGTCGGCCTGGTGCATCGCGGCGGGCACGAGCGTCGCCACGCCGAGGCCCGCGGCGGCGAACCCGAGCACCGTGCCCGGGACGGTCGGGAACGCCAGCGCGACGCCCATGCCGACGGCGACGACCACGCCGCCGGCCCGGGCGACCGCCCGCTGCCCGAAGCGGTCGACCAGCCGGTCGCCGAGCAGGCGGCCGACGAACTGCGCGCCGACGAGCGCCACGAACCCGGCCGCGGCGACGGCCGACGCCGCACCGAGCGGCCCGGAGAGGTACACGGCCGCCCACGAGCTGCCGGCGTCCTCGACCACCGCACCGGCGACCGCGACGAGGACGAGCGCGCCCAGGACCAGCACGGTGCGGGCGCCCGCGGCCCGCAGCCCGCGCGCGGCCGGCGTCGCGTCCACGGCGTCGCCCGGCACCTCCGCGACGTCGGGACCCGGCAGGCAGTACCGCAGCGCCGTCAGGGCGACGACGGCGAACAGGACCGCCGTGACCGTGAGGTGCACGCCGCGCGGGACGTCGAGCGCGATGGCCGCCGCGGCCATGAGCCCGCCGGTCACGGCGCCGACGGACCACACCGCGTGGAAGGCGTTGAGGATCGAGCGGCCGTAGCGCCGCTGCACACGCAGGCCGTGCGCGTTCTGGGCGACGTCGGTCGCGGCGTCGGCCGCGCCGCCGACGAGCAGGGCGGCCGCGAACGCGACCGGCGACGGCATGAGCGCGGCGACGAGGATCGCCAGCCCCGTCGCCCACGTGCCCGCGACGGCGACGCGTGCCGAGCCGAACCGGCGGATCAGCGCGCCCGCGCCGAGGCCCGCGACGACCGCGCCCGTGGGGAAGGCGGCGACGGCGAGCCCGTACGCCGCGTTCGTGAGGTCGAGGTCGGCCTTCACCTCGGGGTAGCGCGGCACGAGGTTGGCGAACAGGGCGCCGTTGGTGAAGAACAGGGCCGCGACGGCGGCCCGCGCGAGCCGGTCGGAGCGCGCGGGGGCGAGGGTGGCGAAGGCCATGTGGTCGATCGTACACACGGATGTGTACGACCGAACACATGGACTCCGGGGCGTCCGCGGCGGTCAGCCGCCGATGACCTCCAGCGCCTGCCGGGCGATCGCGAGCTCCTCGTTCGTCGGCACGACCATCACCGTGACGCGGGACCCCTCGGGCGAGATCACGCGCGGGCCGGACGTGCGGGCCTCGTTGCGCTCCGGGTCGACGGCGATGCCCATGACGTCCAGGCCGTCGACCGCCCGCGCGCGCACCAGCGCGTCGTTCTCGCCGACGCCCGCCGTGAACGTCAGCACGTCCAGCCGGCCGAGCACCGCGTGGTAGGCGCCGATGTACTTGCGCAGGCGGTGCAGGTACACGTCGAGCGCGAGGTTCGCGCCCTCGTCGCCCTTCTCCACCAGCTCGTGCAGCGCGCGGAAGTCGTTCTCGCCGGACAGCCCCTTGAGGCCCGAGCGCCGGTTGAGCAGGTCGTCGATCTCCGCCGAGCTCATGCCCGCGTTGCGGTGCAGGTGGAAGATCACCGCCGGGTCGATGTCGCCCGACCGCGTGCCCATCACGAGGCCCTCGAGCGGCGTCATGCCCATGGACGTCTCGACCGCCCGGCCGCCCCGGACGGCCGACGCCGACGCGCCGTTGCCGAGGTGCAGGACGATCTGGTTGAGGTCCTCCAGCGGCCGCCCGAGCACCTCCGCGACCTTCTGCGAGACGTACTGGTGGGACGTCCCGTGCGCGCCGTAGCGGCGCACGCGGTGCTGCGCCGCGACCTCCCGGTCGATCGCGTACGTCGCCGCGGCGTCGGGCAGGGTGCGGAAGAACGCCGTGTCGAACGCCGCGACGTGCGGCACGTCCGGCAGCAGCGCCTGGGCCACGCGGATGCCGGTGAGGTTCGGCGGGTTGTGCAGCGGGGCCAGCGGCGACAGCATCTCGATCGTCGCCTCGACCTGGTCGTCGACCAGGACG
This sequence comes from Cellulomonas telluris, assembly GCF_004886325.1. GTDB lineage: Bacteria > Actinomycetota > Actinomycetes > Actinomycetales > Cellulomonadaceae > Cellulomonas > Cellulomonas telluris. The sequence continues at coordinate 304,866 of NZ_QXFN01000003.1, forward strand.
GGCCCGTCGAACCGCGAGCCGCCCTGCACCACGCGGTGCCCGACCGCCACGACGTGCGCCTCCGCGAGGTCGGGCCCGATCTCCTCGAACAGGCCGAGCACGATCCGCAGGGCCTCCTCGTGGTCCGGGACCGGCAGCTCACGCCGCGTCGTCTCACCGTGCGCCACGTGCTTCACGGCGCCGCGCGGCTCGCCGATGCGCTCGACGAGACCCGACGCGATCGCCTCCCCGCCCTCCGGGTCGACGAGCTGGTACTTCACGGACGACGAGCCGGAGTTGACGACGAGGACGGTGCCGCGGGGGGCGCCCGCGGGGGTGGTGGACATCGGGCTCAGGCCTCCGGGTCGGTGGTCGTGGCGGGGGTCGCCGGGTCGGTGGAGGGCGCGCGCGTCTCGGGGACGGGCGTCTCGCCGGGCTCCTGCTGCACCACCTCCGGCTCGCCGGCGCCCGCGCTGGGGCCGGCCAGCGCCTGCGCCTGGATCGCCGTGATCGCGACGGTGTTGACGATGTCCTGCACGAGCGCGCCGCGCGACAGGTCGTTGACGGGCTTGCGCAGGCCCTGGAGCACCGGGCCGATCGCGACCGCACCGGCCGAGCGCTGCACCGCCTTGTAGGTGTTGTTGCCCGTGTTCAGGTCGGGGAAGACGAACACGGTGGCCCGGCCGGCGACGGCGGAGTCCGGCATCTTCGTCTGCGCCACGGACGCGTCCACCGCGGCGTCGTACTGGATCGGGCCCTCGACCGACAGGTCGGGCCGGCGCTCGCGGACCAGGGCGGTCGCGGTGCGGACCTTCTCGACGTCGGCGCCCGTGCCGGAGGCGCCGGTCGAGTACGACAGCATCGCGATGCGCGGCTCGATGCCGAACTGGGCGGCCGTGCCCGCTGACGAGATCGCGATGTCCGCGAGCTGCTCCGCCGTCGGGTCCGGGATGACCGCGCAGTCGGCGTACACGAGCACCCGGTCCTCGAGGCACATGAGGAACGCGCTCGACACGCTGTTCGTCCCGGGCTGGGTCTTGATGATCTCGAACGACGGCTTGATGGTGTGCGCCGTCGTGTGGATCGCGCCCGAGACCATCCCGTCCGCGAGGCCCAGCTGGACCATGAGCGTGCCGAAGTACGACACCGACGACACGATCTCCCGCGCGCGCTCCACCGTCATGCCCTTGTGCCTGCGCAGCTCGGTGTAGACGGCCGCGAACCGCTCGAGCAGCTCGCCGTTCTTCGGGTCGATGACCTGCGCGGCGTCGAGGTCGAGGCCCAGCTCGGTGGCGCGGGCGCGGATCGACGCCTCGTCGCCGAGGATCGTCAGGTCCGCGACCTGCCGCTGCAGCAGCGTGGAGGCCGCCCGCAGGATCCGGTCGTCGCCGCCCTCGGGCAGGACGATGTGCTTGCGGTCCCGCCGCGCCCGGTCGAGCAGCTGGTACTCGAACATCAGCGGCGTGACGACCTCGGGGCGCTGCACGTCGAGCGCGGCCAGCAGCGCCGCACCCTCCACGTGCCGCTCGAACAGCGCCAGCGCCGTGTCGACCTTGCGCTGCGCGTCGCGCGTCAACCGCCCGCGGGTCCCGGCCGCCGCGCTCGCGGAGCGGAACGTGCCGAGGTGGGTGCGGATGAGGGGGAGCCGGGAGCCGAGGCCCTCGACGAGCCGCTGGATCGTCGGCGCCGGCTCGAAGCCGCCGTTGAGGATGATGCCCGCCAGCGACGGGAACCCGTCCGCCTGGTGCGCGAGCAGCAGCCCCAGCAGGACGTCGGCCCGGTCGCCCGGCGTGATGACCACCGCGCCGTCCTGCAGCCGGTCGAGCAGGTGCTCGATCGACATGGCGCCGACGAGCACGTCGAGCACCTCGCGCCCCAGCAGCTCCTCGTCCCCGCCCGCCAGCTCGCCGCCGACGGCGTCCATGAGCTGGCGCAACGTCGGCGCGTACAGCAGGGGCGACTCCGGCAGCGCCCACACGGGCACGTTCCCGGACAGCCCGCGCACGACGTCCGCCAGCGCACCGGGCGCGACCCGGTTCACCACGACGCCCACCACCTGCGCGTGGTTCGCGGCGATCTCGGTGCCCGCGACCTCCGCCGCGTGGCGCACGTCCTCGGGCGTGCGGTTCGCGCCGTTGACGACGAGCAGGACGGGCGCGGCGAGGTTCGCGGCGATGCGCGCGTTGTACGCCAGCTCCGTCGGGCCGGCGACGTCCGTGTAGTCCGTGCCGACCACCACGACGGCGTCGCAGCGCCGCTCGACGTCGTGGAAGCGCGCGACGATGCGGGACAGAGCCTCCTCGGGGTCGGCGATCACCTCGTCGTACGTGGCCCCCACGGCCTCGTCGTAGGCGATGTCGACGCCGTCGTGCGCGAGCAGCAGGTCCAGGACGTAGTCCGGTTCGTCCGTCGAGCGCGCGACGGGCCGGAACACCCCCACCCGCTGCACCGACCGCGTCAGCAGGTCGACCAGGCCGAGCGCGACGACGGACTTGCCCGTGTCGCCCTCGGCGGACATGACGTAGATCGTGCGCGCCACTGCGTGCTCTTCCTCCCCGAAGGTCGCCCGTCCCCCACGGACGGGCGGTGGTGGGTGCGACGGTCGCCCGCCGCACCCACCGCCTCACCGGCTGCTACTCGTTGTCCCCGCCGGTGTCGCTCGCCGAGAGCCGGTCGGCCTGCGGGCCGCCGACCTCCGTCCCCGTCTCCCCGGCGTCCGGCCAGACCCAGTCGCGCACCTCGGGGATGTCCTCGCCGTGCTCGCGCGTGTACTGCCGCGCGGCGATGCGCGCGTCGACCATCTTCTGGCGCAGGCCCGCGTACGACGCCCGCAGCCAGTGCACGTGGTCGATCACGTCGATCACGAGCCGGTACCGGTCGAGGTCGTTGAGCATGACCATGTCGAACGGCGTGGTGGTGGTGCCCTCCTCCTTGTACCCGCGCACGTGCAGGTTCTTGTGACCCGTGCGGCGGTACGTGAGGCGGTGGATGAGCCACGGGTAGCCGTGGTACGCGAACACGATCGGCCGGTCCGTCGTGAAGATCGTGTCGAACTCGCGGTCCGACAGGCCGTGCGGGTGCTCCCGCTCGTCCTGCAGGCGCATGAGGTCGACCACGTTGACGACGCGGACCTTCAGCTGCGGCAGCTCCCGCTTGAGGATGTCCGCCGCGGCGAGGACCTCGAGCGTCGGCACGTCGCCCGCGGCGGCGAGCACCACGTCCGGCTCCTCGGACTCGACCTCCGTGCCGGCCCACTCCCAGATGCCGAGCCCGCGCGTGCAGTGCGCGACGGCCTCGTCCATCGTGAGGAAGTTGGGCGCGGGCTGCTTGCCGGCGACGACGACGTTGACGTACTGCCGGCTGCGCAGGCAGTGGTCGTACGTCGACAGCAGCGTGTTCGCGTCCGGCGGCAGGTAGACCCGCACGACCTCGGCCTTCTTGTTGACCACGTGGTCGATGAATCCCGGGTCCTGGTGGCTGAAGCCGTTGTGGTCCTGGCGCCACACGTGGCTCGAGAGCAGGTAGTTCAGGCTCGCGATCGGCCGCCGCCACGGGATGTCGTTCGTGACCTTCAGCCACTTGGCGTGCTGGTTGAACATCGAGTCGACGATGTGGATGAACGCCTCGTAGCTCGTGAACAGGCCGTGCCGCCCGGTGAGCAGGTAGCCCTCCAGCCAGCCCTGGCACTGGTGCTCCGAGAGCATCTCCATGACGCGCCCCACCCGCGCCATGTGCTCGTCGACCTCGGGCCCCTCGAACGTGGCGTTCCACTGCTTGTCGGTCGCGTCGTAGACGGCCTGCAGCCGGTTCGACGCGGTCTCGTCGGGGCCGAAGATCCGGAAGTTGTCCGGATTCCGGCGCACCACCTCGGTCAGGTACTGGCCGAGCACCCGCGGGGCCTCGGCGAACGTCGCCCCGGGGCGCGGCACGTCCTGCGCGAACTCGCGGAAGTCCGGCAGGCGCAGGTCCCGCATGAGCAGGCCGCCGTTGGTGTGCGGGTTCGCGCTCATGCGCAGCTCACCCGCGGGGGACAGGGCGCGGATGTCGGCGTCGATGCGCCCGGTCGCGTCGAACAGCTCGGCCGGCCGGTACGACTGCAGCCACTCCTCGAGCACCGCCAGGTGCTCGGGGGTGTCCCGCGCGCTCGCGAGCGGCACCTGGTGCGCGCGCCACGAGCCGGTCGTCTTCTTCCCGTCGATCTCCGCCGGGCCCGTCCACCCCTTCGGCGTGCGGAACACGATCATCGGCCACATCGGCCGGGACTCGTCGCCCTCGGCCGCGCGCTGCTTGATCTCCGCGATGCGGTCGAGCACCCGGTCCAGCAGCTCGGCGAAGCGCCGGTGGATGCTCAGGTCGTCCTCGTCGTCGAAGCCCGCGACGAACGTGAACGGCTCGTGGCCGTACCCGACCATGAGCGAGTTCAGCTCCTCGTCGGGGATGCGCGCGAGCACCGTCGGGTTCGCGATCTTGTACCCGTTGAGGTGCAGGATCGGCAGCACGACCCCGTCCTGGCGCGGGTTGACGAACTTGTTCGAGTGCCAGCTCGTCGCCAGCGGGCCCGTCTCGGCCTCGCCGTCGCCCACGACCGCCGCGACCAGCAGGTGCGGGTTGTCGAACGCCGCGCCGTACGCGTGGCTCAGCGCGTAGCCGAGCTCACCGCCCTCGTGGATCGAGCCGGGCGTCTCCGGTGCGACGTGGCTGGGGACGCCGCCGGGGAACGAGAACTGCCGGAACAGCCGGCGCATGCCCTCCTCGTCCTCGGTGACGTCCGAGTACACCTCGGAGTACGTGCCGTCGAGGTACGCGCTCGCGACGAGGCCGGGTCCGCCGTGGCCGGGGCCCGTGACGTAGATGGTCGACTGCTGGCGCTCCGCGATCGCACGGTTGAGGTGCGCGTAGAGGAAGGTCAGGCCCGGCGTGGTCCCCCAGTGGCCGAGCAGGCGCGGCTTGACGTCGTCGCGGTCCAGCGGGCGGCGCAGCAGCGGGTTGTCGAGCAGGTAGATCTGGCCGACCGACATGTAGTTGGCCGCGCGCCACCACTTGTCGATGCGCTGCAGGGTGGCGTCGTCGATGCTGCCGCTGCCGGTGCGCCACGCGCTCCTGGCCTCCGCGGCGGCGAAGTCTCCGGCGGCCACCGGGGCGGGACTCTCGGTGGTGTGCTGCAGCTCCCTGTCGGTGCTCGTGCTCATGTCCCCTCCGGTGCTGGTGGTTCGAGGCGTCGTCCCTGGTCACCCAGCCTTCCGTGCCCGCCGGTCGTGCCGTGGGACGTCTGGCCCAGAGCGGTTGTGCTCCTGGCCACATGCCATACAACCCCAGGTGGGCCCGCCCCGCAGCGCGCGGGTCCGGTGCCCTCGCGCGCGCGGGTTACCGTGAGGTGTGGCCGACGCACCGACCTCCCTGTGGCGGGCCGCCGTGCGTCCGCGGATGCTCGGCCTGCTGGTGCTGCTGCTGGCCGCCGCCGCCGTCTGCGGCCGGCTCGGGGCGTGGCAGCTCGAGCGCGCGGAGGTGCGCGGGCACGCCGCCGAGGAGCGGCGTGCCGAGCAGATCGCCGCCGCGGAGCCGGTCCCGCTCGACGAGGTGCTGCGCCCGGGGGAGTCGGTGACGGGCGAGATGGTCGCGCGCAAGGTCGTCGTGACGGGGACGTGGGAGCCCGAGGGCACCCTCCTCGTCGAGGGGCGCGCGCACGACGGCGTCACCGAGGGGGCGCTCGTCCTCACGCCGCTGCGGGTCGGCGGGGCCGGCGACGTCGCGGCGGGGGACGCGCTGCTGCCGGTCGTGCGGGGCTGGACGACCGGTGCGGAGCCCGTGCCCGACCCGCCGGCGGGGCCCGTGACGGTCGTCGGCTGGCTGCAGGGCGGGGAGGAGGCCGGGGCGGCCGTCGTGGACGGGCGCACCGACGCGATCAGCCCGGCCCAGCTGGTGCACACCTGGGGGTCGCCGGTCTACACCGGCTACCTCGTGGTGCAGTCGCTCGACCCCGCCGACCCGGCGGACCTCGAGCTGCTCGACCCGCCGACGCGCGCCGGCACCGGGCTCAACGTGCAGAACCTCGCCTACGCGGCGCAGTGGTGGATCTTCGGCCTGTTCGCCGTGGGCCTGTGGTGGCGGCTGGTGCGCGACGAGGCCGCGGGCCGGCCGCCGGTGCCGGGCGACGAGGACGACGAGGGCCCGGTCCCGGGCGGTGACGGCACACCGGTCGACGGAGCGGCCGGCGACGGCACGCCGGGGGCCCGCCTGCCGGGGGACGGCGCGCCGGGGGACGACGCGCCGGCGACCGCGGACGCGGGACGCGTGGCGCGCGCCCGCTGACGGCCCGGCGGGGCACAGGCCGCGGGTGCCCCCGGCCGCGTCACCGGCCGGGCGCCCGCCCGCTCAGCCCTGCTCGGCGGACTCGTGCTGCCACGAGCGCCACAGCGCGGCGTACTCGCCGCCCGCGGCCACCAGCTCCTCGTGCGGGCCGATCTCGCTGATCCGGCCGCCGTCGACCACGGCGACGCGGTCGGCGTCGTGCGCGGTGTGCAGGCGGTGCGCGATCGCGACGACCGTGCGGCCCTCCAGGACCGCCGACAGCGACCGCTCCAGGTGCCGCGCGGCCCGCGGGTCCAGGAGCGACGTCGCCTCGTCCAGCACGAGCGTGTGCGGGTCGAGCAGCACCAGCCGCGCGAGCGCGACCTGCTGCGCCTGCGCCGGCGTCAGCGGGGTGCCGCCGGACCCGACCTCGGTCGCCAGGCCGTCGGGCAGGCCCTGGACCCAGTCCCACGCGTCCACGGCGCGCAGCGCGCGCTCGAGGTCGGCGTCGTCCGCCCCGACCCGGGCGAGCCGGAGGTTGTCGGCGAGCGTGCCGACGAACACGTGGTGCTCCTGGGTGACCAGGGCGACGTGCCGGCGCAGCTCGTCGAGCGGCAGGTCGACCAGCGGCACGCCGCCGACCGTCGCCGTGCCGCCCGTCGGCGGGTGGATGCCCGCGAGCATCCGGCCGAGGGTCGACTTGCCGGCACCGGACGGCCCCACGACGGCGAGCCGCTCGCCCGGGGCGAGGTCGAGGTCGATGCCGTGCAGGACGTCGTGGCCCTCGCGGTACGCGTACCGCAGGCCGCGCGTGGCGATCCGCTCGTCCGTGGGGCGCTCCCCGGTCGCCTCGCGGTCGGGTGCGACGAGCTGCACGCCGACGATGCGTGCCAGCGCCGTCGCGGCGACCTGGATCTCGTCGACCCAGAAGATGAGCTCCCAGACCGGCCCGGCCATCTGGTACGCGTACAGCACGATCGTGGTGACGACGCCGAGCGAGACCTGCCCCTGCGCGGCGAGCCAGCCGCCCCACACGAGCACCGCGACCGGGGCCAGCACGAACGCCAGGTCGATCGCCGGGAACAGCACGGTGCGCAGCCGCAGCGTGACCTTCTCGGCGGCGAACGCGTCGGCGAGGTCCGCGTCGATCCGCCGGGTGCGGCGCGACGTCAGCCCGAGCGCGTCCACCGTGCGCGCCCCCTCGACCGTCTCCGTGATCGTCCCGTTGAGGACGGCGTACGTGGCCGCCTCCCGGACGTACGCGGGCGTGGCGCGGCGCAGGTACCAGCGCACGACGAGCAGCATGGTCGGCACGCCGACGAACAGCGCCAGCGCGACCAGCGGCGACAGCAGGAGCGACGCCGCGACCGTGAGGGTGATCGTGACGACCGCGACGATCACGCGCGGCACGCCGAAGCGGACCGCGTGCTGGAGCTTGTTCACGTCGTTGGTCGTGCGCGCGACCAGGTCGCCCGTGCCGGCCCGCTCCACCGTCGACAGCGGCAGCGCGGTGACCGTGTCGACGAACTCCTCGCGCAGCTGGGCGAACACCTCCTCGCCGAACAGCATCGACGCGCGCTGCGCGTACCGGATGAGCCCGGTCTGCAGCAGCACCGCGACGACGCCGACGACGATGAGCGTGTCGACGTAGCGGGCCGTGGTGCCGGTGGTGACCGCGTCGACCAGGCGCCCGAGCAGCAGCGGACCGGCCAGGCCGGCGACGGCGGCGAGCGTGTGCAGCACCGCGATGCGGGTGAGCGGGCGCCCGTTGCGGCGCAGCAGCGCGCCGGCGTACCGGCGCACCACCGCCGTGTCGGCGACGGGCAGCGTCGTGGCCGTGCTCATGCCTCACCTCCGCCGTGCTTCTCGTCCGTGCCGCACTCGGGGCTGCCCGGGCGCGCGAGGGCGGGCTCCGGGACCGACTCGTCCTGCACCTCGAACGCCTCCTCGACGCTCGTGTCGTCGTCCATCCGGCGGCCCACGACGCGGCGGTACTCCGCCGCCACCGCACGGCCGGCCGCGCCGTCGAGCAGCTCGGCGTGCGTGCCGCGCGCGACGAGCACGCCGTCGCGCACGAGCTGCACCTCGTCGACGTGGTCGAGCACGAGCGGGCTCGCGGTCACGACCAGCGTCGTGCGGCCCCGGCGGGCGTCGGCGAGCCGGGCGGCGATGCGGGCCTCGGTGTGCGCGTCGACCGCGCTCGTCGGCTCGACGAGCACGAGGACCTCCGCGCGGGTGAGCAGCGCCCGCGCGAGGGCGACGCGCTGGCGCTGGCCGCCGGACAGCGACCGCCCCTTCTCGGGCAGCTCGCCGTCGAGGCCGTCCGGCACGGAGTCGAGCACGTCGTGCGCGTCGGCGAGCGCGACGGCCTCGAGCAGGTCGTCGCGGGTCGCGGCGCCGCGCACGTCGAGCTCGCCCGCGAGCGGACCGGAGAACAGGTGCGGCATGGCCTCGGCCACCACGACCCGCTCGCGCACCGCGTCCTTCGGCAGGTCCGCGAGCAGGACCCCGCCCAGCCGCACCGGCGTGGCCGCCTCGGCCTCGTCGTCGAACCGGCCCAGGCGCGTGGCGATGCGGGCCGACTCGTCGGGGTCCGCGCTCACGAGCGCCACGACCCGGCCATGCTCGAGCGTCACGCCGCTGACCTCGTCGACCAGGGGGGACCCGGGCGGCGGGACCGCCGCCGTGCCGGGGCGGGCGCCGGTCGACGGGACCACCCGGAGGACGGCCAGCACCTTGCGCGCGGCCACCACGGCCCGCGTCGTGGCCTGGAGCATCATCGTGGCGTTCTGCACCGGCCAGGCGAGGAACGCGGCGTACCCGTAGGTGGTGACGAGCTCGCCGGGCGTGATCGTGCCCTCCAGCGCCATGTGCGCGCCGACCCAGACGAGCGCGACCACGAACAGCCCGGGCAGCAGCACCTGGAGCGCGTCGAGCCAGGACTGCGGGACGGCGACCTCCTCGCCGCGGCGCCGCACCAGCTGCGACTGCTGCCGGTAGCGCCCCGTGAACACCTCCTCGCCCCCGATGCCGCGCAGGATCCGCAGCCCGGAGACGGTGTCGGCGCCCAGCGTCGTCAGACGTCCCGATGCCTCGCGCTGCGCGGCCTGACGACGCTGCAGCGGCTTGACGAGCAGGCCGAGGACGGCGGCGACCGTCGGCAGCCCGACGAGCACGATGACGCCGAGCGGCACGGACACGCGCAGCATGAGCACGGCGACCGCGCCGTAGGCGACGAGCGAGCCGACGAACCGCGCGAGCGTCGCGTACACCTCGCCGACGCGCAGCGCGTCGTTGGCGACCGCCGAGACGACCTCACCGGTGGGGAGCTCGGCCGTGATGGCGGGGCCCGACCGTGCGGCGGTGCGCCCGACGAGCTGGGAGGTGGTGAACGCGGCCCGCAGCCAGTTCTGCACGTCGTAGCGGTGCCCGAACGCGCCGGCCGCCGCGCTGACCAGGCCGAGCACGAGCAGCAGCCCCGTGGCGCGGAACAGGCCCGGCCCGAAGCCGTTGGCCAGGCCGTCGTCGATGGCCTGCCCGGTCAGGTACGGCAGGAACGCCTGGCAGGCGAACACCACGACGCCGCACAGCACGGCGGCGAGCAGGATGCCCCACTGCCGGCGGGCGATCCACCACAGGTAGGCGACGGGGCCGCGCAGGGGCGGGGTGCCGGGGTCGGCGAGGGGCAGCGAACGCACCCGCCTCACGTTACGGGCGGCCACCGACACCGGGGGAAGCCCTTTTCCGTGGCCCACGCCGCCCCCCAGCCGCCCGCGTGCACCGGCCGTCCGTCCCGGCCGTGCACGGACCGCAACTAGGCTGGGTCCCGTGACGCAGCCCCCCGAGCCCGCCACCACCCACCGCCCCGTCCTGGTCGTCGACTTCGGCGCCCAGTACGCGCAGCTGATCGCGCGGCGGGTGCGCGAGGCGAACGTCTACTCCGAGATCGTGCCGCACACGGCGAGCGTCGAGGACCTGCTCGCCCGGGACCCGGCCGCGATCATCCTGTCCGGCGGCCCGTCGTCGGTGTACGCCGCGGGCGCCCCGTTCGTCGGGCCCGAGCTGTTCGAGGCCGGCGTGCCCGTGATGGGCATCTGCTACGGCTTCCAGGCGATGGCGCAGGCCCTCGGCGGCACGGTCGCGCAGACCGGTCAGCGCGAGTACGGCGGCACGGCGGTCGAGGTCGCCGCCGAGGGGACCGTCCTCGAGGGCAGCCCGGAGCAGCAGACCGTGTGGATGAGCCACGGCGACGCCGTGCACGCCGCACCCCCCGGGTTCGAGGTCCTCGCGACCTCCTCCGGCAGCCCCGTCGCGGCGTTCGAGGACCGCGAGCGGCGCCTGTACGGCGTGCAGTGGCACCCCGAGGTCAAGCACTCGCCGCTCGGCCAGAAGGCGCTCGAGAACTTCCTCTACAAGGGTGCGGGCCTCACACCCGACTGGAACCCCGGCAACGTCATCGCCGAGCAGGTCGAGCGCATCCGCGCCCAGGTCGGCGACGCGCGCGTGATCTGCGGCCTGTCCGGGGGCGTCGACTCCTCGGTCGCGGCCGCGCTCGTGCAGCGCGCCGTCGGCGACCAGCTCACGTGCGTGTTCGTCGACCACGGCCTGCTGCGCTCCGGCGAGGCCGAGCAGGTCGAGCAGGACTTCGTCGCGGCGACCGGCGTGCAGCTGAAGGTCGTCGACGCGCGCGAGCGGTTCCTGCACGCGCTGCACGGCGTGAGCGACCCGGAGACCAAGCGCAAGATCATCGGGCGCGAGTTCATCCGCGTCTTCGAGGACGCCGCGCGCGAGGTCGTCGAGGACGCCGGCGCCCACGGCGAGACCGTGAAGTTCCTCGTCCAGGGCACGCTCTACCCCGACGTCGTCGAGTCCGGCGGGGGAGAGGGCGCGGCGAACATCAAGTCGCACCACAACGTGGGCGGGCTGCCGGAGGACCTGCAGTTCGAGCTCGTAGAGCCGCTGCGCACGCTGTTCAAGGACGAGGTGCGCGCGGTCGGCCTCGAGCTCGGCGTGCCCGAGGGCATCGTCTGGCGCCAGCCGTTCCCCGGCCCGGGCCTCGGCATCCGGATCGTCGGCGAGGTCACGGCCGAGCGCCTGGAGACGCTGCGCGCCGCCGACGCCATCGCCCGCGAGGAGCTCACGCGCGCCGGCCTGGACCGCGAGATCTGGCAGTGCCCCGTCGTGCTGCTCGCCGACGTGCGCTCCGTCGGCGTCCAGGGCGACGGCCGCACCTACGGCCACCCGATCGTGCTGCGGCCCGTCTCGTCCGAGGACGCGATGACGGCCGACTGGACGCGTCTGCCGTACGACGTCCTGCAGATCATCTCCACGCGCATCACCAACGAGGTCCCCGAGGTCAACCGGGTCGTCCTCGACGTCACGAGCAAGCCGCCGGGCACCATCGAGTGGGAGTGACCCGCACGGGCACCCCCGGGGCGACCCGACGGACCGACGAGAGGACGACGTGACCACCCAGCCCGACCCCGCCACCGCGACGAGCGCCACCGCCGACCCCCGGGCGGCGTCCACCGCGACCTGGGTCCGCAAGGCCACCGGGTCGCTGAAGCGCTACCGGGTGATGGCCTGGGTGACCGGCGTGATGCTCCTGCTGCTGTGCGTCGAGATGGTGCTCAAGTACGTGCTGCAGGTGCCGGGCTTCAACGTCGAGGGCGACCCGCGCTCGGAGGCCGCGCGCATCATCGCGATGGTCCACGGGTGGGTCTACGTCGTGTACCTGGTGACGGTGTTCGACCTCTGGTCGACGCTGCGCTGGAAGCTGGGCCGGCTCGTCACGATGGCGCTCGCGGGTGTCGTGCCCGTCATGTCGTTCGTCCTGGAGCGGCGCGTGCACGCGCAGGCGCAGGCGCGCATCGACGCCGCGGCGTCCGCGCGCCCCGCCCCGGGCGCGGCGGCCTGAGCCGGACGGCCGGACGCGTGCGGGTCGTCCACGTCTCCGACTGCTTCGCGCCGCGTACCGGCGGCATCGAGACGCAGGTCGGCGACCTGGCCCGCCACCAGGCGGCCGCGGGGCACGAGGTGCACGTGCTCACCGCGACCCTCGGCGAGGGCGGTGAGCGCGGCGGCGTCGTCGACGTCGAGGACGGTGTGCACGTGCACCGGCTCGGCGCGCGCCTGCCGTTCGACCTGCCCGTCAACCCGCTCGCGGGCCCGCGGCTGCTCCGCGACGCGTACACGGACCTGCGTCCCGACGTCGTGCACGTGCACGCCGGGGTGCTCTCGCCGTTCGCGTTCGACGGTGCGCGGCTCGCGATGGCGGCCGGCCTGCCGACGGCGGTGACGTGGCACTGCATGCTGGACGGCGTCGCCGCACCCGCCGCGCACCTCGTCGCCCGGACGCGCTGGTCCCGACCGCGCGCGGCGCTGAGCGCCGTCAGCTCGGCCGCGGCGGAGCGCGTGCGCGAGCTGTTCGCCGGCGCGGACGTCGCGGTGGTCCCCAACGGCATCGACGCGGACCGGTGGGCGCCGGCGCCGGCGTCCGCCCGTGCCGAGGACGACGGCCCGCTGCGGCTCGTCGCGACGATGCGTCTGGCACCGCGCAAGCGTGCGGTGCCGCTCGTGGAGGTGGTGGCGGCCGCGGCGCGGCGCCTGCCGCCCGGTGCGCTGCACCTGACGGTGGCGGGGGACGGCCCCCTGCGGGACGCGCTCTCCGCACGCGTGCGGGCGCTCGGGCTCGACGACGTCGTGGAGCTGCCCGGCCGCCTCTCCCGCGACGAGGTCCGTGCGGCCTACGTCGACGCGGACGTCTTCCTCGCCCCCGCGCGGCTCGAGGCGTTCGGCATCGCGGCGCTCGAGGCCCGGACCGCGGGACTCGTCGTGCTCGCCCACACCGGCACGGGGATCGGGGAGTTCGTGACGGACGGGCTCGACGGGTTCCTCGTCGCCGACGACGCGGAGATGGCGACCGCCGTCGTGCTGCTCGCCCAGGACCGTGCCCTGCTCGCGCGCATGCGTGCGCACAACCGCGCGGTGCGGCCCGCGTTCGCGTGGGCGGACGTCCTCGCGGCCGCCGACGCCGAGTACGCGCGCGCGGCCGTCCTCGCCGGCCCCGGGTCCTAGGTCCCGGGCGCGTCTTCGCAGGTCAGGCCGAAGGTCCCGGTTCCGGCGTGACGGGACGCGGGACGGCGCCCGGACGGTCCTGAACGGGGGACCAGGGTCCTACGGCGGGCGCTGCGGGCGGGGTCAGAGTGGTCACGTGAGCCGAACGGTTCACCGGGACCGGCCAGGGGGACGGACCCGCTCTCGGGGAGACACAGAAGGATCGGGGAGTCCGATGTCCGCAGCAGTCCGCAAGCCCGCCCACCTCAAGGCCCTCGCCGTCGTGGTGATGGTGTTCGGCGTGATCTTCGCCGTCGCCGGCACGGCCACGTGGGCGCTCGTCTCCGGCAACCTGCGCAACGAGCAGATCACCGTCGCGGAGGACGCCTCGATGTTCGCCGGCGAGCTGGTCGACACCCCGTGGGAGGCGTGGGCGCAGGCCGACATCATCAACCACCACGCGCTGGACGCCTCGGGCGGCAAGACGTACTCGCAGCTCGACCGCGAGGACCCGGTCCGCGACACGATGATGAACGGCTCGTTCCTGCGGGCCTCGCTGTTCACGTCGATCGTCGCGTTCGGTGTCGCGCTCCTCGTCTTCGGCCTCGGCGTCGTGTTCATCGTCGTCGGCGAGGCGCTGCGGCGGATCGCCGCCCGCGTCGACGCCCCGGTGCTCGACGCCGCGGAGCCCGTCACCGTCTGACGCACCGCGGACAGCGCGAGGGCCGGTACCCCGTCCGGGGTACCGGCCCTCCTGCGTGCGCGCTCGCCCGGTGGGGCGGGGGCGTCAGCGTCGGGCCGTGTCGTCCGCGCCGCGGCGCCGGGCGCTCGCGACCAGCGGCCCGACGATCAGCCCCAGGCCCGCCAGGACGAGCAGGCCGATCGCCGCGAGCTCGAGGTCGATCGTGTAGCCGGCGGCCACCAGCAGGACCCCGACGCCGAGCAGCGCGATGACCACGCCCCACACGACCGTCCCGACGCGGACCCGGTCGCGCCGGGCCTCCGTCGCGTCCTTCGCCTCGTCCTGCGTCTCGTCCCCGATGGAGTCCGCGCCGGCCGTGCGGCCCGTGCCCGCGGCCGGGCGGCTGCCGGTGTCGGCCGGCAGCGTCCGCGTCGCGTCCACCGGCAGCGGCTGGGTCTCGTCGACCGGGAGCGGCCGGGTCTCGTCGGTGCTCATGCTGCGTCCTCCTCGATGATCCGGACCTCGCCGACGCCCGAGCTGATGTCGAGCACCAGGTCGGGCTCGCCGGCCGAGGCGTCCTGGTCGCGGAACGTCATGTCCCCGATGCCGACGCCGTCCTGCGAGCGACGCTCGCCGTCCAGCTCCCACACGACCGACCCGACGCCCGCGGACACGCGGGCCTCGACCGCCGCGTCCGTCGGCACCACGACCGTGAGGTCGCCGGCCCCGAGCGAGAGCGGGACGTGCAGGGGGCCGCCCTCCAGCGGGACCCCGGTGAGGTCGACCGTGCCGGTGCCGACGCCGAGGTCGAACCCGCGCTGGGCCTCGTCGCGTGCGGTGATCACCGCGTCGATGCGCTCGCCGCGGAACTCGGCGGGGCTGCCCCACCAGTCCTCGCGGTCGGCCTGGGTGACCAGTGCCAGCGGCACCCAGACGAGGGCCGCGACCACCGCGAGGAAGCCGACGACGCCGCTGGTGCGGCCGCGCAGCCCGAGGGTCACGATCCCCAGACCGGCGAGGACGAGCGCGACGCCGCCCGCGGTGAGGCCGACGGGGCCGTCGAAGGTGCCCGTCCGCTCGCCCAGCAGGAGCACGGCGAGGCCGAGGACGCTCAGGCCGACGACGACGCCGACGGTGGCGGCGTCCGCACCCTTGCGGGGCGGGCGCGCGGGTCGCGGCGGGAGGGGCGGTGCGGGCGGCACGGGCGGCACCGGCGGTGCGGCCCAGCCGCCGACGGGGGGCGCGGGAGGCGGGGTCCACCCGCCGGCGGGGTGCGGGGGTGCCGGGGCGGTCACGCGCTCGCCGGGGGCGGTCGGTGCGGCCCAGGCGGGAGCCGCCGGTGCGGCGGGGGCACCCGCCGCCGGGTAGGGGGGCGTGTACGGCGGGGCGTACGGCGCGCCCGCGGTGGGGCCGGTGTGCGTCCACGCTCCCGGCGGCACCGGGCCGCGCGGACGACGCCGCACCGCGAGCACCACGAGCGCGACGAGACCGCCGACGAACGCGAGCCACAGCAGGCCGGAGAACCAGCCGGTGCCGTCCCAGAACCACCACCAGCCGTCGCCGCGGGCGAGACCGACGAGCACGAACGCGAGCGCGCCGAGCAGCGCGACGTCGCCGTCCCCGGCCACGAGGCGCTCGAGGTGGATGCGCCCGTCGCGCTGCTCCGGCAGGAGCGCCCACGCGACGCCGTACAGGAGCAGGCCGAGCCCGCCGAGCAGGAACGTGACGGCGAGGATGCCGCGCACGAGGAGCGGGTCGACGTTGAGGCGGGCCGCGAGCCCGCCCGCGACGCCGCCGATCCAGCGGTCGTCGGACCGGTACAGGCCGGTGCGACGCACGCCGTCCCAGAAGCCCTGCGCACCGGAGGGCCGGGGTCCGCCGGTCGCGGGGTCGGGGGCGCCGGCCGCGGGGCCGGGGCCGGTGCCGGGCCCGGGGCCCGGGGTGCCGGCGCCGCCGCCGGCAGGGGTCTGCGTGTCCATGGCTCGATCCTGACTCCGAGGGGGGCGCGCCGGCATCGGGGGTCGTCCCTGAGCCGACCCTGGCCCGCACCCGGGTCTGCGGTGCCGGCACCCCTGATCTGCGCCCGGACCCGCCCGGACGGGGGTCGGCCGGGGGCGCGGGACGTGTGACGATCGGGGCGTGAGCACCGCACCCGCACCCTCGGCCGTCCCGGCGGCGCCCGCGCGGCTGCCCCTGCGGCGCCCCGACTCCGGGCGCTGGTTCGCGGGCGTGGCCGTCGGGCTGGCCGCGCACCTCGACCTGCCCGTGGTGGTCGTCCGCGTCGCGCTCGTGGCGCTCGTGCCGGTCGCGGGCATCGGCCTGGTGCTCTACGTCTTCTGGTGGCTGACCGTGCCGGTCGGCGACCCGGCGACCGACGCGGCGGGTTCCCGCCCGAGCGCGCTCCAGCGGCTCGCCCGGCGGCAGACGCTCGGCGAGAGCCGCAGGGTCCCGTTCGCCGACCTCGCCCTGGGGGCGCTGCTCGTGCTGGCCGCGGGCGTGCTCGTCGCGATGCGGCTCGGCGCGGAGGTGGACTCGACGTGGGTGCTGCCGGCCCTCCTGGTGCTCGTCGGGCTCGGGCTGGCCTGGAGCCAGCTCGACGCCGTGCAGCGCCGGCAGGGCGACCGCCGGCGCATCAGCGTGCTGCGCCTGATCGGCGGGGTCCTGCTCGCCGCGGCCGGCGTGCTGCTGCTGGTGGGCGAGAGCGTCGGGCGGGGCGTCGAGCCCGCGCTCATGGTGCAGGCGGGCATCGGCGCGCTCGCGGTGCTGCTGGGCGTCGGGCTCGTGCTCGCGCCCTGGTGGGTGCGCCTGGTCCGCGAGCTCGGCGACGAGCGCGCCGCCCGCGCGCGGGAGGCCGAGCGCGCCGACATCGCCGCTCACCTGCACGACTCGGTGCTGCAGACGCTCGCGCTCATCCGCGCCCGCGCCGACGAGCCGGCGGAGGTGGCCCGCATGGCGCGCGCGCAGGAGCGCGAGCTGCGCGAGTGGCTCTACGACGACCGGCACGAGCCGGGGACGTCGCTGGCCGCGGCGCTGCGCGCCGTCGTCGCCGAGGTGGAGGACTCCCGCTCGGGCCCCACCGGCGAGCCCGTCGCCGTCGACGTCGTGGTCGTCGGCGACCGCGTGCCCGACGCGGACACGCAGGCGCTGCTGCAGGCGACGCGCGAGGCCCTCGTCAACGCCGTCGTGCACGGCCGGCCGCCGGTGTCGCTCTACCTCGAGGTGGGGCCGTCCGTCGTGGAGGTGTTCGTGCGCGACCGCGGCGACGGGTTCGACCTGGACGCGGTCGGCTCGGACCGCTTCGGCGTGCGCGAGTCGATCATCGGGCGCGTGCGCCGCCGCGGCGGCACCGCCCGGGTCACGAGCAGCCCGCAGCGCGGCACCGAGGTGCACCTGTGCATGCCCGTCGGCGGCACGGCGCCGTCCGCCGACGCCGCCGGCGCCCGTCCCGCCGCCCCCGACCCCGCGGCCGAGCGCCGCACCGACCCGCAGGAGGACGCGTGAACGCCGTCGACGTCGTGCTGGTGGACGACCACCACATGTTCCGGGCGGGGGTGCGCGCGTCCCTGGACGACCGCGTGCGCGTCGTGGGGGAGGCCTCGACGGTGGACGAGGCCGTGCGTGTGGTGCACGAGCTCGCGCCGCCGGTCGTCCTGCTCGACGTGCACCTGCCCGGCGGCGACGGGGGCGGCGGCGCGGAGGTCGTGCGGCGCTGCGTGGACGTGCCGGGCACGCGCTTCCTCGCGCTGTCCGTCTCCGACGCGGCGGAGGACGTCGTCGCCGTCATCCGCGTCGGCGCGCGCGGCTACGTGACGAAGGCGATCGACCCGGCGGCGCTCTCCGACGCGGTGCTGCGGGTCGCGGGCGGCGACGCGGTGTTCTCGCCGCGGCTCGCGGGCTTCGTCCTCGACGCGTTCGGCGCGGCGGCGGGCGACGTCGCGACGGGCGACGACGAGCTCGACCGGCTCTCGGCGCGCGAGCGCGAGGTGATGCGGCTCATCGCACGCGGGTACACGTACCGCGAGGTCGCGGCGGAGCTGTTCATCTCCGTCAAGACCGTCGAGACCCACGTGTCCGCGGTGCTGCGCAAGCTCCAGCTGTCCAACCGCAACGAGCTCACGCGGTGGGCGGCGGCGCGCCGGCTGCTCTGACGCCCTCCCGCACCCGTGCTACGCCGACGTGGCGGCGCCGCCCGCACCGAGTCCGGCGACGACCGCGGCCACGATGGCGTGCCACTCGTCGTCGGGCAGGGCCGGCAGGTGGCTCGACCAGACCGGCATCGTGAGGCCGCGCAGCTGCAGCAGGCCCTCGGGCCGGGCGAGGAAGAACACGTGCAGGTGCGCCGCACCGTCGCCCCACCGGTGCACGTGGACGCGGCCGACGCCCGGCACGGCGGCGAGGGCGCGCTCGACGCGGACGACCATGCGGCCCAGCGCGCCGGCGCCGTCCTCGTCGAGGTCGCCGAGGTCGACGTGCACGCGCGGCTCCAGGACGAACCTGGGCAGCTGCACGCGCTCGGGCGCCTTCAACCGCCACCTGTCGTCCGTCCAGGCGTAGGCCGCGTCGGGCGCGGCGCACGCGCGGCACGCGGTCGGGTCCTCACCGGACCGTGGCGGCTCGGGCACGACGGGGTCCGCCAGGGAGCGCACCCGCAGCCCGTCCCGCTCGAACGGGAAGGTGTTCCAGGTCGCGACGTCGCCGACCGACGGGCGCCCGTCCGGACCGGCCGCCACGCGCGTGCGCTCGGCGATCGCCGCGCCGTCGAGGCGTGCCTCACGTCGCGCCCGTCCCTGTGCGCTGCTGACCACGTCGGCTCCTGTCGGGTCGGGTCGGGCTCGCGGCGGTGCGGGCCGTCCGAGACGGTAGTGGTCCCGGTGCGGTCTGTGGTCGGTACCGCCCGATCTGACGTCGTGTCAGAACGGGGTGCCGCTCGCCTAGGATGGCCCGCATGGACGTCGTCTACGGGATCCTCGTCGTGCTCCACCTGCTCGGATGGGCCATGGTCTTCGGCGGTGCCCTCGCCGGCATGCGCAAGGCGACCCTGAACCCCGGGGTGTTCCACGGCATCCTCACCGCGCTGCTCACCGGCATCCTGCTGACCGGCCTCGCCTCGGCGGACGTCGTCGACCGCGACGTCGACAACACGAAGATCGCGGTCAAGCTGGTCGTGGCGCTCGCGGTCACGGCGCTCGTCGTCCTCGGCCGGCGCCGGGGCGAGAAGGTGACGACGGGCTGGCTCGGCGCGATCGCGGGCCTGACGGCCCTGAACGTGGCCATCGCCGTCCTCTGGTGACGTCCCGCCGGGTCGCCTCGCCATCGCTGCCGGGCGACCGGTCGCGGCGGCCGCTACGGTCGGCGCCGTGACGATCGACTGGGGCACCGAGCTCGACCTGCTGACCGGCCTGCTCGTGGTGGTCGGCCTCGTCGGGGTCGTGGTGCAGGTGCTGCCCGGCGCCCTCCTCGTCGCGGGGGCCGTCGTGCTGTGGGGCGTCCTGCAGGGCACCGGGCTCGGCTGGGGCGTGGCGATCGCCGCGGTGGTGCTCACCGCCGTCGCGCAGGTCGTCAAGTACCTGCTCGCCGGCCGCCATCTGCAGCGCGGCGGCGTGCCGAACCGCACGCTCGTGCTGGGCGCGGTGGCGGGCGTCGTCGGGTTCTTCGTCGTCCCCGTCGTGGGGCTGTTCCTGTTCTTCGTCGGCGGCGTGTACGCGGCCGAGCGCGTGCGCCTGCGCGACCACGCCACCGCGTGGCGGTCGACCGTGCGCGCGCTGCAGGCCACCGGCCTGACCATCCTCGTCGAGCTCGCGGGCGCCATGCTCGTCGTCGGCGCCTGGGTGCTCGGCCTGATCTTCCGCTGACGGCCTCGGGCCGACCGCTCCGCCGGCCCTCGGCGGTGGTCGCACGGTCCGCCGTGTCGGTGGGGAGACCTACCCTGGTGGGGTCATGACGTCCTTGTTCGAGAGCCTCTCCCTGCCCGTCCCCGCCGGCGCCACCCCGCGCCCCCGTCCGGACGCGCGGGCCGCCGTCGCGCGCTCCCACGCGGGTGAGTCGTCCGGCCTGCCGCTCGTGGTCCCGCCCCGCGGCGACGACGCCGAGGAGGAGCACCCCGCGGTCCGGGCCCGCGCCGAGCGTGACGCCGCGCGGGCCGAGGCCCTCCTCGAGGGGCTGAACCCGCAGCAGCGCGAGGCCGTGCTGCACGCCGGGGGGCCGCTGCTCATCGTCGCCGGCGCCGGGTCGGGCAAGACCCGCGTGCTGACGCACCGGATCGCGCACCTGCTCGCCACGCACCGCGCCCGGCCGGGCGAGGTGCTGGCCATCACGTTCACGAACAAGGCCGCGGCGGAGATGCGCGAGCGCGTCGAGGCGCTCGTCGGCCCCTCCGCGCAGCGGATGTGGGTCTCGACGTTCCACTCCGCGTGCGTGCGCATCCTGCGCCGCGAGGCGGCGACGCTCGGCCTGCGGTCCAGCTTCTCGATCTACGACCAGGCCGACTCGCAGCGGCTCATCACGCTCGTCGCCCGCGAGCTCGACCTCGACCCGAAGCGCTACCCGCCGAAGGCGCTCGGGGCGAAGATCTCGAACCTCAAGGACGAGCTCGTCGACCCCGACACGTTCGCCGCGACGTCGGGCGGCGGCAGCGCGAACGACTTCGACACCGTGCTCGCGCAGGTCTATCGGCGCTACCAGCAGCGGCTGCAGCAGGCCAACGCCCTCGACTTCGACGACATCATCGTGCGGACCGTCGAGCTGCTGCAGACGTTCCCGGAGGTGGCCGAGCACTACCGCCGCCGGTTCCGGCACGTGCTCGTGGACGAGTACCAGGACACCAACCACGCGCAGTACGTGCTCGTGCGCGAGCTCGTCGGCGTCGACGGCGGCGCGGACGGCGCGGGCGTGGAGCGCGGCGAGCTGACGGTCGTCGGCGACGCGGACCAGTCGGTCTACGCGTTCCGCGGCGCGAGCATCCGCAACATCCTCGAGTTCGAGGCGGACTACCCGGACGCCCGCACGATCCTGCTCGAGCAGAACTACCGCTCGACGCAGACGATCCTGTCGGCCGCGAACGCCGTCATCGCGAAGAACCCGAACCGGCGGCCGAAGCGGCTGTGGACCGACTCCGGCGCCGGCCCGCAGATCGTCGCCTACGTCGCGGACTCCGAGCACGAGGAGGCGCGGTTCGTCGCGGAGGAGATCGACCGGCTCGGCGACTCCGACGGCGTGCGGCCGGGGGACGTCGCGATCTTCTACCGCGCCAACGCGCAGTCGCGTGCCCTGGAGGAGGTGCTGGTCCGGGTCGGCCTGCCGTACAAGGTCGTCGGCGGCACGCGCTTCTACGAGCGGCGCGAGATCCGCGACGCCATCGCCTACCTGCGCACGGTCGCCAACCCGGACGACGACGTCAGCACCCGCCGCATCCTCAACGTGCCCAAGCGCGGGCTGGGGGAGCGGTCGGAGGCCATGGTCGCCGCGTTCGCGGAGCGCGAGCGGATCTCCTTCGGCGCCGCCCTCGCGCGCCTCGACGAGGTGCCGGGCCTCGGCACGCGCGCCGTCACCGGCCTGTCGGCGTTCGCCACGATGCTCGACGAGCTGCGGGACCTCGCCGCGACGGCCGGTCCGGCCCAGGTGCTCGGTGCCGTCCTCGACCGCAGCGGCTACCTCGCGGAGCTGCGTGCGAGCGAGGACCCGCAGGACGCCTCACGCGTCGAGAACCTCGCCGAGCTGCACGCGGTGGCCTCGGAGTTCGAGCAGAGCGACCCCGAGGGCGACCTCGCCGACTTCCTCGAGCGCGTCTCGCTCGTGGCGGACTCCGACCAGATCCCCGTCCCCGACGGCGCGGACGGCGACGCGGACGGACGCGCCGACCAAGGCGTCATCACGCTCATGACGCTGCACACCGCCAAGGGGCTGGAGTTCCCGGTCGTCTTCCTCACCGGCATGGAGGACGGCACGTTCCCGCACATGCGGTCGCTGGCCGACCCCGACCAGCTCGCGGAGGAGCGGCGCCTGGCGTACGTGGGCCTCACCCGGGCCCGCCAGCGGCTGTACGTGTCGCGCGCGGCGGTGCGGACCGCGTGGGGCGTCCCGAACGAGTTCCCGCCCAGCCGGTTCCTCGACGACATCCCCGACGAGCTCGTCGACTGGCGGCGCCGGGAGTCCTCGACGTCGCGGCTGCGCGGCGGCTGGGGCTCCGGGTTCGGCACCGGCGGCGGACGCGGGTCCGGCTGGAACGAGCAGCGCGGCGGATCGGGCAACGGCCCGGTGCGCACGGAGCAGCGCACCCCGCTGCCGCGCACCGGCGCGTCCTTCGGGTCGGCCACGCCGCGCGCGACCGGCGACGTCCCGGACCTGACCGTCGGAGACAAGGTCACCCACGACTCCTACGGCCTGGGGTCGGTCGTCGCGCTCGAGGGCGCCGGGGCGAACGCGGTCGCGAAGATCGACTTCGGCTCGCACGGCACGAAGCGCCTGCTGCTGCGGTACTCGCCGGTCACCAAGCTGTAGACCTCCGGACCGCAAGAGCGCGGCGGCTCGGTAGTACCGGGAGTAGCATCACGAGTATGAAGCTGAGTGTGAGCCTCCCGGAGGGCGACGTCGCAACGCTCGACGCCTACGTCGAGAGACACGGCACGACGCGGTCAGCCGCCCTGCACGAGGCGGTGCGCCTGCTCCGCGAGCGGAACCTGGTCGAGGAGTACGACGAGGCCTTCCGCGAGTGGGACGGCTCGGACGACGCCGTCGCATGGGACGGGGTCGTCGCTGACGGGCTCGACCAGGGCGCGCCCGAGTGAGCCGTCGGGGCGACGTCTGGCTGGTGGATCTCGACCCGGCGCGCGGACGCGAGGCGAACAAGACCCGCCCTGTCGTCGTCGTGAGCAACCAGGCCGCGGTCACGTCGGCCTTCACGGCCGGCCGTGGGGTGGTGACCGTCGTGCCCCTGACGTCGAACGTGGCACGCGTGCTGCCGTTCCAGGCGTACCTCCCCGCCGGCGACACGGGCCTCGAGGTCGACTCCAAGGCACGGGCCGAGCAGGTCCGGTCGGTGGACGTGGGACGGTTCGTCGAGCTGGTCGGCGTGGTGCCTCCCGTGCTGATGCGCGACGTCGACCGGGCCCTGCGTCTCCACCTGTCGCTGTGAGGGCAGCGGCTCGGGCTCCCCGGGCGAGGGCGAGGGCCCGTCCCCCCGGTCGAACCCGCGCCCGCCGGGTGAGCGCGGCCACATCTCTCGATGTCGAGGGACCTGGGTCCCGGCGATACGCTGGGCCGGGCGATGCGGCCGCACCGGGCCGCCCGCGCGGTCGACGAGAGGAAACCGGACCAGGTGGACCTGTTCGAGTACCAGGCACGTGACATCTTCGAGAAGCACGGCGTGCCCGTGCTCGGCGGCATCGTCGCCACGACCCCCGAGGAGGCGCGTGCGGCAGCCGAGCGGCTGCTGCCGGCCGAGGGTGGCGTCGTGGTCGTCAAGGCGCAGGTGAAGACCGGGGGCCGTGGCAAGGCGGGCGGCGTCAAGCTGGCCCGGTCCGCGGACGAGGCGGCCGAGAAGGCCGGCGAGATCCTCGGCATGGACATCAAGGGCCACACGGTCCACCGCGTGATGATCGCGGAGGGCGCGAAGATCGCCACCGAGTACTACTTCTCCCTCCTGCTCGACCGCGCCGAGCGCCGCTACCTGGCGATGGCGTCCGTCGAGGGCGGCATGGAGATCGAGCAGCTCGCGGTCGAGCGCCCCGAGGCGCTCGCGCGCGTCGCGGTCGACCCCCGCACGGGCATCGACGCCGCGAAGGCGCAGGAGATCGTCGAGGCGGCCGGCTTCGACGCCGACGTCGCGCCGAAGGTCGCCGACGTCCTGCAGAAGCTCTGGA
Source organism: Cellulomonas telluris (assembly GCF_004886325.1). Lineage (GTDB taxonomy): Bacteria > Actinomycetota > Actinomycetes > Actinomycetales > Cellulomonadaceae > Cellulomonas > Cellulomonas telluris. The sequence goes on from NZ_QXFN01000003.1 coordinate 328,728, forward strand.
CGGTCTACCGCGACGAGGACGCCACGCTCGTCGAGGTCAACCCGCTCGTCCTCACCGAGGACGGCCAGGTCGTCGCGCTCGACGGCAAGGTCACGCTCGACGCGAACGCGGACTTCCGCCACGAGGACCACGCGGCCCTCGAGGACAAGGCCGCGGCCGACCCGCTCGAGGCGCGCGCCAAGGAGAAGGACCTCAACTACGTCAAGCTCGACGGCCAGGTCGGCATCATCGGCAACGGCGCCGGCCTCGTCATGAGCACGCTCGACGTCGTCGCGTACGCCGGCGAGGCGCACGGCGGCGTGAAGCCCGCCAACTTCCTCGACATCGGCGGCGGCGCGTCCGCGGCCGTCATGGCGGCGGGCCTCGACATCATCCTGACGGACCCGCAGGTCAAGTCGGTGTTCGTCAACGTCTTCGGCGGCATCACGGCGTGCGACGAGGTCGCGCGCGGCATCGTCGAGGCGCTGCGGATCCTCGGCGACGAGGCCTCCAAGCCGCTCGTCGTCCGCCTGGACGGCAACAACGTGGCCGAGGGCCGCGCGATCCTCGCGGAGGCCGCGCACCCGCTCGTCACCCTGGCCGAGACGATGGACGGCGGCGCCGACAAGGCGGCCGAGCTCGCCCACGCCGCCGCCTGACGCCCGCCACCCACGAACCGAGAGAAGCAGACACCACCATGGCGATCTTCCTGACCGAGGAGTCCAAGGTCATCGTCCAGGGCATGACCGGGTCGGAGGGGCAGAAGCACACGACCCGCATGCTCGCGTCCGGCACGAACGTGGTCGGCGGCGTGAACCCCCGCAAGGCCGGGACGTCCGTGACGTTCCCCGCCGGTGAGGGCACGGTCGACGTGCCCGTGTTCGGCACGGTCGCCGACGCGCTGGAGAAGACGGGCGCCGACGTGTCCGTCATCTTCGTGCCGCCGGCGTTCACCAAGGCGGCCGTCATCGAGGCCGTCGACGCGGGCGTCCCGCTCGTCGTCATCATCACCGAGGGCGTCCCGGTCGCGGACACCGCCGAGTTCTTCGCGTACGCGCAGGACAAGGGCGTGCGCCTCGTCGGCCCGAACTGCCCCGGCCTCATCAGCCCCGGGAAGTCGAACGTCGGCATCATCCCGGCCGACATCACCGGCCCCGGCAGGATCGGCCTCGTGTCGAAGTCCGGCACGCTGACCTACCAGATGATGTACGAGCTGCGGGACTTCGGGTTCTCGACGGCCGTCGGCATCGGCGGCGACCCGATCATCGGCACGACGCACATCGACGCCCTCGCGGCGTTCGAGGCGGACCCCGAGACCGAGCTCATCGTCATGATCGGTGAGATCGGTGGCGACGCCGAGGAGCGCGCCGCGGCCTTCATCCAGGAGAACGTGACGAAGCCGGTCGTCGGCTACGTCGCGGGCTTCACGGCGCCCGAGGGCAAGACGATGGGCCACGCCGGCGCCATCGTCTCCGGCTCGTCGGGCACCGCGCAGGCCAAGAAGGAGGCCCTCGAGGCCGCCGGCGTCAAGGTCGGCAAGACGCCGTCCGAGACGGCCGAGCTCGCCCGGGCCCTGCTCTCCTGAGCACCTGACGCCCGCGGCCCCGCGTCGCGAGCACCCCGCCGCCCCCGGGCGGCACCCACGTCCGGCCCCGGTCCGCACCAGCGGACCGGGGCCGCGTGCTGCCACGGCTCCTCGCACCGCGGACGGGGTCCCACCGCACCCGCACCGCACGCGCGGCGCGCGACGCGCCGCCGCCGGCTGCGCGCCCGCACGCGTCCCACCCGCGACCATGGACCCGTGCCCCCCTCCACCGGTCCGGTCCCCGTCACGGGACGCGCCCGCCGCGTGCTGCAGGACGACGCGCGTCCGTCGTTCTTCACCAGCGCGATCGACGGTGCGCCGCGCTGGGGCGTGGGCGTCCTCGCCGCCCTCCAGGGGGCGGCCCTGTCGTTGCTCGTGCTCGCGGTGCCGGCGGTCGCGGTGTTCGTCGCGACCTCCGCGGACCCGTCGAACGCCGACGTGGCGTGGACGCGCGCGGTCGTGGTCGCGGCGCACCTGTGGCTGCTCGCGCACGGCGTGCCGGCGCCGGTCGGCGGGGCCGAGGTCACGCTCGTCCCGCTCGGCCTGACGCTGCTGGCGGCGTTCACGTGCGCCGCGTCCGCGCGGCGCTCCGGCGTCGCGACCCGCAGCGGCGCGCTGGCCTCGGTGGCCGCGTACGCGCTGCTCGCGGCCCTCGTGGCGCTCGTCTGCGGCACGGGTGGCGGAGGTGTGCTGCGTGCGCTGCTCGGCGGTCTCGTCGTCGGTGGCGTGGGGCTCGGCCGTGGTCTCCTGCGGCGGCCCGAGGCGCCGGCCCTCGGCGACCTCCTCGCGCCCGTGGCGGCCCGGGTGCCGACGGCGGTCCTGGTCGGGCTGCGGGCCGGCACCCTGGCGGTCGCGACCCTCGTCGCCGTCGCCGCGCTGCTCACGGCGGTGTGGGTGGTGGCCGGTCGGGCGACCGTCGCCGACGTCGTCGGGATGCTCGGCCTCGACGCGGTCGGCGGCGTGGTGCTCGCCGTCGCCGAGCTGGCCTACCTGCCGAACCTCGTCGTGTGGGTGCTGGCGTGGCTCGCCGGCCCCGGGTTCGCGGTCGGCGCCGGCACCCGGTTCGCCCCGGCCGAGGTCGTCGCCGGGCCCCTGCCGGCGGTGCCGATGCTCGGGGCGCTGCCGGCTCCCGACCTCGCCGGCGGGGCGCTGGTCGCCGTGCCCGCCGTGCTCGTCGCCGTCGGGCTGCTCGCCGGGTCGGCCGTCCACCGGTGGCTCGTCCCCGTGCGCGTGCGCGACGTGCTGACGGCCGTCGGCGTGGTCGCGGGTACGAGCGGGCTCCTGGCGGCCGTGCTCCAGCTCGTCGCCGGAGGAGCGGCCGGTGCCGGACGCATGGCCGAGGTCGGGGGCAGCGCCGCGCTCGTGGGGCTGGTCACCGCCGCCGGCGTGGGCGTCGGCGCGCTCCTGCTCGCCGTCCCCGCGGACACCACCGTGCGGGCCGCGGTCCGCGAGCGGTGGCATCGGCGTCGCGGCGCCGGGACGACGGCCGCCGACGACGGCGCCGAGGCGGGCTAGGCGCGCCCCTCGGGGGCGGTGGGCAGCAGGGAGCGGGTCGTGCGCTCGATGTCCTCGACCAGCCGGGCGTCGCACACCCGCTCCGCCTGGACGGTCAGCGCGCGCGCCCGGCACTCCTGGTGGGCCTCCCGGGCGGACGCGTACACGAAGACCTGCACGCTCATGAGCGTCCACAGGGCCGACGCGACGACGAGGACCGACGTGAGCACCACGGTGGCACCGCGCGCGTGCGCGCGCAGGCCCCGGACGACCGCGACGATGCCGAGCGTGAGCGCGGCGAGCGAGGCGACGGGCGTCGCGTACGCCCACGGGTAGGGCGCGGAGACGAGGAGGACGGCCACGAGCAGGGCGACGGCGCCCCACGCGGACGTGCGGGTGCTGCGCGCGAGGCCGGCAGGGTCCGGCGCCGGGGGAGCGGGGCGTCCCGGTGCGCCCGGCGAGCCGCCGGGGCCGGCCGGGTCGGGGGCGTCCACGGGCCGTGGCGGCGCGGCCGGGCCCTGCGACGGACGCGGGCCCTTGTCGGCGCCGTCCTGGACCTGTGGGGACGTCCCCTGCGGTCGGGGGTGCTCCGGCGGTGCCCAGGGGTTGCCCATGGGCCCCATCATCCCGCACCGCGGGAGAGCCCCGTCGCAGCCGGGTCGGCACCGGTACCGTTCGGGCGCGTGACCACCGCGCGCCCCACCCCGCCGCCGCCGAGCCCGCCCGTGCGCGGCGCCGACGGCACCCGCCGCCTCGTCGTGCTCGTCTCGGGCACGGGCTCGAACCTCGCGGCCCTGCTGGCGGCGCACGCGGACCCCGCGTACGGCGCGCGCGTCGTCGGGGTCGTCTCGGACCGGCCGGACGTGCTCGCGCTGGAGCGCGCCCGCGAGGCGGGCGTCCCCACGGCCGTCGTGCGGCTGCGGGACTTCGACGACCGCGCGGCGTGGGACCGGGCGCTCGCGCAGGCCGTCGCCGTGTTCGACCCGGACCTCGTGGTCCTCGCCGGGTTCATGAAGCTGCTCGGCGCACCGTTCCTCGAGCGGTTCGGCGGACGCGTCCTCAACACGCACCCCGCGCTGCTGCCGTCCTTCCCCGGGGCGCACGGGGTCCGCGACGCGCTCGCGTACGGCGTGAAGGTCACGGGGTGCTCGGTGATCGTGGTGGACGCGGGCGTCGACACCGGGCCGATCGTGGCCCAGGCCGCGGTGCCGGTGGAGCCCGACGACGACGAGGCGTCCCTGCACGAGCGCATCAAGGTGGTCGAGCGCGAGCTCCTGGTGCGCGCCGTGGGCGAGGTCGCCCGCGGGGGGATGCGCGTGGAGGGCCGGCGCGTCGTCGTCGGCTGACGCCCCGGCCCTGCCCGCGTCTCAGGCGGCGCGGCCGGGCGTCTCCGCGCGGTACGCCGCGAGGGTCGTCGCGACGACCGTGTCCCAGTCGGTCGGCTCGAGGCCGAGGGCGCGTCGGCTCGCGGTGTCGTCGGCGACGAACGGCTCGGTGAACTGGTACGCGATCGCGGCGACCTCCCGCAGCATCGGCTGCACCAGGCCCACCGCGCGGACCGCCGCCATCGGCACGGGTGCGATGCGCGGCACCGGCACGCCCGCCGCCCGGGCGAACCGGGTGACGAGCGACCGGAACGTGAGCGGCTCGGGCGACGGCACGTGCCAGGGGCGGCCCCACGCGTCCGGCGTCGTCGCGGCCGCGGCCAGCGCGGCGGCGAAGTCGGGCAGGTAGGTCCAGGTGTGCGGCTGGTCCGCGGACCCGATGGGGCGCACCGTGCGGCCGGCCAGCAGCGGGGCGAGCATGCGCGGGCCGGCGTGCGCGTGCGCCTCTGCCCCGGGGCCGAGGTAGTCGCTGCCGCGCACCTCGGTCGCCCGCAGCGCCCCCGCCTCGTGCCGTGCCAGGGCGTCGTGCCACATCTGCGCCCGGACGCGGCCCTTGGTCTCGCGCGTGGCGAGCGGGTCGTCCTCGTGCATGTGCCGGTTGCCCGCGCCGTAGACGTAGAGGTTGGCGGCCGTGACGAGGACCGCGCCGGTGCGCTCCGCGGCGGTGAGGAGCGCGTCCGCGACGGGCGGCCAGTCCGTGACCCACCGGTGGTAGGCCGGGTTGACGCAGTTGTAGAGCGCCTGCGCGCCCTGGGCGTGACGCACGAGGGCGCCCGCGTCGGTGCCGTCGACGCGGTGGTGCTCGATGCTGCCGCCCGCGGCGGTCGTGGTGCGCGCGGGGGTGCCCGGCCGCGGGCCGGAGCGGGACAGGACGCGGACCTCGTGGCCCGCGTCGGCGAGGTGGCGGGCCAGGGTGCGGCCGATGGGCCCCTTGCCGAGGACGGTTTGACGCGACATGGCGGTCTCCTCCGACGGATCCGTGCGAGAGCGGTGCTCTCTGCTGTGAGCGATGCTCGCAGCCCTCCTCGCTTGCGTCAAGAGCGGTGCTCTCGTTTGCGTCGCCCGCTCTCGCAGGGCACCATCGGCCCATGCCGACGCCGCCCGTCCCCCGCACGACCCCGCGCGAGCGCGCGCGGGCCGAGCTCATGCGCGACCTGCTCGCGTCGGCGCGTGCGCGCCTCGTCGAGGAGGGCGCCGCCGGCCTGTCGCTGCGCGCGGTCGCGCGCGACCTCGGGCTCGCCTCGTCGGCCGTCTACCGCTACGTCCCCTCGCGTGACGCCCTGCTCACGCTCCTGGTCGCGGAGTCCTACGACGCGGTCGGGCAGGTGTGCGAGGACGCCGCCGCGGCGTCGCGCGCGGCGGGACGGACGCCGGCCCGCCGTTGGCTGGACGTCGCCCGGGCGGTGCGGGCCTGGGCCCTCGCGGACCGGCACGCGTACGAGCTGATCTACGGCACGCCGGTGCGCGGGTACGCCGCCCCGCAGGACACGGTCGCGCCCGCCCTGCGCGTGTGGGGCGTCGTCGTCGACTGCCTCGTCGACGCCGGCGCGGACGGCAGTCTGCAGCCGGTCGGGCCGGAGTTCGACCCCGAGGGCGTCGTCACGCCCGGCGTCCACGCGTTCGGCGCGGAGCGGGGCGCCTGGGGAACGCTCGACGAGGTCGGGCGCCGACGTGCGGCGGTGCGGTCGCTGACGCTGTTCAGCAGCCTGCTGGGCGCGGTGAGCGCGGAGCTGTTCGGCCACCTGCGGGGGGTGCACGAGGACGCGCGGCGCACGTTCGACGTCACGATCGCGACCGCGGCCGCCGGGGTGGGACTGCACGTCGACCTCGACGCCGTGTGGCAGGAGGACGCGGCCGACGCCTGACCGCACCCGTCCGGGCGGGGCCGCGCACCGGTGCGCCGCCGGTAGACTCGACGCCGGTCGTGACTGGCGCAGGTGGAGGCAACCACCGGGGAGCGGCCGCAGCGCTCTTCCCCTGCACCGCCCGCCTGGGTGCACGGGGCCTCCGCCCGACGCTGCCCCTGGAGACGCCATGTCCGACGCGCCCACGTCCTCGCTCGCCTCCGACGCCACGCGCCGCCCCGTGCGCCGCGCGCTGCTGTCCGTGTACGACAAGACCGGCCTGGTCGAGCTCGCGACCGCGCTGCACGCGGCCGGGGTCGAGCTCGTCTCCACGGGCTCGACGGCCGCCACCGTGGCCGCGGCCGGCGTCCCCGTGACGCGCGTGGAGGACCTCACCGGGTTCCCCGAGTGCCTCGACGGCCGGGTCAAGACCCTCCACCCGCGCGTGCACGCCGGGATCCTCGCCGACACCCGCCGCCCGGAGCACCTCGCCCAGCTGGACGAGCTCGGGGTCGCGCCGTTCGAGCTCGTCGTCGTCAACCTGTACCCCTTCACGCAGACCGTCGCGTCCGGGGCGGACGTCGACGCGTGCGTCGAGCAGATCGACATCGGCGGCCCCTCGATGGTCCGCGCGGCCGCCAAGAACCACCCGAGCGTGGCGGTCGTCGTCGACCCGGCGCGCTACGACGAGGTCGTGGCCGCCGTCGCCGCGGGCGGGTTCACCCTCGCCGAGCGGACCCGGCTGGCCGCGCAGGCGTTCGTGCACACGGCGACGTACGACGTGGCCGTCGCGTCCTGGATGGGCAACGTGGCGACGACGACCGACGAGGTCGACGGCGTCGCCACGGGGTTCCCGGCGTGGGTCGGCGCGACCTGGGAGCGGTCGGACGTGCTGCGCTACGGCGAGAACCCGCACCAGCGCGCCGCCCTCTACACCGCCGGGCACGGGCCGGGCGGGCTCGCGCAGGCCCGCCAGCTGCACGGCAAGGCGATGAGCTACAACAACTACGTCGACGCGGACGCCGCCTGGCGGGCCGCGCACGACCACGACGCCCCCACGGTCGCGATCATCAAGCACGCGAACCCGTGCGGCATCGCCGTCGGCGCGGACGTCGCCGACGCGCACGCCAAGGCGCACGCGTGCGACCCGGTGTCCGCGTTCGGCGGCGTGATCGCCACCAACCAGGTCGTGACGCTGGCCGCGGCCGAGCAGATCGCGCCGGTGTTCACCGAGGTCGTCGTCGCGCCCGGCTTCGACGACGACGCGCTCGCGCTGCTGTCGCAGAAGAAGAACATCCGCCTGCTCGTGGTCGACACCCCGCCGTCCGGCGGGGTCGAGATGCGACCCGTCTCGGGCGGGCTGCTGCTGCAGTCGGTCGACCGCCTGGACGCACCCGGCGACGACCCGGCCGCCTGGACGCTGGCCGCCGGCGAGCCGGCCGACGAGGCGACGCTCGCGGACCTGCGGTTCGCGTGGCGCGCGGTCCGGGCGGTGAAGTCGAACGCGATCCTGCTCGCGCACGACGGCGCGTCCGTCGGCGTGGGCATGGGGCAGGTGAACCGCGTCGACTCGTGCCGCCTCGCGGTCGAGCGCGCGAACACCGGTGACGTCGAGCGGGCGCGGGGTGCGGTCGCGGCGTCCGACGCGTTCTTCCCGTTCGCGGACGGCCTGCAGGTGCTGCTCGACGCGGGGGTGCGCGCGGTCGTGCAGCCCGGCGGGTCGGTGCGTGACGAGGAGGTCGTGGCCGCGGCGGCGGCCGCCGGCGTGACGCTCTACCTCACCGGGACGCGCCACTTCGCCCACTGACAGCCGGACCGGCTCCCCGCCGGGCCCGGTTGACCTGCTCGTCCTTCGGGTGGGGCCGCGGCCGGGCCCGTCGGACGAGCAGGTCGCCTGCCCGGCCGTCCCACCTCGTGGGCGGTCGGCCGCAGGTGCCGCGGGGACGGGACGGCCGGCGGTCAGCGGCGGGGGAGCGCCGCGAGGCTGGTCACGCCGTCGAGGCGGACGTGCGGCAGCTCCGCGCCGCCGAGCAGCCGGCGCGCGGCACCGACGTCGCGGGGCCGGTCGACGGCGAGGGCCGCCGTCACCGGCCCCTCGAGCCCTCGCGTCCAGAGCACCGACCAGCCGCCGGCCGCGGGGTCGCCGAGCACGGTCGGCCGGTCGTCCGCGCCGGGCAGGCCGAACATCGCCAGGTCGTGCCCGAGCTGCGTCGAGAAGACGTACGGGGTGATCTCGCCGCCGTCGGTGTCGACGCCGAGCAGCCGGCGGACCATGAGGTCCGGGCCGCGCAGCGCCTCGTCCCAGTGCCCGCCCGGCACCCAGCCGTACCGGGCGGAGCGCCGACGGGCGACGTCGCCCACCGCGAGCAGCCCCTCGAACGGCCCGGCGGGGCCGAGCACCCGGTACGACGCGTCGACGGCGACCGCGCCGTCGGTGAGCGGCAGCGCACCGGCGAGCCAGCCCGTCGCCGGGCGGGCACCCACCGCCACCAGCACCACGTCGGCGGGCAGGTGCGCACCGTCCGCCAGGCGCACCCCGTCCGGGCCGGCCGACGTGACGGTCGCACCGAGCCGCAGGTCCACCCCGGCGTCCGCGTACCAGGGGGCGGTGAGCGCACCGACCTGCGCACCGAGACCGGTCGTCAGCGGCGCGTCGCGCGCCTCCACGACGGTGACCTGGTGACCCGCGGCCGCGGCGACGCCGGCGACCTCCGCCCCGATCCACCCGGCGCCGACCACGACGAGCCGGCGCGGTCCCCCGTCCAGACCGGCCCGCAGGCGGTCCGCGTCGGCGGCGGTGTGCAGGGTCAGCGCCGTCGGCCACGCCGGCACCCGCACCGCGTGCGCACCCGTCGCGAGGACCACGCAGGAGGCCGGCAGGTCGCCGCCGTCGGTGCGGACGACGGCACCCGGCCTGCCCGGCACCACCTCCAGCGCCCGTGCCGCGACGCCGAGCCGGACCTCGTCGGCCAGCCCGTGCAGGTCGAGCCCCAGCTCGTCGGTGAGCCACGCGGGCTCGGTGCGGTCCAGCAGGTGCTTGGACAGCGGCGGGCGGTCGTACGGGGGGACGTCCTCCGCACCGAGCACCCGCACCACGCCGTCGTAGCCGTGCGCGCGCAGCGCGGCGACGGTCTGCGCCCCCGCGAGGCCCGCCCCGACGACGAGCACGTCGCCCGGCGGCGACACGTGTGACGAGGTCGTGGAGGTGGTGGGCGAGCTCACGCGGCAACGCTAGCCTTGAGCGCGCAGTCCGTCGGACGGGAGAGGGAGCCGCCATGACCACGTCGCGGCACGCGGGCCCGACGACCGCCGTACCCGTCTGGCCGCCGCGCACGACGAGCCCGGCCGCACCGGCCCCGGACGCCGTCGCGTCCCGCCCGGAGGCGGCCGCGCCCGGCCCCGCCGCCCCCCGCCCGACGCCGCCGGCGGACGTGGCGGGCGAGGAGGTCCCGCCCGAGGAGCGCCCGCTCGACCCCCGCGCGATCGCGCGTGCCTCGCTCGCCGCCGGCCGCAACGCGTCGCTGTTCTGGACGCTCGCCGGGGTCGCCGCCTCGGTCGCGGCGGCCTACCTCGCGGGTGCCGCAGCCGGCGCCTTCGCCCTCGCGCTGCTGCTCGTGGTCTTCGCCGTCGTCCGGGCGGTGCTGCCGTCGCCCGGTCCGGCCGCGGTGAGCGTGCGGGCCAAGGGCCTCGACGTCGCCGTGCTGCTGCTCGCCGCCGCGGCGCTCGCGACGCTCGCGTGGGTCGCACCGACGTCCTGAGCCGCTCGGCCCGGCCGTCCCGGCGCCGGCTGCCCGCAGACGCCGCGGGCGTGCGGCCCGGCGCTGCCGGACCGCACGCCCGAGGGTGCGGTGCGAGGGGGCGTCAGCGGCCCTCGTCCACGACGACGACGTCGTCCTCGACCACGTAGGTCTCGTCCTCGCCGAAGAGCGAGTCCTCGGCCGGCTCGGCCGCGAACGCGCGGTACACGAGCGCGGCGATCGCCGCGCCGAGCAGCGGCGCGGCCCAGAACAGCCACACCTGCTCGAGCGCCCAGCTCTGCGAGAAGAGCGCCGCGGCGAGCGAGCGGGCGGGGTTGAGCGAGCCGTTCGTCACGGGCGTCGCGACGAGCAGGAGGACCGTGAGCGACAGGCCGACGGCGAACGGCACGTGCGCCTTGTTCGCGCGGCGGTCGGTGGCGCCGAGGATGACGCCCACGAAGACGGCGGTCGCGATGACCTCGACGAGCAGCGCCGCGACGAGCGTGAACTCGGCCTGGTCGCCCGAGAGGCGGGCGAGGGGCGAGTGGGCGCCGTAGCCGTTGGCGGTGGCGTCGAAGAGGCTGCGGCGCGAGGTCTCGGCGCCCTGGCTGAGGAGCCCGGGCAGCCCCGCGGGGATCGTCAGGTACAGCACGGCCGCGGCGAGCGCCGCGCCGACGACCTGCGCCAGCCAGTAGGGGAGCAGGTCGCGGAACGGCGTGCGGCCCGCGAGGCACGCGCCGAACGTCACGGCCGGGTTGAAGTGGCCGCCGGAGACCGCGCCGAACGCGACGATGCTGGCCAGCAGGGCGATGCCGAAGCCCAGGGCCACGGCGAGGCCGCCGCCGACGTTGCTGAACGCGGCGTACAGCGCGATGCCGACACCGGCCAGCACGACGAAGAACGAGCCGACGGCCTCGGCGCCCAGGCGGGCCAGCAGCCCGGGGGTCGCCGTGACCACCGTGCCGGCGGGGACGACGTAGGCGTCCTCCTCCGCGACCTCGTCGACGGCGGGACGGGCCGGTGCGGCCGCGGTCGACCCGGCGGCCGGCCCGGCGCCGGCGGGGCCCGCGGCCGACGTGCCGGCGTCCGGTGCGGCGGGGGCCGGCGTGCCCGCCGCGGCGGCGGGCAGGGACGCGCCGGCCGGGGTGGTGGCGCCGGCGGCCGGGGTGGGGTCCTCGGGCAGGGGAGTGCCCTCGGGGCTGTCAGGATTCTGCTGGGACATGTCGGTCCTGTCGTCTCGAGGTGACGTCGCCACCGTGCGAGGTGCCGGCCGCACCCGGACGAAACCGGACGTGCGGGGCACGTTGTCGTGTGCGCGGGCCAGCATGCCAGCCCCGGCGGCGCCGGGCACGAGGGGAGGCGGAGGTGGCCGCCGCGCGGCGGGAGGGTCGACGGTTCTCCCGGGCGGGGCCCCGCCCCGGGTCTCTCGACGTCGAGTAACCTGGGCGCGACATCCCCGGCACTGAAGAGGCAGGACTCGCATGGCGAAGATCAAGGTCGTCGGACCGGTCGTCGAGCTCGACGGCGACGAGATGACGCGCATCATCTGGCAGTTCATCAAGGACCGCCTGATCCACCCGTACCTCGACATCGACCTGCGCTACTACGACCTGTCGATCCAGAACCGCGACGCGACCGACGACCAGGTCACGATCGACGCCGCGCACGCCATCAAGGAGCACGGCGTCGGCGTCAAGTGCGCGACGATCACGCCCGACGAGGCGCGCGTCGAGGAGTTCGGCCTGAAGAAGATGTGGGTCTCGCCCAACGGGACGATCCGCAACATCCTCGGCGGCGTCGTGTTCCGCGAGCCGATCATCATCAGCAACATCCCGCGCCTGGTGCCGGGCTGGAACAAGCCGATCATCATCGGCCGCCACGCCCACGGCGACCAGTACAAGTCGACGAACTTCAAGGTGCCCGGCGCCGGGAAGATCACGATGACGTTCGAGCCGGCCGACGGCTCGGAGCCGCAGCAGTTCGAGGTCGTGACGATGCCCGAGGCGGGCGGCGTCGCGATGGGCATGTACAACTTCAACGAGTCGATCCGCGACTTCGCGCGCGCCTCGTTCGCCTACGGCCTGCAGCGCGGGTACCCCGTGTACCTGTCGACGAAGAACACGATCCTCAAGGCGTACGACGGTGCCTTCAAGGACATCTTCCAGGAGGTGTTCGACACCGAGTTCAAGGAGCAGTTCGACGCCGCCGGGCTCACCTACGAGCACCGCCTGATCGACGACATGGTCGCCGCCGCGATGAAGTGGGAGGGCGGCTACGTCTGGGCGTGCAAGAACTACGACGGCGACGTCCAGTCCGACACGGTCGCGCAGGGCTTCGGCTCGCTCGGCCTCATGACCTCGGTCCTCATGACGCCCGACGGCAAGACGGTCGAGGCCGAGGCGGCGCACGGCACCGTCACGCGCCACTACCGCCAGCACCAGCAGGGCAAGCCGACGTCGACGAACCCGATCGCGTCGATCTTCGCCTGGACCGGCGGCCTCAAGCACCGCGGCAAGCTGGACGGCACGCCCGAGGTCACGCAGTTCGCCGAGACGCTCGAGGACGTCGTCATCAAGACCGTCGAGAGCGGCAAGATGACGAAGGACCTCGCGCTGCTCATCAGCAAGGACCAGCCGTGGCTCACCACGGAGGAGTTCCTCGCCGCGCTCGACGAGAACCTCGCCGCGCGCCTGGGCTGACCTGGCACGACGCACCGCCGACGGCGTCCTCCCCGCACCGGGGAGGGCGCCGTCCGCGCGTGCGGGCTGCGGGGGCGCGGCCGGGGTAGGTTCGGACCGGTGGGCGACGTGCACGCCACCCACCGTCGCCGAGCACCCGCGCCGCCGCGTGCGCCGACCGAAGGAGACCCCCGTGCCCGTCAGCCCCGCTGTCGTCACCGTCACCGGCGCCGCCGGCCAGATCGGCTACGCGCTGCTCTTCCGCATCGCCTCGGGCCAGCTGCTCGGCCCCGACACCCCCGTCCGCCTGCGCATGCTCGAGATCACGCCGGCCCTGAAGGCGGCCGAGGGCGTCGCGATGGAGCTGGACGACTGCGCGTTCCCGCTGCTGGACGGGATCGACATCACGGACGACGCCACCGCCGCCTTCGACGGCGTGAACGTCGCGCTGCTCGTCGGCGCGCGGCCCCGCACGAAGGGCATGGAGCGCGGGGACCTCCTCAGCGCGAACGGCGGCATCTTCGGACCCCAGGGCGCGGCGATCAACGCGGGCGCGGCGGACGACGTGCGTGTGCTGGTGGTCGGCAACCCCGCGAACACGAACGCGTACATCGCGGCCGCGCACGCCCCGGACGTGCCGAAGGACCGGTTCACGGCTATGACGCGTCTCGACCACAACCGTGCGCTCGCGCAGCTGCGGCAGCGCACCGGCGCGTCGATCGACGACATCCGCCGCGTGACGATCTGGGGCAACCACTCCGCGACGCAGTACCCGGACCTGACGCAGGCGACGATCGGCGGCCGGCCCGCCCTCGACGTGGTGGACGACCGCGCCTGGGTCGAGGGCACGTTCATCCCGACGGTCGCCAAGCGCGGCGCGGCGATCATCGAGGCGCGCGGTGCGTCGTCGGCGGCGTCGGCGGCGAACGCGGCGGTCGACCACGTGCACACGTGGGTGCACGGCACCCGCGAGGGCGACTGGACGTCGGCGGGTGTCGTCTCCACGGGGGAGTACGGGGTGCCCGAGGGGCTCGTCTCGTCCTTCCCGGTGACGGCGTCGGGCGGGTCCTTCACCGTCGTCCCCGACCTGGAGCTCGACGAGTTCTCCCGGGCCCGCATCGACGCGTCGGTCGCCGAGCTCGTCGAGGAGCGCGAGGCGGTGCACTCGCTCGGCCTCGTCTGAGGCTCCGGTGCGGCTCGCGGTGCGGGTGCGCCCCGGCGCCTCGCGCTCGCGCGTCGGCGGCACGTACGACGACCGGCTCGTCGTCGCCGTGACGGCGCGGGCGGTCGAGGGGGCGGCCACCGAGGCCGTGCTGCGCGCCGTGGCCGACGCGCTCGGCGTGCGGCCGCGGCACGTGCGCCTCGTCTCGGGCGCGACGAGCCGCGACAAGGTGCTCGACGTGGACGAGGACGCGGTGACCGCGCCGGTGCTCCACGCCCTGGCGCGCCTGCGGGCGGGCTGACCGGGAGCCCCCGGTCAGCCCGCCCGTGCGTCAGCGGCGCCCCCGCATCGCGTCGAGGACGACCCTGAACACGTCCGTGTTGTCCTGCGCGCGGGCGAGACGCTCCGCCCGCGGGCCCTCGGCCGACAGCGGCGTCGCGGCGCCCGTGTGCCCGCCCGTGGTCCAGTCCACCGTGAACTGCAGGTCGCTGCCGGCGATCGGGAACGGGCCGTCCTCGAGGCTCTGCAGGACGCCCGGGTCGGTGGCCGCGGGGTCGCCGGACTCGTCCTCCGCGTCGACGTTCTCGATCGCGAGGCCGCCCGTCTCGTGGTCGCCCACGACGACGACGAGGGTGTCGCGGTGCCGCGCCGCGAAGTCGCGCACCACCGCCACGGTCTCGTCGAACGCCTGCCCGGCCTCGATGGTGAGGGCCGCGTTGTTGGCGTGCGCCATCTCGTCGATGCCCTCCTCCTCGACGAGGAGGAAGAAGCCGTGCCGGTCGCGCGCGAGCACGTCGAGCGCCTTCGCGGTCATGGTCGCGAGCGGCACGACGGGCGCGTACTCGTCGCCCTGGCCCTCGGGCGCCTGCTCGAACATCTCCTCGTTGGCGAACAGCCCGAGCACGCGGTCGGCACGGGTCGCGGCGAGCTCCTCGGCGGTCGTGACGTAGTCGTACCCGATCGCCTCCGCGCGGGCCACGAGGTCGCCCTCGGTGCTGCGGCTGACCTCCGGCCGCGGGTCCGCGGGGTCGTCGGGGTACGCGCCCTCGTCGCCCTCGGGGTACCACCAGTCCTCGCCGCCGCCGAGGATCACGTCGGGGCGGGTGTCGTCGAGGTACTGGCGGGCGATCTCGCTCTGGTCGCCGCGGTCGGGCACGTGCGCGCCGAACGCCGCCGGTGTCGCGTCGGTGACCTGCGCGGTCGTGACGAGCCCGGTCGCCTTGCGCAGCCGCGCGGCGTGCTCGAGGAGCGTGGGGACCGGGTTGCCGTCGACGTCGACGGACACGGCGCCGTTGTACGTCCGCACACCGGTGGCGAACGCGGTCGCGCCGGCGGCCGAGTCGGTCACCGCGTCGTCGGGGTCCGCGGGGTCGGTGCGTGTCCACCCCGCGTACCGCAGACCGTCCATCGCGAGCTCGCCGTCGCGTCCGACCGTGGCGAGCCGGATCGCGTCGCGTGCGGCGATGCCGAGCCCGTCGCCGACCAGGAGGACGACGTTGCGGGCCGGCCGTGAGCCGCCGCCCCACCAGCCGCCGTCGGGGCCGGCGCCCCGCTCACCCGTCCCGTCCGCGGCCCCGGTGGCGCCGCTCGCCGCGAGCACCAGCGTGAGGGCCGTCGCCCCGACCGCCGTGACCCGTCCCCGTGCCGTACGCAGACCGCCCATCGTCCCGCCCCCGTCGTCGAACCTCGTCGTTCACCGTGACGTCGGCCGGGGGCACGCGGCCCCCCTGCCGCCATGCTCCGTCCGTCCTCCCCGGGCCGCAAGGGTCTGCGGGGCGTCCGGATCGACCGGTACGACGACTTCGCCGGAATCTCTTGCTGAAAGTTGACGCAAACGGTTACGGTCGCCGGACTGCCCACCTCCGGCACGACGTCGTGCCGTGACGAAGGAGTCCCGATGGTCGGCGCCCGCCCGCGTCCTGGCTCGTCCCTGCCCCCCGGCCGGCCCCGCCCGGCCCCGTCCCACCGTCCCCGCCTCGGCCGCCGGCTCTCGGCCGCGGGCACCGCGCTCGCCGTCGGCGCCGTCGGCGCGATCGCGGCGCTCGTGCCCACCGCCGCCTCGGCGGCGCCCGGCGGCGTCGCACTCGTCGGGAGCCTCCAGAGCGAGCTCGGCTGCGCGGCCGACTGGGACCCCGCCTGCCCCGCGACCGAGCTGGCCCCGACCGACGTCCCCGGCCGGTTCGCCGCCACCTTCGAGGTGCCCGAGGGCGCCCACGAGTGGAAGGTCGCGCTCGACGACGCCTGGGACGCGTCGTACGGCGCGGACGGCACCGACGCGAACACCCCGCTCGTGCTCGCGGGCCCGGCGCGCCTGACGTTCACGTACGACGACACGAGCCACCGCACGGTCGTCACCGTCACCGACCTGCGCGGCGGGTACACGGACGCCGACGCGGACCTCGTCGCGGAGCCGGTGCGCGACCCGGGCGCCGGCGAGCAGTTCTACTTCGTCATGACGGACCGGTTCGCCAACGCGGACCCGTCCAACGACACCGGCGGGCTCGAGGGCGACCGTCTCGTCACGGGGCTCGACCCGACCGACAAGGGCTTCTTCCACGGCGGCGACGTCGCGGGGCTGCGCGAGCGGCTCGACTACGTCGAGGGGCTCGGCACGACCGCGATCTGGCTGACGCCGTCGTTCCTCAACCGGCCGGTGCAGGGCGAGGGCGCGGACGCGTCCGCCGGCTACCACGGCTACTGGGTCACCGACTTCACGCGCATCGACCCGCACCTCGGCACGAACGAGGAGCTCGAGGCGCTGATCGACGAGGCCCACGCGCGCGGCATCAAGGTGTACTTCGACATCATCACGAACCACACCGCGGACGTGATCGACTACGCCGAGAAGCAGTACACGTACGTCGAGCAGTCCGCCGAGCCGTACCGCGACGCCGCCGGCGAGGCGTTCGACCCGGCCGACTTCGCCGGCACCGACGACTTCCCCGCGCTCGACCCGGCGACGTCCTTCCCGTACACCCCCGTCGTCGACCCGGCCGACGCCGACCTCAAGGTCCCGGCCTGGCTGAACGACCCGACGCTGTACCACAACCGCGGCAACTCGACGTGGACGGGGGAGTCCGTCACCTACGGGGACTTCGACGGGCTCGACGACCTCATGACCGAGCACCCCGACGTCGTCCAGGGCTTCGTGGACGTCTACGAGGCGTGGGTGGACCTCGGCATCGACGGCTTCCGCATCGACACCGTCAAGCACGTGAACGGCGAGTTCTGGGAGACGTTCACCGCGGGCATCGCGGAGCACGCGGCGTCGGTGGGCAACCCCGACTTCTTCATGTTCGGCGAGGTGTACGACGCCGACTCCGCGAAGACCGCGCCCTACGTCCGCGACACGGACATGAACGCCGTCCTCGACTTCTCGTTCCAGGCCGCCGCGGCGAACTACGCCAAGGGCCTGCCGGCCGCCGGCCTGCAGGCGCTGTACGCGAGCGACGACCGGTACACGACGCCGACGGGCAACGCGCAGGCGCTGCCGACCTTCCTCGGCAACCACGACATGGGCCGCATCGGGTACGCGGTCAAGGACGCCGGCAGCGCGCAGGACCGCTCCGGTCTCGCGCACACGCTCATGTACCTCACGCGCGGCCAGCCGGTCGTCTACTACGGCGACGAGCAGGGCTTCGTCGGCGCCGGCTCGCTCGGCGGGAAGGACAAGGACGCGCGGCAGTCGCTGTTCGCGACGCAGGTGCCGGAGTACGCCGACCAGGCGCTGCTCGACGGCACGACCGCCGGGTCCGTCGACCGGTTCGGGACCGACACGGCCCTCTACCGGCACATCGCGCGCCTCGCGGAGCTGCGCGCATCCACGCCGGCGCTGACGGAGGGCGCGCAGGTCGAGCGGTACGCCGACGGCCCGGTGTACGCGTTCTCCCGCGTCGGCGACGACGACGTCGAGCACCTCGTCGCGACGAACAACGCCACGACGGCCGCGACCGTCACGGTCGACACGCTCACCCCCGGTGCGACGTTCACGCCGCTGCTGGCGACCACCGGCACGACGACGGCGGACGGGCAGCCGGTCACCGCCGCGGCGGACGGCACGGTGGAGCTCGCCGTCCCGGCGCTCGGTGCGGTCGTGCTGCGTGCCGACGCCCCCGTCGCGGCGGGCGACGACGCGATCACGCTCACCGTGCCCGGTGCGGGCGCGGCGGTCACGGGCTCGGCCCCGGTCGTCGCCGACGTCGCCGACGACGTCCTCGCGACGACGTCGTTCGCGTACCGCGTCGTCGGCTCGGACGGGTGGACGCCGCTCGGCACCGCCGAGACGACGAGCCCGCGCGTCTACCACGACGTCGACGACCTGGCCCCGGGCACGCTCGTCGAGTACCGCGCGGTGCGCGAGGACGTCACGGGCGGGCGCAGCGCGGCGTCGACGTACGCGAGCGTCGGCGTGGCCGTCGACGGCGTCGTGCCGCCGACCGACCCGACGGACCTCGTCGTGAGCGTCCCCGGCAGCCACAACGCCGCGATGGGGTGCCCGGGCGACTGGCAGCCGGACTGCGAGGCCGCGCGCCTCGAGCAGGTCGCGGGCTCGGTCTACGCCGGCACGTTCACGCTCCCGCCCGGCTCCTACGAGTACAAGGTCGCGATCGGCGGCACGTGGGACGAGAACTACGGCGCCGGCGGTGCGCCCGGCGGCGCGAACATCACGTACACGGTGGCCGGCGACGCGCCGCAGCAGGTGACGTTCGTGTACGACCACGCCACGCACCAGGCGACGTCGTCCGCGCAGGGCGCGCTGATCACGCTTCCCGGCAGCGCGCAGAGCGAGCTCGGGTGCGCCGCGGACTGGGACCCCGCCTGCCTGGCGGCCGTCCTCATCGACGGCGACGGGGACGGCAGCGCCGTCTTCACCGCCCCCGACCTGCCCGCGGGCACCTACGAGGTCAAGGTCGCGCACGGCCTGAGCTGGGCCGAGAACTACGGCGCCGGCGGCGCGGCCGGTGGCGCGAACATCGCGTTCTCGACGCCCGGCGGGCAGCCGGTGACCTTCACGTACGACCTCGCGACGCACGTGCTCACCGTCGGCGTGGCCGACCCGCCGCTGCCCGGCACGGGGCAGGCCGCGGCGTACTGGGTCGAGCAGGACCTGCTCGCGTGGCCGACGTCGCTCGTCCCCGCGGGCACGGACGCCGCGGACCTGACGTTCACGCTGCACGGCGACCCCGCCGGTGCCCTCGAGGTCGTCGAGGGCGAGGTGACGGGCGGCGAGACGCACGCGCTCGCGGTCGACCCCGACGGGCTCGGGGCGGGCGTGCTCGCGCGCTTCCCGGCGCTCGAGGGGTACCTCGCCCTGCGCCTCGCCGACGCGGACCGGGCCACCGTCGAGCGCCTGCTCACCGGTGAGCTGCTGGTCCGCCAGGCCGGTGCCGACGGCGCCGGCCAGGCCGTGACCGGGGTGCAGGTGCCGGGTGTCCTCGACGACCTGTACGCGGACCGGGCGACGGACCGCACGCTGGGCACCACGTGGCGCAAGGGCGCCCCGAGCCTCGCGCTGTGGGCCCCGACCGCGCAGGACGTGGACCTGCTGGTCTGGCCCGCCGACCGCCGGGGACGCCTCGACACGTCGGCCGAGCCGACGCGGGTTCCCGCCGAGCGGCAGCGCGACGGCGCATGGACGGCCTCCGGCCCGAAGGCGTGGGCGGGCGCGGCCTACCTGTGGGAGGTCAGCGTCTACGCGCCCACCACGGGGAAGGTCGAGGTCAACCGGGTCACCGACCCGTACGCGGTGGCGCTGACGCTGAACAGCACGCACGGCGTCCTCGTCGACCTGGACGACCCCCGGTACCGGCCGAGGGAGTGGGAGCGCACGAGGCAGCCGGTGGTGCGGCCCGTGGACCAGACGATCTACGAGCTGCACGTGCGCGACTTCTCGATCTCGGACGCGACGGTGCCCGAGCGGCTGCGCGGCACGTACGGGGCGTTCGCGGTGCGCCGCAGCGACGGGCGCGACCACCTGCGCCGGCTCGCCGACGCCGGGCTCACGACCGTGCACCTGCTCCCGACGTTCGACATCGCGTCGATCGAGGAGGACCGTGCGCAGCAGGCGACGCCGCAGTGCGACCTCGCGTCGCTGCCGCCGGACTCGCCGGAGCAGCAGGCGTGCGTCACGGCCGTCGCCGGGCGGGACGCGTTCAACTGGGGCTACGACCCGTGGCACTGGACGGTCCCGGAGGGCTCGTACGCGGTCGACGCGACGGGCGGCGCGCGCATCGCCGAGTTCCGGTCCATGGTCGGCGCGCTGCACGCCGACGGCCTGCAGGTGGTCCTCGACCAGGTGTTCAACCACACCGCGGCGAGCGGCCAGGACGCGAAGAGCGTGCTGGACCGGGTCGTGCCGGGGTACTACCACCGGCTGAACGCGACGGGGCAGGTCGAGACGTCGACCTGCTGCCAGAACGTCGCGACCGAGCACGCGATGGCCGAGAAGATGATGGTCGACTCGGTCGTCACGTGGGCCCGGGACCACAAGGTCGACGGCTTCCGCTTCGACCTCATGGGCCACCACTCCCGGCAGACGATGGAGAAGGTGCGGGCCGCGCTGGACGACCTGACCCCGCGCCGCGACGGCGTCGACGGCTCGAAGGTGTACCTGTACGGCGAGGGCTGGAACTTCGGGGAGGTGGCCGACGACCGGCTGTTCGAGCAGGCCACGCAGGGGCAGCTCGGCGGCACCGGGATCGGCACGTTCTCCGACAGGCTGCGCGACGCCGTGCGCGGGGGCGGACCGTTCGACGAGAACCCCCGCGCGGTCCAGGGCTTCGGCTCCGGCGCGTACACCGACCCCAACGGCGACCCCGGCAACGGGACGCCGGAGGAGCAGCTCGCACGGGTGCGGCACCAGGCCGACCTCGTCCGCCTCGGCATGGCGGGCAACCTGCGGGACTACGGGTTCCTGACCAGCGCGGGCGAGGTCCAGCAGGGCGACGAGATCGACTACAACGGGCAGCCGGCCGGGTACGCCGACTCCCCGGAGGAGGTGGTCACGTACGTCGACGCGCACGACAACGAGACCCTGTTCGACAACCTGTACCTGAAGCTGCCGCAGGACACCCCGATGGCCGACCGGGTGCGCATGAACACCGTCTCGCTCGCGACGACCGCGCTCGCCCAGACGCCGTCGTTCTGGCACGCGGGCGCCGACCTGCTGCGCAGCAAGTCGCTCGACCGCAACAGCTACGACTCGGGCGACTGGTTCAACGTCCTCGACTGGTCGGGCCAGACCAACGGGTTCGCCCGCGGCCTGCCGCCGGCGGCCGACAACGAGGCCAAGTGGCCGTACCAGCAGCCCCTGCTGGCCGACCCGGCCCTCGTCCCGACGCCGCAGGACGTCGCGACGGCGAGCGAGGCCGCGGCCGAGCTGCTGGAGCTGCGCTCCTCGACCCGCCTGTTCCGCCTCGGGTCGTCGGACCTGATCCGGCAGAAGGTCACGTTCCCGGGCTCGGGTCCGGACGCCGACCCGGGCGTGGTGGTCATGCACGTGGACGACCGCGTGGGCTGGGACCGCGGGCAGCGGCGCTGGCGCACCGACGTCGACCGGCGCCTGGACGGCGTGCTCGTCGTCGTCAACGCGTCCGACGAGCCCACGACGCAGACGGTCGAGGCGCTCGCGGGCCGGCGGTACGCCCTGTCGCCGGTCCAGGCGCGCGGGCACGACCCGGTGGTCCGGACCACGACGTGGCAGCGGGGGACCGGCACGGTCACCGTGCCGCCGCGCACGGTGGCGGTGCTGGTGGAGCAGGCGCCGCACGGCTCGGTCCAGGACCTGTGGGACGGCCTGGGCGACTGGTGGCGCGGCCTGTTCGGCTGAGCACGACCGCCGCGCGCGGTGCGCGGCGCATCCGTCGAGCGCGGGCGTCCTCGGACGCCCGCGCTCGACGCGTGTCCCGGCTGCGGGTCGACCTGCGCGGTGACGCCAGTCAGGGACCCGCCTGAGTTCGCAGGTCGAACGCTCGGGCGTCCGTGGTGGCGCGAGGGACGTCCCGTTCGCCCTGGTCACGGCCGGGAAACGCCAGGACACGATGTGGTAACGAGAGTTGCCATCGTCGTGCCTTCAGGTCTTGAATCCAACCGAACGCCGCGTGGCGGTGCGGGCGGAGCCCGTCGCACGCCGGACGGACCGGGCAACGGGTGCTCGGACCGAGTGCGGCACGACAAGGAGCGGACAACGATGTCACTGGGTTGGAAGAAGACTGCAGCAGGTCTGGTCACCGCCGGTCTGCTCGTCGGCTCGCTGGCCGCGTGCAGCCAGGAGCGCGAGAGCGGCTCGGGCGGCGGCGAGGGCGGTGCGGCCGCGGCCGAGGACACGCTCGTGGGCATCGCGATGCCCACGAAGAGCCTCGAGCGGTGGAACCGTGACGGCCAGCACCTCGAGGAGCTCCTCCAGGGCTCGAGCTACGAGACGACGCTGCAGTACGCCGACAACAAGGTGGACCAGCAGATCACCCAGATCGAGAACATGATCAACCAGGGCGCCGACGTCCTCGTGATCGCCCCGATCGACGGCACCACGCTCGGCCCCGTGCTCGAGCAGGCCGCGTCGCAGGACATCACGGTCATCGCCTACGACCGCCTCATCAACGACACGCCGAACGTCGACTTCTACGCGACGTTCGACAACTACGAGGTCGGCAAGATGCAGGGCGAGTTCATCGTCGAGCAGCTCGACCTGGAGAACGCGGCCGGCCCGTTCAACCTCGAGCCGTTCGCCGGCTCGCCGGACGACAACAACGCCAAGTTCTTCTTCTCCGGCGCGTGGGACGTCCTCAAGCCGTACGTGGACGAGGGCAAGCTCGTCGTCCCGTCGGGCAAGGCCCCGGCCTCGAACGAGGAGTGGCAGAGCATCGGCATCCAGGGCTGGGGCTCCGACACCGCCCAGGCCGAGATGGAGAACCGCCTCAACTCGTTCTACGGCGGCGGCCAGAAGGTCGACGTCGTCCTGTCCCCGAACGACTCGCTGGCACTCGGCATCGCCCAGGCCCTCGAGGGCGCCGGCTACGCCCCGGGTGCGGAGTACCCGGTCCTGACCGGCCAGGACGCGGACCTCGCGAACGTGCAGAACATGCTCGCGGGCAAGCAGTCCATGACGGTCTGGAAGGACACCCGCACGCTGGGTGACCAGGTCGCCAAGATGGTCGAGCAGATCATCGAGGGCCAGGAGGTCCAGGTCAACGACGAGGAGACCTACGAGAACGGCGAGAAGGTCGTGCCGACCTTCCTCCTGCCGCCGGTGGTCGTGACCCCCGACACGGTCGAGTCCTCGCTGGTCGAGTCCGGCTTCTACGCCGCGGACGACCTCGGTCTCTGACGGGCACCCGCCCGTACCCATCGGAACCGCACGCTCGGCCGGTCCCGTCCCCGCCCGCAGGGGCGGGGACGGGACCGGCCGGCCCGCGGCGGACCCTAGCTGAGGACACATGGACACCGAGCACATCCTCGAGATGCGCGGCATCACCAAGAAGTTCCCCGGCGTCGTGGCGCTGTCCGACGTCAACCTGGCGGTGCGGCGCGGGGAGATCCACGCCATCTGCGGCGAGAACGGCGCCGGCAAGTCGACGCTGATGAAGGTGCTCTCGGGCATCTACCCGCACGGCTCGTACGAGGGCGACATCGTCCTCGACGGCGAGGTCCAGGAGTTCCGCGGCGTGCGCGACTCCGAGCGGCGCGGGATCGTCATCATCCACCAGGAGCTCGCGCTCTCGCCGTACCTGTCGATCGCCGAGAACATCTTCCTCGGCAACGAGCGCGTCGAGCGCGGCGTCATCGACTGGAACCGCACGAACGCCGAGGCGGCCAAGCTGCTCGCGCGCGTGGGCCTCGACGAGCGCCCCGACACCAAGATCGTCGACATCGGCGTCGGCAAGCAGCAGCTCGTCGAGATCGCGAAGGCGCTCTCGAAGGAGGTGCGCCTGCTCATCCTCGACGAGCCGACCGCCGCCCTGAACGACGAGGACAGCGCGCACCTGCTGGGGCTGATCCGCGACCTCAAGGCCGAGGGGATCACCTCGATCATCATCAGCCACAAGCTGAACGAGATCGAGGCGATCGCCGACACCACGACGATCATCCGCGACGGCCGCACGATCGAGTCGATGCCGATGCACGGCGCCGAGCCGGTCACCGAGGAGCGGATCATCCGCGGCATGGTCGGGCGCTCGCTCGACAACCGGTTCCCCGAGCACACGCCGACCATCGGCGACGAGGTGCTGCGCATCGAGGACTGGACCGTGCACCACCCGGTCGACCAGACGCGCAGGGTCGTGGACGGTGCGAACCTCACGATCCGCCGCGGCGAGATCGTCGGCCTCGCGGGCCTCATGGGCGCCGGCCGCACCGAGCTCGCGATGAGCGTGTTCGGCCGCTCCTACGGGTCGAACATCTCCGGCCGCCTGTACAAGGACGGCAAGGAGATCCACGCGAACACCGTCCAGCAGGCCATCGCGCACGGCATCGCGTACGCGACGGAGGACCGCAAGCGGTTCGGCCTCAACCTCATCGACACGATCGAGCGCAACGTCTCGGCCTCGGCGCTGAACAAGCTGGCCCGGCTGGGCGTGGTCGACCGCCGCGGCGAGGGCCGCGTCGCCGAGCGGTACCGCCGGGAGATGAACATCAAGGCGCCCAGCGTGGCGTCCGTGGTCGGCAAGCTCTCCGGCGGCAACCAGCAGAAGGTCGTGCTGAGCAAGTGGATCTACGCCGATCCCGACGTGCTCATCCTCGACGAGCCGACGCGCGGCATCGACGTCGGCGCCAAGTACGAGATCTACACGATCATCAACCGGCTCGCGGACGCCGGGAAGGGCGTGCTGGTCATCTCCTCGGAGCTGCCCGAGCTGCTCGGCATCTGCGACCGCATCTACGCGCTCAGCCAGGGCCGCGTGACGGGCGAGGTCGCCCGCGCGGAGGCCTCGCAGGAGCGACTCATGCAGTACATGACGATGGACAAGGACGGGATCGCCCGATGAGCACCAGGACCGAGGTCAACATCTCCTCACCGACGCCGCCGGACCTCCCGCGGCAGTCGATCGGGCAGCGCCTGCAGGGACTCGGCGGCAACGCCCGCCAGTACGGCATCTTCGGCGCGCTCATCGTCATCGTCCTGCTGTTCCAGGTCCTGACGGACGGCAAGCTCCTGCTCGCCAACAACGTCGCGGCCCTGTTCCAGCAGAACGCGTACGTCATGATCCTCGCGATCGGCATGGTCATGGTGATCGTCGCCGGGCACATCGACCTGTCCGTCGGGTCGGTGGTCGCGTTCGTCGGCGGCGTCGTCGCGGTGAGCATGCGCGACTTCGACCTGTCGTGGCCCGTCGCGGTGCTGCTCGGCATCGCGATCGGCGGCGTGGTCGGTGCGTGGCAGGGCTTCTGGGTCGCCTACGTCGGCATCCCAGCGTTCATCGTGACGCTCGCGGGCATGCTCGTCTTCCGCGGCCTCGCGCTCGTCGTCGTCGGCGAGACCGTCGCCGGCCTGCCGTCGTCGTTCATCGCCATCTCCAAGGGCTCGCTGCCCAACGTGCTCGGCTTCGCGTCGAACATGGACGTCGTCACGCTGCTCATCGGTGCGCTCGCGGTCGCCGCGATCGTCATCTCCCAGCTGCGCGCCCGCGCCTCGCTGCGCAAGCACGACCTGCACGTCGAGGCCGCCGGCCTGTTCGTCGCGAAGCTCGCGCTCATCGCGGTCGGCATCGGCATCCTCACGGTCATCCTGTCGTTCTCCGCGGGCGGCACCCCGATCGTGCTCGTCGTCGTCGGCGTCCTCGTCGTCGCGTACTCGTTCCTCATGGGCCGCACCGTCTTCGGCCGGCACATCTACGCGATCGGCGGCAACCGGCTCGCGGCCGGCCTGTCGGGCGTCAACACCCGTCGTGTCGACTTCTGGATCTTCGTCAACATGGGCCTGCTCGCGGGCGTCGCGGCGATCGTCACGACGGCACGTGCGGGTGCGGCCATCGCCGCGGCCGGCCAGAACTTCGAGCTCGACGCGATCGCGGCCTGCTTCATCGGCGGCGCCGCCGTCACCGGCGGCATCGGGCGCATCTCCGGGGCGATCATCGGCGCGCTCATCATGGGTGTGCTCAACATGGGCCTGTCGATCATGTCGGTCGACCCGGCCTGGCAGATGGCCATCAAGGGCCTGGTCCTCCTGCTCGCGGTCGCCTTCGACCTGCTGAACAAGCGCCGCGCAGGCACCCAGTAGCACCACGACCGGCCGGTACGGAAGCGGGTAGGTTCCCCCCGTGAGCAGGCGAGCGGCGTCAGCGGGCTCGCAGTCGTCCCTGCGTGAGGCCAACAAGGCGCTCGTGGTCACCACGGTGCAGCGCTACGGCGGCCTCACGCAGGTCGAGCTCGCGGCCGCCACCGGCCTGTCGGCGGCGACGGTGTCGACGATCGTCCGCGACCTGCTGGCCGCGGGGGTCGTCGACACCGCCGTCACCACCCGCAGCGGGCGGCGTGCCCAGATGGTCACGCTCGCCCGCCGCGTGGGTCTGGCCGTCGGCATCCAGATCGGCCACCGGCACCTGCGCGTCGTGCTCGGCGACTTCGCCCACGAGGTCGTCGCCGAGCAGAGCCTCCCGCTGCCGCACGAGCACCGCTCCGACACGAGCCTGGACCGTGCGGCCCTGCTCGTCGTCGACCTGCTCGAGCGCATCGGCAGCGAGCTCGACGAGGTGGTGGGCATCGGCGTCGGCGTGCCCGCGCCCGTCGACACCAGCACGGGCATGGTCTCGGTGCCCGGCGTCTTCCGCGGCTGGGAGGGCGAGCACCTGGCCCGCGTGCTGGACAAGCGGCTCGGCCGGCCCGTGCACGTCGACAACGACGCGAACCTCGGCGCCCTCGCGGAGTCGACCCTCGGCGCCGCCCGCGGCTACCGGGACGCCGTGTACGTGCGGGCGTCCTACGGGACCGGGGCGGGCATCGTCATCAACAGCCGCGTGCACCGCGGCTTCGCCGGCACGGCCGGGGAGATCGGGCACGTGCAGGTCGACCCGCAGGGGCACATCTGCCGCTGCGGGTCGCGCGGGTGCCTCGACACCGTCGTCGGGTCCGCCGCCCTGCTCGAGCCGCTGCGGGCGAGCCACGGACCGTTGACCCTGCGCGACGTCGTCGCCCGCGCCAGCGGCGGCGATCCCGGTACCGCGCAGGTCGTCGCGGACGCCGGCGCGACGATCGGCGCGGTCGTCGCCGGGCTCGGCATGGCCGTGAACCCGCAGTGCGTCGTCGTCGGCGGGGAGCTCGCCGAGACCGGCGAGGTGCTGCTCCGCCCGATGCGCGACGCGATCCGCCGGCGGGTGCTGCTCAACCAGATCGCGCCGCTGGAGGTCGTGCCCGCCGAGCTGGGTGCCCGGGCGGAGGTCATGGGCGCGCTCGTGCTCGCGCTGCAGTCCGCCGACGTGCCGGTGCGCGTCGACGACGTCGGCGACCTCGAGCCCGCCGAGCCGGCGCAGGTCGGCGACCGGAGAGACCGGGACGACCAGGACGACCAGGAAGACAGACGGGCGGCAGTCGGTTGACGCTGCCGGAGCCGAGGGATTCGCTGCACGTGACACGTGCCCGACGAGGAGCAGGTGGACCGGGGATGGTCGAGAGGACGCGCACGCCGCTGCTGACGATGCGCGGCATCACCAAGCGGTACAAGGCCGTCGAAGCGCTCGTGGACGTCAACTTCGAGGTGCACGCGCACGAGGTGGTCGCGCTCGTCGGCGACAACGGCGCCGGCAAGTCGACGTTGGCGAAGGTGGTCGCCGGCGTCGTCGTCCCCGACTCGGGCCTGGTGGAGATCGACGGCGAGCCGGTGTCGATCCCCAGCCCGAAGGCCGCCCAGCGCCTCGGCGTCGCCACGGTGTTCCAGGACCTGGCGCTGTGCGACAACCTCGACGTGACGGCGAACCTGTTCCTCGGCCGGGAGATGCGCAACGCGGGCGTGATGCAGGACGGCCGCATGGAGAACATCGCGCGCTCCGTGCTGCGCGACCTGTCGAGCCGCATCCCGTCCGTGCGCACGCCGCTGTCGCACCTGTCGGCGGGGCAGCGGCAGTCCGTCGCGATCGCCCGCACGCTGCTGGGCTCACCGCGGATCGTCGTGCTCGACGAGCCCACCGCGGCGCTGTCCGTCGCGCACACCGCCGAGGTGCTCACGCACATCGAGCGCCTGCGCGAGATGGGGCTCGGCGTCATCCTCATCAGCCACAACATGAACGACGTGCGCGCCGTGTCGGACCGCATCGAGGTGCTGCGGCACGGACGCAACAACGGGTCCTTCGACGCGCAGCGGTCCAGCTACGAGGAGATCATCGGCGCGATCACGGGTGCGTGGCAGATGGCCCCCGCGTCGCGCGCGTCGGCACCCGCGGACCGCGAGGCGGCCGGCCGCTGACGGCCGGCCGCCCCGCCGACGAGGTCACGCGCCGCGGGCGCTGAGCGAGCGCAGGCCGAGCCCGCCGAGCAGGAAGCCCACGCCGATGCCGACGAGAGCGGTCGCGACGCCGAACGCCACGACCGAGGTCAGCAGCGACGCGCGCAGGAACGTGCCGGTGGCGACCATGTCGCGCTGCGGGTCGTCCCGGTCCATGTCCGCGTAGGTGCGTCCGCCCGTCGCCTCGTGCAGGTCCGCACGGATGGCCTCCGTCTGGGCCCACGCCTCCCACGGCGTGTCGAGCGGGGCGCCGACGAAGGCGGGAGCGCTCTCGGCGACGGTCACGCCCTCGCTGGCGAGACCCGAGGCCGTGACGGCCCACGTGCCGGCGCCGCCGAGCACGAAGAGCGCGCCCAGGGCGAGCAGGAGCGTGGCGACGAGGCGGGTGGTGCGCGACCCGGGTCCGGCGGCCGGGTCGGCGGGTGCGACGCGATCGGCGGCGGGTGCGGGTGCGGCCGTGGTCGGTGTGGCGGGCGTGCTGGTCATGGTGCCCCCTGGGTGGTCGTCCGGTCGGCGGTGGTGCGGGGCCCACCCTGGCGCGCGGCGGGACCGCCCCGCACCCTCCCGAAACGGTTCGTGGAGGGCTGGGACGTGCGTCGGGGGTGCGGGCTCGGCCTCAGCCCGCCGAGCATCGGGGGCCGCGAGTGTGCACATCCGGTCGTCATGGACGACCACGTCGACAGGCTCACGCGCCGTCCCCGCAGCCGGGGACGCGTCCGCGGCCCCGGCTGGTGCCGGGGCAGGGGTCAGCGGAAGACGATCGTGCGGTGCCCGTCGAGCAGGACGCGGTGCTCGGCGTGCCAGCGGACCGCGCGGGCGAGCGCGCGCCGCTCGACGTCCTGGCCGAGGCGCACCATGTCCTCGACGGAGCGGGTGTGGTCGACGCGCTCGACGTCCTGCTCGATGATCGGCCCCTCGTCGAGGTCGCCGGTCACGTAGTGCGCGGTCGCGCCGATCAGCTTCACGCCGCGGTCGTGGGCCTGCGCGTAGGGGCGGGCGCCCTTGAACGACGGCAGGAACGAGTGGTGGATGTTGATGATCCGGCCCTCGAGCCGGCGGCACAGGTCGTCGGAGAGGATCTGCATGTACCGCGCGAGGACGACGAGCTCGACGTCGAGCTCCTCGACGAGCGCGAGCAGCCGTGCCTCGGCCTCGGCCTTCGTCTCCCGCGTCACGGGCACGTGGTGGAACGGGATCCCGTAGAACCCCGCCATCGGCGCGAGCACCTCGTGGTTCGAGACCACGGCGACCAGGTCGACCGGCAGGTCCTCCGAGCGCTGGCGGAACGCCAGGTCGTTCAGGCAGTGCGCGGCGGTCGAGACCATGACGAGCGTGCGCACCTTGCGGCCGGCGACGTCCAGGTGCCACTGCATCTCGAAGCGCGCGGCCAGCTCGCCGAGCGCGGCGGACAGCTCGTCCTGCGTCGCCCCGGAGGTGACCTGCACCCGCATGTGGAACAGGCCAGACAGCTCGTCGCCGAACTGCTGGGACTCGGTGATGTTCCCCCCGTGCTCGGCGAGCAGGCCCGCGACGGCCGCGACGATGCCCGGACGGTCGGGGCAGGACAGGGTCAGGACCCAGTGCGTGGTCGACTCTTCCGAGGTGTGGGACACGGGGGTCCAGAGTAGTGCGCCGCGCCGGGCGGCTGAGACGATGACCGCATGACGCAGTCCGACCAGCCCGGCCTCGAGATCCGCCCCGTCACCGCCGAGGACGCAGGCGAGCTGCTGACCCTGCGGCGCGCGGCGTTCGTCACCGAGGCCCAGCAGTACGGCGACCCGCGGATCCCGCCGCTCACGCAGACGCTCGAGGAGCTCGTCGCCGACCTCGGGGCGGACGGCGTCATCACCCTCGGTGCGTGGCAGGGGCACCGCCTCATCGGGTCGATCCGTGTGCTCGTCGAGGGGACGAAGGCCACGCTCGGCCGGTTCGCCGTCGCACCCGACCTGCAGGGCCGCGGCATCGGCACCGAGCTGCTCACCGCGATCCTCCCGTACCTGCCCGAGGGCATCGAGGAGGTCTGGGTGTTCACGGGCCGCGACTCGGTGCACAACATCGCGCTGTACAACAAGGCCGGCTACGAGCACCAGCACGACCAGACCGCCGGCGACCTCACCTACGCGTACCTGCGCAAGCTGCTCGGCGACGGGGAGCCGGCGCAGGCCTGACGTCGTCCGCTCGACCCGCACGCCCCGTGACGCAACCTGCACGGGGCGTGCGGCGTGTAGAGGGCATGGACATCACGACGTCGGCGCCCGGGCCGGGGCTGCGCCTCGCGTCCGGCCGGCCGGCCCTCCCCGAGCGGTCCGGGGCGATCGCCACGCCCGCGGACGAGCACGTCCCGCTCGTCCTGGCCGAGGGGCGCGACCGCGACGCGGAGTTCACCGCGTTCATGGCCCAGGCGGCCCCGGCCCTCGCCCGGACCGCCTGGCTGCTGTGCGGCGACACGCACCAGGCCGACGAGCTCGTGCAGCAGGCGCTGGTGCGGACGTACCTGGCGTGGCCGCGCGCCCGTGAGCGCGACCCCCTGGCCTACGCGCGGCGCACGCTCGCGAACCAGCGGATCTCGACGTGGCGGCGACGCCGGCGGGAGGTGCTGACGGAGCCCGCCGGGCTGCCCGACGGCGCGCACCCGCCGGGCGCCGACGCGCACGCCGACCGCGACCAGCTCGTGCGCGCGCTCGCGCTGCTCACACCGCGGCAGCGCCGCGTGGTCGTGCTCCGGCACCTGGAGGGGCTGTCCGAGCGCGAGGTCGCGGAGGACCTCGGCGTCTCGGTCGGCACCGTGAAGTCCACCGCGTCCCGGGCGCTCGCGCGGCTGCGCGCGGAGCTCGGCGACCTCGACGGCAGCGACGAGAGGGGTGCCCGATGAGCACGGACGAGGACTTCGCGACCCGGCTCCGGGCGCGGGCGGACGCGGTCGCGCCGCCGGTCCCGGTCGACCTCTCCGGCGTCGTGGGGCGCGGGCGGCGCCGGCGGGTGGCGCGGCACGGGGCGGTGGCCGCGCTCGCGGTCGTGGCCCTCGCGGGGGCCGGTCTGGGTGCGTCGACGCAGCTCGGGCTGGTGGAGCCGAGCGTGCTGCAGCCCGCCCTGCCGGAGCCGCCGCAGCTGCCGTGGGACGACGAGCCGCCGGCGTCCGCGCCGACGCCCTCGACGGCGCCCACCGTGCAGCCCGACGGCACGGTCGTCGGCGGGGTGGGGGACCCGTGGACGGGCGACGAGCCGTACTGGTACACGGTGTACGAGGCGACGCAGCGCGACCTGACGACGGGTACCACCGAGTCGTTCCGGCGTGAGCAGTGGACGAGCCGGGAGCGGCCGGGGCTGACCGTCACCGACGGCGACCTCGCGACCGCGAGCGGCTTCGGCCCGCGCGTGGTGATGGGGCGCTACCGGATCGACGGCGAGTGGGTCGACATGCTGGACGACCCGAACCGGCTGCCGACGGACCCCGCCGCGCTCGAGGCGGTCCTGCGCGACAGCGTCGAGCCCGACCGCCGCCAGGGCACACCGGACGACAAGGTCGTGGAGATGGCCACGGAGCTGGTCCTCGAGGGTGGGCTCCTGCCGGTCGAGCTGCGCCACGCGGCGTGGCAGGTGGCGGCAGCGGTGCCGGGGGCGGTGGTGACCGAGGGCACGGACTCGACCGGTCGGCCGGGGCAGGTGCTCCGCTGGGACCGCAGCGAGTGGGAGCCCGTGACGTACGTCCGCGACCCGTCGACCGGGCTGATGCTCGAGGTCGTGGACGAGATGGGCTGGCACGCCGTGTACCTCGAGCAGCGTCCGTCCGGTCCGCCGCCGGTCGCGCCCACGCTCGAGAACTCCGGGTGCGCGCAGTGGGTCACCTGCTGACGCGGAGCCCGGATCGGCACCGCGGCGATGCGAGACGTGTCGCCGCCGTGCCGGACGTCAGCGCGTGCCCGGCGCGACGGGGGCGTCGGCCCCGCCGGTTGCGACCGCGGCCGCCGGTGCCGATTCGGTGCGCCGTCCACGCGCGAGGACCCGCGCCGCCGCCGGCTGGCCGACGACGACGCCGGTGACCACGGCGACCACGCCCAGCACCTGCAGCGGCGTCAGGTGCTCGCCGCCGAGCAGCAGGCCCACGGCGACGCCGGTGAGCGGGTTCAGGAGCCCGACGAGTCCCACGGCGCCCGCGGGCAGGTGCCGCAGCGCGGTGAACCACGCGACGTACGCGAGCGCGGTCGCGACCAGCGACACGTAGGCGATGCCGAGCCAGCCGCGGGCGTCGAGCGCCGGGGGAGCGCCCTCGGCGAGCGCCGCGACGGGGACGAGCAGCAGGCCGCCCGCGACGAGCTGCCACGACGTCGAGGCGAGCACGTCGACGTCGTCCTTCCACCGCGTCGCGAGCACGAACCCGACGGACGACATCACCATCGCGGTCCCGCCGGCCAGCACGCCGAGCGGGTTCACCGCGACCGCACCGGTGACGAGCATCGCCACGACGCCGACCAGGCCGACGACGGCGCCGACGAGCCCGGCGACCCGGGGGCGCTGCCCCAGCACGGGCCACGCGACGAGCATGAGCACGAACGGCGAGACGGCCATGACCGTCGACGCGACCGACGACGGCAGCAGCTGCGCCGCGACGTACACGAGCACGAAGAACGCGCTCATGTTGAGCAGGCCGAGCACGAGCGAGCGCCACCACCACCGCCCGCGCGGCGCCTGGCGGGCGAGGGCGAGGAGCACGAGCCCGGCGGGCAGGGCGCGCAGCACCGAGCCCCACAGCGGCGCGTCCGCGGGCAGCGTGTGCCGGGTGACGTAGTAGGCGGCGCCCCACGAGATCGGCGCCAGCGCGGCGAGGAGCGACCAGCGGCCCGTGTTCTCTTCCACGGAAGACAAAGTATCTGACGCGGAAGGTAAGATCCACCCGTGAGCGACCGCGACCTCCCCCCGGACTTCGTCGACCAGGTCCACGACGCCTGGGTGCGCGAGCGGCCCGACCTCGACGTCAGTCCCCAGGGCGTGTTCGGGCGGCTGCGCCGCGTCACCCACCGCGTCACGGAGGAGCTGGTCGCGGTCTACCGCGAGCACGGGCTCGCCGAGGGCGACTTCGACGTGCTCGCGACGCTGCGCCGCGCGGGTGCGCCCTACGCCCACTCGTGCGGCGAGCTCGCCGAGCACACGCTCGTCACGAGCGGGGGCATGACCAAGCGGATCGACCGGCTCGAGGCGGCCGGCCTCGTGCGCCGCCGCGTCAGCGAGACCGACGGGCGCGGGCGGGTGGTGGAGCTGACGGAGCACGGCCGCGAGGTGATCGACGCGGCGTTCACGGACCACGTCGCGAACCAGCACCGGCTGCTGGCGGTGCTGGACGACGGCGACGCGGAGGTCCTCGACCGCGTCCTGCGCCGGTGGCTGTCCGCGCTCGAGGAGCCGCCCGCGCGGGACTGACCTCCCGGTCCGCCGTCGCCGGCCGGCCGTTACGCTGCGCCCAGCCCGGGAGGAAGGGGGCGGCGATGCGCCGTCGTGCCACGTTCGGCGCCGCCGCCGCCGCGGCCGCGCTGCTCGTCGCCGCGGTCGCGCCCGCCGGCGCGACGACGTCCGGGCGCGCGAGCTTCGACGAGGTCGTCACCGGCGCTCTGCCCGACGCCGGCCGGTGCGTCACGCTCCGGCTCACGGGGGACCTCACGTGGACCGCCCGCCGCGGCCCCGTCGTCACCCGGTACGCGGACCTCGCCGCCGAGGAGCCCGCGCTCGCGGTCGAGGTGCGTGACGGGTGCGGCGAGCCGCGCGGGACCGTCGAGCAGGTCGGCCTGGTGCAGGCGTGGCCCGACCAGCGGTGCGGCGACGCGTGCGCGGAGCCGGGCGTCGTCCTGGGGGCGCCCGCGGACGGGACGCAGCCCGTCGCCGGGGCCGGCGGCCCCGGTCGCGTCACGGGCGTCACGCCGCGGCGCACGCTGTTCGGCGCGCCGCTGTGCCTGCCCGTGGACGTCGCCGCGCGCGTGCGCTGGAGCGAGGGCGGGACCAGCGTCGAGGAGATCGTCGGGGACCGCGTCGAGGTGTGCGTCGAGGGCTGAGACGCCCCGGCGGCCGAGACCGCGGTTGGTAGGCTGACCCGGTCGTGACTGGCGCAACGGGTGGGTCACCACCGGGGAGCGACGCAGCAGCTGGACCAACGGGTCGGACGCCTGGGCCCCTCGGTCACCCTCCACACCGGCACTCCGCGTGTGCGGGTGCCGGGCGCGCCCGCACGGTTCACTGCGACAGGAGCACCCGCATGAGCGACAGCCTGCTCGACCAGAACATCTCCGACCTCGACCCCGAGATCGCCGCCGTCCTCGACGGCGAGCTCGCGCGCCAGCAGAACACGCTCGAGATGATCGCGAGCGAGAACTTCGTCCCGCGCGCCGTCCTGCAGGCGCAGGGCTCCGTGCTGACCAACAAGTACGCCGAGGGCTACCCCGGCCGCCGCTACTACGGCGGCTGCGAGCAGGTCGACATCGCCGAGACCATCGCGATCGACCGTGCCAAGGCCCTGTTCGGGGCCGAGCACGCCAACGTGCAGCCGCACTCCGGCGCCACCGCGAACGCGGCCGTGCTGCACGCGCTCATCAACGCGGGCGACAAGATCCTCGGTCTCGACCTCGCGCACGGCGGCCACCTGACGCACGGCATGCGCATCAACTTCTCGGGCAAGCTCTACGACGTCGCCGCGTACGGCGTCGACCCGCAGACGTTCCGCGTCGAGCCGGAGGCGGTCCGGGAGGCCGCGCTCGCGCACCGTCCCGACGTCATCATCGCCGGCTGGTCCGCCTACCCGCGCCACCTCGACTTCGCCGCGTTCCGCGCGATCGCCGACGAGGTCGGCGCGAAGCTGTGGGTCGACATGGCGCACTTCGCCGGCCTCGTCGCCGCGGACCTGCACCCGTCGCCCGTCCCGCACGCCGACGTCGTCTCGTCGACCGTGCACAAGACCATCGGCGGCCCCCGCTCCGGCTTCATCCTGAGCAAGGGCGAGTACGCCAAGAAGATCGACTCCGCGGTCTTCCCGGGCCAGCAGGGCGGCCCGCTGATGCACGTCGTCGCCGCGAAGGCCGTCGCGTTCAAGGTCGCCGGCTCCGACGAGTTCCAGGAGCGTCAGCAGCGCACGATCGACGGCGCGCGCCTCATCGCCGAGCGCCTCACCGCGCCCGACGTCGCCGCGGCCGGCGTCTCCGTCCTCACGGGCGGCACCGACGTGCACCTCGTGCTCGTCGACCTGCGGCACTCCGCCCTCGACGGCCAGCAGGCGGAGGACCTCCTGCACTCCGTGGGCGTCACGGTGAACCGCAACGCGGTGCCGTTCGACCCGCGCCCGCCGCGCGTTACGTCCGGCCTGCGCATCGGCACGCCCGCGCTCGCGACCCGCGGCTTCGGCGACGCGGAGTTCACCGAGGTGGCCGACATCATCGCGACCGCGCTCGTCGAGGGCACGGCGGCGGACGTCGATGCGCTGCGCGCACGGGTGCAGAAGCTGACCGAGGCGTTCCCGCTGTACGCCGGCCTGCAGCAGTACTGAGCGGGGGAGCGCACATGACGGCCCAGAAGCTCGACGGGACCGCGACGGCGGCCGCGATCAAGGCCGAGCTGACGCAGCGCGTCGCGGCCCTCGCGGACCGCGGCGTCGTGCCCGGCCTCGGCACGCTGCTCGTCGGCGACGACCCCGGCTCGCGCTGGTACGTCGCGGGCAAGCACAAGGACTGCGCGGAGGTCGGCATCGCCTCCCTCCGCGAGGACCTGCCGGCCGACGCCTCCCAGGAGGACATCGAGGCGGCGGTCCGCCGGCTCAACGAGGACCCGGCCTGCACCGGGTTCATCGTGCAGCTGCCGCTGCCGGCCGGCATCGACACGCACCGCGTGCTCGAGCTGATCGACCCGGCGAAGGACGCCGACGGCCTGCACCCGACGAACCTCGGGCGCCTCGTCCTGCGCGTCAACGAGCCGGTCACCTCGCCGCTGCCCTGCACGCCGGCCGGCATCGTCGAGCTGCTGCGCCGGCACGGCGTCGAGCTCAAGGGCGCGGACGTCGTGGTCGTGGGGCGCGGCGTGACGGTGGGCCGGTCGATCGGACTGCTGCTCACCCGCCGGGAGATCAACGCCACGGTGACGCTGACGCACACCGGCACGGTGGACCTCGCCGAGCACACCCGCCACGCGGACGTCGTCATCGCGGCGGCCGGCGTGCCGGGCATCGTCACGGCGGACCTCGTCAAGCCGGGCGCCGTGGTCGTCGACGTCGGTGTCTCGCGGGCGGTCGACGCCGAGACCGGCAAGAGCCGCGTCGTGGGGGACGTCGACCCGGGCGTGTGGGACGTCGCCTCCTGGGTGTCGCCGAACCCCGGCGGCGTCGGGCCGATGACCCGCGCGATGCTGCTGGCGAACGTCGTGGAGACCGCGGAGCGGCTCGCCGGCTGAGCGCCGTCGTGACGAGGGGCCCCGGGTGCGCACGCGTCCGGGGCCCCTCGTCGTCGTGGGCCCTCGTCGTCGTGCGCCGATGACTTCGCGCGGCCCCGCGGGTCTGCCCACGTGAACCTCCGCACGCACCCGAAGGAGCACGACGATGGGCATGGTCCGCACGCACCTGTGGTTCCCCGAGCGCGGGCACGAGGCCGCGCAGTTCTACGCCTCCGTGGTGCCGAACTCGCGCATCACGTCGGTCGTCACCTCACCGCCCGGCGTCCCCGACGTCCCCGAGGGCGTGCCCTTCATCGTCGAGATGGAGCTCGACGGCCACGCCGTGACGATCCTCACGGCCGGGCCCGAGTTCCGCCTCGACGAGGCGTTCTCGTTCTACCTGTCGGTCGACACCCAGGAGGAGGTCGACCACTACTGGGAGGCGCTGCAGGCCGGCGGCGGCGAGCCCAGTCAGTGCGGCTGGCTCAAGGACCGCTTCGGGGTGTCCTGGCAGGTCGTCCCGAAGGTGCTGGACGACATCATGACGCGGCCCGACGCCGAGGGCGTCGCCCGGGCGACCAAGGTCATGCTGACGATGACGAGGCTCGAGATCGCCCCGCTGGAGGCCGCCTACGCCGGGGAGTGACGCAGCCCGCGACCGCCGGCCGCGCAGGGGACGGCCGGCGGTCGGGCCTGTCGGTGCGGTGGGGGAGGATGGCACGCGTGCTGACCGTCGCCTCCGTCAACGTCAACGGGATCCGCGCCGCCTTCCGCCGGGGCATGCAGGAGTGGCTCGACGTCCGCAAGCCGGACGTGCTGCTGCTGCAGGAGGTCCGCGGATCGGACGAGATCCTCGCCGACCACCTGCCCGCCGACGCGTGGGACCTCGCGCACGAGGCCGCCGAGGCCAAGGGCCGCGCCGGCGTCGCGATCGCGTCCCGCGTGCCGATGACGGCCGTGCGCATCGGCCTGGGGACGGGTGTGACGGGCGACTCCGGCCGCTGGGTCGAGGCGGACCTCGAGCTGCCCGCCGAGGGCGACCGGCCCGCGCGGGCGGTCACCGTGGTGTCGGCGTACATCCACTCCGCCACCGCCGGCACGCCCTCCCTCGACGAGAAGTACGCGTTCCTCGAGCGGGTCACGGCGCGGATGCGCGAGCTGCAGCAGGACGACCGGCGGGTCGTCGTCGCGGGCGACGTGAACATCGCCCACCGCGAGGTCGACATCAAGAACTGGAAGGGCAACCTGACGAAGGCGGGGTTCCTGCCGCAGGAGCGGGCCTACCTGGACCGGTGGTTCGACGAGCTCGGCTGGCGCGACCTCGGCCGCGACCTCGGTGGCCCCGGCCCCGGGCCCTACACGTGGTGGTCGTGGCGCGGGAAGGCGTTCGACAACGACGCCGGGTGGCGCATCGACTACCAGATCGCCACGCCCGCCCTGGCGTCGCTCGCGCGGACGGCGACCGTCGACCGCGCTGCGACCTACGACGCGCGGTTCAGCGACCACGCGCCGCTCGTCGTCGAGTACGACCTCTGACGCGGGCGGGGGTGGGGCGCCGCGCGTCCCACCCCCGCCCGCGGACCGGCGTCAGTACCGGATCGCGTCGATGACCTTGACCCGCACGGCGACGGTCGCGGGCAGGATCCCGGCCAGCGCCCCCACGCCCGTCGCGCACGCCATGCCGATCAGCGCCGCGGACACCGGGAACGGCGGGCGGTCCTGCAGGCCGCCGAACATCACGTCGGCGGGGATCGCCTTGACCGCCGCGACCGCCAGCACGACCCCGACCAGGCCCGCCACGACGGTGGCCACCACCGACTCCAGCAGGACGCCGACGAACACGCGTCCCGACGTCGCCCCGAACGACCGACGGATCCCGATCTCGCGGATGCGGTACCGGACCGTCACGAGGGCGATGTTCACCAGGCCCAGCCCGCCGAGCAGCAGGGCGAAGGCGCCCACCCCGAGCGCCACCCACCGCGTCGCGCCGTCGAGCGCGGCGCCGCCGGTGCTGCGGTTGTCGTACGTGCCGACCTCCCAGCCCGGCACGGCCGCGCCGATCTCGCTGCGCAGGCGGGGGGTGAGGTCGTCGACGATCTCCGGCGGCACCCACATCTTCAGCGTGGGCGCCGGCTGGTAGAAGCCCGCCGCCGCGTCCGGCGTGTACCAGCGGGTGAGCTGGTCGTAGAGGACGTAGGCCTCGGGCGGGGCCCCCCGCCAGCGGTCCTCCACCAGGCCGACGACACGGCTGCGCACGGGCGTGACGTCGCCCAGCTGGACCGTCAGCGGCTCGGAGAGGTCACTCGCCCCCAACCGGTCGAGGAACGCGCGGTTCACCACCAGCAGGGGCGCGAGCGCGTCGACGTCGGCGTCGTCGAACCACCGGCCCTCGACCACCTGGATCCGCTGCATCGTGCCCAGGTCGGGGTCGACGGCACGGACCTCGGTGGGGCGGGTCCCGTCGGGGAACCGGAACGGGACCTGCGTCGCCAGGTCCCGGCTCGCCCACGTGATGTCGTAGCGCTCCAGCACGCGCGCGTACTCGGTCGCGAGCGCCGCCGGCGGCGCCGACTGCTCGCCCTGCGCCCACGCGTCGACGGCCACCGTCACCTGGCGGCCCATGTCCCGGTCGAACTGCTCCTGGTACGCCTGCGACAGCATCTGCACCGCGGCGGTCACGCCGGTGATCGCGGCGACCGCGACGGCCACGCCGATGAGCGCGAGCAGCACCCGCAGCTTGTGGATCCGCAGCTCGTCCCACGCCTCGACGAGCGCGCCGACGAACCCGGTCACGGCTGGACCGCCGCGGGCACCGACGGGCCGAGCTCGGGGACGTCGGCGCGGGCCGCGGGCAGGTGCGTCGGCACGTCGCCCACCCAGTCGGCCACGCGTGCGCCCGTGCCCACGTCGACGGGCACGAGCACCCCCTCCGCGAGGCGGTAGTGCCGCTGCGCGCGGGCCGCGACCGCCAGGTCGTGCGTGATCGTGACCAGCGCCGCCCCCGTCTCGGAGGCGACGTCGTCGAGCAGGTCCATGATCTGCTGCCCGGTCTCGACGTCGAGGGCACCGGTGGGCTCGTCCGCGAGGATGACCCGCGGCCCGCGGACCAGGGCCCGCGCCACGGCGACGCGCTGCTGCTCCCCGCCGGAGAGCTTGTCCGGCATCGTGTCCAGCCGGTCGCCGAGGCCGACGCGGTCGAGCATCGCCGCGGCCAGGTCGCGCCGGCGCCAGAACTGCCGCCCGCTCGCGTAGAGCAGCGGCGCGGTGACGTTCTCGAGCGCGGTGCGGCCCGGCAGGAGCTGGAACTGCTGGAACACGAACCCGAAGTCCCGCCCCCGCAGGCGCGTGCGGCGACGGTTCGACAGCGCCGTGACCGGCGTCCCCTCGAGCAGGTACTCGCCCGACGTGGGCCCGTCGAGCAGGCCGAGGATGTTGAGCAGCGTGGACTTGCCCGTCCCCGACCTGCCCACGACGGCCACGTGCTCGCCGGCGGCGACGCTCAGCGTCACCCCGCGCAGGATGTGCAGCACGCGGTCGTCCGGCAGCAGGACGTCCCGCGTCACGTCGCGGAGCTCGAGCATGCTCATCCGCCGCACACCGCCGGGTCGTACTGGGCCGGGTCGTCGCAGTCCACCTCGCCGGCGCCGCCGGGCACGGGGATGAACTCGAGCACGAGGTCGCCGAGCGCGAGGCCCTCGGTGACCTGGACGACCTCGCCGTCGGTGAGCCCGAGGCCGACGGCCCGCTCCTCCGGCTCGGCGCCCTCCTCCGCGACGACCCAGACGTTGCCCCGCTGGACCGTGCCCTGCACCGCCGTGACCGGGACGACGAGCGCGTCCGCGGCGGTGCCGTTGACGATCTCGAGGTCCGCGCCGAGGCCGGGGAACGCCGTGACCTCGCCGGGCACCGCGCACGTGAGGGTGCCGGAGGCCGGCGCGCCCTCCTCGGCGGCGGGCTCCGGCTCGGCCCCGGGGGCCCCCGCTGCGGCACCGATCCGCACCCCGGTGCACGTGAACGGCGCGGGGCCGCCCTTGAGCGTCACCGTCGCCTCCGCGGGCGCGCCGACGAGCCGGTACTGCTGGTCGGGCGTCAGCGTCCCGGACACGGAGAGGGTGCCCGGTGCGACCTGCCCGACGGTGTCGCCGACGGCGACGACCTGGTCCTTCAGCGTCGGCAGGGTGAGGGTCCCCGCGACCGGCGCCGTCACCTGCTCCACGACGACCTTGGGCCTGCGCTCGGTGACCGTGGTCTCGCCCGTGGTCGGGTCGGTGCGCGTCAGCGGCTCCTGGGGCGTCTCCTGCCGCACCTCCAGGAGGGGGGTGCCGGCCTCGACCCGCTGCCCCTCCGTGGCGAGCACCTTGGAGACGGTGCCGGCGAGGGTCGCGCGGACGGGCACCGACGGGTCGGCGACCACCGAGCCGCGCACGGTCACGGCGTTCGTCACCGTGCCGGTCGTGACCTCGACCGTCCGGTCGGTGACGGTGCCGGTCGGCTGGGCGCCGGTGGCCTGGGCGGTCACGTCGGTGCCGGCGAAGGCGAGCTTCACCAGGGCCACCGCGATCACCGCCCACACGATCAGGCGCAGGGCGGGGAAGACGTGGCGGCGGACCACGGGGGCTCCTCACGACGACGGGACGGCGACCGGTCGGTCGCCGGGGGCGGTGCCGGGACGCGGAGCCCGGCGGGACGAGGGGGCACGGGGGTCAGACGCCGCCGCGCAGAGCGGCGATCGGCTCGACCGACGCCGCCTTGAGCGCGGGGTACAGGCCCGCGAGCAGGCCGATCCCACCGCCGGCGAGCACGGCCAGCCCGACCATGCCCAGCTCGAGGATCGGCGTCCAGGACTGCGCCGCGGACACGACCACGACGACGGCGACACCGAGCGCGGCCCCGACCAGGCCGCCGAGCAGCCCGATCACGACGGACTCGACCACGAACTGCGCCGCGATCTGCCGACGCGTCGCGCCCAGGGCGCGCCGCAGCCCGATCTCCCCGACGCGCTCCAGCACAGACAGCAGCGTCACGTTCGCGATGCCGACGCCGCCGACGAGCAGGGCGACGCCGCCGAGCGCGAGGAAGATCGTGCTGACGTCCGCCTGCACGCTGTCCCGCACGCGGGACGTGGTCGGGGGCACGCCCACCGTGAACGTGTCGGGCTCGTTCGGGTCCAGCGCGAGCGGCAGCTGCTCGCCGACGACCGGGCCGGAGCCGATCGCGACGTGCAGGTGCAGCTCGTCGGCGGCGGCGAGACCGAGGTCGGCGCGCGCCGTCCCCGTCGGCAGGATCACCGCGCCGAGGAGGTCGGTGCGCCGCGCGACGTCGTCCACGATGCCGACGACCTGGTACGCGCGGTCGCCGACGAACACCGACGGCTGCCGGTCGACCCGTTGCACGCCGAGCCGGCGGGCGGCGTCGGCACCGAGCACCGCGACCCGGTCGCCGCGCGCGTCGTGCCCGGCGTCGAACCAGCGGCCCTGCTGCAGGCGCCCCTGCAGGGCCTCGAGCGCGTGGGGACCGGCGGCCAGCACGGGCGGGGCGGACGTGCGCGGCGCGGACGGGTCGTGCACCGGCACGGCCGAGACGTCGGCACCTGCGAGGTCGACCTCCGACACCAGCGCGGCGGCCTCGACGCCCGCGATCCGCTCCGCGCGCTCGGCGGCGTCCCACGGCAGCCGCGCGAGCGCCCGCTCCTGGCCGTCGCGGCCCGGGCTCGTCGCGGCCGACGCGACGGCCTGCGTCGCGGCCACCGCGTCGAACTGCTGGTTGATCTGCACGGCGGCGGTCTGCGCGAGGCCGACCGTCACCACGACCGACGCGATCCCGAGCACCGTCCCGAGGATCGTCAGCAGGAGCCGCCCGGGGCGCGCCCCCACGCCCGCGGCCGCCTCCGCGAGGAGGTCGCGCACGCCGTACCGGTCGCCCGGCGCGACCCGGTCGGTCACCGCGGTCACGCGATCTCCTGCAGGCGTCCGTCGGCGATGCGGACGCGACGCTGGGCGCGCGCCGACACCTCGTCGTCGTGGGTGATGACCAGGAGCGTCAGGCCCTCGGCGTGCAGCTCGTCGAAGAGGGC
The DNA here is from genome assembly GCF_004886325.1 of Cellulomonas telluris. GTDB lineage: Bacteria > Actinomycetota > Actinomycetes > Actinomycetales > Cellulomonadaceae > Cellulomonas > Cellulomonas telluris. The sequence continues at coordinate 371,493 of NZ_QXFN01000003.1, forward strand.
GAGCACGCTCTCGGAGCTCGCGGAGTCGAGGTTGCCCGTCGGCTCGTCGGCGAGCAGGACCGCCGGCCGCGCCACGACGGCCCGCGCCACGGCGGTGCGCTGGCGCTCGCCGCCGGACAGGACCGTCGGCAGGAAGTCCAGACGGTGCGCGAGCCCGACCCGCTCGAGCGCGGCGACGGCCCGCTCGCGGCGCTCGGCCCGCGGCACCCCGCTGTAGACGGTGGCGAGCAGCACGTTCTCCAGCACGGTGCGGTGGGGGAGCAGGTGGAAGGCCTGGAAGACGAAGCCGATGCGGGTGGCCCGCAGCGCGGCACGCTCGCGCTCCCCGGCGCCCGAGGTGGGGCGCCCGTCCAGCAGGTACTCGCCGTCCGTCGGGCTGTCGAGCAGGCCCAGCAGGTGCAGGAGCGTCGACTTGCCCGAGCCGGACGGGCCCACCACGGAGAGGTACTCGCCGGCCCGGACGGTCAGGTCCGTCGGGTGCAGCGCGTGCACGGGCGGGTCGCCGGGGAACTGCCGGGTCACGCCGCGCAGCTCGACGACCGGTGCGCGGTCGTGGACCTCCTCGGCGGCGCCGAGCAGGTCCAGGACCGTCACGCGTCCTCCGTCGCGTCGTCGGCCGGGGCCTCGTCGTCGGTGCCGGCCGCCCCGACCACGACCAGGTCGCCCGCCTCGAGCGGCTCGTCGGAGCCGGTGATCTCGACGAAGCCCTCGGCCGCGAGCCCGGTCGTCACCTCGACGAGCCGGGTCGACCCCGTCCCGTCGGCGACCTCGACGCGGCTCTCGCCGCCCGGTCCGGCGGTGAGGGCGGCCAGCGGCACGGCGAGGACCTCGCCGTCCGTCGAGCTGACCGGCACCCGCACCCGCACGTTCGTCCCCTGCAGGGCGGCGATCTGCTCGGGCGTGGCCGCCCCGACGGAGAAGGTGACCGTGCGGCGGTCGCCGGACGCCTGCGCGTCGCCGCCCTCGCCCTCGGCCTCCTGGCCGGCACCCGCGGCGTCGGCACCACCGCCCTCGGCGGAGGACGTGCCGGCGCCGGCCCGCCCGTCCGTCACCTCCGCGACGGTGACCGGGACCTCCTCGTCGTCCACGGTGATCGTGCCCGTCGTCCCGGGGGTGAGGAGCTCGGCGTCCGCGCGGCTCGCCGTCGCCGTCACCTGCACGGTAGCGCCCGACACCGTCATGAACGGCCCCGACACGGTGCCGCCGCGGCGCACCTCGACGGCGTCGACGCGCCGGGGCAGCGACGGCAGGTAGACGACCTCGGCGGCGGGCAGCGGCGTGAGGGTGTCCGCCTCGGCCTCGGTGAGCGCGGTGCGCGCCGCCGCGAGCTGGTCCTGGGCGGCGCGGACGGCGCCGCGCTCGGCGGCCGTGTCCACGGGGGCGTCGGCCGCCGTGCGCGCCGCGCGGGCGGTCTGCAGAGCGGCGTCGGCCTCGACCACGGCGGGCGGGGAGCAGTCGGCGGCCGAGGGGTCGCGCTGGTCCGCGGGCAGGACGCACTGGGCGGCCAGGAAGGCCACGCGCGCCTCGGCGACCCGGACGGCGCCGTCGAGCTCGGTCACGGACGCACCGCCCTCGCGCGCCCCCGCCGAGGCCAGGGCGGCCTGCGCCGACCGGACGGCCTCCTGCGCGGTGGTCACCGCCTCGCGGGCGCTCGCCACGGCCTCGGTCGCCTCGTCGCCCGCGGTGGGCGCCGCGTACCCGACGCGCTGGTACAGGGCGCGCACCCCGGCGGCCGCGGCCGCGTCGTACGTCGCGTCTGCGGGGTCGCCCGCGTCGATGCCCAGCGCCCGCAGCGCGGTGCGCAGCTGCTGCACGTCGGGCCCGGACACCCCGACGCGCAGGGACCGGTACGTCGGCAGCTCGCCCGGCAGGACGATGACGGGCCGGCCGACGACCTCGAGCGCGACCGCCGCGGCGTCGAGGGTGGCGCCGACCTCCTTGACCTGGCCGGTCACCACCGCGGGACCGCCCTCGGTGCCGCCCGTCTCGACGCGCAGCTCCACCGGGTCGTCGTAGCCGACGTCGCCCCGCAGGACCACCTCGTTGGCGATGACCCGTCGCTCCACCGGCACCGTGACCGGCCCCGCGCTGGGCGGTGCGGCGTCGGCCGCCGCGGCGCCCGGCGACACGATGAGCCGCGACAGCACCACGCCCGCCACCAGGCAGAGCACGGCCACGACGGCCATCGCGACGATCGTGCGGCGCCCGCCGCTCACGTGCGCCTCCACGCCCCCCGTCACTCCCCGTCGGCGGCGACGCCGTGCTCCTGCGCGGCGGCCTCGAGCTGCTCGCCGTACTTCTCCCACAGCCGCTCCTCCATGGCGACCTGCGCCGCCTGCTGGGCGCGGGCGAAGCCCGTCTCCTCCTGGCAGGTGCGGTCGGCCGTGGCGAGCGCGATCTCCTTCTCCCGCAGCGCGTCGAGGGCGGCCTGGTCGGGCTCCGGCGGCGCCTCGCCCTCGGCCGGGGGCTCCGCCGAGAAGCCCATCACGGTGTTGTACTCCTCGAAGATGCTGTTCTGGGCGTCCTGCGGGCTCGCGAAGTCGTAGCCGGCCTCGCCCAGGCACGCCGCCCACTCCTCGGTGGCCGCGCGCACGTCCTCGTCGTCGGCGAGGGTCTCGTACTCCCGGGTCATCTCGTCCATGGCCTCCTGGACGCCCGGGTCCTCCCACACCCGGGTGGCGGTGCTCACCTCGTGCGACGCCGCACCCGTGCAGCCCTGCTCGGTCCAGTCCGGGGACTGCACCTCGACCTCGGGGTCCTCAGGGTCCTCGACCATCTCGCCGTACAACGCCGTCCAGTACGCCTGCTGCTCGCTCTCGGACATCGCCTCGACGTACTCCTGGTTCGGGTCGACCCACTCCTCGCCCCCGCCCCACAACTCGTCGCCGGTGGTGGCGCCGTACCCGTAGGTCTTCGCGAACTCGAGCGTGTCCCAGGCGGGCACGTCCCCGTCGCCGGGCATCGGGCCGGAGTCCATCGGCTCGACCGGCGTGTACTCGAAGCCCTCGTCCGCCATGCACGCCGCGACGGCCTCCTCGACCCGGCGCTGCTGGGCCTGGGAGTCCTCGGAGTCCATGCTCCCGCCGACGCGCTCGAAGAAGGCGGTGAGCGGGCCCGTCTCGGTGTCCGAGGGGCCGTTCCCGCCACCGCCGCCGTCACCTCCCGTGCAGCCGGTGAGGAGCAGGGCGACGGCACCGGCGAGGGCGCCGACGGAGGCAGGGAGGTTCGAGCGCATGACGAGCCCTTTCGGCGGCACCAGGGGAAAAGAGCGAGTCGTCACGAATCCGGACGACTGGGGTCATCGAGGACCCTAGCCAAGGCCGCCTGCGCCGCGGGTCCGTCCCCGGGATGAGTTGCGCAGTCGTGACCTCGACCCGTCGTCGCAGGTGAGGCGCGCGCCCGCGGCCCTGCCCCGCCGCTCGCCCTGCCCGCCGCCCGTCCTGCCCGCCGCCCTGCCCCGCCCCGCCGTCAGCCCGCGGGGGGAGCCGCCACCGCCTCGGCGAACGCCGGCGCGCGCAGCCCCTCGCGGGCGAAGGCCGCCGCGACCGCCTCCGCGACGTGCTCGACCGCGTCGGCCGGGACGAGGGCGATCGCCGAGCCGCCGAAGCCGCCGCCGGTCATGCGTGCGCCGAGCGCGCCGGCCGCCCGCGCGGCGTCGACCGCCACGTCGAGCTCCCGGCAGGACACCTCGTAGTCGTCGCGCAGGGACGCGTGCGAGGCGTCCATGACCGGCCCGACGCCGTGCACGTCGCCGTCCTCCAGCCGGGTGACGAACTCGGTCACCCGGTCGATCTCGGTGACCACGTGCCGCACGCGGCGCACCAGCACGTCCCCGTCCGCCTCCGGGGCCAGCACGGCCTCGGCCTGCGCGCGGCGGTCCGCGTCCTGCGCCACCTCGCGCAGGTCGGGCACGCCGAGCAGGTCTGCCGCCCGGTCGCACGCCGCCCGCCGCTGCGCGTACTCGCCGTCCACGTGCGAGTGCGGCGCGCGCGTGTCGACGACCAGCAGCGCGAGCCCGTGCCCGGTCAGGTCGAACGGGACGTGCCGCACGGCGCCGTCGCGGCAGTCGAGCAGGAGGGCGTGACCGCCGCGGGCGCGCAGCGAGGCGGCCTGGTCCATGCCGCCGGTGGGGGCGCCGGCCATCTCGTTCTCCGCACGCACGCACAGCCCGGCGAGCGTGGCACGCCCGGCGTCGTCGTCCGCCGCCCCGTCGACGACCGCGCCCGCGAGCCCCACCGCGTACACCGCGTCGAGCGCGACCGCGACGGCCGCTTCCAGCGCGGCGGAGGAGGACAGGCCGGCCCCGAACGGCACGCACGAGTCGATCGCCAGGTCGAACCCGCCGACGGCGTGCCTGGCCTCGCGCAGCGCCCACGCGACGCCCACGACGTAGGCGGCCCAGCCGTCCACCGTGCCGGGTGCCACGTCGGCCAGGCGCACCTCGCGCACGCCCGAGGGCTCCTGGGCCGAGACGAGCCGCACGAGGTCGTCGTCCCGTCGCGCCACGGCCGCGTAGGTGCGGTGCGGCAGTGCGATCGGCAGCGCGAGCCCGCCGTTGTAGTCGGTGTGCTCGCCGATGAGGTTGACGCGGCCCGGTGCGGACCAGACCCCGTCGGGCCGGGCGTCGAACGTCGCGGTGAACAGCGCGCGGGCGCGCTCCTCGCCCTCGGCGCGGTCCCAGGCGGGGGTCCAGGTGGGCTGGGGGGCGGGGGCGTCGGTCGTCATGGCGGGCTCCGGTGCGGGGGTCGGGTCGGTGCTCACGCCAGCTCCTGCAGGCGGCGGGCGATGCGCTCGGGCGTCGTGTCGGAGATCCAGGCGCCCATGCCGGACTCGACGCCGGCGAGGTACTTCAGCTTGCCGGGGGCGCGCAGGACCGAGAACACCTGCAGGTGCAGGCGGGAGACGTCCCGCCCCTCGTGCACCGGGGCCTGGTGCCAGCCGGAGATGTACGGCAGCGGGATCGCCGCGCCGTCGCCGTCGACGAAGAACTGGTCGAGGCGGCGCAGCAGGGTCAGGTACGTGACCGCCAGGTCCGCCCGCTCCGCGTCGGTCAGCGCAGGCAGGTCCGGCACGTCGCGGCGGGGGGCGAGGTGCACCTCGACGGGCCAGCGCGCCGCGAACGGCACGTACGCCACCCAGTGCTCGGACTCCAGCACGACGCGCTCGCCGTGGCGCAGCTCGGCGTCGAGGACGTCGCGGCCGAGCAGGCGCCCCGTGCCCTCGGCGTGCTCCTGCGCCTGCACGAGCATCGAGCGCGTCCGCGGGGTGACGTACGGGAACGCGTAGATCTGCCCGTGCGGGTGGTGCAGCGTCACGCCGATCTCCTTGCCGCGGTTCTCGAAGCAGAAGACCTGCTCTATGCCCGGCAGCGCGGACAGCGCCTGCGTGCGGTCGACCCACGCCTCGACGATCGTGCGCATGCGGTGCGGCGTGACGCTCGACAGCGACGCGGTCGGGTCGGACGAGAAGCAGATGACCTCGCACCGCCCGGCCGCCGGCCGCCGGCGCCACAGCGCCTCGCCGTCGACGTCCTCGGTGGTGTCGTCCAGGCCGGGCACCGCGAGCAGGGAGGGGAAGCGGTTCTCGAACACGACGACGTCGTAGTCGGTGTCCGGGATCTCGCCGTCCTGGTACGTCGCGCCGGGCTTGGCGGGAGCGAGCGGGTTCGCGTCCGCGGGTGGCAGGAACGTGCGGTTCATGCGGTGCGCCGCCATGGGGATCCACTCGCCGGTGAGCGGGTCGCGCCGCAGCTCCGGACCGGTCACGGGCTGCGGCGTGCCGTCGGGGCCCGGCACCGGCGCGAACCGGTCGGGCAGCGGGCGCGGGTCGTCGAGGCGGCGCGTCGCGGCGCCGGACACGTACGGCTCGGAGTCGTCGAAGTAGATGAGCTCGCGCCCGTCGGCCAGGCGCGTGCTGGTGCGGCGGACGCGGGCGACCGGGTCGGTCTGCGGTGCGGTGGTCACGGCTGGGCTCCGGGGGTGGGTTCGGCGCCGGACGGGGCGGCGTGGGGGACGGGGGCGACGACGAGACGGTCGACGGCGGCGGACAGGTGCTCGCGCGCCTCGGGCGCCAGGCCGGCATCCGTCACGAGCGTGTCGACGTCGTCGTAGCCGCAGATGCGGGCGAGGCCGACGGTGCCCCACTTGGTGTGGTCCGCCAGCACCGTGGTGGCGGCCGCCGCCCGCACGAGCGCGCGGTCCGTCGCGGCCTCCGCCAGGTTGGGGGTCGTGGCGCCGTCCGCGTCGAGGCCGTGCACGCCGAGGAAGGTGCGGTCCACGCGCAGGTCGGCGAGGGTGGCGTCGGCGACCGGGCCGACGAGGGCGTCCGACGGCGTGCGGGTGCCGCCGGTGAGCACGACCTCGAGGCCGTCGTCACCGGCCGCGTGCAGCGCGTCGGCCACGCGCAGGCCGTTGGTGACGACGGTCAGCGGGCGCAGGGACGCGTCCTGCGCGATCGCGGTGGCGAGCAGCCACGTCGTGCTGCCGGCGGACAGCGCGATCGCCTGGCCGGGCTCGACGTCGGCGAGCGCGGCGGCGGCGACCGCCTCCTTCTCCGGCCCGGCCCACGCGCGCTTGGCCTCGAAGCCGGGCTCGTCGGTGGAGCGGGCGGGCGTGTCGGCGGCGACCGCGCCGCCGTGCACACGCCGCACGAGGCCCGCGCGGGCGAGCTCGGCGATGTCCCGCCGGACGGTCATGTCGGAGACGTCGAGCTGGGCGACGAGGTCGGCCACGCGGACGGCGCCGTGCGTGCGGACCCGGGCGAGGATCCGTTCCTGACGCTGCGACGCGAGCATGGTGAACAGTATCCATCAGGACCGAACAGAAACCAACAGGTCCGCGGGGTGCGCGTCGGGCTGCGCCGGCGCCGCGAGGCACCGGCCGGGCGTCAGCGCCCGACCGGCGAGAGCCCCAGCGGACGCCCCGCGAGGTTGCGCGGACGCGCTGCGAGCGTGCGCGCCACCGCGCGCAGGGCCTGGGCGCCGTCGGAGTCCGGGTCCGCGAGGACCACGGGGGTCCCCGTGTCGCCGGCCTCGCGCAGGCGCACGTCCAGGGGCACCTGCCCCAGCAGCGGCACGTCCGTGCCCGTCAGGCGCGTGAGGTTCTCCGCCACGCGCGCGCCGCCGCCGGAGCCGAACAGCTCCAGGCGCGACCCGTCGGGCTGCGTCAGCCACGCCATGTTCTCGACGACCCCGACGACGCGCTGGCGCGTCTGCACCGCCACCGAGCCGGCGCGCTCCGCGACCTCCGCCGCCGCGACCTGCGGGGTCGTCACCACGACGATCTCCGAGCCCGGCAGCAGCTGCGCCACCGAGATCGCGATGTCACCCGTCCCCGGCGGCAGGTCGAGCAGCAGGACGTCCAGGTCGCCCCAGAACACGTCCGCGAGGAACTGCTGCAGCGCGCGGTGCAGCATCGGGCCCCGCCACACCACCGGCTGCCCGGCGGGGACGAACATGCCGATCGACACGACCTTGACGTCGTGCGCCACCGGCGGCAGCAGCATGTCGTCGACCTTCGTCGGCGGCCGGTCGACGCCGAGCATGCGCGGGATCGAGAAGCCGTAGATGTCCGCGTCGACGACCCCGACCCGCAGGCCCTCCGCCGCCATCGCGACCGCCAGGTTCGCGGTGACCGAGGACTTGCCGACGCCGCCCTTGCCGGACGCCACCGCGATGACCTTCGTCAGCGAGCCGGGCTGCGCGAACGGGATCTGCGGCTCCGCGTCCGTGCCCCGCAGCTGCGCGCGCAGGGCCTGCCGCTGCTCGGCCGTCATGACGCCGAGGTCCACCCGGACGCCCGCCACGCCGTCCAGCGGCTGGACGGCGGCCGTGACGTCGCGGGTCAGGGTCTCCTTGAGCGGGCAGCCCGGGGTGGTGAGGTCCAGCCCGACGACGACGAGCGCGTCACCGCCCGCGACCGGCTCCAGGTGCACCGAGCGCACCATCCCGAGCTCCGTGATCGGGCGGCGGATCTCCGGGTCCTGCACGCCCGCGAGGGCGCCGCGGACCGCGTCGAGGAGCGCGTCCTGGGCGGACGGGGGCGTCACGGGGGCAGGCATGCCGCCATGGTAGGTCGGCCGGACCCGGGCCCGGTCGGGACGACCGGCCCGTGCGCCTCAGCGGTCCCCGGGCCGCCGCACGCCCTCGCCGCGCGACCGTTCGCCCTCGTCGCCGTCCGCGTCCTCGGCCTGCAGCTCCTCCAGCAGGTTGCGCAGCTCGGAGCGGACGAAGTCGCGCGTCGCGACCTCCGACAGCGCGATGCGCAGCGACGCCATCTCCCGCGCGAGGAACTCCGTGTCCGCGAGGTTCCGCTCGGCCCGCTGCCGGTCCTGCTCCGCCTGCACGCGGTCGCGGTCGGCCTGCCGGTTCTGCGCGAGCAGGATGAGGGGCGCGGCGTAGGACGCCTGCAGCGACAGCATCAGGGTGAGCGCCGTGAAGCCGAAGTCGGCGCGGTCGAACTGCAGGTCGGTGGGGCCCCACGCGTTCCACGCCATCCACGCGGCGCAGAAGACCGTCAGGTAGAAGATGAAGCGCGGCGTGCCCAGGAAGCGGGCGACGGACTCGGAGACCCGGCCCGACGCGTCCTCCCCGACCTGCACGCGCGGCAGGAACGACCGCCGGCTCTCGCGCGGCTGGTCCAGGCGCTCAGCCACGGCCGCCTCCCCGCCGCACGAGGGGGGTGGGCCGCCTCAGCGGTCCCGCGTTCTCGTCGTCGGTCTCCCGCCAGTCCGTCGGGAGCAGGTGGTCGAGGACGTCGTCCACGGACACCGCACCCAGCAGCCGCCGCTGCTCGTCGACGACGGGCAGCGCGAGCAGGTTGTAGGTGGCCAGCCGGCGGGTGATCGACAGCAGCGGCGCGTCCGCCCCGACCGGCTCGATGTCCGTGTCGACGATCTGCCCGATCGACTCGTGCGGTGCCTCGCGCAGCATGCGCTGCAGGTGCACGACCCCGATGAACCGGCCCGTCGGCGTCTCCAGCGGCGGGCGCGCGACGAACACCAGCGACGCGAGCGCCGGGTTGAGGTCCTGGCGGCGCACGTGCGCGAGCGCCGCCGCGATGGACGTCTCCGGGCCGAGGATGACCGGCTCGGTCGTCATGAGGCCGCCTGCGGTGTTGTCCTCGTACGCGAGCAGGCGGCGGACGTCCTTCGCCTCGTCCGGCTCCATGAGCTCGAGGAGCTGGGCGGCCTGCTCCTGCGGCAGCCCGCCGAGCAGGTCCGCGGCGTCGTCGGGCTGCATCGCCTCGAGCACGTCGGCCGCGCGCGGCAGCTCGAGCGCACGCAGGATCGCGACCTGGTCGTCCTCCGGCAGCTCCTCGAGGACGTCCGCCAGGCGCTCGTCGTCCAGGGCGCTGGCGACCTCGAGGCGGCGCCGCACGCCGAGCTCGTGCAGCACGTCGGCCAGGTCGGCGGCCTTGAGGTCCTCGTACTGCGCGAGCAGCAGCTCGGCGCCCTGGTCCGCGGTGGGGCGGCCCAGGCCCTGCACCTGCTCGACCGGGACGAGCAGCGTCTCGCCGCGGCGGCGCAGCAGCCCCGCCCGGTGGTCCGCGCGGCGCACGTACACCCGCGTGACCAGCCAGTCGCCGCTGCGCTGCTGCTCGAGCGCGACGTCCTCGACCCGGGCGGAGCCCGACCCGTCGAGCAGCTCGACCCTGCGGTCCAGCAGCTCGCCGACGACGAGCGTCTCCGACGCCCGCTGCTCGAAGCGGCGCATGTTCACCAGGCCGGTCGAGATGACCTGGCCGGCGTCGATGCTCGTCACGCGCGTGAGCGGCAGGAACACCCGACGCCGCCCCGGCACCTCGACGACCAGGCCCACGGCGCGCGGCGCGCCCTTGAGCCGGACGAGCACGACGACGTCGCGCACCCGCCCGACCTCGTCCCCGAGGGGGTCGAAGACCTTCGTGCCGGCGAGGCGCGCGACGAACACCCTGGTCCCGACGCTGCTCACGCCCGTCAGCCTAGTGCGGCGGGGCGTCGGCGACCCGTCGCGGCCGGTCAGCGACCCGGCCGGGCGCCGTGCTTCCAGTACCCGCAGAACGCGATGTCGGTCTTCGCGACGCCCTGCGCGACGAGGTGGCGGCGCACGCCCTGCGGCAGGGCCTGCTCGCCGACCACGAACGCGTACGGGCGGCCCGCCGGCAGCGTCGCGGCGGTCACGGTGCGCAGGGCGAGCGCGCCGGGCACCGCGTGCGGGTCGTCCCGCACCAGCCAGCGCACCTCCACCCCGTCGGGGGCGTCGAGCGGCTGGACGTCCTCGCGCGTCGGCACCTCCAGGAACGCCAGGCCGCGGGCGTCCCGGGGGAGTGCGGCGAGCACGCCGGCGGCGGCCGGGAGGCCGGACTCCTCGGCGACGACGAGCGTCCAGTCGTGCGTGCCGTCCGCGGCGAACGTCGTGCCCTCGTCGAGCAGCGCGACCGGGCTGCCGACCTCGCAGCGCGCCGCCCAGCCGGCCGCGCTGACCGTGCCGGGGTGCAGCTCGCCGTGCGCCACCAGGTCGATGTCCACCTCCCCGGGCCGGGTCGCCCGCACCGTGTAGTTGCGCAGCAGCGGACGCCGCGACTCCGGCATCGTCAGGTAGCGCGCGTAGCCCTTGAGGTCGACGCCCGGCGGCAGGTGCAGCGCGTCCTGCCCGGGCCGCGGCACGAACAGCCGGAACCACTGGTCGGCGCCGCGCGGCACGAACGCGTCGCCGAGCTCCCCGCCGCCGACGGTCACGCGCAGCATGTGCGGGGTGACGCGGGTGCGGGCGAGCACCTCGCCGCGCAGGAGGGTCTGGTCCACGGGCTTGAGCAGGGTGCTGGATCGGGTCACGGGAGGTCCTCGTCGTCGGGCCGGTGCCGTCGGGCGGCGGGAGCGGGTGGGGAGCGGCCGGTCAGCGCAGCAGCAGCCACGTGGCGAGCGTGACCGCCCACGTCGTGGCGACCAGCGCGGAGTCGCGGTGCCGCCACGGGACGCGGTACCGCTCGGTGCGGGTGGGATGGGCACCGAACGCGCGGGCGTCCATCGCGAGCGCGACCCGCTCCGCGTGCCGCAGCGCCCCGGCGAGCAGGGGGACCGCGTAGCCGACGTACCGGCGCAGGTCCGCCACCGGCCCGGTGCCGGTGTCGGTGCCGCGGACGCGGTGCGCGGCGCGGATGACCGCGAGCTCGTGCCCGAACCGCGGGACGAACCGGAACGCGGCGAGCGCCGTCCACCCCACCCGGTACGGCACGCGCAGCTGCTGCTGCGACGCACGCACCAGGTCCGGGCCGGTCGTGGTCAGACCGCCCACCGACGTCAGGAGCAGCACCGCGTAGAGCCGCGCGACCGTCCCGAGCCCCTCGACGAGCGCCGCCTGCGTGTACGTCCACGACCCCAGCCGGACCAGCACGGGCGAGCCCGTCGTCGTGCCGGGCGCGACCCACAGCCCGAGGGCCGCACCGACGACGGCCGCGGCGAGCGGTGCCGCCACGAGCAGGCCGGCCAGGACGCGCGGCCGCAGCCCCGCTCCGACGACGAGCAGCACCGCCGCCACCCCGCCCAGGACGAGGGCGGCGGCCGCCTCGTGCCAGACGACCAGCAGCACCGCCGCGGGCAGCGTCGCGGCGACCTTGGCCAGCGGGTTCAGCCGGCGCAGGAACCCGGGGCGCACGTCCGGCGCCCACGCCCGGGCGACCGCCACGGCCGCGCTCACGCGCCCGCCCCCACGGTCGCGCCCGCGCCACGGTCCGCCGCCGCCGGGGCCCCGGGGTGCGGGAGGTCCGCGAGCCGCGTCACCGCGCGCCACGCGGGGTGGCGCCGGACCTGGCGCGTCGCACGCGCGAGCGGGGGTGGCAGCAGGCCGGCGTCCTCGAGCGCGGTCCCCGCGAGCACCGCGGACGTCGGCCCGGTGGTGACCAGCCGTCCCTCGTGCAGCACCGCCACGTGCGTGGCGTGGTCCGCGACGAGCTGGAGGTCGTGGGTCACCAGCAGCACGGTCGTGCCCTCGGCGACCAGACGCTCGAGGAGGGCGAGCAGCTCCGCCGCGCGCTCCCGGTCCTGGCCGTACGTCGGCTCGTCGAGGACGAGCACGCGCGCGCCGGTCACGAGGGCCGTGCCGACGGAGAGGCGGCGCTTCTGCCCACCGGACAGCAGGAACGGGTGCACGTCGCGCTCGGCGGTCAGGTCGAGGCGGCGCAGGAGGTCCTCGACGGCGGCGGCGACCGTCGCGTCGTCCGCACCCTGCAGGCGCAGCCCGTGCGCGAGCTCGTCGGCGACGGTGCCGCGCACGAGCTGGTGCTCGGGGTTCTGGAACACGAACCCGACGTGCCGCACGAGCGTGCGGGGCGGGGTGCGCGCCGGGTCCACGCCGGCGACGCGCACCGTGCCGCGCGGCGGGGGCACCACGCCCGCGACCGCCTGCGCGAGGGTCGTCTTGCCGGCGCCGTTGACGCCCACCAGCGCGAGCACGGCACCCGCGGGGACGTCGAGGTGCACGTCGTCGAGCACCGTCCGTCCGCCGCGGCGCACCGTCAGCCCCCGGACCTGCACGACGGGGTCTGCGGCGGCGGCCGGGGTCGGGGCCGCCGCGGCCGGCGCGGGGAGCTCGTCGCACGCGTCGAGCGCCGTCGCGAGCTCGGCCGCCGTCAGGGGGAGCGGGTCCAGCGCGACGCCCGCGCCGCGCAGCCGCAGGGCCGCGAGCGTCGCGACGGGCAGCCACACCCCGAGCGCCGCCACCTCCTCCGCGCGGTCGGCGAGCACCTCGCGCGTCGTCCCGTCGAGCGCGTACCGGCCCGCGCGGTCGAGGACGACGACCCGGTCGACGAGGTCGACCGCCGCGTCGAGGTCGTGCTCGACGAGGACGACCGCCCGCGTGCCGTCCGCCACCACGGCGCGCAGCGCGGCGTACACCTCCTGCGTCCCGACCGGGTCGAGGTTGGCCGTCGGCTCGTCCAGCACGAGGACCGGCGAGCCGAGCGCGAGCGCGCACGCGATGGCCAGGCGCTGACGGCCCCCGCCGGACAGCGCGTCGGGCGCCTCCGTGCGCCGCTCCCACAGGCCCACCGCCCGCAGCGCGCGCTCGGCGCGGTCGAGCACCTCGTCCGCCGGGACGCGCAGGTTCTCGGGGCCGAAGCACACCTCGTCCAGCACGGTGCCGGTGACGACCTGGGCGTCGGGGTCCTGGAACACCATCGCCACGTGCTCCGACAGCCGCGCGACCGTCGTCGACGTCGTCGCCGTGCCGTCCACCACCACGCGGCCCTCGAGGTCCGCCGGCACCGCGTGCGGGACCAGCCCGTCGAGCGCCAGCGCGAGCGTGGACTTGCCCGAGCCGCTGGGGCCGAGCAGCAGCACGACCTCCCCGGGCCGCACCGCGAACGTCACGCCGTCGGGACGCCAGGCCGTGCGGCCCTCGTGCCGGATGCGGACGTCCTCGACGCGGACGCTCACGGGGCCGGCAGCGCGGGTGCGGCCTCGGCAGAGGTGGTCCCCGCGCGGTCGCCGGGGGCGGCCGCGGCCGTGCGGCGGCGGTCCTCCGGCAGGCGCAGCCCGCGCATGGCCCCCGTCTGGGCGAGGCGGGCGGCGACGACGCGCGCGAGCCACGTGAACAGCAGCATCGTGCCCAGCAGGAGCGTCGGCAGCGCCACCTGCGCCCACACCTGGTAGCCGCCGATGTCGTAGTAGGTCCACCACGTCCAGGTGTAGAACGCGGTGCCGACGAGCGGGGCGACGTAGAAGACGGGCGCGCGCCACCACCGGTACCCGAGCAGCGCGAACGGCACCTCGAGCAGCACCGCCACGTACAGCCAGCCGTAGAGGGTCGTGAAGCTGCCCGGCACGAACGGGGCGGCGGCCACGGCCGCGAGCATGGTCGACAGGAAGCCGACGCCCGGCCGGCGGAACGCCGCCAGCGCGATCGTGCCCGGCAGCAGGTAGAAGCCGGCGGCGAGCCCCATGAGGAAGGGCGCCGCGGTCGCGAGGGTCGTGAACAGGTAGAAGCTCGGGATGCCGACGAGCCCGCCGCCGACGCCGATCGCGGCGCAGGACAGCAGCAGGCGGGTGCTCCAGCGGGTCATCGCCGTTCCTCCGGTCGTGGCCGGCCGTGGCCGGGTCGGGCCTCCGCACGGTGCGGGCCCGCGCAAGTGTGAGGTAAGGCTCACCTCAGCGTCAACGGGCTGTCCGCGAGGCGCATCCCTGGCGGGGGTCCGCGCCCTGCGGGAGGATCGGCCCATGGCCTTCTCGCAGTCCGGTCGCATCCCCAGCACCCCGACGCTGCCCACGGGTGAACCGGTGGCGTCGTACCGCACCTACCTCGAGGCCCAGAAGGCGGTCGACCTGCTCGCCGACAAGGCCTTCCCGGTGCAGCACGTGACGATCGTCGGCACCGACCTGCGCATGGTCGAGCGCGTCCTGCGCCGCCTGTCGTACCCCAGCGCCGCCCTCGGCGGTTTCGCCTCGGGCGCGTGGTTCGGCCTGTTCGTCGGCCTGCTGCTCACGCTCTTCTCGCCGCCGAACAGCGCGAGCGTCCTGCTGCCCGCCATCCTCTTCGGCGGGGCGTTCGGCCTGCTGTTCTCCGTCATCACGTACGCGATGACGCGCAACCGCCGCGACTTCGCCTCGGCCAGCCAGATCGTCGCGTCCTCGTACACGGTGCTCTGCCACGAGGAGCACGCCCACCGCGCGCGGTCCATCCTCCAGGAGGTCGGCGGTGTCGTGGGCGGCGCCGCCGCGGCGCCGAGCGCGCCCGTCGGCCCGCCGCCGTCGGACCCGGCCGCCCACTACCCGGTCCCCGGGGGCGCGCAGACCGGTGGGGCCCCGCACCCCGGACCGACGCACCCCGGCCCGACGCACCCCGGACCGACGCACCCCGGCCCGACGCAGCCCGGCACGCCGCCGCCGAGCGGGCCGCAGCCGCCGCCGCAGGCCTGAGCCGCGACGCACCGACGGGCCGTCGCCCCCCGCGACCGGGGGACGGCGGCCCGTCGTCGTGCGAGGGCTCCGGCGCTCAGCCCTCGCGCAGCGCCGCCATCCACTCCTCGACGGCCGCGGGGTCGCGGGGGAGCGCCGCGGACAGGTTCTCGTTGCCGTCGGCCGTGACGAGCACGTCGTCCTCGATGCGCACGCCGATGCCCCGCAGCTCCTCGGGCACCAGCAGGTCGTCGGACTTGAAGTACAGGCCCGGCTCGATCGTGAACACCATGCCCGGCTCCAGCACGCCGTCCAGGTACAGCTCGCCGCGGGCCTGCGCGCAGTCGTGCACGTCGAGCCCCAGGTGGTGGCTGGTGCCGTGCACCATCCAGCGGCGGTGGTGCTGGTTCTCCGGCAGCAGCGACTCCTCGGCGCTCACCGGCAGCAGGCCCCAGTCGGCCAGCCGGGCGGCGAGCACGCGCATCGCCGCGTCGTGCACCTCGCGGAAGCGGGCGCCCGGCACCGCCGCGGCGAACCCCGCGTCGGCCGCGTCCAGCACCGCCTGGTAGACGCGGCGCTGCACGTCGGTGAACGTCCCGTCGACGGGCAGCGTCCGCGTCACGTCCGCGGTGTACAGCGAGTCCGCCTCGACCCCCGCGTCGATGAGCACGAGCTGACCCGGCACCACCCGGCCGTCGTTGTCGGTCCAGTGCAGCGTCGTCGCGTGCTCGCCCGCCGCGGCGATCGTCGTGTAGCCGACGTCGTTGCCCTCCTGCCGGGCGTGCCCGATGAACGTGCCCTCCAGCACCCGCTCACCCCGGCGGTGCGCGACCGCGTCCGGCAGGGCGCGGACCATCTTCGCGAAGCCCTCGACGGTCGCGTCCACCGCCTCGCGCAGCTGCTCGACCTCGTACGCGTCCTTGACGAGCCGCAGCTCCGACAGCGCCTCCGCCAGCCGCTCGTCGCGCTCGCCCGACGCCTCCTGCGCGCGGATCTCCTCGACGACCGCCTCGACCGTCGGGTCCGCCTCGGGCACGACGAGCAGCTCGACGCCGCCGGCGCCCACGTCCTTGGCGAGCGCGTCGCGCAGGTCGTCCAGGTGCGCGGTGCGGATCCCGGTGGTCGTGGCGACCTCGTCCAGCGTCGGCCGCGCGCCCACCCAGAACTCCCCGTAGCGCGAGTCGGAGAAGAACTCCGGGGTGTCACGGCCCGCGAGCGGGTTCATGTACAGCACGGCCCGGTGCGCCGAGCCGTCGTCGCCGGTGCCGTCGTCCACGGGGTGCAGGACGAGGACGGCGTCGGGCTCCTGCTCCGTGCCCAGGCCCGTCAGGTGCGTGAAGGCGGCGTGCGGCCGGAACCGGTAGTCCGTGTCGTTCGAGCGCACCTTGTACGTCCCCGCGGGCACGACCAGCCGGGCGCCGGGGAACTGCGCCGACAGGCGCGAGCGGCGCGCGGCGGTGAAGTCCGCCGCGGGGGAGCGCTCCGCACGCCCCGCGGGCCGCTCGCCCCACCCGGAGGAGATGAACTCGAGGAACCGCTCCGACCGCGGCCGGTGCGACCGGTTCGCGTTGCGCTCGGCCAGGTCCTGCTCGTCGGCCGACGCCGGAACGGACGTCTCGGGGGTCAGGGTCTCGGGGGTCACGTCGTCGGCGCTCACCCGTCCAGTCTGCACCGTCCGGGGCGTGGACCGGCAGGAGGGAGCGGCCAGGTCCCACGGTGCCCGCGCGCCGCACGACTAGCGTTCGGCTGGTGCGCATCGACCTCCACACGCACTCGTCCGCCTCCGACGGCACCGAGCGCCCCGCGGACCTCGTCGCCTCGGCGCGTGCCGCCGGGCTCGACGTCGTCGCCCTCACCGACCACGACACCACCGCGGGCTGGGACGAGGCCGCCGCCGCCGCCCGCGACCTCGGCATCGGGCTCGTCCGCGGCACCGAGGTCTCCGCGCGCTCCCGCGGCATCAGCGTCCACCTGCTCTGCTACCTGCAGGACCCGGCGCACCCCGCGCTCGCGGACGAGCTGGCCCGGGCGCGGGACTCGCGGGTGCACCGGGCCGAGCGCATGGTCGAGCTGCTCGCGCGCGACGTCCCGATCACCTGGGCCGACGTGCTCGAGCAGGCGCGCGACGCCGTCGTCGTCGGCCGCCCGCACATCGCCGACGCCCTCGTCGCCCGCGGGGTCGTGCCCGACCGGGACGCCGCCTTCGCGCACCTGCTGGCCACGGGCGGGCCGTACCACGTGGACCACTACGCCCCCGAGGCCCCCGACGCCGTCGCCGCGATCCGCGCCTCCGGCGGGGTGCCCGTCTTCGCGCACCCGGGCGCCGACGCGCGCGGCCGCATCGTGCCGGAGCGCGTGTTCGACGAGCTCGCCGAGGCCGGTCTGGCCGGGGTCGAGGTCCACCACCGCGACCACACGCCCGCCCAGCGGGAGCGGCTCGCCGGCATCGCCGCGCGCCTCGGCCTGCTCGTCACCGGCTCGAGCGACTACCACGGGGACGGGAAGGCCAACCGGCTGGGGGAGAATCTCACCGACCCGCAGGTGCTGACCGCGATCGCGGAGCAGGGGACGACGGAGGTGGTGGCCGCGTGAGCGGCGTGCTCGACGTACAGCTGTTCATCTCGGCCTTCGTGACCCTGTTCGTCATCATGGACCCGCCCGGGACCGTGCCGATCTTCCTCGCCCTGACCGGGTCGATGACCCGGCAGCAGCGGGCGCGCGCGGCGCGGCAGGCGATCCTCGTGGCGTTCGGCGTGATCGTCGGCTTCGCGCTGTTCGGGCGGTCGCTGCTCGACTACCTGCACGTGTCGCTGCCCGCGCTGCAGGCCGCGGGCGGTCTGCTCCTGCTGCTCGTCGCGATGGAGCTGCTGACCGGCAAGATGGACGGCTCCGACACCGAGCTCGGCACGCAGGGCAACGTCGCGCTCGTGCCGTTGGGGACGCCGCTGCTCGCCGGGCCCGGCGCGATCGTCGCGACGATGGTCTTCGTGCAGCAGGCGTCGGAGCCGCCGCACTGGGCGGCGATCGCGCTCGCGGTCGTGCTGGTGCACCTGTGCCTGTACCTGTCGATGCGGTTCGCGAACGCCATCCACCGGGTCCTCAAGGACTCCGGGACGATGCTCGTCAGCCGCATCGCCGGTCTGCTGCTCGCCGCGATCGCCGTGCAGCTCCTCGCGGACGCCGTGATGGCGTTCGTGCGCGGCGAGGCCTGAGCGCCGGCACGGACCGGCCCGTCGGGCTGCGGCCCCCGGCACGTCCGGCGGCGGACCACCGCCGGACGCAGCACGGCCCCGGTCGGGACTCCCGACCGGGGCCGTGCGTGCGTGCGCCGGACGCGTCAGGCGTCGGCGGGCGTCGCCTCGGGTGCCGTGCCCGCGCCGTCGCCCGAGCCGCCACGGCCACGGCGACGACGGCGGCGTCGGGGCTGGCCGCCCTCGCCCGTGCCCTCGCTCGTCGCGGCGTCGGCGGTCGCCGGGGCGCTGCTCGTGGTCGCGTCCGCCGCGCCCTCGCCGGCACCGCCCTGACCGCCCCGGCGGCGGCGCCGGGAACGGCCCTCGCCCGCGCCCTCGCCGGACGACCGCTCGCCGGACGGCTGCTCGCCGGACGGCTGCTCGCCGGACGACTGCTCGCCGGCCGGCTGCTCGTCGGACCGCCGCTCGCCGGCCGGACGCTCGCCGCGCCCGCGGCCCTCGCCGCGCTCGCGCCCCTGGCCCCGACCACGGCCGTCGCCGCCGTCGCGCGCCGGGCGGGCGCCGCCGCCGCGCTTGCCGGTCTCGCCGACGTCCTCGAGCGTCTCCGCCTGCAGGCCGGCACGCGTGCGCTGGTCGCGCGGCAGGCGGCCCGTGACGCCCTCGGGGATGTCGAGGTCGGTGTGGATGTGGTCGGACGACGAGTACGTCTCGACCGGCTCGGGGATGCCCAGGCCGAGCGCCTTGTCGATGAGGCCCCAGCGCGGCAGGTCGTCCCAGTCGACGAACGTCACCGCGGTGCCCTTGTTGCCCGCGCGGCCCGTGCGGCCGGTGCGGTGCAGGTAGGTCTTCTCGTCCTCGGGGCACTGGTAGTTCACGACGTGCGTGACGTCCTCGACGTCGATGCCGCGCGCCGCGACGTCGGTGGCGACGAGGACGTCGACCTTGCCGTTGCGGAACGCCCGCAGCGCCTGCTCGCGAGCGCCCTGGCCCAGGTCGCCGTGCAGCGCGCCGGCCGCGAAGCCGCGCTCGACGAGCTCGTCGGCCACCTTGGCGGCGGTGCGCTTGGTGCGGGCGAACACGATCGTGAGGCCGCGGTCGCGCGCCTGCAGGATGCGGGCGAGCAGCTCGACCTTGTCGAGCGCGTGCGCGCGGTACGCGACCTGCTTGATGTTCTTGACCGTCTGGCGGCCGTCGTCGTCGGGGTCCTGCGCGCGGATGTGCGTCGGCTGCGACATGTACCGGCGGGCCATCGCGACGACCGCGCCCGGCATCGTGGCCGAGAACAGCATCGTGTGGCGCGTCGGCGGGGTCGCCGCGAGCAGCTTCTCGACGTCGGGCAGGAAGCCCAGGTCGAGCATCTCGTCGGCCTCGTCGAGCACGACCTCCGAGACGTGCTTGAGGCGCAGGTGCCGCTGGTTGAGCAGGTCGATCATGCGGCCCGGCGTGCCGACGACGACGTCCGCGCCGCGCTGCAGCGCCTCGATCTGCGGCTCGTACGCGCGCCCGCCGTAGACCTGCACGATGCGGACCTTGCGCCGGGTCGAGGCCATCGCGAGGTCGCCGGCCACCTGGACGGCCAGCTCGCGCGTCGGCACCACGACGAGCGCCTGCGGCTCGCCGGGCGCGGCGAGGCGGTCGTAGCCCTCCTCGCCGGGGGCGACGACGCGGTGCAGCAGCGGGACGCCGAAG
Source organism: Cellulomonas telluris (assembly GCF_004886325.1). Classification (GTDB taxonomy): domain Bacteria; phylum Actinomycetota; class Actinomycetes; order Actinomycetales; family Cellulomonadaceae; genus Cellulomonas; species Cellulomonas telluris. Next base: position 391,241 of record NZ_QXFN01000003.1, read on the forward strand.
CCGAGCGTCTTGCCCGTGCCCGTCTTGGCCTGGCCGATGATGTCGTGGCCCGACATCGCGACCGGCAGCGTCATCGCCTGGATCGGGAACGGCTGGCTGATCCCGGCGGAGGCGAGCGCCTGCACGATCTCGGGGCGGATGCCGAAGTCGGCGAAGGAGGCGTCCACGGCCTGCACGGAGGCGGCGCGGCGGGTGCCGGTGGGTACGGCGGTGGGGACGGCGTCGGCGACGGTGCGGTGCTCGTCGGTCGTCTCGTCCGCGGTGTGGTCGGGGGTGGCGGCCGGGACCTGCTCGGCCGCGTCGTCGTTCACGGTGGTGTCGGTGCTCACGCGGGACTCTTCACTGGGCGGGCGGGGCGGCTCACGCACCGGGCGGGGCCGGCCGGGCGCGGGGCGTCACGGCGGCCCGGCGGCGGGCGGAACGGCGCCACGCGGGTTGGCCGGCAGCCGATCGTGGAGGTCTCCTCGCGAGCGCGGGCCGCGGCAGAGCCGCTGCGGCCGCGTCGTGCGAGGTGGTCCGCGAGGACCGGGGGAACAGGACGACCGGGCAACCGATGTACGGGTTGTACCCGGCCACTCTACAGGTCGGGTCCTCGGCCGCCCGGGTGGGCGCCCGGGCACGGCGTTAGGATCCGCGGATGACCTCCGACGCCGGCAACGCCGCCCCTGTGCCGTCCGACGCCCCGGCGCCCGCGCGCTCGTCGAACCGCGCCCCCGGCAAGGGCGCCGACGGCCCCGGTGAGGCGGCGCCCGAGACGGCGGACGCCGTCGAGGTCCTCGGCCTCGTCGCCGCCCTGGAGCACCAGGCGTTCGCGCGGCTCGCGGCGGACAGCGCCGAGGCCCCCGACCTCGAGCAGTCGCTCGCGCTCAGCCGGTTCGCCGCGCGCTGCGGCGAGCGGCGCGACCGTGTGCTCGCCCGCATCACCGAGCTCGGCGGCGACCCGGTGGCGGCGCTGGGCCGGTTCGACCGCGTGCTCGAGGACTTCGACACGCGCACGCCGCCGAGCTCGTGGTCCGAGCGGCTGCTCAAGGCCTACGTCGGCTACGGCGTCGCCGACGACTTCTGCCGCCTCGTCGCCCGCGGGCTCGACCCCCGCTCGCGCGAGCTGGTCGCGGAGGTCCTCGGCGACGCCTCGCACGCCGAGCTGGCCGTGCGCGAGCTCGACGCCGCGTGCGCGCAGGACACGGTGCTCTCGGCACGGCTCGCGCTGTGGGGGCGCCGCCTCGTCGGCGAGGCGCTCGGCGTCGTGCAGCGGCTCGTGCAGCGGCCCGGGGTCGCCCGGGTGCTCGACCGCGCCGAGGTGGCGGCACCCGAGCAGGAGACGCCGGCGACCGTGTTCAACGAGCTCACCGCCGAGCACACCCGGCGCATGTCCCGGCTGCACCTGACCGCCTGAGCGGCGCCGGCGAGCGCGGCCGGACGCCCCGCCGCGGACGTGACGACGCCCCGGCGGACAGGTCCGCCGGGGCGTCGTCGCGTCGTGGTCAGAGCGTGCCGAAGCCGACGCGCCCCTTCGTCTCGACGCCGATCTCGACGTAGCCGACCGCGGCGGACGGCACGATCACGCGCCGGCCGCGGGTGTCGGTCAGCTCGAGCGTCGTCGACGTGCCGGTCAGCGCGTCCTTCACCAGGGCCGCGATCTCGTCGGCGCCCCTGTCCGACTCGAGCGTGATCTCGCGCGGCAGGTTCTGCACGCCGATCGTGATCTCCACGGGTACTCCTCCGAACGCCGGGGCCCCGTCGCAGGTGGACGGGAGGGTCGCGCTCGATCCTAGGCGTCCTCGTAGACGAAGTCCGGCCGGACGAGCCCGGCGACCCCGCGCCACGCGAGGTCCGAGACCAGGTCGACGACGCGCTCCGTGCCGTCCTCGGGGCGGTGGCGCAGCCAGTAGGTCGCCGCCCCCTGCGCGGTCGCCACGAGCGCCGCGGCGAGGACGTCGGCGTCGGCGCGCTCGCGGCCGGTCACGTCCACGAGCACCTCGGCGATGCGGCGCGTCGTCTCCGCCGTGGCGTGCTGGACGCGGCCGCGCACCTGCGCGTCGTGCGTCACGTCCGACTCGAACAGCAGCGTCGAGGACTCGCCGGCCAGCTGCACGAACGCCAGGTAGGCCTGCACGATGGCGGCCACGACCGCGCGGCCGGCGCCGCGCTCGACCGGGCCGGCCTCGAGGGGCGCGACCGCGCGTTCCACCGCGGCGAGCAGGTCGGCGCCCTGGGCGTCGACGACGGCCAGGTACAGGTCCAGCTTCGAGGGGAAGTGCCGGTACAGGACCGGCTTGCTGACCTCGGCACGGTCCGCGATGTCGTCCATCGAGACGTGGTGGAAGCCCTCGGAGGCGAACAGGTCGCGTGCCACCTCGAGCAGCTGACCGCGCCGGTCCGCCCGGGACATGCGCGTGCCGCGCACCGCGCGAGGACGCGCCGTGCCGGGGGAGTCGGGCGCGGGGTCCGCGCCGACCGGCAGGTCCGGGGGCTCGGTCATGGCGGCGATCGTACTGACGCGTACCGACACGTTCCGGGCCGTCCACCATGCGCGACCCGTGGTCCCGCCGGGGTGTCGGCCGGCGCGACGGGGAGCCGCACGGGAGGTGTCGGTGGGCCGTGGTGGGATCGTCGCCGTGACGACAGCAGCGACCACGCGCCTCCTGCCGCCGCCCACCGTGCGCGCGCGGGCCGCCGGTGACGTCGTGCCGGACCTCGACCCGGTCCAGCGGGACGTGGTCGAGCGCGTCGCGGCGGGTCGCGACGCCGTCCTGCTCGTCACCGGCGCCCCCGGGACGGGCCGGACGACGGTCGCGCTCGAGGCCGCCGCCGCGGCGGTCGAGGCGGGGCTCGCGCCCGACGACGTCCTCGTCCTGGCGGCGTCGCGCCGCAGCGCGGGCGAGCTGCGCGACCGGCTCGCGGTCCGCCTCGGCCGGACGGCGGGGCGCCCGCTCGTCCAGACGCCCGCGGCCGTCGCCTTCGCGGTGCTGCGGGCGCGCGCCGGTGCGCTGGGCGAGCCGCCGCCCGTCCTCGTCTCCGGCCCGGAGCAGGACCTCGCGCTCGCGGAGCTGCTGGCCGGGCACGCGTCCGGCGAGGTGCCCGGGCCGGACTGGCCGGCGGGGGTCCCGGCGGAGGCCCGCACGGCGCGGGCCTTCCGCGACGAGCTGCGCGACCTGCTGATGCGCGCCGCCGAGCGGGGCCTGGCACCGGCGGACCTCGCGGCCCTCGGCCGCCGGCACGGTCGGCCCGCCTGGACCGCCGCGGCCGCCGTCTACGCGGAGTACCTCGACGTGATGGCGCTCGCGGCGGCCACGCCCGACGCGGGCGAGCGGCTCGACCCCGCCGTGGTCGTGGACGCCGCCGTCGCGGCGCTGCGCGGCTGGGACGACGAGGTCCCCGGCGTGCCGTGCCCGCAGCGGTCGCTCGTCGTCGTCGACGACCACCAGGAGAGCACCGCGGCGACCGCGCGCCTGCTGCGGGCCTTCGCCGACCGCGGTGCACGGCTGCTGCTGCTCGGCGACCCGGACGTCGCGGTCCAGACCTTCCGCGGTGCCGACCCCTCGCTCGTCGCGCGCGCGGCGGTCGCCGGCACCGGCACCGGTGAGCTCGGCGCGGCGCACGTCGTGCTGCCCACCGTGTGGCGGCAGACGCCGGCGCTGCGGGAGGTGACGTCGCGGGTCGTCGAGCGGATCGGGGCGGTCGGCACGGTCGCGCACCGGCGCGCGACGACGCCCGCGGGGGTCGACGACGGCCCCGCGCCCCGGGTCGCGGTGCTGCCCAGCGGGGCGCAGGAGGCCGCGTTCGTCGCGCACGAGCTGCGGACCGCGCACCTGCGCCGCGGGGTGCCGTGGGACGAGATGGCCGTGGTCGCCCGGTCGGGCGCGCGCGTGACCGTGCTGCGGCGGGCCCTCGCGCAGGCCGGCGTGCCCGTGCGGGTGGTGGGCTCGGACGTCCCGCTGCGCGACGAGCCCGCGGTGCGTCCCCTGCTCGACGCGGTGCGGGTCGCGGTCGGCGAGCCCCTCGAGGTGGACACCGCGGCGCGGCTGGCGTGCTCCCCGCTGGGCGGCCTCGACACGGTCGGCCTGCGCCGGGTCCGCCGTGCGCTGCGCGCGGAGGAGCTCGCGGGTGGCGGCGGCCGCTCGAGCGACGCGCTCCTCGTCGAGGTGCTCGAGGCCCCGGGCCGCGCGGCGACGCTGCCGCCGCACGTGGCGCGCCCCGTCGAGCGCCTGGCGGCCGTGCTGCAGGCCGGGCGGGACGCGGCCGCGGCGCCGGGCAGCGACGTCGAGTCGGTCCTCTGGGCCGTGTGGGACCGCGCGGGTCTCGCGGAGCCGTGGCGGCGCGTGGCGCTCGCGGGCGGGGCCGCGGGCGAGCGCGCGGACCGGGACCTCGACGCCGTGCTCGCGCTGTTCAAGGCCGCCGAGACGTTCGTCGACCGCAACCCGCAGGCCGCCCCGGCGACGTTCGTCGACTGGGTCCTCGCCCAGGACCTGCCGGCGGACTCGCTGGCCCCCAGCTCGCGTGCCGCGGGCGTCAGCGTGCTGACCCCGGCGGGCGCCGCGGGTCGCGCCTGGGACCTCGTCGCGGTGGTCGGGGTGCAGGACGGTGCGTGGCCGGACCTGCGGCTGCGCGACTCCCTGCTCGGCGCGCAGGCGCTCGTCGACGTCGTGGCCGGGCGCAGCGCGGCGCAGCCCGCGGGCGGCTCCGGCGCCGCGGCCGACGGCGCCGGCGCGCGGGCCGCCGTGCTGGCCGACGAGCTGCGCGCCTTCGCGCTGGCCTGCTCGCGCGCCCGCACACGCCTGCTCGTCACGGCCGTCGACGACCAGGACACGACGCCCTCGCCGTTCCTCGACCTCGTGGACCCGGCACCGGGCGACGGCCCGGACCCGCGGCGCACGTCCGCCCCCGCGCCGCTCGACCTGCGCGGCCTCGTCGCACGCCTGCGCGCCACGCTCGAGCGCACCGCGCGCGACACGGGCGTGCCCGACGCCGCGGCCGCCCGGACGCTCGCACGCCTCGCCCGCGCGGGCGTGCCCGGGGCGCACCCGGACGTGTGGTTCGGCCTCGCGGCGCCGTCGAGCACGGCACCGCTGTGGAGCCCGGAGGAGCGCGTACCCGTCTCGCCCTCCCGGCTGGAGACGGCGCAGCGGTGCACCCTGAGGTGGGCGCTCGAGTCGGCGGGCGGCACGCCCGCGTCCTCGGCGCTGCAGTCCCTCGGGACGCTCGTGCACGCCATCGCGCAGGAGCACCCCACCGCGGACCGCGAGACCCTCGCGGCGGAGCTGGACCGGCGCTGGCCCGAGCTCGGCCTGGGCGAGGGGTGGCCGGCCGTCGCCGCGCGCCGCCGCGCCGACGCCATGGTCGACCGGCTCGCGGCCTACCTGCGCTCGGCGGGCGAGCCCCTGCTCGTCGAGGCGCCGTTCACGCTCGAGACCGACCGTGCCGTCGTGCGCGGCTCCGTCGACCGGGTCGAGCTCGTCGGGCGCGCCGCGGGGGGCGAGGGAGAGGACGACGGGAACCAGGTCCCGGCCGTCCGCGTGGTCGACCTCAAGACCGGCTCGCGCGTGCCCACGACCACGCAGGCCGCGGAGCACCCGCAGCTCGGTGCCTACCAGCTCGCCGTGGACGCGGGTGCGGTGCCCGGGCTGCCCGACGGGACGGTCAGCACCGGCGCCCACCTGGTCTACCTCGCGCAGGGGTCCGGCAAGCCGACGGAGCGGCGGCAGTCGGCCCTCGGGCCCGAGACCGACGGCCCGAGCTGGGCACGCGCGCTCGTCGACGAGGTGGCCGCACGCATGGCCGCGTCGGCGTTCGAGGCCCGGGGCAACGAGCTGTGCGACCGGTGCCCCGTCCGGCGGGCGTGCCCGCTGCGCGCCGAGGGCGCGCAGGTGGTCGCGTGACGGGCGTCGAGGCCGCGGCCGCGTCCACGACGCCCGTCCTGTCGGCCGAGCGGATCGCCACCCTCGTGGGGCAGCACCCGCCGACCGAGGAGCAGCGGCGCGTCATCGAGGCGCCCCTGCGCCCGTCCCTCGTCGTCGCGGGCGCCGGCTCGGGCAAGACGGAGACGATGGCGGGCCGCGTCGTGTGGCTGGTGGCGAACGGGCTCGTGGCACCCGAGCAGGTGCTCGGACTGACGTTCACGCGCAAGGCGGCGGGGGAGCTGGCGGAGCGGGTCCGGCGGCGCCTGCGCGCGCTGGCCCGTGCCGCCGCCCGCGAGGGGGTCGCCCTGCCGACGGGTGCGGACGTGCTCGACGAGCTCGCGCGCCCGCACGTGTCGACCTACCACGCGTACGCCGCGAGCCTGGTGTCGGACCACGCGCTGCGCCTGGGGGTCGAGCCCGGTGCCCGCCTGCTCGGCGAGGCCGCCCAGTGGCAGCTCGCCGCGCAGGTCGTCGAGTCGTGGAGCGGGGACCTGGCGACCGCGGCGGCGACGTCGACCGTGGTGGACGCGGTGCTGTCCCTGTCGGGTGCGCTCGACGAGCACCTGCTGGACCCGGCGGACGCGCGCACCCGCGTCGAGCAGCTCGCCGCGGACCTCGCGGCGACGCCCGTCGGCGAGGACCGGCGGGCCCCGCGGGCGAAGGCACGGGACCTGGTCGCCTCCCTCGGCGAGCGGGCGCGGGTGCTCGACCTCGTCGCCGAGTACCGGGCGCGCAAGCGGGCGGCCGAGTCGCTGGACTTCGGCGACCAGGTCGCGCTCGCGGCGCGCATCGCGCGGGACGCGCCGGAGGTCGGCGCGGGGGAGCGGGCCCGCTACCGCGTGGTCCTGCTCGACGAGTACCAGGACACGTCCTACGCCCAGCTCGTGCTGCTGTCGGCGCTGTTCTCCGGCGGCCACCCCGTGACCGCGGTCGGGGACCCGCACCAGTCGATCTACGGCTGGCGCGGCGCCAGCCCGGGCGGCCTCGCGCGCTTCCCGGAGACGTTCCCCGTGGTGGAGCCCGCGGCGGGCCGGGGCGGCCGCGAGCGGCGACGCCCGGCGGACGTGGTGGAGCTGTCGACCTCGTGGCGCAACGACGTGGCGGTGCTCGCGGCCGCCAACGTCGTGGCCGCGCCCCTGCGCGCGGCGGGCAGCCGCGTCGACGTACCGGAGCTGCGACCGCGCCCCGGTGCCGGCACGGGCACGGTGCTGGCGGCCGTCGCCGAGACGGTCGAGGAGGAGGCGGCGACCGTCGCCGCGTTCGTCGCCGGGCAGTGGCGACCCGGCTCGCACCCGGACGGACGGCGCACGGCGGCCGTGCTGTGCCGCAAGCGGTCGCAGTTCGAGCCGCTGCGGCGGGCGCTGCGGGCCGAGGGGCTGCCGGTCGAGGTCGTCGGTCTCGGCGGGCTGCTCGCCGCACCGGAGGTCGTCGACCTCGTCGCCGTGCTCCAGGCCGCGCACGACCCCACCCGGGGGGACGCGCTCGTGCGGCTGCTCACCGGGGCGCGCACCCGGCTCGGCGCGGCCGACCTGCACGCCCTCGGCGACTGGGCCCGGCAGGGCGCCCGGACGCATGCGCGCGACCCGCGGGCGGGCGGTGTCGAGGCCGACGTCGTGGACGAGCGCAGCCTCGTCGACGCCCTCGACGACCTCCCTCCCGAGGGATGGCGCAGCCCTGCAGGCCGCTCCCTCACGCGTGTCGGCCGCGCACGCCTGCGGGAGCTCGCGCACGTCCTGCGCGCGGTGCGGGCGCAGCAGGGGCTCTCGCTGCCCGAGCTCGTCAACGAGGCCGAGCGCCTCCTGGGCCTCGACATCGAGGTGCAGGCGCGCGCGGACGTCGAGCCGGGCCGTGCGCGCGCCCACCTCGACGCGTTCGCCGACGTCGTCGCGGAGTTCGCCCGCGGCGCGGACCGCCCCAGCCTCGGTGCGCTGCTCGCCTGGCTCGAGGCGGCCGACGCGCGGGAGGACGGCCTCGAGCTGCCCGTCACCGAGCCTGACCCGGACGCGGTGCAGCTCATGACGGTGCACGCCGCCAAGGGCCTGGAGTGGGACGCCGTCGCGGTCGCCGGCATGGTCGACGGGGGACTGCCGGCGACGCCCGTGCTCGGCCCCGACGGCCCCAAGGACTCCGGCTGGCTCACCGGGCTGGGCGTGCTGCCGTACCCCTTGCGCGGCGACGCCGACGACCTGCCGCGGCTCGAGTGCGCCGGTGCCGCCGACGCGAAGGACCTCGCGGAGCGCATCACCCGGTTCACGCACGACGCGGGCGAGCACGAGGTCGCCGAGGAGCGCCGGCTCGCCTACGTCGCCGTCACCCGGGCCCGGGACCGCCTGCTGCTCACGGCGGCACGCTGGGCCGACGCGAAGGCGCCCCGCCGGGTCTCGCCGTTCCTGACCGAGCTCGTCGACGCGGGCCTCGTCGAGGTGACCGCCTGGGCGGACGAGCCCGCCCCGGACGCGACGAACCCCCGCGCCGAGCTCGTGCAGAGCGCCGTCTGGCCCGCGGACCCGTTCGGCCGCGACGGCGCCGCGCCTCGCCGGCCCGCCGTCGAGGCGGCCGCGGCCGCGGTACTCGCCGCGCTGGACGGCGAGGCCCCGGCCCCCGCCGGCGCCGGCCCGGGGACGGAGCCGCCGCCCGAGGGCGAGGACTGGGACGCCCTCGCCGACCGGCTCCTCGCCGAGCAGGCCGAGCGGCGCCGCGGCGACGCGCATGTCGCGCTGCCGGCCCACCTGTCGGCGTCGTCGCTCGTCCGGCTCGACGCGGACGCGGACGCGTTCGCGCTCGGCCTGCGCCGACCCGTGCCGCGCGAGCCGTCCCGGCAGGCCCGGCGCGGCACCGCCTTCCACGCCTGGGTGGAGGCCTGGTACGGGCGCGCCACCCTCGTCGACCTCGACGACCTGCCGGGCGCGGACGACGACTCCGTGCCCGTGGACGCCGACCAGGCGGAGCTGCGGGCGGCGTTCCTGCGCACGCCCTGGGCGCACCGCGCCCCGCTCGCCGTGGAGGTCGACGTCGAGACGACGATCGGCGGGTACGTGCTGCGCTCGCGCATCGACGCCGTGTTCGCCGACCCGGACCGCCCCGGCACGCCGGGAGCCGTCGTGGTGGTCGACTGGAAGACCGGCGCGCCGCCGACCGACCGCGCCGAGCGGGAGTCGCGCGCTCTCCAGCTGGCGGTGTACCGGCTCGCGTGGGCGCGCTGGACGGGGACGGACCCGGCTCTGGTGCGGGCCGCGTTCTGCTACGTCGGCGCGGGCGTGACCGTCACGCCCGACCGGCTGCCCGACGAGGGGGAGATCGCCGCGCTCCTGGCCGCGGCCGCGCCGGTCGGGTGAGCGGGGCGTGCGGGGGCGCCTACAGCGCCGCGGCGGCCTCGTCCTCGACGCGGGTGTGCTCGTCGAGGTCGTGCAGCATGCCCACCGCGTCGTCGACCACGTCGCGCCGGCCGGCCCGCACGCCGTGCAGCAGCCAGCGCGCGAGCGCCAGCTCGCCCGCGAGCATCGCGCGGTCGGCCAGGTGCGGGTCGGTCAGCTCGGTGCGCCGCAGCAGGTACGCCTCGAGGATCGCGTCGACCGCGTCCTGGGGCGCCGCGACGAGCAGCCACGACAGGTCGTCCGCGGGGTCTGCCACCATGGTGCTGCCCCAGTCCAGCACGCCGACGACGGCCTCGTCGGCGACGAGCACGTGGGCGCTCGTGAGGTCGCCGTGCACGACCGTCGGGCGGAAGCGCCACAGGGCGACGTCCTCGAGCTGCTCCTCCCACCGCCGCAGCAGCGTGGGCGGCACGAGTCCCGTGCGGGCGGCCTCGTCCACCTCGGCCTGACGTCGTTCGCGGTAGCTGCCCGCGTCGTACACGGGCAGGCCCGCGTCCTCCACGACCGCCGTGGGCAGCTCGTGCACGGCGGCCAGCGCCCGCCCCACGGACGCCGCGAGGCCGGGGCCAGGTCGCAACGTCTCCAGCCGCAGCGGCCGCCCCGCGACCTCGCGGTGCACGCACGCGCGGCCGCCCTCGGGGAGGTGGGCGAACCCGGCGGGGCGCGGCACCGCGAACGGCAGGCGGCCCTCGTCCACGTGGGGCGCGAGCCCCTCGAGCAGGGCGACCTCGGCCTCGAGCGCCGCTCCCGCGGCCGCGTTCTGCGGCGCGCGCACGACCCACCGGCGACGCACCGAGTCCACGACGACGGCGACGTCGAAGTCGCCGGCCGCTGCGGTCGGCCGGCGCACGTCGTACGCGTCGAGCCCGGGGATCGCGACGGTCGCGAGGGCGGCGAGGGCGAGGGGCGAGCGGGTCACGTCCGCCAGCGTAGGTGGGGTGGCGGCACGAGCCGCGGTGCTGCCCGGGCGTGTTGGAGGTCCGTTTCGTCCGCCGCGCACACCCGCCGCCGGCCGGTGGGCGTCGCGGGAGGTACCGCGAGGCGGCGCCGGCAGGTGGCCGCGCGTAGCGTGACGACGTGACGCCCGACCTCCTCGCCGACCTCCCGCTCGCCCGCAGCCGCACCGACCGCGCCGCGCTCCTGCGCGAGGACCCCGAGGTGCTGCCGGCCGCCCTCGCCGACGACCGCACGCGGGTGCTGGTGGTGCGCGACGGCGGCGTGCGCACGGACGGCCCGGACCGGGTGCGCTGGTACGCGCCCGACGAGGCGCGTGCGCAGGCGGCGGCCGTGCTGGGTCCGGACGGCGCACCGGACGACGCGTGGCTGCTGCTCGGGGCCGAGGACGACGGCGCCCGCGTGCTCGCGCTGCGGCTGCCGGACCGCACGCCGCCGGCCCCGGTCCCGGGCCCGGCGGACGCGGCGGTGCACGGGGCGCGCCGCCCGGCGGGGGCCGGGCGCGAGGACGACGGGTGGGCGTCCCTGCGCGTCGTCGGCGCGGCCCTCGACGCCCGGGACGCCGGCCTGGCGACGACGGCCGTGGCGCTCGACGCGTGGCACGACCGCCACCCCCGGTGCCCGCGGTGCGGAGCGCCGACGCGCAGCGCGCAGGCCGGGTGGTCCCGCGTCTGCGACGTGGACGCCTCGGAGCACTACCCGCGCACGGACCCGGCCGTGATCATGGCCGTGGTCGACGCCGACGACCGGCTGCTGCTCGGGCACGCGACGGCCTGGCCCGAGGGCCGCTACTCGACCCTCGCGGGGTTCGTCGAGGCGGGCGAGTCGGCGGAGCAGGCCGTGCGGCGCGAGGTGCGCGAGGAGACCGACGTGGTCGTGGACCGCGTCGAGTACCGCGGGAGCCAGCCGTGGCCGTTCCCGGGCTCGCTCATGCTCGGCTACCGCGCCCACGCCGTGCGCACGGAGGTCACGGTCGACGGGCAGGAGATGGCCGCGGCGCGGTGGTTCACCCGGGACGGGCTCGCGGACGAGGTCCGGGCCGGCACGGTCCTGCTGCCGGGGCGCGCCTCGATCGCCCGCGCGCTCGTGGAGGAGTGGTTCGGCGGGCGGATCGAGGACTGAGGCTCAGAGCCCCAGGCGCGCCTTGACCTCGGCGAGAGAGGGGTTCGTCGCGGCCGAGCCGTCGGGGAACACGAGGGTCGGCACCGTCTGGTTGCCCTCGTTCACGGACTCGACGAACGCGGCCGCGTCGGGCTGCTGCTCGATGTCGACCACGTCGTAGGCGATGCCCGCCGAGTCCATCTGCGTCCGCAGCCGGCGGCAGTAGCCGCACCACGTGGTGGAGTACATCGTCACGGTGCCCGGGGCCGGCGTCGTCTGCGTCATGGCGGCAGCCTGCCACGCGCCGCCGACGCCCTGCGCGTCCCCGCAGGAGGCGTTCGCGCCGGGCGTAGCCGGGGCCCGTGGCCCGCCCTGTCGGTGCCGGCTGCGACACTGGACGGCGATGTCCGCCGACGCCCTCCTCGACGCGCTGGACCCCGAGCAGCGCGCGGTCGCCACCGCCCTCACGGGGCCCGTCTGCGTGCTCGCCGGCGCCGGCACCGGCAAGACGCGGGCGATCACGCACCGCATCGCCTACGGCGTGCGCACGGGCGTGTACCGGCCCGCCTCGGTCCTCGCGGTCACGTTCACCGCGCGTGCCGCGGGCGAGATGCGGGTGCGCCTGCGCGACCTGGGCGCGTCGGGCGTGCAGGCCCGGACGTTCCACGCGGCCGCGCTGCGGCAGCTGGGGCACTTCTGGCCCCGGGTCGTGGGCGGTGCGCCGCCCCGGCTGCTCGAGCAGAAGGCGCCGATCGTGGCGGAGGCGGGCCGCCGGGTGGGCGTCTCGCTCGACCGGGTGTCGGTGCGCGACCTGTCCTCGGAGATCGAGTGGGCCAAGGTCTCGCTCGTGCCGGCCGACGACTACCAGCGGGCGGCCGAGGCCGTGCGACGCCCGGCACCCGCAGGCCAGGACCCGCAGGTGGTGGCACGCATGCTCACGGCCTACGAGGACGTCAAGGCCGAGCGCGGCGTGATCGACTTCGAGGACGTGCTGCTGCTGCTCGCGGCGATGCTCGGCCAGCGCGGCGAGATCGCGGAGGAGGTGCGCGCGCAGTACCGGCACCTGGTGGTCGACGAGTACCAGGACGTCAGCCCGCTGCAGCAGCACCTGCTCGAGCAGTGGCTGGGCGGCCGCCACGACCTGTGCGTGGTCGGCGACCCGAGCCAGACCATCTACTCGTTCGCGGGCGCGAGCCCGCACCACCTGCTGACGTTCACGCGTCGGCACCCGCGCGCGACCGTCGTCCGCCTGGTCCGCGACTACCGGTCGACGCCGCAGGTCGTCGGCCTGGCCAACCGCGTGCTGACGGCCACCCGCCGTCCCGGTGACCCGGCGCCGCTGCACCTGGTCGCCCAGCAGCCCGACGGGCCGCCGGTCCGGTTCACGGGGTACGACGACGACGAGGCGGAGGCCGCGGGGGTCGCGGCGCGGGCGGCGCGGCTCGTCGCGGCCGGCGTGCCGGCGAGCGAGATCGCGGTGCTCTACCGCACCAACGTGCAGGCGGAGGTGTTCGAGCAGGCGCTCGCCGCCGCCGGTGTGGGGTACCAGGTGCGCGGCGGCGAGCGGTTCTTCTCCCGGCGCGACGTGCGCGACGCGCTCGTGCTGCTGCGCGGCGGCGCGCGCGCCGCCGATCCCGACGTGCCGCTCGGGGAGGCCGCGCGTGACGTGCTGCGCTCCGCCGGGTGGGCCCCGGAGCCCCCGGCGGCGCGGGGTGCGGCGCGCGAGCGGTGGGACGCGATGCAGGCCCTCGTCGGGCTGGCCGACGACCTCGCGGCCGCCCGCGCCGGGGCCACGCTGGTGGACCTCGTCGCGGAGCTCGACGAGCGCGCCGCCGCCCAGCACGCGCCGACGGTCGACGGGGTCACCCTCGCGTCGCTGCACGCCGCCAAGGGCCTCGAGTGGGACGCGGTCTTCCTCGTGGGCCTGAGCGACGGCCTCATGCCCATCTCGCTCGCGCAGACGGACGCCGCCGTGGCCGAGGAGCGCCGGCTGCTGTACGTCGGCGTGACGCGCGCCCGGCGGCACCTCGAGCTGTCGTACGCGGCCGCGCGGACGCCGGGGTCGCGCGCCGTGCGGCGCCGGTCCCGCTTCCTCGACGGACTCTGGCCGGGGGACGGGGCACGCGGCGGGCGGGCGACCGCGGCCGGCGTGCGTGCCTGGGTGGCCGGGGCGTCGGACCGGGGCGGAGCGGGGAGCCGGCGGGACGGCTCCGGGGCGGGCGCGCCCGACCCGGCGGTCCTCGACCGCCTGCGGGCCTGGCGGGCCGGCGTCGCCGCCGAGCGGGGCGTCCCCGCGTTCCGTGTGCTGCCGGACGTCGCGCTCGAGGCGGTCGCCTCGGCGATGCCCACCGCGCCGGCCGAGCTGCAGCGCGTGCAGGGTCTCGGGCAGACGCGGCTGCGCGAGTACGGGGCCGACCTGCTGCGTGTGGTGGCCGGGGACGACGTCCTCGTCGGGCGGGGCCGCGCACCCCGCCGCTGAGTGCGTCGCGCCGCTCCTCGGAACGGGCGTCGGATCGTCAGACGGGCGGGTCGAGAAACTTCTTCGGCGGTTCTCGTTTAATTCCTTGTGACGTGCCTCGCGGCGCCCCTAGGGTGGTCCACGTCCTTGATCACGAGGTGCTGCCCGACCAGGCGGCGCCGTCCCGGAAGGAGGTGGGTGCAGAGATGGAGAGCATGACGATGACCGGCATCGCCGTCACGCAGCACGCGTACGCGCGGACGCTCGCGCCCACCCCCGTCAAGTTCCGGGGCGCAGCTGTGCCCGCAGCAGGGTGCGTCCGTGGGGGCTTTGCGCCCACTGCAGCGACGCCTGCCCGCCGTCGGCGCACTGCCACGTCCGGCATCGATCTGCGACACAGGACTCTGTAAGCCACACGCGCACGGCGTGACGGCCGCGGAGTCCGATCCGGATCCGCGGCCTTCTCATTTCTCCGGCTCCTCGCCGGGTTGAGCGGCCCGTCGATCCGACCTCGACGCACCACAGCTCAACCGAGGATCACCAGGAGGACATCGTGCGGCTCACGACGCTGCTCGACACCATGGACCACAGCGGATCCGGCCCGTGGCCCACCGACAGCACCGCGACGACGGACGACCGCCAGCAGTTCGACCGCATGGTCGCCGACCTCATCCCCTGCCGGTCGAACGACCCCGAGCTGTGGTTCGCCGAGCGCCAGGCCGACGTGGAGCGCGCAAAGGCGCTCTGCCAGACCTGCCCCCTGATCGAGGGCTGCCTCGCGGGCGCCGTCGAGCGCGCCGAGCCGTGGGGCGTCTGGGGCGGTCAGGTCTTCGTCGGCGGTGTGGTCGTGCCCACCAAGCGCGGGCGCGGCCGGCCCCGGAAGGTCGCGGCCGCCTGACCGGCGGTCCGTCACGTCGTCACCACCCCTCGCCGGGTCCCGGCCGCCGCTGCGGCCGGGGCCCGGCGTCGCCGTACCCGCACCGCCCGGTGCTCGCACCGTCCCGGCCGGTCAGGTGCGCGGTGCCGGGTCCGGCTCGGGCGGCGCCGTGCACCCGCAGTCCGGGTGCGGTGCCCAGGTGCGCAGCCGGGGCACGAGGTCGGGCACCGCGACCTCGGCGGTCGCCCCGCACAGCGTGGGCACGGCACCCGCGAGCATCGTGAGGACCTGCGCGGCCGCGAGGGCCGCGCACGTGGCCGCGAGGAGCCCGACCTCGCCCGTCGGCTCGGCCGCCGGCGTCGCGGTGCGGTCGGTCCGACCCGTGACCGCGGCGAGCACCCGCGGCCAGGCGGGGTCCACGTCGGCGCGGTGCAGGTCGAGGCAGCGCAGGCACGGGTCCGCACCGGGCCGCACGCACGGCCCGACCACGGCGTCCGCGGTGCGCACGACCACCGACAGGTGCGGCACCCGCGCCGACAGGAGCAGCGCGGCCCGGGCCGGGTCGGCGGCGTCCCGCTCGACGACCACGACCACGTCCGGCTCCGCGTCGCGGTCGACCCGCACCTCGGGGGCGACGTCCCGCAGCGCACGGCGCAGCGCCGCGGCCCGCGGGACGCCCACGTCGCTCCACCGGTGCGCACCCGCGGCGACGTCACGGGACCGGACGGGGGCGTCGTCGTCGAGGAGCAGCGTGCCCACGCCGGAGGTCGCGAGCAGCCGGGCGATGCCGGCACCGGTGGGTCCCAGGCCGACGACGCCGACGACCGCGGCGGCGCGCGCCGTGACGACCGACTCGCCGGACGCGTCGGCGCGCAGCAGCGTCCACGCCGCCGCGTCGGCGGCGGTCGGCCCGCGGACGAGGTCCGCGCGGTGGGGGTCGGGTCGCACGAGACCGGCGGCGTGCAGGGCGGCCAGGGTCGCCTGCGCCGCGGGCCCGCGGGACCGCACCAGCGCGTCGAGGTCGGTGCCGTCCTCGACGGCGCACCACATCGTGGCCTCGTGGGGGTCGAGGCCGTCCAGCACGACGGCCCACCGGGGGTCGGTCCCGACCTGGACGGCGTCGGCGGACCGCGGCAGGACGCGCAGCCCGGGGAGCAGGCGGAGCGGGGTGCGGGTCACGGCGTCACCCTGGCAGGGCGTCGCCAGCCGCGGTGCGCGTCGTCCACAGCACCCGTCGCGGGGGGCCGGACGCGCCGAGGGCACCGTCGCAGGCGACGGCGCCCTCGTGAGCGTCTGCGCGGACGTGGCCGCGGTGAGGTCAGGCCTTGCCGAGGATCCGGTTGAGCTTCGTGCCGCAGACGGGGCACGTGGCCTTGGCCATGCGGCGGCCGGACTCGGAGACGACGACGTCGCCCTCCGCCTCCCGCTTCTCCTTGCACTTCACGCAGTAGAACTCGCCCGCCCAGGTGTCGGCCATGTGGTCCCTCCTCGTCCTCCGTCAACGGACGGCGGGGGGCCGTCCGGGCACCGGACCGTCGACGGCCACCGTGCGGTCTCACAGTAGACCGGACGCCGTCGTCGTCCCCGTGGCTGCGGTGCGCCGCGCCGTCCCGGACGGGTGAACGGGTTCGCGCGGGTCGGTGCACCCGCCGTGCACGGCGAGGGCGCTAGCGTGCGTGCATGCCGACGCCGCGCGAGCCGGACCCGCGGGGTCTGCCCGTGCCCGCGGTGGAGGTCCGCCGGTCGCGCCGCCGGGTGCGGACGGTCAGCGCGTGGCGCGAGGGCGAGCGGACCGTCGTGGCGATCCCCGCGCGGTTCACCCGTGCGCAGGAGCGCGAGTGGGTCGGACGCATGGTCGAGCGCCTCGCCGCCCAGGAGCGCCGGCGTCGTCCCTCCGACGCCCAGCTGCTCGCGCGCGCGCAGGACCTCTCGCGGCGCTACCTGGGCGGGCGCGCGGTCCCGTCGACGGTCCGCTGGTCCTCGAACCAGGGGCGGCGCTGGGGGTCCTGCACGCCGTCCGACGGGACGATCCGGATCAGCGACCGCGTGCGGGGGATGCCGCGCTGGGTCCTCGACTACGTCCTGCTGCACGAGCTCGCGCACCTGCTGCAGCCGGGGCACGGCCCGGACTTCTGGGCGGAGCTGGCCGCGTACCCGCACACGCAGCGGGCGCGCGGCTTCCTCGAGGGCTACGCGTTCCTGCGCGACGGCCCGCCCGCGGGCGAGGGGCCCGCCGAGCCGCCGGCCGACGACGCGTCCGACGCCGACGACACCGTCGAGGGGGACGTCGTCCTGGACGAGCCCCTGGCCGCGGAGGACGACGCGGGGCAGGACCTCGACGGGCCGGCGGACGACGGCGAGGCGGCCGGCCCGGCCCGGTGACGCGGCGGCGTCAGCCCGCGGCCCCCTCCGGACCGCGGTGCTCGTCCTCGTCCGGTCCGCGGTCGCCGGTGGCGGCGTCCGCGTCCAGGATCTCGGCGAGCGCGCGGTCGAGGTCCGCGCTGCCCTCGGCCTCGGCCTGGCGGCGCGCGTCGTAGCCGGCCGGGTCGTCGAGGTCCTCGGACGTCGGCACCAGGTCGGGGTGGGCCCAGACCGCGTCGCGCCCGTCGACGCCGCGGGTCGCGCCGAGGTGCGCCCAGACCTCGGCCGCGTCGCGCAGCCGGCGGGGGCGCAGCTCGAGACCGACGAGGCTCGCGAACGTCTGCTCGGCGGGTCCGCCGGCGGCGCGCCGGCGGCGCACCATCTCGCGCAGCGGCACGGCGTGCGGCAGGTGGGGTGCGGCGGCAGCGGTGGCGACCTCGTCGACCCAGCCCTCGACGAGCGCGAGGGCGGTCTCGAGGCGGGCGAGCGCCGCCTCCTGCGCGGGTGTCGTGCGGGGCGCGAAGACGCCGCCCGACAGCGCCTCCTGCAGCGCGGCCTGGTCGGTCGGGTCGATGGACCGGACCGCCTCCTCGAGCTGGTCGACGTCGATCTCGATGCCCCGCGCGTACGACGCGACGGCCTCGAGCAGGTGCGCGCGCAGCCAGGGCACGTGCGCGAAGAGCCGGCTGGCCGCGGCCTCGCGCAGGGCGAGGTAGAGCCGCACCTCCTCGGGCGGCGCGTCCAGCCCCTCGGCGAACGCGTCGACGTTCGCGGGGACCAGCGCGGGGGCGGAGCGCTCGAGGAGCGGCAGCCCGATGTCCGTCGTGCCGAACACCTCGCGGGCGAGGGTGCCCGCGGCCTGACCGACCTGCAGGCCGAACACGGCCGAGCCGAGGCCGCGCAGGAGCTGGGCCGGGTCGCCGAACGGCATCCCCGCCGGGAAGCCGCCCGGCAGGCCGAGCGGGCCGTCCTCGTCGGGGTCCGGGCGCAGCGCCTCCGCCAGCGCCTCGGCGAGCGAGGCGGCCACCGGCTCGGTGAGCGTGCGCCACGTCGGCAGGGTCGCCTCGACCCACTCGGCCCGGCTCCACGCACGGGCCGGCCCGGGCGACGGGGGCAGGTCGGTGGCCGCGTCGAGCCACAGCTCCGCGACGGACAGCGCGTCGACGACCTCGCGGGCGCGTGCGGGGGACAGGGACGGGTCGCCGCCCTGCGCGGCCTGCCGGCGCGCGAGGTCGTGCGCCATCTGCCAGTTGACCGGCTCGTCGCCCGACGTCGCGAGCATGCGCTGCACCTGCGCCATCGCCTGCTGCAGGGCGGCCGGGTCGGCGGGCAGGCCGGATGCCGCGGCCATCGCGGCGGGGTCGACACCCATCGACCGCATGCGCGCGATGGCCTCGTCGGCGGCGGGGCCGAGCATCGCGCGCAGGACCTGCTCCCACTGCTCCGGGTCCTGCTGGGGACCGCCGGGGGCGGGGACGTCGGGGCTCATGCGGGCCTCCTGGCTCGGGGGGCACCACCGTAACCACGGCCGCGCCGGCGCCGGCAGGAGGGGGTGCGCCGGTTCGCTCAGGGCGGACCGACGCGCGGACGTGCGCGATGATCGGTGCGTGCTCGACGACCAGCCCGTCCCGCCCGGCTCCGCGGACCCCGCCCCCGCCACGACCTCCGAGGCCGACGCGCGCCCGCGGGCGACGCCGCGGGCGCTCGTGCTGTCCGTCGGGATGCTCCTCACGGCCGCGCTCGCGGGCGTGCTCGTGGTGCTGCCGGCCCCGTACGCGGTGACCAGCCCCGGGCCGACCCGCGACGTGCTGGGGGAGGCGGAAGGCACCCCGCTCATCCAGGTCGAGGGCGCGCAGACGTACCCGTCGAGCGGTGAGCTGCGCCTGACGACGATCTCGGGCACCGGCGGCCCGGGCTACCCGTCGTACGTGTCGACGGTGCTGCGCGGCTGGGCGTCCGTGACGTCGGTCGTCCGTCCGGTCGAGGAGGTCTTCCCCCCGGACGCGACGCAGGAGGAGATCGACGAGTCGAACACCGAGCTCATGGTGTCGTCGCAGGAGAACGCGACGGTGGCCGCGCTCACCGAGCTCGGCTACGAGGTGCCGGCGACGCTCGTGGTCGCCGGCACGGTCGAGGGCACGCAGGCGGAGGGCCTCCTGGAGGAGGGGGACGTCCTGACCGCCATGGACGGCGAGGCCCTGCCCGACTACCAGACGCTCGTGGCCCGCCTGCAGGACGTGACGCCGGGGGACGCGGTGACGCTCGCGGTGACCCGGCACGGGCAGCCGCTCGAGGTCGAGGTGACGACGGGCGAGCGCGAGGACGGCGGCGCGCAGATCGGCGTCTACGTCGACCCGTCGTTCGAGCTGCCCGTGGACGTGACCATCAGCATCGACGGCATCGGCGGGCCGAGCGCCGGCACGATGTTCGCGCTGGGGATCGTCGACGTGCTGACCCCCGAGGACGAGGCGGACGGCGAGGTCATCGCCGGGACCGGGACGATCGACGTGACGGGCGAGGTCGGGCCGATCGGGGGCATCCGGCAGAAGCTCGCCGGCGCCCGCCGGGACGGTGCCGCGTGGTTCCTCGCGCCGGCCGGCAACTGCGGCGAGGTCGTCGGCCACGTGCCGGACGGCCTGCGCGTCGTGCGGGTCGCCACGCTGCACGACGCGCGCGAGGCCATGACGGCGATCGGCGCGCGGGAGGCGGACGACCTGCCCACCTGCACCGCGGGCTGAGCCCGCCCCACCTGCACCGCGGGCTGAGCCCGCCGCACCTGCACCGCGGGCTGAGCCCGCCGCACCCGCGCGGCGGGCCGGGCCGGCCCGGGCGCGCGTCAGTCGAGCGTCGCCCGCACGGCCTGCACGAGCCCGGGCACGAAGTCCGGGCCCTGACCGACCGCGTCGTCGCTGTCGTGCGCCCGGGTGCGCAGGGCGCACCACGCCGGTCCGGCCCGCAGCGCGCCGACGGCGATCCGGACGTCCTGCCGGGCCGGGTGCGCCAGCAGCGCGGACAGCGCCTGCTCGGGGTCGTCGGGCAGGTCCGCCTCCGCCTCGGGCGGCAGCACGACGCGCTCCACCGTGACGGCCGCGCCGTCGACGGCCGGCGGCCAGGACAGCCCGGCGAGCAGCTGCTCGAGGTCGTCCGCCGCGGGCAGCCCCTCCTGCTCGATCGACGTCAGGTGCCAGTCGTCGGCCTCGGCGGCCGCCAGCACGGCCGGGTCGAGCTGTGCCGCGAGCCCGGGCTCGGAGGCCAGCGCCGCGCGCGTGCGCACGAGCGCGAAGACGCGGACGGGTGCGTCCCACCCGGCGCCCGCGACGTGGTGCTCGATCTCGCGGACGGCGTCGGCCAGGGCGCGCACGGCGCGGGCGTCGGGCCCGGACGCGGAGGGGTGGTCGGAGGGGGCCGGGGACGGGGGAGTGCTCACGCGGGCCATCGTCGCACCGCGTGTGGGAACCTGGGGGGCCGCCGGCGCGTTCGCCAGGCGACGGGTCCCGCCCGTCCGCTCGACGGACCGCACACCGGCCCGAGGAACCCCGAGAAACGACGAGGAACGCCACGCCGTGACCTTCGCCTCCCCGCCCCGCCCACGACCGGACGCGCCGCGCCGCCGCGGCCCCCTGGTCCCGACGCTGATCACGCTCGCCGCGATCGTCGTCCTCGTCCTGGTGCTCGCCCAGGTCTGGACCGAGGTGCTGTGGTTCTCGCAGCTCGGGTTCACCGAGGTGATCCGCACCGAGTGGCTGACCCGCGCCGTGCTGTTCGTGCTCGGGTTCCTCGTGATGGCCGCGGCCGTGGGCTTCTCCCTCAGCTACGCGTACCGCTCGCGCCCCGTGTACGCGCCGTCGACGCCGGAGCAGGCGAGCCTCGACCAGTACCGCGAGGCCATCGAGCCGCTGCGCCGCCTGGTGCTCGTGGTCGGCCCCGTGGTGCTCGGCCTGTTCGCGGGCGGCGCGGCGTCCCAGCAGTGGACGACCGTGCAGCTGTGGCTGAACGGCCGGGAGGTCGGGGAGTCCGACCCGCAGTGGGGCATGGACATCGGCTTCTACCTGTTCACGCTGCCCGGCCTGCGGTTCGTCGTCTCGTTCCTCATGGCGGTCGTCGTCCTGTCGATCATCGCGGCGGTCGCGACGCACTACCTGTACGGCGGCCTGCGGATCGGCGGCCGGCAGAGCGGCGCGCCGCGCACGACGCGTGCGGCCCGCGTGCACCTGGCGGTGCTGGGTGCGCTGGTCCTGCTGCTCATCGCGGCGAACTACTGGCTGGACCGGTACTCGATCCTGACGAAGCAGCAGACCGGGGGGCAGCGCTGGCAGGGCGCGGGCTTCACCGACGTCAACGCGGTCATCCCGTCGAAGGCGATCCTCGCGGTCGCTGCGGTCGTCGTCGCCGGCGCGTTCGTCGCGACGGCCTTCAGCGGCAACTGGCGCCTGCCGGCCATCGGCGTGGGGCTCATGGTCGTCGCCGCGATCGTGGTCGGCGGGGTCTACCCCGCGGTCGTGCAGCGGTTCCAGGTGCAGCCGAACCAGCAGGACGCCGAGGCGGACTACATCCAGCGCAACATCGACGCCACGCTGGCGGCGTACGACCTCGAGGACGTGCAGACCAGCGAGTACGACGCGAACGTGACCGCGGAGCCGGGCGCGCTGCGCGAGGACGCGGAGACGACCGCCTCGATCCGCCTGCTCGACCCGAACATCGTCTCGCCGTCGTTCAAGCAGCTGCAGCAGATCCGCGGCTTCTACGACTTCCCCGACTCGCTCGCGGTCGACCGCTACACGATCGACGGCGAGAGCCGCGACACGGTCATCGCGGTGCGCGAGCTCAACCAGGAGGGCCTGAACGCCCAGCAGCGCAACTGGACCAACGACACGACCGTGTACACGCACGGGTACGGCGTCGTCGCCGCCTACGGCAACACCCGCGGTGCGCGCGGTGCACCGGAGTTCTGGGAGAGCGGGATCCCGACCGCCGAGGCCGCGACCTCCGACCAGCTCGGCGAGTACGAGCCGCGCATCTACTTCGGCCAGTCGTCGCCGGAGTACTCGATCGTCGGCGGCCCCGAGGGCAGTGACGGGTGGGAGTTCGACTACCCGGACGACGAGACGGGCACCGGCTCGGTGCCGTACCGCTTCCCGACGCAGGACACCTCCGCCGGCCCGTCGGTGGGGAACATGTGGCACAAGCTGCTGTACGCGCTCAAGTTCGGCGACGAGCAGATCCTGTTCTCCGAGCGCGTCAACGAGAACTCGCAGATCCTCTACGACCGCAACCCGCGCGACCGCGTCGCGAAGGTCGCCCCGTACCTCGACCTCGACGGGCGCGTGTACCCGGCGGTGGTCGACGGGCGGGTCAAGTGGATCGTCGACGGCTACACGACGTCGGACCAGTACCCGTACGCGGCCACGCGCTCCCTCGAGGAGGCCACGACGGACTCCCTCACCGAGCGGACCGCCACGGTCGAGGCGCTGCTGCCCAAGCAGGTCAACTACATCCGCAACTCGGTGAAGGCCACGGTCGACGCGTTCGACGGCTCGGTCGACCTGTACGCGTGGGACACCGAGGACCCGGTCCTGCAGGCGTGGGCGGACGTCTTCCCGACGTCGCTGCAGCCGCTGGAGGAGATCAGCGGCGACCTGATGAGCCACCTGCGCTACCCGGAGGACCTGTTCAAGGTCCAGCGGGCGCTGCTCGGGCAGTACCACGTCACCGACGCGGGCCAGTTCTTCTCCGGGAACGACTTCTGGCAGAGCCCGGCCGACCCGACCACGTCCAACGCCGAGGTCGCGCAGCCGCCGTACTACCTGACGCTGCAGATGCCGGGCGAGGACGAGGCGACGTTCTCGCTGATGTCGACGTTCATCCCCAGCGGTGCGAACGCGCGCAACGTGCTCACCGGCTACCTGGCGGTCGACGCGGACGCCGGCTCGACCGCGGGGGAGATCGCCGAGGGGTACGGCACGCTGCGGCTCCTGGAGCTGCCGCGTGACTCGACCGTCCCCGGCCCGGGCCAGGCGAGCGCGAACTTCACGGCCGACCCGGTCGTGTCGAACGAGCTCAACATCCTCGCGCGCGGCGACTCGACGGTGCGGCGCGGCAACCTGCTGACCCTGCCCGTCGGCGGCGGCCTGCTGTACGTCCAGCCGGTGTACGTGCAGGCGTCCAGCGGCACGACGTTCCCGCTGCTGCAGCGCGTGCTCGTGTCGTTCGGCGACGAGATCGGGTTCGCGCAGACCCTCGACGGGGCGCTCGACCAGGTCTTCGGCGGCGACTCGGGGGCGGACGCGGGCGACGCCGGCGCCGAGCCCGTGGAACCGCCTGCGGGCGGGGAGGAGCCGGTCGAGGGCGGCGACACCGGGACGGGTGCCACGCCGGCCCCGACCGGGGAGGCCACGCCGGCCCCGACCGAGGGTGCCCCGGCTGCGCCGCCGGCCGACGCCCGGACCGCGCTCGACACGGCGCTGCGCGACGCGCAGGCGGCGATCGAGGCCGGTCAGGCCGCCCTCGCCGAGGGTGACTTCGCGGCCTACGGCGAGGCGCAGCAGCGGCTCGACGAGGCCCTGCAGCGGGCGATCGACGCGGAGGAGCAGCTGGGCGGCTGAGCCCGGGGCACCGCGACGCGAGGCCGGCACACCCGTCACCGGGGGTGCCGGCCTCGCGGCGTCTCACGTGCGGCCGTCGCCGCACGTCTTCCGCGGAGGGGCGGCCCGTCGCCGGCCCCCGGAGCGGGAGGTGGGCAGCGTGGAGCGGACGGGTTCGGCCGGTGTCGGGGGTCGGGTGCAGGCTGGGCGCATGACAGCGCCCGCGGACCGTCGCACGGTCCTGCTCTACCTCGGCGCCGCCCTCGTCTGGGGGTCGAGCTTCCTGTTCATGAAGGTGGGCCTCGAGGGGCTGGGCCCGGCGCAGGTCGCCCTCGCACGGCTGCTGCTGGGCGCCCTGACCCTCGTCGTCGTCATGACGGTGCTCCGCCGGCGCTGGCCGCGGGACCGGCGCACGTGGGGCCACCTGGCGGTCGTGGGCGTGCTGCTGTGCGTCGTGCCGTTCCAGCTGTTCGCCTGGGCGGGGCAGCACCTGGCGTCGGGGCTGTCGAGCATCCTCAACGCGACGACCCCGCTCATGACGTCGCTCGCGGTCACGCTGCTGCTGCCCGCGGAACGGCTGACCGCACGGCAGGGCGTGGGGCTCGGCGTCGGGGCCGCCGGCGTGGTCGTCATCATGGCGCCGTGGTCGTACCTCGGCGCCGAGGGCGTGGCGGCTCCGCTGCCGGCGTTGCTCGCGTGCCTCGGCGCCACGGCCTGCTACGGGCTGGGGATGACGTACATGCGCCGGTTCGTCACGCCGCTCCGCCTGCCGGCCGAGACCGTCGCAGCCGGGCAGATCGTCGTCGCGGCCCTCGTCATGCTCGCGATCGCGCCCGTGGTGGCGCGCGGCCCCGTGACGCTGACCTGGCCGGTCGTGCTGTCCATGGTCGGGCTCGGCGCCCTCGGCACCGGAATGGCGTACGTGTGGAACACGCGTGTCGTGGACACGTGGGGCGCGCAGCGGGCGTCGACGGTGACGTACCTGACCCCGGTCGTGGGGGTCGTCCTGGGCATCCTCGTGCTCGACGAGCGCCTGCACTGGTACGAGCCGGTCGGCGGCCTGCTCGTGGTGCTGGGCATCGTCGTGGCCCAGCGGGCGGCGCGCGCGGCCGGGGGAGCGGCCGTGGCCGTGCCGCCGGCGTCGAGCGTCGGGGTGCCGGCGCCAGGGGCACCGGTCCGCCGCCCCTGAACGCCGGATGACGGCAGTGTGACCGGGAGCACGCCCCACCGATTTGGACGCTCGTGCGCCCTGACGTAGAGTAGAGACACCGACGCGGGGTGGAGCAGCTCGGTAGCTCGCTGGGCTCATAACCCAGAGGTCGCAGGTTCAAATCCTGCCCCCGCTACAAAGAAGACGAAGGCCCGGACCTGATGGTCCGGGCCTTCGTCGTTGCCGCCGTGTCCGGCCCGGACGGGGCACCGGGTGATCCCGCTGCTCGAGCGGCCCCGGCACGGTCAGGGCCGGGCGGCGCCGCGCCCGACGAGGCCGCACTCGTACGCGACGATCACGGCCTGCACGCGGTCCCGCGCGCCGAGCTTGGCGAACACGTTGCCCACGTGCGTCTTCACGGTCGTCTCCGACACCACGAGCTCGGCCGCGATCTCGCCGTTGGAGGCGCCCTCCGCGACGAGCCGCAGCACCTCGAGCTCGCGCGGCGTGAGCGCGCGCAGGCGCGGGTCCGGGGCGTCCTCGGGCGGCGGGGCGTCGCCGGCGGCCGGCAGGTGGGGCGCGAAGAGGTCGAGCATGCGGCGCAGGACGCGCGGCGCGACGACCGCGGTCCCCGAGGCGACCGTGCGGATCGCGTCGACGAGCTCGTCGGGACGGGCCGACTTCAGCAGGAAGCCGCTCGCGCCGGCGCGCAGCGCGCCGAACGCGAGGTCGTCGACGTCGAACGTCGTGAGGACCAGCACGCGCGACCCCGGGTGGTCGGCGACCACGCGCCGGGTCGCCTCGATGCCGTCCATGCCGGGCATGCGGATGTCCATGAGGACGACGTCGGGTGCGAGCGCGGCGACCTGGTCGAGCGCGACCCGGCCGTCGGCGGCCTCGCCGACCACCTCGAGGTCCGGCTCGGACTCGATCACGAGCCGGAAGCCGACGCGCAGCAGCGCCTGGTCGTCCACGAGCAGCACGGTCGTCACCGGTCGTCCCCCTCCTCGTCGGACCACGGCAGGACCGCGTGCACGCGCCACCCGCCGCCCGGGCGGGGCCCGGCGTCGACGTGCCCTCCCAGCAGCGCCGCGCGCTCCCGCATCCCGACGAGCCCGCGCCCTGTGCCGCCGCCGTCGCCGGGACGGGTGCCGCCGGCGTCGAGGACCTCGACCTCGACGGTCGTCGGCGTGCGCCGCACGCAGACCTCCACCGCCGGCGCGCCGGGCGCGTGGCGCAGCACGTTCGTCAGCGCCTCGCTCAGGATGCGCAGCACGGCCAGCCGCACCGACGTGTCGTCCGGCAGCTCCGCGTCGAGGCCGGTCGCGCGCACGGGGACCCCGGCGTCCCCGAAGCGGGCGACGAGGGTCGGCAGGTCGACCTCCGTGGGCTCGGCCCGGCGGTCGTCGTCACCGGCGGGGCCGAGCGCTCCCAGGACGCCCTGCATGTCGGCGAGGGCGGCGCGTCCGGTGCGGGCGATCTGCCGCACGGCGTCGCGCGACTGCGCGGGCGCGCGCTCGAACGCGGCGTCGGCGCCGTCCGCGAGGCTGACCATGACGGACACGTTGTGCGCGACGACGTCGTGCATCTCCCGCGCGATGTGGGCGCGCTCCGCGGCCCGGGCGAGCGCCGCGCTCTGGTCGCGCTCGCGCGCCAGCGCGCGGTAGCGCTCGACGAGGTCCTGCGCGTGCAGGCGGCGGGCGCGCGCCGCCGAGCCCACGGCCACCCCGAGCAGCAGGAGGGCGTGCAGCAGCAGGACGGACCCCATCCGGCGCGCGGGCGAGAAGAGGGGCTGCGCGAGGTACGTGTCCGGCTCCCACATCGAGCCCGTGGCCGCCCCGAACCACGCGACGACCTCGATGAGGCCGAGGTCCTGCCACGACCACAGCGCCGCGGTGACGACGACGAGCACGCCGCCGAACGTCCACCAGGTCGTGCGCGGCTCCCGGGCCGCCGCGACGCTGTACAGCGCGCACGCCAGGCACGCGCCGAGGACGCCGAGCACACCGGCGACCAGCAGGGACGCCAGGGACGCGACCGTGAGCAGGGCCGTGACGGCCAGGGGCCACGCGCGCCGCAGCAGGAGCAGCGCGGCACCGCCGGACGCACCGGCCAGCCAGGTCGCGGTGACGGTCCGCTCGACGAGCGAGTCCCGCGGGTACAGGCCGAGCGAGCGGGCGCCGGCTGCGGCCTCCCAGGCGAAGACGGCGCCGACGAGACCGACCAGCAGCATCAGCACGGCGACGGTGACGTCCATGACCCAGGGGCGGGCGTGGACCAGCCGTGCGACCGGGCTGCCCCCGCTGACCTGCGCCTCCGTGAGCGCAGCCGCGTCCAGGACGTCCGGCGCACCGGCACGCGTGAGGGGTCCACGTCCGGTCGGCACGGACCCACCCTGCCATCCCGTCGCCGCGCGGGCGGCCGTCCCGGCGGCCGGTCGCCCGACCGCCCGGGAACCCGCCCCGTCAGCCGACGTCATGCCACCGCAACCGGTACGCCGCCGCGCCGAGCACGGCCAGCACCCAGACGGCGAGGACCACGCCGCCGCCCCACGTCCCGAGCTGCGGTCCGCGCGTCGCCGCGTCGAGCGCCGCCAGCGCGGCGTCGTCCTGCAGGAGCCGGGCACCCGACGAGGGCAGGAGGGCGCGGACCGTGTCGGTGACCCGCCCGGGGTTCGCGGCGAGCAGCTGGTCGCCGACGACCACGAGGACGACCCCCGTGACGAGCGCGTCCGCGGGGCGTCGCAGCAGGGCGCCGAGGGCCAGCCCGAGGAGGGCGACGCCGACGCACGCCACCACGAAGCCCAGCAGGGCGCGGGACGCCCCCGGCACGGACAGGTCGAGCCCGGGAGCGCCGCCCGCGCGGGCGTCCGCCGTGGCGACGTACGAGGCGCCCAGCGCGACGACCGCCGTCACGAGCGCCGCCGCGGCCGTGACCAGCACCTGCGCGCCGAGCACGGGCAGCCGGCGGGGCACGGCGGCGAACGTCGTCCGCGCGGTCCCGGTCGTGTGCTCCGACGTCCCGACGACCGTCCCGAGGACGAGGAACCCCAGCTGCGCGAGCACGAACCCGGACGTCACGACCCAGGACCCCGACCGCCCGTCGTCGGGCCGGACGAACATGCCGAGCCCGTACGCGGTGCCGGCCACCGCGACCACCGTGCCGAGCGCGAGCCAGACGTTCGAGCGCACGCTCGTGAGCTTCGTCCACTCCGCGGCCAGCACGCGCGGCAGCGTCGGGCCGGTGCGGGCCGGGGCGCCGTGCGGGCGCCGCCGCCCCGCGCGGGCCGCCGGCACGACCGTCGTCATCGCACGTCCCGGGTGCGCAGCCGCACGGCCGCCGGCACGAGCACGACGAGGACCCACGCCGCGAGGACGAGCCCGCCGCCCACGGGCCCCAGGTCCGGAGCGCCCGGCATCGGGCCGGCCGACGGGGACGTCGTCATCAGCTGCGCCGCACCGCCGGGGCTCAGCACCGCGAGCGTGCCGGCGACCGTCGTCGACGGGACGGCCTCGGCGAGCCCGGCCGACGCCGGGTCGGCGCCGCCCGCCAGCGGGTCGCCCGCCGTCATCAGCACGACGGGCAGGATCAGGACGACGAGCAGCGCCGTCACCAGGGCGGGGACCGTCCGGCGCAGCAGCGCGCCGAGCGCCAGCCCGAGCAGCGCCAGCGCGACGAGGAAGAGCACCATGCCCAGGACGAGCCCGGGGGTGTCGCCGCTCGTGAGGTCGACGGCGATGCCGCGCGACGCCGCCGCAGGCAGGATCCCGAGCACGCTCGCCGCCGTCGCCAGCACGGCCGTGCCCAGCGCGAACGCCGCCATGACGAGCACCTGCGCAGCGAGCACCGGCCACCGTCGCGGGACCAGAGTGAACGTCGTCCGCGACGCGCCGGTGCGGAACTCGCCCGCGCCGACCAGGACGCCGAGGACGAGGGGGCCGAGGTGCGCCAGCGCCAGGCCGGTGCTCAGGGAGTCGACCGGCTGGAACCCGGGGTCGCCCGAGGACGCCTCCGCGGACAGGTAGGTGAGGACCCCGGCCACCGCGACCGTCACGGCGGCGGTCCACCACGGGGATCGCAGGGAGACGAGCTTGGTCCACTCGGCGGCGACGACGCGCCCGACGGTGGGGCCGGGGTGCGCCGTCGCCGCACGGGCGCCGCCCGGTGTCGTGGTCGCGGCGCTCATCGCGCACCGCCCGGGGTCCCGGCCGTGCGGTACTCGACGACGCCGCCCGTCAGCTGCAGGTACGCCTCCTCCAGCGACCCGGACTCGCTGCCGAGCTCGAGGACGGTGGCCCCGCACCGGCGCGCGGCGGTGCCGACGCCGTCGACGGACGCCCCGCGCACGTGCAGCACGCCGCCGTCCTGCGGCGTGACCTGCGCACCGGCGGCGAGGAGCTCGCGCGCCAGCAGCTCGGGCTCGCTCGTGCGCACCCGGACCGTGCCGGCGCGCTCCGACCGGTCGACGACCTCCTGGACGGAGGCGTCCGCGAGCAGCCGTCCGCGGCCGATGATGACGACGCGGTCGGCGCACAGCGCGAGCTCGTGCATGAGGTGCGACGAGAGCAGCACGGTGCGGCCCTCGGCCGCGAGCTCGCGCACGAGGCGGCGCACCCACAGGACGCCGTCGGGGTCGAGGCCGTTGACCGGCTCGTCGAGGACGAGCGTGGCGGGGTCGCCCAGCAGCGCACCGGCGATGCCGAGCCGCTGGCCCATGCCGAGGGAGAACGTGCCCGCGCGGCGGTGCGCGGCGGACTCGAGGCCGGTCTGCGCGAGGACCTCGCGGACCCGGGCCCGCCCGAGGCCGTGCGTCTGCGCCATCGCGAGCAGGTGCTTGTAGGCCGTGCGGCCCGGGTGCACCGAGCGGGCGTCGAGCATGACGCCCACCGCGTGCAGCGGCGCGGGCAGGTCGGCGTACCGGCGGCCGTCGACGGTCGCGGTGCCGGACGTCGGGCGCTCGAGCCCCACGACGACGCGCATGGTCGTCGACTTGCCCGCGCCGTTGGGGCCGAGGAACCCGGTGACCGTCCCCGGCCGGGCGGTGAACGTCAGCCCGTCCACCGCGGTCGTGCTGCCGTAGCGCTTCGTGAGCGCCTCCACCTCGATCATCGCGTCTCCTCGTCGTCCGGCTGGTGCCGTGCGGCACCGTCGGTCGACGACGCTACGAAGACGGCCCGGGCGTCCAGCACCTGCCGGTGGAGGAGACCGGCGCGCGCATCCCCTCCTCCCGCGGGAGGAGGGGATGCGTCGAGGGTCGCGCCGTCCCGGGTCGCCGGGCGGCGGCGGTCAGCGGGCCGGGGCCTGCGCGGACGTGTTGACCGAGCCGTACACCCGCAGGATCTCCTCGCGCGTGAGCACGTCCTGGAGCCGCGGCTGCGGCGCGTCGGAGTGGTCGCGGGTGATCCGCCACGTCGTCAGGTACACGTGGGCGTCTCCGACCACGGCGACGTGCCGGCCGTCGCGGACCGTCGCGCCGGGCCGGGGCACGCGGACGACCTCCTGCACCGCCACCCCGTCGTCCGTGGTCCCCACGGGCAGGCAGATGTCGGGGTCCGCGCAGGGGTCCCCGTCGCCGTCCGCGCCCGCGGCGACGACGCGCAGCGAGAGGCCGACGCCGGCCTCGTCGTCCTGCGCGGTCGCGCGGTACTCGGTGTCCCACGTGTACCGGGTGGCCCACGGGGCGAAGCCGTCCGGCGACCAGCTCGGCGTCAGGTCGGGCAGCAGGGCGTAGCGGCGCACGTCCGCCGCCGCGGCCGGCGTCGCGGGGCGGCCGCCGCGCTCGCGGTCCCAGCCGGTGTCGGCGTCCACGTCGTCGCGGCGGACCGTCAGGACGGCCAGCGGCGGGCTCGTCGAGTGCACCGCGGCGGTCGTGCTGTAGCCCCGCGAACGGACCCGGTCCGGCTCGGGCGTCGAGGACCACCCGGCCCCGGTGAGGTCGCCGACCACGGACGCCGTGAGGTCGTCCGGGGAGACGGCTGCGCCCTCCGGCGCGACCCACAGCGTCGCCCGGTCCGCCAGCACCTCCGCCGCCGCGCCGCGCGCGCAGTCGTACTCGACCTGCACGACGCGGTACCCGCGCCGCTCGAGGTCGTCGGCGACGCTCGCGACGACCGCCGGCGTGTGCTCGCAGGTCCCGAACACGCCGCCGAGCGCCTTCCCCCCGGCCCACAGGACGAGGGCGGTGCCGGCGACCCCGCCCAGCACGACGACGAGCACGCCCGCCACGACGACCGCGACGAGGGCGCGCCGGGACCGGGGGCGGGGCAGGGGCGGGAGCGGAGCCGGCGGCGGTGCCGGGGCCGCGCTCCGGCGGGGGTCAGGAGGGGGCAGCGCCACGCGCCCGACCGTACGGCAGGCCGTCCGCGCGATCCCGGGGCGTCCTGGTGCGCGGACCGGCGGCGGTGAGGCCCCGCCCGGTCAGGCGCCGGCGCCGCGCAGGATCGACGTCATCCGCTTGCCGCGGGCGACCTCGTCGACGAGCTTGTCCATCCAGCGGATCTGCTGCATGAGGGGGTCCTCGATCTCCTCGACCCGCATGCCGTAGATGACGCCGGTGATCAGCTCGGCGTTCGGGTTCATCGCGGGAGCCTGCGCGAAGAACGTCGCGAGGTCGACCTGGCGCGCGATCACGTCCTCGAGCGCGGTGCGGTCGTAGCCCGTCAGCCAGCCGATGACGTGGTCGACCTCGTCCCTGCTGTGTCCCTTGCGCTCCGCCTTCGCGACGTAGTGCGGGTAGATGCTCGCGAAGCTCGTGGTGAAGATCCGGTGGCCTGCCACGCCCACCTCCTCCGTCGTCGGGCTGCGCACGGTCCGTCCGCGAGGGGCCTGCGGGCGGGCGGCACGGGCGAGCCTACGCGCGTCGAGGGGCTGGTCCGAGGGCCGAAGGGCCCGCTACGGTCGCGGGCCCGCGGTGCCGGTCGTACGTTTTCGGACATCAGAAGGTCGTCCACCGATCAGCGGAGACCACCATGATCAGCACGAGCGACATCCAGCACCTGCTCGTCTCCGGCGGCACGGTCGTCGGGACCGACGGGGACAAGATCGGCAAGATCGGGCAGCTCTTCCTCGACGACCGCACCGGTGACCCCGAGTGGGTCACGGTGACGACGGGCCTGTTCGGACGGGCCGAGTCCTTCGTCCCGCTCGCGGACGCGACCGTCCGCGACGACGAGATCGTCGTCCCGTACGACAAGGCGAAGGTCAAGGGCGCACCGCGGGTCGAGGACGACGGGGGGCACCTCTCGCCGGACGAGGAGCGCGAGCTCTACCGCTACTACGGCCTCGCCGACGACGAGACGACGGACGCGGGCACCGTGGGCGCCGGCGGCGACGTGCGGGACCGCGACCACGACCACGACGACGACGCGGGAGCGCCCGGGACCGCGGCGGGCGGTGACCGCGACGAGCGCGCGGGCACCACGGCGGGCGACGAGGACGACGACGGACGCGGCGGCCGGCACGCGGCCGACACGCCCGTGGACGCGCCGGGGAGCGTGGCCCGCGACGAGACCACGGCCGGTGACGCGGCCCCCGCCGCCGCCCCCGCCGAGGGCGTGACCACCGGGGGCGCCCGGTTGCGCCGGTACGTGGTGACCGAGGAGCAGACCATCACCGTGCCGGTCACGCGCGAGGAGCTGCGGGTGGAACCGGCCCCGGGCTCCGACGACACGGCCGACGACCGGCACTGACCCGTCCCACCGCCGCGCACCCGCGGCACCGAGACCAGGAGCACCGCCATGAGCACCCAGGACCCGTCCAGCACCCCTGACCGCCCGGCCGCCCGCGAGGGCGCGTCCGCGGCGGACCCGCACACCCCGTCCGGCGGCGCCGTCTCCGCCCGGGCCTTCGGCGCCGACCGGCAGAGCGTGGTCGCGCGCGAGAAGGAGGAGTACGGCGGCATGAAGTTCGGCTCGGCGTTCTTCGGCTGGCTCACCGCCACCGGGACCGCCGTGCTGCTCACCGCGCTCGCGGCCGCCGCCGGCGCCGCCGTGGGCGTCGCGAACCAGACCGACCTCGGCGAGGCCGCCGACCAGGCGGCGTCCGACCCGGGCTCGGTCGGCCTCGTCGGCGGGATCGTCCTCGCGGTCGTGCTGTTCGTCGCGTACTACTGCGGCGGCTACGTGGCCGGCCGCATGGCCCGCTTCGACGGCGCGAAGCAGGGCATCGCCGTGTGGCTGTGGGCCGTGGTCATCGCGATCGCCGTCGCCGTCCTGGCCGCGGTCGCGGGGGACCAGTTCAACGTCCTCGCGCGGCTCGACAGCTTCCCGCGGATCCCGATCGCCGAGGGCGACGTCACGACGGGCGGCATCATCACGCTGCTCGTCATCGCCGTGGTCAGCCTCGTGGGCGCCGTGCTCGGCGGGCTCGCGGGCATGCGCTTCCACCGCAAGGTCGACCGCGCCGGGCTCGGCCGCTGACGCGACCGCCGGCCGCCGACGGCCCGCACCCCGGGGGTGCGGGCCGTCGCCGCGTCCGGAGCCGGACGCCGACCGACGCGGTCGCCGTCAGGCCCCGCCCACGCGCCGGGCGCGCAGCACCACGTCGCGCGTGTGGTGGGCGCCCGCCCCGCCGCTGACGGTGCGCTCGCGCACCTCGTGCGCCTCGACGGCCCACCCGGCGCCGAGCAGCGCCGCCACGTCGCGGGGCAGGACCCACTCGTCCGGGTCGAACCCGCCGTGGTCGCCGCCCTCCGCGGCGTGCGTGTCGTGGTGGACGACCAGGAGCGTGCCCCCCGGTGCGACGAGACCGAGCAGCGCGCGCTCGGCACGGGCGTCCGCGGTGCGGCGCAGCGCGGGGTACTGCGCGGAGACGAGGTCGAAGCCGCCCGCGGGCAGCGCCAGGTCGAGCAGGCCGCCGTGCAGCCACGTCACCGTCGCGCCCGCCGCCTCGGCGTGCGCCCGGGCGCGTGCCAGCGCGACGCCCGAGACGTCGAGCGCGGTGACGTCCCAGCCGCGGGACGCGAGCCACACCGCGTCCGCGCCCTCGCCGCACCCGACGTCGAGCACCCGACCGGGCGGCATGCCGCGCACCTCGCGGACCAGCGCCCCGTTCGGCTCGCCGCTCCAGACCCGGTCCGCGGTGCCGTAGCGCTCGTCCCAGGCGGCAGCATCGGGTGGTGGCGGCAGGGGAGACGGCAGGGCCGTCCCGCCCCGCAGGTCGGGCGGCTCGGAGGTGCGGCTGGAGGCGGCGGTCGGGTCGTCGGTCACGTCGCGAGCCTCGGCCGGGCACCGTGCCCGGCGCAAGGCGTCGTGCGCGCGGGGCAAGAACCGGTGACGGAGGGCGGCCGAGTCGGCGACGCGGGCGTCAGCGGCCCCGCGGGTGGACCACCCCCGCGCTGCCCCCGCCGCGCCGCTCGGGCTCGGCGACCGACTGCAGCGTCCGCCGGTCGAGGAACTCGATCGCGGTGACCGCCCCGATCTCGGGGTTGTCGGCGAACGTGTGCCCGAGCGCCTCGAGGTCGGCCCGCGGGAACCGGGGCTCGGCCTGCACGGTCGGGGTGTTGCGCTGGGTGGCGCGGGGCCGGGCGACGGCCTCGGGCAGCGGCGAGCCGCGGTCGAGCCGGTCGACGAGCACCTGCAGCACGGTCGTGATGATGGTCGACCCGCCGGGGGAGCCGAGCGCGAGCAGCGGGCGGCCGTCCTCCAGGACGATCGTGGGCGCCATCGAGCTGCGCGGCCGCTTGCCCGGGCCGGGCAGGTTCGGGTCCGCGCCGCCCTGCGTGTCGGTGAAGTTGAAGTCGGTGAGCTCGTTGTTGAGCAGGAAGCCGCGGTCGGGGACGACGATCGCGTTGCCGCCCGTCGACTCGATCGTGAGCGTGTACGCGACGACGTTGCCCCAGCGGTCCGCCGTCGTCAGGTGCGTCGTGGACGTCCCGTCGGTCGGCTCCTGGCCCGGGTCGCCGCCCGGGGCGCAGTCGGCGTAGTCGCCGTCCGGCTGACCCGGGCCGACGGGCTTGGGCAGGGCCGCGGCCGGGTCGATCAGGCAGGCGCGCTCGGCGGCGAAGCCGTCGGACAGCAGCTCGTCCAGCGGGACGTCGACGAACGCGGGGTCGCCCACGTACCGGTTGCGGTCCGCGAACGCCAGCGCGCTCGCCTCGAGGTAGCGGTGCACCTCCTGGGTCCGGTCGACCGAGCCCGGCTCGGTCCGCTCGAGGATGTTGAGGGCCTCGCCGACCGTCGAGCCGCCCGACGAGGGCGGGGCCATGCCGTACACGTCGAGGCCGCGGTAGGACACGTGCGTCGGGTCGCGGTGCACGACGTCGTACGCGGCGAGGTCGGACCGCTCGAGCAGCCCGGGACGCACGACGCGGTCGGCACCCGGCACGACCGGCGGGTCCTGCACCGTGGCCACGATGTCGCGGGCGACGGGACCGCGGTACAGGACGTCGCTGCCGAACAGGGCCATGAGCGCGTAGGTGCGGGCCAGGTCGCGGTTGCGGAACACCGAGCCGACGGCCGGCGGCGCGCCGCCCGGCAGGAACAGCTCGGCGGTCGAGGAGAAGTCCGCGAACCGCTCGGCGTTGTCCGCGGTCTGCCGGGCGAAGGTCTCGTCCACGACGAACCCGTGGTGCGCCACCCAGGTCGCCCCCGCGAGCGCGCGCGGCAGGCTGAACGTGCCCCAGGCGTCGAGCGCGGCCTCCCAGGTGGCCGGCGTGCCGGGCACACCGGCGGACAGGCCCGAGGTCACGGCCTGGTCGAACGGGATCGGCGTCCCGTCCTCGACGAACGCGTCCGGGCCCATCGCGGCCGGGGCGGTCTCGCGGCCGTCGATCGTGTGGACCTGCCCCGTGCGGGCCTCGTAGAAGACGAAGAACCCGCCGCCGCCGATGCCCGCCGAGTACGGCTCGGTGACGCCGAGCGTCGCGGCGGCCGCCACGGCGGCGTCCACCGCGTTGCCGCCGCGGCGCAGCACGTCGAGGCCGACGCGCGTCGCGTCGGGGTCGACGGTCGCGACCGCGCCGCCGGTGCCGACCGCGACGGGCACCTTCGCCGGCGGACGGCCGGGCCACCCGCCGTGCCCGCGCCGGCGGTCCGGGGCCGCGTCGGGCCCGGCCACCAGCGCCTCGAGCTGGGCGTCGACGGCCCGCTCGTCGACCGCGGCCCCGTCGGGGCCCGCGGCGGGGGCGGTGCCGGGCGGGGCCGCGGCGACCGGGAGCACCCCGGCGGTCAGCGCGAGCGCGGCGGCGGCGGCGACGCCGAGCGGACGGACGAGCGTGGACGTGCGCATGGTGGCCCCCAGGTGGTGCGACGTCAGGAGTCCGTCCTACCACCGCCCGGGCGCCGCGCCCACCCCTTCCGGGCAAACCCGACGTCGGCTACGGCAGCCGCGAGGGCGGCCGGCGCACCGCCTCGCCCGCGCGCCGCGGGTCGAGCGGCACCGGGCTGACGAGCGTCGCGGGTCCCCGGTGCAGGAACCCGCTGGTCAGCGGCCGGCACCGCAGGCCGCCGCGCCCGCGCATCGCGTGGTGCGCCCCGGGCGCGAGCACCCGGTCCATCCACGCGCACGGGTGCGCCGGGCGTCCCACCCGCAGCCGGACGGCGTCGCCGCCGGACTCGAGCACGACCTCCTCGCCGATCAGCGGGGCGAGCTCCGCGCCGCGGAGCACGACGTTGCGCCGGGTCAGCAGCGGGTCGAACGGCCCCGCCCCGAGCTCGTCGGCGATCGCCTCGAGCGCCTCGGCCGCGAACAGCGTCAGCGCCGCGTCCATGTGCGCGGCCTTCCCGAAGAACCGGTCGCCGACGACGCCCTTGTCCGCCACGACCTCGACACGGTCGGCGTCGGTCGTCGGGACGTCGGCGGCGCCGTCGCGCGGCCGGCCGAAGTAGGCGTGCTCGGGGGAGACGAGCAGATGCAGGATCTCCACCTCGTACCGGTACGGCGCCACCACGCAGCCCAGTGTCCGTCGACGGGCGGTTCGTCGCCCGCCGTCCGCCTCCCGTTCACCGGGGTGTGCGACCATCCCGCGGCCGACGGCGGCGCGCCCGTCCGCCGTGCCGACCCGGGCCCGTCCGTCCGACCCACCGACCGGACCCGTGGTGCGCCGCGGGCCGGGGAGGAGCTGACCGCCCCGTGACCACCCCCGTGGCAGCGCCGTCGTCGCTGCGCGCCGGCGACCGCGCGCCCGAGCCCCGCACCCTGGTCGACGTCTTCACCGCGACCGTGCGCCGCCACCCCGACGCCGTCGCGATCGACGACGGCGACGAGGTGCTGACGTACGCCGCGCTGGACGAGGCGGTGCGGCTGCGTACGGCCCGGCTCGCGGCGGCGGGCGTGCGGCGCGGGGACCGCGTCGGCGTGCGCGTCACGTCCGGGACCGTGGACCTGTACCTGTCGGTGCTGGCCGCGCTGCGCGCGGGCGCCGCGTACGTGCCCGTGGACGCGGACGACCCCGACGAGCGCGCCCGGACGGTGTTCGCCGAGGCGGGGGTGCGCGTCGTGCAGGGGGACGGCCCGGACCTGACCGGTCCTGACGGCGCGCCCCTGCCCGCCGGCCGCGGGGCGGGCAGCACGGCCCCGGAGCCCCCGCGCCCGTCCGACGACGCCTGGGTCATCTTCACGTCCGGCTCCACGGGACGCCCCAAGGGGGTCGCCGTGACGCACCGCAACGCGGCCGCCTTCGTCGACGCCGAGGCCCGGCTGTTCCTCCAGGACGCGCCGATCGGCCCGGGGGACCGCGTCCTGGCCGGCCTGTCGGTCGCGTTCGACGCGTCGTGCGAGGAGATGTGGCTCGCGTGGCGGCACGGCGCGACGCTCGTCCCCGCGCCGCGCTCCCTGGTGCGCGCGGGGACCGAGCTGGGGCCGTGGCTCGTCGAGCGCGACATCACGGTCGTCTCCACCGTGCCGACCCTCGCCGGCCTGTGGCCCGTCGACGCGCTCGCGGGCGTGCGGCTGCTGATCTTCGGCGGGGAGGCGGTGCCGCCCGAGCTCGCCGCGCGCCTGGCGGGGCCGGGACGCGAGGTGTGGAACACGTACGGGCCGACCGAGGCGACGGTCGTCGCCTGCGCGGCGCCGCTCGTGCCCGGTGAGCGCGTGCGCATCGGGCTGCCGCTGGACGGGTGGGACCTCGCGGTCGTCGGCCCGGACGGCGCGGAGGTGGCCGCGGGGGAGACGGGCGAGCTGGTCATCGGCGGCGTCGGCGTCGCGCGCTACCTCGACCCCGAGCTCGACGCGGTGCGGTTCGCGCCCGCCCCCGCGCTGGGCTGGGACCGCGCGTACCGCACGGGCGACCTCGTGGAGCGGCACGAGGAGGGTCTCGTCTTCGTGGGCCGCGCGGACGACCAGGTCAAGGTCAACGGCCACCGCATCGAGCTCGCCGAGGTGGACGCCGCCCTGCTCGCGCTGCCCGGCGTGGCCGGTGCCGCCGCGGCGGTCCGCCGGTCCGCCACGGGCGCGGCGCTGCTGGTCGGCTACGTGGTGCCCTCCGACGGCGCGCCGCTCGACACCCCCGACCTGCTCGCGCGGCTGCGTGCCGTGCTGCCGGGGTCGATGGTGCCGCTGCTCGCGCCCGTCGCCGACATCCCGACGCGCACGTCGGGCAAGGTCGACCGTGACGCGCTGCCGTGGCCCGTGCCGGGTGCCGGCGCGGCCCACCCCGACGCCGGCCTGACGGGCACGGCGGCGTGGGTCGGGCAGCAGTGGGCGGACGTCATCGGCGTGCACCCGGCCGACGCGGAGGACGACTTCTTCCTGCGCGGGGGTAGCTCGCTGACCGCCGCCCAGCTGGTGTCCGCGCTGCGCACGCGCTACCCCGAGGCGACCGTCGCGGACGTGTACGCGCACCCCGAGGTGGGGGACCTCGCCGACTTCCTCGACCGCACCTGGCCCGACGTGGGCGAGGGTGCCGGGGCGGGGGACGGGGCCGCGCCGGTGCGCCCCGTGCCGGTGGCCGCGCAGGCCGTGCAGCTGCTCGCGCTGCTGCCGCTGCGCGGGCTCGTCGCGCTGCGCTGGCTCACGGCGCTCGCGGCGGCGGCGAACGTCGCGCACCTCGTCGCGCCCCTGCCGTGGCTGCCGCCCGTGTCGTGGTGGTGGGTCGCGGCCGGGTGGCTGCTCACGGTCAGCCCGCTCGGCCGCATGGGCGTCAGCGCGCTCGGTGCCCGCCTGCTGCTCGCGGGCGTCCGCCCGGGCACCTACCCCCGCGGCGGCTCGGTGCACCTGCGGCTGTGGGCGGCGGAGCGGCTCGCGGAGGGCATGGGCGCCGTGACGCCCGCGACCGCCGCGTGGGTCGGGCTCTACGCGCGGGCCCTCGGCGTGCGCATGGGCCGCGACGTCGACCTGCACTCGGTCCCGCCCGTCACGGGCATGCTCACGCTCGGGCGCGGCTGCGCGATCGAGCCCGAGGTCGACCTCTCGGGGCACTGGGTCGACGGGGACGTCGTGCACGTCGGGCACGTGACCGTCGGCGCCGGCGCGACCGTCGGGGCGCGCAGCGTGCTCTACCCCGGTGCGCGCGTCGGCGCCGGGACGGACGTGGCCGCGGGGTCCGCGGTGCACGGCGCGACGGGCGAGGACGAGTACTGGACCGGCTCGCCGGCGACGCGGGCGCACGAGGCGCGGCACCCGTGGCCGCCGCACCGGCCCGCACGGGACCGGGCCCGCGCGTGGCTGGTGGGGTACGCGCTGGCCGGCGCGCTGGTCGCGGCACTGCCGGTCGTGTCCGTCACCGCCGGTCTGGCCGTCGTCGCGTGGGCCGTGCGCGGCACGCCGACGCTCGGCGCGGCGGTGGGCCCGGCTCTGCTCGCGAGCGTCCCCGCCGGCCTGCTCGCGTACGCGCTGTACGCGGCCCTGGTCGTGGCGTCCGTGCGTGTGCTCGGCCGCGGGCTCACCGAGGGCTACCACCCGGTCCGGTCCGGCCCGGGCCTGCGCGCGTGGACGACGCAGCGCGTGGTCGACGCGGCCCGCACGACGCTCTTCCCGCTGTACTCGTCGGTCGCGACGCCCGCCTGGATGCGCCTGCTGGGCGCGCGCGTCGGCGCCGGCACCGAGATCTCGACCGTGGTGGGCCTGCCGTCGATGATGCGCGTCAAGGACGGCGCGTTCCTCGCGGACGACACCATGGTGGCGCCCTACGAGCTGGGCGGCGGGTGGCTGCGGGTGGCGGCGGCGAAGGTCGGCCGTCGCGCGTTCCTCGGCAACTCGGGCATGACGGCGCCGGGACGCGCCGTGCCGAAGAACGGCCTCGTGGCCGTGCTGTCCGCGACGCCCCGGCGCACCCGGCCCGGCTCGAGCTACCTCGGCAGCCCGCCGGCCCCGCTGCCGCGCGCCGCGACGCTCGACGACCCCGCGCGCACCTACGACCCGCCCGCGCGCCTGCGCCGGGCGCGGGCGGCGGTCGAGCTGGCGCGTGTCGTCCCGGCGCTCGCCGTCGGCACGCTCGCGCTCGGGACGCTGCTGGCGCTGCAGGCCGTCGTGCTCGCGGCCGGCTGGTGGGCGGCGGTCGCCGCGGGCGGGCTCGTGCTGGTGGCCGCGGGGGTGGTCGCCGCGCTCGTCACGATCGCCGCGAAGTGGCTGCTCGTCGGCCGCCACCGGCCGGGCGACCACCCGCTGTGGAGCGCGGCCGTCTGGCGCGGCGAGCTCGCCGACACGTTCACCGAGATGCTCGCC
Source organism: Cellulomonas telluris (assembly GCF_004886325.1). Lineage (GTDB taxonomy): Bacteria > Actinomycetota > Actinomycetes > Actinomycetales > Cellulomonadaceae > Cellulomonas > Cellulomonas telluris. The sequence goes on from NZ_QXFN01000003.1 coordinate 431,597, forward strand.
GCCCCGTTCGCGGCCGACCCCACGACGGGTACCGTCGCGGTGGTGTGGTGGCTGCGCGGGCTCGGCGCCCGGATCGGGCGGGGCGTCTGGTGCCAGTCGTACTGGCTGCCGGAGGCGGACCTCGTGCGGCTCGGCGACGGCGCCACGGTGGGGCAGGGCTGCGTCGTGCAGACGCACCTGTTCCACGACCGCGTCATGAGCCTGGACGCCGTCACGCTCGAGGACGGCGCGACCCTGGGGCCGCACGGCGTCGTGCTGCCCGCCGCGGTCGTCGGCGCCGGCGCGAGCGTGGGGCCGGCGTCGCTCGTGCTGCGCGGCGAGCGCGTGCCCGCGGGCACCCGGTGGGTCGGCAACCCGATCGCCCCCTGGCGGGACGAGCGGGCGTCCGCGTGAGGGCCGCGGCGCGCGCGTCGTCGTCCGACCCCTACGCCACCGGGCACGGGGACCCGTCCTTCCACGTCGCCCGCTACGACCTCGACCTCACCTACCGGGTCGCCCCGAACCGCCTGCGCGGCACGGCGACGCTCGACGTCGAGGTGCTCGCCGCGACCCGGGTGCTCGTGCTCGACCTCGTCGGCCTCACGGTCGAGCGCGTCGAGGTGGCGGGTGCCCCGCTCGCCCGGCACGACCACCGGGGCGGACGGCTGACGCTGCGGCTGGCGCGGGACGTGGACGCCGGGACGCGACTGACCGTCACGGTCCGCTACGGCGGCACGCCGCGCCCGGTGCGCAGCCCGTGGGGCGAGGTGGGGTGGGAGGAGCTCGAGGACGGGGTGATCGTCGCGAGCCAGCCCACCGGGGCCCCCTCGTGGTTCCCGTGCAACGACCGCCCCGACGACCGTGCGACGTACCGCACCGCCCTGACGGTCGACGCGCCGTACCGCGTGCTCGCGCACGGCCGGCTGGTCGAGCGGCGCGCGCGTGCGAGCACGACCACGTGGGTGCACGAGGAGGACCGCCCGACCGCCCCCTATCTCGCGACCGTGCAGGTCGGGCGGTACGAGGAGGTGGTGCTGGGCGACGGTGCGGCGCCGCAGCGTGCGCTCGTCCCGGCGGCGCTCGTGCCGGCCCTGCGGGACCGGCTCGGTGACCACGACGCCCTGCTGTCGTGCCTCGTGGACGTGTTCGGCCCGTACCCGTTCGCCGGGTACACGCTCGTGTGCACGCCGGACGACCTGGAGATCCCCGTCGAGGCGCAGGGCGCGGCGGTGTTCGGCGCGAACCACCTGACGGGCCCGGACGCGGACGACCGCCTCGTCGCGCACGAGCTGGCGCACCAGTGGTTCGGCAACAGCGTCGGCCTGCGCACCTGGCAGGACATCTGGCTCAACGAGGGCTTCGCCTGCTGGGCCGAGTGGTGGTGGTCGCAGGCGTCCGGCGGGCCCGACGTGCGGACGCTGGCGCGGACGTGGCACGAGCGGCTGGCAGCTCGCCCGCAGGACCTCGTGCTCAGCGACCCCGGGTACGACCGGATCTTCGACGACCGGGTCTACAAGCGGGGCGCGCTGACGCTCGAGGCCCTGCGGACCGTGCTCGGCACCGACGCCTTCCTCGGCCTGCTGCGCGCGTGGACGTCCCGGTACGCGCACGCGACGGCCACGACGGACGACCTGCGCGCGCTGGCGTCCGAGCACGCGGCGGCGACCGGGGGCGAGGCGCTCGCGGGCCGCGTGGCCGACCTCCTCGCCGACTGGCTCGACCGTCCGGGTCTGCCGCCGCTGCCCGCCTCGTGGTGACCCGGCCCACGCCGGCGCGCGACGACGCTCCGCGGCAGCGGGGCGCCGTCAGTGCGTGACGCGCCGCCCCGTGGGCGTCAGGACACCTTCCCCCGCAGCAGCCGGTGCCAGTAGACCTCGACCTCGAGGTACCGGTCGAACAGGTAGAGCCCACGACCGGGCCGCACCAGGTCGGGGAACGGCACGGTCGGCTCGGCGTTGCCGTCGCGGTCGTGCTCCGCGAGCAGCAGGGCGTGCCGCGACGTCGTGACCGGCGCGACGGTGTAGCCGTCGTAGCGGCGGGCGGGGGCGCCCGTGCGCCGGGCCGCCACGTTGTGCGCCACGACGGGCACCTGCTGGCGCAGCGCGCCGCCCGACGGCGAGGTGGCCACCGTCGCGACGTCCCCCAGCGCCCAGACGCGCGGGTGGCGGCGGTGCTGGAGCGTCTGCGGGTCGACGGCGGCGAAGCCGTCGCTGCCCTCGTCCGCGAGCCCGCTCGTCGCCACCCACTCGGGGGCGCGGTGCGGCGGCGCGAGGTACAGCGCGTCGTAGCCGAGGGTGCCCGGACCGTCCGGCGTGCGCAGGTGCAGCGTCCGGCCCGACGGGTCGACCCGCTCCACGGTCGTGCCGGTCCGCACCCGCACGTCGTACCGGGCCGCGGCCGCGCGCAGCTCGCGGTCCGCCCGGGCCAGGCCCACCAGGTGGTCGCCCTCGACGAGCAGGTCGATCGTGACGTCGCCCAGGACGCCGGTGCGACGCCAGTGGTCGGCGGCCATGAACAGGGGCTTGAGGCCGACGGGTGCGCACGGCACGTGCCGGTCGGAGATCACGAACACCGCCCGCCCCGACGTCAGGGACTCGAGCATGCGCCACGTGTCCGGCGCGTGCTCTGGCAGATAGCTCGTGGACGCGTGGACGGTGGCGACGGCCTCGCGCGAGCCCGGGATCGCGTCCCAGTCCACCCGGGAGCCCGGGCAGAGGACGACGTCGCCGTAGCCGAGCGCGTCGCCGCCGGCCAGGTGCACGACCGACGCGTCCGGGTCCACGGCGGTGACGCGGTCGCGGTACCAGTGCACGCCGCGCGGCACGACCTCGATCTCCGGGCGGCGCAGGTCGTCGAGCGTCGCCGCGCCGCCCGCGACGTACGACAGCAGCGGGCGGTAGTGGTGCACGTCCTTCGGCTCGACGACGGCGACGTCGCGGCACCCGTCGCGCAGCAGCTTCGCGGCGAGGGAGATGCCGGCGTTCCCGCCGCCGACGACGACCACGTCGTGTCGACGCACGCTCATGGGCCACCACTCCCGGGCTGGACGACGCGGACCCCGCCACGCTAGGCGACGGCTCGCCGCCCCGCCCGGCGGGTGCTCACGGCACGAAGCGTCCCGGCCGCGGCGGCCCGCCGCTGACGGAGGCGACGATGTCGGCCGCGAGGTCGGCGACCTTGCGGTTGCGGCCCTGGCTCGCGCGCCGCAGGACGGCGAACGCCTCGTCCGCCGTGCAGCGCTCCTGCGCCATGAGGACGCCGAGGGCCTGGTCGATGACGCTGCGCGACTCCATCGCGGCGTGCAGGTGGCCGACCATCTCGGCCTGCTCCGCGTGCCGCAGCGCGAGGGCCACGACCTTCTCGGCGCGCGCCGCGAAGGCGGTGAGGTCGTCGCGCAGCGCACCGGTGAACATGCCCGGCGCCGTGCCGTACGTGTTGAGCGCCCCGATCGCGCGCCCCGCCGGGGCCAGCGGCAGGGACAGGCTGCTGCGCAGGCCGTGCTCGGCGACGCGGCCCGGGTACGCGCCCCAGCGGCTCTCGCGCGCGTAGTCGTCCACGACGACGACCACGCCGTGGGTGAGGCTCTGGAGGCAGGGCCCCTCCTCCTCGTCGTACTGCAGCTCGTCCGCGACCTGCGAGAGCGAGTGGCTGGACCCCACGCTGAGGGCGCGGCGCCCGCGACGGACGGTGATCCCGCACGCGGCCACGTCGGCGTGCAGGGCGGCGGCCGCGTCGGCGACCTGCTGGAGCTGCTCCTCGACCGCGTCGGTGCGCAGCACGAGGTCGAGGAGTGCGGCCGTCTGGTCGACGGGGGAGGGCGGGCTGCCGGGGGGCAGCGCGTCGGACGCGCGGGCGTGGTCCGGGTGCATGGGGGTCACCGGTCTCGGTGGCGGAGAGCCACGGCACGGGTTCGGCGGGTCGCGTCACGGGTGGACGATCGGCCGCAGACGGCGGCGGTGACCCGCCGCTCGGGGAATCCCCGGTCGCGTCCACCGTAACCCCTTGCTGCCCGGTGGGCGGGGGGTGCTTCCGCCCGGTCCGTCCGAAGGGTTACGGTGTGGACTGGTTGGGACGCAGCCGTCCCGCCGGCGTTCGTCGGCGGCCCCGCACGCGCCGCACCGTCGGCGCCCGGCCGAGGAGGCCACGTGACGAACGCGCCGGTCCCCGCCCCCGTCGACACCCCCGTGATCGGCGTGCCGTGCGCCGTCGAGCGCGTCGCGGGCCCCGAGCCCCTCCTGCGCCTGCACGGCGACCTCGACCGCGGTGCGGCTCCCCAGGTCGAGGCGGTCCTGCGCGCCACGTTCTCCGGGGACCGGCCGACCACCGTGCTGCTCGACCTCGCCGCGCTGACGTTCGTCGACGTCGAGGGCGTGCGGGTGCTCGCCCGCGTGCACCGGGCCGCGGCGTCGCGCGGCTCCCGCGTCGTCCTGCTGAACCTGCGGCCGCTGCTGCGGGAGGTGGCCCGGGTCGTCGCACCGGACCTGCTCGCGGCCGAGCGCCGGCCGGGACCGCGCGCGTCCTGACGACGCTGCGCGCCCCCGCGCCCGGTGGCACGGTGGTGCCGTGCCCGACGACGACCCGCCGCCCCTGCTGACGTTCGGCCACGGGACCCTCGACCAGGACGGGATCGTCGCCGCGCTGCGAGCGGGCGCGGTGCGGGCGGTGGTGGACGTCCGGCGGTTCCCCGGCAGCCGTCGCCACCCGCACGTCGCCCGGGACGCGCTCGCGGCGTGGCTGCCGACGGCCGGTGTCGCGTACCGGTGGGAGGAGCGGCTCGGCGGGCGGCGCTCGGTGCGGGACGCCGACGCCGTCGACACGTGGTGGCAGGTGGACGCGTTCCGCGCGTACGCCGCCCACACCCGCACCGACGCGTTCCGCGCGGCCATGGCCGACCTGCTCGCCGAGGTCGCGGCCGCGGGCGCCGGCCGGGTCGCGGTGATGTGCAGCGAGACGGTCTGGTGGCGCTGCCACCGCCGGCTCGTCGGCGACGTCGCCGTCCTCCTGCACGACGTCGAGGTGCTCCACCTCGGCCACGACGGCCGCCTCGCCCCGCACCGCCCGGCGGCAGGTGCGCGCGTGACGGACGCGGGGCTGGTGTACGACGTACCCAGCGACGCCGACCGGCCCGGCGACGGATGATGAACCCGTCGCCGGGCCGAGGCCGGGCGGCTGTGCCCGCGGGGCGTCAGTCGAACCGGACCTCCGCGGCGGCGGCCGCGACGGCGGCCACGCGGTCGCGTTCACCGGCGCGCCGCTCGTCGGCCAGCGCGGCGCGCCGGTCCTGCTCGCCGAGGAGCTCGTCGCCGAGGGTCCGCAGCATCGCGGAGAGCTCGGTCGCGAGGCGCGCCTTCATCTCGGCGAGGTTGGTGCCGCCCACGAGCAGCCGCCGGTCGGAGACCGCGAGGTGGAGCCCGTCCGGCACGTGCGCTCGCTCGGCGAGCCGGTGCGCGGTGCCCGGGTCCTCGATCCGCGCCCGCTCGGCGGGCGTGACCTGTCGGGAGAACACGGCGGGGACGGTGTAGCGGGCGGGTTCGCGCTCGGTGCCGAGGTCCGCCGGGAGACCGGCCGCGAGGACGGAGACGAGGCGCAGCGCGCGCGGGTCCGGCTCCGCGCCCGCTGCGACGGCGGGCTCGGGGGTGCGGGTGGTGGTGGAAGGGTCGAGGACCATGGGAACCATCGCCGATCGGTGGGTCGTGCGCGGGAGGGTGGCGTGGGTGGGCCGTGCTCGGCGCGATCGCTCAGCACCGACGCACGGGTGGACGAGTGGGGCCCGCGCCGCGGTCAGGGGCGCGGGGCGGCCGCGCGGCGGTCGGCGCCGATGCGGTGACGCAGCTGCCCGATCCGCACGCTGCCGACGGCGAGCGCGACCAGGCCGACGCCGACGCCGGCGATGAGCAGCGTCAGGGCGAGCGGAGCGGTTCCGGTCATGCCCAGGAACGTGACGTCGACCGGGGCCGTGTTCTGCAGCATGAAGACGATCAGCAGCACGAGCAGCAGCGCGGCGACGGTGATGCCGACCCAGGCGGCGCCGACGCGCGTGCGCGTCGTGCGGCGGACGGACGACGGCAGAGGCTCCGTCCTGGCGTCGGCCGCGCGCGGTGGGGTCGACGCCGGCGAGGTGCCGGACAGGGAGTCGGAGGGCGGCGAGGCGGGGCGGTCCCAGCGGGACCTCGGTACGGGCATGACGCCCTCCGATGAGAGTGCCGGGTGGCGGACCCACGCATCGGGGGTCCTTCGTTCCGGGACTGCTCCCAGCATACGCCTGTCAGGGGTGTTCTGACCGGCGCCCGCGTCACCGACCGTGGTGCGGCTCGGCCAGGCCGCCTGTCGGCCTGCCGGCGTGCCGCCGCCGCACCAGGTCGACGACGCCGATGACCAGGGCGACCGCGAGCAGCGCGATCGTGGCGGCGAGCCCGTGCGTCACGCCGGCGGTGCCGTCGCCCGAGGCGGTGCCCGCGAAGTACAGCGCGCCCACGACGGCGATGCCGACCGCCGACCCGAGCCGCTGACCCGTCTGCAGCACCCCGCCGGCGGCACCGGCCTGGTCGACGGGCACGTGCTCGAGCGCGAGCGTCTGGTTCGGGGCGATGACCAGGCCGCTGCCCAGCCCGGCCAGCAGCAGGGGGGCGGCCGTCCACCAGCCGGTGACCGACCGGCCGCCGGCGGCGTCCAGCAGCACGTCCGTGAGCACCAGCCCCGCGATGACGAGCACGAGACCCGTGACGACGACCGTGCGCCCGCGCGTGCTGACGACGCGTCCGCCGATCGCCGCCGTCACCGCCGAGCCGAGGGCGAACGGCGTGATCGCCAGACCCGCCTGCAGCGGCGTGTACCCGAGCTGGTCCTGCAGGTAGAGCGTGAGCACGAAGAAGATGCCCGTGAACCCGGAGAAGTACGCGAGCGCGAGCAGGGCGCCGGGCGCGTACCCGGGCACACGGAACAGCGACAGCCGCACCATGGGCGTGCCGCCGCGCGCGTCGACGCGGCGCTCCCACAGGACGAACACCGCCAGCAGCACGAGCCCGGCGACCAGCAGCGCGGCGTCGACCGGCTCCCACTGCTCGCTCACCAGCGGCCAGAGCACGCCGACGACGCCCGCGCCCAGCAGCACGGCCCCGACGGCGTCGAGGTCGCGCGCCGGCTCCTTGTCGCGCCGGGGCGCGAGGTAGCGCAGCGACAGCAGGATCGCGAGCACGCCGACGGGCAGGTTGACGAGGAAGACCCACCGCCACCCGTGCTCGGGCCCGACCACCGCGAGGATGCCGCCGCCCAGCACGGGCCCGATCGCGGTCGAGACGCCGATCGTCGCGCCGAGCCGCCCGAACGCTCGCCCGCGCTCCGCGCCCTGGAAGAGCTGCTGGATGAGCCCGGAGACCTGCGGGTTGATGATGCCGCCGCCGACTCCCTGCACGAGCCGCGCCACCACGAGCCACGCGGCCGACTGCGCCAGCCCTGCCGCGAGCGACGCGAGCGTGAAGACGAGGACGCCGGCGATGAACAGCGTCCGCCGGCCGCGCGCGTCGCCGAGCCTGCCCGCGCTGACCAGCACGAGGCCGAACGTCAGCGCGTACCCGGACACGATCCACTGCAGCGCCGACGCCGACGCGTCCAGCTCCTGGGCGATCGAGGGGAGCGCGACGTTGACGATGCTCACGTCGAGCAGCGTCATGAACCCGGCGGTGAGGCAGACGCTCAGCGCCTTCCAGCGGTTCGGCTCAGGCTCGCCGGCGGCGGACGAGCCGGCGGCCGTCCGTGCGGGGGACGTCACTCGGCGTGCTCCGCGGACAGGCCCGCCGGGTCGTCGCCCGCCTCGCCCGCGCGCTGCCGGTCGAGCAGGTCGCGGCCGTGCGCGCCGTCCGGCTCCTGCGCCAGCCCCTGCTGCATCTGCTCCACCTTCGACGCGGGCACGCGCGGCGGGAGCAGCGGGGTGTCGCGGTCGACCACGGCGTGCACGACGCAGGGCCGGTCGGCCGCGAGCGCCTCGCGCCAGGCGTCGGCGAGCCGCCCCGGGTCGTCCACCCGGATGCCGCGCAGCCCGAGCAGCTCCGCGTACTGCGCGTAGGGGAACGCCGGCACCGTCTGCGACACGGGGAAGCGCGGGTCGCCCTCCATCTCGCGCTGCTCCCACGAGACCTCGGCCAGGTCGCCGTTGTCGAGCACGAGCAGGACGAACCGCGGGTCGGCCCAGTCGCGCCAGCGGTGCGCGACGGTGACGAGCTCGTTGATGCCGTTCATCTGCGCCGCGCCGTCGCCGGACAACGCGATGACGGGCCGGTCCGGGTGCAGCAGCTTGGCGGCGATCCCGTACGGCATCGCCGACCCCATGGACGCGAGCGTGCTCGACAGGTGCGCCGGCACGCCCGGCGGCAGGCGCAGGAACCGCGCGTACCAGTACACGACCGAGCCGACGTCGACCGAGACCTGCGCGTCCGTCGGCAGGTGCGCCGACAGCTCGTGCAGCACGCGCTGCGGGTTCAGCGGCGTCGCCGGCGCCGCGACGCGCTCCTCGGCGATCCGCTGCCACGCCGCGACCGACTCCTCGACGTGCGCCCGCCACGGCCGGCGCTCGTCCGCGGTGCGCTCGGGCAGCCGCGCGAGCAGCGCCGCGAGCGTCGTCGCCGCGTCCCCGGCGAGCGGCACGTCCACCGGGTACTTCGCGCCGAGGTTGCGCGCCGCGACGTCGACCTGGACGGTCCGCACCTGCCCGAGCGGCGGGTAGAACTCCGTCCACGGGTCGCTGCTGCCGACGATGAGCAGGGTGTCGCAGCGGGCCATGAGGTCGGCCGACGCGGTCGTGCCGAGGTGCCCCATGACGCCGCAGTGGAACGGCAGGCCCTCGTCGAACAGCGGCTTGGCGGGCAGCGACGTCGTCAGGCCCGCACCGAGGCGCTGCACGACCTCCAGCACCTCGCGGGTCGCGTGCGCGGCGCCGCGGCCGGCCAGCACCGCGACCCGCTGGCCGGCCGCCAGCAGCTCGGCCGCCCGGTCGAGGTCGTCGTCGTACGGGACGCTCCGCGCACGGGCGTGCGCCGGCGACGTCGTCACGACGCCGTGGGACTGCTCGGGCTCGGGCAGGTCCGCCTTCTGCACGTCGTGCGGGACGATCACGGCCGTCGGGCTCGACGTCGCGAGCGCCGTGCGGATGGCGTCGTCGAGCACGTGCGTCATCGCCTCGGGCGCCATGACCGTCTGCACGTACTGCCCGCACACGTCCTTGAGCAGCACCGGCAGGTCGACCTCCTGCAGGTACCCGCTGCCGAGCGCCGTCGTCACGACCTGCCCGACGATCGCGACGACCGGCGTGCGGTCCAGCTTCGCGTCGTACAGGCCGTTGAGCAGGTGCACCGCGCCCGGGCCCTGCGTCGCCAGGCAGACGCCCACGCCGCCGCCGTACTTGGCGTGGCCCGTCGCCATGAACGCCGCCATCTCCTCGTGCCGGGCCGTGACGAGCTCCACCTCGTCCTGCGCGCGGTGCAGCGCCGCGAGGATCGGGTCGATGCCGTCACCGGCGTACCCGAAGACGCGGTGCACGCCCCACTGCGCGAGCCGCTGCACGATCCCGTCCGCCACCGTCGCCATGCGTCGTCCCCGTCCGCCCGTCGCCTCGTCCCCGGCCATCGTCGGCAGGGGTGCCGGGGGCCCGCATCCCGGGGACGCGATCGAGCCCGCGTCAGGTGGACGGGCCGAAACGCTCCGCGCGGATCGCGGACGCGTCGTGCCCGAGCACGAGCAGCATGCGCGAGACGGCCTCCACGAAGCCCGTCGGGCCGCACACGAACACCAGCGGCCGCAGGTCCGCGGGCCAGCCGTGGCGGGCGAGCCCGCGCAGGTCGAGGCGTCCGGGCGGGCGCCCGGACGGGTCGTCCGGCGGGACGCCGCGCGTCCAGACGACGTGCGTGTCGACGCCGTCGTCGCGCCGCCGTGACCCCGTCAGCTCGTCGAGGAACAGCGCGTCCCCGGGCATCCGCACCGAGTAGACGAGCCGGAACGGGGTGCGGTCCGCCCGCCGCCGGCGCTCGCGGACCATGGCCACGAGCGGCACGACGCCCGACCCGCCCGCGAGCAGCAGCACGGGCGCGCCGCCGGCCGCACCGGGCTCCCACACGAACCAGCCGCCGACCGGGCCGCGCACCTCGATGCGCTGCCCCACGGCGAACTCGTCGACCAGGTAGGGGGAGACCTCCCCGCCCTGCACGCGCTGCACGGTGACCTCGACGCGGGTGGGGGCGTCGGGGTCCCACGGCGCGCCGATCGAGTAGGCGCGCACGGCCGTGTAGCCGTCGTCGGCCGTCAGGCGCAGGTCGACGTGCTGGCCCGCCCGGTGCCCGCCCCAGCCGGGCACGTCGAGCACGAGCGTGCGCGCCGACGCGCTCTCGACCCGCGCGTCGACCATCGTCGCGACCCGCCAGCCCGACGCGACCGCGAACCGCTCCCCGAGGCGCGCCGACCCCGCGGGCACCCCCGCCGGTCCCGTCGCCACCGCCTCCGTCATCGCGCGCCCCTCAGTCGCCCTGGTAGCGCTGCTCGCGCCACGGGTCGCCGTAGTCGTGGTACCCGTACCGCTCCCAGAAGCCGCGCTGCTCGTCGCGCACGAGGTGGATCTCCTTGACCCACTTCGCGGACTTCCACAGGTACAGGTGCGGCACGAGCAGCCGCGCGGGGCCGCCGTGCTCGGCGTGCAGCGGACGTCCGTCGTAGGTGTGCGCGACCCACGCGCGCCCGCCCAGCAGGTCGGCGACGGGCAGGTTCGTCGTGTACCCGCCGTAGCAGGCCACGAGCGCGTACTGCGCGGACGAGCGCACGTCCGCGAGCAGCACGTCGAGGCTCACGCCGCGCCAGCGGGTCCCGAACTTCGACCAGCGCGTCACGCAGTGCAGGTCGACGGTCGGCTCGTCCTGCGGCAGGGCCATGAGGTCGGACCACGACCAGGACCACTCCTCGAGGTCCTCGTTGCGGACCGTCAGGCGCCACCGCTCCGTCGGGACGTGCGGCGTGGTGCCCGCCGTCAGGACCGGGAAGCCGTGCTCCTCGTACTGGCCCGGGGGCAGCGCGATCCCGGCGGGACGTGGGCGGCCGCGGAACCCGGGAGTGAGGTCGGTGGCGGCGACGGGCTCCTCCGGCGGCATGGGGCCATCGAACACGCTCCGGGGCTCCGGACGACAGCCCTCCCGGGACGCCATCAGGGTGCCGGCAGCTCCACGTCGCAGACCACCGCCCGGTGGTCCGACGGCAGGACGCCCTCGACGGGCTCGTGCCCGGCGAGAGCAGCGTGCGTGACGCGGAGCGGCGGAGCCGCCGGTCGTCCGCGACGGGCGAGCACGTGGTCGATGCGCCGGTCGATCTGCTTCACGGCCTCGACCGGCGCCATGGGGGTGTCGGACGACAACGTGACGGCGTCGGGGTCCCCACCGCCGAGCAGCCACAGGTCCTCGGCGACGGCCTCGAGCGGGGCGAGCTCGGGCGTGCCGGGCGCCGCGTTGAGGTCGCCGACGAGCAGCACCGGCAGGTCGCCGTCGAGCGCGGGGTCGGCGAGCAGGTCCGCGAGCACGCGGGTCTGCGCGCGGTGGTCGGCCGTCGCCTCGCGGGTCGGCTCCCACTCGGTGCAGGCCACGAGCACGTGCAGCGGGCCGGCCGGGTGGTCGAGCGTGGCGTGCAGGGCACGCGCCGGCTCGTGCACGTGGGCCGGCAGGTCGTGGACGGCCGTCGCCAGTACCGGCCAGCGGCTGACGAGGCCGATCCCGATCTCGGCCCCGGCCTGGACGGGATGCTCCGGCGGGTCCGGCAGGGGTGGCACGCCGACCGGGACGAACACCGCGTGCCCGCCGAGCAGGGCGGCGAGCGCCTCGGCCTGGCTGCCGTCCGCATCGCGCCACGTCTCCTGCAGGCCGAGCACGTCGGGACGCAGGTCCGCCACGACGGACCGGATCGCGCGCTCGCGGGCGGGCCATGCTCCGCCGAAGCGCCACCACACGTTCCACGTCGCCACGCGCACCCCGCGACGCTACGACGGCGCCGCGCGCGCCGGAACCCCCGGCGCTCGGGGCGCGGACCCGGGCGTGGTCGGCCACGCTGTCCCCGACGGGCGCCCGACGGGCGGCGGCCCGGGACGGAGGTGGACGATGGCGCGCCGGCGGGAGGAGCGGACGGGGGAGCGGCCGGGCGAGCTCGAGACGTACCGGTCGATGCGCGACTTCGACCGCACGCCGGAGCCCGCCGGCAGCACGCCGGAGCCGGACCCCGACGGCCGGCGGCGGTTCGTCGTGCAGCGCCACCGCGCGCGGCGGCTGCACTACGACGTGCGGTTCGAGATCGACGGGGTCCTCGTCAGCTGGGCCGTGCCGCGCGGCCCGACGCTGGACCCGGACGTGCGGCGCATGGCCGTGCACGTCGAGGACCACCCGCTCGAGTACGAGGACTTCGAGGGCGTCATCCCCGCCGGCGAGTACGGCGGCGGCGACGTCATCGTGTGGGACCGCGGCACGTGGGAGCCGTACAAGGGTGACGACCCCGCCGCGGACGTGGCCCGCGGCGAGCTGCACGCCGAGCTGTACGGCGAGCGGCTGCGCGGCAAGTTCCTGCTGGTGCGCCGCGGCGAGGGCGACGGCGGCAAGGAGCAGTGGCTCATGCTGCACAAGCACGACGAGCACGCCGTCGCGGGCTGGGACGCCGAGGACCACCCCACGTCCGTCGTCTCGGGCCGCACGAACGACGAGGTCAAGGCCGACCCGGACCGGCTGTGGCGCTCGGACCTGCCCGCGTCGGAGGCGTCCGTCGCGCTGCACCCGCCGGTCCCGCCCGGGCCGACCGAGGACGAGCTCGCCGCGCTCGACGACATCCGCCGCGACGGCACGTGGGAGGTGTTCGGCCGCGCGCTGCGGGTGACGAACCTCGACAAGGTGCTGTTCCCGCCGCGCGAGGGCGAGGAGCCCGTGACCAAGCGGGAGCTCGTCCGGTACGCCGCACGCATCGCGCCCGTCGTCCTGCCGTACCTGCGGGGGCGCGCGCTCAACATGCACCGCTACCCGGAGGGCGCAGGCAGGAAGGGGTTCTGGCACAAGCAGCTGCCCGAGCACGCGCCCGACTGGGTGCCGCGCTGGGACAACCCGGAGGCGGACCCGGGGGAGACGACGACGTACCTGGTGGTCGACGAGCCGGCGGCGCTCGTGTGGGCGGCGAACTTCGGCGCGCTCGAGTGGCACGCCTGGACGTCGCTCACCGCCGAGCCGCACCGGCCGACGTACGCGCTCGTCGACATCGACCCCGGCACGTCCACGCCGTGGGAGGACGTGCTGCTGCTGGCCCGCCTGCACCGGGACGCGTTCGCGCACCTGGGCGTGACGGCGCAGCCGAAGCTCACCGGCCGGCGCGGCATCCAGGTGTGGGTGCCGATCGCCGTCGGGCCGTCCTTCGACGAGACGCGCGCGTGGGTCGAGACGCTCTCCCGCACGGTCGGCGCCGTGGTGCCGGACCTCGTGAGCTGGCGGTGGGAGGTGCGCGAGCGCGGCGGCCAGGCGCGCCTGGACTACACGCAGAACGCGATCAACAAGACCCTCGTCGCGCCCTACAGCCCGCGCGCGGCCGCCGGTGCGCCCGTGTCGGCGCCGATCACGTGGGACGAGCTCGACGAGCCGTGGCTGCGCCCCGACGCGTTCACCGTCCGCACGGTCCTCGACCGGATCGCCGAGCGGGGCGACCCGTTCCGGGCCGTGCTCGCGCACGACCAGCGACTGCCGACGCTGCGCTGAGCGGCACCCTCACTCCAGGACGCCGCACGCCACCCGGTCGCCGGAGTCGCCGGTCCGCAAGGTCTCGTCGTCGGGGCCCTGCGGCGCGTACCGCTCCGGGACGTTCGCGAAGTTGTCGCGGCCGGAGTGCACCATGACCGCGCTGCCGTCGTCGTCGAGCAGGTCGGTGTCGGTCAGCATGTCCGTCACGGTCTCGAGGTGCGCGGTGCCGTCCTCGGTGACGTACAGGCTCGGCAGGTCGCCCGCGTGCTGGCTGTGGCCGCCCTCGTCCGCGCCCAGGTGCCCGCCGGCGGACAGGAACGCGCCGGTGCGGCTGGAGTCGTCCGGCGGCGAGCTCTCCGGGTCGCACTCGCCGACCGCGTGGACGTGGAAGCCGTGGAAGCCGGGCTCCAGGCCGTCCACGTGCACGACGACGCGCAGGCCCTCGTCCTCGGGGATCATCTGCACGTCGCCGACGTCCTCGCCGTCCACGTCCTGCAGCGTGGCCGTCGCGACGGGCACACCGGTCGCGAGCGGCGTCGAGGCCGCCGTCCCCGCCGTGCCGTCCGCCGTGCCGCCCGCACCTCCGCCGTCGTCGCCCGAGCAGCCGGCGAGCGCCAGCGCCGCGAGCGCGGCCGTGCACGTGACTCGAACCAGGTCTCTCATCGTCGCCCCCTGTGTGGTCCCCCTGCGGCAGGCGCCGGCCGGGTCGTCCGCACCGACGCCACGGGTCCAGGGTGGTCCCGTCCGGCCCCGTCCGCAGCCCGGGGCACCGGCTCCCGTCGCCCGGGTGCGGGCTCCGGGCGGGCGGCACATGCTGGGGGGAACCACCCCCGACCCGGAGGAGAGCCATGACCGACGACGTCGCGCGTGACGCGCTGCCCGTCCCGGACTACGACCACCTGCCCGTCGGGAGCCTCGGGCACCGCATCCGCTCGCTCGAGGCGGACGAGGTCGAGGTCCTGCGCCGGTACGAGGAGGCGCACGGCAACCGGCTGCCCGTGATCCAGGTGCTGGACCAGCGCCTGCGCGAGCTCGCCGACGGCGCCGAGCCGTCCGGCGGGGACCCGGCGGGGATCGCACCGGAGCAGGCGCCGGCGCCGCAGGGAGGCAGCAACGCGTCCCCGGCGACGACCGGTCCGCCGCAGAACCCGCCGTCCCACGGCGACCCGACGAACCCGGCGCAGCCGCGCGGCTGACCGTCGGGTCCCGCGACCGCCCGTCCGGTGCGCACGCACCGCGGCGGGCGATCGTGTGTCCGGGCTCAGCGGCGCTCGCAGGCCATCAGCAGGTTGCCGTCGGGGTCGCGGAACTGCAGGAACGCGACCGAGCCGATGTCGGTCACGTCCCCGACGCGCTCGACCCCGAGCGCGTCGAGGTGGTCGCGCACGGCGGTGAGGTCGTCGACCCACCAGAAGAACCGCGGCGGTCCGTCCGCGGTGAAACCCGGGTGGTGGGCGTCGAGCGCGAGCCCCACCTCGCCCTCCGTGGGCAGGTCGTGGATCCGCCCCTCGTGGCTCGTGCCGCCGGGGTCGAGCCCCAGCAGCGCGGAGTACCAGGCGACGGCGGCGGGCATGTCCCGCACGGGGACGAACACCTGGCCGATGCGGTTGCGGAGCGGGGACGCAGTCATGGCGGGGAGGCTAGCCGTGGCGTCCGACACCTCAGGCGTGCACGAGCGGCACGCCGGCGGCGGCGAGGTCGACGAGCGTCGGGTGCTCGGCGGGGACGTCGGTCACCACCCCTGCGACGTCGGAGAGCGGCAGCACCGTGAACGGCGACGCCGCGCCGATCTTCTCGGCGCTCGCGAGCACGTACGTGTCGGCCGCCCGGCGGGCGAGCGTGCGCTTCATCGCCGCCTCGTCCGCGTCGCCGGTGGTGAGGCCGGCGACGGGGTGGACGCCGGTGACGCCGAGCAGGAAGACGTCGGCGCTCACGCGCTCGGCGGCCTCGACCGCCGCGGCCCCGCAGGCGACCCCGGAGTGCTTGAAGATCCGCCCGCCCAGCAGGACGACCTCGACGCGCGGGTGCTCGACGAGGCTCGCCGCGACCGCGGGGCTGTGCGTGACGACGGTCGCGTCGAGGTCGGGCGGGAGCGCGCGCGTCACGGCGAGTGCCGTCGTCCCGCCGTCGAGGACGACCGTGCTGCCCGGCGCGACGAGGCGTGCGGCGGCCGCGGCGACGCGCTGCTTGCTGTCGACCGCGACGTCGCGACGCGCGGCGAGGTCGCCGACCGCGGGGGACGCCGGCAGGGCGCCGCCGTACACGCGCTGGCACAGCCCGGCGGCGGCGAGGTCGCGCAGGTCACGGCGGACGGTGTCGTCCGACAGGCCGAGCTCCGCTGCCAGATCCTTGGCGACGATCCGGCCGTCGCGGCGGAGCCGGTCGAGGAGCAGGTCACGACGCTGGGCGGTGAGCACGGGGCTACCCTTCTGCACGATTCATCTTGTTGTTGCACGTTGCTGCCCGTAGTGTCGCACACATGCCGACCACGTCCACCACCGCCGACACCACCACCGATCCCGCCATGCCCGGCACCCGGGTCCCCGACCACCGCGGCCGCACCGACCTCGACCGCACCGGGCTCGACCTGACCCGGAACCCGCGCGTCCGCGTCGTGGCCGTCGAGCTCCTCGCCGCGGCCTGGCACGTGCTGCGCCGCACGACGTTCGACTACCGCGGCACGGACGGCCGCTGGACGCGCCAGCAGCGCGAGACCTACGACCGCGGTGACGGCGCGACCGTCCTGCTCTACGACCCCGAGCGTGCCACCGTGCTGCTCACGCGCCAGTTCCGGTTCCCGGTCTACGTCAACGGCCACCCCGACGGCATGCTCCTCGAGACGGCCGCGGGTCTGCTCGACGAGGACGACGCCGAGACCGCCGTGCGGCGCGAGGCCGAGGAGGAGACGGGCGTGCGGGTCGGGGCGCTCGAGCGCGTCTTCGAGGTGTACATGAGCCCGGGCTCGGTCACCGAGCGCCTGCACTTCTGGGCGGCGCCGTACACGCCCGAGCGACGCACGGGGGCCGGCGGCGGCGTGGCCGAGGAGGGGGAGGACGTCGAGGTCGTCGAGCTGCCGTTCGCGCAGGCGCTCGCGATGACCCGGACGGGCGAGATCGCGGACGCCAAGACCATCCTGCTGCTGCAGTGGGCGGCCCTGCACGGCCCCTTCCGCGACCGCTGACGCCCGCCGGTTCCGGCCCTGGCCCGGCGCCCGCGCGGGGCCGCGCGTAGCGTGGGGAGTCCTGGCGCCGACGACGGGAGAGGCATGGATGCCTCGCACGGGCGCGACGCGCTCGGCTGGACGATGGCCCGCACGTCGGGTCTCCTGCTCGGGCAGGACACCGTCGACGCGGTCCTGCGGCTGCTCACGGCCACGGCCCTGCACACGGTGCCGACGGCCACGGGTGCCGGCATCACGACGTCCGCACCCGACGGGAGCCGGACGACCGCGGTCGGCACGGACCGGACGGTCCTCGCCGCCGACGCGGTGCAGTACGAGCTCGACGAGGGCCCGTGCCTCACGGCGTGGCGGCACCGGCGCACCGTGCGTGTGGACGACGTCGCGCACGACGAGCGGTGGCCGCGCTGGGGGCCGGCGGCGAGCGCGCTCGGGGTCGCGTCCAGCCTCAGCGCACCCCTCGTCGCGGCGGACAGCGCCGTCGGTGCCATCAAGCTCTACGCACCCGGCCCCTCGGCGTTCACCGCCGAGGCGGAGGCGACCATGGCGATGTTCGCCGCGCAGGCCGGCGTGCTCCTCGCCGCCGCCGAGGGGTTCCGGCGCGGCGCCGACCTCGACGCCGACCTGCGGCAGGTGCTGCACCGCCGGGACCTGGTCGCGCGGGCCACGGGCTTCCTCATGGGGCAGGACGGGGTCTCCGAGGACGCGGCGTTCACCCACCTGCTCGCCCTCGCCCGCCGAGACCGGCGGGGCGTGCACGACACCGCGGCGGAGCTGCTCGGCGCGCGCCCCCGGGGACGCTGAGTGGCGGCCCCGACCGGCGCCGACCGGCAGCGTCGGCTCATCCGGGCGGCGCAGGCGGGGGCGCGGCTCACGGACGACGAGCTGTGGCTGCGCTACTTCGCCCTGGGCGGCAACGCCGCGCCGGTCGAGCTGGACGCGTTCCTGCACGGTGCGCTCGAGCTCACGGAACCGGAGCGCGACCGCGTCGCGCTGGCCGTGAACGAGGAGCTCGACGAGCTGTCACGGCGCTCGCGGGCGCCGTACTCGCGCACGGTGCGCGAGCTGGAGCCCACGAGCGGCCCGCTGGCCGCCGTCGTGGAGCTGCTGCGGCGCACGCACCTCGTCCCGCCCGACGCCCTGCCGGCGGCCCTCGACGCGGCCGCGGCGCTCCTCGGCGTCCGCGCCGTCCTCTACCTCGCCGACCACCCGCGCGAGGTCCTCGTGCCGCTGCCCGGCGAGCACGGTCGCGACCGGCCCGCGCTGGGGGTGGACGCGACCGTCCCCGGGCGGGCGTTCCGCCTGCTGCGCACGCAGCCCACGGTCAGCGGCGACGGCCAGGCGCGGCTGTGGGTGCCGGTGGTCGACGGCGTCGAGCGGGTCGGCGTCCTCGACGTGATGGTGGACGACCGGCGCGACCTCGAGGACCCCGTGCTGCACCGCCAGTGCTGGCTGCTCGCGCACTACCTCGGCCACCTGGTCGGCGCGGTGGGCCGGTACGGGGACCGCTTCGAGCGCCTCCGGCAGACGGTGCCGCGCACCGTCGAGGCCGAGCTCGTGGCCGGCCTGCTGCCGCCCATGACGGCCGGCACCGCCCGCGTCCTGGTCAGCGCCCGGATCGAGCCCGTCCACGACATGGGCGGCGACGTCGTCGACTACGCCTTCGACGAGGACGTCGCCCACCTCGCGGTCCTCGACGCGACCGGGCACGACCTGCACGCCGGGCTCGCGGCCGCCGCGGCGCTCGCCGCCTACCGCACCGCGCGGCGCCGCGGGGACAGCCTGTTCGCCCAGGCGGACGCGGTGCACCGCGCCCTGGCCGACCACCTCGACGACATGAGCCTCGCGACCGGCGTGCTGGCGCAGCTCGACCTGCGCTCCGGCCGGCTGCGCTACCTGGCGGCCGGGCACCCGGCCCCGCTGCTCGTGCGCGACGGCGTCGTCGTCAAGGCGCTGACCGGCGGGCGTCGCCCGATCCTCGGCCTGGAGCCGCGCGAGGCCGCCCTGGGTGAGGAGCAGCTGCAGCCCGGCGACCTGCTCGTCCTCTACACGGACGGCATCACCGAGGCCCGGGACGCCACGGGCGAGCAGTTCGGCGAGCGCCGGCTGGGCGACGCACTGCAGCGGGGGATCGCCGAGGAGCTGCCGCTGCCGGAGGTGGTCCGGCGCGTCGTCGGCACGATCCTGCGCCACCAGCAGGGCGTGCTCCAGGACGACGCGACGCTGCTGCTCGCGCACTGGACGAGCGAGGGGCAGTCGGCGCTGCGCCCGAGCATGCTCCGCTGACGGACCGGTGACCGGTCCGCCGGCGGCAGGTCAGGCGTCGTCGGCGGGGCGGCGCACGTCCTGCGGGTCCGGGGTCCGGAACCGGGGCTCGTCGTCCTCGCGCACCCGGGCCGGCGCGGTGTCGACCGCGCGCGTCGTCGGACCGTCGTGGTCGCCGACCTGCGTGTCGGGGTCCTCGCCACCGATCCCCGTGCCGGGGGCCGGGTCGGGCGCGCCGTGCCCGGGATCGGCGGCGGCGACCTCCTCACGCGTCTCGGGCAGGTGGGGCATCAGGGGCTCGGCCTGGGACATGGGTCCTGACTACCGGGGGTCCGCGGTGCCCGCCACCGGGGACGGCGACCGTTCACGCGACGGTCAGCCGGCGGACGCCCGCCGCGGCGGGACGGGCACGCGGTCGCCGTCGAGCGCGGCGTGGACGTGCGTGGTCCCGCCGGCCGCGCGCACCGCGGCCTCCGCCTCGGCGCGCAGCGGCGCCACGCCGGGGTACCGCGACGACCAGTGGCTGAGGACGAGCGTGCGCACGCCGCCCGCCGCCGCGAGCGCACCGGCCTGGCCCGCCGTCAGGTGCAGGTACGCCTCCGCGAGGTCGGCGTCCGCGTCGGCGAACGTCGACTCCGCGAGCAGCAGGTCGGCGCCGTCCGCGAGCTCCGCAGCGCCGTCGCACACCGCGGTGTCCATGACGACGGCGACCCGCTGGCCCGGTCGTGGCACGCTGACGTCCTCGACCCGCACGGGCCCGAGCCGCCCCGCGCGCGCGAGCCGGCCCACGTCCGGCCCGGCGATCCCCGCGGCCGCGAGCCGGTCGGGCAGGAACGTCCGCCCGTCCGGCTCGCGGACGCGGTACCCGTACGTCTCCACGCGGTGCCGCAGAGGCACGACCTCCAGGCCGTCGGCGACGGGCCCGGCGGCGCCGTGCGGGTGCAGGCGCAGGTCGAGCCCCGGTGTCGCGAGCGCGACGAGCGCACGCACCACCGGCTCGCCCGACGCGGGGTGGTGCAGGTGCACCGGGTGCTCCACGCCGTCCAGCACCATGCGCGAGAGCACGCCGGGCAGCCCGTAGCAGTGGTCGCCGTGCACATGCGTGAGGCAGATCCGCGTGACCGCCGAGGCGCTCACGCCCGCGTGGATCATCTGCCGCTGCGTGCCCTCACCCGGGTCGACGAGCAGGCCCTGGCCGTCCCAGCGCAGCAGGTACCCGTTGTGGTTCCGGGTGCGCGTGGGCACCTGGGACGACGTGCCGAGCACGACGAGCTCGCGCACCCGCCCTCCCCACGTCGCACCGTCCCGAGCCGTCCACGCTAGCCGCGCGGCCGCCTCCCCGGGTCGGGAGGCGGGGGACCGGTGCCCGTGCCAGCCTGGACGGCGCGTCCAGATCCGGGCGCGTCCCGACGCCCGAGGGGTGGTGCCGCCCGTGCGCGCCATGGTCTACCGAGGTCCGTACAAGGTCCGCGTGGAGGAGAAGGACGTCCCGCGGATCGAGCACCCGAACGACGCGATCGTGCGCGTGACGATGGCGGCCATCTGCGGGTCGGACCTGCACCTCTACCACGGGCTCATGCCGGACACCCGGGTCGGGCACACGTTCGGCCACGAGTTCATCGGCGTCGTGGAGCAGGTCGGGCCGTCGGTGCAGAACCTGCAGGTCGGCGACCGCGTCATGGTCCCGTTCAACATCTACTGCGGCTCGTGCTTCTTCTGCGCCCGCGGGCTGTGGTCCAACTGCCACAACGTGAACCCCAACGCGACGGCGGTCGGCGGCATCTACGGGTACTCGCACACGACCGGCGGCTACGACGGCGGGCAGGCCGAGTACGTGCGCGTCCCGTTCGCGGACGTCGGTCCCTCGGTCATCCCCGGGTGGATGGCCGACGAGGACGCGCTCATGTGCACCGACGCGCTGTCCACGGGGTACTTCGGCGCCCAGCTCGGGGAGATCGCCGAGGGGGACGTCGTCGTCGTCCTCGGCGCCGGGCCGGTCGGCCTGTACGCGGCGCGCTCCGCGTGGCTCATGGGCGCCGGGCGGGTCATCGTCGTCGACCACCTCGACTACCGGCTCGAGAAGGCGCGCGAGTTCGCCTACGCCGAGACGATCAACTTCGGCCAGGTCGACGACATCGTCGTGCGGCTCAAGCGGGAGACCGAGCACCTCGGGGCGGACGTCGTCATCGACGCGGTCGGCGCCGAGGCCGACGGCAACCTCACGCAGCACCTCACCGGGGCGACGCTCAAGCTGCAGGGCGGCTCGCCCATCGCGCTGAACTGGGCGATCGACGCGGTGCGCAAGGGCGGCACGGTGTCGGTCATGGGCGCGTACGGGCCCATCTTCAGCGCCGTGAAGTTCGGGGACGCCGTCAACAAGGGCCTCACGCTGCGGATGAACCAGGCGCCCGTGAAGCGGCAGTGGCCCCGGCTGTTCGAGCACATCCGGGCCGGCTACCTCACGCCGAGCGACATCATCACGCACCGCATCCCGCTCGAGCACATCGCGGAGGGCTACCACATGTTCTCCGCCAAGCTCGACAACTGCATCAAGACCGTCGTCGTCCCCGGCGACGCCTGAGAGGAGCGGACCGTGCCCTACACGCCCGAGAAGCCCCCGCTGCCCGAGACCGCGGAGCAGCTGCGCGCCCGCATCCCCGGCTGGGGCGTCGACCTGGACCCGGCGGTGCGCCCGTCCTACCCGCGCGAGCGGCGCGACCTGGAGACGGGGGCGCACTGGCACGAGCCCGAGCAGCAGCCCGGGGCCGAGGGGCGGGAGCGCTCGATCGAGCACGCCCGCGTGACGCCCGTCTTCGGCACGGCGCAGCCCCTGCACGGGGCGTCCGGCGCGATCCGCCGGTTCGCCTACGCGCGCTACAGCGAGGGGCGCGCCGCGCACTGGCTGCTGCTCATCGCCGCCGACCGCGTCGACGCGGTCGAGAACCACCTCGCGTCGTTCGTGTCCGGGCGCCCCGACAACCCGGTCACCGAGACCGGGGTGCTCTCCGAGGGGCGCCGGCACGGCCTGACCGCACGCCGCGACCCGCACCGCGTCGACCTGCCGCACCACGCCGTCGACCCGATCGTCGTCGCCGGGCCGTGGGTGCTCGCGGCCGGAGTCGCGGTGGTCGCGGTCCGGGCGCTCGTGCGCCGGAGGCGCTGACGCACGACGCCGACGGGCCGGCCCCGCGCGACGGGTCCGGGCCTGCGCGACGGGTCCGGGGTGACGAGGTCAGACGTCCTCGGGCCCGGCCTGCGGCGGGCGCGGGAGGTGCTGCGGGAACAGGTGGACGGCCACGACGGCCACGTCGTCGTCCGCGGGTCCGCCGAGCATCCGGTCGAGGACCTCGTCGACGAGCACCTCGAGGTCGAGCCCCGTGCCCGTCGCCGCCGCCCGCGGTGCCACCGCGGCGACCACCTCCCGCAGCCGGTCCAGGCCGTCCCGGACGTGCTCGCCGCGGCGCTCGACGAGCCCGTCGGTGAACATCAGCACGGTCGACCCGTTCTCCAGCAGGACGTCCGCGTCGGCGCGACGCCGCCCCGGCACGACGCCCAGCAGCATCTCCGGCTCGGTGCCGTGCAGCTCCTCCACCGTGCCGTCGGGCCGCACCAGCAGCGGCGGCAGGTGGCCCGCGTTCGACCAGCGCAGCCGGCGCAGGCCCCGGTCCTGCTCCTCGGGGGTCTGCTCGAGGCGCGCGACCACCGCGCTCGCCATGGTGTCGACGTTGAGCCCGCGCATCGCGTCGTCGAGGCTCTCGAGCACCTCCGCGGGCGTGCCCCCGCTCGTGTACGCGATGCCGCGCAGGAGCGTGCGCACCTGGCTCATCGCCGCCGCCGCCTGCGTGTCGTGGCCCATCACGTCGCCGATCGCGAGCACCGTCGCGCCGTCGCGCTGCAGGAACGCGTCGTACCAGTCGCCGCCCACCTCGGCCGCCTCCGCCGCCGGCAGGTAGCGCACCACCACGTGCACGTGGTCCGGCTCGACCGGCGCCGACAGCAGCGCGCGCTGCAGCGTCTCCGAGATGTGCCGCTGCTCCTCGTACAGCCGCGCGTTGTCGAGCGCGAGGCCCGCCCGGTCGGCGAGCTGCGTGAGCATCGCCAGGTCGTCCTCCGGGAGCAGGCCGCGCTCCGCGTCGAGGAAGAGCGTGATCGCGCCCACGGTGCGCCCGCGGGCGCGCATGGGGATCGCGTACGCCATGTGCGGCGCCAGGTCCCGCAGCACGTCCCGGGCCTCGCCCGACAGCGCCTCCACGATGGTGCGGGTCGCGTCCGGCACCTCGATGAGGCGACCCGTGCGCAGCGCCTCGAACAGGTACGAGCGCGGCGAGAGCGCCGTCAGCCGCAGCTTCGCGTAGTGCTCGACCGTGGCGCGCAGGTCCGGGTCGGCGTGCCAGCTCGCGATGTCGTGCAGCTGCCGGTGCTCGTCCGCCATGGTGATGAGGCACCACGTGCCCAGGCCGGGCACGAGGTGACGCGCCAGGCGGCGGACCGCGTCCTCGGTGTCCAGGGTCGAGCTGAGGTCGTCGCTGACCGCCGACAGGAGCTGCAGGCGGGCCGACGCCGCGCGCAGGCGCCGCTGCGCCCGCGCCGCCTCCTCCTCGGACCGCCGCCGCGCCGAGATGTCGAGGAAGTACACGGACAGCCCGTCCGGCCCCGGCCACGCCCGCACCTCGTACCAGGCGTTCAGCGGCGCCGGGTAGTACGCCTCGAACGCGCGCGGCTCGCCCGACTCGGCGGCGCCGCGGTAGTGCACCTCGAAGTCCGAGCCGACGGCGGCCGGGAACAGCTCCCAGATGTTCCCGCCGACGAGCTCCTCGCGGCTGCGGCCGAGCACGCGCTCCGCCTCGGCGTTGACGTAGGTGAACCGCCACCGGTCGTCGAGCAGGAAGAACGCCGCCGACATCGACTCGAGCATCCGCGCGATGCGCGCGTCCGCGTCGCGCTGGGCCGTGGTGTCGTACGCCGCCCCGAGCAGCCGGACGGCCGTCCCGTCCTCACCGGCGAGGGCCGCCCCGCGCGCCAGGATCCACCGCGTGCCGCCGCCCGGCAGGAGCACGCGGTACTCCGCCTCGTACTCCGAGCACGTCGTGATCGCCCGGTCGATCGCCTGCCGCACCCGCGGCAGGTCGTCGGGGTGCAGGGCGGCGTCGAAGGCCTCGATCGTGCCCGCGAACTCCTCGCGCGGGATGCCGAACAGCGCGTGCAGCTGGTCGTCCCAGTCCAGCCGGCCGGTGACGAGGTCCCAGTCGAAGCTGCCGACGCCGCCCGCGGACACGGCCAGCTGCCAGCGCACCCGGTCGGACTCGTAGTCGGCCGACAGCGACGCGAGCTCGAGCTCGGTCACCGCCGCCGCGGCGAGGTCGGTGACGAGCGCGACGTCCGCGTCGGACCACGCGTGCGGGCGGGCGTCGGTCACGCACAGCGCCCCCAGCACGCGGCCACCCCGCCCGAGCAGCGGGACGCCCAGGTACGCGCCGACGGTGCCGTCGAGGACGGACGCCGACGACGCCAGCCGCGGGTCGAGCGTCGCGTCGGGCGCGACCACCGCGGCACCGGCCTCGGCCGTCGCCGCGCACAGGTCGTCCGGGCCCGCGAGGGACTCGACGCCCGCGACGTGGTCGGCCGCGTCCAGGAGCGCGAGGTGCGCAGCGGGCGCGCCGAGCAGACGGGCGGCCAGCTGGGTGAGCCGCGTCAGCGCGACGTCCGCGACCGCCGCCGGGGTCGGCGCGGTCGCGTCGCGTCGCGACGCGCGGGGACCGGACACGGGACCGCCCTTCAGGAGGACCGCGGGCAGGACCGTGTGCTCGGCCCCGACACCGCGAAGCCCAAGGATAGGGGTCAGTCCTCGCGGACGACCGCATCCGGGTGCTTGTCCGGGCGCAGGCCGCGCCAGGACGGGTGACGCAGCCGCCCGTCGGACGTCCAGCCCGCGTGGACGACCTCGCCCACGAGCCGCGGCTCGACCCAGTGCACGTCGCGCACGTCGGCCGGCGGGAACCGGCCCTCGACGGGCTGCGTGCGGCGCTCGAGCGGCCGCAGCAGCGCGCCCAGGTGGTCGAGCGCGCGTCCCGTGAACCCGGTGCCCACGCCGCCCGCAGGCCGCAGCACGCCGCCCCGGTCGTGCACGCCCAGCACCAGCGACCCGACCGTGCCCGCGCGGCGGCCCTGACCCGGGCGCCACCCGACCAGCACCACCTCCTGGGTGTGCACGTGCTTGACCTTGCGCCAGTCGGGGGAGCGTGCGCCGGGACGGTACGTGGCGGTGCGCCGCTTCGCGAGGACGCCCTCGAGGCCGTTCTCGCGGCTCGCGGCGAGCACGTCCGCGCCCGGGCCGTCGAACGACGGCGGCACCTGCCACGACGGACCGGCCAGGCCCAGCCCCGCGAGGACCTCGCGGCGCGCGTCGTACGGCAGGGACAGGGTGGAGGCGTCGTCGACGTGCAGGACGTCGAAGACGAGGTAGACGACCGGGACGGTGCGCGCGAGGCGGCGCGCGGTCGCCGGGTCGGCCACGTGCATGCGCTGCTGCAGCCGCCCGAAGTCCGGGGCGCCACGGGTGTCGAAGGTCACCAGCTCGCCGTCCAGCACGGCCGCCGTGGACCCGAGCGCCTCGCCCAGCCCCAGGACCTCCGGGTACGAGCGCGTCACGTCGCGGTCGTTGCGCGACAGCAGGCGCACCCCGCCGCCCTGCACGTACGCCACCGCGCGCACGCCGTCCCACTTCATCTCGTACGCCCAGCCGGAGTCGTCGCCGGTGGGCAGCTCGCCGGGCACGGCGAGCATCGGTCGGACCAGGTCGGGCAGCGGCGGCACGCCTCGAGTCTCGCCCGCGACGGCACCGACGGCGACGCGAGTCGCCCGGGTGGGCGACCCGCCGCCCTGCCAGGATCGGGGCGTGACCCGCGACGACGTCCCGCCGCTGACCGCCGACCGCCCCGGTACGGGCTCGTCCCGCACGCGCCGCGCGGAGGCGTCACGGCGCCCCGTGGCGGGCGCGTGGCTCGTCCTGGTGGTGCTCGCCGTCGGGGTCGCCGCGCTCGCGGGCATCGCGCTGACGTGGCCCACCGGCCCGCGCGTCCAGGAGGACCCGACCCAGGCCGGCGCGGTCGACTTCGTCACCGCCACCGTGGTCGGCGCGCAGTGGCGCACGTGCGACGGGACGGTCGAGGACGTCGAGCCCGACGGGACGGTGCCCGCGGAGGTGCGCTGCCTCGCGGTCACCGCGCAGCTGCCCGAGGGCGTCGCCGACGGCGGCACGGTCGAGGTGGTCGCCACCGCGGGCCTCGCACCGGCCGACGTCCCGCCGGGGACCCGCGTCGTGCTCGAGCGGTACCCGGAGGCCGACGGGCAGCCGGAGGTGTGGGCGTGGGGCGACTTCGCCCGGGGCGTGCCGCTGACCGCGCTGGCGGTCGTGTTCGCGCTGCTCACGGTCGTCGTGGCCGGCGTGCGGGGCCTGCGGGCGCTGCTGGGTCTCGCGCTCGCGTTCGGCGTGCTCGGCGCCTACCTGCTGCCGGCGGTCGTGGCGGGGGAGAACCCGCTGGTCGTGGCGCTGTGCGCGTCCGCGGCGATCGTCGTGACGGTGCTGTACCTGGCGCACGGGGTGTCGCTGCGGACGACCACGGCGCTCGTCGGGACGCTCGCCGGTCTCGCGCTCGTCACGGGCCTCGGCGTCGTCGGCGCAGCCCTCGCGCACCTGGAGCCCGTGACGAGCGAGGACACGTTCCAGCTCTCGCGGCTGCTCGGCGACGACGGCGTCGACGTGCTGCGCGGGGTGTTCCTGTGCGGCGTCGTGCTCGCGGGCCTCGGCGTGCTCAACGACGTGACGATCACGCAGGCCTCCGCGGTGTGGGAGCTGCGGGCGGCGGACCCCGGGGCCGGGGTGCGCGAGCTGTTCACGCGCGGCATGCGGATCGGGCGGGACCACATCGCGTCGACCGTCTACACGATCGCGTTCGCCTACGCGGGGGCGTCGCTGCCCGTCCTGCTGCTGCTCGAGGTGTACAGCCAGCCGCTGGCCCGCACCCTGACGAGCGGGGCGTTCGCGGAGGAGATCGTGCGCACCCTGGCCGGGTCGATCGGCCTCGTGCTGGCGATCCCGCTGACGACGCTGATCGCCGCCGTCGTGGCGGGCGGCACCCCGCACGCCGAGGTCGCGGCCGACCGGGGGCACGTGCACTGACGCCCCGGCGGGGGCGGGTGGGTCAGCGCGCGGCGGCCTGCTCCGCGCAGGTGGCGCAGACCCCGACGAAGTCGACGGAGTGCTCCAGCTCGGTGAACCCGTGCCGGGACGCGAGCGCGGCCGCGAGCTCCTCCAGCTCGGGGGCGTCCACGTCGACCGTCCGGCCGCACGTGCGGCACACGAGGTGGTGGTGGTGCTCGGCGGTCGGTGCGCACCGCAGGTACGTGTGCTCGCCGGAGGGGCTCAGGAGCACCTCGACGTCGCCCTGCTCGGCCATCGCGTTGAGCGTCCGGTAGACGGTGGCGAGCGCGATGTCGTCGCCGCGCTGCTGCAGCGCCAGGTGGATCTGCTTCGCGCTGCGGAACTCGCCGAGGTCGTCCAGCAGCCCGGCGATCGCCGTCCGCTGACGCGTGACGCGCTGACCGATCATGTCCCTGCCCTCCGCACCGGCCGGCGGGGCGGTCCCGCGGCCCAGTTCTCAACGTCACCACCGTAGTTGAGAATTCCTCGCGCGTCGGCCGGGGTGCGGGAGGGGCCCTCGCGCCGGCGGTACGCTCGCACGCGGTGCCCGCCGGCCGGTGCGCGGGCCCGTTCGCCAGGCGCGGGTCCACGCGCGCGAGTCCCCGGGAGGACGCACGGATGACGGTCGCCGACGAGGTCCCGCAGGAGCAGCCGACGTACCGCAGCGACGTGACCGTCGAGCTCGTGCGGCACGCCGCCCGGGACGCCGACGTGCTGTTCGCGGCCCGCGTCTCGACGGCGGGGGAGGCGACCCTGGAGAACATCGACGCGGACGCGTCGCGCTCCAAGGGCCTCATCAACTACCTCATGCGGGACCGGCACGGCACGCCGTTCGAGCACAACTCCATGACGTTCTTCGTCAGCGCGCCGATCTTCGTGTTCCGCGAGTTCCACCGGCACCGCGTGGGCTTCTCCTACAACGAGGAGAGCGGCCGCTACCGCGAGCTCAAGCCCGTGTTCTACGTGCCGGGCACCGAGCGCAAGCTCGTCCAGCGCGGCAAGCCGGGCCGGTACGAGTTCTTCGAGGGCAGCGACGAGCAGCACGCGGTCGTCGACGCCGCGATGCGGGGCGCGTACGAGCACGCGTACACGGCCTACCAGGACATGCTCGCCGCGGGTGTCGCCCGCGAGGTCGCCCGCGCCGTCCTGCCCGTCGGGCTGTTCTCGTCCATGTACGCGACGTGCAACGCGCGCTCGCTCATGCACTTCCTGTCGCTGCGCACCAAGAGCGAGGACGCGAAGGTCCCGTCGTTCCCGCAGCGCGAGATCGAGATGGTCGCCGAGCAGATGGAGGCGGCCTGGGCGCAGCTCATGCCGCTCACGCACGCGGCGTTCGTCGAGCACGGGCGCGTCGCCCCCTGACGGACCGACGGCCGGCCGCGCGCGGGTGCGCGCGGCCGGCCGTCGGTGCGGGGTCGGTGATCGGGCCGTCAGTCGCCCAGCTCGGAGCGCTCCGCCTTCTCACCCGTGGGCTTCGTGAACGCGCTGTGCACCTTGGCCTTCGCGGCGTCGGGCAGCACCGCGGCCATCGCCGACTGCATCCGCGCCTTGACGGTGTGCACCTCGACCTTGTCCTTGCCGTCGAGCAGGCCCTCGACGCCCTGGCGCGCGATGTCCGCGGGGTCGTCCTTGCTGCTCTGGCCGACGACGGTCTCGACCATGTCGGCGCGCTCGAAGAAGTCGGTGTCGGTGGGCCCGGGCATCAGCGCTGTCACCGTGACGCCGGTGTCCTTGAGCTCGTGCCGGATCGCCTCCGCGAACGAGGTGAGGAACGACTTGCTCGCGGCGTAGGTGGCGTAGCCGGGGCCGGGCATGAGGCCCGCCACGGACGACGTGATGAGGACGCGGCCGGCGCCGCGCTGCACCATCGCCGGCAGGATGCCCTTGGCCAGGCGCAGGTTCGCGACGATGTTGAGCTGCACGGTCGCGAGGTCGTTCTCGATCGGGATCTCGACGAACGCGCCGCCGTCGCCGCGGCCCGCGTTGAGCGCCGCCACGTCGAGCGGGCGCCCGACGGCCGTGACCTCGTCGAGGAGCGTCTGCACGCCCTCCACCGTCGTCAGGTCGGCCTGCACCGCGCGGACGGCGGTGCCGATCTGGGCCAGGCCGTCCGCGGCGAGCGTCAGCTCGGGGTTCTCGGCCGTGACGAGCAGGTCGAAGCCGCGCTCGGCGAGCTCGCGGGCCAGCTCGAGGCCGATGCCGCTCGACGCCCCGGTGACGAGCGCGAGCGGGCGGACGGACAGGTCGTTCTCCATGGCAGCACCTCCCGGTCGACTGCCCACGACGCTACGGGCGCCCCCGCCGCCCGGCATCCCGGGAGGCCATCCGCCGGGCGTGCCGAGTTCGCCACTCCGGCGCGAGTTCGCCAGGGAGGACTGGCGATCTCGAGCACGAGTGGCGAACTCGGCGGGGAGGGAGAGGGAGGGGGTCAGCGGGGGCGGGTCGGTTCGGCCGTGGAGGCGCGGACGACGAGGTGCGTCGTCAGGGTGACCTCGGCGTCCTCCGGGAGCGGGGCGCCGGGCGTGCGCGCGGCGGCGACGAGGCGCAGGAGGAGGTCCACCGCGGCGGCGCCCGCGCGGCGCTGCGGCACGGCGACGGTCGTCAGCGACGGGTGCGCCATCGTGGCGACGGTGTCGTCGTGGCCGACGACGCTGAGGTCCTCCGGGACGCGGACGCCGCGGGCGGTCGCGCGGCCCAGCAGACCGACCGCGACGAGGTCGTTGTAGGCGAGCACGGCCGTCGCGCCGTCGGCCAGCACGAGGTCCGCCGCCTGGACGCCACCGGCCACGGTCGGGGCGACCGGCGGGAAGCGGACCACCTCGACCCCGCCGTCCGCGGTCGCCGCGGCCAGGCCCACGTCGCGCTGCTCGCCCGCCCACGACCCCGGTGAGCCCGGCACGTACGCGATGCGGCGGTGCCCCAGGGCCCGCAGGTGCTCGACGGCCTGGCGCGTGCCGTCGGCGAGGTCGGCGACGACCGACGCGAGCCCCGGGACGCGGCGGTGCAGCAGCACGGTCGCCCGGGCGTCGGCGACGTCGAGCAGCTGCGCGTCGGCGGCCCGCGGGGAGCACAGCAGGAGCCCGTCGGTGCTGCGCGCGAGCGAGCGCACCGCCTCGACCTCCAGGCCCGCCTCCTCGTCGGCGTCCGCGACGAACACGGGCAGGTCCGCCGCGCGTGCCCGCGCGGCCACCCCCTTGGCCACGTCGGCGAAGAACGGGTTGGTCAGGTCGGGCACGACGAGCCCGAGCGCACCGGCACGTCCCGTGATGAGCCCGCGGGCGGCGCGGTTCGGCCGGTACCCGAGGCGCTCCGCGGCGGCGCGGACGCTGGCCCGCGTGCCGGCGCTGACGGTGCCGCCCGTCAGGGCCCGGGACGCGGTCGCGGCCGAGACGCCGGCCTCGCGGGCGACGTCGTGCAGGGTGGTCGGCACGCCGGCCCTCAGGTGACGGCGCCGAGCTGCCAGGGCACGAACTCGTCGCGCCCGAGGTCGAGCTCCTCGCTGACCGTCGGCCGGCCCGAGGCCACCGCGAGCACGAGGTCGAGGATCTCCTCGCCGACGTCGTCGATCGTCGCGGTACCGGTCACGATGCGGCCCGCGTCGAGGTCCATGTCCTCGCGCATCCGCTCGTACATCTCGGTGTTCGTCGCGATCTTCACGCAGGGCGCGGGCTTGGTGCCGAGCACCGACCCGCGTCCCGTCGTGAAGCACACGACGGTCGCGCCGCCCGCGACGAGGCCGGTGACGGACACGGGGTCGTAGCCGGGGGTGTCCATGAACGTGAACCCGCGGTCGGTGATCGGCTCGGCGTACTCGTACACCGCCGACAGCTCCGCCGTGCCGCCCTTCGCCACGGCGCCGAGCGACTTCTCGAGGATCGTCGTCAGGCCGCCCGCCTTGTTGCCCGGGGACGGGTTGTTGTCCAGCGTGCCGCCGCCGCGCGTCATGTAGTCCTGCCACCAGTCGATGCGGTCCAGCAGGCGACGGCCGACGGCCTCGCTGACCGCGCGGCGCGTGAGCAGGTGCTCCGCGCCGAAGACCTCGGGAGTCTCGGCGAGCACCGTGGTGCCGCCCTGCGCGACGAGCAGGTCGGACGCGCGCCCGAGGGCCGGGTTCGCGGTGATGCCGGAGTAGCCGTCCGAGCCGCCGCAGTTGAGCCCGAGGACGAGCTCCGACGCCGGGACGGTCTCCCGACGGCGCTGCTCGAGCTCGTCGAGCATGCCGCGGACGACCGCCGCCCCGGCGCGCACGGTGGCGCGCACGCCGCCCTCGTCCTGGATCGTCATGTGCTCGACCAGGGTGTCGGGCGAGGCCGGTAGGTCCGCGAGCAGCCCCTGCACGGCGAGCATCTCGCAGCCCAGGCCCAGCACGAGCAGGCCCGTCACGTTGGGGTGGGCGGCGTACCCGCGCAGCGTGCGGCGCAGCACCTGCCCGCCCTCGGACGTGGGGACGAGCCCGCAGCCGGAGTCGTGCGTCAGGGCGACGACCCCGTCGACGTGCGGCCAGGCGTCCATGACGGGCCCGCGGAACTGGTCGGCGATCATGCGGGCCGTGGACGCCGAGCAGTTCACGGAGGTGACGATGCCGACGTAGCTGCGGGTGCCGACGCGGCCGTCCGCGCGGCGGAACCCCTCGAACGTGCGGGTCGTCGTCGCGGGCGGCACCTGGACGCGCGCGGTGCCGAACTCGTACGCGTGCGCCACGTCGTCCATGCCGAGGTTGTGCGCGTGCACGTGCTCGCCGGCGCGGACGGCCGCGGTCGTGCGGCCGATGACCTGGCCGTACTTGTGCACGCGCGTGCCGGCGGGCAGGTCGCGGACCGCCACCTTGTGCCCCCGCGGCACGTCGGCGGGCACGGCGACGGGCGCGCCCGGCGCGGCCGGCAGCGCGAGGGCGGTCCCCGCGGGGACGTCCTGCGTCGTGACGGCGACGTCGTCGTCGGCGGCGAGCAGGAGCGCGACGCGGTCGAGCGGCAGCGCGGTGGCGGGGCTGCCGGTGGGGGTGGTGGTCACGACGCTCCATCGGGTCGGGGGACCGCCATCGTCGGTGGAAGGACGATGGAAGACTGCAAACGTTTGCAACGATCCTCGCACCCCGCGGCGTCGATGTCGAGACGCCCGGCACCGGCCGGCGTCCGCGCCGACGCCGGCGTGCGCGGCACACTGGCCGGATGCCGACCGACACCCCCGCCACCCCCGCACCGCGCCGCGCGCTCGTCCTCGTCGGCCGCGGACGGTACGAGGACCCGTGGCACGACGGCGCCGCCACCGCCGGCGTCCTGCAGCCCCTGCTCGCGACCGACGGCTGGGACGTGCGCGTGCACGGCACGTTCCCGGGCCTCCTCGCCGAGGACGGCCTCGTCGCCACGACCCTCGGACGCCCGGACCTGCTCGTCGTCGCCGCCGGGAGCGGTCGGGTCGACCCGGCGTTCGACGGGGACGACGCCGCGTGGGCCGGCTTCCACGCGGCGCTCGCCGGCCTCGTCGCGGACGGGGTGCCGCTCCTCGTGCTGCACGCCGGCGCCAACACGTTCCACGACGCGCCGGGGTGGTCCGGCCTCGTGGGCGGGCGCTGGGTCGACGGCACGTCCTGGCACCCGCCCATCGGGCCGGCGCGCTTCGACGTCGCGGACGGCGACCACCCGGTGACGGCGGGGCTCGACGCGATCGAGGCCTTCGACGAGCGCTACTGCGACCTCGTCGTCGATCCGGGCAGCCGGGTGCTCCTCACCACGCGGCACGAGGGCCGCGACCACCCCGTCGTGTGGGTCGCGCCGGGTCCCGGCCGCGTGCTGTACGACGCGCTCGGCCACGACGTCCGCTCCTGGGAGAGCCCGTCGCGGCGGGCGCTGGTGCGCCGCGAGGTCGCCTGGCTGGCGGGCGCCGGGGCCTGAGCCGTCGGCGCGGGCGCGGCCGGGCCGCGCGAGGGCCCGGCCCGCGGTGCCCGCGCCGCGCTGCCGATACGTCTCACCCGAGCCCCCCTGGGCGCGCGATCAGGTCATGCGTCATGATCGACCCGGAATCGGTACGAAGACCCCCACAGGGGTGCACACTGGTCCCGCTTGCCGTGCAGAGCAGGGGAGATGCATGCCCGACCGTCGCGTGACCTCCAAGGACGTCGCCCGCGAGGCGGGCGTCTCGCAGAGCACGGTGAGCTACGTGCTGAACGACACGCCGAACCAGTCGATCAGCCAGGCGACGCGCGAGCGCGTGCGCGACGCCGCCGCGAGCCTCGGGTACGCCCCGTCGGCCGCCGCCCGCGCGCTGCGCCGCGGGTCGACCGACACGGTGCTCGCGATCCTCCCGGACGTGCCCGTCGGGGACGCGCTCATCTCGCTCGTGCGGGGCCTGACCGAGGTGCTGGAGCCGCACGGGCACAACGTGGTGTCGCGGCGGCAGCGCGACAGCGGGAGCCTGCGCGCCCTCTGGCGGGAGCTGATGCCGGCGGCCATCGCGAACCTCGCCGCGTTCCCGGCCCAGGAGGAGGAGGCGATCGAGGCGGCGGGCATCCCCGTCATCGGCGTCTCGCTCGACGGGGAGCCGGGGCGGACCGTGCGCGTCCCGCAGGACGTGATCGGGCGGATGCAGGCCGAGCACCTGGTGCGCCGCGGGCACCGCCACCTCGCGTTCGCGGCGCCCACCGACACCCACCTGCTCGGCTTCGCCCGGGGACGCCTGGCGGGCGTGAGGCAGGCGTGCGAGGCGCACGCCCTGCCCGCACCGGTCGTGGTGGACGTGCCGCTGCACGTCGACGCCGCCGCGCGCGCCGTGCGACGGATGCGGGAGCGGGACGAGCCGGTCACCGGGGTGTGCGCGTACAACGACGAGGTCGCGCTCGCGGTGCTCGCCGGGCTGCGCACGTCCGGGCTGGCCGTCCCCGAGGACGTCGCCGTGGTCGGCGTCGACAACCTCGTCGCGGGTCGGCTCGCCGCGCCCCCGCTGACCTCCGTCGACATCCGCCCGGACGACGTCGGCGCCACGATCGCGCGGCACGTCCTGCGACGCCTGCGGCCCGACCTGGGGCTGCCCGAGCCCGACGACGAGCCGTCGGTGGAGCTGGTGGTGCGCGCGAGCAGCTGAGCGGGACCGCCCCGCGCAGCCACGGGGCGGGCGGCAGGCACGAAGGAGGACGGCGATGTCGGAACGACGTGTGACCTCGAGGGACGTGGCCCAGCGGGCGGGCGTCTCGCAGAGCACGGTGAGCTACGTCCTCAACCACACTCCGGGCCAGAGCATCAGCGCGGCCACGCAGGCGCGGGTCCTGCAGGCGGCGGAGGAGCTCGGGTACACGCCCTCGGCCGCGGCGCGCGCCCTGCGCAGCGGGAGCACCGGCGTGGTCGTCGGCGTGCTGGCGGACGCGCCGCTCGGCCCCGTGGTGGTGCAGGTGCTCGAGGCGTTCGGGCAGGTGCTGGAGTCGCAGGGGTACAGCGTGGTGTTCCAGCGGCGCCGGGGACGCTCCCTCGACGAGATGCTGCGGGCGCTGGCCCCCGTGGCGCTGGCGCAGTTCGCCGCGTTCGCCCCCGACGAGCTCGGCGCGGCGCGGCAGCGGGGCATCCCCGTCGTGGGGGTCTCCGTCGACGGCACCGGGGGCAACGTGGTCCGCATCCCGCAGGAGCGCGTGGGCGAGATCCAGGCCGCGCACCTCCTCGACCGCGGGCACACGCGGCTGGGCTACGCGGCGTCGGCGCACCCGCTCGCGGTCGTGCTGATGCGCGGACGGCTCGCCGGGGTCCGGTCGCTGTGCGCGGCGCGGGGCCTGCCGGCCCCCGTGGTGGTCGACGTGCCGCTCTACCCGGACGCCGCCACCCGGGCCGTGCGCCGCCTGCGGGACCGCGAGGAGCCGGTGACCGCCGCGGTCGCCTACGACGACGAGGTCGCGCTGGCCCTGCTCGCGGGGGCGCACGGGGCGGGCGTCCGCGTGCCCGAGGACCTGGCGGTCGTCGGTGTCGACGACGTGCCCCTCGCCCGGCTGGCGCTTCCGCCGATCACCACGGTCCGCGTCCACACCGGCGACACGGGGACCGGGCTGGCGCGCCACCTGCTGCGGCTGCTCCAGCCGGAGCTGGGCCTGCCGGAGCCCGACGACGAGCCCTCCATCGACCTGGTGACGCGCGCGAGCACCTGACGGCGCGACCCGGCGCGCCACCGGGCGCGGGCGCCGCGCCTCGGCTCAGCGCGCGAAACGCAGCCCGCTGGCGCGGCGCACGGGACGGGTGACCGCCGCGAGGACGGCGTCGGCGGTGCCCACGACCGTGACGGCGTCCCGGGCGCGGGTGACCGCCGTGTAGAGGAGCTCGCGGGTGAGCAGCGGGGACGCGGCGGGCGGCAGGAGCACCGACACCCGCCCGTACTGGCTGCCCTGCGCGCGGTGCACGGTCATGGCGTGCACCGGCTCGACGGCGGGCAGCCGGTGCGGGCGCACGAGCCGCGGTGCCGACGGTGTGCCGAACGCGACCACGGCCCCGCCCGCGCCGTCGCCGACCACGACACCGGTGTCGCCGTTGGCGAGCCCGGTGGTTCGGTCGTTCACCGCCACGAGCAGCGGCGTGCCGACCTCCCACGGCCCGCGGGGGCCGTCGCCCGGCCCGGCCGCGGCGTCCACCCACTCCTGCGCGACCGTGGCCCAGTGCGACACCCCGAGGAGACCGCGCCGGTGCGCCAGCAGGAGCCGGTGCCGGCCGAGCGCGTCGAGCGCCCCCGCGGCGTCCCCCGCGCGCGCGGCCCGGACCACCGCGGCCCCGGACGTCGCGACGTCGTCGCGCACGCCTGCGAGCTCCGCCTCGTCCGGCACGGCGCCCGCCGTCTCGACGAACGACACGTGCGGCCCGCCGGCCCGCAGGAGGGCGAGCACGTCGTCCCCGCGGCCCCGCCGGACCGCGTCGGCGAGCGCGGCGAGGTCGGTGCCGAAGCGGTGCGGCACGGTCAGCCGGACGACGCCGCCGCGCAGCGCCGCCGGGTCGGCGTCGCGCGCCTCGGCCGGCACGAGCGCGGCGAGCCGGGCCGGCAGCGCGTCCGCGGTCGGGACGCGCGCGACGAGGTCGCCCAGCACGGCGCCGACCTCGACCGACGCGAGCTGGTCCGGGTCGCCCACGAGCACGAGCCGCGCGTCCGGCCGCAGGGCGTCCAGGAGCCGGGCGAGCAGCGGCAGCGAGACCATCGAGGCCTCGTCGACGACCACCACCTCGTGCGGCAGCCGGTGGGTGCGGTCGTGGCGGAAGCGGGTGCCGCCGCCGGGGCGCGGTCCGAGCAGGCGGTGCAGCGTCGACGCGCGCAGGGTCGGCGGGCGCGCGCCCCCGCCCGCGACCGCGAGGGCGGTGAGCTGGGCGTCGACCGCCTCCTGCAGGCGGGCCGCCGCCCGCCCCGTCGGCGCGGCGAGGGCGATCCGCAGGTCCGCGCCGTGCAGGTCACGCAGCACCGCCACCAGCCGCGCGACGGTCGTCGTCTTGCCCGTGCCCGGCCCCCCGGTCAGCACGGTGAGCCGGGAGACGGCCGCGGTGGCGGCGGCGAGACGCTGGCGGGCGTCGTCCGCCTCGGGGAACCGGGCGGCGAGCGCGGTGCGGACCGCGTCGTCGTCGGCGGGCAGGACGGCGGCGAGGCGCTCGTCGGCGACGTGCCGCACCACCTGCTCGTCGCGCCAGTACCGGTCCAGGTAGACGCGGCCGTCGACCCAGCGCACCGGTCGGTCCCGCGGACCGTCGGGCCCGTCCGCGACCATCGGGGACCGGCGCACGGCGTCCTCCCACGCGACCGCGTCCGGCCAGGGGAGCGCGGCGACGAGGTCCGCCCCGGGCAGGTCCTCGGTGCCGTCGGGCACCGGACCGTGGGCGGCTCCGCCGGCGTCCGGGTCCGCGACGTCGACGAGGGCGTGCGCCTCGGCCAGCGGCAGGCAGACCGAGCCGGCGCGGACCGCCCGCACGGCGAGCGCCGCCGCGAGCAGCACGCGACCGTCCGCCTCACCGGTGAGGGTGCCGAGCCGTTCGGCGACGCGCACGTCCGCGGCCGTCAGCACGCCCGCGGACGCGAACGCGGCGAGCAGCGGCGGCGCACGCCACGGCAGCCGGGGGTCGCCGGCGTCGCCGCGCTCGGTCCCGCGCGCCGTGGTCCCGTCCGCCGTGGTCGCGTCGACCAAGGTCGCGTCCGCCGTGGTCGCGTCCGCCGCGGGTCCGTCCGCCGGGGCCGAGCGCCCCCCGGTCACGTCCCGCTCCCGTCGGACGTGCCGCCCAGCAGCGCGGACAGGGCGACGACGAGCGGTGCGGGCGGCCGCCACGACACCACCCCGCACGGGTCGTCCCCGACGAGCGGGGTCGCCGGTCCGCACATGCCGCGCACGAACAGGTAGGCGCCGCCGCCCAGGTGCCGCTCGGGGTCGTACGCGGGGAGCCGCCACCGCAGGTACCGGTGCAGCGCAACCGCGTACAGCAGCAGCTGCAGCGGGTAGTGGGCGTCGGTCATGGCGGCGACGAGCGCCGCCGGACGGTAGTGCCACGCGGTCAGCGGCTCGTCGGGCGGGGCGAGCCGGTTCGTCTTGTAGTCGACGACGACGAACCGCGGGCCGTCCGGCCCGGGCACGCGCAGGACGGCGTCGATGCTGCCCGTCAGGTAGCCGCGCAGGGCGCCGGGGCCGTGCCCGTCGCCGCCCGGCCGGTCCAGGTCGGCGAGGCGGTGAGCCCACGGCCGGAAGGGGTCGTCCGGGGCGAGGTGGGCGGCGACGAGCCGCGCGACGTCGCGCAGGCGCGCCGGGCGCCGCCCCCCGGTGCCGCCCGGGCCGGCAGCAGGCTCGTCGCCGCCGGCCAGCGGCAGCTCGAAGTCGAGCTCCGCGAGGCGGTCCCGCGGGTGGATCTCGGCGAGCGCGCGGCCGCCCAGCAGGGGGCCGCCGGGCGTGCGCAGCACGGGCAGCAGCGCGGCCGCCAGGCGGTCCGGGTCGACCCCAGAGCCGAGAGCGGCGCGCCGGCACCGGGCGACCACCTCCGCGGCGAGGTCGTCCGCGCCCGTGTCGACCTGCTCGAGCACCTCGTGCACGAGCGTGCCGAACGCGGTGCCGCCCGGCAGGTCCGCGAGGGGGGAGCGCACGGACCGCAGCCGCGCGTCCCCGTCGCCACGCGTCGCGGTGGGCGGGGGCGCGGCGTCCTCCGGCTCGTCCACGAGGCCCGGCGTCTCCGGCTCGTCCGCGACCCCGGGGGCGTCGTCGGCCGGGACCGGGGTGCCCGGTCGAGGCGGCGCCGCGTGGGCGGCGGCCGTGAGGCCCGAGTAGGACGTGCGGCGCCACGCCGTGTCCACGTCCCGTCCCAGGTGCGCGACGTCGAGCGGAGCCTGCTCGCCCGCCGCCGGCCGCCAGCGCACCGGCGGCGGCGGCGCGTCGACCACCTCGTGCACCACGGTGCCGCCGCTGCGCGCCGCGAGTGCGTCGAAGGCGGCGGCCGCCTGGTCGTCGCGCGGCACCGGGACCGTCGCCGGCGGGCTGCCGTCGGCGTCGCGGGCCCCCAGGACCAGCCGACCGACGGCGCCGCCCGCGGACACCGTGCTCGGCGCCCACCACACCACCACCTGGCTGCTCGCGCGCGTGAGGGCCACGTACGCCAGGCGCAGGTCCTCGCCCGCCTCCTCCGCCTGGTGCAGCGCGCGCGCCTCCTCGTACCCCGGGCTGCCGCGCCCGCCGACGTGCAGCCGCCGGGCGCCGTCGGCGTCGTGGTACCGCAGGACCGGCGGGTCGCGCGGCACGAACCGGTCCCACGCGAACGGCACGAGCACCACCGGGAACTCCAGCCCCTTCGCCGCGTGGACCGTCACGACCTGCACCGCGGCGGCGTCCGTCTCCAGGCGCCGGCTGCGCTCCTCGGCGTAGTCGACGGCCGCCTCGTCGATCCGCGCACGCAGCCACTCCGTCAGGGCGGCCGCGCCGAGCGCGCGCTCGCGGGCCACGGCGTGCAGCACCTCGCCCACGTGCCGCGCGTCGGTCAGCGCGCGCTCGCCGTCGTCCTGGCGCAGCAGCCGCTCGTGCAGGCCTGCGGCCGCCGTCGCCTCGACGAGCGCCGCCACGCCCTGCCGGGCGAGCACGTGCGACCACCCGCGCAGCCGGTCGGCGAGGTCCTCGCGCGCGGCGTCGTCCGCGCCCGCGAGCCGGCGGGCGTCCCACCCGACGAACGGCGTCAGCGACGCCGCGGCGACGCGTGCCGGGTCGCCGGTGCTCGCGAGCGCCGAGAGGAGCACCAGCCAGTCGCGGGCGGCCGAGGTGGCGAACACGCTGGACAACCCGGAGACGACGGCCGGCACACCGGCCGACACGAGCGCCTCGCGCACCGCGAGGGCGTCCGCGTTGCGCCGGGCGAGCACGGCGACGTCGCCCGGTCGCAGCGCCCGCCAGTCGTCCCCGTCGCGCAGCCGCGTGCGCCCCAGGGCCCGGACCACCTCCGCGGCGACGTCCCGGTGGACGAGCGTGCGCACGGCGTCGACGCGGGGCGCCGCGCTGCCCGCTCCGACCGCGCGACGCGTCACGCGACGCAGGACGACCGGGGGACCCCCGTCCAGACGCCGGCCCGTGCGGCCCGCCTCCACCGGGTGCACGACGATCCGCGGGTCGCCGAGCGCCGCGCCGCCGAGGACGTGCCCGAGGCCCTCGAGCACCTCCGGGTCGGCGCGCCAGCTGCGGCCGAGCGTCGCGGTGGTCGCGACCGACCGGGCCGCGAGGTAGGTGTGCACGTCCGCGCCGCGGAAGGCGTAGATGGCCTGCTTCGGGTCGCCGATGAGCACGAGCGTCCGGTGCCCGTGGAACGCCGTGCGCAGCACGTCCCACTGCACGGGGTCGGTGTCCTGGAACTCGTCGACCAGCACGACCCGGTACGGCGCCCGCACGCGTGCGGCGGCGTCCCGGCCCGTGGCCGGGTCGGTGAGGGCGTCGCGCAGCAGCACGAGCAGGTCGTCGTAGTCGACGAGCCGGCCCGCGCGCTTGCGACGCAGGAGGGTGCGGCGCACCGCCCGGGCGAGGCGCACGCGGTGGTCCGGCGGCGTGCCCGGCTCGGCGTCGTCCGGGGCGAGGGCGGCGGCGTGGTCGCTGACGGCGGCCCGCGCGACCTGCCGCGCGTCCTCGACGGTCAGCGGCGGGGCGGCGGTGCCCGCGTACGCGGCGAGGTAGAGGTCCTCGACCACCTCCGCCTCGAGGTCGGCCACGTCCGGCAGGAGCGCCGCGTCGGGGTCGACGTCCCCGGTGGTCGTCGCCGTGCCGAGCAACCGCAGCACCTGGCGGCAGAAGCCGTGCGTGGTGGTGATCGTCGCGGCGTCCACCTGCGAGAGCGCGACCGTCAGGCGCTCGCGCCGCCGTCGGACCTCGGCGTCGTCCACGTCGGCGAGGTGCCGCACGACCGCGTCGGGGTGCACCCGGGCGGACGCCGGGTCGCGCAGTGCGCGCTCCGTGCCGACCAGGCGCTCGCGCACCCGGTCGCGCAGCTCGCTCGTCGCGGCGCGCCCGAACGTCACGACCAGCAGCTCGGGCAGCTCGGCGTGCCCCTCGGCCACCCAGCGCGCGGCGAGCGCGGCGATCGTGAACGTCTTGCCGGTGCCGGCGCTCGCCTCGAGCACGGTCGTCCCGGTCGGCAGGGCGCCGCACACGTCGAACACGGCGGCGGCCGCGGGTGCCGAGGCGGTCACGACGCGCCCGCCGTCTCGTGCACGAGGAGGTCCTCCCAGAGGGTGCGGGCGAGGGCGCCGAGCAGGGTCGGCTCCTCGGGCCAGGCCGAGCGGTCCTCGGGGCCGGGCTCGCCGGCCACCGCACCGAGCCGGAACCCGTCACCCCACGCCAGCCGGTGGTACTCGTCCTCGTCCTCGTGGCGGGCGCGCAGCGTCTGCTCCGCGTCGACGAGCGCGCTCACCGGGTCGTCGTGACCGTGCCGGCGCTGCGCGTACGTCGCGGCCGCCGCGGTCG
This sequence comes from Cellulomonas telluris, assembly GCF_004886325.1. Taxonomy (GTDB): domain Bacteria; phylum Actinomycetota; class Actinomycetes; order Actinomycetales; family Cellulomonadaceae; genus Cellulomonas; species Cellulomonas telluris. The sequence continues at coordinate 472,858 of NZ_QXFN01000003.1, forward strand.
GCAGCGGCAGCGGCGCGCACAGTGCCCGGTCCCGCAGCACGACGAGCCGCCCGAGCACCGCCCGGGCCGTGCCCGGGTCGGGGGAGCGCAGCCAGGACGTGGCGGCGGACGGCCGGGTGCCGTGCCCGCGGCCCACCGTGGCGGCCGCGCGCACGCTCAACACGGGCCCGGCCGAGGCCGTGAGCGCGAGCAGCCGGACCCACGCGCGCAGCCGGTGCCGGGCGCCCAGCCGCGCGTACACGGCGCGCACCAGCACGTCCCCGTGCACGCCGGGGACCGTGCCGGTGAGCGTCCGCCCGTCGGGCAGGGCCACCGTCACGTCGACGGTGGTCGACGGGACCTGCGTGAGGGGACGGGCGGCGGCCGCGACCGCCTCGACGCGGGCGCCCACGTCGCCGAGCTCGGCCGAGCCGAGCGCGCCCGGCGGCACGTCGCCCCGTCGGCGCTCGGCCGCCGCGGCGCGCCCGAGGTCCTCGCCGTCGAGGACGGCGGTGAGCAGCCGGTCGCCGATCGCCCAGGCGTCGAGGGGGTCGAGCCGCAGGGGCAGGCGGTCGTCGAGGTCGTCGGCGTCCCGGGGCACGACAGCGCGCAGCCGCTGCCGCACGAAGGCGCGCACGGGGTGCTCGAGGACGCCGGCCAGGTCGTCCAGGTCCACCACCTCCGCGCTCGCGTCGCCCTCGCCCGCGCCGACCGACTCGGGCTCCGACGGGGGCAGGGTGCCGACGAGCAGCGGCGGGCGGGGTGCGCGCGGACCCCGCGCCGCGGCGGCGGCACGCCGGTCGACCTCGTCGAAGCTGAACGGACCGGGCCGGCCGAGCGCACCCGCGACGAAGTTGCGCTCGTCCACCGTCTGCAGCGGGTGGTGCACGACGAGGGAGGGGCGCAGCGGCCGGCCGTCCGCGCGCTGCACCGTCTCGTCGAGCGCGTCGAGCAGCTCACCGACCGGGACCGCCGGCGGCCGCGGTGCGCCGGTGCGCTCGTCGGCTCCGCTGTGCACGACGACGAGGTGGTCGCCGGCGGCCAGGACGGCGTCGAGGAACAGCTGACGGTCCTCCGCCCGGCGGTCCCGCTCCCCGACGAGGGGGTCCCGTGCGAGCACGTCGTCGCCAGCGCCGTGGGGCGGCCGGGGGAACGCGCCGTCGTCCATGCCGAGCAGCGCGACGACCCGGTGCGGCACGGCGCGCATCGGCTCGAGCGAGCACACCGTCAGCGCGCCGGTGCGGAAGCCGGCGCGCGTCGGGCGTGCGGCGAGCCGGGGCTCGAGCAGCGCGACGACGTCCGCGAGCCGCAGCGGCAGGGCGTCGTGCCCCTCGGCGGACGCGCGCGCGTCCGCGAGCACCGCCCGCGCCTCGACCTGCTGCCACGCGTCGCCCGGGCCGACGTCGGTGAGCAGGGTGACCGCGCGGTCGAGGGCGTCGAACCAGGCACCCGCCGGGCGGGCGCCGTCGAGCTCGGCGAGCAGCCCGGTCAGCCGGTCGACGAGCTCGGCGAAGCGACCGGCCAGGTCGACCTCCGTGCTGTCGACGTCGTCCAGGGGCAGCGCCGAGCCGACGAAGCGGTGCTCGTCCTCGGCCATCGCCACGCCGAGCAGAAGCCGGTCGGTCGCGGTGCGCCAGGTGCCCTGCGCGACCGCTCCCAGCCCGTAGCGGGCGCGGCGGCCGACGTCCTCGCCCCAGCGCACCCCCGACGCGAGCGTCCACGCGCGCACGCGCTCCAGCTCCGCGTCGTCCAGCCGGAACCGCCGGCGCACGGCGTCGAGCCCGGCGAGGTCGAGCACCGCGGACGCCGTCACGCGCGACCCGGCGAGCGCGAGCAGGTCCGCCAGGACGCGCAGCACGGGGTTGGTGCGGGCCGGCGCACGGTCGGCGACGCGCACGCGGAGCGTGCGCCCGGGGTGCACGGGCGCGCGGTCGCCGCGCTCGTCGTCGCCGCCGTCGACCTCCGCCGTGCCGAAGGCCGCGACCACCAGCGGGGCGAACGCCTCGACGTCGGGGCACAGCACCACGACGTCGCGCGGCTGCAGCGTGGGGTCGTCGGCGAGCAGGCCGAGCAGCGCCTCGCGCAGCACCTCGACCTGCCGGGACCGGCCGTGGCACGCGTGCACCTGCACCGTGCGGTCGTCCGCCGGGACGGTGAGGGGGGCCGCCGGGCGCGTGTCCGCCCGCAGCGCCGCCTGCAGCGCGCCCAGCACCGTCGGCGGCGGCGACGGGACCGGGTGGTGCACGACCGCGGCGTCCCGTGCGACGAGCCGCACGCCGAGCTCGGTCGCGTCCCGGGCGCTCGACGCGAGCAGCGGGTGCCGGGCGACGCCGGGCAGGTCCCGTCGGCGCGGCGGCGGACCGGGACGCGTCGCGCCGGCGGCGCGGTCCCACAGCGCGGCGGACGGGTGCGGCAGCCACAGGTGCACGTCGCGGTGCGCCGCCAGCGCGTCGAGGACGTCGAGGTGCGCCTCGGGCAGGCGGGTCGCGCCGAGCACCGACAGGCGCGCGGGGAGGTCGACGACGTCAGGCTCCGCCCGCAGCCGCGAGACCGCGCGCGCGAGCCGCTCGGCGGGGTCCGGCACGTCCAGCGCGCGGCGGACCGCGCGCCACAGCGCGGGCTGCCACGCGAGGTCGGCGGGCAGCGGGTCGCCGCACCCGTCCTCGTCCCGGTCTCCCGCCCACGCCGTCAGCAGCCCGGGCCGCTGCCAGGCGTACGCGGTGAACGTCGCGGCGAGACGTCGGGCCAGCCGCAGCCGGCGGTCGGCCCCGGACCCCTCGGAGGCGCCGGTCCCGCCGACGTGGCGCGCGAGCGGCGCGGCCCAGGCGGCGCCGCCCTCGACCGCCTCGTCGAGCGCGCGCAGCACGGCCCAGCCGAGCCGCTCGGGCTCCCACGGGTCGCCGTCGGGGTCGACGCCCGCGGCGACGGCGACCGCCTCCCGGACCAGGCGCGCGGGCGGCTCGAAGTCCACCCGCGCGCAGACCCCGCCCTCGCCGTCCGGACCGGCGCCGAGCCGCAACGACAGGCGCTGCGCGACCCACCGCTCGACGCCGCGCGTCGGCACGGCGACGACCTCCCGCGCGAACGGGTCGGCGTCGGCGGGCTGCTGCGCCAGCAGGTCGGCCAGGGCGTCGACGAGCACGTCCGCCCGCGCGGCGGTGTGCACGCGCAGGCGTCCGCCGTCGCGTCCGGGCCCCGTCACGCGACGCACGCTAGCCGAGCCGCCCGACAGGTCCCGCGCCGCCGCCCGCGGTGGGGACGTCGGGGCGGGTGCCGGGGGCTGTGGTCGGCTCAGCGCCAGGTCCCGCGCGCGACCAGCACGTCGCGCAGCAGGTCGGCGCGGTCCGTGACCAGGCCGTCGACCCCGAGGTCGAGCAGGCGGTGCATCTCGGCCGGGTCGTTCACGGTCCACACGTGCACGGCCGTGCCGCCCGCGTGCGCCGCGGCGACCGTGCCGGCGTCCACGACGCGCAGGGGGCCCTGTCGCACCGGCACCTGGAGCGCGTCGACGTCCTCCAGCGCCCGCGCTGCGGCGGCGGACCGCCGCAGCCGGTGCGCGGCCACGAACCGCGCCACCTCGAGCGTCCCGGCGGACCGCGCCACCGGGCGCGACAGGAGCGCGAGCGTGGCGCGGCGGCGCGCGTGCGAGAACGACGCGACGCACACGCGGTCGTGCGCGCGCGTGCGCTCGACCGCCTCCGCCACCGGCCGGACGGCGCGTGCGTCCTTGACGTCCACGTTCACGTGCAGGTCCGGCCACGTCCCGAGCAGCTCGTCGAGGCGCGGCACCGGCTCGGCACCCCCGATGCGCGCGCGGGCGACGGCCGACCACGGCAGGTCCGCGACCGCGCCGTGGCCGTCCGTCGTGCGGTCGAGCGTCGCGTCGTGCAGCGCCACCGCGACGCCGTCGGCGGTCGCGTGCGCGTCCGTCTCGACGTAGCGGAAGCCGAGGTCGACCGCGGCCGCGAACGCCGCCATCGAGTTCTCGCGCCCGTCGAGGGAGAAGCCGCGGTGCGCGAGCGCGACGACGCCCGACGGGTCGTGCAGGTAGGGGTGCGGCACGGGGCCAGCCTGGCCCGGCGCGGCGACCCCGCGCACCCGCGGCGGGCGCCCGTTCACCCGGTCGTCACCGGGTGCGCACCACCGGGACGACGGTCTGTCGGATTCGTCCTGTTCAGTGACGCCCATGAGTCGTTCACTGGGACGCATGAGACGCAGCGTCGTGCCTCCGCTCGCCCTGGCCGCCGCCCTCGCGCTGGGCGCCGGCCTCCTTCCCACCGCAGCCTCGGCGGCCGTGCCGTCGGCCGCGGACCCGGCCGTCGGGGCCGGCGCGTCCGCGGGCGCCGCCACGCTCGACGGCGGTCGCGGCCACGACCGGGGTCGCGCCACCGTCACCGTCCCGACGCTCGTGGCCCGCGCCACGCTGTCGGCCGACTTCCTCGCGGACGGTCCGCCGTCGGGCGCGCTCGCCTCCGCCGCGAACGGCCGGCAGGGGCCCTTCGCCGGGCAGGTGATCCCCGGGTTCTCGGGGGCCGTCGACGCCGGCGACGGCACGTTCTGGGCGCTGCCGGACAACGGGTTCGGCACCAAGGCCAACTCCGCCGACTTCCTGCTCCGGATCTACCGCGTGACGCCCGACTGGCAGACCGCGGACGGCGGCAGCGGCGAGCTGCGTGTGGGCGAGCACCTGTCGCTGCGCGACCCGGACCGGCACGTGGACTTCCCGATCACGCACGGCGACACCCCGGACCGGCTCCTGACCGGCGCCGACTTCGACGTCGAGTCCATCGTGCGGGCGCGCGACGGCTCGTTCTGGATCGGCGAGGAGTTCGGCCCGTTCCTGCTGCACGTGGACGCGACGGGCAGGCTGCTCGCGCCGCCGGTCCCGCTGCCCGGCGCCACGTCGCCGCAGAACCCGTACCTCGCACCGGGCGAGCAGCCGACCGTCCGGGCGTCCGGCGGCTTCGAGGCGCTCGCGGGGCTGCGCGACGGGCGGTACCTGTACCCCGTCCTGGAGAACGCGTACACCGCCGACCCCGACCAGCGCCGCCGCGTCGTGCACGAGTTCGACACGCGCCGCAACGCCTGGACCGGCCGCACGTGGGACTACCGCGCCGACCGCGAGGGCGACCTCGTGGGCGACGCGTTCTGGGTGGGCAGGCACGAGATGCTGCTGGTGGAGCGCGACAACTTCGACGGCGCCGCGTCGGTGGTCAAGCGCGTCTACCGCGTCGACCTGCGGCGCGAGGACCGGCAGGGCTTCCTCGAGAAGGAGCTCGTGCTCGACGCGCTCGACATCGCGAACCCGTACGGCATCGGGGCGGGTGACGGCTACGGCACGGGCGACCCGTTCAGCCTGCCGGTGCAGTCGTTCGAGACGGTCGTGCAGCTGCGGGACGGCCGCCTGCTCATCGGCAACGACAACAACTACCCGGGCAACGCGGCACGCGTGCCGGGGACGCCCGACGACACCGAGATGGCGCTCGTCGAGCTGCGCCGTGAGCGCGTGCGGCCCGGCGAGGTCGACGTGATCGCCCACCGCGGTGCCAGCGGGTACCGCCCGGAGCACACGCTCGCGGCGTACGCGCTCGCGATCCGGCAGTGCGCCGACTGGATCGAGCCGGACGTCGTGGCGACGAAGGACGGCGTGCTCGTCGCGCGGCACGAGAACGAGATCGGCGGGACGACCGACGTCGCGACGCGGCCGGAGTTCGCCGACCGGCGGACGACGAAGAGCATCGACGGCCAGCAGGTGACGGGCTGGTTCACGGAGGACTTCACGCTCGCGGAGCTGCGCACCCTGCGCGCGAAGGAGCGCATCCCGGCCCTGCGCCCGGGCAGCGCCGCGTTCGACGGCCTGTACGAGGTGCCGACGCTCGCCGAGGTGCTCGACCTCGCGCGGCACTCGGTGACCTGCGACGGCGAGCAGGTCGGCGTGTACCCCGAGACGAAGCACCCGTCGTACTTCGACTCGGTGGGTCTCTCGCTCGAGGAGCCGCTCGTGGCGGAGCTGCGCGCGGCCGGGCTGGACCACAAGAAGGCCCCGGTGATCGTGCAGAGCTTCGAGACGGGCAACCTGCGCGAGCTGGACCGCATGACGAAGGTGCGGCTGGCGCAGCTCGTGAGCTGCAGCGGCGCCCCGTGGGACCTCGTCGCGGCGGGCGACCCCCGCACGTACGCGGACCTCGTCACGCGCCAGGGGCTGCGCGAGATCGCCCGCTACGCGGACGGCCTCGGCGCGTGCAAGGACGTCGTGATCCCACGGGAGGCGGACGGCTCCCTCGGCGCGCCGACCACGGTCGTGCGTGACGCCCACCGTGCCGGCCTGGAGGTGCACGCCTGGACGTTCCGCGCCGAGAACCAGTTCCTGCCCGCGGACCTGCGCAGCAGCGCGGACCCGGCGGCGCACGGGGACCTGCCCGCCGAGATCCGCGCGTTCGTGGACGCGGGCGTCGACGCCGTCTTCTCGGACCACCCGGACGTCGCCGTGGCGACGGTCGGCTGAGGACCGCCGGCGGCGCCTCCGCGGGGGCGGGAGGCGCCGCCGGCAGCGGTGCGGGGCGGCAGCGCGAGGTCCTGCGCCCGACCCCGCGCCGTGGCGTGCGCTCGAACACCTGTTCGATACGATGGCCGCATGCACGACCGCGCCGCCCCCCTCGCACCACCACCGCCCGGACGCCGGGAGGTGGCCAACTGCGAGATCCCGGAGGGGATCCCGACGCGTCCGCAGGGGGACGTGCCGGTCATCGTGCGCGTCGTCTGGACGGACGGCGACGAGGAGTGGCGCCCGGCGCGTGCGGTGCGCTGGACCCGGGGGCACGTGATGGTCGCGTGGCGCGACGACCCGGGCGACCCGCGCTCGGAGCGGCACACGTGGCTGCGCGCGGGTGACGTCGCCCGGTCCGTGCGGTGGTTCGTCCCGCCCGAGCGCGGCGGCGGCGGTGCGGGCGGCGGTGCGGGTGGGGGAGCCGGGCGCGGCGGCGGCGCCGACGGGCGGCCCGGGTAGGCCGAGCCGGTCAGACCGGTGCGGGCGCCCCGCCGGCGTCCCGGGTCGCGCGCGCCGCGTCCGCGACGAGCACGTCGTGCTCGGTCCGCACGAGGTAGTCGTGCAGCGTCCGGCGGCTGCGCGTGAGGCAGGCGATGCGCTCGTCGAGGCCCGCCAGCTCGGCGGCGAGCATCTCGGCGACCGTGCGGGGGCACGACGCCGCGACGTCCGTCGCCTGCGTCTCCTCGAGGTCGAGCAGGACCTTGATGAGGCGCGTCGGGACACCGGCGCGCACGAGCCCCGCGACCCGCTCGACCCGCGCCACGTCCTCCTCGCCGTAGGTGCGGTACGCGTTCGTGGACCGCGCCGGCGCGAGCAGGCCCTGCTCCTCGTAGTAGCGCAGCAGCCGTGTCGAGACGCCGGTCCGCCGTGCCAGCTCGCCGATCCTCATGCGTCCTCCCGGTGCGCCGGTGGCGTCGGCGCCACCCTTGACCTTCACACTGGTGTCAGACTTTAGCGTCGCGGACATGAGACCGTCAGCCGCACCGCGCAGCCCCTCCGCACCCCCCGCGGCCCTGCCGTGGCCGAGCCTGCTCGTCCTCGCCGGGTCGACGTTCGTCCTGGTCACCGGCGAGATGCTGCCGACCGCCGTGCTCCCCGCCATGAGCGCGGACCTCGGCGTGCCACCCGGCCGCACCGGCCTGCTCGTCTCGGCGTGGGCGCTCACCGTCGTCCTCGCCAGCGTCCCGCTCGTGCGCCTCACCGCCCGGTGGGGCCGTCGTGACGTCGTCGCCGCCGCCCTCGTCGTCTTCGCGGCCTCCGCCACGGTGACGGCGCTCGCGGACGCCTACGCGCTCGTCCTCGCCGCGCGCCTGCTCGGCGCCGCCGCGTGCGGGCTGCTCTGGTCCACGGTGAACGCGCACACCGCGCAGCTCGTGCCCGCGGCCGGGCTGGCGCGCGCGGTCGCCGTCGTGCTCGGCGGGGCCACGCTCGGCACCGTGCTGGGCGTGCCCCTCGCGAACCTGGCGGCGGCCACGGGCGGCTGGCGCGGGGCGTTCGCGGGCCTCGCCGTCCTCGCACTGGTCGCCGCGCTGCTCGTCCGGACGGTCGTGCTGCCCGGACGCCCGGACGCCACCCCGGCGGACGGGGACGCCCCGCGCGCGTCGCTCGTGCCGATCCTCGTGGTCGTCGGGCTGGTCGGGGTCGTGCTCGTGGGTCACTTCGCCGCGTACACGTTCGTCACACGCCTGCTCGCCGGGCCGGCGGCCGCGCTGCCCGGCGGCATGACGGCTCTGCTGCTGGTGCTCGGCGTCGCCTCGGCCGTGGGCGTCGCGGTCGTCGGGCGCCTCGACGACCGCGGCACGGCGGTCGCGCTGCCCGTGACGGCCGTCGCGGTCGCGGTGGTGCTCGCCGCGGTACCCGCCGCCGGCACTCACCCCGTCGCCGCTCTCGTGATCGCCGTCGCGTGGGGCCTCACGACGGGGGCGCTGCCGCCGCTCACCCAGACGACGGTCATGCGGGCCGCCGGGGAGTCGCTGCGGACGGCGGCCGGTGCGGTGATCCCCGTGGTCATGAACGGAGGCATCGCCGCCGGCGCCGCGCTCGGCAGCGTCGTCGTCGACCGCGCCGGCGCCGGCGCCGTCCCGCTGCCCGCCGCCCTCGTCGCCGCGGCCGGCGCCGCAGGTCTCGCCGTGCTGGCGGTGCGTCAGCGACCGGTCCGGCGGGTCAGCGCCTTGACCGCCTCGACCAGCAGCAGCACGAGCACCGCGGCCCCCGCGGCCAGCCCCCAGTCGCGCACCCCGATCGGCGCGGACTCGAACCAGCCGTGCATGAACGGCGCGTAGGTGAAGACGAGCTGCAGCGCCAGCAGCACGCCCACGGCGAGCCAGACGACGCGGTTGCCGACGAGGACGCGGGGCGTGAGGCTCGACCGGCCGAGGAAGCGGCACGACAGCAGGAACGCGACCTGCCCGAGCACCAGCACGGTGACCGCGGAGGTCTGCGCGACGCCGTCGCCCGCGCCCAGCTGCTTCTCCACCAGGTACACCGCGAGCGTCGCACCGCCGATGAGCAGCGACGCCGCGACCACCAGCACGAGCGCCCTGCGGGACAGCACGGGCTCGCGCGGGGAGCGCGGCGGGCGGTCCATGATCCCCGGCTCGGCCGGCTCGTAGGCGAGCGCGAGGGAGAGCGTCACGGCCGTCACGAGGTTGACCCACAGGATCTGCACCGGCGAGAGCGGCAGGGCCAGCCCGAGCATCACCGCGACGAGGATGACGAGCGACTGGGCGCCGTTGGTCGGGAGCAGGAAGACGACGGACTTGCGGATGTTGTCGTAGATCCGCCGGCCCTCCTCGACCGCCCGCTCGATGGTCGCGAAGTTGTCGTCGGCGAGGACGATCTCCGCCGCCTCCTTCGTCGCCTCCGTGCCCTTGATGCCCATGGCGATGCCGACGTCGGCGCGGGTCAGCGCGGGTGCGTCGTTGACGCCGTCGCCGGTCATCGCGACGACCTCGCCGTGGGACTGCAGCGCCCGGACGATGCGGATCTTGTGCTCCGGGCTCGTGCGGGCGTACACGTCGACGTCCCGGACCCGGGTGCGCAGCTCCTCCTGGCTCATCGCCTCGAGCTGGGCGCCCGTCAGCGCGTCCACCTGCTCGCCGGCCGGGACGATGCCGAGCTCGCGCGCGATCGCCACGGCGGTCCCGACGTGGTCGCCGGTGATCATCTTCACCGCGATGCCCGCGCGGTGGCACTCGGCGATGGCCGCCACGGCCTCGGGGCGCGGCGGGTCCACGATCCCGACGACGCCCAGCAGCACGAGCCCCTCGGCGACGTCGTCCACCGTCACCTGCGCCGCGGGGGAGTCGGCGTCGCGGTACGCCACCGCGAGGACGCGCAGCCCCTGACCGCCGAGCCCGTCGACCGTCGCCTCCCAGCGCGCGATGTCGAGCGGCACCGGCCGGCCGTCCTGGCCCCGCTGCGCGACGGCCCGCTCCAGCAGGCGGTCCGGGGCCCCGACGACGTGCAGGCGCAGCGTGCCGCCCGGCAGGCGGTCGAGCGTCGCGGAGAACTTGTTCGCCGACTCGAACGGCAGGGCGGCCAGCCGCTCCGCAGCCTCCACGTCGGCCCCCGCCTTGAGTGCGAGCGTGCGCAGCGCGCCCTCGGTGGGCTGGCCGACGACCCGCCAGTGACCGGCGTCGTCGGCCACCACGCGCGCGTCGTTGCACAGCGCCGCCGCCTCCACCAGCGCCCGCAGGTCGTCGTGCACGGCGAGGGGCGCGGCCGCCCCGTCCCGCGTCACGCGGCCCGCCGGCTCGTAGCCCAGGCCCTCGACGTCGTAGGTGCCGGCGGCGGTGACGACCGTCCGCGCGGTCATCTCGTTGCGCGTGAGCGTGCCCGTCTTGTCCGAGCAGATGCTGGTGACCGACCCCAGCGCCTCGACCGCCGGCAGCTTGCGCGTGATCGCGTTGCGGCGCGCCATCTGCTGCACGCCGAGCGCGAGCGTCACCGTGACCAGCGCCGGCAGGCCCTCGGGCACGGCGGCCACCGCGAACCCGATCGCCGCGGAGATCAGCTCGGGCGGGTCCCACGCGTGTAGGACGCGCCCCACGACGAGCATGAGCGCCGCCATCGCCAGGATGCCGCGCGACAGCAGCGTGCCGAGCCGGGTGAGCTGACGCTTGAGCGGCGTCTCGGTGCGGTCGACGTCGGCGATGAGCGACTGGATCCGGCCGATCTCGGTGCCGCCCCCGGTGGCGGTGACGACGGCCACCGCGGTCCCGGCCGCGACGATCGTGCCGGAGAAGAGCATGCTCGAGCGGTCCCCGACACCCGCGTCGGCACCCACGGGCGCCACGTCCTTGGCGGCGGGCACGGACTCGCCGGTGAGCGCGGACTCGTCCACCTGCAGGCCCGTGGCGTCGAGCAGGCGCGCGTCGGCCGGCACCTTGTCGCCCGAGCGGACCCGCACCACGTCCCCGGGCACGAGCGCCTCCGCGTCGACGGCGGTCCAGGACCCGTCCCGCAGCGCGGTCGCCTCGAGCGAGAGCATCGTGCGGATGCCGTCGAGCGCCCGCTCCGCCTGCCCCTCCTGCACCATGCCGACCACGGCGTTCACGACCGCCACGACGAGGATCACGGTGAAGTCGACCCAGTCCCCGAGGAACGCCTTGAGCACGGCCGCCGCGAGCAGGATGTAGATGAGGACGTCGTCGAAGTGCCGCAGGAACCGCACGACGGGGTGGGGCCGCGGCGGCGTCGGCAGCCGGTTGGGCCCGTGCTCCCGCAGCCGGCGGGCGCTCTCGTCGTCCGTCAGCCCGCGGGGCCGCGCCCGGAGCGCCTGCAGCACCTCGTCGGGGGTCGCCGCCCACGGGGCCGGGGCCCCGGCGGGGGCGGTCGTGGTGTCGGGGCTGGTCGCGCTCATGCCTCACCTCGGGTGCGCCGGACCGGACCCTGTCAGCGTGGCACCCGCGCGGGCTCCTGTCCTGGGTCAGAGGTCCGGCTGGGGCCTCCGGGTCCGCAGCCCGCGGCGCACGGCGACGACCGCGGCGGTGACGAGCACCCCGGCGACGAGCCACGGCAGCAGCACGCCGAGCACCACGAGCACCGTGCCGCCCACGGCGAGGAACGCGTCCCAGCCGGTGCGCAGCCCGTCGAGGAAGGTGCCGGGCGACGAGGCGCGCTCCTGTGCGGCGCGCCCCTCGGCCGCCGGGTGCACCGCCACCCGCAGCGTCGACAGGGCGACGCGGTCGGCGAGCTGCTCGCGTTCCGAGCGCAGACGCTCCAGGCTCTCCTGGCGGTCGGTGAGCGCGCGCTCGGCCGCGATGACGTCGTCGTGCGCCGTGGCGCGTCCGAGGAGGTCGGTCATGCGGTCGACCGACAGCTCCGCCGCGGCGAGCCGCGCGTCGAGGTCGCGCGCGGCCACCGTGACGTCCTCGCCGCGCAGGTCGAGCTGCTCGACCGTGCCCACGTCCGCCAGGTCGTCCATGAAGGCCGTGACGGCGGCAGTGGGCACGCGGACCGTCAGCACCGCCTCGCCGCGGTCGTCGCCCCCGGAGCCGGTCCGCTCGAACCGGTCGTCCACCCGCCCGCCGTGCCGGTCCACGAGCGCGACGACCTCGCGCGCGGCCGCCCGGGGATCCTCGGCGGAGACGGTGACGTCGCCGGTCTGGGCGACGAGGCGGTCGGCGGGCGCCGCGGCCGGCTCCTCCTGCGCGACGTCGGCCGCGCCGCCCGCGTCGCCGCCCATCGCCTCGTCGCGCGACATCCCGGCCCCCGCCGGCTCGCCGGCCTCGTCGGCGCCGCCGCTGCCGTCCGCGGAGCAGCCGGCGAGGGCGAGGGCGAGGACGGCGGCGGTCAGGGCGACCAGCGCCCGGGCGCGCGGTCGGCGGCGGGTGGGCGTGCTGGTCATCGCGCTGCGGCGGCTCGTCATGGCGGCGAACGTAGGGGCGCGGCCCCGCACGGCGTGGGGGAGTTGTGCGATCGTGACCGGCCCGTCACCCGATCACCGCACGACGGAGACGCGTCCGCGACCTGCGGACCGGCCCGTGACCGCGCCGTGACCGGGACGTGACCGGCGTCAGTCGGCGTAGCCCACGGACGCCCACAGGTGCGTCGCGGCCCACGCCCGCCACCCCGCCCAGGCGAGGCCCGCCGCGGCGACGTCGCGCGCGTGCGGCACCGCCAGCGCCCGGCGCAGCACCAGGTCGCCGGACGGGAAGGCGTCCCGGTCGCCGAGGGCCCGCAGTGCGACGACGTCCGCCGTCCACGGCCCGACGCCGCGCAGCGCGAGCAGCGTGCGTCGCACCTGCGGGACGTCGGCACCGGGGGCCAGCGCGAGCCCGTCGGCGCACGCGACCGCGATCGCGTGCACGGCGCCGGCGCGGGCGTGCGGCACGCGCAGCACCGCCTGCAGCGTCACGGGGTCCGCCGCCGCGACCGCCTCGGGGCTGGGGTACGCGCGCAGACCGCTCGGGTGCGGCTGCCCGTAGGCCTCGGCCAGGCGCGCACCCAGCGTGCGCCCCGCGCCCAGCGACACCTGCTGCGTGAGCACGGCCTGCACCGCGGCCTCGAAGCCGTCCGGGTGCCCGAGCACGCGCAGGTGGGGACGCGCGCGCAGGAGAGGTCCGAGCACCCGGTCGTCGCCGAGCGCCGCGTGCACCGCGTCGAGGTCGTCGTCGAGGCCGAACCAGCGCCCCAGCAGGCGACGCAGCAAGGCGTCGGTGCCGTCCGCGGGTGCGCCCGGGTCCGCGACCCGCGCCGACGCACCGTCGGCCACCAGGGTCACGACGACCGGCACGGGGCCGTCCCCGAGGTCGACCAGCCGCCGCACCGTCCCCGCGGCGACGTCGACCTCCTCGACCCCCGGGACGGCCCGCGCGGCGATCGAGGACAGCGCGGGTACCGGGTCGAGGCGGGCGGCGACGTGCACGCCCGTCACGGTACGGGCCGGGCCCGACACCCCGGCCGGAACCGGTGCGTCCACCGTGCGGAGCGGGCCGTCCTCATGCCGGGACGGTGAATGTCCACCATTCGGCCCGCAGGCGCGCGAGCACGTCGAGCAGCGCGCCGGTGTCCGTCGGGTTCGGGCCGTCGTCGGACGTGAGGACGACCGTGCGGGCGGGGGCGGGGGACGGGACGACCTCGAGGACGTCGCCGCGGGACAGCGGACCGGTGCTCACGGCGCCCATCCTCCCCGTTCTCCGCCGCGCCCGAGGCGACCGGACCGTCAAGGGCGGGTACGTCGCGGGTCGAGAGCAGGTCGCTCGTTCGAGATGCGCGGGTGAAGAGTCGGTGCCATCCTGCTGGAAGCCGATCGGGGTACAGCCGACCGGCCGCCCGCGGGTCACGACCTTCACGTCCGTCCGCACACGAAGAGGGCCCGGCGAGAGCCGGGCCGCCCGTCAGGGTCAAGGGGTCCGCCACGCCTCGTGCCGGCGAGACGGCTCCTGCACCGGGTCCCGCCCCCAGCGCCGGGGGCGGGACCGGGTCGTTCTTCCTAACCTGGACGTGTGCCCGGTCTGCTCCACGCCCCTGCGCCTCCTCCCGCCCCGCTCCGTGCCGCCGCGACCCCGAGCCCGTCGCCCGAGGTCGTCGAGGTCGTCCGTGACGTCGGCTCCGCGGTCGTGCCGCTGCTCGCCGTCGCCGGCGGCGTCGTCGTCGGCTACCTGCTCGCCACGGCGGTGGGCGCGCTCGTGCGCCGCCTGGCGCCGCGCAGCGCGCTGGCCGCGGACCTCTCGCGGCGCTCGCGGCGCCCGCTGCGCGTCACGCTGCTCGTCGTCTCGGTCTGGGTCGCGCTGCGCCTGAGCACCGACCCGTCCGACACGTGGCGGCCCGGTGTCGAGCACGCGCTGCTCGTCGCCACGATCGTCGCCGTCACGTGGCTCGTGGGGTCGCTCGCGTTCGTCTTCGAGGACCTCGCCCTCCAGCGCTACCGCGTCGACGTCAAGGACAACCGGCACGCGCGCCGCGTGCGCACGCAGGTGCAGGTGCTGCGCCGCATCACCGTCGCGGTGCTCGTCGTCATCGGCGCGGCGGCCGTGCTGTTGACGTTCCCCGGCGCGCGGGCCGTGGGCGCGAGCGTGTTCGCGTCGGCGGGCCTGCTGTCGATCGTCGCGGGCCTGGCCGCGCAGAGCTCCCTCGCGAACGTCTTCGCCGGCCTGCAGCTCGCGTTCACCGACGCCATCCGGGTCGACGACGTGGTCGTCGTCGCGGACGAGTGGGGCCGCATCGAGGAGATCACGCTCACCTACGTCGTCGTGCACGTGTGGGACGACCGCCGGCTCATCCTGCCGTCGACGTACTTCACGACGACCCCGTTCGAGAACTGGACCCGCCGCGCCGCGGAGCTGCTCGGCACCGTCGAGCTCGACGTCGACTGGGAGGTGCCGGTCGAGGCGATGCGCGCCGAGCTCACGCGGCTGCTGTCCGTCACGGACCTGTGGGACGGGCGCGTCGGCATCCTCCAGGTCACCGACGCCGTCGGCGGCGTCGTGCGCGTGCGCGCGCTCGCGAGCGCCGTCGACGCGCCCACCCTGTTCGACCTGCGCTGCTACGTGCGCGAGGGCCTCGTCGCCTGGCTGCAGCGCGAGGCGCCGCAGGGCCTGCCGCGCACCCGCTGGGAGGGCGGGGACGCGCCCGTCCGTCCCTCGGGGGTGCCGACCCCGCCGGGGACGCAGGCGCCGACGCCCGCGGGCGGCCGGCCCGGGCACGACGGCCCCGAGCCGCCTCCGGCCCCCTCGGCCCGGCCCGTCGAGGGCCGCGTCCGCACACCGTCCCGGCCGGGGCAGGGGTCGACGGTCGTCCTGCCGATCCCCGGCGAGTGGGCGTCGGACGACACCCAGCGGCTCGCGCCGGCGGGCCAGGACGCGCGGCTGTTCACCGGCAGCATCGACGCCGTCGCGCGGTCCCAGGCGTTCTCGGGGCCCGGCCAGGAGGCCATCGAGGAGCGGGAGCAGGCCGCGAGCGGCGGCGTGCCGCAGATCGAGGAGCCCGCCCACGGCGACCGGCCCCGCCCGTCCGTGGAGGCGGACGCCCCCGGCGACGGCCTCGGGGACGCGCCGGGCGGCCCGCCGGTCCACGAGGGGCGCGGCGGACCCGTGCCCGGCGGCGGGCACGAGCCCGAGGCGCGCACCCGGCCGCAGCCCCGCGTCGAGGCGGCGGGGGAGCGGCCCGCCCCGCCGACGCGCCGGTCCACGCGCACGCGCGGCGAGAGTGACCCCGGGGGCGAGTGACGCAACGACGACCGACGTCCTGCGCCGCCGCCCGCCGCCGTCAGGAGGCCGCGACCTGCGCGGGCGTCGTGCCGGTGAGCCGCGCGACGACCGCGACCGCCTGGTCCCAGTACCGCGCGTAGTGCTGCGGGTCGGCGTTGCGCTGCACGGCGTGCGCCACCAGCGTCGGCGCGACGGCCTCGCGGCCGTCCACGCGCGCCAGTGCGCGGAAGAAGCTCGTCGCGCTCGCGGTCGGGTCCATCCGCTCGGCGTACGTGCCCCACGCCCCGTTGTCGCGCTGCTGGAACAGCCCGCGGCTGTCGGGCCCGGCGTGGTCGCCGCGGTCGAGCACGCGCAGCGACGACTCGCCCATCGCGGTCATCACCCCGATCGCCTGGTCCCGCAGGGACAGCCCCGCCGCGGCGCCGGCGGCCACCACGGCGCGGGCGTTGGCGGTCTGCTCGGCGCTCAGCCCCGGTACGGCTGTCACGGCCGCGGCGGCGGCCGGCGTCGCGGCGGGCGTCGCGGTCTGCTGCGCGACCTGCGTCGCGAGCGCCGCGGCGAACGCGTCGCCGCTCCCGCCGCGCACGGGCTGCCCGCCGGCCGGAGCGGGCTGCCCGGCGGCCGGAGCGAGCGCACGCGGGGTCAGCGAGGCGAGCGTCTGCTGGATCGCGCCCACGCGCGCGCCGATCGTCGCGATGCCGTCCACAGGTCCTCCCGTCCGACGTCCCATCGGCCGCCGACCGGCGGGCATGAGGCGAGCCGGCAGGGCCGGGGCCGGGGTAGGGGTCGGCCTCAGCCCACCGCGCGCTCGAGCCGGTGCACGAGCCCGCGCACGGCGTCGCGCAGCTCCTGCGGCCCCACGACCTCGAACGGCACGCCGTACATCCCGAGCATCGAGGCCAGCGCGTCCCACGACCACGACCCCGTGACCAGCCGGGACCGGTCGTGCCCGACGGGCTCCACCAGCGCGTCGCGACCGGCCCACCGGGCCACCTCCGCGGCGGGCAGGTCGAGGAGCGCCTCACCGCGGCACGGCCACGCGGGGCGCGCACCGAGCCGGTCGGCCACGAACGTCGAGACGTCGCCGCCCGGGACGGGGCGCGGCCCGACGCGCGGCCCCGTGGGGCTGCGCGGGGTCATCCGGTCGACCCGGAAGGTGCGCCAGTCCGACCGCTCGAGGTCGTACGCGACGAGGTACCAGCGCCCGCCCCACGTCACGAGGTGGTGGGGCTCGACGCGGCGCGGAGGGCGGAAGGCGCCGTCGCCGCTGCCCAGGACCGGTCCGCTGCCGCCGTCGTAGTCGAACCGCAGGACCTCGCGCGCCCGCACGGCCGCACCCACGGCGAGGAGCACGTCGGACGGGACGGCGGGCCGCTCGCGGCGCTCGTCGCGCGGGACGACCGTGACGGCGAGGGCGTCGGCGGCGGTGCGCAGCCGCGCCGGCATCACCTGCCGCAGCGTCGCGAGCGCGCGCACCGCCGCCTCGTCCACGCCGTCCACGCCCGTCGAGGCGGTCTGCAGCGCGAGCGTCAGCGCGAGCACCTGCTCGTCGTCCAGCAGCAGCGGCGGCATGTGGCTGCCCGCCTCGAGGCGGTAGCCGCCGTCGGGGCCCTTCGTCGCGTGCACCGGGTACCCGAGCTCGCGCAGGCGGTCGACGTCGCGGCGGACGGTGCGCGGGCTCACCCCCAGGCGCCCGGCGAGGACCTCCCCGGGCCAGTCGCGGCGGGACTGCAGCAGCGACAGCAGCGACAGCAGGCGGGCGGACGGTCCGGACATGGCACCAGCGTGGCACCGGTGGCGGACAGGACGTGGCCGCTTCTGCGTCGCCGAGCGGTTGCGGGGCGCGGCGAGGAGGGCGTCGCGGTCGGGCGCAGTCACGCCGAGGGGTCCGGCTCTTCCCGCTCAGTCGTCCAGCCAGGGCGACCACCGGCGCCGCAGCCCCCGGTCCAGCGCGGCCACGACCGCCGCCGCCGCGAGCCACGGCACCCACCGCCCGGAGGGCTCCCACAGCGCGGGTGCGTCCCACGACGCCCCGACCATCCCCAGGCCGCGCTCGACCAGCCCGAGCAGGGCCGGCAGCTGGGCGACCGCGCCGACGGCGAGCACGCCCCACGCGGCCGCGGCCACCAGACGGCTCGCCGCGGGGTGCTCGCGGTCCATCCGGTCGCGCCACGCCTCGGCGGTCCCGGGCAGCGGCTCGAGGTCGCGTGCGCCGTCCGGGGTGACGAGTCGCACCCGCCGCATGCCCCAGGTGCTGAGGGCGGCCTCGACCCGGGCGCCGTCGCCGACCGCGAACCGGGCGGGGGAACGGCGCTCGTCCACGAGCGTGCCGTCGCGGTACAGGCGCACGCGCTCGTCGGGGTCGAGGTAGTCCACGTCCACGACCCACTCGGCACCGGCGTGGCGGACCCCGAACGCGCCGCGCCACAGCACGGCCCACCCCCGGACGGGGCGGAAGACCCGGTGGCGGTCGGCGGGGCCGGGGTCCGGGGCGGGGTCGTCGCGGTGCTCGTCCATGGTGCGTCCAGCCCACCCCGGCGGCGCCCCGCCCGTCGTCCCGCGGACGGCCGAGACGCGGCGACGACCTCCTCCGAAGGACGGAGCGGACGGGTCAGGGTGCCGGACAGGATCTGACCGCTTCCCGCGGGAACGTGAGCACGTCCCACCGCCGAACCGCCCCGCAGGGAGACCCGATGATCCGCACCCGAGGGCTGACGAAGGACTTCGTCGTCAGCCGCACCGAGACCGTGCACGCCGTGCGCGGCGTCGACCTCGACGTCGCCCCCGGCGAGCTCGTGGCCGTGCTCGGCCCGAACGGCGCCGGCAAGTCCACCACCATGCGCATGCTCACCACGCTGCTGCGCCCGACGGCCGGCACCGCGACCGTCGCGGGGGCCGACGTGACCACCGCCCCGGCGACCGTCCGGCGGCGGATCGGCTACGTCGGGCAGGGCAACGGCGCCGGGCACGCGCAGCGCGTCGGGGACGAGCTCGTCGTGCAGGGCCGCGTGTACGGCCTCGACCGGGCGAGGGCTCGCCGCCGCGCCGGGGAGCTGCTCGACGCGCTCGAGCTCGAGGACCTCGCGCGGCGGAAGGTCACCGACCTCTCCGGCGGGCAGCGCCGACGCCTCGACGTCGCGCTCGGCCTCGTGCACGCCCCGCGCCTGCTGTTCCTCGACGAGCCGAGCACGGGCCTCGACCCGCACACGCGGGCCAACCTGTGGCAGCACGTGCTGCGGCTGCGGCGCGAGCACGACATGACGATCGTGCTGACGACGCACTACCTCGACGAGGCCGACACGATGGCCGAGCGGGTCGTCGTGGTCGACCACGGCCGGGTCATCGCCGACGACACGGCCGACGGACTCAAGCGCGACCTGGCGGGCGACCGTGTCGAGCTCACCGCCGCCGGCCCGGACGACGCCGCGCGGCTGGCCGTCCTGGTCGAGCGGCTGCCCGGTGCGCGGGAGGTCGTGGTGACCGGTGCGCACGTGTCGGGGCGGGTCGCTGACGGGCCGGCCTCCGTGCCCGCCGTGGTGCGCGCCGCCGACGCGGCCGGCGTCGGCGTCGTGGCGGCGCAGGCCGTCCGCCCGACGCTCGACGACGTCTTCCTCGCCCTCACCGGGCGCAGCCTGCGCGACGGCGGCCCTGCCGTCGCGGACCCCGACGAGCAGCAGGCGGCCACGGCCGCCGGGAAGGACGCGGCATGAGCACGACGACGACCCAGGAGGCCGTGGGCGTGGACGCGCCCCTCGCGCCGGAGGTCCGCCGCTCGTGGTGGTCGGACGTGTGGCTGGTCATGGCGCGCGAGCTGCGGCCCGTGGTGCGCGAGCCGTTCTCGGTGGTGTTCGGGCTCGTGCAGCCGCTGGTGTTCCTCGCCCTGTTCGGTCCGCTGCTCGCGGGGTCGGTCGGCGGCGCGCTGCCCGGCGGCGGCGTGTGGCAGTGGTTCGTCCCCGGGATCCTCGTGATGACGACCCTGTTCGGCACGTCCACGACCGGGTCCAACCTGCAGTACGAGATGCAGACCGGCGCGCACGAGCGCCTGCTGGTGACGCCGCTGTCCCGCTCGTCGCAGCTCGTGGGGCGGTCCCTGAAGGAGATGGTGCCGCTGGTCGCGCAGGCGCTGCTGATCGTCGTGGTGATGCTGCCGTTCGGCTTCCGCCCCGACCCGGTCGGCACCGTCCTGGGGCTCGCGCTGCTCGCCGTGCTGGGTGTCGGTCTCGGCTCGCTCAGCTACGCCCTCGCCATCGCGGTGCGCAAGCAGGAGTGGATGTTCTGGGCGGTGCAGCAGACCGTCCTGTTCCCGCTGATGATCCTGTCCGGCCTGCTGCTGCCGCTCGAGAGCGGGCCGCGGTGGATGCAGGCCGCGGCGCAGGTGAACCCGCTGCGCTGGATCGTCGACGCCGAGCGCGCGCTGTTCGCGGGTGACCTGACCGCGTCGGCGGTGCTGTGGGGTGTCCTGGCGGCGGCGGCGACCGCGGGGCTCGGCCTGGTCGTGGGGGTGCGGACGATCCTGCGGTCCGCGGACTGACCGCGACGCGGCGGCGGCGCCCGCACCGGTGGGTCCGGGGCGGCCCCGTCGTCCGCGCGTCGCGGCCGTGTCCGACCGTGGGCGGACCCGGCCGCGCTGACGTGACGCCCGCGGCCGGACGCGCCGACCCGCTCCGGGGCGCGACCCTCGCCACGTGACGACCTCCGCCCTCGCCCCCGCACGCCCCGCCGTCCCGTCCGCCACCCGCGGTGCCGCCCACGGCGCGCTCGCCGTCGTGGCCGGCCTCGCGTCCGGCGGCCTCACGTCCTTCGCGCAGACGTACCTGACCCTCCCGGGGGTGGCCGCACTCGCGAACGCCGTCAGCCCCTGGCTGGTGCTGCCCTTCCTGGCCGGTGCCACGGCGCGCAGCCGCCGCGGCGGCGCGCTGCTCGGGCTGCTCGCGTGCCTCGCGCAGGTGCCCGGGTACTACGCGACGGCGTCGCTGCGCGGCTACCCGGTGTCGCTGCCGTGGGTGCTGGTGTGGGCGGTCCTGGGGGTCGTCGGCGGCGCGGTCGCCGGTCTGGCCGGGCAGTCGTGGTGGCGCGGGCGCGGTCGCGAGCGCGGGCTGGGCGCGGCGGTGCTGGTCGCGGTGTGGCTCGCGGAGGCCGTGGTCCAGTACGGGGTCGTGCTGCGCTACACCGCCGAGGCCGTGACGTTCGGGGTCGTCGGGGCGCTGGCGTTCGCGCTGCTGGGGCTGCGGCACCGTCAGCACGTGCTGGTGCTCACCTGGCTCGGCCCCGCGCTGCTCGCGGGGGCGGGCGGCTTCCTCGGGCTGCACGCGGTCGCCTGACCTCACGCCGGGGCGCCCCGCGGCGTCTGCTCCGGTGGCGGCGCAGCGGGTGCCGCGATGTCGGGGGCGAGGGGCAGGATGAGGACGTGGACGTGACGACGGGGCCGACGCGGCCCGCGCAGGAGGGCGCCGTGCAGGCGGGGCTCGTGCAGGAGGGCGCCGCGCAGGCGGGCCTCGTGCACGCCGTGCTGGGCTCACCGGTCGGGCCGGTGGTGGTCGCGGTGGAGGACGGGGCGGTCACGCACCTGCGCCTACCGCGCACCGACGGCACGCCCGCCGCCGACGACGTGGGGGAGCGCGTGGACCCGGGGGACGACCCGGTCCTGGCCGAGGCGGTGCGCCAGCTCGCGGCCTACTTCGCGGGCGAGCTGCGCGACTTCGACCTGCCCCTGCGGTACGCCGGCACCGCGTTCCAGCGGAAGGTCTGGGACGGGCTGCGGCGCGTCCCGTACGGCACGACGACGTCGTACGGAGCGCTCGCGGAGTCGGTCGGCCTCGACCCGCGGACGACCGCCCGCGCGGTCGGCGCCGCGAACGGCGCGAACCGCATGGCGATCGTCGTCCCGTGCCACCGGGTCATCGGGGCGGGCGGGAAGCTGGTCGGCTTCGCCGCGGGGCTGGACCGCAAGCGGACGCTGCTCGACCTCGAGCGGCGGGTCGTCGGCGGCCCGGCGCTGCTCTTCTGAGCCGCCGACGGTGACGGTGATGGTCGCCCTGCTGCGGGGCGTCAACGTGGGCGGCGCGACGAAGGTCCCCATGGCCGACCTGCGCCGCGTCGTGACGGACAGCGGCTTCGGCGACGTGCGCACGTACGTGAACAGCGGGAACGTCGTCCTGACGTCGCCCGACCCGGACACCGGGGCCGTCGCGGCGCGACTGCGGGCCGCGTGCGCCGACGCGTTCCCCGCGGTCCGGCCGGACGTCGTCGTGCGCACTGCCGAGGAGCTGCGCGGCGTCGTGGCGGGCAACCCGTTCCTCGGCCGCGACGACGACCCGACCCACCACCACGTCGTGTTCCTCGCCGGCCCCGGACCGGCGGCCGCACCGGACCTCGACCTCGCCCCGTTCCACCCGGAGGACCTGGCCGTCGGCGGACGCGAGGTCTACCTGTTCCTGCCCGGCGGGATGGGCCGCTCCCGTCTCGCGCAGCGCCTCGCGAGCCTGCAGGGCCCGGCGGGTACCGCCCGCAACTGGCGCACGGTGACGACGCTGTCGGCGATGGCCGACGGCCGCTAGACCGCCGCGGGTTCGGCCGCCGGGGACCGCCGCCGGGCGCACGCCGCGGCGGCCACCGCGGCCAGCCCCGCCACCACCGCCCACCCCACCCGCGCCGACGTCGCCGACGCGACCAGCAGCACCGCGGCCGTCCCGAGCGCCGTCCCGAGCTGGGCCGCGGTGTTGAGCACGCCCGCGGCCGTCGCGCGCAGGTGCTCGTCGACGCTGGTGCCCATGTCGTTGGCGGCGACGGACGAGGCGCCCAGCCCGAGGCCGCTGAGCGCCGCGGTGAGCGCGACCGCGGCCGGCGTGGCCGACGCGACCAGCACGGCGTTCGCGCCGGCGACCAGCAGCAGCCCCGCGCCCATGGTCCGCCGCCAGGTCAGTCGGGCGATCACCCGGGGCGCGAGCGCCGACCCCACGACCGCCAGCACGCTCACGCTCACGAGCGCCGCCGCGGCGGCGAGCGGCGTCAGCCCGAGCTCGTCCTGCAGGTGCAGCGTCGCCACGGTCGCGGACGAGCTCGTCGTCGCCGTGTTCGCGAACGAGCCGAGGGTGCCCCAGCGCAGCCGGGACGACCCGCGCGCCTCGCGCGCCACGAGCGGGTCCCGCGCCGCGCGCTCGGCGGCCACGAAGCCGACGGTCGCGGCGGCACCGGCCGCGAGCACCAGCGACCCCGCGACGACGGCCCCGGTCTCGGCGAGCAGGGTCGGGCCGGCCACGAGTCCCATCGCCCCGGCGGTGAGCAGCACGGCCGACACCCAGGGCACCCGCACCTCGGCCTGCCGGGCGGTGTCGGCCGGGACCGCGACCCGCACGGCCACGAGCAGGCCCGCCGCGAGCGCGAGCGTCAGCCAGAACACCGCCCGCCACGTCGCGACCTCGGTCACCGCCCCGCCGACCACGAACCCGGCCGCACCGGCCGCGGCCCCGGCGGCGCTCCACGCCGCCACCGCCCGACGGCGCCACCGCCCCTCGGGCACGAGCGTCGTGAGCAGGCGCAGCGCTGCGGGCACCGAGGCGGCGGCCGCGACGCCCTGCAGCGCCCGCGCCGCCGTGAGCAGCGCGACGCCCCCCGCCACGGCCCCCAGCACCGACGCCAGGCCGAACAGCACGATCGCCGCCAGCAGCACGCGCCGGTGGCCGAGCCGGTCCCCGAGGCGGGCGGCGACCAGGAGCAGCCCGCCGAAGAACATGGCGTAGGCGGTGACGACGAACGTGCCCTCGCCGGCGCTCGCGCCGAGGTCGCGCAGCATCGACGGCAGCGTCGTCACGACGACCGTCACGCCGAGCACGTCGACGAGCTGGACGAGGCACAGCGTCACCGTCACCGCGAGGACGCCGCGCGGGGCGGTGCCGGCGGCGGCGCGGCCGGTCGTCCCGCTCACCGGTCCGCGGGCAGGAACGCCGCCACGTCCTGGGCGATCCGCTCCGGCTCCTCGCCGTTCACCGCGTGCGACGCGCCCTCGTACAGGCGCACCGTGCCGTCCTGCAGCGCCCGCTCGGCGACCTCGACCGCGGCGGACGCGTCGTGCATGACCGACTCCTCGGCGACGATCGCGAGCACCGGCACGTCGATCCGCCCGAGGTCCTCCTCCGGCACGAGCGACGGCTGCGGCAGCCGCATGGCGTACCCCTGCATGCCGGCCTCGATCATGTCGGCGACCGGCACGTCCTCGACCGGCGCGCCGCCGGCCGTGTAGGAGTTGAACGAGTCCCGCCACGACCGGGGCAGCCACGGCACCGACGCCGGCAGCGAGCGCACCGCGGTCCCGGCGGGGATGTCCGCGAGCACCCGCACGGGGTCGATCAGCGTCAGGCTCGCGACGCGCTCCGGCGCGTGCAGCGCGAGGTTCGTCGCCGTCCACCCGCCGATCGACAGCCCCACGAGGTGGAAGGTCCCCTCGGGCAGCGCCGCGAGGGTCTGGTCCAGCCACGCCGCCTGGTCCGCGTGGTCGCGGATCGGCCGCTCCTGCACGCTGCGCCCCGGCTCGCCCAGCAGGTCGAGCGTGTAGACGTCCGCGACCTCCAGCAGCGACGGCAGGTTGTCCGCCCAGACGGGTGTGCCGGAGGCGGTGCCGGGCAGCAGCACGAGCGGCGTCGTCCGTCCGCCCGTCCCCGCGAACCGGTAGACCCGCACGAACCCGAGGTCGGTGCGGACGTCGAGGGTCTCCGCGGGCTCGGGCAGGTCCCGGAACGCCTCGTCGTACGCGGCGAGGTACCGCTCGTACCCCTCCGCGCTGCGCCAGTGCCCCACGGGCGACGGCTGGCGCAGCAGCAGCGCGACGACGAGCGCCAGGATGGCGACGACCCCGAGCGCGACGAGCCGCCGGCGCCGACGTCGGCGCGGGGGAGCGGCGGCGGTCTCGGTCACGGCGACCTCCTCGCGGAGCGGCGGCGTCCGTCCCGACGCTACCGGCGGGCACCGACGACGGCAGCGCGCCGGCGGCGCGCGCCGCCCCTCCGGATGCAGCCCGCGACGCCCGGTGCGACGGTGGACGCCGGTAGCGGGGGGCCCGACCCACGAGGAGGCAGCGTGCGCGCACTGACCTGGCAGGGCCGCGAGAAGGTGTCGGTCGAGACGGTCCCGGACCCGCGGGTCCAGGAGCCGACCGACGCGGTGATCCGCGTGACGTCGACCGCGATCTGCGGCTCGGACCTGCACCTGTACGGCGTGCTGGGCCCCTACCTGAAGCCGGGCGACGTGCTCGGCCACGAGGCGATGGGCGTCGTCGAGGAGGTCGGGCCGGAGGCCGCGGGACGGCTGAGGGTCGGCGACCGCGTCGTCGTGCCGTTCGGCATCGCGTGCGGCACCTGCTTCTTCTGCACGCGCGGGCTGCAGTCCCAGTGCGAGACGACGCAGGTGCGCAGCCAGGGCAAGGGTGCCGCCCTGTTCGGCTACACCGAGCTGTACGGCAGCGTCCCCGGCGGGCAGGCCGAGTACCTGCGTGTGCCGCAGGCGCAGTACGGGCCCGTCGTCGTCCCCGACGACGGCCGCCCCGACGAGACGTACCTGTACCTGTCCGACGTGCTGCCGACCGCGTGGCAGGCCGTCGCGTACGCGGACGTGCCGCCCGGCGGGACGGTCGCGGTCGTCGGCCTCGGGCCCATCGGGCAGATGGCCGCGCGCATCGCGCTGCACCGCGGCGCCGGCCGCGTCATCGGCATCGACCGGATCCCGGAGCGGCTCGCCATGGCGGCGCGGCACGGCGTCGACGTCCTCGACGCCTCCACCTGCGACGACGTCCCCGCGGTCGTGCGCGACCGCACCCAGGGCCGCGGCGCGGACGCCGTCGTCGAGGCCGTCGGCATGGAGGCGCACGGGTCGCCCGTCTTCGAGCTCGCGCAGAAGGGCGCCGGCTTCCTGCCCGACGCGCTCGCCAAGCCGTTCATCGAGAAGGCCGGCGTCGACCGCATGGCCGCGCTGCAGACCGCGATCGGCGTGGCCCGCCGCGGCGCGACGGTGTCGGTCGTCGGCGTCTACGGCGGCGCCATCGACCCGTTCCCGATGATGGACGTCTTCGACCGGCAGCTCACCGTCCGGTTCGGCCAGGCCAACGTGCGCCGCTGGGTCGACGACATCCTGCCGCTGGTCACCGACGACGCCGACCCGCTCGGCGTGCTGGACCTGCGCACGCACCGCGTGCCGCTCGAGCGCGCGCCCGAGCTGTACGACACGTTCCAGCGCAAGGCGGACGGCTGCATCAAGGTCGTGCTCGACCCCGCCGCCTGAGCGGCGCACCGGCGGCCGGCACGGGACGGCCGGCACGGGACGGCCGCACGGCGGGGGCACGGCGGGGGCACGGCACGGCAGGCGCAGGCGCAGAGCACGGCAGAGCACGGGACGAGGACGGACGGAGGCACCATGCGCGTCGTGGTCGTGGGGGCGAGCGGCAACCTGGGGACGGCGATCCTGCGCCGGTTCCGCGCGGACAGCACCATCACGTCGGTGGTCGGGGTCGCGCGCCGCGCACCCCGGCAGGCGCCGCCGCCGCCGTACGACGTCGCGGAGTGGGTGGCGTGCGACATCAGCGCCCGCAACGACGACGAGGAGACCGTGCTGCGCACGCTCTCCGACGCGTTCGCCGGCGCGGCCGCGGTCGTGCACCTCGCGTGGGCGATCCAGCCCAGCCACGCCCGCGCCTACCAGCGGCAGGTCAACGTCGAGGGGACGCGCCGCGTGGTCGAGGCCGCGCGCCGTGCCGGGGTCCCGCACGTCGTCGTCGCGTCGTCGGTCGGCGTGTACGGGCCGGCGGTGGACGACGACCTGCACGACGAGCTGTTCCCCGCCGTGGGCGTGCCGTCGTCGCGGTACAGCGTGGACAAGGCCGCCCAGGAACGCGTGCTCGACGAGGCGGAGGAGGCCCACCCGGACCTCGCGATCGCGCGCCTGCGGCCCGCGCTGGTGTTCCAGCGCGCCGCGGGCAACGAGATCAAGGGCATCTTCCTCGGGCCGTTCGTCCCCGCGCGCCTGCTCGACGGACGCCTGCCGGTGCTGCCGTGGCCGCGCGCGGTGCGCGTGCAGGCCGTGCACGCGGACGACCTCGCGGAGGCCGCCCGCGAGGCGGTGGTCCGCCAGGTGCGGGGCGCGTTCAACCTCGCGGGTCCGGGCATCCTGCGCGGGCCGGACGTCGCGGCGGTCCTGTCCCAGGCCAAGATCCGCGAGGTGCCGCGCCCGGTGGCGCGGGCAGCCCTGTCGGCCGCTTGGCACGCGCGTGTCGCACCGATCGACCCCGGCTGGCTGGACCTGGCGGGGTCGGTCCCGCTGCTCGACACGAGCCGCGCCGAGGAGATCCTCGCGTGGCGTCCCCGGTACACCGCGGTCCAGGCCCTGCAGGAGGTGGTCGAGGGCATGGCGCAGGGCGTCGGGACGGCGAGCCCGCCGCTCACGCCGCGCCGCGGCCGGTTCGTCCGGGAGACCACGGACGCATGACCACGCCCGCGCCGGCCGCCACGCCCGCCGCCGTCGACCCCGAGCGGTTCGTGCTCGGGAACCCCGACGCACCCGTCACCGTCGTCGAGTTCGGCGACCTCGAGTGCCCGTACTGCCGTGCGGCCGGCCCGGAGCTGCGCCGCCTCGTCGAGGAGTCGGACGGGCGCGTCCGGCTCGTGTGGCGGCACTTCCCGCTGTTCCAGGTGCACCCGCACGCGCTCGCGGCGGCGCTCGCGGCCGAGGCCGCGGGGGCGCAAGGCCGGTTCTGGGAGCTGCACGACCGGCTCCTCGAGCAGCAGGACCACCTGACGGACGACGACCTGCGCGAGCACGCCGTCGCGCTCGGCCTCGACCCCGACGACCTCGTGGGGGAGGCGGCCGAGCGGTACGCCGACGCCGTGAGGGCCGACTACGCCGAAGGGCTCGCGCTCGAGGTGCCGGGCACGCCGACGGTGTTCGTCGACGGCGTGCGGTTCCGCGGCCGGATCGAGTACGACGCGCTGCGGGCGGTCGTCGACGCGCTCTGACGACGCCGGCGGGGTCCGGACGGCCGCGCACCGCGCCGTGCGCCACCATGGGGGCGTGACCACCACCGACGACGCCGCCCTGCCCCGCACCGCCGCACCGACCACGGCCGGGGGCCCGCCCGTGCCGCGCACGGCGCTCGTCACCGGCGCCGGCCGCGGCATCGGGCGCGAGCTGGCGCTCGGCCTGGCCCGTGCCGGCTACGCGGTCGGCCTCGTCGGGCGCACCCGGTCCCGGCTGGAGGACGTCGCGGACGAGGTCCGGCAGACCGGCGCGGCCGCGACGGTGGCCGCGGCCGACCTCGTCGACGCCACGGCCGTCACGGACGCCGTCGCCCGCGTCGAGGCGGCGCTGCCGGGCGGCATCGGGCTGCTCGTCAACAACGCCGGCGTGATCGAGGAGAACGAGCTGCCGTTCGCGCAGGACGACGTCGAGGACGTGTGGCGCGTCGTCGAGACGAACGTGCGCGGCCCGCTGCTGGTCACGCACGCGGTGCTGCCCGGCATGCTGGCGCGCGGGGGCGGCCGCGTGCTGCAGATCAACTCCGGGTCCGGGCACCGCGCGCAGCCCAGCTACACGGGCTACACCATCAGCAAGGGCGCGCTCGCGCGGTTCAGCACCCAGCTCGACCACCAGTACCGCGGCCGCGGGGTCCGCGTGCTCGACCTCGCACCGGGTGTCGTGCGCACCGACATGACACGCGCGATGCCCGTCCACGACGACCGCACGGACTGGACCGAGCCGGCCGAGGTGGTCGCGCTCGCGGTCGGCTTCGCCGACGGCGAGCTGGACGAGCTGTCGGGGCGCTTCGTGCGCGCCGGTGCCGACACGGTGGACTCGCTGCGTGCGGCGACCCCGGCGATCCTCGCGGCCGACGCCCGACGTCTGGCGCTGACGACGTGGGGGCCGGACGACCCGGTCGCCTGACGCGTCGGGGGGCGTGCTTGCCGCACCGGCGGTGCCCCACGACACTGACGGCCATGGAGGTCCCGCCCGTCCGGCACCGGCGCGCGCTGCGGTGCGACGTCGTCACGGCCTTCGACACCTGGGTCCGTGACATCGCCCTGTGGTGGCACCCGGACTACACGCCGGACCCCGCCACGTTCCGGGACGCACGCGTCGATCCGGTCGCCGGCGGGGAGGTGTCCTTCACCTGCGACGCGACGGGGACGGTCGTGTGGGGCAGGGTCGAGCAGGTCGAGCCGCCGCGGCTGCTGGTGCACACCTCGGTGCTCGGGCAGCCGAGCGAGCACCCGACGCGGATCCGCGTGGAGCTGGCGCCGTCGTCGCACGGCACGACGCTGCTGTTCGAGCACGGCGGGTGGCACCCCTCGCTCGCCGAGGTGCGGCAGAAGTTCGGCGAGTGGCCGCTGATCCTCGACCGGTTCGTCGCGCTGGCGGACAGCCGCGCCTGACGGGCGTCAGCCCGCGGAAGGGGCGCGCCACGGCAGCGGCGGCAGCTCCGTCGGCAGCCGCGGCGGCGAGCACAGCGGCAGCCGCTCGCCCAGCCAGCGCAGCAGCAGCGAGCCGGCGACGGCCGCGACCACCGACCCCGCGAGCACGCCGATCTTCGCGTGCTCGAGCTGCACGGGGTCGTCGAACGCGAGCTGCGCGATGAACAGCGAGATGGTGAAGCCGATGCCGGCGAGGACCGCGCCCCCGACGAGGTGGCCCCACCGCACGCGCCCCGGCAGCTCGCCGAGCCCCAGCCGCAGCGCGAGGGTCGCCATCCCGGTGATGCCGACCGCGTTGCCGACGACCAGCGCGACGGCCACGGCGATGGTCAGCCGGGAGCCGAACGCGTCGGCGAGCGTGGCCGGGTCGAGGCGGACGCCGGCGTTCGCGAGCCCGAACAGCGGCACGACCACGTACGCGCTCCACGGGTGCAGCACGCGCTGCAGGCGGTCGCCGGTGGCGACCGCGGCCCGTCCCGCGCGTTCCGCGGCGTGCTCGCGGTCGGCACCACCCTCGTCCAGGAACCGGCGCGCGTGCACCGCGACGGCCTCCCGCCGCCCGTCCTGCGGCAGCGACGTCGGCACGAGCAGCCCGACGAGCACCCCGGCGATCGTCGCGTGCACGCCCGAGGCCAGCACGACGCCCCACAGCGCCAGCCCGACGACGACGTACGGCGTGAGCTGCCAGACCCGGCGCAGCCGCAGCGCGAGCAGCACGAGGACGAGCACGCCGGCGGCCGCGAGCGCCCGCAGGTCGACGTCGTCGGTGTAGAACACGGCCATCGCGGTGATGGCGCCGATGTCGTCGACGATCGCGAGCGTGAGCAGGAACAGGCGCAGCCGGTCGGGGCAGCGCGGCCCGAACAGCGCGAGCACCCCGACGAGGAACGCCGTGTCGGTCGACATGACGACGCCCCACCCGTGCGCAGCCTCCCCGCCGCCCTCGACCAGCAGGAACACCGCCACCGGGACGAGGAGGCCGCCGAGCGCACCGAGCGCCGGCACCGCGACCGTGCGCGGGTCGCGCAGCTCGCCGCGCGTCACCTCGCGGTTGATCTCGAGGCCGACGACGGCGAAGAACAGCGCCATCGCGGCGTCGTTCACCCAGTGCTGCAGGTCGAGCACGAGCCCGCCGTCGCCCAGGGACACCCCGGCGGGGGTGTGCAGCAGCGCGGTGTACGCGTCGCGCCACGGGGAGTTCGCCCACACCAGCGCCAGCACCGTCGCGGCGAGCAGCGCGAGGGCGCTGCCGGACTCGGTGGCCAGGAACGTGCGCACGGCGGGGGCGAGGGTGCTCATCCGCGCACGCAGCGCGGGACGGGCGCGGGGCGCCCGCGTGGTCGTCACAGCGCGGGCGACGTCAGCGCCGCCGGCACGTGGGCGCCGTCGCCCTGCGCCCGCAGCGCGTCGCGCAGGCGCTCCGCCGCCGCGTCGAGCTGCTCGGCCGGCAGGTCGTGGCGCGCGTTCGCGAAGGTCAGGCTCGACTCGTCCCAGGCGGGCAGCACGTGCAGGTGCAGGTGCGGGACCTCGAACCCGGCGACGAGCAGGGCGGCGCGGGGTGCGCCGAAGGCCCTCTCCTGCGCGCGCCCGATCGTCTTCGCGACGACCGCGAGGTGCGCGAGCAGGTCGTCGTCCGCCTCGGTGAACCGGTCGACCTCGGCGCGCGGGACCACGAGCACGTGCCCGTCCGTGATGGGGGCGATGGTGGCGAACGCCACCGCCCGGTCGTCGGCCCAGACGAAGCGGCCGGGGATCTGTCCGTCGATGACGCGGGTGAACAGCGTGGCCATGAGCCCACGCTAGCGGGCGGGCGGGCGAGGGCAGAGGGGGGTGCGGCGGCCGTCGACGTCGGTCCGTGAAACGTTTAGTGACCGGGGAGGGCGTTGTCGGGCCCCCGGACGAACCCCTAGGAATCGGGTGTGGTTGCCCTCACCCCCTCCCGCCCCCGCCCCTCCCGCACCGCCGTCGTGCTCGGCGTCGCGGGCCTCGCCCTCGTCGCCGCCTGCTCCACCGGCACACCCGACCGGTCGACCGACCCCACGCCCACGGCCGCGGCCGAGCAGCCCGAGACGACCGTGCTCGAGAGCCCGCCCGTCACCATGACGGCCACCGACCGCCCCGAGTGCCTGCCCGAGGGCGTCGCCACCGCCGAGGTCGGCGAGCCCGGTGCCACGACCACCGTCGCGTGGGCCGGTGCCGGGGACCGCGGCGTCCTGCTCGCCCCCCAGGTGGACGGCGACGTCTGCCAGTGGGCGGACGAGGTCGTCCGCCTCGCCGGCGAGGGCTACCTCGTGGCCACCTACTCGTGGGGCACCGGCGGCCGGGCCGCGTTCGAGCGCGGCGTCGAGCTGCTGCAGGCGACCGGCGCCACACGTGTGGCGTTCGTCGGGGCGTCGGCGGGCGGTGCGCTCGCCGCCGGCCTCGCCGACGACCTCGAGGCCGCCGCCGTCGTCGCGCTGAGCCCGCCCGCGCAGTACGAGGACGTCGACGCCCGGGCCGCGTCGAGCACGTTCACCGGCCCGCTCCAGGTGTTCTCCTCGACGGAGGACCCCCAGGTGCCCGCGGCGGACAGCGCCCAGGTGGCGCGCAACGACAGGACGTCCGTCGTCACCGAGGTCTCGGGCACGGCGCACGGCATCGAGTTCCTCGACGGCTACCACCTCGAGCACGTGCGCACGGTGGTGGACGAGTCGCTGCGGGAGGGGTTCGGCGCCTGACGCGCCTCGTCCCGGCGCCGGCCCCCGGCCGGCGGAGACCCGGCACCCGTCCCCGGGTGCCGGGCCTGCGCGCGCGCTCAGAGGTAGCGCAGCGGGTCGAACTCCTCGAGCGGGATGATCCGCAGGCGCGGCAGCTGGACGTTGAACGCCGCGACGTCGGTCTCCAGGTCGTACGTGCGCAGCCCGCGGGCGGTGAGCGTGGCGAGCTGCTGGCTCGTGAACTCCCGGAACGCGAGCAGGCCGACCTGGCGGCCCTCGTCGACCAGGGCCTCGACCTCGGGGGCGAAGTCGCCGTCGTGGCTGGCGAGCAGCACGTCGCCCTCGCGCGCCGCGATGGCCTCCAGCGTGCGCTTGATGCCGATGTCGACGACCTTCTCGTACGACTCGCCGGCCAGCGGGATCGGCACGTAGCCGATCGCGGTGAGGGCCTGGACGAACGACATCGGCAGGTTGCCGTTCGACGCGTTGAGGAAGAACAGGGCCTTCACCGGCTGGCCCCACGTCTGCTGCGCGAACGTCAGCACGCGCTCCCAGCGCGGCCGCTGCTCGGGCGTGGGTCGTCCGCCGAGGATCGAGGAGCCGAGGGTGGCGTCGATGTTCTCGCCGTCCACCAGCAGGTAGGTCGTGCCCGTGGGGGCCGCGTCGGTCATCGCCCCAGGCTAGACGCGCGTGGGCCGCGACGACACGAGGTCGCCGCGGCCCACCGTGTGCCGGACGGGCGTCAGCTTCCCGTCACGGCACGGTGCACGAGGCGCCATCCGGCCCGGACGCGGTCGGACGGGCGTGGGTGCCCGTGGGCGACCCGCCGGACCCGGCCGACCAGGACCCGCCGGCCGGGTCCTGCACGGTCCGGGCCGCGTCCGGCGCCGGCGCCTGCGTGCTGCTCAGCGTCGCCCCCGGGCTCCACGACCGCGTGCGGGCGGATGACATGATTCCTCCTCTGCGAGGTGCGACGACGACGAGGATGGGCGAGCCCCGCGGGGCCTCGCGAGAGGTGAACCGTTTATGGTCGATAACGATTTCCATCCCGTCGCGGCAGCTCCCGGGCAGGCCGACAACGCCGCCGTGCGCACGTCGGCCGAGGCCTGGGAGGCCCTGTTCCGGGCCCAGGTCACCCTGCTGCGGCGGTTCGCCCGGGACGACGTCTGGGGCGGCCTGAGCATGCGCGAGTACGACGTGCTCTTCACGCTCTCGCGCGCGCCGGGCCGTGCGCTGCGGCTGCGCGAGCTCGCCGCCGGCAGCCTGCTGACCCAGCCGAGCCTGTCACGCCTCGTCGAGCGGCTCGAGGAGACCGGGCTCGTGCGCCGTGGCCCCGTCGAGGGGGACCGTCGCGGCACGGCCGTGCACCTGACGGAGGCCGGTGCGGCCCTGCAGCGCGAGATCGGGCGACGGCACGTCCGCTCCATCCACGCGCTGGTCGGCGGCGCGCTCGACCCCGACGAGCTCGCGACGCTGCAGCGGCTGTGCGACAAGCTGCGCCTGGCGCAGGCGGACCTGCCGGACCCCGGCCCGCGCACCTCCGCGCCCGCCTCCTGAGCCCTCGCCGGGCGGGGACCTCCGGCCCACGTGCCCGGCGCCGACGGCGTCGAGGATGGGGAGGCGGGCGGACGCCCGGCGGTGGCGACGTGAGGAGGGGCCGTGCGGATCCTGATGGCGGTGGCGTCCCGGCACCACGGGACGTGGGAGATCGGCGAGGTCGCAGCCGACGTGCTGCGCCGGCGCGGGCACGAGGTGGACCAGCGCGCGCCGGAGGACGTCGCGTCGGTCGACGGGTACGACGCGGTCGTGCTGGGCTCCGCCGTGTACACGGCGCACTGGCTGCCCGCCGCGCGCGAGCTCGCGCGCCGGTGCGAGGACGGCCTGCGCGCCCGGCCTGTGTGGCTGTTCTCGTCCGGCCTCGCCACGCAGCCGGCCAACGCAGCGAACTCGCCGCTCGAGATCCGGGCGCTGCTCGACCGTCTCGGCGCGCGCGGGCACCGCAGCTTCCGCGGGCGCCTCGACCGGGCGGTCCTGTCCTTCGCCGAGCGGGCGATCGTCGCCGGCGGTCGCGCCCGCGAGGGCGACCACCGCGACATGGCCGCCGTCGCCGCGTGGGCGCAGGACCTCGCGGACGCGCTCGCCGCCGACCCCGCCGCCCGCGTCGCGGTCTGAGCGCGCCGTCAGGAGGCGCGCGCGACCCCGCTGCGCAGCGCGCGCAGCTCCGCGGCCACCGCCGCCATCGCGGGTCGCTGCGCGGGTGCGGATCGCGTCATGGCGCGCAGCAGCCGGTGCCAGTCGCCGTCGAGGTCCTCGGGGATCTCGGGCACCCGCAGCAGCCGTGCGAGGCCCGCCGTCAGCGGGTCGCCCGGGTAGGCCCGCTCGCCCGTGAGGCACTCGAGCAGGACGAGCCCGAGCGAGTACACGTCGCTGGCCGGCCCCGCCGGCTCGCCGAGCGCCTGCTCGGGGCTCTGGTACCCGGCGGTCGCGTGGGTGTCGGACCCCGTCCCGTCGCGTTCGGCGGCGGCGGACGTGCTGGTCGCGATGCCGAAGTCCGCGAGCACGACGGGCAGCGTCGGCGCGTCGCGCCGTCCACCGGAGGGCGCCTCCGCGGAGACGAGCACGTTCGACGGCTTCACGTCACGGTGCACGACGCCCGCGCGGTGGGCGTGCGCGAGGGCGTTCGCGAGCTGGCGGCCGACGTCCGCGGTCGTCGCCGGGTCCAGCGGGCCCTCGGCCAGCAGGTCGCGCAGCGTGCGGCCCTCGACGAGCTCCATCACCAGGAACGCGACCGGACCGGTGCCCGGCAGCACGTCGGCGCCGACGTCGAGCAGCGCGACGAGCGAGGGGTGCGACAGGTCGGCGAGCACGCGCGCCTCCTGCGCGTACCGGCGCACCTGCAGGGGGCTCGCGTCGTCCAGACGGAAGATCTTCACCGCGACGGGCCGGTCGAGCCGCGTGTCCGTCGCCCGGAACACCTGCGCGGAGCCGCCGCGGCCCAGGGGGTCGCCGAGGCGGTAGCGGTGCGCGAGCTCCGGCGCGGCGTGCCGGCCGGTCCTGCTCACGGCTGCTCGACCGTCATCGAAGGGCTCCGGGTCCGTCGGGTCGTCGGTCCGGGGGCGCGAGGATGCGTACGCCCCGCCAGGAGACGCTAGGTGCCCCGGGCGCCCGGCGCACCTCGAGCCGCGCGGACGGGTGACGCGCCCGCCGGCGGCCGCGCAGGTCGGCGTGCCGCGCGTGCCGGGAGGTGACGTCGCGTCGCGACAACATCACTGCCGGACCCCCGCGCTCGGCGGGGAGGGGTGCGCGGGACGGTGCGATGATCGGGACGTGCCCACCGTGACGCCCCCCGTGACCGACCCGACCGCGACCACGGCCGTCGACGGCCTCGCCCCGTACGACGCGGTGCTCCTGTTCTCGTTCGGCGGCCCGAACGGCCCCGACGACGTGCTGCCGTTCCTGCGCAACGTCACCGCCGGCAAGAACATCCCCGACGAGCGTCTCGCCGAGGTCGCCGAGCACTACCACCACTTCGGCGGCCGCAGCCCCATCAACGAGCAGAACCTGGCGCTGCAGGCCGCGCTGCGCGCCGAGCTCGACCGGCGCGGCCTCGCCACCCCGGTGCTGTGGGGCAACCGCAACTGGGAGCCGTACACGGCCGAGGCGCTCGCCGAGGCCCGCGAGCTCGGTGCCCGCCGCGTGCTGGCGCTCGTCACGTCGGCGTACTCGTCCTACTCGGGCTGCCGCCAGTACCGGGAGAACCTGTGGGCCGCGCTCGAGGACCTCGGCACGCAGGACGCCGCCACCGAGGGCGAGCCCCCGCTCGCCGTGGACAAGGTGCGCTCCTACTTCAACCACCCCGGCTTCGTCGCGGCCAACGTCGACGCGGTCGTCGAGGCCTACGGGCGTCTGCAGGCGGAGCACCCGGACGCGCAGTGGCCCCGTCTCGTCTTCGTCACGCACTCGATCCCCGACACGATGGAGGAGGCGTCGGTCGTCGCCGGCGCGTCCTACGCCGAGCAGCACCGGGACGTCGCCCGCAGCGTGAGCGCCGCCGCCGCCGAGCGGCTCGGTCGCACCCTCGAGTGGGACCTCGTCTACTGCTCGCGCTCGGGACCGCCGAGCCAGCCGTGGCTCGAGCCGGACGTCAACGACCACCTCGAGGCCCTGCACGCCGCGGGCACCACGTCGGTCGTGCTCGCGCCGATCGGGTTCGTGTCGGACCACATGGAGGTCGCGTTCGACCTCGACACCGAGGCGCTGGAGACCGCGCAGGAGCTCGGGATGGCCGCCGTGCGTGCCGACTCCGTCGGGACGCGGGAGCCGTTCGTCCGCGGCCTCGTCGACCTGCTGCTCGAGCGGGCCGCCGTGCAGCGCGCGCTCGACTCCGGTGCACCCCGTCCGGCCGAGGCCACCGTCGGCGACCTGCCGCCGTTCCGGTCGGTGTGCGTGCCCGGGTGCTGCCGGCAGCGCGCCGGCGTGGACTCCGGCATCCCCGCCGCGTGCTCCGTGGACCCCTGGTCCTGACGCCGTCGGCCCCCACGCCCACCCGACACCGACCCCCGAGGACCCCGTGACCACGCACGCCCCCGACCACGACGCGCTCAACTCCACCGTCCGCTACACGATGTGGTCGGTCTTCGCCCTCGACCGGCCGCTGCCCGCCGACGACGCGGCTCGCGCCGCGCTCGTCGCCGCCGCGCAGGCGTCCGTCGGCGAGGACGCGGGCCTGGTGGTGCGCGGCTGGTACGACGTGGGCGGGCTGCGCGCCGACGCCGACCTCATGGTGTGGTGGCACGCCGAGACGGTCGAGCAGGTGCAGGGGGCGTACCGTCGCCTGCTCGCGAGCGGACTGGGGGCGCACCTGCGTCCCGTGTGGTCCGTGGTCGGGCTGCACCGGCCCGCGGAGTTCAACCGCGCGCACGTGCCGGCGTTCCTGGCGGGGGAGCCCGCGGGGGACTACCTCTGCCTCTACCCGTTCGTGCGCTCCTACGACTGGTACGTGCTGCCCGAGGCGGACCGCCGCCGCATGCTCGTCGAGCACGGGCAGGCCGCGCGCGACTACGCCGACGTGCGCGCGAACACCGTCGCGTCGTTCGCGCTGGGCGACTACGAGTGGCTCCTGGCGTTCGAGGCGCCGGAGCTGCACCGCATCGTCGACCTCATGCGTGAGCTGCGGAACACCGAGGCGCGCCTGCACGTGCGCGAGGAGGTGCCGTTCTACACCGGCCCCCGCGTCCGCCTGGAGGACTGGGCGGAGCGCCTGCCCCGCGCCTGACCGCCACCGCACGCGACGCCGCCCCGCCCGCCGTGGGCCGGGCGGCGTCGTCGCGCCGGTGCCATGATCGACGGATGCGCGACGACGAGCAGGCGCCGCAGGGGGCGCGCGAGGGTGAGGACGGGCCGGCGGACGGCGTGGCCGACGGCGACGCGGGCTGGCTGCACGGGACCTGGCGCGTGGCCGAGGTGGACGGCGCACCGCTGGCCGACGGCCTGCAGGGCCCGCCGCGGCTGACCTTCGAGGGGGACGGCCAGGTGTACGGCTACGCCGGGGTCAACCGGGTCCGGGGGACCTGGCGGCTCACGGACGGCCGCCTCGACGTGGGTCCCGTGGTGCAGACGATGATGGCCGGCCCACCCGAGGCCACCGCGACCGAGCAGGCCGTGACGGCGTTCCTCGGCGAGGGCGGCACCGTCGAGCGCGCCGGCGCGGACGTGCACGTGCGCACGCCCGGGGGGCACGTCGTCCGGCTGGAGCCGTCGCAGGACCCCGACGGGCCCGGGGCGGACGAGGCCGCACCGGACCCGGCGGGGCCGCACGTGCTCGGCTGAGCGGCCCCCGGGCCCGCGAACGTCAGGGGTACAGGCCGCGGATCTGGTGTGCCTCCGCGACCCGCCGGACGCCGATGGTCAGGGCGGCGTCACGCAGCGTGATGCCCTCCGCCCGCGCCAGGCCGGCGACGGCGTCGTGGCTGGCCGTCATCTGGTGCTCGAGCCGGTCCGCGATCTCCTGCGCGGTCCACCAGTACGCCTGGTTCGCCTGCACCCACTCGAAGTAGCTGACGACGACGCCGCCGGCGTTGGCGAGGATGTCGGGCACCACGACGACGCCGCGCTCCGCGAGCACCCGGTCGCCCTCGGTCGTCGTCGGGCCGTTCGCGCCCTCGACGACCCAGCGCGCCTTCACCTGTGCCGCCGTCGAGCCGTCGAGCACGCCCTCGACCGCGGCGGGTACCAGGAGGTCGACGTCGAGCGTGAGCAGGTCGTGGTTGTCGATGGGTCCCGCGTCGGCGAAGCCCACCACGGAGCCCGTGCTCGCGACGTGCTCCACGAGGGCGGGCACGTCGAGCCCGTCCGCCCGCTGCACGCCCCCGTGCGCGTCGCTCACGGCGACGACGCGGGCCCCCGCCTCGTGCAGCAGCCGCGCCGCGTGCGAGCCGACCTTCCCGAACCCCTGCACGGCGGCCCGCACCTCCGCGAGGTCGACGCCGTCGCGGGCGAGAGCCGCGCGCGCGGTGTGCACGACGCCCTGGGAGGTCGCCGTCGCGCGCCCGAGCGAGCCGCCGACGGTCAGCGGCTTGCCGGTCGTGACGGCGGGGATCGTGTACCCGCGGTTGACCGAGTACGTGTCCATGACCCACGCCATGGTCTGCTCGTCCGTGCCGATGTCGGGCGCCATGATGTCCCGCTCGGGGCCGATGATCGGCATGATCTCGCTCGTGTAGCGGCGGGTGACGCGCTCGAGCTCGGCCCGCGAGTGGGAGTGCGGGTCGATCGTCACGCCGCCCTTCGCACCGCCGTACGGCACGTCGACGACGGCGCACTTCCACGTCATCCACATGGCCAGGGCGCGCACCTCGTCGAGGTCCACGCTCGCCGCGTAGCGCAGCCCGCCCTTGCCGGGGCCGCGCGAGATGTTGTGCTGCACGCGGTACCCGGTGAAGACCTCGGTGCGGCCGTCGTCGGTGCGCAGCGGCACGGCCACCCGCATCTCGCGTCGTGGCGTCGCGAGCATGGCGTGGAGGCCCTCGTCGTAGCCGAGGATCTGCACCGCGCGGGCCAGCTGGTGCTGGGCGGTGGCGAGAG
Organism: Cellulomonas telluris; assembly: GCF_004886325.1. Lineage (GTDB taxonomy): Bacteria > Actinomycetota > Actinomycetes > Actinomycetales > Cellulomonadaceae > Cellulomonas > Cellulomonas telluris. The sequence continues at coordinate 511,766 of NZ_QXFN01000003.1, forward strand.
GGCTGGTGTCGAGCGCGGCCGACGGCCCGGGGTCGCGGTCAGTGGTGGGACGGGCGGCGGGAGTGGGTGCCGCGGTGCTGTCGGAGGTGCCGGGCGCACCGGGCGTGGCGGGTCGCGCCCCGTCCGTGCGTGACGTCGTCGTGCCTGCAGGAGGGTGATCCATGTCACTACCCTGGCACGGCCGCGAGGGCCGGGCAGGTCAGCAGACGCGGATGTCCGTGACCCACTTCGCGACGTTGCCGCCGAGGTGCCGGCTGTGGCGGGCCGGTACCCGGACGCACGAGCCCACGGTGCCGTTGGAGTACACGGGTGCGACCGACATGGCCCGGTGCTGGCAGTTGTAGACGCGCGCGGACCAGGGGGAGGGGAACGCCAGGTAGTACGACGTGAGGTAGGAGCACCAGGCCTCCTCGTCCTCGATCGTCGCCAGGGGCTGCGTGCCCTCGGCCGGCGGTGCGAGACCGTCGGCGGGCGCGGCGGGCACCACGGTCCCCGGGGTGACCGGTGCGGGGAGCGACGTCGCCGCCGCCGGAGAGGTCACCACCGCGGCCGCGAGGGCCGCGGTCAGGCCCGCCACGAGGGCCGCGGCCCTCAGACGGGCGCCCACCGCGGGCCGGGGGGACCGGTGGCGGGCTCGCACGACCGTCTCGGGGCCGTGCGCCGCGCCGGGCCCTGGGACGCACGGCGCCGCAGCAGGGGTGATCGGGGGGACGGGGGAGGGTGTGCCGCTCACGGGGCTCCTCTCGTCGGCCGGCACATCGGGCCGGCGGGGAGAGGCACCGCACGTCGTCGGGCGGCGCCGGAGCCACCTTCACAAACCGGACCGGACGGTGTCAAGGCGCGTCCGACCTGCGTCACGCGACCGGTAGACGCTACTGCGGCCGTCGCCCTGACGAGTGGCGGCGTGCCGACGAGGACGCCGCCGGTCCAGCCGCGTCCGGGACGCCGGTGCCGGCACGGGCGGGCCGGCGCGATCGGTCGGCGCGAGCGGCCGCCACGGGCGGGCCGGCACGGGGGCCGGCCCGGGCGGACGCGGGCCGGCCGGTCAGGCGGAGGCGCGGACGACGAGCTCGGGGGCGAAGATCAGCGGCTCGCTCGGCGGCGCACCGTGCAGCTGGTCGAGCAGGCGTGCGCCCGCGGCGCGCGCCATGGCGACGACCGGCTGGATGACGCTCGTCAGGGGCGGGTTGGTCGACGCCGCGACGCCGAGGTTGTCGTACCCCACGACGGCGACGTCACCGGGCACCTCCCGGCCCAGCTCGGTGAGCACCCCGAGGGCGCCGGCCGCCATGAGGTCGGACGCGATGAAGATCCCGTCCACGTCCGGGTGCTGCTCGAGCAGCTCGCGTGCGGCCCGGGCGCCCGAGGTGATGGTGAAGTCCCCGTGCACCACGGCGGACCGGTCGAGGCCGGCGTCCTCCATCGCGCGGCGCCACCCGGCGAGGCGGTCGATGCCGGCGGACATGTCCTGCGGGCCGGCGATCGTGCCGATGCGGCGGCACCCGCGGTCGATGAGGTGCTGGGTCGCGATGCGGCCGCCCTCGGTGTTGTCCGTGTCGACGTACTGCACGTCCTCGTCGGGGGCGGACAGCGGCCGGCCGACGAAGACGTTGGGGACGCGCGAGGTGAGCAGCGCGCGGTCCAGCTCGTCGTCCCGGTGGTGCGAGACGACGATGGCCCCGTCCACGTGCCCGTTGCGCAGGTAGCGGATGGTGCGCTCGCTCTCGCCGGGGCGCGCGATGACGAGCACCACCTGGATGTCCGAGTCGGCGAGGGAGGTGCTCAGGCCGTTGAGCGTGCCCGCGAAGAACGGGTCCGACAGGACGCGCTCGTCGGGCTCGGGCACGACGAGCGCGATGGAGTCCGTGCGGCGCGTGACGAGCGAGCGTGCGGCACGGTTCGGCGTGTACCCGAGGTCCGCGACCGCCGCCTCGACGGCGGACAGCGCCTCGGGGGAGACGCGCAGGCCCCCGTTGATCGCGCGCGAGGCCGTGGATCGCGAGACGCCGGCTCGCTCGGCCACCTGCTCCAGCGTGGGTGCGCTCGGCCGTGCACGGTCCGCACCCGTCGGGACGTTCTCGACCACCGTTGGTCATCCCCTCCTGTGGCTGCTCGCGAGCAGCGCGTCGACGTCCTGCCGGCTCTCGCCGTGCCGGGCACAGCGAGGCTACCCGGCCGGACGGCCCGGTCCGGCCGGACGCACGGGGCGCCCGGCCGGACCGCAGCGGCTCAGCCCTTGACCGCGCCCGCCATGATCCCGGCGACGAGCTGCCGGCCCGCGAACATGAACAGGATGATGAGCGGCAGCGTGACCAGGAAGACACCCGCCATGACCAGCGAGTAGTCGACGAAGTAGTTCGCCTGGAGCAGCCGCACCGCGACGGGCAGTGTCGGGTTGTCCTGGTTCAGGACGATCGACGGCCAGAAGAAGTTGGTCCACTGGGTGACGAACGTGAAGAGCGCCAGCATGGCGGCGGCAGGACGTGCCGCCGGCATCGCGATGGACCAGAAGGTCCGGAACATCGAGGCCCCGTCCACGCGAGCGGCCTCGATCAGCTCGTAGGGGAGCGCCTCCTCGAGGTACTGGGTCATCCAGAACACCCCGAAGGCGGTGACGAGCGCCGGCACGATGACGGCCTGCAGCGTCCCGATCCAGCCGATCTTGGCCATGATGATGTACAGCGGGATGACGCCGAGCTGCGTGGGCACCGCCATGGTGGCGATGACGAACACGAGCAGCGGTCGCCGTCCGCGGAAGTTCAGCTTCGCGAACGAGAAGCCGGCGAGCGTCGAGAACAGCACGGTCGCCGCCGCGGTCACCACCGAGATGATCACCGAGTTCCAGAACGCCTTCCAGAAGCTGAAGGCGTCGGAGTTCATGACCTGCGAGAACTTGTCGAACAGGCTCGCGTCGGGCAGCAGCTGCGGCAGCGGGTTCTGCGAGATCGCGGCCGGGTCGGACGAGCCCAGCAGCAGCGTGTAGTAGATCGGCCCGAGGCCCACGAGCACCGCGATGCCCAGGAGCACGTAGGTGACGACGCCGGGACGGCGGTTGTACCCGCCGGCCTTGCCCCGCGAGCTGCGTGCCGCGGCCCGGGCGGCGCCCGGGCCCGCGGACTGGCGGATCATGGGGACGGAGCTCATGCCGACCTCCTCGAGGAACGGGCGGCGGCACGCCGCTGACGGCGGGACGGCTGGCCGCCGCCCGAGGTCGAGATCCGGTTCGTCACCGCGAAGTTCACCAGCCCGATGAGCACCACGATGATGAAGAGGATCCACGCGACCGCCGCGGCGCGGCCCAGGTCGCGCTGCGTGCCCCAGCCGACGTCGTACAGGTACAGCGTCGTCGTCATCCACTGCTGCGAGCCGCCGCCGCGACCCGCCGGGTCGAACACGCGCGGCTCGTCGAAGATCTGCAGGCCGCCGATGGTGGAGGTCAGCACGACGAAGATGATGGTCGCGCGGATCTGCGGCACCGTGACCGAGAAGAACTGCCGGACGCGGCCCGCGCCGTCGATGATCGCGGCCTCGTAGAGCTCACGCGGCACGGCCTGCATGGCGGCGAGGAAGATCAGGGTGTTGTAGCCGGTCCAGCGGAAGTTCACCATCGAGGCGATCGCGACGTGGCTCGCCAGCACGTCCACGTGCCAGCGCACCGGGTCGATGCCGAAGACCCCGAGCGCGGAGTTCACGAGGCCCGACTGGTCCGCGAACATGCGCCCGAAGATGAGACCGACCGCGACGGGCGCGACCACGTAGGGGAGCAGCACGCCCATGCGCCAGAACGTCTTGGCGCGCAGGTTCTGGTCCAGCAGCGCGGCGAGGACGATCGCGACGAGCACCTGCGGGACGGACGACAGCAGGAAGATCGAGAACGTGTTGCGCAGCGACCGCCAGAACATCGGCTGGCCGAACACGTCGGTGTAGTTCTGGAAGCCGATGAACTCGCCCTGCCCGCCCAGCAGCGCCCAGTCGTAGACCGACACGTAGGCGGTGTAGATCAGCGGGAAGAGGCCGGTGATCGCGAAGACGATGAAGAACGGCGAGATGTACAGGTAGGGAGAGACCTTCACGTCCCAGCGGGACAGCTTCTGCGAGAAGCCGACCCGTCGCGGAGGACGGGGCGCGCCCGACTGCGCGACGCGCTCGGGCGCGGGTGGTGACTGGACGGACATACGGACCTCGCGTGGGTGGTGACCCCGGGGGGCTCAGGGTCGCGTGTGCCCGCGGACCCTCGGACGGCGGATGCGGGGACGGCGCCCCGCAGCGGAGGACCGGCCGGGGACGACGATGGCGTCGTCCCCGGCCGGCCCGTGGGTCACAGACCCAGGTTCTGGAACGCCTCGACGGCGCTCTGCCAGCCCTGCTCGGGGTTCTGGGACTGCTCGACGTCCACGCGGATGATCGCGTCGGCCACCGCCTGGTGGATCTTGAAGTAGTTCTCACCCTTGAACGGCGTCACCGAGATCGCAGCGGCACGGTTGGCGAAGATCTCACCGACCGGCGCGTTGTTGAAGAACTCGTTGGTCGACGCGGTCAGCTCCTCGTTCTCCCACGCCTCGACCTGGCTCGGGAACGTACCCGCGTTGAGGAACGCCTTGATCTGCGTCTCGGGCGAGGTCAGCCAGTCGGCCAGCTTCTGCGCCTCCTCGACGTTGTCGCCGGTCGCGGGGACCGTCAGGTACGAGCCGCCCCAGTTGCCGCCGCCACCGGGGAAGACGTCAGCGACGTCCCAGCCGGTGACGCCGCCCGAACGCTCCTCGATCGGGCCGGTCATCCACGCCGGGCAGAGCATCGTGGCGAAGCCGTTGCTCTGGAACGCGGCGTCCCAGTCGGGCGACCACTGCTCGAGGTGCGCCGACAGGTCCGCGGACTCGGTCACGACCTGCGTGAACGCCTCCTGGACCTCGGAGTTCTCCGCGAGCGGCTTCGGGGTGCCGTCCGACTCCTCGTACGCGTTCTCCATCTGGTTCACGATGCCCTGGTAGATGGAGGTCGCGGAGTCGTACCAGGCGACGTCCGGCGAGGCGGCCTTGAACTGGCGGCCGGCCTCGAAGTAGGACTCCCACGTCGCGTCGTCGCCGCCGAGGAGCTCCTTGACCGACTCGCGGTCGGACGGCAGGCCCGCGGCCTCGAAGAGGTCCGCGCGGTAGCAGATGCCCTCGGGGCCGATGTCGGTGCCGTAGCCGATGAGGCGGCCGTCCTCGGACGTGGCGGCCTCGACCTTCCAGTCCTCCCAGCGGCCCTCGACCGAGTCGCTGGTCAGGTCGGCGAACGCGTCCGCGCTCGTCAGGAGCTCGGGCAGCCAGTCGACCTCGATCGCCTCGACGTCGGCCAGGCCGGAGCCGCCGGCGGCGAGCTTGGTGGTGAGGTTCGTCCGCGCGTCCTCGGACCGGGCGGCACGCGTCTGCTTGACGGTGACGTTCGGGTTCTCCTCGGTGTACTCCGCGAGGAGCTCATCCGTGTAGCCGAAGTCGTTGAAGGTCGCGACCGTGAGCGTGATGTTGCCGTCGCCGCTCGCGTCGCCGCCCTCGTCGGCGTTACCGCCGTCGGAGCAGGCGGACGCGAGCAGAGAGATGCTCGCGACGCCGGCGGCGAGCGCCCACGCCTTGCGTGTGGTCTTGCGCACTGTGACTCCCTTGTCAGTCGGACGGCGACGTCGCCGTACCCCTCTGTCCACCCGGCACCCGGACGCCGCAGGGGCTGCGTCGGGCGACGCGCGTCGGGCCGTCGGGCCCCGCCGTGGGCCTCCCGCTGCACTTCTGCGGGAGCGTTCCCACGCGCTGGTGACACCTTCGTCCGGTTCATGGTCGAGTGTCAAGGAGGACCGTGTGCGCCGACCGGGTGGTAGCGATCCCACGGACGTGTCTCCGCAGGTCAGCGCCCTGCTGGACGCTCCGCGTTACGCAATTGTTACGGCTGCGGGACCCTCGCGTGACCCTCGTCGCGCCGGCGTCGGGACGCGCCGACGGGGACGGGGAGGCGCGACGTCGCGCCAGGCCCGCGGCAGGGTCAGACGGCGGGCTCGTCGTGGGGTGCCGCCGACCGGTCCGCCGACGCCGTGCCGTCCGCCCCGTGCACGAGCCACGAGCGCGCCACCGCCGCCTCCGCGTCGAGCGCGGTGCGGACGGCCTGTGCGGCCGCCTCCTCGACGGGGGTCGCGAACAGCGGGAGCGCGGCGCGCACGTCGCCGTCGTAGGCGAGCGTGGTCGTCGCGTCGGTCGACGCCGTGAGCGCCGTGCGGCCCGTGACACGCACGGGCGCGCCGACGATCTCCACCACGACGGTGCCCGCCCGCGTGCCGTCGGCCTCGGGCGCCTCCCACGCCTCGACCTGGCGCACCTCGATGACCGAGCCGACCAGCCCGGCCAGGTGCGCGGGGATCTGCGCCGTGGGCAGGGAGCGCCGCGTCGTCACCGTGAAGGCGTCGCCGGCGCTGCCGGTGACGTCCACCTGGCGGTCCTCGGCCCCCGACGCCCGCACCTTGGCGTCGACGTAGGCCGGGTCGGCGAGCATGCGGGCGACCGCCACGGCGTCGCCCGGCAGCTCGTGCGTCACGCGCAGTCGCACTGCGAGCACCCCCTGCGGTCGTCGGAGCGTCTGCGGCCCCCGAGCCGGGTCGCCGCCTCCGGCGGGGCGGCACCGCGCCCGCCGCCGGTCCGCCCCGGGTGTCGTCCACGGGTGGACCGGTGAGGTCGAGCGTAACGCGCGCTGCGTAGGCTGGGCCGGTGTCCACGCTGAGCGACCTCGTCGCACGTCACGGGCCGCTCGCCCCCGCCGACCTGGAGTGGCTGCACCTGCTCGTCGGCGACTGGCAGGTGGTGTCCGACCTCGCCTTCGCCGACCTCGTGCTGTGGCTCCCCACGACCGACGGCGACTTCGTCGCGATCGCGCAGTGCCGGCCCTCCACGGGGGCGACCGTCCACTACGACGACGTCGTCGGGTCCCACCCGCCGGACGGTCAGCGCCCCCAGCTCATGCGCGCCCTCGTCGAGCAGGCGGCGCAGCGCTCGCGCGAGCCCCGGTGGTTCGGCTCCTACGCGGTCCGCGAGGAGGCGGTCCCCGTCGTGCGCGAGGGACGGTCGATCGCCGTGCTCGCCCGGCAGACCAACCTGGGCGGCACGCGCACGCCCAGCCGGCTCGAGCTCAACTACGTGGAGGCGGCCGACGACCTGCTCGGGATGGTCGCGCGCGGGGAGTTCCCGGCGCCGGACGCTCCCACGGGCCCGCGCCGGGGCGCACCGCGCGTGGGCGACGGGCTGGTGCGGCTCAACGGCGAGGGCGAGGTGCTCTACGCCAGCCCCAACGCCCTCTCGTGCTTCCACCGCCTGGGCGCGCTCGGTGACCTCGTCGGCCGCTCGCTCGTCGAGGTGACGTCCGACCTCATCGAGCAGGACGCGACGGTCGACGAGTCCATGCCGCTCGTGCTCATGGGCCGGGCGCCCTGGCGCGCCGACGTGGAGGCGCGCGGCGTCGCCCTGTCGCTGCGTGCGGTGCCGCTGACGGAGCACGGGGAGCGCGTCGGGGCCGTCGTGCTCTGCCGCGACGTCTCGGAGCTGCGGCGCCGCGAGCGCGAGCTCATCACCAAGGACGCGACCATCCGGGAGATCCACCACCGGGTGAAGAACAACCTGCAGACGGTCGCCGCCCTGCTGCGCCTGCAGTCGCGGCGCATGAGCACGCCGGAGGCGCGCGAGGCGCTCGGGGAGGCGATGCGGCGGGTCGCGACCATCGCGCTCGTGCACGAGACGCTGTCGCAGACCCTGGACGAGAGCGTGCCGTTCGACGACCTCGTCGGACGCAGCCTGCGGCTCGCCGCCGACGTCGCCACCGCCGGCGCGCACGTGCGCACCACCGTGCGGGGGTCGTTCGGCGCGGTGCCGGCGGAGGACGCGACGGCGCTCGCGCTCGTGCTGACCGAGCTCGTCACGAACGCCGTCGAGCACGGGTTCGCGGGGCGGGAGCAGGGCTCCGTGGAGATCGTCGTCGCGCGCGAGGGCGACGGCCTGCGCGTCGAGGTCGCCGACGACGGTGCGGGGCTGCCGGCCGACCGGGGAGCGGGGTCCGGCCTGGGCACGCAGATCGTCTCGACGCTCGTGTGCAACGAGCTGGGCGGGTCGATCGCGTGGCGCGCGCGGGAGGGCGGCGGCACCTCGGTGGTCATCGAGGCGCGGCTGCGGCAGGGCCGGGAGACGGCCACCGTCGCCTGACGGGCGGCGCCGGGGAACGCGGTGCCGGGTGGGGCCACGGGGTCGTCCCGGTCCCGGACGTGCCGCAGGGCCGTCCGCGTGCGTCGCGGACGGCCCTGCGGGAGCGGTCGGGAGGTGTGGCCCGGCCGCGCTGCGCCCCGCCGGGTGGGCGGGGACGGCGGTGGCGCGCTCGGTCAGCCGGCGCGGCGCTGGCGGGCGGTGCGGCGCTTGAGCGCGCGGCGCTCGTCCTCGGACAGGCCGCCCCAGACGCCGGCGTCCTGGCCGGTCTCGATCGCCCACTTCAGGCACGTGTCGACGACGTCGCAGCGCCGGCAGACGGCCTTCGCCTCCTCGATCTGCTGGAGCGCGGGGCCCGTGTTGCCGATGGGGAAGAACAGCTCGGGGTCCTCGTCGAGGCAGGCTGCGCGGTGGCGCCAGTCCATGGGATCTCTCCTTGGCACGCGTCGGCTCGGCGCCCCCGGATGGAGGGCGCGGCGGACGACATGGAGTCAGTGGTGGGGGGGACGTGCTGGATCCAGACTCACATCCGCCCTCACCGCCAGACAAGGGTTACGGCAAGGTTTCCTGACGGTGGCCGGTGAGGTCTTCGTCACATCCCGGTCGCGGCCGTGCGGCCGTCGAGGTGACCCGGGGGAGCTGCCGTCGTCCGCCTCCGGGCGAACGTCCAGGTCAGCGCCGCGGCGTGACGGGAACGGCGTTGACCTGCGACGTCATCCCCCGTGCGGGGGAGTGACGTGGCCCACCGTGCCCGCCCCGACCCGTCCGGAGGCGTGCGCGTGACGACCGTCACGAGGAGTGGCACCGCGTCCTGCCCGTCCTGCGCGCCGCGCACGTGGTAGGAGTCGCCCTCGCGATCTGGTATGGACCACGCGCATCGGCGTGTCGCGCCCCCGTGGTGCCGGCGCGGCGGCGTCCGTCCGCGTCCTAGGGTCGTCGCATGCCGACGTCCCGTCCCGCCCTGCTCGTCGTCGCGTGCGGGCTCGTCCTGCTCGAGGTGCTGGCGCTGGTCGCGGCCGCCGTCAGCGGCCTGGTCGTCCTGGTACGAGGTGCGCAGGCGCCCGCCGTGGCCGCGTTCCTCGTCGTGCTCGCGCTCGCCGCCGCCCTGCTGCTCGTCGCGGCCGCACGAGGGCTCTGGGCGGGCCGGCGCTGGGGTCGCGGCCCGGTCCTGACGGCGCAGGTCCTGCTCGTCGTGGTGTCCGCGACGCTGTGGCAGTCGGGCGGGGGAGCGGCAGCCGTCGCCGGCGTGCTGCTCGGCCTGCTGGTCGGTGCGGCCGTGCTCGCGCCGTCGGTCCTGGCGGCGACCGGACGGGCCGGTGGCGAGGGCACCGACCCGCGACCCTGACGCGCAGGGGCTGCACGCCCTGGGGCGGGGTGCTCCGCGACCCGCCTCCTGTCACGAGGCGGCCGTGCCCGGGTCGGCGTGCACCTGCACGCGGACGAGCGCGCGGTCGCACCGCAGGACGCCCCGTCCCGGCGGCCGGTGCGCCGGGTCGGCGTGCAGGGCCCCCTCCGGGCCGAGGAGCGCCGCGGCGTCCGTGTCGTGCGGGTCGAGCACCAGCACGTGCCGGGCCCGCAGTGCTCGCGCCACGGGACCGCGGAACGCCGTCGCGGCGTGCGCGCTCGTGGTCGCGAGCGCGGCCACGTGCACCCCGCTGCCGGGCAGGAGGAGCTCCTCGACCGCCTCCGCCGACCCCGGGACGGCCCGGTCGAGCTCGTCGGCGTCGTCGACCACCACGACGACGGGCGGCGCGCCCGGCCCCGTGAGCGCGGCGACGTCGGGCAGGGCGGAGGCGTCGACCGTCGTCCACGGCGCGTCGGCGTCCTGGGGCTCGCCCGGTCCTGCCGCGAGCCGCAGGACGCGGTGCCCTCGTCGCGCCCAGTGCCGGGCGACCGCACGCAGCGCCGTGGTCCGGCCCGTCCCCGGCGGCCCCGCCACGACGAGCGTGCGCGTGGCCTCGGCGTGCACCACCTGCCCCGCGTCGCCCCCTGCGCCGAGCGGGACGAGCCCGTCCGGCGCGTCGGTCACGTCGGCGGGAGGTACCGCACGCCGGGGCAGCGGGACGACCCGCACGGGGGGCGGACCGGCCTGCGGACCGGCGTCCCCGCCGGCCGCGGGCGCGGACGGGCCCGAGCCGCGCTGCGGCGGCCGGTCGGCGTCGCGCGAGCCGAGGCGCGGCGGCAGCGCGACCTGGCAGACGCGGGCCTCCTCGCCGCCGCACACCACGCCGCGCCCGGGGAACCGCCCCGTCGCGAGGCCGGCCGGCACGCCGGCGAGCGCGTCGGCCGCCGGATCGGCGGACGGCAGCACGACGCGCACGGGGAACGCACCGACCAGACGCGTGACCTGCGGGACCACCGCCGCCGAGGCGGCGACGCCGAGTCCCGCCACGGGGTCGCGCCAGGTCGCCGCGAGCATGTCCGCGACCGTGCCGCGGGCGTGCCGGCCCAGCTGCTCGAGGACGACGTCGAGCCGGTCGACGACCAGGAGGGCGGCGGGGCGGCCCTCCTGGGGCGTGCGCAGCCGGCGCAGCAGGAGACCCGCGCGGTGCACGTCGTCGGGCGGCACGGCCGTCCCGAGCCGGTGCGGGTCCACCGTCGCACGCACGTCCGCCTCCACCGGCCCCAGCGCGTGCACGTGCAGCCCGCTCCACGCGGCCTGGGCGGCCACCGTCAGGAGGGCGGTGGTCCGTCCCGAGCGCGGCCCGCCCAGGACGAGCAGCGGACCGTCGTCCGGGTCCCACCGCACGGGCTCGCGACGCTGCTCCTCCGGGACGTCCGCCAGGGCCAGCGCGAGGCCAGGACCCGGCGGGACGTCCAGCACCTCCACGCGGTGCGGCAGTGCGGGGCACCACGGGACCGCCGGCGGTGCGAGTCCCCGGGCGGCGTCCCGCGCGGCGCGCACCCACGCACGCACGTCGTCCTCGTCCGGCGGCGGCGACGGGGGGCACCACGTCGACGCCGCCGTCGCCATCGGCAGCAGGCGCACGTCGGGCCCGTCGGTGGCGCGGCGCGCGCGTGCGACCTGCACGGGACGCGGTGCCCGCGCCCCGACCCGCAGCACGGCACGGCCGGGGTGGGCGGGGTCGAGGTGCGCCGGGTCCGCGACGTCCACCACGTCCCGCGCGTCGGCCTCGTCCGCGACCCGCAGCGCCACCCGCTGCGTGACGTTCGCCCGCAGGTCGGCCGTGACGGCGCCGGCGGGGCGCTGGGTCGCGAGCACGAGGTGCACGCCGAGGGCCCGTCCCTGGGCGGCGGTGCGGGCGAGGACCGCCATCGCGTCGGGCACGTCGTCGGCGAGCGCGCGCAGCTCGTCGACGACGAGGACGAGCCGCGGCGGCACGTCGGGGGCGTCCGGGTCGAGCGCACGCAGGTCCGCGACGCCCGCCGCCGCGAGGACGCGTTCCCGCCGGCGCAGCTCGGCGCGCAGACCGGTGAGCGTGCGGCGTGCGGCGTCCGGGTCGAGGTCGTCGACGTGGTCGACGACGTGAGGGAGCCCGGCCAGCGGCCCGAGCCCGGTCCCGCCCTTGAAGTCCGCGAGCAGGACGGCGAGCCGCTGCGGCGGGTGCCGCAGCGCCAGTCCGAGCACGAGGGTGGTGAGCAGCTCGGACTTGCCCGAGCCGGTCGTCCCGGCCACCAGCAGGTGCGGGCCGTCGGCGTCGAGGTCGAGCTCGACCACCGCACCGTCGGCGCCGCGTCCGAGCGGGACGCGCAGGGCGGTCCCGAGGGGCTCCGCCCACCGGGCGGCGACCTCGGCGGCGTGCGGCGGCGGCACGCCGGGCAGGGCGCCGAGCGGCACCGAGGCCGGCAGCGGGTCGGTCGAGCCCGGGCCGGGCGGGAGCGGCCCCCCGGTGCTCCCGCGGCCGGCCGGGACGCTCACCGACCGCGCGTGCCGCAGCGACGCGAGCCGGCGCGCGGCGTCCTCCGCGACCGGTTCCTGCACGAGCTCGGCAGGGCCGCTCGTGCGGCGGCCGTCGGGTCCGGTCCGGACGGCGCGTGCCCGCTCGACCTGCACGACGGTGCGGACCCAGCCCGGTGGACGCGCCCCCGGCGGCACGAGCACCAGGAGCCGGTGCGCCGGCGGCGCGGCGGCCCGCCACCGTGCGCAGTCGCCGTCGGCGCCGTCCACGACGACGACGGAGCGCGCCGGGACGTCCGGGGCCTCGTCCTCGTGCGGGGTCACGGTCGGCAGCGCCGTGCCCGGCTCGAGCCACCGTGCCCAGGCCCAGGGCGCGGGCGCGTCGGAGCGCACGACGAGCGCCGCCGCCGGCGCGTCGGCCAGCGTGCGCAGCACGAGCGCCCGGGCCGCGGCGAGGGTGCGGGCGCGGTCGCCCACGAGCGCCAGCGTGCCGTCGCAGGGCCATCCGGCGTCCGCGTCGACGGGCTCGTGCGCCACCGGTCGCCACCCGTCGAGCACCGTCCGGGTGCGCGCCGCGGCGACGTCCGTCGCGGGCGGGCGTCGCGGCTCCGCCCCGTCCCCGGGCTGCTCCGGCCCGCCCGGCGGCCGCGAGGCGACGAGCCCCAGCACGCCGGCGGCGGCCCCGACGAGCAGCAGCGGCTGGCGCAGCGCGACGGCGAGGGCGACGCCGGTGACGGTCGAGGCGAGGGACGACCAGAGCCAGGGCGCCGGCGGCCGCCGCAGAGCCCGACCGGCCCCGGGGCGGCGTGCCCCCTCCGGTGCTCGCAGAGCCAGGACGGTGCCGGCGACCTCCAGGAGGCCGCCGGGCCGCCAGGGACGCCAGCACCTGCCCACCCGGCGGCGGCGTCGACGGGGGCGGGGGCGGCGGCCCCGCGGCGTGTCGCCGTCCCCGCCACGGACGCGCGCGCGGTGGGTGCGCGGGCGGTCGACGAGGCGGCCCCGGGCACCGAGCACCCGCACCCAGGTGGTCCGCGCGGCGCGCCGGACCTCGACGCGCACGCCCGCGAGCGCCTCGTCGGCGAGGAGCCACGTGCCGGGGCCGGGCGCCGCGCCCGGACCGGTCGTCGTCACGCGCGTCCCGGCGGTCAGGGCGCGCACGTGCCCCGCGTCCGGCCCGGCGACGACGGCCACGTGCCGGTCCGCCCGCGCGGCCGCCAGGACGGCGTCGTCGCCGGTGCGGTGGAGCGACGTGCGCGCCCCGGCGACGAGCGGCGGGACGCCGGCGGGGTGACCGTCGTCGAGCACGGTGCCGTCGACGACGAGGCGGGCCGTGCTCGCCGCCCACCGGACGTCCCCGGTGAGGAGCGCGAGGTGGCGGCGCAGGGTGCCGGCGGCGGTGCCGGCGTCGACGTCGACGTCCCGGGTGGTCCCGGGGGACGGGACGGGAGCCGACGGATCGTGGACGAGGATGCGCACGCCGCACCCTCGCGCGGTGCCGCCCGGCGCGGGGCCGACCGCGGGTCACGCTGTGGACGTGGACCTGCGGCGGGGCGGCTGTGGGCGGCCGGACGCGCGACGGGGCGCCCACGTCACGTGGGCGCCCCGTCGCGGCGGGCGGGTCAGTCGACCGCCAGCGCGGCCACGGGCGGGGTCCGGGCCGCCGACCGCCCCGGCAGCACCGAGGCGACCAGGCCGGCGAGCAGGGCGACCGCGAGCACGATGCCGAGGTCGGACCACGGCACGGCCAGGCGCAGGTCGCCCGTCGTGCCGAACACCGTGGCGGCGCCCGCCCAGCCGTAGAGCAGACCGAGGCCGACGCCGAGCGCCGCGCCGACGCCGGCGATGAGCATCCCCTCGACGGCGAGCATCCAGCGCAGCCCGCGTCGCGACAGGCCGATCGCGCGGAGCGTGGCCGACTCGCGCCGGCGCTCGATCACCGACAGCGACAGCGTGTTCGCCACGCCGATCAGCGCGATGACCACCGCGACGGCCAGCAGGCCGAGCACGACCGCGAGCAGCGTGTCGATCACGTTCTCGTCGGACTCGCGCTGCGCCGCGGCGCTCTCGACCCACACCTCCGCGTCGCCGAGGGTGTCCCGCACGGCGCTGAGCACCGCGCCGGCGTCGGCGCCCGACGCGACCGAGGCGAACAGCACGGTCGTCCCCGCGCGCGCGCCCAGGTCCTCGGCGGCCGCCGCGGTGAGGTACGAGTCCGCGACGCCCCCGGCCACGACGGGCACGTCCACGACGGGCCCGTCCTCACCCCCGGCGGGATCGGTGAAGGACATCGGCGCCGTGCCCTGCACGTCCACCCAGGACGGCAGCACGGACCGCCCGTCCAGGAGCGCCTCGACCAGGGTCTCGTCCTCGAGCACCGCGCGGGCGGTCTCGTCGTCCAGCACGTACGCCTGGACGGTGGTGTCGCCCGTCGAGCGGTCGTCGACCCGCACGGACACCTGCCGCACCTCCGCGACGTGCTCGATGCCGGGGACGTCGGCGACGTCCCGCCGCACGCCCGCCGGCACCTGCCCCTCGGCCGACGCGCTGCCGACCACGAGGTCGACCGGGTACCGCTCGTCGAGCTCGCGGGCGAGCGAGGTGCGGGCGGACGCCGCGCCGGTGCTCATCATCGCCACGAGCGTGACGCCGATGAGCAGGGCCGTACTCGTCGCCGCGGTGCGCCGCGGGTTGCGGATCGTGTTCGCGGCGGCGAGGCGCGTGGTCGGGCCGACGCGCCGCAGCAGGGCGCCGACGGCCGACACGACCCGGGGGATCCACAGCACGGCGCCCAGCAGGATGCCGACGAACGACGCCGCACCGCCCAGCACGCCGACCAGCAGCGGCAGCATCGCGTCGACCCCGACGCCGGCCGTCGCGAGCGCGACCCCACCGAGCAGCATCGCGACGCCGCCGATCGTGAGCAGCAGCGAGAACGCCAGCCGGACGCGGCCGGCACCCGCGCGCAGCGTCGGCGCGTCGACCGGGCGCAGCGCCGCGATCGGCGGGACGCGGGTCGCGACGCGCGCCGGCACGAGGGCGGCCAGCACCGTGACCGCGGTCCCGATGAGCAGCGGCAGCAGCACGACGGCGGGCGTGATCGACACGGTCGACGGCAGCGGGACGCCGAGGTCCATCCGCGAGAGCACCGACAGCGCCGCCTGGGCGAGGCCCACCCCGAGCAGCAGCCCGGCCAGGGACGCGCCGATCCCGAGGATCGCCGCCTCCAGCAGGACCGACGCGCGCAGCTGCCCCCGTCGGGCACCGACGCAGCGCAGGAGCGCGAGCGTGCGGGCCCGCTGGGCGACGAGCACCTGGAAGGTGTTCGCGATGACGAGCGCGGCGACGAGCAGCGCGACGGCCGCGAAGCCGAGCGCGACCATGACGAGCACGTTGCCGCCGTCGCCGATCTCCTCCACCGACTCGGCGGCGGCCTCGTCGCGGGTCATCACGGTCGTGCCCGCGGGCAGCGCGGCCTCGAGCTCCGCGCGGACGGCGTCGGCGCGACCGGGCTCGGTGGCGACGAGCGCGCGCACCGCGCCCGCCTCCTCGAGGGAGCTCACGCCGGTCCAGCGCAGGGCCGACGCGAGCGTCGCGAGCCCGGCCCCGCCGTACTGGCTCCACGCCCCCGCCGGGTCCTCGACGATGCCGACGAGCCGCACCTCGGCGGTGAGCTCCTCGGGCTCCTCCGTGGCGGCGTCTCGCGAGAGCTCGGTCCACGACACGCCCAGCACGTCCCCGACCTCGGCGCCGAGCCGCTCCGCGGTCGCGGCCGGCAGGGCGATCTCGTCGTCGGCGGCGGGGGCGGAGCCCTCGACGACCTCGAGCGTGCCGAGGCGCGGGTCCGAGGGCGTCGCCAGGACGCGCTCGCCGGTCTCCCGGGCGCCCAGGGCGAGCTGCACGAAGCCGATGAGCACGGGATCGGCGCCGCTGACGCCCGGGGTTCCCCGCACGGCGGCGAGCTCCTCCTCGCCCAGGCCGTCGCCCTGGCCCACGACGAGGTCCGCGTCGCCGTACGACGCCGTGATCGCGTCGTAGCCGGTGCGCGTGATGACGTCGCCGGCGACGAGCGTCGCGGCGACGAAGGCGGCGCCCAGCGCGATGGCGACGCCGGCGGCCACGAGCCGGCCGAGGCTGCGCCGCATCTGGGCGAGCGTGAGGCGCAGCATCAGGCGTCCCTCCCGACGGGGGCCTCGAGCGTGCGCAGGCCGTCGAGCGCGGCCAGGACAGACTCGGGCGACGGGTCCCCGACGTCCCCGGCGATCCGCCCGTCCGCGAGCAGCACGACACGGTCGGCGTACGCGGCGGCGGTCGGGTCGTGCGTGACCATGACGACGGTCCGGCCCAGCTCGCGCACCGAGCGCCGCAGGAAGCTCAGCACTTCGGCGCCGGCGCGCGAGTCCAGGTTGCCCGTCGGCTCGTCGGCGAAGACGACCTCCGGCTGGGCGATCAGCGCGCGGGCGATCGCGACGCGCTGCTGCTGCCCACCGGACATCTCGCTCGGCCGGTGCGTCAGGCGGGCGCGCAGGCCCAGCGTGTCGACCAGCGTGTCGAACCACGCCCGGTCCGCGCTCGCGCCGGCCAGGTCCAGCGGGAGCAGGATGTTCTGCTCCGCCGTGAGCATCGGCAGCAGGTTGAACGACTGGAAGACGAAGCCGACGCGGTCGCGACGCAGGCGCGTCAGGTCGTCGTCGCCGAGCCGGGTGATGTCGGTGGTGCCGAGGTGGACGGTGCCGGAGCTCGCCTGGTCCAGGCCCGCGAGCAGGTGCATGAGGGTGGACTTGCCCGAGCCGGACGGACCCATGATCGCGGTGAAGGCACCGGCCGCGAAGTCCACGTCGACGCCGTCGAGCGCGCGGACGGCCGACGCCCCCGACCCGTAGACCTTGGTCAGGCCGCGCGCGCAGGACGCGGCGGGGCGGTGGGGTGGTGCGCCGGTCGGCGGCTGGTCGGCGGGGCGCTGCACGGTCGTGTCCACGAGGTGGTGCTCCTGTTCTGCTGGGGACGGCACCAGCCTGCTCGCCGCCGTCCGCGTCGCGCGTCCGGCCGGCGGTGGGTCGTCGGGCGGGGCGGGTCATACCCCAGCCGCACGGCGAGCCCGTCACCGGGGGGACGGCGGGTGCCCGGACCCCGCCCCCCACGGGGACGCCGCCCCCGCGGTCGTCAGCTGCCCGGGCGGACGAGCCCGGTCTCGTAGGCGACGACGACGGCCTGCACCCGGTCGCGCGCGCCGAGCTTGGCGAGGATGCGTCCGACGTGCGTCTTCACCGTCGCCTCCGCGACGAACAGGTCCTGCCCGATCTCGGTGTTGGAGCGGCCGCGTGCCATGAGCACCAGCACCTCGCGCTCGCGGTCCGTCAGCTGGGCGACCGCACGGTGCGCGGGGTCGTCGGCGGCCGCCGGCTCGTCGGCGGGCAGCGCGGTCACGAGGTGCTCGAGCAGCCGCCGCGTGCTGGACGGGGCGATGACGGCGTCGCCGCGGTGCACCGTGCGGATCGCCGCGAGCATCTCCTCGGGCGGGGCGTCCTTGAGCAGGAAGCCGCTCGCACCGGCGCGGATGGCGCTCAGCACGTACTCGTCGAGGTCGAACGTCGTCAGCACGATCACGCGCGGCGCCGGCCGGTCCGGTGTGCCCCGCGCGACGATCTGCTCGGTCGCCTCCAGGCCGTCCATCGTCGGCATCCGGACGTCCATGAGCACGACGTCCACCGGCCCGGTCGCCGTCCGGGCCGTCGGGTCGAGGGCACGGACCGCCTGCGCGCCGTCGCCCGCCTCGAGGACGACCTCGAGGTCGGGCTGGGAGTCGATGACCATGCGGAAGCCGGCGCGGACGAGCTGCTGGTCGTCGACGAGCGCGACGCGCACGCGGTCGTCGAGGTGCGGGTGGCCGGTGTCCGAGGTGGTCACGCGAGGGGTCCTTCCGGGCTGGTGGGCGAGGGCGGCGTGGGCGGGGGCGCGGCGAGCGCCGACGGTGCGGGTGACGCAGAGGCGGACGGACGGGCGGACGACGGCGTCGGGAGCTCGGCCCGCACCCGGAAGCCGCCGCCGGGCCGCGGTCCGGCCGTCACGGTGCCGCCGAACATCGCCGCGCGCTCGCGCATGCCCACCAGACCCTGCCCCAGGCCGTCGCTGTCCGCGGCCGCGCCGCGCCCGTCGTCGCTCACCTCGAGCCGGACCGCGTCGGGCAGCCACTGGAGCATGACCGTCACGGACGGGTCGGGACCGGCGTGCTTGAGCACGTTCGTCAGCGACTCCTGGGCGATCCGGTACACCGTGAGGCCGGCGCCGGGAGGCAGGTGCCGCGGCGCCCCCAGGCGCACGAGCGAGACGCGCATGCCGCTCGTGCGCATGTGCGCGACCAGCGTCTCCAGGTCCTCGACCGCCGGCTGGGGAGCCGTCGCCGCGGCGCCCGCACCGGCCGCGGCGGCGGGACCCGCGTCCGCGGGTCCGGCCGCCGACCCGCCCGGGCGGTCGGCGTCGGTGCGCAGCACGCCGAGCAGCCGGCGCATGTCGGTGAGCGCGGCGCGGCCGGTCTCGGCGATCGTGCCCAGGGCGCGGGTGGCGGCGGCGGGGTCGGCCGCGGCGGCGTACCGGCCGCCGTCCGCCTGGGCGATCATCACGGTGAGGCTGTGCGCGACGATGTCGTGCATCTCCCGGGCGATCCGGGCCCGTTCGGCGGCGGCGCCGATGACCGCCTGCTGGTCGCGCTCGACCTCGAGCCGCTCGGCGCGGTCGACGAGGGCCTCGAGGTGCTCGCGACGGCTGCGCCGCACGAGCGCGAACGCGAAGACCGCGAGGAACATCGAGCCGACCAGCACCCCGACGATGATCGCGGCCGGCCAGTAGAACGCCCCGTCGGTCGTGAGCAGCACCGCGAGCAGCAGCGTGCCCACCGCGGCTCCCGCCATCCCGACCCGGTAGGCCCACCGGGGGCCGTGCACCGTGAGGGAGTAGAGGGCGACGAGCACGACGAGGTCCGCCGGGAACAGCAGGGGGATCCCGAGGAGCATGTGCGCGAGCGCGGCCGCGTAGACCGCGGCGGCGCTCGCCACCGGCCGCACGCGGCGCCACGCGAGCGGGCCGATCACCGCGAGGGCGGCGAGCCGGGTCGCGTTGCTCATCGGCTCCCCGGGCGCCGACATGTCGATCGCGATCGTCCCCATCACGAGCCACAGCAGCGCGGCACCGACGGAGTCGACGGCGAACCGGTGGTCGTCCTCCCACCGCAGCATCCGGTCCCACCACGTCACCGGGCGAGCGTAGGCGCCGCCGCCCGGCAGGGGCGTGCGCCCGAGGACGGAGGGCGCGCCGCACGCCGTCCGCCCGGGGGCGCACGCGGGGCGGCCGGCACGCGGCGTGGCGGTCCCGGCACGCCGCCGGGTGGGACCTGGGTCTGGCGGACGTGGGGAGTCCGTGACCTAGCATGGCCGGATGACCCAGGTGCTGCTGGCGGAGGACGACCCCGCGATTGCCGAGCCTTTGGCGCGGGCGTTGGGTCGTGAAGGTTACGACGTGCGCGTGCAAGGCACAGGTCAAGGCGCGATCGACGGAGCGGCGACCGCCGACCTCGTCGTCCTCGACCTCGGCCTGCCGGACATGGACGGGCTCGACGTCGCCCGCGCGATCCGCAGCCAGGGCCTCACCACGCCCGTCCTCGTGCTGACGGCACGCGCCGACGAGGTCGACCTCGTCGTCGGGCTCGACGCCGGTGCCGACGACTACGTGACGAAGCCGTTCCGCCTCGCGGAGCTGCTGGCCCGCGTGCGGGCCCTGCTGCGCCGCACGGTCGGCGACCCGCAGGACGAGGACGAGCTGCACGCGCAGGACGTGCGCGTCGACGTCGCGGCGCACCGCGCGTTCCAGGGCGAGCGCGAGCTGCACCTGACCGCCAAGGAGTTCGACCTGCTGCGGGTGCTCGTCGGCGCCGCCGGGACCGTCGTCTCGCGCGACGCGCTCATGCGCGAGGTGTGGGGCTCCGACCCCACCGGCTCGACGAAGACGCTGGACATGCACGTGTCCTGGCTGCGGCGCAAGCTCGGCGACGACGCGAACGCGCCCCGCTACGTCACGACCGTCCGGGGCATGGGCTTCCGGTTCGAGGCCGGCTCCGCGACGGCCGCCGCGGGCGCGCCGGGTGCGGAGCAGCTCGACCGGGCCTGAGCCGTGCGACGCCGCGTCCTGCAGGCGACGATCGCCGCCGTCACGGTGGCCGTCGTCCTGCTCGGCTTCCCGCTGGCCTTCCTCGGGGCCCAGCTCGTCCGGGAGAACGAGGTGCGCGGGCTGGAGGTGCGGGCCGAGTCCGTCGCGCGCACCGTCGACTTCCGGCTCGAGCAGGAGATCACCCTGAGCGACCGGATGCTCGAGCCGTACACCGGCGGTGACGGGGAGGTCGCCGCGTCGGTCACGGTGCGCACCGCGGACGGGGAGACCTACCGCGCGGGCCCCGACGTCGTGGACCGCACCGTCGCCGTGCGCGTCACGTCCGACACGGCAGCCGTCGTCGTGCTCGAGGTCTCCTGGTGGGACGTGTTCTGGCTGTCCGCGCGGGTGATCGGGCTGGTCGTCGTCGCCGCCGTCGTCGCGTTCGGCGCCGGCATCGCCATGGCCATCTGGCAGGCCAACCGCCTGGCCGCCCCGCTCGTGTACCTCGCGGCGTCCGCCGAGCAGCTGGGGTCGGGGCAGGTGCGTCCCCAGCTGGAGCCCTCCGGCGTCGAGGAGATCGACCTCGTCGCTGCCGAGCTCGCCCGCAGCGCCGACCGCATGGCGGGCCGCCTCGCGGCCGAGCGACAGTTCGCCTCGGACGCCTCGCACCAGCTGCGCACGCCGCTGACGGCGCTGTCCATGCGGCTCGAGGAGATCATGCTCACCGCCGGGGAGCCGGAGGTCCGCGAGGAGGCCCGCATCTCCCTGGAGCAGGTCGAGCGTCTCGTCCGCGTCGTCGACGACCTGCTGACGCGGTCGCGCCGCGCCCAGGGCGGCACGACCGAGGCCGTCCGCCTCGTCGAGGTCGTCCGCCAGCAGGAGGAGGAGTGGGCGCCGACGTTCGCCGCCGCGGGGCGCCGCCTCGTGGTGGACGTGGACCCCGCGACGCAGGTGCTCGCGACGCCGGGTGCGCTGGCCCAGGTCCTCGCGACCCTGATCGAGAACTCCCTCAAGCACGGCGCCGGCACCACGACGGTGCGCTCGCGCGCCGGCGGTCCCGCGCGGACCGTCGTCGTCGAGGTCGGGGACGAGGGTGCGGGTGTGCCCGACGACCTCGCCCCGCGGATCTTCGAGCGCGAGGTGACCTCCGGCGCCGGCACCGGGCTCGGCCTCGCGCTCGCGCGGGACCTCGCGAACGCCGACGGCGGCCGCCTCGAGCTCGCCCAGCGCCGCCCCGCCGTCTTCGCGGTGTTCCTCTCGGGCGTGCCGGCCTCGCTGCGGCCGGAGGTGGTGCTGCCGCGTGGCGCGATGGTGTCGGTCCGCCGGGACCGGCGGCGCTGACCCCGGCGACCGTGCCCGGCCCCTAGGGTGGTGCCTCCACGACGACGGCAGGAGGGTGGCGTGCGGGCGATCGACCCGGTGCTGCAGCACTACGCGTGGGGTTCGACCACGGCGATCCCCGAGGCGCTCGCGGCCGTACCCGACGGCCGGCCGGTCGCGGAGGCGTGGTACGGCGCCCACTCGTCCGCCCCGTCGCCCGTCGTGACGGACGGTGAGCCCGCCACGCTCGACCGCTTCATCGCGGACGACCCGCGCAGGGCCCTCGGCGACGACGTGGCGGCGCGGTTCGGCGGGCGCCTGCCGTACCTGCTGAAGCTCATCGCGGCAGCCGCCCCGCTGTCGCTGCAGGTGCATCCCACCCGCGAGCAGGCAGCGGCGGGCTTCGACGGCGAGGAGGCGCGCGGGATCCCCCTGGAGGACCCGCGGCGCAGCTACAAGGACCGCAACCACAAGCCGGAGATCGTCTACGCCCTGAGCCAGTTCGAGGCGCTCGTCGGCTTCCGTGCGCCACGCCGCACGGCGGAGATCCTGGCTCACGTGGACCACCCGGTCGCCAAGCGCCTCCTCGACCTCGTGACGGCCGACGCCACCTCCGAGGGGGTGCGCGCCGCCTTCACCGACCTCGTCGGCCCCGGCACCCGTCCCGCCCCCGAGGAGGTCGACGAGCTGGCGCAGATCTTCGCTGCGCGGCTGAGCGAGGGATCGCCGTCGCCCCGCACCGACCGTGCGGTCGCCACCTTGGCGGCCGCCTACCCGGGGGACCCGGGAGCGATCACGGCCGTGCTCCTCAACCCGGTGACCCTGCGTCCCGGTGAGGCTTGCTTCGTCCCCGCCGGCTCCGTCCACGCGTACCTGCGGGGCTCGGCCATCGAGGTCATGGCGAACTCGGACAACGTCCTGCGCGCCGGGCTGACGTCCAAGCACGTCGACATCCCGGAGCTCCTGCGCACCGTCGACTGCGTCGCGGCGCCTCCGATCCGCATCGCTGCCGAGCGCTCCTTCGACGCGACGGAGGTGTTCTACGCGCCCGTCGACGACTTCGAGCTGTCGGTCACGCGTCTCACCGACGGTCGCCCGGCACGTCTGCCCGGTGTGGGCCCGCGGATCGTGCTCTGCCTGGAGGGGGCGTGCCGTCTCGCCGCGGGCGGTGGCGAGACGCTCGAGGTGAGCAGCGGTCGGGCGGCGTTCGTCGAGGCCGCGGACGGGCCGTTGACCGTGCAGGGGTTCGGGCAGCTGGTCCAGGCATCCGTTCCCTGACGGCTAGGCTCGTCGCCCGTGACCCCTCCCACCGTGGCCGTCGTGGGCGGCGGCCAGCTCGCCCGCATGATGGCCGGACCCGCCACCGCGCTGGGGCTGCGCCTGCGCGTCCTCGTCGAGGCGCCCGGGTCGTCGGCCGCACAGGCGGTGGCCGACGGACCCGTCGGCGCCGCCGCCGACGTCGCTGCCGTGACCGCGCTCGTCGACGGTGCCGACGTCCTGACCTTCGAGCACGAGCACGTCCCCGGGGACGTGCTCGACGCCGTCGCGGCCCGCGGCGTGCCGGTGCGGCCCGGACCCCACGCGCTGCTGCACGCGCAGGACAAGGTGGTGATGCGTGAGCGGCTGACCGCGCTGGGCGTCCCGTGCCCGCGGTGGTCACCGGTGTCCACCGGTGAGGAGCTCGCCGCCTTCCTGGCCGAGGCCGGCGGCCGGGCGGTCGTCAAGACCGCGCGCGGCGGCTACGACGGCAAGGGCGTGCGGGTCGTGCGCGACGCGAACGAGGTCGCGGACTGGCTGGACGCCGCGGCGGCCGGCACCGGCCCGCGTCTGCTGGTCGAGGAGCTCGTGCCGTTCCGCCGCGAGCTCGCCGCGCTGGTCGCCCGCGCGCCGTCCGGCGAGGTCGTCACCTGGCCCGTCGTGGAGTCCGTCCAGCGTGACGGCGTGTGCGCGGAGGTCGTCGCCCCGGCACCGGGCCTCGACCCGGCCACGGAGGCGGCGGCCGTCGAGGTGGCATGTCGCGTGGCCGAGGGGCTCGACGTCACGGGGGTGCTCGCCGTCGAGATGTTCGAGGTGGACGACCCGGACGGCGGCGCGCCGCGCGTGCTCGTCAACGAGCTCGCGATGCGTCCCCACAACTCGGGGCACTGGACGATCGACGGTGCGGTCACCAGCCAGTTCGAGCAGCACCTGCGCGCCGTGCTGGACCTGCCGCTCGGGGGCACGGAGCCGCGCGCCCCGTGGACCGTGATGGTCAACCTGCTGGGCAGCGCCCTGGACGACCCGGCGCAGGCCCTGCCCGCCGTGCTCGCGGACCCCGGGGTGAAGGTGCACCTGTACGGCAAGGACGTGCGCCCCGGGCGCAAGCTGGGGCACGTGAACGTCAGCGGCCACGACCTCGAGGACGTCCGTGCGCGTGCACGGGCCGCCGTCGCGCTCCTGCGCGGCGAGACGTCCGCCACGCACGACGGAGGTACGGCATGAGCGGCGCGCCCGTGGTCGGCATCGTGATGGGCTCGGACTCCGACTGGCCGGTCATGCAGGCGGCGGCCGACGCCCTCGCCGAGTTCGACGTCCCGGTCGAGGTGGACGTGGTCTCGGCGCACCGGCAGCCCGACAAGATGGTCGCCTACGGGCGCGCCGCCGCCGAGCGGGGCCTGCGGGTGCTCGTGGCCGGCGCCGGCGGAGCCGCGCACCTGCCGGGCATGCTGGCGGCGGTCACGCCGCTGCCGGTCATCGGCGTGCCCGTGCCGCTCGCGCACCTCGACGGCATGGACTCGCTCCTGTCGATCGTGCAGATGCCCGCGGGTGTCCCCGTGGCGACGGTCTCGGTCGGTGGGGCCCGCAACGCCGGCCTGCTCGCCGTGCGCGTGCTCGCCGCCGGCGTCGACGACGAGGCCGCGCGTCTGCGTGCGGCGATGCTGCGGTTCCAGGACGGCCTGCGCGAGCAGGCCGACGCGAAGGGCGAGCGCCTGCGCGCCCTCGCGCACCGGCCGCCCGCCGGGTTCAGCGCCTGACGGACGGGTGCCGCGCCACCACGCCTCGCCGGGGTGAGGCCGGCGTCGCGGGCGACGACCGCCCGCTCGCGCTGCGGGCGCCGCCGGACGTGCCTACCGTCGTGCGGTGACGTCCGCGCCCTCCCGGGTCCCCGCGCCGACCCCTCGCCCCCACCTCCCGCAGGAGCCGGACCGGCCGCGCGCCCCGCGCCTCGTCGCGCTCGACGCGCTCCGCCTGGTGGCGGCCCTCGCCGTGGTGGTCTACCACTTCACGGCCCGGGAGGCGTCGGTGTGGGGGCCCGAGCAGGACCGCCTCGTCGGGGCGGTCGCGCCGTGGACCTCCTACGGCTCGCTGGGCCCCGAGCTGTTCTTCGTGATCTCGGGCTTCGTCATCCTCATGTCGGCCTGGGGACGCACGACGGTCGCCGTGGTGGCCTCGCGCATCGGGCGGCTGTACCCCTCGTACTGGGTGGCCGTGCTCCTCACCGGCCTGCTCCTGCTCGTCGTGTGGCCCGAGGGCAAGCACGTCACACCGGGGCAGGTGGCGGTGAACCTCACGATGGCCCAGTCGGCGTTCGGCGTGCCGCACGTCGACGGCGTCTACTGGACGCTCTGGACGGAGCTGCGGTTCTACGTCCTCGTGGGCGTCCTCGCCCTCGTCGGGGTGACACGGCGTCGGGTGCTGGCGGTCGCGTTCCTGTGGCCGCCGGTCGCCCTGCTCGCGGCCCGGCTGGGCCTGGACGACGTCGCGACGCTGCTCGTCGCCGACTACGCGCCGCTCTTCGCCGCCGGGATGGCGCTGTACCTGCTGTACCGCGACGGGCACGCGGCGCTGCCGTGGGCCGCCGTGGTCGTGAACACCGTGCTCGCGGTCGTGCTCGTCACGCCGTCCCGGGCGGCGGTCCTCGAGCGCGTCACGGGGATCGTGCCCTCGACGGCCGGTCTGGCGGCGGGCGTGGTGCTGTGCGTGGCGCTCGTCGCGATCGTGGCGCTGACCCCGCTGCGCCGGGTCGACCGGCCGTGGGTCGCGGCCGCCGCCGCCCTGACGTACCCGCTCTACCTCGTGCACCAGTACTGGGGGCTGTGGACCATCGGACTGCTGGTCGACCGCGTGCCCACCTGGGTCGCCGTCGCGGCGGCGGTGGCGGTGGCGGTCGCGCTCGCGTGGGTCATCCACCGCCTCGTGGAGGCGCCCTACGCGCCGGCCCTGCGCCGCCGGTCCGAGCGCGCGCTCACCGCGGTGCGCGACGCCCTGCTCACCCGGGTGAACCACGGGCCGCGCGCGCTCGAGGCGGCGGCACGCCTCGGGATCACGGACCGTCAGCCGCCGGGGACGCCGCCGACCTGACCGGGCGGGAGGGTGCCGTCCCGGACCGCCGCGAAGAACGGGGGAGTGGCCGCCTCGTCGAGCAGCACGGCCGCCCCGATGTTCCCCGGGCGGTAGTTCATGTCGACGATGGGCGGCGTGCCGGTGATGCCGCCCGGCCCGTTCGCGTTGCGGAACGCCACGGCGAGCCGCGCGACGTCGAGCACCCCGGTGTCCTCGTCGAACGTGAGCGCGCTTGTGCCCGCGTCGACGAGCGCCACCTGCGCGCCGGGGCGCAGCGCGAGCGCCTTCGGGTCGACCTTGGCGACGACGGCCCCGATCAGCTGCCGTTGGCGCAGCGCCCGCCCGACGTCGCCCTGCAGGTCGGCCTTGCGCATCCGGGCGAAGGCGAGCGCCTGCGTGCCGTCCACGTCGTGGCAGCCGGGCTGCCACACCATGCCGGAGTCCTTGTCGTCGACCGCGCCGTCGTAGCAGAGATTGACGCCGCCGACGGCGTCGACGACGTGCGCGACCCCGCCCATGCCGATCTCGGCGTAGTGGTCCACGGTCAGCCCCGTGAGGCCCTCGACCGTCTGGACCAGCAGCGGCGCGCCGCCCCAGGCGAAGGCCGAGTTGAGCTTCGCACCGCCGTGACCGGGGACCTCCACGTAGGTGTCACGGGGAAGCGAGATGAGCGCGGTCGGTCCGGACCGGGGGACGTGCAGCAGCAGGATGGTGTCGGTCCGCTGGCCCTCGGTGCCGTCCTCGGCGATGCCGCCCTCCTCGCCGCGGGCGTCGGAGCCCGTGAGCAGGTACGTCGTGCCCGCGGTGTCCGCACCGCCCGAGAGCGCCGTCGTGCGCTGCAGCTTGCCGTTCGCCCAGACCAGCAGCCCGACGGGCCACGCGAGCGCGACGAGCAGGAGGACCGCCACGACGGCGAGGGCCACCCGGCGTCGCCGGCGGGGACGTCCCGGGTGGGTGGTCGCAGCGCCGGCCACCGCGGTGGGCGGGCGCCCCGCCCCGCCGCGGGGCGCGGCCGACGGGCCCCCGCGTGCGGCGGCGGCCGACGGCACGGTGCGGCGGGCGGCGGGTGGTGCGGTGCGCGGCGGCACGGACGGCGCCGGCCGGCGCGGCGGTGCGCCGGTGGACCGCGCAGTGGAGGCGGCCGCCGTGCGCTCGTCCGGGCGCGGGGCCCGGCCGGCGACCTCGACCGGTGCCGCGGCGCCGGGTCGAGGACGCGAGGAGGGGGCGAACGAGGCCGGGCTGCCCGACGGGGGAGTCGCACCGGCGGACCCGGCGTTCCCGGCTGCGCCGCCGGCACGCGCCGGGCCCGACGTGGTCCTGGGCGTCCGCCCGGCGCCGGCGCCCGCGCGGCTCCCCGAGGAAGTCGGGCGTGCGGTCGGCGTCGCGGGTCGTGCGGCTGGCGTCGCGGGTCGTGCGGCCGGCGTCGCGGGCCGTGCGCGGGGGCGGTCGGGACCCACGACGCGCGCGTCGTCGGCGTCAGGGCGCGCGCGTCCCCCCGACGGGCTGAAGCTCGGCGGCGCGTCCTCGGACCGGTCCCGTGGTGCCACGGTGCCTCAGCAGCTCGACGTGACGTCGGCCGCGGTGAACGCCTCCCGGCCGGGCGTCTTCGTCGGGGTCGGGGTGGGCGCGGGGACGGGGTCGACGACCGGCGCCTCGGCCCCCGGGTCGGCCGGCGCGGCCGCCTGGGGCGGCGTCGTCGGCGCGGGCGCCTCCGGTGCGCCGAGCATCGGCTGGTCGGCGGCGATGTTCGCCCACAGGCGGTCCGCCTCGGACGTCCACTCGACCCGGTTCTTGTCGCTGCGCGCGGGGGCCCACGGCACCGTCGTGAACGCGATGTTCTCGCGGCTGATGCTGCGCAGGCTGAACGCCAGACCCGTGAGGTCGGTGACCGAGACGCTCGTCGTGACCGACTGCGTCGCCGCGCTGAGGAAGCCCATGAGCTGGCCGGCGTCGGTCAGCAGGTTCTTCGACAGCACCTCGTTGGCGAGGTTGGCGATGAGCTGCTGCTGACGACCGGCCCGCATGATGTCGGAGCCGTCCAGCCCGGTGCCGTGGCGCGCGCGGGCGTACTGCAGCGCGGTGACGCCGTCGAGGCGGTGCCGACCCGCGGCGATGTTGAGACCGGTGTACCGGTCCTTGATCGGCTTCTCGATGCACACGTCGACACCGCCGACGGCGTTGATCATGTTCTGGAAGCCGGCGAAGTCCACGACCACGACCTCCGACACCGGGACACCGGTGTTCGCGACGACCGTGCTCATGGCGCAGGCCGCCGCGGACTCGATGTCCTGGCCGTTGTCCCAGCCGATCGCGAACGCGTCGTTGAACTGCCCGTTGCGCGCCCTCGTCGTCGTGCCGTCGGACATCCGGCACGAGGGGATCTCCACCAGCGAGTCGCGCGGGATCGACACCAGCTCGACCCGGGTCCGGTCCGCGGAGACGTGCAGCAGGATCGCCGTGTCCGACCGCATGCCGGCCACGTCGCCGCCGATGGCCGCGTTCTCGCCGTCACGCTGGTCCGACCCCAGCACGAGGACGTTGACCGGCTGGCCGGCGTTCATGTCGGCGGGGTCGGGCGCCTCGGTCGGGGACGGGCCTGCGACGACCAGGTCCCCGACGTCGACCTGGTCGACGTTGCCGGTCAGCTTCGCCGCCACGGCGACGCCGCCGGCGACGACGAACACGAGCACCGACGACAGCGTCAGGGCGACGCCGCGCAGCACGGCGTGCGACCGCAGGTCGCGGGCGTGCCGAGGCGCGCGACGGCGTCGCGGAGCAGCGTGGCGGGAGGTCACGTGTCAGATCGTAGGAGCGCTACGGCGAGCAGCGGCGGAGCCCGGGCAGGAGCGCCGTGAATGATCTGTGCAGATGCCCGGGAGCCTCGGCTCGGTGGCGGTCAGCGGCCGAGGACCGCGTACTTCGCCTCGGTCGCGTCCTTCTGGGGCCGCCACCACGACTCGTGCGCGCGGTACCAGTCGATCGTCGCCGCCAGGCCGTCGCGGAACGTGGTGTAGCGCGGCTCCCAGCCGAGCTCGGTGCGCAGCTTCGTCGCGTCGATGGCGTAGCGCAGGTCGTGGCCCGGGCGGTCGTTGACGTGGTCGTACGCGTCCGTCGGCTGCCCCATGAGCTCGAGGATCAGCTCGATGACGGTCTTGTTGTCCTTCTCGCCGTCGGCGCCGATGAGGTAGGTCTCGCCGAGGCGGCCCTTCTCGATGATCGTCCAGACCGCGCTGTTGTGGTCCTCCACGTGGATCCAGTCACGCACGTTCTCGCCGGTGCCGTACAGCTTCGGTCGCACGCCGTCGATGACGTTCGTGATCTGCCGCGGGATGAACTTCTCCACGTGCTGGTACGGGCCGTAGTTGTTCGAGCAGTTCGAGATCGTCGCGCGCACGCCGAAGCTGCGCGCCCACGCCCGCACCAGCAGGTCGGAGGACGCCTTGGTCGAGGAGTAGGGGCTCGACGGGTTGTACGGCGTCTCCGGCGTGAACTTCGCCGGGTCGTCCAGCTCGAGGTCCCCGTAGACCTCGTCGGTCGAGATGTGGTGGAAGCGCACGTCGTACCGGCGCACCGCCTCGAGGAGCTGGTACGTGCCGATCACGTTCGTGCGCACGAACGGCCACGGGTCGTGCAGCGAGTTGTCGTTGTGCGACTCCGCGGCGAAGTGCACGACGAGGTCGACGTCCTTGACCAGGCTGTCGACGACGTCCGGGTCGGCGATGTCGCCCTTGGCGAACACGACCTTGCCGTCGACGGGGTCGAGGCTGCGCTCGTCGCCCGCGTAGGTCAGCGCGTCGAGGACCGTCACGTGGACGTCGGACCGTTCGCGCACCGTCTGGTGCACGAAGTTGGAGCCGATGAAACCGGCCCCGCCGGTGACGAGCATGCGCATGGGACGAACCTCCGGGATGGGCGGGAGGCCAGTATGCCGCGTAACCCCGCGAGGCCAGAACTCGGTCTCGGGTAGTCTCGGGCGGCGTTCATCCCCCCGCTCGGACGGACCGCCGGCCCCGTCCCGGAGAGAGGCACCTGTGACGCGCTACCACATCGACGAGCTCGACCTGGACGAGGCGAACTCGAGCCACTCGCTCGTGGCCGAGCTGGTCGGCGACGGCAAGGACGTCCTCGACGTGGGGTGCGCCACGGGTTACCTCGGGCAGGCGCTCGGGTCGCTCGGCTGCCGGGTCGTCGGGATCGAGGTCGACCCGGTGAGCGCCGCCGAGGCGCGTGAGCGCCTCGCCGAGGTGCTGGAGGCGGACATCGACGGCGTGCCGCTCGACGAGGTCGTGGGTGACCGCCGGTTCGACGTCGTGGTGCTCGCGGACGTCCTCGAGCACCTCGTCCGGCCGGAGGTGCTCCTCTCCTCCGTGGCGCGGGTGCTGCGGCCGGGTGGGGTGGTCGTCGCCTCCGTCCCGAACGTCACGCACGGGTCGCTGCGTCTCGCGCTGCTGCAGGGACGGTGGGACTACCGCGACACGGGCCTGCTGGACCGGACCCACCTGCGCTTCTACTCCCGCACGTCGCTGGTCGCCCTGTTCGCCGAGTGCGGGTTCACGGTCACCGACCTGCGTGCCACCGTCCTCGACGCGCTGGGGTCCGAGGTCGAGGTGGACGCGGACGACCTCCCGCCGGGTGTCGTCCGGTGGGTGCGCGAGCAGGACGACGCGGCCTCCTACCAGTTCGTGCTGCGTGCGGTGCCTGGTGCCGCGGCGCCGCCGCCCGAGCTCGTCCCCGCCGTCGCGGTGCCCCGGCCCGACGACCGGTTCACCGCGCGCGGTGAGCTGTCGAGCCTGCAGACGCCCACCGACGACGTCACGGAGCTGCGGCGCCGGGTGCTCACGCTGCGGGACCACGCCATCGGCGCCGAGGCGTCCGTCGGCACGATGCGGGCCAGGCTCGCGGAGCGGCAGATCGAGCTCGCGGACACCCGCGCCGAGCTGGCGCTGTGCCGCGAGGAGGTCGTCCAGGTGCACGCGAGGCTGCGCGGTGTGCTCGACGAGCTCGAGGCCACGCGCGCGTCGAGCACCTGGCGCGTCGGGTCCTTCGCGACGCGGCCGCTCCACTACCTCCGGCGCGTCTCGGGCCGCCGCGGGACGTCGGCCTGATGCAGGACGAGATCACCCTCACCGTCGTCCACTGGCCCGGTGACGCCCCGCTCGCGGAGGTCGTCGGGTCCGTCCGGTCGGTCGGTGCGCAGCAGGGCGTGACGTGGGACCTGTGCGTCCCCTCGACCGCGCTCGAGGCGTGCGACGGGCTCCCGGAGGGAACGGTCCACGCGCTCGACGTCGCCGAGCCCACGAAGGCGGCGGTGTACGCCGCCGGCCTCGAGCGCGCGACAGGTGAGTGGACGGTGTTCCTCGACCAGAACGTCCGGCTCGAGCCGGGTGCGCTGAGGGCGATCGTGGACGCGATGCTGCGCCCCGGTCCCGTCGACGTCGTGTACGGGGACGAGATCCGGGAGGCGGACGGGGACCGGCGTCGGCTGCGGCGACCGGTGTGGTCCCCGGAGCGGGCGCTCGGCGAGCTCTACACGGGCCGGCTGCTCGCCGTGCGCACGGCCCTCGGCCGTGAGGTCGGCGCCTTCGGCGCGGACTCCGTCGGTGCGGAGGAGCACGACCTGCTGCTCCGGGCGGTCGCGCACGGCGCACAGCCGGCCCACGTCGCGGTGCCGCTGTGCCTCGCCCCGCCGCCGGTCGACGCGCCCGAGGCTCCCGGGACGCGCGGCGAGCGCGCCCGCACGGCGGCGCAGCGAGTCGTGCAGCAGCACCTCGACCGGCACCGGCCGGGCACCCGGGCCGTCCCCTCACGGTCGCCGGCCGCGCTCACGCTGGTGCGCCCCGAGCTCGCCGACGCGCTCGTCAGCATCGTCATCCCCACGCGGGGCGGGCGCGCGCTGGTGTGGGGCGAGGACCGCGTCCTCGTCGTCGAGACCGTGCGGTCCGTCGTGCGCCACGGCGGCCTCGCGCGTTTCGAGGTCGTCGTGGTCCACGACGACGTCACGCCCGAGCCGGTGCTCGACGAGCTGCGCGCGCTGTGCGGCGACCGGCTGGTCCTGGTGCCCTTCTCCGGCCCGTTCAACTTCAGCGCGAAGTGCAACGCCGGCTACGTGGCGTCCGCGGGTGAGATCGTCCTGATGCTGAACGACGACGTCGACGTCCGGTCGCCGGGTGCGCTCGCGCGCCTGGTCGCGCCGCTGGACCGGCCGGAGGTCGGCATGACGGGGGCGCGTCTGCTGTACAGCGACGGCACGGTGCAGCACGGGGGGCACGTCTACGCCCGCGGCGCCATGACGCACGCGTTCCTGGGCGCGTCGCCCGACGACCCCGCCATCCCCGAGCTGCACGTGGACCGGGAGACCTCCGGGCTCACCGCGGCGTGCGTGGCCCTGCGTCGGGAGGTGTTCGAGACCGTCGGCGGCTTCTCCGAGGCGCTCCCCGTGAACTTCAACGACGTGGACCTGTCGTACAAGGTCCGCTGGCTCGGGCTGAGCCTGCTGTGGGTCGCGACCGCGGACCTCTACCACTTCGAGTCGCGTACCCGGGTCCCGGTCGTGCACCCGTGGGAGGCCTCGACGGTGCACGCCCGTTGGCACGGCGAGGGCGACGACCCCTACCTCCCCGAGCACCGGTACCCCGGCCCCTCGTCATGACACGCACCGTGCCGGTGCAGAGGGTGCGCCGGCTCGCGGACGTGGTCGCGTGGGCGTCGCTCGTGCTGTTCGTCGTGCTCGCCGTCGGTCCGTCGTTGCTCGGGCGCACCGTCTTCCTCGGTGTCGACGTCCTCGACGGCTTCGACCCCTGGCGGTCGACGGATCCCGCACCCGCCACGGTCGTGAACGCGATGGTGGGCGACACGGTCGACGCCGTCGTGCCGCGCACAGTCCTCGTGGCCGAGGGCATGAGGGCGGGCGAGTACGTCCGCTGGAACCCCTACGTCGCGGGCGGTGCCCCCGTCCTCCCGCTCCCCGACAACGCGCCGTTCTCGCCGCTGAGCCTGCCGTGGTACCTCGTCCCGGCCACCTACGCACCCGGCCTGGTGAAGGTCCTCGAGGTCGCGGTCGTCGCCGTCGGCATGCACCTGCTGGTGCGCCGCTTCGGCCTGCCGTCCGCCTCGGGGGCGGTGGGCTCGCTCGTGTACGTCTCGAGCGGCTTCATGGTGGCCTGGACCAACTGGTCGCAGACGCGCGTGGCGGCCCTCGTGCCGCTCCTGTTCTGGGCGGTCGACCGCGCCGTGGTCGAGCGGCGCCCCCGCGACGTCGTCCCGCTCGCGCTCGTCGTCGCCGCCATGGTCGCCGGTGGCTTCCCCGCGGTCCTGGGCTGGGCCCTGTACGCCGCCGCCGCCTACGCGCTGGTGCGGGCGCTGGCCCTGCGCCGGGGGACGGCGCAGGTCGTCAGGTCGGGCGCCGTGGCCGCCACCGGTGTCCTGGCGGGCGCGGGTCTCCTGGCGTTCCAGCTGGTGCCGTTCGTGCGCAACACGCTGGCGGTCGTCGACACGTCCCTGCGGAGGCAGGAGGGGCAGCACCTCGACTGGACGGCCCTCGCCACCACGGTCGTCGCCGACGTGCTCGGCGGGCCGGTGGAGGCGCGCTGGGCGACGACCGACAACGGGATCGAGAACTTCTCCTACATCGGCGTCGCCGCTCTCGTCCTCGTGCTGTGCGCGCTCGTGCGGTGGCGGCCGTCCGCGACGCTCCCGGGCGTGAAGGGCACGCTCGTCGTGTCGGCCGCCGTCACCGGTGTCCTGGTGTACCTGGGCGGCCCGCTCCTGCACGCGGCGCAGCAGCTGCCCGTGTTCGACAACAGCTTCGTCGGACGCATGCGGTTCCTGCTGGCGTTCTACGTGGCCGTGCTGGCGGCGGCGGGGTACGCGCAGGTGGTCGCGTCCCTGCACCCGCTGGGCAGCGCCCCGGCGGCAGCCACCACCCCGCGGAGCGTGCGCGCCCAGCGGGTCGTGGCCGCGGTGTGCGTGGTCGGCGTGGCGGGCCTGGTCGCCGTCGTCGCCCGGGTGCTGGGCTGGGTGCCCGAACCCTCGCGGGCCCCGCTCGTGCGGGAGGCCCTGGTCGCGGCCCTGCTCGCGGTCGTCAGCGGGGGGCTCGTGCTGCTCGCCGTGCGGCGGCGCGGACCCACGGCTGCGGTGGTGGCCGGCGTCGCGGTCCCGCTGCTCGTGCTGGTGCCGGCGGTGGACGTCGCACGGAGCTGGTGGCCGAACGTACCGACGAGCGCGTTCTACCCGTCCACCCCGACCCACGAGTACCTCGCGGAGCACCTCGAGCACGACCGGTACATCACCGTCGGGCAGGCGATGATGCCCGGGTCGAACACGCTCTACCGGCTCCGGTCGGCGGACGGCCACGCGTTCCACGCCCCGCAGTGGATGGACCTGCTGCGTACCGCGGACCCGGACGTGCGGTGGGGAGTCTCGGGCACGTACACGTCGCTCACGGTCGGCGACGTGGACAGCAGCCTCGCCTCACCCGTGCTCGACCGGCTCGGGGTGCGGTACGCGGTGCTCCCGGCGGCGCTCCCGGTGCCCGGTGCGTGGGAGGCCGGTACCCCGGGCGGTACGACGGTGACGCTGGGGGCCGACGGGGGCAGCGTGCGGGGGAGCGTCGCCGGCCCGCTGCTCGGTGTCGCGCTCACGACCCCGGACGGCGTCCACGTCGGTGCCGACGGTGCCACCGTGCGGCTCGAGCTCCGCGACGACGACGGCCGTCCGGTGGCCCGGGCCGAGCGGACGCTCGAGGGGTCCAGCGCCGACCCGCAGCTCTGGATCGCCGTGGCGGCGGACGTGCCCGCCGGCGAGGAGGTCGAGGTGGTCGTGACGGCCGAGGGGCTCACGGCACCCCTCGTCCTCGCGGCCGACGACACGGGCCGAGTCGTGCTGGACGTGCGCCGGCCCGTCGGTGAGACGCTCACCGTGGTGTCCACAGGCGGTGCCACCGTCGTCGAGCGCGCCGGCAGCCTGCCCCGGATCCGCTGGGCGGCACGGGAGGTCGTGGTCGAGGACCCGCAGGACCGCCTCGAGGCGCTGGCCGGGGGCCGGGTGCCCGACGACGCCGTGCTCCTGCAGCACGCCGAGGACGCGGCCGGCGTGCGCGCGTCGACGGCCGATCTCGACGTCGTCGAGGACGGTACGGGGACCATCACCGTGGCGGTCGAGGCCTCGGACGCGGGCTGGCTGGTGATCGCCGACTCGATGCAGGCGTCGCAGGGGTGGAGTGCCCAGGTGGACGGCCGGTCGGTGCCGCTCGTGGACGCCGAGCACGCGGGTGCCGCGATGCTCGTGCCCGCCGGGCGGCACGAGGTCGCCCTGACGTTCACCACGCCGGGATCGGGCGTCGGTGCGGTCGTCTCCGCGGCCGTCGCCACGACACTGGCGGGTGGCGCACTGGTGTCGTGGGTCACGGCCCGACGCCGCCGCCGGACGGCGGGGACGACTCAGAGCACCTCGAACGAGGTCGTGGCGTAGAGCGGTGCCGGCGAGAGGTACTCACCCTCGACGGTGAACTTGGCCGCGATGGGCAGCGTGTGCAGCTCGGACCCGTCGGACGAGCGGAGCTCGGTGCGGACGACGTAGTCGCCTGCGTTCAACGGCAGCGCCCCGAGGGCGACCTCGAACTGCTGCTCGCCCGTGAGCGTCGGCACGGTGACCCCGAGGGTGCGCGTGCTGGCCCGGTAGACGGTCGTGCCCACGGGCGTCGTGAGCGAGACCTCGATCTCGGGGTCGTGGACCGGCACCGCGGCGCGGGTCGTCATGCGGATCCGCATGCCGTCGCCCTGGCGGAGCGGGACGTCGTAGGTGCCGTCCGGGCGGTGGGCGGACACGCCGATGAACTCGGCGTCCGGCCTGGTCGTGCCGTGCTCGGCCGCGCGCGCACGCGCGAGCTGCTGCTGGCGCTCCGCCTCGAAGTCCTTGCGCAGCGCCGTGAGGGCCTCGCGCGGCGTGCCGTCCGCGACGACCGCACCGGACTCGAGGACGACGGCGCGGTCGCAGAAGTCGGCGACCTGGTCGAGGCTGTGCGTCACGAGCACGATCGTGCGGCCCTCGGCCTGGAAGTTCCGGATACGCTCGAGGCACTTGCGCTGGAACGGCTCGTCCCCGACCGCGAGCACCTCGTCGACGAGGAGGATGTCGGGGTCGACGTGCACGGCCACGGCGAAGGCGAGCCGGACGTACATCCCCGACGAGTAGAACTTGACCTGCGTGTCGATGAACTGCTCGATGCCCGAGAAGTCCACGATCGCGTCGAAGTGGCGGTCGATCTCGACCCTGCTCAGACCGAGGATCGACGCGTTGAGGTACACGTTCTCCCGGCCTGTGAGGTCGGGGTGGAACCCGGCACCCAGCTCGAGCAGGGCGGCGAGGCGCCCCCGCAGCAGGACCTGTCCCTCGGTCGGCTGCAGGATGCCCCCGACCGTCTTGAGCAAAGTGCTCTTGCCCGAGCCGTTCGGACCGATGAGCCCGACGGTGGTGCCGGACGTGATGTCGAGCGACACGTCCCGCAGCGCCCAGAAGTCCTCCTTGTGGAGGTTGGAGCGGCCGAAGTTGACGATGCGCTCCTTGAGCGACTTCTCCTTGCGGATGACGAAGCGCTTGGAGACGCCCTCGACTCGGATCACGGTGGGTGCGGTCATCACAGCTCCTGCGCGAAGTTGCTCTGCAGCCTGGCGAAGGTGCGCTGGCACAGCCACAGCGCCACCACGCCGACGACGAGCGCGACCCCGAGGCGCTCGTGGAGCCCGTCGGGCACCGGCTTGCCGTCACCGGCCACCCAGAAGGTCTCGTGGAACCCGAGCACCACGAGGGTGACCGGGTTGAGGAGATACAGGCGCTCGAGCCACCCGCCGGAGAGGCCGATGCTGTCCAGGCCGGTCGTGACGAGCTGCCAGGAGTACACGATCGGTGAGGCCCAGAAGAAGATGAGCAGGCCGACGTCGACGAGGTACTGGACGTCGCGCAGGTAGACGTTCAGCGCGGACAGCAGGAGCGCGAGCGCCGTGGCGTGGACGAGGAGGACCGCGAACGCGAGCAGCGCGGTCCACCACCGGGGGCCGGTGGGGAACTGGCCCACGACGGCCGTGGCAACGACGAGGATCGCGAGCTGGACGGCGAAGTTGACGAGCGACGACCCCACGACGCTGAGCGGGAAGACCTCGCGCGGCAGGTAGACCTTCTTGACCAGTCCCGCGTTCGCGATGATGGAGGACGTGCCGGCGTTGACGATCTCGCTGAAGAGCGTCCACGCCGTCAGCCCGCAGTAGACGAAGATCGCGAAGCTCGGGATGGACCGTTCGGCCTCGAGGAACTTGCCCAGCACGACCCAGTAGATCAGGAGCATCGCCAGCGGCCGGACGAGCGTCCAGACGAAGCCGAGCGTGCTGTCCTTGTAGCGCGACTTCAGCTCGCGCCGCACGAGCGAGCCGAGCAGCTCGCGGTGGGCGGCGATGTCCCGGACGGAGCCGAGCGTGCCGCGCAGGAAGCCGGGGCGCGGACCGGCGAGACGCATCGGCTGCGCCTCGAGCGCGGCCGCCCGCGCGGTGGCGTGGTCTGTCATGAGCCCTCTCGTCCGTCCTCGTCGCTCGTCGCGCGTCACGCGTGGTCTGCGCGGCGAGCGGCCCCAACAGTACCCGCGGCAGCCCTGGCCCCGGTGTGGTCCCGTCGGGCGCCGTCCGGGGGCAGGTAGGGTGT
Source organism: Cellulomonas telluris (assembly GCF_004886325.1). Lineage (GTDB taxonomy): Bacteria > Actinomycetota > Actinomycetes > Actinomycetales > Cellulomonadaceae > Cellulomonas > Cellulomonas telluris. The sequence goes on from NZ_QXFN01000003.1 coordinate 549,302, forward strand.
CACGCCGTGCGACCGCCAGCCCAGGACGCGGCGCCGACCGCGCGCACCACCGGAGGAAGAGTGTCCCGTAACCCGGTCGAGACCCGTGCAGGGGTGGTCTCGGTGGTCCTCGTCAACTACCGCGGTGCCGACGACACGATCGTCTGCCTGCGGTCGTTCGCGGACGTCGAGTGGCCTGCCGACCGCCTGGAGCTCATCGTCGTCGACAACGACTCGGGTGACGACAGCGCGCGGCGCATCGCCGAGGCGGTGCCGGAGGCGGTCGTCATCGAGTCGGGGGCCAACCTCGGCTTCGCCGGCGGGTGCAACCTGGGTGTCGAGCACGCGTCCGGCGAGTGGGTCGGTTTCATCAACAACGACGCCCGCCCCGGCCCCCGGTGGATCGCCGCGGCGGTCGAGGCCATGCAGGGTGACCCGACGATCGGCGCGGTCGCCAGCAAGGTGCTCGACTGGGAGGGCAGGCTCGTCGACTACGTCGACGGTTCCCTGACCTGGTACGGCATGGGCTACAAGCGCGAGGCCGAGCGGCCCGACTCGGCCGAGTACGACGAGCCGAAGGACGTCCTGTTCGGCACCGGTGCGGCGATGTTCGTGCCGACGCAGCTCTACCGCGAGGTGGGCGGGTTCGACGAGCGCTTCTTCATGTTCTACGAGGACGTCGACCTCGGGTGGCGGCTGAACGTGCTGGGGCACCGGGTCCGCTACGTCCCGGAGTCCCTGGCCTACCACCGTCACCACGTGACGATGCGCAAGTTCGGGAACTTCCGCGAGAGCTACCTGCTTGAGCGCAACGCGCTCCTCGCGATGTACAAGAACCTCGACGACGAGTCGCTCGCGCGTGCCCTGCCCGCGGCCCTGGCGCTGTCGGTGCGGCGCTCGGTGGCCCGTTCCGGGGTGGACGCGACGATGCTGGACCTGCAGCGCTCCCCGGGCGGGGACGACGTGGAGACGGTCGAGGTGCCGAAGATGGCCCTCACCGGCCCGCTCGCCATCGACTACTTCGTCGACCAGTTCCCCGGCCTCGCGGAGTCCCGCGCGGAGCTGCAGGCCGCCCGACGGCGCCGCGACCGCGAGCTCTTCCCGCTCTTCCGCCACGCGATCGAGCCGGCCTACGGGTTCCCTGGCTACCTCGAGGCGCACGGGCACCTCGTCGAGGCCTTCGGCATCGCCCAGCACTTCGTCTCGCGGCAGCGCGTGCTCGTCGTGACGGGGGAGCCGCTGCTCGAGCGGATGGCCGGACCGGCGATCCGCGCCTGGGAGATCGCCCGCGCGCTCGCCCCGGAGCACGACGTGCGCCTGCTGTCCACCGCCGGCGTACGGGTGACGGGCGACGGGTTCGACGTCGTGCACGGCACGGGTGCGGAGCTGCGCAAGCACACGGACTGGGCGGACGTGATCGTCTTCCAGGGGTTCCTCCTCGAGGGTGCGCCGTGGCTCAAGGAGAGCTCGAAGATCCTCGTGGCCGACGTGTACGACCCCATGCACCTCGAACAGCTGGAGCAGGCGAAGGACCTCGGGCCGACGGGCCGCGCGACCGCCATCCGTGAGACGACCCGCGTCCTGAACGAGCAGCTGCGCCGTGCCGACCTCGTGGTCTGCGCGTCGGGCAAGCAGCGTGACTTCTGGCTGGGGCAGCTCGCGGGCCAGGGACGGCTGAACGCGGCCGTGTACGACGAGGACGCGAGCCTGGAGTCGCTCGTCGCGGTCGTGCCCTTCGGCGTGTCGGACGAGGCGCCGGTGCAGCGCCGGCACGCGATCAAGGGCACGGTGCCCGGGATCGGGCCCGACGACAAGGTCATCCTGTGGGGCGGCGGGGTCTACAACTGGTTCGACCCGCTGACCCTCGTGCGTGCCGTCGACCGGCTGCGTGCGCGCAGGCCGGACGTCCGGCTGTACTTCCTGGGCCTCAAGCACCCGAACCCGGGTGTCCCCGAGATGCGCGTCGCCTGGGAGCTGCGCGAGCTGTCCGACCGGCTCGGGCTCACGGGCACCCACGTCTTCTTCAACGAGGGCTGGGTCCCGTACCAGGAGCGCGCCGACTTCCTGCTCGACGCCGACCTCGGCGTCTCGACGCACTTCCACCACGTGGAGACCGCGTACAGCTTCCGCACCCGCATCCTGGACTACCTCTGGGCGGGGCTGCCCATCGTGGCGACGCGGGGGGACACCTTCGGCGAGCTCGTGCAGCAGCACGGCCTCGGGGCGTCCGTGCCGGCCGAGGACGTCGACGCGCTCGTCGAGGCGCTGGAGACCTACCTCTACGACGACACGGCCGTGGCCGCCGCGCGGGACGCCGTGCGTGCCTTCGCCGAGTCCTACCGGTGGTCCCACGTGCTGCAGCCGCTGCTCGAGTTCTGCCGCTTCCCCCGTCGCGCCGCGGACCTGCGCTACGAGCTGGGGGAGCCGACGACCGTGGCGTCGCCCTACGTCCGGCCCACGGGCCTGCGGTCGGACCTGCGCCTCGCCCGGGAGTACCTGGCTGCGGGAGGGCCGCGTGAGCTGGCCACCCGGGTACGCGGACGACTCAGGCGTGTCGTCGGTGGTGGCGCGGGTGGGGGAGCATAGTGCTGTGAAGGTCTTCGTGCAGATCCCGTGCCTGAACGAGGAGGAGACGCTCCCGGCAGTGCTCGCGTCCATCCCGAGGTCGATCGAGGGGGTGGACGAGCTCGAGATCCTCGTCATCGACGACGGCTCGAGCGACCGTACCGTCGAGGTGGCGCGGGCCCACGGGGTCCGCCACTTCGTCCGCCACTCGCGGAACATGGGGCTCGCCCGCTCCTTCCGTGACGGCGTCGACTACGCCCTCGCGCACGGTGCGGACGTCGTGGTCAACACCGACGGCGACAACCAGTACCCGCAGGACCGCATCCCCGACCTCGTGGCGCCCATCGTCGCCGGGCGGGCGGACATCGTCATCGCCGACCGGCAGACCAGCACCATCGCCCACTTCTCGCCCTTCAAGAAGGTGATGCAGCGCGTCGGCAGCGCCGTGGTCAACGGTGCGTCGGACACGGACCTGCCCGACGCCGCGAGCGGGTTCCGGGCGTACTCGCGGGCGTCGTTGTTCCGCCTCAACATCGTCACCGAGTTCAGCTACTGCATGGAGACGATCATCCAGGCGGGGCACAAGCGGCTGCGCATCGACAGCGTGCCGGTCGTGACGAACCCCAAGACCCGTGAGTCGCGGCTGTTCCGCAACATCTTCCACCACATGGCCAAGTCCGGGTCGGCCATCGTGCGCAGCTACCTCATGTTCAAGCCGCACGTCGTCTTCTCGACGATGGCAGCGGTGTTCGCGCTGCTCGCGGCGATCCCGTTCGTGCGCTTCATCGCCGTGTGGATCACCGGCGGCGACGCCAGCGGGAACGTCCAGTCGCTGATCTTCGGCGCGATCATGGCCGTCGCCGCGTTGCTGTCGGTGGCGCTCGGCGTGCTCTCCGAGCTGCAGCGGACGAACCGGATCCTGCTCGAGGACCAGCTGGAACGGCTCAAGCAGATGCAGTACCGGCGATGACGGCAGGCGCACCCCCCTTCGCCACCCGGCAGGACGACGAGCCGCAGGAGGCGGCCGTGCGACGGCGCGAGGAGCCGGACCGGCAGCCCGTCGCGCGCACCCGGCCCGCCCGGCGGCGCCCGTCGACACCCGTGCTCGTCCTGTGCCTGCTGCACCTGGTCGCGTCGGTCGGGCTGGTGTACGGCGCGTGGCTGTCCCGCTTCTCCATCAGCAACATCGACGGCATCTCGTACCTGTCGCTCGCGCGGCAGTACGCCGAGGGGTCGCTCGACACTGCGGTCAACGCCTTCTGGTCGCCCGCGCTGAGCTGGGCGATGGTCCCGTTGATCCTGGCGGGTGTCCCCGGAACCCTCGCGCTCGTCCTGGTCAACGCGGCAGCCGGCATGGTCGGCATGGCGCTCGGCACGTGGCTCGTGTGGCGCGCGACCGGCAGGCACTTCTGGGCGTCCGGCATCTTCCTCGTGAGCTCCGCGCTGTTCTTCCTGTCGTCGCTCTACCTGTTCACGCCCGACGTGCTCGTCGTGACGTGGGTGATCGCGTTCGTCGCGACGCTCCACTGGGCGACGCCGGCCGTGACCGACGGCTCCCCGCGCCGGGTGGTCCCCCGTGCGGTCGTGCTCGGGGCCGTGTGCGCGGTGGGCTACGTCGTCAAGCTGTACCTCCTGCCGGTGATGCTCGTCTCGATCCCGCTGTGGCTGGTCTGGGCGGTCGCACGGCGCGGGGGTCGTGACGGCCGCCGCGCCCGCGCCGTGCGTGCGGCGCGCGACGTCGGCCTGGTGCTGCTCGTCGTCCTCGTCACCTTCTCCGTGCTCGCCGCCCCGTGGGTCGCGGCGCTGTCCCACAAGTACGGCGGGTTCACGCTCGGCTCGTCGTTCACCGTGAACATCGAGGCGAAGTTCGACCCCATGGCCGGTGAGCCGGCGCCGCCCGAGCTGCGCATGTGGGAGCCGCCGAACGACGAGGCGGTGTCCTACGGCGAGGACCGGACGTTCCGCGGCTCCGACGAGCCGGCGTTCGTCTCCACGCAGCCGCTGGGGGCGCGACTGGAGTACTACGTGTCGCAGCGGATCGCCGCCTTCCCGCACTACCTCGACCGGGTCGCCTCCGTCGCGCCGTTCGCGGCCGTGACGGTCGCGCTCTACCTCGTGCTCCTGGCGCTCGGGCGGTTCCGGTCGGACCGGTTCCGCCTCCCGACGGTCGCGGCCGTGGTCTGGGTCGTGTACTTCGCCGGCTACGCCGCCATCACGACGGCGCTGAACGCGGGGGGGAGCCCGCGGTACTACTGGCCGTCGCTCCTGACCTGGCTCGTCTTCGTCTGCGCCCTGGTGCCGCCGTTCTGGCGGGCCTTCGGAGCCGGGGCGTCCCCGGCCCGACGGTCCCTCGTGATCGTGCTCGTCGCCGCTGTGCCGCTGTCCGTGCTCTGGCAGTTCGGGCTCGGGCGGTCGGCGCCGTTCACGCGGAGCGACGGCCCGCGGGGGGTGGTCCAGCTGCTGCGGACCGTGCCCGAGCCGGGCGCCGTCCGGACTCTCGCGACGAGTCACCTCTCCGAGATCATCGAGCCGGGCGACCGGCTCCTGGCGACGAACTTCCGGTCGACGAACGAGATCGCGTACTACCTCGGCGCCCAGGTCTACGGCCGCTCGGCTCAGCCGTACGACCCCGCCGACCCCGAGTTCCGCGCTCTCCTGCGCGAGTACGACGTGGACTACTACCTGTACTTCCAGCGCCTGACCTGGGAGCCCGAGCCCCCGGACGCGCTGGAGAAGATCGGTCCGACGGCGGGTGAGTACGTGGCGACCATGCCGTGCGACGACGTGGCGGCGGCCCCCGAGGAACCGTGCCGCGTGATCGTCGTCGAGGTCGCCCCCTGAGGTGAGCGGGCACCCGCCGCGAGCGCCCGTCCGTCGTGCGGCGGTCCCGCGGTCCGCACCCGTGGCCGGTCAGCGCGTCGGGGTCCTGCCGAGCACGGAGTCGAGGCGTCGGCGTTCGGCGAAGGTCCGCGGCAGCCGGAGCACGGCGTCCCGCAGCGCACGGCGGCGTGCCGCTCGCACCGGTGCCGGCTCCGCCCGTGCGACCGTCGCACGTACGGTGCCGAGCGTCTGCCGGGCGAGCGAGGCCGCCACGACCGCCAGAGGCGCATGGCGAGCGACCACCACGAGGGCGTTGCGCGTGTTGTAGTACCGGAACAGCGGGCTGCGCTCGTCCGAGGACGCGGCGTGACGGTGCTCGGCGAGCGCGGACGACGCGTAGCGGATGCGCCATCCCGCGCGCCGCAGCTTGTACGACACGTCGGTGTCCTCGTAGTAGAGGAACAGCGAGCCGTCGAAGCCGCCGACCTCCGCGAGGGCCGACCACCGCAGGAGCGCCGCGGCCCCGCAGAAGCCGGGGACGTCGCCGTCGCTCGCCTCGGACCCCGACGGCGCCAGCCAGTCGCGGTCGTGGCCGGCCCCCCAGGTGTCGACCACGTTGCCCGTCGAGTTCACCAGGCGTACCGCACCCGGCGTGCCGGCCGGGCACGGCCGGACCCAGCCGTGCCGTGCCCGCACGGCCCCCGGCGACCCCGGTGGCACCGGGCAGAACCAGCCGGCGAGCAGCACCTTGGCCGTGACCGCACCCACCTCGGCGTCCTCGCGGAGCACGTCGAGCATCCGTTCCAGGCCGTCCGGGGCCAGCACGGCGTCGTTGTTGAGCAGGAGGACGGCCTCACCGCGGAAGTCCTGGCAACCGAGCGCGACCCCACCCGCGAAGCCGAGGTTGGTCGGGCTCGCGATCACCCGCACCGTCGGGTACTCCGTGCGCAGCAGCTCGAGCGTCCCGTCGGCGGAGCCGTTGTCGACGACCACGACCTCGAGCTCGTCGCGTGCGGTCTGCGCCAGCAGCGAGTCCAGGCAGGGACGGAGCAGGTCCGCGCCGTTCCACGACACGACCAGCGCGCGGACGGGCAGTGCCCCCTGGGTGGCGCTCACCCGGCCACCGCGCGGTAGACGGCGACGTGCGCCGCCGTGCTCGTCGCCCAGTCGAACTCCGCCGCACGGGCCCGAGCACCTGCCGCGAGGGCGTCCCGGTCACGTGCGGCGCGCACGAGGCCGTCGGCGAGGTCCCGTTCCGACAGCGGGTCCACGAGCACCGCGCAGTCGGCGGTGACGAGCTCGGCCATGGACGTCCCCGCCGAGGTGACGACGGGGACGCCGTGCGCGAGGGCCTCCAGGACGGGGAGCCCGAAACCCTCCCAGACGGAGGGGAACGCGAACAGCGCGGCCCCAGCGTAGGCGCGTGCGAGATCGTCGTCCGACAGGCGCCCGACGAGGTGCACGGTGGGTCCGGCGGCGCCGTCCGTGCCCGCGGCGAGCTGCTCGTGGGTCCCTCCCCACCCGCGGGGCCCGGCCAGCACGAGGTCGAGCCCGATCCGGCTCGCGACGGACCTGTGCGCGGCCACGAGGCGGTCGAGGTTCTTGCGCGGCTCCAGCGTCCCGCACCACAGGACGTAGGGGCGGTGCAGCCCGTGCCGTGACCGGAAGTCGGCGACGTCCTCGCCCGACACGGGCGGGACCCGGACGCCGTGCGGGACGACGTGGACGCGCTCGTGCGGCAGACCGTGCCGCAGGCAGTCGTCGGCGGTCGTGGCCGACGGGACGACCACGGCCGCGGCCTCGCGCTGCGCGACGGCGAGCGCCGCACGGAAGAACGCGTTGCCGCGCGGCGTGAAGTGCGACGGATCCCGCAGGAACGCCAGGTCGTGCACCGTGACCACCAACGGGACCGCGGCCGGCGGGACCGCCCACGTGGTCGCGTGCACGACGTCGAGCTCGCCGCGCCGGGTGCCCGTCAGCAGGCCCGCGAGGACGCCCGAGCGGGACCGTCGCCAGGCCTCGTACGTCGCGGCCCTGGGGAGCGGCGACGTCCGCACCACCAGGTCCTCGGGCAGGTCGGGATGACCGCAGTGACCTCGTGCGGCCAGCCCGACGACCGCGGCGTCCGGCCGGTGGCGGAGCCCGGCGACGAGCTCGCGGACATACGTCCCCGAGCCGCCGGGCGTGGGCTGCCAGAGCTGCTCCACCGTGACACCGACCCGCAGCGCAGGACCGGGCGCCGTCCCGGCGGTCATCGGGCGGCGTCCGGCGCCGCGACCCGCTGCCGCCGGCGCCCCGCCGAGCGCGAGACGGCGGTGGCGGCGAAGAACAGCAGGTCGATGAGAACGCTGTGCAGGCGCGTCGCCACCGCGACCAGGAGGGCGAGCGCGGGAGACATCACGAGGCTCAGCAGGGCGATCTGGATGCCCTCGCGCACCCCGATGCCACCGGGCGCGAAGACCGCCAGCATGCTCGCGGCCCCCGCCAGCGTGCTGACGCCGACGACGTAGCCCACCTGGTCGAAGCCGAGGCCGGGGTCGACGGTCTTGGCGACGAAGAACAGGGACGCGCCGCCCATCACGGCGCCCACGGCGTAGAGGCCGGAGCCGACGCCGACCGTGCGCCACGTCGCCTCGCTGCCCGGGTCGAGCGGGGGACGCCGCAGGAGCCGGAAGGCGAGGCGGAGCACGCGGTTGAACACCGGTGGGGGGAGCACGGCGACGCAGGCCACCAGCGCCACCACGAGCAGGACGCGCAGCCCCGGGGCTACCGAGTCGGCCTGGGGCACCACGAGCAGGAGCGCGATCGCGAAGATCAGCTGGGCCAGGATCTGCAGGGACGCCTCGAGCAGCGAGCTGACGGCGAGCTTGCGGCGCGGCACCCCGTGCTGCGAGGCGAACCAGATCTTGCCGAGGATCCACGGGGCGGTGCCCGGGATGTACCGGCCGAGCCACGACTTGGCGTACACGTACGCGAGCTCACGGTCCAGGCGCACGCCGCGCGCGCCCAGCGAGCGCAGCAGGACCGTCCAGATGAACGCGCCCCAGTAGCGGAACGCGAGCGCGAGGACGGTCGCGACGACCGCGCACCACCACAGCGGCTGCACGTCGGCGAGCGCGCTCAGGTCCGTGGCCTGCACGTACACCACGAGGAAGGCGACGATGAGGAGGTAGAAGGCGGCCTCCAGGGAGCGCCGCAGCCACCGGCGCCGCGAGCCCGTGCGCGTACCCGACCCGCGGAGGTCGTCGGTCACGGGCGGGAGCCTCCCGACCCCACGAGCGCGGCCACGGCGGAGAAGCTCGAGCGGACGGAGGCGCGCAGACGCGTGGTCGCTGCGACGACGTCGCCCCGCACCTCGTCACGGTGCTCGAGCACGTCGTCGAACAGCGAGAGGACGCGGGGGACGAAGTCCTCCTCGAGCGCCGCCTCGATCGGGATCGCCCGGTGGCCCTGCCCGATCTGGTCGAAGAACACCCGTCCCTTGTCGACGTAGTAGACGTTGACGCACGGCACCCCGGCGCTGATGCCGATGATGTTGGAGTGCAGGCGGAAGCCGATCATCGCCGTGGCCCGCGCCACCAGGGAGCGGACCTGCGCGGGCGACAACGTGTCGGCGTCGAGGATGCGGACGCTGTCGGGCGCTGCGCTGTGGTCGCGCAGGAGGCGGCACAGCGCGGCGTCGCTCTCCGAGAGGTGCATCGGCACGAGCAGCACGCGCAGCGCGTGGCGCCGCGTCAGCTCTCCCATCAGGGCCGTCAGGCTGTCCAGGTAGGCCTGGTGCCTCGGGTCGGGGCCACGCCGCCGCCGGAAGGGCAGCCGCTCGGCGTACTTGAAGGGCAGGATGCCGCCGGGCCGGTAGTGGAACCAGTCCCGCGGGCCGATGCACACGAAGCCGTCGGCGAGGAACTCCTCGTCGATCCCGAAGTCCTCGCGCAGCGTCGTGAGCGTCGCCGCGTCGAGCGGCTCCGGCTCGGGGAGGACGGCCGGGTCCGAGGCGGCGCGCACCTTGCCGGGGTCTGCGCCCCAGGCCAGCAGCTTGTCCCGCGACTCCTCGTCCCGGACGAGGAAGAGGGAGGTGCGGTTGACGAGCCGCGCGATGATCCGGCGGCTGCGCGCGGAGGCGGTCGGGCCGATCCCCTGGAAGGCGCCGACGACGCGCGGGTTCGCCCACGACACCGCGGTCATCTTCAGCGCCCAGTACCAGAGCGCCGCCTTGTTGGTGTAGTCCTTCAGCAGCTCGCCGCCGCCCCAGAGCACCAGGTCGCTGCGTCGTGCGGCACGCAGCAGACGCACCATGTCGAGCGGTCGCAGGGACTGGAAGTCCATGTCGAGGAAGTCGATGCCGTACCACTCGGCGTCCCGCCGGGGGTGCTGCGAGATGCCGGTGACGGTCGCGTCGGGGAACAGCTCGCGGACGAGCTGGATGTTCCCCTCGGCGATCGCGCGGTCACCGCGGTTCTCGGCGAGGTCGCTGTTGATCAGGAGGACGGACGTCATGCGGGAGGCGCTCCATCGAAGAGGAGGTCGAGGTGCTGGCGGGCGACGACGGGCCAGGCGAGCCGGCGCGCGGTGGTGCGGGCGCGCTCGCCGATCAGCGAGCGCTCGGAGGGGGAGAGGTGCACGGCCCGGACGAGGGCCGCGGCGAGGGCCGTGCTGTCGCGCTGCGGGACGAGGAACCCGTTCACCCCGTCCTCGAGGACGTCGTCCGCGCCGCTCTCCGGTGTGGCGACGCAGGGCCGGCCGGCGGCGAGGCCCTCCAGGAGGGCGATGGGCAGCCCCTCCACGTCGCCGTCGGAGGCGACGACGGACGGGACCACCACCACGGCGGCGGAGCGGACGAGGTCCGCCTTGGCCTCGCCCGTGACGTAGCCGGGGAACTCCACGCGTCCACCCAGCCCGAGCTCCACCGCCTCGGCCGTCAGGGCGCTGCGGAGCGGTCCGTCACCGGCGACGACCAGGCGGACGTCGCCGAGCTCCGGTCCGGCCTCGGCGAAGGCGCGCAGCAGGAAGGAGACGCCCTTCTTCTCGACGAGGCGGCCGATGAACAGCACCGTCCCATCCGCAGGAGGGGTCTCGTCGGCGGCGTCCACGTGGACCCCCATCGGCAGGACCCGACCTCGGTCGGCGACCTCCGCCCACGCCTCCCCGGGGAAGAACTGGCGGAGGCGGCCCATCGACCGCCGGCTCACGGCGGTGAACGCCGCGGCGCGGCGCACGTGCCACCGGACGACCGCCGCGCCCAGGGGCCCGAACCGGTGCCAGACCGCGACGTCCGAGGCGTGCGTGGTGAACACCGTCCGGCTGCCGACCAGGCGCGCGACCCACACGCTCGTGATGGCCTGCGGCGTGAACCAGTGCGCGTACAGCACGTCGGGGCGCAGCGACCGGGCGAGCCGCCACAGGGCCCAGAACTCGGCCAGGAAGAAGAACGGCAGCACCACGTGCAGGTGCGGCTCGGCACGCAGCGCCGGCATGATCCCCCGGCCGGCGAGGCGCTCGAGCCGTCGCGGCCACATGTAGTGGAACCGGTGCTCGACGAACGACGGCCAGCGGCGCACGGTACGCGTCTGCGACCGCCGGTCGTGCGGTGCGAGGACGTGCCACTCGACGTCCGGGTCGAGGGCCTGCATCGCGACCACCTGGTCGCGGACGAAGGCAGGGACGTGGTCCTCGTCGTTCGCCGGGAAGGTCGACGCGACCACGAGCACCCGTCTGACCACCGGGCGACCCTACCAGCCGTCCCCGGTCACCCGACCGTCACGGAGCGGCACCCGAGCAGGGGGTTCTCCTCCTTCTCGAGGTCGATCGCGTAGGTGCACACCTCGTGCGGACCCGGCGCGACGGAGCGCAGGGTGGGGGAGTACCCGTGCCTGTCACCGAGCCCGTACGCTCGCTCGACGTCGGGGCGGCTGCGGTCGGCGGACACCGAGAGCACGGGCTGGCCGTCCAGGTAGACGTGCACCCGGATTGGACCCGTGGAGTTCGGGTCGAGCGCCCAGCCCGTCACCGTCACCGACGTGCCGGAGGCCGTCACGGAGTCGAGCGCACCGATCGGCAGGCCGTTCACGACGGCGGTCGTGCACGCGACCGTCGTGAACCGGCCGGTGCTCGCGTCCGCGGCGTCGACGCACAGCTCGTAGCTGCCCGCTGCGAGCGGCCCGCCCGACCAGACGAACCCGTGGGTGTCGCCGAAGCCGAACCGGGCGCCCGAGCCGGCGAGGGCGGCGTCGGCGGTGAGCGTCGCGACGACGCGCCCGTCGATGCGCAGGCGCGTGCTCAGCGCGGTGTCCTGGTCCGGGTCCACGACCCACCCGGACGCGGCGATGCCGTCCCGCGTCGCCGACACGGTCAGGTCGCCCACGGGCGCCTCGTTGCGTGCCTCGACCGTGCGGCACCCGACCACCGGGTTGGCGCCGCCGCCCGTGTCGATCGCCCACACGCAGACCTCGCGCCGGCCGCTCTCGGCCGGGATCGTCGTCGAGAAGCCGTGGGCGGCACCCCGGCCGTACGCGCGCTCGACGTCGGGCCGCGCCGCCGAGGCGACGAGGGACCGCACGGGCTTCCCGTCCACGTACACGTGCACCCGGATCGAGGCCGTGGTGTCCGGGTCCAGCGCCCACCCGCGCACCCCGAGGGTCCCCGGACCGGCGGTGACGGCGTCCAGGGAGCCGACGGGCGGGGCGTTGGTCACGGTGACCGTGCGGCACGTGAGGGTGAGCGCGGTGCCGCTCGTCGCGTCGACGGCCTGGACGCAGACGGACCGGCGTCCCGGTGCCGCCTGCGCGGACAGGGTGTACCCGTGCGCGGCGCCGCGTCCGTACGCCCGCTCGACGTCCCGCCGGGTGGCGGAGGCCGTCGCCGACGCGACCGCCGCGCCGTCGACCAGCAGCCGGACGCCGATCGAGGCGTCCGTGTCGGGGTCGAGCGCCCATCCGCGCGCGGTGACGGTGCCGCCCGAGACGGTGACCTCGTCGAGCGCGCCGATCGGCTCGGCGTTGGCCACGACCACGTCCCGGCACCCGACCAGGGGGTTCACGGCGCCGCCGTTGCCGTCGATCGCGTAGACGCACACGCGGCGGGGACCCGGTGCGACGCCGAGGGTGGTCGAGAAGCCCACCGAGGCGGACACGCCGAACGCGGCGGCCACGTCCGGCCGCGACGCGTTGGCGCGCACGGACCGGACCGGGGCACCGTCGACGTACACGTGCACCTGGATGCTGGAGCTCACGTCCGGGTCGAACGCCCAGCCGCGGACGGTGACCTTGCCCCCGCCGGACGCGGCCACGGTGTCGAGCGCGGCCACGGGCTGGCGCTGGGTGGTCGAGCCGAACCAGTCGGTGAAGTAGTTCCAGAAGTTGCGGTTGCCGTACGACGAGCAGGAGTCGCCCGTGCCGTACCCCGCCGCGAGCGCGGCCGCGTTCGGCTGGTACGGCGTGTAGTTGTACAGGCTCGCTGTCGCCTGGTTCTCGATGTGGACAGGGGAGGAGGAGCAGGCGGCGACGGGGTGGTACCGGACGTTCACGACGCGTCCCGCCTGGTGGGTCCAGGACGTCGGGTGCGCGGCGTAGCGCTGGAACTGCCGTGCTGCGGAGTACACCTGGGCGAAGAACCCGGCGTACGCGCTGTCGCAGGGGGCGGTGTCGGGGCAGGCGAAGCCCAGCGCCTTGTCGTAGGTCGACTTCGGCCGGGCCTGGGTGATGAGGCCCTGCTCCTTCTGCAACGTCACGAGCAGCACCTGGGGGTTGATGCCGCAGGCGCGTGCGACCTTCGTGACGATCTGGGCCGCGGTCTCGTTCGTGGCACCCGTGTAGGTCTGCCGGCAGTACGCGTCCGCGGGGCGGGTGGTCGTGGACTGCCGGTAGTCCTTGAGGCACGTGAGCGAACCGCTCGTCGTGCAGCCCGCCCCCCGCGCGACCAGGAACGACTGCACCTGGGCGGCGGACATGGCGTCGCTGTCGTAGAAGATGGCGTCGCTGATGATGTGCCCCGGACGGAAGTCGCGCAGGTCCGCGCCCTGCGCGGGGGCTGCGGGCGCGACGAGGACGGCGATCCCGGCGCCGAGGGCCAGGGCGCAGGACACCAGGGCGCCGACCGCCGCGCGCAGGGCGCGCCCGCCCCGCATCACGGCACCTCCACGTCGACCGTGGCCGACGCGCCCGTCGACGTCGCGGACGCGTACTCGACGCGGACCTGCCAGGTGCCCGACCGCAGCTGCGCGGCCGGCACCGACATCACCCCGCACGAGGTGGTGGTCACGTCGGCGAGCGCGGGCTGCTCCGTGGTCGCCGTGGCCCCGCCACCGGTCGCGGTGAGCGTGCACGTGCCGTCCTCCTCGTACACCTGGGCGTACGCCGACGCCTCGATGGCCCGCGTCGCCGTGCTCCACTCGGCGAACCCGAGCACGACGTCGACGGTGCGCCGTCCGTCCGGTCCGCCGCCGGGACGGCCGGGCGCCGACGTGGCGGGAGCGGACGGCTCCGGCGCGGGCGCGGGCGCGGGCGCCGCGGTGGGGGCTGCCGAGCCGGGGGCCGTGCCGGGCGCGGTCTCGGGGGCGGCCGGGTCCGTCGGCTCCGAGGGACCCGTGGACGTCGAGGCCGAGGGTCCCGTCGCCGACGCGTCGGCGGGGCTGCCGCCGGGCCCGCGCAGGGCCAGGACGAGCGTGACGGCACCGGCGGCCGCGAGGACGCCGACGGCGCCGACGACGAGTGCTGTGCGCGAGGTGTGGGTCATGGTTCTCGTTCGACGTCCGGGCGTGGCGTGGTCGACGCTAGCGCGAGGCGGGCGGCGTGACGTCGATGCCGTCGCCGGACGCGGCGAGTTGTCGTGGTTCCTCCGGGTTCCCGTCTCAGCCCACGGTCGTGACCCGGCAGCCGAGCGAGGGGTTCGGACCTCCCGGGACGTCGATCAGGTAGAGGCACACCTCGTGGCGCCCGGGCGGGGCGGCGACGGTGCCGCTGAACCCGTGCCGGTCGCCGACCCCGTGCACGCGGGCGACGTCCGGCCGTGAGCGGTCCGCGGTGAGGGACCGGACGGGGGAGCCGTCGACGTACACGTGCACCCGGATCGGTGCGGTCGTGTCGGGGTCGAAGCCCCAGCCCCGGACGGACACATCTCCCGCGGTGCCCTCGAGGGCGTCCCACGCGCCGACCGGCGGTGCGTTCCGCACCGTCACCGTCCGGCAGCCGAGCAGGGGGTTCGGGCCGGTCGGGACGTCGATGAGGTAGAGGCAGACCTCGTGCCGCCCGGCGGTGGCGGGCACCGTGCCGGAGAAGCCGTGCCGCTCGCCCACGCCGTGCGCCCGGGCGACGTCCGGACGGGAGCCGTCCGCCCGCAGGGACCGGACCGGGCTGCCGTCGACGTAGACGTGCACCCGGACGGGGTCGGTCGTGTCGCGGTCGAAGGCCCACCCGCGGACACCGATCGTCGACGGGGTCGTGACCACCGCGTCCAGGGCGCCCACGGGCGGATGACCGACCTGGACCGTCCGGCAGGCCAGCTGGGGGTTGTGCCCCTCCGGGACGTTGATGAGGTACAGGCACACCTGGTGGACGCCCGGGGTGGTGCGCACGGAGCCGGCGAACCCGTGGTTCGGACCGACGCCGAAGGCCTGCGCGACGTCCGGGCGGGAGCCGTCGGCGGTGATCGAGCGGACGGGTGCGCCGTCCAGGTACACGTGGACGCGGACCGGGTCGCTCGTGTCGGGGTCGAACGCCCAGCCGCGGACCGCCACGGCGGTCGCCGTCGTGGTCACGGCGTCCAGCGAGCCCACGGGCGTCGCGTTCTGCACCTGCGACCACGTGCACCCGAGGTTGACGTCGTGCCCCGGTCCGACGTTCAGGGCCGTGACGCACACGGCGTGCCGCCCGTTCGGGGCGGGGACGCGCACACGGAAGCCGTGCAGCGGTCCCTCGCCGGGGTGGGCGGCACCCACGTCGGGGCGGTGGAGGTCGGCGACGACCGTGCGTGTCGTGCCGCCCACGTCCACGCGCACGCTGACGGGCGCGGTGCTGCCCGGCTCGGCCGCCCAGCCGCTCACGGTCACCGCGCCCCCGCGGGCGTCGACCGAGTCCCAGGACCCGAACGGTGAGGCCGCCACGGTCCCGTCGGCCAGGACGGCGACCCGGTTCCGGATCGCTCCGAGCGCGGCGTAGAGCGTCTGGCCCGGGCAGCTGGTGTACTGCGCGTCGCGGTGGCCGAACACCGTCGGGAAGGTGACCGCGGTGCCGGCGGGGTACTTCGACGCGCCGCCGCCGGAGACCAGGGTCACCGAGGCGCTCGCCGAGATGCGGTGGACGGCGAACTTCCACGCGATGACCTGGCTGATCGCCTCGGTCATGGCAACCGGTGCCGTGGTCGAGCCGTACTCGCCGATCGCCGCGACGCCGAAGGTCCGGCTGTTGAAGCCGCCGGTGTGGACGCCGACGACCGGCCGGTCCATGCCGCCGCTGCGCCCCTCGAAGACGCGTCCCCACTTGTCGACGAGGAAGTTGTAGCCGATGTCGCACCAGCCGCGGCCGCCTCCGGACTCCGGCCGGGTGTGGTACGCGAGGATGCCGCGCAGGATCCCGGGCACGTCAGCGGCCGAGTAGGAGTTCGACGAGGCCGTGTGGTGCACCGCGGCGGCGCGCACGTCGCGGGAGTAGTCCGGCGAGCACGTCACGAGCGACTCGTCGGCACCCCACTGCGCGCGCGTGACGATGCCCGGCGCGGCCACCGCGGTACGGAGCGCGGCACCGGTGGCGTTCGCGGCCGGGTCGGGCCCGGGGTCGATGAGCACGACCTTCAGCCCGGCCACGGTCCCCCGCTCCGCGTCCGCCCAGACCTGGATCCCGTCGGCGTCGGGCGCCACCACCGCGTCGGACGCGCCGCGGCTGGGCGCGCCGCCCTCGGCGCCGTCCGCGTCGGGGGCGACGTCCGAGGCGCCGACCGCCTCCCAGTCGCTCCACCGGCCGTCGCTGCGCAGGCGGTAGCGGACGACGACGTCCTCGAGGTCGTCGGTCACGTCCCAGCTGACGCCGAACACGGAGAAGGGCTCGACCTCCAGCTCCGGCGTGAGGACGGCCGGCGGTGTCGTCGGCACGGCCGCGGCGACGGGTGCGTCGCCCGGCGTGGCCGACGGGGTGGCTCCGTCCGTCGCCGCGTCGGTCGCTGCGTCGGTCGCCGACCGGCCGCCGGACCGTCGGGCGTCCTCCTCGGGCTGGTCCGCGCCCGGCTCCGCGGACGGCTCGCCCCCCGCGCCGGGACCCGCGTCCGGTTCGGCCCCCGTGCCCGGACCCGCGTCCGGCTCGGCCGCGGGCTGCCCGGAGACGCCGGAGGAGGCCAGCGCCTCGGGTGCGACGTCCTCGGCGGGCAGCGGTGCCTGCGGCGGCAGCTCGCGCAGCTCCTCGACGTCGACGCCCGACAGGTCGAGCTCCTGCACCTGGGGCGTGCTGACCGCGACGTCGGCCGGCAGGGCGCCCGCCGACGCGCCGGCCGGGACGCCACTGGCCACGGCGAGCGATGCGGACAGCGACGTGATCGTCAGGAGCCGGACGAGAGTCGGCACGGCGTACCTCCGTGGTGTGACGCGTCCGGGCCGGACGGGGTCGACGTTCCTCCCGAGTGTGCATGGGATCACGAGGTCCTGGTGGACGTCGGCGGGCGTGGCGGGATCCCCGGTCGGTGCCGCGGCGCGTCGGCGACGAGGTAGCGTCCGCGTCCGTGGGTCACGACCGGGGCCCGAGGGGCGCGACCGGGGAGGCGGAGGACGCATGAGGGTGGTGCTGGACGCGACCGCGGTCCCGGCCGACCGCGGCGGGGTCGGCCGCTACGTGGACGCGCTGGTGCCGGCGCTGCTACGCACGGGGGTGGACCTCGTGGTGGCGTGCCAGCCGCGGGACCTCGCGCTGTTCGCGGCCGCGGCACCCGGTGCCGACCTCGTGGCGGCGCCCGCGTCGGTCGTCCGTCGGCCGGCCCGGCTCGCCTGGGAGCAGCTGGGCCTTCCCCGGCTCGTGCGGGCGGTCGCCGCCGACGTCCTGCACAGCCCGCACTACACGATGCCCGTCCGGCCGGGTGTGCCGACGGTCGTGACGCTGCACGACGCCACGTTCTTCAGCCACCCCGCTCTGCACTCGCCGCTCAAGCGGAGGTTCTTCACCGCCGCGACGGTCCGTGCCGTGCGACGCGCCGACGCCCTCGTCGTCCCGTCGCAGGCCACCGGGCGGGAGGTGCGCCGGCACGCCGGCGGTGAGCCGGGTCTCTTCCACGTGGCCTACCACGGGGTGGACACCAGCCTGTTCCACGTCGTCGACGAGCACGAGCGGGCCCGGGTGCGCGCCACCCTGGGCGTCGACGGCGCGTACGTCGCGTTCCTCGGCACCCTCGAGCCGCGCAAGAACGTCCCGGCGCTCGTGCGCGGCTGGGCCGCTGCCGTGCACGACACGGTGGACCCGCCGGCCCTCGTCCTCGCCGGCGGGCGCGGCTGGGACGAGCAGGTGGCGCCGGCCGTGGAGCAGGTGCGACGCGAGCACCCGCACCTGCAGGTGCAGGTGCCCGGCTACCTCCCGCTCGAGCACCTGCCCGGGTACCTGGCCGGGGCGGAGGTCGTGGCCTACCCGAGCCTGGGCGAGGGGTTCGGCCTGCCCGTGCTGGAGGCCATGGCCTGCGGCGCGGTCGTGCTGACGAGCCGTGAGCTGTCGCTGCCGGAGGTCGGTGGCGACGCGGTCGCGTACTGCGGCACCGACGAGGGGTCGATCGCCGCGTCCTTGCGCGCCCTCCTCGCAGACCCGGCACGTCGGCGGGCGCTGGCCGCTGCGGCGGTCGAGCGCGCCGCCACGTTCGACTGGGACGCGACCGCCCGCTCGCACGTGCGCGCCTACGAGGCCGCGGTGCGCGCAGGCGGGTCCCGCTGACGCCGTGGGCGGCACGAGGGCGTCGCACGGCGCCGGTAGTCTGTGGGGCATGTCAGATTCCAGCGACCCTCGGGTGCTGGTCGTTCTCCCGGCGTGGAACGAGGCCGCCTCCTTGACCGGGGTGCTCGCGGAGGTCCGTGCGCACCTTCCGCGAGTCGGCATCCTGGTCGTCGACGACGGATCCCGGGACGCCACCGCGGACGTGGCGCGTGCCGCTGGGGTGGACGTCCTTCAGCTGCCCTTCAACCTGGGTGTCGGCGGTGCCATGCGGGCCGGGTTCCGGTTCGCACGGGCCGAGGGCTACGACGCCGTCGTCCAGGTCGACGCCGACGGGCAGCACGACCCCGCCGACGTGCCTCGGCTGCTGGCCCCGCTGCTCGCCGGCGAGGCCGACGTCGTGCTGGGTGCGCGGTTCGCCGGCGTCGGGGCGTACTCCGCCCGCGGTCCGCGCCGCTGGGCGATGGGCCTGCTCTCGGTGGTCCTGTCACGGATCGCCCGCACCCGCCTGACCGACACCACGTCCGGCTTCCGTGCCTCGAACCGGCGCGCGATCGAGCTCTTCGCGCGCGAGTACCCTGCCGAGTACCTCGGTGACACCGTCGAGTCGCTCGTCATCGCCTGCCGGGCCAGGCTCCGGGTCACCCAGATCGGCGTCGAGATGCGCCAGCGCAGCGCAGGCGTGCCCTCGCACGGGCCGTTCAAGGCGGCGGTCTTCCTGGGACGAGCCGTCCTCGCCCTGGTCGTGGCGCTCTCGCGGCCCATGGTCCGCACGAGCGGGGAGGCGACGGCATGAGCGGCTACGCCTTCGCCGTGGGCGCCTGCGTGGCGCTCGTGGTGTTCCTCGTCGTGCTGCTGCGGACCCGGAGGCTGCGCGAGAAGTACGCGGTGACGTGGATCCTGCTCGGGTCCGGCGTCGTGGTGCTCGCGGCCTTCCCGCGCACCGCCGAGACGCTCGCCTCGGCCGTCGGGGTGCAGACGCCGAGCAACCTGCTGTTCGCGATCGCGCTGATGGTGCTCCTGCTCGTCTGCATCCAGCTCAGCGTCGAGATCACGGGGCTCGAGGAGGAGACCCGCACGCTCGCGGAGGAGGTCGCGCTGCTGCGCCTCGACGTCGAGCGTGCGCTCCGCAAGCAGGAGGACCGTCGCTCCGACGGCCCGACGGCGTCGCCCGTGGTCGACGGCACGCCCCTCGAGGCGCGTCGACACCCGGTGCTCGGCGAACCCGTGTCCGGCGACTGAGGGCGACACCGTGCTCGTCGACCTCGTCGTGCCCTACTGGGGCGACCCCGAGTACCTGCGCGAGACGGTCGCGAGCGTGCTCGCCCAGAGCGACCCGCGATGGCGGCTGACGGTCGTCGACGACTGCTACCCGGACGCGTGGGCGGGGGACTACCTCCGGGGCCTGGGTGATCCTCGGGTCCACTACGTCCGCAACGAGGTCAACCGCGGCATCGCGGCCGTCTTCCAGCAGTGCGTCGACCTCGCGACGGCCGAGGTCGTCGCGATGCCCGGGTGTGACGACGTGCTCCTGCCCGACTACGTCGCGGTCGTGCTGTCGGCGTTCGAGCGGTTCGAGCACGTCGACGTCGTCCAGCCCGGTGTGCGGGTGGTGGACGAGCGGGGGCGGCGGGTGCGTCCGCTCGTGGACGAGGTGAAGCAGCGCGTCGTGCGGCCGCGTGCGTCCGAGCCGCGGGTGCTCTCGGGCGAGCCGCTGGCGGTGAGCCTCCTGCACGGCGACTGGTTGTACTGGCCGTCGCTCGCGTTCCGGCGCGAGAGCGTGCAGGCCGTCCGGTTCCGGACCGACCTGCCCATCGCGCTCGACCTGGCGCTCGTGCTCGACCTTGTCCGCGCGGGTGCGCAGCTGCTGCTGGAGCCGACCGAGTGCTTCGCCTACCGGCGGCACGTCGCGAGCGCGTCGTCGGAGGCGGCATCCGGCGGGGGGCGTTTCGGCGACGAGCGGGACTTCTTCGAGGAGGCCGCCCGGGACGTCGAGCAGCTCGGCTGGCGGCGGGCCGCGCGAGCGGCACGCCTGCACGTCACCTCTCGGGCGCACGCCCTGACGCTGCTGCCGCGTGCGGTGGCCCGGCGCGACGCGGCCGCGGCGCGGGCGCTGCTGCGCCACGCGGTCCGCCCCTGACTTGCTCCCGCGTCGCCGACGGAGGCGACGCAGCGCACGCCGGGCGTCGCCGGTCGACGTGAACCACGGGTCGTGCGACGAGCAGGAACGACGGGAGCGGGCGCCCGCACGTCCTGGCGACCGTGCCCTCGGTCGAGGCGTCGTCGGCGGCCACCCGGCTCCGCACGCCCGTCAGGCTCGCGCGCGGCCCCGCCGCACCAGCTCGAGCACGGCCCGCACGAGCATGAACCGCGAGCGGAGCACGAGGCGCAGTCCCCGGGGACGGTCCGGGCTGGCGTTGTCGCCGTGGAACCGGCGACGCACCGACCGCAGCTCGAGGTGCCGCATGCGACCGAGGACGTTGCCGTAGAGGGCGATCCACAGGTCGTGCGACTCCTCGAGGAAGCCGGGGAACGGCAGGACCGTCGAGAGCGCCGACCGGCGCAGGGCCATCGCGCAGCCGTAGTACGGCCGGTTGCCCGCGAGCACCCCGACGACGTTGCGCAGCCGGCGGCGCGAGTGGGCCGCGCGCAGGTGCCAGTCGGCCTGCCCGTACGGCCCGCGGATGGCGTCGGGCCCGTCCAGCGTCGCGAGGTTCGTGGCGACGACGTCCGCGCCCGCGTCGAGCGCCGCCGTCATCGCCGCGAGCCGACCCTCCACCCAGACGTCGTCCTGGTCCGCCAGGACGACGTGCTCGCCTCGGGCCAACCGGAGCGCGTGCTCGAAGGTGCGGACGTAGCCACGGTTGGCCTGCTGCACCTCGATGCGCACGCGCGGGTCGCCCAGGGCGCGGAGCGCCGCGACGGTGCCGTCCTGCGAGGCGTCGTCGACGACCACGAGCTCGTCGTCGGGGCCGAGCTGCGCGAGCACCGATGCGACCTGCTCCGCCACCCACGCCTCGCCGTTGTAGGTGGCCATGCACACGCTGACGGGGACGTGGGCGGCAGTGGTCACGCGAGCTCCTGCGGGGGCGAGGGGGGACTCTGGACGCCGTCGGCGGGCCCCGGCGGCCGACGCAGCGCCAGCAGGTGCACGCCGATGCCGACGAGGGGCGCCACGACGAGGGCGACCACAGCGCGGGACTCGAGGGGGAGGGGCAGCACGAGCACGACGAGGGCGACCCCGACGGCCACCGCCCAGCCGCCGAGGAACGCGCCGTGGCGCGCGAGGGCCTGGCAGACGGCCCCGGTGAGCGTGAGCAGGGCCAGCCCGGTCGCCCCCAGCGTGAGTCCGGCGAGGACGGCGCCGCCCAGCCGGTAGTCCGGGCTGTCGCCGACCAGCGCGAGGAGCCAGGGTCCGACCGCCCACGCGGCGACCGCTCCCACCGCGCCGACGGCGACGACCGCCCGGGCGACGGGCAGCAGTGCGCGCAGGCCACGGTCCCGGTGCCGCACGACGTGCGCGACGGCTACGCCCTGGTAGGCGTTGAGCGGGATCATGAGGGGCGCTCGCGTCAGCGTCAGCGCGAGGATGAGCGGTGCCGCGAGGGCGTACTCGGCCGTCGGGGTCGTCACCGCGAGGAGCGTGGGGAACCCGACGACCAGCAGCGCGCTCGCGCCGGTGGCCGCTGACGCAGCCCCGAGGCGGCGCAGGTAGGCGCCGAGCGGGACGTCGGCACGTGTCGAGAAGGCGGCTCGGGACGCGGGGGAGAGCAGCAGGAGTGCGGCCCAGGTGAACGCGGCCGCGACCGCGCCCGCCCCGGCACCGACCACGGATCCGGTCGTGACGGCCACGGCGGCGACGAGCAGGAGGCGCACGGCCGAGTCCGCCGCGATCAGCCGGGAGTAGACCGCCCACCGCTGCGTCCCGGCCAGCGCGCCGACCAGCACGGAGTGCACGGCGTAGCCCGCGACGCCGAGCGCCACCAGCAGTGCGAACGGCAGGGCGGCCCGGGGGAACACGGCCGGTCCCCACAGCGGCGCGGCCGCTGCGACGAGCGCACCGACGAGGACGCCCACGCACGCACCCACCGTCCCGACCGAGGCGGTGCGGCGAGCGCCGGCCGCGCCGTGCGTCGTGGTCGCGGTGACGGCGCGCGTGGTCTCGAGCGAGATCCCCGACAGCAGGCCGAAGCAGACGAACAGCGCGGACCAGAAGGTGAGGAAGACGGTGGTCTCGGCGGTGTCCCCGAGCACCCGTGGTGCACCGGCGACGATGAGCGTCGACGAGCCCGCAGCGATCGCGGAGGCGATCGCGACGCCCGTGGCGTCGGCCCTGCCGATCGTGGGTGCGGCCCCCACGGGGGGCCGCCCCGCCGGGTCGGGCTGGCTCACGTCGCTCCCTGTCGGACCGGGCGCGGTCGAGCTCGCCGACCGCGGTGCCCGCGGCGCGGGCCGGCGGCTAGTGTACGTTGACCCGCGTGCCCGACCGCGTCGCCGGCGGTGACGCAGGCGCCACGACGCAGGTCGTGGCGGTCGTCACCGCCTTCCAGCCGGACGACGGCCTCCTGGAGGTCGTCCGCAGCGTCGGCCCCCAGGTGGACCGGGTGGTCGTCGTGGACGACGGCAGCAGCGACGAGGCCGCGCCGGTGCTCGCACGGGCGGCGGAGGCGGGCGCGACGGTGCTGCGGCAGGGCGCGAACCTCGGGATCGGTGCCGCCCTGAACGCCGGCCTGCGCGCTGCGGGCGACGCCGACGTGCTGACGCTCGACCAGGACTCGCGCGTACCGGCGGGCTACGTCGCGGCGCTGCGGGCCGCGCTCGACGCGGCCCGTGCGGCCGGTGTCGCCGTCGGCATGGTGGGCCCTGGCCGGGCGACCGGTGTGCGCGCCGCGGCGGCGGCGCCCGGAGCTGCGTCCGACGTGGTGGAGGGACGCGAGCCGATCCAGTCCGGCCTCCTGCTGCCTGCCGACGCGCTCGCGGCCCTCGGCCCGTTCGACGCCGCGCTCTTCATCGACGGCGTCGACACCGAGTACTGGCTCCGCGCTCGCGCGGCCGGGTTCCGCGCGGTCGTCGCACCGGGTACCCAGCTCGAGCACCGGCTCGGCCGGGCGCACGAGGTCCGGCTCGCCGGCCGGCGGCTCGCCGTCACCCATGCCGCGATCTTCCGGTACTACTACATCGCCCGGAACCGCGTGGTGCTCGTGCGCCGGTACGGGCGGCGCGAGCCGGTCTGGGCGCTCGGCGCGGTCGTGCGTGACGTGCGCCACCTCGCGATCACCTGCGTCCTGGTGCCCGGGCGACTGGCGCGCCTGCGAGAGACGGCCGCGGGGCTGCGCGACGGGGCGCGGGGCCGCACCGGTCGACGTCCGCCGCGCCGCTGACCCGGACGCCCCAGGCCCTCGCGCCGGGGCACGTGCGCGTCACGGGACGAGCATCCACCCCAGCACGGCGAGGTACAGCGTCACGCCTGCGAGCCCCACGACCAGACGCGCGGCACGGCTGCGGAGCGTGGCCGCTGCGATGGCCAGGCCCGCAGGGACCAGCGTGAGGGCGTAGCGGCCGGGGATCGGCACGAACATCCCCTGGGACACGTACGAGAAGGTGATGATGAGCGGCGCGCCGACGACGCCGACGACGAGCAGCGACACCGCCAGCGTGCGGGTGGTGCGCGGCACGCGGTCCGTGAGGAAGGCCGCCGCGAAGGTCCCAGCGAACGCCACCATGCCGACCAGGTTCTGCACCACGGGCCCGATGAACGGGGTGGTGACCCACCAGCCCGGCGCGTACAGGACGTTGAGGAAGACGCCGATGTGCTCGACCGTCTGCAGCGTGGGGAAGGTGTCGGCCCGCACCCGTTCCGCCATCGAGACGCCCTCGCTCGAGGCCACGGCGTTCGCACTGCTGAACAGGACGTACCCGATCGCGCCGGCGAGCGCCACGGCGGACACGACGGTGACGAGGGCCGCGGACTGCCCCACGGACGGCCCGCGCCGACCGGGGACGTCGCGACCGGGCCGCTCCTCTCCGGCCTCGTCGCGCGGCCACGCGAGACGCTGGACGAGGCGCAGCACGACGTACAGGGCGACGAGGACCACGACGATGACGTTGAGCGCCTTCAGCGCGACGACCGCGAGGGCCAGCAGCGCGGGGAGCCAGAGCCGCCGCACGCCGGGCCGCTGCTCCCACCACAGCACGGACCACACCAGGGAGGCGCCCGCGAGCAGCGCCGCCGCGTCGGGCGTGACGGTGGCGGACGGCAGGACGACGTTCGGCGTCGCGGCCCCCGCCAGCAGCAGCCCCGCGGTCGGGTAGGGGTGCGCCCCGAGCCGGCGCGCCACCAGCAGCGTCATGACCAGGCCCGCGCCCAGCCACAGGCCCCCCACCAGCCGGGCGGCGGTGACGAGCGACTCCATCCCGGTCACGGCCTGCAGCGGCATCGCGACGGCCTTCGTCAGCGTGTAGTACAACGGCGTGTAGATCGCCGCCGTGTTCGTCCCGAGCTCCTGGAAGTCGTCGGGGTCGTACGTGGCCGTCTCCGAGCAGGGCGGCGCCGGGTAGTTGGGCAGGGTGCGGCAGGCCTGCTCGCGCATGGCGTCCTGCTCGACCTTCTCGCCGTTGCGGACGACCTCCGGCGCCTTGTAGAGGTAGTCGATGTGCTGGAGCTCGTCGACGGGGCTCAGCTCGGAGTAGTGCCGGACGTGCGTGGCGCTGAGCGCGAGGGCGCCGAGCAGCACCACCACGGCGGCGACCAGCGTCGGTCGCCGGGACAGCAGGTCCGAGACGGTCCGTCGAAGTCCCGTGGACCGGCGGTCCTGCCGGGTCTCCTCGTGCACCCCGGACGCCGTCGCCCCGGTCGTGGACCTACCGCTCACGGGACGAGGCCCCTCTCTGGTGTGTCGCGCGGCCGGACGGGCGCCGGCCGCGCGACAGGCTACTGCAGGCGGCCCCACCGGCCCGACGCCCGCGCCTCCCCGCGGGAGGGGCGGCGCGGTCGTCCACGAGGGCGGTCCGACCGGGTGGTCAGTGGCCGGTGTCGGCGCGCAGCGAGTCGACGTAGCCGCGCACGACGTCGTCGAGCGGCAGCAGCCCCTGGTCGCGCGCCTGGGCGAGCGTCGGCGCGTCCGCGTCCTTCGCGGACAGCTGCGGGGAGATGGGGCGCCCCTGCCGGTCCTGCGACGGCCACTCGATCCCGAGCTCGGGGTCGAGCGGGTGGATGCCGTGCTCCCGGCCCGGCGAGTAGCCGGTCGAGCACAGGTAGAGCACGGTCGAGCCGTCCTCGAGGGACATGAAGGCGTGGCCCAGCCCCTCGCCGAGGTAGATCGCGCGGCGGTCGACGTCGTCGAGCAGCACGGCGTCCCACCGGCCGAAGGTGGGCGACCCGACCCGGATGTCGACCACCACGTCGAGCACGGCACCGGAGGCGCAGGTCACGTACTTCGCCTGCCCGGGGGGCACGTCGGCGAAGTGGATCCCCCGCAGGACGCCGGCCGCCGACACCGAGCAGTTCGCCTGCTGCAGGTCGAACCGGTGCCCCGTCGCCTCGACGAACGCCGCGGAGGTGAAGTACTCGAGGAAGACGCCTCGAGGATCGCCGTGCTGCTGGGGCGTGATCTCCCACGCACCGGGGACGCTGAGCTCGCGGTACTGCACGTGTGGTTCCTCCAAGGTCGGGCGGCCGGTCCACCCTACCGACGACGCGCTGAGTAGGGTGAGGTCATCATCGTTCGTCGAGAAGGAGAACACGTGCGCTGGGTGGTCATGGGCGCCGCGGGGATGCTGGGCACCGACATGGTGTCGGCCGCCGAGCGGGACGGTCACGAGGTCGTGGGGTTCGACCGTCGGACGGTCGACGTCCTCGACGCCGAGGCCGTCGGTCGCGCCGTGGACGGTGCCGACGTGGTGGTCAACTGCGCTGCGTGGACGGCGGTCGACGCCGCCGAGAGCGAGGAGGGTGCCGCCTTCGCCGTGAACGCGACGGGTCCGCAGGTCCTGGCGCAGCGCACGCGCGAGGTCGGTGCGCGGCTGGTGCAGATCTCGACGGACTACGTGTTCGCCGGGGACGCGACCTCGCCCTACGGCGAGGACCAGCTCGCCGCGCCGCGCTCGGCCTACGGCCGCACCAAGCTCGCGGGGGAGTGGGCGGTGCGGGCGGGGAACCCCGAGCACCTCGTCGTGCGCACCGCGTGGCTGTACGGCGCCGGTGGGGCGTGCTTCCCGCGGACCATCGCCCGGGCGCTCGCGGAGCGGGGGGCGCTCCAGGTCGTCGCCGACCAGGTCGGGCAGCCCACGTGGACCCGTGACCTCGCCGACCTGGTGGTGCGGCTCGTCGCCGCGGGTGCCCCCTCGGGCGTCTACCACGGCACGGCGACGGGGCAGACGTCCTGGCACGGGTTCGCCCAGGAGGTCGCGGCGGCCGCGGGGCTGTCGCCCGAGGCGGTCGACCCGACCACCAGCGCCGAGTACGTGCGGCCCGCGCCGCGCCCCGCCTACTCGGTCCTCGGGCACGACGCCCTGCACCGGATCGGGGTCGATCCCATCGGTGCCTGGGACGAGCGCTGGCGCGTGGCGGCGCCGGAGGTCCTCGGCGCCTCCTGACGGCACCCGGTCCGCGGTGCCGGGCCCCGGCGCGCCGGGGCCCGGCGCGGATCAGTGGCCCTCGTTCTCGAGCAGGCCGAGCAGGTAGGTGCCGTACCCGGACTTGACGAGCTTCTCGGCCCGCGCGCGAAGGTCGTCGTCCGAGAGGAAGCCGCGACGCCACGCGACCTCCTCCGGTGCACCGACCTTGAGACCCTGGCGGTGCTCGATGGTGCGGACGTAGTCCGACGCCTCGAGGAGCGAGTCGAACGTGCCCGTGTCGAGCCAGGCCGTGCCGCGGGGCAGGACCTCGACCTGCAGGCGCCCCTGCTCGAGGTAGACACGGTTGACGTCCGTGATCTCGTACTCGCCGCGCGCGGACGGCTTCAGGTCCCGCGCGATCGCGACGACGTCGTTGTCGTAGAAGTACAGACCAGGGACGGCGAAGCTGCTCTTCGGCTGCTTGGGCTTCTCCTCCAGGGAGAGCGCGCGGCCCGACGCGTCGAACTCGACGACGCCGTACGCGGTGGGGTCCGCGACCCGGTAGGCGAACACCGCGCCGCCGTCGATCCGCTCGAAGCGCTGCAGCCGGCTGCCGAGCCCGGCTCCGTAGAAGATGTTGTCGCCGAGCACGAGGGCCGCGGGCTCGTTCCCGACGAAGTCCGCGCCGAGGACGAAGGCCTGGGCCAGGCCGTTGGGCTCCGCCTGCACCGTGTACTCGATCGAGATGCCGAACTGCGAGCCGTCACCCAGCAGCCGCTGGAACTGCTCGGCGTCGTGCGGCGTCGTGATCACGAGCACGTCGCGGATCCCGGCGAGGATCAGGGTCGAGAGCGGGTAGTAGATCATCGGCTTGTCGTAGACCGGCACCAGCTGCTTGCTCACGCCGAGAGTGATGGGGTGCAGCCGGGTGCCGGAGCCGCCGGCGAGGATGATTCCGCGCATGGCTCGCCATTCTGGACCATCCGGCGGCCTCGCGGGTGACGGGGCGCGTGCCGCGTGGTCAGCCCGCCTCGTGGGTGACCCGCTCGCCGGCCCGCACGCGGGCCAGGGCCGCCCCCTCGAGCGCGTCGCCGTCGACGAGCACGAACGACCCGTCCACCGCCCACGTGGCCGCTGCCGACAGGGCGAGGTCGACGGCGTCGAGCGCACGTGCGTCCTGGAGCGTCCGGGCACCGGCCGGCGGTGCTGCGACGAGCGCGGTGGGCAGCAGCTCCCCGTGCGGCACGTCCGGTCCGCCGGCGACGGCCGGTGCGGACGGGTCCGCCGCCGGCACCCAGCCGAGGGCGTCCGGGTAGGTCATGACGGCCGCCGCGGCGTCCACGGCGCCGCGGGGCAGCGGACCCGGCCACGACCGGGCGAGCGCGGCCAGCGCGACCGCCACGACGGTCGCACCCGTGCCGTGCTCCTCCGGTCGCGACGTGACGACGACGTCGACGGGCCGGCCGTCCGCCGGCTCGCCGCCGGTGCCGGCCCGTACGACGCACGCGCCCGCCCGCCAGACGCCGAGCGCCCACGTGAGCGCGCGCCAGTGCGGCGGCAGGTCGAGCAGCACCCGCGTGCCCGGGCCGGCGTCGAGTTCCTCGACGAGCAGGTTGGTGGTCTTCACGGCCCAGTTGACGAGGACCGCCCCCGACAGCTCGACGCGCTCGTGGTCCGGTCCGTACCACGTGACGCGCGGCCTGCCGGGCTCGCGCAGCAGGCCGGCGAGCAGGGCGGGCACGTCGCCGGCGCGGCCGGGCGCGGGGAGGTCCGTCATGGTCGAAGGGTACGCAGCGGAGGGTCCGGGACCAGCGGGCGGGGACGCCACGCCGCGCACACAGAACTTTCACCCGGACAACTCGGGCATCTAGCACGGCTCCGGTTGACGACCGCGAACGACACGCGTGTAATTCCTGAGAACTGATTCATTCGAGCGCGTTCGTCGCGGCCTCCGCGCCGCACGGCCGGCTTCGAGGAGCCAGCCCAGCACGAGGACATCCAGCATCAACCGCGGAGGCACGTATGTGGCACCTGCTCGACGACGAGGGACTGCCCGACGACGTCGCCACCCCCGTGACCGCACCGACCGGCAACGTGCTGTCCCTGTTCGGCACGCCCGACGACGACGGCCCCATGGGGTGGCAGGAGCGCGCGCTGTGCGCCCAGACCGACCCGGAGGCGTTCTTCCCCGAGAAGGGCGGCTCGACGCGCGAGGCGAAGAAGGTCTGCACGTCCTGCGACGTGCGCGCCGAGTGCCTGGAGTACGCGCTCGCCAACGACGAGCGCTTCGGCATCTGGGGCGGGCTCTCGGAGCGGGAGCGCCGCAAGCTCAAGCGGCGCGTGGTCTGAGGCACCCGTCGGCCCGTCCGACCCGCCACGCCGGGCGGCCATGCCGCCCGGCGAGCGGTCGCGAGGGCATGATGGCGCGAGCATGACCGACACGCTGTCCCCCGCGGACCTCCCCACGACCGCGGCCGTACCGGTGACGACCCCGGTGACGGCCGTCGTGGTGACCCACGGACGCACCGGCTACCTCCCGGCCACCCTGCGCGCGCTCGCGGCCCAGACCCGCCGGCCGTTCCGCGTCCTGCTCGTCGACGTCGCCGAGCCGGCCCCCGGGGCGCCGGACGGCGGTCTCCGCGCGCTGCTCGAGGAGGCGTTCGCGACCGTCCCGGCGCCCGTGCCACGGCTGTCGACCGCGTCGGCGGCCGGGGCCCGGTCGTTCGGCGAGGCCGTGTCCGTGGGGCTCGCGACGCTGGCGGACGCGCTCGAGGAGCGGCCGACGCCCTGGCTGTGGCTGCTGCACGACGACAGCGCCCCCGCGCCGGGCGCCCTCGCGCAGCTCGTCAAGACGGTCGGCCACGCGCCCTCGGTGGCCGTCGCAGGCTGCAAGCAGCGCACCTGGACGGAGCCGCAGCGCCTCCTCGAGGTGGGCCTGCGCACCACGCGCTCCGGGCGCCGGGTCACGGACGTGGAGCCCAACGAGCTCGACCAGGGCCAGCACGACGGCCGCACGGACGTGCTGGGCGTGGGCCTCGCCGGGGCGCTGGTCCGCCGCGACGTGTGGGACGCGCTCGAGGGCACCGACCCGGCCCTGGGGCCGTACGGCGACGGGCTCGACCTCTCCCGGAGGGCGCGGCTCGCGGGGCACCGGGTCGTCGTGGTCCCCACGGCGGTGGTGCGGCACGCGCAGGCGGCCTACCACGGCCTGCGCCCCGCGCGCGGCGGGGTGGACGGCGCCCGCGGTGCCGAGCCCGACGGGGGAGCGCGCGAGGTCGACCTCGACGGCGACGGCGAGCCGGACGGCGCCGACCCCCGTCGGTCCTTCGCGGCGCGCCGCCGGGCGCTGCTGCACTCCCGCCTCACGGGCTGCCCGCTGCCGCTGCTGCCGCTCGTGGTGCTCATGGCGCTGGCCGCCGGCGCCCTGCGCGCGCTCGGCCAGCTCGCCGTCAAGCAGCCCGGCCTCGCCGTGGTGGAGGTGCGGGCCGCCCTGTCGGTCGTGCTGCGCCCGGCGCCGGTCGTCCGCGCACGTCGCCGCGCCCGCGCCTCGCGGGTGCTGCCGCGCCGGACCCTGCGCCCCCTGCAGGCGACGTGGCGCGACGTGTGGCGGCAGGCGCGCGACCGTCGGCTCGCGCGCCGCGAGGCCCGCCGGACCGTGCAGGCGCCGAGCGAGCTCGAGCTGCGCGAGCTCGCCGCGCTCGCGACCCGGCGTCGCGTCGCCCTCGCGGCGGTGACGGGCGCCCTCGTCCTGGTCACCGCGCTGGCCCTCGGCGGCGTCGTGGGTCCCGTGCTGTCCGGAGCGCGCCTCGTCGCGCCCGCGCTGGCACGCGCGACCACCGACCTCGCGGACGTGTGGTGGGCCGCCACGTCGGGCTGGGTCGCCGGGGGCGTCGGCGCACCCGGTCCCGCCGACCCCCTGCTGCTCGCGCTCGTGCCCCTCGCGGCCCTCCTCGACGGCGACCTCGGCGCGGCGGTCGCCCTCGTCGTGCTCGGCGGCGTCGTGCTGTCGGGGCTGGGCGCCTGGGCGGCGGCGGGCGCCGCCACGCGGTCGGCGGGCGTGCGCGCCTGGGCCGCCCTCACGTGGGCGGCCGCGCCGGCGCTGCTGCTCGCCGTCGGTGACGGGCGCGTGGGCGCGGTCCTCGCGCACGCCGCGCTGCCGTGGGTCGCGCTCGGCCTCGCGCGGGCCGTGGGCGTCCAGCGCGTCGACCAGGTGCTGTCGGGGCTCGTCACGGTCCGGCGCGACCTGGACGAGCCGGTGGTGCGGGACGCCGACGAGGACGCCCCGACCGCCGTGCAGGACCCGGCCGCGGCACGCCCCGACGAGAGCGACGTCGTGACCCCCGTGCGGGGTGTCCCTGCCCTCCCGCACCCGCGCTCGGCGCCGTCCGGTGCCGTCCCGACGGTGGCGTCCCACGACCGCGGTGCCGCCGCATCGGGCCGCCCCGCCGCCGTGAGCGCGGTACCCGCGCCGTCCGCGGCGCCGCAGCCGGCGTCGCCGGTCCTCGTGGGCGCGCCCGACCCGACCGGGTCGCTGGCCGCGGCCGCCGGTGCGGCGCTCGCGCTCGCGCTCGTCGTCGCCGGAGCACCGGTCCTCCTGGTGCCCGCGCTGCTCGTGCTCGCGGTCGTCGCGCTCGTCGTGCCGCGCGGTCGCGGTCGCGTCCTGCTGACCGCCGTGCCCGCGCTCGTGCTCCTGGCGCCCCTGCTCGTCGAGGCGGCACGCCGCGGGCCGCAGGGCGTCCGTCTCCTCCTCGCCGACCCCGGACCCGTCGCCGCCGCGCGCCCGGCGGACGCCCTCGCGCGGCTGCTCGGTCTGCCCGCCGACGCCTCCGCCCTCGTCCCGGCCGAGGTGCCCGCCGGGCTCGGCGACGTGTGGCCCTCCCTGTCCGGCGCCGTGCTGCTGGCGCTGGCGCTGCTCGCGCTGTGGCGCGGCGCTGCGGTCGCCCGCGGGGTCCGGGCCTGCTGGTGGGTCGCCGCCTGCGGCGTCGCCGCGGCGACGGCCGTCGCCCTGCTGCCCGCCGCGGCCGGGCCGGACGCCGTCGCACCGGCGTGGACCGGTCCGGCCGTCTCGCTCACGACGCTCGGCCTGCTCGGTGCCGCGGTGCTCGGCGCGGACCGCCTGCCCGAGCGGCTCGCACGGCACTCGTTCGGCTGGCGGCAGCCGGTCGTGGGGCTGCTCACGGCCGTGGCCGTGCTCGTCGCCCTCGCGGTGCCGGCGGCCTGGGCGTGGTCCGCGCGCACGCAGGAGACCGTCGCCCTGCGCGCGTCGCAGGCGCCGGTCGTGCCGGTGGTGGGCCAGCAGGGCGGGTCGTCCCCGGCCGCGTCGCGCGTCCTGGCGCTGTCGTCGCTGCCCGGGGAGGAGGCGGCCGGGACGGTCGCCTGGAGCCTGCTGCGGGCCGACGGTGAGCAGCTCGTGGACGTCGCCGCCGCCGTCGGCACCCGCGGCGTGCAGGGCGGGCTCGTCGACCCGGTGGGGGGTGCCCCGGACGCCGCGACCGACGAGGTGGCGGCGGTGGCCGCCCGGCTCGCCGGTGGTGCCGCGGGCGACGTGGCCCCCGCGCTGGCGGCGCTCGGCGTGGCGGACGTGCTCGCACCCCCGCCGACCGACGACAGCGCCGCCGCGCGGCAGGCCCGTGCTCGCCTGGTGGGCGTGCTGGACGCGACGGCCGGGCTCGAGCGGGTGACGCACGACGGCGCCGGCACGCTCTGGCGCGTGCGGCCCGCGGCGGACGACGTGCTCGCGTCCTGGGCCCGGCTCGTCCCGGCGGAGGCCGACGTGGCGGAGCCCGTGCCGGGCGTGGAGGCCGTGCCGGCCCAGGGGCGCGCCGTGCGGACCGGTGTCGGCGCCGGCGACGAGGACAGGGTGCTCGTGCTCGCCGAGCGGGCCGACCCGGGGTGGCAGGCGTGGCTCGACGGCCGGCCTCTCCCGCGCGCCGACGCCGGGTGGCGGCAGGCGTTCGCGGTGGGCGCCGAGGCCGGCCTGCTCGAGGTGCGGTACGTCGCGCCGGGCCGGACGGCGTGGCTCGCGGCGCTCGGCGCGACGACGCTCGTGACGGTGCTGCTGGCGCTGCCGCTGCGCCGGCGGCGCGGGGTGCGGACATGACGACGGACGACGGCGCGAGCAGGGACGACGGCATGACCAGGGACGACGGCACGACGAGGGACGACGGCACGACGAGCGACCACGGCACGACGAGCGACCACGGCACGACGAGCGACCACGGCACGGCCGGCGGCGACGGCACGACCGGCCGCCACGGCACGACCACGGACGCCGCGTCGGTGGACGAGGCGGCGCCCGCCGGAGCCGCGGGGGAACCTGCCGCCGCCGGGGCGGACCGTCGCGGCCGGGTCGGGCGCGTCGTCGGGGCGCTGGCCGTGCTCGCCCTGACCGCGGGCGCGGTCGCGGCGGGCGCGCGCCTGGGCGTCGCCGAGGCCGTGCCCGTGGCGGGCGCGGCCGTCGAGGCCCCGCCGACGCCGACGACCCTCGGGTGCGCCGGGACGCTGCAGCCCCCGGACGAGCGCCGGCGCGGTGACGCCGCCTTCGACCCCGCGCCCGTGCCGCCCGTCACCACGGTCGACGCGCTCGTCGCCGCCGGCCCGGGTGCCGGCGCCCTCGACGCCCTGACCGCCGCCGGCGACGGGATCGACCGTGCCGGGGCGGGCGGGGGAGCGTTGCGCGTCGAGGACGTGGAGGCGGCCCTCGTGGTGCGCGCCGACCCCGCCGAGGAGGCACCGGTGCTCGCCGGCACGACGACGTCCCTCGTCTCCGAGGGCGACCTGCGGGGCCTGTCGGCGGCCTCGTGCGTCGCGCCCGGTGTCGACGACTGGCTGGTGGGCGGTGCCACCACGGTGGGGTCGTCGGCGGCGCTGGTGCTCACCAACCCGGGCCTGACGACGGCCGAGGTCACCGCGGAGGTCTGGGGGCCCAACGGGCCCGTCGAGACCGCCACCGACCGGCACGTCGTGGCACCGGGCGCGACCGAGGTGGTCGACCTGGGCGGGGCCGCCGCCGAGCAGCGTGCGCTCGTGGTCCACGTGACGACCACCGGCGGTCAGGTGGTCTCCCACCTGCAGGCGACGAGCGTCGAGGGCTTCACCCCGGCGGGCACCGACCTGGTCGTGCCCGGGCACGCACCGGCCACGCGTCAGGTGGTGCCCGCCCTCGTCGTCGAGCGGTCCCGGGTGGGCGCCGAGGTCGCGCCCGCCCTGCGGCTGCTCGCGCCCGGGGACGTCGGCACCACCGCGCGCGTCACCCTCCTGGGGGCCGACGGCCCGGTCGAGCTGCCCGGGGCGGACGCGGTGCAGCTGCCCGCGGGAGCCGTCGTGGACGTGCCCCTCGGCGGGCTGCCCGCCGGCGCCTGGACCGTCGTCGTGGACGCGCCGGAGCCCGTCGTCGCCGCGGCCGTCGCATCCCGCACGGGCAGCGAGGGCGAGCTGGACGACCGGCCCCGTGTCGAGCGCGCCTGGTCCGCCGCCGTGCCGGACGCACCGCACGCGGCCGTCGCGCTGCCCCGGGGCGTCGAGGCACGCCTGGTGGTCGGCGCGGTCGCCGAGGGGGACGACCCGACGGCGACCGGGGAGGGGCGTGCGCGGCTGCGCGTCCTGGGCGACGACGGACGGGTCCTGTCGGAGCACGACGTCACCGTCGACGCCGGCACGACGGGCTCGTGGCCCGTGGCCGACCTGGCCGACGACGCCGCGGGTCTCGAGCTGGAGACCCTGCGCGGCGCCCGCGTCCTCTGGTCCGTGCAGCTCGAGGTCGAGCAGGACGACGGCGTGCTGACCTCGGTGCTCCTGCCCGTCCCGGTCGCCGACGGGGCAGCGGCCCTGCGGGTGCGCGAGGACGGGCGCGCGACGCGGGGCTAGGAGCGCCCGGCGTCCGCGGCCTCGGCCGTGCCGCGCAGCTGCATGCGCTCGCGCGCCGTGAGACCCAGACCGATCGCGAGGCGCAGCGGGGCCTGCCACCAGTGGTGGTAGCGCCGGTGCAGGTACTGCCGCGCGCTGGCGTGGTGTGCACGGATCATCGGTGCGGGCCGCTCGCGCCAGGACGTCCCGCCCACGTGCGTGACGCGCACGTCGGGGACGTAGAGGTTCTCCCAGCCCGCGCGGCCCAGGCGCTCGCCGAGGTCCACGTCCTCGAAGAACATGAAGTACGACTCGTCGAAGCCGCCGACCTGCTCGAACGCCTCCCGGCGCAGCACGAGGCACGCCCCCGAGAGCCACCCGGCCTCCCGCAGGTACCCGCCCACGGACTCCTGCCGCGCGTGGTACCCGCGCGTCCAGGGGTTGTCGGGCCAGACGCGGGCGAACACCGCGTGCCCGGCCCCCTGCCGGAGCGACGGCAGCGCGCGCGCCGACGGGTACATCGTGCCGTCGGTGTTGAGCAGCATCGGGCCGAGCGACCCCGCGCGGGGCTGCTCGTCACCGGCGTCGAGCAGCTGGTCCAGCGAGCCGGGCGTCCACTCGAGGTCGGAGTTCGCGACGACGAGCCACGGCGCGGTCGCCCCGCGCGCACCGGCGTTGGCGCCGGCGCCGTAGCCGACGTTCGCGCCCGGGACGACGAGGCGGCCGCCGAACTCGGCGACGACGGACTCCGCGACGGCGTGGTCCGTGCCGTTGTCGACCACGACGAGCTCGACGGGGTGCGTCGAGGCGCCGGCGAGCGTGCGGGCGAAGCGGCGCAGCTCGTCCCCGGGGTGGAACACGACGCACACGACGCGGACGCGGGGGGTCACCGACCCGGAGGCGGAGGAGGGGGTGCTCATCGACGACCCAGCCTAGTGGCCGTCGTCGTACCCCGGGTCCACGTCCTCGGGCGACCGTCCCAGCAGGTGTGCGACCTGCTCCACGACGACGTCGCGGACCAGGTCGGGCAGGTCGGTCGCGTCGTGGGCGCGCGCCTCCACGGGACGGCGGTAGACGACGATGCGGTGCGGCAGCCCGGCGTCCGCCGGGAAGTACCGGCCGAGCGGGACCCCGCCGTGCTCCCAGGGCGCCGGGTCGGACGGCGGGACGTCCTCGACGGCGAACTCGACGCCGTCGAGCTGGCGCGCCCAGCGCCGCTCGAGGTCCTCGACGGCGTCCAGCACCAGGTCGTCGAAGCGCTCGGCGCGCGTGCGGTAGCCCGGGCTGGTCATGGGCAGCACCGGGCCGCGCAGCCCGCGGCCGCGTCGGTCCCGGCGCCGGGTGCCGCCGACGCGCGGTGCGGGGGCCGGCACGGCACCGCCCCGGCGGGCGGGCAGGGCGCGCTCGGTGCCGCCGGGCGCCGCGCCGGGCGCGGGTCCCGAGGCGGGACGGTGGGGGCCGGCGGCGCTCATCCGGTCACTGTACGACGGCCGGGGGTGCCGGGACCGCCCGCCGGCCCGGCGGCGACACGGCGGCGCACGGCGCGGGCGCACCGGTGCGGCGGGGCCCGCGCGGTACGGTCTGCACCGTGAGATCCGTCCGGCAGTGCTCGCGCACGGCGTGCCCGCACGCTGCGGTCGCGACGCTCACCTACGTGTACGCCGACTCCACGGCGGTCCTCGGCCCGCTCGCGCAGCTCGCCGAGCCGCACTCCTACGACCTGTGCGTGGAGCACGCGGAGCGGCTGACGGCCCCGCGCGGCTGGGAGGTCGTCCGGCTGCTGCCCGACCTCGAGGCCGCGGCGCCCAGCCACGACGACCTCCTCGCGCTGGCCGACGCCGTCCGCGAGGCCGGTCGGCGCCGTGCGCCGGAGCCGGCCCAGCCGCTCGCGCCGGTGCCGCCGCCCGCGGCGCCCGCACCGGACGGGCGCCGTCGCGGGCACCTGCGCGTCGTCCCCGGCGACACGCCGTGACGGGCCGCTCGCGCGGTGCCCCGGCCGACGAGCCGCTCGGGTCGGTCACGCGACCCGTCGTGGACGACTCCTCGGTCGTGCCGGCGTGCCACGCGTGCGGCTCGGCCGCTCTCACGCGCGTGCGGCTCCCGCTGCCCGACGGCCGGCCGGCCGTCTTCGCCTCGTGCCCGGGGTGCGAGAGCAGGGCCTGGTACGTGGTCGGCGGCGACGGCACGCCGCTCGGCCCGGACGGCAGTCCCCGGGGCGGGGGCGGCGTGGGTCGCTAAGGTAGTGCGACCCCACCGCCTGACGAAGGACCTGCCATGCCCGCGCCCGTGGACCTCTCCGCGCTCATCAAGGCCTACGACGTCCGGGGCACGTACCCCGAGCAGCTCGACGCCGGGGTCGCTCGCGCCATCGGTGCCGCCTTCGCGGACGTCGTGGTGCTGCCCGAGGCCCCGGCCGGTGCGCGTGCCCGGGTGGTCGTCGGCAACGACATGCGTCCCTCGGGTCCGGAGCTCGTCCGGGCGTTCGCGGAGGGGCTGACCGCGCGGGGCGTCGACGTCGTGCTCATCGGGCTGTGCTCGACGGACGGGCTCTACCACGCGTCGGGCGCGCTGGGCGTGCCGGGTGCGATGTTCACGGCGAGCCACAACCCCGCGCAGTACAACGGCATCAAGCTCTGCCGCGCCGGTGCGCGGCCCGTCGGGCAGGACAGCGGGCTGGCGGACGTGCGCGAGCTCGCCGGCCGCTACCTGGCGGAGGGTGTCCCGGCGGTGGACGCGGCGGGCACCGTGAGCGAGCAGGACATGCTCGGCGAGTACGCGCGCTTCCTGCGCGGGCTGGTCGACCTGTCCGGCATCCGCCCGCTCAAGGTCGTCGTGGACGCCGGGAACGGCATGGGCGGGCACACGGTCCCTGCGGTCCTGGGCACCGGCGCGGGTCTGCCGGCGCTGCCGCTCGACGTGGTGCCGCTGTACTTCGAGCTCGACGGCACGTTCCCGAACCACGAGGCGAACCCGCTCGAGCCCGAGAACCTGCGCGACCTGCAGGCGGCGGTCGTCGAGCACGGCGCGGACCTCGGTCTCGCGTTCGACGGGGACGCGGACCGCTGCTTCGTCGTGGACGAGAACGGCGACGCGGTGAGCCCGTCGGCGATCACGGCGCTGGTCGGCCTACGCGAGGTCGAGCGCGAGCTCGCCGCCGGCCGCACGCCGACGGTGATCCACAACCTCATCACCTCGCAGGTCGTGCCCGACCTGCTGCAGGCCGCCGGGGCGCGCACCGTGCGCACGCGGGTCGGCCACTCGTTCATCAAGGCGCAGATGGCCGAGCACGACGCCGTGTTCGGCGGCGAGCACAGCGCGCACTACTACTTCCGCGACTTCTTCTTCGCCGACACCGGCATGCTGGCGGCGATGCACGTGCTCGCGGCGCTCGGCGGTCAGCCGCACCCGCTGTCGGCGCTCGCCGACCAGTACCAGCCCTACGTCGCGAGCGGCGAGATCAACTCGCGCGTCGAGGACGTGGCCGCGGCCCGTGCGCGCGTCGTCGAGGCCTACGTGACGCAGCAGGGCGGCGGACCGGCCGAGGTCGACGAGCTCGACGGCCTGACCGTCTCGCACTGGGGCGGCCACCCGCAGTGGTGGTTCAACCTGCGCGCGTCGAACACGGAGCCGCTGCTGCGGCTCAACGTGGAGGCCGCGGACGAGGACATCATGGAGAAGGTGCGCGACGACGTGCTCGGGCTCGTGCGGCAGGAGGAGACCCGGTGACCGAGAGCTCGCAGGACGGCGCGACGTCGCTGGAGCCGTGGGCGCGGGCCCTCCTGCGCTGCCCCGTGACGGGCGCGGAGCTCGTCGACGGCACGGACGAGAACGGGCAGCCGGTGCTGGTGAGCCAGGACCCGGAGCGCCCCCTCGTCTACCCCGTGCGGGACGGCATCCCGGTGCTGCTCGCGGACGAGGCACGCCCGGCCTGACCCGGCAGGTCCCGCCACGACGACGGCCCCGGGGGCGAGCAGCACCCGGGGCCGCCGTCGTGCAGCCTGCGGAGGTCAGGCCTCGAGCGCCGTGGCGATCGCGTCGCGCACGTCGGTGTTCTCCTCGAGCCAGGCCCGGGCGGACGCCGCCGGGTCCGAGCCGCCGTCCTCGTTGAAGATGCGGTTCTCGAGCGAGAACAGCTGCTCGTCCGTGAGCGTGAAGTCCGCGATCGCCGCCGCGAGCGCCGGGTAGTCGTCGCTGAAGCCGTCGCGCCCGACCGTGTGGATCTCCTCGGCCTCGCCGAGCACGCCCTGCGGGTCCTCGAGGTCGCGCACCGGGAACGCGTCGTACGCCCAGTGCGGCCGCCACAGCGTCACGACGACGTCCTCGCCCGCGTCCGTCGCGGCGGTCAGCTCCGCGAGCATCGCCGGGGTGGAGGAGACGAGGAACTCCATGCCCTCGAGGCCGTAGGCCGGGATGACCTCGTCCTGCGTGATGCGGGTGAGGCCGGCGCCGGCCTCGATGCCGACCAGGCGGCCGCCGAACGCGTCGGCGTTCGCGGCGAGCTCGTCCAGGGACGTGATCGGGGCGTCCTCGTTCACGGCGATGGTGAGCTTCGCGTCGTCGTACCAGACGCCCAGCTGCTCGAGGTCGTCGCCGTACTTGTCGAGGTAGTCGGCGTGGGTGACCGGCAGCCACATGTCGAAGTTGAGGTCGTAGTCGCCGCCGGCGAGGCCGGTGTAGACGACACCGGCGTCGGCGTCCTCGGTCTCGACGTCGTAGCCGGCGTCCTCGAGGACGGCCGCGAAGAGGTGCGAGACCGCGATGCCCTCGTCCCAGCCGGTGTGGATGCCGATCGAGACGGCGGGCAGGTCGCCGTTGTCGAGGCGGTCGTCGTCCGACCCCGCCCCGCTCGAGCAGGCGGTCAGGCCGAGCGAGAGGACCGCGGCGGCGGCGAGGGTGGTGCGCAGACGTGTGCGGGTCATCGTGTCCTTCCGTGGGGGACGGGCCCGGTGCCCGTCCCGAGGGGGTGGGGGGGGGAGCCGGCACGCTCGGCGCCGGACAGCGGTGCGGCCGCCGGGCGGCCGGGGTCACGCGGACGCGGTCGCGAGCGCGCGGGAGACCGGCGCGCGCGCCGCGAGCGCGGACGTCACGCGGTCGAGGAACATCGCGAG
This sequence comes from Cellulomonas telluris, assembly GCF_004886325.1. Lineage (GTDB taxonomy): Bacteria > Actinomycetota > Actinomycetes > Actinomycetales > Cellulomonadaceae > Cellulomonas > Cellulomonas telluris. The sequence goes on from NZ_QXFN01000003.1 coordinate 589,062, forward strand.
GATGACGACCGACAGCCCGGCCTCCACGCCGAGGGAGACGTCGACGCGGGTCAGCGCGTTCACCACGTCCCCGCCCAGGCCGCCGGCACCCACGAGGCCGGCGATGACGACCATCGACAGGGCGAGCATGATCACCTGGTTGACGCCCGCCATGATCGTGGGCAGGGCGAGCGGCAGCTGGATCTGGCGCAGGATGCGCCCCTCGGTCGAGCCGAACGCGTGACCGGCCTCGACGACCTCCTTGTCGACCTGCCGGATGCCGAGCTCGGTGAACCGCACGCCGGGCACCATCGCGAAGATGACCGTCGCCACGATCCCCGGCACGATCCCGACCCGGAAGATGAAGACCATCGGGATGAGGTAGACGAACGCCGGCATCGTCTGCATGAGGTCGAGCACAGGACGCAGGACGGCCGACACCCGGTCGCTGCGGGCGGCCCAGATGCCGAGCGGGACGGCGAGCGCGAGCGCGACGACGCTCGCGAGCAGGACGAGCGCGAGGCTGTCCATGGCGTTGTCCCACTGGTCGACCGCGATGACGACCGCGAACCCGACGAGCGAACCGACGGCGAGGCGCCAGCCGCGGACCAGCAGGGCGACCGCGGCGAGGGCGAGCGCGACCGCCCACGCGGGCGGGCCGCCGAGGACGGCGTCGAGGGCGTCGTAGGCGAACGCGGCGGCGTCGCGCAGGGCGAGGAACAGCCAGCGGAACGTCGTCGTCACCCAGTCGATCGCGCTCTCCACGGCGTCCCCGAGGGGCAGGCGGGGGAGGATGCTCGTGCCGCTCATGCCACGACCTCCGGCTCGGTGGTGACGGCGCCCGGGAGGGGCGAGCCCTCCGGCGGTGTCCGGGGGAGGTCGTCGGCGGGGACGATGTCGGCCGGCGTCATGGCCTCCAGGAGGGTGACGCGCGGGATCACGCCCACGAGCCGACGCTCGTCGTCCACGACCGGCACGGGCAGCGCCGACTCGGCCGCGGGGGCGAAGACGTCCGCGAGGGGGGTCGTGGGGGTGACGCTCGTGACGTCCCGCTCGAGGGCGTCGGTCAGGGCGGCCGCGCCGGAGCGCAGCGCCGTCACGACGTCGGCGTCGCGGACGACGCCCTGCAGCACGCGCCGGCGGTCGACGACGTACGCCGCCGGCAGCTGCTGCTCGCGCAGGGTCCGCAGCACCTGGCGGGGCCCGGCGGTGACCTGGACCGTGACCGCAGGGGGCCGCATGACGGACCCGGCGGTGAGCACGCGCGAGCGGTCCACGTCCGCGACGAACTGCGCGACGTACTCGTCGGCCGGCTCGGACAGCACCTGCTCCCCGGTGCCGACCTGGACGATGCGGCCGTCCCGCATGACCGCGATGCGGTCGCCCAGGTACATCGCCTCGTTGAGGTCGTGGGTGATGAACACGATCGTCTTGCCGAGCTGCTGCTGCAGGTCCAGCAGCTGGTCCTGCATCTCGCGGCGGATCAGCGGGTCGAGCGCCGAGAACGCCTCGTCCATCAGCAGCACGTCCGTGTCGGCGGCCAGCGCCCGCGCCAGCCCGACGCGCTGCCGCATGCCGCCGGACAGCTGCGCCGGCACGACGTCGCCCCACCCCGACAGGCCGACGAGCTCGAGCGCCTCGCCGGCGCGGCGCCGGCGCTCGGCGACGTCGACGCCCTGGATCTCGAGCGGGTACGCCGCGTTCTCCAGCACCGTGCGGTGCGGCAGCAGCGCGAAGTGCTGGAACACCATGCTCACGCGGCGGCGACGCAGCTCGCGCAGACGCTTCGCGTCGACGCGCGCGAGGTCGTCGTCGCCCAGCAGGATGCGGCCCTCGGTCGGCCGCCAGAGGCCGTTGAGCATGCGGATCAGCGTCGACTTGCCGGACCCGGACAGGCCCATGACGACGAACGTCTCCCCGGACGCGACCTCGAAGGTCGCGTCGATGACGGCGGCGGTGCCCCACGGGCGGACCTCGTCGCGCGTGGCCCCGTCCCGCAGGCGGCGCAGCGCCTCCCCGGGTCGGCGGCCGAAGATCTTGTACACGCCCTCGGCGCGTAGTGCGGTCACATCCACCTCGTCGTCCAGGAGCCCTGGCGCCGGGCGTGCGGCGGCCGCGGGCGCACGCAGGTGCGCCCGCTGCAGGGCTCTCGCGTCGGACCCCGGACCGGTGCGGTCTCAGCTCAGCGTTCCCGGCGGTGCCGGGGCGAGGGTCGGTCGGGACCCTCGGGGTCCGCCCCCGGCCGGACGGCCCGGGACGTCGTCCACCCTGCCCCGGTGCGCACCCGGGCCGCAAACCGCGTCTGCCCGCTTCGTGCGGGTTCGTCCCTGCGCCCGGTGGTGCCGCAGGGCCGACTATCGCTGCCTGACCTGCGACAACGCTGCGCAGGCGATCGTGACCAAAGCGTGACCGTCCGATGGTCCGGCGATGGTCCGATGTCCGGTCTCGTTCACACGGATGCCAACGGGACGGCCGGCGGCGGTGGCGGCAGGCGGTGGTGGCGGGCGGCCGGAGGCGTCAGGCCGCGGGGTCGGGGATGCCGTGCGGCAGCCGCCGCAGCAGGCGCGCCTCCTCCTCCACACGGCGCACCCGGTCCGTCTCGACGTCCGTCTCGCGACGCCGCCGCTCGGCCAGGACGGCGGCGAGGAAGGCCTCGGGGTGCGTGCCGGGAGGCGGCGGCGGGCTCACGTACGCCGCCAGCTCCGCCGACAGCCGCGTCCCGAGCTCGACCCGGGAGGCCGGGTGCAGGCGGTCGGCCCGGGCCAGGAACTGCCGGACCGTCAGCGCGAGGCCGTCCGGCAGGCGCACGGCGTCGGCGTGCGCGGCCCACGACGCCAGCGCGGGCGGCATGTCGACGGGGCGCCGCACCGGCGCCGCGGCGCGCACCCGCGCCGCGTAGGTGCCGGCCAGCAGGTCGCCGACGCGCTTGCCGCGGGGGTGGACGATCGCGCACAGCAGCGCGACCGAGCCGAGCGTCGCCCAGAGCTCGAGCACACCGGTGAGCGCGCGGACGAACGCGTGCCGGAACGTGACGGGCCCGCCGTCGTCCCGCACGACGCGGATGCCCGCGACGAGCTTGCCGACCGACCGCCCCCGGCTCAGGGTCTCGACGGTCGTGGGCAGGACCAGCACGACCGTGACGAGGGCGACGATCGACAGGATGCGGCTCGTCTGCTCGTCGACCGGCACCTGGACCTGCCCCAGCACGAGGCCGACGAGGACGGCGCCGACCAGGATCGCGAGCGCGTCGAGCACGCCGGCGAGCAACCGGGACGCCACCGACGCCGGGCGGGTGTCGAGCAGGACCCCCTCGCCGATGACGACGCCGTCCGCCGGCCCGCCCTGCTGCCACCCGGTCCCCACGCTCACCTGGGCAGACTAGCCGTGCCGGGGCCGGCGGATGGCAGGCTGGGGGCGTGGACCTCGACGCGTACACGCAGGCGCGCACGCCCCTGTGGGACAGGCTCGACGCGCTCGCGCGGGAGCGCCGCCTCGACGGCGCGCAGGCCGACGAGCTCGTGCGGCTGTACCAGTCGACGGCGACCGACCTGTCGGCCGTGCGCTCCGCGGCGCCCGACCCCGAGACCGTCACGCGGCTGTCCCAGCTGCTCGGCCGCGCGCGCGGCCGGCTGGCGGGTGCGCACGCACCGGCGTGGTCCGACGTCGCGCGGTTCGTCGCCGTCACGGTCCCCGCGGCGCTCTACCGGATTCGCTGGTGGACGGTCGCCGTCATGGTCGCCTTCCTCGTCGTCGGGATCGCGACCGGCGTGCTCGTCGCGACGGACCCCGACGCGCGGGCCCTCATGGGCACCCCCGAGTCGCAGCGGCTGTACGTCGAGCAGCAGTTCGCCGAGTACTACGACCCGGGCGCGGGCTTCGCGACGATGGTCTGGACGAACAACGCGTGGATCGCGGCGGTCTGCGTCGGCACCGGCATCACGGGCGTGCTGCCCGCCTTCATGCTGTTCACGAACGCCGTGAACGTCGGGGCGGCGGGCGGCCTCATGGCCGCGCACGGTCGCCTGGACGTGTTCCTGCAGCTCATCTCGCCGCACGGCCTGCTCGAGCTCACGGCGATCTTCGTCGCCGGCGCCGCGGGGCTGCGGCTGTTCTGGACGATGGTCGACCCGGGCCCGCGCCCGCGCGGTCGGGCGCTCGCGCAGGAGGGACGCGCGCTGTTCACGGTCGCGATCGGCCTGGTCGGCGTGCTGGCCGTGTCCGGGCTCGTCGAGGGCTTCGTCACCGGGTCCGCGCTGCCCTGGCCGGTCAAGGTCGTCATCGGTGCGGTGGTCCTGGCCGCCTTCTGGGTGTGGACGCTCGTGCCCGGGCGGCGGGCGGTGGCGGCCGGGGAGACGGGGGACCTCACGGCCGACCGTGCCGGGTACGCGGTGGCGACCGCCGGCTGAGCCGCCGCGGGCCACCCCTGGCACCGCTCCGCGTCCCGCGCGTCAGCGGGGGAGCAGGGTCGTCGCGTGGTCGTCGGCGTCGTCCGCGACGAACCGCACGAACCGCTGGCCCTCGTCCTCGACGGCGCGCCGCTCGGTGGCGGTGAGGGTCTCGAGCGGCGTGACGACGAGGGTCGCGATCCGCCGTCCGCCGGACCTCCCGCCGCCGGTGCGCTCCACCGCCCAGGTCGCGCGGACGCGCCCGTCCACGAGCACCGCGGCCGGGGTCCTCCCGTTCGGTGTCTGCAGCGCGCGCCGGTGGCCGTCGTCGATCACGCGCTCCCGCCGTGCGTGCGCGAGCCACACGTCGTCGTAGTCCGCCAGGTAGCGCACCGGTGCCGGGTGCTCGCCACCCGGTCGCGGGGCGTCGGGCAGGTCGAGCAGGGTGCGGGTCCGCCCGTACCCGGCGGAGGGGGCGACCGGGACCTCGACGAGGCGGTCGCGCACGCGGTCCGCCACCGCGGCGAGTCCCCGCAGACCCGACCACGCCTGCGCGTCCGCCACGGTGGCCGGTCCGTAGGCGCGCAGGTACCGCAGCAGGAGGTCGTCCTCGGCGCGACGGCGCACGTCCGGGTCGGTGAGGTCCCCGGCCCCGGCGACCGCGGCGGGCGTCCACGCGTCCAGCGGGGTCAGGGTGGGCGCGGCCGAGCCGCGCCACAGCCCTCGGGGCGGCACCTGCACGAGCGGCAGCAGGGCGCGGGCGAACGCCGCGAGGTCCTTCGGGTCGACCTGCGGCCACGTCGCCGCCAGGTGCGCGCCCAGCTGCACGGTCGTGCGGGGCTCCTCGGTGACGTACGCGGCGGCGCGGGCGGCGAGCTGCGGCAGGTCGACGACGTCGCACGCCGCCCGCCGCTGCGGGTTGGCACGCAGCTCCCGGTGCAGCACGGGCCGGACGAGGTCCGCCAGGACCGCGGCGTCGTCCGCGGTGACGAGGTGGACGGTGGAGCGCATCACGGCGATGCGCACGACCCGCCGCGCGAGCAGGAGGTCGTCGAGCGCCCCGGTGGTGAAGCCCTCGACGCGGCTCCACAGGCCGACGAACGGCGACCACGGGTTCTGCGCCTGCAGGCCCACGACGTCGGAGGCGACACGCTCCGGACCGTCCGTGGACCGCGTCAGCAGGTGCTGCCGCGCGAGCAGCGCGCGGTTCAGGGCACGCTCGTCGAGCACGTCGTCCACGGCGCCGACGCTAGCCCCACCCGGTGACGACGGCGGACGTCAGAGCCGACCGGCGGCCTTGAGCGCGAGGTAGGTGTCGGCGAGCCGGGGCGCGAGGTCGTCGGGCAGCGCCTCGACGACCTCGACGCCGCGCTGCCGCAGGCGTGCGGCGACGGCGACGCGCTCGAGCGCGGCCCGCTCGGCCGCGGCCGCGTCGAACGCCTCCTCGACCGTGCTGCGCGCCGTGCGCAGCTCCTCGAGCTCGGGATCGGCCACGGACGCGAGCACCACCAGGTGCCGGCGCGTCAGCCGGCCGACCACCTCGAGCAGACCCTGCTCCACCGCCGCCGGGTCCAGCGACGTGAGCAGCACCACGAGCGCGCGCCGGCTCAGCCGCGAGCGCACCTGCGCCACGAGGCCGGACCAGTCGGTCTCGACGAGCTCGGGCTGGACGCCCGCGAGCGCCTCGGCGAGCGCCGGCAGCACGCGGCTCTGGTGGGTGTCGACGGCGCGGGCCCGGACCCGTCGGTCGTAGGCCAGCAGCTCGACGCGGTCGCCGGCGTGCGCCGCGAGCGCGCCGAGCAGCAGCGCCGCCTCGACCGAGGCCTCGAGCCGCGTGGCGTCGAGCACGCGCGCGGCGCTGGTGCGGGAGGTGTCGACGACGAGCAGGACGTGCCGGTCGCGCTCGGGGCGCCAGGTGCGCACCACGACCTCCTGGCGCCGCGCGGTGGCGCGCCAGTCGATCGACCGCACGTCGTCCCCGTCGACGTACTCCCGCAACGAGTCGAACTCCGTTCCGGCGCCGCGCACCTGGACCGCCGCGCGCCCGTCGAGCTCGCGCAGCCGCGCCAGGCGCGAGGGCAGGTGCCGGCGGGAGGCGAACTCCGGCAGCACCCGCAGCCGGCCCGGCACCGTGAGCGACACCTGCCGCCCGGCCAGCCCGAGGGGCCCCACGGTCCGCAGGGTCACGCGGTCCGCCGCCAGGTCGCCGCGACGCGTCGGCAGCAGCGGGGTGCGGACGGTCCGCGCCTCGCCCGGCGGCACCGCGACCTCGTGCCGCGGGGTGCGGGCCCCCGTCGGGGCGTCGCCGTCGGGCAGCGCGGACGGCGGCCACGCGTCCCGCACGACCCCGCGCAGCGCGCGGCGCCCGACGTTGCGCAGCGTCACCGCGGAGGCGGTCGGCTGCCCGAGCCGCACCGACCGCGGCACGTCGCGCGAGAGGGCCACCTCGCGCGGGGACGCGGCGAGCGCGACGTCGACGGCGCACAGCACCACCACGACCAGCGCCCACGCCAGCACCGTGACCGGCGCCGGCAGCACCGCGACCGGGACGAGACCGAGCAGCGCGACGAGGACCGCGCGGGACGTGATCGCCACGGGTCAGCGGGGGACCGGGACGGAGGCCAGCACCGTGTCGAGCACGGACTCCGTCGTGACGCCCTCGATCTCGGCCTCGGGGCGCAGCTGGACGCGGTGGCGCAGCGTCGGGTGCGCGAGCGCCTGCACGTCGTCCGGGGTGACGTAGCCGCGGCCCGACAGCCACGCCCACGCGCGCGACGTCGCGAGCAGCGCGGTCGCCCCGCGGGGGGAGACGCCGAGGGCGAGCGACGGCGAGGTGCGGGTCGCGCGGCACACGTCGACGACGTAGCCGAGGACCTCGGGCGACACCTGGACCGCGGCGACCTCCGCCCGCGCCCGGGCGAGCTCGCCGGCGCCCGCGACGGGTCGCAGGCCGGCCGCCACGAGGTCGCGCGGGTCGAAGCCGGCGGCGTGGCGCGCGAGCACCTCCACCTCGTCGGCGCGCTCCGGCAGGGGGAGCGTGAGCTTGAGCAGGAACCGGTCCAGCTGCGCCTCCGGCAGCGGGTACGTCCCCTCGTACTCGACCGGGTTCTGGGTCGCGACGACGACGAACGGGTCGGGCAGCGGGCGGGGCACGCCGTCGACGGAGACCTGCCGCTCCTCCATGGCCTCGAGCAGCGAGGCCTGCGTCTTCGGGGGCGTGCGGTTGATCTCGTCCGCGAGGAGCAGGTTCGTGAAGACCGGGCCCTCGCGGAACGAGAACTCCGCCGTGCGGGCGTCGTACACGAGCGAGCCCGTCACGTCGCCCGGCATGAGGTCGGGCGTGAACTGCACGCGCTTCGTGCCGAGCGACAGCGCGCCGGACAGGCTCCGTACGAGCAGCGTCTTCGCGACGCCCGGCACACCCTCGAGGAGGACGTGTCCCCGGCACAGCAGGGCGATGATCAGGCCCGTGACGGCGGCGTCCTGCCCGACGACGGCCTTGCCGACCTCGGCACGGACGGAGGCGAGCGCGGCGCGCAGGTCGGCCGTGGGGGTCGGCGGCACGGGGGCGACGCCCGCGGCCGTGCCGGTCTGCGGGGCGGGCGCCGGGAACGGCGTCTGGTCGGTCACGGTCGGTGAACCTCGCTCTCCAGGTGGTGCAGGTCGTCGGCGAGCCGCAGCAGGCCCGCGTCGTCGGTGGGGGGCGGTCCGTACAGCAGCTGCTCGACCGCCCGCGCGTCTTGGCCCGTGGCGCGCGCGAGGGCGTCGACGAGCGCGGGCGCGGGGGCCGACCGGGGCAGGCCGAGGCGCTGGGCGGTGCGGGTCGCGGTGCCGGCACGCAGGGCGGCCGCGGCGTGCCCGTGGGCACGTCCGCGGCGGTAGAGGCGCCCCCGTCCGCGGGTCGTCTCCGCGGAGCGGACGACCACGGGCAGCGGCTCGGCGACGACGGGCCCGAGCCGGCGTGCGCGCCACACCACGAGCACGACGAGCACGAGCAGCAGCCACAGCCCGACGGGACGGACCCACGGCACGAGGTCGGTGAGCGAGGTGCCCTCGTCCTCGCCCGCCGAGGTGCCCGCGTCGTCGAGGCTCGGGACGTACCAGACCAGGTGCTCGTGCCGTCCCAGCGCCCGCAGCGCCAGCGCCGCGTTGCCCTCGTCGAGGACGGCGTCGTTCGTCAGCGGCGTGAGGTCGGACAGCGCCGTGACGCGGCGCCCGTCCTGCTCGAGCACGACGTAGGCGCCCTCGGTGGCCGGGCCGCCCGCGGGCGGGAAGCACACGGTCGCCGTGCCGGACGGGTCCGCGACGGAGCCGCTCGCCGTGATGGTGCCCGCCGCGCGTGCGTCGGGGTCGTCGCACGCCGCGGCGCGCACGCGCCGGGGTGCGGCGTCCGTGCCGGCGGTCAGGCCGGGCGCGACGGACGACAGCACCCAGCCCGCGTCGACGAGGACGAGGTCGTTCTCCAGGGCGGCGACCCGGTCGACCTGCTCGGGCACGAGCCACACGTCGCCGAGCAGCAGGACCGTCCCGCCGCGCGCGGCGGCGGCCTCGGCGGCCGCCGTCGTGCGGACGTAGGAGATCTCGACCCCCTGGCGCTCGAGCACCCGCGCGATCGCCCGGGAGCCGGACGCGCCGGCGTTGTCGGGGGCGCCCGGGGTCGTGCTCGTCCGCGGCGCGGGCAGCAGGAGCACGAGCACGCCGATCGCGAGGACCGCGGCGACCACCAGCCAGGGCCGCGCGCGGCGCCACCCGCCGGCGGCGCGGGTGCGGCCCGTGGTGCCGTCGCCGAGCACCTCCCCGGGGCGCAGCGCCACGGAGGCGGCGGGCGCGGTCACGACGGGTCCCCCGGACCCACGGCGACCGGGGCGCGACCGGCCGGCGACGCGGCGCGCACCGCGTCGTCGAGGGCCCGCATGCGCTCGTCGTCGCCGGCGCCGGCGCGTCGCTCGCCGTACACGACCTCGTCGAACAGGTCGCCGCCGCGGCGCAGGTCCTCGGCCACGTCGGGCAGCGCCCGTCCGGCGAGCGAGGCCGCCTCGTGCGCCGTGCGCCCCGGGCGCTCGTCCAGCAGGCCGCGCTCCTCGAGGTCCCGGACGACGGCGCGGAACCGCTCCGCCACGGCGGTCGAGTGGTCGCCCGCCGCGGCGGCTGCGTCGGCGGCCTGCCGCAGGTCGGCGGCGGAGCGCCGGTCGTCACCGGCGAGGACGGCGTGGGCCCGTCGGCGGGCGGTCACCCGCCCGCGCACGGGCCCCGCGACCCACAGCGCGACCAGGACCACCGCGACCGCGACGGCGACGACCACGAGGAGGCCCGCGCGCGGCGGCAGCCCGACGCCCTGCAGACCGTCGAGCTGCTCGACCACCCAGGCGAGGAAACGGTCGAGCAGGGACTCGTCACGGCTGTACACGGGGTCCGCGAGCTCCTCGACGAGCCAGCGGCGCGCCGTCGGCGCGTCGGGCGTGACCGGGACGCCGGACGCGGTCACGGTCCGCTCGCGGCGCGGGCGAGCTCCAGGTCGAGGCCCTCGCGTCGCATCCGCACGTCGACGTACAGCAGCGCCACGACGGCGGCGAGGAACGAGGTGGAGATCGTCATGCCGACCACGGTGCCGAGCGCCGTCAGGACGATGGTGACGGTCGCCGACCCGCCGAGCCCCATGAGCACCCCGCCCACGGCCGAGGCCGGCAGCAGGAACAGGTAGGACACGAGGACGACGAGGATCGACGCGAGCAGGTACGTGCCCAGGAGGCGCCAGAAGCTGCCACGGGTCAGGCGCCATGCGCGGGCCACCGTCGCCCAGAACGGCTTGCCCTCGAGCATCAGCGCGGGCGGCACGAGGAGGGTGCGCACGGTCACCCAGACGAGGGCCACGAGCAGCAGCAGGCCGCCGCCGAGCAGGACCGCCACCGCCGCCCCCTCCTGCTCCTGCGCGAACAGCAGGACGGCCAGACCGAGCCAGGCCGCGAACGCGAGCGCCTCCGCGAGCATCAGGAGCAGGGTGAACCCCAGGACCCACCACACCCGGCGCGAGCGGACGACCTCGCGCAGCGCGACGCGGCGGCCGAGGACGCTGCGGCTGACCGAGACGATCAGCAGGCCGGTCAGGACGCTCGTGACGGGCAGCAGCAGGGGCCCCGTCGCGGACCCCGCGAACCCGACGGAGAGCATCTCGGTCGCGGCCGCCACGTCGGCGCCGCCGTCGACCCCCACGACGGCGTCGCCGATGGCGCCGGCGGCGAGCGCGACGAGGTACAGCTGGACCAGGGTCTGGAGCGCGACGGCCACCGTGACCACGAGCGCGGCGAGCCCGAACATCACCGAGGGGTTCGCGCGCACGGCCCGCACCGAGCCGTCGAGGATCTCGCCGAGCCCGAGCGGGCGCAGCGGCACGATGCCCGGCTGCAGGGGGGCGGGGCGCCAGGCGCCGTAGGGCGACCCGGGCGGCACCGGTGCGCCGGCGGCCGGCGGCACTCCCCATCCGGGCGGCGCGGCGGGCGCACCCCAGCCGGGCGCGCCCGCACCCGGGCCGGGCGCGGGGACGGCAGCGGCCGGGTGCGGCGCGTCGGCGGCGGGAGGTCCGGCGGCGGGGGCGGGCGGGGTGGGGCCGGCCGACGCGTCGGGCTGCGGTGCGCCCGACCCCTCGGCGGGCCGCGCCGACGGGCTCACCCACGGCGCGGGGGGCGTGCCGTCGTCCTGCGGCGAGCTCATGGGGGTCGGGGCTCCTCGGTCCGGCTGCACGTGCGGGCCCATCGTGCCACGCGGGGGCACGGCGACCCGGCAGGTCAGCGCCGCGGCTGTGCACGACGCCGCCCAGCGCCGCGGCCCCGCGGCGACGTCACCCGGTCGGCCCCGGCGCGGGGCACCCGGACGGCCGTCCGGCGGTGAGAGAATCGCGCCCATGAGGGGACGCGTGCTCGTGGTCGACGACGACACCGCGCTGGCCGAGATGATCGGCATCGTGCTGCGCTCGGAGGGTTTCGAGCCGGTGTTCTGCGAGGACGGCGACGAGGCGCTGGGCGTCTTCCGCCAGACGCAGCCCGACCTCGTCCTGCTCGACCTCATGCTCCCGGGGCGTGACGGCAACGAGGTGTGCCGGCTCATCCGTGCCGAGTCCGGGGTGCCGATCGTGATGCTGACGGCCAAGAGCGACACCGTCGACGTGGTGCTGGGGCTCGAGTCGGGCGCCGACGACTACATCTCGAAGCCGTTCAAGCCCAAGGAGCTCGTGGCGCGCGTGCGGGCCCGCCTGCGGCGCAGCGACGAGCCGGCGCCGGAGCACCTCGCCATCGGCGACCTCAGCATCGACGTGCCCGGCCACCGCGTCGAGCGCGCGGGGCGCCCGATCTCCCTGACGCCGCTGGAGTTCGACCTCCTCGTGGCGCTCGCGCGCAAGCCCTGGCAGGTGTTCACGCGCGAGGTGCTGCTCGAGAAGGTGTGGGGCTACCGGCACGCGGCCGACACCCGCCTCGTCAACGTCCACGTCCAGCGCCTGCGCTCGAAGATCGAGACCGACCCGGAGCGCCCCGAGATCGTCGTGACGGTGCGGGGCGTCGGGTACAAGGCGGGCGTGCCGAGCACGTGAGGGCCGGGACGTGCGGGGGGTGAGCAGGAGCGGACGGCTCCGGCGGCTGCGGGTCGGCCGTCGGGTGCACGCCGTCGCGCGCTGGTGGCGCTCTTCGCTGCAGGTCCGCGTGCTCACCTCGACGCTCGCCATCGGGCTGGTCGCGCTCGCGCTCCTGGGCGTCTACGTGGGGGAGCGGATCGGCAACGGCCTGTTCGAGGCCCGGCTGCAGCAGGTGCTCGCCGAGAGCGCCCGCAGCACCCAGCAGGCGCAGGACCTGTTCACCTCCTCGACGGCGAGCACGCGACCCGACGTGCAGCAGCTGCTGAGCGACGTGACCACGACGCAGAGCGGCGGCGGGTCCGGTGAGCGCGACGTGTTCCTGCTGCGCGCACCGGGCCAGCGCGCCGCCGTCGAGGTGGGGGCGTTCGCGTCCAACCCCGACCTCGTCGACCTCGTCGGCCGGGAGCTGAAGGAGGCCACGGCGGGCGGCGGCCAGCAGTGGCAGTCCGTCGCGATCCCCGGGGAGGACGGGCGCGACGTGCCCGGCGTCCTCGTCGCGCAGGACGTCACCGTGCCGGTCGTCGGCCGGTACCAGATGTTCTTCCTCTACAGCCTGCAGCCGGAGCAGGAGCAGCTCGACTTCCTGCTCGGCACGCTCGCCCTCGCCGCGGCCGCGCTCGTGGTGCTGCTCGGTTCCATGACGTGGCTCGTCACGCGGCGCACCGTGCACCCGGTGCGCGCGGCCGCACAGGTCGCCGAGCGCCTCGCCGACGGGCACCTGTCGGAGCGGATGCCCGTGCGCGGCACGGACGAGATGGCCCGCCTCGCCCGCTCCTTCAACGAGATGGCGGCGGGCCTGCAGGACCAGATCCGCCGCATGGAGGAGCTGTCCACGCTGCAGCGCCGGTTCGTCTCCGACGTCTCCCACGAGCTGCGCACCCCGCTGACCACGATCCGCATGGCGGGCGAGGTCATCCACGCGTCCCGGGACGACTTCGACCCCGCGGCCAAGCGCTCGGCGGAGCTGCTGCAGACCCAGCTCGACCGGTTCGAGGACCTGCTCGCCGACCTGCTCGAGATCAGCCGGTTCGACGCGGGGGCCGCCGTGCTCGACGCCGAGCGCCGCGACGTCCGCGACGTCGTGGTCCAGGCCGTCGAGCACGCGGTCGCGCTCGCGCAGCGACGGGGGTCCTGGCTCAGCGTGCGCCTCCCCGAGAAGCCCGCGGACGCGGACCTCGACCCCCGCCGGGTGGAGCGGGTCCTGCGCAACCTGCTCGTGAACGCCGTCGAGCACGCCGACGGCAGCGTGGTCGAGGTGACCGTCGGCGCCGACGCCCGCGCGGTCGCCGTCACCGTCCGCGACCACGGCGTCGGCATGACGCCCCAGGAGGCCGCGCACGTCTTCGACCGGTTCTGGCGCGCCGACCCGGCCCGGGCCCGCACCACGGGCGGCACCGGCCTCGGCCTCGCGATCTCGCTCGAGGACGCCCACCTGCACGGCGGGCAGCTCGAGGCGTGGGGGCGACCGGGCCGCGGCGCCTGCTTCCGCCTCACGCTGCCACGCCGTGCCGGCATCCGGCTCGAGGGCTCGCCCCTGCCGCTCGTGCCGGAGGAGGCGCCGGAGCGCGCCGACGCGCCGCCGCGACCGCGCACGGACCCCGCGGCCCTGCCCGAGCTGCCGGCGATGACCGGGGAGATCGCGGTCGTGGGCGACCTGCGGGACCCCGCCCGCGCGGAGCTGCAGGACCGGGTCGGGCACGCGGCGCCCCGCCGGGGAGGTGCCACGTGAGCACCGGCGTGCCCCGTCGTGCGCGTGCCGCCGCGGCCCTCGTCGCCGTCGCGGCGCTCGCGGGCTGCGTGGCGCTGCCGACCTCGGGCCCGGTCACGGCCGGGGACGGGCGGGTGCGCGAGCCCCAGGGTGTCGTCGTGCTGGCGCAGGGACCCCAGGCGGACGCCGGTCCTGCGGAGATCGTCGAGGGCTTCCTGCTCGCGGGCGCCGCGGAGGTGACCGGCGACTTCGGGGTCGCCCGCGAGTACCTCGTCGGCGACGCGCGCGAGGAGTGGGACCCGACGGCGGGCGCGGTCGTGGCCGGCAGCCGCCGGTTCGAGGTGACCGGCGACGCGCAGGTGAGCGTCGAGCTGGCCGTGCAGGGCAAGGTCGACGGGGGCGGCCGGTTCACGGAGACCTCCGCCGACACGCGCGAGTCGCTGCGCTTCGAGCTCGTCGAGGACGCGGACGGGGACTGGCGCATCGCCCACGCCCCGGACGGCCTGGTCCTGACGCCCGCGAACCTGGACCAGCAGTACCGCCAGGCGACCCTCTGGTTCCTCACGCTCGACGCGGAGGCGCTCGTGCCCGAGGTCCGCTGGTTCCCGCGGCGCAACCTCGAGACCGCGATCGTCAAGGCGCTGCTCGTCGGCCCCTCGCCGTGGCTGCGCGACGCCGTCCGCACCGCCGTGCCCGCGGGCGTCGAGCTCAAGCCGGAGGCCGTGGTCGTCGAGGACGGCGTGGCGGAGGTGTCGCTGCAGCCGGCGCAGCTCGTGCAGGAGGCCGACCGCGGTCTCCTCCTGGCCCAGCTCGAGCGCTCCCTCGCGCCGTGGGGCGTGTCGTCGGTGCGCGTGCGCGCCGGCACCGTGCTGCTCGACAGCGGGGCCGCCGCGCTGCCGACGCCGGCACCCGGCGGGCTCGAGGTGCTGTCCGCCGGACGCGTGCTCGCGTTCAGCGACGGCCAGACAGTGCCGGTGGCCGACCTCGCCCCGGTGGCCGGTGCGGCGCCGCAGGGGCTCGCGCGGGGCGTGACGGGGCCGCGCGTCGCGCTGTCCGACCCCGGGACGCTCGTCACCGTGCCGCAGGCGGGGGAGCCGGTCGAGGTGCTCGCGTCGGGCGCCGCGCTCGCGGTGCCGTCGGTCGACCGCCACGGCTGGGTCTGGACCGCGCGGTCGGCCACGGCGGCGCCGCTCGTCGTGACGCGGCCGGGCGGGCCGGTCCTCGACGTCACGGGGGACTGGCTGACCGGGCGGACCGTCGAGGCGCTGCGGGTCTCGCCCGAGGGCACCCGCGTCGCCGTGGTGTCGACCGGTGCGGACGGCGTGACGCTCGACGTCGCGGGGGTCGTCCGGGACGACTCGGGCACGCCACGGCTGCTCGGTCCCCCGGTGCGGGTCGGCGCGCAGGTCGTGCCCACGACGTCCGTCGTGTGGGCGGACGACGACCGGCTGGCGGTGCTCACCGAGGACGAGGCGGGCACCGTGCCGTACCTGGTGCCGCTCTCCGGGCGCAGCACGCCGCTGCCGGCGGTCCCCGACGCGGTCGCGCTCGCGGCCGGCCGGGGCGAGCGGGCGCTGCACGTGGTGACGTCGGACGGCGAGCTGCTCCGGTACGACGGCCGCACCTGGGTGGCCGTCTCCGGCGTCACCGGGGTCACCGGCGCCGCGTTCCCCGGCTGACGGGCGGGCCGCGAGCCGCCCCCAGCCCGCCCTCGTCCGGGGCGCGTCCCCTGTGCCGGGCGCACGGGACCCGCTCGGCACCCGCCCGCCGCGATGCTGACGACGTGATCCCGCAGCTCCCGCCCGCACCGCCGAGTCGCGCCGCGACGCCCGTCGGTGCGCCGGCCGGTGCGGCGGCGCTCCGGGTCGCGCGCGCGGCGCTGGCCGACCTGCTCGGGCTCGTCGTCCCGGTGTCGTGCGCGGGGTGCGGCCTCGAGGACGTGCCGTGGTGCGCGCCCTGCGCCGACCTGCTCACCGCGCCGCCCGTCCGCTGCGAGCGGGCGGCGCCGCGGCTGGACCTCGTCGACCGGGTGCTGGTGCCGGTGTGGGCGCTCGCGCCGTACGCGGGTCCCGTGCGGACCGCCGTCGGGGCCTGGAAGGACGGCGGCCGTGCCGACCTCGACCGCCCGTTCGCCACGGCCCTGGCGTGTGGCGCCCCGCACGTGGTCCCGGCGCTCCCTCCGTCAGGGGGGCCCGCCGGACCGCGCGCCGTGCCGGGTCCGGCGGTGGGCGCCGCACCGGCCCCATCCGACGCGCCCGTCCTGGTGGTGCCGGTGCCCTCGGCCGCCGCCGCCCACCGCCGGCGGGGTCGTGCGCCCGTGGACGCGCTCGCGCGGGGCCTCGCGGCGGGCCTCACGGCCTCCGGGCGCCCGGCGGTGCCCGCCCGCGTCCTGGTGCGGCGCGGCGGTGCCGACCTCGCGGGGCTGGGCGCACGTGCCCGCGTGCGCGCGCTGGACGGCCGCGTCCGGCTGCGCCGGGCCGCGGCGGTCCGCGGTCGCGACGTCGTCCTGGTCGACGACGTGCTGACGACCGGCGCGACGCTCGCCGCGTGCGTCCGCGCGCTGCGTGCCGCCGGCGCCCGGGTGCCGTGCTGCTGCGTCCTCGCGGCGACGCCGGCGCCCTCGGACCGCTCGCCGCCGGCGGCCGGGGGTGGCACGGCCGCGCACGACCCGGCGTGACGAAGGTCCCGGTGGACGGCCCGCCCGCCGCGCGGCGCGCGCGGGTCACCCGAAGGGGGGCCGGCGACATGCGGGAGGGGCACACCCGGCGATAGCGTGGGTGCCTGGGAACGACGCCCCGCACCCTCGTCCTCGCAGGTCGGGCGGGCGGGTGGCGAGGAGGTGATGCCGCCCCGGGTCCCGTTCGGGGCCCCCGATCGCACGTCCCGCCCGGGCGGGGTCGAACCCCGCCCCTGACCTCCCCAGGAGGCCCCCATGGAGATCGTGGTCGCCGGCCGGCGCACCGAGGTGTCCCCGCGGTATCGCGCACACCTCGAGAACAAGCTCGCCAAGGTCGAGCAGCTGGCCCCCCGCGCCCAGCGCGTCGACGTCATCGTGTCGCACGAGCCCAATCCCCGGCAGTCGGACAGCAGCGAGAGGGTCGAGATCACCGTCGTCGACAAGGGCCCGGTGATCCGCGCCGAGGCCTGTGCCGACGACGCGTACGCCGCCCTCGACCTCGCGCTCGGACGGTTGCAGGAGCGGCTGCGGCGAGCACGGGACCGGCGCAAGGCGCACCGCAACCACGCTCCTGCGGGCCCCGCGGAGGTGCTCCCCGCCGAGGAGGCGGGCGACACGGTCGGCGACGTGCCGGTACCGGCCGCGGAGCCGGCGCCGACGGCCGGTGAGGACGGCGTGACGGAGACGACGCTCGGGGACTCCCCGGTCGTCATCCGGGAGAAGGTCCACCACGCCGCACCCATGACCGTCGACGACGCGCTCTACGAGATGGAGATGGTCGGGCACGACTTCTTCCTCTTCATCGACGCGGAGACGGCCCAGCCGGCGGTCGCCTACCGGCGTCGCGGCTGGAGCTACGGCGTCATCAAGCTCGACTCGGCCGTCCGGACGGCGGGGTCGGGCACGGAGGCTGCCGCGGGCTGAGCCCGGGCGCCGCGGGAGGCGTGGCACGACGCACGGGGCGGTGGTCGCACGCGGTGCGGCCGCCGCCCCGTGCCGCGCGGCCGGTGTCGGACGGGCGCGGCAGGATGCGGCCATGACCCACGAGCCCCCGGGTGCGGCCGTGCGCCGGGCCGCCCGTCCGCCCGTCGGCGAGCGCCTCACCGTCGCGCAGGTGCGGCGGGCCGCGCTGCGCGCGTCGGGCCTCGACCGGCCGCGGGCCGAGCGTGCCGCACCGGCGGACGGCCGGGGGCTGACCACGGTCGTCGACCGGCTCGGGCTGCTGCAGATCGACTCGGTGAACGTGCTGGCGCGCGCCCACCTCGTCCCCGTCTACTCGCGGGTCGGTCCCTGGGACGTCACGGCGCTCGACCGCGCCGCCGGCAGGGCGCCGCGCCGCCTCGTCGAGACGTGGGCGCACGAGGCGTCGTTCGTGCCGCCCGCGACGTTCCGCGACCTGGGGTTCAAGCACGAGCGCCTGCGCGCGCAGGCGCAGCGCCGCGGGGTGCACATCCACGGCGTGCCGATCGACCGCGCCCCCGAGGTGGCGGAGGTGCGCGCGCTCGTCGACGCGCACGGTCCCGTCACGGCGCGCGAGGCGCACGCACTGATGGGGGCCCGGCACGCGCGCCCCACGGACCACTGGGGGTGGAACTGGACGGTCGCGAAGCGCGCGCTGGAGTACCTGTTCGACGTCGGGGAGCTGACCTCGGCGGGGCGCAACGCGCAGTTCGAGCGGCGCTACGACCGCGCCGACCGCGTGCTGCCCGCGGCCGTGCTGCAGCGCCCCGCGCCGGACGAGGCGACCGCGCGCCGGCGGCTCGCGGCGATCGCGGCCCGCGCCCACGGCGTCGCCACCGTGCGCACCCTCGCGGACCACTGGCGGACGCGGGTCGACAGCACCCAGACGGCCGTGGACGAGCTGGTCGAGGACGGCGTCCTCGTGCCGGTCGAGGTCGAGGGGTGGACGGCGCGGGCGTACCGGCACCGCGACGCGACCGTCCCCCGGCGCGCCACGGGGCGGGCGCTGCTCAGCCCGTTCGACCCCCTGGTGTGGGAGCGGGCGCGCACCGAGGCCCTGTTCGGCCTGCGCTACCGCATCGAGATCTACGTGCCCGCGCAGCAGCGGGTGTGGGGCTACTACGTCCTGCCGTTGCTGCTGGGGGACCGGCTCGCCGCGCTGGTCGACCTCAAGGCCGACCGGGCCACGGGCGTGCTGCGCGTCGCCGCGGCGCACCTCGCGCCGCCCGGCGCCCGGGGAGACCTCGACGCGGGCACGGTCGCCCACGAGCTGGCGGCCGAGCTGCGCACGCTCGCGGCCTGGCTGGACCTCGGCGACGTGCTCGCCCAGGGCGCGGCGGGGGACCTCGCCGCGGCGCTCGCGGGCGCGCTCGCACGGCGCCCGGATCCCGGGGAGCCCGCCCTGCCGTCGCACGCGGGCCGGTGACCGGCGCCCCACAGCGTCGCGTCGCTCGCCTACGATGGTCGGGCCCGGCCGAGCGGCCGGGACACGGACCGCCCCGGCGCCGCGCGCGGACGGGGCGCAGCACGTCGGGAGAGATGCGTGACGGCGATCCTCGAGAAGGTCCTCCGGCTCGGCGAGGGACGGGTCCTCAAGAAGCTCTCCGGCATCGCCGCGCAGGTCAACGCCCTGGAGGACAGCTTCACCTCGCTGTCGGACGCCGAGCTGCGCGAGGAGACCGACCGCTTCCGGGCCCGGCTCGCCGACGGCGAGACGGTCGACGACCTGCTGGCCGAGGCGTTCGCGGCGGTGCGCGAGGCGTCGCGGCGCACGCTCGGCCTGCGGCACTTCGACGTCCAGCTGATGGGCGGCGCGGCCCTGCACCTGGGGAACATCGCGGAGATGCGCACCGGTGAGGGCAAGACGCTCGTCGCCACCGCGCCCGCCTACCTCAACGCGCTGTCGGGCAAGGGCGTGCACGTCGTCACCGTGAACGACTACCTCGCCGGGTACCAGGCCGACCTGATGGGCCGTGTCTACCGGTTCCTCGGCCTGACGACCGGCACGATCCTCGCGAACATGACGCCGGCGCAGCGCCGCGAGCAGTACGCCGCCGACATCACCTACGGCACGAACAACGAGTTCGGCTTCGACTACCTGCGCGACAACATGGCGTGGAGCGTCGACGACCTCGTCCAGCGCGGCCACCACTTCGCGATCGTCGACGAGGTCGACTCGATCCTCATCGACGAGGCGCGCACGCCGCTGATCATCTCCGGGCCCGCGTCCGGCGACGCCAACCGCTGGTACGGCGAGTTCGCCAAGGTCGTGCGCCGGCTCGAGCGCGAGCGCGACTACGAGGTCGACGAGAAGAAGCGCACCGTCGGCGTGCTGGAGCCGGGCATCGAGCGGGTCGAGGACTACCTCGGCATCGACAACCTGTACGAGTCGCTCAACACCCCGCTGATCGGCTTCCTCAACAACGCCATCAAGGCGAAGGAGCTGTTCAAGCGCGACAAGGACTACGTCGTGATGAACGGCGAGGTGCTCATCGTCGACGAGCACACGGGCCGCATCCTGCCCGGCCGCCGGTACAACGAGGGCATGCACCAGGCCATCGAGGCCAAGGAGGGCGTGGCGATCAAGGCGGAGAACCAGACGCTCGCCACGATCACGCTGCAGAACTACTTCCGCCTCTACACCAAGCTCGCGGGCATGACCGGTACGGCCGAGACCGAGGCCGCCGAGTTCCAGGGCACGTACAAGCTCGGCGTCGTGCCGATCCCAACGAACCGGCCGATGGTCCGCATCGACCAGAAGGACCTGGTCTACAAGGCCGAGGAGGGCAAGTTCGACGCCGTCGTCGCCGACATCGTCGAGCGGCACGCGAAGGGCCAGCCCGTGCTCGTCGGCACGACCAGCGTCGAGAAGTCGGAGCTGCTGTCCTCGAAGCTGAAGAAGCAGGGCGTCCCGCACGAGGTGCTCAACGCCAAGCAGCACGCGCGCGAGGCGGCGATCGTGGCGCAGGCCGGGCGCAAGGGCGCCGTGACCGTCGCGACGAACATGGCCGGTCGTGGCACGGACATCATGCTGGGCGGCAACGCCGAGTTCATGGCGGTCGCCGAGCTGGCCGAGCGCGGCCTGGACCCGGCCGAGAACGCGGAGGAGTACGAGGCCGCCTGGCCGGACGCGCTCGCGAAGGCGAAGGCGGCGGTGGCGGCCGAGCACGACGAGGTCGTCGAGCTCGGGGGCCTGTACGTCCTCGGCACCGAGCGGCACGAGTCGCGCCGCATCGACAACCAGCTGCGCGGCCGGTCCGGCCGTCAGGGCGACCCGGGCGAGTCCCGGTTCTACCTGTCGATGCAGGACGACCTCATGCGGCTGTTCAACTCGGGCCTGGCGGAGTCGATGATGACCCGCGCCGGCTTCCCGGACGACATGCCGCTGGAGTCGAAGATCGTCACGCGCGGCATCCAGTCGGCGCAGGCGCAGGTCGAGGCGCGCAACTTCGAGATCCGCAAGAACGTCCTGAAGTACGACGACGTGCTCTCGCGCCAGCGTGAGGTCATCTACGAGCAGCGCCGCCGCGTGCTCGAGGGCGAGGACCTGCAGGAGCAGCTCGTGCACTTCCGCACGGACGTGCTCACGGACTACGTCGCCTCGGCGACGGCCGAGGGGCGCCCGGAGGAGTGGGACCTGGACGCGCTGTGGACGGCGCTCAAGGCGGTGTACCCGGTCTCCATCACCCCGGAGGAGGTCGTGGAGCAGGCGGGCGGCGCGACGCGGCTGTCGACCGAGCTGCTCACCCGTGAGGTGCTCTCGGACGCCGAGCACGCCTACGCCGAGCGTGAGGACCAGCTCGGTGCCGAGAACATGCGCCAGCTCGAGCGGCGCGTCGTGCTGTCGGTCCTCGACCGCAAGTGGCGCGAGCACCTCTACGAGATGGACTACCTCAAGGAGGGCATCGGGCTGCGGGCGATGGCCCAGCGCGACCCGCTGGTCGAGTACCAGCGCGAGGGCTTCCAGCTGTTCAACGCGATGACGGACGCCATCAAGGAGGAGTCGGTCGCGTACCTGTTCAACCTCGAGGTGCAGGTCGCGCCCGCCGAGGGCGCCGAGGGTGCGGACAGCGCGTCGCCCGTGGTCAGCGTGGAGTCGGCGGCTGCCGCGGCCGGGAGCGCGGGTGCCGCCGCGACGGCGTCCCGCCCCGCCGCGCAGCCCGCCGGCAAGCTCGTCGCCAAGGGCATCGACGGGCCCGCGCAGCGGACCCCGCTGCAGTACACCGCGCCGTCCACCGACGGCGACAACGGCGTCGTCACCCGCCGCGAGGGCGGCGGCGCGGCGGCGTCGAGCGGTGACGGCGCGAACCGCGCCGACCGGCGCAAGGCCGCCAAGCAGCGCAAGCGCTGAGCGTCCGGGTGCCCGCCCGCGGTCGTCCGCGGGCGGGCACCGGGCCGGGTCGCCGCCGGGGCCGGGGGAGCGTCGCGCCGGTGGGCGGCGCCGTCGGTGCCGTCAGGCGACGATCGACCGCGTCACGGCGAGCTGCTCGGTCAGCACGGAGCTGATCACGTCCTGGGTGCCGTTGATCCGCTCGACGACCTCGCGGATGTGGGCGAGCGCGGACACGGCCGTCGCCGCCTGCCGCTGCACCTCCGCGACCTTCTCGCCGACCTCCGTCGTGGCGCGCGCCGTCTCGTTGGCGAGCTCCTTCACCTCGTGCGCGACGACCGCGAAGCCCCGTCCCGCCGCGCCCGCCCGGGCGGCCTCGATCGTCGCGTTGAGCGCGAGCAGGTGGGTCTGCGCGGCGATGGTCCCGATGGTCTGCACCACCTGGCCGATCTCCTCACTGGACCGCCCGAGGCCCGCGACGTCGCGGTCGGCCGTGACGACGAGGTCCTGCCCCTCCGCCGCGACCGACGTCGCCGACAGGACGTTCCGCTCGACCTCCTCGATGGACGTGAGGAGCTCGTGCCGGGCGGTCCGGAGGCGGTCGGCGGCGGTGAAGCGCGCGAGCGCCTGCGCGACGAGGTAGGCGGTGTCCTGCAGCGCGCGTCGCCGTCCGGCGGTGAGCTCGAGCCGCTCGAGGACGAAGAAGTCCATGGTCCCGACGACGCGTCCGTCGACGACGATGGGCAGGCACACCCCCGACTGCACGCCGGCGGCGCGGGCGGCGGGGGCGCGGACGCAGTCCGTGACCTCGGCGAGGTCCGGGACGAACACGAGCTCCCGGGCGCGCCACGCGCGTCCGGCCAGTCCGACGCCCTCGGCGAAGGTCGACCGGTGCGTCACGGCGCGGAACTCCTCGCCGGCGTCGCCGGACTCCTGCACGAAGCGGAGCACCTGGTGCGCCTCGTCGACGGCCCAGTACGAGGCGTACGCCCACCCGAAGCCGGTGCGGATCGTGTCGAGCGCCCGGGTCAGCGCGTCCTGCACGCTCGTCCCCGAGGTGACGGCGTGCAGGACGGCGGTGCTCGCCGCGGTCTCGCGTGCCGCCTCCGACTGGCGAGCGGCCACGACCAGCCGCTCGAGCGCCTGCGACGTCACCGTCCCGACCGCCTCGAGGGCCGCGCGCCGTTCGGGGGAGAGGTCGAGGACCTCCGAGGTGAAGAAGTCCATCGTGCCGATGACGTCGCCCTCGACGAGCAGCGGCACGCACACGCCGGCCCGGATCCCGACGCGCCGGGCGGCGGGCGCCCGGACGCAGTCCTGCAGCTCGCCCAGGTCGGGCACCGCGACCAGCGCCCGGCTGCGCCACGCCCGCCCGGCGAGGCCGACGCCCTCGGCGAAGGTCGCCTCCCGCGTGATCCGCCGGAAGTCCTCGCCGGCGTCGCCGGACTCGGCGACGAACCGGAGCACGCCCGCGACCGCGTCGACGCTCCAGGCCGAGGCGTACGCCCACCCGAGCTGCTCGCGCACGACGGCGACGGCTGCACCCAGGGCTGCGCGCACGTCCCCGACGTCCTCGAGGGCGCGTACGAGCCGGGTGACGGCGTGCACGTCGGCGCGTGCCGCCGCGGACTCGGCGGTGAGGCGGGCGATGTCGGACCGCAGTGCGGCGGAGCGGAGCATGGCGGGGTTCCTCGTGGCGGTCGTCGCCGGTTCGTGGCCGGCGTGGGAGCGCTCCCGACGAGGAGCCGCGACGTGCCCCCGCGGCCTCCCTGGACGCGACCGCCGGTCGGCGGTGCGCTGCCCAGCATCGGCCGGGCCGCCGCGCGGCGCCCGGTGAGGTCGGAGCCGACGAGCACGATCATCCGTCCGGCCGAGCAGCAGCACGGGCGTACCGGACGGACCGGCGGGGAACGCCGGACCCGGACGGGTGGCACCGTCACCGGTGTCGTAGCCGCGCACGACAGCGACAGCGACAGCGGAGGCGGGCCGGCATCAGCCGATCTCGAGCGTGGTCGCCCGCCACGTGCCCCGGTGCGCCTCGAGCCGGAGCGCGACCGCGCGCACCCGGGCGCCGTCGTCGACGACGAGGCACGCCTCGGCCGTCCGGTCGTCGATCGTGCACACACGCACCCGGCGCACCTGCGGCCGGCGTGCCGAGGTGGGACGGGCTGCCGCCCGCGTCAGGGTCGCGCGCTCCTGGACCGCGAGCAGGACGCCGGGCGTGAGCCACCGCGCCAGCTGGCCGGCGGGCCGCCGCCCGAGGACCACCTCGACGCAGGCCAGGCCGACGCCGTGGGCGAACCGTGCCGCGTCCACGGCGGGTGCGGGCCCCGGCCCGTCGTCGGCCGTCTCCACGAGCAGCGCACGGTCGCTCGCCACCAGCCGCAGGCGCTCCCCGACGGCCGTCGGCGGGGACAGCGGCCGCTCGGCGCGGGGACGGGCGGGGGCCGGCAGCGCGGGGACGAGGCGCAGCCGCGGGGCGGGCCGCCGTTCCGGGCGTCCGTGGCCCGCCGCGCTGCTGCCGTGGAGCGCACGAGCGTCCGGGGCAGCGGTGGCGGAACCGCGTGGCCGCGCCGGCGGGGCCAGCGCGCGCAGCGCCGCCTCCAGCACGGTCGCGTCGGCCGAGTCCTCCAGCAGCGTGGTCATGGTCATCGGGTGCTCCCGTCGAGGTCGGCAGGCACGACGAGCACCTGACCGGGGCGGATGTGGTCGGGGTCGGGCCCCACGGCTGCGGCGTTGGCCGCGTACCAGGCCGGCCAGGCCGCGGCGACGGCCGCGTCGGGCGCGTCCGGACCCAGGTGCCGTGCGGCGATCGCCCAGAGCGTGTCCCCGTCCTGGACGACGACGGTCCCGGGCGCCGGTGCGTGCGCGAGGTCGGTCGCAGCGGAGGCCGGGGGTGGCGACGTCGGCACGTCCGTGGTGGGCACGGGGTCCGCCGGCGCGGGGACGACCGTGCCGGGGTCGGGGGGCGACGGCGGGTCCGTCGCTCCTGACGTCGTGCCGGCCGGCCGGGGAGCGACTGCCTCCGGGGACGGCGTGTCGGCGTCGGCCGGCGCGGGGACCACCGTGTCCGTCACCGCTTCCGGGGAGGGCTCGGGCGGCGCGGGCGAGGAGGCGGGGGCGGGCGCGGCGACGTCGAGCGCGGGGGCCGTCGGCGCCGGCGTCCCGGCGGTGGGCGCCCAGCCGAGGTCGAGCACCTCGGCCGGAGGCGGCGGGAGGGGGGCGGCGTGGGCGCCCGTGGCCGCGCCGGCCCCGACGGCGGCGGCCACGGCCAGCGTCAGCCCGCGGCGCACGAGTGCGGGCGCCCAGCGTCGCACCGCGTCCTCGCCGCGGACCCAGGCCCGGCCGCCGGCGCGGGCGACGAGGCAGGTCGCGGCGAGCGCCGCGGAGACCGCCACCCAGGCCGCGGCCAGGGCCCCGACGACCAGGACCGCCGCACCCACCACGGCGTCCGGCCGCCACGGACCGGACGGTGCGAGGACCTGGGACGCGTGCAGCGCGAGGACGAGCGCGGCGACCGCGGCCAGGGCGCTGCCGACCAGGAGCAGGACCGCCGCGCCGACGGTGCGCGCCGGTGCCGAGGTGGTGCGGGGAAGGGTCACGTCCGGTCCTCACGATCGTGCAGTTTGATGTCGTTTGATGCAGGAAGGGTGCCGTAGACAGGCACGGCGGCGCCAGGTCTGTCCACAGATGTCCGATCCGTGGTGCGGCGGTGCTCCTCCGTGCGCGGCT
This sequence comes from Cellulomonas telluris, assembly GCF_004886325.1. Taxonomy (GTDB): domain Bacteria; phylum Actinomycetota; class Actinomycetes; order Actinomycetales; family Cellulomonadaceae; genus Cellulomonas; species Cellulomonas telluris. The sequence goes on from NZ_QXFN01000003.1 coordinate 614,457, forward strand.
CGCTACGGTCCCGTCCCATGCGGTGGGAGCGGCTGTTCGCCGACCTCGAGGGGCAGCTCGCGGCCGGCGCCGCCGCCCAGGGCCGGTGGGACGTCGCCGACCTCGTCCGGGCGGAGCGTGCCGGCGTGCGGCTCGTCGACCGCGTGCGGGCCGCCGCCGGCACGACGGTGCGCCTCACGCTGGCCGACGCGGGCGAGCCGGTGGAGGGCGAGCTGCTCGAGGTCGGCACCGACTGGGTGCTGGTGGCCCTGTCCGAGCGGCGCCGGGCGCTCGTCCCGCTGTCCGCCGTCGACGCGCTCGCGGCCGTGCCGGCGGCCGTCGCGCCGCCGGCCGGTCCCGTGGAGCGGGCGCTCGGCCTCGGTCACGCCCTGCGCGCCCTCGCCCGCGACCGTGCCACGGTGCGGGTGCGCACCCGTGGGGGTGTCGTCAGCGGGCGCGTCGAGCGCGTGGGCGCCGACCACGTGGACCTGACCCCGCAGCACGGTGCCGCACGCGCCACGACGGTGCCGTTCTCGGCCGTGTGCGCGGTGGTGTCCGCATGACCGGGACGCCGGCACCGGGGCGGGCAGGCCGCGGGCCTCAGCGCGAGGCGTCCCCCGTGGCCGCCTGGTGCGAGTTGCGGGCTCTGGTCTCGGCGTACATCCGCTCGATGTACTTCTCGAGCTCGCTCGCCTCGACGCGCCACTGCAGCCGGCCGCCGATCTGGATGGCCGGGAGGTCGCCGGACCGCACGAGCGCGTACGCCTGCGGGGCCGAGATGTTGAGGATCTCGGACACGTCGGCGAGCGTCAGGAAGCGCGGGGCCATGTCGGCAGTGTGGCACGCAGCGGTCCGTCCGCCGCGTCGTCCACAGGCGGCCGCCGCGCACCCGCACGGGCCTCCCGCGGTCGGCCACACTCGCCCTGCGCAGCGGCCGGCCGCCCGCGTCTGACGCCGCGTTCGACACCCCCCGCCCGCGCCCTGCGCGCTCCCCCCGACGACGTGGAGGACCCCGATGGAGACCCCCGTGCTGGACCTGCCCGCGCCCGTGGCGGCGCGCCTGCGCCGTCCGGGCTGGCGCGACCCCCGGCTCCTCGTCGGCGTCGTGCTCGTCGCGGCGTCGGTGGCGCTGGGCAGCTGGGCGGTCGGCGCCGCGCAGCGGACCGTCCCGGTCTGGGTGGCGCGCGACGTGCTCGCCCCGGGCGACACGCTGCGGGCCTCCGACCTCGTGGTCGCCGACGTCCGCCTCGGCGTCGCCGGCGACGACTACCTGCGCGCCGACGGCGACCTCCCGCAGGACCGGGTGGTGCTGCGGACCGTCGGGGCCGGCGAGCTCGTCCCGGCCGGGGCCGTCGGGTCCGCCGACGCGCTCGACGTCCGCCCGGTGGCCGTCCCGCTCGAGGGTCCGCCCTCGCGTGACCTGGTCGCGGGCGCGGCCGTGGACGTCTGGTGGACGCCGGCGGAGGCGGACGCGCCGGCAGCGGCGCAGGACCAGGGCGCGGCGACGCCGGAGCCCCGTCAGCTGGCCTCGGCCCTGACGGTCGCGGAGGTCAGCGCACCGGACGGCGGGTTCGGACCCGGTGGTGGTCGGACGGTGCACGTGCTCGTCCCGGTGGACGAGCTGCCCGGCGTGCTCGGCGCGCTGGCCGGCGACGGCGTGGTCGACCTCGTCCCGGTGCCGGGCAGCGGGGGCTGACGTGGGCGTCGGGGTGCTGTGCGCGGTGCAGGGCGCCGCCGAGTCGGCCATCGTGCAGGCCGTGGAGGGCTCGGGCGGACGGCTGTCCGTCACACGCCGGTGCGCGGACCTCACCGAGCTCCTGGCCGCGGCGGAGGCCGGCCTGGGCGGCGTCGCCGTGGTGTCCGCCGACCTGGACCGCCTCGACCGTGAGGCCGTCGCGGAGCTGCACCGCTGCGGCGTGCGCGTGGTCGCCCTCGGCGACCCGACCCGGCCCTGGCTCGCCGAGCGGCTGACCGCGCACGGGGCCGACGTCGTCGTGGAGGTGCCGGCCGACGCCGACGCGGTGGTGCGCGAGGCGCTCGGCGTGCTCGCCGGTGCGGCCCCGGCCCGCCCCGCCCCGGAGGCCGGGCGCGAGCCCGTCCTGCGTCGCGGTGCGACCGTCGCGGTGTGGGGCCCGACCGGCGCCCCCGGCCGGACCTTCCTCGCGGTCAACCTGGCCGCGGAGCTCGCGGTGCTGGACCACGACGTGCTCCTCGTCGACGCGGACACGTACGGCGGCGTGGTCGCCCAGGTGCTGGGCGTGCTCGACGAGTCGCCGGGTCTCGCCGCGGCGGCGCGTGCCGCGGGTCAGGGCACCCTGGACCTGCCGACGCTGGCGCGGCTCGCGCCGGTCGTGCTCCCGCGCCTGCGTCTGCTCACGGGGCTGTCCCGTGCCGACCGGTGGCCGGAGATCCCGGCGTCGTCGACGGAGGAGGTGCTGCGGGTCGGCCGGGGGGTCGCCGACGTGACGGTGGTCGACACGGGGTTCTGCCTCGAGCAGGACGAGGTGCTGAGCTACGACACGCACGCACCCGCCCGCAACGCCGCGACGATCACCGCGCTCGAGCAGGCCGACCTCGTGGTGGTCGTGGGGGCGGCCGACCCGGTGGGCGTCCAGCGCCTCGTGCGCGCGCTGGGCGAGCTCACGGACGCGGGGCTGGCACCGGACCGGATGGTCGTGGTGAACCGGTTGCGGCCGACCGTGGCCGGGGTGCGTCCCGCGGACGCCGTGACCGCGGCCCTGGCGCGGTACGCGGGGGTCCGCGACGCCGTCCTCGTCCCCGACGACCGGGCGGCCGTCGACGCCGCGCTGCTCGAGGGGAGGGCGCTGCGGGAGATCGCCCCGGGGTCGCCGGCGCGGCGCAGCGTGGCCGCGCTGGCCGAGCGCGTGGCGGCGCGCGTCCTGGCGGAGTTGCGCGTGCCCGTCGCGTGACGGCCGCGGGACGGCAGACTGAGCACGTGCGCGTCTACCTTCCCGTGACCCTCGACGAGCTCCAGGACTCCACACCGGTGCTCCTCGCACCGCGGCCCGCCCACGCCGTCACCGCGGCGCTGCGCGCGGCCTGGGCGGACGAGGACGAGGAGGGGTGGGAGTACGCCGCCCAGGCGAGCGCGGCCGACGACAGCCTGGCCCTCGTGGCGGCTCGCACGCAGGCGCCCCGGCTGCGTGTCGTCGTGGCGGCCGACCTCCCCGACGCGTGCGTCACCGCGGCCGCCGACCCGGCGGTCCCGTCCGCCGTCGAGGTCGTCTGCGGCGTCGGCCTGGACCAGGTGGTCAGCGTCCACGTCGACGAGCCCGAGGCGGCCCAGGACGTCGCCGGTGCCGCGGCGGGGGAGGAGGCCGCCCTCGAGCGCCTGGAGGAGCGCGACCTCCTCTGGTACGACGTCACGGAGGTCCGGGACATCCCGCGGGCGTGAGGTCGGTCACGAACGGGTGCGAGCCCCGCTCGTCCGGGGCAGCCGGTTGGACCGAGCCCCTGTCGCTCGGGTAATGTTCACGGCCGGTGCGGCGCCCACGGGCGCGGCGCCACGGAGCTGTGGACGACCCCGACGGGCGGTCCGGCCCCGACACCACGTCGGGCTCGGGGATGCATCGGTGCAGGTCACAGCCCTTGGGGTATGGTGTAATTGGCAGCACGACTGATTCTGGTTCAGTTAGTCTAGGTTCGAGTCCTGGTACCCCAGCGCAGCCCACGGAGTCATCCGTGAGCGGCTCGACATCCGGCGTACGCGTCGGGCCGGACGCCCGGCCGAGTTTTCGACTCGGGCAGGTTCTCCGGTAGAGTGTCCAACAGGCACACGGCCTCCGGGTCGTGAGCGAGGCCCCCGTTGTGTAGCGGCCTAGCACGCCGCCCTCTCACGGCGGTAGCGCCGGTTCGAATCCGGTCGGGGGTACGTCTGAGGCCCGGTCACCATCTGGTGGCCGGGCCTCTGCCGTTTCCGCAGATGGTCGCCTGGTGACGTCGACGGGCTCGCCCGGTCGGCGTCGCCCGGACCGAGCCGACCGCGCGTTCCCGCCGCCGGCCCAGCACCTGCGTCGCACGGCGGCACCCGGCGCACGCACCGCGACAGCGCCGCGCGCACCGCGACGACCCGCGGACGCGCCGCGACGCCCCGGCCGTCGGGGACGGCGGGGCGTCGCCTGCGGGGTCGGCGCCGGCTCAGTCGGCGCTGCGGCGCAGGACCTCGGTGAGCCGGTTGGCGGCCGAGACGACGGCTGCCGCGTGCAGCCGGCCCGGCTGGCGTGACAGCCGCTCCAGCGGCCCGGAGACCGAGACGGCCGCGACGACGCGCCCCGAGGGGCCGCGCACCGGCGCGGAGACGGAGGCGACGCCGACCTCGCGCTCGGACACCGACTGCGCCCAGCCGCGGCGGCGCACGCCGGACAGGATCGTCGCGGTGAACTTCGCCCCCTGCAGGCCGCGGTGCAGCCGGTCGGGCTCCTCCCACGCGAGCAGGACCTGGGCGGCGGAGCCGGCCTGCATGGTGAGCGTCGCGCCGACGGGGATCGAGTCGCGCAGGCCGATCGGACGCTCCGCCGCGGCGACGCAGATGCGCTGGTCGCCCTGGCGGCGGTAGAGCTGCGCGCTCTCGCCCGTGTGGTCGCGCAGCAGCGCCAGCACGGGACCGGCCGCGGCGAGCAGGCGGTCCTCGCCGGCGGCCGTCGAGAGCTCGGACAGGCGCGGGCCGAGGATGAAGCGGCCCTGGAGGTCGCGGGCGACGAGGCGGTGGTGCTCGAGCGCGACGGCGAGGCGGTGGGCGGTCGGACGAGCAAGATGGGTGGCGGCGACGAGCTGCGCGAGCGTGGCCGGACCGGCCTCCAGTGCGCTCAGCACCGACGCGGCCTTGTCCAGGACGCCGACTCCGCTAGAGTTGTCCATGGTTCGATATTGCCGTCTCGCTGACTGAGATGCAAGACGGCACGCAGGACGCCCGCCCGAGACCCGGTCGCGGGCGACGACCGGGAGCCCCCGCCCGGAGGAGAGGAACTGAGGACATGGCCGGCACGCTGGCGGAGAAGGTCTGGGACGCGCACGTCGTGCGCCGCGGCACGAACGGTGCCCCCGACCTGCTGTACATCGACCTCCACCTGGTCCACGAGGTGACCAGCCCGCAGGCCTTCGAGGGCCTGCGGCTCGCCGGCCGCCCCGTGCGCCGCCCGGACCTCACGATCGCGACCGAGGACCACAACACGCCGACGCTCGACATCGACCGGCCGATCGCCGACACGACGAGCCGCACGCAGATCGAGACGCTGCGCCGCAACGCCGCGGAGTTCGGCGTGCGCATCCACTCCCTCGGCGACGCCGACCAGGGCATCGTCCACCAGGTGGGCCCGCAGCTCGGCCTCACGCAGCCCGGCCTGACGGTCGTCTGCGGCGACTCGCACACGTCGACCCACGGCGCCTTCGGCGCGCTGGCGTTCGGCATCGGGACGAGCGAGGTCGAGCACGTGCTCGCCACGCAGACCCTCCCGCTGGCGCCCTTCAAGACCATGGCGATCACCGTCGACGGTCAGCTGCCGCCGGGTGCGACGGCCAAGGACATCATCCTCGCGATCATCGCGAAGATCGGCACGGGCGGCGGGCAGGGCTACGTGCTCGAGTACCGCGGCGAGGCGATCCGGTCCCTGTCGATGGAGGGCCGGATGACCATCTGCAACATGTCGATCGAGGCAGGTGCGCGCGCCGGCATGATCGCGCCCGACGAGACGACGTTCGAGTACCTCAAGGGTCGTCCGCACGCGCCCGAGGGCGCCGACTGGGACGCCGCCGTCGAGTACTGGCGCACGCTGCGCACCGACGACGACGCGGTCTTCGACGCCGAGGTGGTCCTGGAGGCCGCCGACCTCGAGCCGTTCGTCACGTGGGGCACGAACCCGGGCCAGGGCCTGCCGCTGTCGGGCTCCGTCCCGGTGCCGGAGGAGATCGCCGACGCGAACGAGCGCGTCGCCGCCGAGCGTGCCATCGAGTACATGGGCCTGACCCCCGGCCAGCCGCTGCGCTCGATCAAGGTCGACACGGTCTTCATCGGCTCGTGCACCAACGGGCGCATCGAGGACCTGCGCGCCGTCGCCAAGCTCGTCGAGGGCCGCAGGAAGGCCGACGACGTGCGCGTGCTCGTCGTGCCGTCCTCGGCGCGCGTGCGCCTGCAGGCCGAGGCGGAGGGCCTGGACAAGATCTTCCTGGACTTCGGCGCCGAGTGGCGCAACGCCGGCTGCTCCATGTGCCTGGGGATGAACCCCGACCAGCTCGCCCCGGGGGAGCGCTCGGCGTCCACGTCCAACCGCAACTTCGAGGGCCGGCAGGGCAAGGGCGGCCGCACGCACCTGGTCTCGCCGATCGTCGCCGCCGCGACCGCGATCCGCGGCACGCTCTCGTCCGTCGCCGACCTCGGCCCGGACGTGCCCGTGCCCGACGGCAGCCCGCTGGTGCGCACCGACGCGCTGCAGACCGCCTGACGCCCTCGACACCGGACAGGACCACCGCCATGGAGAAGTTCACCCAGCACACCGGCGTCGGCGTCCCGCTGCGGCGCAGCAACGTCGACACCGACCAGATCATCCCGGCCGTCTACCTCAAGCGGGTCACGCGCACGGGCTTCGAGGACGCGCTGTTCGCGGCGTGGCGGGGCGACCCGTCCTTCGTCCTCAACCAGGACGCGTACCGCAGCGGCTCGGTCCTCGTCGCCGGCCCCGACTTCGGCACCGGCTCGTCCCGCGAGCACGCGGTGTGGGCGCTCAAGGACTACGGCTTCAAGGTCGTGGTCTCCTCCCGCTTCGCGGACATCTTCCGCGGGAACTCCGGCAAGCAGGGTCTGCTCGCCGCGCAGGTCGCGCAGGAGGACGTCGAGCTGCTGTGGAAGGTCCTCGAGACGCGTCCCGGCACCGAGGTGACGGTCGACCTCGAGGCCCGCACGGTCACGTGCGACGACGTCGTCGTGCCGTTCCAGGTGGACGACTACACGCGCTGGCGCCTGATGGAGGGCCTGGACGACATCGGCCTGACGCTGCAGCACGCCGATGAGATCACGGAGTTCGAGGCGCGGCGGGAGTCGTGGCGGCCTGCCACGCTGCCGGCGAAGCACCTGCCGCCCGTCGAGGTGCGCCCGGCGCGCCCGGTGGTCGGCGTCGAGCTCGGCACGACGCGACGCGCCTGAGCGCTCACCCCGGCGCGTGACGCCGGGAACCCCGGACCCGCCGCTACCGTGGCCTGGTGCACGGTGGCGCGGGTCCGGGGTCGCTCCCGGGGCCCGCCGGGATGTGAGAGTTTCGCGAGGACCGTGCACGCCGGGACCGCGGTGGCGCGGCCCGCACCGCCCGTAGGGGAGCATGGGACCATGACCGACCTGCTGTACGTCGACGGCGGCAACCCCCTGCGCGGGGAGATCACCGTCCGCGGCGCCAAGAACTTCGTCTCCAAGGCGATGGTGGCCGCGCTCCTGGGCGAGACCCCGAGCGAGCTGCGCAACGTGCCGCAGATCCGCGACGTGGCCGTCGTCACGGGCCTGCTGGAGCTGCACGGCGTCCGGGTGGACGCGGACCCCGAGGGCGGCGTGCTCCGCCTCGACCCGACCGACGTCGAGCAGGCGCACGTCGCCGACATCGACGCCCACGCGGGCTCGAGCCGCATCCCGATCCTGTTCTGCGGTCCGCTGCTGCACCGGCTCGGGGAGGCGTTCATCCCCGACCTCGGCGGCTGCCGGATCGGCGACCGGCCGATCAACTACCACCTCGACATCCTGCGCCAGTTCGGTGCCGTGGTGGACAAGACGCACAACGGCATCCACATCCGCGCCCCGCGCCGCCTGCAGGGCACGAAGATCGCGCTGCCGTACCCGAGCGTCGGCGCCACCGAGCAGCTGCTGCTGACGGCCGTGCGCGCCGAGGGCGTGACCGAGCTGTCCAACGCGGCGATCGAGCCCGAGATCATGGACCTCATCAACGTCCTGCAGAAGATGGGCGCGATCATCTCGGTCGCCACGGACCGGGTCATCCGGATCGAGGGCGTCGACCGGCTCGTCGGCTTCCAGCACACCGCGCTGGCCGACCGCATCGAGGCGGCGTCCTGGGCCTCGGCCGCGCTCGCGACCGGCGGGGACGTGTACGTGCGCGGCGCCACGCAGCCGGAGATGACGACGTTCCTCAACACCTTCCGCAAGGTGGGCGGCGAGTTCACGATCGACGACGAGGGCATCCGGTTCTTCCACCCGGGCGGCGACCTCAACTCGATCCAGCTCGAGACGGACGTGCACCCGGGCTTCATGACGGACTGGCAGCAGCCGCTCGTCGTGGCCCTCACGCAGGCGCGCGGGCTGTCGATCGTGCACGAGACGGTGTACGAGAACCGGTTCGGGTTCGTGGACGCGCTGCTGGGGATGGGCGCGACCATCCAGGTCTACAAGGAGTGCCTGGGCGGGCGGCCCTGCCGCTTCGGCCAGCGGAACTTCTACCACTCGGCCGTGATCTCCGGTCCGACGCCGCTGGCGGCGGCGGACATCGAGGTGCCGGACCTGCGCGGCGGGTTCAGCCACCTCATCGCCGCGCTCACGGCGAAGGGGCAGTCCTCGGTCCGCGGCATCAGCCTCATCGACCGCGGGTACGAGCGCTTCACCGAGAAGCTCGAGTCCCTCGGTGCGCAGTTCAGCCGGGAGCGGAGCGACCGGGTCTGATCGCGGCGGCCGCCCTCACCGGCGGCTGCGCAGGTCGCGCGGCGTCGCTGCGGTCGTCGCTCCCGGGCGACTCCACGGCGACGCCGCCCGTCCGTACCCTGTGCCTACCGGGAGCTCGTTCGGCACGGGTGGGGGCATGGCGGTGGTGGCGCGGTCCGACGGAGCGGCGACCGGCGTCGCCCCCTGGGCGGTCGACGCCCTGCTCGGCGCGGGGCTGGCGGCGACGCTGGCGCTCCTCATCAGCGCCGGCGTCGCCGGCTCGCGACCCGACGGCCTCGCCTACGCGTGGGCGGCGGGGGTCGGCGCGCTGATGCTCGCGCGGCGCCGGTACCCGGTCGCCGTCGTCGTGCTGACCGTGGTCAGCCTCTTCGCGTACTACGCCCTCGGCTACCCGGCCGTCGGGGTCGCGGTCCCGGTTGCGCCGGCGGTGTTCTCCGCGGCGGAGCGCCGGCGGCTCACGACGGCCGTGGTCGCGTCCGTCGTCGTCCTGGCGGGGTCGAGCGCCTACCGCGTCGCCACGGGGCAGGACGCCGCGTACGTGCTCGGGTTCGAGCTCGTGGGGCACGCCCTCCTCCTCGCCGCGGCCGTCGCCCTCGGGGACGCGCTGCGCGCGCGCCGCGAGGTCCAGCGCAGTGCCCGGCAGGTCGCCCGGCTGACGGCCGACCGCCTGCGCCGGCGGATGGAGGCGGCGAGCGACGCGGAGCGGCTCGCGACCGCGCGGGACCTCCATGACACGGTCGGCCACGCCCTAGCCGTCGTCTCGATCCACGCCCAGGTCGCGGAGGAGGCGGTGGGTCACGACGACGACGCCGCGGCGCGCGCCCTGGCGGTCGTCCGGGCGACCACCACCGAGACGTTCGCGGAGCTGCGGCGCGTCGTCGCGGCCCTGCGCCGGACCGTGGCGTCCCCACGACCTCCGGCCGCCGTCGTGGACGTCACCACGGCGACCCGGCCGGCCGTCGACGCCGGCATCGAGGTGCACGCGGACGTCGACCTGCCGGCGGACCTGCCGGGACCGGTCGCGGCCGCCGCCCACCGGATCGTGCAGGAGGCGGTCACGAACGTGGTCCGGCACTCGCGCGCCGCGCGGCTCGACGTCGTGGTGCGGGCGGGAGCGGGTGCGCTGGAGGTGCTGGTGGCCGACGACGGCGGCGGCGCGACCAGCGACGACGTCCGGACCGTCGGCCCGGCGACGGGCGGGCACGGGATCCTCGGCATGCAGGAGCGCGCCGCGGCGCTCGGCGGCTGGGTGACGGCGGGGCCGGCGACCACCGGCTGGCAGGTCCGGGCGTCGATCCCGACGGGAGCCGGCCCGTGACGAGCGTCGTGCTGGTGGACGACCAGGACCTCGTCCGGGCAGGGCTGCGCGCGCTGCTCGCGCACGATCCCGCGATCGCGGTCGTCGGGGAGGCCTCCGACGGGGTCCGTGGGGCCGAGGTGGCGGCCCGGTGCCGTCCGGACGTCGTCCTCATGGACCTGCGGATGCCCCGTGCGGACGGTCTCGAGGGCATCAGGCGGATCCGTGCCGATGCCCGCCTCGCGGACACCCGGGTGGTCGTCCTCAGCACGTTCCACGACGAGGCCGACGTGGCGGAGGCGATCCGGGCGGGGGCGGCCGGCTACCTCCTGAAGGACGCGTCCGGGCCCGACCTGCGTGCCGCGGTGCACGCCGCTGCCGCGGGCGAGAGCGTTCTGTCTCCCGACGTCGCCCGCCGCGTCCTGCAGCTCGTCGCGGCGACGCCACCGCGGCCGCACCCGCACCCGCGCCTCGCGACGCTCACCGACCGTGAGCTGGCCGTGCTCGAGCGGGTCGGGCACGGCGACACCAACGATGAGATCGCGGCCGCGCTGTTCCTCAGCCCGGCCACCGCGCGCACGTACGTCAGCCGCATCCTCGCCAAGCTCGGCGCGCGCGACCGCACGGAGCTGGCGATCATCGCCCATCGCTCGGGGCTCGTCTGACGCCGCCGCGGGTGCCGTGGGCGGGGAACAGCCAGGGGAGTGCCGCGAGCGACTTGTCCGCGTAGGACTGCCGCCCGGTCGCCAGCCCGTAGGCCAGGTCCTCAAGCGCGCCGCAGCGGGCGTAGAAGCACGCCCGCTCCCGGAGCGCCCGGTGGTCGCCTCCGCCGTAGTGCAGGAGCGCGGCCTCGAGCGCCGCCGGCCCGAGGTCGCGCAGGAGGAGCCCCAGGTCGCGCGCGGGGTCCGTCACGGTCGCGTCGGTCCAGTCGACCACGCCCGTCACGCGCCCCGTGCCGGGGTCGACGAGCACGTGCTCCGCCCCCAGGTCGGCGTGCGCCACGACGTGCACCGGGGCGGCGGGCGGTGCCTCGGCGAGGAACGCGGCGACCGGTCCGCGGTGCTCGGCGGGCAGGTTCCCCACGAGCCGTGGGTGGAGCGCGCGCGCCTCCTGCAGGGCGTCGGCGGCCGGGGTGCGGTCGGTCCCGAGGCGGGGGGCGAACCGGGCGACGGGCCGGCGGTGCAGGACGGAGAGGAACGCCCCCAGCGCCGCACCGACCGCGGCGGCGTCGACCGCTCCGAGCAGCTCGAGCGCGGGCCGGCCGGGCAGCAGCGGGTACGCGAGGAGCCCGTCCTGCGGGGCGACGACGGCGGGGACCGGCACGGGCAGCGGGAGGACGCCGCCGAGCGCGCGCAGCAGCCAAGCCTCGCGTGCGACCGCCCGCGCGCGCCGGCCGGGGTCCTCCTGCGCCGCGACGCGGACCACGAGCCCGTCCACCACGACCGCGACGTTGTCGAGGCCCGACCCCAGGAACCGGGCCGCCCCGGGCGCGATCCCGTGCCGCCGCCAGGCCGTGCGGACATGCTCGGGCACGCCGTCCGCCGTGGCGGCGCCCCCGGGCGTGCTCCCGTCCGCGCTCATGTCCGCCCTCCCGTCGCGACGCCGTCCGGCCACCGTACGAGGGGGCCGGCCGCGGCGGCGTCGTACCGGGGCGTCCGCGCCGTCGACGGGTGGCGACACCCGGCCCCGCCCTCGGGCGACCCGGCTCTCGCCCCCCGACGGCAGGCAGGGGCGGCCCGCCTGCCTAGCGTCGTCCGCATGACTCAGACGACTCCTCGGACCCCTGCCCCGTCCGCGTGGCGGACCGCCGCGCTCGTCGCGTCGCTCGGCTACCTGTGGGTGATGCTCGTCCTGCTCGGCGCGATCGTCCTCGAGACCTTCATGGTCTACCCGAACATCTTCAGCGACCCGCCCGCGTCCCTCGCGCTGACGATGGAGTTCCTCGCCACGAGCGGGCCGTCCGACTTCTTCCCGCCGCTCGGCCTGGCGTCGTGGGTCCTCGGCGCGGCGGCCCTCGTGCTGTGCTGGCGGCAGCGGGACGCGCGCTGGTGGGTGGTCCTCAGCGTCGCGGCGGTCGTCGCGGAGGGGGTGGTGTCGGTCCTCTACTTCTGGCCGCGCAACGAGGTGCTGTTCGTAGAGGGCCTCGCGGTGCACAGCCCCGAGCACCTGGTCCAGGTCGCCCATGAGTTCGAGACCTGGCACTGGCGCTCGCGGATGGTGTTCAGCACGGTGGCCGCCGTCGCGGCGTTCGCGGCGTTCCTGGCCGTGCACCGGTCCGAGGTGCTGCGCCGGGCCGGGCTCGTCGCCGACCGGGACGTCCCGGCGGTTCCTGCCGGACGCGTGCGGCCCTGACCGCCTGCGCGCGACCGGGCGCGCACGGCCTAGGATCCCCTGCGTGCCGTCGCCGCTGCGTTCCAACCGTGCCTACCGCAACGTCGCGCGGATCGTGCGGCCCTTCCTGTTCGCCACGACACGGCCGGACTGGCACGGCGCCGAGCACATGCCGACGGACCGGGGGTTCATCGCGGCGTCGAACCACATGACCGAGGTCGACCCGCTGACGCTCGCGCACTTCCTGTGGGACCACGGCCACGTGCCGCGCATCCTGGCCAAGGCGTCGCTCTTCTCCGTGCCGGTGGTCGGCCCGGCGCTGCGCGCCACGGGGCAGATCCCGGTCCACCGCGAGACCGCCGCGGCCGGTGACTCGCTGCGCTCGGCCGTCGACGCGATCGCGCAGGGCGAGTGCGTCGCGGTGTTCCCGGAGGGCACCCTCACGCGGGACCCCGACCTGTGGCCCATGGTCGCGCGCACCGGTGTCGCCCGGCTCGCGCTCACCACGCGCGCACCCGTCGTGCCGATCGCGCAGTGGGGCCCGCAGGACCTCCTGCCGCGCTACGGCAAGGTCCTGCGGCCCGTCCCGCGCAAGAAGGTCACCGTGGTCGCCGGCCCGCCCGTGGAGCTCGACGACCTCTACGACCGCCCGCAGGACTCCGCCACGTTGCGCGAGGCGACGGCGCGTGTGATGGCAGCCATCACGGGCCAGCTCGAGCAGGTCCGCGGCGAGCAGGCGCCGGCCGAGGCCTTCGACATGCGGCGGCGGCGCACCGAGCCCGGCGCGGGGCAGGCGTGACGGCCACGGGGGAGGGCCTGCGCGCCGCCGTGCTGGGCGCGGGCAGCTGGGGCACCACGTTCGCCGCCGTCATGGCCGACGCGGGCTGCGCGGTCACGGTGTGGGGCCGCGACGCGGGCACCGTGCGGGAGATCGCGGAGGAGCGCCGCAACAGCCGCTACCTGCCGGGCATCGAGCTCCCGGCGGGCGTGACGGCGACCGCGGACCCGCGCGAGGCGGTGCGGGGAGCCGACGTGCTCGCCGTGGCGGTGCCCTCGCAGCAGGCCCGCGCCGTGCTCGAGCCGCTCGCGGACGCGATCGGGCCGGAGACGGTCGTCGTGTCGCTCATGAAGGGCGTGGAGCTCGGGTCCGACCGGCGCATGAGCGAGGTCGTCGCCGAGAGCCTGCGCCTGCCCGCCGAGCGCGTCGCGGTGCTGTCCGGGCCGAACCTCGCGCGGGAGATCGCGATGCGCCAGCCCACCGCGACCGTCGTGGCGTCCACGAGCGACGCGACGGCCCGCCTCGTCGCGCGGGCGTGCGCGTCCTCGTACTTCCGGCCCTACACGAACCCCGACGTCGTGGGCGTCGAGCTCTGCGGCGCCGTGAAGAACGTCATCGCCCTCGCGGTGGGCATCTCGCAGGGGCGCGGCATGGGCTACAACACGATGGCGACGGTCATCACCCGCGGCCTGGTGGAGATCACACGGCTCGGTCTGGCGCTGGGCGCCGACGCGGAGACGTTCCCGGGGCTCGCGGGCATGGGCGACCTCATGGCCACGTGCGCGTCACCGGACTCGCGCAACCACAGCCTGGGGGTGCACATCGGCCGCGGCATGAGCCTCGACGAGGCCCTCGTCGCCACGGGGGGGACCGCGGAGGGTGTGAAGTCGTGCCGCTCGGTGCTCGAGCTCGCGACCTCGCTGGGCGTCGACATGCCGATCACGGCGGCCGTGGTGCAGGTGCTGCACGAGGGGCTGCCGGTCGACCGGCTCGCCGGCCTGCTGCTCGCCCGCCCGCACAAGGCCGAGGGCGTCTGACGCGCGCGGGCCGTCGGGCGCGGCCCGCGCGTCACGTCACACCGCGTCGGCGTCCGCAGCGGTCCGTGCCGCGTCGAGCCCGACCTCCAGGTCGGCCCACAGGTCGTCGACGTCCTCGATGCCGACGCTCATCCGCACGAGGTCCTCGGGCACCGTGAGCGACTCGGTGGCGAAGCGGCGGCGCCGTTCCAGCATCGACTCGACGCCGCCGAGGCTCGTGGCGGGCACCCACAGGCGCACGGCCGCGACGAGCGCGTCCGCACCGGCGGTGCCGCCCACGGGCCGCACCCCCAGCACCGAGCCGTAGCCGTCCATCTGCGCGCTCGCGCGGGCGTGGCCGGGGTCGTCCGGCAGGCTCGGGTGGCGCACCTCGACGACCGCGGGGTGCGCCGACAGGCGGCGCGCCAGCTCGGCGGCGTTCTGCTGCGCCCGCTCGACCCGCAGCGCCAGCGTCCGCAGGCCGCGCAGCGCGAGCCAGACCTCGAACGGGCCGGCGATCGCGCCGTGGTTCGTGCGGTGCGCGACGAGCCGCGCGTGCAGGTCGGGGTCGTCCGTCACCACGGCGCCCAGGACGACGTCCGAGTGCCCGGCGAGGTACTTCGTCACCGAGTGCACGACCAGGTCGGCGCCGAGCGCCAGCGGACGCTGCACCAGCGGTGTCGCGAACGTGTTGTCGACGGCGACGCGCGTGCCCACCTCGTGGGCGGCCGCGACGAGCGCGGCGACGTCCGCGACCTCGAGCATCGGGTTCGTCGGCGACTCCAGCCACAGCAGGTCCGCCGCAGGCACGTCCTGCCCGCCGCGGACGGCCGCGACGACCGCGTCGGTGTCCGCCACGTCCACGAGCTCGACCGTGAGCGAGCCGCGGTCCGCGAGCTCGCGCAGCAGCACGAGGGTCACCTGGTAGGCGTGCCGGGGCACCACGACGCGTCCGCCGACGGGCACGAGCGCGAGGACGGCGGCGATCGCGGCCATGCCCGACGCGAGCACGACGGCCGGCGGCCCGTCGGTCGGGAGCCCGGCCTCGGCGTGACCGGCCCGCTCGAGCGTCGCGAGCGCCTGCTCGAACGGCTCCCAGGTGGGCGTGCTCGACCGGCCGTACAGGTGCTCGCCGGCGACCGGGACGCCCTGCGAGACGAACGTGGAGGAGAGCACCACCGGCTCGTTCACGGGCGCACCCGGGGTGCGGTCCGGACGCCCGGCGCTGACGGCCAGCGTGCCGGGGGAGAGGCGGGCGGGGTGCGACGGGCTGTGCGGACGGTCCACCCGGGCAGGGTAGCCCGCGCGGCGCGGCCGCCCGCGCCGCCGCCTGCGCCGGCGCCCGGTAGGGTCGGGCGGCGATGGACGCCACGACCGCACCCAGCACCGACGCCCCGGCCAGCGGCCACCCCGACGGGGGGGCCCGACCGCGGGTGATGGTCCTCTTCGGCGGCCGCTCCGGAGAGCACGCCATCTCCTGCGCGACCGCGGGCGGCGTCCTGCGGGCGCTGGACCGCGACCGCTACGACGTCGTCGCCGTCGGCATCACACCGGACGGGCAGTGGGTGCTCGCGGACGACGACCCCGCGCGCTGGGTCATCGAGGACGGCCGCCTGCCCCGTGTCGAGGACACCGCGACCCGGGTCCTGCTGCCGCAGGGCACCGTCGAGCGGGACGTGCAGGTCGTCGAGAGCGGGCGGCTCGCGCGCACGCTCGGGGTGGTCGACGTCGTGTTCCCGCTGCTGCACGGGCCGTTCGGCGAGGACGGCACGCTCCAGGGTCTCCTCGAGCTCGCCGACGTGCGGTACGTCGGCTCCGGGGTGCTCGCGTCGGCGGTGGGCATGGACAAGCACATGATGAAGCTCGTCCTCGCCGGGTCCGGGCTGCGCGTCGGGCCGTTCCGGGTGCTGCCCGCCGGCGCCGGCCCCGACGCGGCGACGCTCGACGCGCTCGTCGCGGACCTGGGCCTGCCGCTGTTCGTCAAGCCGGCCCGCGCCGGGTCGAGCCTCGGCATCACGCGCGTCGACCGGCGGGACCAGCTCGAGGAGGCCGTCGCCGAGGCCCGGCGGCACGACCCCAAGGTCGTCGTCGAGACGGCGCTCGTGGGACGCGAGGTGGAGTGCGGCGTCCTCGGGGGGCGGGACGGGGCCCCGGCGCGCGCCTCGCTGCCCGGTGAGGTCGTCGTCACCGACGACCGGCACACGTTCTACGACTTCGAGGCGAAGTACCTCGACGAGGCCGGCGTGACGCTGTCCTGCCCCGCCGACCTGCCCGAGGACGTGACGGACCGCGTCCGTGAGGTCGCCGTTCGGGCTTTCGACGCCGTCGGGTGCGAGGGCCTCGCACGCGTCGACGTGTTCGTCACGCCCGACGACGAGGTCGTCGTCAACGAGATCAACACCATGCCCGGCTTCACGCCGTACTCCATGTACCCGCGCATGTGGGAGGCGACGGGCATGAGCTACCCCGAGCTGGTCGACGAGCTCGTCGGGCTCGCGCTCGCGCGCCCCACCGGTCTGCGCTGACAGAGGGGCCCGGCGTCGTCCGCGGGCGGGCGGAGGGCCGCAGCGGTCAGAGGCAGGTGCGCTCCTGCTCGGTGAGCGCGACCGCCGGTCCGAGCAGGTCGACGAACGACGTCGTGCTGAACGCCGTCACCGCCTCCGGGACGAGCACCTCGACGGCGGGCACCCGCCCGTACGTCGTGAAGCGCCAGTCGCCGGACTCCTCCACGACGACCCAGTCGATCGTCGGGCCGTTCGGCGTGCTCACCGACTGGCAGCGCTCCGTGGTCGGTCCGAGCGGCTCGACCCCGCAGCGCAGCACGACGGCGGCGTCGGGACGGCCCCAGGCCGTCGTCGCCTGCGCGTCCGTCTTCAGGCGCGGCAGGGCGTCCGACAGCTGCTGGGGCAGCGCGAGCACCACGGACGCGCAGACGGGGTCGGTCGCGTGCGGGGCGGCGTCGACCGCGACGACCGGGGCGCAGGCCGTCAGGGCCAGGAGCGCCGCGGCGGCGAGGGGCAGGGCGCGGCGGGGTGACACGTCCCCACGGTACCCGGCGGCGCGCGGGCTCCCGGGCGCCGGTGCGACCGCGCCGGCGGAGCGTCTAGCGTGTGCGGGTGCCCGCCGAGAGTCCCCGCGTCCGTGACCTCGCCGAGCAGGACCTGCTCGACCGGATCTTCCCGCACCTGCCCGTCGGGTCGCGCACCCTCGTGCCGCCGGGGGACGACGCGGCCGTCGTGACCGCCCCCGACGGGCGCGTCGTCGTCACGTGCGACGTGCTCGTCGAGGACGTGCACTTCCGGCGCGCCTGGTCCAGCGGCGACGACGTCGGCCGACGCGCGGCCATGCAGAACCTCGCCGACGTCGCCGCGATGGGGGCGCGACCCACCGCCCTCGTCGTGGGGCTGGTCGTCCCCGGGGACACCCCGGTGAGCTGGGTCGAGGGCCTGGCGCGGGGCCTGGGTGCGGCGTGCCGGCCGCTCGACGTCGGCGTCGTCGGTGGCGACCTGTCCTCGGGGCCGGTGCTGGTCGTGTCCGTGACCGCCCACGGCGACCTCGAGGGCCGGCCGGCCGTCCGGCGCACGGGGGCCCGGCCGGGCGACGTCGTCGCGCTCGCGGGGCGCTGCGGGTGGTCGGGGGCGGGGTGGGCGCTGCTCAAGGCGGGCCGCGCGGACGTCGACGCGGAGGTCGTCGCGGCGTACCTCGCGCCCGAGCCGCCCGTGGCGGCCGGACCCGCGGCGGCGCGCGCGGGCGCGACCGCGATGCTCGACCTCTCCGACGGGCTGCTGCGCGACGGGCGCCGCCTCGCGCGCGCCAGCGGTGTGACGCTCGACCTGGGGGCGCTCGCCGACGTGCTGGCGGACGACGCGGCCCGGCTGCGACCGGTCGCCGCCGCGCTGAACGTGCCCGTGGAGGACTGGCTGCTCGCCGGCGGGGAGGACCACGGCCTGCTCGCGACGTTCCCGCCGGGGGCGGCGCTGCCGGACGGCTTCCGGCCGCTCGGCGTGGTCCGCGAGCGGTCGGAGGAGCTCGTCCTGGTGGACGGCCGACCGCCGCGCACCGGCTCGCCCGGGTGGGACCACTTCGGGGCGTGAGCCCGCCCCGGGCCGGCCGGCCCGGTCGGCGGCCGGCGCGGTCAGCCGCGGCGGTAGCGGATCTCGAGGAGCTGGGCGCCGCCGACGTCGTCGAGACGCTCGACGCCGTCCGGCTGGAAGCCGTGGCGCCGGTAGAAGTGCCGCGCGCGCTCGTTCTTCGCGAGCACCCACAGGGTCAGGGGCGTCTGCTCGCCGACCTCCGCGACGAGGGTGCGGATGAGCTCGCGCGCGACACCGCTGCCCCACGTGCCGGGGTCGAGGTAGATCGAGTAGATCTCGCGCTCGCCGCGGCGCGCGTCCTCGTCGCGGGACGGGCCGTAGGACGCGAACCCGAGCAGCCGGTCGCCCGACTGGGCCACGAGGGTGCGGACGCGGTCCTCGGGGCCCGCCTCGAGCAGCTCGCGCCAGCGGTGGGCGCGCTGCTCGCTGTCGAGGGAGCTGAGGTAGTCGTCGGGCACGATCCCGGCGTAGGCCTCCTGCCAGGAGCGCACGTGCACGTCGGCGATGGCGGCGGCGTCGTCGGGCGTGGCGGGGCGGATGAGGACCTCGTCGATCGGCTCGACCATGGGGTCAGCGTGCCACACGGCCGAGGGGCGGCACAGGCGTACGGGGTGTTCCGGGCGCAGCACGAGGGCCCGTGAGCGGTTGCTCACGGGCCCTCGTCACGGTTCCTGCGGGCGGACGCCCCGTGGGGCGTCCGTGCACGACCTCAGACGGCGCGCTGGACCTTGCCGGCCTTGAGGCACGAGGTGCACACGTTGAGGCGCTTCGGGGTACCCGCCACGACGACGCGGACCCGCTGGATGTTCGGGTTCCAGCGGCGCTTCGTGCGCACGTGCGAGTGCGAGATGCTGTGCCCGAAGCTCGGGCCCTTGGCGCAGACGTCGCAGTTGGCAGCCACGATCTTCTCCTGGTTCTGGTCTGTCCCGGACCGGCGCGCGGCCCGGTTCGTGCACGACCCGCGCACACGGCCTCGGCCGGGCCCGTCATCCGCCTGGGATGACCGGCCTCGACCGCACGACGGTGC
The DNA here is from genome assembly GCF_004886325.1 of Cellulomonas telluris. GTDB lineage: Bacteria > Actinomycetota > Actinomycetes > Actinomycetales > Cellulomonadaceae > Cellulomonas > Cellulomonas telluris. The sequence continues at coordinate 633,647 of NZ_QXFN01000003.1, forward strand.
GTCGGGAAGTCGGTGGGGATGCCGGACGGGGTCCGGGCAACCGGACAAGGCTAGCCCACAGTTGGGGTGGCGCCCAAATGTGGGCGGTGTGAGGCACAGTGCTCCGGTGCTCGGCACCGTGGATGCGTCGGGCCGGTGCGGTCCCTGGGCGGCACGATCGGGGCGGGCGTCACGCGGGCGCCGGTCGACGGAAGGGTGCGGATGAGGGTGCTGGGGGCGGACGGCGCGCGCGACGGCGGCGACCGTCCGGCGGACGGTGGTGCCCAGGGGCTGGGCGACGTCGCGGTCCTGCGTGCGTGGGCGGCCGGTGCGCAGGCGGCGTCCGCCGCCACCCGCGCGCGGGTCGACGCCGTGAACGTGTTCCCGGTCCCCGACGCCGACACCGGCTCGAACGTCCACCGCACGCTGGCCGGCGGGGGCGAGGCCGTCGCCGGGCTGCCCGCCGATGCCGACGCCGCACGGGTGGCGCGCGCGTTCGCCGCCGGCGCGGCCGAGTCGGCCCGGGGCAGCTCGGGGGTGATCGTCAGCCAGTGGCTCGGCGGGCTCGCCGCGGCGGTCGGGGCGGCCGCGGACCTGCCCGCGGCGCTCGCCCGGGCGGCGACCGCCGCGCGCTCCGCCGTCCCGGACCCGCAGGAGGGCACCGTCCTGACCGTCGCGCGGGACGTCGCCGACCACGCGGGCACCGCGACGACGGCGGGTGCGACGCCGGCCGACGCGCTCGCGGCGGCCACCGCGGCCGCACGGGCCGACCTGGGCCGGGTCAGCGCCTGCCACGACGTCCTGCGCGCCGCCCGCGTCGTGGACGCCGGGGCGTGCGCGCTGCTCGTCCTGCTCGACGCGCTCACGCACGCGCTGCGCACCGGGTGCGCCGCGCAGCCCGACGACCTCGACCTCTCGTGGCTGCCCGAGACCGGCCCGTCGGCCCTCCCCGACGACGCGCACGGGCACGGCGGGAGCGGGGCGTTCGAGGTCCTGCTGCAGGTCCCGTCGAGCCCGGTGGACGGCGGGACCGCGGCCACCGCGCCCGCCGTCGGTGCCGCGGGGCTCGCGGACGCCCTGCGCGGCGTGGGCGACGCCGTCGCGGTCGCGGAGGTCGGGGGGCGTCTGCACGCGCACGTCCACACGGACGACCCCGCGGCGGCGCTCGCGCTCGTGGCGCCCGGGGTGCGTGAGCAGGTCGTGGTCCGGGCGGTGGACCTCGGGCCCGACGGGGGACCGGGGATCGTGGTGCTGACGCCGTCGCCCGGGCTGGCGGGCTGGTACGCGACGGCCGGGGCGGTGACGCTCGTCGTCGCGCCGGGCGCGGCGGTTCCCGGCGCGCAGGTGCGGCGCGCGGTGACGGACGCGGGAAGCGGTCCGGTGCTGGTGCTCGACGCGGCCGGGGCGGGGCTGGACGAGCGTGCGCTCGCGCGACGGGGCGGTACGGCCACGGCAGCTCAGCCCCCGGTGGCGGTGCTCGACGGGGCACCGGACGGCGTCGCCGTCGTCGCGTGCCTCGCCGTGCTCGCCGCCGCCCCCGGGGCGGGCGAGGCCGCCGCGCGGGCCGCCACGCACCGGCTGCGACACCGGCTCCTGCCCGCCTCGGGCGACGACGCCGGGTCGTCGGCGGCGCTCGTGCGCGCAGCGGTCGACCAGCTCGCGGCGGCCGGGGACGAGCCGCAGGCGGTGACCCTGGTGCACGGCGGCGACGTCCCGGCCCCGGTCGTGGAGGCCGTGACGGAGGCGGTGCGGGCGGCGCGGCCCGAGCTCGAGGTGGTCGTCGTCGGCCCGGCCGGGGACCCCGGCTGGTGGGTCGGGGTGGACTGAGCGACGGACCGGCCGGGACAGGACGAGAGGTGAGGGGACGAGAGGTGGGGCGCGGATGCTGACGACGGACCCGCTGGCGGTGCCGCTCGCGCGCGCGACGAACCCGCGCACGGGCAAGGCGCTCGGCAAGCTCGGGCTCGAGACGGCCGAGGACCTGCTGCGGCACTACCCGCGCCGGTACGCCGAGCCGGGGACCCTCACCGACGTCTCCCGCCTCGCGGTCGGCGAGCACGTGACGGTGGTGGCGGAGGTCCTGCGGACGTCCCTGCGCACGACGTCGCAGGGCAAGGGCCTGCTCCAGTCGACGATCACGGACGGGACCAGCCGGCTCGAGCTCACGTTCTTCGCGACGCACAAGCGCAAGCTCGAGTGGCGCGAGAGCCAGCTGCGCACCGGGCGGCGCGGGCTGTTCACGGGGGTCGTCTCGCTGTACCGGGGGACCCTGCAGCTCATGCACCCCGAGTGCCGCCTCTTCGGCGCCGAGGACGACGCGCACGACGAGGAGGAGGCGCTGCTCGACGCGAGCCGCCCGATCCCCGTCTACCCGGCGTTCGCGGGCTTCGAGTCGTGGAAGGTCGCGCAGGCCGTGCGCACGGTGCTCGACCCGCTGCGCGAGGAGGACGTGCCCGACCCGGTGCCGGCGGACCTGCGCGCCGCGCACGGCCTGCCGACGCTGCTCGAGGCGCTGCGGCTGGTGCACCTGCCGGCCGACGAGCAGGACTGGCGCCGCGGCCGGGACCGGCTCCGCTACGAGGAGGCGCTCGTGCTGCAGGCCGAGCTCGCCCGGCGTCGCGCCCGCACCGCACGCGAGGAGGCGGTCGCGCGACCCCGGCGGAGCGGCGGCCTGCTCGACGCGTTCGACGCGCGGCTGCCGTTCGAGCTCACGGCAGGGCAGCGCACCGTCGGCGAGGAGATCGCCGCCGAGCTCGCGGCCCCGCGGCCCATGCAGCGCCTGCTGCAGGGCGAGGTGGGCTCGGGCAAGACGGTGGTGGCGCTGCGCGCCATGCTCCAGGTCGTCGACGCCGGCGGGCAGGCGGCACTGCTGGCACCGACGGAGGTGCTCGCCGCGCAGCACGCGCGGACCCTGCGCAACCTGCTCGGCGACCTCGCCGACGGGGGCTTCCTGGGCGGTGCCGAGGACGCCACCCGCGTCGCGCTGCTGACCGGCTCCCTGCCGGCGGCGGCCCGGCGTGAGGCCCTGCTCGACGCCGCGAGCGGCCGCGCGGGGATCGTCGTGGGCACCCACGCGCTGCTGTCCGAGCACGTGCAGCTCGCCGACCTGGGGCTCGTGGTCGTCGACGAGCAGCACCGGTTCGGCGTCGAGCAGCGCGACGCGTTGCGCGCCAAGGCGGCACGCACACCGCACACGCTGGTCATGACCGCGACACCCATCCCGCGCACCGTCGCCATGACCGTGTTCGGCGACCTCGAGACGTCGGTGCTCGACCAGGTGCCCGCGGGGCGCCAGGGCATCACGACGCACGCCGTCCCGGCGGACAACCCGCGGTGGACCGACCGCACCTGGCAGCGGGTGCGCGAGGAGGTCGACCGCGGCGGGCGGGCCTACGTGGTGTGCGCCCGCATCGACGCGGACGACGCCCCGGCCGGGGGCGCTCCCGCCCCGGACGACGAGGGCACCGACCTGCTCGCCGCGGCACAGGACACGGTGGGGGGCACCGCACCGCGCCGTCCGCTGCGCGCCGTCACGGAGGTGGTCGAGGAGCTGCGCGGACGACCCGAGCTCGCGGGTGTCGAGGTGGGGCTGCTGCACGGCCGCATGACGCCGGACGAGAAGGACCGCGCGTTCGCGGCGTTCGCGTCCGGGGCCGCGCCCGTGCTCGTCTCGACGACCGTGATCGAGGTCGGCGTCGACGTGCCGGAGGCCACCGTCATGGTCGTGCTGGACGCCGACCGGTTCGGGATCTCCCAGCTGCACCAGCTGCGGGGGCGCGTGGGCCGCGGCACCCGGCCGGGCCTGTGCCTGCTCGTCAGCGCCGCGGAGCCCGGCACGGATGCGCACGCGCGGCTCGAGACGCTCGCCGCCACGACCGACGGCTTCGCGCTGGCGGCCCTGGACCTCGAGCTGCGGCACGAGGGCGACGTGCTGGGCGCCGCCCAGCACGGCCGCGGGAGCTCGCTGCGCCTGCTGCGCGTCACGCGCGACGCCGACGTGATCGACCGCGCCCGCACCGACGCGCGGGCGCTCGTCGACGCGGACCCCGAGCTCGGCACGTGGCCGGCGCTGCAGGACGCGATCGCCCGCTCGCTCGCGGGCGAGCGGGAGGAGTACCTGGACCGCGCGTGACTACCCTGACCGCCATGGCGACACCCGCGGTCCGTGCGCACGACGTCGAGGTCGGCTACGGCGCCGCGCCCGTGTGCCCCCCGGTCTCCTTCACGCTCGAGCCGGGCCGCGCCGTCGCGCTCGTCGGCGCGAACGGGTCCGGCAAGTCCACGGTTCTCAAGACCGTGCTCGGTCTGCTCCCGACCCTCGCCGGCACCGTGGAGGTCCTCGGCCGGCCCGTGGACGAGCGCGAGGCGGACTTCCGCCGCCAGGTCGCGGCCGTGCTGGACGACGACGCGTACTTCCCGGCGCTGACGGTCGCCGAGCACCTCTACCTCACGGCCCGGGGTCACGGCGTCCTCGACGCACGCGAGCACGTGGCCGACCTGCTGGAGGAGTTCGGGCTGGCGGACCACGCGCAGGCCCTGCCGGTCGCGCTCTCGTCGGGGCAGCGCCGGCGCCTGCTGCTCGCCGCGGGGTTCGCCCGCCCGCGGTCGCTGCTCGTCCTCGACGAGCCGGAGCAGCGCCTCGACCGTCGCATGCGCACCCGCCTGGCCGAGCGGCTGCGGGCGGAGACGGCGGCCGGCGGGGCCGTCCTGCTCGCCACCCACGACCCGGACCTCGTGCTCGAGGTGTGCGACGAGGCTGTCCACGTCGACGAGCGCGCCGTCGAGGTCGTGCCCGCCGGTGAGGCGGCCGCCCGGATCGCGCGGGTCGTGCTGTGACGGCGGTGCAGGCGTACCCCGTCGGCACCGTCCCCGCGGCACGCTCGATCCGTCGATTCACCGCCCGGGCGCCGCGCGGCCGGGGCGAGGGACGTCTGGGTGCCCTGCTCGGCGACCTGTACACCGCGCTGGTCAGCGTCGCGGTGTCGGCCGGCGTGGGGCTCGGCGCGGTGCAGCAGCTGCGCGTGGCGCTGCCGCCGCCGCCCGAGGTCCCGCCGCCCGTGGGGCTGAGCCTGCCGGTCGTCGTCGCGGTCCTCCTCGTGGGGGCCGCCGGCGCGCTGCTCTCGCTCGCCGGACGGCTCGGCCCCGTGGGTGCCGGCGGTGCCGAGGCCGTGTGGTGGCTGACGCTGCCCGTGGAGCGGCGCGGACTGCTGCGCCCGGCTGCCGCCCGGCTGCCGGTCCTGGCCGCGCCCGCGGCGGCCGTCCTCGTCACGCTCCTGTCCGCCGGCCTGCTCGGGCACACCGGCGCCGGCCTGCTGCGCGCGGCGCTGGTCGCGGCGCTGGGGGCCGCCGCGGTCGTGCTCGCCGCGGCGCTCGTGCAGTCCGCCGGCCTGCCGCGCCGGGCGACGGCGCTGACCGGGGACCTCCTCATGGTCGCGGCGCCGGTCGGGGCCGCGGTGCTCGCGCTGTCCGGTGCGGCGCCCTCGACCCTGCCGGTCCCCGGGTGGGCCGTGGTCGTCGCCGTCGCGCTCGTCGTCGCCGCGCTCGCGGCCGTGCTCGACGCGCGACTCGGGCGGCTGCCGGCCCGCACCGTGCGCGACAGCGGGTCCGTGGCGGCGCAGGCCCTCGGCGCCGTCGTCTCCCTCGACTCGCGCGAGCTCGGGCGGGCCCTCGCGGGCGCCGTGCTGCGGCCCGGCCGGCGGTGGTCGTCCCGGCTGCGGACGGTCCGGGGCCCGGCGACGGCGCTCGTGACCGCCGACCTCGTGCTCCTGCGGCGCTCGACGCGGCACCTGGTGCAGCTGGGCGTCGCGGTGCTCGTGCCGGTCCTCGTGACCGTGGTGCCGCAGCTCGCGAGCCCCGTGGGAGTCCTGGTCGCGGTGCTCGTCGCCGGTGCGGCGGCGGCGAGCGCGGCGGCGGACGGCGCCCGGTGGGCGCAGATGGCGCCGGTGCTCGACCGTTCCCTGCCGCTGCGGCACACCACCGTGCGGCGGCTGCGCATGGTCGTGCCGGGCCTGGTGGCTCTCGGGTGGTCCGCGGTCACGCTGGGTGCGGTCGCGCTGTGGTCCGAGGGTCCCCTCCTCGACTGGCTCGTCCTGGCCGTCGCGTCGGCGCCGGTCTGGGCCGCGGCCGCCGTGCGTGCCGCGTACCGCCCCGCGCCCGAGTGGGGCGGGCGCCTGGTCATCACGGAGGCCGGTGCGCTCCCGCTGGGAGCGCTGGCCGTCCTGTCCAAGGGGCCCGACCTCGTCGCGCTGTGCCTGCTGCCGCTGTGGGTCGCGATCGGGGTCGCGGCGGTGACGACCCCCGTCGTGACGGCGCAGGTCGTGCTGTCGGCGGTGGCCGTCCTGGTCGCGTCCTCGACGCACGAGAAGGGCTGGTTCGAGCGGTCGCTCGAGGGGGAGCAGCGCGGCCGCCCCGCCGCCGGAGGAGCAGGGGGCGCGGCATGACGCGGATCGTGGCGGGCACGGCCGGGGGCCGGACGCTCGTGGTCCCCGCCAAGGGCACGCGCCCGACGAGCGAGCGGGTCCGGGAGGCCCTGTTCTCCCGGCTCGAGCACCTCGACGCCGTCGACGGCGCGCGTGTGCTCGACCTCTACGCCGGCTCCGGTGCGCTGGGGCTCGAGGCGGCCAGCCGCGGCGCCGCCCACGTCGTCCTGGTGGACAGCGCGCGCGTCGCGGTCGACGCGTGCCGGCGCAACGTCCGCGCCCTCGGGCTCGCGGACCGGGTCGACGTCGTCGCGGACACCGTGGACCGCTACGTCGCCCGCCTGGACCAGCCGCTCTTCGACCTCGTCCTGCTCGACCCGCCGTACGACCTCGGGGACGCGGCGCTCGCGTCCGCCCTCGAGGGGGTGGCGCGGGGCACCGCGCCCGGGGCCGTCGTCGTCGTGGAGCGCTCGGCGCGCGCGGCGGCGCCGCGCTGGCCGGCACCGCTCGTCGCGCTCGACGACCGGCGGTACGGGGAGACGCAGGTGTGGTTCGGCGAGCACCCCGCCTGACGCGTGCGCGCGGCGCCGGCGCGCCGACCCCGCGGTCGGCGCGGCCGCCTCAGCCGCGGCCGTGCATCACCGTCAGCCGCGGGCCGTCGGTGCCGAGCGTGAACGCGCCGGCCGCCGCGAAGCCGTGCCGTGCGTAGAAGGGCACGTTGGTGGGGTCGCTCGTCGCGAGCCACGGCGTGCCGCGCCAGGGGGAGCCGGCGAGGGCGCGCAGGCCGTGGCGCAGCAGCGTCCCGCCCAGGCCGCGCCGCTGGTACGCGGGGTGCACCGCGAGGTAGTTGAGGTACGCACCCGGCCGGGCGGGGGCGTGGGCCCCGGTCGCGGCGAGGGCGGACAGCACCTCGTCCGCCCGCGAGGGCCCGACGAGGGCGCGCAGGACCCCGGCCGGGCGCGGCAGCCGCAGCGGGGGCTCGGGTGCCCCGTCCGCCGCCCGGGGGCGCCACGCCGCGACCGCGACCACCTCGTCGGCGTCCCCGGCGGGTGCACCGACCGCGCCGGCCGTCAGCACGTCGACGTGCCCGACCGCGAGGTAGCGCTCGAGCGCCGGCCCGAGCCAGGCCGCGCACGCGTCCTCCCGCGTCGAGCGCACGGGCAGCACCCACGCCATCAGGGGGTTCTCCGCGTACGCCAGCGCGCAGACGGTGCGGATCGCGGGCAGGTCCTCCGCGCGTGCCGGTCGCGGGTCGTCCATGCGACCGGACCGTACTGCGGCCGCCCGCGGGGGACGAGCACCGTGCGGGTGGTGCGCCGCGCCGGGGGCACGGCGGGTGCCGTCGCGGGTCCGTGACGTAGGTTGGCGTGCGTGAGGATCGCCGTGTGCCCCGGGTCGTTCGACCCGCTGACGCTCGGACACGTGGACGTCGTCCACCGCGCGCGCACCCTGTTCGACGAGGTCGTGGTCGCGGTGGCGCACAACTCCACCAAGCAGCCGCTCCTCGCCGCCGACGAGCGCGTCGCCCTGGCGTCGCAGGCGCTCGCGGGCGTCGACGGCGTGCGGGTCGTCGGCACGCAGGGCCTGCTGGTCGACCTCGTGCGCGACCTCGGCGCGTGCGCGGTCGTCAAGGGCCTGCGCGGGGGTGCGGACGTGGACGCCGAGGTGCCGATGGCGCTGATGAACCGGCACCTGTCCGGGGTCGAGACGGTGTTCGTGCTCGGTGACCCGGCGCTGGCGCACGTGGCGTCCTCGCTGGTCAAGGACGTGGCGCGGCACGGGGGACGGATCGACGACCTCGTGCCGGAGCCGGTGGCGGCGGCGGTGCACCGGGCGCTGGACGCGCGGGCCCGCCAGGGAGGGGACGGACGATGAGCGAGGACGTGCGGGGCGTGGTGCACGAGCCGGACGAGGAGCGCACGGGCGGGGTCGCCGGCGTGCTGGACGCCATCGAGCAGGCCGTCGTGGCGGCCCGCGCGATGCCGATGTCGTCGTCGGTGCTGGTGAACCGGGCGGAGATCCTCGAGCTCGTCGACCAGGTGCGGGCCGCGCTGCCCACCCAGCTGCACCGGGCGGACGCGGTCCTCGCGGACGCGGACGCCGCGCGTGCGGCCGCCCAGGCGGAGGCGGAGGCCGTGCTGGCGCGTGCGCGTGCCCGCGCCGCCGAGCTGGTCGAGCAGGAGGCGGTCGTCGCGGAGGCGCAGGCGCGGGCCGCGCAGATCGTGGCGGACGCGCAGGAGAACGCGGAGGCGCTGCGGCGCGACGCGGACGACTACTGCGACCGCCGGCTGGCCGACTTCGAGATCGACCTCGGCAAGGTGCTCAGCCAGGTGCAGGCGGGCCGCGCGAAGCTCGCGGGCCGGCTGGCGCCGGGCGAGGGCGCCTGACTCGACCCGCCCGCCGTCGAGGGCTGCGCGGTCGCCCGCGGGACGTCACAACGCCCGCGGTTTGGGAGCCCCGCCGCCGTGCCGTACAGTTGACGGTTGGCTCGGCCGGTTGCGGCGGGGCCGACTCGTCATGACATCGCCACCCGACGTCCGGCGCGCCCACGCGCACCGGACGCCCAGGAACGAGGGGGACCGCACCGTGCGCCCGACCCACCTCGATCCCCGCTCGCCGTTCGTGCTCGACACCCACGAGCTCGGCCGACGTCCGGGATCGACGCGGACCGTGCAGCGGACGCTCCCCGCACCCGACGAGCTCGGCACCGGCATGATCGGCGTGCCGTCCGGGAGCGACCTCGAGCTGGACCTGCGGCTCGAGGCGGTCATGGAAGGCGTCCTGGTCACCGGCTCGATCCGCGGCGAGGCCGTCGGGGAGTGCGTGCGGTGCCTGGAGCGTGTCGTCGAGCCCCTCGACGTCCCGCTGCAGGAGCTGTACGTCTACCCCGAGCGTGCCGAGGCGGCGCAGACGGCGGGCGACGAGGACGAGGACGTGCGTGAGCTCGAGGACGACCTGGTCGACCTCGAGCCCGCGCTGCGGGACGCGGTCGTGACCGCGCTGCCGTTCCGGCCCCTGTGCGGGCCGGACTGCCCGGGCCTGTGCTCGGAGTGCGGCGCGCGGCTCGCGGACGACCCGGACCACCAGCACGAGACGATCGACCCTCGCTGGGCAGCCCTCGGCAGCCTGGTGAGCACTGACGACGAACAGAGAGAGAGCTGACCGTGGCGGTTCCCAAGCGCAAGATGTCGCGCAGCAACACCCGTGCGCGTCGGTCGCAGTGGAAGACCACTGCCACGACGCTCACGACGTGCCCCCAGTGCAAGTCGCAGACGAAGCCGCACGTCGCGTGCCCGTCCTGCGGCGCCTACAACGGCCGCCGCTACGCGGAGGCCGTGCGCAGCGAGCACGACGCCGGCTGACGCCCGCGGCCCGATGACCGGCACACCTGACGCCCGCCGCGGCGCCCGTGCGGTCACGGCTGCCGACTCGCTCCTCGAGAAGCTCGGGGTCCGCCTGGACCCCGAGCTTCTCGTGCTCGCGCTGACGCACCGGTCGTTCGCGCACGAGGCGGGTGGCATCCCGACCAACGAGCGGCTCGAGTTCCTCGGCGACACCGTCCTGGGGCTCGTGGTCACCGAGCACCTGTACCGCGCGTACCCGGACCTGTCCGAGGGCGACCTGGCGAAGATGCGGGCCGCGACGGTCTCCCAGCGTGCGCTCGCACGCGTGGCGCGCACGCTCGACCTCGGCGCGTACGTGCTGCTCGGCAAGGGCGAGCTCGCCACCGGCGGCGCCGACAAGGACTCGATCCTGTCCGACATGCTCGAGGCGCTCTTCGGTGCGGTCTACCTCTCGCACGGGCTCGAGACGGCGCGCGAGCTCGTCGACCGGCTCGTGAGCCCGACGCTCGAGGCCGCCGCCGACCTCGGCGCGGGCCTCGACTGGAAGACCTCGCTGCAGGAGCTGTCCGCCCTCCTGGGCCTCGGCGCACCGCAGTACGACGTCACCGGCGAGGGACCGGACCACGCGCGCACGTTCACCGCCCACGCGGTCGTGGGTGGCGAGGTGCGCGGCACCGGCACGGGCACGGCCAAGAAGCTCGCGGAGCAGGAGGCCGCCGCCGCGGCGTACGCGACCCTGTCGGCCGCGCGCGAGGCCGCGGCCCCGGCGCCCGAGGTGCCGGTCGCGCCCGAGGCCTGACCGGCGTGCCCGAGCTCCCCGAGGTCGAGACCGTCCGTGACGGGCTCGCGCGGCACGTCCTCGGGCGCACGGTGCTCGACGTCGACGTCCGCCGGGACTACTCGGTGCGCCGCCACGAGGGCGGACCGGCGGACTTCGCGGCCCGCCTGCGGGGGCGCCGGCTGGACGCGGCCGTCCGGCGGGGCAAGTTCCTGTGGCTCCTGCTCGACGAGGGCAGCGGGCGCGGGGACGACGCGCTCCTCGCGCACCTCGGGATGAGCGGCCAGCTGCTCGTCCGCGGCCCGGCCGCCACGGGAGGCGACGCCGCGACGCCCCTCGACCCCGTCGCCGCCCCGGGGCCGCCCGGGCCGGTCGAGCACCCGCACCTGCGGGTGCGGCTGGCGCTCGACGACGGCTCCACGCTCGACTTCGTCGACCAGCGCACGTTCGGGCACCTGTCCGTCCCGGACCTGGTCGCGACGCCCGACGGCGCTCCCGGCGGCCTCGGCTCCGCGCGGGCGGTCGTCCCGGTGCCGGTGGCGCACATCGCCCGGGACCTGCTCGACCCGGCGCTGGACCGACCGGCCCTCGTCGAGGCGGTGCGCCGACGGCGCACCGGCGTCAAGCGCGCGCTGCTCGACCAGACGCTCGTCTCCGGGATCGGCAACATCTACGCGGACGAGGGCCTCTGGCGCGCCCGGCTGCACTACGCGCGGGCCACGGACACCCTCCGCCGCCCCGAGGTGCTGCGTGCCCTCGACGGCGCGACCGAGGTGATGACGGCCGCGCTCGCCGCCGGCGGGACGAGCTTCGACGCCCTCTACGTCAACGTGAACGGCGCCTCCGGGTACTTCGACCGGTCGCTGGCCGTCTACGGCCAGGAGGGCCGCCCGTGCCCGCGCTGCGGCACGCCCGTGCGCCGGGACGCGTTCATGAACCGCTCGTCGTACACGTGCCCGCGCTGCCAGCCGCGGCCGCGGCACGGGCGCTGGTAGCGCCTACCGCTCGACGACGTTGCGCAGCGGACGGCCGGCGACGAACCGTGCCGCGTTGTCCGCGACGAGGTCCTCCCAGCCGACGGGCCTCCCGCCGGCCGCGTGCGGGCTGACCAGCACGCGCGGCTCGTCCCACAGCGGCGAGTCGGCCGGCAGCGGCTCGGTCGCGAACACGTCGAGCGCCGCCCCGCCGAGCCGTCCGCCGCGGACGGCCGCGAGCAGCGCGTCCTCGTCGAGCGTGCTGCCGCGCCCCGCGTTCACCAGCCACGCGCCCGTGGGCAGCAGGTCGAGGACGTGCGCGTCGATGGCGCCGCGCGTGCCGGGCAGGTCGGGCAGCAGCCCGACGAGCACGTCGGTGCGGGGCAGCACGTCGGGCAGGTCGTCCGCCGTGACCACGCGCGTGCCGTGGCGCTCGCCGGCCGTGCGGGCCACGCCCGTGACCTCGGCGCCGAGGGCCCGCAGCACCGGCGCCAGCCGGGCGGCGATCGACCCGAAGCCCCACACGGTGACGTGCGCGCCGAGCAGCGTGCGCACCTCGCCGGCGGGGTGCAGGGGCTGCAGGCCGCCGAGCTCGCCGGCCCACCGGTGCTCCTGCTGGGCGCGCACGAGGTCGGGCACGCGGCGCACCCCGGCGAGCAGGAGCGCGAGCACGTGCTCGGTCACCGTGGCGTCGTGCAGGCCGCGTCCCGAGGTCACGACCGCGTCGTCCGGGAAGCCCGCGGCGAGGACGGCGTCCGGGCCCGCCATGAGGGTCTGCACCCAGCGCACGCTCCGCGCGGCGGCCGCGAGCTCGCGCAGCCGCTCCGCCGGGTTGCCCCACACGACGACGACCTCGGCGTCGGCGGCCTCCGGCGGCGGGGGGGCGGCGACGTCGTAGCGGACCACCCGCACCCCGTCGGGCAGGTCCGGCACGCCGTCGACGGTCGTGGGCAGCAGGATCGTCGTCACGCCTCGATACGATGCCACGGTGTCCGCGACCAGCCACTCGACGCCGACGCCCACGGGCGCGCGGCCGACGCCCGTGACCGTGATGATCGTCGACGACCACGAGGTGGTGCGGCGGGGGATCGCGGAGGTGGTGGAGCGGACCGACGGCATGACGGTCGTCGCCGAGGCGGGGTCCGTGGCCGACGGCGTGCGCCGCGCCACGCTGGTCCGGCCGCAGGTGCTGCTCGTGGACCTGCAGCTGCCCGACGGCACCGGCATCGACCTCATCACCGCGCTGCGGGAGCAGCTGCCGTCGGCACGTCCGGTCGTCCTCACGTCGTTCGACGACGACGACGCCCTCGCCGCGGCGCTGGAGGCCGGTGCGGTGGCGTACCTGCTCAAGAGCGTCCGGGGCGCCGAGATCACGGACGTGATCCGCGCCGTCGCGGCGGGCCGCACGCTGCTGGACGAGCGCACGGTGGCCCGCCGGCGGGCGGGGCACGAGGACCCCACCGAGGGCCTGACGCCCAGCGAGCTGCGCGTGCTCGACCTCATCGGCGAGGGCCTGTCGAACCGGGAGATCGCCGAGCGCCTCGGCGTCGCCGAGAAGACCGTGAAGAACCACATCACGTCGCTGCTGTCGAAGATGGGCCTGCAGCGGCGCACGCAGGTCGCGGCGTGGGTGGCGTCCCGCAAGCACGCCGGCTGGCGGTCCGAGCCCGGGCACTGACGCCCGCGCGCGTCAGCCCAGGGGGGCCTGCCAGGTCAGCAGCGCGCCCCGGCCGCTGGGCGCCGTGCCGAGCGTGAAGGTGCCGCCGTGGCGCCGCGCGCGCGAGGCGAGGTTGCCGGTGCCCGAGCTGCGGTCGCGCACGGCCGGCAGGCCGGCGCCGTCGTCCTCGACCTCGATCGCCACGGAGCCGGTCGGCCCGCGCCCGCGGACCGCGACCCGCACGGCCACGGACGACGCGTGCGCGTGCCGGGCGGCGTTGGCCAGCCCCTCGCGCACGACGGCGACGACGTCGTCCGTCAGGTCGGCGTCGAGGCGCTCGTCGAGCAGGTCCTCCGCCTCGCCGTCGCCCGGTGCGAGCGGCGTGCCGTCGAGCGTGAGGACGAGCGACGGCGCGAAGCCGAGGCCGGTGCGCGCGAGGGAGGCCTCGCGCCGCAGCCGCTCGACGAGGGCGGTCGCGGCGTCGGGGTCGCGCAGCGCGTGCACGATCTGCCGGATCTGCCGCACCGAGCTGTCGACGTTGTCGAGGGCCTCCTCGACGATGTCGGTCAGCTCGGTCGCGTCCACGCCGCGCGCGGCCCGCCGGCGCACCGTCTCCAGCTGCATGCCCGTCGCGAAGAGCTGCTGGATCGCGAGGTCGTGCAGGTCCCGCGCGATGCGCTCGCGCTCGTCGAGCAGCGCCGCGACGTCCTGCGCGTGCCGCGCCTCGGCGAGCACGTACGCCAGCGCCGCCTGCGAGGCGAAGGACTCCGCGGTCGCGAGGTCGCTCTCGTCGAACGGGGTCGAGCCGATCTTCCGCAGCAGCACGAGCACGCCGACGCCGCGGCCGGAGGACTGCAGCGGTGCGTACATCGCCGGGCCGAAGGCGCGCATCTGCTCGACCTTGACGGTGCGGGACGCGCTCAGCGACGGCACGAGCAGACCCAGACCCTCCTCGAGGGCGGTCCAGGCGCGCCCGTCGCGGGGCATGACCAGGCCCGTGAGCTCGTCGGCGCGGTACCCGTCGGCGAGCTCGACGAACAGCTCGCCGCCGAGCCCGGGCAGGGCGAGGGCAGCCGTGTCGGCGTTGGCGACCTGGCGCGCCGTGCGGGCGATGTGCGCGAGCGCGTCCTCCTCGTCGACGCCCTCGAGCAGCATGGTGGTGATGTCCTGGCCCGCGCGCAGCCAGTGCTCCCGTCGCTCGGCGTCGGCGTACAGCCGCGCGTTCGCGACGGCGACGCCGGCGGCCGCGGCGAGGGCCACGACCATCTCCTCGTCGCGCGCGTCGAACGGCCCGCCGTCCTTCTCGGACAGGTAGAGCTGGCCGTACACCTGCTCGCCGACCTTGACGGACGCCCCGAGGAACGAGCCCATCGGCGGGTGGTGCGCGGGCCACCCGCGGAACGCGGGGTGCTGCGTGAGGTCGTCGAGGCGCAGCGCCCCCTCGACGGGGATCTGCCCGAGCACGCCCTGCGCGTGCGGCGGGTGGTCGAGCATGCGCGCGACCGCGGTCGGCACGCCGGTGTAGACGAACGTCGTGGACCGGCCGCCCTCGTCGAGGACGTTGATCGCGCCGTAGCGGGCGTGCGTGAGCTCGGCGCTCACCTGGACGAACCGGTCGAGCACGGCGGGCAGCTCGAGCTGCCCGGCGACGGCCAGGATCGCGTTGAGCAGGTCCGTCAGTGCGTCACCGGTCAGCGGCGAGGGCAGTGGGCTGACCTCGACCAGCTCGCCGGCGCGGAAGGGCGCACCGGTCGGCTGGGCCGGCGGCCGCGCGGCGCCCGGCGGCTCGACGTACCCGGCGCTCACGCGCCCACCTCGCGGGCGGGGCCGGCCGCCGGGACGACGGCCGGGACGGCCCGGACCGCGGCGCTCTGCTCGCTCTCCACCGCCTCACGGTAGCCGGGGACGTCACGCAGCAGCTCCGCGTGGGTGCCCCGCGCCGCGACTCGTCCGTCCTGCAGCCACAGGACCTCGTCGGCGGCGGCCAGCGTGGTGAGGCGGTGGGTCACGACGAGGACGCCGCGGGCGGCGCCGGCGCGGGTCGGCGGCAGGTGCCACAGCCGGTCGAGCAGCGCGTCGGCCGTCACCGGGTCGAGGTGCTCCGCCGGCTCGTCGACGAGGACGAGCGGGGCGTCGGCGACGAGGGCGCGCGCGAGGAGCAGGCGCCGGCGCTCGCCGCCGGACACGGTGCGTCCGTCGGGGCCGAGGACCGTCCCCAGGCCGTCGGGGAGCCCGGCGAGCCACGCGCCGAGGCCCGCGCGCTCGAGCGCCTCGCGCGCCTCGGCAGCGGTGAGGTCCCCGCGGGCGACCCGCAGGTTCTCGAGCACGCTGGTGCCGAACACGTGGGCGTCCTCGGTCGTGGCGACGGCCGCGGTCACGACCTGCGCGCGGGGGAGAGCGCCGAGGTCGCGCCCGTCGAGCCGCACCGCGCCGCCGGTGGGCGGCAGGAGTCCCGCGAGCGTGAGCAGCAGGGTGGTCTTGCCGGCGCCGCTGGGACCCGCGACGGCGACGCGGCGCCCCGGGGCGAGCACGAGGTCCACGTCGTGCACCGCGGCGGCGCGGCCGGGCCACCCGCACGTCGCGCCCTCGGCACGCAGCTGCGGGCCCGGGACGGCGGCGTCGGTCGCCGGCTCGGGGGCGTGCGGCGCGGCGGGGCTCGTCCCCGGACCGGCCGCGTCCAGCAGGGCCAGGACCCGGGCGGCGGCGGCGCGCGAGCGCTGCACCTGGACGGCGGCGGCCGGCAGGACGGACGTCGCCTCGAACGCGGCGAGCGGCGTCAGCACGACCACGGCCAGCTCGACCGGGGCGAGCAGCCCGGCCCGCACGGCCGGCACGCCGCTGACGAGCGCGGCCACGACGGCGAGCCCGACGGCGAGCTGCCCGAGGGCGGCACTGACCGCGGCGGACGGCGCGCCGGCGTCCGCGGCGGCGGCGAGCCGGCGGTCGGCGTCGCGCAGGGCGGCGGTCTCCGCCTCGAGCCGCCCCGCGACGGCGAGCGGACCGGCGTCGTCCAGCACGCCGAGCGCGGTCGCGGTCATGTCGGCGCGTGCCTGCACGCCGCGCTCCTCGGCGCGCCGCGCCCCGCGGGCCGTCGCCCAGGGCGCGACGACGCCGGCGAGGACGAGGCACAGCGCGAGCGCGAGCCCGGCGGGCGGCCAGAACAGTGCCATGGCGACGCTGGTGCCCACCCCGAGCACCGCGGCGACGGCGGCCGGGAGCAGCCCGCGCACGACCACGTCGCCGACGGCGTCGACGTCCGCGCCGACGCGTGCGAGCAGGTCCCCCCGCCGCACGGCGAGCACCGCCTCCGGCCGGCCCGCCGCGAGCCGCGCGTACAGGGTCGTCCGCAGCGCGACCATGCCGCGCAGCGCGACGTCGTGCGAGACCAGGCGCTCGAGGTAGCGCAGCAGCCCGCGCCCGATGCCGAACGTGCGGACGGCGACGGTCGCGACGGACAGCGTGAGGACCGGCGGCATCTGCGACGCCCGGGCGATGAGCCACGCCGAGACCGCGGCGAGGGCGACCGCGCAGCCGAGGGCGAGCGTGCCGAGCAGCACGGCGAGCGCGACCCGGCGCGCGTCGACGTCGAGCAGGCGGACGGCCCGGCGCAGCGTGCCGCGGTCGGGCGCGCTCACGGGGCACCGACCGTGGCCGGGTCCGCGGCGGCCTGCACCGCGACCACGTCGTCGGCGAGCGCCACGAGGGAGGGGCGGTGGGCGACGAGCAGCACCGCGCTGCCGCGCGCGCGCAGGGCGTCCACGGTGTCCAGGACGACCCGCTCGCCCGCCGCGTCGAGGTGCGCGGTCGGCTCGTCGAGCACCACGAGGGACGTCGGGCGCAGCAGCGCGCGGGTGAGGGCGAGGCGCTGGCGCTGCCCCACGCTCAGCCCGGTGCCGCCGGCGCCGAGCACGGTGCCCCACCCGTCGGGCAGGGCCGCCACGACCGCGTCGAGCCCCGTGCGGGCGGCGGCACGGTCCCGGTCCGCGGGGTCGGGGGAGCCGAGCAGCGCGTCGAGGGTGCCGGGCTCGAGCACCGGGCGCTGCGGGAGCCACGTCACCTGCCGCCAGTACGTCCGCGGGTCCACGTCGGCCACGTCGACGCCCGTGGCGTCGGCGCCGACGAGCCGGACGGTGCCCGCGTCGGGCGGCAGCAGGCCGAGCAGGGCCTCGACCGCGGTCGTCTTGCCGGCGCCCGACGGCCCGACGAGGGCGACCACGCGTCCCGGGCGCAGGGTCAGGTCGAGGGACGCCGGTGCCCAGCCGCCGCGTGCGCGGACCCCCAGGCCCCGCACGCGCACCTCGCCGCGCGCCAGGTCCGGGGCGGGGAGCGTGCCGGGCACGGGCAGCGGCGCCTCGAGGACGGCGAACGCGCGCTCGGCGGCCGCGACCCCGTCGGTCGACGCGTGGAACTGCGCACCGACCTGCCGCAGCGGCGCGTAGACCTCCGGGGCGAGCACGAGCACGGCCAGCCCCGTGACGAGGTCCAGGCCGCCGTGCACGAGGCGCAGCCCGACACCGACGGCGACGACCGCGACCGACAGCGTCGTGAGCAGCTCGAGCACCATGCCGGACAGGAACGCGATCCGCAGCGTCCCCGTCGTGGCCCGCCGGTGCGCGTCCCCGAGCGCCCGCACCCGCGCCTCCGGCCCGCGCTCGCGGCCGAACGCGCGCAGCGTCGGCAGCCCGGCGAGCAGGTCGAGCACCTGGGACCCCAGCCGCTCCATGGTCGCCAGGCCGCGCGCCGACCGGCCCTGCGTCATGACCCCGACGAGCCACATGAACACGGGCACGAGCGGGAGCGTGCCGACCAGTACGGCGAACGACACCCAGTCCAGGCCGAGGGCGACGAGCAGGGTCGCGGGCGTGAGCGTCGCGGCCAGGACGAGCTGCGGCAGGTACCGCACGAAGTACGGCTCGAGCGCCTCGAGCCCCCGCGTGGCGAGCGTGACGACGCCCGCGGCGTCCTCGCCGGCACGCCGCGGCCCGGCGGCGGCCGCGTGCTCCACCACCTGCTCGCGCAGCTCGGCGACCGCCCGCGTCGCGGCCCGGTGCGCGTACCGCTCCTGCACGCCGGCGACGAGCGCGCGCGCCACCACGACGGCGAGCAGCCCGGAGACGAGGGGTACGACGTCGGGCAGCGTGGCGCCGTCCGCCACGGCCGAGCCGAGGGCGTGGGCGAGCAGGAGCGCCTGCGTCACGACCAGCCCGCCCGTGGCGAGCCCGAGCCCGACCGTCAGGGCGAGGTAGCCGCGGGCGGACCGCGCGTAGCGCAGCAGGCGGGGGTCGAGCGGCTTCACGGGCGGGCGCCCGTCACGGTCCTCGTCACGACCGCGAGGTGACGCGGGCGAACGTCAGGCCCGTCGCCTCCGGGATGTGCTCGAGCGTCAGGCGCTTGCGGAACACCCAGTAGGTCCAGCCCTGGTAGAGCAGCACGAGCGGGGTGAGGACCGCGGCGACCCACGTCATGACGGTGAGCGTGTAGTCGGTGGAGGACGCGTTCTCGACGGTGAGGGAGTTCGCGGGGTCGAGCGCGGGCATGACCGCGGGGAACATGGAGCCGAAGATCAGCACGACGGCCGCGACGATCGCGACGGCCGACGCCGTGAAGGCCACCCCCTCCCGCCGCGCGCGGGTCGCCCGCACGACCGTCAGCAGCGCCGCCGCGGCGACGAGCACCGCGGCCCACGTCCACGCGACGGAGTACGCGAGCTGCGCCCACACCGCCCACGTGCCGGCGGCGACGAGCGTGACCACGGAGCTGCGCGACGCGAACGTCGCGGCCCGCTCGCGCATGTCGCCGTCGACCTTCATGGCGAGGAACACCGCGCCGTGCGTGAGGAACAGGCTGAGCGTGACGAGCCCGCCGAGCAGCGCGAACGGCGACAGCAGGGCGAGGAACCCGCCGACGTACTGGTGGTCCGCGTCGAGCTCGACGCCGCGCACGAGGTTCGCGAACGCCACGCCCCACAGCAGCGACGGCACGAACGAGCCGACCATGAGGGCCCGGTCCGCCCACGCGCGCCAGCGGTCGTCGTCGATCTTGCCGCGCCACTCGAATGCCACGACCCGCACGATGAGCGCGAGCAGGATGAGGAACAGCGGCAGGTAGAACCCGGAGAACAGCGTCGCGTACCACTCGGGGAACGCGGCGAACGTCGCGCCGCCGGCCGTGAGCAGCCACACCTCGTTGCCGTCCCAGACGGGGCCGACGGTGTTGATGAGCAGGCGCCGCTCCTTCTCGCGCCGTGCGCGGTCCCCGCGGGGGAGGACGGCCAGCAGCATGCCGACGCCGAAGTCGAAGCCCTCGAGCACGAGGTAGCCGGTCCACAGGACCGCGATGAGGAGGAACCAGATGACGGGGAGGTCCACGGCGGTCTCCTCAGTAGGCGAAGGACAGCGGACGGGTGGTGCCGTCGGCGTCGTCGTCGGCGGGCGGGGCGGCCTCGGGGCTCGGGTCGCGCTCGGTGTCCGCGACGCCCTCGACGGCGTACCGCCGCATGAGCCGGAACCACACGACCATGAGCACGCCGTACAGGAGCGTGAAGCCGACCATCGAGAAGACCACCATCCCGGGGCTGACGACCTCGCTGACGCCGCGGGCGGTGAGCAGCCACACGCCGTCGACGCCCGAGGCGTCGGGGTTGGGTGCGACGATCCACGGCTGACGGCCCATCTCGGTGAAGACCCAGCCGAACGCGGACGCGAGGAACGGGGTCGGGATCGCGGCGAGGCCCAGCGTGGCGAACCACGGCCGGTCGGTCACGGAGCCCTTGCGCCGCAGCAGCCACAGGGCGGCGAGGGCGAGCGCCGCGGACCCGGCGCCGAGGCCGATCATGAGCCGGAAGGACCAGTACGTGACCGCGAGGTTCGGGTAGAAGCGGGTGTCCTCGTCGAAGGTCGGCGGGACGCCGTTCTCCTCCTCCCAGTCGCTGATCCACCGGGCGTAGTGCTCCTGCAGCTCCTCGACCCCGCGGATGGGGGCGCTGAAGTCGCCGGTCGCCAGGTAGGACGTCACGCCGGGCAGCTCGACGAGGTGGCGCACGCCCGCGCAGTCGTTCGTCAGGTCGCCGATCGCCAGGATCGAGAAGGGCGCCCCGTCCTGGGACTCGCACAGCCCCTCCGCGGCGGCCATCTTGGCGGGCTGCTGCTGGAACATGAGCTTGGCCTGCCAGTCGCCGCTGACGGCGACGCCGGCCCCGGAGACGAGCATCGTGACGAGGCCGAGGACGACCGCCGGGCGGTAGACGTCCCGGGCCTTGTCGGCCTGGCCGGAGCGCGCGAGCCGGACCATCCACCACGCGGCGATGCCCGCGACGAACGTGCCCGCCGTGAGGAACGCCGCGGCGACGGTGTGCGGGAACGCGGCGAGCACGGTGGGGTTGGTCAGGACCGCGACGACGTCGGTCATCTCCGCGCGGCCGGTCTCGAAGTTGAACGTCGTGCCGACCGGGTGCTGCATCCAGGAGTTGGCCGCGAGGATGAAGAAGGCCGACAGGGTCGTCGCGACCGCGACCGCCCAGATGCAGGCGAGGTGGATCCGCTTCGGCAGCTTGTCCCAGCCGAAGATCCACAGCCCGAGGAACGTCGACTCGACGAAGAACGCGGCGAGCGCCTCCATCGCCAGCGGCGCGCCGAACACGTCGCCGACGAACCGCGAGTACTCGGACCAGTTCATGCCGAACTGGAACTCCTGCACGATGCCGGTGGCGACGCCGATCGCGAAGTTGATGAGCAGGAGCTTGCCGAAGAACTTCGTCAGGCGCAGCCACCGCTCGTTGCCGGTGCGCACCCACGCGGTCTGCATGATCGCCACGAGCGGCGACAGCCCGATCGTCAGCGGGACGAAGACGAAGTGGTAGACGGTCGTGATGCCGAACTGCCAGCGGGCCAGGTCGAGGGCGTCCACTCAGGTCTCCGACGGTACGAGGGGGGCGGCTCGGCCGAGGCGAGCGGGCGGGGTCCACCGCCTGGCTCGACCGTAGGAAGGGGGGTCGTGCGGGACGGGGGACCAAGGTCCCGAGTTCTGACACGGCGTCGTCACGTGGGCGGACGCGCCGCGCGTGGTCCCGCGGAGGCGTCCGCGGCCCGCTGTGCGATACTCGTCCCGGTCCTGGCGCCACACCGCCGGGTCCGAACGGCCTCGCCGCACCGGCGGTCCGTGCAGCCTCACCGCCGCCCTCCTCGGGGCCGCTCCGATGCGGAGCCCCGAGACGGCCCGGCGGGCGATGGCGCCGGACGCCCGCGCGGCGGCCGCGACCGACGACTTCCGTCGCCGAGCCGGGTCTTCCGGGGGAGCGACGACGACCGCCCGGGGGCGCACGACGTGTGGACGGGGCCCCCGGTACACAGGAGCACCCCGCGTGACCCCCGAGAACACCCCCGAGAACGCGACCGCAGCCACGTCCGGCGGGGGTGAGGCGCCCCCGCGGCGCCGCCGCCGCGTCGTGCGTGACGTGGTGACCCCGCCCGTCGTCGAGGCCACGCCGGCCGTCGAGCCGGCGGCTCCCGCCGCTGCGACGCCCGCGCCCGAGCCCGCCCCCACCCGGGTGGCCGCGGAGCCGGCACCCGTCGAGCCCGCGCCCGCGGCGCCGGCCCGCCCGCGCCGCTCGCGCCGCGTGACCCGCACGGTCGTGCTGCCGGAGGCCGGCGAGGAGACGCCGGCAGCCGCGGAGGCGACCGCGGAGCCGCAGCCGGAGGAGGACGTCATCCCGGCGCCCGCCGAGGACGCGGACGAGGTCGCCCCGGACGACGACGCGCAGCCGCAGGACACGGTGCCCGCCGCCGACGAGGCGCAGCAGGCACCGGCCGAGGAGCCCGCACCGGCCGAGGAGCCCGCGGCCGCCGAGGAGCCCGCACCGGCGCAGAAGCCGCGCCGCAGCCGCCGCCGTGCCGCGGCGGCGCCCGAGCCGGCCGTCGAGGACGCGCCCGCCGAGGCCGCCGAGGCGACCCCCGCCGCCGAGGCAGCACCGGCCGCTGAGCCCACCGAGCCCGCGTCGGACGACGCGGCCGCCGCCGAGGCGCCGGCGAAGAAGACGAGCCGCCGCCGCTCGACGCGCCGCACGCCGGCCACCGTCGAGGACGCGAGCATCGACACCGCGCTCGCCACGACCGCGGCGAGCCCCGCCGCGCAGGAGTCGGCGCCGGAGCCCTCGGCCCCGCAGCTGGACGTGCTCGCCGAGCTCGGCCCCGTCCGCACGCCGACCGCCACCGAGGGGGGCACGCCGCCGCGCGCCCGCCTGGCGACGACGGCCGTCCTGTTCCAGGCGCCCGACGCCACCCGGCCGCGGCGCCGTCGCGCCCAGGTCGCGGCCGGCTCGCCCGAGGAGATCTCGCAGGCGGCGCACGCCGCGCCCGAGGACGAGGTCGTCGAGGAGCAGCCGACCGCCCCGGCCGAGGAGACCGAGGGCGGCACGCGCTCGCGCCGGCGCGGACGTGGCGGCCGCGGCCGCAGCCGTCGCGGCGGCGAGGAGACGACGGAGCCGACCGAGGACGTCACGACGGACGACGAGGCCGTCGTCGAGGACGCGCCGGCCGACGACGTCGCCGACGACCAGGACGACGACGCGCGCATTGACGAGGACGACGAGGGTGCGCCGCGCCGGCGTCGTCGCCGCGGTGGCCGGGGCCGCCGGGGCCGCGCCGAGGGTGCCGCCGAGGGCGACGAGCCCGAGGGCGAGCCCGACGAGGAGGCCGAGGCGGAGCCCGACGAGCAGGCGGCCGACGAGGCCGCCGGCGACGAGGAGGGCGGCGGCTCCAGCCGGCGCCGCCGCCGTCGCCGCCGTGGCGCCCGCGGCGAGACGGCCGACGAGCCGCGGCGCTCGCGCTCGGCCGGGGACGAGGTCACCGCGCTGCGCGGGTCGACCCGTCTCGAGGCCAAGCGGCAGCGCCGGCGTGAGGGCCGCGACGCGGGGCGTCGCCGTCAGATCATCACCGAGGCCGAGTTCCTGGCGCGGCGCGAGTCCGTCGAGCGCTCGATGATCGTGCGCGAGCGGCACGGCCGCACGCAGATCGCCGTGCTCGAGGACGGCGTCCTCGTCGAGCACTACGTGTCGAACCAGGCGCAGGCGTCGATGGTCGGCAACGTCTACCTGGGCCGCGTGCAGAACGTGCTGCCGAGCATGGAGGCGGCGTTCGTCGACGTCGGCAAGGGCCGCAACGCCGTGCTGTACGCCGGCGAGGTCAACTGGGACGCGGTGGGCCTCGAGGGGCAGCCGCGCCGCATCGAGCAGGCGCTGAAGTCCGGCGACTCCGTGCTCGTGCAGGTCACCAAGGACCCGATCGGGCACAAGGGCGCGCGCCTGACGAGCCAGATCACGCTCGCCGGCCGCTACCTCGTGTACGTGCCCGGCGGCGGCATGACCGGCATCAGCCGCAAGCTGCCCGACACGGAGCGCTCGCGCCTGAAGAAGATCCTGCGCGACCTCGTGCCCGACTCGGCCGGCGTCATCGTGCGCACGGCCGCCGAGGGGGCGAGCGAGGAGGAGCTGCGCGCCGACGTCGCCCGTCTGCAGGGCCAGTGGGAGGCCATCGAGAAGAAGGCCCGCACCGCGTCCGCACCGGCGCTCCTGCAGGGGGAGCCGGACATGGCGATCCGCGTGGTCCGCGACATCTTCAACGACGACTTCTCCTCGCTCGTCGTCGAGGGCCACGACGCGTGGACGACCATCTCGACGTACGTCGGCGAGCTCGCGCCCGACCTCGCGGCGAAGGTCTCGAAGTGGACCGGCACGCAGGACGTGTTCTCCGCGCACCGCGTGGACGAGCAGCTCGCGAAGGGCATGGACCGGAAGGTCTGGCTGCCCTCGGGCGGGTCGCTGGTGATCGACCGCACCGAGGCGATGACGGTCGTCGACGTCAACACCGGGAAGTTCACCGGCGCCGGCGGCACCCTCGAGGAGACGGTGACGCGCAACAACCTCGAGGCCGCGGAGGAGATCGTCCGCCAGCTGAGGCTGCGCGACATCGGCGGCATCATCGTCATCGACTTCATCGACATGGTGCTCGAGTCGAACCGCGACCTCGTCCTGCGCCGCCTGGTCGAGTGCCTCGGCCGCGACCGGACGAAGCACCAGGTCGCCGAGGTGACCTCGCTGGGTCTGGTGCAGATGACCCGCAAGCGCGTCGGGCAGGGCCTCGTCGAGGCGTTCAGCGAGACGTGCGAGCACTGCCACGGGCGTGGCTTCGTGGTGCACGCCGACCCGGTCGAGAAGAACCCGCGTCCGGACGCCGGCGCACCGCAGGCGGCCGAGGGTGAGTCCAAGCGCTCGCGCCGCAAGCGCGGCAACGGCGGCGCGGCGGAGGCCGCCCCGGCGCCCGCGCCGGTCGTGCCGGTGCTGCCCGAGGCGCGCGAGGCGGTCAAGGCCACGCTCGCGACGATCGCCGCGGCGGCCGCGCACGCGCACGACCACGACCACGACCACGCCGACGAGGCAGACCGTCCCGGCGACCCGGCGGGCGGCCCGGCCGCGGGGGACGTGGCGGTCGTCGAGGAGACGGTGACCCAGGTGACGACGGACGTCGTCGTCGAGGCCACGCTCGCAGCACCGGCCCAGGACACCGCCGCCTCCGACGAGGCCCCGTCCGACGACGTCGTGCACGACGACGCCGGGTCCGACGCCGCGCCGGCCGCGCCCGCCCAGGGCGCGCCGGAGGCCCCGACGCTCGACGTGCTCGCGGAGCTCGCCGCCGCGGGCGTGGCCCCGGCGGCGCCGGGTGCGACGCCCGAGGACGCGCAGGGGACCTCGGCGCAGGAGGTGCTCGAGCTGCACGCGGTCGCGCCGGAGGTCTTCGACGTCCCGGCGGACGACGACGAGCAGGGCGACCCGGACGGCGACGCCGTGCGGGACGGGGACGACTGACGCACCGGGGCGCGTTTGACCCGACGCGACGGGGTCCGTACCCTAGAACGTCGGTGCGCCGCGTGCGCGCCGGTGCGTGACGGCCCCGCGGCCGCCGCGCCGGTGCCGGTGCACGTGCCGTCGACCGCCGACGCGAACCCCTGAGCCTGCTGGCCGGGTGGTGCGCGGGCACCGGCGGTGACGAGACACCGAACGAGCAGTACCGAAGGTCCGACGAGCAGAGATGAGCAGCAACGTGGTGTACGCGATCGTGAAGGCCGGCGGCCGCCAGGAGAAGGTCGCCGTGGGCGACGTCGTCGTCGTCGACCGCCTCGCCGCGGAGACGGGGTCGACGGTCCAGCTGCCGGCGCTCCTGCTCGTCGACGGCGAGAAGGTCACGACGGACGCCGCGGCCCTGGCCGCGGTGACGGTGACGGCGGAGGTCGTGCGGGACGAGAAGGGCCCGAAGATCGACATCCTCAAGTACAAGAACAAGACCGGCTACCGCAAGCGCCAGGGTCACCGCCAGAAGCTGACCCGCCTGAAGGTCACCGGCATCCAGTGAGCGGGGCCGCCTCGAGCGGCTCCTCCCCGTCGTCCCGCAGCAAGAGAGCAGGTCAGTCATGGCACACAAGAAGGGCGCGAGCTCCTCGCGCAACGGTCGCGACTCGAACGCGCAGCGCCTCGGCGTCAAGCGCTTCGGCGGTCAGGTCGTCAAGGCCGGCGAGATCCTCGTCCGCCAGCGCGGCACGCACTTCCACCCGGGCGCCAACGTGGGCCGTGGCGGCGACGACACGCTGTTCGCGCTGACCGCCGGTGCGGTCGCCTTCGGCACCCGTCGTGGCCGCAAGGTCGTCGACGTCGTCGCGGACCTCTGAGGCGCGACACACAACCCGATCGCTGACGGAGGGGCGCACCGGTGCGGTGCGCCCCTTCGTCGTGTGTGACGATCGAAAGGAGGCGGAGCGGCACCCGCCGCCCCCTCACGAGCACGTGGAAGGCCCCCGCCCGACGGCGGCAGGGCCAGGACCAGGCAGGCGCACCCGCGCCGGAGGAGGACACACCGTGGCGACGTTCGTCGACCGGGTCGTGCTGCACGCGACCGGTGGTGACGGGGGGCACGGCTGCGCGTCCGTCCACCGCGAGAAGTTCAAGCCCCTGGCGGGCCCCGACGGCGGGAACGGGGGCAACGGCGGGTCCGTGATCCTCGAGGTCGACCCGCAGGTGACCACGCTGCTGCCGTTCCACCACCTGCCCCACCGGCACGCCGGGAACGGCACGCAGGGCATGGGGGACCACCGCAACGGCGCGACCGCCGAGGACCTCGTGCTCGGCGTGCCCGACGGCACCGTCGTGAAGTCGCCCGACGGGCAGGTCCTGGCGGACCTCGTCGGCGCCGGCGCGCGCTACGTGGTGGCCGCCGGCGGCCGCGGCGGGCTCGGCAACGCCGCGCTCGCCTCGCCGCGGCGCAAGGCGCCCGGGTTCGCGCTGCTCGGCGAGCCCGGCGAGGCGGCCGACGTCGTCCTCGAGCTGAAGACCATCGCCGACGTCGCGCTCGTCGGCTTCCCCAGCGCGGGCAAGTCCAGCCTCGTCGCGGCGATCTCGGCGGCGCGCCCGAAGATCGCCGACTACCCGTTCACGACGCTCGTGCCGAACCTCGGCGTCGTGCAGGCCGGCGACGCCCGGTACACCGTGGCGGACGTCCCCGGGCTCATCCCCGGGGCCTCGCAGGGCAAGGGCCTGGGCCTGGAGTTCCTGCGGCACATCGAGCGCTGCGCGGTCGTCGTGCACGTGCTCGACTGCGCGACGCTGGAGCCCGGTCGCGACCCGATCAGCGACCTCGACGTGATCGAGGCCGAGCTCGCCGCGTACGCCGAGGACCTCGAGGTCGCCGCCGGCGGCGTCCCGCTCGTCGAGCGTCCCCGGGTCGTCGTGCTCAACAAGGTCGACGTACCGGAGGCGCGCGAGCTGGCGGACATGGTCCGGCCCGACCTCGAGGCGCGCGGGCTGGCCGTGTTCGAGATCTCCACCGCGAGCCACGAGGGCCTGCGCCCGCTGACGTTCGCGCTCGCCGAGCGTGTGGAGCAGGCGCGCCGCGCCGCGCCGCCGGCCGAGCCGACGCGCGTCGTGCTGCGTCCGCGTGCCGTCGACGAGTCCGGGTTCACGGTCACGCGGCGCGAGGCCGGCGGGCAGGTCTGGTTCGCGGTGCGCGGCGAGAAGCCCGAGCGCTGGGTGCGTCAGACCGACTTCTCCAACGACGAGGCCGTCGGCTACCTCGCCGACCGGCTCGCCCGGCTCGGCGTCGAGGACAAGCTCTACGAGGCGGGCGCCGTGGCCGGGGACGAGGTGCGCATCGGCCCCGAGGAGAACGCCGTCGTCTTCGACTGGGAGCCGACGCTGCTCACCGGTTCCGAGCTGCTCGGCGGGCCGCGCGGGTCCGACCTGCGGCTCGAAGAGCGGGCGCGTCCGACGCGCGGCGAGAAGCGCCAGGAGTACAAGGAGCGCATGGACGCCAAGACGGCCGCGCGCGCCGAGCTGTGGACGGAGCGCGAGCAGGGCGTCTGGACCGAGCCCGAGTGACGCACGCCGCGCGTCCGGGCACCGGAAAGGCGTCGGGTCGCGTGGCGGTGGGACGGCATCATGGCCGGGTGAGCTCCGCCGCCCTGCAGGGCCGTGACCAGCTGCCGGCCGCGGGCCGGCTCGTCGTCAAGGTCGGGTCGTCGTCCCTGACGACGCCCGACGGCCACCTCGACCCCGAGCGGCTGCGCGTCGTGGTCGACGTGCTCGCCGAGCGCCGGGCTGGCGGCACGCAGGTCGTGCTCGTGTCGTCCGGCGCCATCGCCGCGGGCATCGGGCCGCTCGGGCTCGCCGCCCGGCCGCGCGACCTCGCGACGCAGCAGGCCGCCGCGTCGGTGGGCCAGGGGCTGCTCGTCGCGCACTACACGCGGGCCTTCGCCGCGCACGGGCTGCGGGTCGCGCAGGTGCTGCTCACCGCCGAGGACACGTGGCGGCGCGGGCAGTACCGCAACGCGCACCGTGCGCTGACCCGGCTGCTCGACCTCGGCGTCGTGCCGATCATCAACGAGAACGACGCGGTCGCCACCGACGAGATCCGGTTCGGCGACAACGACCGCCTGGCGGCGCTGGTGTCCCACCTGGTCCACGCCGACGCGCTCGCGCTGCTCACCGACGTCGACGCCCTGTACACGGGCGCGCCGTCCCGACCCGGCTCCCGGCGCATCGCCGAGGTGCGCGGCCCGGCCGACATCGCGGACGTCGACGTGTCGTCCCGGGGGAGCGCCGTCGGGACGGGCGGGATGGTGACGAAGCTCGACTCGGTGGCCATCGCCACGCAGTCGGGCATCCCGGTCGTCCTGACGTCGGCCGCCCTCGCCCGCCGGGCGCTGGCCGGCGAGGACGTCGGCACGTGGTTCGCGGCGACGGGGCGGCGGTCGTCGATCCGCCGCCTGTGGCTCGCGCACGCGGCGCGCACGCACGGGCGCCTCGTGCTCGACGACGGCGCCGTGCGCGCGGTCGTGGAGCGCGGCACGTCGCTGCTGCCGGCGGGCGTCACCGGGGTCGAGGGCGCGTTCGAGGCGGGGGACCCCGTCGAGCTGGTGGACGGCGCCGGCGCGGTGGTGGCGCGGGGTCTCGTCTCGTACGCCGCCGACGAGGTGCCGCAGCTGCTGGGCCGCTCCACGGGCGACCTGCGCGACGCGCTGGGCCCGGGGTACGACCGCGAGCTCGTCCACCGCGACGACCTGGTGCTGGTCCGCCGCCGTCGCTGACGCCGGGCCCGCGCCCGCCCGCCGGACGCCCCTGACCGGCGGGGGAGCGCGGACTACCCTGGCGCCATGACGACCCAGCTCGAGCCCACGGCCCCGTCGCCCGCGTCCGGCGCGGTGCCGGCCCCGGCGGGCACCGCCGAGGACGCGGTGCTCGCGGTCGCGCGGCGCGCGAAGGTCGCCGCCCGCAGCCTCGCGACCGCGACGCGCGCGACCAAGGACGCCGCCCTGCACGCCATGGCCGACGCCCTCGTCGACGCCGCGGACGCGATCGTCGCCGCGAACGCCGACGACCTCGCACGCGGCCGCGAGGCCGGCATGTCGCCCGGTCTGCTGGACCGCCTCGCGCTGGACCCGACCCGCATCGGCGCGATCGCCGACGCGCTGCGCGAGCTCGCGGGCCTGCCCGACCCGGTCGGCGAGGTCGTCCGCGGCCAGACGCTGCCGAACGGCCTGCGGCTGCGGCAGCTGCGCGTCCCCATGGGCGTCGTCGGCATGATCTACGAGGCCCGTCCCAACGTGACGGTCGACGCCGCCGGGCTGGCCCTCAAGAGCGGGAACGCCGTCGTGCTGCGCGGCGGGTCCGCCGCCGCGAGCAGCAACGAGGCGATCGTCGGCGTGCTGGCGCGCGCGCTGGAGGCGCAGGGCCTGCCGGGCGACCTCGTGCAGTCGATCGACGCGTGGGGCCGGCAGGGCGCGGTCGCGCTCATGCACGCCCGCGGGCTCGTGGACGTCCTCGTGCCCCGGGGCGGGGCGGACCTGATCGCCACGGTCGTGCGCGAGTCGACCGTGCCCGTCATCGAGACGGGCGTCGGCAACGTGCACGTCTACGTCGACGCGTCCGCCGACCCGGCCGTCGCCCTGCCGATCCTGCTCAACGCCAAGACGCAGCGCGTCGGGGTGTGCAACGCGGCGGAGACCCTCCTCGTGCACCGCGACGCCGCCGAGGGCTTCCTGCCGTCCGCGCTGACGGCGCTCGCGGAGGCGGGCGTGACGCTGCACGGCGACGCCCGGACCCAGGAGCTCGCACCGGCGGACGTGCCGGTGGTCCCGGCCACGGAGCACGACTGGGCGACGGAGTACCTCGCCCTCGACCTGGCCGTGCGCGTCGTCGACGACCTCGACGAGGCGCTGGAGCACATCCGCACCTGGAGCTCGGGCCACACCGAGGCCATCGTGACGCGGGACCTCGCGGCGAGCGAGCGGTTCGTCGCGGAGGTGGACTCGGCGGCCGTCATGGTCAACGCGTCGACGCGGTTCACCGACGGCGGTCAGCTCGGGCTGGGCGCCGAGATCGGGATCAGCACGCAGAAGCTGCACGCCCGCGGGCCCATGGGCCTGGCCGAGCTGACGACCACGAAGTGGGTCGTGCACGGCGACGGGCACGTGCGGCCCTGACCGACACGCCCGGGCGTCCGTGCGACACTGGGACGCCGTGGCGCCGACCGGCGACCGGACCGGGGCCCACCCGCGACAGCCACGCGACGACCACCAGGAGGACGACGTGCACGCCACCCTGATCGCCGCGGCCGAGGAGGCCGCCGCCCACGGGACCGAGCTCCCCTTCCCGCCCGCCGTGTTCGGCGTCGGCGGCTTCGTCGGCCTCCTGGCGCTGCTGCTCATCACCTACGCCTTCCGCAGCGTCGGGTCGCGCCACTGACGGTGCTCTCCGCAGCCGAGGGTCACGTGCCGCGCATCGGGGTGATGGGCGGCACGTTCGACCCCATCCACCACGGCCACCTGGTCGCCGCGAGCGAGGTCGCCGCGCGGTTCGCCCTCGACGAGGTCGTGTTCGTCCCGACGGGCCAGCCCTCGTTCAAGCAGGACACGGTCGTCACCGAGGTCGAGCACCGGTACCTGATGACGGTGATCGCCACGGCGTCGAACCCGCGGTTCACGGTGAGCCGCGTCGACGTCGACCGGCCCGGGCTGACGTACACCGTCGACACGCTGCGGGACCTCAAGGCGGAGCGTCCGGACGCCGACCTCTACTTCATCACCGGTGCCGACGCGATCGCGCAGATCCTCACGTGGAAGGATGCTGCCGAGCTCTTCGACATGGCGCGGTTCGTGGCGGTCACCCGTCCCGGGCACGCGTTGTCGGTCGCCGGCCTGCCCCAGGGGCGGGTCGACGTCCTGGAGGTCCCCGCGCTGGCGATCTCCTCGACCGACGTCCGTGCACGGGCCCGGGCGGGAGAGCCGGTGTGGTACCTCGTCCCGGACGGGGTGGTCCAGTACATCGCCAAGCACAGGTTGTATCGAGGTCGTGATGAGTGAACCCGGAGAGCGCCGCCGCCGTCGCGAGATGGAGCGGGCCGCCCTGGAGGGCGCGTCCGCGACCGGACCGACGGGTCCGTCCGCACCCGTCGGCACGCCCGGCGCCGGCGAGTCGCCGGTGCCCGGCTCACGCCGTGCGATGCGCAGCCGCCTGGTGACCCCTCCCGGCGGGACGAGCGCCTCCCCGCAGCAGGGCGGCACCCCCTCCTGGACGCCCGGGCAGCAGCCGCCCGCGCCGCGTGGGCCGGTGCCGTCACCGCAGCCCGCGCCCGGCCCCCCCGCGGCGGACGCCGGCGCCCGGTCGCGCCGCTCCTACCGCGACCCCTCGCTCGACCCGACCGCGTCGCCGCGGCCCGCGCCCGCGACGTGGCAGGCGTCGGCCCCGCCGCCCGTGGCGACGCCGCGACCCGACGACCGTCCCCGCACCGCTCCCGCCCCGCGGCCCTCCGCGGCCCCGCAGCCCGGGCCCGGTGGTGCGGGTGCGCCGCGCGGCTGGTCGCCGGCTCCGGCCGAGCCCCCGCGCGCCGCCGAGCCCCGCGCCGCGGCACCGGCGGACGCGCGTCCGTGGGGACCGCGCGACGGTGCCGCCGGCGGTCCGAGCTGGGCCGCCTCCGCGCCCGCCGTGCCTCCCGCGCAGCCGTCGCCGCCGCGCACGTCCGCGTGGGGCGGCGGCGGTGCCGCGAGCGCCTGGGGCGCGACCGAGGCCCCGGCAGCACCCTCCGCCTCGCCCGGTGGCCGCACCGCGTCCTCGGCACCCCGTCCCGTGCCCGCACCTGCGCCCGCCCCGGCCCCGTCCCAGGGTCCGGTCTGGGGCGCGACCGCAGGGCGGCCCGCGGGCGCCCCCGCTGCCGGCGCCCAGGGCCTCGCGGGCGCTCCCGCGAGCGGGACCGAGCCGGCCGCGTCGTCGGCTCCCGCACCCGGGGCGCCGCCCCGGCCGCAGGCGGGCTCGCCCGACCCGGTCGTCCCGGTCCGCGGTGACGCCCCGACGCCCTGGGGCCGTGCAGCCGCCGCCGAGGACGAGCACGACGACGTGGACGACCTCGACGACGAGCGCGAGCGCCGGCGGCACCCGTACACGTGGCTGCACCTGCTGATCCTGGCGCTCGTCGCGTTCGTGCTCGGCTTCCTCGTCATGCTGCTGCTCATCCGGACCCGCGAGGACACGGCAGCGGCCCTCGTGCCGACCCTCTCGCTGCTGGTGGGCGGGGGAGCACCACCGCTCTGACCGTCGCGCGGACGCCCACGCGGTCCGCGCCCACCCGGCGCCGTCCGGCACCGACGACCCCCGAGGAGACCCGTGCCCGCGAGCACCCGTGCGATCGAGCTGGCCCACGCGGCCGCCCGTGCCGCGTCCGACCTGAAGGCGCAGGAGATCATCGCGCTCGACGTCAGCGAGCAGCTCGTGCTGACCGACGTGTTCCTCATCGCGTCCGGCACGAACGAGCGCCAGGTCGGCGCCATCGTCGACGCCGTCGAGGAGGCGCTGCACAAGCAGGGCGCGAAGCCCGTGCGACGTGAGGGCAAGGCGCAGGGGCGCTGGGTCCTCATCGACTTCGGCGACGTCGTCGTGCACGTGCAGCACGCGGAGGACCGCGTGTACTACGCCCTCGAGCGGCTGTGGAAGGACTGCCCCGTCATCGAGCTGCCCGCGGACGAGCGGGGCGCGCAGGACGGCGAGGCGTGAGCGCGGCCGGCGCCCGCGCCGGACGTCTCCTGCTGTGGCGGCACGGCCGCACGGCGTACAACGCGACCGCCCGCCTGCAGGGGCAGGTCGACATCCCGCTCGACGACGCCGGCCGGTGGCAGGCGCGCACGGCCGCGGCCCGCATCGCCGCCCGCTACACCCCGACGCTGGTCGTCAGCTCCGACCTGTCCCGTGCGGCTGAGACGGCCGACGCGCTGGGTCGCGTGCTCGACATGCCCGTCGAGCGCGACCCGCGGCTGCGCGAGCGCGGCTTCGGCGTGTGGGAGGGCCTGACCGGCCACGAGATCGAGGAGCGCTGGCCCGCAGAGTTCGCCGAGTGGCGCGCCGGCGGAGACCCCGCGGGGGTCGGTGCCGAGAGCCGCGCCGAGGTGGCCGCTCGCGTCGGCGCCGCCGTGCGCGAGCACGCCGCGCGGGCGGGCCGTGACGGGACCGTCGTCGTCGTCTCCCATGGCGCGGCGATCGGCTCGGTCGTCGCGGACCTGCTGGGGCAGGCGCCGCACTGGCGGGGCGTCGTGGGCATGATGAACGCCCACTGGGCGGAGCTCGCCGCGGACCGCTCCGACGCCGAGCCCGGCTGGCGCCTGCACGGGTACAACCTCGGGCCGACCGACGCGTCCTCGGACTGGAACGCCGGCCCGGACGTCCCCGCCGAGGAGGACGCCGACTCCGAGACGCGCGACCCCGATTAGCGTTTCGGGGCCCGATCGTCCTATGCTTCCTGAGCGCCTCACGGGGCGCACGGGGTCCGCGAGGACCACGGGGCTGTGGCGCAGCTGGTAGCGCACCTGCATGGCATGCAGGGGGTCAGGGGTTCGAGTCCCCTCAGCTCCACCGAAACCGCTGGTCAGAGGCCACGCCGGGATCCTGAACACAGGAGCCTGACGTGGCCACTGGACTTTTAATGGACACTTGTCCGCAGCGCATCGGCCCGGCGGGTCCCCGCCTCGGCCGTCCTCGGCGCGGTTGGAGCGCTCAGCGCACACCTGCTGGCATGGACACCGACGTGACGTCGCCCACGCAGGCGACGATGACCCTGGCCGAGCTCGCCGAGTACCTGTCGGTCACCCCGCAGGCGCTCTACGACCTGCGCTCCCAGGGACGCGGGCCGCGCGGCTTCCGCGTCGGCCGGCAGCTGCGGTTCCGGCCCGCCGAGGTCGAGGCGTGGATCGCCGGCATGGAGTCCGCGGGCGGCGCAGGCAGAGCTCAAGGCACGAGTGCTGGGCCGACCGGGCCACGGCACGGGCGGCGCGCTCGGCCCGAGCAGCGGCTTCCGCGAGCTGTGCGAGCTGTGGCCGGCCGACCTCGAGCTGCGGGACATCTCCGAGGGCACGAAGGACGGCTACCGCGACGACCTGCGCCTGCACGTCGGGCCCCTCTTCGACGGCTGCACACTCGGCGAGATGACCACCGGCCGGGTGGAGTGGTTCCGCAAGCAGCAGGCCGCGCGCTCGTACTCGCGCGCCAAGCACACGAGAACGCTGCTCAACCAGCTCGTCGCCTTCGCGCTGCGGCAGGACGCGATCGCCCGCAACCCGGTCGAGGGCACCTCACCGCTCAGCCGGCGCAAGCACCAGATCCACGCGCCCACCCTCGAGCAGGTGCAGGCGATCCGTGCCGCCGTGGCGGCATGGCGGACCGGCCCCGACGTCCGGGAACCCAAGCCGGACGGCAAGGTGCGGGACATCTGCGAGGTGCTGCTGGGGACCTCGATGCGACCGGGCGAGGCGCTGGCGCCGCGCCCCTGCGACGTGACCGAGACGCGCCGCGGGATGGTCGTGCACGTCCAGGGCACCGTGGTCCGCCGGAGCGGAGTCGCCGACTTCCGCCAGGACCAGCCCAAGACCGACGCCTCCAACCGCCGCATCGCGGTGCCGGAGTTCGCGGCGGAGGTCATCCGCCGGCGCATCGCGGACATGGACGGCTCCGGCCCGGAGGTGACGATCGTCCACAACCGTGACGGCGGCGTCATCACCCTGCACGATCTGCGCCGCACCTTCCGCGAGTTCGTCCGCGACGCAGGTCTGGAGGACCTCGGCATCACGCCGCGCTGGTTCCGCCGAACCGGCGCGACCGTCCTGGCGCGCGGCCTCGGGCTCGACGCAGCGGCGTCGTTCCTCGGACACACGAGCACGGCCATCACCGAGGGGCACTACGCAGGCACCGGAAACGACCGTTTCTGACGATGCGCGCCGTTGCCTGCGCACGCCGTGCCGCAAACGGTCACCGATTCGGCTGGCTGGCCGGATGCCGATCCAACCGCCAGGGGGTTCCGGCCGTGCCGTCCGTTACGTCGTTGCGGGTGCCGTGCCGACGGTGATTGTCCACCGGGTGATTTCTGCGGACAGAGCCGCAGCAGCATCAAGTTGTATGAGGTGTCCTGCGTCTGGGATCAGCTCGACGGTCGCGTGAGGGATCGCCTCACGGAGACGGTCGGCGCGGTCAGCGGGGATCCAGGTGTCCTCCGTTCCCCAGATGATGTGGACAGGCTCGGTGATGCTGCCGAGGAGCGGCTCGATCTCAGTCGTGAAGGACTCGTCTGCTTGGGCGATCTGCCGGTAGAACGCCGGCTGACCGATCTCGCCGGTCCACGGCTCGACGAGCATTCGGAGGTCGTCGGCGTGCAGGCCCTTGTGGCTGGCGCCGCTGATGTAGGCCTCCAGCGCGCCGCGGTGAACTGCAGGCGGGAGCTGTTCGAACACAGGCGCGTTTGCTTTGACGAGATTGAAGAAGGGTGAGCCCCAGGGCGCGAGCGCGACCACGTCGGTCAGGCACAGGGAGGCGTACGCCGCGCCGTGGAGCAGACGGGCTCTGAGTGCGACTGCGCCACCGAAGTCGTGTGCGATGACGTGTGGGGTCGTGAGCTCCCAGTGCTCAAGGAGCGCCGCGAACAACTCGCCCTGTACGCCCAGATCGACTCGGTGAGAGGGGTCTTTGGATGAGCACCCGTACCCGGGCATGTCCCACAGGTACACGGTGAACGACTTCGATAGCGCTTCTGCGATGGGACGCCACAGTTGCGATGACCAGGGCGTGCCGTGAAGGAACACGAGGGCCGGCCCGCTTCCGAAACGATCCCAGCGGACGGTCCGCCCACGCCACGCGAAGTTCTGCGTCAAGAGCGATGTCGCCATGCGAGGATTCTCCCAGGTCCGGTCCAGGGGCAGTCACGCCGTACCGGGTTGTAGCTTCCCTCAACGGGCCGAGACTGATCGTTTTCTGGTCGGCCCGCCGGCGACACCCTCGTCGTGCGCCGGCTCGACCGGATCGCCGGTAGCGAGAAGATGGCCATCGAGACCATCGACGAGCTGCACGAGCGCGGCGTCAACATCACGTCGTCGACGGAGCCCGACATCGACACCTCAACCCCGATGGGGCGCGCGCTGTCCGGGATCGTCGCGGTGTTCGCGCAGCTGCGAGCGACCGTGCCACGAGCCTTCGTCCCGTGCACCGACGCCGTGGCCGCGCTGTCGGCATCACGCTGTCGCCGGCCGGCCTCGGCGTGGCCGCTTCGCGCACGGTGGATGGGCCCGGATGCGGGCTCGTCCGGCCCGAGCACCCCAGGACCGCGTTGACGGCGACGCCTACGGCGACTTCGCGCGACGCAGTCGGCGCGCGCACGCACCCCGCGACGTCCGCCCCGTCGCGGGGTGCCGGCTGGTCTGGCCGTTGCACGTGCACGACAGCGACGGCGCCTTGCGTGCCGTGCGCACACGCCTCAGAGTCGGGTTCTGGGATGTTCGCCCGGCTCTACCGGGAGGCGTGCTCGGGACCTGCTGTACGAGAGTCGCCAGGGGTCGGGACAGCTTCTGCGACCCGCGCGCGCTGGGGGCCGGGGCCGGTGAGGCCGATGACCAGCGAAGCAAGGGAAAGGGCGGCGGTTGACCGAAGGAGCGTCACGATTCCCACGTTCTCCAGGATCAGCCCTCCCACGAACGCGCCGAGGGCGATGGACGCTGTGAAGACTCCGACGTACAGGCCAGTCACGTGCTCGACTCGGTCTGGTGCTGCGGCGGCCATCCACAGCTGTACGCCCACTGAGATGCCTCCGTAGGCCACGCCCCATAGGGCGATCGCGATCCCGGCGGCGAGTGCGTTGGTTCCGAACGTTGCGAGGATCGTCAGCGCCACGGCGACCCCGGCGGCCAGCAGCAGAACCGTCGGGCGCGGCCGGCGTCCGGCAGCGGCACCGGCAGCGAAGTTCCCGATCAGCCCGAACGTGCCGTACAGCAGGAGCAGCAGGGCGATGGTGTTCGCAGACATCCGCGGCAGCTCTTCGAGTACTGGGCGGACGTAGGTGTAGGCGGCGAAATGTGCCGTGACCAGGAGCACCACCACGACCAGCCCGGAGATCACCGCCGGACGTGCCAGGGAACGACGAGCGCCGGCGTCGGCCTCGGGACCGACCGCAACGGGGCGGCGCAGGACGGGCAATCCGAACCGGAGCGCGGCCGCGACGATCAGCGCCAGCACGGCGAGCGCGGCGAACGCGGCTCGCCAGCCGAGGACATTTCCGACGAACGTCCCGAGCGGCACGCCGAGCACCGAGGCGGCGGCCACGCCGCTCACGGCCAGGGACACCGCCAGGGCGACGTCGCGGGGCTTGACCAACCGGGCCGCGACAGCCGAGGCCATGCCCCAGACCGCGCCCATGCCGATGCCGAGCACGACCCGCGACACCGCGAGCATCTCGAACGCGGCGGCGATCGCTGTGAGCCCGTTGCCGATCGCGAGCACGACCATCGCGGCAGCGAGTACGGCGCGTCGATCCAGGTCTCCCAACAGCCGCGGCACCACCGGGGCGGTGACGGCCGAGACCACTCCCGTGATCGTCAGGCTCGCGCCGGTCGCGCCCGACGAGATGCCGAGCCCGGTGGCCATAGAGGTGAGCACTCCGACGGGGAGCATCTCAGAGGTGACCACCAGGAACGTCGCCACGGTCACGGCGCCGACCGCGAGCCACTGGGGCAGGGAAGTTCGCTCGTCACGAGCGGGCTCACGGGGGGGTGCAGAAGAACTCATGCCCTTCACCCCACCGCCTTCCAGCAGCGGGAACAACGACGATCTCCTCATGGATCGATCAGTCAGCCTCATAGATGGCTGGTAGGTTCGCCGAGGTGGGCACCGAGTCTCGAACGATGCACCAGGTGCACGTGCAGCAGATCGAGTGCCTCATCACCCTGGCCGAGGAGCTGCACTTCGGTCGCACCGCTGAGCGCCTCGGGCTGTCGCAGTCTCGGGTGAGTCAGCTCATCGCCACCCTGGAAGCCCGAGTGGGCGCGCGGTTGGTCGCCCGCACCAGCCGGCGGGTCGCGCTCACCCGGGCGGGAGCTCAGTTCGTCAAGGACGTTCGACCGGCCTACCTGGGGCTGCTGCGCACGTTCGATCGCGCCCGCGACCGGGCGATGCGCGGTGCACTGGAGGAGCTCCGGATCGGGTTCACCGGCATGGTCTACGCAGAGATCATCGCGACCTTCCGGACCCTGCACGCCCAGCACGGTGTGTCCGTGCACACCCACGACGTCCCCCTCGGATCACCGTTCACTGCGGTCCTCGACGGTGAGCTCGACGCTGTCATCGCGGAACTACCCGTGCATGAGCGGGAGCTGACGATCGGGTTCCGGTTCGCGGCGCAGGATCAGTTCGTCGTGGTCAGCACGGATCACCCGCTCGCCGACAGGGAAGCCGTCGACCAGGAAGACCTCGCCCAGTTCGACCTCCTGCATCGGATCGGCGACGCCCCGGACTACTGGAAGGCAGCTCGCACGCCGTCGATGACACCTGCCGGCGTTCCCATCCTGTCCACCGCTGGGATCACCACCATCCAGCAAGGCATCACTCTGGCTGCATCCGGGCACCATGCCATGCTGGCCTGCCGTCCGCTGATCGAGCACTACGCGCGCACGGGCCTACGCACTCTGCCGGTCCGCGGACTGGAAGCCACCAGTCAGCTCGGCCTCGTCTGGCGCACCGACCAGACGAACCCGACGCTCCTCACCCTCGCCGGACTTCTCGAACTTGCCCGTCCGGCGATCACGTCCTTGGGCGCTCCGGCGTCCCATCAAGGCTGAGGTAGCGAAGATCAGTGGCCGACCGATGGTTGCGCATCGTCGTGGCCTGGCGCCACCACCGCATCACCGCGTCCATCGAACGCGTAGGCGCCGCCGGAGACAAACACCGCCGAGACGGCTTGCGCGCATGACACCCGTCGAGTTCGAAACCGTCTCCGCTCTCAACACCCTGGCCCTCGCGGCCCGGCTCGAAGAGTCAACCGATGCCGGGGCAGTTCCCCATGCCGTTTCCGGGCAACCGCGGAAGATGCTCAGACGCAGCGCGTCGCCCAATTGCGGTTTCCGGGCCGTTCAAGCGCGACGGAGGGCCCTGGAGACCGAGCGTTTCCGGTTGTCAGATGGGACTTCGGCGGGTCGGGATGGCAAGAGCCGGCGCCGTTCATGTGCCCGCGTACGCCGGGTTCGACGCCGACGACCCGATTCCCTCCGGCCTGGTTTGTCGGCGCGGTGAACGCGGCGGCCGGCGTAGGCGGGGCAGAGCGCTGCCGCCGGTCAACGTAGCGCGCCCGGTCCGAGTTCGGTGATTCGCGCCGAGTACTCCCATAGCCGCTCCGCCTCGGACGGGTCGATGGCCCAGGGCGCGACACCGGGGCCGGCACCGTCAGGGGCGGCGACCGGCGCGATGTCGCAATCCTCGCAGTACACGCCGGTGCGGTCGGCCAG
The DNA here is from genome assembly GCF_004886325.1 of Cellulomonas telluris. Taxonomy (GTDB): domain Bacteria; phylum Actinomycetota; class Actinomycetes; order Actinomycetales; family Cellulomonadaceae; genus Cellulomonas; species Cellulomonas telluris. The sequence continues at coordinate 673,132 of NZ_QXFN01000003.1, forward strand.
TAGTGGCGAGGTCGCGGCCCAGACGATCGTCGCAGCGCCTTGCGCCGGCGTCTTGAACTCCGGTCCGGGCCGTCCCAGTTCGTCGATCCAGCCGAGCTCGATCTGCTCGGCGCGCGGTATGTGCCGCTGAAGGGGCGTGATGATGAGCCCTGGGTGGACCGAGTAGGCAAGGATTCCCCGATCGCGGCCGAGGACGCTCAGTTGGGTGGCGAAGAGGGCGTTGGCGGTCTTCGACTGTCCGTACGCTTGCCACCGATCGTAGGCGTGGTGCTCGAAGTGGATGTCGTCCCAGCGGATGCCCGTGATGCGGTGAGCGCCCGACGAGACGACGACGACGCGGGCCCCGACCGGGTTGAGCACGGGGACGAGCCGGTTGACCATGGCGAAGTGGCCGAGATGGTTGGTCGCGAACTGAAGTTCCCACCCGGCGCCGACTCGCTGCTCGGGGCATGCCATCACACCGGCGCCCGCAACGACCAGATCGACGGTGATCCTTCTGTCGGCAAGTTGGTCGGCGAAGCTGCGGATGCTCGCGCCATCGGCGAGGTCCATCTCGGCAACCTCGACACCCTCGGTGCCGTGCAGCGCCTCACGCGCGGCGTTCGGGCGTCGGGCAGGCACGATCACCCGGGCCCCGGCGGTCGTGAGCGCTCGTGTGGTGGCCAGTCCGAGGCCGGAGTGCCCGCCCGTGACGACCGCCGTCATCCCGGACAGATCGGTGTCGGAGAGTACATCGTTGGCAGTACTAGTCGCCCCGAAGCCTGAGCGGAGGGGTCGTTGTTGCGCGAGCAGGTCGTTGAACGTCGTCATATCGGCGACGGTAGGTTCTAGAGTCTGCTCTAGGTCAAGCGGTGGAGGTGCGGTGACAACGACGGCGGGTGGAGCCGCTCGGCACAATGCGCTGTCGATCGGTGAGGTCGCCCGACAAACGGGCCTGTCCGTGCACACGCTTCGTTGGTTCGAGCGTGAGGGCCTGTACCTCCGCCCCATCCCGCGCGCTGGTCAGCGCCGGGTGTTCGACTCGGCCGATGTCGCCTGGCTGTTGCTCTGCAACCGCCTCCGCGCTTCGGGTATGCCGATCGCCGAGATCCGGCGGTTCGCGGCGCTTGTACAGGCCGGCCCCGGGAATGAGGCCGAGCGCCTAGCCCTGCTCGAGGCACACGAGCAGGAGGTCCGTAAGCGGGTCACGATGCTGATGGAGTGCCTCGACATCATCCACGGAAAGGTTGATGTCTATCGGAGGCACCTCGCCGCTGGCACCGCCGACCGGTTGTGGGCACCACCGTTCGCCGACGTGGGCGCCGACGCTGCACGGCAACCGACGCCATAGTCCGTCTGGAGATCGAGACCGCATCGACGATCTCTGAATCGATGGATGGCTGCTGGTGGTAGATGGGTCGTCGCGCAGGTGCGGCTCATGCTGGCGTTGCCGGTGGCCGGATCTGGTCGAGGAAGGCTTGTGCGGCCGGGCTGGGGTTGAAGTCGCTCCAGGCGAGGTACTCGATGCGGACGGGGCCGTTCGCGACCTCGATGGTGCGGAGTCGGTCGTCGGCGGGGACGACGTCGGGGGCCAGGAGCGCAACCGCGAGGTCGTGCCTGACGAGGTCGAGGATGAGTCCGGTGCTGGTGGCTTCGAACGCGACTTCGCGAAACAGGCCGCGCGCCTGGAAGGCGCGGTCGGAGGGCGCTCGGCCCGGGGTGCCGGCAGGGAAGTCCACGAACGTCTCCTCCGTCAGGTTCTCGAGCCGCAGCCGCCGGCGGTGGGCGAGCGGGTGGTCTGCGGAGACGACCGCGACGAGGTTCTGACGGGCGAGCGTTCGCGTCCGCACGCCCTTGACGGACGCGGACTCCGGAAGCCCGAGGACGGCGACGTCCATTCGCCCCTCGGCGATGGCGGTGATGAACTCGTCGCTGCCTCCGGTGCGCAGCGTGATCCGTACCTCGGGGTGGGCTTCGTGGAAGTCGCCGATAGCGGCGGGCAGGTCGACGGCGGTGACCGTGGGGATCACCCCGATCGTCAAGGTGCCGCGAATCCGTCCGGCAGAGGCCGCAGCGTCGTTGACGGCGCGTTCGGCCGACCTCGTCTCGCCGTACTCGACGAGCTCGAGAACCCCAGCGACGAACGTCACTTCACCGTCGCTGAGCCCAGCGCCTCGACGGCCGCGAGAGCGGGCCTGACTGACCGATTCGGAGGCCGTTCAGGAACGGTCCTGGACGTCTCGAGACCAGATCGAGGTCCGACGTCGGCGGGCGGGCACTACACGAGCGCCTCACCGACGATCGGCAGCTCGGTGATGCCCTCGGCCGCGAGAAAGTGACCCGCAGCGGGCACGACCCGGGCGGCGGTCCCGAGCTGTTCGGCCAGTCGGTCAGTGTGTGCGGGCGGGACGATCGAGTCGTTGTCCGAGCGGACGATCACGAGTCGGTTGACGTGGTCGCTGAGTCCGGTCACGTCGCAGCCGTCGCCGATGAAGTCGTCCAGCTCGGGCAGAACGGGGAGCCGCTCGAGAAAGCCCGAGACAAGCACCAGGGCACCCAACCGCCAAGGGCCGACGAGCGAACGCAGATAACGCAGCACCGACAGGCAGCCGAGACTGTGAGCGATCACGCTCACGTGTTCGTCCGGATCGCCGAGGGCGGCTCGGATGCTGTTATCCCACTGCCGGACATCCGGTTCGAGCGGGTTCGGCAGTGCCGGGATCGTGACCCGGACGCCGGCGTCTTCGAGCTGTTCCGCAAGCCAGCCGAACCAGTGGTCTGCGGGCGTCGCCCCGTAGCCGTGAAAGATGATGGCACGCCGCGGGGTTGTCTCGGGATGCCGCGTTGTTGTGGTCGTCATGGCGCGGAACAGTAGAGGTTGACGCCAGCGTGAAGGTCAAGGCGAGCAGGCAGGAGGAGCGCAGGGTGCAGATCAGCGAGCTCGCGAGAGCGACGGGAGTGAGCGCGAGAGCGCTCCGCCACTACGAGGACCGAGGACTGCTGATCCCCGGCCGCACGGGTGCCGGGTACCGGGACTACTCCGAGAGCGACGTCATCCGCGTCGCACAGATCAGAGCCATGATCGGCGCCGGCCTCAACACCGCCACGATCCAGCGCTACCTCGACTGCGTTCGCGTCGATGGCCATAGACCCTCGCTCACGATGTGCCCGGACCTCCGGGCTGAGCTGGACTCCATCGCGGAGCGCCTCGCTGCGAAGCAGGCCGACCTCCGCAGGACGCAGCAACGGCTGAACGAACTCGCGTCAGCCGGCTGACAACGGTTCGTGGACTGGACGTCACTCGCTCGACGCCGCGGGGTGCGCACTCAGCCGGGCGACCTCAGTGCGGAACGTGGCCTCCCACTCCGGACGTGCGCGACGAGCGTGACCCTCAGCGCCCCCTGCTGTCAGGGGCCCGACATCGGTCGCCGTAGAGGCGAGCGGACCGTCGGGACCCTAGCGCCATTCAGCCGACGGTGGAACCCCGACATGGTGTATCAGAACCGACGATCCTGAGGCGCATCAGAACCGGCGCCTGGGCGTTTCAAAACCTGCCCGAAGCGCCCGCGCTCCACCGGAGCCAGGGCGTGCCGTGTGTCAGGATGCGGCTATTCCACGCGAGCCCGAGCATGCGCAAAGATGCGGGCCGCGCCAGCGGCCAGGAGCAGTCCGAGAAGGATGAACGCCACTGCGGCCGGCAGCTGGAGATCCTCCGGCAGCGAGAGGGCGACGAACCAGCCCGTGATGCCGCTGTCGGCCAGCAGGTGGACGGCTGCGACGAGGCCCTGCGGCACCGCCGCGAGGATCGCGGCGATGAACAAGGTCCAGAACGCGGCGCTCTCCGCCGGTCGCATGCTCTCGAACCCGGACACGCGCGACACTCGGTCGCGTTCGGCGGTTGCGTCTGTCCCGATCCCGCTCTCGTCCGTTTCTGCATCCGCCGCGTCGTCGGTCGTGCCGGACCGCATCGTGTGCATCAGCTCGGGGCCCCGCTGCGAGAGCCGGACGATGGCCGCCCGCCCCAGCACCCAGGGCGCAAGGACGGCGGTCGCGCACGCCGATGCGACGGGCCCCCACCTCGACCATCCGTCACCCGCGAGCGTCGCAGCCGCCAGCAGACCGACGGTGGGGGCGGCGAGCACGAGCGCTGCCGCGATCGCTACGAACCCCGGTCCGGTGAGGTCGCTGTGACCGGCCGGTGAGTGCTTGGTGGTGTGAGGGTCCGCGACGGGCACCAGGGCGTAGACCGAGAGGAGCACCACCAGGCCCGAGCTGGCGCCGAGCAGGGCGAGGAACGAGCAGACCGCCCAGGGCACCAGGGCCGGATCCGGGTGGAGAAGACACCCCGCTGCCGTGAAGGCGGCCCCGAGCCCACCGAAGACGACCAGCCACGCGAGCTGCCGCCCACGCACGTCCTCGCGCAGTGCACCCGGAGCCAGCAGCAGCATCCACAGGGACGTGCCGCTGGCGCCGTAGAGGTTGCAGCTGGTGGCCACGCCGAGGAGCACCAGCGCGACGCCCGTGAAGGGGAGCAGCCCTCCGAAGCCGATGACGAGCGGCAGGGCGGTCGTCCCGAGTGCGTATGCCACCGGCAGCACGACGTCCTGCAGGCGGAGGGAGTCACGTCTCCAGCCGAGGAGCTCCTTCCGCAGTGCGCTGACCGGCGAGGCCGTCGCACGTCGCGGCGCCCGGACGACCGAGGCGCGAAGGGGGGCGGCCGTCACCACGCGTGTCCACCAGAGGTAGAGCAGCACACCGAGAGCGGCCAGAGCACCGAGCAGAGCGAGAGCCAGCCCCCACTCACCCCCGCCCGCAGCGTCGACGGCGAGCAGCCCCCAGCTGCTCGGCAGAACCGCCAGTGCGGTACCCAGCCCTCCCGGAAGGCCGGTCTCGGCGTGGACCATGATGGCGATGAGAAGGATCCAGCTGTGCTGGGCCACCACGATGATGGCGGCCGTGACGACCGAGCTGATCGCCGCCCCCACGCGCGACCTCGACACGGCGGCGAACCAGATCGCCGTGAGGCGCGCGGCGACGATCACGACCAGGACGCTCAGCAGCGTCGCCGGGACGGAGACGAGGACCGCACCCGGTCCGAGCGGGATGGCGGCGACGACGATCGTGGCGAAGGCGGCCAGTGCGACCATGGCGGGCAGGCCGGTGCAGGCAGCGGCGAGCAGGCCTCTCGTCAGGGTGCTGCGCCTGACCGGGTGGAGCCGGAAGAACTGCCCTGTCAGCTCGGGCCCGCCGGTGAAGCTGGGGGCCACCATCCACCCGATCAGCCAGAGCCCCAGTGCGAGGCAGACGAGGTCCCGTCGGGCCGCGGGAGGGATCTCCAGCAGCGCGAGCAGGAGCGTGGTGCCCGCGAGCGAGAAGCCCAGGGTGGCACCGAGCGCCCGCTGCGCGGCTTTGCCGCCGGCGACCCGGTTGCGGACGAGGGTGCGGTCGAGCTGGACGATCACGTCAGCCATGACAGCTCCTGATCGTGGTCGTCGTGCGGTCGCCCGGCCGCGCTGAGGAACGCCTCCTCGAGCGTTCCCTGGCTGAGGACGTCGGCCATGGGCGCGGTGCGCACGATGCGACCGCCGACCATGATCGACACCGCATCGCAGAGGTGCTCCACCAGGAGCATGGAGTGACTCGACATCACCACCGACCCGCCGGCGCCCACGAACTGCTCGAGGATCCCTCGTATCGCGATCGCCGACAGCGGGTCCACCGCCTCGAAGGGCTCGTCCAGCACGAGGACGCGCGGGGCGTGGAGGAGGGCGACGGCGATGCCGATCTTCTTGCGCATACCGGTGGAGTAGTCCCGCACCAGGGTGCGGGAGGCGGACCCGTCCAGCTCCAGCAACCGCAGCAGGTCGTTCGCCCGTGAACCGACGGTGGCCGGCGCCATCCCGTGCAGTCGCCCCCAGTACCCGAGGAGCTCACTCCCGGACAGGTGCTCGGGCAGAGCGAGGTTGTCGGGCAGGACACCCAGCAGTCGACGCGCGTCCAGCGGTTGACGCCAGACGTCCAGGCCGAACACCTTCGACGACCCGGCGTCGGGTCGGTCCAGCCCGACCGTGCAGGCGATCAACGTGGACTTCCCGGCTCCGTTGGGCCCCAGGAGCCCGGTGAACGACCCCGGCTCGACGACCAGGTCGACGCCGTCGACAGCGGTCGTGTCCCCGAAGGCGCGGCGCAGACCGCTGACGAGCAGTGCCGGGGTGGCGTCGTCCGCTGCTCGTGGTGTGGGTGTCATCGGTGCTCGGTCCTTCGTCCAGGTGCTCATGCGTCGTGACGGGCGACGTACTCCTCGACGACGACCCCCGACTCGAAGGGCCGCGCCGAGACGAGATCGAACCGGCGTGGAGCGTACGGCGCCCGGCCGAACAGCGGGATGCCGGATCCGAAGGCGAACGGGTTGCGCTTGAGCACGAGGCGGTCGATCTGGTCGATGAGCGTGCCGGCGAGCTCGCCGCCGCCACAGAGCCAGATGTCGAGGCCCTCCTCCTCCTTCAGCTCGCGCACCGTGGCGACGGGGTCGTGCATGAGCGTGATGCCCGGCGCCACCTGCTTGTCGCTGCGGCTCGCGACGTACTGACGCAGATGGGGGTACGGGCTGTCGACCCCGATCTCCATCCCGGGCAGCAGGGTGTTCCAGCCCATCACGACGGTGTCGAACCGCGTACCCGGCGCCGAGAGGCCGAGGGCTGCCAGGACGTGGCTGGGGATCGCGTCCCCCAGCTCCCCGAACATGACCGAGGAGTGGTCACCCTCCACGAGGAAGGCATCGAAGCCGCCGTCGGGGGCGGCGATGTGGCCGTCGAGAGAGACGGCGACGTAGTAGACGAGCTCGCGCAACTCGCGCTCCAATCACGACATCAGTAGTGGTCGAGGAGACACTACGACACCTGTTGTGGTTTGCGCTACCCTCGGGTCATGGCCAGGAACGCCGACCGCCGAGCCGCACTCGCTGACGCAGGCATCCACGTCCTGGCCCGGTCGGGTGCACGTGGACTCACCCACCGTGCCGTCGACGCCGAAGCCGGGACGCCTCGGGGGACCGCGTCGAACTACTTCCCCACGCGAGACGCCCTGGTCGCCGAGCTGGTGAGCCGCATCGGAGAGCGTCTGACCCCCGACCCGGAACTGCTCGCGTCGCGCGCGACGCAGAAGCCCACACGCGCGCTGTTCGCCACCTACATCCGCGACGTGGTCGCCCGGCTCAGCGCGGACCCCGACGTCTCGCTCGCCCTGTTCGAGCTGCGGCTCGAGGCGGTCAGGCGTCCCTCGGTCGCCGAGGCGCTGGGCGCCTGGCGTCGACGCGCCTTCGAGGGCGACGTCGTCTTCACCACCCAGGCCGGCCTGCCCGGGACGCGCAGCGAGATCGCACTCTTCCACTACGCCCTCGACGGGCTCATGCTCGACCGGCTGACCGTGCCGATCGACCCCGAGACCTCCACCGACGAGATCGTCGAGCAGCTCGTCTCTCGGCTGCTTGCCTGAGCCCCCTGCTGACCGAGTCGAGGCGAAGGAGCGCCCGGAACGGTGTCGCGGAGCGGTCTCATGCGGTCCAGCCGACCAGCCGCAGCAGCGCGGCGACGGCGGCCGCCACCACGACCACGACGAGGAACGGCGCGCGCAGCCGCAGCAGGACGCCCGCGACCACGACCGCCGGCACGCGCGCATCGAGCACGACCGCCATGCCGGATCCGACCGTCTGCACCGCGACGAGCGCGCCCAGCAGGGCGACCGTGAGCAGATCGGCGATCCGGACGGAGCGCTCGTGCTCGAGCCAGCCGGCGGGCACGAGGTACCCGACGACCTTCAGCGCCAGGCAGATCACGGCGGCCAGCAGGGTCGCGGTCCACATCGTCATGACGTCCGCTCCTCTCGCGCCCCGACGCCGACGAACCTGCCGACGAGGATCGCCACGACCGCCGCGATCAGCACGTGCATGCCCGGCATGAGCCAGGGCGTCAGGGCGCCGGCGACGACAGCGGCTGCGACGCCCACTGCGGCGGCCTGACGCGAGCGCAGCCGCGGCCACAGCAAGGCCAGGAACGCCGCTGCGGCGGCCGCGTCGAGGCCGTACGCCCGCACGTCACCCAGCACGTCGCCCAGAAGGGCGCCCGCGAGCGTCGCGAGGTTCCAGCCGAGGTAGATGCCGAGGCCCGTGACCCAGAAGCCGATCCGGCGTGCACGCGGCTCGGTGTGCGCGAGGGCGACCGCCGCGGACTCGTCGATCGTGAACTGCGCGGCCGCGATCCGGTGCCACCACGACAGACCCACGACGGCGTTCATCCGCACGGCGTAAGCGACGTTGCGGACTCCGAGAAGCGCGGCGGACGCGATGGCCGAGGGTGCCGCAGCGAGCCCGCCCGACGCGATCACTCCGATGAACGCGAACTGCGATCCGCCCGTGAACATCAGCAGGCTGAGCACGCACGTCTGCCACACGCCGAGCCCGGCGGCGACCGCTAGCGCGCCGAAGGAGACGCCGTACGCGCTGGTCGCGACCGACACCGCCACGCCCTGGCGCCAGGCGCTGCGTTCCTCGGCAGCCCGGGGTGCGCGCGTCCAGGGCGTTCGCTTCATTGAACGCATGGTCAGCATGGTGAACAACGCCGAGCCGTTTGTCAACGCAAACGGACGTTTGCCATCATGAACACATGGAGGGTCTGCAAGCCCGTATCGCGCGCGCTCTCCGGCGAGAGCGCGAATCGGCGGGCATATCCGTGTCCGAGCTCGCGCGCCGCGCGGGAATCTCGAAGGCGACCGTTTCACAGCTCGAGCACGGCGCCGGTAACCCGAGCGTCGAGACGCTGTGGGTGCTCGGCGTCGCTCTCGGCGTGCCCTTCGCCACACTCGTCGACCAGCAGGACAACGCGCCGACCCTCATCCGCGCGGCGGACCGTTCCGGGGTTCCCTCGGCGGTCGCTGCGTACGACGCGACGCTCCTGTCCGCCTCGCCCCCTGGTGCCAGGCGCGACGTGTACCGCGTGCGGGCCGATCCCGGTGAACCGCGGCGCTCTGATCCGCACCATCCCGGGACGACGGAGCACGTCGTCCTCCTCGCAGGACGCGCGGCGGTCGGCCCTGCCGAAGCGCCGGTCGAGCTGGAGCCGGGGGACTATCTCGCATATCCGGGCGATGCACCGCACGTGTTCGAGGCACTCCAGCCCGGCACGAGCGCTGTGCTGATCTCCGAGCTGCGCTGAGCCCGGCGGGTGGGCCACCACCACGCGCGGCCGTCGTTCGGTCCGCAGAGCGCCCGCTCGTAGACGTCGTCGATCGGGCTGCAGCAGTGCCCTGGCGTCTCGCGAGGTCTGGTCGCGGGGGTGTAGACCTCGAGCCGGTGGTCGCGGCTGTCCGGCTGCAGCCAGACCTGGTATTCCACGTCGACGGCGCCGACGGTGGGGTGGTGGAGCTGCATCGCGCCGCTGGTGCAGTCGGCCACGTCCCCGGCTGCCCAGATGGCGGCGACGTCGCGGCTGTGCATCGCAGAGCTCGCCGACGAGCTCTCCGAGCTTCACGTCGTCGGGTTACCTGCCGGAGGTGAGGCGGAGGTAGCCGATGTGGATCCGCGCGAGCTCGTCCCAGTTCCGATACAGGTCGCGGTGCAACGGGTCCAGGAAGAAGGTGCGCGGGATCGAGGGGGACCCGTGCGCGCCGCACGGAGGGAGCAGCCCTGCGCCGTTCGCTACACTGAACGCTAAACCATTATTCTGAACGATGGCAGTCGTCCGTCGGGCTCGGCCACCGAGCACCGATCGTCGCTCGTCTGCAGCAGCCCACAGCTCACCCCGACAGGGCTCGACTGAGATCGAAGGGTCCACCCATGCACGGAACCAGTTCGGACGACGGCAGGTACTACAGCACGAGGTCCCGCGAGGACCCGCGCCCCGGCGCCCTCTCCCGCGTCACCGTGGGGGAGATGTCCAGGCGCACGGGAGTGAGCGCGCGATCACTGCGCTACTACGAGCAGCAGGGCCTGCTCGCTCCCGGTCGCACCCGGGGTGGCCACCGTGTCTACACGGCCGCTGACGAGGTCGCCGTGCACCAGATCAAGCAGCTGCTCCGTGCCGGATTCTGCAGCTCGGTCATCCGGCAGCTGATGCTCCCGCTCTCGTGCCCGGCCGGGAGCGGGGCGCTGCTCCGGAGCGCGTTCGACGCGGCCGAGGAGCGCCTGGTGAGCGAGCGACGGGCGGTCGATGCGGAGATCGACGAGCTTCGGGCGCTGCGGGCGGAGCTCGGACTTGCATCTGACGTGCATGTCAGGTCGCAGGATGACGCCCATGACGACGAACTTGCCCTCTCCCACCCAGCTCCGTCTGATCATCGAGACCGAGGACTTCGACAGCGCCCTGCGCTTCTACCGCGATCTGCTCGGCATGCCGGAGCAGATCGCGTTCGCGACGCAGGGTGATGACCGGGTCGCGATCCTGCACGCCGGCATCGCGACGATCGAGCTGGCCACGCCGACACATGCGCAGAGGATCGATGAGGTCGAAGGAGCACCTCGATCTGGTGCCCCTCGGATCGCGCTCGAGGTCGAGGACGCCGAGCTCGCTTCAGACCTTGCCGTCCAGGAGGGCGCGGAACTCATCGCCCCGCCCGTTCGAACCCCTTTCCAGACCATCAACGCGCGAGTGCGAGCCCCCGCGGGCTGGCAGGTCACCTTCTTCCAAGAACTCCAGACGCTCGAGGCTCGCGCGGCGCTCGAAGGATTCTCGACGGACGACGCGCGAGCTCGGTAGCCGCATCCCTGAGCGGTGCAGGCCCGCGCTCCGCTACGGCGCGGCATCTCCGACGAGGATCGAAGTCGCCTCCGCTCGTCTCGCGGCTGCGCCTTCGCCATGACACCAGGCGTGAAGACGCCTCCGCAGCAATCTCGAGAAGGACGGACATGACCACCACGACAAACCGACCGACCATCGTTCTCGTCGCCGGCCACTGGCTGGGCGCCTGGGCGTGGGAGGAAGTTCTCGAACACCTGAATGCCGACCACCCGCGCGCCATCGCGATCACCCTGCCCGGCCTCGACGGTGCGGACCCGGCGCGTTCGACCAGGACCCTCGACGACCAGGCCGAGGCGATCACCGACGTCCTCGCTCGACTCGACGCCTCCCCGGCACGGCCCGTGACGCTCGTCGCTCACAGTGGGGCGAACGCTCCTGTCAGCATCGTCATGGACCGGCATCCCGAACTCGTGGGCCGGGTGGTGTGGATCGACTCCGGTCCGTTGGCGTCCGGGACTGCTTTCGCCCCAGATCTCCCTGAGGAGCTGGAAGAGCTTCCCCTCCCAGCCTTCGACGTCCTTGCACAGGAGGCGAGCCTGGAGGGCCTGAGTGCAAAGGTCCTCGAGCGTTTCCGCACCAAGGCGGTGCCCGAGCCGGGTCCCGTTCTTCGGCAGACGGTCGAACTCACGAACGGCGCCCGAAACGCCGTGCCGACCACCCTGGTGTGCTGTTCGATCCCCAGCGCGCAGGTGCTGGAGCTGGCCCGGAACGGGCACCCCATGTTCGCTGACGTCGCGAACCTGGAAACCCTCGAGGTCGTCGACCTCCCCACGGGCCACTGGCCGATGTGGAGCCGTGCCGGCGACCTCGCACAGGTCATCCGATCAGCGGCATCACGAACCGCCTGAACTGCAGCACCGCGCGCAAGACCTGGCCGCACGCCACGGCTACTGGGCAGCCTCGCGCACGTCGACGTCGCCGTGCTGCCGACGTGCGCGGGCAGCCCGGTGAGGCTGAGAGGGGGCCCCGATGAACCGCCGTGTGACGATCTCCGACGTCGCGCACGCCGCAGGCGTCTCCGTGGCGACCGTGTCCAAGGTGCTCAACTCCCGGCACGGTGTCGCCCGGGCGACCTCGGCTCGGGTGCTGAGCGTGGTGGAGGAGCTCGGGTATGAGTCGAGCCTCGTCGCACGCGGGATGCGGACGCACCACACGCGCATCATCGGCATCCTCGCCGGCCGGTTCGAGCCGTTCGCCTCGGAGATCTTCAAGGGTGCCGCGGCCGCACTGGGCGAGACCGGCTACGAGATGCTGGCGTACACCGGTGGGGTCCGCGGCGGCGGTCCGGGGTGGGAGCGGCGGTTCCTGTCGCGACTGGGCGGCACCCTGATCGACGGCGCCGTCCTCGTCACCCCCGCGGCCGCCGTGGAGGACTTCGCCGTCCCCGTCGTCGCGATCGATCCGCACGCCGGGCCGAGCGGGAATGCGACCGTGGACTCCGACAGCCTCGGCGGTGCCGTGCTCGCCACCGAGCACCTGCTCGGGCTCGGGCACCGGCGGATCGCCTTCGTGGGTGGACCGCCGGACGTGTACCAGTGGTCCCGCCTGCGCGAGCAGGGGTTCAGGCGGGCGATGGCGGCGGCCGGTGCGCCCGTCGACGAGGCGCACGTGCTCGTGGACCACTACGGCTCGGGTCGCACCGTGGACACCCTGCGCGCGCTCCTGTCCGGCCCGGACCGGCCGACGGCCGTCCTCACCGCGTACGACGTGTCGGCGATCGCGGTCCTGGAGGTCGCCCGTGACCTCGGCCTGTCCGTGCCCGAGGACCTCTCCGTCGTGGGGTTCGGCGACATCCCCGAGGCCGCACGGGCCGAGCCCCCACTCACCACGGTCGACCAGTCGATCCAGGAGATGGGTGCCAGCGCGGTCCGGGTGCTCACCAAGCTCCTCCAGGGTTCGGCGGACGACGAGAGGCAGGTGCGGCTGCCGACCCGTCTCGTGCTCCGCTGGACCACGGCCGCACCACGCTGAGGAGAACCCGTGACGACCCGAGAGCCGTGCTGCCCGAGCGGTCGAGCGCAGCAGGGACCACCGACGTCGTCGCGGTCGATCCGCGACGGGCGGTCTCGCTGCGACGGCGGCCAGCACGCCTTGATCACACCTCGGCGCGAGTGCTCGCATCCAACGCGACCGGCACTCCTTGAGAGGCGACAACGACGTCATGAGTCGACGTTCTGCCCGGCTGCCATGAACTGCACTTGAGTCGTCGCGGCGCTGGCGTTTGGCGGACAACGCTTGCACGTATGGGCGTGGTCAACGCGACGTAGGCCTGCCGCGGTGACGATCGCTGGGTGGGGGCGGCAGCGTCGCTCGATCGGCTGGACACTTAGGCCGTTCCTCCGCTCGGAGGGGCGGCCTTTGTGCTGTGGTGCAGAGAGATCGGGCACTCGTCCGACGGCTCGCGGCCGAGCCCTTCCGCCGCGTCCAGGACGCGCTGCGCCGTCTCGGCGGCGAACCGGCGGCCGTGCCGTGGAGCACCTGGCTGAGAGTCGAGCGGCAGCCGCGCACCGGCGCGCCGGGCAGTCCTCTCACGCGCTGTGGGCTCGGTGCTCGGTGCCCGCGCTACGGTCCTTCCGTGATCGGGAGCATCGACGAGGTCGTCATCGACTGCGCGGACCCGGCCGCGCTGGCGGCGTTCTGGTCGAAGGTGCTCGGCGGCGAGCCCGTCGGACGCGACGACGCGTGGTGGTACATCCTGCCGCCGGGGTGGACGCAGCTGTCGTTCCAGCGGGTGCCGGAGCCGAAGACGGTGAAGAACCGCGTGCACCTCGACGTCCTCGTCGACGACATCGCGAGCGCCACGGCCCAGGCGGAGGCGATCGGCGCCCGCCGCGTGGGCGACGTGCACCACGACCGGGCAGGCTCGTTCCAGGTGCTGCACGACCCGGAGGGCAACGAGTGGTGCCTGGTCCGACCGGCGCCACCGCACGACGGCGAGCCCTGAGGCCGGGCTCCGGGCAGGTGGAGGTCGGGGCGGTGCCGATATCGACGCCCTGGAGCTCCGGCACGGCCCCTTCGTTCCACGCGGCGCCCTCGACGGTGTGACCGGCGCCGCACGTGCGCGGCCGGGCGTGCTCACGGGCGCGCTCGTACCCTGCGGACATGGGGGCGGGGAGAGCGGCACGGCGCACCGGGGCGGACGACCGGGACGCGGGCGGGAGCGGGCCCGGGGAGCGTGACCTCCTGCGCACGCTCGCCTGGGCGCTCGCGTACGCGGCGGCGGCGGCCCTGGGCCGCATGACCGTGGTCGGGGACGCGGGCGTGAGCCTGGTGTCGCCCGCGGCCGGCGTGTCGGTGCTGTGGCTGGTCGCCCGCGCGCGGCCGTGGCCCTGGGTCGACGTCGCGGCGCTCTGGCTGACCAGCGTCGTCGTCCTGGCGCTCACCGGCGAGCAGGCGGCCTCCGCGCTGCTGCTGGCCACCGCGGTGACGCTGCAGGCGGTGCTGTGCGTCGCCGTGCTCGCGTGGTTCGCGCCGCACCTGTGGTCCGGTCGCGGACGCGTGCCGCTGGGACGCCTGTCGGACCTGTGGTGGCTCCTCCTCGGCGCCGGGGGAGCGGCGGTCCTCACCGCGCCGCTCGCCCAGGTGGCCGTCCACCTGGGCGGCGGCGGCTCGACGTGGGAGACCCCGTTGTTGTGGTTCGCGCGCAACACGGTCAGCGTCGTGACGATCGTGCCGCTCGGCTGGACCGTCGGCGACTGGCTGGTCGAGCGCCGGGCGCGGAGCGCGGCGCGGGAGCCCGCGGACCGGCGGACGGACGGCCGTGACGCGGACCGCCTCGCCGCGCTCGTGCTCGCTCCCGTGGCGTACCTGCTGTGGTTCCTGCAGGGCACGCAGCCGGCGGTGGTGTTCCCGCTCATCGTCCTCACGGTGTGGGCGGGGTCGCGGCTGCCGGTCCGCTGGGTCGTGCTGCACACGACGCTGTGCGGCGGGGTGGTCGTCCAGCTGACCCTCGTGGGCAGCGGCCCGTTCGCGCACCTGCCCAACCCGGTGACGCAGATCGGCGTGGCGCAGCTGTACGTGGGCCTCCTGGCGGTCATCGGCCTGTCGCTCGCGCTCGCGGGCGAGGAGCGCCGGCAGCTCGTGCGGGAGCTGTCCACGGCGCGTGACCGTGCCCGGGAGCAGGCCGCGCTGCTGGCCGCCGTCGTCGACACGATGTCCGAGGGCGTGCGCGTCGTCGACGCCTCGGGCCGGGTGGTCGTGCGCAACCCCATCGCGGCGCGGCTGCTGGCGGGGACCTCGCGCCTGGACCCCTCCGACAGCACCAGCGACCTCCTGGGCCTGGCGCGGCCCGACGGGTCGCCGTTGCTCGAGGAGGAGCTGCCCTTCCGGCGTGCGCTGGCCGGGGAGGAGGTGCGCGACCTCGACCTGCTCGTGCGCGTGCCCGGCCAGTCGGAGCCCCGCTTCGTCAGCTTCTCGGCCACGCCCATCCCGGCGGAGTCGGGTGGAGGTGTCGTCACCGTCCTGCGGGACGTGACCCTGCACCGCACCGAGCTGCGCCGCGCCGCGCAGGTGCAGGCGAGCCTGCTGCCCGCGCGCCGCCTGGAGGTCCCCGGGTTCGACCTCGCGGCGCGGTTCGTGCCCGCCGGCTCGGTGGGCGGGGACTTCTACGACTGGCAGCGGCTGCCCGGCGGGCTCGTCCTCACCGTGGCCGACGTCATGGGCAAGGGGCCCGCGGCGGCGATCCTGGCGGCGACCACCCGTTCCGTCCTGCACGCGCACTCGGACCCGCAGGACGTGGCGGGCACGCTGACGGCCACCGAGCAGGCGATGGACGTCGACCTGATGAACACGGGCGCGTTCGTCACGGTGTTCCACGCGTTCGTCGACGCCCACGACGGGGAGGTCGCGTACACGGACGCGGGGCACGGCCTCTCGCTGGTCGTCCGCGCGGACGGCGGCGTCGAGCGGTTGGCGGCGACGGGGCTGCCGCTGGGCGTCGCCCCGGGACCCGAGCGGGTCGAGGCGCGGACGCGCCTGCGCCCCGGCGACCTGCTGCTGACCTTCAGCGACGGCGTGCTCGACGCCCTGGGTGGGTCCGTCGCCGACCTCGACCAGGTGCCGCGGGCGGTGCGGGGGACGACCACGGCCGACGCCGCCGCGGAGGCCGTGCTCGCACTGGTCGGCGACCCGGGGCACGCCGAGGACGACCTCACGGTCCTCGCGCTGCGCCGCACGGCGCCGGTGGGCGCACCGGTCGTCCCCTCGCCGTCGTCCGAGGACGTGACCACGCGCTCGGCGTAGCGGTGCGCTGACCGCGGACCGAGGTCGGCACCGTCCCCGGCGCCGGCGGTGGGGGCCGACCCAGGCGTCGAGCCCCCAGGGGGGGACCAGGTCCGGCTCGTCGTGCCGGACGCCGTCGCCCGCTCGCGCACCAGCCGGTGCGCGGGGATGGTGGAGGACGACGCGGGGCCCACGGCCGGCGTCCGCGCCGGTCGCCGAGAGCACGGAGGAGCCATGACCTACACCATCGGATACCTCGTCGGCAGCCTCGCGAAGGCGTCGATCAACCGCACCCTCGCGACGGCGCTGGTCCGGCTCGCCCCCGAGGACCTCGAGCTCGTGGAGATACCCATCGGGGACCTGCCGCTGTACAGCCCGGACCACGACGAGGACTTCCCGGCGGCCGGGCGCGCGCTCAAGGAGGCCATCGAGGCGGCGGACGGGCTGCTGTTCGTCAGCCCGGAGTACAACCGGTCGATCCCCGGGGCCCTGAAGAACGCCATCGACTGGGGGTCGCGGCCCTGGGGGCAGAACTCGTTCGCGCGCAAGCCGAGCGGCATCATCGGCGCCTCGCCGGGCGCGATCGGCACGGCCGTCATGCAGGCGTCGATGCGCAGCGTGCTCAGCTTCCTCGACGCGCCCCAGCTGAACTCGCCCGAGGCCTACATCCGCTTCGACCCCGACCACTTCGGCCCGGACGGCGAGGTCCGGGACGAGGGCACCGCCGAGTTCCTGCGGCACTACATGGACGAGTACTGCGCGTTCGTGCAGCGCGTCCTGGCCGTGAACGCGCCGGGGCACATCGGCGACCGCGACCCCGCCAGCGCGAAGTAGCGGAGCGGCTGCACCGTCACGCGTGCCTGCGCCGGCACGTGCGTCGGCGGCCGTGTGCGGCGCGTGGCGAGGCGGCGCCGAAGCGCCTGCTGCCGTCTCACGGGGTCCGGTTGAGTATGAGCAGCATCCCCGCCAGGTTCAGCATGAAGTGGAGGGAGAACGCCCAGAAGAACCCCGTGGTCTCCTGGATCGACTTCGCCAGGACGAACCCGAGGAACGCCGACATGACGGCACCGACGAGCCCGTTCGGCGCGACGCCCCAGAAGTGGGACACGCCGAAGACGAGCGACCCCATCGCCAACCCGTACACCCGCGAGCCCGTGTGGTCGTCGCCCATCGTGACGTAGGGGAGCCGGAAGACCGCCTCCTCCGTGAAGGCGTTCATCGCCGCGAACGGGACGACCAGCGCGACGTAGGCCCAGTGGAACGTGAACCCGGCCGGGTGCACCTGCACGAAGGTCGCCACCCCGACGACCGCCGTCATGATGAGGCCGAGGACCCACGCGTCGGACTCCCACCGCCCGCCGCCCGACCGGCCGACGAGCGGGCGCATCGGCCCGGTGCGCCTGAGGTTGAGGTAGCCGAGACGGATCCTCCCGGCGAAGGCGAAGGTCAGGAGCAGGGCCAGACCGGCCACCGGCAGGGCGCTGAGCTGGTAGTTCAGCATGCGGTTCACGAGGGGGCTCTCGAAGGGGCTGAACCGGAACAGCGGCGCGCCCGAGACCACGAACAGCAGTCCGGCGGTGAGCACCATGAGGAGGGAGAACACGCTCAGCCTGGCAGCCCTCATGGGCCGAGTGTCCCAGCACGGTGCCGGCCGACGGGCGTCATGTCCGTGCGCGGCATCCCGGCTCAGGCGTTACGTCCCGTCTCGTGCGGGACGGACGCGGTGACGACCGTGCCGTCCGGACGCCGAGTCCCGAGCCGCGCCTTCGGGTCCGGCACGCCCTCGATGCGCGGGCCCTGGTCGGTGAGCGGCACGACGACCGGCTCGTCGCCGACCTCGACGGGGGCGCCGCGCACCTGGACGGTCAGCGGCGGGCCGTCCTCGAGCGCGAGCTCGAGCGCGTCGCGACGCAGGCGCACCCGCAGCCGGCTGCCCCGCACCGCGAGGCGGAAGCCCAGCGCGTCCCAGGACGCGGGCAGGCGCGGGTCGAACGTGAGGACGCCGTCGTGGTGGCGCATGCCGCCGAACCCGCACACCAGCGCGCTCCACACCCCGCCGGCGGACGCGACGTGGACACCGTCGGACGCGTTGCCGTGCAGGTCGGCGAGGTCGACGTAGAGGGAGCGGTGGAAGTAGTGCAGGGCGAGGTCCTGGTAGCCGACCTCGGCCGCGACGATCGACTGCACCACCGCGGACAGGGTCGAGTCACCGGTGGTGATCGTGTCGTAGTACTCGAAGTCGGCCCGCTTCTGCTCGGGCGTGAAGTCCGCGCCCTGCAGGAACAGCGCGAGGACGACGTCCGCCTGCTTGAGCACCTGGAAGCGGTAGATCACGAGCGGGTGGTAGTGCAGGAACAGCGGGCGCTTGTCCGGCGGGGTGCCGGCCAGGTCCCAGACCTCCCGCTCGTGGAACTGCGAGTCCTGCGGGTGGATGCCCAGGTGCGGGTCGTACGGGACCGCGAGGGCGTCGGCCACGCGTGTCCACTCCGCCGCCTCCTGGAGGTCCAGGTCCAGGCGTGCGCACAGCTGGGCGAACCACTCGGGGCGGCGTGCGGCGACGTCCCGCACGGCACGCGCGGCCCGTCGCAGGTTCGAGCGGGCCATCACGTTGGTGAACAGGTTGTCGTTCACGACGGTCGTGTACTCGTCGGGCCCGGTGACGCCGTGGATGTGGAACGAGTCGCCCCCGCCGTTCCCGCGCCAGAAGCCCAGGTCCGTCCACATCCGTGCGGTCTCGACGAGGATCTCCAGGCCCTCGCGGTCCATGAACTCCTCGTCGCCGGTGACCTCCACGTACGTGCCGACGGCGTGCGCGACGTCGGCGTCGATGTGGTACTGCGCCGTCCCGGCGGCGTAGTAGGCGGAGGCCTCCTCGCCGTTGATGGTCCGCCAGGGGAACAGCGCGCCGTCCTGCGTGAGCTCGCGCGCCCGGCGCCGCGCCGCGGGCAGCATCGTGTAGCGGAACCGCAGGGCGTTCCGCGCGACCTGCGGCGTCGTGTACGCGAAGAACGGCAGGACGTAGATCTCGGTGTCCCAGAAGTAGTGCCCCTCGTACCCGGAGCCGGTGACCCCCTTGGCGGGGATGCCGTCGCCGTCGGCGCGGGCGGCCGCCTGCGCGAGCTGGAACAGGTTCCAGCGGACCGCCTGCTGGGCCTCCGGGTCGCCCTCGACCTGCACGTCGGAGCGGTGCCAGTACGCGTCGAACCACGCGCGCTGCTGCGCGAGCTGCGCCTCCACGCCCTCGCCGCGCACCCGGTCGAGGGTCCGCCGGCAGCGGTCCGCCAGCTCGCGCGCGGGCACGGTGCGCGCCGTGTGGTAGCTGACGGTCTTCGTGATGGTGAGGGTCCGGTGCGGCTGCGCCCGGACGCGGACGACGTGCTTGGCGTCGTCGGGTCCCACCTCGGTGCCCGCGTCGTGGTCGTCGGGCGTGCGCACGTCGTGGTCGGCCGCGACGGCCAGCGTCATGCGGGACCGGGCGCACCGGTAGCCGAGGACGATCCGACCCGCCTCGTCCGACGCCAGCTGCGGCTCGAGCACCCGGTCGCCCAGCGTCGGCGCGCGCCGCGGGTCGTCGCGCGCCGGCCCCTCGTCGCCCGGCTGGTCCGCGTACTCGTCGGCGCCGTCCTGGCGGTTGACGACGTGCGACGAGACGACCACCGGTGCCGGGCAGTCGAGGAGCGTCACCTCGAGCGTCATGACGGCGAGGTGCCGCGACGCCATCGACACCATCCGCCGGGAGCGCACCTGCACGCGGTTGCCGGACGGCGTGCGCCACACGAGCTCGGTCGTGAGCAGGCCGGCGGCCAGGTCGAGGGCGCGCTCGTACTCCACGAGGTCGGCGACGCCGAGGACGAGCGGCTCGTCGTCGACGTACAGGCGCATCACCGTCGCGTCGGGCACGTTGACGATCGTCTGCCCGACCTCCGCGAAGCCGAACGCCTCCTCGGGGTGGCGGATCGGCCACGTCTCGTGGAACCCGTTGACGTACGCGCCGTGGGCGTGGCTCGGGCGCCCCTCGGTCGTGCTGCCGCGGATGCCGAGGTACCCGTTCCCGACGGCGAACAGGGTCTCGGTCGTGCCGAGGTCGTGAGTCGCGAACGATGTCTCGACCAGGCGCCACGGCGCGGCGGGGAAGCGCACGCGGTCGAGGGGCGACGGCGGCCCGGCCTCGTCGTCCGCGAACGGGGTCACGGCGCGACCAGCTCCGTCAGCCGTGTGACGACGACGTCGGCGCCCGCCGCGCGCAGCGCCTCGGCACCGGCCCCGCGGTCCACCCCGACGACGAGCCCGAAGCCGCCCGCCGCACCGGCGGCGACCCCCGAGACGGCGTCCTCCAGCACCACGCACCGGCCGGCGGGAACGCCCAGCGCGTGCGCCGCGTGCGCGAACGTCGCGGGCGACGGCTTGCCCGCCAGGCCCTCGCGCGCGGCCACGACCCCGTCGACGACGAGCCGGAACCGGTCCGTCAGGCGAGCGGCGTCCAGCACGGCCCGCGCGTTGCGGGAGCTCGAGACGACGGCGCAGGGCAGGCCCGCCACGGCGAGCCGGTCGAGCAGGGCGACGGCGTCCGGGTAGGCCTCGACGCCGTCGGCGAGCAGCCGCAGGACGTGCGCGTTCTTGGCGTTGCCGACCGCGTGCACCGTGCCGTCGCCGGGCGGGTCCTCGGGCGACCCCTCGGGCAGCACGACCGCCCGGGACGCCAGGACCGCTCGCACGGCGTCGTAGCGCGGCCGGCCGTCGACGTACCGGAAGTAGTCGTCGTCGCCGTACGGCGGCTCGATGCCCCGCGAGCGGAACAGGGCGGTGAAGGTCGCGTCCCAGGCGCGCATGTGCACCAGCGCCGTGGGCGTCAGCACCCCGTCCAGGTCGAACAGCGCGGCGTCGTACCGATCCCAGTCCATGCGCCTCCCGTCGCCGGTCGCGCCCACGGTAGCCGCGGCGGGCGCCGCGGGCCGGGCGAGCGGGACGGCGGGCCCGCACCCGCGGTGCTAGGAAGGAGGGACACCCCCTCGGCGAAGGAGAACCCGTGGCCGTCACGATCGCCCAGACCATCGTCGCCACCCTGCGAGCCAACCGCGTCGAACGCGTCTACGGCATCCCCGGCGACTCCCTCAACGGCTTCACCGACGCGATCCGCCGGGACGGCTCGATCGAGTGGGTCCTCACGCGGCACGAGGAGGCGGCGGCGCTGGCGGCCGCCGCCGAGGCCGAGCTGACCGGCAGGCTCGCCGTCTGCGTGGGCAGCGGCGGCCCGGGCAACCTGCACCTGATCAACGGCCTGTACGACGCGGCGCGCAGCCGGGTGCCCGTGCTGGCGATCGCCGCGCACATCCCCAGCACCGAGATCGGCAGCGGCTACTTCCAGGAGACGCACCCGCAGGAGCTGTTCCGCGAGTGCAGCGTCTACCGGGAGCTGGTGTCGGACCCGGCGCAGATGCCCCGGATGCTCGAGATCGCGATGCGCAGCGCGATCGAGCAGCGCGGCGTGTCGGTCCTCGTCCTGCCCGGCGACGTCGCCCTGCAGCGCGCGGCGAGCGAGCGGGTGGTCGTGGTCCCGCAGGCCCGGCCGCGGGTCGTGCCCGCCGCCGACGAGCTGGCCGCGGCGGCCGACCTGCTCAACGCGGGACGACGCACCACGATCCTCGCGGGAGCGGGCGTGGGGGACGCGCACGACGACGTCGTCGCGCTCGCGGACCGGCTGGCCGCCCCGATCGTCCACACGATGCGCGGCAAGGACCGGATCGAGTACGACAACCCGTTCGACGTCGGCATGACGGGCCTGCTCGGGTTCGCCTCCGGCTACCGCGCGATGGACGGCGCCGACACGCTGCTGATGCTGGGGACCGACTTCCCCTACCAGCAGTTCTTCCCGCAGGACGCGCGGGTCGTGCAGGTCGACATCCGCGGGGAGCAGCTCGGCAGGCGCACGCCGCTCGCCCTGGGCCTCGTGGGCGACGTGGGGGAGACGGCCCGGGCGCTGCTGCCCCTGATCGACGGGGGCCGCGACCGCGCGCACCTCGACGACGCCGTGGACCACTACGCGAAGACGCGCGCCCGCCTCGACGACCTGGCCACCGAGTCGCGCGGCAACCGGCCGATCCACCCGCAGTACGTCGCACGGCTCGTCGACGAGCTGGCGTCCGACGACGCCGTCCTCATCCCCGACGTGGGCTCGCCCGTCATCTACGCCGCCCGGTACCTGCACACCGGCGGCGGGCGTCGCCTCATCGGCTCGTTCACCCACGGCACGATGGCGAACGCGCTGTCGCACGCCATCGGCGCGCAGAGCGCGTTCCCCGGCCGGCAGGTGGTCGCCCTGGCCGGCGACGGCGGGCTCGCCATGCTGCTGGGGGAGCTCATGACGCTCGCGCAGCACCGGCTGCCCGTGAAGGTCGTCGTGTTCAACAACGCGTCGCTGAACTTCATCGAGCTGGAGATGAAGGCCGCGGGCTTCGTCAACTACGGCACCGGCCTGCAGAACCCGAGCTTCGCGGCCGTCGCGGAGGCGATGGGCGTGCGGGGCGTGCGGGTGGAGCGGTCCAAGGACCTGCGCGGCGCCCTGGCCGAGGCGTTCGCGCACGACGGCCCCGCGCTGATCGACGTCGTCACCGAGCGCGACGAGCTGTCGATCCCGCCGAAGGTCACGGCGGAGCAGGTCAAGGGGTTCACCCTCTACGCCATCCGCACCGTGCTCTCCGGACGTGGGGACGAGCTGCTCGACCTGGCGGGCGCCAACTACCGGCAGCTGTTCTAGCGGGTGGCCGCCTCGCGGCGCGGCGGGCGCAGCCCCAGGGACCGCAGCTCGAGCGCGGCCAGGGCGTGCACGACGTCCGCGTCGCCGCGCCGCCACGCGTCGGCCGGGTCGTCGCACACGCGGGCGAGCCGCGTCACGGGCTGGCCGGCCAGCGCCCGCAGGGCGAACAGGTCGAGGTCCGCGGCGGAGTCGACCAGGCGCGCGGCGGCGCCAGCCCGGCGCGCGAACGACCAGCGCGCGCGCACCCACGCCACCAGCACCACGAGCACGGGCCCGAGCGCGACGGCCACCGCCACCGCCAGGGCCAGGCGCGCCGCACCGTCCTGGACCTGCACCCCCGCGGCCGCGATCGAGCCCGCCGCCCCGCCGGCGGCGTCGAACGGCGCCCGGACCTCGTCCCCGACGACCGGGATCCCCGACACGGACCGGCCGGCGGAGGTCAGCCCCTCGCGCAGGGACGTCCCGGCGTCCTCGAGCGTCCGCCCGGGTGCCCCGAGCCGCGCGACCAGGTCGTGCAGCCACCGGGCCACCCACAGCCAGCCGGCGACCCAGGCGAGCACCGCCAGGTCGCCGAGGACCTGCCGGGTGCACCGGGCCGCGTCCTGCGCGTAGAACCTCATGCGGCACATGGTGGTGCTCGACCGGGCCCGGCGCACCGCGGAGGCGGCCCTGCGGCACCGGCCTAGGCTGCCGGTATGCCGGGTCCCGGGCACTTCGACGCGCACGCCGACGTGTACGAGCGCGCCCGGCCGCCGTACCCGCCGGCGCTGTGGGAGCGGCTGCGGGAGCTCGGGCTGCTCGCACCCGGGGTCCGCGTCGTCGAGCTGGGCGCCGGGACGGGGCAGGCCACCGGGCCGCTGGTCGACGCGGGGACGGTCGTGACCGCGGTCGAGCCCGGTCCCGCGCTCGCCGAGCGCCTGGCCCGGCGCCTGCCGTCGGTGACCGCCGTGGTCGGCACCGCGGAGGAGGTGCCGCTGCCCGCTGCGGCGTTCGACCTCGCGGTGGTCGCGACCGCCGTGCACTGGCTCGACCTGGGCGTCGTCCTGCCCGCCGTGCACCGCGCTCTGGTGCCCGGCGGGCACCTGCTCGTGTGGCGGACGGCGTTCGGGGACCCGGACGTGCCCGTGACGGCGTTCCGGCGCACGGTCGCGGAGATCACGGGACGGCGTCCGGGGCCACCCCGCCCGGGCCCGGGAGAGCTCGACACGGAGGAGTGGGTGCGCCGCCTGACGGCCGGCGACCGCTTCGCGGTCCGCCACGTCGAACACTTCCGCTGGTCCGTCGAGCTCGACGCAGGGCAGGTGCGCGACCTGTTCACCACCTTCAGCGACTGGACCTCCGCCGAGGTGGACGAGGCGGCTGCGGCCGTCCGCGCGCTCGGCGGGCGCGTCCTCGAGCACTACGTCACGCCCCTGGTCGTCCTGCGGGCGGTGTGACCGCGGGGAGACGGACGGTCAGCCGGTGCCCCGCCCCTCGCCGCCCCCTCGCGACCACCAGCGGGCGGGCCGGGTCCGCGCCGCCACCTCCGTCGCGACGTCGTCGACGAGCCTCTCGCGCAGCATCCGGCGCTCCGCGCGCAGGAGCTCGGTGTGCTCGCGGTGCAGCGCGCGCGTCGTCGCCACCGCCATGCCGATCATCACGACGCTGAACGGCAGCGCGATGAGGATGGCCGCGGTCTGCAGCGCCACGAGCCCGCCCGCGAGGAGCAGCGCGATCGCGAGGACGCCCGACAGCGCGGCCCACGTCACCCGGATCACCACGCGGGGGTTCGGGTCGCCGCCCGACGCGAGCATCGCGACCACGAGGGACCCGGAGTCGGCCGACGTCACGAAGAACAGCGCCACCAGGACGATCGCCAGCACGGACAGCACCGAGCCCCAGGGCAGGTCGCCCAGCAGGTCGAACAGCGCGTTCTCGGGGACGACCGTGCCGTCCGCGGGGACCATCCCGCCGTCGCCGAACAGCTCGCGGTACAGCGCGCTGCCGCCCAGCACCGAGAACCACAGGAACGTGATGAGCGTGGGCACGAGCAGCACGCCGCCGACGAACTCCCGCACCGTGCGGCCGCGGGAGATGCGCGCGATGAAGACGCCGACGAAGGGTGCCCACGAGATCCACCAGCCCCAGTAGAACGTCGTCCACGCCGCCTGCCACGCCTCGCCGGCCTCGCCGGCGTAGGCGCTCACGTTGAACGTGAGGGGCAGCACGTTCGCCAGGTACACGCCGAGCGACTGCACGAACTCGCGCAGCAGGAACAGCGTCGGGCCGAGGACCAGGATCGCGACCAGCAGGACGCCTGCCATGGTCACGTTCACGTTGGACAGCCACTTCAGGCCGCGGTCGAGGCCGGACACGACGGACGCGGTGGCCGCCGCGGTGATGACGAGGATGAGCACCACCTGGACGCCCGTCGACGGCGACAGCACGCCGATGTGGTCCAGACCGGCCGTGATCTGCAGCACCCCCAGCCCCAGGGACGTCGCGACGCCGAACACGGTGCCGACGACCGCGGTGACGTCGATGACGTCCCCGAGCCGGCCGCGGACCCGCTCGCCGAACAGCGGCTCGAGCGCCCAGCGGATCGACACCGGCCGGCCGCGGCGGTGGATCGCGTACGCGAGCGCGAGGCCGACGACGACGTAGATCGCCCAGGCGTGCACACCCCAGTGCAGGTACGTCTGCGCCATCGCCTGCTCCGCCAGGCGCTCGGGAACGCCGGTCACGCCGGGCTTCGGCGAGGCGAAGTGGGAGAGCGGCTCGGCGACGCCCCAGAAGACGAGACCGATGCCCATCCCCGCCGCGAACAGCATCGAGAACCAGGGGCCGAGCCGGAACTCGGGGGTCGCGTCGTCGTCGCCGAGCACGATGTCGCCCCAGCGTCCGAGGCCGACCCACAGCGCGAACGCGACGAACGCCGCGACGAGCAGCACGTAGTACCAGCCGAAGGCGCCGACGACGTTCTCCTGGAGCGCGCCGATCGCCGCGCCCGCCGCCCGCGGGAAGGCGATCGCGACGGCGGCGACCACGGCGATCACCGCCAGCGCGGGCCAGTAGACCGCGGGGTGCATCCCGCCGCGTCCCGTCCCGTAGGTGGCCGTGCTCTCCCCGGCGTCGGGGGTCAGGTCGTCGGTGCCGCTGCTCACGGTGGTCAGGTCCTCCATCTCGTCGTGCTGCGTCCCAGGGTCACAGGGCCCGCACGCCGACGCACCCGGGAACCGGGGAGCCGCCCGGCGTGACGGCCGTGACACCTGCGTCGCGTTAGCCTCGGCGGGTGCGAGCGGTGGGGGTGGTGCGGCGGCTCGCGCGGCGGACCGTCGGTGGTCCGCCGACGGTGCAGGTGGGGCGTCGCCCCCGCGGCGGCGGCCGCGACGAGGCGTTCGTCCGGGACGTCCTCGAGCTGGCCGTGCGGGTCGGCGAGGTCATGCTCTCGCTGGGTGCCTCGGCCGCCGACGTCACGACGACGATCCGCCGGGTGTCCCACGCGTTCGGGCTCGAGTGCGAGGTCGACCTGACGTTCACCGCGATCCTGGTCTCGCACGACCCGGGCGGCAGCCGCGCGCCGGTCACCGTGCTGCGCGTGGTGGCGGCGCGGACCGCCGACTACGGCCGCCTGACGCGGGTGCTCGAGCTCGCGCAGGAGGTGGGCACCGCACCCGCGGCGACCGAGGACCACGCCGCCGTCGCCGCGCGGCTGCGCGACGCGCACGAGCGCCTGGACGAGATCGTCACCTCGCCCCACCCGTACCACCGGCGTCTGGTCACGCTGCTGCTGTCGGTCATGGCCGCGGGCGTGGCCGTGCTGCTCGGCGGCGGTCCCGCGGTGGCGCTGCTGGCCGGTGCGACGACCGCCGCGGTGGACCGGGTGCTGCTGCGGCTGCAGCGCTGGGCGATCCCGCCGTTCTTCCAGCAGGCCGCGGGGGCCACGGTGGCCACGCTCGTCGCCGTCGCGCTGTTCGTGCTCGTGCCCCTGCTGCCCGTGGAGCTCGCGACCCTGCCGCCCGCGCTCGTCGTCGCGTCGGGGATCGTCGTGCTGCTCGCCGGGCTCTCGCTCGTCGGCGCGGCCGAGGACGCGATCGACGGGTTCCCGGTCACGGCCGTGGGGCGCATGTTCGAGGTGCTGCTGCTCACCCTCGGCATCGTCGTCGGCATCGCGGGGGTGCTCGACGTCGCGCAGCGGGTCGGGGTGACGCTCGAGGTCGTCGACGTGCCCGCGGGCTCGCTGCCCGCGGGGGTGCAGGCGGTCGCGGCGGGGGTCGTGGCGGGTGCGTGGGCGCTCGCGTCGTACGCCCGCGCACGCGCCGCCTGCGTGGCCGCGCTCGCGGGCTGCGCCGCGTGGCTGGCGTCGGTGGCGCTCGGCGCGCTGGGGCTCGGTCCCGCGGTGGCCGGAGCCGGCTCCGCGCTGGTGGTGGGCTTCCTCGCCGAGTCGCTCGCCCGGCGGCTGCGCGTGCCCGCGATCGTGACGTCCGTGTGCGCGATCGTCCCGCTGCTGCCCGGTCTGGCCATCTACCGCGGGCTGTTCCGCCTCGTTCAGGCCGACCCCGCGCGGCCCGCGACGCCCGTGCTGCTCGGGGCCGCCATGGTGGCGCTCGGGCTCGCGGCGGGCGTCACGCTCGGCGGTCTGCTGGCGCGGCCGCTGCGTGAGCGGGTGCGTCGCGCGACGTGGCCGGTGCAGCGGGTCGCGGTGCGCGTGGCCCGCCGGGGGGCGGGGGACCCCGCGGCGCCCGCCGGCACGCAGCCGGCCGGCCCCGGCTCGACGACGGCGGGTGACCTCCACCACGGCGCGGATCCGCAGCGGTCGCAGGGCGACGGCGGCGCCTGACGAACCGGCGCCGGAGGAGCCGACCACCGATCGGGCGGCGCGACGACCGCCCCCGCGCGTCCTCTACCCTCGGGGCCGTGAGTGGAGCGGAGAAGGCGACCGAGGTCCCGCGCGGCGTGGCCAGCCACGAGGTCCCCGAGCCCCTGCGCAACGACGTCCGGCTGCTCGGTGAGCTGCTCGGGCGCGTGCTGCGGGAGTCGGGCGGGGACGACCTGCTGGAGGACGTCGAGCGGCTGCGCGAGCTGACCATCCGGTCGCACGGCGAGCCCGACGGGGACGCTCTGGCGCAGGCCTCGGACCTGGTCGCGTCGTTCTCGCCCGAGCGGGCCGAGCAGGTCGCCCGGGCGTTCACGTGCTACTTCCACCTGGCGAACCTGGCGGAGGAGTACCACCGGGTGCGCGTGCTGCACGAGCGCGAGTCCCGCCTGGCCCCGCACGAGCTCGCGCCCGACGACTCCCTGCCGGCGGCGTACCAGCGCCTCCAGGACGAGATCGGCGCGGAGGCGGCGCGCGAGCGGCTGCACACGCTGGAGTTCCGCCCGGTGTTCACCGCCCACCCCACCGAGGCGCGGCGGCGGGCGGTCGCCCGCTCCATCCGGCGGGTCGCCGAGCTCGTCGCGGAGCGCGACGCCCTGCACATCGGCGGCACCACGCTGGCGGAGAACGAGCGGCGCCTGCTCGCCGAGATCGACACGCTGTGGCGCACGTCCCCCCTGCGCGCCGAGAAGCCGACGGTCCTCGACGAGGTCGAGACCGTCCTGTCGATCGTCGACGCGACCCTCGCCGACGTGCTGCCCCAGGTGTACCGGCGGCTCGACGACTGGCTGCTGGGGGAGCAGGCCGGGACCACCGCGCCCGTGGTCGCACCCTTCGCGCGGCTCGGCACCTGGATCGGCGGCGACCGCGACGGGAACCCCAACGTCACCGCCGAGATCACGCGCGCGGCGGCCCTCGCCGCGTCCGAGCACGCGCTCGACGCGCTGCTCGCGTCGGCCCGGCGCACCGCCGCGGGGCTGACACTGGACTCGCTCGGCACCCCGCCGTCGCCGGAGCTGAACGCGCTGTGGCAGGAGCAGCGCTCCCTCGCCGAGCACATCGCGTCCCGGGCGGCGAACGACGCCCCGAACGAGCCCCACCGGCGTGCGCTGCTCGTCGTCGCGGAGCGCGTCGCCGCGACCCGGCGCCGCGACGCCGACCTCGCCTACACGACGGCCGACGAGCTCGAGGCCGACCTGCGGGTCGTGCAGGACTCCCTCGTGGCCGCGGGCGCGCGCCGTGCCGCCTACGGCGACCTGCAGCGCCTGATCTGGCAGGTGCAGACGTTCGGCTTCCACCTCGCGGAGCTCGAGATCCGGCAGCACTCGCAGGTGCACGCCGCGGCGCTCGCGGACATCGAGGCGAACGGCGTCGACGGCGACCTGCAGCCGCAGACGGTCGAGGTGCTCGACACGTTCCGCGCGCTGGGTGCGGTGCAGCGCCGGTTCGGCGTGGCCGCCGCGCGGCGCTACATCGTCTCGTTCACGCAGTCCGCGGAGCACCTCGCGGCCGTGTACCGGCTCGCCGAGCTCGCGTTCGGCGGTGCCGAGCACGCCCCGGTCATCGACGCGATCCCGCTGTTCGAGACGTTCGCGGACCTGCAGGCCAGCGTCGACATCCTCGAGGAGGCGCTGCAGCACCCGCGCGTGCAGGAGCGCCTCGCGGTCAACGGCCGACGCGTCGAGGTCATGCTCGGCTACTCCGACTCCTCGAAGGACGTCGGCCCGGTCTCCGCGACGCTCGCGCTCGACGACGCGCAGCGCCGCATCGCGGACTGGGCCCGCCGGCACGACATCGTCCTCACGCTGTTCCACGGCCGCGGCGGCGCCCTCGGCCGGGGCGGCGGCCCGGCCAACCGCGCGGTGCTCGCGCAGCCGCCGGGCTCGGTCGACGGGCGGTTCAAGCTCACCGAGCAGGGCGAGGTCATCTTCGCCCGCTACGGCGACCCGGACATCGCCACCCGGCACATCGAGCAGGTCGCCGCGGCGACCCTGCTCGCGGACGCGCCGAGCGTCGTGCGGCGCAACGAGGCCGCCGCGGAGCGGTTCGCCGACCTGGCCCGCCGGCTCGACACCGCCTCCCGCGAGCGGTTCCACGCGCTCGTGCGCGCCGAGGGCTTCCCGGCGTGGTTCGGCGAGGTCACACCGCTGGAGGAGCTCGGCCTGCTGCCGATCGGCTCGCGCCCCGCGCGTCGCGGCCTGTCGGTGTCCTCGCTGGACGACCTGCGGGCCATCCCCTGGGTGTTCTCCTGGTCGCAGGCCCGCATCAACCTGGCCGGCTGGTACGGCCTGGGCACCGCGCTCGACGCGGTCGGCGACCTCGAGGAGCTGCGCACCGCGTACGCGGAGTGGCCGCTGTTCGCGACGATCATCGACAACGTCGAGATGTCGCTCGCGAAGACCGACGAGCGCATCGCCGCCCGGTACCTGGCGCTCGGGGACCGCGACGACCTCGCCGAGATGGTGCTCTCGGAGATGCGGCTGACGCGGCGCTGGGTGCTCGCGACGACGGGTGCCGACGCGATCCTCGCCCGCCGCCGCATCCTCGGCCGCGCCGTGCAGCTGCGCAGCCCCTACGTCGACGCGCTGTCCCTGCTGCAGCTGCGCGCCCTGCACGGGCTGCGCACCGGAGCCGACGGCGAGCAGAAGGACGAGCTGCGCCGGCTGCTGCTGCTCACCGTCAACGGCGTCGCCGCGGGTCTGCAGAACACGGGCTGAGCCGACCGCGCACCCAGGTGCGGCCCCGGCACGGATCTCCCGTGCCGGGGCCGCGCCGTGTCCCGGGTGAGGTGCTGCGGGCGGGCGCGCGGCGCGCGGCGGTCAGGACGGCAGGGACATCACGGCGGGCAGCGGAGCGCCCTGCGCGAGCAGGTCGAGCACCCGGCGCTCGTGCGGCACGACGGGGTCGGGCAGCGCGGCCAGCGGGAACCACGCCATCGCCTCGGTCTTGGCCGGCTCGCGCACCTCGGGCGTGCCGCTCCAGGTGCGGACCTCGAAGAAGGTGTCCATGCGCTGCTCGACGGCCGGGCCGCCGCGCTGGAAGCGGTGCAGCACGGTCAGGGGACGCAGCGCGTCGGGTGCGACGACGACCCCCGCCTCCTCCGCGGCCTCCCGCACGGCGGCCTCGTGCACGGACTCACCCGGGTCGACGTGCCCGGCGAGGGTCGCCCAGAAGCCGTCCATGTACCCGGTGCCGCGGCGCAGCTGCAGCAGGACCTCGTCGCCGCCGGCGGCGGGACGCAGCAGCACGACGTACGCCGCCGCCACGAGCAGGGACCGTCCGCCGAGGTGGTCGTCGGGCGCGTACCGCACGGGGCCGGTGGCGTCGGAGGGCATGCCAGGAGTCTGGCACGCGGGGCGGCGCGGTCCGGGCGGCCTCGACCGGCCGCCGTCGGGGCCGCCGGGTCGCGGTGGTCGCGGTCCCGTCAGGCGTCGGCGAGGTCCATGTGCAGGATCTCCCACACGTGCCCGTCCGGGTCCGCGACCGAGCGCCCGTACATCGGCCCGTCGGCCTGCGCCGCCCGGAACTCGGTGCCCCCGGCGGCGAGCGCCCGCTCGACGAACGCGTCGACCTCGGCCCGCGAGGCCGCCGACAGGCAGTTGAGCACCTGCGTGCTCGTGCGGGCGTCGGCGACGGGCAGGGGCGTGAACGCGGCGAACCGCTCGTGGTCGAGCAGCATCACGCAGATGGTGTCGGAGACGACGACGCTGACGACGTGCTCGTCCGAGAACATCTCGTTGACGGGGAAGCCGAGCGCCTCGTAGAACGCGCGCGCCGCCGGCAGGTCGTGCACCGGCAGGTTGACGAAGATCATGCGGTCCACGCGGGCTCCTCGGGGTCGGGCCTGTCCCACGGCGCCGGCGCGCGTGGCGGTCAGGGCCGTGACGCGGCGCACGTCCGTCGCGTCACCGGTACCGACCGGGGCCCCGCGCCGGACTCATCGGGTCGCGCCCGGCCGACGCGGCCGGCCGCGGGGTTCCGGGCTGTCGGGGGTCGTCGCTACCGTCGTCGTGTGACCACGACCACACCTCACGAGGCACGCGTCCCGGCGTCCGCCGCCGCGACCGTCACGCCCGCCGCCGGCCCCGGCGGCACCGAGCTGTCGGAGGAGGAGTTCACCGCGCGGCTGGCACCGCTGCGGCGCGAGATCCTCGCCCACTGCTACCGCATGACCGGGTCGGTCCACGACGCGGAGGACATGCTCCAGGAGACGTACCTGCGGGCGTGGCGCGCCATGCGCGGGTTCGAGAACCGGTCGTCGCTGCGGACGTGGATGTTCCGCATCGCCACCAACACCTGCCTCACCCACCTCGAGGGCCGCAAGCGCCGCCCGCTGCCGACGGGCATCGGCGCACCGCCGGCCGACCCGCGCGACCAGCCGCGGGAGGACACGAGCGTCCCGTGGCTCGAGCCGCTGCCCGACGCGCTCGTCTGGTCGACGGCTCCGGCCGATCCGGCCGACACGGCGGTGGGCCGCGACACCGTCCGGCTCGCGTTCGTCGCGGCGCTGCAGCACCTCACGGCGCAGCAGCGTGCGGTGCTGCTGCTGCGCGACGTGCTCGCGTGGTCCGCGGCCGAGGTCGCGGACGCGCTCGACCTGTCCGTGGCCGCGGTGAACTCGACGCTGCAGCGGGCGCGCGCGCACATGGCGAACGTGCAGGACGAGCCGCCGCTCGAGCCGACCGACCCGCGGCACCGCGAGCTGCTCGCGCGGTACGTCGCGGCGTTCGAGGCGTACGACGTCGCCGCCATCGTCGAGCTGCTCGCCGCCGACGTCGTGTGGGAGATGCCGCCCTTTCCCGGCTGGTACCAGGGCCCGGCGGCCGTGGGGGAGCTCATCGCGACCTGGTGCCCGGCGACGGGGCCGGGCTCGATGCGGCTGCTGCCCACGTCCGCGAACGGGCTGCCCGCCTACGGGCTCTACATGCGCGGTGCGGACGGCGTGCACCGGCCGTTCCAGGTGCAGCAGGTGACGCTGGGCGAGGACGGCGTGCGGCACGTGACGGTCTGGTTCGGCGAGGCGCTGTTCGCACGGTTCGGGCTGCCGGCCGAGCTGGGCCCGCAGGAGGGCGCCGCGCCGGCTCGCTGACGGACCGGCCCCCGGGCCGGACGGCACCGGTCCCCGCGGCTCGTGCGCCACGGGGACCGGTGCTCGTGCGTGCCGGTCGGGGCCGGCGACCGACGTGTCAGCCTCGCACCGTGATCTGCAGCGGCGCGCTCTCGGTGCTGCCCGCGGCGTTCGTCAGACGGGCGACGAGCGTGTGCGTGCCGGGTGCCAGGCCCGTCAGCGTCGTCGTGGCGCGCTGGCGGTGCGGCGTCGCGGCGACCAGCTCCTGCCGGTCGGCCTCGGCGCCGTCGACCAGCAGGACGTACTCCGTGGCGTTGGTGCCCCACCACAGCGTGGTCGTCACGGTCACCGAGCCGTCGACGACGCGGCCGGCCGTCACCGTCGGGCGAGCCGGTGCGGCGTCCCGCACCGTGACGGTCAGCGGCGCCGACCGTGCCGTGCCCCACGGGTTCAGCACCTCGGCCACGTACGTGTACGTGCCGTCCGCCTTGCCCGTGACGTCCAGCCGCGCGGTCTGCCGGTCCGGCGAGCGTCCGTCGAGCCACTGCGCGTCCACGAGCACGTCGTTCTCGTAGAACCGGACCACCGTGGCGTTCTGACCCCACCACAGGGTCGAGGTGACGGTGTAGGCGCCGTCGTGCAGTCCGGTGTCCCACCCGTTGTCGTGCGACAGGCGGGGGGCGTCGGGCGCCCGGGACGCGACGGGCGTCCCCGAGGGGAGCGTCGCGCCCGCACCCGCGCGCACCGTCGCGGCGACCTCCTCGGTGGGCTGCACCTGCGGGTCGTAGTGGTCGGACGGGGTCCAGCGCGCGGTGTCGGCGAGCGGCCGCGGCGCGGTCGCGTTGAACGCGGCGACCAGGTCCACCTCCCGGCCGTTCACGAGCGTCCCCGTCTCCCGCAGCTGCGTGCCCTTCCACTCGGCGACGACGCGCGCCGGGTCGACGCCCTCGGCGAGCTCGACCGCGTTGTTCTCCGCGACGATGCTCGACTCGATGCCGGCACCCCAGTAGTAGGAGAACAGGCCGGGCCGCGTCTGCTCGTACAGGTTGTTGTAGACGTGCACGTCGCCGAACCGCACGCGGGGGGCACGCTGGCCGACGTCGGTCCACCGGTTGTGGTGGTACGTCACGCGGTGCTGGCCGCGGTCCTGCAGCCGCGAGTCCGACGACCCGACGATGCTCGTCTTGTCGTGGTCGGCGAAGTGGCTCCACGACACCGTGACGAGGTCGGAGCCGTGCGTGACGTCGAGGAGGCCGTCGTGCACCTCGTACGGGCGGCCGTACACGGTCGGCAGGGAGGCCGGCGGGTGCTCGCCGTCGTCGAGCGTCAGGTGGTCGGCCCACACGCTCGTCGAGGTCCAGACCGAGAGGTTGTCGTAGGCGGAGTTCCAGTTGCCCGTCTCGCCGTCGCCCGGGTCCCACTGGGGGAAGCAGTCGTAGGCGTCGGACAGGGTCAGGTTGCGGACGATGACGTTGGACGCGTCACGGATGCGCAGGTTGGCGCCGACGATGCGGGCGTCGTCCCCGACGCCGACGATCGTCACGTTCGACCCCACGTGCTGCTGCGTCTGCCGGGCCTGGACGGTGGCGGCGGCGACGCGGGCGTCCTCGAGCGGACCGCTCGGGTCCTCGCGGCCCCAGGGCCCGGAGGGGTCGTAGTGCGCGACGTAGTCGTCCATCGAGAACGGCGCGCCGGTGCCGGCGACGGTCACCTGCGCGGCGAAGTCGTCGCAGGTCAAGCGCGTGCCGTCGGCCTGGGTGAAGGCGTCGAGGGTGCCCCGGACGTAGACGATCCGGGGCGTGGTGCTGCGACGCGCGTCGGTCTGCGAACCGCCGGGACGGCCGGCGAGGGCGTCGCGCAGCTCGGGCCACGTGTCGACGACGTACACCTCGGCGGGGTCGGCGGCGGCACCGCCGGTCGTGCCCGTCGCCTGGACGACGCGTCCGTCGGGCCGCGTCGTCCCGGACCAGGAGGCCCAGCCGTCGCCGGCGGGCAGGACCTCGCGGCCCAGGTCGCGCGCCTGGGGCGCGGGCGAGGGGGGTGCGGCCGCGGCCGGGGCCGCGGCGAGCGCGGGGGCGAGCGTCCCGACGAGTGCCGCGGCGAGCAGGGTGCGGACCGGTCGGGACAGGGGAGAGGTGGTCCGTGCGGACCCGGGGACAGGGGGCATGCCGGGACTCCTTCGTCGCGGTGGCCGCGCCGAGAAACCGGTTTCTCGACGTCGCTCCCGAGCCTCGCACGGCCGCGCCGGGAAGCGCAATCCCTCCGGCGGCCGACGAGCCTGCGTGTCTCAGCCGTCGGCGAGCGACGCCTCGATGCCGGCGACCATGCCGTCCCACAGCGCCGCCGGGTCGCCCGCGCGTGCCACGAGCTGGTGCTCGACCGCGCCCCAGAAGGACCACACGGCGGACATCTGCGGGATCGCCGGCATGGGGGCGCCCTCGGCGCCGGCCGCGGCGAAGCCCTGCAGCACGGGGTCCTCGTCGAAGCCCTCGACCGCGGCCAGCAGCGCGGGCGCCCGCCCGGTGTCCTGCGCGATGCGGGCCTGCACGTCCTGCGCCGCCAGCGCCTGGGCGAACGCGACCGCCTCCGGCTCGCGGAACGTCGTCGCCGAGACGAAGGCCGCCTGCACGCCGACGAAGGGCCGGGCGGGCTCGGGCCCCGCGGGCGGCACCGGCAGCACGGTGACGTCGAGCCCGGCCTCGAGGAAGGCCGGCACGTTCCACGGGCCCGTGACGACGAACGGCGCGCGGCCCGCCTCGAACGTCTCGCGTGCCACGTCGGCGTCGACCGCCGGGTCGAGGACGCCGCGCTCGCCCAGGGTGCCCAGGTAGGCGGCGAAGGCGCGCCCGCCCTCCCCGCCGAGCGCGAGCTCGGGGGTGTACGAGCCGGTCTCGTCGGTACGGAAGACGGGTGCGTCGAACGACGTCTGCAGCGGGTACAGGTGGTAGGGGTCGCTCGCGGCCTCGGTCTGCTGCAGCAGCAGCGGGCGGTCGGCCATCCCGGCGGCCACGAGCCGCCGGCCCTCCTCGACCGCCTCGTCGAACGTCACCGGGGTCAGCGTGGTGAGGGCGTCGTTGCGCACGAGCGCGACGTTCTCGGTCGACAGCGGGACGCCGTGCACCTCGCCGTCGTAGGTCACGGCCTGCACGGCCGCGGGGGCGAAGGCGTCCGGGTCCGGCAGGTCGACGGGCGCCACCCCGCCCTGCGCGACCAGCTCGCCCAGCCAGTCGTGCGGACCCACGAGGACGTCGGGCGCACGACCGCTCGTCATCGCGGTCAGGTACGCCTGGCGCAGCTCGTCGTTGGGGTGCCCCTCGACGTCGACCTCCACCCCGGTGGACGCGGTGTGCTCCGCGGCGAGCGCGCGGAAGGTGGCGAGCCGGTCCTCGTCGGTCCACACGGTCAGCCGCACGGTGTCGGCCGTGGGCTCGGCCTGCGGGGCGGGCGCCCCGCAGGCCGAGGCGAGCAGCGCGGTGCCGACGGTCACGGCGGCGAGGGCGGCGCGGGTGCGCGGGCGGGCTGCGGGCGGCTGCATGGGGACTCCTTCGTCGCAGGGCTGCGGCGCGACCGTAGGGGGAGGGGTCACGCGCTTGCAAGGCGCTGCTGCAACTTGCAGCAAGATCGTGCTGGGGTGTCGCTCGAAGGGATCAGGCGTCGTCACCCGGGCGCCGGGCGGCGGCGCGGGGGTGCCTGCGCGCCTCCCGGGCGCGCCCGGTCGCTAGCGTGGTGCCCGACGGGCGCGCGCCGGGCGCGCGGTCACCGGCGGACGGGCGGACATGAGCGACACCGGGTACGGCGACTTCGAGTTCGAGCGGCGCTTCCTCGCGCGGGACGTGCCGGCGGAGCTGCTGGAGGCCGCGCCGGCGCTCATCGTGCAGAGCTACTACCTGGCCGACGGCGGGTACGCGCTGCGCGTGCGCGCGCAGGCGTCGTCGGTCGACGTCCCCGTGGACACCCGCCTCGACGAGGTGACGCTCCTCGAGCGCTTCGCCGACCGGGTCGACTTCTGCGCCGTGACCGTCAAGGGGCCGATGGCGGGGGGCACCCGCTACGAGGCCGAGCGGGAGATCGACCCGCAGGTGGGCGTCGAGATGGTCCGGCGCGGCGGGGCGCGCGTCGCCAAGCTCCGGCACGCGGTGTGGCTCGGCGACGACGGCTGGGTCGTCGACGTATTCGCCGGCGGCAACGCGCCGCTGCTCGTCGCGGAGGTGGAGCGGGGCGGCCCGGTGACCGACCTCGCGATCCCGTCGTTCTGCCTCACCGAGGTCACCGAGGACGCGCGGTTCTCCAACGACTCCCTCGCGCTCGCGCCCTTCGGCGGCTGGGCGGAGGCGTACGAGGCCGAGCTCGCGCGGACGGGCCCGCGCTTCCTGCCGGGGTTCGGGCACGACCACCGCATGTCGGGGACCTGACGAACTAGTTGAGCCTTGAACTGTTGAAGCCTCAACCGTAGGGTGGAGGGATGTCCACCGCACCCCGGCCCGGCACCGGTCCGGCGCCGCTGCCCGCCCGCCGCTCCGCGTCCGAGCCCATCGCCGCCGGCACCGCGATGGACGCCGTGACCCTGCTGGTCGGCGATCTCGACCTCCAGCTGCGCTACTACCGGGACGTCCTGGGCCTGCAGGTCGTCGAGCGGCCCGGGGAGCGCTTCGCCGGCGAGGCCGGCGGCGCCGGGCCGACCCGCGTCGCGCTGGGCCGGCGCGGCGTCCCGCTCGTCGTGCTCCAGCACGCCGCGGACCTGCCGCCGCGCACGCGTGGGTCCGCCGGCCTGTTCCACACCGCGCTGCTCTTCGAGGACCGCGCCGGGCTCGCCGCGGCCCTCGCCTCGGTCGCGCGGCACGCCCCGCACACCTACGTCGGCTCGGCCGACCATCTCGTCTCGCTCGCGTTCTACCTCACCGACCCCGAGGGCAACGGCGTCGAGCTCTACTGGGACCGCGCCCGCGACCGGTGGCGGCGCACGCCCGACGGAGGCGTCGTCATGGACTCCCTGCGGCTCGACCCGCAGGACTTCCTCGCCGAGCACCTGGCGCACGCCGAGCCGGGCGACGACCCGGCCGTGGTCGGCCACGTCCACCTGCAGGTCGGCGACGTCGCCGGAGCGCGGGCGTTCTACGTCGACGCCCTCGGCTTCGACGTCACGGCCGAGTGGCACGGCGCGCTCTTCGTCTCCGCCGGCGGGTACCACCACCACCTGGCGATGAACACGTGGGGCACCGCGGGCGCCGGTCCGCGCGCGTCGTCGCTCGGGCTGGGCGAGGTCCGGGTCGTCGTGCCGACGGCGGACGACCTCGGTGCGCTGCGCGAGCGCGTCCGGTCGGCGGGCGTCGTCCCGGACGACGACGGGGCGACGCTGCGCTTCGAGGACCCGTGGCGCAACGTCGTGCGCGTGAGCGCCGGGGAGGCGCACGCGGTCTGACCGGCGCGGGAGCGGGGCGGGGCACCGCTCCGCCTCATCCGCCCACCGACGCCCACGTCTCCAGCAGGCCCAGGCGCCACAGGACCGCGCCGACCACCACCGTCGTGCCGACCGCGACGGCCGCGAGCACGGCGTCACCCGCGCCGAGGCGCGCCGGCCGGTGCACCGTGCGAGGGCCGCTCCCGACGCCCCGTGTCTCCAGCGTCACGGCCATCTGCTGCGCCTGCCGGAGCGTCACCACGAGCAGCGTGAACGCCGCGCGGACCAGCAGGTCCGGCGAGGTGGGCAGGGCGCCCGCCCGGGTCGGACGCGGACCGGGCAGGCGCGCGGCCTGCGCTTGTCGCACCGCGACCCACCGCGCGGGGAGCTGCTCGAGGACGCGGTGCGCCGCGAGCAGCGCCGCCGCCCCCCGGGCCCCGAGCCGCGCGTGCCGGTGCAGGCTCGCCACGAGCCGCACCGGGTCGAGGGACGCCGCGACGACGACCGCGAGCGTGCCGACCAGCACCGTGCGCAGCGCCAGGCCCGTGCCGACGAGCACACCGACGTCCGTCACGGTGAGGCCCGCGACCCGGGCCACGGGCGCGCCCGGCCGCGTCACCAGGTTCACGGCGAGCACCGACAGCGCGAACGGCCCGAACGACGCGAGCCCGCGTGCCAGCGTCGACCACGGCACGGCGGCGGCACGGGCCGCTGCCACGGTCAGCACGAGCAGGGTGAGCGGCGTCCACGGGTCGACCGGCACGAGCAGGAGCAGCGAGACCACGAGCAGGGTCGCGAGCACGACGGTCGGGTCGCGACGTGCGAGCGCCGTCCGGCGTGCACGCGGCGCCGCCCGTCCGTCCGGGGACGCCCCCGCGGGGGCCGCGCTCACGGCCCCACCCCGGCCGGGGCACCGGCCCGCACCGTCGCGGCGGCGACACCGGCGAGGACACCCGCCGCCCCCCGACCGTCGGCCAGCGCGGCGCGCACCGCCGGCGGCAGGGGGAGGCCGGCGCCGGCGAGGACGCCCGACCGCAGGACCGCCTCGACGGGCCCGTGGGCGAGGGCGCGCCCGTCGCGCAGCACCAGCACGTCGTCGGCCACCTCCGCGACGAGGCGGACGTCGTGCGTCACCAGCACCACCCCCCGGCCCTCGTCCGCCAGCCCGCGCAGCGACACGGCGCACGAGCGCCACGTCGCCCGGTCCTGGCCGAAGGTCGGCTCGTCCGCGAGCACGACCTCGTGGTCGCACACCGTCACCG
Source organism: Cellulomonas telluris (assembly GCF_004886325.1). Lineage (GTDB taxonomy): Bacteria > Actinomycetota > Actinomycetes > Actinomycetales > Cellulomonadaceae > Cellulomonas > Cellulomonas telluris. Next base: position 712,458 of record NZ_QXFN01000003.1, read on the forward strand.
ACGCGAGCGCGAGCCGGCGCTGCTGCCCGCCGGACAGCCGGAACGGGTCGGCGCCGGCGACCGCGGTGAGGCCGTACCGCGCCAGGGCGGCGTCGGCGCGTGCCTCCGCGTCGCGCGCGCCGGCCCGCCGCGGGCCCCACGCGACCTCGTCCCGGACCGTCCGCGCGAGCAGCTGCTGCTCGGGCCGCTGCAGCACGAGGGCCGCACGGCCGCCGCGGACCACGCCGTCCGCGGGCAGCAGACCCGCGAGGGCGAGCAGCAGCGAGCTCTTGCCGGAGCCGTTGAGCCCGACGACGGCGGTCACGCGGCCGGCGCGGACGGCGAGGGACACCCCGTCCAGCACCCGACGTCCGCCGCGGTGCACGACGAGACCCCGCGCCTCCAGGAGGGCCGGTCCCGGGGTCCCGCGCGAGGGGACGGGGGCGGCCTCGACGTCCGCGAGCCGGCGCGCGCCGGACGCCGCGAGCTCCGCGGCCCACGGCAGCCAGGTCCCGAGCGCGGCGAGGTGCCCGCCGGCGTCCCCCAGGACGTCGGCGGTCGGGCCGTCGGCCACGACGCGACCACGGGCACCGAGCACGACGACCCGCTCGGGCAGACCGCCCGTGCCGCCGGGGCCGGCGCCGTCGTGCTCGTCCAGCCGGTGCTCGACGAGCAGGGTGGTGCGGTCCGGGCCCCCGGCGGCTTGGAGGGCGCGGGCCACCCCGGCGGCACCCGCGGGGTCGAGCAGGGCCGTCGGCTCGTCGAGCAGCAGCACGCGGGGACGAGCCGCGAGCACGGCGGCCAGCGCGACCCGCTGTCCCTCCCCGCCCGAGAGCGTGGCCGTCCGCCGGTCGGCGAGGTGGGCGGCGCCGACGGCACGCAGCGCCTCCCTCACGCGCGCGTCGATCTCCGCCGCCGGGACGCCCCGGTGCTCGAGTCCGGACGCGACCTCGTCGGTCACGGTCGGCAGGCACAGCTGCGCCCACGGGTCCTGCGTGAGCGTGCCGACGTCCCGGGCGAGGTGCGCCGTCGTCGTGGTCGGGACGGACGGCCGCCCCGGCCCCGACGGTGCCAGGACGCGCCGGCCGGCCACCTGCACCCGGCCCCACGTCTGGGCGTCGACCTGCTGCGGCACCACTCCCGCGAGCGTGCGCAGCAGAGTGCTCTTGCCGGACCCGGACGCCCCCAGCACGAGGACGTGCTCGCCGGGCCGCACGTCGAGGTCGGTGCCGGCGAGCACGTCGTCGTCCGCGTGCGGCCAGCGCACGCGCAGCCCGCCCACCTCGATCACGCGGGCGCCCCGTCGCCGGCCGCTCCCGTCGCCCGGGCGGGCGCCGCGGCGTCGCGGGCGACCCGGGCCCGCCACGCGCGGCCCAGGGCCGTCTCGTCGAGCACGCCCGTGCGCACGAGCGCGTCCCCCAGCACGCGTGCCAGCAGCCCGCACAGGACGACGCCGCTGACGAGCTGCAGCGCCACCCGCAGCGCGAACAGGTCCTGCAGGTGCCACCCGGACCGGACCATGCCGAGCAGGGTGCTCGCGACGGCCGCGGTGACGCCGCTCAGCACGAACACCCACCAGCCGTAGCGGCGGTACCGGGTCAGCGTGAACGCGAGCTCGGCGCCCGCACCCTGCACGAGACCGACGACGAGGAGCATCGGTCCCACGGGCGACGCCAGGAACGCCACCTCGACGAGCGCGGCCGCCAGCTCGACCACCGCCCCGACCCCCGGCTTGCGGACGATGTACAGCGCCAGCGGGGCGACGACCATCCAGCCGCCGACGAGCACGTGCTGGGCGAGGTCGCCGAACGGTCCCATCGCCAGCTGCAGGGCGCCCCAGGCCTGCACGAGCGCCCAGTACAGGAAGCCGAAGACGGCCGCGAGGACGGTCAGCAGCACGAGCTCGGACAGCGTGAGCCCGCGGCGGGTCCGCACGTCGACGACCGGCGCGTCCACGTCGGCGGGTGCGGCGTCCCGCGCGCTCACCGGGTCACCGCCACGTGCGCCGGGGCCGCGGACGGCGAGCCCACCGAGACGGTCACGTGCGTCACCACGTGCCGCACGTGCTCGCCCGTGCGGGCCCACGCGAGCGCCACGGCGCCCAGCACGTCCGCGAGGTCCCCGTCGAGCCGGGTGACGTAGTGCTCGGGCGTCACGCGCACGCGCGTGCCCGCCTCCTCGACGGCCGCGAGCACCGCGTCCAGGTGCCCGTGGACGCCGAGCGGGTACAGCGCCCAGTGCGCGCTCGCGGGCAGGCCGACCGGTGCGGGCAGCGGCAGGTCCACCGGGGCGAGCGCGACGTCGTCACCGAGGTCGCACGCGACCTCGCCCGGGCAGCCGCGGGACAGGTGCACGTGCGCCACCACGTGCCCGCCCCCACGGGCGACGGCGGCCACGAGCGCGACGACGGCGCGGAGCACGTCGGGCTCGGGTCCGCGCACGAGCGTCGAGACGTCGTCGGTCACCACGTCGACACCCGTGCGGTCGAGCGCGTCGAGGGCCGCGAGGAGCACGGGAGCGAAGTCGTCGCGGTGCGGGTGCACCGACACGCGCGCGCCGACGCCGAGCGCGCAGGCGCGCGCACGGCGGTCGTCGTGCAGGGCGGGGGCGGTGCTCGCGGCGCCGGGGGCGGCGTCGGCGTCGGTGTCGCGGGTGGTGGTGCGGGTCACGGGTCCTCCCGGGGTCGGGCCCCCGGGAAGGACGCAGCCGGGCAGGAGGACGCGCCGTGCCCCGTCGGCACGCGGGCGCGCCCGCCCGTCGCGGACCCGTGCGGGCGCGCGACGGGAGGAGGCGCGCCGCGGGTCGCCGCGACACGAGCCCTGCTCCCTACGCTGGTGCTGACCAGATCAGGTTCCACGGGTCAGCCGGTGGGACGACGGGCGTCCGGCCGGCACTCTCAGCGCTCCTGCGCTCCCCGGGGGCGTGTGGCGCCGACCCTAGCGCGCCCCGCGACGGCGTGACCAGGGTGCCCGGGACGCCGGTCGCGGACGGCCGGCACGCGCGCGCCGCACCTCGCGTGCGTGCAGGGTCAGGACGTCAGCGGCGTGAGGACGGCGATGCGCCACGCGTCGCCGTCCTGGACGAGCTGGTACATGAACCGCTCCGTCCGCCCGTCCCCGTAGCGCCACGTGACGTCGGCCCACACGCTGTGCCCGGTCTCCGCCACGACGCGCACCTCGGACGTGACGTCGTCGACCCCGTCGTACTGCTCCCACGCGCTCGCGAAGAACGCCTCCGTCTGCGAGCGGTCCGCGACCGCCAGCGACTGCGCCGGGAACGCGATGAGCGCCGGCACGGCGTACAGACCCGCCACCGCCGCCGTGTCGCGGGCGAGCAGCCCGCGCCGGTACTCGTCGAAGAACTGGTCCACCTCGGCGCGCTCCGTCATGCCGTCCACGCTACGGAGCCGCCCGCGCCACGGCGCGCCGGGGGCCGGTACGGGCGACCCGTCTCAGCCGAGCCAGCCCCGCCCGCGGCGCGCCCGCTCGATCGCCACGAGGCCCTCCCGCTCGGCGGCGTCGGCCGCCACCTGCGCCAGGGCGTGCAGCCGCCCGTAGGTGAACGCGTTCTCCCCGTCGAGGTGCGCCTGCATCGCCACGCTGCGCAACGACGCCTGGCGGACCCGCGCGTCGTGCTGGTCCCCGAGCGCCGCCTGCACGGCCTGGGCCCGGCGCGCCGAGCGCCGGGCGGGGGAGCCGACGGCGGACGCCGCGACCTCGCTCGCGTACCGGGCACGGCGGGCGTCCTTGCGGGCGGCGTGCAGCGCCTCGTCGCGGCCGGGACCGGGCGCCAGCGCGGTCGCCCGGTCCACGGCGGCGTCGAACCGGCGCCACGCCCGGGCGGCACGACGGGGGAGCAGGCGTTCGGCCGGCTGGTCGGCGCGCGGCCCCGCCGGCAGGTCCTCCGCCAGGGCGGCCAGCGCGGCGAGCAGGCGCCGGTGCTCGCCGGAGGCCAGGTGGGCGTGCAGGTGCTCGAGCGCGGCGGTGCGAGCGGCCCGGCGGTCGTCGTCGACGCGCCGGCGGACCGGACCCACGACCAGCTCCGCCGGCTCCGCGTCGAGCAGGCGCAGCAGCGCGGCGCGCTCGACGTCCGGGTCCCGCACCTCCCCGAGCAGCCGGCCGAGCGTGCGCAGCTGCGTCCGCAGCGGCGCGACGCGCTCCCGGTCGAGCACCGGGTCGAACACGCCGAGCGCGGCGCGCAGGCGCCGGGTCGCCACCCGGGCGTCGTGCACGGCGTCGTCGTCGCCGTCCTCGAGGCCCGGCCCGGCGGCGACCAGCGCCGCGACGCCTGCGGCGACGGCGGCGCGCACGTGCTCGCGCGCGGTGCCGTCGCGTGGCTCGACGGGGGCGTGCGCGAGCTCGGGCGCGCTCACTCCCCGGCCTCGTCGTCGCCCGCCGGACCGTGCCCCGCGGGCACGCGCTCCCCCTGGCGCACCGGCCCGGGCGGCGTCCCGTCGCCGAACGGGCGGCCGCCGAGCGCCTCGCGCCCGTGCGGCGTCAGCCAGCCGGCCAGGAGCGGACCACGGGGCACGATGCCCGACGGGTTGATGTCCCGGTGCACCTCGTAGTAGTGCTGCTTGACGTGGACGAAGTCCACCGTGTCGCCGAAGCCGGGCGTCTGGAACAGGTCGCGCGCGTAGGCCCACAGCACCGGCATCTCGGTGAGCTTCGACCGGTTGCACTTGAAGTGGCCGTGGTACACGGCGTCGAACCGCACGAGGGTCGTGAACAGCCGCACGTCGGCCTCCGTGATGGTGTCGCCCACCAGGTACCGGCGGTCCGCGAGGCGTTCGCTCAGCCAGTCGAGTCCGGCGAACAGGCGGTCGTAGGCGCGCTCGTACGAGCGCTGCGAGCCGGCGAACCCGCACCGGTACACGCCGTTGTTCACCTCGGTGTAGACGCGCTGCGCCACCTCGTCGATCTCGTCCCGGAGCGCGTCGGGGTAGAGGTCCGGCGCCCCCGGGCGGTGGTGCGCCGTCCACTCGGTCTCCAGGTCGAGCGTCATCCGCGCGAAGTCGTTCGTCACGACCATCCCCGACGGCACGTCGACGATCGCCGGGACCGTGATGCCACGCGGGTACTCCGGGTCGCGGCGCAGGTAGGCGTCGCGGATGCGCGGGATGCCCAGCACCGGGTCCACCCCGCCGGGGTCGAGGTCGAAGGTCCAGGACCGCTCGTCGTGCGTCGGGCCGCACACGCCCATCGAGAGCGCGTCCTCCAGGCCCAGCAGGCGCCGCACGATCACGGCGCGGCTGGCCCACGGGCACGCCCGGGACACCACGAGCCGGTACCGCCCCGGCTGGACGGGCCACCCGTCGCGCCCGTCCGCGGTGATCCGGGTGGTGATGTACCGGGTGTCGCGGTCGTAGTCCGCGCCGGGGGTGACGTACACGCCCGGACGGTCGTGCGCGGCCGTGCCCGGCACGTCGGTGCCGGCCGAGGGGGCGGAGGTCGTCGTGTCGTCCACCCGCCGATCATGCCGCGCGTCCGGCCCGCCCGCAGGGGAGCCGTGACCAGCGCGCCTGCGCCCGCCGACGGGTCCGCCTACAGTGGCTGGGCGTCGGCCCGACGCCGGCCGCGGCCGGTGGCCGTGCGAGCAGCGGCACTGCCGCCCGACGACCCGGGAGGGGACCGCGTGCAGCCGGCCCGACCTCAGCCGACCGACCGCCCCCGCACCGCCCGGCACGCCCGGCGGGTGGCCGCCGCCGCGCTCGCGGGCGTGCTCGCGCTCCTCGCGGCGTGCACGGACGGGACGCCGGACGGGTCGGGACGGACGGACGCGGCGACCTCGTCGCCCTCCCCGACGCCCACGGCCGCGACGCTGCAGGCCTCCCCGCCCCCCGCGACCGTGACCGACGACGACGCGGCCGTCGCGGCCGTGCAGACGTCGGCCGCGCTGTTCGCGTCCGCACCGGTCGTCGTGCTCGCGGACGCCGCAGACGTGCCGGGCCAGCTCACGGCCGCCACGGCGGCCGTCGCCGTCGGGGCACCCGTGCTGCTCACCGGCGCCGGTGCCGACGTCGCGGCGGAGGTGGAGCGGCTCGAGCCGCGGGCCGCGCTGGTCGTGGGCGGGGCCGACGCCACCGTCCTGCCCGACGACGTCGACGCCGTCCCGCTGCCCGCCGGCGCGGACGCCGACGCCCTCGCGGACGTCACCGGGCGTCCCGTGGGTGCCGACACGCCCGTCGCCGCCGGCGGGGAGGCCGCCGCCGTGCGCGCGCTCGCCCCGGGGGACGTGGCGGTGCTGCGAGCGGAGGCGGCCGGCGAGGCGCCGGCCGACGGCGGGTCCGGTGACACGGCCACGCCCGCGCCCAGCGGGTCCGCCACCACGCCCGCACCGACCAGTCGGGACGACGGCGACGAGGACGCGCAGGCGCCCGCCCGGCTGCCGGCCACCGCGTCCCCGGCGCCCGGCCCGGCCGTCCTCGGCCTCGTCGCGGGCCCGCAGCCGCTCGCGGCGCTCGCGACCCTGCGCGCCGCGGGCGCCGGCGTCCTCGACGCGCCCGGGGCGGACCCCCGCGCGACGGCGGCGTCCGTCGAGCAGGTCGCGCAGGCGAAGCCGGCCGCCGTCGTCGCGCTGGGCGCGGCGTTCGGGCCGGCCGACCGCCTGGCGCAGCGCGTCGCGACGGCGGCCACGGGCGTGCAGCTGCCCGGCGGCGGCCAGCTCGTGTTCCCCGCGGCCGAGGGGCAGCCCGGCAAGAAGTACGTCGCCCTGTACGGGACGCCCGGCTCCTCGGCGCTGGGCGTCCTCGGCGAGCAGGACGTGCCCGCCACGCTCGCCCGCGCGGAGCAGCACGCGGCGCCGTACCGCACGCTGACGACCGACACCGTGGTGCCGATGGTCGAGATCATCGCGACGATCGCGTCCGCGGGCGCCGGTGACGACGGCGACTACTCCGCCGAGCGCCCCGTGGAGGACCTGCGTCCGCTCGTCGAGGCCGCGGGCGCGGCCGGCACGTACGTCGTCCTGGACCTGCAGCCCGGGCGGACGGACTTCGTCACGCAGGCCCAGCGCTACGCGGACCTGCTCGCGATGCCGCACGTGGGGCTCGCGCTCGACCCCGAGTGGCGGCTCGCCCCGGACCAGGTGCACCTGCGCCAGATCGGGTCGGTGGGCGTCGACGAGGTCAACGCGACGGCCGCCTGGCTCGCGCAGTTCACCCGGGAGCGCGGACTTCCGCAGAAGATGTTCGTGCTGCACCAGTTCCAGCTGCGCATGATCGGCGAGCGGGAGCGGCTGGACACGTCGCACGACGAGCTCGCGACGGTCATCCACGTGGACGGCCAGGGCGGGCAGCCGGCGAAGGCGGGCACGTGGGCGACGCTGCGCGCCGGCGCCCCGCCGGTGCACTGGGGCTGGAAGAACTTCTACGACGAGGACACGCCCATGCTCGACCCGGTGCAGACGTACCAGGTGCAGCCCGTCCCGGACCTCGTCACCTACCAGTGACGGACCGGGCCGGCCGGCGTCGCCGCGTCGTCGGCGTGCGTGCCCCCGCGCGACGCGCCTAGCGTGGCGGGCATGACGGTCCCCACGCGCACCCTCCTCGACGGCCTCGAGCTGCCGGTCATCGGCTTCGGCACCTACCCGCTCAAGGGGCACGACGGCGTGGAGGCGGTGCGCTCCGCGATCGACGTCGGCTACCGGCTCATCGACACGGCGTACAACTACGAGAACGAGGGGTCGGTCGGCGAGGCGGTGCGCCGCAGCGGCGTGCCGCGCGACGAGCTCGTCCTGTCCTCGAAGCTGCCCGGGCGCTACCACCGGCACGACGACGCCGTGCGTGCCGTGCACGAGTCGCTGTTCCGCGCGCACCTCGACCACTGGGACCTCTACCTGATCCACTGGCCGAACCCGAAGCAGGGGCTGTTCGTCGAGGCGTTCGCGACCCTGCTCGAGCTGCAGCAGGCCGGGCTGATCCGCTCCGTCGGGGTGTCGAACTTCCTGCCGGAGCACCTGCACGCGCTGCTCGACGCGACGGGCCGGGTGCCGAGCGTGAACCAGGTGGAGCTGCACCCGTACTTCGTGCAGCGCGAGCAGCGCGCGGCGGACGAGACGCTCGGCGTCGTCACGGAGGCGTGGAGCCCGCTCGGCCGCGGCTCGGACGTGCTCGAGGACCCCACAGTCGTGGACATCGCGCGGGCGCACGGCGTCGGACCGGGCGAGGTGATCCTGCGCTGGGTGACGCAGCTCGGCGCGGTGCCGCTGCCCAAGGCGGCGGACCCCGAGCGGCAGCGGCGCAACCTCGGGGTGCTGTCGTTCACGCTCTCCGACGACGAGGTCGCCGCGATCACCGCGCTGGACCGGCCGGACGGGCGCCTGCAGGACCAGGACCCGGCGGAGTACGAGGAGTTCTGAGGCCCGTCCGCCGTCGTCCGTACCCCGGGAGCGCTCCGCGGGTGCCACGATGACGCGGCGCGTGCGAGCGCGCCCCCGACCGGAGGAGTACCGATGACCGCACCCGTCCGCATCGGCGTCCAGCTGCAGCCGCAGCACGCCGACTACGCCCAGATCCGCGACGCCGTCCTGCGCGCCGAGGACCTCGGGGTCGACGTGATCTTCAACTGGGACCACTTCTTCCCCCTGAGCGGCGACCCCGACGGCAAGCACTTCGAGTGCTGGACGATGCTCGGCGCGTGGGCGGAGCAGACGAGCCGCGTCGAGATCGGCGCGCTCGTCACGTGCAACTCGTACCGCAACCCCGACCTGCTCGCGGACATGGCCCGCACGGTCGACCACATCAGCGGGGGCCGGCTGATCCTGGGCATCGGCGCGGGGTGGTTCGAGCGCGACTACACCGAGTACGGGTACGAGTTCGGCACGGCCGGCACGCGCATCGCCGACCTCGCCGAGGCGATGCCGCGCATCCGGGCGCGGTGGGCCGCGATGAACCCGGCACCGACCCGCGAGATCCCGGTCATGATCGGCGGGGGCGGCGAGCGCAAGACGCTGCGGGTCGTCGCCGAGCACGCCGACATCTGGCACACGTTCGGCGACGTGGAGACGCTGCGGCGCAAGAGCGGGATCCTCGACGAGCACGGCGCGGCCGTCGGCCGGGACACGGCGTCCCTGGTGACGCGCTCGATCGGCGTTGACGGGTCGGACCCCGAGGACGTCGCCGACGAGCTGCTCGCGGCGGGCGTGCGCCTGTTCACGTGCAGCGCCGGCGGACCGGACTACGACCTCACGCGCGCCGAGAAGTGGGTCCGCTGGCGGGACTCTCTCTGACCGTCCGGAGGTAGCGGCGCAGCCCGCGCTCGCCCGCGCGCATCATCGCCGCGTGGGCGAGCGCGAACAGCGGCGCGGCGACCGGGCCGAGCGCGTTCATCCACCGACGCGTCGTGCGCACGCGCCAGGCGATCTCGACGCGGGTCGTGCCCGGAGCCGGCTCGGTCAGGCGCACGTCGGCCCGCCCGTGCAGGTCCCCGTCGGCGTGCACGACGACGCGCCGCGGCGCGTCCGCGTCCCCCACCCGCAGGTCGAGCACCAGGGCGTAGCCGACGGGGGAGCGGAACCGCAGCCGCGCCCGCGAGCCCGTCGCGCCGTCGGCGGCGGGGCGCACGTCGAGCGCCTCCACCCGCGGCCACCAGCGCGGCCAGGTCATGCGCGGGTCGCCCAGGACGTCCCAGCACTCCTGCCGGGACGCGGGCACGTGCCACACCGACCTCAGCTCGTAGGGACGCGCCTGCACCCGCTCGAGAATAGGCTCGGCACCGATGGACGACCTGCGCAGCGCCCCACCCCGGACGGGGGCACCCGTGGGTGACGCACCCTGGTGGCGCCGTCCGGTCCGCCTCCGCAGGCCGCGGCCGTCCACCCTCGTGCTGGCCCTGCTCGCGGTCGTCGCGTCCGTCGTCTTCGGCGTCACGACGGCGTCGGTGCAGGCCTCGCTCGGGCCGCACCTGGCGCGGTACGACGTCACGACGGACAAGACCGTGACGATCGACCTGGGGCCCCTCGGCACGCTGCAGATCGACTCGCCGCTGCCGCTGACCCTCGGCGCGCGCGCCACCGTGCAGGAGATCCCCGCCCAGTTCACGGAGCTCGACGAGGCGACGACGCTGCAGGCGCTCAGCGGGGACCTCGCGTCCTACCTGCAGTTCTTCGGCGGCCCCGAGGCGACCGTGCGGGACGTCGCGACGGCCCTCGCCGCGGACGCCGCCGAGCGGGCGCTGCTGGCGCTCGCGGTCCTGGTGGCCGTGTGGTGGGCGGTCCGGCTGCTCCTGGGTGCCGCCCGCCGTGCGGAGCTCGCCCGTCGCGCCCGCCCGTACCGGCGCCCGGCCGTGGCGGCGGCCCTCGCGCTCGTCCTCGGCACGACCGTCCTCACCTCGAGCGTCGCGGCCCCCGACCGGCCCACCACGAGGACGCTCTCGTCGGCGGTGTTCGACGGCACGCCGCTGGCAGGCGCGCGTGTCACGGGCCGGCTCGGGGGCGTCATCGACACCTACGGCCGGTACGCCGTGGACGCGTGGCGCCAGAACGAGGAGTTCTACGAGCGGGCGGACGACGCCCTCGCGGTGGCGTGGACGCTGTGGGAGGAGGACGCCCGCGCCGCGGCCGACGCGGAGGCGGGCGACGGGCCCACGGACGGACCCACGGACGCGCCGACGGACGCGGCGACCGACGGCCCCCGCGAGGCGGGGACGGCGCCGGACGCCGGCCAGGACTCAGCGGCCGGGGTGGCGGCCGGAGGCGAGCCTGCCGCGGAGGGGGCGTCCGCGCGCCCCCTCGCCGACGCGTCCGCGACGGCGGACGACGAGGAGCCGGTCGACCCGGTCGTCCTCCTCGTCGTCTCCGACCTGCACTGCAACGTGGGGATGGCCCCGCTCGTCGGGTCGCTCGCACGCCTCGCGGACGTGGACGCCGTGCTCGACGCCGGCGACACCACGATGAACGGCACGTCCGTGGAGCAGTACTGCGTCACGTCGTTCGCGCGTGCCGTGCCGTCCGGGGTGCCGCTCGTGACGTCCCCCGGCAACCACGACTCGGCCGAGACGTCGGGCCGGTACGCGCGCGCCGGCGCGACCGTGCTCGGCGGGTCCGTCGTCGACGTCGCGGGCGTGCGCGTCCTGGGCGACCGCGACCCCGCGGAGACGCGCGTGGGCGGCGGCACGACCACCGCCGCCGACGAGTCCCCGGGGGAGGCCGGCCGCCGGCTCGCCGAGGTCGCGTGCGACGCCGGGGACGTCGACCTGCTGCTCGTCCACACGCCGACCGTCGGCGACGAGGCGCTGGAGGACGGCTGCGTCCCGGCGCAGGTGTCGGGCCACTACCACCGGCGGGCGGACCCCGAGCAGGTCGGCGAGGGGATCCGGTACATCAGCTCGAGCACGGCGGGCGCGACGCTCGGCCAGCCGACCGTCGGCCCGCTGCGCGGCGTCGCCGAGCTGACGCTGCTGCGCTTCGACCCCCGCGACCGCCGCTTCCTCGACTGGCAGGTGGTCCAGGTCGCGCCCGACGCGACCGTCCGCGTCCTCGACCGCCGCCCGTGGCCGATGCCGGCGGACGAGACGGAGGACGAGACGGAGGACGAGCCGGGGAGCGGGACCACGTCGCCCGCACCGGACCCCGGCGACCCGGGGGACGACGGGGCGGCCGGCGCGCCGGGCGAGGGCGACCCCCGGGACGGGTGATCCTCGGCCCCCACCGCACGAGGTGCGGCCAGGGGCTTGCGCTCACGGCGGCGAGATGTTGGCCTGGGTCTGCGCCGGACGCCGCAGGGGGCGGTGCGACGGCGCGGGGGAGGAACGCGTGCGCCTGCCGTCCGTCGTCGTGCTCAGCGTGCCGCTGGCGCTCGCGCTCGTCGTCGCCTCGGGCGCGCCGGCGACCGCCGGTCCCGGCGAGGACGTGCTGCGGCCGGGGGAGACGCTCGCGGTCGGACAGGCGCTGCTCGCACCGGGAGGCGCGCACACCCTGGTCCTCGGCGCGAACGGCGCGCTCGGGCTGTACGGGCTCGACGGGACGGTGCGCTGGTCGTCCGGGCGCGGGGTGCCGGGGTCGGTGCTGCGCACGACGGAGGCGGGGGACGTCGAGGTGGTCGCCCCCGACGGTGCCGTCGTGTGGCGCACCGGGACGGCGGCGGCCGGCGGGACGCTGCGGCTGCAGGACGACGGGGACCTCGTCGTCCTGGACGCCGCCGGCGCGGTCGCGTGGCAGAGCGGCACCGCGCAGCAGCCCGCGAGCCGGTCCGGCCCGCTGCGGCTCGAGGCCGGGGACGTGCTGTCCTCGCCGGACGGGCTGCACAACCTGTTCGTCCTGCCCGACGTCGGCGTCCAGCTGATGGGACCGGACGGGACCGTCCGGTGGACACCCGGGGCCGGCGACGAGGACGCGACCGGGACGGCGCCGGCGGCGCCCGCGGTGGCGCTCGAGCTGCGGCGCGACGGGAACCTCGTCGCGGTCGACGAGGAGGGGCGCTGGCTGTGGCGCAGCCGCACCGCCGGGCAGGGCGGGACGACGCTGTCGCTGGGCGACGACGGGAACCTGGTGCTCCTCGACGACGAGGGGGCGCCCGTGTGGTCCTCGGGCACGCCGATCGGCCCGGCCGAGCTCCCGCCCGGCGCGGAGGTGTCCGGGGAGACGGCCCTCGGGTCCCCCTCGGGCCACCTGCGCGTGGGCGTCGAGGACGGCGCGCTCGTCGTCTCCTACGACGGCGAGCCGGTGTGGACGTCGCAGACCACGACGGGCGTGACCGCGCGCATGCAGGCGGACGGCGACCTGGTGCTCGTCGACGCGGCGGGGGCCCCGGTGTGGAGCACCGGGACGCCCGGACGGGCCGGTGCCCGGCTGGTGCTCGAGGAGGCCGCGGTCGTGCTGGTCGGCCCCGTCGGGGAGGTCCTGTGGCAGGTCGCCGTGCCCCCCGAGAGCATCCCCACCGGCACGCAGCCGGCGGACTGCGACCTGGTCGACGGGCCGGTCGCGCAGGGCGACACGGTCGTCACGCGCAGCGGCATCCGCGTCCACCCGTGCCTGGCGGAGGCGGTCGACGCGCTCGTGGAGGCGGCGCGCGCCGACGGCGTGCAGCTGCGCGGCGGCGGATGGCGCAGCCCCGACCAGCAGATCGCCCTGCGCCGCGCGCACTGCGGACCGACGGACTGGCACGTGTACGAGGCGCCGGCGTCGTCCTGCTCGCCGAGCACCGCGCGGCCGGGATCGTCGCGGCACGAGCGGGGCCTCGCGATCGACTTCACGCAGGGCGGGCGAACCCTCGGCTCGGGCTCCGCGGGGTACGCGTGGCTGGTCGAGCACGCGGAGGACTACGGCCTGCAGAACCTGCCCGGCGAGCCGTGGCACTGGAGCGTCGACGGCCACTGACCGCCCTACCCTGGACCCGTGACATCCGACAGCCCCGCCCCGCTGACGGCCGTCGGCCAGGACTACCTCAAGGTCATCTGGGGTGCGCAGGAGTGGTCCGACGCGCCCGTCACGACCAAGCTGCTCGCTGCCCGGCTCGGGGTGGGCCCGTCGACGGTGTCGGAGACGGTCCGCCGGCTCGCGGACGCCGGTCTCGTCACGCACCGCCCGTACGGCGCGGTCGAGCTCACGGACGTCGGGCGTGCGCACGCGGTCGCCATGGTGCGCCGGCACCGGCTCATCGAGACGTACCTGGTGGAGAAGCTCGGGTACGCGTGGGACGAGGTGCACGACGAGGCCGAGGTGCTCGAGCACGCGGTCAGCGACCGGTTCGTCGAGCGCGTCGCGGAGCTGCTCGGCCACCCGGACCGGGACCCGCACGGGGACCCGATCCCCGGTCCGGACGGCTCGGTGCACCTGCCCGCGGCGCGGGTGATGTGGGAGGTCGAGCCGGGGGACTACGTCGTCGCGCGGATCTCGGACGCCGACCCCGAGCTGCTGCGGTACCTCGACGACGTGGGGCTGGTGCTCGACGCCCGCGTGCGCCTCGACGAGCGCCGGGCGGTGACCGGCGTGGTCAGCGTCGCCATCGACGGCGCGCAGCCGGCCCGCGTCGAGCTGGGCGAGGTCGCGGCGAGCGCGATCTGGCTCGCCGCTCCGCTGCCCGCGTAGTCTGGGCCCATCCCCCCGAGCGGTCGACGGCGTCCCTCGGTCCCGCATCGAATCGATCCGAGGCCTCGTGACCGTCACCTCCGCACGCCCTGGGCCGCCCGCGTCCGCCGACGGGTCGCCCGCGCCGTCCGCCGGCGCCCGCACCGCGCTCTTGGCGCTGGCGCTGGGCGGGTTCGGCATCGGCACCACCGAGTTCGCCACGATGGGCCTGCTGCCCGAGATCGCGACCGACCTCGACGTCTCGATCCCCGTCGCCGGCCACGCGATCACCGCGTACGCGCTCGGCGTCGTGCTCGGCGCTCCGACGCTCGCCGCGCTCGGGGCCCGGCTGGACCGCCGCCGCCTGCTGCTCGTGCTCATGGCCGCCTTCACGGTCGGGAACGTGCTCGCGGCGTTCGCGCCGACCGCCGAGACGCTCGTGGCGGCCCGGTTCCTCGCGGGCCTGCCGCACGGCACCTTCTTCGGCGTGGGCGCGGTCGTCGGCACCGCCGTCGTCGGGCCCGAGCGCCGCGGCCGGGCGGTCGCCGCCATGATGGCGGGCCTCACGGTCGCGTGCGCCGTCGGGGTGCCGCTGTCCGCGGTCGTCGGCCACGCCGTCGGGTGGCGGTGGGCCTTCGTCGGCGTCGGCGTGCTCGGCCTCGTCACGCTCGTCGCCCTGCGCGCGTGGACGCCGTCGCTGCCGGCCGCCGCCGGCGCGACCGTGCGGGGCGAGCTCACGGCGCTGCGCAACGGACCGCTCTGGGTGGCCTTCGGGGCCGGCGCCGTCGGCTTCGGCGGCATGTTCGCCGTCTACTCGTACGTCAAGCCGCTGCTCACGGACGTCACCGGCCTCTCCGTGACCGCCGTGCCGCTCGTGCTGGCCCTCTACGGCATCGGCATGACGGCCGGCACGCTGCTCGGCGGCCGGCTCGCCGACCGCTCCGTGCTCGGCACGGTGGTCGGCGGCATGGTCGCCACGATCGCGGTGCTCGTGCTCATCGCGCTGGTCGGCCCGTGGCCCGCGGCCGTGGTGCCCGCGCTCGTGCTGCTCGGGGTGACGTCGCAGGTGCTCGGCCTGGCGCTGCAGACCCGGCTCATGGACGTCTCGCCCGCGGCGCCCTCGCTGGGCGCGGCGCTGTGCCACTCCGCCCTGAACCTCGGCAACGCGGCCGGCGCGTTCCTCGGCGGGCTCGTCATCGCCGGCGGCTGGGGCCTGCTGGCCCCGGCGTGGGTGGGCGCGGGGCTGACCGCGCTCGGCCTCGTCGTCGTGCTCGTCGCGGGCCGCACCCCGGCGCCCGCCGCGGCGCCGGCCGTGGCCGCGGCCCGCGCCTGACCGGCCGGCGCGCGCGTGCCGGCCGGTTGCCGGGGCGTCGGCGGGCGGGGGTAAGGTCGTCCCCGTGCTGGCGAGCACGTTCCTCCTTCGACGCCGCGGCGAGACCCTCTAGGCCGGTCACTCGTCGCGGTGTGCGTGGTGCCGGCTGACCCCCGACGAGACCCGCGGCGAAGGACCACCATGAGCCAGGCCCCCACGACCACCTCCGACGACGTCCCCTTCCGGTACACCGCCGCGCTGGCCGAGCAGATCGAGCTGCGCTGGCAGGACGAGTGGGAGCGTCGCGGCACGTACTTCACGCCGAACCCGTCCGGTCACCTCACCGACGGCGAGGGCAGGCACGCGGACCCCGCCGCGCGCCCGTTCTACGTGATGGACATGTTCCCGTACCCCTCGGGCGCGGGGCTGCACGTCGGCCACCCGCTGGGGTACATCGCCACGGACGTGGTCGGCCGGTACCGGCGCATGTGCGGCGACAACGTCCTGCACGCGCTGGCGTTCGACGCCTTCGGCCTGCCGGCCGAGCAGTACGCCGTGCAGACGGGGCAGCACCCGCGCACGACGACCGAGGCGAACATCGCGATCATGCAGCGCCAGCTGCGCCGCCTGGGCCTGGCCCACGACCCGCGCCGCTCGTTCGCGACCATCGACCCCGACTACGTCCGCTGGACGCAGTGGATCTTCCTGCAGATCTACGGCGCCTGGTACGACGAGGACGCGGTGCGCGCCGACGGCGGCCGCGGCCGCGCGCGCCCGGTCGCCGAGCTGGCCGAGGAGTACGCGTCGGGGGCCCGCCCGCTGCCCGCCGACGTCGAGGGCGTGACCCCCGGCGCCACGTGGGCGGACCTGGACGAGGCGACGCGCCGCCGCGTGGTCGACTCCCGCCGCCTGGCGTACCTGTCGCACACGCCGGTCAACTGGGCACCGGGCCTGGGCACCGTGCTGGCGAACGAGGAGGTCACCGCCGACGGCCGGTCCGAGCGCGGCAACTTCCCCGTGTTCCAGCGCAGCCTGCGCCAGTGGAACATGCGGATCACGGCGTACGCCGACCGCCTGACCGACGACCTGGACCGCATCGACTGGCCCGAGAAGGTCAAGTCCATGCAGCGGCACTGGATCGGCCGGTCGACGGGCGCACGCGTGCGCTTCGCCGTGCAGGGCGGCAGCGAGGTCGAGGTGTTCACGACCCGGCCCGACACGCTGTTCGGCGCGACGTTCATGGTCGTGGCCCCCGAGCACCCGCTGCTCGACGAGGTGCCCGCCGCCTGGCCCGACGGCACCCACGACGTCTGGACCGGCGGGCACGCGTCCCCGGCGGACGCGGTCACGGCGTACCGCGCCGAGGCGGCCGCGAAGACCGCGGTCGAGCGGCAGCAGGACGCGGGCCGCAAGACCGGCGTCTTCACCGGGCACCTGGCGGTCAACCCCGTCAACGGCGCGCTGCTGCCCGTCTTCACGGCCGACTACGTCCTCATGGGCTACGGCACGGGCGCGATCATGGCCGTCCCCGGCGGCGACGAGCGCGACTTCGCGTTCGCCCAGGCGTTCGAGCTGCCGGTCGTCCACACGGTCGACGCCCCGGAGGGCGCCCCCGAGGGGGCGCGCACCGGCGACGGCGTGGTCATCAACTCGGCCAACGACGAGATCGACCTCAACGGGCTGACGGTCGCCGAGGCCAAGGACCGGGTCGTCGCATGGCTGGCCGAGCGCGGCGCCGGGGAGAAGACCGTCACGTACCGCCTGCGCGACTGGCTGTTCAGCCGGCAGCGGTACTGGGGCGAGCCGTTCCCGATCGTCTACGACGAGGACGACAACCCGATCGCGCTGCCCGAGTCCGCGCTGCCGGTCGAGCTGCCCGACGTGCCCGACTTCTCGCCGCGCACCTACGACCCCGACGACGCGGACTCGGAGCCGGAGCCCCCGCTGGGCCGCAACGAGGACTGGCTGTACGTCGAGCTCGACCTGGGCGACGGGCCGAGGCGCTACCGCCGCGACGCGAACACCATGCCGAACTGGGCGGGCTCGTGCTGGTACCACCTGCGGTACCTGGACCCGCGCGCCGAGGACGCGGTGGTCGACCCCGAGCTGGAGCAGTACTGGCTGGGCCCCGGCCACGGGCACCAGGATGCGAGCTCGGTCGGCGGCGTCGACCTGTACGTCGGCGGCGTCGAGCACGCCGTGCTGCACCTGCTGTACGCGCGGTTCTGGCACAAGGTCCTGCACGACCTGGGTCACGTCCGCAGCGCCGAGCCGTTCCACACCCTGTTCAACCAGGGCTACATCCAGGCCTACGCCTACACCGACGAGCGGGGCGTGTACGTCCCCGCCGCCGAGGTCGTCGAGGACGAGGCGAGCCCCACCGGCTTCTCGTACGCGGGGGAGCCCGCCCACCGCGAGTACGGGAAGATCGGCAAGTCGCTGAAGAACGTCGTCTCCCCGGACGAGATGTACGACGCGTACGGTGCCGACACGCTGCGCGTCTACGAGATGTCGATGGGCCCCCTGGACCTGTCGCGCCCCTGGGAGACCCGCGCCGTCGTCGGTGCGCAGCGGTTCCTGCAGCGCCTGTGGCGCAACGTCGTGGACGAGCAGACCGGCGAGCTGGTGGTCTCCGAGGAGGCGCCCTCCACGGAGACGCTGCGCCTGCTGCACCGCACGGTCGCGGACGTGCGCGAGGACATGGAGGCGATGCGGATCAACACCGCGATCGCGAAGCTCATCGTCCTCAACAACCACCTGACGACGCTGGAGCGCGCCCCGCGGGCGGCGGTCGAGGCGCTCGTCACGATGGTCGCGCCGGTCGCGCCGCACATCGCGGACGAGCTGTGGCACCGCCTGGGCCACGAGCGGTCGGTCGTGCACGCGCGCTTCCCCGAGGCCGACCCCGCGTACCTGGTCGAGGACACGGTCACGTGCGTCCTGCAGGTCGCGGGCAAGGTGCGCGGCCGCGCCGAGGTGTCGCCCTCCGTGACCGAGGACGAGCTGCGTGCCCTCGCGCTGGCCGACGCCGGCGTGCAGCGCGCCCTCGACGGTCGCGACGTGCGCACGGTGATCGTGCGCGCGCCGAAGCTCGTCAACGTGGTGCCGGCCTGAGCGCGGCGCCCGCACCGCACCCGCCGCGGGTCGCGGTCGTCACGGACTCGACGTCGGCCCTGCCGCCCGCCCTCGCGGCGGCGGCGGGGCTGACGGTCGTGCCTCTGGACGTGACGATCGACGGCGCCACGCACGTCGAGGGCGTCGACGTCACCCCCGCGCAGCTGCTGAGCGCGCTGGAGCGCGGTGCGCGCGTGACGACGTCCCAGCCGCCGCCGTCGGCCTTCGCTGCGGCGTACGAGCGCGCCGCGGCCGCCGGCGCGCGGGAGATCGTCTCGGTGCACCTGTCCGGCGAGATGTCGGGCACGGTGCGTTCCGCGCGCACGGCCGCGACCGTGAGCCCGGTCCCCGTGCGGGTCGTCGACTCCGGCACCGTCGCCCTCGGCCTGGGGTTCGCCGCGCTGGCCGCGGCGCGGGCGGCCGCGGTCCCCGACGAGCCCGCCGGCGAGCCGGAGCGGGCACGGCGCCGCCGCCCCGCGCCCGCCCTGCCGGGCCGTCGGCGCCGGCCGGTCCCCGCGTGGCCGGACGTGACCCGGGTGGCGGAGACGGCCGCGGCCGTCGCCGCCTCCAGCCGCACCTGGTTCCTGGTGGAGTCGCTCGAGCACCTGCGGCGCGGCGGCCGGCTGAGCGCACCGGCCGCGGCCCTCGGCACGGTGCTGGGGCTGCGCCCGCTCCTCGCGGTGCACGAGGGACGCGTGGTCGTGGCCGACAAGGTGCGCACGCGGCGTGCCGCGCGCGAGCGCCTCGAGCAGGTCGCCGCCGCCGAGATCGCCGGGCGAGGGCGGGTGCGCCTCGGCGTGCACCACGCCGGTGACCCGGGCGTGGCGGAGGCGCTCGCCGAGCGGCTCTCCGCGCTGGGCGACACGGTCGAGACCGTGGTGGGCGACGCCGGCGCCGTGCTCGGTGCCCACGCCGGCCCCGGGCTGCTCGCGGTCGTCGTCGCCGACGCCTGACGGCTGCGCGGCGCACCGACGTCGCCGCCGGAGGGCAGCCGAACCGGCAGACCGGCGGGCGGCGCCGTCGCACGGTCGCGGCGCCCGCCCGACCACAGCCCCTGGCGCGCTCGGCTCCTCCACCGGGGCGCCCCGTCGTCCCTCGTGGGGCGGGCCGGCCCTCCTAACGTGCCGCCGTGCCTCCCCGCGACCGTCCGGCGCCCGCCGTCGCGCACCGCCTCTCCGTCCTCGCCGCGGGCGCGCCGCCGGCGCCGGCACCGCGCCCGCCCGACCCGACGCACCACGCCCAGGTCCGCCCGCGGCTGCGCACGGCAGCCGACGAGCCGCCGCTGCCCGGCTGGACGCCCCGCGACCCGTCGCCGGTGCCGCGGCCCGAGCCGCCGGGACAGGCGGGTGCCGGTGCGCAGGAGGAGCCGGTGACCGTGCGGGCGCTGGCGCAGGCCGCCCGCCGGGCACGTGCGGACCGTCCGGCACCCCCGCCGGACGTCGGTGCCCCGCCTCGCGGGCGTCTGCGGTGGGCCGTCGCACCCCGCGCCGCCGCCGTCGCGGCGCTCGCGGTCGCCCTGCTGGCGGGTGCGGTCGCGCTGCGGGCGTCGACCGCACCCCGGGGCGCGCCGGTCGAGGTGCCGAGGCCCACGGCCTCCGCCGCCCCTGCCGCCCCTGCCGCTCCTGCCGCGCCGACGCAGGCGCCGGCGGGACGCGTCGTGCTCCACGTCGTCGGCGCGGTGGGTGCGCCCGGGCTCGTCACCCTGCCCACCGACGCCCGCGTGGCGGACGCCGTGACCGCCGCCGGCGGTGCCGCCGCCGACGCGGACCTCGGCGCGCTCAACCTCGCGCGGACGGTCGTCGACGGCGAGCAGATCCAGGTGCCGCGAGCGGGGGAGGCGGCGCCGGCACCCGCGCCCGGGACGACCCACGGCGCCGGTGCGCCTGCCCCGGTCGCGGGCCTGCTCGACCTGAACTCGGCGGACGCCGCGGCCCTCGACGCGCTGCCGGGCGTCGGACCCGTGCTGGCCGAGCGCATCCTCGAGCGGCGCGCGCAGGCGCCCTTCACCTCCGTGGACGAGCTGGACGAGGTCAGCGGCATCGGCCCCGCCGTCCTCGAGCGTCTGCGTCCGCTGGTCCGGGTGTGAGCGCGGACGGGGACGCGGGGCGCGCGCGGTCGCCGGCGCCCGGTGGGGACGGCAGCGCCGGTGAGCCTGCCGAGGGCGCGACGGGCGACGGCCCGCGTCCGCGCACGGACCTGCGGCTCCTGCCGCCCGCGGTGACGGCCTGGGTCGCCGCGGCGACCGCCGTCCTCGCGCCGCCCGGCCTGCTCCGGCCGGCGGCGGTCGTCGCCGTGGCAGCGCTCCTGCCGGTCGCCGCCCTGCTCCTCGCGCCGCGGCGGCTGCGACGTGCGCGCGCCGTCCCCGCCGCCCTGCTCGCGCTCGCCGTCGGTGCCTGCGTGCTGGCCGCCGGCGCCGCGCAGCGGGCCGCGGCGCACCCGCCCGACCTGGCCCGGGCCGCCGCCGGCGGCGACGTGGTGCAGGTCGTGGGCCGCGTCTCCGGCGTGGCTCGCGTCGTCACCGGCGGGACGGGGCCGCCGCGGACCCTGCTGCCGGTGGCCGCCGAGGAGGTCCGTGCCGCGTCCACGGGCGTCCTCCTCGCGTCGGGCGTCCCGGTGGTGCTGGCGCTCGACCCGGGGACGGCGCCCCTGGCGCTCGCCACCGACACCCGGATCGCCGTGCAGGGCCGTGCGTCCGCCCGCCCGCAGGCGGAGCGCGCGGGGACGACGGTCGCGGCGGACCGGCCCCCGTCGGTGCTCCTCGGTCCCCGGCCGTGGTACGCCTGGTCGAGCACCGCGCGTCAGCACGCGCGCGACCTCGGCGCCTCCCTGCCCGGTGACGCCGGCGCGCTGCTGCCCGGCGTCACCGTCGGCGAGACCGGACAGGTCCCGGGCGACCTCGCGGACGCCCTGCGCGCGTCCGGCCTCACCCACCTGACGGCGGTCTCCGGCGCCCACTTCGCGCTCCTCGGCGCGCTCGTGCTCGGTGCGGCGGCCGCAGCCCGCGCGCCCACGGTGGCGCGCGTGCTCGCCGCCGCGGCGGCCGGTGCCGCTCTCGTGCTCGTGGTCGGCCCGGAGCCCAGCGTGGTGCGCGCCGCCGTCATGGGGGGCGTCGGTCTCCTGGCGCTGCTCGCGGGCCGGCGTGCCGCGGGGCCGGCCGCACTCTGCACGGCGGTCGTGGGGCTGCTCGTGCACGACCCCTGGCTGGCGCCGGCGCCCGGCTTCGCCCTCTCGGTCGCGGCGACGGCGGGGCTCGTCGTGCTCGGCCCGCGTCTCGTCGAGCGGTGGTCCGCGTGGTGCGGCCGCACGGGCGCGGCAGCGCTCGCGGCGCCCGTCGCGGCACAGCTCGGGTGCCTGCCGGTGGTGCTCGCGCTGTGGCCGACCCTCCCGGTGTGGGCGGTGCCCGCGAACCTGGCCGCCGCGCCGGTCGTCGGCCCGGCCACCGTCCTCGGCCTCGCGGCCCTGCTCCTCGCCCCGTGGTGGCCGGGCGGTGCGGAGGCCCTCGCGGCGGTCGCCGGTGCGGCCTGCTGGTGGATCGGCGCGGTCGCCCGGTGGTGCGCCGCGCTGCCGGCCGCCGGCGTGGCCTGGCTCCCGGGGCCGCTCGGCGCCGTCGCCGCCGCGGTCGTCGCCGTCAGCGCCACCGTCCTCCTGGGCGCCCGGAGCGGCCGCCGCTGAGCCGGCGCTGCCGCACGGGCACCGAGCGCGCGGCCGGTGCGCGGGAGCTGTCGGCGCCGTCCGGCACACTGGGCGCGTGCCCTCCCGTCCGTCGTCCCGCTCGTCCGCACGCTCGTCGTCCTCGGGGCGTCCCGGCCGGGGCTCCGCGCCGGCGGGCGTGCCCTGGAACCAGGCGGAGCCGGCCCCGGTCGTGCTCGTGTCGGGTCCCGAGGAGCTGCTGGCGGAACGGGCGGCCGAGCGCGTCGTGGCCCGGGTCCGGGAGCAGGACCCGGACGTGGAGGTGGTGCGCGTCGACGCAGCCCAGTACGTGGCGGGCGAGCTGGCCGTGCTGACCAGCCCCTCGTTGTTCGCGGAGGGCAAGGTCGTGCTGGTGGAGGGGGTCGAGCGGTCGGGGGACGCGCTGCTCGTCGACGCGGAGGCGTACCTGTCCGCGCCCGTGCCCGACGTCGTGGTGGTGCTGCGCCACGCCGGGGGCATGCGGGGCAAGCGGCTGCTCGACGCGGCGCGCAAGGCGGCCGTGCCGACCGTCTCGTGCGAGTCCGTGAAGTCCGACGCCGACAAGGCGGCGTTCGTGCAGGACGAGCTCGCGCGTGCGGGGCGTCGCGCCGACGCGCGGGGCGTCCGGGCCCTCGTCGACGCCGTGGGGTCCGACCTGCGCGAGCTCGCGGCGGCCTGCGCCCAGCTGGTCGCCGACACGACGGGGCTCATCGGCTCCGAGGCCGTGCAGCGCTACCACGGGGGTCGGGTCGAGGCCACGGGGTTCCAGGTGGCCGACGCCGCCGTCGCGGGGGAGGCAGGGCGCGCGGTGGCGCTGCTGCGCCATGCCATGGCGACCGGTCTCGACCCGGTCCCCGTGGTCGCCGCGCTCGCGGCGAGGCTGCGCACCCTGGCCAAGGTGGGCGCCGTGCGGGGGAGGGGAGCGGCCGCCGCACGGGAGCTCGGCATGGCCCCGTGGCAGGTCGACCGTGCGGCCGCCGACCTGCGACGGTGGACACCCGAGGGGCTGGCGGCCGCCATCTCCGCGGTCGCGCAGGCGGACGCCGAGGTCAAGGGCGAGGGACGCGACCCCCGGTTCGCGGTCGAGCGCGCGGTGCTGCGGGTGGCGGACGCCGTCGAGCGCTGACCCGCGGCCGCCCGCGGGCGAGGAGGGTCGGCGAGGTCCGTCGGCCCTCCCGGTCCTGGTCAGCGCCCGACGAGCCGTGCTCCCGCACGGTCGAGCACACCCGCGCGCTCGATGAGGTTGCCCTGGAAGAGGGTGAGCCCGAGCTCTCGCGCGTGCCGGAGCGTCTGCGTCGACTCGACGTACTCGGCGACGAGCAGCGCCCCGAACGACCTCGCGACGGCGACGACCGGCTGGCCCTCGACGTCGAGGTCCCGCACGTCGATCTTCACGACGTCGGCGAGGGGGAGCAGGCGCCGCTGGTCGGGGCGGTCCACGAAGGAGGGCACCGCGATGCGGAAGCCGCGCTCGCGCAGACGACGGATGCCGGCCAGCACCTGGGCGTCGACGTCCGTGGTGCTGCTCACCTCCAGCACGAGCCGGTCGGGCCGCGCGGGCAGCTCGAGCTCGCCCACCAGGTGGGCACGCGGGCACCGCACGAAGAGCAGGCGACCGTGCGCGACGCTCTCCAGGTCGGCCCGCCCGAACGTCGCCCGCAGCACGTGCTCGGTGGCGCGCTCGTGGTCGCGTCGACCCCAGCCGCGTGCGACGTCGGCATGGTGGCCCGGAGCGCGGTAGGAGAACTGGTACCCGAACGGCCTGCCGTGCGCCGAGTAGATGCCCTGCCGGGCGACGAGCACGGGCTGGCGGGCGACGTGCTCCTCCCAGGCGCGACGCAGCTCGCGCGGGATCGCGGCGTCGACCGCCGCGCCCAGCCGCGCGAGCGATGACTCGCGGCCCTCGGGTGTCATGACCACTATGACACCACATCTGCACCATTGTGATCATCCCTCCACAGGGTGGATTCGCGCGGCGGCGCCTCCGGAGGGATGAGCGGTTCCCGCGGCATGTCCGGGTGTGTCACCCTTGCGGCGGCGCCCCCGGCCTGGAGGGGGTGCCGGGAGGTCCGCCCAGGTGCCGAGCCCTGACAGGAGAACGACATGAAGTCCGTCGCCACTGCCCTCGCCGCTCTCGTGATCGCCGGTTCCCTCGCCACGGCTGCGCCCGCCGTCACCGCCGGGTCGGTGTCGCTCAACGGTGGCGGCGCGAGCGGCTGCTGCAAGGACGCGCTCTGAGCCGAGCACCAGCAGGTGGGGCGCACGCGGGACGCGCGGCGCCCCACCGCCGGTCGCCGGTCGCGCTCGACCCGCCCAGGACTCGCCCTGTGAAGGTCTGGCGTCCTCAGCCGTCACACGTACAATGACTTGCCATGTCGACCATCGGTGACCGCGTGCGCGAAGCGCGCCAGGCGGCCGGGCTCTCGCAGACGGCCCTGGCCGGGAGCGCGTTCTCGCCCAGCTACATCTCCCTGATCGAGGCCGGGCACCGGGAACCCACGGACGCTGCGCTGTCCGTGCTGGCCGAGCGCCTGGGCACGACCCTCGAGTTCCTCAAGCACGGTGACGACGGGCCCAACGAGGCCCGTACGCGCCTCGAGCTCGACTACGCCCGCCTCGACCTCGCCAGCGGCGACCCCGCCGGCGCGGTGCACCGCATCGCCTCGCTCGACCTGGCCGTCGTCACCGCGGCGCTGCGCTCCGAGGTCCTGACCACCCTCGCCCGCGCCCACGAGATGAGCGGCGAGCTCGAGTCGGCCATCACGATCCTCGAGCCCCTGCTCGCGGAGACCCAGGGACGCAACGACCACCTGCGCGCCGGCGTGCTCACGACGGCGCTCGTCGGCTGCTACCTCGAGGCGGGCGACCTGCACCGCGCGGTCGAGGTCGGTGAGCGCACGCTCGCGGACCTCGACGGCGCCGACCTCGTCGGGACCGACGAGCACCTGCGGCTGGCCTCGACCGTGCTGTGGGCCTACGTCGAGCGCGGCGACCTGCTGTACGCGACGCACCGTGCCTCGGAGCTCGTGCGGCTCGCGGAGTCGCTCGGCACGCCGCGCGGACGCGGCTCCGTCTACTGGAACGCGGCGCTCGTCGCGGAGCAGCGGCGCGACTACGAGCTCGCGCAGCGCTACACCGAGCGCGCCCTCGCGCTGCTCTCGGAGGGGGAGCCCGACCGCGACCTGCCGCGCCTGCGGCTGAACTACGCGTGGCTCCTGCTGCGCTCGGAGCCGGCCGACGCCCGCGCCGCGCTCGAGCAGATCGACCTGGCGGAGCCCGGGCTCTCCGCGCTCGGCTCGACGCTCGACGTCGCGCGGCTGCAGGTGGAGCGGTCGCGAGCCCACCTGCTGCTCGGCGACGCGGAGGCCGCCGAGGCCGACGCGCGCGCCGCCCTGGAGGCGCTGGGCGACGCACCGCGACTCGAGGCCGCCACCGCACGCCTCGCCCTGGGTGACGTCCTCGACGCGCGTGGCGACCAGGAGGGGGCGACGGAGGCCTTCCGCTGGGGCGCCGACATGCTGGGGATGATGGCGGCGACGCGGCACTCGGCCGGCGTGTGGCGTGAGCTGGGCGACCGCTACCTGCGCCGCGGCGACGTCGACGAGGCCGCGCGGGCGTACGACCGGGCGCTGCGCGAGGCCGGCTTCCAGCCGTCGCTGCCCACCGGTCTGCCGCACCAGACCTGGTCGGTCGGCTGACGCGTCGGCCACGCACCGCACGGACGCGACGAGGGCGTCACCCCCGCGGGGGTGACGCCCTCGTGCGTGCGTCCCGGGTGCTCCTGCCCACGCCGGGCGGGGGCAGGAGTCCGGAGCGGGTCAGAGACCGTTGACGCTCTTCGCCAGCGCCGACTTGCGGTTGGCGGCCTGGTTGGCGTGGATGACGCCCTTCGAGACCGCCTTGTCGAGCTTGCGCGTCGCGACGACGAGCGCCGCGGCAGCGGCGTCCTTGTCACCGCCGGCGACGGCCTCGCGGACGCGACGGATGTACGTCTTCAGCTCCGACTTGACAGCCTTGTTGCGCAGCCGAGCCGTCTCGTTGGTGCGGATGCGCTTGATCTGGGACTTGATGTTCGCCACGTGTGGACTCTCTGGTGTGGTCGCCGAAGCGATCTGACAGGTCGTAGAGGGCGTGCGCAGCGCCGGGACTGGGGCGTGGGGAGACCCGCGGGGAACGGCCTGCGCTGGTGCCCGCCGACCCGGGCGGACACGCGGATCGAGATCTTACCAGCCGTGCAGGCGTGCGGCGGAACGCGCGACCCGGTCGAACACGGCCCGGTCGAGCGCCGCGCCCTCGCGCCGGACGGCGTCCGCCGGCAGGCGCAGCACCCGGTCGAGACGGACCTCGCTGGGACGCCGTCGCGCGTCCCACGCGCCCGTGCCCACGTCCGTCCAGACGCGGCCGTGACGGGCCTCGTCCGCCGCGTCGCGGTCGTGGTCCTGGCTGCTGAGGATGAGGGCGACGAGCGTGCGCCCCTCCCGGGCGAGCACGAGCACGGGGCGGTCCTTGCCCTGCGCGAGGTCGTCCTCGTACGGGACCCACGCCCAGACGACCTCCCCGGGGTCCGGGTCGCCGTCGGCGGCCGGCGCCCAGACCGGACGGACACCCCGTCGACCCGGACCAGCCGACGTGCGCGGCGCCTGCGGGTCGGCGGGCGGCCGTCGGCGCCCGGACGGCCGGACGAGACCGCGCGCGACGGCGCCGAGCACGGAGGTCCAGGAGGTGCGGCCCACGGCCGGGAGCGTACCGACCGGAGGGCGCGCACGGCGCCCCGGGGACGCGCCGGGCGCCCCGCTCCCGGCCCGTCGCGCCGTAACGCGACGGTGACACATCGGGGCTACATTCGCGGCCATGGCGGACCTGTTCGACGACTACCCGGCAGGGCCGGCCTGGGACGAGATGATCGGCCCCGACGGCGACGTCCACGCCGCCTACCGCAACGTGCACGCCGCGCTCGCGCAGCTCTCGGACGGTGACCTGCGCGCCCGTGCCGACACGCTCGCGCGCTCGTACCTCACGCAGGGCGTGACGTTCGACTTCGCCGGCGAGGAGCGCCCCTTCCCCCTCGACGTGGTGCCGCGCGTGATCGCGGGCGACGAGTGGGAGCACGTCGCACCCGGCGTGCAGCAGCGGGTGCGCGCGCTCGAGGCGTTCCTCGCGGACGTCTACGGGCCGCAGAAGGCGGTCGCCGACGGCGTCGTCCCACGCTCCGTCGTCGTCTCCTCCACGCACTTCCACCGCGCCGCCCGTGGCATCGAGCCGCCGAACGGCGTGCGCGTGCACGTCTCGGGCATCGACCTCGTGCGGGACTCCCTGGGCGGCTGGCGCGTGCTGGAGGACAACGTCCGCGTGCCGTCCGGCGTCAGCTACGTCCTGTCGAACCGTCGCGCGATGGCGCAGACGTTCCCCGAGCTGTTCGCGACGCTGCGGATCCGCCCGGTCGTCGACTACTCGCGCCGGCTGCTGGCGGCGCTCATCGCCGCCGCCCCGGCGGGTGTCGACGACCCGACGGTCGTGGTCCTCACGCCCGGGGTCTACAACAGCGCGTACTTCGAGCACACGCTGCTGGCCCGCACGATGGGCGTCGAGCTGGTGGAGGGGCGCGACCTCTACTGCGCGGGCGGGCGCGTGTGGATGCGCACCACCCAGGGACGCAGGCGCGTCGACGTCATCTACCGACGGGTCGACGACGAGTTCCTGGACCCGGTGACGTTCCGTTCGGACTCCCTGCTCGGCTGCCCGGGACTCATGACCTGCGCGCGCCTCGGGACGGTCACGCTCGCGAACGCGGTGGGCAACGGCGTCGCCGACGACAAGCTCCTGTACACCTACGTCCCCGACCTGATCCGGTACCACCTGGGCGAGGAGCCGATCCTGCCGAACGTCGACACGTGGCGCCTGGAGGACCCGCGGGCGCTGGCGGAGGTCCTGGACCGCCTCGACGAGCTCGTGGTCAAGCCGGTCGACGGGTCGGGGGGCAAGGGCCTCGTCGTCGGGCCGAAGGCGTCCCGGGCGGAGCTCGACGCGCTGCGCGCCCGCCTGCGGGAGGACCCGCGCGGGTGGATCGCGCAGCCCGTCGTCCAGCTGTCGACCGTCCCCACGCTGGTCGAGGACGGGCTGCGACCCCGGCACGTCGACCTGCGCCCGTTCGCGGTCAACGACGGGGACGCCGTCTACGTCCTGCCGGGCGGCCTGACGCGCGTCGCCCTGCCCGAGGGGCAGCTGGTCGTCAACTCCTCCCAGGGCGGCGGGTCCAAGGACACGTGGGTGCTCGGGGGCCGCGTGCCGCGGCGGTCGCAGCACCAGGGCCAGCAGCAGCCGCAGCGCGTCGCGCAGGACGCCGCGGTCCCCATCGACTCCAGTCCCCAGGACGCGCGGGTGCAGGTCATGCAGCAGCAGCAGCAGCGGGCGACGGGGGGCGCGACGTGCTGAGCCGCATCGCCGAGTCGCTGTTCTGGATCGGCCGGTACGTCGAGCGCGCGGACGACACCGCGCGCCTGCTGGACGTGCACGTGCAGATCCTCCTGGAGGACCCGTGGGCGGAGGAGGACGCCGCCTGCCGCTCGCTGCTGTCGGTCATGGACCGGCCGGCGCCGCCGCCGGACGTCGAGGTGGGCCGCGAGCACGTGCTCGACGTGCTCGCCTACGACCGGTTCTCCCCGTCGGCGATCGCGGGCGCGCTCGTCGCCGCGCGCGAGAACGCCCGCCGCGCGCGCGAGATCGTCTCCACCGAGCTGTGGGAGTGCCTCAACGCGACGTGGAACCAGCTCCCGACGCACATGCGCCCGACGCGTCCGCACGACTACTTCACGTGGGTGCGGGAGCGGGCCGCGATCGTCGCGGGGATCATGGACGGCACGACCTCGCGCGACGAGACGTGGTCCTTCATGGTGCTGGGCCGCTCGATCGAGCGGGCCGACATGACGGCGCGCCTGCTGACCACGCGGGCGCTCGCGGGCTCGGCGGGACCCGGCTGGACGACGCTGCTGCGCTCGTGCGGCGCGCACGAGGCGTTCCTGCGGACCTACCGCGGCACGGCGCCGGACGAGCGTGCGGCGGGGTTCCTCCTGCTCGACCGGCTGTTCCCGCGCTCGATCGTGTCGGCCCTCAACCAGGCGGAGGCGTGCCTGACGGCGCTGGAACCGGTCGCGGACCGCGCGGGCATCGACGACGCCCGCCGGCACCTCGGCCACGTCCGCTCGAACCTGGAGTACCGCCCGCTCATGGAGATCCTCGACGACCTGCCGCGCGAGATGGAGCTCGTCCAGCGTGCCTGCTCGGCGGCCTCGGACTCGGTGCGCGGCCGGTACTTCCCGTCCGGGGCGGAGCTGACGTGGGTGGGGGAGGCGCTGTGAGCCGGCTGCGGATCCTGCACTCGTCGGCGTTCCGCTACGCGCAGCCCGTGCAGGCGTCGTACAACGAGGCCCGCATGACGCCGCTGTCGGAGCCGGGCCAGACCGTGCTCGCGTCGCGCCTCGACGTCCAGCCGCACACCTGGTCGCACGACTTCCGGGACTACTGGGGCACGCACGTGACGGCGTTCGAGGTGCTCGCACCGCACCAGGGGCTCCTGCTCACCGCGGAGCACCTGGTGGAGGTCGCGCCGCGCACCACCCCGCCGGCGGACGTGCCCTGGCACCGTCTGCACGGCGCGGAGGTCCGCGACCGGCTCGCCGAGTTCCTGGCGGACGGTCCGACGACGACCGTGCCCGACGACGTGGTCGCCCTCGCCCGCGCGGCGGCGGACGGCTCCGCGCCCGCGGCGGCGGCGGAGGCGGTGTGCCGCGCGGTCCGCGACGGGCTGGAGTACGTGCCGGGGGTGACGACGGTCCACAGCCCCGCAGCCGAGGCGTGGGCGAAGCGGACGGGCGTCTGCCAGGACATGGCGCACCTCGCGCTGGGGGCGCTGCGGTCGGTCGGCATCCCTGCGCGCTACGTCTCGGGGTACCTGCACCCCGACGCGAGCGGCGAGGTCGGGCGGACCGTGACGGGCGAGTCCCACGCGTGGGTCGAGTGGTGGACGGGCGAGTGGTACGGCTTCGACCCGACGAACGGGGTGCCGGCGGGGGAGCACCACGTCGTCCTCGCGCGCGGGCGGTCGTACGACGACGTGCCCCCGCTGCGCGGGATCTACGCGGGACCGCCGACGGAGGACCTCGTCGTCCAGGTGAGCATCACGCGCGAGGCCTGACCCGGGCCGCCGCACCGCGGGCGTCAGGGGATGAGGCGGGAGCCGAGCAGGGCGTCGAGGGCCTCCCGGCTGCCGTCGACCCGCACACCGCCGTCGTCCACGCCGCGGCGCCGCCAGAGCACGAGCGCGAGCTCCTCGGCCGTGCCGGTGACGACGACGTCCGGGCGCGGGGCCACCTCCGGTGCGGCCTCGAACGTCCAGGCGCGGTCGGTGTCGCGGGCCTCGACGCGCACCCGCACCGGCAGCTGCTCCATCCGCCCGAGCCGCACCTGGCGCGGCTGCATGACGGTCACCAGCTCGTCGACGGTGTCCGCCCACAGCGCTGCGGGCGCGGTCGCCGGCAGGCCCGCGGCGGTGCGCAGGTCCCACAGGTGCACGAGCGTCTCGTGCACCTGCCGGCGGTGCCAGAACGCCACCGGGCCGGGGCCCAGCAGCGTGCTCGTCGTGGCGTCGGGGTCGAGCCCGCCGAGGGTGTCCCGCAGCTCGCGGGCGCACCTGGCGTAGAGCTCGTCGAGCACGAACGGCCCGCGCCCGAGCGGCACCTCGCGCGTGCGGGCCGCCTGCGCGGCCGCCCAGTGGTGGATGCGGGCCAGGTGGACGACGAGGTGCCGCACGCGCCACCGCCCGCACCACGGCACGCGCGCCTCGGGGTCGGCGCTGCGCACGCCGTCGAGGAAGCCGCCCTGCAGGTCCGCGAGCAGCTCGAGGTACGTCTCGGGCACGCCGGGCGGGCGGGGGCGGGCGCCGCCGGGTCCCGGTGGGGCCGACACGTCGCTGGTCATGGGAGCATGGTGGTGCCGACCCGTGGCGCCGTGCCAGAGCCCGCGCCGCCGCGTCGCACCGAGAACCTGGAGCCGGACCCGCCGGCGCCCACCACGACCCGGGAGCTGAGAGAGCGCGTGTCCCCGATCCCGAGCGCCGCCGCCGCGGCTCGCATCGCCCCGGCGGCGACGGCACCCGAGCTGCTGCGCAACTTCTGCATCATCGCGCACATCGACCACGGGAAGTCGACGCTCGCCGACCGCATGCTGCAGCTCACCGGCGTCGTCGAGGCGCGCGCCATGCGGGCGCAGTACCTCGACCGGATGGACATCGAGCGCGAGCGCGGGATCACCATCAAGTCGCAGGCCGTGCGCATGCCGTGGGAGGTCGACGGCACCCCCTACGCGCTCAACATGATCGACACCCCCGGCCACGTCGACTTCACGTACGAGGTGTCGCGCTCGCTCGCCGCGTGCGAGGGGGCGGTCCTGCTCGTGGACGCCGCGCAGGGCATCGAGGCCCAGACGCTCGCGAACCTCTACCTCGCGCTCGAGAACGACCTGCAGATCATCCCGGTGCTCAACAAGATCGACCTGCCCGCGGCGCAGCCGGAGAAGTACGCCGAGGAGCTCGCCGGCCTCGTGGGCGGCGACCCCGAGGACGTCATGCGGGTGTCGGGCAAGACGGGCGAGGGCGTCGAGGCGCTGCTGGACCGGATCGTCCGCACCGTGCCGGCGCCCGTCGGCGTGGCTGACGCACCCGCCCGCGCGATGATCTTCGACTCCGTCTACGACACGTACCGCGGCGTCGTCACGTACGTCCGGGTCGTCGACGGCCGGCTCGACCCGCGCGAGCGCATCGCGATGATGTCGACCCGCGCGACGCACGAGCTGCTCGAGATCGGCGTCATCTCGCCGGAGCCCGTCCCGACGAAGGGCCTGGGCGTCGGCGAGGTGGGCTACCTGATCACGGGCGTGAAGGACGTGCGCCAGTCGAAGGTCGGCGACACGGTCACCAACCAGGCGAAGCCGGCGGCCGAGGCCCTGGGCGGGTACTCCGACCCCAAGCCGATGGTGTTCTCCGGGCTCTACCCGATCGACGGGTCGGACTACCCGGTGCTGCGCGACGCGCTCGACAAGCTCAAGCTCAACGACGCCGCGCTCAACTACGAGCCCGAGACGTCGGTCGCGCTGGGCTTCGGCTTCCGCGTCGGGTTCCTCGGCCTGCTGCACCTCGAGATCATCCGCGAGCGGCTCGAGCGCGAGTTCGACCTCGACCTCATCTCGACCGCCCCGAACGTCGTCTACGAGGTCGTGCTCGAGGACCGCACGCGCGTCGAGGTGACGAACCCCAGCGAGTTCCCCGGCGGCAAGATCCGCGAGGTGCACGAGCCCGTGGTCAAGGCGACGATCCTCGCCCCGAGCGAGTTCATCGGCGCGATCATGGAGCTCTGCCAGTCCAAGCGGGGCGACCTCAAGGGCATGGACTACCTGTCCGAGGACCGCGTCGAGATGCGGTACGTGCTGCCGCTCGCCGAGATCGTGTTCGACTTCTTCGACCAGTTGAAGTCCCGCACGCGCGGCTACGCGAGCCTCGACTACGAGCCCCTCGGCGACCAGGTGGCCGACCTCGTCAAGGTCGACATCCTGCTGCAGGGCGAGCAGGTGGACGCCTTCAGCGCGATCGTCCACAAGGACAAGGCCTACGCGTACGGCGTCATGATGACGGCGAAGCTCAAGGAGCTCATCCCGCGTCAGCAGTTCGAGGTGCCGATCCAGGCAGCCATCGGCTCGCGGATCATCGCGCGCGAGACGATCCGGGCGATCCGCAAGGACGTCCTCGCCAAGTGCTACGGCGGTGACATCACCCGCAAGCGCAAGCTGCTCGAGAAGCAGAAGGAGGGCAAGAAGCGCATGAAGACCATCGGCCGGGTCGACGTGCCGCAGGAGGCCTTCATCGCCGCGCTGTCCTCGGACGGCGCCGGCTCGGGCGGCGGCAAGGACGCGAAGGACGCGAAGAAGAGGTGACGGCGGGGACGGGCGCGGTGCCCCGGCGGCGGCGCGCGTGGTCCTCGGCGAACGAGGCGGTCGTCCTCGGTGCTGCGGCGCTGTGGCGCGTCGGCGGCAGTCGGGCGCTCAACGTGGCGACCCTCGTGCTGTTCGCGCTCATGGGGACGTTCTTCGCCGTGGTCATCTTCGTGCCCCCGTTCCAGGGCGTGGTCGACGGTGTGCCGTTCGTCGCGAAGACCAGCCGCGTGCCCGACGAGTTCCGGCACATCGGCAACATCCTGCTGTACGCCGAACGGCCCGTCGCGGCGGGGCCGTTCCTGTCGGACGTGACGCCGGAGACGCTGTGGCTCGGCGAGGTCGAACGGTTCCCCAGCTACCTCTACTACTGGCTGATGAGCTTCCCGGCGCGAGGGCTGCTCGCCGCCGGCATCGGCTACGAGGCAGTCGTGGTCGTCCTGCGCCTCCTCACGGTGGTCACCGGTATCGGTTGCCTGCTCGTGCTGCGCGCGCTCCTGCGAGGGGCCGGCGTCGGTGCCGCCACGACCGGGTGGAGCGTCCTCGCGCTCGCACTCACCGGCCGGTTCGTGTGGCAGAGCGCCGGCGTGTCCTACGACACGCCGTCGATGCTGCTGTTCCTGCTGGTCCTGCTCGCCATGGTCCACCTGCTCCGGCAGGTCACGGTCGTCTGGTCGCTCGTCCTGGTCGCCGCCGCTTCGGCCGCGTCGATCACGAAGTACACGTTCTTCCCGTTCGTCGCGGCCGGCGTGGTCGTCCTCGTCGTCGTCCTGGCGCTCCAGGGACGCCGGCACCCCGACCCGGGGCTGCGCGCCCGGCTCGTCGCGGAGCTGAGGGAACGCCGTGTCCTCGTGGTCCTGCTGGGTGTCCTCGCCCTCGTCTGCGTGGCGCTGCTCGTCGAGCGGATCGGTCTGAACCTCCTCGTGCACGGCAGCGCCAACCCGAGCTGCGACGTGATCCACACCGCGGAGGAGTGCACGGTCTTCGACATCTACCGCCGCAACCGTGAGGTCCGCGAGACGTACCTCGCGGAGGTCGCCGGCGGCGTGCGCGAGCCGCAGCGCCTCGACCTCCCGCGGTACGCCCTGACGTGGGCGGGGATCTACTACGAGAGCACCTTCTTCTACCGCGGGCGGGACACGGACTGGGAGCTGCCGGGCGCCGTCGCACTCCTGGGTCGCGCCACGATCCTCGCGGGTGCGCTGGTCGGCGTCGCGTGGATCCGCAGGCTGCTGCGGACCCCGGCCGCCGTCGTGGTCGGCGGCGTCTGCATGCTCTACGTCGCGGGGGTGTTCGTCTTCAACCTGCGCACGTGGCTCTCCCTGGACCAGTACTACGCGCACTCGGGCCGGTACCTGCTGCCGGTCCTCGGGGTGGCGGTCGCGGCGGCGCTGACGGCGGCCCTCTGGACGTGGCAGCGGTGCCCCCGCGCCTGGCGCGGCGTGGCCGCGGTGCTGACGGCGGCGGTGCTGCTCGCCGTCGCCCTCACGCACAACCCCGTCACCGCGTTCCTGCCGTACGTCGACCACCCGGCGTGGTTCACCGACGGCGCGGCGGACGTCCTCATCGATCGCTAGGCGACGGGGACGACCCGCGCCCCGGACGTCACACCCACCGGGCACGAGGACGTGCCCCGGCGGTGGGAGCATGGGGAGGTGGCCCCTCAGCTCCCCGACGGCGATCCCGCGCCCGCGGACGGCGCTCTGCCCCGGTCGGTGGCGGAGCGGTCGGCCGGACGCGCGTTCGGCGTCTACCTGCACGTGCCCTTCTGCGCCGTGCGGTGCGGCTACTGCGACTTCAACACCTACACCGCGACCGAGCTCGGCGGTGGGGGGAGCCTCGCCGCCTACGCGACCACGGCGCTGACGGAGGTGGCCCTGGCCGACCGGGTCATGCGGGAGGCGGGCCTGCCGGCACGACCGGTGTCGACCGTCTTCGTCGGCGGGGGCACCCCCACGCTCCTGCCGGTCGACGACCTCGTCCGGCTGCTCGACGGTGTCCGTGGCACGTGGGGACTGGCGCCGGGTGCCGAGGTCACGACCGAGGCGAACCCCGACTCGGTCACGCCGGGCGGGCTGTGCCGTCTTGCCGACGCCGGCTTCACGCGGGTCTCGTTCGGCATGCAGTCGGCCGTGCCGCACGTGCTGGCGACCCTCGACCGCACGCACGACCCGCGACGCGTGCCCGACGTCGTCCGCTGGGCCCGGGACGCCGGCCTGCGCGTCTCGCTGGACCTCATCTACGGCACGCCCGGGGAGTCGCTGGACGACTGGCGGCGCAGCGTGGAGTCGGCTCTCGCGACGGGGGTGGACCACGTGAGCGCGTACGCGCTCGTGGTCGAGCCCGGGACGCGCATGGCCGTCCAGGTCCGCCGTGGGGAGCTGAGCCTGCCCGACGAGGACGACCAGGCGGCGAAGTACGAGCTCGCCGACGACCTGCTGACGGCCGCCGGCCTGCACTGGTACGAGGTGAGCAACTGGGCGCGGACGCCGCAGGACGCGTCCGCGCACAACCTGGGGTACTGGCGCGGCGACGACTGGTGGGGGATCGGCCCCGGCGCCCACAGCCACGTCGGCGGTGTGCGCTGGTGGAACGTGAAGCACCCGCGCGCGTACGCCGACCGCCTCCTCGCCGGCCGCAGCCCCGCCGCGGGCCGCGAGGTCGTCGACGCGGGGACGGCGGCTCTCGAGCACGTCATGCTCGGCGTGCGCATCGCCGAGGGGCTGCCCATCGGGGAGCTGGCGCCCCCGGCGCGCGCGGCGGTCGCCGGCCTCGTCGCCGACGGCCTCGTCGACGCCCGTGCCGCCCTCGGCATGGCGGGCACGCGGCGCGTGGTGCTCACCCGGCGTGGGCGTCTGCTCGCGGACGCGGTCGTCCGGACCCTCGCGGCCTGACGACCCCAGCCGGTGCGGTCCGGGAATGGACCGTCGTCCTCGGGCGTTGAGGAGAGCGTCAGCAGGACGGGGAACGGGCCCGCGCGTGGTGACCACGGTCACCGCCCGGAGGGTTTGCGCGCAGGGCTCCGGCCGCGTAATGTTCTCTAGGCCCGCCCGGCAGGGAGGCACGGACACCGTGATGGTGGCCGGTCCCGCGGAGCAGGGCACCATCCCGGTTCGGATCACCCAGGCGCTTGGCGCGTCGGGGTGTGAGGTGCGGGTGGGTCGTTCTTGGTGGTCGGTCGTTTCGGCGGTCGGGTGCGGGGGAATGGCCTGGTAGCGTGGAAATCGTTGCGGGAGAGGGAATTGCGACGGGCGTCACGGCGTCCGGGGTAATGATTTCTTCTGCTAGGGTGGAAACACAACGGCGGTCCTGCTGGAAACGGTCATCTCGGTGGTCGTGGAAAGCGAAAAGGGTCTGCTAGGGTGGATGAGCCTCCTGCGGGAAGCCCGAGAGGGTGGATCGAGGATGAGCGTCTGTTCCTTGAGAACTCAAC
>NZ_QXFN01000017.1 GCF_004886325.1 Cellulomonas telluris
TCGGCATCTTCACCTTGCCCTGCGAGCGGTAGGTGTACTTCGCGACCTGGCACACGATCTGGTCGTAGGCGGGGTAGACGAAGCCGTCGAACTGGATCTCGATGACGGGGCGGTAGCCGCGCAGCGCCATGCCGACCGCGGTGCCGACGATGCCGGACTCCGCGAGCGGGCTGTCGATCACGCGGTCCTCGCCGAAGTCCTTCTGCAGGCCGTCGGTGATCCGGAAGACGCCGCCGAGCTTGCCGACGTCCTCACCCATGAGCAGGACCTTGTCGTCGGCCTCCATCGCCTTGCGCAGGCCCATGTTGAGGCCCTTGGCCAGAGTGATCTTCTGCGTGCTCATCAGTGGCTCCCCTCGAAGGACGCGAGGTAGGCGGCGAACTCGTCGCGCTGGGCGGCGATCTCGTCGGTCATCTCGCTGAAGACGTAGCCGAACTGGTCGAGCGGCTTGGGGTCGGGCAGCGCCTTGCAGCCCTCGCGGAGGTGGTGGCCCATCTCCTTGGCCTCGGCGTCGAGGTCGTCGAAGAACTGCTGGTCGACCAGGCCGTTGCGACGCAGGTAGACCTTGAGCCGCTCGATCGGGTCCTTGAGCTTCCAGTGCTCGAGCTCGTCGTTGAGGCGGTAGCGCGTCGGGTCGTCGGTCGTGGTGTGCGCGCCCATGCGATAGGTGTAGGCCTCGACGAACGACGGGCCGTTGCCCTCGCGCGCGCGCTGGAGCGC
>NZ_QXFN01000018.1 GCF_004886325.1 Cellulomonas telluris
AGCACGTGCCGCCGTAGGCGAGGCCGAACTCGGCGCTCGCCTCCTCGCTCCAGCCCACCGTCGCGGTGCCGGACGCACTCCCCTGGGCCTTGACCGAGACGTGCAGCTGCGGCGCGAGGACGACGGGCACCGGACCGAGGTGCACCGTGACGGGCGGGAGGGGCTTGTCGAGGATCGGTCGGGACTCCGTCGCGCACGTCCCCTCGCCGGTCAGCGACGCCGTCAGCTCGGCCGTCTGCTCGATCCGGGCGATCGCCTCGGCCTTCTGGAGCCGCCCCCAGGCGACGTCCAGCGAGAAGTCCAGGGTGGGGTCGATCTCGGCGGTGGCCGTGAGGTCCGCCTTCAGGGTGCCGCTGCAGGAGAAGGTCTCGGTCTTGACCTCCTTGCTGACCTCCAGCTGCTTGCCCAGGTCGACCTGGGGCGTACGACCGAGCTTGACCGCGTCGGTCAGGGTCGCGCCGCGGGTGGTGACCAGGAAGGTGCTGCTGTCGATCAGGCCACCGTCGGGGACGCGTGCGAACACGCCGTTCCGTGCCTTCGCGCTGCGATCGGCGACGAAGATGTTGCCCTCGCAGAGGATGCCGGTCTCCATCGGCCGGCAGGTGGACTCGGCCGCCGCCCGAGCAGGTGCCAGGCCGTCGCGCACGAGTCGCCGCGTCTCCCGCCGGTGCCGGGCCGCGACGTCGG
>NZ_QXFN01000019.1 GCF_004886325.1 Cellulomonas telluris
GGGATGCCTAGACGGGTCCCCCGTCTCGGCGGCGTTGAGCACTGCCGACGTCCGAACGCAAGTGCGGCTGACTCAACCCGGGTCGTCCGAACTCTTGTGGTCCTCAGGGCGTTCAGGGGCGTCGGATGCTGCGATCCCGTCCATAAGCTCGCGGACCAGTTGCAGCACTTGGTCGGCGGCGCCTGCGCCAAGGACGTCTCGGAGCTGCTTCTCCATCGCGGACTCCGTAGCGGCGAATACCAGGCCTGCGGATCGTTGCCGCTCCAGTTGGGATGCGACCACCCACATAGCCACGCCCGGTCGCCAGGCCGTTTCGTCAGAGGAGGCCGAGTCGGCCTCCGCAGGGACAGGCTCGGAGTCCCTGGCTTCCTCGTCGGGAGTGTCGGCCAACGCGAGGAGGACAATCACGCCCAGCATCTCCCCGCCGTAGCGGGGCCGGCGCAGTTCGGCCCAGGTAGTCGCGATCCGGAGCATGCTCGGAACAGCCCACTCGGTGTCGAACCCGTTCCGCTGGACAGTGTTGATCCACCGTTGCAGCTGGCGGGTGTAGGTGCGCCGGTCGTCCAGGTGGGCGAGCGCGTCGCACCAAGCGATGAGTGTCTCGGCGTACTGGATGGTCGATCGATCCTCAGTTCGTGCCGCCCTCCCGTACAGCTCTGCGGCTAGCGCGTAGTTGCCGAGGG
>NZ_QXFN01000004.1 GCF_004886325.1 Cellulomonas telluris
TGGTACTGCACCCGCCAGGGTGTGGGAGAGTAGGACGCCGCCGGACAACCATTCCACGAAGGCCCACCCGACACCGGGTGGGCCTTCGTGCATTCCGGGAGTTTTTCCGGGGTTCCCGTGATGGCCGGCCTGCGCTGGCCGGCTTCGCGTACCTCCACCGCCGAGTGCTGCGCTCGGTGTCGGCCGCGAGGTGCGCACGCCGAGACGCGTGCGGTGCGACGACGGCGTCCCGGTTCAGGGCGCGGCGACGGGACCGGCCGCGCATGCGTGGGGGGCGTGAGCCGGCCGGGTCGACATCCCAGCGGTGCGACGTCGAGCCGTTCCGGGCGGGCGTGCCTTGCGACCGACTGCGCTCCGGGTCGGCGTCGATCCCGATCGCGCCTCGATGTGCCAGCTGCAGAAGCCGAGACGTCAGCGCACCAGGTCGAGGGTGACGGGGTACCGGTGGGCGGAGCCGGAGCCCACGGCGAGAGCGGCCAGGACCGCCAGGACGAGGCTCGCGATGCCGATGCCGACCATCGCGACCGAACCGACGGCACCGACGAGCGGGATCTCCGCGAGGATCCGCGCGGCGACGAGCGCCACGAGCACCGCCAGCTGGAAGTTCAGGGCGGACCTCGCCTCGTGCGCCACGGAGCCGCCGGTACGGCGGTGCAGCAGCCAGACGACCAGCGGTGCGACCCAGCCGACGAAGAAGTAGGCGAGGATGCCGCCCAGGTGGGCCAGGACGGCTGCGGCGTGGGGCGACGCGGCACGGGCCGGCGTCGGGGCGTGCTGGTGGTGGTCCACGGGGTCTCCTGCTCGGCGCACGGCTCGTCGTCACCCACGACCAGGCCATCGGCGGTCGGGGCGAGGACGGCCAGGGGCGGAATGTCCGGCTGCAGGGTAGCGCCGGGAGGTGCGCCCGGACGCGGCGGTCCGTCCCCGCGGCGTCGGCTTGACACCACGTCCGGCGTGTCGCTTCGCTGACCTGCGAGGGCGCGTGCGCGCCCATGGACCCAGGAGGCCTCATGAGCGAGAACCCCGGCGGACCTCCGCCGCGCGACGACGACGCCGGTGCCGCGGCGCCCGGCGCCGGCGAGGGCGGCTCCTACCCGCCGAGCCCGCAGACCCCGCCGGGCGCGGGTGGCGCCTACCCGCCGCCGCCGTCCGTGGGTCAGGGCGCACCGGTGCCGCCGACCCCGGGCGCCTCGGGGACGCCGTCCGGGCCGGGGGCGGGCGGATACCCGCCGCCGGCGCAGCCCTACGGGCAGGGGGCACCGGGCGGCTACGGGGCGCCGGGCGCGGGGGCGTACGGTCAGGCGGGCGGTGGGCAGTACGGCCAGCCGGGGCCGGGCGGGTACGGCCAGTCCCCGTACGGCCAGGGGCCCTACGGCCAGACGCCCTACGGCCAGACGCCCTACGGCCAGACGCCCTACGGCCAGACGCCCTACGGCCAGCCGTACGCGGGCGGCAGCGGCATCGACGTCGGCGCCGGCTTCTCGTGGGCGTTCACGAAGTTCGGGCAGAACTGGGTCGCGCTCGTCGTCGGCGGCCTCGCCTGGGCCGTGGGCATCTTCGTCGTCGTCCTCGTGGCGTACCTCGTGTTCGGCGGCCTCGGGGCGCTCGCAGGCGGGGACCGCAACGCGGGCCCTGGCCTCGCGATCGGTTTCGGCATCGGCGGCATCCTGATCGGCGCCCTGTCCGTCCTGCTCGGGGCGCTGTGGGTCGCGGCCTACGTCCGGGCCGCGCTGCGGATCGCGGACGGGCGCACCATCACCGTCGCCGACATGTTCGACCTCTCGCAGGCCGGGCAGGTCTTCCTGGTGGGGCTGCTGGTCGCCGTCGCCTACCTCGTGGCGAACCTCACGTGGATCTTCGCGCCGTTGGTCATGCTGGCGGTCGTGTACTTCGTCTACTTCGCGTGGCACTTCGTGCTGGACAAGGGGCAGGGCGCCATCGACGCCCTGCGGTCCAGCGTGCAGCTGCAGGTGCGCGACGTCGGCACGTCGATCCTCGTCGTCCTGCTGGCGTGGGTCGTGTCCGCCGTC
The DNA here is from genome assembly GCF_004886325.1 of Cellulomonas telluris. Taxonomy (GTDB): domain Bacteria; phylum Actinomycetota; class Actinomycetes; order Actinomycetales; family Cellulomonadaceae; genus Cellulomonas; species Cellulomonas telluris. Next base: position 2,031 of record NZ_QXFN01000004.1, read on the forward strand.
GGCGTCGCGGTGTGCGGTGTCGGCGCGCTCGTCGGCACGCCCGTCGCGGTGCTCCTGTCGGTGTACGCGTTCCGGCGCCTGACGGGCGGTCCGCTCGCCGCCTGACCGACCGTCTGGTCCGACGCCCTGCCGGCCCGCGCCGGTGGGGCGTCGGCGCGTCAGGCCGTGACGAAGTCGATGAGCTCCTCGACGCGCCCGAGCAGGCTCGGCTCGAGGTCGGCGTAGCTGCGGACGGAGCGCAGGATCCGCGCCCACGCGTGGGCGACGTCCGCCTGCTCCTCGGCGGGCCAGCCGAGCTCGCGCAGGATCCCGCGCTTCCACTCCGTACCGCGCTCGATCGTGGGCCACGCGGTCAGGCCCAGGCGCTCCGGGCGGACCGCCTGCCACACGTCGACGTAGGGGTGCCCGAGCACCAGGACCGTGCCCGCGGGCGCCGCACGCACGACCTCGGCCGCGATCCGGCTCTCCTTCGAGCCCGGGACCAGGTGGTCCACCAGGACGCCGACGCGCCGGTCGGCGGTGGGACGGAAGTCGCGGACGGCCTCCGCGAGGTGGTCGATGCCGTCGAGCAGCTCGACGACGACGCCCTCCACGCGCAGGTCGTCCCCCCACACCTTCTCCACCAGCTCGGCGTCGTGCTTGCCCTCGACCCAGATCCGGCTCCCGCGGGCCACGCGAGCGGGCGCGTCGGGGACGGCGACCGAGCCCGAGGCGGTCCGGGTGGGGCGCGCGGGCGCGGTGCGGCGCACCGGCGGGACGAGCACGACGGGCTCGCCGTCGAGCCAGAAGCCGGGGCCGAGCGTGAAGGTGCGCGTGCGCCCGCGGCGGTCCTCGAGGACGACGACGTGCTGGCCGCCGGACTTCTCGACGCGCACGACCGCGCCGACCCAGCCGCTCTCGACGTCCTCGACGACGAGGCCGGGCTCCGCCGCCTGCTCGCGGGAGGTCCGCGGCGGGCGGTGGTGCCCGGTCGGGCCGGCGGACAGGACGTCGGAGCCGTAGCGGTCGTGGTGCACGCGGGCACGGTAGCCGGGCCGGGCGGACGACGGCACCTGGACGCGCGGGCGTGCCGCCGCACCGCGCCCGGTGGTCGCGTCCCGCGCCGTGCACGCGCGGCACGGCGTAGAATTGGCACTCGCTGTCCGAGAGTGCTACCGCCGGCGGGCTGCCGCCGGTCGGCAGGCCGCGGCCGGGCGGGTGCCCGCGACGCACGGGAGGAGGGACCATGAGTGAGGACCGTCGGCTGGACGTGCTCCGCGCGATCGTCGAGGACTACGTCGCCACGCGCGAGCCCGTCGGGTCTCGCGCCCTGACCGAGCGCCACGCGCTCGGGGTCTCGCCCGCCACGATCCGCAACGACATGGCCGCCCTCGAAGACGCCGGTCTGATCGTGCAGCCGCACACCTCGGCGGGGCGTGTGCCCACCGACCTGGGCTACCGGGTGTTCGTCGACCGCCTGTCGGGGGTCAAGCCGCTCTCGGCGGCGGAGAAGCGGGCCATCGGCACCCTGCTCGAGCAGGCGGTCGACCTGGACGACGTCCTCGACCGCGCGGTGCGCCTGCTCGCCCAGCTCACGCAGCAGGTCGCCGTGGTGCAGTACCCGTCCCTGCGGCGCTCCGCGCTGCGCCACGTCGAGCTCGTGCCGGTCGGTGCGCGGCACCTGCTCGTCGTCATCATCACCACGACGGGCCGGGTCGAGCAGCGCACGCTCGAGCTGCCGGAGGACCTCGACGAGGTGACGGTCGGGCGCCTGCGCGTGCGGCTCAACGTGGCCGCCGCCGGGTTGCGGCTCGCGGAGCTCGACCGTGCGCTCGAGGGCCTCGCGGAGGAGTTCGCCGGCGACGGGTCCGCGCTCGCACGGGCGGTCGTCGCGGTCGTCGGCGAGACCCTCGCGCAGGAGCGCGAGGAGCGCGTCGTCGTGGCGGGCGCGGCCCACCTGGCCCGCAGCGCCGGGGCGGACTTCCCCCACACCATCGGCCCCGTGCTCGAGGCGCTGGAGGAGCAGGTCGTCCTGCTCCGCCTGCTGTCGGAGATGGCCGAGGACAGCGCCGGCGTGGCCGTGCGCATCGGCCGCGAGACCCAGCACGAGGGGCTCGCGGAGACCAGCATCGTGACCAGCGGCTACGGCGCGGAGGGCGGCGTGGCCGTGCTCGGCTCGGTCGGGCCGCTGCGGATGGACTACCCCGGGACGATGTCGGCGGTGCGGGCGGTGGCCCGCTACCTCACGCGCATCCTCGCCGGCTGACCGGCAGCCCGACGGCTCGGCGACGAGCAGGAAGCGAGCAGCACCCCCTGTGACGGACTACTACGAGATCCTCGGCGTCGCCCGCGACGCCACCCCCGAGCAGATCAAGAAGGCGTACCGCAAGCTCGCCCGCGAGCTGCACCCCGACGTCGCGGGCTCGGACCCGGCGACGGAGGAGCGGTTCAAGGACGTCTCGCGCGCCTACGACGTGCTCGGCAACCCCGACAAGCGGCGTGCGTACGACATGGGCGCCGACCCCTCGTCGCCCGGCGGCGGCATGGGCGGCGGGTTCGGCTTCCAGGACATCTTCGAGACGTTCTTCGGCGCGGCCGCGGGCGCCGGTGCGCCGCGCGGACCCGCGCCCCGCGCGCGGCGGGGTCAGGACGCGCTGGTGCGGCTCGACGTCGACCTCGCGGAGACCACCTTCGGCGCGCACCGCGAGGTGCAGGTCGACACGGCGGTGCTGTGCCCGACCTGCGGCGGCACGTGCTGCCGCCCCGGGACGTCGCCCCGCACGTGCGAGGTCTGCGGCGGCCGCGGCTCGGTGCAGCGCGTCGCCCGCTCGTTCCTGGGCCAGGTCATGACCACGCAGCCCTGCGCGGCGTGCCACGGCTTCGGCACCGTCATCCCCGAGCCGTGCACCGAGTGCGCGGGCGAGGGGCGGGTCCGCTCGCGCCGGACGCTGTCGGTGGACATCCCGGCGGGTGTCGACACCGGCACGCGCATCAAGCTGACGGGGCAGGGCGAGGTCGGCCCCGCGGGCGGCCCGGCCGGGGACGTGTACCTGGAGATCCGGGAGCGTCGGCACGACACGTTCGTGCGCAAGGGCGACGACCTGCACGCGACGCTGCAGGTGCCGATGACGGCCGCCGCGCTCGGCACTGTCCTGATGATGGAGACGCTGGACGGCCCGCGCGAGGTCGACCTGCGGCCGGGCACGCAGCCGGGTCAGGTCGTCACCCTCAAGGGGCTCGGCGTCGGGCACCTGCACGTGGGCGGGCGGGGCGACCTGCACGTGCACGTGGACGTCGACGTGCCGACGGGTCTGGACGACGAGCAGGCGGAGCTGCTGCGCCGGCTGGCGGCGCTGCGCGGCGAGGAGCGTCCCGAGGCGCGGCTGTCCGCGGCCAACCCGGGCGTGTTCGCCAAGCTGCGCGACAAGCTCGCGGGCCGGTGAGCGCGCCCGTCTTCCTCGTCGAGCCGGGTGCGCTGGCCGGCGTCACGGCCGGCGGCACGTTCCTGCTCGACGGGTCCGAGGGCCGGCACGCGGGTGTCGTGCAGCGGCGGGCCCCGGGGGAGCGGGTGGACGTCGTCGACGGCGCGGGCGTGCGCCTGGTGGGGACCGTCGCGGCGGTCGGGCCGGAGGGCGTCCGTGTCGCGGTCGTCGAGGTCGTCGTCGAGCCGGAGCCGTCGCCGCGGCTCGTCCTCGTGCAGGCGCTCGCCAAGGGGGACCGCGACGAGATGGCGGTCGAGGCGGCCACGGAGGTCGGTGTCGACGCGGTCGTGCCCTGGCAGGCCGAGCGCTCGATCGTCGTGTGGCGCGGCGACCGGGCGGCCAAGAGCCGTGCGCGCTGGGTCGGCACGGTGCGGGCCGCCACGAAGCAGTCGCGGCGAGCGCGGGCCCCCGAGGTCGCGCAGGCCGTCGACGGCGCCGGGCTGCGCGCGCTCGTGGCCGCCACCCGGGAGTCGGGCGGCGTCGCCGTCGTGCTGCACGAGGAGGGGGCGACGCCGCTCGCGGACGTCGCGCTGCCGGGCGCGGGCGACGTGCTGCTGGTGGTCGGTCCCGAGGGCGGGATCGGCGAGCGGGAGCTCGACGGCCTGCTCTCCGCCGGGGCCGTCGCCGCGCGCCTGGGGCCGCACGTCCTGCGGACCTCCACGGCGGGACCCGTCGCCCTCGCGCTGGTCGCCCAGCGGCTCGGTCGCTGGGGCTGAGACCCGGCGACCACCGGGTGCGTGTCGGAGGCGTCGGTAGGATGGGGGAAGGCCCACGGCGCTGCCGCGCGGCCGGCCGGACGCAGCAGAGCGCCCGGCACGCCGCACCGACCGAAGGAGCGCACGGCGACCGCCGAGCACATGGCCGACTCCAGCCCCACCCCCAGCGTCCACGAGCCGCCCCACGCGCGGATCGAGCACCGCATCACCGTCCCCGCCGAGGTGTCGATGGTGGAGCTGCTCGGGCTGCGAGACGAGGTGCTGCGCGCCATCGAGGACGGGTTCCGCACCGTCGACGTGCACGTCCGCGGGAACGAGGTCGCCCTCGCGGGTCCTGCGGGCGACGTCGCCCTGGTCACGCGCCTCGTCGACGAGCTCGTCGAGATGGCCGCCGCGGGCACCCCCCTGAGCCCCGAGGTCGTGACCCGGTCGGTCGCGATGCTGACCGCCGGCTCCGACGCGCGCCCGGCCGACGTCCTCACCTTCAACATCCTGTCCACGCGCGGCCGCACGATCCGGCCGAAGACCGCGGGGCAGAAGGAGTACGTCGACGCGATCGAGCGCAACACCGTCACCTTCGGCATCGGCCCCGCCGGTACCGGCAAGACGTACCTCGCGATGGCCAAGGCGGTGCAGTCCCTGCAGGCGCGCCGCGTCAACCGCATCGTCCTGACCCGCCCCGCCGTCGAGGCGGGCGAGCGGCTCGGCTTCCTGCCCGGCACCCTCTCCGAGAAGATCGACCCCTACCTGCGGCCGCTGTACGACGCGCTGCACGACATGGTCGACCCGGAGTCGATCCCGCGCCTCATGGAGGCGGGCACGATCGAGGTCGCCCCCCTCGCGTACATGCGCGGGCGCACCCTGAACGACGCGTTCATCATCCTCGACGAGGCCCAGAACACCTCCACCGAGCAGATGAAGATGTTCCTGACGCGCCTCGGCTTCGGGTCGAAGGTCGTCGTGACCGGCGACGTGACGCAGACCGACCTGCCGTCCGGCACGACGTCCGGGCTGCGCGTGGTCGAGAACATCCTGTCCGGTGTCGACGACGTGGCCTTCTGCCGGCTGTCGTCGTCCGACGTCGTCCGGCACCGGCTCGTCGGGGAGATCATCGACGCCTACGCGCGGTGGGACCGCTCATGAGCATCGAGGTCAGCAACGAGTCGGGGCACGAGGTCGACGAGGCGGAGTTCGCCGCCCTCGGCCGCTTCGTGCTCGACGCCATGCACGTCCACCCGCAGGCGGACCTGTTCGTGCGCTTCGTCGACACGGCCACGATGAGCGACCTGCACGTGCGGTGGATGGACGAGCCGGGCCCCACCGACGTGCTCTCGTTCCCCATGGACGAGCTGCGCCCCGGCCGCGAGGGCGAGCCCGCCGGCCCCGGTGTCCTCGGTGACGTGGTGCTGTGCCCCGAGGTCGCGGCGACGCAGGCCCGTGCCGCCGGCCACTCCACGGTGGAGGAGATGCTCCTGCTCACCACCCACGGCATCCTGCACCTGCTCGGCTACGACCACGCCGAGCCGGACGAGGAGAAGGAGATGTTCGCCCTGCAGCGCACGCTGCTGCTGACGTTCCTGGCGGGCCGATGAGCGACGTGCCCGTCGCCCTGCTGGTCACCGTCGCGGTCGTGGGGATCCTGCTCGCGGCGGCGCTGTCCGCCGGCGAGGTCGCCGTCCTGCGCGTGACGCGAGGGCGGGTGGCCGAGCTCGAGGCCGAGAACCACAAGGCCGCGGCACGCGTGCGGCGCCTCGTCGAGGACCCCGCGCGGGTCGCGCAGGCCGCGTCGTTCGTGCGCCTGCTCGGCGAGATGACGGCGACCGTCTCGATCACGCTGGCGATCAGCGCGGGCAGCCTGTCCTGGTGGGCCACGGCGCTCCTGGCCGTCGCGGCCTGCGCGGTCGTCGCGTTCCTGCTGGTGCGGGTCAGCCCGCGCAGCACGGCGCGCCGCCACCCCGTGGGGGTGCTCGCCGCCCTCTCGCGCCTGCTGCTGGTCACGACGGTCCTCGCGGGAGGCGTGGGCCGGCGCAGCCCGCCCGTCGGCTCCTCCGACGAGCAGGACGACGCGGAGCTGCGCGACATGGTCGAGCGTGTGAGCGAGTCCGAGGCGATCGAGGACGCGGAGCGGGAGATGTTCCGGTCCGTCCTCGAGCTCGGCGACACCCTGACGCGCGAGGTCATGGTGCCGCGTACCGACATGATCACGACGCACGCGGACACCCCGCTGGACAAGGTGCTCGCGCTGCTGCTGCGGTCCGGGTACTCCCGCGTGCCCGTGGTGGGGGAGTCCGTCGACGAGGTCGTCGGCGTGCTCTACCTCAAGGACGTCGTGCGGCGGCTGCGCCCCCACGCCGGCGAGGGCGGCGAGCACCCGCTCGACGCGCCCGCGTCGTCGCTCGCCCGGCCCGCCGTCTTCGTGCCCGAGTCCAAGCCCGTCGACGACCTCCTGCGCGAGCTGCGGGACGGGTCCAGCCACATCGCGCTCGTCGTGGACGAGTACGGCGGCATCGCCGGTCTGGTGACGATCGAGGACGCGCTGGAGGAGATCGTCGGGGAGCTGACCGACGAGCACGACGCGAGCGCGCCCGGCGTCGAGGACCTCGGGGACGGCAGCTACCGTGTGCCCGCGCGGATGTCGCGCGACGAGCTCGGCGAGCTGTTCGGCACCGACGTCGAGGACGAGGACGTCGACACCGCCGCCGGCCTTCTGGCCAAGGCGCTCGGCAAGGTCCCGCTGCCGGGCTCCGAGGCCGAGATCCACGGCCTGCACCTGCGGGCCGACCGCGTCGAGGGACGACGCAAGCGCCTCGCGACCCTGGTCGTGCGGCGCGCCGACGAACCGGAGGACGACACGGACGCCGCCACGACGCCCGCCCGCGGCACCGCCGCGATCCGCGACCAGCACCAGCCGGAGGCAGCCCGATGAGCCACCGCTCCGGGTTCGCGTGCCTCGTCGGACGCCCGAACGCCGGCAAGTCCACGCTCACCAACGCGCTCGTCGGCCAGAAGGTCGCGATCACCTCGGGTCGCCCGCAGACGACGCGCCACGTCGTGCGCGGGATCGTGCACCGCGAGGACGCGCAGCTCGTGCTCGTCGACACCCCCGGCCTGCACCGTCCGCGCACGCTGCTCGGCGAGCGGCTCAACGACCTCGTGCGCGACACGCTCACGGAGGTCGACGTCGTGGGCTTCTGCCTCCCGGCGGACCAGAAGATCGGGCCGGGCGACCGCTACATCGCCGAGCAGCTCGCGCACCTGGCCCCCGAGGGACGTCCGGGCACACCAGTCGTCGCCGTCGTCACGAAGACGGACCTGGTGCCGCGGGCACGGCTCGCCGAGCACCTGATCGCCGTCGACCAGCTCGGGGAGTGGGCCGACATCGTCCCGGTCTCCGCGCAGGGCGGGTACCAGGTCGACGTCCTCACCGACGTGCTCGTCTCGCACCTGCCCGAGGGACCCGCGCTCTACCCCGAGGGCGAGCTGACGGACGAGCCCGAGCAGGTCATGGTGGCCGAGCTCGTGCGCGAGGCGGCGCTCGAGGGCGTGCGCGACGAGCTGCCGCACTCGCTCGCCGTCGTCGTCGAGGAGATCGTGCCCCGCGAGCGGCCGGCCGCGGACGGCGCGCCGATGCTGGACGTGCGCGTGCACCTGTTCGTCGAGCGGGACAGCCAGAAGGCCATCGTCATCGGCCGCGGCGGCGCCCGCCTGCGGGACGTGGGCACGCGGGCGCGGGGGCAGATCGAGGCGCTGCTCGGTGCGCGCGTGTTCCTCGACCTGCACGTGAAGGTCGCGAAGGACTGGCAGCGGGACCCCAAGCAGCTCGGTCGGCTGGGCTTCTGAGGTGGGTGCGGGGGACACCGGCGCCTGGCGCCGGGTGACGCGCGGGCTCGCCGCGTCCGTGGCGCGCACGAGCCGCCTGTCCTCGGCCTACCGGCTGGTGGCCAGCGTCGCGCTGGTCAGCGTCCTGCTGGCGGTCGTCGGCGCCGCGCTCGGGCCCGGCTGGTCGCCCGCGGCCATGACCGAGGCGATCCGGGTCGAGAGCACCAGCACCGCGATCACCGGTGCACCCGAGCCGCGCCGGTACGAGGTGCGGACCGAGGTGCTCGACGTGCCCCTCGACGGGGCCACCGTGCAGGCGCGGCTCAGCCTGCCGGTCGGGGTGGAGGAGCCCGTGCCCGGCGTGGTGTTCGTCCACGGGGCGGGCACGGGACGGTTCGAGCAGGCGTTCCTCGCCCAGGCGCACGCGCTCGCGGAGTCGGGCGTCGCGGCGCTCGTGCCCGACAAGCGCCTGGACACCTACACGACCCGGCACCGCGACTACGTGGCGATGGCGGGGGACTACGCGCGGTCCGTCGCGGCGCTGCGCGAGCGGCCCGAGGTGGACGCCGAGCGGGTGGGCGTGTACGCCGAGAGCGAGGGCGGCTGGATCGCACCCGTCATGGCGGTCGACGACCCGCGGCTGGCGTTCCTCGTGCTCGTGTCGGCCCCGGTCGTGCCGCCCCGCGAGCAGGCCGCGTTCGCGACCGACGCCTACCTGCGCAACACCCAGGTCCCGCACGGCGTCTTCCGCGCGATCCCGCGCGCCGTCGGCATGTCGATGCCCGGCGGCGGGTTCGAGTACGTCGACTTCGACGTCCAGCCGTACCAGCAGCGGATGCAGCAGCCCGTGCTGGTCGTCTACGGCACGGGCGACGCCTCGATGCCGATCGTGCAGGGGGCGCTGCAGGTCCGCGCCGACGCCGCGGTGGCCGGCAACGACAGCATCACGGTGCGCTACTACGACGGCGCGAACCACGGCATCCGTGTCGGCGGGGAGGTGGTCCCGGCGTTCCTCGAGGACCTCTCCGGCTGGATCCTCGGCCTGCCGGCGACCGCCGACGCCGCCCCCCGCACGGCGGGCGCCCAGCCCACGCAGCCCTACGTGGCGGCGCCGGTGCCGGAGCCGGGGTGGTTGCGCGACGGCACGGTGATGATCGCGCTCGTCGTCGTCGCGCTGGCCGCGCTCGTCCTGGCCGGGCTCGCCGTCGCCGCGTCGCGCGGTGCGCACGGGGTCGTCGCGCTCGTGCGCCGGGGCACCGGCAGGACGTCCCGTCCCCACGAGGCCGCCGCGCAGGGCGACCCGGGCGCCGCGCCGGCCGGTGCCGAGGTCGCCGAGGCGCGGCACCGCTACGCCCCGGGGGTCGCGCTGCGGCTGGGGGTGCTCGCGGCCGCGACGACGCTGACCGTCGTGGCGCTGGTCTGGTACCTGCTGTCCGTCGCACGGCTCGCCCTCGACTACGAGCGGAACGCGTGGGTCGTGCAGGGCGGGTGGCTCGTGGTGCGCCTGCTGGGTGTCGCGGCCGTCGTGGCGGCGGTGATCCTCGCGCGCCGGGCGACCGCGGCCCGCGAGGCGCAGGTGCCGGTCGCACCCGGTGTGGTGCGCTCGGTCGCGCTCTGGACGGTGCTCGCCGGCTGCCTCGTGCTGCTGGTCGTGCTGGCCTACTGGGGCGTCTTCCAGCTCGGGATCTGACACCGACGCCGGTGTCGGTGCGGCGCAGGGCCTCAGGTACGGCACGATGTGCGCCGATAGGACGACAGGCGGGGAGGGTGGTGCTGTGCGCACGGCGTGGGGATCGGCCACGGACCGCGGCCGCGTCCGCGAGGTCAACGAGGACGCGCTCCTGGCGTACCCGCCCGTCTTCCTCGTGGCCGACGGCATGGGCGGGCACGACGCGGGCGACCTCGCGAGCCGGATCGCGGTCGAGGAGTTCGCCCAGCTCGCGGGACGCAGCAGCGCCGGCCCCGACGACGTGCACGCGTGCTTCGCGCGGACGTCCGCCCGGATCCGCGACGAGTTCACGGGTGGCCGGCAGGGCGGCACGACCGTCGCCGGCGCCGCCGTCGCCGAGCACGACGGCGGGTCGTACTGGCTCGTGTTCAACGTGGGCGACTCCCGCGTGTACCGGTGGGCCGACGACGCCCTCGCGCAGGTGAGCGTGGACCACTCGGTGGTCCAGGAGCTCCTCGAGTCGGGTGAGATCGACCCCACGCAGGTGCCGCGCCACCCCGAGCGCCACGTGCTCACCCGGGCCCTCGGCACGGGGGAGCCCCCGGAGCCCGACTACTGGCTGCTCCCGGCCGGGCCCCAGGACCGGCTCCTCATCTGCACGGACGGTCTCACCCGCGAGCTCGACGACGCGGCGATCGCGTCGGTGCTGGCCGCTGTCGCCGACCCGCAGGAGGCCGCGGCGCGCCTCGTGCAGGACGCGCTCGCGCACGGCGGCCGCGACAACGTCAGCGCCGTCGTCGTCGACGTGGCCGCCACGGTCACCGCCGCGGACGACGTCCAGGCCACCGCGCCCCGTCCCGCACCCGACGCCGAGCCGTTCCTCTGGGACGAGATGCTCAACGGTGCGACGCTCCCGCGCGCCCCCCGCCTTCCCGCCGCGACGCCCGACGACCGGCCCGCCGCGCCGCCCAGCACCGCCCACCACGTCCAGGAGGACCGGCCATGAACGACGCCACGCGCGCGCACGAGTACGTCGAGGGGGAGTGGACCGCCGTCGCCGCGGACGGGCTCCTCGCGCTCGTCGCACCCGCGGCCCGGCCCGAGGTCGCCGGCGGCCTGTGGGACGTCGGCCTCGCCGGTGGGGACGTGCTCTCCGCGCTCGGCGTGCTCGCCGCCGCCGGCTTCGCCGAGCTGCCGCAGTTCGCGATCGTGACGACGCCCGGCGACGGCGCGCTCCGTGCCGTCCTGCGCGGGCCGGTCGAGCTGCGCGTCCGCACGGGGGACGGGGAGCAGGTGCTGGCCGCTCGGGAGGACGCCGTGTGGACGGAGCACCGCGCCGAGGGCGTCCTCGAGCTCGAGCTGCGTGTCGCGGGAGCGGTCGCGGACGCCCCGGCCTGGCCGCTCGTCGCCGGGGTGGTGCGTGCCGCGGTCCTGCGTCGCACCGCCGGCGCCGGCCGCACCGAGCGGTCGACCGTGGCGTCGGGAGCCGCCCGTGAGCCCGGGACGGGCGAGGGCGACGCCGAGGAGCCCTCCGGGGCGGCGAGCGGCGGCGCTGCGCACGTCGTCGTCGGGGCGGGCCCGGCGGCGGTCGAGGACGTGACCTTCTGGCCCGGGCCCGGCTCCACGCCTGCCGCTCCCGACGGGACGGGCGGGCAGGAGCCGACCGCGGACGAGCAGGCGAGCGTGCGGTCCCGCACGACGGCGGCGCCCGCCGTCCCGGCCGCGCCGGTGCCCCCGGCGCCGACCTCGCTGCCCCTGGACGGTCCGGCGCCCGCCGGCGGGTCGAGCGAGCACGCGCCGGCGGACCGGCTCGCCGACCCCCTCGGCGCGCCGCTAGCGGGCTCCCCGGACGAGCACGACGACGTGCAGGACACGGTCCTGCAGGACGGCTGGTGGCAGTCCGCCCCCGCACCGGAGGTCATCGGCGCGCCGCCGACCGGCGCGGCTCCCGTCGCGGGTGCAGCGGCCACGGCCACCACGACCGGCCACCCGTGGGGCCCGCCGGCCCCGCCGGCCGGCGCTCCCGTCGAGGTCTCGGACGACGACCACGACGGCATGACGATCCTGTCGAGCGACCTCGCCCGCCTGCGCGACCGGCTGCCGGCGTGGACGCACGACGCCGTGCCCGGTCCCTTCCCCGCGCCCGAGCCGGCGCCGCTGCCCGCACGGATCGTGCTCTCGACCGGTCTCGTGGTCGACCTCGACCGGGCGGTCCTGCTGGGTCGCGCGCCGCAGGTCTCGCGGGTCACCAACCGCGAGCTGCCGCGCCTCGTGACGGTGCCGAGCCCGAACCAGGACATCTCCCGCACGCACGCGGAGGTGCGTCTGGAGGGCGACCACGTCGTCGTGACGGACCTCGACTCGACGAACGGCGTCCACGTCTCGCGTCCGGGCGAGGGCGTGCGGCGTCTGCAGGCGGGCGAGCCGAGCGTGGTCGGCACCGACGAGGTCGTCGACCTCGGCGACGGCGTGACGTTCACCGTGGAGCGGTCGGCGTGAGCACCGCGGTCAGCGCGTGGGGGGCACTGCCGTGACGCACCGTGCCCCCGTGCCGGTCACGGGTCTCGAGGTCACCGACACGCCCGCGAGCCTCGGACGCCGGTTCCTCGCGGCGGCCGTCGACCAGCTGCTCGTCGGCCTGCTCGCCGCACCCTTCACGGTCGAGGTCCTGCGCCGCGCGCTCGCGACCGCGAGGGCCGACGACCCGGCGGCCGTGGTGGTCTCGCCCGTCGGTGCCGCCGCCCTCGTGGGCCTCGCCGTCGCAGGCGCGGTCTCGGTGGTCCAGTGGGTGCTGCACGGGCGCTACGGCTGGACCCTGGGCCGTCGTCTGCTGGGCGTCCGGACCGTCGACGTCCACAGCCGCCGCCCGATCGGGGTGCTGCGCGTGCTGCTGCGCGGTCTGGTCGTCGCGGCGGGTGCGCTCGCGTGCCTCGTGGGGCAGGTCGCGGTGCTCGTCTCTCCCGTCCTCGACCGCACGGGCCGCAACCGGGGGTGGCACGACCGGGCCGTCGACGCCGAGGTGCTGCGCGCGCAGCCCGGTGCCGGTGGTCCCGGACGGCCGCGCGCCGGGACCCGGTCGCCCGCCGTGGGCGGCACCCCGGGAGGCGCGCCGGTCCCCGGCCTCACCGGCACGCCCGGCTGGGCGGCGCTGGCGGAGCCCGGCACGACGCCGACGGACGCGCCCACGTCGGGACCCGGCGCGGCCGTGCAGGGCGCCGTGCCCGCCACGCGCCCCGCGGGACCGCCCGCCGAGCGGGCGTCGTCGGCGCCGCGCCCGACCGTGCCCACGACCACGGGCGGCCTGGTCCTCGCTCCCGTCGACCCGCCGCGCGCCGCGCCCGACCTCGACACGCGGGCGCTGCCGCTCGTCCGCGCGGCGGCGGCGGCGCGCGCCGCGGAGACCGTCGAGGAGCCCCCGGGCCTGGCCCCCGAGCTCGAGCTGACGCGCCCCGCGCCGCCCCGGCCCGACGTCGTGCCCGAGCCGCGGCGCGGCGGCGCGCGGGGGCTGCGGGTCGCGCTGGACGACGGCAGGACCCTGACCGTCGAGCGGGTCGCCCTCCTCGGGCGCAACCCGTCGCCCGGCCCGGGCGTCCAGGTGGTGCGCGTGACGGACCCCGAGCGCTCGGTCTCCAAGACGCACCTGGAGCTGGCCGCGGACGCCCGGGGCGCGTGGGTGACCGATCGCGGGTCGACGAACGGCACGGTGGTGACCCTTCCGGACGGGGCCCAGGTCGTCTGCCGGGTCGACCACCCGGTCCGGTTGCGCCCCGGCTGCGTCGTGGCGTTCGGCGACCGCTCCCTGCGGGTCGTGGCGACCCCCGGGTCGTCGGTGGCGGACGTGCTGCGCGCGGAGGGCGCGCACCGCGCGGAGGGTGCGCCCCCGGCCTAGAGTCGGCTCATGACGGGCCCGCGCCCGGCTGCACGGATGCAGCCGGTCGTCCTGATCGACGCCGACGCCGACGACGAGGACGCGCCGGGATCGGCCGGTGCGTCCCGCCCGGTGAGCGAGAGGCGGGGCCCCCGGTGGTCCGGCGCCCGCCCCGGGTGGCGGGGCTGGTGGCCCGCCGCGGTCGCCGTGGCCTTGCTCGTCGGGGGTGCGGCCGTCGCGACGCACGTCGCGGCCAGGACGTCCGAGGCGCGGGCCGACGCGATCGCCGCGGTGCCCGGGTTCGTCCGGCCGCTGGACGGCCCGCCCGTGGAGCTCTGGCGGGCGCCCGCCGGGGGGCGCGGCGGGGTCGTGTCCGCCGGCGGCCTGCTGGTGACCGTCGTCGAGACGGCCGAGTCCTGGCGGGTGCAGGGCCACGAGCCGCGCAGCGGTGACGTCGTCTGGGGCGTCGAGGCGACGGCGCGCAGCCGCGGCCCGGGGCTGGACCCGGTCGTGGTGACGTGTCCGCCCGGGCCCACGGGCAGCGACGTCGTCCTCTGCCGCTGGACCGCGTCCCGCCCCGTCGCTGGGCGTGGGGAGGGCCCGATGCCTCCCACCGAGGTGCTCGCGCTCGATGCGCGGGACGGCACCCGGCTCGGCGCGTGGGACGTCACCGACGCCGTCGTCGGCCTGCGCCGCGTCGAGGACGACGTCGTGCTGGCCGCCGTCGACGCGGACGGGCGCGTGCGCGTGGAGCGGCGCGCGGGCACGGACGGCACCGTGCGCTGGTCGCACCGCGCCCCGGAGGCCCTGACGCTGCGCAGCGGCAGCCGTGCGGTGCCGTCGCTGACGGTGGCGGGGGAGGTGGTGGTGCTGGCCGGTCCGGTCGTGGCGGTGCTCGCCGCGGACTCGGGCGAGGTGGTGTCGCAGGGGGAGCGGGGCCGCCGGCTGGTGGTCGGGCCGTTGTCCGGCGGGCGGTTCGCGACGTGGGCGACCGGGACGGGCGCGTTCCTGCACACCGCGGACGGCCGCCCGGTCGCGCGCGTCCCCGGCGTGCCGGTCCGCCTCGCCGCCGACGACGGGTCCCTGGACGTCCTGCTCAGCGACGCCGGCAGCCGCGTGCTGGCCCTGGACCGCGACGGCGCGCCCGTGTGGCGGCTCGTAACGGTGCAGAGCCCCGCGGCGGTCGTCGACGGCGCCGTCCTGCTGTGGGGCGAGGAGGGGGTGTCGGTGGCCGACGGCGCCGACGGCCGCCTGCTGTGGGAGCAGCGGCTGCCGGAGGGCGTGCCCTTCGCCCCCGTCACGGACGGGCGGCTGGTGCTGGCCGCCGAGCCGGACGGGCTGGGCGGCCGGGCGCTCGTCGCGCGGGGGCTGCGGGACGGGGTCCGCGTGTGGTCGGTGCCCCTGCCCGAGGCGACCGCGCGGCTGGAGGGCGTCGGCGGGGCGCTCGTGGCCCGCAGCGACCGCGAGTCGGTGGTGCTCGGACCGCCGTGACCGGGGCGCGCGACCCCTGGGGGGCGGGCGCCGAGGACCGGCGGCGTGCGCCCGCGTGGTTGCGGTGCCCGGCCGCGGCGGGGGTATGGTCTGTCCGTGGCGTCCCGCACCCTCCTTCTTCGCCGCCGCGACGAGGCCCTCTAGGCCGGCTCCTCGTCGCGGAGTGCGTCGTGCCCGGCTGATCGCCCGCCGAGACCCGCGTCGAAGGACACCCCGATGACCGTCACACCCAGCGTGAGCCCGAGCCCCGAGCGCAACCCCCAGCAGCCCTCGGGCATGCCGTCCCACCGCTACCGGCCGTTCCACGAGCAGATCCGGGTCGACCTGCCGGACCGCACGTGGCCCGGCAAGCGCATGACCCACGCCCCGCGCTGGTGCGCCGTCGACCTGCGCGACGGCAACCAGGCCCTGATCGAGCCGATGAGCCCCGCACGCAAGCTCGAGATGTTCGAGCTGCTGGTCAGCATGGGCTACAAGGAGATCGAGGTCGGCTTCCCCGCCGCCTCGCAGACCGACTTCGACTTCGTCCGGATGCTGATCGAGGAGGACCGCATCCCCGACGACGTCGTCATCCAGGTGCTGACCCAGGCGCGCGAGCACCTCATCGAGCGCACCTACGAGTCGCTGGCCGGCGCGAAGCAGGCGATCGTCCACCTGTACAACTCGACGTCCGTGCTCCAGCGTGAGGTCGTGTTCCGCTCCGACGAGGACGGCATCGTCGACATCGCCGTCTCCGGCGCGCGCTTCTGCAAGAAGTACGAGGAGCTGATCCCGGACACCGAGGTGTTCTACGAGTACAGCCCCGAGTCGTACACGGGCACCGAGCTGGAGTTCGCGCTGCGCATCTGCAACGCGGTGCTGGACGTCCTGGAGCCGACGCCGGACCGTCCGGTGATCGTCAACCTGCCGGCGACGGTGGAGATGGCGACGCCCAACGTCTACGCCGACTCCATCGAGTGGATGAGCCGGCACCTGCACCACCGGGAGAGCGTCGTGCTGTCGCTGCACCCGCACAACGACCGGGGGACGGCCGTCGCGGCCGCCGAGCTCGGCTTCCTGGCGGGCGCCGACCGCATCGAGGGCTGCCTGTTCGGCAACGGCGAGCGCACGGGCAACGTCGACCTGGTGACGCTCGGCCTGAACCTGTTCAGCCAGGGGATCGACCCGCAGATCGACTTCTCGGACATCGACCGGATCCGCCGCACCGTCGAGCGCTGCAACCAGATGCCGGTGCACGAGCGGCACCCGTACGGCGGCGACCTGGTGTTCACCGCGTTCTCGGGGTCGCACCAGGACGCGATCAAGAAGGGCCTGGACGCCCTGGAGGCGCGCGCCGCGGCCGCCGGCACGCCCGTCGCCGAGGCGGAGTGGGCCGTGCCGTACCTGCCGATCGACCCGAAGGACGTCGGGCGCAGCTACGAGGCGATCATCCGCGTCAACTCCCAGTCCGGGAAGGGCGGCATCTCCTACCTGCTGAAGTCCGAGCGGGACCTGGACCTGCCGCGCCGGCTGCAGATCGAGTTCTCGCAGGTCGTGCAGCGGCACACGGACCGGCACGGCACCGAGGTCACGGCCGACGAGCTCTGGACCATCTTCAGCGACGAGTACCTGCCGGCGCTGCCGGGCGGGCCGCTCGAGCCCTGGGGCCGGTTCGCGCTGCGCGGCACGCGGGCGACGAGCGCCGAGGGCGGCCACGACACGCTCGAGGTCGACGTCGTCGACCGGGGTGTCGAGCGGACGCTGCGCGGCACCGGCAACGGCCCCGTCGCGGCGTTCGTGTCCGCGCTCAACGCCGAGGGCGTGGACGTGGCGGTCCTCGACTACGCCGAGCACGCGCTGTCCGCGGGCGGCGACGCGACGGCTGCCGCGTACGTGGAGTGCGCGATCGGCGACGACATCCTCTGGGGCGTCGGCATCGACCCGTCGATCACGACGGCGACGCTCAAGGCCATCGTCTCGGCCGTCAACCGGCACGAGCGCTGACGCGGCACCGCCGCGTCCCACCGGCTCCGCCGCCGCACCGCAGGTGACCCCTGCCCGCGCCCGGCGGGTGCCGGGGCCGGACGACCTCCGTGCCCCGGTGTGACACGCCGTGCCGCCGGCACCCGCACGCCCGGGTGTCGGCGGCACGGGGCAGAATGGCCCGGTGAGCCTCTACCGCGACGAGGCGATCGTGCTGCGCACCCACAAGCTGGGGGAGGCCGACCGCATCGTCACCCTCCTGAGCCGTGAGCACGGCAAGGTCCGCGCCGTCGGCAAGGGCGTGCGGCGCACGACGTCCCGGTTCGGGTCGCGGCTCGAGCCGTTCATGCACGTCGACGTGCAGCTCAGCACGGGGCGCAACCTCGACGTCGTCACGCAGGCCGAGACGCTCGGCCCGTACGGGCGGCGCATCGGCGAGGACTACACGCTGTACACGGCGGGGACGGTCATGCTGGAGACGGCGGACCGCCTCGTGGAGGCCGAGCGCGAGCCCGCGGTGCAGCAGTACTGGCTGCTCGTCGGTGCGGTGCGCGCCCTGGCGACGCGTGAGCACGCGCCCGGGCTCGTCCTCGACTCCTACCTGCTGCGCGCCCTCGCGATCGCCGGCTGGGCGCCGAGCTTCACGGACTGCGCCCGGTGCGGGGCACCCGGCCCGCACCACGCGTTCGCGGTGGCGGTCGGCGGCGCCGTCTGCGGGGCGTGCCGTCCGCCCGGTGCGGCCGCGCCGGCCCCGGACACGTTCGCGCTGCTCGCGGCGCTGCTGTCTGGTGACTGGGCGGTGGCCGACGCGAGCGCCGAGCGGCACCGCGCCGAGGGCAACGGCCTGGTGGCCGCGTTCTGCCAGTTCCACCTCGAGCGCCGGCTGCGCTCGCTGCCGATGGTCGAGAGGGTCTGATGCCGGTCCCGCCCCCGCCGCACCCGAGCGGTGCGCGTCCTCCTGCCGTGCCCCGCGAGCTCGTCCCGCGCCACGTCGCGGTCGTCATGGACGGCAACGGCCGCTGGGCCAACGCCCGCGGGCTGCCGCGGACGGCCGGCCACGCCGCGGGGGAGGCGTCGCTGCTCGACGTCGTCGCGGGCGCCATCGAGATCGGCGTGGAGTACGTCTCCGCCTACGCGTTCTCCACCGAGAACTGGAACCGCTCGCCCGACGAGGTGCGGTTCCTCATGGGGTTCAACCGCGACGTGCTGCGGCGCCGGCGCGACCTCATGGACTCCTGGGGCGTACGGGTGCGGTGGGCGGGACGGCGGCCGCGGCTGTGGCGGTCGGTCATCGCGGAGCTGGAGACGGCCGAGCGGCAGACGGTGGGCAACACGACCTGCACGCTGACGATGTGCGTGAACTACGGCGGGCGGGCGGAGATCGCCGACGCCGCGCAGGCGGTCGCGCGCGAGGTCGCCGCGGGCCGCCTGAAGCCGGAGAAGGTGAACGAGAAGGTCCTCGCGCGCTACCTGGACGAGCCGGACCTCCCCGACGTCGACCTGTTCCTGCGCTCGTCGGGGGAGCAGCGGATCTCCAACTTCATGCTGTGGCAGGCGGCGTACGCGGAGATGGTGTTCCTCGACGAGCCGTGGCCCGACGTGGACCGTCGGCACCTGTGGCGCGCGGTCGAGACGTACGCGCGGCGCGACCGCCGCTACGGCGGCGCGGTGGACGCACCGGCTCCCGTGGGCGAGGCGGGTCCGCCGGCCTGACCCGCGGTGCGGGCCGGCCGCGGCTCGTGTCGGTGCGGACCGCTAGCGTGCGGGCCATGACCGACGACGACGTCCCCGCCCCCTTCGTCCCGCCCGTCCCCGGCACGACCGCACCCCGCACGACCGCACCCGGGACGACTGCGCCCGCCGTGCGCGTCGGGATGATCACGTTCGACACGCGCGACCCGGCCGCGCTCGCCCAGTGGTGGGCGCACCGCACCGGCGGCCGTGTGCAGCAGCACCCGGGCTTCGCGATGGTGCTCCCGTCCGAGCCGGGCGGGGTCACGCTGGGCTTCCAGGAGGTTCCCGACCCGACGCCGGGGAAGAACCGGGTGCACCTCGACCTGACGGTCGAGGACGTGCCGGCGTGGGTCGAGGCGAGCGTGGCGGCCGGGGCGACGCGCGTGGGGGACCACAGCCTGCCGGACGGGTTCGCGTGGACGGTCCTGGCCGATCCGGACGGCAACCAGTTCTGCGTCTCGCCCGCCCACGAGGACTGAGGCGGGCGGGGGCGTCGGCGCGCGGCACGCAGGCCGGGCACGTAGCGTGAGCCGCATGACGAGCGACTCGGAGCAGACCCCGGCGCAGGACACGCCCACGTCCGTCACGCCCGAGACGGGGACCGTCAAGGACCCGGACGAGTGGGCCACGGGGGACGAGCCGGCCACCGGTGCGCAGCTCAGCTACCTGAGCACGCTGGCCCGGGAGTCGGAGCGTGAGGTGCCGGAGAACCTGACCAAGGCGGACGCGTCGAAGCTGATCGACGAGCTGCAGGGCAGCAGCCCGCGCGTCGCGCAGGAGCCGCCGGACTGATCCGCGGTCAGCGGACCGCTGCGGCCTCGGCCTCGGCCGCCGCGGCGGTCCGGCGCCGCCGGCGGGCCCGTGCGACCACCACGGCGAGCGCGGCTCCGACCGCGACGAGCACGGCGAGCCCCCACGGCGAGCCGGCGGCGAGCGCGACGGCACCCCAGACGGCGCTCAGCCCGACCGTGCCCCAGACCAGCGCCCACGCGACCGACCCGGGCAGGGACGCCACCGTGAACCGCAGGTACGGCATGCGCAGCAGCCCGGCGGCCGCGAACACGGCCGACTGCACGCCGACGGTCAGGTACGCGAACGTGACGGCGACCGGGCCCCAGCGGTGGACCAGCGCGAGACCGGTGCGGGCGAGCGGTGTCGTCGCGAAGCGCGCGAGCCGGTCCACGGTCCGCTGCCAGGGCACCGGCCCGTGCCGGTGCTCGCCCTCGTACCGCGCCCCGCGCGCCACCGCGCGGCCCGCCCAGTAGGTGGCGTGCGAGCGCGCGAGCACGACCACGAGGAGCACGAGGAGGACGGCACCCAGCGGCAGGCCGTCGAGGCCGTAGGCACGCACGACCTCCGTCACGTCTCGATCCTATGTCGCGTGCCGGCGGTCGCCGCCGGGACCTCCGTCCCTGGCGTGAGGGCCCGTGCCGTGGTCAGCGTCGGGGCGCCGCGGTCGCCGGCGGGCAGTCCTCGCCCGCGGTCGCGGGGACGAGCACGTCGTCGGACATCTCCGGGTGCGGGTCGTCCTCCGGGCGGTGCCGGTGCACGAGCGGCCGGACGAGCGCCCCCACCGCGTACACCGCGATGGCGAGCACGACGATCGTCGCGCCCGGCGGGACGTCGTTCCACCAGGTCAGGGTCAGGCCGACGACGCTGACGACAACGCCGAGGCCGCTCGCCAGGGCCATGGTGCGACCGAACGAGCGGGCGTAGAGCTGGGCGACCGCGACGGGCACGATCATCAGCGCGCTGACGAGCAGCAGCCCGACCACCCGCATGGCGATCGTGACGGTCAGCGCGGCCAGCGTCGCGACGGTCATCGAGACCAGACGCACGGGCAGGCCGCTCGCGCGGGCGAACTCCTCGTCGTGGCTGACGGCGAACAGCACCCAGCGCAGCCCGACGCCGACGGTGAGCACGAGCGCGGCGAGCGCGACGGTCCACCACAGGTCGGCGGTGCTCACGGTCGCGATCGAGCCGAACAGGTAGCTCATGAGGTTCGCGTTCGTGCCGCCGGCGACCTTGATGAGCAGGACCCCGCCGGCGATGCCGCCGTAGAACATGATCGCGAGCGCGAGGTCGCCGCTGGTGCGCCCGCGCTCGCGCACGAGCTCGATGACGACCGAGCCGACGACCGCGGCGACGACCGCGCCGGGCACCGCGAACGCGTCGGCGGGGGAGGCCGCCGCCCACGAGCCGACGAGCCAGCCGACCGCCACGCCGGTGAGCGCGACGTGGCCGATGCCGTCGCCCATGAGGGCCAGCCGCCGCTGCACGAGGAACGTGCCGACGACCGGTGCGGCCGCGCCCACGAGCACGGCGGCGACGAGCGCCCGCTGCATCAGCGGGGAGGACAGGAGCTCGGCCAGCGAGTCCCACCACGTCACGGGGTCACCCCCAGGGTGAGGTCGGGGCCCTCGGACGGGGGCACGGGGTCGGCGTGCGGGTGGGTGTGGTCGTGCTCGGCCGAGCCGTGCTCGCCGCGGGCCTGCGGCGGCGCGCCGTCGTGCACGACGCGGCCGTGCCGCAGCACCACCGCCCGGTCGATGAGCGGGGCGAACGGGCCGATCTCGTGCAGGATCACCAGCACCGTCGTCCCCGCGTCGCGCAGCGACGCCACGGTGCGCACGAACGCCTCCTGCGTCGGCAGGTCGATGCCCGAGGTCGGCTCGTCGAGCACGAGCAGCCGGGGGTCGCGCACGAGGGCGCGGGCGATGAGGACGCGCTGCTGCTGCCCGCCCGAGAGCTCCTGGACCCGCCGGTGCAGCAGGTGCCCCACGCCGAGCGTCTCGAGCGCCGCGCGAGCGCGTGCGCGCCGGTCCCGCGGCGGCAGGAGTCGCCGCCCGTGCAGCAGCCCCGAGCCGACCACCTCCAGAGCGGTGGCGGGGATGCCGCCGCCGGCGGCCATGCGCTGCGGCACGTACCCGACCCGGTCCCACGGCACCCGCGGGCCGAGCGGCGCGCCGAGCAGGTGCACGGACCCCGACGCGACCGGCACGACGCCGAGCAGCGAGCGCACGAGCGTCGACTTGCCGGAGCCGTTGGCGCCGAGCAGCGCGAGGACCTGGCCCGCGGGGACGGAGAGGTCGACGCCGCGGACGATGGGCCGCCCGCCGAGCGTCACGTGGACGTCGCGCGCGTCGATCGCGGGGGCCGCCGGCGCGTCGGTGGTGCGGGACCCCGCGGCGGGAGCGGGGGACGACGAGGTCACGAGCACGACAATGCCACGCGCAGCGCGTCGAGGTTCTGCTCGGCGACCGTGACGTAGTCCTCGTCCTCGTCCGCCAGACCCTCGAGCGGGTCGAGCACCGCGGTCTCGATGCCGAGGTCGGTAGCGAGGGTCTCGGCCACCTTGGGGCTGACGAGCGTCTCGAAGAAGATCGTCGTCACGCCGTTGGAGCGCACGACCTCGCCGACCTCCCGCAGGCGGGCGGGCGACGGCTCGGCCTCGGGGTCGACGCCGGAGATCCCGACCTGCTCGAGCCCGTAGCGCTCGGCGAGGTAGCCGAACGCCTCGTGCGACGTGACGATGACGTCGCGCTCGCACGCGGCGAGCCCGGTGGCGTAGGCCTCGTCGAGCGCGGCGAAGCGCTCGTCGAGGGCCGCCGCGTTCGCCCGGTAGGTGTCGGCGCCCTCGGGGTCGACCTCGGCGAGCGCGTCCGCCACGGCGTCGGCGACCGCCGGCATGAGGGTGGGGTCGAGCCAGAAGTGCGGGTCGCCGCTGGAGTGCTGGTGGCCGTCGTCGCCGTGCTCCTCCTCCGCGTGGTCGTCCTCGCCGTGCTCGTCGGCGGGCGCCTCGTCGGCGTGCGCACCGCCCTCGCCCAGCCCCGCCGCCGCGGTCGCGTCGACGACGTGGGCGGGCTGCGACTGGTCGACCGCCTCGTCCACGGCGGCCTGGAACCCCGACTGGTAGACGACGAGGTCGGCGGAGGACACCTCCGCGACCTGCGCGGGGGACAGCTCGAGGTCGTGCGGCTCGGCGCTGGGCGGCGTCATGGAGGACACCTCGACGCGGTCGCCGCCGACCTGCTCGGCGACGAACTGCAGGGGGTAGAAGGACGCGAGGACCTGGACGCCGTCGTCGCCGGCGGCGCCGTCCGTCCCGCCCGACGAGCACCCGGCCACGAGCAGGACGGGGACGGCGAGCAGCGCGAGGGCGCGGGAGGACCTGGACATGAGACCGATTCTCAACTGCACCAGGTGTGGATGTCAAAATCGCTGCGCCGCGGGCGTGCGCGCCGCGGCTAGGCTGTCCCGGTTGTGCCCCGCGACACCCAGCCGCGGGCTTCCTCGACCCAGGAGAATCCAGTGGCCAGCACCGCCTCCCGCCTCGACGCCGTCGTCTCCCTCGCCAAGCGCCGGGGGTTCGTCTTCCCGAGCGGCGAGATCTACGGGGGCACCCGCTCCGCGTGGGACTACGGGCCGCTCGGCGTCGAGCTGAAGGAGAACATCAAGCGCCAGTGGTGGCGTGCGATGGTGACCAGCCGCGACGACATCGTCGGCCTGGACTCCTCGGTCATCCTCCCGCGGCAGGTCTGGGTGGCCTCGGGCCACGTCGGCGTCTTCACGGACCCGCTGACGGAGTGCCTGTCCTGCCACAAGCGCTTCCGCGAGGACCACCTCGTCGAGGACTTCGAGGCGAAGAAGGGCCGCGCGCCCGAGAACGGCCTGGCCGAGATCGCCTGCCCCAACTGCGGCACCCGCGGCGAGTGGACCGAGCCGCGCGACTTCAACATGATGCTGAAGACGTACCTGGGCCCGGTCGAGGACGAGTCGGGCCTGCACTACCTGCGCCCGGAGACCGCGCAGGGCATCTTCGTGAACTTCCAGAACGTGCTGACCGCCGCGCGCAAGAAGCCGCCGTTCGGCATCGGCCAGATCGGCAAGTCGTTCCGCAACGAGATCACGCCGGGCAACTTCATCTTCCGCACGCGCGAGTTCGAGCAGATGGAGATGGAGTTCTTCGTCGAGCCGGGCACGGACGAGCAGTGGCACCAGTACTGGATCGACACGCGCACCGACTGGTACGTCGACCTGGGCATCGACCGCGAGAACCTGCGCCACTACGAGCACCCGCAGGAGAAGCTGTCGCACTACTCCAAGCGGACCGTCGACATCGAGTACCGGTTCGGCTTCTCCGGCTCGGAGTGGGGCGAGCTCGAGGGCATCGCGAACCGGACCGACTTCGACCTGTCGACGCACGGCGAGCACTCCGGCAAGGACCTGTCCTACCGCGACCCGGCGACGAACGAGAAGTACGTGCCGTACGTCATCGAGCCGGCCGCCGGCCTGACGCGCTCGCTCATGGCGTTCCTCGTCGAGTCGTACACCGTCGACCAGGCGCCGAACACGAAGGGCGGCGTGGACGAGCGCGTCGTGCTCCGGCTCGACCCGCGCCTGGCGCCGGTCAAGGCCGCGGTGCTCCCGCTGTCGCGCAACGAGCAGCTCAGCCCCAAGGCGCGCGATCTCGCCGCCGAGCTGCGCCGCAACTGGAACGTCGACTTCGACGACGCCGGCGCCATCGGCCGCCGCTACCGCCGTCAGGACGAGATCGGCACGCCGTTCTGCATCACCGTCGACTTCGACACCCTCGACGACCAGGCCGTGACGATCCGCCACCGCGACGACATGACGCAGGAGCGCGTCGCGCTCGACCAGGTCACCGGCTACCTCGCGCAGCGGCTCGTCGGGGCCTGACGGCGTGCCGCCGGGCGTCGCGTCCCGCCGCCACGACCTGCCGGTCGGGTTCGACCCGCAGGTCGTGGCGGCGGTCGACGCCCGTCTGCACGGCGTCGCGGCCGAGCACGGCGTGCACGTGCCGTGGGCGATCGAGAGCGGCAGCCGGGCGTGGGGCTTCCCGTCGCCCGACAGCGACTACGACTGCCGCTTCTTCTTCGTGCGGCCGCTCGACGCGTACCTGGACCCGTGGCCCGCACGGGACGTCATCGAGACGCCCCTCGACGCCGTGCTGGACGTCAACGGGTGGGACCTGGTCAAGGCGGTGCGGCTGGCCGTCGCGGGCAACGCCACGGTCGGGGAGTGGCTGCGCTCGCCGCACGTGTACGCCGGTGACGTGCGCTTCCGGGACGAGCTGCTGGCGCTCGTCGACGACGTGAC
Source organism: Cellulomonas telluris (assembly GCF_004886325.1). Lineage (GTDB taxonomy): Bacteria > Actinomycetota > Actinomycetes > Actinomycetales > Cellulomonadaceae > Cellulomonas > Cellulomonas telluris. The sequence continues at coordinate 26,871 of NZ_QXFN01000004.1, forward strand.
GGACCGCGACCGGGTGGTCCGTCACTACCTGAGCGTGGGGACGGACCACTGGCAGCGCTCCGGGGCGGCGACCGGTACGCCCGTGCCGCTGAAGAAGGTGCTGTACGCGGTGCGTCCGGCGGCGGTGCTGCACTGGTTCGACGCGCACCCGGGCGCGACGCCCCCCATGGAGCTGTCCCGCCTGCTCGCGGAGGCCCCCGTGCCGGCGCACGTGCAGGTCCACGTGGACGAGCTCGTCGCCGCGAAGTCGCGGACCCGCGAGCTCGGCACGGGCGTGGTCCCGGCGCGGCTGCGCGACTGGGTCGAGGAGCGGTTCCGCGCGGTCGACGTCACCGCCGCGACGACCCGCTCGGACGAGCGACGGCGTGCGCGGGCGGCCGACGGCTTCCGCGCGCTGCTGCGCCGCTGGGCGCCCTGACGCACGGCGCGCCCCCGCCGGCGGGGGACAATGGAGGCGTGCAGACCACCACCGACACGCTGCCCGAGCGCGCGCGCCCCGCCGGCGCCGTGCTGCCGCCGCTGCGCATCGGCCCGATCACCGTCGACACGCCCGTCGTCCTCGCGCCCATGGCGGGGGTGACCAACGCGGCGTTCCGACGGCTGTGCCGCGAGTCCGGCGCGGGCCTGTACGTGGCGGAGATGACGACGAGCCGGGCCCTCGTCGAGCGCAGCCCGGAGTCGCTGCGGATCATCTCGTTCGAGCCGGACGAGGTGCCGCGGTCCGTGCAGGTCTACGGCGTCGACCCGGCGACGGTGGGAGCGGCGGTCCGGATGCTCGTCGAGGAGGACCGGGCCGACCACGTCGACCTCAACTTCGGCTGCCCGGTGCCCAAGGTGACCCGCCGGGGCGGGGGAGCGGTGCTGCCGTGGAAGCGGGACCTGTTCGCGTCGATCGTCCGCGCCGCCGTCGACGCCGCGCGTCCGGCCGGCGTCCCGGTCACCGTCAAGATGCGCAAGGGGATCGACGAGGACCACCTCACCTACGTCGAGGCGGGCCTGACCGCGCAGGACGCGGGCGTGGCCGCCGTCGCGCTGCACGGGCGCACCGCCGCCGACTACTACTCGGGCACGGCCGACTGGGACGCGATCGCGACGCTCAAGGAGGCCGTCACGGACATCCCGGTGCTCGGCAACGGCGACATCTGGTCGGCCGAGGACGCGCTCGCGATGGTCGAGCACACCCGCTGCGACGGCGTCGTGGTGGGGCGCGGCTGCCAGGGCCGCCCGTGGCTCTTCGCCGACCTCGCGGCGGCGTTCGCGGGGTCGCCGGAGCGCATCCGCCCGGGGCTCGAGGAGGTCGCGGCCGTGGTGCGCCGGCACGCCGAGCTCATGGTCGAGCACTTCGGCGAGGAGTCGAAGGCGCTGCGCGAGATGCGCAAGCACATGGCCTGGTACTTCAAGGGCTATGTCGTCGGCGGGGAGCTGCGCGCGCAGCTCGGGCTCGTGTCGTCCCTCGCGGAGCTGGACGACCGGCTGGCGCGGCTCGACCACGACCAGCCGTACCCCGGGGCGCCCGCGGAGGGGCAGCGCGGCCGCGCGGGCTCGCCGAAGCGGCCGATCCTGCCCTACGGGTGGCTGGACTCCCGGGAGCTGTCGGACGAGTTCCGCCGGGAGCTGCACGAGGCCGAGCTGTCGGTCTCGGGCGGCTGACGCCCGGGGCGTCGACCGCTACCGGGCCGTGACGGCGACCCGGTCGGCGAGCGCGCGCACCGTGGACGGCGAGGCGTAGGGAGCGGCGAGGCCGGGACCGGCGACGGCGACGCCCCCGGTCGCCGACGCGACGGCCAGCGCACGCGGCACGGGCTCGCCGGCGAGCGTGGCCCACAGCAGGCCGGCGGTGAACGCGTCGCCTGCGCCCTCTGCCTGGAGGACCTCGTGCACGGGGGCGGGGCCGACGTCGTACCAGCGCTCGCCGAGGTCGTCCGCCGCGAGCGCGAGGGCGCCCGCGGCACCGCGCGTGCAGACGGCCAGACGGGCACCCTCGGCGACGCGGGCGCGCAGGTAGCCCGCCGGGTCGTCGAGGCGCACCGCGCTGGCGACGACGACGTCCGCTGCCGCGGTGAACGCGCGCGGGTACTCGCCCACGCCGTCGTCGTCGTGCACGTCGCACCACACCGGCACCCCCGCGGCGCGCGCGGCGGCGAGGACGGGACGGCTGTGCTCGGCGAGGTCGACGACCGCGGCGTCCGCGCCGGCGAGCAGGTCGGCGAGCGGGCGTGCGGTCGGCGGCTGGACCGCGTCGGGCAGGGTCAGGTACACGGACAGGCGGGCGCCGTCGTCCGCGACGAGGTTGACGTGCCGCTCGCTGGCGCGCCCCGCGGCCGGCAGCGCAAGGACCTCCAGGCCCGGCCGCTCCAGCGCCGCGCGGACGTGCGCGGCGGCGTCGTCCTCCCCGAGGACGGTCCGCAGGGTCACGTCGACGCCGAGGGCGGAGAGCGTGAGCGCCTTGCCGGCCGACGTGCCGCCGAGGCCGTCCGACCACCCGTCGGCGAGGACGGTGTGCGGGCGCGGCTCGGGCAGGGTGCCCACACGGACGGTGAGGTTCCAGGTGGCGGGGCCGGTGACGAGCACCCGCGGCGACGGGGAGGGCACGGTGCGAGCGTACGTCGGGTCCACCGGACGGCGCACCGGTCGACGGGCGGGACGCCGCCGGTACCGACAGACTCCCCGCATGCGAACCGTGGGCGTCGAGGAGGAGTACCTGCTGGTGGGGGCCGACGGCGCCCCGGTGGGCGCCGCGGCGGCGGCCGTGCAGGCGTACGAGCTGCGCAGGGGACCGGCGGACCCGCAGCCGCAGCCTGGCGGCGGCCTGGAGACCGAGCTGAAGGAGCAGCAGCTCGAGACGGGGACGCACCCGTGCGAGGACCTCGGTGCCCTGACGGACGAGGTGCGCGCCGGCCGCGCCCGGGCGCGGGATGCGGCGGAGGCGGTCGGGGTGCGGCTGGCCGCCGTGGCGACGTCGCCGGTCGCGGCGAGCGGCAGCCTGTCGCACTCCGCGCGCTACCACCGGATGGCGCAGGAGTACGCGCTGACGGCGCGCGAGCAGCTCACGAGCGGGTGCCACGTGCACGTCGCCGTCGCGGACGACGAGGAGGGCGTGGCGGTCCTGGACCGGATCGGGCCGTGGCTGCCCGTGCTGCTCGGGCTGAGCGCCAACTCCCCGTACTGGCGGGGCGAGGACTCCGGGTACGCGAGCTTCCGGTCGCAGGTGTGGAACCGCTGGCCGACCGCGGGCCCGACGGCCCCGTTCGGCGACGCCGCCGGCTACCGCCGTGTCGTCGAGGAGCTGCTGGCGACCGGGGCCGCGCTCGACCACGGGATGCTCTACTTCGACGCCCGCCTCTCGCACCGGTACCCGACGGTGGAGATCCGCGTCGCGGACGTGTGCCTGCGCGCCGACGACGCGGTGCTCGTCGCGGCGCTCGCCCGCGGGCTCGTCGAGACGGCCGCACGGGAGGCGGCGGACGGGGTGCCGCCCGCGGTCGACCGCGTCGAGCGGCTGCGCGCGGCGACGTGGCGCGCCGGTCGGTCGGGCCTGTCCGGCGACCTGGTCGCGCCGCCCGCGTTCACGCCCGCCCCGGCCCGCGAGGTCGTCCGGGCGCTGCTGGACCACGTGCGGCCGGCACTCGACGAGGCGGGCGACACCGGCCGCGTCGAGGAGCTTCTCGACGCCCTGTGGGTCCGCGGGACCGGTGCGGTGCAGCAGCGCGCCTGGTGCCGTGCGGGCGGCCTGCGCGCGGTGGTGGACGGCGCGGTCGCGGCGACGGCGGAGTGAGCGCGGCTCCTCCGCCGCCGCCGCGACCGCGGTGGCGTCACGCCTGCGCGCGGGTCCAGACGGTCGTCGCCGCCGGCACGGTCGGCGCCTGCGCGGTGCCGCCGAGCGGACCCGAGGCGAGCAGGACCTCGGTGCCCTCGGGCAGGGCGACCTCGTCCTCGCCGAGGTTCGCCACCACGACGACGTCGCGGTTCGCGAACCGCAGCACGTGCGGGTCCTCGTCGAGCCAGCGCAGGTCGCCCGCGCCGAGCTGCTCGGAGCGGCGCAGCGCGAGCGCGGCCCGGTACATCTCGTAGGTCGAGCCGGCCTGGCCGCGCTGACGGTCCGCCGCGAGCTCGGCCCACTCCGCCGGCTGCGGGAGCCACGTGGCGCCCGTCGGCGAGAAGCCGAGACCCGGGGCGTCGCCCTCCCACGGCAGGGGCACGCGGCAGCCGTCGCGACCGCGCTCGACGCCGCCGGTGCGGAAGAAGGCCGGGTCCTGGCGCAGGTGGTCCTCGAGCGCCGTGTGGTCCGGCAGGCCGAGCTCCTCGCCCTGGTACACGTACGCCGAGCCGGGCAGGCCCAGCATGAGCAGGGACGCGGCGCGGGCGCGGCGCAGGCCGAGCTCCGCGTCGGGCTGCTCGTCGCCCTGGCCGATGCCGTTGGGGCGGTGGGTCGGGTCGCTCAGGCCCATCCGGGACGCGTGCCGCACCGTGTCGTGGTTCGACAGCACCCACGTGGTCGGCGCGCCGACGGCGTCGTTGGCCACGAAGGACGCCTCGACGACGCGGCGCAGGGCGGGGCCGTCCCACCCGGCGGCCAGGAACGCGAAGTTGAAGGCCTGGTGCATCTCGTCCGGGCGCACGTAGCGGGCCAGCCGCGACAGCGGCTCGACCCACGCCTCGGCCACCATGGCGCGGTCGCCGTCGTACTCGTCGAGCACGGTGCGCCACGCGCGGTAGATCTCGTGCACGCCGTCCTGGTCGAACATGGGGCCGTGGTTGCCGGAGCCGCTCACGGCGTCCGCGTCGTCCGTGCCCTCGATCATCGTGACGTGGCCGTCCCAGTCGGGCAGGCCGGCCTGCTTCACCATGCCGTGCGCCACGTCGACGCGGAACCCGTCCACGCCGCGGTCGAGCCAGAACCGCAGGATCTGCTCGAACTCCGCGCGGACCTCGGGGTTCTCCCAGTTGAGGTCGGGCTGCTTGCTGTCGAACAGGTGCAGGTACCACTGCCCGGGCGTGCCGTCGGGGTCGGTGGTGCGGGTCCACGCCGGGCCGCCGAAGATCGAGCCCCAGTTGTTCGGCGGCAGCTCGCCGTGCTCGCCGCGGCCGTCGCGGAAGACGTAGCGGTCGCGCTCGGGGGAGCCGGGGGCGGCGGCCAGCGCCGCCTGGAACCAGACGTGCTCGTCGCTCGTGTGGTTGGGCACGAGGTCCACGACCACGCGCAGGCCCAGCTCGTGGGCGCGGGCGATGAGGGCGTCCGCGTCGGCGAGCGTGCCGAACAGCGGGTCGACCTCGCGGTAGTCGGCGACGTCGTAGCCGGCGTCCGCCTGGGGGGAGCGGTAGAACGGCGACAGCCAGACCGCGTCCACGCCGAGCTCGGCGAGGTGGTCGAGGCGCGCGGTGACGCCGGGCAGGTCGCCGACGCCGTCGCCCGAGGCGTCGGCGAACGAGCGCGGGTAGACCTGGTAGATGACGGCGTGGCGCCACCAGGGTCCGGCGGGGTCCTCGGCCCGGTGCACGAGCGCGGCGTCGGGGAGGGCGTCGATGGTCACAGGTGGTCGACCTTCCAGTGGTGGGGGCGGAGCGTGGGGGACGGGCCTCGTCACCCCGGGGCAGCCGGAGGCGCACGGGTGCGCTCCGGACGTCAGGGCGCGGCGGTGCCGCTGCGGGTGGTGAGGTGGCGCGGCGCGGGGCCGCGACGGGTCAGAGGGCGGCGGGGGCCGCGTCGGCCGGTGCCGCGCCGCGGTCGCCGGGTGCGGAGCCGGTCGAGCCGCGCACGACGAGCTCGGGGTGGAAGAGCAGCTCGGCGCGGGCGGCCGGCGTGCCCTTGATCTCGGCGACGAGCGCCGACACCGCGGCGTGGCCCATCGCGGCCACCGGCTGGCGCACCGTGGTCAGGGGCGGGTCGGTGAACGCGATGAGCGGGGAGTCGTCGAAGCCGACGACGGAGACGTCCTCGGGGACGGACAGGCCGAGCGTGCGTGCGGCCCGCACGGCGCCCAGCGCCATCATGTCGGACCCGCAGACCACGGCCGTGTGCCCGGAGCGGAACAGCTCGGTGGCGGCCGCGTGGCCGCCCTCGACCGTGAACAGCGTCGAGACGACGTGCGGCTCCGGGTCCGTGACGTCCGCGTGCCGGGCCAGCAGGTCGACGAACGCGTCCCGCTTGCGCTGGGACGGCACGAACCGGGTGGGCCCGATCGCGAGGCCGATGCGCCGGTGGCCGAGGGACCACAGGTGCCGGAACGCCTGGTCCATGGCCGCGGTGTCGTCGGTGGAGACGGCGGGGGCGTCGACCCCCTCGGCGAAGCCGTTGACGAGCACGACCGGCACGCCCCGCCCGCGCAGCCGGTGGTACCGGTCCTTGCTCGCCGTGGTGTCGGCGTGCAGGCCGGAGACGAAGAGGATGCCGTCGACGCCGTGCTCGAGCAGCAGCTCGACGTACTGGTCCTCGGTCGTGCCGCCGGGCGACTGGGTGCACAGCAGGGGCGTGTACCCGCGGTCGGTGAGCATGGTCTCGATGACCTGGGCGAAGGCGGGGAAGACCGGGTTGCTGAGCTCCGGGACGACCAGGCCGACGAGGCCGGCGGACCGCATGCGCAGCTTCTCGGGGCGCTCGTAGCCGAGCACGTCGAGGGCGGCGAGCACCGCCTGACGTGCCTGTGCGGAGACGCCGTGCTTGCCGTTGAGGACGCGCGACACCGTCGCGGTACTCACGCCCGCCTGCTCGGCGAGGTCGGTCAGCCGGGTACGCACAGGCGGCAGCGTAGTAGGGGACACGGGACCTCCTCGTCCTCCGTGCGGCGGGTGTACGGAGCCCGCGTTGAAATGATGCCTGAAAGTTACCGTAACGATTTGCAAGAGCCGTTGCAACGTCGTACGTTCCTGCCCACCAGGCCAGCGTCGGCGTCGCCGACGCGGGCGACGGCACCGATGACAACCAGGAGATGAACGATGCGACGGAGCATCCCGGCCGTGGCGGCGACGCTCGGCCTCGCGCTCACCCTCGCCGCGTGCAGCGGCGGCGGCGCGGACACCCCCGAGGCCACGACGTCGGCCACCGCGGGCGGTGGCGGCGGCAGCGGCGACCTCGTCGTCTGGGTCGACGAGACGCGCCAGGCGGCCGTCGAGGAGGCCGCGTCGGCGTTCGAGGAGGAGAACGACGTCAGGGTCGAGGTCGTCCTCAAGAACTTCGAGGACATCCGCGCGGACTTCCTCGCGCAGGTGCCGACGGGCGAGGGCCCGGACATCACGGTCGGTGCGCACGACTGGCTGGGCGAGCTCACGCAGAACGGCGTCGTCGCGCCGATCGAGCTGGGCGACCGCTCCGGCGACTTCGAGCAGGTCGCGGTCGAGGCGTTCACGCAGGACGGGCAGGTCTACGGCCTGCCGTACGCGATCGAGAACATCGCCCTCATCCGCAACACCGCGCTCGCACCCGCCGCGCCCGCCACCTGGGACGAGGCCGTCGCCGCCGGCCAGGCCGCCGGCACGCCCTACCCGGTCCTCATCCAGACGGGCACCGAGGGCGACCCGTACACGTACTACCCGCTGCAGACCTCCTTCGGCGCGCCGGTGTTCGCGCAGAACGAGGACGGGTCGTACTCGCCGGAGCTCGCCATGGGCGGCGAGCCGGGCCACGCGTTCGCGCAGTGGCTGCAGGCGCAGGGCCAGGCCGGCGTCCTCAAGACCGACGTCACGTACGACATCGCCGTCGAGGCGTTCAAGAACGGCGAGTCGCCCTTCATCATCGGCGGCCCCTGGATGCTCGAGCAGTTCGAGGGCCTGGACCTGTCCATCGACCCGATCCCGTCGGCCGGTGGCCAGCCCGCGCAGCCGTTCGTCGGCGTCCAGGGCTTCTACGTCTCCGCGCAGAGCGAGAACGCGCTGCTCGCGAACGACTTCCTCGTGAACTTCATCGCCACGGACGAGGCGCAGCTCGCGCTGTACGAGGCGGGCAACCGCCCGCCGGCCCTGACGTCGGCCGCCGAGACCGCGTCGGAGGACCCGATCACCGCCGGCTTCGCCGCCGTCGGCGCCGACGCGGTGCCGATGCCGTCCATCCCCGAGATGGGCTCCGTGTGGGCCTTCTGGGGCGTCACCGAGGCGAACATCCTCTCGGGTGCGGCCGAGCCGGTCGCGGCCTGGGACAAGATGGTCGCCGACATCCAGGGCGCGATGGGCTCCTGACCTCGCACCGCGGCAGCGCGCCGCACGGTCCCTGCACCGTGCGGCGCGCCCGCCGCGGGCGCGCGCACCGGTCCCCGGCAGCGCGCCGCCCGTCCCCCGGGGCGTGAGGACGCGCCCGCCACTGCGTACGGAGGCCTGATGTCCACCCAGTCCACGCTCGACGACACCTCGACCGCCGCCGGCGACGGCGACGCGCCGGGTCGGCCGCGGCGCCGCCGCCGCTCCCCGGGCACCCCGCACGCGTCGGGCACGGTCGGCGGGCTCGTCGCCAAGCTCGTCCTGATGGCGGTGGTCAACGCCTTCGGCGTGTTCGCGATCCTCGCGGCCTGGAACGAGGAGTCCTACGGGATCCTCGCGGCGATGGTCGCCCTGCTCGTCGCGGCCGACTGGGTGTACTTCTCCCGGCGCACGCTGCCGCTGAAGTACGTCCTGCCCGGGCTCGCCTTCCTCCTCGTCTTCCAGGTGTACGTGGTCGCGTACACCGGCTGGGTCGCCTTCACCAACTACGGCGACGGCCACAACTCGACCAAGGAGCACGCGATCGAGGCGCTGCTCGTGCAGAACGAGCGGCGGGTCGAGGGGTCCGCGACCTACCCGATCACGGTGCTCGAGCGTGACGGCGAGCTCGGGTTCGCGGTCGTCGACGAGGACGGCGACGTCCGCGTCGGCACGGCGGAGGAGCCGCTGGCCCCGGTCGACGGCGCGACGCTCGACGGCGGCACCGTGACCGCCGTGCCGGGCGCGGAGCTGCTCGACCGGCGCCAGGTGCTCGAGCGCCAGGACGAGGTGACCACGCTCCGCGTCCCGTTCTCGGACGACCCGGAGGACGGCTCGATCCGCACGCAGGACGCGCGCACCGGCTACGTCTCCACCTCGACGCTGGAGCACGACGCCGAGGCCGACACGATGACCGACGTCACGACCGGCACGGTCTACTCGCCGAGCGACGACGGCTGGTTCGTCTCCCCGGACGGGGAGCGGCTCAACGTCGGGTGGCGGGTCGCGGTCGGGTTCGACAACTTCTCGACGGCGTTCGGCGACAGCCGGTACGCCGGCCCGTTCCTCAAGATCCTCGCCTGGACGTTCGCGTTCGCGATCCTGTCGGTCGTCACGACGTTCCTGCTGGGCCTGTTCCTGGCGATCACGTTCAACGACACGCGCCTGGGCGGGCGCCGGATCTACCGGACGCTGCTGATCTTCCCGTACGCCATCCCCGGCTTCCTCGCGGCGCTGCTGTGGTCCGGGATGCTCAACCGGTCCTACGGCTTCGTCAACCAGGTCCTGCTCGGCGGCGCGGACGTGCCGTGGCTGACCGACCCGTGGCTGGCCAAGCTGTCCGTCCTGCTGGTGAACCTGTGGCTCGGCTTCCCGTACATGTTCCTCATCTGCACGGGCGCGCTGCAGTCGCTGCCGGGTGACGTGATGGAGGCGGCGAAGGTCGACGGCGCGGGCCGCTGGCGCACGTGGCGGTCGGTGACGCTCCCGCTGCTGCTCGTCGCGACGACGCCGCTGCTCATCTCGTCGTTCGCCTTCAACTTCAACAACTTCACGCTCATCTACATGCTCACCAACGGCGGGCCCCGCTTCGCGGACGCGTCGGTGCCGCTCGGCCACACGGACATCCTCATCTCGATGGTGTACTCCGTGTCCGGCCTCGACGGCACGGCCGCCAAGAACTACGGCCTGGCCAGCGCCCTGTCGATCGTCATCTTCGCCATCGTCGCGACGATCTCGGCGATCACCTTCAAGCGCACGAAGCAGTTCGAGGAGATCAGCTGATGGCCACCACGTCCGCCGCACCGCGCGTCCGGCCGTCCGCCGCGCGCACCGGGCAGCCGCGCATGGCGCCAGGCCGGTGGTTCTCCGAGCTCGGCTGGCGCCATCTCGTGGGCGTCCTCGCCGTCGTGTTCGCGATGTTCCCGATCGTCTACGTCGTCTCGGCGGCGCTGTCCGAGGGCGGCACGCTCACCGGCTCCAACCGCCTGTTCGGCGAGGTGTCGGGCTCCAACTTCTCGGCGCTCGGCGACTCGATGTTCTGGACCTGGCTCGGCAACACCCTGCAGATCGCGATCGCCACGGGCGTGGGCACGGTGCTCATGGGTGCGGCGGCGGCGTACGCGTTCTCGCGGTTCCGCTTCCGCGGCCGCCGGGCCGGCCTGACGGCCCTGCTCGTGATCCAGATGTTCCCGCAGATGCTCGCGTTCGTCGCGATCTTCCTGCTGCTCATCGGCCTCGGCAACGTGATGCCGGTGCTGGGCCTGAACAGCAAGCTGGCGCTCATCGCCGTGTACCTCGGCGGGGCGTTGGGCGTGAACACGTTCCTCATGTACGGGTTCTTCAACACCGTCCCGCGTGAGCTCGACGAGGCCGCGAAGCTCGACGGCGCCACGCACGCGCAGATCTACTGGACGATCATCCTGCGCCTCGTCACGCCGATCCTCGCGGTCGTCGCGCTGCTGTCGTTCATCAGCACGTTCGGCGAGTTCATCATCGCCCGCCTCGTGCTGCAGTCGGAGCGCAACTGGACGGTCGCGGTGGGCCTGTACGGCTGGGTGTCGTCGCTGCTCGAGGCCAACTGGGGCCTGTTCGCCGCCGGTGCGGTCATCTCCGCGGTGCCGGTGCTGCTGCTCTTCCTGTTCCTGCAGAAGTACATCGTCGGCGGCCTGACGGCGGGCTCGGTCAAGGGATGAGCGCGTCGCACCACGGGGCGCAGCCGGTCCCGCACCTGCTCGACGACGCCCACCACGACGGGTCCGAGCTGTACGTGCCGGCCGGCACGCCGTCCCTCGGGGACGACGTGCCGGTCCGGGTCCGGGTGCCCGAGGGCGCCCCGGAGCGCGCCGTGTGGGTGCGCGTGGTGCGGGACGGCGAGCCGACGATGGTCCCGGCGCGCCTCGACCGGACGGTCGACGGCGAGCGCTGGTACGTCGCCGACGTGCGCGTGCACAACCCGGTGACCGGGTACCGCGTGCTCCTCGACGAGCCGGACGGGTACCGCTGGCTCAACGGGCGCGGCACGTGGCGGCGTGACGTCACCGACGCGGCCGACTTCCGTCTCTCGGTGCACGACGAGGCCCCCGCGTGGATGCACGACGCGGTCGTCTACCAGGTGTTCCCGGACCGGTTCGCCCGCTCGTCGGGCGGCGTCGGCGCGCCCGAGGACGTCCCGGGCTGGGCCACGCCGATGGCGTGGACCGACGAGCCCGTCGCGACCGGCGACACCGGCCGCCAGCTCGCCGGCGGCGACCTGCGCGGCATCGAGCAGCGGCTCGACCACCTGCAGCGCCTCGGCGTCGACACGCTCTACCTGACGCCGGTCTTCCCGGCGCGGTCCAACCACCGCTACGACGCGACGGCCTTCGACCGGGTGGACCCGATCCTCGGCGGCGACGACGCCCTCGCGTCCCTGTCCGCGGCGCTGCACGCGCGCGGCATGCGCATCGTCGGCGACCTGACGACGAACCACACGGGGGACGGCCACGAGTGGTTCGCGCGCGCCCGCGCCGACCGGTCGAGCGAGGAGGCCGGCTTCTACTACTGGACCGACGAGGAGCCGGGGTACGTCGGGTGGCTCGGGCACGCGTCCCTGCCGAAGCTGAACTACGGCGCGCCCGGGCTCGCGCAGCGGCTCGTCGACGGCCCCGACTCCGTCGTCGCCCGGTGGCTGCGGCCCCCGTTCGCGCTGGACGGGTGGCGCATCGACGTCGCGAACATGACCGGCCGGTACGCCGCCGACGACTACACGCACGACGTCGCGCGGATGGCCCGCACGACGATGCGGGCCGAGAACCCCGACGCCGTGCTCGTCTCCGAGCACTTCCACGACGCGGGCGGCGACATGTCGGTCGGCGGCTGGCACGCGAACATGAACTACTCCGCGTTCAGCCGCCCGCTGTGGACCTGGCTCGGCGACCCGTCCTCCGGGCTGACGACCCTCGGTCTGGGGGTCCCGCTGCCGCGACGCGGGGGAGCGGCGACCGTCGCCACGATGCGCGAGTTCGACGCGGCCGTGCCGTGGGCCGTCACGGCGCACCAGTGGAACATGCTCGGGTCGCACGACACCGCGCGGATCCGCACGGTCGTCGGGTCGCCCGAGCTCCAGGAGGTCGCGGCGGGGGTCCTGTTCACCTACCCGGGGACCCCGGTGGTCTTCGCGGGCGACGAGGGCGGCCTCACCGGCACGACCGGCGAGCACGCGCGCGTGCCCATGCCGTGGCAGGACGTGGACGCCGGCGGCGGCCCCCGGTGGGACGCGGCGACGTTCGACCTGTACCGGCGCCTCATCGCGCTGCGCCGATCGTCGCGGGCGCTGCGCGAGGGCGGCCTGCGGTGGGCGTTCGCGGGCGACGACGCGGTCGGCTACCTGCGCGAGACGCACGACGAGCGCGTGCTCGTCGTCGCCGCGCGGGCGCCGTGGGCCGGCACCGTCCTGCCCGCGCGGCTGCTCGCGCCCGGCGCGCAGCCGGAGGTCCTGCACGGGCGCGCGGCGCTCGACGTGCGCCCCGACGGTCTGCGCGTGCCCGGGGACGGCCCCGGCGTGCACGTGTGGCGACTGGCGTGAGGCGGCGGGGCACGACCGCCGCCTCACGCCCGCGTCGGCACCCCGAACTACGCTGGGCGGCGTGACCACGCTCGACGACCTCGCCCGCCCGCGCGCGGACGGCGACGGCTACGTCGACGCCGACCGCGAGCGCTGGGTGCCGGAGGGCGCGAAGAACGCCGAGCGGACGCCGTTCGAGCGGGACCGTGCGCGCCTCGTGCACTCCTCGGCGCTGCGCCGGCTCGGCGCCAAGACGCAGGTGCTCGGGCCGTCCTCCGACGACTTCGTCCGCACGCGCCTGACCCACACGCTCGAGGTGGCGCAGGTCGGGCGCGAGATCGCGAAGGCGCTGGGCTGCGACCCCGACGTCGTCGACACCGCCTGCCTGGCGCACGACCTGGGGCACCCGCCGTTCGGGCACAACGGGGAGCGCGCGCTCGCGGGCCTCGCGCGCGGCATCGGCGGCTTCGAGGGCAACGCGCAGACGCTGCGCCTCCTGACGCGGCTCGAGCCCAAGGTGGTGGGACCCGACGGGCGCTCCGTGGGTCTCAACCTCACGCGCGCGAGCCTCGACGCCTCCGTGAAGTACCCGTGGGGGCACGGCGAGGGGCCCGTCAGCGCGGCGACCGGCCGGCCGACGCACAAGTTCGGCGTCTACGCGGACGACCTGCCGGTCTTCGCGTGGCTGCGGCGCGACGCCCCGGACCGGCGCAAGTGCCTCGAGGCGCAGGTGATGGACCTCGCCGACGACATCTCGTACTCCGTGCACGACGTCGAGGACGCGGTCGTGGGCGGCCGGTTCGACCTCGCGGTGCTCACCGTGCCGGACGAGCGCGCGCGGATCGTCGAGGCCGTCGAGACCTGGTACGGCGACCAGGTCGACGCCGCCGGTCTCGAGGCCGCGATGGACCGGCTCGTCGCCGCCCGGCTCTGGGAGCCCGGCTTCGACGGGTCGCGCGGCGCGCTCGCGGGCCTGAAGGACGCGACGAGCCAGCTGATCGGCCGGTTCGCGAAGGCCGCGCAGCGCGCCACCCGCGAGCGCTACGGCCCGGGCCCGCTGACGCGGTACGCCGCCGAGCTCGTCGTGCCGATCGAGACGGTCGCCGAGATCCTCGTGCTCAAGGGCCTGGCGGTCGCGTACGTCATGGCCCCGCGCGAGCTCGAGCCGCTGTACCTGCGGCAGCGGGAGCTGCTCGCGGACCTCGTCGCGGTGCTGTCGGACCGCGCCCCGAACGCCCTCGAGCCGCCGTTCGCCGCCGACTGGGAGGCCGCGTCGGGCGACGCGGAGCGGCTGCGGGTCGTCATCGACCAGGTCGCCTCGCTGACGGACGTGTCGGCGGCGTCGCTGCACGCGCGGCTCGTCCGCCCGCCCCGGCACTGACACCCGGGCGGGCGGACCTGCCCCCCGTTCAGTCGTCGGCGCCGAGCGGCCACACCGGGCGGACCTCGACCCGGCCCGCGCGCGCCATCGGGTGCGCCGCCGCGACGGCGATCGCCTCGTCGAGGTCCGCGCACTCGATCACGTCGTAGCCGCCGATGGTCTCGCGCGTCTCCGCGAACGGGCCGTCGGTGAGCAGCAGGTCGTCGCCGCGCCGCCGCACGGTCGTCGCCGCCTCCACGGGGCGCAGCCGGTTGCCGTGCCTCCAGACGCCGCGCGCGTCGACGTCGGCCCCCCAGGCCTCGATGGTGAGGTCACCGGGGCGCGGCTCCTCGCCCTCCGGGTCGGTGCAGATGAGCAGCAGGTACTCCACGGCAGTCCTCCTCGTCCCACGCCGGGCCCTCGTGACCCGGACGACACCCTGACGCACGGGCGGCGGGTGTTTCGACACGGACAGCGGTCCCGGCTCAGGCGTCGCGCGCGGGCACCGCCGGCGCGTGCGTGACGTGGCCGCGGCGGACGACGACCCGCAGCACGAGCCCGGACAGCAGGAGCCGGAGCCCGAGACCCGTGCCCGCGCGGGAGAGGAGGCGCTGGGAGTCGGCGCCCAGCACCATCTTCGTGCGGTACGTCCCGCTCGCGCGGTGCCACGTGCACGTCACCGTGCCGTTCAGCCGGTCGAACCGGCCCTGCGGCTGCTCGAGGAACACGGGCGTCTCGCCCCGCTGCAGCGCGAGGTCGAGGCACGCGAGGGCGGGGTCCCCGGACTGCTTCGCCTGGATGGAGGTGGGTGCGAGCACGAGCACCGCGCACACGAGGACGAGGGCGACGCCGAGACGGGCCTGGTACCGGGCGAGCCGCGCGAGCGTGGTCCCTGTCACGGCGGCGACGCTAGCAACGGCGCCGGCCCTCGCACGCGTCGCACCGGCGGCCGGTGCCCCTGCCGCCGACGCCTAGACTCACGCCCGTGGCGGGACGCATCCGGCGGGAGGACGTGGAGGCGGTCCGCGAGCGCGTCCGGATCGAGGACGTCGTCGGGGCGCACGTCGCGCTGCGGCCCGCCGGGGTCGGCTCGCTCAAGGGGCTGTGCCCGTTCCACGACGAGCGCACGCCGTCGTTCCACGTGCGGCCCCAGGTGGGGCGCTACCACTGCTTCGGCTGCGGCGAGGGCGGCGACGTCATCGCGTTCGTGCAGAAGGTCGACGGGCTGGGGTTCACCGACGCGGTCGAGCACCTCGCCTCGCGCGTCGGGATGCAGGTCCGGTACGAGGACGGCGGCCCGACGCGCCCGGGCGAGGAGCCGGGGCGCCGCCGCCGGCTGCTGGACGCGCACCGCGTGGCCGAGGAGTTCTACCGCGAGCAGCTGCTGACGCCGGGTGCGGCCCCGGGACGGGCGTTCCTCGCCGAGCGCGGGTTCGACCGGGCGGCGGCGGAGGAGTTCGGCGTCGGGTTCGCCCCGCAGGGGTGGGACGGGCTGCTGCGCCACCTGCGCGGACGCGGGTTCACGGAGGCCGAGCTGACGGCGTCGGGACTCGTGAGCCAGGGGCAGCGCGGGATCTACGACCGCTTCCGCGGGCGGCTCGTGTGGCCCATCCGCGAGGTCACGGGCGAGACCGTCGGCTTCGGCGCGCGCCGCCTCCTCGACGAGGACCAGGGGCCCAAGTACCTCAACACCCCGGAGACGGCGCTCTACCGCAAGTCGCACGTGCTCTACGGCATCGACCTGGCCAAGCGCGAGATCGCGCGCGAGAAGCAGGTGGTCGTCGTCGAGGGCTACACGGACGTCATGGCCATGCACCTGTCCGGGGTGCGCACCGCGGTGGCGACGTGCGGCACCGCGTTCGGCGGGGACCACGCGCGGATCGTGCGCCGGCTGCTCGGCGACGCCGGCGGCGCGGGCGGCGTGCAGCTGGTCGGGGGCGCGTCGGTCGGCGGGGCCGTGGTGTTCACGTTCGACGGCGACGCGGCCGGGCAGAAGGCGGCGCTGCGCGCCTTCGGCGAGGACCAGTCGTTCACCGCGCAGACGTTCGTCGCGGTCGAGCCCTCCGGCATGGACCCGTGCGACCTGCGCCAGGCGAAGGGCCCGGACGCGGTGCGCGCGCTCGTGCAGGCGCGGCAGCCGCTGTTCGAGTTCGTCATCCGCTCCACGCTCGCGGCGCACGACCTGTCGACGGCCGAGGGGCGCGTGCACGCCCTGCGCGCGACCGCACCCGTGGTCGCGGGGATCCGGGACACCGCCCTGCGCCCCGAGTACGTCCGCCTGCTCGCAGGGTGGCTGGGGATGGACGACCAGGAGACCGTGCGGCGGGCCGTGCAGGACGCGGTGCGCCGCGGCGCCGGACGCGGTGCGGACGGCCGCGGCGGGGACGGGCGCGCGGACCGCGGCCGCCCCGACCACGGACGGCCGGGGGAGCGCCGGGACGCCGCGCCCGAGCCGGTGCGCGTCGCGCGGATGCCCGTCCCGGACCGGCGCGACCCCGTCGCGCAGGTGGAGCGCACCGCGCTGGAGGTCGTCCTGCAGGCGCCGCTGCTCGTGCCCGCCGACTTCGACGCCCTGGCCGCCGACACGTTCGCCGCCCCGGCCTACCGCGCGGTGCACGAGGCGGTCCGCGCGGCGGGTGGTGTCGAGGCCGCGCGGGGGCACGTCGAGCGAGCCGGGGGCGCGTCGACCCTCTGGGTGGGCGCCGTCCTCGAGGAGGCCGCCGAGCCCGTCCGCGCGCTGGTGACCGAGCTGTCCGTGGCGCCGCTGCCGGAGGACCGCGAGGAGGCGCTGCCGGCCTACGTGCGGGGCGTCGTCACGCGGCTGGTGGACATCGGCTTCACGCGGCAGATCGCGGACGTGCGCGGACGGCTGCAGCGCATGGGTGCCGACGCCGACCCGGCCGCGTCGCGCGCGCTGCTCGCCGAGCTGCTCGAGCTCGAGGGCCGGCGGCGGGCGCTGCGCGAGAGCGCCTGACGGCAGCCCGGCCCGCCGCCGCGTCGTCCGTCGGCGGCCCGGCTCCCGCTGGGCCGCGTCAGCGCAGCGCGACCAGCCCGGTGCCGTCGTCCTCGGCCGGCTCGTCGGTCACCGCGGTCACCGTCATCGACCGCAGCCGCAGGCTGCCGCCGTAGTACGACAGGAACGCCGTGTCGGTGGCGTCGCGGCCGGTGGCGATGCGCAGCATCGTGGGGCGCGGCGCGAGGCGGGTCGCGTCGACGACGTGCCAGGCGCCCTCGACGTACGCCTCGGCCACGGCGTGGAAGTCCATCGGGCGCAGGCCGGGGGCGTACACCGCGGCGAGGCGCGCGGGCACGTCGCACGCGCGCAGCAGCGCGACGACCAGGTGCGCGAAGTCGCGGCACACGCCCCGCCGCTTGAGCAGCGTGTCCGTGGCGCCGTCGGTCGGCAGGCTCGATCCGGACAGGTAGCGGACGTGCTGGCTCACCCACGCGACGACCGCGTCGAGCAGCGCCGCACCCGCCAGCCCGGCGAACTGGTCGCGCGAGAACGCGAGGAGGCGGTCCGACTCGGCGTACCGGCTCGGGCGGCGGTACTCGACGAGGTCGACGTCCTCGACCGGTGCGGGCTCGGCCCAGCCCGTGACGTCCGCCTGGTAGTCGACGACGACGCGGCCCGCGGGGGCCAGCACGCGGTGCATCCGCCCGCCGTGCGGCAGCTTGATCTCCTCGACGTCGAGCACCGCGTCGTCGGTGCGGACGAGCAGCCGTTCGCTGCGGTCGAAGGGCCCCTCCGCCACGGCCACCGCGAGGAGCATCTCGAGCGGCTGGTGCACGTCGAGCGAGAGGTGAGCGGCCACGGAGCGCAGCACGGTCGACGCATCCTTCCCCGGCGCACGGGCCGGACGACACGAGGGGGCAGCGAGGGGGGACGGCAGGGGTACGGCGGGGCGGAGCGCGGGGTCGAGCAGGCCCGGACGCGGACCCGGCAGCGGTGCGCGGGAGACGTCCGGAGGGAGGGCAGGGGAGGACCGGGGGTGGTGCGGGGGGACCCGTCGACGGGCGGCGGTGAGGCAAGTGTGGGGCTCCGGGACGCCGCCGTCCAGCCCCTGCTACGGAGGCAGCATCACTGCAGGTCAGAGCCCTCTCGCGGCGCCCCGGAGGGCCGGCTCGCCGCGGTCGTACGCTGGGTGCGTGACGAACCTCGAGGCGGCACCGCGCGAGCAGGTCTGCACGAGCGACCCGACGGTCCACGGCGCCGCCCGCGGGCACGCGGACGTCGAGCTGGTCGAGCCGCGCGACGTCCCGCTCGGCGGACCGCGCGCGATGACGGTCCGGCGCACGCTGCCGTCGCGCACGCGCTCGCTGGTCGGCCCGTTCTGCTTCGCCGACCACTACGGCCCGGACGACGTCGTCGCCACCGGCGGCATGGACGTCCCGCCGCACCCGCACACCGGCCTGCAGACCGTCACGTGGCTGTTCGAGGGCCAGGTGCTGCACCGCGACGCGCTCGGCAGCGAGCAGACGATCGTGCCGGGGCAGCTCAACCTCATGACGGCCGGCCGGGGGGTCTGCCACTCCGAGGAGGGCACGCCGGCGCTGCTCGGTCCGTCGGGGCGCCTGCACGGCGTCCAGCTCTGGACCGTGCTGCCCGACGCCCACCGCCACGGCCCCCGCGACTTCGAGCACGTCGCGCAGGTCCCGGCCGTCGACGTCGGCGCGGCCCGCGTCCAGGTCTTCCTCGGGTCGCTCGCGGGCGCGACCTCCCCGGCGCGGGCGTACTCGCCGCTCGTCGCCGCGCAGGTCGACGCCCCCGCCGGCGCGACGGTGCACCTGCCCGTCGACCCCGGCTTCGAGCACGCGCTGATCGTCGACGCCGGGGACGTCGTCCTCGCCGGCACGCCCGTGCCGCCGGCCTGGCTGGGGTACGTGGCGCCCGGGCGGGACACCCTCGTGCTCGAGGTGGGGGACCGGCCGCTGCGCGCCGTGCTCGTCGGCGGCACGCCGTTCGACGAGCAGGTGCTCATGTGGTGGAACTTCGTCGGCCGCACGCACGACGAGGTCGTCGAGGCGCGCGCGCAGTGGCAGGCCGCGCTCGCGGGCGACCCGGCCGGGATCGACCGGTTCGGCGTCGTCAGCGGGTACGACGGCGCCGCCCTGCCGGCGCCCGAGCTGCCGAACGTGCGGCTGCGGCCCCGGCAGCGCTGACACCGTCCGGCGGGTGCGCCCGTGCGTGGCGCGCCCCGCGGACGCGTGTGAGGCTGGCCGGACCCGCGCGTGGCCGGCACGCGCACCGGGCCCGGAGGCGGTGGGGAGATGGCACGGCGGCCGACCGGCGCGCGCGTGGCGGCGTCGAGCACGTGGACGGACCCGGACGGCGTGCGCATGCCCGCCGGTGAGGTCCACGGCTGGCTCGAGGGCACCAACCAGACGGTGTGCGGCGTCCCGCTGAGCCGCGCGTCGCTCGCGCGCTTCCCGCACGTGCGGTGGGAGGAGGCCCAGCCGGAGACGGGCGCGCACGCCGACGAGGTACGGCACGTGTGCTCCCGGTGCCGCGCGGCCCTGCGCCCGCGCGAGGGGCGGGACCGGCGGTCCGTCCCGCGTCGGCCGTGACGGCGTCGACGGCCGGCGGGTCCGACGCCGTGCGGGTGCTCGCCATGTCGGACACCCACGTGCCGCCGCGTGCCCGCGACCTGCCGGTGCCGCTGTGGGACGCCGTCGACGCCGCGGACCTCGTCGTCCACGCCGGGGACTGGGTGCACGTCGACCTGCTCGACCGGCTCGAGGCGCGCGCGGCGCGGCTGCTCGCCTGCCACGGCAACAACGACGGCGCCGACCTGCGGGCGCGCCTGCCCGAGGTGGCGCGGCTCGACGTCGCCGGCGTGCGGCTGGCCGTCGTCCACGAGACGGGTGCGGCGCAGGGGCGGGAACGGCGCTGCGACGCCGCCTTCCCGGACGTCGACCTGCTCGTGTTCGGGCACAGCCACATCCCCTGGGACACGACCACGCCCGCGGGGCTGCGGCTGCTCAACCCGGGCTCGCCGACCGACCGGCGCCGCCAGCCCGACCACACGTGGCTCACCCTCACGCTGCGGGAGGGGGCGGTCGAGGACGTCGTGCTGCACCGCCTGCCGCCGCGGGCCGCCGCCGGGCGGTGACCGGCGGGCGCGTCAGAACCGGAACGGGATGGGGATGCCGCCGCAGCAGCACACGCCGCGCACGTCCGTCTGGGCGAGCAGCAGGGCGGCCTGGTAGCAGGCGACGAACCGGGCGACGGTCGGCACGACCGCGCGCACGACACCCCGCGTGGCCACGAGGTGCCGGACGGCGGCGGAGCACGAGGGCCCGCCGTGGGCCACGCGGTGGGCGCAGCTCCAGCCCTTGCGGGGGGAGAGGTTCCGCTGGTAGCCGCGGATGGCGCTGTCGACGAGGGCGGCGGCGATGGTCATCGCCACAACGTAGGCGCGGCGCCGGGGACGTGCCCGACGAACGGCGAGGGTCGACCGGGGCGCGTCCCCGGGGGGCTAAGGTCACGGCCATGGCTGTCCTCGCCCCCGACCAGGTCCTCGCCCGGCACGCCGTCCGGATCAGCGGCCCGACGACCGGGCACCCGCTGGTCTTCGCGCACGGCTTCGGCTGCGACCAGAGCATGTGGCGGTTCGTCGCCCCCGCGTTCGAGGACACCCACCGGGTCGTGGTCCTCGACCACGTCGGCGCCGGGGAGTCGGACCTCACCGCGTACGACCCGCAGCGCCACGCACGCCTGGACGGCTACGCCGACGACATGGTGGAGCTGGTCGAGGCGCTCGGCCTCGGGCCGGTGACGTTCGTCGGGCACTCCGTGAGCGCGATGATCGGCGTGCTGGCGGCCGCCGGTCGCCCCGACCTGTTCGAGCGGCTCGTGCTGGTCGGGCCGAGCCCGCGCTACGTCGACGACGACGGGTACCGCGGGGGCTTCGCGGCGGCGGAGATCGAGGAGCTCCTCGACACGATGGACGCCAACTACCTCGGGTGGGCCCAGTTCCTCGCTCCCGTCATCGTCGGCCGTCCCGACCGGCCCGAACTCGGGCAGGAGCTCGCGAACTCCTTCTGCCGCACCGACCCGGCGATCGCCCGCCGGTTCGCCCGCACGACCTTCCTGTCGGACAACCGGGCGGACCTGCAGCGCGTGCGGACGCCCGCGCTGGTCGTGCAGTCGCGGGAGGACGTCATCGCACCGCCCGAGGTCGGTCGGTGGGTGCACGAGCACCTGCCCGGCAGCGAGCTGGTCGTCCTCGACACGGTGGGCCACTGCCCGAACCTCAGCGCGCCGGAGGAGCTGGTCGTGGCGATGCGCCGCTACCTGGACCGCTGAGGCCGTGCCCGACGTCGTCCGCTCGCAGGCGTGGTCGCGCGCACCGGTCGCGCTGCTGCGCCTCGACGCGGACGGCTGGGTGCTCGACGCGAACGCCACGTTCCTCGGGTGGCTCGGGCGGGGCGCGGACGAGGTGGTGGGCCGCGTGCGGCTGGCCGACCTGCTCAGCGTGGGCGGCCGCATCTACTGGGAGACACACGTCGGCCCCCTGCTGCGGATGCAGCGGCGGGTCGACGAGCTCGCCCTCGAGCTCCTCGGGGCCGAGGAGCGCCTGCCGGTGCTGATGTCGGCGCGTGTGCTCGACGCGGACGGGGACGGGGCACCGGTCGTCGAGGTCGCGCTGAGCAGCGCGCGCGACCGCGCCCGGTACGAGGGCGAGCTGCTGGCGGCGCGCCGCGCCGCGGAACGGGCCGCCGAGCAGGTGCGGGTGCTGGCGGAGACGACGGCGGGGCTGTCGTCCGCCGCGGGCGTCGACGACGTGGTGCAGGTCCTGCGTCGCACGGCGCTGCGAGGGCTGGGGGCCTCCGGCGTCGCCGTCTGGACCGCCGAGGACCGCGGCCGGCTGGTGCGGCACGGTGGCACGGAGCCGGACGGGACCGACCCGCCCGACCCGTCCGTCGAGCAGCTGGGCGCCGGTCCGGTGCACCGGACGCCCGCCGGCGAGGTGCTGGTCGCGCTGCCCGGGCGGGCGGAGCTGCAGGGCGTGTGGTCGCTGCGGCCCTCGCAGGCGCCCGGCGCCGACCCCTGGGAGCCGGACGTGCTGGCGGCCGTGGGGCGGCTGGCGGGCGTCGCGCTCGAGCGGGCGCGCCTGTTCGACCAGCGCTCGTCGGTGGCGTACACCCTCCAGCGTGCGCTGCTCACCACGCCGCAGCTGCGCGACCCGCGCGTGAGCGTCGCGACCGCCTACCGTCCGGCCGCGGACGGGCTGGAGGTCGGCGGCGACTGGTACGACGTCGTGACGCTCGACGACGAGGGCACCCTCGCGGTCGTCGTCGGCGACGTGGTGGGGCACGGCCTGGCGGCGGCGACCACGATGGCGGAGCTGCGCAGCGCGCTGCGGGCGGCGGCCGAGCCGGGCGCGGGGGCGGCCCGGGTCCTCGACCGGCTCGACGGCGTCGTCGCACGCACCGGCTCGGGGCTGGCGGCGTCGCTCGTCTACGCGGAGCTCGCACCCGCGACGGGGACCCTGCACTACGCCGTGGCCGGTCACCTGCCGCCGCTCCACCTGCCGGCCACCGGGGAGCCGAGGTACCTCTGGGACGGCCGGTCGGCCCCGCTCGGGCTGACCGGTGGGCGCCCGCGGCCGGGGGCCTGCGTGCGGCTGCGGCCGGGCGACCGGGTCCTGCTGTGCACCGACGGGCTCGTGGAGCGCCGGGACCGGGCGCTGCGCGACAGCCTCGCCGACCTGCGCGACCGGGCCGCCGGCCTCCTCGCCGGGGACGCGCCGCTGGACGCGCTGGTCGACGCCGCCGCGGAGGGGAACCGGGGGCCGCGCGACGACGTGTGCGCGCTCCTGCTCACGTGGAGAGGTGCCGACGGCGCGGGTTAGCGTGCTGCGATGGTCCCCGAGCAGCCCGCCACGCCCACCGCACGCCAGGTCGCCGACCGCTGGGTCGACACCCTCGCCGACCTCGACCCCGTCGTCGGGACCGCCCTCGGGACCCGGCCGGACGACCGGCGCATGCCCGACCTGTCCCCGGCGGGCGCCGACGAGAAGGCCGACGCCTCCCGGCGGGTCCTCGTCGACGTCGACGCCGCCCAGGTGCTCGACGACGACGACCGGCGGTGCGCGACCCTCCTGCGCGAGCGGCTGACCGCCCAGCTCGCCGTGCACGACGCCGGGGAGCACCTCGCCGCCCTGCGGCCCCTTGCGTCGCCGGTGCACGCGCTGCAGTCCGTCTTCCTCATGATGCCGACCGCCACCGAGCACGACTGGGACGTCGTCGCCGACCGCCTGGCGCAGGTGCCCGCCGCGGCCGAGGGCTTCCGGGCCTCCCTCGAGGAGGGTCTGCGGCGCGGCGTGCGCAGCGCGCCGCGGCAGGCCGAGGCGGTGGTCGGCCAGCTCGGCGACTGGCTCGACGCGTCGGACGGGCGTGGCTGGCACGCCGGCTTCGTCGCGGGGTCGGAGGCGGCGGGGGTGCCCGCCGCGCTGCGCGGCCGGCTGGACGCCGCGGCGGAGTCGGCCGCCGGCGGGATCGACGCACTGCGCACGTGGATCGCGCAGGAGTACCTGCCCGCCGTCGGGGACGTCCCCGACGCGGTGGGGCGCGAGCGCTACCTGCTCGCCGCGCGCCTGCACACGGGTGCCGACCTGGACCCGCAGGAGGCGTACGACTGGGGCTGGGAGGAGCTGGCCCGCATCGAGGCGGACATGGCGGCCGAGGCCGACCGCCTGCTGCCCGGCGCGTCCGCGCAGGAGGCGCTCGCCCACCTCGACGAGCACGGCGAGGTCGTCGAGGGCGTGGAGGAGGTGCGCGTCTGGCTGCAGCGGATGATGGACACCGCGATCGCCGAGCTCGACGGCGCGGTCGTCGACGTGGCGGACCCCGTCAAGCGCGTCGAGGCGATGATCGCCCCGCCCGGTGCCGCCGCCGCGCCGTACTACACGCGCCCGTCGCTCGACTTCTCCCGGCCGGGCCGCACCTGGCTGCCGACGCTCGGGCGCGACCGGTTCCCCACCTGGGACCTCATCAGCACCTGGTACCACGAGGGCGTCCCGGGTCACCACCTGCAGCTCGGCCAGTGGGCGTACCGTGCCGGCGAGCTGTCGGTCTACCAGACGTCCGTCGGGTCGATCCCCGCGACCACCGAGGGCTGGGCGCTGTACGCCGAGCGCCTCATGGACGAGCTCGGGTACCTCGACACGCCGGGTGCCCGGCTGGGCTACCTCGACGGGCAGCGGATGCGGGCCGTGCGCGTCGTCATCGACATCGGCATGCACCTCGGGCTCGAGATCCCCGCGACCCACGCCTTCCACCCGGGCGAGCGGTGGACCGCCGACCTCGCCGAGGAGTTCTTCGGGCAGCGCAGCGGCTCGCCGGCCGCGTTCGTGCACAGCGAGATCGAGCGCTACCTCGGCTGGCCGGGCCAGGCCATCAGCTACAAGCTCGGCGAGCGGGCGTGGCTGTCGGGCCGGCAGCGGGCGCGCGAGCGGCGCGAGGCGGCGGGCGGGACGTTCGACCTGCGGGCCTGGCACACGGCGGCGCTCGGCCTGGGGTCGCTCGGGCTCGACGACCTGGAGCGGGAGCTGGGCGCGCTCTGACGGGGACGCGCAGCGGCGCCCGGGGGAGGGTGTCCGCCGGGGCTGCCGGTCGCCGACCGGCTGCCTCGGCCGGACGCGCCGATCAGGACAGGTCGACGTGCGCGAGCTCGGACCGTGAGGTGAGGCCGAGCTTGGCGAAGACGTTCCGCAGGTGGAAGTCGACGGTCCGCGGGCTCACGAACAGCCGACCGGCGACCTCGCGCGTGGGCAGGCCCTGTGCGACGAGCAGCGCGACCTGCCGTTCCGTGGGTGTCAGAGCGGGCCTCTCGGGCGCACCCGGCGCGCGTCCGCGCAGCTGCTCGCCCGAGGCGCGCAGCTCCTGCGCGGCCCGCTCGGACCAGCGTCGCGCGCCGACGTCGTCGAATGTCTGCAGGGCCGTGCGCAGGTGCGCCCGGGCGTCGACCCGGCGCCGCGCGCGGCGCAGCCACTCCCCGTAGGCGAGGTGGGTGCGGGCGGCGTCGACGCGGCGCGCCGAGGACGCATGGGCGTCGAGGGCGCGGCGGAAGTGCGCCTCGGCGCGCTCCGCGGGCGCCAGCAGCGCCCGACCGTGCTCCGCGGCGGCGACCGCCCACGGCACCCCGGTGCCCTCCGCGAACAGGGCGACCTCCGCCACCCAGCGCTGTGCGAGGTCGAGGCGCTCGGCCCGCACCGCGCTCTCCACGCGGTCGAGGACGACCAGGCGCTCCGCAAACCCGTGGCTCATCTGCGCGTAGTGGTGCAGCGCGGACGCGGGCGACCCGGCCAGCACGGCTCGGGCCCAGACGAGCTGACCCCGGACGGAGGCCTCCGTCGTGCCCAGCGGGCCGGTCGCCAGCGCGCGCTCGAGCGCGGTCAGCCGCGCGGGCGCGTCCTCGTCGCCCCGCAGCGCCGCGGCGAGCGCGAGCCAGGCCAGCGGCATCGCCGTGAGCGCGGGTCGACCCGTCGCCTCCGCGAGGTGCAGCGCCTCCCGCGCCCCGGCGGCGAGCACGTCCCAGCGCCCGGTGGCCACGTCGACCGCGCCCCGACGGGTCAGGGCGTAGACGACGAGGGGCAGCGCACCCGCGTCCCGCGCCTCCGCCAGGAGCCGTTCGTGCAGCTGCAGCGCGACGTCGTCGAGACCCACGTGCAGGGCCACGAGCGCGAGGTTCGGCAGGAGGCCCTCCAGGCCGAG
Organism: Cellulomonas telluris; assembly: GCF_004886325.1. GTDB lineage: Bacteria > Actinomycetota > Actinomycetes > Actinomycetales > Cellulomonadaceae > Cellulomonas > Cellulomonas telluris. The sequence goes on from NZ_QXFN01000004.1 coordinate 52,661, forward strand.
CCGGGCCGTGCCGCCGACAGCGGCCGCGCGCCGGACCGCCGCGACCGCCTCCGCCCAGTCGTGGCGGGCGATCGCCACGTAGGCGGCCAGCAGGTCCGCGACGCACCGCTCGTCCGCCGACTCGGGCGCGCCCACGAACGCGCGGACGTCGACCTCCGCGTCGAGGTGGGACGTCGCCTCGAGGGACGCGGCGAACATCGCCGCCTCACGGGCACGGGCGGCGTCGTGGCCCGCCACGGCCCGCGCCGACTCCAGAAGACGGCGGTGGGCGACCTGCACGGAGCCGGTGTTCCACTCCACACGCGCACGCAGCAGCGCCGCGTCCGCCCGCACGAGCGGGTCCTCGACGGTGAGCAGGGCGGCGTCCGCGAGGGCGCCCGCACGATCGAGCCGCCCGGCGGTCCACGCCGCCGCCGCGGCCGCCTGGAGGCGACGCGCGTGGGCGTCGGCGTCGACGGACAGCTCCGCCGCGCGCTCCCAGGCGGCCGACGCCGCCTCGTGGCCCCCCGCCGCCGCCGACCGCCGGGCGGCACCCTCGAGGGCGACGACGACGTCCTCGTCCGGCCCCTCGGCGGCCGCTGCCCGGTGCCACGCGCGACGGTCCGCGTCCTGGGGTCGGGCGAGCGCGTCGGCGAGCGCGGCGTGCGCACGACGTCGCTCGTCCGGCGCGGCCCGCCCGTACACGGCCGACCGCACCAGCGGGTGACGCAGGTCCACGTGCGCGCCGCTGAGCGCCAGCAGACCTGACTGCCGCGCCGCGTCGAAGGCGCTGTCGTCGGCGCCGAGCGACCTCGCGGCGGCACGCACCACGTCCACGTCGCCGGAGTCGTCGCTCGCGACGAGCAGGACGACCGACCGGGCGGCCGGTGCCAGCCTCTCGTAGCGCCGCAGGAACGTGCTCTGCACCCCGTCCGTCAGCGGCAGCTCGGTCGGCAGCGGCGCACGCCCGGCGAGCGTCTCCCGGTCGAGGGCGTCGGCGAGCTCCACGAGCGCGAGCGCGTTCCCCCCGGTGCGCGCACGCAGACGCTCGGCCACGACGCTCGGCACGTCGAGGCCCGACGACGCCTCGAGCAGCGTGCGCACGGCCGGGGCGTCGAGAGCGGGCAGCTCCAGCACCGGCAGGCCGGCGCCGGGCAGGGTGCCGTCCCGGGCGGCGAGCAGCACGGCGAGGTGCTCGCCCTCGACGCGGCGGGCGACGAAGAGCACCGCCTCGCGCGACGCCTCGTCGAGCCAGTGGGCGTCGTCGACCACGACGACCGTGGGCTCGTGCGCCGCCGCGTCGGACAGCAGGGTGAGCAGCGCGAGGTAGACGAGGAAGCGGTCCGCGGGCGCGCCGTCGTCCGCGTCGGCCTCGCCCAGCGCCGCACGCAGGGCGCGCTCCTGCCGGGGCGGCAGCGTGGAGAGCCCCACGTGCAGGGGACGCAGGAGCCGGTGCAGGGCGGCGAACGCCAGCGGCGCCTCCGACTCCACGCCCTGCACCCGCAGGACACGCACCCCGTCGACCCCGTCGACCGCGTCCGCGAGCAGGGCCGACTTGCCGGCCCCGGGTTCGCCGGAGACCAGCAGGGCGCCCCCACGACCCGCTCGGGCGGCGTCGAGCACCGCGCGCAGCGCGGAGCGCTCCGCGTCCCGTCCGGCGATCACGGCCGGTGAGCCTAGCCGTCGTCGTGCCCGTCCTCGGCGGCCGCACGGGCGATCCCGGTGGTTTCACCGGCGCGACCCCGGTGCCGCCGCGGCGAGGCTCGCCGTGTCGGAACGTCGGCCCCCGAGGAGACCCCCGTGCTGCCCTCCACCCCCCGCACCTTCGTGGGCGCGGCGACCGTGCGCGTCGCCGACGTCGCCTGCGGCCACTGCCTGGACGCCGTGCAGGTGTCCGTCCGCCAGGTCCCCGGCATCCGCTCGGTGACCGTCGACCACGGGGCCCACACCCTCACCGTCCTCGCGGACCACCCCGTGGACCGCACCGACGTCGACGCCGCCGTCGCCCGCACCGGTCACGCCGTCGACCGGCTCCGCTGACCCCTCAGGAGGCTCACCCATGTCCACCACGACCGTCACCCGCCCGCCGGCGCACGCCGCCCGCCCGACCCCTCCGGCCGCCGTCGCCCGCGGGGTGGTGAAGACCTACGGGACCGGACCGACCGCGGTGCACGCGCTCGCGGGCGCCGACCTGGAGGTCGGCGCGGGCCGCCTCACCGCCGTCATGGGGCCGTCCGGCTCCGGCAAGTCGACGCTCATGCACGCGCTCGCAGGCCTCGACACGGTCGACGCCGGGTCGGTGCGGCTCGGCGACGTCGAGCTCACCACCCTCAGCGAGCGGCAGCGGACCGTGCTGCGCCGCGAGCGCGTCGGCTTCGTGTTCCAGAGCTTCAACCTCGTGCCGTCGCTCACCGCCCTGGAGAACATCACGCTGCCGCTGCGCCTGGCCCGGCGGCAGGCCGAGCCGGCGTGGCTGGACGAGCTCGTCGGGACCCTCGACCTGCGCGACCGGCTCGGCCACCGGCCGCACGAGCTGTCCGGCGGGCAGCAGCAGCGGGTCGCCGTCGCCCGCGCGCTGGTCACGCGGCCCGACCTCGTCCTCGCCGACGAGCCGACCGGCAACCTCGACTCCCACCACGGGCAGGCGCTCCTGGCGTTCCTGCGTCGTGCCGCGCACGAGCTCGGACAGACGGTCGTCATGGTGACGCACGACCCGGCGGCGGCGACGTACGCGGACCGGGTGGTGCTCCTCGTCGACGGCCGCGTCGTCGGTGACCTCGCCGAGCCGACGGTCCCCGCGGTCGTGGCCGCGATGGCCGGCCTCGAGCGGCGCGCGCCGCGGGCGGAGGGCTGATCGCCATGTGGCACCTGACGCTGCGCAACGTCCGGGCGCACGCCGGCCGGCTCCGGCTCACGGTGCTGGCCGTGGCGCTCGCGGTCGCCGTCGTCGCCGGCGGCACCGCGCTGACCGGCGCGTCCCAGCGGCTCCTCGACGCGCAGTTCCGCACGGCCGCCGCCGGCGTGGACGTGACGGTCCGCGCTGCCGCGGCGTTCGACTCGGCGATGGGCGTCGAGGTGGACCGGGAACCGCTGCCGGCCGCGCTCGTCGACGAGGTCGCCGCGGCGCCCGGCGTGGCTCGCGTCCTGCCGGTCGTCGAGGGCTCCGGGCTGCTCGAGGTCGACGGCCGCGCTGTCGTCCCCACCGGCGCCTCGGTCCTGTCCTCGTTCGCGCCCGCGCCGTTCGGCGCCTTCGTGCTGCGCGAGGGGCGCGCCCCGACCCGCAGCGGCGAGGCCGTCGTCGACGTGGCGACCGCCCGTGCCGCGGGCGTCGCCGTGGGGGACAGGGTCGACCTGCTCACCGACGGGCGCAGCACCGTGCGCGTCGTCGGGCTCGTCGGGTTCGCCGACGGCGACGGCCTGCCGGGCGCCACCGTCGTCCTCGTGCCGCTGGCGGACGCCCAGCGGCTGCTCGGGACCGGCGAGGGGTTCACGGAGCTCCGGGTGCGGACGACCACGGGGACACCGGTCGCCGACGCCGTCGCCGCGCTGCGCACCCGGCTCGGCGCCGACTACGCCGTGGCCTCGGGACAGGACACGGCCGAGGCGTCCGCCGCCGCTGCCGGCGAGCAGCTCGGGTCCCTGCGCCTGGTCCTCGCCGCGCTGTCGGGTGCCGTCCTGCTCGTCGGCGCCGTCCTCGTGGCGAACACGTTCACCATCGTGATCGGTCAGCGCCGCCGGGAGATCGCGCTCCTGCGCGCCGCGGGCGCCACCTCGGGGCAGGTCACCCGCGCCGTGCTCGCCGAGGCGGTGGTCGTGGGCGCGGTCGGGTCCGTCCTGGGCACGGCGCTCGGCCTGGTCACCGCCGAGGGCCTGCGGGTGCTCGCGCGGGCGGCCGGCAGCGACCTGCCCGAGGGCAGGTTGGGCACGACCCCGGCCGCGGTCCTGCTCGCGGTGCTCGTCGGGGTCGGGGTCACCGCCCTCGCGGCGGTGGGCGCCGCCCGCAGCGCCGCGCGCGTGGCACCGGTCGAGGCGATCCGCGCCTCCGTCGACGTCGTCGGCGGGCCCGGCCCGCGACGCGGACGCGCGACAGCCCGGGCCGTCCCGCTCGTCGCCGGGGTCGTGGGCCTCGCCGCCGTCGCAGCCGGGGCACCGGCCGCGCTCCTCGCGCCGGCGGCGATCGCGACCGTGGTCGGCGTCGTGCTCAACGCCGCGGTCGTCACCCCCGCCCTCACGCGGGCGCTCGGGGCGCCGCTGGCACGCGCCGGTGTGCCCGGACAGCTCGCGCGGGAGGCGGCGGCGCGTGCTCCCCGCCGCACCACGTCGACCGCGATCGCGCTCGCCCTCGGGCTCGCGCTCGTCGGCTTCACGTCCGTCGTCGCCACGTCGCTCCGGGACGGCCTGTCGGGTGCCTACCGCGAGACGATCACCGCGGACCTGGTGGTCGAGAGCGCGCGCGGCGAGATGCTCGGCGGGCTGTCGCCCGCCGTGGCCGACCGGCTGCGGTCGGTGCCGCAGGTCGAGGTCGCGTCCCGCGTGCGGTACGGGCACGTCCTCGACGGCGGGACGACGACGGCCCTGGCGGCGGTGGACCCGGCGACGCTGCCGGCGGTCGCCGAGCTCGACATGGTCGAGGGGTCCGTCGAGGCGCTCGCCGGGGGCGGGGTCCTCGTCGCCGAGTCCCTGTCGACCGAGCGGGACCTGCACGTCGGTGACGTCGTCCGGCTGACCCTGTCGCACGCGGGCGTGCAGGAGCTCGAGGTGGTCGGCGTCGTCGACTCCCTCGACGCGCAGGCGCTGTCGACCGCCTGGATCGTGTCGCTCGACACCTACGCGCGGCACTTCGCCGAGGACCTGGACGCGAGCGTCCTCGTGCGCACGGCCGGCGGCGTGAGCGCCGACGAGGCGCGCGCGTCCGTCCGGGCCGCGCTCGCGGACCACCCGACCGCCGCGGTGCGCGACCAGGCCGCCGCCGCGCAGGCGAGGGGAGCGGCGGTGGACGAGGTCCTCGGCCTGGTCGGCGTCCTGCTCGGGCTCGTCGTCGTGCTCGCACTGCTCGGCGTCACGAGCACGCTCGCGCTGTCCGTGGCCGAGCGCGTCCGCGAGATCGGGCTGCTGCGCGCGGTGGGCACGACCTCGGGGCAGGTCGGTCGGATGTTCCGCGCCGAGGCCCTGCTCGTCGCCGCCCTCGCGACCGTCCTGGGGCTCGGCCTCGGCGTGGCGCTGGGTGCGCTCACCGTGAGCGCGGTGCTCGGCCGCGAGGCGCCCCTGGCCGTGTCGCTCCCCGTCGGCCGGCTCGCGGCCGTCGTGCTCGCCGCCGGCGTGGTGGGGGTCGTGGCCGGGCTCGCGCCGGCGCGACGCGCGGCCCGCACCGACGTGCTCACGGCGCTGGCCGCCGACTGACCGGGACCGCGGGCGGGCGCTCCGGGCGATCCCGGTGCTTCCACCGGTGCCCCACGCCGCCCGCCCGCGGGACCGTCGACCCCGACTCCCTCCATGTCCTCGAACAGCACCTCAGGAGACGACCGTGACCTCAGCACCGCAGCAGCTCCGCCCGGGCGCGGGCACCGTGACCGTGCGCCGCGCCACGCCCGCGGACGCCCGGACCGTCCACACCCTGGTCCTCGAGATCGCCGCGCACGAGGGCGACTCCACCCACGTGACGGTGACCCCCGACGTGTGGGCGCGCCTGCTCGGGCGCGGCGACGTCCTCGTCACGCTGGCCGAGGCCGACGGGCAGGTGCTCGGCTACGCGTCCGCCGTCCGCCGGCTGCACCTGTGGAGCGGCGGCGACGTGCTCGCGGTGGACGACGTGTACGTGCGCCCCGGTGCGCGCGACCAGGGCGTGGGGCGCCGCCTGCTCGCCGCGACGGCCCGCGTGGCCGACGTCGCGGGCCTCACCGTCGTCTGGGGCGTCGAGCCGGGCAACCACGGCGCGCAGCGCTTCTACCGCCGCCTCGGCGCGACGCTGCGCGACAAGGTCGTGGCGGCGTGGACGCCGACCGCCTACCGCCGGGTGATCGCCGACGCGGAGGCGGGACGATGACGACCACCGCGCCCGGGCGGGCCGGCACCGGCGGGGCCGCGGACGAGCTCGCCGCCGCCGTCCCGCGCGGGCGTCTCGCGCTGGCGCTCCTGGTGTCCGCGCAGTTCGTCGTCATGCTCGACACGTCCGTCGTCAACGTCGCGCTGCCGTCCGTCCAGCGGGACCTGGCGCTGGGACCGGCGGGCGCCTCGTGGGTGGTCAACGCCTACCTGCTCGCGTTCGGCGGCCTGCTGCTCGTCGGGGGGCGGGCCGCGGACGTCGTCGGACGGCGACGGGCGTTCGTCCTCGGCTCGGCCGTCTTCCTGACCGGCACGCTCGCGGCGGCAGCGGCGAGCACGGCGGGGCTCCTCGTCGCCGCCCGGGCCGTCCAGGGCGTGGGGGCGGCCCTGCTCAGCCCGGCGGCGATGTCGTTGCTGCTCGTGATGTTCCCCGGGGTGAGCCGGGCGCGGGCGATGAGCGCCTGGGGTGCCGCGTCCACGCTGGGCGGCGCCTCCGGGGTGCTCCTCGGAGGCGCCCTCACCGGTGCGCTCGGCTGGCCGTGGGTCTTCCTCGTCACCGTGCCGGTCTCGGCTTCGGCCCTGCTGCTCGCGCCCCGGGTGCTGGACGCCGGCGCCGGCGTGGGCGGGCGACGGTTCGACGTGCTGGGTGCGGCCACCGTCACCGGCGCCGTCGTCGCGCTCGTCCACACGGCGCTCGCCGTCCCCGAGCACGGCTGGCTGTCGTGGCGGACGGCCACGGGTGCCGGCGCCGCCGGCCTGCTCCTGGCGGTGTTCGCCGCCGTCGAGCGGGCAGCGGCGGACCCGCTCGTGCCGCCGGACCTCGTCGCCTCGTGGCGGCTGCGGGCGGGCACCGTGCTGGCCGTCCTCGGCGGGGCGGCACGCGCGTCGACGTTCGTCCTCGTCGCCCTCTACCTGCAGCAGGCGCTCCTCCTGGCGCCGGGGGCCGCCGGCCTGGCGATGGTCCCGACGTCCCTGACCGGGTTCGTGGTCTCGGTCCTCGTGCTGCCACGGGTGCTGCGCCGGATCGGGCCGGAGCGGACGATGGTGCTCGGGCTCGTCGTCCTCGCCGGCGGGCAGGTCTGGATCGCCGCCGCCCCGTCGCCCGCCGCGTACGGGTCCGACGTCCTGCCCGGGCTCCTCCTCGTGGCCACGGGCGTCGCGCTGAGCTTCACGCCGACGACCATGGTGATCGCCCACGCGGTGCCGGCGGGGCGGGCGGGCGTCGCGTCCGGTCTGGCGAGCGCGGCGACCCAGGTCGGGGCGTCCCTCGGTGTCGCCGCCTTCGCCGCCGTCGCGGCGGCGTCCGCGGGAGACGAGGCCGCGGTCGCGACGGCCGACGGGTTCGCCGCTGCCTTCGTCGCCGCGGCGCTCACGGCGACGGCGACCGCGCTCGTCGGGTGCGCCGTCGTCGTCGCGGGTCGGTCGCCGCGGGTCCCCTGACGTGCCGGCACGCCGCGAGCCCTGCGCCCCGGGGCCGGGCACCGCACCCTGCGGCCCGCGCCCCTGGGGGACGCAGGCCACGGGGCTCCGCTCCTACACGGCCGTCGCGTGCAGCACGAGCGCCTGCGCGGGCCACAGGGTGGGGATCTGGAGGCCGGCGGACGCCAGCAGGGCGCCGGGCAGCGTCACCTCGCCGGCGCTGACCCAGCCCGGGGTGATCCAGCCGTGGCGGGGGAGGCCCAGCTCGCTGCGGACCCGCACCCGGTAGCGGCGGTCGGGGTCGAGCCCGTGGAGCCGGACGCGCTCGGGGAGCGCCTCCTCCAGGCTGGCGACCGTGGCGACCGTCCAGACGCCCTCGGACCGGTCCGGCAGGACGGCGCCGACGACGCGCAGCGCGGGGTCGACGACGTCGGCGTGGACGGCCGTGCCGGTGTGCAGGACGTGCCGGAGCTCCTTGTACAGCGCGGCGAACGCGCGCACGACCTGGAGCTCCTCGTCGGTGCAGGACAGCAGGTCCCACTCGAAGCCGGCGGAGCCCATGAGGCTGGTCGCGGCCCGGAAGGACAGGTCGAGCGTCCGGCCGGAGCTGTGGGACTCGGTCGGGCCGACGTGCCCGCCGACGAGCTCGGGCGGCAGCAGCAGCTGGGTCCACCGCTGGATGTCCTGGCGCTCGACGGCGTCGTTGGAGTCCGACGCCCACACGCGGTCGGTGACGGCCAGGATGCCGAGGTCGGTGCGGGCGCCGCCGCTGGAGCAGGACTCGATCTCCAGGCCGGGGTGCTCACGCTTGAGCTGGGCGATGAGCCGGTAGGCGGCGCGGGTCTGCTCGTGTGTGCCGGGGCGGCCGCGGTGCGTGGCGTCGACGAGGTCCCGGTTGTGGTCCCACTTGATGAAGTCGATCCCCAGCTCGGTGACGAGCGTGCCGATGCACCGGTGGACGTACTCGTACGCGGCGGGCTCGGCCAGGTCGAGGACGTGCTGCTGGCGCCAGGAGATCCCGGCGGGCTCCTCGACGCGGTCGGGTGCGTGCAGCAGCCACTCGGGGTGCGCGCGCGCCAGGTCGGAGTCGAGGTTGACCATCTCCGGCTCGAACCACAGGCCGAACTGCATGCCCAGCTCGTGCACCCGCCGGGCCAGCGGCTCGAGCCCGTCCGGCCAGACCGTCCGGTCGACGAACCAGTCGCCCAGGCCGCGCCGGTCGTCGCGGCGTCCGAGGAACCAGCCGTCGTCGAGGACGAACCGCTCGACCCCCACCTCGGCGGCGCGCTCCGCGAGCCGGAGCAGGGTCTGCGGGTCGTGGTCGAAGTAGACCGCCTCCCACGTGTTGAGCACGAGCGGGCGGGGCCCCGCCGGGTGCTGCGGCCGGGCGCGCAGCATCGTGTGGAACCGCGCGGAGAGCCCGTCCAGCCCGGCGTCGCTCCACGCGAAGTACGTGGTGGGCGCCGCGTAGGACTCGCCCGGTGCCAGGCGCACCTCGCCGGCGCGCAGGAGCTCGCCCGCGCCCAGGAGCGTCACCTCGTCCGTCATCCGGTCGACCCGGTGCGTGACGTCGGCGCTCCAGCCGAGGTGCACCGCCCAGACCTCGCCCGCCCGGTCCCGTGGCACGCCCGTCGACGCGATCGTCACGTGCGGCGAGTCGTGGCCGGACCGGCCGCGGCGGGTCTGCCGGGTCGTCGCACCGCGCGGCATCGGCACGGTCAGCGGCGCCTTCTCGCGCGTCCAGCGGCCGGAGAACGTCGTCAGGTGGTCGGCGGTGCGCGGCACGGGCAGGGTCGCCTCCACCTGGACGACCTCGACCTCCGCGTCGCCCGTGGCCGTGACCGTGTGGTCGACGGTCGCCACGCCGCCGGCGGTCAGCGCGAGGGCGCTCTCCAGCCGCAGGCCCGCCACCGGGTCCTCGGCCGTGACGCGCACGGCGTGCTCCGCCTCGTCGACCCCCGTCACGGTCCACCGCGGGAGCACCGGGACGGTGCCGCGCCGCAGCAGCAGGCCCGGACGACCCGCCCAGCCGTCGGACTCCACGGGCAGCAGGCTGAGCTGCCACGCCGCGTCGAGGGTGCCCGGCGGGGTCTGCCGCGACGCGGCCAGGGCCAGCGCCCCCAGGTCCTCGGGGCCGACGGCTCCCGGGTCGGGACCCCAGTGCAGGACCGTCGGCAGACCGGTCGGCAGGTGCTGGACGACCAGCGCGACGCCGTCGCGTCGCAGCAGGGTGAAGCGGTCGGGTGTCTCGTGCACGGGGCCTCTTCCGCGATCGGGGCGGACGGGTCCGCCTCGGGTGGTGCGCCGTCGGTGACGGCGTCGGCGCGAGCACCCGCGGGGCGTCCTCGCCGACCGGTCGGGGCCACCCTAGGCGGCGGCAGCCGCACGAACAGCGAAGGCCCCCGACCGGCTGACGCGGGCGGGGGCCTTCGTCCCTGCTCCCTCGACTGGACTCGAACCAGTAACCGTCCGATTAACAGTCGGATGCTCTGCCAATTGAGCTACGAGGGATCGTGCGGGAAGAGACTCTAGCAGCCGTCGGAGCCCTCGCGTGCCACGCCGGCGACGACCGGGACGTGACGTGCGCCGCCGTCGCGGGCCCGGTCAGGGAGCGAGGCCGACCTCCGACCGGACCCGGGCCTCGGCGTCCGCCACGGCCCGTGCCGCAGCGGGGTCGGAGAGGTCCACGCGACCGTCGCCGATGGTCTGCGTGAACAGCTCGCCCGCCTCGTCGCGCCGCAGCGCGACGCGCACGTGACCGCCGCCCGGCAGCGCGACGTGCTCGACGTGCACGACCGACTGCTGGACGCGCTCGCGGAACGTCTGCGCGAGGTCGCGCCCGGCGGCGTCGTCCGCGAGCGTCAGGGTGGTGGCGGCCCCGCTGATCCAGTGCACGGTGAGCGCCCGCGCCTCGGCGTCCAGCGTGCCGCGGTCCACCGCCGACCAGGGGGTGCGCGCGACCGGGGCGTCGTCGTCCGGGTCGACGAGGTGCAGGGCGCGCCGGCTGACGACCGCCCACCGGTCACCCTCGAGCGGTGCGGCGGCGAGCACCGCGTCGCCCGAGGTCAGGTCCAGGCGCCTGCGCACGGGATCGGGCAGGCGACGTCGACGGGAGAACAGGGCCACACGACCACCGTACCCAGCACGACGGGCGGGTCGGCGGGACGTTCGGGGTGCGGCGGGACGGTGGGCCAGGTGGGGCTTGAACCCACGACCGACGGATTATGAGTCCGCTGCTCTGACCGGCTGAGCTACTGGCCCGGTACGAGCAGCGTAGCGACGCCGCGCGCCGGGCCGGTGCTGCGGCGAGACTCGCACCATGGCGGGTGCGGACCGGGGCGGACGGCGACCGCTGCCCTGGGCGGTGCTGGGCGTGGTGCTCGCCGGCTGGCTCCTGGTCTCGGGGCTCGTCGGGATCTACATGGGCGTCATCCGGACCACGCCGGGGCTGCGCGACGTGCCGACGGTGCGGGCCGACCTCATCGCCCCGCACCTCGCCGGCCTGGTGGCGGTCCTGGTCGCCACCGCCCTGTGGGGGCGGTGGCGGGACGTGTGGCGCGAGCCGCGGGACGTGCACCCGGCGTGGTGGGCGGTGCCGGTGCTCGTGCTGGCGGGCGCGGCGGCGACGACCGACGTGCCGGCCCTCGCGAGCGCCCCGGCCGGTGTGGCCGCGGCGCTCGTCGTCGCGTGCGCGCTCGCGGCGCTCGACACGGAGGTCGTGCTGCGCGGCGTCGCCCTCGTGGCCCTGCGCGAACGCTGGCCGGAGCCGGCGGCGGCGCTCGGCACGGTGCTCCTCTCCGGGGCGGTCGAGGTGCTGACCGGCCCGGGGACGCCCGCGACGCGTGCGGTGGTGGGCGCGGCGACGGGCGTCCTGCTCTACGCCGCTCGCCGGGTCGGCGGGGGCCTCGCGCTGCCCGTGGTGCTGCACGCCGCGGTCGACCTCGCGCTGTGGTCGCAGGCGGTGGGGGAGTCCGCGGAGCAGGTGCCGGGGACGGGCGTCCAGGTGCTCGGCCTCGCCGCGCTGGCGCTCGCGGTCGTGGCCGTGTCGCGGTACGGCGGCCTGCCGCGTCCGCCCAGCGGCCTGCGTCGTCGGCGCCCGTCCGGGCCGTCGCGCGGCTGACGCGCCGGCGGCGGCCCGTCGTCCTCCGGTCGCCGCGCAGCGCGCCCGCTGCCACGATGCGCACGGGCACCGGCGCAGCCGCCGGAGGTCGGGGGAGCCCGCGTCGAGGAGGTGTCATGAGCACGGTCGCCGCGAGGTCCGGGAGCGTCTGGGAGGCCGGTGCGCGCGCCGGGTACGCCGTGAGCGGCGTCCTGCACGTCCTGATCGGGGTGCTCGCCGCGCAGCTCGCCGTCGGCGGGGGCGGGGGCAGCGCCGACCAGTCCGGCGCGTTCGCGCAGGTCGCCTCGAGCCCGTTCGGCGCCGCGGCGCTGTGGTGCGCCGTCGTCGCGCTCGCCGCCCTCGGCGCCTGGCAGGGGGCCGCCGCGCTCAGCGGCGCGGTCGGCGACGCCGGCGACCGCGCGAAGGCGGCCGGCAAGGCTGTCGTCTACCTCGTGCTCGCGGCGACGGCGCTCACGTTCGCGCGGGGCGGCGGTGCGGGCGGGTCCGGCGGGCAGACGTCGGACGTCACGGCGCGGCTCATGCAGGCGCCGGCTGGCCGGCTGCTCGTCGGGGCGGTCGGGGTGGGCGTCCTGGCCGTCGCGGCCTACCACGTCCACAAGGGCGTGCGGCAGCGCTTCCTCGAGGACCTGCGGAGCCTGCCCGGCGGTCGCGCCGGCCGCGCGGTGCGGGCGGCGGGCGTCGTCGGCTACACGGGCAAGGGCGTGGCCCTCGCGGTCGTCGGGGTGCTGTTCGTCGTCGCCGCGGTCCGCGCCGACCCCGCCGAGGCGACGGGTCTCGACGGTGCCCTGCGGGCCCTGCGCGACGCTCCCGCGGGGCCGCTCCTGCTGGCCCTCGTGGCCCTCGGGTTCGTCGCCTACGGGGCGTACAGCCTGGTCAGGGCCCGCTTCGGCCGCCTGTGACATTTCACCCGCACCGGGCAGATGTCCGACCGCCGGTGGTTCTTGCACGGATGTCCAGTTTCCGGCATGCTCTTCCACGTCAGCGACAACGGCAAACCCGCCGCAAGGCGGGGACGCAAAGCCACGGGGCCCACGGGGCCAGCCGAGCTACCGAACGACGAAGGAGCCTGTCATGGCCGTCCAGACGCACACGACCGACGCCCCCCTCTCGCAGGGCACCCTCCTCACCCCGGGTGAGGTCGCGGTCCTCTTCCGCGTCGACCCCAAGACCGTCACCCGCTGGGCCCAGGCCGGCAAGCTCTCGGCGGTCCGCACGCTCGGCGGCCACCGTCGCTTCCACGAGGCCGAGGTCCGTCAGCTCCTGACGGGCGTCCCGCAGCAGCGCGCAGGCGAGTGAGCCCGCGCCGTCCGGGGGGCGGCGCCGCACGACACCGACGACGCCGGTGGTGACACGGTCACCACCGGCGTCGTCGTGCGTACGGGGGAGCGTCGTCGCGCGGGCCGTCGAGGGCCGGCACGGCGCCCGCACCGGCGTCGACGTGAAAGGATCGGACCATGGCCCTGCGTGAGATCCGCACCGTCGGCGACCCCGTGCTGCGCACCCCGTGCGAGCCCATCACGACCATCGACGACCGCGTGCGCTCGCTGGTCGACGACCTGCTCGAGACCGTGGACATGGACGGGCGCGCGGGCCTCGCCGCCAACCAGATCGGCGTCTCGCTGCGCGCGTTCTCGTGGAACATCGACGACGAGATCGGCTACGTGCTGAACCCGCGGATCGTCGAGCTGTCCGAGGACGAGTACCAGGACGGCGACGAGGGCTGCCTCTCGGTGCCGGGTCTGTGGTTCCCGACCCACCGCGCCTGGTACGCGCGGGTCGTGGGCACGGACCTGGACGGCAAGGAGGTCGTCGTCGAGGGCACCGAGCTGATGGCGCGCTGCCTGCAGCACGAGGTCGACCACCTCGACGGCATGCTCTACCTGGACCGCCTCGAGCGCTCCGTCCGCAAGAAGGCGATGCGCGCGATCCGCGAGCAGCTCTGAGCGTCCGCCCGCCGACCCGGGCGGGGCGCCGCCGGTCGCGCCGTGTGGCGTCCGGGGGTTCCGCCTGGACCGCGGGCGTGTCGTGAGGCATCCTGTGCACAGCACGCCGCGTGCGTCATGAGTCCTGCCGGTACGGGGACGAGGTCGTTGGGGAAGGCGACCCTCGAGCCCATCAGGAGGACCACATGGCCGGTGCCATCACCCGCGGTGTCCTTTTCGTGCACTCCGCACCGCGCGCGCTGTGCCCCCACGTCGAGTGGGCGGTCGGCAACGCGCTGGGCGGTCGTGTCAGCTTCGACTGGACCCCGCAGCCCGCGGGGCCCGGGTTCTACCGTGCCGAGCACTCGTGGCAGGGCACGCCCGGCACCGGTGCGCGCCTGGCGTCCGCGCTGCGCGGGTGGGCCCACCTGCGCTACGAGGTGACGGAGGAGCCCAGCCACGGCGTCGACGGCTCCCGGTGGAGCCACACGCCCGAGCTCGGGATCTTCCACGCCGCCACGGACGTGCACGGCAACATCGTCGTGCCCGAGGACCGCGTCCGTGCGGCGCTGGAGCACGCGGGCGACCCGGCCCGCATGCGCGCGGAGCTCGACCTGGCGCTCGGCCAGGCCTGGGACGACGAGCTCGAGCCGTTCCGGTACGCGGGGGCGGGCGCGCCGGTGCGGTGGCTGCACCGCGTCGGCTGACCCCCCGGCGCGGCGGGTGACCCGTTCGGGTGCACCTGCCCGTCGCCACGCCTGCTAACCGTTTAGGGCGATCCGCGGACCGTCCCGTGCCTGCCGCCGCGCCCGCTACGTTCCGGAGCCGGAGGCCGGTCGGACGGTCGCCCAGTTGGACGTGGGAGGCGGGCGATGACGGCAGCGCGCGGTGAGCGCCCTCCGGCTCCCGCACACCCGGCCCCTGCACACCCGGCCCCTGCACACCCGGCCCCCGCGCACCCGCTGCCCGACCGTCTGCGCCGGGCGGTCTGCGGCGTGGGCGCGGTGCTGGCGGTCGCCGCCTGCGCCCCGCCCGCCGCCGGGCCGCCGCCCGTGCCGGCGTCGGACGTGCGGGACGGCACCTGGACCGGCACCGGGACGTACGAGTCCCCGGGTGGTCCGCAGGAGCTCGACGTCCGCGCGACGTTCCGGCAGGGCACCGTCGTCCGTCTCGACGTCCTGCCCGCGGCGACCAACGCGACGTCCCGGCGCTTCCAGGAGCGGTTCGCCGACGCCGTCGCCGGCGAGGTCGTGGGCCTCCCGGTCGACGAGGTGCACGTGGACCGTCTGGCCGGCTCCTCCGGCACCGGAGCCGGCTTCATGCAGGCGGTCGCGCAGGCGGCGCTGGCCGCCGCCGGTCGCTGAGGTCCCCGTGGGACCGGTGGACCGGCTGCTCGGCGCCGCCTCGATGTACCGCGTGACCACGGTCGCGCTGCTGGCGGTGCACGCGTGGGCGGCCGGGCTGGGTGCGCTGGGCGTCCTCGACGTCGACCCGGTGGCCCTCGTCGCGACCGTGGCCGTGTGCCTCGGGGCCGTGCTCCTCACGAGCCTGCTCGGGCACGCGCTGGGCGGCGTCCGACCGCACGTGGAGTCGTCCGTCCTCACCGCGCTCCTGCTCGGGCTGCTGCTGTGGCCCGACGCGTCCCCGGCCGGGCTCGCCTCGGCGGGGCTCGCCGGTGCGGCCGCCGGTCTGACCAAGGTGCTCGTCCGGTACGGCGGACGGCACGTGGCGAACCCCGCGGCGGCGGGTGCGCTCGTCCTCGGCCTCGCCTCCGCGGCGCTCGGCGGGCCCGGACCGGTGTGGTGGGCCGCGACGCCGCTCATGGCGCCGGTGGTCGTGCCGGCCGGACTGGCCGTCGTGCGCCGGTGCCGGGCGGAGGCCGTCGCGCTGGCTGCCGTCGGCACGTACGTCGTCCTCGTCGTCCCGCGGCTGGTGGCGTCCGGCGTCGCTCCCGGGGACGCCCTGGCGACCGTGCTGCTGTCGCACCCGGTGGTGCTCGCCGCGTGCTTCATGGTCGTCGAGCCGCTGACGCAGGCGCCGCGGCGCCACCAGCGGGTCGCAGTCGCCGTCCGCGTCGGCGCGGCCGCCGGCGTGCCCTTCGCCGCGGGCCCGCTCTCGACGTCGCCCGAGCTCGCGATCGTCCTCGGCAACGTCGTCACCGCCGTCGTCACGCGTCCGCGGGCGGTGCGCCTGGAGGTGGTGCGGCACGGCGCCCCCGCACCGGGGACGCACGAGGTGGTCCTGCGCCCGGCGCGGCCGCTGCCGTGGCGGCCCGGCCAGTGGGTCGAGCTGGACGTCGGGCAGCTGCGGCCCGACGGCCGCGGGCGCCGCCGCACCCTGTCGATCGTCCCGGCGGGCGACGGTCTGCTGGCGGTCGCGTTCGCGCTGCCGGCGCGGCCGAGCGCGTTCAAGGCGGCGCTCGCGGCGGCGCCGGTCGGGGCGACCGTGCGGGCCACGGCCGTCGGCGGGGACTTCCTGCTGCCGCGCGACCGACGGGTGCCGTTGCTGCTGGTCGCCGGTGGCGTCGGCATCACGCCCTTCGTCGCGCACCTGGACGACGCCGGCGACCGGGACGTCGTGCTGGTCGTCGTCGCGGGACGCGGTGTCCTGCCGCCCTACGCGACCCGGATCGCCGCGACCGGGGCGCGCGTCCTCGTCGTGTCGCCCGTGCCGGTCGTCGGCCTGCCGGACGGGTGGCGGTGGTACGCCGGCTCGCGACTGACCGCCGCGGCGCTCGCGGCGGCGACCTCGGACCTGCCCCGCCGCCACGCCTACGTCTCCGGGGCGCCCGACCTCGTGCACCGGGCGCGCCGGCTCCTCGCCGCCGCCGGGGTGCGCCGCGTGCGGACCGACGCCTTCACCGGCTACGACCGGCGGCCGGCGCACGCGCTGCGTCGCAGCCGTACGCGCCACGCCGGGCGGGTGCCGCGGCGGCCCGCCCGCGCCCTGCGGGGCGCGGTCGCCCGGTGGCGTGTGGACGGCCCCCCGGCGACCGCCGTGACCGATGCGCGCTGAGGTCACGTTCGAGGCCACCGGGACGCGGTGGACGCTGCTCACGCCGCGACCCCTGCCCGACCGGCTGCTGCTGCGCGTGCGCGAGGTGGTCGAGGCGTACGAGGCGGTCTGGTCCCGGTTCCGGCCGGACTCCGTGGTCAGCCGCGTCGCACGTGCCGGCGGCACCCACGTGCTCCCGCCGCACGCGGCGGACCTGCTGGACCTGTACGACGCGCTCGGCGTGCTCACGGACGGGGCGGTCAGCCCCCTCGTCGGGCGCTCGCTCGAGCGGCTGGGCTACGACGCGGCGCTGAGCCTGCGCCACCCGCGGCGCGCCGGTGCCCGCCCCGCCCGGGGACGTGCTCGGACTCACGGGCTGCGTCGTCACCGCGCGGACGCCGGTGCTGCTGGACGTCGGGGCCGCGGGCAAGGGGCAGCTCGTGGACCTGGTCGCCGCGGAGCTCGGCCGCGCCGGCGTCGACGAGTACGTCGTCGGCGCCGGCGGCGACATGGTGCACCGCGGCGTCGACCCGCTGCGCGTCGGGCTGCAGGTGCCGGGGGACCCCGGGCGCGTCCTGGGCGTGGTCGAGCTGCGCGACGGCGCGCTCTGCGCGTCCGCCGTGGACCGGCGCGCCTGGGGGGACGGGCTGCACCACGTCCTCGACGCGCGCACCGGCCTGCCGACGCGCGACGTCGTCGCGACCTGGGCGCTGGCACCGGACGCGATGCTGGCCGACGGCCTCGCCACCGCCCTGTTCTTCGCCGACCCGGGTCGGCTGCGGGCCGCGTACCCGTACCCCCTCGTGCGTGTGCACGCCGACGGTCGGGCGACGTGGTCGCCCGACCTGCCGGGGGAGCTGTTCGTCCGGACCGGCGGCTAGGGCCGCCCGGCGTCAGACCGACGTGACGAGCAGCGCGACGTTGTGGCCGCCGAAGCCGAACGAGTTGTTGATGGCCGCGACCTGCCCGTCGGGCAGCGTGCGCGGCTTGTCGCGCACGAGGTCGAGCACGAGCTCGGG
Organism: Cellulomonas telluris; assembly: GCF_004886325.1. Classification (GTDB taxonomy): domain Bacteria; phylum Actinomycetota; class Actinomycetes; order Actinomycetales; family Cellulomonadaceae; genus Cellulomonas; species Cellulomonas telluris. The sequence continues at coordinate 70,156 of NZ_QXFN01000004.1, forward strand.
GTCGGGGTCCTCGACGTTGATCGTCGGCGGGGCCTGCCGCTCGTGGAGCGCCAGGACGGCGAAGATCGTCTCGAGCGCGCCGGCGCCGCCGAGCAGGTGCCCGGTCATCGACTTGGTCGCCGACAGCGCGACGTGGTCGGCGTCGGAGCCGAGGACGCCGCGGATGCTGCGCGCCTCGATGAGGTCGCCCACCACGGTCGACGTCGCGTGCGCGTTGACGTGGTGCACGTCGGCCGCGGCCACGCCCGAGTCGGCCAGCGCGGCCTGCATGGCGCGGATCTGGCCGTCGCCCGACGGCTCCGGCGACGTGATGTGGTAGCCGTCGGCGGACAGGCCGACGCCGGCGATGCGCGCGTACACGCGGGCGCCGCGGGCGCGGGCGTGCTCGGCGCTCTCGAGCACGACGATGCCGGCGCCCTCACCGAGGACGAAGCCGTCGCGGGCCGTGTCGTAGGGCCGCGAGGCGGCCGTCGGGTCGTCGTTGCGGGTCGAGAGCGTGCGGGACGCCGCGAAGGCCGCGACCGGCATCGGGTGGATCGCCGCCTCGGTGCCGCCGGCGACGACGACGTCGGCCCGGCCCGAGCGGATCATGTCGACCGCGTAGCCGATGGCCTCGGCGCCGGAGGCGCAGGCCGAGACGAGCGCGTGCGCACCGGCGCGGGCACCGAGCTCGAGGGACACGTACGCCACGGGGGAGTTCGGCATGAGCATGGGCACGGTCATCGGCAGGACGCGCCGGCCACCCTTCTCACGCAGCGTGTCCCACGCGTCGAGGGTGGTCCAGATGCCGCCGATGCCGGACGACACGACCGCGCCGAGGCGGTCGCCGTCGACCTCGGGGGAGCCCGCGTCCTTCCACGCCTCGCGGGTCGCGATGACCGCGTACTGCGCGGAGGGGTCCATGCGCTTGAGCTCGGGGCGCGGCAGCACCTGGTCGGGTGCGACGCGCAGCTGGGCGGCGAAGGTGACCGGGATGTCGTAGCGCTCGGCCCAGTCGTTCTCGAGGGTGCGCGCACCCGACTCGCCCGCCAGGGCTGCCTGCCACGTGGACGGGACGTCGCCGCCGAGCGGCGTGGTCGCGCCCAGGCCGGTGACGACGACCTCGGGGACGGTGCTCATGGGTGCTCCTCGGGTGGTGTGCGGTGCGGCGGGGCGACGTGCGTCGCCCCGCCGCGCGTGCGTGGGGCCGTCAGGCCGCCTGGGCGCCGTTGATGAAGCTCACCGCGTCGCCGACCGTCGTGAGGTTCTTGACCTCGTCGTCGGGGATGCGGACGTCGAACTTCTCCTCGGCGAGGGTGACGATCGTCATCATCGACAGCGAGTCGATGTCCAGGTCGTCGGTGAAGGACTTCTCGGGCAGGACGGAGTCGGCCGGCAGGCCCGTCTCCTCGCTGACGATCTCGGCCAGGCCGGCCAGGATCTCCTGCTCGCTGTACGCCATCGATGTCTCCTCGTGTCGGGTGGTGCTCGGACGAAACGTGCTGACGGTACCCGGGGCGTCCTGCGCCCCCGCTCCGCGGCACGGGCTCAGGGCAGGACGACGACCTGCGCGGCGTAGACGAGGCCGGCGCCGAAGCCGATCTGCAGCGCGAGCGCACCCGAGGGCACCTGCCCCTCGCGCAGGAGCCGCTCGGTGGCCAGCGGGATCGACGCCGCCGACGTGTTGCCGGTGTCCGCGATGTCACGGCCGACCACGACCGACTCGGGCAGCTTCAGCTGCTTGATCATCTGGTCGATGATCCGCATGTTCGCCTGGTGGGGGATGAACGCCTCGATGTCGTCGGCGGTCACGCCCGCCGCGTCCATCGCCTTCTGCGCGACCGGCGCCATCTGCCACACGGCCCACTTGAAGACGCTCTGCCCCTCCTGGCGCAGCGTGGGCCACCCCAGGCCCTCGTCGCGCGTGGCGAGCCACGAGTGCGTCTGCCGGATCGCCTGCGCCTGGCCGCCGTCGGAGCCCCACACGGTCGGGCCGATGCCCGGCGTGTCGCTGGGGCCGACCACGACGGCGCCCGCGCCGTCGCCGAGCAGGAAGGAGATGGTGCGGTCGGTCGGGTCGACGAAGTCGCTCATCTTCTCGGCGCCGATGACGAGCACGTGGCGGGCCGTGCCCGCGCGCACGAGCGCGTCCGCCTGGCCGATGCCGTAGCAGTAGCCGGCGCAGGCGGCCGAGATGTCGAACGCCGCGGCGGGGGTCGCGCCGATGCGGTCGGCGACGATCGCGGCGCCGGCCGGCGTCTGGTGGAAGTACGTGACGGTCGACAGGATCACCGCGTCGATGTCGGCACCCGTCAGGCCGGCGTTCTCGAGCGCCGCCCGCGCGGCTCCCTCGGCGAGGTCGAGGACGTCCGTCTCGGCGCCGGCGCGGCGGCGGGTGACGATGCCGGTGCGCTGGCGGATCCACTCGTCCGAGGAGTCGATGGGCCCGACCAGGTCGTCGTTGGGCACGACGCGCTCGCCACGGACACCGCCGATCCCGAGGATGCGGGTGTGGGCGGGGCCGGTGGACTGCGTCAGGGTCGGACGGGTCACGACGTGCTCTCCTGCGTGGTCGAGGGGGACGGCTGCGCGCCGCCGGCGTGGCGGCGCACGAGATCGCGCGCCGCGTCGAGGTCGGCGGGCGACTTCAGCGCCACGGTCTCGACCCCTGGCAGCGTACGCCGGGCGAGACCGGTGAGGACCCCGCCGGGGGCGACCTCGAGCAGGGCGGTCACGCCGAGGTCGAGCAGCGTGCTCTGGCACAGGTCCCAGCGGACGGGGCGGGCGACCTGCGCGACGACGCGCGCGAGCGCGTCCGCGCCGTCGGCGACCGCGGCACCGTCCGCGTTGCCGAGCAGCGTCACGGCGGGGTCACGCGGTGCGACGCGCGCGGCGGCGGCCGCCAGCTCGTCGACCGCGGGCGCCATGTGCTCGGTGTGGAACGCGCCGGCGACCTGCAGCGGCACCACGCGCGCCCGGGTCGGCGGCTCCGCGGCGAGCGCCGCCAGGGCGTCCAGCGTGCCCGCCGCGACCACCTGGCCGCCCCCGTTGACGTTCGCGGGCACGAGCCCCAGCGCGGACAGCCGTGCCAGGACCTCGTCCGGGTCCCCGCCGAGCACGGCGCTCATGCCCGTGGGCGTCGCCGCGGCGGCCCGGGCCATGGCGGCACCGCGCACGGCGACGAGGGCGAGCGCGTCGTCGTCGCTCAGCACGCCCGCGACCGCCGCGGCCGCGAGCTCGCCGACCGAGTGCCCGGCGGCCACGTCGACGCGGCCCGGGACGACCTGCGCCAGGTCGGTGCCGAGCGGGGCGTCGAGCACCGCGCGCAGGCTCGCGAGCGCCGTGGCGACCAGGAGCGGCTGCGCGACCGCGGTGTCGCGGATGGTGTCCGCGTCCGACGTGGTGCCGTGGGCGGTCAGGTCCGCGCCCGTGACCTCGCCGGCGTGCGCGAGGACGTCCGCGAACCCGTCGACCTCGAGCCAGGCGGCGAGCATGCCGGGGGACTGAGCGCCCTGACCAGGGCAGGCGACGACGAGCACGGGCACCACTGTGCCGTCCCGCCGGGCGGGCACCCGGTCACGGCTCGTACCAACCTCGTGTGCCAGCCTTGTTGCACCTGTACAAAGGGTCGGGCCGGCCGGGACGGTCAGTCGCGCGCGGTGTCGAGGCGTCCGACGGCGAGCGCGGTCTGCAGGACGTACGACTCGCGGGCGTCGAGGGGGTCCCACCCCGTCACGTCGGCGACGCGGCGCAGCCGGTAGCGGACCGTGTTCGGGTGGACGTACAGGGTGCGCGCCGCGGCCTCCAGCGACCGCCCCGCACCCAGGTACGCCGAGAGCGTCTCGAGCAGCGACCCCTGGCTGGCGGCGAGCGGCACGAAGGCGCGCTCGACCAGTGCGCGGCGCGCCTCGGCGTCGCCGACCAGGACGCGCTCGGGCAGCAAGTCGTCCGCGAGCACGGGCCGCGGCACCTGGTCCCAGCCCGCCGCCGCCTGCAACCCCGCGAGCGCCGCGCGCGCCGACGCCGTGCTCTCCACCAGCCCGGCGGCCGGCGGGCCGATGACGACGGGGCCGGGCCCGAACCGCGGCAGCAGCCCCATCGCCGCGGCGCGCAGGTCGCCCTCGCCGCCGAGGAACACGACGAGGCGGTCCCCGAGGATGCCGACCAGCGCGTCGTCCGCGGCGCGGCGCGTCGCCCGGCGCAGGTCGGCGACGCGCACCTCGTCGAGGTGGGCGGCCGTCGTGCCGACGACCACCATCGTCGCCCCGCGCCCGCTCCAGCCGATCGCGGCGACGCGCGAGCGCAGCGCGTCGTCGGCGTCGCCGCGCACGAGCGCGTCGACCACCAGCGCCTCGAGCCGCGCGTCCCAGCCGCCCCGCACCTCCGCCGCCCGCGCGTACACCTCGGCCGCGGAGAAGGCCACCTCGCGCGAGTAGCGCAGCACCGCCTCGCGCAGCTCACGCTCCGCCCCGGGTGCGGCGAGCCGGTCGCTGTGCGTCTCGACGACGTCGACGACGACCCGCACGAGCTGCAGCGTGTGCTGCAGCGAGATCGACCGCGTCAGCTCCGGCGGCGCCGCGGCGAAGATCTCGCCCACGCCGTGCGGCGGTCGCGTCGGGTCGGCGAACCACGTGACGAACGCGGTGATGCCGGCCTGCGCGACGAGGTTGACCCAGGACCGGTCCTCCGCCGGCAGCGCGCGGTACCACTCGAGGTCGGCGTCCAGCCGCCGCATGGCCGCGACGGCGAGCTGCCCCGCGCCCTCGCGCACGCGGCGCTGGGTCTCGGTGCCGCCGGCCTCCGTGCTCTCACCGTTCCTGCCGGCCCCCTGGCCCGGGCGGACGGGACGCGTCCGTGGCGAGGCGGGCCGCGGCCGGGCGACCACGGGGTGCGCCCCGTCGGCGACGTCGTCGGGCACCGCGTCCGGCGTCGGCGAACCCGTGCGACCAGCCGGGGAAGGGGACGTCATGCGAGCGAGCATAGGGGCGCGGCTTGTGGGAAGTCGACAAAGCCCGTCGGGGCGCGCGGCGGCTGCGCGGACGCTCAGGACAGGTGCGGACGGGACGGAACGGATAGGGTCTCGGCATGGCTCTCCTGCCTCGACTGCGCCAGCTCATGCGGCGACCGACCTCGGCCTCACGGGTCGGGGCGCGTCGTCCGACGACGGCGTCGCGCCGTGGGGACACCCTCCACGAGGACGCCCTGCGCTCGATGCTGAGCGACGACCCGAACAACGAGCGGGCGTTCCAGGCCCTCGCCGAGATCGTCCGCCGTCGCGCCGCGGAGCAGGTCCCGGAGGAGGACCCGCTGACCGCGCCGAACGTCGAGAGCGAGCGGCAGCAGGCCGCCGACCTCGCCGTGTGGTCGCTCGGTGAGGAGCTCTCGGGCAACCCACGCGCCTGGTACCCGCTCATCGAGCTCGGCCGGCTCTCGGTCCGCGACGACCACGAGGGCACCATCCGCCGGCTCACCACGGCCGCCGAGCGTGACACCTCCGGGCGAGCGCTGGTCGAGGCGCTCGCGCTGCTGTGCGACGCGGGCCTGCCGGTGGACGCCCTCAACCTGGGCGTCGGCCACTGGCGCCCCCGCGAGCACGACCCCGAGGTCGCCCGCCAGCTCGTGCGCGCCGCGATCGAGGCCGACCGCCCGCTCGACGCGAAGCAGCACCTGGCCTCTCTCGACCTGTACCCCGACCAGCGGGCGATCGCGGACCTGCGCGCCGAGCTGGCGCGGCAGGTCGCCCAGGCGGAGCAGTCGATCCCCGGCACCTGACGTACGGCGCGGCGGTCCCGGCGCGCTCACCCCGGACGCCACGAGCGGGCGGTCCCCGGTCTCCCGGGGCCGCCCGCTCGTCGCGTTCAGCGCTGGCCGCGACCCGTCAGGAGTCGCCGCCCGTGTTGCCGGACGTGCCGGCCGTGACGTCGTGCAGCCGGTAGCGCTCGATCGCCTGCGCCGGCAGGGACGCGTCGACCTTGCCCTCGAGCACGAGCTGCTGGAGCACGCGCACCGCGGTCGACGGGCCGTCGATCTTGAAGTGCCGGCGGGCCGCCGCGCGGGTGTCGGAGAAGCCGAAGCCGTCCGCGCCGAGCGTGGCGTAGCGGCCCGGGACCCACGCGCGCACCTGGTCGGCGACGAGGTGGTCGTAGTCCGTCGTGGCGACGAACGGCCCCTCGGCGCCCTGGAGCTTCGCCGTGAGGTACGGCGCGCGCGGCTCCTCGCCCGGGTGCAGGAACGCGTGCTGCTCGGCGGCCAGGGCGTCGCGGCGCAGCTCGTTCCAGCTGGTGACCGACCACACCGCGGCGCGCACGCCCCAGTCCTCGGCGAGGAGCTTCTGCGCCTCGAGCGCCCACGGCACCCCGACGCCGGACGCGAGGATCTGGGCCCGCGGCCCGTCGCCCTCGGCGGGGGCGATGAGGTGGATGCCCTTGAGGATGCCCTCGACGTCCACGTCCTCCGGCTCCGCCGGCTGGACCATCGGCTCGTTGTAGACCGTCAGGTAGTAGATGACGTTCTGGTCGCGGCCGTCGGACCCGTCGCCGTACATGCGCTCGATGCCGTCGCGGACGATGTGCCGGATCTCGTACCCGTAGGCCGGGTCGTAGTGCACGACGTGCGGCATGGTGCCCGCGAGGAGCGGCGAGTGCCCGTCGGCGTGCTGCAGGCCCTCGCCGGTCAGGGTGGTGCGGCCGGCGGTGGCGCCGATGAGGAACCCGCGCGCCATCTGGTCGCCGGCGGCCCAGAACTGGTCGCCCGTCCGCTGGAACCCGAACATCGAGTAGTAGAAGTAGAACGGGATCAGCGGCTCGCCGTGCGTCGCGTACGACGTTCCGACGGCCTGGAACGCGGCGGCCGACCCGGCCTCGTTGATGCCGGTGTGCATGATCTGCCCGGCCTCGCTCTCCTTGTAGGAGAGCATCAGCGCGCGGTCGACGGCCATGTAGTTCTGGCCGTTGGTGTTGAAGATCTTCGCGCTCGGGAAGATCGAGTCGAGCCCGAAGGTGCGCGCCTCGTCCGGGATGATCGGCACCAGGCGGTGGCCGAACTCCTTGTCCTTCAGCAGGTCCTTGAACAGGCGCACGAGCGCCATCGTCGAGGCGACCTCCTGCGTGCCCGAGCCCTTGGCCAGACCCTCGTACAGCTTCGGCTCGGGGAGCTTGACCGGCGTGTGCGCGGTCCGGCGCTCCGGCACGAAGCCGCCGAGCTGGCGGCGGCGCTCGAGCATGTACTGGATCGCCGGGTCCTCGGGACCGGGGTTGTAGTACGGCGGCAGGTACGGGTCGGCCTCGAGCTGCTCGTCGCTGATCGGGATGTGCAGCGAGTCGCGCAGGGTCTTGAGCTCGTCGATCTTGAGCTTCTTCATCTGGTGCGTCGCGTTGCGTCCCGCGAAGCCGGAGCCGAGCCCGTAGCCCTTGATCGTGTGGGCGAGGATCACCGTCGGCTGGCCCGTGTGCTCGCGTGCGGCCTTGTAGGCGGCGTAGAGCTTGCGGTAGTCGTGGCCGCCGCGCTTGAGCGCCCAGATCTCGTCGTCCGTCATCTTCTCGACGAGCGCCTTGGTGCGCGGGTCGCGGCCGAAGAAGTGCTCACGGATGAACGCGCCGTTCTCGGCGCGGAACGTCTGGAAGTCGCCGTCCGGCGTCGAGTTCATCAGGTGCACGAGGGCGCGGTCCTTGTCCGCGTTGAGCAGGGCGTCCCACTCGCGGCCCCAGATGACCTTGATGACGTTCCAGCCGGCGCCGCGGAACTGCGCCTCGAGCTCCTGGATGATCTTGCCGTTGCCGCGGACCGGCCCGTCGAGGCGCTGCAGGTTGCAGTTCACGACGAACGTGAGGTTGTCCAGGCCCTGCTGCGCCGCGTGCTGGAGCATGCCGCGCGACTCGGGCTCGTCCATCTCGCCGTCGCCGAGGAACGCCCACACGTCCTGCTGGCTCGTGTCCTTGATGCCGCGGTTGTGCAGGTACTTGTTCGTCCACGCCTGGTAGATGGCGCCGGCAGGGCCCAGGCCCATGGACACGGTCGGGAACTCCCACAGCTGCGGCGCGAGGCGCGGGTGCGGGTACGACGGCAGGCCGCCGCCCGGGTGCGAGACCTCCTGGCGGAAGCCGTCGAGCTGCTGCTCGGTCAGCCGGCCCTCGAGCAGGGCGCGGGCGTAGACGCCGGGGGAGGCGTGACCCTGGAAGAAGACCTGGTCGCCGCCGCCCGGGTGGTCCTTGCCGCGGAAGAAGTGGTTGAGGCCGACCTCGGTCAGCGTCGCGACCGACGCGTACGACGAGATGTGGCCGCCGACGGCGACGCCCGGACGCTGCGCGCGCGTCACCATGACGGCGGCGTTCCAGCGGATCCACGAGCGGTAGCGCCGCTCCATGACCTCGTCACCGGGGAAGTACGGCTCGTTGTGCACCGCGATGGTGTTCACGTACGGGGTGTTGAGCGACGCCGGGATCGCCACGTTCCGCTGCCGCGCGTGGCGCAGCATGCTCATGAGGACGTACCGCGCGCGCGGTCCGCCCTTCTCGTCGATCAGGCCGTCGAGCGACTCGACCCACTCACCGGTCTCCTCCGGGTCGATGTCGGGGACCTGGCTGAGCAGGCCGCCGATGAGCGGGCCCGTCTCGTCGATGGAAGCCACCGGGTGCTCCTTCGCGTCTCGTGCGCACCCGGTGCGGTCCGCCCCGGTGCGCCCTGGAAGTCCCGCGGTCGGGCGTCTCGCACGGGTGGCGAGCGGTCGCGGCTGCGGGTGGTCCGACCATTCTCGGACCTGGCGGGGTCGAAAGTCACACCGGTGACCGTGACGTCGGCGACACGGGCGCGGTCCGGCGGGTGCGGGCGCTTGCCGGGGACGGGAGCGCTCAGGTGGGCTAACGTGTGCCGACATCGGCAGGCGGACCCGTCAGGAGGGTCTGCTGGTGGGGGCCTCGGCCCCCGTCTCAGCCGTCAGGCAGAAGGGAACGGGCCGGACGTGTCTTCCACCGCGGACGACGCCGCGACGCAGGCGGCCGCTCGTCTCGGCTTCGTGGCCGGGCAGGTCGTGCAGGAGCTGGGTTACGACGACGACGTCGACGAGAACCTCCGCACCGGGCTCGAGGCGATCACGGGCAACGAGCTCGTGGACGAGGAGTACGACGACGTCACGGACGGCGCGGTCATCTGGTTCCGCGACGACGACGGCGACCTGACCGACTTCCTCGTCGACGCCATGACGGTCCTGGAGGACAACGGCCCGATCTGGGTCTTCACGCCGAAGTCCGGTCGCCCCGGGCACGTGAAGCACAGCGACATCGAGGAGGCCGCGACGACGTCGGGCCTGCACGCGATGACGACGTTCTCCATCGGCCCCGACTGGTCGGCGACGCGCCTGGCCACCCGCGGCCGCGGCAAGTGACGCGACGGTGAGCGTCCCCGCCGTCGGGGACGTCGCACCGGACCTCACCCTGCCGGACACCCACGGCAGCCCCGTCACGCTGCGCAAGCTGCGCGGGGGGCCCGTGGCGCTCGTCTTCTTCCCGTTCGCGTTCTCGCGCATCTGCTCCGGCGAACTGTGCGAGCTGCGGGACAACCTCGCCGCGTTCGACGCGGCCGGCGTGACGCTCCTCGGGGTCTCCTGCGACCCGATGTTCGCCCTGCGGGCGTGGTCGGAGCAGGAGCGGCACGGGTTCGAGCTGCTGTCCGACTTCTGGCCGCACGGCGCCGCCGCCCGCGCCTACGGCGTGTTCGACGAGGAGCACGGACTCGCGCTGCGGGGCAGCTTCCTGCTCGACGCCGAGGGCGTGGTGCGCTGGTCGGTGGTCAACCCCCGCGGCGAGGCGCGCCCGATCGCGGCCTACCGCGAGGCGCTCGAGGCGCTCACCGCCTGAGTGGCGCTAGCCAAGGCGAGGCCGACGGGTACTTCCGCTCTGAGGGGCCGCCGCGCACTGGACTGGCGAGTCACCCGAATCGCCCTTTCGCCGCCGTGCCCCCCTTGATGGGACCTACTGGTTCGTCCGCCGCTCCTTCACCGTCGGAGCAACCTGCACACACAGATCCCGGTTCGCCAACTCAGAGTACAGACGCCGTGTGGGTGAACTTCAGCCGCTCCGCTCATGCCGTCCTGGAATTCCCATCGAGCATCGAGCATGCTGCTGCGACACGGAGCGATGCGGGGAGCGGACATGAGCAACGACCAGTTCGAGCGCCTGATCGACGCGATGCCGCGTATCGCGGCCGCCGTCAACGCGTTCGAATCCGATGCCCTGCGGGAGCGCGCGCTCGACTCCCTCCTGTCCGCGTTCGGGGTGCGCCCCGTAGCAGTGGCCACAGGCGTCAACGCCGATGACGCCATCGTTGACCTGGCCGCCGACGCAGGCGATAACGACGTCACGCCGCCTTCGAACGGAGGGCGTAAGCGGGCCGCGCGACGCGCCGGTGGTCGCCGTTCGGGGGGTGATCTTGTCTTCGACAAGTCTATTTCCGGCCGCCCTGAGGGTAAGGAATCACTGAGGGACTTTCTGGATCGGGCGAAGCCCGCGAACCAGAACGAGCAAGTGCTGGCAATCGTCTATTGGCTGGACAACATCGCAGAAGTAGACACCATCACGCTTGACACTGTCTTTACCGGTTTTCGACTCGCCGAGTTGAAGGTGCCTGGGTCTTTCGCGGCCAAGGTCTCGCAGACGGGCTCGAAGGGTTGGCTCAAGGAGACCACCCGCGAAAGAGTGTCGCTCTCGGTTGGTGGTGAAGACCGAGTCATCCACGAGATGTTGAAGCGATCCGACGTCGGTGGTAAGGGTTGACGCCCGCCCCGACTCTCGTCGAGTTTCTTCAACCGCTCAAGGCTGGTCAGCAGCGGGACAAGTGCCTCGCGGTCCTGTACTACTACCACGCATACAAGTCGGTCGACGCCATGACGGTTGGCGATATCAGGAACGCCCTCGTCTCGGCCCGCCTCCCTAACGCGAAGTCAATGAACGTGGCGCAAGTCATGGCAGATGCAGGTGCTCTTGTCGATGCGAGCGACCTCGATCAAAAGGGACGTCGGCGGTGGCACCTCACGATGACCGGGATCGCAGCGGTGCGAGACCGCCTCAACCTGCCAGTCGAGGTTCCTGAGATCGCGCATGACGTGTCGCAACTTCGCAAGCACGCGGCAGGTATTAAAGACGACATCGTCCGCGGTTTCGTAGAAGAGGCTATTCGTTGTCTAGAGGTCTCGGCGCTGCGGGCGGCGATTGTGTTCCTCTGGTCGGGAGCCGTCCGAGAGCTCTGGTCCAGAGCTGGCGCCATGGGGTGGCAGCAGGTGACAGCAGCAGTGCAAAAGCATGATCCGCGAGCGAAGGTCCTAACGAAGATTGAGGACTTTGCTGCCGTTAAGGACGCTACATTCTTGCTCGCGGCTCGGGAGTTGGCCCTGCTCGACAAGAGTGAATGGACAGTCCTTCAGCAGGATCTGGACTTACGGAACCAGTGTGGGCATCCGACGCGATTCGCACCCGGTTCGAAGCGTGCCAGCGCCTTCGTTGAAGATGTCCTGACGATCGTTTTCGACGCCTAAGATCGTCCCACGGCGCGGCATGTGGGACACGACGCGCCACAGGAGGTGGTGAAGGGCGTCGTGAACGTGTGGGAGACGCGTGTACTACTGGGGTGGAGGACTGCGACGAGGTGGGCCCGGCCGGTCTCGAACCGACGACCTCCGCGGTGTAAGCGCGGCGCTCTGACCAACTGAGCTACAGGCCCCTGAAGCGTCGCACAGCCTACCGGCGACGTAGGCTCGGCCCGTGCGAGCCACCGTCCTGCACGGGCCCCGCGACGTCCGCGTCGAGCAGGTGCCCGACCCCGAGGTCCGCCGTCCCACCGATGCCGTGTTGCGCGTCGTCGCGAGCTGCGTGTGCGGCTCCGACCTGTGGCCGTACCGCGGCGTGCGCGAGGTGCGCGAGCCGCGCCGGATGGGGCACGAGTTCGTCGGCGTCGTCGAGGAGGTCGGGGCCGACGTCGCTCGCGTGAAGGTCGGCGACTTCGTCGTCGCGCCGTTCGTCGTCAGCGACGACACGTGCGTGCACTGCCGCAACGGCGTGCACACGTCCTGCGTCAACGGCGCGGGCTGGGGCGGCCCGGACCGCCACGGCGACATGGTCGACGGCGGCCAGGGCGAGTACGTGCGCGTGCCGTTCGCGGACGGCACGCTCGTGGTCACGCCCGAGCACCCGGACGAGGCGCTGCTGCCGCACGTGCTGACCCTCACCGACGTCATGGGGACGGGCCATCACGCCGCGCTGGCGGGCGGCGTGCGGGCGGGCTCCACGGTGGCGGTCGTCGGCGACGGGGCGGTCGGCCTGTGCGCCGTCATCGCGGCGCGCCGGCTGGGCGCCGAACGCGTGGTCGCGATGTCGCGGCACGAGGCGCGCGCGGCGCTCGCGGTGCACTTCGGTGCCACGGACGTGGTCGCGGAGCGCGGCGACGAGGGGGCCGCCGCCGTGCGCGACCTGCTCGGGGGCGTCGGACCGGACGCGGTGCTGGAGTGCGTGGGGACGAAGGAGTCGATGCAGCAGTCGCTCGACACCGTGCGTCCCGGCGGCCGGGTCGGCTACGTCGGCGTGCCGGCGGGCGGCCCGGAGCTGCCGATCGGCCAGATGTTCGGCGCGAACATCGGCGTGCTCGGCGGTGTCGCGCCGGTGCGCGCGTACGTCGAGGGCCTGCTGCCCGACGTGTGGGCGGGCACGATCGAGCCGGGCCTGGTGTTCGACGGGACGTTCGCGCTGGACGACATGGCCGACGCGTACCGCGCGATGGACGAGCGGACGGTGACGAAGTCCCTGGTGCTGCCGTGACCGCGCCGACGCTGCGCGACGTCGTCGCGGCGCTCGAGAAGCGGTACCCGCCCGGGACGGCCGAGTCGTGGGACGCGGTCGGCCTCGTCGCGGGCGACCCCGCCGAGCCGGTGCGGCGGGTGCTGCTCGCGGTCGACCCGGTGACGGCCGTCGTGGACGAGGCGCTGGAGTGGGGCGCCGACCTGCTCCTGACGCACCACCCGCTGTTCCTGCGCGGCGTGCACTCGGTCGCGGCGACCACCTACAAGGGTGCGCTCGTGCACCGGCTCGTGCGCGGCGGCTGCGCGCTGTACGCCGCGCACACGAACGCGGACGCCGCGCGCGGTGGCGTCGCGGAGGCGCTGGCGGAGGCCGTGGGGCTCGTCGACACCGTGCCGCTCGTGCCCGTGCCGTCGCCGGCGCTCGACAAGGTCGTGGTGTTCGTCCCGGAGGAGCAGGCCGAGGCGCTCGTCGACGCGCTCGCCGACGCCGGCGCCGGCGCCCTCGGGGACTACGAGCGGTGCGCGTGGACGACGACCGGGGAGGGGACCTTCACCCCGCAGGACGGCGCGCAGCCGGCGATCGGCACGGTCGGCAGGCGGGAGCACGTGCGCGAGACGCGGGTCGAGATGGTCGCGCCGCGGTCCGCCCGCTCGCGGGTCCTCGCCGCGCTGCGCGCCGCGCACCCCTACGAGGAGCCCGCCTTCGACGTGCTCGAGCTCGCGGCCGAGCCGGGCTCCACCGGCCTCGGCCGGGTGGGCACGCTGCCCGAGCCGGTGAGCCTCGTCGCGTTCGCGGCGGGCGTCGCCCGGGCGGTGCCGGCCACGGTGCAGGGGGTCCGCTGGGCCGGCGACCCGCAGATGCCCGTGCGGCGCGTCGCGGTGCTCGGCGGGTCGGGCGACTCGCTCTTCGACGCCGTGCGCGCCGCGGACGTCGACGTCTACGTCACCGCCGACCTGCGCCACCACCCCGCGTCCGAGCAGCAGGAGCGGGCGGCGTTCGAGGCCGCGGGAGGCGCGCCCCGCCCGGCGCTCGTCGACCTCGCGCACTCGGCCTCCGAGTGGCCGTGGCTCGCGCGCGCAGCGGCCGACCTGGTCGCGGACCTGCAGGCGCAGGGCACTACGGTGGAGACCCGCGTGAGCACGCTGCCCACCGACCCGTGGACGGGTCACGTGGCGCAGACGGCCAGCACCCAGCCGGAAGGAACCCCGTGACGAGCGCACCCGCAGTCGACCAGCGCCGCCTCCTGGACGTCCAGGAGCTCGACACCCGCCTCGACCAGCTCGCGCACAAGCGGCGCACGCTGCCGGCGCTGGCCCGCCTGATCGAGCTCGACGCGCAGCTCGCCGACCTCGACACCGCGTTGGTGACCTCCCGCACGGCGGCCTCGGACCTGCGCAGCGAGCTCGCGAAGGCGGAGGCGGACGTCGAGCAGGTGCGCTCGCGCGCCGCGCGCAACCGGCAGCGGCTCGACGCGGGGCAGGGCTCCGCGAAGGACATGCAGGCGCTGTCGAGCGAGCTCGAGAGCCTCGCCCGCCGCCAGTCCGACCTCGAGGAGGTCGAGCTCGAGGTCATGGAGCGGCTCGAGGCGCACGAGAGCACCCTCGCGGAGCTCGAGCAGGCGCACGGCGCGCTGGTCACCGAGCACGAGAAGGTCGCCGCCGAGCGCGACGCCGGGTACGCCGAGATCGACGCCGAGGTCGAGCGCCTGCGCTCCGTGCGCGTGACGGCGGCCGACGGGATCGACGCCGGTCTCCTCGCGCTGTACGAGCGCCTGCGCGGCCAGCACCAGGGCCGCGGCGCGGCGCCGCTGCGCGGCAACCGGTGCGAGGGCTGCCGCCTGGAGCTCAACCCGCTGGACCTCGAGGGGATCCGCGCGAAGCCCGCGGACGCCGTGGTGCGCTGCGAGGAGTGCGGACGGATCCTCGTCCGCGGGACCGAGGGGGGCTGACCATGAGCGAGCGGCCGCACGGCGGGGACGGCGCGGACGCGCTCGACCACGCCACCGCCACCGACCCGGCAGGCACCGGCACCGCGGCGGCGGAGGACGCCCGCCGCGCGCCCGCCGCGCCGCGCGCGCACGGCGCGCCGGTCCGGTTCGACGCGGCGGAGCCCGTCACGGTCGTGCTCGTCCGCCACGGGCAGACGACCATGACCGTGTCGCGGGGGTACTCCGGGTCGTCCGAGCCCGGGCCGCCGCTCGACGAGACGGGGCGCGCGCAGGCGGCCGCCGCCGGAGCCCTGGTGCACCGCGTCGGGCGGGACCTGTGGGGCGACATCGCCTACCCCTCCGAGCTCGTGGCGTCGCCGATGGTCCGCACGCAGGAGACGGCCGCCGTGATCGCGGACGTGCTGGGCCTGCCCGTGCGCACGGACGCGGCGTTCCAGGAGGCGGACTTCGGCGACTGGCAGGGCCTGACGGCCGAGGAGATCGAGGAGCGCTGGCCCGGGCAGCTCGAGCCGTGGCACACGTCCGGCCGGCTGCGCCCGCCGGGCGGCGGCGAGTCGATCGAGGACGTCGGCGTGCGGCTGCGTGCGGGGCTGGACTCGCTGCAGACCGGCGGCCCGCGCACGGTGGTCGTGGTGTCGCACGCCGTCGCGATCCGCGCGGCCCTGGGCGTCACCATGGGTGCCGACCCCGGCACGTGGAGCCAGCTGCGCGTCGCACCCGCATCCGTGAGCATCATCCGGCTCTACGAGGACAAGCGCGACGAGATCGCCGTCGCCGGTGCGCCGAGCGAGGGGTGGGGCCGGGCCTGACGGCCCGGTCGGCCTCAGGCCACCACGAGGGACAGCGTGCGGGCGCCTCGCCGCGGGGGAGCGTCGAGCTCGACGGCGAGCAGCGCGTCCCCGACCAGCGCGGATGCTGCGTGCGCGAGCTCGTCCGCGTCGCGGGGGGCACGGCCTCGCCGCGTGAGCAGGTGCCGGGTGAGGACGCCGCGCGTGTGCTTGGCGTGGTGCGAGACGACGGACCGGCGTCCGTCGACCTCGCGCAGGACCCGCACGGTGACCCAGTCGGCACCGGCCGGCGGCGTCCAGGCCGCCAGGTAGGCCGCGGAGCGGCAGTCGACGACGAGCGCGCCGGCGGCCTCGCCGTCCAGCGCGGCGCCGAGGGGATCGCGCCACGCGGGTGCGAGAGGGCCGACCCCCGGCAGGTCCGTGCCCATGGACAGGCGGTACGCCGGGATGCGGTCGGCGGGCGTCACGACGCCCCACAGCGCGGAGACGATCCGCACGTGCTCGGCCGCACGGGCGCGGGCGGCCGGTGTCAGGCCGGCGAGCCCGGCGGCGGCGTACAGGACTCCCGTGTAGACACGCGCCGCCGGGGCCGCCGGAGCCTCGCGCAGGGAGGTGTTGCGGGCGACCTCGCCCGCCAGGCCCGCGGAGACGCCCAGCACGGCCGTGGCGTCGGCGCGGGCGCTCACCTCGGCCAGCGCGTCGAGGACCTTCGCGCGCAGCGGCGTCAGGTCGGCGTGGGAGAGGGCGTCCAGGTCGACGGGCGCGCCGGTCGTGGCCGCCGTCTTGCCCTCCGAGGGCGGGAGCATCACGAGCACCGGCCGACTGTACGGTGCCGGGGCGCGGCGGCTGCGGCGCGCAGGGCGAGGAGGGGCGTGCGATGGCTCACGTGAAGGTGCACGGGCGTCGATCGGTCTGGGCCGCGCGTCGGGGCGAGGTCTCCGATGCGATCCACCGCGCCGTGACGTCCGTCTGGGGACTGCCGGAGGAGAAGCGGTTCCACCGCTTCCTCTGGCTCGACGACGAGGACCTGGTCGCGCCGCGCGGTCACGCCTACCTGGTCGTCGAGGTGCTGTGCTTCACCGGCCGCAGCCCGGCGGCCGTCCGCGCGCTGATCGCCGCGTTCTTCGACGACGTCGCACCGGCGCTCGGGCTCGGGCCCGACGACCTCGAGGTGATCGTCGTCGAGGCCCCGCCCACGCACTGGGGGATCCGTGGCCGCGCCGGTGACGAGCTGACGCTGGACTACCGCGTCGACGTCTGACTCCCGGGGGGTTGATAGGCAAGCGGGCACTTGCCTATGGTGGGTCCGTGGCCGACATCTTCCACGCGCTGGACGACGAGACCCGCAGGCTGGTGCTCGACGAGCTCGCCGCGCGGGACGGGCTGACGCTGTTCGACATCTGCACCGCCCTCGTGACGCGCCACGGCGTGAGCATGAGCCGTCAGGCCGTCTCCCAGCACCTCGCGGTGCTCGAGTCGGCCGGTCTGGTGTCGACGGAGCGCCGCGGCCGGTCCAAGTTCCACCACTTCCACCCCGAGCCGCTCGCCGAGATCACGCGGCGGTGGCCCCCCGACGCCAGGAGTGCACCATGAGGATCGAGCTGACCAGCGTGTTCGTGGACGACCAGCGCAAGGCGCTGGCCTTCTACACCGACGTCCTGGGCTTCGTGAAGCGGCACGACGTGCCGCTCGGCGACGCCGCCTGGCTCACGGTCGTGTCGCCCGAGCGGCCCGACGGCCCGGAGCTGCTGCTCGAGCCCGCCGGCCACCCGGCCGTGAAGCCGTACCGCGACGCGCTCGTCGAGGACGGCATCCCGCTGATCCAGCTCGCGGTCGACGACGTGCACGCCGAGCACCAGCGGCTCACCGCCCGGGGCGTCGTGTTCACGCAGCCGCCCACCGACATCGGCACCGCGCACGTCGCCGTCTTCGACGACACGTGCGGCAACCTCGTGCAGATCGTCGCGATGAAGCCGGCCGCCGCGCAGTAGCCCGCGCGCGGCCCTGCGGGGCCGTTGTCCGGCGCGTCCACGCGGGTCTAGCGTCGCGGGGATGGGGGACGCCGCCGAGCCGGCCCGGTTCCACCACGCCGAGCACGGCACGGGTCGCCCCGTGCTGGTGCTGCACGGCGGGGGCGTCGACCACCGCGAGGCGGAGGCGTGCTTCGACCCGGCGCTGGACCGCGCCGGGCTGCGGCGGCTCTACCCGGACCTGCCGGGGTCGGGTCGCACGCCGGCGCCGGACGGGCTGCGCAGCGCCGACGACGTCGTGGACGCGCTGCTCTCGTGGGCCGACGCTGTCGTCGACAGGCAGCGCTACCTGCTGGTCGGGCACTCCGCCGGCGCCTACCTCGCCCGCGGCATGGCGTCGCGCCGCCCGGAGCGCGTGGCCGGTCTGGCGCTCGTCTGCCCGCTGCTGGCAGACGTCCGGGACGTGCCGGCGCACCGGGTGCTCGTGCCGGCGCCGGAGCCGATCGGGGACGACGGCTTCCGCGACTACTTCGTCGTGCACACGCGCGCGATGCTCGACCGGTACGAGCGGTACGTCGCCCCCGGCGCGGCCCTCCAGGACGCAGCGGCGGAGGCCCGGATCGGCGAGCGGTGGCTGCTCACCGAGGGGCCCGCGTACCCGGGTCCGACGCTGGTCGTCGCCGGACGGCTCGACTCGACGGTCGGGTACGCCGCCGCGGTCGACCTCCTCGGCGTCCACCCGCGCGCCTCGCTCGCGGTGGTCGACGGTGCAGGTCACGCCCTGCCGCACGAGCGGCCGGAGGTCCTGGGCGCGCTCCTCGGGGAGTGGCTCGAGCGTGTCGATGCCACGCAGCGAGCGGTGCCCGGCGGCGGCCCGCAGGGCGGATGAGTCAGCCGGTACGCCGGGTTCTGTCCCCGTGCGCGGTCGCCCGCGCGCGGGTGGCGGCCATCCATCTACGACGTACGTTGCCGCACGCCTCCAGCGGCCTACCCGGGAGCTCGGGCGGGCAGCCCTCGGACGCTCCCTGTCTGGCCTTGCTCCGGGTGGGGTTTACCTAGCCGCACCGGTCACCCGGCACGCTGGTGGTCTCTTGCACCACCGTTTCACCCTTACCCCGCACGTCCGGCGGACCGGTCGTGCGTGGCGGTCTGTTCTCTGTGGCACTGTCCCGCGGGTCACCCCGGGTGGGTGTTACCCACCACCCTGCCCTGCGGAGCCCGGACGTTCCTCGGCGGTCCCTCCGGGGAGGGGCCGACGCGGCCGCCTGGCTGACTCATCCGCACCGGACAGCCTACCGGCCGGGGCGGGTTCCCCGGACGCCGCCGGCGTGCCGGGCGGCTGCGGCGGGTACACCCAC
This sequence comes from Cellulomonas telluris, assembly GCF_004886325.1. GTDB lineage: Bacteria > Actinomycetota > Actinomycetes > Actinomycetales > Cellulomonadaceae > Cellulomonas > Cellulomonas telluris. The sequence continues at coordinate 88,981 of NZ_QXFN01000004.1, forward strand.
GCGACGAGCACGACCGAGATGAGCATGAGCAGGAACCAGGAGCCGAGCTTGCTCAGCGACACCAGGTGCCAGCCGTCGGCCTGCGACGGGTAGAGCCAGGCGTCGGCGTACGTGGCGACGTTCTCGGCGACCCAGATCGCGGTCGCGACCAGCAGGAACGCGACGACCACCGGCATGCGCCAGGTGCTCGCGTGGACGCGGTAGTGCATGACGGTCCGGCCGAACACCAGCAGGACCGCCGCCACGAGCAGCCAGCGCGCGTCCGCCACCCAGTGGTGGGTGAAGAAGTTCGCGTACACCGCGGCGGCGACCAGGGCGGTGAGCCACCGGCGCGGCCACCGGTCGAACCGCAGGTCGAAGATGCGGAACGTGCGCACCAGGTAGGAGCCGACGGCCGCGTACATGAACCCCGAGTAGAGCGGCACGTCACCGATCCGCAGGACGCCGTCGGCGGCGTAGGCCCACGACCCGACGTGGGTCTTGAAGACCTCCATCACGGTCCCGACGACGTGGAACAGACCCACGACGCGCATCTCCCGCGCCGTCTCCAGGCGCGTGACGAGCATGAGCACCTGCAGCGCGACGGCGGCGAGCGTCAGCGCGTCGTCACGCGCGAGAGCGGCGCCGTCGGGGTACCAGAACCGCGCGGCGAGCAGCAGCGCGAGCATGAGCGCGCCGAACAGGCACGCCCAGGCCTGCTTGAGGACGAACACCACGAGCTCGAGCGCCCCGGTGCGCCAGCCCCGCTCGCCCAGGGCGCGCAGGCGGCGGTGCGCCCACCGGTCGATGCGCTCCTCGACGCCCGTGAAGCCACGCTCGGCGGGCGGGACCACGGGGGCGGGGGAGCGGCGGCGCAGCACGCTCCCACCTCAGCACCAGCGCCGGGCGGGGCGCTCGCAGACCGCGCGAGAGCCCCGGGCGGGTTGGGTGGACGTCCTGTGCTCAGAAGCTCGCGCCTGCTCAGAAGCTCGCGCCGGCGGGGGTGTCCGGCTCCGAGGCGGACGCCTCCGCGGCGGCGAGCTGTGCCGGGGTGCTGCGCAGCAGGCAGAACTCGTTGCCCTCCGGGTCGGCGAGCACCTGCCAGGCGACGTCGCCCTGCCCGACGTCGACGCGGGTCGCGCCGAGCTCCAGCAGGCGGGCCAGCTCCGTCTCCTGGTCCGAGCCGTCGGCGGGCCGGATGTCGGGGTGGAGGCGGTTCTTCACGCGCCGCTCGTCGGGCACGCGCAGGAAGAGCCACGGCGTCGCGGACCCGTCCGGAGGCGCGATCTCGACCTCCTCGTCGTCCTCCTCCGTCACCGGCCAGCCGAGCACCTGCGACCACCAGCGGGCGAGCGCGGCGGGGTCGGCGGCGTCGATGCAGATCTGGGACACGACCACGGGCATGCGCCTCACGCTAGGGGAGGGCGCGCCTCGTCGCGCGTCCTCCTCGTGCCGCAGCACGACCGGCCCGGCGTCGAGGTCGAACGGCGGTGCGGCGTCACCCTCGCGGACGACGTCGAGGCGCTGACGCTCCTGCTCCTCGACGAGGTGCTTGTGCGCCGGCTGGAAGACCTCGACGAAGTCCGGCAGCAGCCCGCCCCCGCCCGTGACCCCGGAGCCGGACCGCACGGACAGGCGGAACCGGTCGAACCACCCGCGGGCGACGGCCCGGTCGAGCAGGACGAGGACGACCGCCGCACCGGCGACCACGAGCACCCAGCCGAGCGCAGCCATGCACCCCTGGATACCAGGGGCGGGGCGTCAGCGGTACTGCGCGCGCACCGGGCAGTCGAAGGGGTCACGAGCCCCGAGCCCGACCTGGTTCAGGTAGCGCACGACGATCGCGTACGACTGCACCAGCGACGTCTCGGTGTAGGGGACGCCGGTGCGCTCGCAGTGCGCCCGGACGATCTGCCGGGCCCGGGCCAGGTGCGGCCGCGGCATGCTCGGGAAGAGGTGGTGCTCGATCTGCGCGTCCAGGCCGCCCATGAGCATGGTCACGAAGCGCCCGCCGCCGATGTTGCGCGACGTGAGCACCTGCTTCGAGAGGAAGTCCAGGCGGCTGTTCTCGGGGACCATCAGCATCCCCTTGTGGTTGGGCGCGAACGACGCACCCATGTACACGCCGAACACGGCGAGCTGCACCGCGAGGAACGCGGCGGCCATGCCGAGCGGCAGCGCCCACAGGATCAGCGCCACGTACAGCGACAGGCGCAGGCCGATGACGACCAGCTCCAGCGTGCGCGTCCGGCTGGGAGGGGCGGCCGCGAGGCTCTTGATCGCGACGACGTGCAGGTTCAGGCCCTCGAGCGTGAGCAGCGGGAAGAAGAGCCAACCCTGCCGCTTGACGATGTGGCGGACGAAGCCGCGGGTCTCGCGGGCGTGCTCCTCGAGGAACACGATCGTGTCCGGCGCGATGTCCGGGTCCTTGCCGACCCGGTTGGGGTTGGCGTGGTGGCGCGTGTGCTTGCTCATCCACCACTGGTGGCTGATCCCGACGACCCCGTTGGCGAGCACCCGTCCCAGGCGGTCGTTCGCCGGCCCCGAGCGCAGCACCTGCCGGTGCGAGGCCTCGTGCGCGACGAACGCGAACTGCGTGAGCAGGAGGCCGAGCAGGCCTGCGACGAGCAGCTGCCACCACGAGTGGCCGAGCAGCACGAACGCGACGGCCAGCGCGACGAGCGCCGCGGTGAGGCCGGAGAGCAGCGCGACGTAGAAGCCGACGGTCCTGCCCAGCAGCCCCTCCGCCTTCACCTCCGCCGACAGCTCGTGGTAGGTGCCGGCCGCCGCCTCACGGGGTGAGGTCGTGCGGGGTGCGGACGCGGTGCTGACGGGTGCAGGAGCCACATGACCTCCAGGGCGCGGTTCGACTTCCCAGCCGTTGGGGGAGCGGATGCTCGTCGTGCGGATGCGATCGACAGTACGTGGGCCGCGCAGGGAACGCGCGGTGGCTAACCCACCAACCCGGCCGGCGGAGGAGGGACGGCGTCAGTGCGCGCCCTGGGCGGCGAGGCGCGCCGCACCGACGATCCCCGCCGCGTTGCGCAGGCCCGCGGGCACGACGGGCGTGCGCAGGTCGAGCAGCGGGAGGAACTCCTGGTGCTTCTTGCTGACCCCGCCGCCGACCACGATGAGGTCCGGCCAGAACAGGTTCTCGACGACGGTGAAGTAGCGCTGCAGGCGCTCCGCCCACTGCGGGAACGTCAGTCCCTCGCGGTCGCGGGCGGCGTCGGAGGCGCGCGTCTCGGCGTCGTGGCCGTCGACCTCGAGGTGCCCGAGCTCGGTGTTCGGCACCAGGACGCCGTCCACCACCAGGCAGGACCCGATGCCGGTGCCGAGGGTCACGACCAGCACCACGCCCGGCACGCCCTTCGCGGCGCCGTACTGGACCTCGGCGTACCCCGCGGCGTCGGCGTCGTTGACGGCGAGGACCCGGCGGCCCGTCGCCGCCCCGATCGTCTTCTCGACGTCCGTGCCGATCCACGACTTGTCGACGTTCGCCGCGGACTGCGCGACGCCGTGCAGGATCACGGCCGGGAACGTCACGCCGATCGGGACGTCCTTGGCGAGGTCGAACGAGTCGACCACCTCGGCGACGGTCTGCGCGACGGCGGCGGGCGTCGCCGGCTGCGGCGTCGGGATGCGCACGCGCTCGGCCGCGAACTCGCCGGTCTCGAGGTCGACGGGTGCGCCCTTGATGCCGGACCCGCCGATGTCGATGCCGAACGCGGTCGAGACCTTGTGCTTCTTGTGCTTGGCGTCGTTGCTCATGGCAGCGTCAGGACCTCCGCCCCGTCGTCGGTGACCAGCAGGGTGTGCTCGAACTGCGCCGACCGGCTGCGGTCGGCGGTGACGACCGTCCAGCCGTCGTCCCACATCTCCCAGTCGGCCGTCCCGAGGTCGAGCATCGGCTCGATCGTGAACACCATGCCGGGCTGGATGACGGTGTCGTAGGCGGGGGCGGCGTCGTAGTGCGGGACGACCAGCCCGGTGTGGAACGCCGGCCCGACGCCGTGCCCCGTGAAGTCCCGCACGACGCCGTACCCGAAGCGGTGCGCGTACTTCTCGATCACCCGGCCGACGACGTTGATCTCGCGGCCGGGCCGCACCGCCCGGATGCCGCGCTCGAGCGCCTCGCGCGTCCGCTCGACGAGCAGCCGCGACTCCTCGTCGACGTCCCCCGCGAGGAACGTCGCGTTCGTGTCGCCGTGGACGCCGTCGACGAACGCGGTGATGTCGACGTTGACGATGTCGCCGTCCTGCACGACGGTCGAGTCCGGGATGCCGTGGCAGATGACCTCGTTGACGGACGTGCAGATCGACTTCGGGAACCCGCGGTAGCCGAGCGTCGAGGGGTAGGCGCCCCGGTCGACGAGGAACTGGTGACCGATCGCGTCGAGCTCGTCGGTCGTCACCCCGGGCCGCACGTGGCGGCCGACCTCCTGCAGCGCCTGCGCGGCGAGCCGGGCGGCGACGCGGATGCGGGCGACCGTGTCGGGGTCGAACACGTCGGGCCCGCGCCAGGGGGCAGGGGCGGGACGGTCGACGTACTCGGGGCGGGGGATGCTCGCGGGCACCGGTCGCCGCGGGCTGACGCGCCCGGGGACGAGTGCGGCGCGCGACGCGTGGACCGGCGGCATGCCTGGCAGTCTACGGAAGGTACGGCCGGCCACCCGCCGGGGAGCGGCGGGCCACCGGCAGGACGGAGGGACCGTGGCGGACTACTGGTACAACATCAGCACCGGCCAGGTGGAGGAGGGCCCGCGCAGCGCGTGGTCCCAGCGCATGGGTCCGTACAAGACCCGCGAGGAGGCCGAGCAGGCTCTCGACCGGGCCCGGCGCCGCAACGAGGCGTGGGACGCGGAGGACGCCGAGGACCGCTGACCGCGCAGGAGGCGGCCGCCCCGTCAGCGCCGAGCGAGCACGGCGACGAGCGGGCGGTGGTCGCTCGCCCCGACCGCCGGCAGGACCTCGGCGTCCACGACCCGCCAGGCGCGGTCGTCGACGAGCACGTGGTCGATGGGTGCGGACAGGAGCGTCGGCGCCGCCGCCGGCCACGTCCCCTGCGCCGCCTCGCCGGCCGCGCGCGCGGCGTCGACGCACGGCGCCGTGTCGCGCAGGGCCGGGTGGTCGAGGGTGGCGTTCAGGTCGCCCGCCACGACGACGTCGGGCGTCGACCGGCACGCGTCCGCGACCACCCGGCCCTCGGCCCGCCACGCAGGCATCGCCCCGCGGACCGTCGGCGCGAGCGGGTGCGCGGCCACGAGCACCGGGCCGTCACCGTCCGGCCGGGCCAGGAGCGTGCCGAGCCGGTTGTCCAGGCTCTGCGCCTGCGGATAGGTGCCCACGTGGTGCGCGACGAGGAGCGACGTCCCCGCGATCCCCGGCACGGTGCTCGCCGCGTGGTGCACCTGCCACCCGTCGGCGGGCAGCAGGTCGGCGAGCGCCTCGGCCGTGGACGCCGACGTCTCCGGCAGCGCGACGACGTCCGCGTCCACGTCGGTGACGAGCGTGGCCAGCGTCGCCGCGGGCACCGCGTCGAGCGTGTTGAACGTGAGCACGACGAGGTCCGCGCCGGGCCCGGACGCGGCGCTCGCCGCCGTCGGACCGGTCCCCGTCGTCGGCACGGACCGGACGGCCAGCACGGCGACCTGCGCGACCGCGACGGCGGCGCAGGCGACCGCCAGGGGGAGCAGCGCCCGACGGGCGCGCCGGACCAGCGCGAGGACGACCAGCAGCGCGGCGGCCGCGAGAGCCGCGAGCAGTGCGACGAGACCGCGCAGCGCGACCACCTGCGCGAGCGGCCAGGCCCCGGCGCCGAGGGGGACGACGGTGGCCAGGCCGGCGGCCAGGACCCCCGCGGTGGCGACCCCCGCGACGAGCCGGCCCGCGCTCACGCCTCGAACGAGTGCGGCGGTCCGGGGAAGGCGCCCGACCGGACCTCGTCGGCGTAGGCACGGGCGGCGGAGGTCAGCGCCGCGCCGACCTCCCCGAAGCGCTTCGCGAACCGCGGCGACCAGTCGGTCATCCCCGCCATGTCCACCCAGACGAGCACCTGCCCGTCGCAGTGCGGGCCGGCACCGATGCCGATCGTGGGCACCGCAACGACCTCCGTGACGCGTGCCGCGACCTCGGCGGGCACCATCTCCAGCACCACCGCGACGGCACCGGCCTCCACCACCGCGACGGCGTCGTCGCTGATGCGCTGCGCGGCGTCGCCGCGGCCCTGCACGCGGGGTCCGCCCAGGAGGTTCTCCGACTGGGGGGTGTAGCCCAGGTGCGCGACGACCGGGATGCCGGCGGCGGTCAGGGCACGGATCTGCGGCACCGACCGCTGGCCGCCCTCGATCTTCACCGCCGCGACGCCGGACTCCTTCATCATCCGGACCCCGCTCGCGAGCGCCTGCTCCGGTCCGCCCTCGTAGGAGCCGAAGGGCAGGTCCGCGACGACGAACGCCCGGCGGGCCGCACCCGCGACCGCCCGTGCGGCGACGACGAGCTCGTCGAGGGTCACGGGCAGCGTCGTGGCGTACCCGTGCATGGTGTTCCCGATCGAGTCGCCCACGAGCAGCATGTCGATGCCGGCGTCGTCGAAGAGCCGGGCGGTGACCGCGTCGTACGCGGTGAGCATCGTCAGGCGCTCGCCGCGCTGCTTGGCGGCCTGCAGGTGGTGGACCCGCACCCGCGCGGGGCGGGCCGGGGCACCCGCGGCGGTCGTGGGTGCGCCGGTGGTGCCGGCGCCGGGCAGCTCGCTCGTGGCCATGCGTGGAGCCTAGTGCGGGGCACCGGCGCCGCTCCGGTGAGGTGCGTCTCGCCACACCCGTCGCGTGCGCCCGCGGCGGGCCCGCCATCAGGCAGGATGTGCACCATGGACAGGCAGCAGGAGTTCGTGCTCCGGACCGTCGAGGAGCGGGACATCCGCTTCATCCGTCTGTGGTTCACCGACGTGCTCGGGATCCTGAAGTCGGTAGCGGTGGCGCCCGCCGAGCTCGAGTCGGCGTTCGCCGAGGGCATCGGCTTCGACGGCAGCTCGATCGAGGGCCTCACGCGGGTGTTCGAGGCCGACATGATCGCCAAGCCGGACCCCACGACGTTCCAGATCCTGCCGTGGCGGGGGGAGCGGCACGGCACCGCGCGCATGTTCTGCGACCTGCTGACGCCCGACGGGGAGCCGTCGCTCGCGGACTCGCGGCACGTGCTCAAGCGCGCGCTCAACCGCGCCAGCGACCGGGGCTTCACCTTCTACACGCACCCCGAGGTCGAGTTCTACCTGTTCGACGCGCCGGCCGACCCGGGCCAGCCGCTCGTGCCGGTCGACCAGGGCGGCTACTTCGACCACGTGCCGCGCGGCACCGCCCACGACTTCCGGCGTGCAGCGATCACGATGCTCGAGTCCATGGGCATCTCGGTCGAGTTCTCGCACCACGAGGCCGGCCCGGGCCAGAACGAGATCGACCTGCGCTACGCCGACGCGCTGACGACCGCGGACAACATCATGACGTTCCGCACGGTCGTCAAGGAGGTCGCCCTCGAGCAGGGCGTGTTCGCGTCCTTCATGCCCAAGCCGCTCGCGGAGCAGCCCGGCTCCGGCATGCACACGCACGTGTCGCTCTTCGAGGGCGACCGCAACGCGTTCCACGAGCCGGGCGCGGAGTTCCAGCTGTCCAAGGTGGCGCGGCAGTTCATCGCCGGCCTGCTCACGCACGCCGCGGAGATCACCGCCGTCACCAACCAGTTCGTCAACTCCTACAAGCGCCTGTGGGGCGGTGCCGAGGCGCCGAGCTTCGTCTGCTGGGGCCACAACAACCGCTCGGCGCTCGTGCGGGTCCCGATGTACAAGCCGGGCAAGGGCAACTCCAGCCGCGTCGAGTACCGCGCGATCGACTCCGCCGTGAACCCGTACCTCGCGTTCGCCGTCATGCTCGCCGCCGGGCTCAAGGGCATCGAGGAGGGCTACGAGCTCCCCGAGGGGGCCGACGACGACGTGTGGGAGCTGACCGACGCCGAGCGTCGGGCCTTGGGCATCGAGCCGCTGCCGACGTCGCTGGAGGCGGCGATCCAGGTCATGGAGCGCTCCGAGCTCGTCGCCGAGACGCTCGGGGAGCACGTCTTCGACTACTTCCTGCGCAACAAGCGGCAGGAGTGGGCGGAGTACCGCGCCCAGGTGACGCCGTACGAGCTGCAGCGGTTCCTGCCGCTGATCTGAGCGTGATGAGCAGCGCGTCGACCGGCCGCGGGTCCTCCCTGGCCGGACGGCTGACCCGTGCGGGCGTCGCCGACGTCCCGCGGGCCGAGCGCCTCCTCGCCGACGCCGCGCTGGTCGACGTCGCCCCCGACGCGGCCGGCACGCTCGTCGGCGCGCTGCGGGAGGTGGGGGACCCGGACGAGGCGCTGCTCGCGCTGGCCAAGGTCGCCGGTGCCGTGCAGCGGGACGACGCGCTGCGTGCGCTGCTGCGCGACGTCCTGGCCGAGGAGGGGCCGGCGCGCTCGCGGCTCCTGGCGGTCGCCGGGGCGTCCTCCGCCCTCGGCAACACGCTCGCCGCGCACCCGGGCACGCTGCGGGTCGTCGCGGACGTCGCGCCCGGCACCGGCGTCCCGGTCGCGCAGGTGCGCGCCGAGCTGCTGCAGTCCGTCGCCGCCGACCCCGACGCGGCCGTGCCCGTCGCGGGCCTCACGGGCGGGGAGGCGACGGACGCCCTGCGTCGCGCCTACCGCGCGCGCCTGCTGCGCATCGCCGCCACCGACCTCACCGCCGAGGACCCCCTGAACCGGCTGCCCGGCGTGGCGGCCGCGCTCGCGGACCTCGCCGGTGCCGCGCTCGAGGCCGCGCTCGCGGTGGCGCGGGCCGACCTGGAGGACCACGGCCGCGAGGTGCGGCTGGCGGTCATCGGCATGGGCAAGGCCGGCGGCCGGGAGCTCAACTACGTCTCCGACGTGGACGTCGTGTACGTCGCGGAGCCGGTCGAGGGGGCCGACGAGGACGCCGCCCTCGCGACCGGTGCGCGGCTGGCGGCAGGGCTCGCGCGGGCGCTCGCGAGCCCGAGCGGCACCGAGCCGGCGCTGTGGCCCGTCGACGCCGCGCTGCGTCCCGAGGGCAAGGACGGTCCGCTCGTCCGCACGCTCGCGAGCCACCGCGCCTACTACGAGCGGTGGGCCAAGACCTGGGAGTTCCAGGCGCTGCTCAAGGCGCGTCCGCTCGCGGGCGACGCGGCGCTCGGGCAGGCGTACGTCGAGACGACGAACCCGATGGTGTGGCAGGCGGTCACGCGCGCCAACTTCGTCGAGGACTCGCAGGCCATGCGCCGGCGCGTCGAGCAGCACGTGCCCCGTGCGGAGGCGGACCGTCAGCTCAAGCTCGGCGTCGGCGGCCTGCGCGACGTCGAGTTCACCGTGCAGCTGCTGCAGCTCGTGCACGGCCGCGCGGACGAGTCGATCCGCAGCGGCAACACGCTCACCGCGCTCGCGGCCCTGGCCGCCGGCGGGTACGTGGGCCGCGAGCACGCCGCCCAGCTCGCCGTCTGCTACCGGTGGATGCGGGCGATGGAGCACCGGATCCAGCTCCACCGCCTCCAGCGCACGCACCTGGTGCCGACCGCGGACGCGGACCTGCGCCGGCTGGCCCGCACCATGGGCCTGCGCGCCGACGGGCCCGACGGCCTCCTCGAGCGCTGGCGGCAGACGCGCCGCGAGGTGCGCCGCCTGCACGAGGAGCTGTTCTACCGGCCCCTGCTGCCGGCGACGGCGCGGCTGTCGACCGAGGAGGCGGCGCTGGCACCCGACGCGGCGCGTGCGCGGCTGGCCGCGATCGGGTACCGCGACCCCGCCGGCGCGGTGCGGCACATCGGCGCGCTGACCGAGGGCGTGTCCCGGCGCGCGGCGATCCAGCGGCAGCTGCTGCCGGTCATGCTCGGGTGGTTCGCCGACGGGCCGGACCCCGACGGGGGCCTGCTCGCGTTCCGGCGCCTGTCCGACCAGCTCGGCACGACCCACTGGTACCTCAAGCTGCTGCGGGACTCCGGTACCGCGGCGCAGCGGCTCGCGCGGGTGCTGTCGACGTCGCGGTACGTCGCGAACGCGCTGAGCCGGTCCCCGGAGTCGGTCGTCTGGCTGGCCGACGACGCGGAGCTCGAGCCGCGCACGGGGGAGCGGCTGGCCGCCGAGGCCGACGCCGTCCTGCGGCGGGCCGACGAGCCGGTCCCCGCGGTGACGGCGCTGCGCGCGCTGCGCCGGCGGGAGCTCGCGCGCACGGCCGCCGCGGACGTGCTGGGCGTCGTCACCGGGATCCGGGCGTCGCAGAGCCTGACCGACGCCGCGGACACGGTGCTCGCCGGTGCGCTGCGGGTCGCGGAGGCGGAGGCCCGCGCCGAGCGCGGGCTCGGCACCGCGCCGACGCGCATGCTGGTCGTCGCGATGGGCCGCCTCGGAGGGCGGGAGATGGGCTACTCCTCCGACGCGGACGTGCTCTTCGTGCACGACCCCTGCCCGGGTGCGGACGGTCGCCTGGCGCAGGAGTTCGCGGTCTCCACGGCGACGCGTGTGCGCCAGCTCCTCGGGGCGGTCGGTCCCGAGCCGACGCTCGCGGTCGACGCCGACCTACGGCCCGAGGGCCGCAACGGCCCGCTCACCCGCTCGTTCGACGCACACGTCGAGTACTACGCCCGCTGGTCCTCGCCGTGGGAGAGCCAGGCGCTCCTGCGCGCGCGGCCGGTCGCCGGCGACCCGGCGCTGGGGGAGCGGTTCGTCGCGCTCGTCGACCCGCTGCGCTACCCCGACGGCGGCCTCGACCCGGCGGTCGTGCGCGAGGTGCGGCGCATCAAGGCCCGCGTCGAGGCGGAGCGGCTGCCGCGGGGCGTCGACCCGACCCGGCACCTGAAGCTCGGGCGCGGCGGCATCGCCGACGTCGAGTGGACGGCGCAGCTGCTCCAGCTGCAGCACGCGCACGCCGTACCGGCGCTGCGCACCACGTCGACGCTCGACGCGCTCGCGGCGGCCGCCGAGGCGGGGCTGCTCGACGAGGACGACGCGCGGGTGCTGCGCGAGGCGTGGGAGCTCGCGTCCCGGCTGCGGGACGCGAACGTGCTGTGGACCGGACGGGCGGAGGGCGCGCACGCCGACGTCCTGCCGCACGACCGGCAGGCACTCGCGGGCGTGGCGCAGGTCGTCGGCTACCCGTCGGGGTCCGGCAGCGCGCTGGAGGAGGACTACCTGCGGACGGCCCGGCGCGCCCGCGCCGTCGTCGAGCGCGTCTTCTACGGCTGAGCGCGTCGCGCGTACCGGGACTTCACCCGGTGTGCGACGTGGATCACCCGGACGAACGTTCAGGTCCGGGGGTCGGTGGGCGATGGGCAGGACGAGGAGGGCCATGCCGCCCTCCGCCTGACCCCCGAGGCAAGGACTCCCATGCGCTCCCTCCTCCCGCAGGCGCTGCGTGCACGGACCCGCCCGGCAGGCGATGCCGGCGCGCGCCACCGCGGCGCCCCCGACCGCCGCTGGCAGGCGCTCGCTGCCGTGACCGCCGTGCTCACCGTCGCCGTGGCGGCGGTGGGCGTGACCCGTCCGGACGCGGCCGCGGCGGCCGGCACCGGCACGGTCCTGCTGACCGACGACTTCCGTTCCGCGACCACCGTCGCGTCGAGCTACGTCGTCGGGGGCACGAACTTCACGCCCTGCCTCACGGCGGGGACCAGCGTCACCAGCACGCCGGTGCCGGGCTGCGCCGGGACCCCCGACCCGAACGGGCAGGGCGCGCTGCGGCTGACCGCCAACCTGAACAACCAGGCCGGCTTCCTGCTGTACGACAAGGCGCTGCCCACCAAGGCCGGCCTCGACATCACGTTCAACCAGTACCAGTGGGGCGGGACGCTCGCCGACGGCATCACGTTCTTCCTCACCGACGGCCGCTACACGCTGAGCCGCGCGGGGGCGTTCGGCGGGTCGCTGGGCTACCACCACCAGGCGACCGGGGCGGACGGCGTGGCGCACGCGCTGCTCGGCATCGGTCTCGACGTGTACGGCAACTACACCGTCGAGACGAACGACACCGCCCGGTGCACCAGCGCGCACGTGTCGCGCACGCTGGTCAAGAACTCCGTCGCCGTGCGCGGCCCGGGCAACGGCAAGTCCGGGTACTGCCTCCTCGGTCCCGCCGTGCCGACGTCGAAGCTGAACCAGCGGGGTGACGGGCGCACACGTCCCGCGCCCGTGCAGGTCCGGATCGTCGTCGACCCGCCGACCACGACGCCGGACCCGAAGGTCGCCGTGTACCTCGACGGCGACCTGATCACGTCGGTCGACCAGCCGGCCGAGCTCGCCGCGACGCCCACGTTCAAGTTCGGGTGGGGCGCGTCGACGGGTGGCCAGAACGACTTCCACGAGATCAACTTCCTGCAGGTCGAGTCCGTCGACCCGATCCGCTCCGACCTCGCTCTGACCGCGTCGACCACGGCGGTCGCGAGCGGCGACACCGCCACGGTCGCGCTCACCGCGCGCACCGACGCCGCCTCCGGGCCCGTGCCGGCCGGCGAGCCGGTCGTCCTGACGTCCGACGCGCCCGCCGGCACCGCCTACGGGACGCCGAGCGGGACGGGCTGGGACTGCTCCGCGAGCACGCCGACGCGCGTCAGCTGCGCGCGCACGTCGACGACCGCGGTCGACCCGGGCACCACGCTGCCGACGGTGACGGTGCCGCTGACGCGGACCAGCGTCGGGTCGAGCGGCCGCTCGACCGTGACCGCGACCGTCACCGCCGCCTCCGACGACACCACGCTCGCCGCCGACAACACGGCGTCGGCCGAGGTCCGGTGGAACCCGGTGGTGTCCGCCGTCGAGGCGCCCGCCACCGTCGCGTCCGCGACGCCGGCCCCGGCCATGGTCGACCCGGTCGTCGTCGGCACGGCGCCGTTCACGGTCGAGGTCGTGCAGGACCAGACCCCGACGGTCGGGACCGTCGCCGTCGTCGACGGCCGGCTCGTGCTGCAGCCCGTCGCGGGTGCCAGCGGTGACCTGCGCTCGACCTACCGCGTGACGGACGCCGCGGGCGGCGTCAGCAACACCGCCACCGTGTCGATGCGGGTGTCGCCCGTCGCCGCCGCGGGCACGGCCACGACGACGGCCGGACGGACGGCCTCGGTCGCGCTCGACGCGCCGGCCGGCTCCGGTCCGTTCACCGCCGAGGTCGTCGCGCGGGGCGCGCACCTGTCCGCCGCGTCGGTGTCCGTCGACGACGCCGGCCGTCCCGTCGTCGTCGCGACCCCCGCCGCGGGGTGGAGCGGCACCGAGACGGTGACGTACCGCGTGCTCGACCGCACGGGCGTCCCCAGCGCGCCGGCGACGGTCACGGTGGTCGTGCGCCCCGTCGCGGGTGACACGACGGCGGAGGGCTTCCTCGACGCCGACGGCCGGGCGACGGTCACGACGACCCTGCCCGCCGGTACGGGCACGGGCCCCTTCACCTACGCGCTCGTCGGGGACGGCGACCTCGGCGGGGCGCACGCCACCGTGACGCCGTCCGGGGAGCTCACGGTCGTCGCGGACCACGGCGTCAGCGGCTCCCGCACGGTGCGCTACACGGTCGGCGACGGCACCAGCACGAGCGACGAGGCGTCCGTGGTCGTCACGGTCCGTCCGTACCTCGGCCCGGTCGCGCCCGTCGCGGGCACCACAGACGCACCGCTCACCGCCGACGCCCCGACGCTGCACGGCACCGGCCCCGTCACGTGGGAGAGCACCGGGCCCGCGGGGACGGCGGTCACCGTGGCGGCGGACGGCGCCGTCACGCTCGACCCGCGGGGCCGCAGCGGCACGTTCGACGTCGCGCTGCTCGCCCGGGACGCGGACGGGCAGCCGAGCGCGACGCAGGTCGTCCGGTTCGTCGTCGACCCCGTCGCGGTGGCGGTCGACGGCGAGGCGACGGCCTCCGCGACCCCGACGGCGACCGTCCTCACGCCGGCGGCCCCGACGGGCACCGGCCCGTTCACGCTGTCCGTCGCCGCGGGTCTGCCGGCCGCGCTGGGGACGGTCGCGGTGGACGCGGCCGGCACCGGCCTGGAGGTCACGCCCGCCCCGGGCGTCTCGGGGACGCTGTCGGCCACCTACGTCGTCACCGACGCTTCCGGCCTGACCAGCGAGCCCGTGCGCGTGGAGCTGCGGGTGCGACCCGTCGTGGACGGCGCGAGCGCGCGCGTCCCGTCGGGCGCGCGGACCGAGGTGCCGCTGCCCGCGCCGACGGGCACGGGGCCGTTCACGTGGACCGTCACGTCGGCCGGCCCCACCGAGGCCGGGACGGTGGAGGTCGTCGACGGCGTGGCCATCATCCGCGCCTCCGCGGCCTACTCCGGCCCGTGCGAGGTGCGGTACACGGTGACCGACGGTTCCGGGCTCGTCAGCGCGGAGGCGGTCCTCGCCGTGACGGTGGACCCGACCGCACCCGACGAGGGCGCGCCGGGCACGGCGCAGCAGCCGGGCACGGCGGGCAGCCCGGTCGCCGGGCCGACGCCGCACCCGTCGGGCACGGGTCCGTTCCGGTTCACCATCGTCACGCCGCCGGCGCCCGAGCAGGGCACCGCGACGATCGACCCCGACACGGGTGTCGTGACGTTCGTGCCGGCACCGGGCTTCAGCGGTGAGGCCGACGTCGTGTACGCCGCGACGGACGCGAACGGGGTGACGTCGGACCCGGCGACCGTCACGTTCCGCATCTCCCCGCTGGCCGCGCCGAAGGGGGACACCTCGCCGGGCTCGCCCGGCCGTCCGGCGACGACGCGGGCCGGCGTGCCCACGACCGTGCGGCTGCCGGCGCCGGTGGGTACGGCGCCGTTCACCTACGAGCTCGTCGACGGCCCGGCGCCCGGCCAGGGCACCGTGACGCTCGACCCGCGCACGGGTGAGCTGGCGTTCGTCCCGGCGCGCGGGTTCAGCGGGAAGGTGACGGTGCGGTACCGGGTGGTCGACGCGCAGGGCCTGGCCAGCGCGCCGCAGACCGTGCGGATCGACGTGGCCCCCGCGGTGGCCTCGGCTCCGGCGACCGGGACGGTCGCGCCGGGGGAGAGCACAACGGTCACGCTGCCCACCCCGGTGGGACGCGGCCCGTTCACGTGGACGCTCGTCGACGGGCCGAGCCCGGACCAGGGCAGCGTGACGCTCGACCCGGCGACCGGCCGCCTGACGTTCGTGGCGGCACGCGGGTACACCGGGACGGTGCGGTTCACGTACACCGTGACGGACGCCGACGGCGTGCGCAGCGAGGTGCTGTCGGCGGGCATCGAGGTCCGTGCGGCCCTCGCGGTGACCGGTGCGGGCCTGCTCGCACCGGTGGGCCTGGCCCTGCTCCTGCTCGCGGGCGGCACGGTCGCGGTGCTCTCCGTCCGGAGGCGCCGGGCCTGACCGGCCGGACGACGGCGGGCGACCTCGCGGTGGTCGCCCGCCGTCGTGCTGCCCGGGCGGCGTCGGGTGGTGCCGGCGAGAGCCCCGACCTACGCTCGATCGGGTGACGGCCACGGCGGACGGGCAGACGCACGGCACGGCTGCCGGGGGCTGCCCCGTGCGCAGGCTGACGCAGCCGGACGACGCGCTCGCGCCGGACGTCGAGGTACTCGACGGGCCCGAGCCCCGGTGGCGCATCCGCTCCTTCGAGGTGGCCCGGGCGCTGCTGCGCCACGCCGACGGCACCCGGCAGGCAGGTTTCGGCGCGGAGGAGGCCGGCGGCGCGGGCCCGTCCATGCGACCGCCCGTCCTCTACCTCGAGGGCGAGGCCCACCACGCGCAGCGCCGCGCCGCGGCCCGGTTCTTCGCGCCGCGGACCGTCGAGGGGTACCGCGGCTGGATGGAGGAGACGGCGGACGGGCTCGTCGCGACGGTGCGCACGGACGGGTGGACGGACCTGACCAGGCTGTCGATGCAGATGGCGGTGCAGGTCGCGTCCCGCGTGATCGGCCTGGACCACGGCTCGTCCCGCGCGATGCACCGGCGTCTCGACCAGTTCTTCGAGCCGGAGCGACCCGGCCGCTCGCCGCGGGCGCGCTGGCGGGCGGTGGAGCGCGGCTCGGCGCTGACGCGGTTCTTCCTCCTCGACGTCACGCCCGCGATCCGCGCCCGCCGCCGCCGGCGCCGTGACGACCTGATCAGCCGCCTGCTGGACGACGGCTTCAGCGACGTCGAGATCCTCACGGAGTGCGTGACCTACGCGGCTGCCGGCATGGTGACGACGCGGGAGCTCATCACCGTCGCGGTGTGGCACCTGCTCGAGGACGACGCCCTGCTCGCCCGGTACCGCGCGGGCGACCGGGACGAGCGCGTGGCGGTGCTCGACGAGGTCCTGCGGCTCGAGCCGGTCGTCGGTCACCTGCTGCGGCGCACGACCGCCGACCTGACCCTGGACGGTCCCGACGGCCCGGTGGACGTGCCGGCGGGCTCCCTGGTCGACATCGACGTCCGCGCCGTCAACGCGGACGCCCGCGTCACGGGCGCCGACCCGCTCGCGCTGTGCCCGGCGCGCCCGCTCCCGCGCGCGGTGCCCCCGGCGCTGCTGGCCTTCGGCGACGGCCACCACAAGTGCCCGGGCGCGCCGATCGCGCTGATGGAGGCCGAGATCTTCGTCTCGGCCCTGCTGCGCCACGAGGTCGCCTCGGCCGGGCCGCCGCGGGTGCGCTGGAACGAGGTGACGCAGGGCTACGACCTGTCGGCGCTGCGGGTGCGCCGGCTCCCGGACCGGGCCCGGGCCTGACCTTCGCCGGTCCCGGCACCCGGGCTGCTCGACCGGTCGTGCCCCCGACGCATCCGACCCGTCACCGCGCGGCCGTCAGGCGCGCCGCGGCGCCGTGCAGAGCGCGTCCCACCGCTCGGGGTCGGCCGCCTCCTCGTCCAGCCGTGCCGCATGGGTCGCGAAGGCCGCCATGATCGCCTCGCGGTCCCAGGTCGACGCCCACTCGGCGCCGAGGTGGCGCAGCGCGCGACGCAGGTCGAGGGAGTCCGCGCCTTCGCGCACGGGCCGGAGGCTGCCGTCGAGCTCGCCGTGGTAGATCCAGGTCGTCAGCGTGAGTCGGTCGCTCGCCACGGTGCACACCGGGACGTCGGCGGTGCCGCGGTGCACCCCGACCACGCGCAGACGGCCGGAGGCGAGGAGGTCGACGCACTGCTCGCGCACGATGGTCTCGATCTGCTCCACGTCACTCCTCGGTCCGCCGGGCGGCCGGGGGGAGCCGGCCGCGCCGAGCGTACGCGCCGGGGGCAGCCACGACGCCGGTCGCCCCGCGCGCGCAGCACGGCACCCCCGCCGCCACGCGGGCGACGGGGGTGCCGGTACTGCGGGCCCACGGCCCCTGGGAGCAGCCAGGGGCCGCGGACGATCACACGTCGAAGTAGAGCTCGAACTCGTGCGGGTGCGGCCGCAGACGGATCGGGTCCACCTCGGCGGAGCGCTTGTAGTCGATCCACGTCTGGATCAGGTCGGGCGTGAACACGTTGCCCGCCGTCAGCCAGTCGTGGTCGGCCTCGAGGTTGTCCAGCACCTCGGCGAGGGTGCCGGGGACCTGCTGGATGAGCGCGTGCTCCTCGGGGGGCAGCTCGTACAGGTCCTTGTCGACCGGCTCCGGCGGCTCGATGCGGTTCTGGATGCCGTCGAGGCCGGCCATGAGCATCGCCGCGAAGGCGAGGTACGGGTTGCTCGACGGGTCCGGCACGCGGAACTCGATGCGCTTGGCCTTCGGGTTCGAGCCCGTGACGGGGATGCGGATGCACGCGGAGCGGTTGCGGGCCGAGTACACGAGGTTGACCGGCGCCTCGAAGCCCGGGACCAGGCGGTGGTAGGAGTTCACCGTCGGGTTCGTGAACGCGAGCAGCGCGGGCGCGTGCTTGAGCAGGCCGCCGATGTACCAGCGGGCGAGGTCGGACAGGCCGCCGTAGCCCTTCTCGTCGAAGAACAGCGGCTCGCCGTCCTTCCACAGCGACTGGTGCACGTGCATGCCCGAGCCGTTGTCCCCGAAGAGCGGCTTCGGCATGAAGGTCGCCGTGCGGCCGTTCTCGTGCGCGACGTTCTTCACGACGTACTTGAACAGCTGGACCTTGTCGGCCGACTTGGCGAGCGTGTCGAAGCGGTAGTTGATCTCCGCCTGGCCGGCCGTGCCGACCTCGTGGTGCGCGCGCTCGACCTGCAGGCCGAGGGCGTCGAGCTGCAGCGAGATCTGGTCGCGCAGGTCGGCGAAGTGGTCGACCGGCGGGACCGGGAAGTAGCCGCCCTTGTAGGGCGTCTTGTGGCCGAGGTTGCCACCCTCCTCGACGCGGCCCGTGTTCCAGGCGGCCTCGATGGAGTCGATGTAGTAGTACGACGCGTTCTGCTTCGTCTCGAAGCGGACGTCGTCGAAGATGTAGAACTCGGCCTCGGGCGCGAAGAACGCGGTGTCCGCGATGCCGGTCGACTTCAGGTACGCCTCGGCCTTCGCGGCGACCTGGCGGGGGTCGCGGCTGTAGGGCTCGTCGGTGTACGGGTCCACGATGTGGAAGTTGATGTTGAGCGTCTTCTCCGTGCGGAACGGGTCGACGTAGGCCGTCGTCACGTCGGGCACGAGCTTCATGTCCGACTCGTGGATGGCCTGGAAGCCGCGGATCGACGAGCCGTCGAACATCTGGCCGTCGGTGAAGAAGTCGGCGTCGAGCGAGGCGGCCGGCACGTTGAAGTGCTGCATCACGCCGGGCAGGTCGCAGAACCGCACGTCGACGAACTTGACGTCCTCGTTCTTGATGAACGCCAGGACTTCCTCCGGCTTGGTGAACATCCGCTGCTCCTCGGGTGGGGGGTGCCCGGTCGCCCCGGGCGTCCCCGAGGCTAGGAGCGCAGGGTTTCCCGGCCGTGCCGCGCTTGTTTCCGCCAGGTTACGCAGGCCGCCGCCGTGTAACGATCGGTCGAACTCCTGGTCGGGCGTCCGACCCGTGGACGCGACCTAGGCTGAGGGCATGGCGACGCGCGACTCCATGGGCTCCTGGCTGGACGGTGGGAGCGGCGGTCACCAGGGGCGCGGCGAGCGCGGGTCGGGGCTGGGCCTGCCGGCCGAGGGCCCCGGGTCGCTCGCGCGCCTGCCCCGCCGGCTCGCGGCGCTGGCGGTCGACTGGGTCGCGTGCCTCGCCGTGTCGGCGGTGCTGTTCCCCTCCGTGGCGGACGGCGTCGCGCTGCTGCGCGGCGACCCGCTGGCCACGCTCGCCGTGTTCGCCGTCGAGAACCTCGTGCTCGTCGGCACCCTCGGCAACACCCTGGGGCACCGGCTGCTCGGCCTGCGCGTCGTGCCCCTCGCGCCGGCGCGGGGGAGCGGTGCGCTGCCGGGCGCCCCGGGGCTCGTGCGGGCGCTCGCGCGCACGGTGCTGCTCTGCGTCGTCATCCCCGCGGTGGTCTGGGACGCCGACGGGCGCGGGCTGCACGACCGTGCGGCCGGGACGGCGATCGTCCGTCGCTGACGAGGCGCTGCCCGGTCAGCTCACGCGGCAGCGGGCGCGACCTCCGCGAGGAACGCGTCGACGGCCTCGTGGAACAGGTCTGGCTGGTCGCGCCGCACGCAGTGACCGGCCCTCGGGACGACGACGCGGCGTACCCGGTCGTTGCCGACGACGGCCGGCGCCATCGGTGCGTCCGGCGGCACGACCAGCAGGGTCGGCACCCGGAGGGCGTCGAACAGCTCCTCCCACGCGGGGTCGCCGAGCCACAGCCCCTGCCGCACGTACGCGCGGTCGACGAGCGGCTTGCACGCGGCCCACGCCTCAGCCTCGGCACGGCTCCAGCCGGACTCGGCCACCATCCGCCGGACCGAGGCGGGGAGGTCGGTCAGGGAGTCGAGGAACCGCTCCTGCGCCGCGACGAACGCCGGGTCCGGGACGTCGCCGGACGGCCGGGCCGGGTCCTCCAGCACGAGCGCCGTGACCCGGTCGGGGCGCGCGAGCGCCGCGCGAAGCGCGAGCAGCCCGCCGAGCGAGTGACCGACGAGCACGGCCGGCGCGGGCAGCGCCTCCACGAGCCCGACGACGTCGTCGAGCAGGACGTCCGGCGGCGCGGCCAGCTCCTCCGTCGTGAACCGCGGCGACCGGCCGTTCCCGCGCAGGTCCGGGGCGTGCACGTCCCAGCGGTCGCCCCAGTGCTGCACGAGGTCCGGCCAGGCCGTCCCGGCGTCGGTCAGCCCGTGCACGAGCACGAGCGGGGGAGCAGCGGGACTGCCGTACCGGTGGACCGTCAGGGGCTGCACGACGAGCAGGCTACCGAGGCACGTGCGCCCTCCGCGGACGACGGTCAGCGGCCGCGCATGCCCTTGCGGTCGGGACGCGCGCGCGTCGGGTCGATGCCCTTGGGAACCGGCAGGCGGACCGCGCCGAGCGCCGTGAGCCGGCGCAGGACCTCGGCCACCTCCTGCTTGGTCAGCTGCGGCTTGAGCTTCTGCACCGTGCGCGGCAGCTTGCGCAGCGGCACCTGGCCCTCGCCGCTGCCCGCCTGGATGACGTGCACGGGGGCTCCGGAGACGACGCGCGCGGTCCGCTTGCGCTCGGACTCGAGGAGCTTGCCGATGCGGTGCGCGGGGCCCTCGCCGACGAGCACGACACCGGGCCGGCCGACGCCGCGGAACACCATGTCCTGCGTGCGAGGGTCGACCGCGACGGGCTCGTCGCCGAACGTCCAGCCACGGCGCAGCGTGCCGAGCGCCGCCAGGGCCGCGCCGGGCTGCCCCTCGATGCGCGAGTAGGCGGCGGTCTCCGCGCGGCGGGCCAGCACGAACAGCGCGCCGAGCACGGCGAACGGGATGCTGAGCAGCAGCACGTAGACGACGCTGTCGGTCAGCAGGCCGATGACGAGGCCGAGGGCGACGACGCCGACGAACACCGCGAGCACGATCCAGGTGACCGCCGGGTCGACCGTGCGGGTCATCTGGTAGGCCTGCCAGACCTGGTGGTACCAGCGGGTCTTCTTGACCTTGCCCGTCTTGCCCGTCCCCGCGCCGGCGCCGGCGGGGGAGCCCTGCGGGGAGGTGGAGCGCTCGCGTGCCATGGGCCGTGAGTCTACCGGCGGCCGGGCCGCACCCGGCCCGCCGGAGCCGGCCTCAGCGGGCGGGCGTGCGCGCCAGCAGCGCCGAGGCCTCCTGGCGCGAGGTCGTCGGCTCGCCGAGGTGCGCGAGGGCGTCCGGGATCGGCAGGCCGCGACGGCGCATCGCCTGGCCCCACAGGCGTCCCGCCCGGTACGACGAGCGGACCAGCGGGCCGGACATGACGCCGAGGAAGCCGAGGCGCTCCGCCTCGGCGGAGAGCTCGACGAACTCCTCGGGGCGCACCCAGCGGTCGACCGGGTGGTGCCGCACCGACGGGCGCAGGTACTGCGTGATCGTCACGAGGTCGCAGCCGGCCTCGTGCAGGTCCCGCAGCGCGTCCGCGGCCTCCTGGGTCGTCTCGCCCATGCCGAGGATGAGGTTCGACTTCGTGACCAGGCCGGCCTCGCGTGCTCGCGTGATCACCGACAGCGACCGCTCGTAGCGGAAGCCGGGACGGATCTGCTTGAAGATGCGCGGCACCGTCTCGAGGTTGTGCGCGAGGACCTCGGGGCGGGACTCGTTGACGACGTCCAGCAGCTCGGGGACGGCGTTGAAGTCCGGGATGAGCAGCTCGACGCCCGTGCCCGGGTTGAGCGCGTGGATCTGGCGGACCGTCTCCGCGTACAGCCACGCCCCGCCGTCGGGGAGGTCGTCGCGCGCGACGCCGGTGACCGTCGAGTACTTCAGGCCCATCGCCTGCACCGACTCCGCGACGCGGCGCGGCTCGTCCGCGTCGAAGTCCGCCGGCTTGCCCGTGTCGATCTGGCAGAAGTCGCAGCGCCGCGTGCACTGGTCGCCGCCGATGAGGAACGTCGCCTCGCGGTCCTCCCAGCACTCGAAGATGTTGGGGCAGCCCGCCTCCTCGCAGACCGTGTGCAGCCCCTCGCGGCGCACCAGGCCCTTGAGCTCGCTGTACTCGGGGCCCGTCGTGGCGCGCGTGCGGATCCACTCGGGCTTCTTCTCGATCGGGGTGGCGGCGTTGCGCGCCTCCACCCGGAGCATCCGGCGTCCCTCGGGGGCGATCGTCACGTGGTCAGACTAACCCGGCCCGCGCGGCGGCAGCGGGGGCGGCGGTGTGACGGCCGCCTCCCTCGCGAGCCCGGCGACGAGGACCTCCGTCCCGGGAGGTCGCCCTCGCCGCGGCGCACGCTGGGAGGAGCCGGTCGGCCCGAGGACGCGCCCGCACCGGTGGACCCAGGGGACGAGGTGCGAGATGCAGGTGCTCGTGAGTGTGGCGTCGCGGCACGGGGCGACGCGGGAGATGGGCGCGCTGGTGGCGCAGGAGCTGCGTGCCGCCGGCCACGAGGTGGCCGAGGTGGAGCCGGAGGACGTCGAGCGCGTCGACGGGTACGACGCCGTCGTGCTCGGGTCCGCGGTGTACGTCGGCCGGCTCGCGCTGGGTCTGCGGGCCCTCGTGGACCGGCAGGGCGGGCAGCTGCGGGCGCGGCCCACGTGGCTGTTCTGGTCCGGCCCCATCGGCGACCCGCCGGTGCCGATGACCGTGCCGGACGACGTCACGGCCCTGGCCCGGGCGGTGGAGGCGCGCGGCGTCGCCATGTTCCCCGGCCGTCTGGAGCGGACGGGCCTCGACCTGTCCGAGCGTGCCCTCGTCGCGCTCACGCGCGCCGAGGCGGGCGACTTCCGGGACCTCGACGCGGTCCAGGCGTGGGGACGCGAGGTGGCGGAGGCGCTCGGGCCCGCGCGCGCCCGTTCCTGACGGCGCCCCACCGGCGGCTCAGACCGCCGCGGCGTGCGTGGGGGTGCTCGCGGCCAGCAGGGGCGTGAGCACCTCGCGCAGGTGCCGCTCGACGACGGGCGCCACCTCGGTGACGGTGACGGGACGGCCCGCCTCGGCGGACAGCGACGTCACGTCGGCGTCGTCGATGCCGCACGGCACGATGCGCTCGTACCACGTGAGGTCCGGGGAGCAGTTGAGGGCGAAGCCGTGCATGGTGACCCCGCGGGCCACGCGGGCCCCGATGGCGGCCACCTTGCGCGCCCGGCGCGGTGCCGGCGTGGCCTCGGGGTCGTCGGCCGGGAGCCAGACGCCGCTGCGTCCCTCGACGCGCTCGGTGGCCACGCCGAGGTCGGCGCACGTGCGGATGAGCGCCTCCTCCAGCGCGCGCACGTAGCGGACGACGTCCACGGGCTCGGCCAGGCGCACGATCGGGTAGCCGACGAGCTGGCCGGGACCGTGCCACGTGATGCGGCCGCCGCGGTCGACGTCGACGACCGGGGTGCCGTCGGTCGGTCGGTCGCTGCGCGCCGTGCGCTTGCCCGCGGTGTACACCGGCTCGTGCTCGAGGAGCAGCACGACGTCCTCGCGCGTGCCGGCCTCGACGGCGGCGTGGACCTCGCGCTGCAGCGCCCACGTCGGCTCGTACGGCTGCAGCCGGGTGCTGAGGTCGAGCGGTTCGACGCGCATGCCCGCCAGGCTAAGCCCTCGCGGAGGCGTCGTCGCCGTCCTCTCCCGCGCCGGGCCGGCCGCCCGGCGCGGGGACGGACCGGTCCGGCCGGACGACGAGCAGCAGCAGGTCGCGCAGCTGCGCGCGCTGCCGGTCGTCCAGGGGCTCCAGGACGCGCTCCTGCGCCGGCTCGGGGTCCGCGGACGCGAGGAAGGCCGCTGTCCCGGCCGCGGTGATCGCGATGACGTGCCGGCGCCGGTCGTCGGGGTCGGGCCGGCGGCTCACGTAGCCCGTGCGCTCCAGGCGGGCGAGGACGCGGCTCATCGTCTGCTCGGTGACGCCGCACGCCTCGGCGAGCTCCCGCTGGGACATGTCGCGGGCCGTGAGGTGCACGAGCACCGGGTGGCTGGCGTGGTTGAGGTCCCACGCCGCGAGGTGGGCGTTCCACTCGCGCTCCATGCGGCGGGCCGCGGCGGAGAGGAGCCGGCCCACGGGCCAGTGGTCGATCGGGCCCTGCGTGGTGTCGCTCACCGTGTTCCGCCTTCCGTTTGCCCGGGCGCGGGGGACGACCCATGATTCTCAGCATGCTGAGGAAATCGTGGGCGCGCGCCCTGGCGGTGACCGTCGCGCTGCTCGTCTGGCTCGCCGTCGGCGGCGTGGGAGGCATGGCCCAGGGCCGGCTGGCGCAGGTGCAGACGAACGACGCGGCGGCGTTCCTGCCGTCGTCGGCCGAGTCCACGCGGGCCGCCGAGGCGTCGCGCGAGCTGGTCGACAGCCAGACCCTACCCGCGCTCGTCGTGCTGGCCCCCGCCGAGGGCGGCAGCGTCACCCGTGCGCAGCTCGCGGCCGCGCAGGAGGTCGCCGCGGCCGTCCCGGACCGGCCGGTCCCCGGCGGCGACGGGACCTGGGGCGACCTGCTCACCGGCGACGTCGTGCCCGTGCCCGCCGAGGACGGGGAGGCCGTCCTGCTGGCCGTGCCCCTCGACGCCGACCGCGGCGAGGAGCGCATCGGCGAGGAGCGCGTGTCCGCGCTGCTCGTCGAGGACCTCCGCGAGCTGCTCGCCCAGGACCTCGGCGCCACCGCCGACGAGGCCGGCGACCTCGGGCTGAACGCCTGGGTGACCGGGCCCGCGGGCTTCGTCACCGACCTCAGCGGTGCCTTCGCCGGCATCGACGGCATCCTGCTGCTCGTCGCTCTCGGCGCGGTCCTGCTCATCCTCGTCGTGGTCTACCGCTCGCCGTTCCTGCCGCTCGTCGTCATCGTCACCGCCGTCTTCGCGCTCGCGCTCGCGGGCCTCGTCGTCTACCACCTCGCCGACGCGGGCGTCCTCGTGCTCAACGGGCAGTCGCAGGGCATCCTCTCGATCCTCGTCGTGGGCGCGAGCGTCGACTACGCGCTGCTGCTCGTCGCGCGGCACCGGGAGGAGCTGCGCCGCCACGACCACCCGGCGGACGCGCTGCGGCGCGCCTGGCGGCGGTCCCTCGAGCCGATCCTGGCGAGCGCGGGGACGGTCGTCGCCGGGCTGCTCTGCCTGCTGCTGTCGCAGCTGGCCTCCAACCGCAGCCTCGGCCCGGTCGCCGCCATCGGCATCGGCGCGGCCGTCCTGTCCGCCCTCACGCTGCTGCCCGCGCTGCTGCTGGTCGCGGGCCGCCGGTCCCGCGTCCTGTTCTGGCCGCGCGTGCCGCGTCCCGAGCAGGCCGTCGCGCCGACGACCCACGGGGCGCACGCCGCCCCGGGGGACGACCTGGCGGACGCCTCCCGGCTGTGGGCCCGCTGGGCGCGGTGGGTCGCCCGGCACGCCCGGCCGGTGTGGGTCGGCACCGCCGTGCTGCTGCTCGGGCTCGCGGCCTTCGTGCCGACGCTGCGCGCGACCGGGACCAGCCAGACCGACGTGTTCCTCACGCCCGTGGACTCCGTCGCCGGCGAGGAGGTGCTCGCGGAGCACTTCCCCGCGGGGGCGGTGCAGCCCGCCACCGTGGTCGTCGACGAGTCCGAGGTCGACGACGTCGTGGCCGCCGCGCGGGACGTGCCCGGCGTGGCCTCCGCCGCGCCGTACACGGGCGCGCCCGCCGGTGCGCCGGCCGGGGACGCACCACCCGTCGTCGTCGACGGGGTCGCCCGCGTCGACGTCGTCACGGAGGCGCCGTCGGACAGCCAGGAGGCCGTCGACGTCGTCGCGGACCTGCGGGCCGCCGTGCAGGAGGTCGCGCCCGACGCGCTCGTCGGCGGTGCGGCCGCCGAGACGCTCGACACCCAGCTCGCGGGGGAGCGGGACCTGCGGGTCATCGTGCCCGTCGTCCTCGCGGTGATCCTGCTCATCCTCGTCGTGCTGCTGCGGTCCGTCGCCGCCGGCCTGCTGCTCATGGCCGCCAACGTCGCGTCCTTCGCAGCGGCGCTCGGGGTCGCGGCCCTCGTGTTCGACCTGCTCGACCTGCCCGACGCCGACCCCGCCGTACCGCTGTACGGGTTCGTCTTCCTCGTCGCCCTGGGCGTCGACTACACGATCTTCCTCATGACGCGGGTGCGGGAGGAGTCGCTCGCGCACGGCACGCGGGCGGGCATCGTGCGCGGGCTCGCCGTCACCGGAGGCGTCATCACGTCGGCCGGCCTCGTCCTCGCCACCACGTTCGCCGCCCTCGTCGTGATCCCGCTGCTGTTCCTCGCGCAGATCGCCTTCATCGTCGCGTTCGGCGTGCTGCTCGACACGTTCGTGGTGCGCAGCCTCCTGGTGCCCGGGCTCGTGCACGACCTGGGGCCGCGCACGTGGTGGCCGAGCGCGCTCTCCCGGCGCCGGGAGACCGGCGCGCACGCGGCCGGTGCCTAGAGTGACGGCCATGGAGCCTCTGCGGGTCGGACTCATCGGCTACGGCGGCGCCGGGCGCGGCATCCACGCCCGGCTCCTGCGCGAGACGGGGGACGAGGTCGTCGCCGTCGTCACCCGCAGCCGCGCGGACGCCGTCCGGGAGGACTGGCCCGCGGCGCGCGTCGTGCCCGACGTCGACGCGCTCCTCGCGCGGCCGGAGGACCTCGACCTCGTCGTCGTCGCCAGCCCGACCGGCGACCACGTCGCCCACGTGCGCGCGACGCTCGAGGCGGGGGTGCCCGTGCTCGTCGACAAGCCCCTCGCGACGACCGAGCGGGACGCGCAGGCGCTCGTCCGGCTCGCGCAGGAGCGCGACGGGCGGCTCACGGTCTTCCAGAACCGGCGGTGGGACCCCGAGCAGCTCACCCTGCGCGCGCTGCTCGACGCCGGCGAGCTCGGCCGGGTGCACCGCTTCGAGCGGCGGTGGGAGAGGTTCCGCCCCGAGCCGCAGCACCGGTGGAAGGAGCAGGACCCCGACGCCGGCGGCCTGCTGCTCGACCTCGGCGCGCACCTCGTCGACTCCGCGGTGCAGCTGTTCGGGCCGGTGCGGCGCGTGCACGCCGAGCTCCGCGCGCTCACCACGCCGGCCGTCGACGACGTGTTCCTGGCGCTCGAGCACGCGCCCGACGCCGACGGCCACGTCGTCCTCTCGCACCTGCAGGCGGGCGGGCTGGTCGGTGCACCCGGCCCCCGCACGCGCGTGCTGGGCGACCGCGGCGCGTACCTGGTGACGAGCTTCGAGGGCGAGCCGACGCCGTTCGCCGCCCTGGACGACGCGCAGGATCACGCGCGGCGCACCGAGGAGCCCGAGCACGAGGGCTGGCTGGTGCGGGGCGCCGAGCGCACGCCCGTGCCGCGCGCACCGGGCGGCCACGCCGACGTGTACCGCGCCGTGCGGCGCTGGCTGCGCGAGGACGGGCCCGTGCCCGTCGACCCGCAGGACGCCGTGCGGACCGCGCGGGTCCTCGACGCCGCCCGGCGTGCGGCGGACGAGGGCACGACCGTCGTGCTCGCCTGACCGGGCCTGTGGACGGAGCGGGACGCGCCCGAGCGCGGCCCGCTTGGATGGTGCGGTGCACCCCGCCCTGGTCCCCGACGACGTCGTCCGCCTGCTGGCCGACCGCGGCCACGCCGTGGGCGCCGCCGTCGGGACCGACGGCGCGTGGTGGGTCGCCCAGCCCGTCGGCGACGACGCGGGCACGCCCGTCGAGGTGCAGGTCGTGCGCGTCCCCGCCGACGACCGCCTCCGCCACCTCGCGGGCCTGCTGCGGGGCGTCGAGCACCCGCACCTGGCCCGGGTGCTCGACGTCGTGCCGCTCGACGCCGGTCGGGTCGCCGTCCTCGTCGAGCACGTGCCGGGTCCCACGCTCGCCGAGCTGCGCGCCGCACGCCCACCCCTGACCGACGGCGAGGCCGTCACCGTCGCGGTCCCCGTGGCCGAGGCGCTCGGCGCGCTGCACGCGGCGGGGCTCGCGCACGCCGCGGTCGCCGCCGACCGCGTGGTCGTGCGGCCCGACGGCTTCCCCGTCCTGGTGGACGTGCGCGGCGCGCTCACCGGCAGCGGCAGCCCGGACGGCGACGTGCGGCGGCTCGTCGCCACGGTGCTCGGCGTGCTCGCACCCGTCGAGGCGCAGCTCGCCGCCGGCCTGCCGGACCTCGTGCGGCTGCGTCCGGCGCTCGAGGACGTCGCCCGCGCCGCCGTGCCGACGGCGCAGGACCTCGTCGCCGCGGCCTTCGCCGCCGCCTCGCCGCAGCCCGTGCACATCCCGGCCCCGGAGGCGCTCGCCGGCGCGCAGGTGGCGCTCGCCGGCGGCCGGTCCCTGCCGCGGGCGCCCGCGGGCGCGCCGCCCGCACGGCGCGAGCGGCGTCCTCGCCGGGGTCGCCGGGTCCCGGTCGTCGTCGCCGTCGGCCTCGTGCTCGTGGCCGGGGGCGTGCTCGTGATGCGTCCGACCCTCGCAGAGCGTGGGGACGCCGGTCCCGGCGTCGTGCCCGCCAGTGCGTCGCCGGTCGCCTCGACGACCGGTCCGCTGCCCACCGACCTGCAGGAGGAGGTGCTCGCGGCCGCGGTCGACCTCACCCGGCGCCGGGCGGAGGCGCTCGCCGCCGCGTCACCCGGCGCGCTCGACGACGTGCACGTGCCCGGCTCGCCGGCGCTGGCGCGCGACCTCGAGCTGCTCGACCGGCTCGCCGGTGCGCGCAGCGAGGGCCTCGCCGTGCAGGTCGCGTCCGTGGTGCCGGCGGGCGGGACCGGCGACGGCGACCGCGTGGTGGCGGTCCGGTCGTCGGTCGCCGCGCACACCCGGGTCGCGACGTCGGGGGAGCGGACGCCGGTCGCGGAGACCGGCGAGCGCACGGTCGAGCTCGTGCTGCGCCGCACCGACCAGGGCTGGCGCGTCTGGGACGTCAGGGAGCCGGCCGGCCCGTCCTGACCCAGCGGGCGACCTCGTCGGGCGTGCCGTGCTGCGGCACGAAGCCCGACTCGCGCAGCACGTGCGGGTCGGCCCGGATCGACCCCAGCACCTCGCTCGAGAAGTCCCCCAGCGCGACGCGCACGGCCGCAGCCGGCACGGGCACCGTGAGCCGCGCACCGAACGCGCGGCGCAGCGCGTCGAGCAGGACCGCGTGCCGGTCCGCCCGGGCGACCAGGTTCGCCGGACCGTGCACCGGAGCGGTGAGCAGGTGCTCGATGGCCGCGACCTCGTCGGGCAGGCTGATCCAGCTCCAGAACTGGCGGCCGTCACCCAGCCGGGTCGCGACGCCGGCACGCAGCGGCAGCAGCAGCCGGCCGAGCGCGCCGCCCTCGGGGCTGAGCACCACGCCGGTGCGCAGGTGCACGACCCGCACCCCGGCGTCCTCCGCCGGGCGCGTCGCGTCCTCCCAGCGCCGGACCACGTCGGAGAAGAAGGTGCGCCCGAGCGGCTCCTGCTCGGTGAGCACCGTGTCCCCGCGGTCCCCGTAGGCGCCGATGCCCGAGGCCTGCAGCAGCACGCGCGGCCCGTCGTCGCGCGCCGCCAGCGTTCGCGCCAGCAGCCCGGCCGTCTGCACGCGCGACGCCACGACCTCGCGCTTGCGCGCCGGCGTGAGCGGCCTGCTGCCGACGTTCACACCCGCCAGGTCGACCATGGCGTCGGCGGCGGCGACCGCGTCCGCGTCGATGGTCCCCGCGACGGGGTCCCAGCCGATCTCGTCCCCACCCCGGGGCGAGCGCCGCACGAGCCGGCGCACCTCGTGCCCCCGGTCCGTCAGGTGACGCACGAGCGCCGTCCCGATCAGCCCCGAGGACCCCGCCACCACGACGCGCATGCCACCGCTCACGTGCACACCCTCCCGGTACGGCGCGGGCCGCGCACCCCGAGGGGTGCGCGGCCCGCGTGCTGACGACCTGGCGGTCAGAGGCCGAGCTCGGCCTCGAACGCGCCCTCCTCGAGACGGTTCTTCACCGCCGTGAGGTAGCGCGACGCGTCGGCGCCGTCCACCAGGCGGTGGTCGTAGGAGAGGCAGAGGTAGCACATCGACCGGATGGCGATGACCTCCTCGCCGTCCGCGTCCTTGACCACGACGGGGCGCTTGACGATCGCGCCCGTGCCGAGGATCGCGGACGTGCCGCCCGGGACGATCGGCGTGTCGATGATCGCGCCGCCCGAGCCGGTGTTCGTGACCGTGAACGTGGCGCCGCTCAGCTCGTCCGGCGTGATCTTGTTCGACCGCGTCCGGGTGGCGAGGTCGTTGATCTTCCGGGCGATGCCCGCGAGGTTCAGGTCGCCGGCCTCACGGATCACCGGGACGACCAGGCCGCGCTCGGTGTCGACCGCGATGCCGACGTTCTCCTGGCCGTGGTACGTGATGGTGGTGCCCTCGAGCACGCCGTTGACCTTGGGGTAGGTCTTCAGCGCCTCGACCGCAGCCTGGACGAAGAACGGCAGGAACGTGAGGTTGACGCCCTCGCGCTTGGCGAAGTCCGCCTTCGCCCGCGCCCGCAGGCGCGCGATCCTCGTGACGTCGACCTCGACGACCGTGGTCAGCTGCGCCTGCGTGTGCAGGGCCTCGACCATCCGCTCGGCGATGATCTGGCGCAGTCGGCTCGCCTTCTCCGTCGTGCCGCGCAGCGGCGACACGGCGGGCGGCGCGGCCTTCGCCGCCGCGGGGGCGGCGGCCGGGGCGGCGGCCGCGGGCGCGGGGGCGGCCTTCGCGGCCTCCTCGGCCTTGCGGGCCTCCTCGGCCTTGCGGGCGGCCTCGAGGACGTCCTCCTTGCGGATGCGCCCCCCGACGCCGGTCCCCGTCAGGGAGGCGACGTCGACGCCCTTCTCGGCCGCGAGCTTGCGGACGAGCGGCGTGAGGTACGAGCCACCGGCCGTGGCGCCCGAGGACTGCTGCGACTGCTGCGACGTCGGCTGCTGCGCCGCCGCCTCCTGCGCCGCCGGGGTCTGGCCCGCCGCCTGGGCGGACTCGACCTCGGGCGCCGGGGACTCGTAGCCGCCCGGCTGCGGGGCCGCCTGCGCCTGCGCCGGCTCCTGCTGCGCGGGCTCCGGGGTGGCGGCCGGCTTGGGCTCGGGCGCCGTCTGCGCCTGCTCGGGCTGCGCCTGCTCGGGCTGCGCCGGCTGAGCGGGCGCGGCCGGCGCCGCGGCGCCGGAGCCGACGACCGCGAGGACGGCGCCGACCTCGACGGTCTCGTCCTCCTGCACGCGGATCTCCTGCAGCGTGCCGGCGACCGGCGAGGGGATCTCCGTGTCGACCTTGTCGGTCGAGATCTCGAGCAGGGGCTCGTCGACCTCGACGGTGTCGCCGACCTGCTTCAGCCAGCGGGTGACGGTGCCCTCGGTGACGGACTCGCCGAGCGCGGGGAGGCGGACCTCCTCGCCACCCTGCGCACCGGCCGACGGCTGCGCACCGGCCGACGGCTGCGCGTCGCCGGAGGGCTGCGAGGACTCCGACGGCGCCGGGGCGTCCTCGTGCTCCTCGACGCTCTGCACGGCCGACGTCTCCGCCGCGGTCTCCTCGACCTGCGACTGCTGCGCGGGCTCGTCCTGCGCGGCCTGCTCGGCCTGCTGGGGTGCCTCACCGGACGCGCCGGCGCCGTCGCCCGAGCCGATGACGGCCAGCGTGGCGCCGACCTCGACGGTCTCGTCCTCCTGGACGAGGATCTGCTCGAGCACGCCCGCGACGGGCGAGGGGATCTCGGTGTCGACCTTGTCGGTCGAGATCTCGAGCAGCGGCTCGTCGACCTCGATGGTGTCGCCGACCTGCTTCAGCCAGCGGGTGACGGTCCCCTCGGTGACGGACTCACCGAGGGCGGGGAGCTGCACGTTCTCGGACATGACCGCTCGTATCTCCTTCGATCCAGGTCAGTTGTGGGCGTGCAGCGGCTTGCCGGCGAGGGCCAGGAAGGCCTCGCCGAGCGCCTCGTTCTGCGTCGGGTGGGCGTGGACCAGGGCGGCGACGTCCTCCGGGTACGCCTCCCAGTTCACGATGAGCTGGCCCTCGCCGATGAGCTCGCCGACGCGCGCACCGATCATGTGCACACCGACGACCGGCCCGTCCTTCTGGCGGACGAGCTTGACGAAGCCCTGGGTGGCGAGGATCTGGCTCTTGCCGTTCCCGCCCAGGTTGTACTCGAGCGTCTCGACGTTCTCGGCGCCGTGGACCTCGACGGCCTTGGCCTCGGTCAGGCCGACCGACGCGACCTCGGGCTCGGAGTAGGTCACGCGGGGGATGCCCGACTCGACGATGACCGGCGGGTTGAGGCCCGCGATCTCCTCGGCCACGAAGATGCCCTGCTGGAAGCCGCGGTGCGCGAGCTGCAGGCCGGGGACGATGTCCCCGACGGCGTAGATGTTGCCGACGCCGGTGTGCAGGCGCTCGTCGGTGATGACGAAGCCGCGGTCGAGCGTGATGCCCTGCTCCTCGAAGCCGAGGTCGGACGTGCTCGGCCCGCGCCCGACGGCGACGAGCAAAAGGTCGGCGTCGAACGTCTTGCCGTCCTCGAGCGTGACGTGCACGCCGTCGTCGTCCTGGGTCACGCCGGAGAAGCGGACGCCGAGGTTGAACTTGATGCCGCGCTTGCGGAACGCGCGCTCGAACGCCTTCGACAGCGCCTCGTCCTCGTTCGGGACGAGGTGGGGGAGCGCCTCGATGATGGTGACGTCCGCGCCGAACGACTTCCAGACGCTGGCGAATTCGGAGCCGATGACGCCGCCGCCGAGGATGATGGCCGACTTCGGCACGAAGTCGAGCTGGAGCGCCTGGTCGGACGTCATGACGCGCCCGCCGATCTCCAGACCGGGCAGCGAGCGGGCGTAGGAGCCGGTACCCAGCACGATGTGCTCACCGGTGAGGGTGCGGTCGCCGACCTGGACCGTGTTCGGGCCGGTGAGCTTGCCCCAGCCCTCGACGACCTCGATCTTGCGGGACTTGATCAGGCCCTGCAGCCCCTTGTACAGGCGCGCGATGACCGCGTCCTTGTACTTGTTCACGCCGTTCATGTCGATGCGCTCGAGGTGCGTGTGCACGCCGAAGGCCTCGCCCTCGCGGGCGTTGTCCGCGACCTCCGCCGCGTGCAGCAGCGCCTTGGTCGGGATGCAGCCGTTGTGGAGGCAGGTGCCGCCCACCTTGCTGGCCTCGACGAGGGCCACGGTCTTGCCGAGCTCGGCGGCGCGCAGCGCGGCTGCGTAGCCGCCGCTGCCTCCGCCCAGGACGACGATGTCGAAAGCGGTGCCGGTGTCGGCCACGTGCTACTCCTCGCAGGCTGTGGGATCGGGCTGCCGCCCCATCTTGGCATCCCCGCTGACCGGGCACGAACCCGCCGACACCGGTGCGGCGTGTGAGTCGGGCGACAGTCGTCCCATGTCTCGGCGGTCCCGAGCCCGGGTCGGGGGAGTCCAGGTGGCGTCCAGGCGCGCTCGGTAGT
The DNA here is from genome assembly GCF_004886325.1 of Cellulomonas telluris. GTDB lineage: Bacteria > Actinomycetota > Actinomycetes > Actinomycetales > Cellulomonadaceae > Cellulomonas > Cellulomonas telluris. Next base: position 122,183 of record NZ_QXFN01000004.1, read on the forward strand.
CTGCCGGTCATGGGTCTGTTCTCCCGCCGCCGGCGCAGCGCGTCCGCGGCCGCGCCGGACGCGGTGCCCGAGAAGGAGGCCCGCGCGGCCACCCTGGCCTACCTGGCGGAGTTCGTCGCGACGCGCGTGGGCGTCGAGGCCTACGTCGAGCCGCGGACGAACGTCACGCAGACCACCGTCATGCTCGTCGCGACGGACGGCGAGTGGACCCGCCGCAAGGTGCCCGACGAGCGGACGGCCGCGGCGCTCGCGCGCGAGCTCGGCATCCCCGTGTACGACGTGCAGCGCACCGGCTACCCGCAGCGGGTGCGGGACTGGAACGCCCGGCAGCGCATCGAGCGTCAGCGGCGCGCCGCCGAGCGCGGCTGAGCCGCGGTCCCCAGGACGGACGACGGCGCCCCGGCCGCGAGGTGCGACCGGGGCGCCGGCACGTCCGGGCGTGCGCCGTCAGGCGCGCTGCTCGAGCAGCCGCAGCAGGGTGCGCACGCCGACGCCGGTACCGCCCACGGGCGTGTAGCCGTGCGCCGCGCGCTCGTTGAACGCCGGCCCGGCGATGTCGAGGTGCGCCCACGGCGTCGACCCCACGAACTCCTGCAGGAAGAGGCCCGCGGTCAGCATGCCGCCGAAGCGGTCGCCGATGTTCGCGATGTCGGCGACCTTCGACTTCAGGCCCGCACGCAGGTCCGCCGGCAGGGGCATCGGCCAGAACTGCTCGCCCGCGTCCTGCGCGGCGCTCACCACCTCGGCACGCACGTCGTCCGTGCCCATGACCGCCGACACGCGGTGGCCGAGCGCGACCATCTGGGCACCCGTGAGGGTCGCGATGTCGATGACCGCGTCGGGACCCTCCTCGACCGCCGCGACGAGCCCGTCGGCCATGACCAGCCGGCCCTCGGCGTCGGTGTTGAGCACCTCGACGGTCTTGCCGCCGCGGATGGTCAGCACGTCGGAGGGACGCTGCGCCGTCCCGGACGGCATGTTCTCCGCGAGGCAGAGCCAGCCGGTCACGGCGACGGGCAGGCCGAGCCGCGCGGCCGCGAGCACCGTGTGCAGGACGGCGGCGGCGCCGGCCATGTCGGACTTCATGGCCTCCATGCCGGCCGCCGGCTTGATGGAGATGCCGCCGGAGTCGAACGTGATGCCCTTGCCCACCAGCGCGACCGTGGCCCGCGGACGCGACGGCGCCCACGCGACGCGGACGAGCCGCGGGCCGCGCGCCGAGCCCTGGCCGACGCCCACCAGGCCGCCGTACCCGCCGGCGGCGAGCGCCTTGTCGTCGAGCACCGAGATCTTCAGGCCGCGCACGCCCGCCTCCTTCACGGCGGCCTTCGCGAGGTCGGCGAAGGCGGCCGGGTAGAGGTCGTTCGGCGCGGCGTTGACGAGGTCGCGCGTGCCGTGCACGGCCGCGGCGACCACCTCGGCGCGGGCGAGCGCCTCGGTCGCGGCCTTGTCCTTCGCCCGCGGCGTGACGACCTGCAGCCGGGCCACGGGCTGCGCCGCCTCGGGGCCGTCGCCGGTGCGGTACCGCGTGTAGGTGTAGGCGCCGAGCAGCGCGCCCTCCGCGACGGCCGCCACCTCCTCGGGACGGTCGGCCGGGAGCGCGAGCGCCACCGACGACGTGCCGGCGAGCTCCCGCGTGGCGGCGCCCGCGGCGCGACGGAGCGTCTCCGGCCCCAGCGCGTCCGCCGGCCCGACCCCGGTCAGGACGAGCACCGAGGCGGCGAGGCCCGGAGCGGGTACGCGCCGCACCTCGTCGGGGGCGCCCGTGAGGGCGAGCGTGCGCGCGTCCCGCAGGAGGGCCGCGCGCAGGTCCGCCGGGAGGGCACCGCCGTCGAGCAGCTCGACGGCGCCGTCACGGGTACCGGCGGCGACCACGAGGGCGTCGACGGCGAGGCGGGCGGGGTCCTGGCTGGTCAGCGAGATCACGCGTCGATGGTAGACGGCGGGCCGGACGAGGCGGTCCGGGCGCCGCACGTGCGTGTGCGCCGACCGCCCGCGGGTACGGTGGGGCACCGTGCTCGTCCCCCTCTTCTGGCTCGTGGTCGCCACGTGCGCCGCGCTCGCGGCGTGGGCGGGCTGGTTCGTCGTCCGCGACCGCGCCGTCGTCCTGCGCCAGCTCTGGGCCGGCGCCGTCGTCGAGGGTCTGCTCGTGCTGCAGGCCGTGGTCGCCGGGATCCTGCTCGCGACGGGGGCCGGGGACGTCGACGGCGCACTGTTCTGGGGGTACGTCGTCACCCAGCTGATCGTGCTGCCCATCGCGGCCGCCTGGGCCTTCGCCGAGCGGACCCGGTGGAGCTCGGTCGTGCTGCTCGTCGCGACGCTGACGGTCGCGTTCCTGGAGTACCGGCTGCTGCAGATCTGGGGGGCCGCATGAGCGCGACCGCGTCGCGACGGGGCCGGGCCACGGGCGCCGGGCCGGGACGGCTGCTCGTCGCGGTCTACGGCGTCCTCGCGCTCGCGGCGACGGCACGCGGCCTCTACCAGGTGACGACGAAGCTGGCCGAGGCGCCGCTGGCGTACGTGCTCTCGCTCGTGGCGGGCCTCGTCTACGTCGTCGCGACGGTCGCGCTCGCCACGGACCGGCGACGGCTCGCGTGGGCGACCGTGCTGGTCGAGGCGGTCGGCGTGCTCGTCGTCGGGACGCTGTCGCTCGTCGACGTGGGCGACTTCCCGGACGAGACGGTGTGGTCGGGGTTCGGCAGGGGCTACGGCTACGTCCCGCTCGTGCTGCCGTTCCTCGGGGTCGCCTGGCTGTGGCGCACGGGACGGGCGCGCGACGCCCGCGGGCCGGACCGCCACGGCGGCGACCGCGCGCTCGACTAGGTTGGTCGCGTGTACCGCCTGCTCTTCGACCTCGTCCTGCGCCGCCTGGACCCCGAGCAGGCGCACCGCCTCGCGTTCGGGCTGATCCGCGCCGTCGCGGCCGTCCCCGGCGTCTCCCACGCGGTCGCCGCGGTGCTCGCGCCGCCGTCCCGGGGCGCGGTCGAGGTCTGGGGTCGGCGCTTCCCGTCGCGCTTCGGCCTCGCCGCCGGCTTCGACAAGGACGCGCACGGCGTCCGCGGCATGACGATGCTCGGCTTCGGGTTCGTCGAGGTCGGCACCGTGACCGCGCAGGCCCAGCCCGGCAACGAGCGGCCGCGGCTGTGGCGGGTCCTCGACCGGCGTGCGTTGCGCAACCGGATGGGGTTCAACAACGAGGGGTCCGCCGTCGTCGCGCAGCGGCTGCGCCGGCTGCGGGCGACACCGGCCGGACGGCGGCTGGTGGTCGGCGTCAACATCGGGAAGACCAAGGTGACGCCGCCCGAGCTCGCCGCGGCCGACTACGCCACCAGCGCGGGGCGCCTCGCGCCGTACGCCGACTACCTCGTCGTCAACGTGTCCTCGCCCAACACGCCGGGCCTGCGGGACCTGCAGGCCGTCGACGCGCTGCGGCCGGTGCTCGAGGCCACCCGCGTCGCGGCGGACGAGGCCACCACGGCGGCCGGCCGCGCGCCCGTGCCGGTGCTCGTCAAGATCGCGCCCGACCTGTCCGACGAGGACGTCGACGCGGTCGCCGACCTGGTCGCCGAGCTCGGCCTGGACGGCGTCGTCGCCGTGAACACCACGATCGCCCACGACCTGGGGCCCGGGGGCCTCTCGGGGCCGCCGGTGCTCGCGCGCGGGCTCGACGTCGTGGCGCGGCTGCGCACCCGCCTCGGTGAGGAGGCCGTGGTGATCGGCGTCGGCGGGATCAGCACGCCGGCCGACGCGCAGGAGTACCTCGCCGTGGGGGCGACGCTCGTGCAGGGGTACACCGGCCTGATCTACGAGGGTCCGGCGTACGCCGCGCGCATCGCCCGCGCCCTCGCGTCCGACGCGGCCCGCGCGGCGGTGCGCCCGTGACCGTGCGGCCGCGCTGGCGCTGGCGGCTGCTCGCCGCGGCGGGAGGCGAGCTGGACCGCCCCACGAGCCCCGTGTTCCTCGCGCGGTTCGACGCCGAGCAGTGGCTGGGGGAGCACTGGCGCGGGCTGGCCGCGCAGGACGTCCGCACGGTGGTGCTCGAGCACGACGGCCGGGACGAGGGCGCTCCGCTGCCGCTGCCGCCCGTCTGAGGGCGTCAGACGAGCGCGGGCGCCGTCCGGGCCGCGCCGCCCGTGGCGGCGGGGTCGAGGACGGCCCACGCGGCCGCGAGCCCGTCGACCGCGCGTCGCAGCTGCGCCGGCGGCTGCGAGAAGGGCACCCGGAGGCGGTCCTCGAACGTGCCGTCGACGCCGAAGGCCGTTCCCGGCACGATCCGGACGCCGTGCGCGTGCGCCACGGCGCTGAGCGCCGTCGACACCGGTGCCCCGAGGTCGACCCAGGTTGACAGGCCGCCGGCCGGCACAGGCACCCGCCACTGCGGCAGCCGCTCGCCCAGCGCGGCCAGCAGCGTCGCGCGCTGCTCGCGCACCGCCACGACCCGGGCGGCGAGCACCTCCTCCGCGCGGTCGAGGAGCGTCGTCGTGACGAGCTGGTCCAGCACGGACGAGCCGATGTCCACGTGCGCCCGCCGCTGCGCCAGCCGCCCGACCAGGTCCGGGTGCGCGCGCACCCAGCCCACGCGCAGGCCGCCCCAGAAGGACTTCGAGGCCGAGCCGACGCAGACGACGAGGTCGTCGCCGGGCCCGCCGGCGAACGGCGCGGGGGCCGGGCCGTCGAGGGCGAGGTCGGTCAGGGTCTCGTCGCCGACCACCACGGTGCGCGTGCGCCGCGCGAGGTCCCGCACCCGCGCACGGCCCTCGGGGTCGAGGCTCGTCCCGGTCGGGTTGTGGTGGTCGGGCACCAGGTACGCCAGCCGGGGCGAGGTCTGGCGCACCGTGGACGCCAGCAGCTCGACGTCGAGGCCGTCCTCCGTCACGGGGACCGGCACGGGCCGGGCACCGACGCCCCGCGCGGCGTCGATGGCGTGCGGGTACGTCGGGTGCTCGACCACCACGCGGTCGCCCGGCCCTGCGAGGGTCGCCATGAGGAGGTGGATGGCCTGCTGCGCCCCCGTGGTCACGAGCACCTGGTCCGGGTGCGTCGGCACCCCGCGGGCCGTGTAGCGGTCCGCGATCGCCTGGCGCAGCGCCGGCAGCCCGAGCGGCAGGTAGCCGGTGTGGTCGAGGTGCCGGGGCAGCTGGTCGAGCGCCGCCGCGCACGCCTCGGCCAGCTGGGGCGGTGCCGTCGGTGCGGCGGCGGACAGGTCGACGAGGGCGTCGTCGACGGTCCCCAGCGTCGCCGGGGCCCGGTCGCCGGTGCCGGGCGGCAGCGTCGTGACCGTGCCGGACCCGCGGCGGCTGACGAGGAAGCCCTCGTCCCGCAGCAGGTCGTACGCGGCGGTCACCGTCGTGCGGGACACGCCGAGGGCCTCGGCGACCTCGCGCTCGCCGGGCAGGCGGGTGCCCAGGGGGAGCGCGCCGGTGCGCACGAGGCCGCGCACACCGTCGGCGAGCGCCTGGTAGGCGGGGCCGCGGTGCTCCCACGCCCCCAGCAGCGACTGCAGGCGGGGACCGTTGACGCGGCGGTCGACCGGCGAGACCACACTCATGCAGCCACTATCCTCGAAGTGGCTATGGAGAACAAGGCCAGTGGCAGGCCACTCTCGCAGCATGGCCCTGTTCCTCGTCCTCGCCGTCCTCGGGGTCGTCGCCCTGGCCGTCGCGCTCGCGCGCGCCGTCCGTGCCGACGGGCTCGGTCACCGTCCACCGCCGCCGTCGCGGCACGTTCCCTTCGGAGGTCGCGCGTGGTGACCGACGCCCCCCGCCCACGGACCGCCGTGCGCCGTACCGTCCAGCTGCTCGGCGGGCTGGTGCTCTACGCCGCGTCGATCGTCATGCTGGTCCGCGCCGAGCTCGGCTCGATGCCCTGGGACGTGCTGTCGCAGGGCGTCGTGCGGGTGACGGGCTGGTCCTTCGGCACGGTCACCGTGGCCCTGTCGTTCCTCGTGTTCGCGTGCTGGGTGCCGCTGCGCCAGCGCCCGGGCATCGGCACCGTGGCGAACGTCGTGGTCATCGGGGCGCTGCTCGACCCGTTCCTCGCGCTGGCGGCGCACCTGCCGGATCCGCTGCCGCTGCCGGCCGCGGCGGGCCTCGTCGCCCTGGGTGTCCTCACGAACGCGCTCGCGACGTCCCTCTACGTGGGCGCCCGGCTCGGCCCGGGGCCGCGCGACGGGCTCATGACCGGCATCGTCGCGCGGACCGGCTGGCCGCTGCGGCTCGTGCGCGGGTCCATCGAGGTCGTCGTGGTCGCGGTCGGCTGGGCGCTCGGCGGCACGCTCGGCCTGGGCACGCTCGCCTACGCGCTGGCGATCGGCCCGCTCGTGCACGTGCTGCTGCCGCGCCTGACGGTGCCGGTGCCGCCCCCGAGCGGCACTCCGCAGGTGCCCGCCGAGCCCGTCGCGCGCTGACGGCCGGGACGCCGGACGTGCCGGCGTGAGCGGTCAGGCGGGGCGCTGCCCGTGCTTGACCTGCGGCTTCGGGAGCCGCGAGGGCCGCACCTGGAAGGCGCGCAGCACCGCGTACATCGCCATGCCGGTCGGGATCTGGGACGCGTCGAACTGCGCGCGCAGACGTCGCTTCAGCCCCCGCCACATGAGCCACGCGTCCACGATCATCGCGAGGATGAAGACGTAGAGGATCACGAGCGAGGCGAACGCGACGGTCGGCGCGGAGGTGGCGGTGACCATCTGCAGCACGAGGAACACCGCGGCCGTCGGCAGGAAGAACTCGCCCAGGTTCCAGCGCGCGTCGACGTAGTCGCGGACGTAGCGCCGGACCGGGCCCCGGTCGCGCAGCGGCATGTGCCGCTCGTCGCCCGTGCGCATGGCCTGGTACTCGAGCTCGCGCTGCTCGCGCACCTTCTGCTTGGCCGAGCGGGCGGCGGCGCGCCGGTCCTCGGGGACCAGCGGTCGCCGGTTGCGCGCCTCCGCCGCCTTGCGGGTGGGCGTCGGACGGCCCTTGCCGGTCCGCACCTCGTCGGCCGGGGTCTGCTCCGGCGTCGGCGCCGGGGTGGTCAGCGGGGGGTCCTGCTTGCGTCCGAACACCCGCCCAGGGTAGTCGAGTAGCGTGCCTGGGCGTGACGTCCAGCCCCGCACCCACCGGTACCCCCTCCCCGCTGCCCGCCGCCCGCGTCGACGCCCTGCGCGCGCGCACCGCGGACCTCTTCGACGGCGTGCGCGCCGACCTCGAGGCCCTCGTGCGGATCCCCAGCGTGTCCAACCCCGAGTTCGACCAGGCGCACGTCGAGGCGTCGGCGGCGGCCGTCGCCGAGCTGCTCCGCGGTGCGGGCGTGCCCGAGGTCCAGGTGCTGCGCGTGCCGCGTGCCGACGGGACGTCGGGCGCCCCCGCCGTCGTGGCACGGCGGCCGGCGCCCGCCGGCGCCCCGACTGTCCTGCTCTACGCGCACCACGACGTCCAGCCCCCGGGCGACGCGGCCGAGTGGCGGACGGCGCCCTTCGAGCCGACGCGGCAGGGCGACCGGCTGTTCGGCCGCGGTGCCGCGGACGACAAGGCCGGGGTCATGGCCCACGTCGGCGCGCTGCGGGTCCTCGCGGACGAGCTCGGCGTCGGCGTGACGGTCTTCGTCGAGGGGGAGGAGGAGATCGGGTCGCCGACGTTCGTCGACTTCCTGCGCACCCACCGCGAGCTGCTCGCGGCCGACGTCATCGTCGTCGCCGACTCCAGCAACTGGAAGGTCGGGGTGCCGGCGCTCACGACCTCGCTGCGCGGCCTCGCGGACCTCGTGGTCGAGGTCGCCGTGCTCGACCACGCGGTGCACTCGGGCATGTTCGGCGGCCCGGTCCTCGACGCGCCGACGCTGCTCGCGCGCCTCCTGGCGACCCTGCACGACGAGCACGGCGACGTGGCCGTGGAGGGGCTCGTCCGGGCCGACGACCCGGCCGTGGACATGGACGAGGACGCGCTGCGCGCCGACGCGGGCGTCCTGCCCGGCGTGCGGCTCGCGGGCACCGGGCCGCTGACGGCCCGCCTGTGGACGCGCCCGGCGATCGGCGTCATCGGGATCGACGCGCCGCGGGTGGCCAGCGCCTCCAACACGATCACGCCGCGGGCGTCCGCCAAGCTCTCCGTCCGGCTGGCGCCGGGGCAGGACCCGGCCGCCGCCCTGGAGGCGGTCAAGGCGCACCTCGTCGCGCACGCACCGTTCGGCGCGCACGTCACGGTGCGGGACGGCGAGCTCGGCCGCGCCTTCCGGGCGGCCGGCGACTCCACGGCGGCGCGCACCGCGCGGTGGGCGCTCGGGGAGGCCTGGGGGACGCCGTCCGTCGACGTCGGCGTCGGCGGCTCGATCCCGTTCATCAGCGACCTGCTCGACGTCTACCCCGACGCCGCGATCCTGGTGACCGGCGTCGAGGACCCCGACTCGCGTGCGCACGGCGCCAACGAGTCGGTCCACCTCGGCGAGCTCGAGCGCGTCGTGCTGGCCGAGGCGCTGCTGCTCGCGTCGCTCGCGCCCGGCGCCTGACGCCCGCCGCCCGCGACGTGCCGCCGCCCCGCGGGGCCGTGCGTGTCGCGGGCGGTGCCCCGCGGCTCAGCGGTGCGCGACGTCGACCGCCCGCGCCCAGGCGGCGACCTCGTCCGGCAGCGGAGGGCTCGCGACCTGCTCCGCGTCGAGCAGCGCCACCACGTCCGGAGCGGCCACGCGGGCGCCGCTGCGGGCGAGGAACCGTCCCGCGACCCAGCCGCGCGCGACGTGCTCCTCGCCCCGGGCGAAGACCTGCTCGAGGTACACGACGCGCTCGTCCCACCCGAGCACGCGGGTGGTGATGGTGAACCGCTGCCCCCAGGTCAGGGAACGGCGGTACTTGACGGTGGAGGCCGCGACGACGGGGTACCACCCGCGCTCCGCGAGCAGGCCGAACGCGCCGAGGTCCGCGAGGTAGTTCGAGCGTGCGACGTCCATCATCTGCAGGTAGACGCCGTTGTTGACGTGCCGGTACAGGTCGAGGTCGCTCAGCCGCACCCGCATGCGGGTGACGGAGGGCTCGAGGACGTGGCGTCCGAGGACGGCGCGGCGGGGCCGAGCGGTGGCGAGGGCGAGCTGGACGGTGCGGGTCACGAGCCCGACCGTACCCGCGGGTAACCGCGCCCCGCCGCAGCGTCCCGGCGGCGTCCGACCGGGTTCAGACGGGCGGGGCCGGGTCGTACTGGATGCCCCGCCGCACGCCGCGCGCCGTCTCCGCGGACTCGAGCCGCGCGACCAGGTGCAGCGCCATGTCGATGCCGGCGGAGACCCCGGCCGACGTGACGACGTCGCCGTCGTCCACGAACCGTGCCTCGGTGTCGACGAGCACGCTCGGGTCGGCCTCCACCAGCGCGTCGAGGGACGCCCAGTGCGTCGTGGCGGGCCGGCCCGCGAGCACGCCGGCCGCCGCGTAGACGAGCGCGCCCGTGCACACGCTGGCGAGCAGCGGGGTCGTCGCCCGCATGTGCCGTACCCACGCGAGGTGCTCCTCGTCCGCCATCAGCGTCCGGGCGCCCCGGCCGCCCGGGTACACCAGGACGTGCAGGGGCCCGACGGCGGCCGCGCTCGTGTCGGGGACGATGCTCAGGCCCTTCGCGCACCGCACACCGCCGCCGTCCAGCGAGAACGTCAGCACCTCGGGACGCAGGGCGCTGTGGGCGGCCCACGACGCCAGCACCTCCCAGGGCCCGACGACGTCGAGCTCCTCGGCCCCGTCGAAGACCAGGACCCCGACCCGCAGCGGCCCCTGCGTGCTCATGCGCGGCCCGTCCTCTCGCTCCTGACGCGGGGGCCGCCGGTGCCCCCGGCGCACGTCAGTGGCCCGGCAGGGCCAGCATCTGGTCGAGGGCCACACGGGCCCAGTGCGCGTCGTCCGGGTCGACGACGATGCGGTTCGGCACCCGGCCCGCCACGAGCTCCTCGAGCGCCCACACGAGGTGCGGCAGGTCGATCCGGTTCATGGTCGAGCAGAAGCACACCGTCGAGTCGAGGTAGTGCACCGAGAGCTCGGGGTGGGCGTTCGCGAGCCGCCGGACGAGGTTGAGCTCCGTGCCGATCGCCCAGGACGAGCCGGGCTCGGCGGCGTCGAGCGCCTTGATGATGTACTCCGTCGACCCCACCATGTCGGCCGCCGTGACGACCTCGTGCCGGCACTCGGGGTGGACGAGGACCGTGACGTCCGGCACCGCTGCGCGCACGTCCTCGACGTTGCGCGCCGAGAAGCGCCCGTGCACGGAGCAGTGCCCGCGCCACAGGATCATCCGCGCGTCGCGCAGCTCCTGGGTGGTGAGCCCCCCGCCCGGCCTGCGGGGGTCGTAGACGACGCAGTCGTCGAGGGAGAGACCCAGCTGGAGCACCGCGGTGTTGCGGCCGAGGTGCTGGTCCGGCATGAACAGGACCTTGCCGCGGCCCTCGAGGCCGCCGACCCGCTCGAACGCCCAGCGCAGCGCGACCTGCGCGTTGGACGACGTGCACACCGTGCCGCCGTGGCGGCCCGTGAACGCCTTGATGGCGGCGGTCGAGTTCATGTACGTCACGGGCACCGTGTCGTCGGCGACCCCGGCGTCGACGAGGACGTCCCAGGCGTCCTCGACCTGGTCGATGGCGGCCATGTCCGCCATCGAGCAGCCCGCGGCGAGGTCCGGCAGGACGACCTGCTGCGCGTCGGACGTGAGGATGTCGGCCGACTCGGCCATGAAGTGCACGCCGCAGAACACGACGAACTCGGCGTCCGGCCGGGCCGCCGCCTCGCGCGCGAGCTTGAAGGAGTCGCCCGTGACGTCGGCGAAGGCGATGACCTCGTCGCGCTGGTAGTGGTGACCGAGGACGAACGCCCGGTCGCCGAGGGCGGCGCGCGCGACGCGGGCGCGCTCCACCAGGGTCGGGTCGCTGGGGTCCGGCAGTGCGCCGGCGCACTCCACGCCGCGCTCGGAGGCGAGGTCCGCGCCCCGTCCCAGCAGCAGCAGCGTGGACGGTGCGGGCTCGGTGAACGTGCCGGTCGCGGGCAGGGTCAGGCTCACGGCGGCATGATCCCACAGCCGTCCGCGCGCGTGGAGGCACGTCCTGGGGACGCCCACCCGCGTCGACCGGCCGTGCCACGATCACCCCGTGCGCGTCCTCCTCGCCCCCGACTGCTTCGGCACCTCGCTCACCGCGGCGCACGCGGCCGACGCCCTCGCCGCCGGCTGGCGCACGGGAGCCCCGCACGACGAGGTGACGACCTGCCCGCTCGCCGACGGCGGCCCCGGGTTCGTCGCGACTCTGCGGGCGAGCCTCGGCGGCGGTCTCGACGCCGTGACGGTCACGGGCCCGCTCGGGGACCCGGCGCCGGCCGCGGTGCTCCGGGTGGGCGCGACGGCGTACGTCGAGTCCGCCCACGCCCTCGGCCTGGGCCTCGTGCCGCCCGCGCGGCGCGACCCCACCCGCACGACGAGCGCCGGCGCGGGCGAGCTGGTCGCGGCCGCGATCGACGCCGGTGCCCGCCGCGTCGTCGTCGGACTGGGCGGCTCGGCGACCAACGACGCCGGCGCCGGCCTGCTGGCGGCGCTCGCGGACGCACTGCTGGGACCGGGCGCCGCGGACCGGGTCCCGCCCGCCCTGCGTGCCGGCGGGGGCGGGCTCGGGCAGCTGCGCGCGCAGGACCTCGCGTTCCTGCCCGCGCTGCGCGACGCGCTGCGCGGCGTGGACCTCGTCGCCGCGGTCGACGTCGACGTGCCGCTGCTCGGCCTGCAGGGCGCCTCGGCCGGCTTCGCGCCGCAGAAGGGCGCGACCCCCGAGCAGGCCCAGGACCTCGAGCGTGCGCTCGGGTCGTTCGCGCACGCCGCCGTGGCCGCGCTCGGGACCGCGGCGGGACGGGCCGACCTGCTCGCGCCCGCGCCCGGTCGTCCCGCGCCGGCGCACCGCTGGACCGGCCTGCCCGGCGCCGGCGCCGCGGGAGGCACGGGGTTCGCGCTCGCGCTGCTCGGCGGGCGCCTGATCCCCGGCGCCGCCCTCGTCGCGGACGCGGTGGACCTGTCCGCCCGGATCGCGGCGCACGACGTCGTCGTGACGGGGGAGGGGCGCACGGACTGGCAGTCGCTGCACGGCAAGGTGGTGGCCGAGGTCGCCGCGCGCGCGCTGCCCGCCGCGGTGCCCACGGTCGTCGTCTCGGGCGAGGTGCTGGTCGGGCGGCGCGAGCTGTCCGAGGCCGGCGTCACCGCGGCGTACGCCGTCTCGGACCGTCCCGAGCAGGTCGCCGCCGCGCTCGCGGACCCGGCGGGCACGCTGGCCGCGCGCACGGCCCGTGTCGCGCGCACGTGGTCCCCGGCGTGACGTGGCGCGTCGGACGTCACGGACGCGTCCGGCCCACGGGCGTACGCTGGGCGGGAACAACGGCCCGGTCGGCGGTGTTGCGCACCGTCGAGGACCGTCTCTGGCTGAACCGGGAGTGACATGAGCGAGACCACGCAGACCGCGACCCACGGCGTCCAGCTCACGGACGTGGCGGCCGACAAGGTGCGCACGCTGCTCGAGCAGGAGGGTCGCGACGACCTGCGCCTGCGCGTGGCCGTGCAGCCCGGCGGGTGCTCCGGGCTGATCTACCAGCTGTACTTCGACGAGCGCCTGCTCGACGGCGACGCGACCAAGGACTACGACGGCGTCGAGGTCGTCGTGGACCGCATGAGCGTCCCCTACCTCGAGGGCGCGACGATCGACTTCGCGGACACGATCGAGAAGCAGGGCTTCACGATCGACAACCCGAACGCGGGCAGCTCCTGCGCCTGCGGCGGCTCGTTCGCCTGACCCTCGGCACCCGCGTCGACGCACGGGCCCGCGACCGCACCGGTCGCGGGCCCGTCCGCGTCGGGGGCTCGGAGATGCCGTGGTCAGCCGGCGAGGCGCACGAGGACGACGACGTCGTCCTCGCCCCGCTCGACGGACACGAGGGCGTGGCCGCGCATCCGGGCCCACGCGGGCAGGTCGACCGCGGCGGCCGGGTCGGTCGCCCGCACCCGCAGCAGCGACCCCGGGGGGAGCGTGCGCGAGGCCGCCGCGGCCCGCAGCACCGGCGCGGGGCAGCGCAGTCTCCGCGCGTCGACCTCGGTCGGCCCGCCCGGCTCTGGCCCCGTGCTCCCCGACCCGCTCACGACCGCCTCACAGCCCCGCCGCGCCTGCGTCGGTGCGCACCTGCGCCACCACGGCCGGCAGCACGTCGCACAGCCGGTGCACGTCCTCGGCGCGGACGTCGACCGGGAGCGACACGCGCACGTTGCCGTGCGTGAGGACGCCCATCGCCGCGAGGACGTGGCTCGGCTCGAGCGCGCTCGACGTGCAGGCCGAGCCGGACCCCACGCCCAGCCCCAGGCGGTCGAGACGCGTGACGAGCGCCTCCCCGTCGACGTAGAGGCAGGAGAACGTCACGACGTGGGGGAGCCGGTCGTCGGGGTCGCCGACGACCGCCACGTCCGGGACCTCGGCGGCGACCCGTGCGCGCACGACGTCGACGAGCGCGCGACGGTGCCGGTCGGCCCGGACGCGGTCCGCCGCGGCGTCCTGCAGCGCGACCGCCGCGGCGAGGGCCAGCGGGACGGCCACGCCGCCGGGGGACCACCGGTCCTCGTCCTCCGGCCAGTCGGGCGAGCGGCGGACGCCGGCGCGCGTCACGAGCACGCCGAGGGGCGGCGCACCCCAGTCGCCGGCGTCGGCGGCGAGGAGGTCCCACGCCGGGCCGACCTCGACGTGCCCCAGGCTGGCGCCGGCGTCCACGAGCAGCGGGACGCCGTGGCGGCGCACCGCCTCGTGCACGACGCCGACGGGCTGCAGCGTGCCCACCTCGCCGTTGGCGTGCTGCAGCGCCGCGAGGGCCGTCCCCGTCCCGACCCGGGCGACGAAGGCGTCGGGGTCCACGCGGCCGCTGCCGTCGACCGGCACCGTCCGCACGGCACCGTCGCCGCGTCCGGCGACGAACGCCGCCGCGGCGTGCACGGCGGCCCGCTCGACGGCACCGACGACCACGTCGGCGCCGTGGCGGCGGCGGCCTCGCGCGACCGCGCGCACGGCGGCGTGCAGCGCCGCGGTGTGGGTGCCGAAGAGGTCGACCTCCTCGGTCCGGGCGCCGACCGCCGCGGCGATCGCCTCGCGGGCGCCGTCCAGCAGCAGCCGCGCCTGCCGTGCCTCCGCGTAGAGACGGCGCGGGTCGGCCCACCCCTGGTCCAGCGCCTCGAGCAGCGCGGCGCGTGCGCGCGGGCGCAGGGGGGCGTGGCCGGCGACGTCGAGGACGGCGCGGGTCGGGGCGTCGGAGGGCTCCACGTCGCGCACGCTAGTGCCGCCGCGCCCGGGGGCGACGTGTGACGGTGCTGACACCCCGTCGCCAAAGGAGCGCCGCGGCACGTCACCCCGCCGACGGCGCGCTAGGCTGCTCGGGTCGAGGACGAAGGTCCCGCACGACCGCGCGCCGGTACGGGGCGCGGTCGGCAGGGACGCGAGTGGAAGGCCCCCCGTGCACCCGGATTCCCCCCGCCGCGCCCGGCGCGTGACCGCGGCCCTGCTGGCCTCGGCCGTCGTGCTGGTGCTCAGCGGCTGCTCCGAGACGGTCCAGCGTGGCTGGCTCCCCGGCGACTCCGACCACGAGGTCACGGACCAGACCGGTCGCGTGGTCCAGCTGTGGGTCGGTTCGTGGATCGCCGCGCTGATCGTCGGCATCATCACCTGGGGCCTGATCCTCTGGTGCGTCGCCGTCTACCGGAAGCGCAAGGACGACGACACGCTGCCCGTGCAGCTGCGCTACCACGTGCCCCTCGAGGTCATGTACATCATCCTGCCCGTGATCATGGTGGGCGTGCTGTTCTACTACACGAACCGCGACACCATGGCGATGCAGGACACCTCCGCCGAGCCCGACGTGAACATCCAGGTCATCGGCAAGCAGTGGAGCTGGGACTTCAACTACCTGGACGACGACGTCTACGAGACGGGCCAGCACGCGCGCGGCATCGGTGAGGACGAGGAGACGCTGGACCGCCAGGTCACGCTCTACCTGCCCGTCGACCAGCGCGTGGAGTTCATCGTCGAGGCGCGGGACGTGAACCACTCGTTCTGGATCCCCGAGTTCCTCTACAAGATGGACATGATCCCGGGCGTGACGAACACGTTCCAGGTCACGCCGACGCGTGAGGGCTTCTACCGCGGCAAGTGCGCGGAGCTCTGCGGCGAGGAGCACTCGTCGATGCTCTTCAACGTCGCGGTCGTCTCGCAGGAGGAGTACGACGCCCACATGGACGAGCTCCGCGAGAAGGGCCAGACCGGCGCGCTGAGCCTCGATTACAGCCGTCAGCACGACCTCAACGAGGTCGCGGGGGAGGACGAGAACTGATGGTCGCCCAGGCAGAGCGGATCCCGGGCCTGGCGCCGCGTCGTCAGACCCTCGGCCGCACGGTCGTCCGGTGGATCACCTCCACCGACCACAAGACGATCGGCTACATGTACCTGATCACGTCGTTCGTGTGGTTCGCGATCGGCGGGATCCTGGCGCTGCTCATCCGCGCCGAGCTGTTCACGCCGGGCATGGACCTGTTCCAGTCCAAGGAGCAGTACAACCAGGCGTTCACGATGCACGGCACGATCATGCTGCTGCTGTTCGCGACGCCCCTGTTCGCCGGCTTCGCCAACATCGTGATGCCGCTGCAGATCGGCGCGCCCGACGTGGCGTTCCCGCGGCTCAACATGTTCGCGTACTGGCTCTACCTCTTCGGCGGCCTCATCGCCGCCGCGGGCTTCCTGACGCCGCAGGGCGCGGCGTCCTTCGGGTGGTTCGCCTACACACCGCTGTCGAGCACCGTGTACTCACCCGGCGTCGGCGGTGACCTGTGGGTCTTCGGCCTCGCGCTGACCGGTTTCGGCACGATCCTCGGTGCCGTCAACTTCATCACCACGATCGTCACGATGCGCGCGCCGGGCATGACCATGTTCCGGATGCCGATCTTCACCTGGAACATCCTGGTGACGTCGCTGCTCGTGCTCATGGCGTTCCCGCCGCTGGCCGCGGCCCTGTTCGCGCTCGGCGCCGACCGGCGTCTGGACGCGCAGATCTTCAACCCCGAGAACGGCGGGGCGCTGCTGTGGCAGCACCTGTTCTGGTTCTTCGGGCACCCCGAGGTGTACATCATCGCGCTGCCGTTCTTCGGCATCGTGACCGAGATCCTGCCGGTGTTCAGCCGCAAGCCGATCTTCGGCTACAAGGGCCTCGTCTACGCGACCATCGCGATCGCCGCGCTGTCGGTGACGGTGTGGGCGCACCACATGTACGTCACGGGGTCCGTGCTGCTGCCGTTCTTCTCGTTCATGACGATGCTCATCGCCGTGCCGACCGGAGTGAAGTTCTTCAACTGGATCGGCACGATGTGGCGCGGCAAGCTCACGTTCGAGACGCCGATGCTGTGGTCGATCGGCTTCCTCGTCACGTTCCTCTTCGGCGGCCTGACCGGCATCATCCTGTCCAGCCCGGCCCTCGACTTCCACCTGTCCGACACCTACTTCGTGGTGGCGCACTTCCACTACGTGGTGTTCGGGACCGTCGTCTTCGCGATGTTCGCCGGCTTCTACTTCTGGTGGCCGAAGTTCACCGGGCGGATGCTCGACGAGCGCCTGGGCAAGCTCCACTTCTGGCTGCTGTTCATCGGCTTCCACATGACGTTCCTCGTCCAGCACTGGCTGGGCGTGGTCGGCATGCCGCGCCGGTACGCGGACTACTCGCCCGCGGACGGGTTCACGTGGATGAACCAGCTCTCGACCGTGGGGTCCGTCATCCTCGCCGCCTCGACGCTGCCGTTCCTCTGGAACGTCTACGTCACCTGGCGCCGTGCCCCCAAGGTCATGGTCGACGACCCGTGGGGCTACGGCGGCTCGCTCGAGTGGGCGACCAGCTGCCCCCCGCCGCGGCACAACTTCACGTCGCTGCCGCGCATCCGCTCGGAGCGCCCCGCGTTCGACCTGCACCACCCCGAGGTGGCCGCCATGGACCAGGTGGAGCCGGCCGACGCCGGTCCGCTCGACTGGACCTCGCAGCGCACCGGGCAGCGCGAGCAGGCGGAGCAGCGCGTGGCCAGCGGCACCGGTGAGGAGGAGCGTTCGTCGGCGACCGTCGTCGAGGACCGCCCGGAGGACATCCAGGAGCGACGGGAGGACGAGCGGTGAAGTTCGAGGCGAGGCTCTTCCTCTACGGCATCATGTTCTTCGTCCCCGTCGGCCTGATCTACGCCTTCTGGAGCGGCGGCGAGGCGGTCGGCACGGTCGGCATCCCGCTCGTCGGCGGCCTGGTCGGCATGATCGGCGGGTACTTCGCCCTCCTGGCGCGTCGTATCGACGCCCGACCGGAGGACGACGAGCTCGGCGAGATCGAGCAGGGCGCGGGCAACCAGGGTGTCTTCAGCCCCTGGTCGTGGTGGCCGCTCGTGATCGGCCTCGCGGCGTCCGTCGCGTTCCTCGCCATGGCGGTGGGTTGGTGGCTCATGGTCCCGGCGCTGCTGCTCGGGGCCATCGGCCTCGTCGGCTGGGTGTTCGAGTTCTCCCGGGGGCAGCACGCCCACTGAGGCGCTCACCCCCGTACGCACGGCCCGTCACGACTCGTCGTGGCGGGCCGTCGTCGTCACGGGGCCGCCTCGGGGGCGTGGGGCGGCCGTGCACCACGCGTCCTGGGTCGAGACGTACGCCCCGCTGCTGCCGGCGGACCACCGGCGGTCGGACACGCTGCAGCGGAGGACGGGGACGTGGCGCGGCTGGCGCTCACCGGCGAGGGTGTCGTCACCGTCGCCGAGGTGGCCGGCACGGTCGTGGGGATCGCCTTCGCGGACCTGGGCCGGCGGGTGGGGGAGCACCCGCCCGTGCGGGACCGTGAGCTGTACCTGCTCTACGTCCTCGCGGCGCACCACGGGACCGGCGTCGGTCAGGCGCTGCTCGACGTGGTGGTGCTGCCGCGCCACGTGCCGGCCCAGGTGTGGGTCGCCGAGCACAACCCGAGGGCGCGGCGGTTCTACGCGCGGAACGACCTCCTCCCCGATGGCGCCCGTGCCCCCGACGAGCACCTCGGCCTCGCCGTGGCGCGCGCCCCGTGAGGTGAGCCGGTCCCCCGGGGGCCAGTGCCGTGGCCGCGGCCGCCGAAGGGCCGGGACGGGCGCCCCGAGGGCACGGAACGGCGACGGCCGCGCCCCCGGAAGGGGACGCGGCCGTCGGACGGACTGCGGTCGGCTCAGACCGTCGGGACGATGAGCCCGGCCGTCTGGGTACGGGCGCGCGTGAAGCGCTGCTCCGCGTCGGCCCAGTTCACCACGTTCCACCACGCCTTGACGTAGTCCGCCTTGACGTTGACGTAGTCGAGGTAGAACGCGTGCTCCCACATGTCGAGCATGACGACGGGGACGACGCCGAGCGGGAAGTTGCTCTGCTGGTCGTACAGCTGGAAGATCGCGAGCTTCTGGCCGACCGAGTCCCAGGCCAGCACCGACCAGCCGGAGCCCTGGATGCCGACGGCGTTCGCTGCGAAGTGCTTCTGGAACGCGTCGAACGAGCCGAAGAACTCGTCGATCGCGGCCGCCAGCTCGCCCGTGGGGCGGTCGCCGCCCTCGGGGGAGAGGTTCTGCCAGAACACCGAGTGGTTGACGTGCCCGCCGAGGTTGAAGGCGAGGTTCTTCTCGTGCAGGTTGACCGCCGCCAGGTCGTCGGCCTCGCGCGCGGCGGCGAGCTTCTCCAGCGCGGTGTTGGCGCCGGCGACGTAGGTGGCGTGGTGCTTGTCGTGGTGCAGCTCCATGATCCGCCCGGAGATGTGCGGCTCGAGCGCCGCGTAGTCGTAGGGCAGGTCCGGGAGCGTGTAGTCAGCCATCTGATGCCTTCCTGCGTCGGGCCGCAGCCGCGTGCTGCGGCGTCCTGGTATGCCGACGCGGTGCCTCCCCACCGTGGTGGGGGGACACCGCGTGCGACATGTCCGACCTGGTCAACGGCCGTACGGGGTCACTTCTTCCGCACGTCGTCGCCAGTCTCGTCCACCGGGGCGACCAGGCGCGAGCCACCGCCGGTGGGGGCCGGCTCCCCGGCGGGCGCGGACGCGCCGACCTGGGCGTGCTCCTGGTGCACCGAGCCGAGCGAGTCGTGGTCCCCGCCGCCGTGGGCGTGCGCGGACTCCAGCTCGGCCGGGGTCACCGGCTCCACGCGGTCCTCGTAGAACATCCGGGAGACCCGCTGGCGCAGCCGGTCCTTGCGGTAGCCCGGCCGGCGCACGCCGCGCGAGTCCTCGGCGGGCTCGATCTCCAGCGGACGCACCGCGTCGTGCTGCACCCGCAGCCACCGCTCGTGCGCGTCGAGGGGCTTGTGCACCTCGATGTACTCGCCGGACGCGAAGCGCACGATCTGACCGGTCTCGTGGCCGTGGAGCACGAGCTCGCGGTCCTTGCGCTGCAGCGCGAGGCAGATGCGCTTCGTGATCACGAACGTCGCCCACGGGCCGACGAAGAACAGGATCCGGAACACCCACGTGATGTCGTTGATCGACAGGTGGAAGTGCGTGGCGATGAGGTCGTTCGACCCGGCCAGCACCAGGATGAAGAACGCCATGAGCAGGGCGGAGCCGAACGCCGTGCGGAACGGCCGGTTGCGCGGACGGTCCAGCACGTGGTGCTCGCGCTTGTCACCGGTCGCCCACGCCTCGACGAACGGGTAGAGCGCCAGCAGCATGAACAGCACGCCGGGCACGACCACCGCGGGCACGAGGACGTTCAGCGAGACGGTGAAGCCGTTGTCGCCCCCGATGACGAACTCCGTGCCGCCGCCGGGCATGAGGCGCAGCGATCCCTCGAGGAAGAGCATGTACCAGTCCGGCTGGGCGCCGGCGGACACGGGGGACGGGTCGTACGGGCCGTAGTTCCACACCGGGTTGATGGACATCGTCGCGCCCATCAGCGCGATGATCCCGAACACGATGAAGAAGTAGCCGCCCGCCTTCGCGACGTAGATCGGGAACAGCGGGTACCCGACGACGTTCGCGTTCGTGCGGCCGGACCCGGGGTACTGCGTGTGCTTGTGCAGCACGACCAGGAACAGGTGCAGCGCGATGAGGGCGAGGATCAGGCCCGGCACGAGCAGGATGTGCACCGTGAACAGGCGCGGGATGATGTCGTGCCCGGGGAACTCGCCGCCGAAGATGAAGTACGACAGGTAGCTGCCGATGATCGGGATCGAGCGCACGACCCCGTCGGTGATGCGCAGGCCGTTGCCGGAGAGCACGTCGTCCGGGAGCGAGTAGCCCGAGAAGCCGGCGGCGAGGCTGAGGATCAGGAGGATGAACCCGACCAGCCAGTTGATCTCGCGCGGCTTGCGGAAGGCACCCGTGAAGAACACGCGCATCATGTGCGTCACGATCGACGCGACGAAGATCAGGGCCGCCCAGTGGTGGATCTGCCGCATGAGCAGACCGCCGCTGACCTCGAACGAGAGCCGCAGCGTCGAGGCGAAGGCCTCGGACATCTCGACGCCGTCCAGCGCCGGCCACGGGCCGTGGTAGTGCACCTCGGTCATGCTCGGGACGAAGAACATCGTCAGGAACACGCCCGAGATGAGCAGCGTGATGAAGCTGTACAGGGCGATCTCGCCCAGCAGGAACGACCAGTGGTCGGGGAAGATCTTGCGCGCGAACTCCTTGACCGCGGTGCCGATGCCGGTCCGCTGGTCCAGGTAGTCCGCGGTCCCTGCGGCGGCGCGTGCGCCGCGCGAGGGTGCGGAGGTGGTGGTGCTCATCGCAGTCGCTCCCAGAAGCTCGGACCGACGGGCTCGTGGAAGTCGCTCTGCGCGACCAGGTAGCCCTCGTCGTCGACGGTGATCGGCAGCTGGGGCAGCGGCCGAGAGGCGGGACCGAAGACGACCTTGGCGCCGTCGGCCACGTCGAACGTGCTCTGGTGGCACGGGCAGAGCAGGTGGTGCGTCTGCTGCTCGTAGAGCGCCACGGGGCAGCCGACGTGCGTGCAGACCTTCGAGAAGGCGACGATCCCGTCGTAGGACCAGCCCTCACCCTGCTCGGACACGATGTCCCGCGGGTCGAGGCGGATGAGCAGGACGATGGCCTTGGCCTTCTCGTCCAGCGGCGCCTCGGACTCGTCGAGGTCCTCGGGGATGACGTGCACGACGGACCCGATGGTGATGTCGGCGGCCCGGATGGGCTGGCCGGTGGGGTCGAGCACGATCCGCTTGCCGCGTGCCCACAGGGTCCGCTTGAACTTGTTGATGTTCCAGTCCTCGCCGACCTCGCCGATGAGCGGGAGGGCGATGGTGAGCGGGAACAGCGCGAGCGACGAGACGAGTGCGCCCTTGAGCAGGCCGCGCCGACCGATCGCCGAGTCCTCGGCGCCGTCCTTGAGGGCCTGCACGGCCTCGGCACGGACGGTGTCGGTGCTGCGCTGGGCGTGCCGGTGCTCGAACTTCTCGTGGTCGTTCATGAGCGTCTTGGCCCAGTGGACGGCCGCGAGCCCGATGCCGAGCAGGGCGAAGGCCAGCCCGAGCCCGAGCGCGAGGTTCGAGTTCCGCATCGACGTCACGGTGTCGCCCGGACGCAGCGCGAAGTAGGCGGCGATGAAGCCGATCGTGCCCAGGATGGAGATCGCGAAGAGCGCGACGACCTGGCGCTCCGACTTCTTGTTCGCGGCCGGGTCGACGTCGCCCTTGCGGGGGCGGTGCGGGCCGAAGCCCGGGTTCTGGAACTTCTCGGGGGTGGCGTCGCCCTCGCGCAGGACGAGGTCCGATCCCGCGAAGTCGGGGGACTCGTGCCCGCCGTCCTGGCCGTGACCGTGGGGGGTGCTCACGAGGACCGTGCTCCAATCCAGACTGCTGCGCCGATGAGGAGGCCCATGCCGACGACCCAGGCCCACAGGCCCTCGCTGACCGGCCCGAGGCTGCCCAGGTCGATGCCGCCCGGGGAGCCGTCGCCCTGCAGCTCGAGGAACGCGATGATGTCGCGCTTCTCGTCCGGCGTGAGCGTCGCGTCGTTGAAGACGGGCATCGACTGCGGCCCGGTCACCATGGCCTCGTACACGTGCGTCGGGCTGGTCGACCACAGGTTGGGCGCGTACTTGCCCTGCGTGAGCGCACCGCCGGCGCCGACGGCGTTGTGGCACATGGCGCAGTTCGTGCGGAACAGCGACTGGCCGCTGGCCGGGTCGCCGAGGGCGGGGTCGACCTGCTCGGCCGTGGGGACCGACGGGCCGGGGCCCAGCGACGCCACGTAGGCGGCGAGGGCGGCGATCTGCTCCTCGTCGAACTGGACCGGCTTGGCCTGGACCTGCGGCCCGTTCATCTGCGCGGGCATGCGGCCGGTGCCGACCTGGAAGTCGACCGAGGCGGCACCGACGCCCACGAGGGACGGGTACTCGTCCGTGCCGGTCGCGTCCGGCCCGTGGCAGGTCGCGCAGTTGGCCTGGAACAGCTTCTCACCGAGCTCGACCTGGTCGGCCGTCGCCGTCGGGGCGGCGGCGTCGGCGGAGGTCGGCGCCAGCACGGCGTACAGGGCGCCGGTGAGCAGCAGCGCCAGCAGGAGGAGCACCACCGGCGCGCGCCGGTCGTGCCTGCGGGCTGCGAGTGCCTTCACGGATCGGTCCTCGTCTCGCTGTCGGGGGATGTGCGGGGTGGGGCAGTGGCGGCGACGACGCCGCCGTCGTCATCGGACCAGGTAGATGACCGCGAACAGCGCGATCCAGACCACGTCGACGAAGTGCCAGTAGTAGGAGGTGACGATCGCGGTCGTCTCCTCGTGCTGCGTGAACCGCTTCGCGGTGAACGAGCGGCCGAGCAGGAACAGGAAGGCGAGCAGGCCGCCGACGACGTGCAGGCCGTGGAAGCCGGTCGTCATGTAGAAGACGGAGCCGTAGGGCGACGACGAGATCGTCAGGCCCTCGTGGACCAGCTCGGCGTACTCGTAGACCTGGCCGCCGATGAAGATCGCGCCCATGACGTAGGTGAGCGTGATCCACTCGTTCATGCCCCAGCGCCAGAACTGGAGCAGCGAGCCGCTGCGGACGGGCTGGAGCCGCTCGGCGGCCCACACGCCCATCTGGCACGTCACCGACGACAGCACCAGGACCGTCGTGTTCGCCAGCGCGAAGGGCAGGTTCAGCTTCTCCGTCTGGAGCGCGAACTCCTCGGGCACCGCCTGCCGGATCGTGAAGTACATGGCGAAGAGGCCGGCGAAGAACATGAGCTCGCTGGCCAGCCACACGATCGTGCCGACCGACACCGGGTTCGGGCGGTTCACGGTCACATGGGGCGCGGGGCGCGAGGCAGCCGTTGCGGTCGACACGTCGCCATTATGGCTGACGCCGCGCGTGCGTGGGTCGTAGGGCCCGGGTGCGGCGGGTGGGTATATGTCACACCGTCACCTCGTCCGGGTCCGCGGCCGCCGGCGACGTCCTGCGGGTACCTCGACCGCCGCGCCGCACGCTACCGCGACCCTCCCCGTCCGCGGGGGTCCTCGTGCCAAGATCCTCCCGAGCACGTCGACGAGGAGTGAGGGGCCGGGCCATGAGCACCGCAGGGTCGGAGAACGCCGCGCGCGCGCCGCGCATCCTGCTGTACAGCGACGACGTGGAGGCCCGGGCGCAGGTGCGCCTGGCCGTCGGGCGCCGGCTCGGCCGCGGCGAGCCGGACCTCGAGTGGGTCGAGGTCGCCACCGCCGCCGCGGCCGTCGCCGCTGCCGAGGCGGGGTCGCTGGACCTGCTCGTGCTCGACGGGGAGGCGGACAAGGTCGGCGGCATGGGCCTGTGCCGGCAGCTCAAGGACGAGGTCTACGACTGCCCGCCCGTGCTCGTGCTCACCGGACGCCCCCAGGACGCGTGGCTCGCGTCCTGGTCGCATGCCGACGCGGTCGTGAGCCGCCCGCTGGACCCGGTCGTCCTGCACGACGCCGTCGCGCGGCTCGTGCGCGAGCGCGCCGTCGCTCGATGAGCGCCGCGACGACCTGGCCCGACCTGCTCACCTCGCTGGTGCGGGGGCAGGACCTCGACGCCGCCGCGACGGCGTGGGCGATGGACCGCATCATGAGCGGCGAGGCGTCCCCGTCGCAGGTCGCCGGCTTCCTCGTCGCCCTGCGGGCGAAGGGGGAGACGGCCGAGGAGCTGGACGGGCTCGTCGCGACGATGCTCGCGCACGCGCGCCGCTTCGAGGTGCCGGGCCGGTCGGTCGACGTGGTCGGGACGGGCGGCGACCGCCTCCACACGGTGAACATCTCGACGATGGCGTCGCTCGTCGTCGCCGGCGCCGGCCTCACGGTGGTCAAGCACGGGAACCGCGCGGCGTCCTCGTCGACGGGCACCGCCGACGTGCTCGAGGAGCTCGGCATCCGGCTCGACCTGCCGCCCGAGCGTGTCGCCGCGCTCGCCGCGGAGGTGGGCATCACGTTCTGCTTCGCCGGCGCCTTCCACCCGTCGATGCGCCACGCCGGCGTGCCTCGGCGCGACCTCGGCATCCCCACGGCCTTCAACTTCCTCGGCCCGCTCACCAACCCCGCGCAGCCCACGGCGAGCGCCATCGGCGTGGGGGACGCGGCCATGGCGCCGCTCATGGCCGGTGTGCTCGCACGGCGGCGCCGGGACGCCCTCGTCTTCCGCGGCGAGTCGGACGGCCTGGACGAGGTCGCGTCGACGGGGCCCACGCGGTTCTGGGAGGTCCGCGACGGTGCCGTGCGCGAGGAGCTCGTCGACTGGGAGGCGGCCGGCGTCGCACCCGTGACGGTGGCGCAGCTGCGCGGCGGGGACGCGCGGGCCAACGCGGAGGTGGTCCGGGCGCTCGTGGCCGGCGCGCCCGGGCCCGTGCGCGAGACGGTCCTGCTGAACGCCGCGGCGGCCCTCGTCGCCGACGGGACGCTGCCCGGCACCGCCGAGGGCTCGCTCGTGGAGCGGCTCCTCTCGGCGCGGGCGATCGCGGAGCGCGCGGTGGACGACGGTCGCGCCGCCGACGTCCTCGAGCGGTGGCGGGCGGCCGCCGCCGGCTGAGGGCTCAGTCCTCGAGGCCGAGGGCGAACGCCTGCTCGAGGTCGTGCCGCGAGTACGCGCGGAACGCGATGTACGTCTCGGTGCGCAGCACGCCCGGCACCTTGCTGACGTGGTCCGCGATGACGTCCGCGAGCCGCTCGTGCTCGCGCACCCGCACGAGCGCGATGAGGTCGACCCCGCCGGTGACGGAGTAGACCTCGCTGACCCCCTCGATCTCGGCGATCTGGGCGGCCGCCTCCGGGATCCGGTCGGCGTCGCAGTCGATGTGCACGATGGCGGTGAGCATGGCAGCCATCATGCCGTGCGGCGTCCGTCGCGCACGGGCGGGACGGCGCCGTCGCGCGCCCCACCCGTGGCGGGCGTCGCGGCGGGGGAGACCTCGTCGAGCAGGGGCGGCCGCGGGGTCACGAGGTCGACGGCGACCGCCGCCACGGCGTCACGCACCGATTGGGCGGACCGCGCCGGCGACGCCCACGTGCCGTCGACCTCGACGAGGCGCACCCCCGGCTGCTCGAGCCACGCGAGGACGAGGTCGGTCTCCTCGGGGTGGGCCGCCGTGGCCGGCGCGGTCGGCGCCGGCACGTGCTCGCCCGTCGTGCGCAGGGTGTCGACGACGGGACGGGGGTCGGTGCGGCGGTCGACCCGCGCGGTGCCGGCCAGCCGTCCGTGCCGGACCAGGACGAGCTCCCAGCCGCCGTCGTCCGTGCGCCGTGCGGCGACCAGCTCGGCGCACTCCGCCAGGGGACGGTGCCGCTGGGCGCGTGCGGCGCCGCGGGTGAACGCGAGCAGGCGGTCCCGCACGGTCGCGGCCTCCTCGAAGCGCTCCTGCGTCACCAGCGTGCGGATCCGGGCCGCGTGGGCCGCCACGACGGCGGCCGGGTCGCCGGTCATCGCGGCCCGCACCTCCTCGGCGACGAGGCCGTACGCCGTGTGGTCCTGGCGTCCGGTGCAGGGCGCCCCGCAGCGACCGAGCTCGGCGAGGACGCACGCGTGCGCACCGGCCGCGGGGACGAGCGGGAGGCGGCCCGTGCACCGGCGGACGGCGAACGTCTCCTGCAGCGCCTCGACGGCCTGCTGCGCCGTCGCCTGGGAGGCGAAGGGACCGATGTGGGCCGTGCCGCTGCGGACGTCCCGCACGACGGACAGGCGAGGGTACGGCTCGTCGGTGAGCCGGACCCACGGCATCCGCTCCGGCGCGCGGGAACGGCGGTTGTAGCGGGGCGCGTGCTCGGCGATGAGCCGCAGCTCGCGCACGCGCGCCTCGAGGGGCGTGGCGCACACCACGGGGTCGACCCGCACGGCCAGCCGGACCATCTCGGTCATGCGGGCGCGCTTCTCGCCCGACGTGAAGTAGGTCCGCACGCGGCGGCGCAGGGAGGTCGTCGACGTCCCGACGTACAGCACCTCGTCGCGCGGTCCGCGGAAGAGGTACACCCCGGGCGCGTCCGGCAGGGCGTCCGCCAGCGACCGGCGGCGCCGCACGTCCGAGGGCACCGGGTCCGCCGCCCCCGCGAGGTCCTCGAGGTAGGTGACGCCCAGCGGCGCGAGGCGGCCGAGCAGCGCGTGCAGCACGTCGACCGTCGCGCGTGCGTCGGACAGGGCCCGGTGGTTCGGGGTGACGTCGGCGTGGAACAGCGCGGCGAGCGTCGACAGCTTGTGGTTCGGGGCCTCGTCGCGCAGGACCACCCGGCGCGCGAGCCGCACCGTGTCGACGACCTGGAAGCCGGGCCACGCCCGCTCGCACCGCGCTGCCGCCGCCCGCAGGAAGCCGACGTCGAAGGGGGCGTTGTGCGCGACGAGCACGGCGCCGCGGGCGAACTCCAGGAAGCTCGGCAGGGCCTCCTCGATGCGGGGTGCGCCGACGAGCATCGACGTCGTGATCCCGGTGAGGACCTGGATGAAGGGGGGCACCGGCCCGCCGGGGTCGACGAGGGTCTGGAACTCGCCGAGCACCTCGCCACCGCGGACCTTCACGGCGCCGATCTCCGTGATCGCGTCCTCCCCGGCGCGCCCGCCGGTCGTCTCGAGGTCCACGACGACGAACGTCACGTCCGACAGCGGCGTGCCGAGCTCGTCGAGGCCCGGCTGGACTGCGACACCCGGGACCGGGTGCCCCGGAGGGGGCGGCGCCGCCCCCGGGTCCTCGGCCCACACGGGACGCAGACGGCGCACGCTCGACATGGCGGGGACGGTACCCAGGGGGTCCGACACGGCAGGCCCGCCGCGCCGACCCTAGGCTGGTCCGATGCTCCCCGCCGATGACGCGTCCGGCGGGTCACCTGCCGCACGGGCGCGGTCCCGCCCCGCACCCGCGACGTCGGGCGCGGCCGGCGAGGACGGCGACGTCCCGGCCCCCTTGCGCGGTCTGCTCGTGCGCGTCGCCGCCGACGTCCTGGGGCGGACCGAACCGGTCGAGGTGCCTCCCGCGCTGCAGTCCGTCCGGCGGTTCGCACCCCGCCGCCGAGCGACCGCGGGCGCCGTGCCGCTGTGGACCGCGCTGTGCGAGGACGCCGCCTTCCGGGCGCGCGTGGCCCGCGTCTGGTCGGCGGAGGAGCCGGAGGAGGCGAGCGAGGAGGACGAGGAGCGGGTGGGCCTCGGGTCCGCGGCCGCGGCGTGGCTGCAGGGCCGCCCGTGGCGGCACCTGGTCCCCGTCGCGGGCGAGGACGGCTCCGGCGCCGGTGACGACGCGGCGGCCGGCGGCGAGGGGCTGCGGCGCGAGGTGGAGCAGCTGAGGACCGCACTCGGTCTCGCCCGGGAGGCCGAGCGGTCGGCGCGCGAGGAGCTCGTCGCGCTGCGCCGCGAGCTGCGGCGCCTGCGCTCGGACGCCGACCGGGCCCGCAGCGACGCGCGCCGGCTGGCCGAGGAGGCGGCCGCGGACGTCGCCCGGGCGGAGCAGGAGCGGCGGGCGGCCGAGGCCGAGGCCGCCCGCGCGCAGGAGGCGCAGCGTGCCGCCGCCGCCGAGCGCGCCGTGGCCCGCGACGAGGTGCGGACCGGGCGTGCCCTCGCCGACGCGCGCACCCGGCTGCTGCTCGACACGCTCGTCGACGCGGCGGCGGGCCTGCGCGCCGAGCTGGCGCTGCCGCCCGTCGACCGCACGCCGGCCGACCTCGTGGCGTCGGCACCCACCGCGCCGGCGGTGCGTCCGACCTCCCGCGGGCGCGCGGTGGACGACCCGGCGCTGCTCGACGACCTGCTCCGGATGCCGCGTGCGCACCTGCTGGTCGACGGCTACAACGTGAGCAAGACCGGCTGGCCGGCGCTCCCGCTCGCGGACCAGCGGCGCGTCCTCGTCGACGCGCTGGCGCGGCTCGCCGCGCGGACGGGGGCGGAGGTCACGTGCTGCTTCGACGGGGCGGAGGGGCACACCGCCCCGCCGCTCCAGCGGGGGGTGCGCGTCCTGTTCTCGTCCGGGGAGATCGCGGACGACCTGCTGCGCCGGCTCGTGACCGCCGAACCGGCGGGCCGCGTGCTCGTCGTCGTCACCAGCGACCGCGAGGTCGCCCGCGACGTCGAGGCGGCCGGGGCCTGGGTGCTGCCCTCCGCGGTCCTGGTCGACCGGGTGCGCCGGGGCTGACGCCTCCACGCGGCGGCGCCCCCCGCCCGGGCGGGGCGGGGGGCGCCGCGTGGAGGCGTGGGCGGGGTCAGTGCTCGCCCGCTCCCTCGTAGAGCGCCTCGACGTCGGCCGCGAAGTCCTTCAGGACCTCCGCGCGGCGCACGCTCAGCTTGGGCGTGAGGTAGCCGTCGGCGATCGTCAGGTCGCGGTCGAGGATCCGGTACTTGCGGATCGACTCCGCGCGCGAGACGGCGCGGTTCGTCCGCTCCACGGCCTTGTCCAGCGAGGCGAGGACGTCGGGGTCCTCGGCCGCCTCGGCGAGCGACATCGGCGGCTTGCCGTGGGCGGCGAGCCAGCCGGGGACGCCCTCGGGGTCGAGCGTGAGGAGCGCACCGATGAAGGGCCGCTGGTCGCCGACGACGACGACCTGGCTCACGAGCGGGTGCGCGCGCAGGCGGTCCTCGAGCACGGCGGGCGCGACGTTCTTGCCGCCCGCGGTGACGATGATCTCCTTCTTGCGGCCCGTGATCCGCAGGCAGCCGTCCTCGTCCAGCGTGCCGAGGTCGCCCGTGCGGAACCAGCCGTCGTGCATGGCCTCCGCGGTCGCCGCCGCGTTGTTGTGGTAGCCACGGAACAGCTGGATGCCCTTGATCTCGATCTCGCCGTCCGGCGCGATCCGCAGCGACGTCCCCGGCAGGGGCGGGCCGACGGTGCCGATCTTCGTCATGCTCGGCAGGTTCACGGTCGCGGGTGCCGTGGTCTCGGTCAGCCCGTAGCCCTCGAGCACCTTGAGGCCGACGCCCCGGTAGAAGTGGCCCAGCCGCTCACCGAGGGGCGCGCCGCCCGAGATCGCCCACTCGACCTGGCCGCCGAGCACCTTGCGCAGCTTCGACAGCACGAGGACGTCGGCGACCTTGTGCTGCAGACGCAGCCAGGGGCTCGGGCCGGACGGCGTGTCCAGGGCCCGCGAGTAGACGATGGCGGTCTTGGCGGCGCGCTGGAAGATCGCGCCCTTGCCGCCGGCCGCCGCCTTCTGCTCGGCCGAGTTGTAGACCTTCTCGAACACGCGCGGCACGGACAGGATGAACGTGGGCCGGAACGTGCCGATGCCCTCGACGAGCGTCTTCGTGTCCGGCCAGTGGCCGAGCACGGCACCGGCCGGGATCGTCAGCACGTGCACGAAGCGCGCGAACACGTGCGCGAGCGGCATGAACAGGAAGGTGCGCGCCCCCGGCGTCTGCACGACCTCGCCGAGCTTCTCGACGGCGTTCGTCGTCAGCTGCGAGAAGTTGCCGTGCGTCAGCTCGACGCCCTTGGGCCGGCCCGTCGTGCCCGAGGTGTAGATGATCGTCGCGACGTCGTCCCGCGCGGCGAGCCCCCGCCGCCGCGCGATCTCCTCGTCGGCCACGTCGACGCCGGCCGCCACCAGCGCCTCGACCGCACCCTCGTCGATCACGAGGACCTCGCGCAGCGACGGCGTGCGCTCACGGACCTCCGCCGCGACGGCGGCGTGCGCGGGCGTCTCGACGACGAGCAGGCTGACGTCCGCGTCGGTGAGGATCCACTCGACCTGCTCGGCCGAGGACGTCTCGTACAGGGGCACCGGCACGGCGCCGGCGGCCCAGGCCGCCCAGTCCAGCAGCGACCACTCGTAGCGGGTGCGGGACATGATGCCGACGCGGTCGCCCGGCTCGACGCCGCGCGCGACGAGTCCCTTCGCGACCGCGACGATGTGCGCGTCGTACTCGCGCGCCGTGACCGGCTCCCAGGCGCCCGACGCGGTGTGGCGCTCGATGAGCGTCCGGTCCGGCGTGGCGCGGACCCGCGCGGCGAGCAGGTCGTTGAGGTTGTCCGCGGCGTCGGTCTCGACGAGCAGGGGCGTGTGGACCTCGTCCATGCTGACTCCAGTGGCAGGGGGCGACGGGTGCGACGAGCATATGGGACCTGCGGCCCTGGACCGCAGCACCCGACCGGGTCGCGTCGCCCGTCCGCCGGAGGGCCTCGCCGCCCCCGTCCCGACGGGCGCGTGCACGCGCTGCCACCACGGACCGCTAGCGTGGTCCGGGCGCGCGCGGAGGTCGCGGGTGCGGACGACGGCAGGAGCGGACCAGGACATGCACGCGATCGGTGTCGACATCGGCGGGACGAAGATCGCGGCCGGGGTCGTGGACGACGACGGCGTCATCGTCGCCCAGACGCGGCGCGACACGGACCCCGACGACGTCGCGAGCATCGACGCGGCGATCGCCGACGTGTACCGCGAGCTCTCGGGCTCCTACGAGGTGCACGAGATGGGTCTCGCCGCGGCCGGGTTCGTCGCCTCCGACCGCTCGGGCGTGCTGTTCGCCCCCAACATCGCGTGGCGGGACTACCCGCTGCGCGACAAGGTGGGCGAGCTCATCGGGGACCCGTCCCTGCGGATCGTCGTCGAGAACGACGCGAACGCGGCCGGCTGGGCCGAGTTCCGCTACGGCGTGGCGCGCGACGTGCAGGACATGGTCATGCTCACGCTCGGCACGGGGCTGGGCGGCGCGATCGTCACGCATGGCCGCCTGGTGCGCGGCGCCTGGGGCGTCGCGGCCGAGATCGGGCACATGCGGGTCGTCCCGGGCGGGCACTACTGCGGCTGCGGCCACGAGGGCTGCTGGGAGCAGTACGTGTCGGGCACGGCGCTGGTCCGCGACGCGCAGGCCGCCGCGATCACGCAGCCCGAGCGCGCGGTGCGCCTGATCGAGCTGGCCGGTGGCCGGCCGGAGAAGATCACCGGCCCGCTCGTCACGCAGTGCGCGCAGGAGGGCGACCCGCTCGCGGTCGACCTGCTCGCCGACGTCGCGCGCTGGGTGGGGGAGGGCGCGGCCACCGTGGCGGCGCTGCTCGACCCGGAGATCTTCGTGCTCGGCGGAGGCGTGAGCGCCGCCGGCGACCTGCTGCTCGCGCCCGCGCGCAACGCGTTCGCCGAGCAGCTGTCGGCACGGGGCTACCGCCCGGAGGCGTCGATCCTCATCGCCTCGATGGGCAACGACGCCGGGATGGTCGGCGCGGCGGACCTCGCGCGGGTCTGACCCGCAGCCCGTCGGACCACGGCGTCAGACCACGGCACCCGGGTCGTCGTCGGAGGGGTCCCGGCGGTGCGGCATGCGCCACACCAGGACGCCGACGGCCACGACGAACAGGCCGACCGCCGCGCGCATGAGCAGCGACGGCGCGTCCCGCCACAGCACCACGGCGACGAGGAGGAACAGCGGCACCCCGGCGGCGGCGGCCCACGCCATCGTGAGGAGGGGGTCGCCCCCGAGCACCGGGCCCGGGTCCGGCGGGACGAAGTGCTCCGCCTCGTCCACCACGTCCTCGGCCGCGTCGTACTGCTCCGTGCCGTCCCAGTCGCGGCCGCTCAGGCGCGGGGCGTCGGGCGTGCCGGACGGGGCGGCGGTCGCGTCGGGCGCGGGCGGGTCCTCCGCGACGGGCCGCACCACGCGGCCGGTCGCGCCCGTGCCGCCCTCGTCACCGGCGCGGTCGACGTCCTGCAGACGCGCCACGATCGACGCCCAGACGGCGTCGTCGTCCGGGGGGACCGGCTGGGCCCCGCCGGGTGCGGCGGGCACGTCGTGCCCCCCGTCGCCGGCGCCCCCGGCGGGCGCACGGTCGCCGCGCGCGGCCCCGTCGGCGGGGGACGTGTCGTCGGCACCGGCAGCGTCGTCGGGGCGTGCGGCCATGGGAGCACTCTAGAGTCGGACCCGACGTGCCGGCCCCCGCGGGTCGGCGGCAGGTCGGCACGGCGCCCGTGACCACGGGCCCACGCGGCGTCGGCGCGGGCGTCGGGACGAGGAGACACGTTGTTCTACTGGTTGATGAAGCGGGTGTTCGTCGGGCCGCTGCTGCGCCTGGTGTACCGCCCCTGGGTGCGCGGCGCCGAGCACGTGCCCGCCGACGGGCCCGCCATCCTCGCGAGCAACCACCTCGCCGTCATCGACTCGTTCTTCCTCCCGCTCGTCCTGGAGCGCGAGATCGTGTTCATCGGCAAGCAGGAGTACTTCACCGGGCGCGGGCTCAAGGGCCGCCTGACGGCCGGGTTCATGCGCGGGGTCGGGACCATCCCCGTGGACCGCGGCGGCGGCAAGGCGAGCGAGGCGGCCCTGCGGACCGGCCTGAAGCGGCTGCGCGACGGCGGCCTGTTCGGGATCTACCCCGAGGGCACCCGCAGCCCCGACGGCCGCCTGTACCGCGGCAAGACCGGCATCGCCCGGCTCGCGCTCGAGTCCGGCGCGCCCGTCGTGCCCGTGGCGATGGTCGGCACGGACGTCGCGCAGCCGCTGGGGCAGAAGATCCCCAAGGTCATGCGGATCGGCGTCGTCATCGGCGAGCCGCTCGACTTCAGCCGCTACCGCGGCATGGAGAACGACCGGTTCATCCTGCGGTCGGTCACCGACGAGATCATGTACGCGATCATGAGCCTGTCCGGGCAGGAGTACGTCGACGTGTACGCGGCGACGCAGAAGGCCCGCATCGCGACCGGCAAGCCCGACGCCGTCGACGCGGCGCGCCTGCCCGACGCCCCCGGCGGACGCCCCCGTCCCGATGTCCAGGTTCCGGGCCCGCCCGAGGAGGGCGGCGCGACGTCAGTAGGATGACGCCGGTCCCGGCCGCGTGCCGGGGTCGCGCGCACCTCGCCGGTGCGTCCACCGTGCAGCACGTCCCCCCGCCGCCGCGCCCGGACCTCGGTCCCGCGCCCCGGCCGGACCGGGAGGCACGCTGGGCGAGGCCCGCCGACGCGGGTGCCGCAGTTCCGTGCTCGTCCTACGAGAGGTGCCTCCCATGTCGGTCCGTCGCGTCGCCCTCCTGACCGCCGGCGGTTTCGCTCCCTGCCTGTCCTCCGCCGTCGGGGGGCTCATCGAGCGCTATACGGAGATCGCCCCCGAGGTCGAGATCATCGCCTACCAGCACGGCTACCACGGCCTCCTGCTCGGCGAGAAGGTCGTCGTGACGCCCGAGGTCCGCGCGAAGGCCGGCGTGCTGCACCGCTTCGGCGGCTCGCCCATCGGCAACTCCCGCGTGAAGCTCACCAACGCGGCCGACTGCGTCAAGCGCGGCCTCGTGCAGGAGGGCGAGGACCCGCTGCGGGTCGCGGCCGAGCAGCTCAAGGCGGACGGCGTCGACGTGCTGCACACGATCGGCGGCGACGACACGAACACCACGGCGGCCGACCTGGCGGCGTACCTGCACGAGAACGGCTACGAGCTCACGGTCGTCGGCCTGCCCAAGACGATCGACAACGACGTCGTGCCGATCCGCCAGTCGCTCGGCGCGTGGACCGCGGCCGAGGAGGCCGCCGGCTTCGCGGCCAACATCATCGGCGAGCACCGCTCGGGGCCGCGCATGCTCATCGTCCACGAGGTCATGGGCCGGCACTGCGGGTGGCTCACCGCCGCCGCGGCCGCCGAGTACCGCAAGTGGCTCGACCAGCAGGAGTGGGTCCCCGGCATCGGCCTGACGCGCGAGCGCTGGGACGTGCACGCCGTCTTCCTGCCCGAGCTCGCGCTCGACATCGACGCCGAGGCCGACCGCCTGCGCACGATCATGGACGAGCAGGGCAACGTCAACATCTTCCTGTCGGAGGGTGCGGGCATGCACGAGATCGTCGAGCAGCTGGAGTCGGCCGGCGAGACCGTGCAGCGGGACCCGTTCGGCCACGTGAAGCTGGACACCATCAACCCGGGCCAGTGGTTCGCGAAGCAGTTCGCCGCCAAGCTCGGCGCCGAGAAGGTCATGGTGCAGAAGTCCGGCTACTACTCGCGCGCGGCCGCCCCGAACGCCGAGGACCTGCGCCTCATCAAGTCGATGACCGACCTGGCCGTCGAGTGCGCGCTGCGCGCCGAGTCGGGCGTCATCGGTCACGACGAGGAGCAGGGCGACCGGCTGCGGGCCATCGAGTTCCCGCGGATCGCGGGGGGCAAGGCGTTCGACGTCTCCCAGCCCTGGTTCGGCGCGCTGCTCGAGGACATCGGCCAGCCCCTCGTCCCGGCGAGCCACTCATGAGCGTCGAGCCGGACCCGCGCGTCGTCGAGGGTCTCGACGCCTGGGAGGGGCTGACGGCGCTCCAGCAGCCGCGCTGGCCGGACCAGGCCGAGCTGCGGCGCGTCCGCGACCGGCTCGCGACGCTGCCCCCGCTCGTGTTCGCCGGCGAGGCGGACGCGCTGCGGGCGCAGCTTGCGGCCGCCGGCCGCGGGGAGGCGTTCGTCCTGCAGGGCGGTGACTGCGCGGAGACGTTCGCGGACTCCACGGCGGACAACATCCGCAACAAGATCAAGACGATCCTGCAGATGGCGGTCGTGCTCACGTACGGCGCGAGCCTGCCCGTGGTGAAGATGGGCCGGATGGCGGGGCAGTACGCCAAGCCCCGGTCCTCCGACGACGAGACGCGCGGCGACGTGACGCTGCCGGCGTTCCGCGGCGACATCATCAACGGGTACGACTTCACGCCCGAGGCCCGCACGCCGGACCCGCAGCGGCTGCTCGAGGCGTACCACACGTCGGCCTCGACGCTGAACCTCATCCGGGCGTTCACGACGGGTGGCTTCGCGTCGCTGCTGCGCGTGCACGAGTGGAACCGGGGCTTCACGACGAACCCGGCGTACGCCCGCTACGAGGAGATCGCGGCGGAGATCGACCGCGCCATCCGGTTCATGGCCGCCTGCGGAGCGGACTTCGACGCGCTGCGCACGGTCGACTTCTTCGCGTGCCACGAGGGCCTGCTCCTCGACTACGAGCGGCCGCTGACCCGCGTCGACTCGCGCACCGGCCTGCCGTACGACTGCTCGGCCCACTTCCTGTGGATCGGGGAGCGGACCCGGCAGCTCGACGGGGCGCACGTCGACTACTTCGCGCGGGTGCAGAACCCCATCGGCGTGAAGCTCGGCCCGACGAGCACCGGCGACGACGCGATCGCGCTCATGGACCGCCTCAACCCGACCGGTGAGCCGGGGCGGCTGACGTTCGTCACGCGCATGGGCGCCGGGAAGGTCCGGGAGCTGCTGCCGGCCCTCGTGGAGAAGGTGACGGCCGACGGCCGTCCCGTCACGTGGGTGTGCGACCCGATGCACGGGAACGGCATCACGTCCGCGACCGGCTACAAGACGCGCCGCTTCAGCGACGTCATGGACGAGGTGGCCGGCTTCTTCGAGGTGCACCGGGCTCTCGGGACGGTGCCCGGCGGGCTGCACGTCGAGCTCACGGGCGACGACGTCACCGAGGTGCTCGGCGGCTCGGA
This sequence comes from Cellulomonas telluris, assembly GCF_004886325.1. Taxonomy (GTDB): domain Bacteria; phylum Actinomycetota; class Actinomycetes; order Actinomycetales; family Cellulomonadaceae; genus Cellulomonas; species Cellulomonas telluris. The sequence goes on from NZ_QXFN01000004.1 coordinate 157,977, forward strand.
GGAGATCGACGACGCGGGGCTCGCGCGCCGCTACGAGACGCTGGTCGACCCACGCCTGAACCACCAGCAGTCGCTGGAGATGGCGTTCCAGGTCGTGGAGCTGCTCCGCAGGGCCTGACCCGCGCCGCTCCCCGTCCCACGACGAAGGCCCCGACCTCAGGGTCGGGGCCTTCGTCGTGCTCGGGTGCAGCCGCAAAGGCAGCGACGCCCGCCGGGGGCTGACCGGCCGCGGGTGGCGGCCAGGGTCAGACGACGGTGAGCGTGATCTCGGTGCCCTTGCGCACCTGCTCACCGGCGGGGACGCTCTGCTGCCGCACCGTGCCGAAGAGCCCGCCGAGGACGTTCTCGCGGCGCGCGGTCAGACCCAGGGCCTCGAGGTCCTTCTGCGCGGCGTCGAACTGCTTGCCGGTCAGGTCGGGCATGGCAACCGTCTCCGGTCCCTTCGACACCGTGACGCGCACGCTGTCCCCGCGGTGCGCGGTCGCGCCGCCCGGCGGGACCTGCTCGATGATCTGCCCGGCCGGCACGGTGTCCGAGAACGCCTCCGTCGGCTCCACCGTCAGCGCGTCCGCGGCGAGCTGCTCCGTCGCGGCCTCGACGGTGATGCCGACCACCGACGTCACGGTGACGGGCGCGGGCCCGTCGGACAGCACGAGGACGACCCCGCTGCCGCGCTTCGCCCGAGTGCCCGCCTCGACCGGCGTGCCGTCGGGCAGCGTCGCCCGCAGCACGGAGCCGCGCGGGACGTCGTCGCTGTGCTCCGGGTCGCCGTACTCGGCGGCGAGCTCGGCCCCCTCGAGCGCGGCCTCCGCCGCCGCCTGCTCGGCGCCGACCAGCCCGTCGGGCACGTCGACGAGGTCCACGCCCTTCGACACCGTGTACGTGACGCTGCCGTCCTTGCGCACCGGGTCGCCGCCGGCCGGGTCGGTCGAGACGACCGAGCCCGCCGGGACGGTGTCGTGGAAGGCCTCGGCGCGCTCGTGGCGCAGCCCGGCGCCCTCGAGCGCGGAGACGGCTGCGGCCTCCGCGGCCCCGTCGACGACGGGCACCTCGGTGTACGCCCCGGGGCCGTGCTCGAGGTACCACCAGGAGCCGACGCCCAGCAGGGCCAGCACACCGGCGACGACCACCGGCCAGAGCCACCGGCGGCGACGGGCGGGGGCGTCGTCGCCTCCCGGGCCTGGGGAGGTCACGGTGGCGGCACCGCCGAGACCGAGGGGGAGGGCGACGGTGCCGCCGGCCCGGTCGGACACGTCGAACCGGGTCGTCACGGCTCCGGTCGCGGTGGTGAGGTCGTCGTCCTCGTGCGCGGAGGGGGACAGCAGGGGCGCTGCCGTGGGGGCGACGTCCGCGCGCCGGTCGAGCGTGGCGTCGTCGAGCCCGGCGCGCGTGCGGCGGAGCAGCTGGCAGGCCGCCGTCGCGTCGACCGGGCGGTCGTCGGGGTCGCGCGCCGCGAGCGCGCCGACGAGCTCGTCGACCTCCGACGGCAGCCAGTCGACCAGCGAGGACGGGGCCGGCACGTCGGCGTTCACGTGCTGGAAGGCGACCTGGATGGGCGTCTCGCCGGTGAACGGCTGCCGCCCCGTGAGCATCTCGAACAGCAGGACGCCGCACGCGTAGACGTCGGTGCGGGCGTCGTTCGCGCCGTGCGTGACGAGCTCGGGCGCGAGGTACGCCACGGTCCCGAGCACCGTGCCCGTGGTCGTGGACGTGACCTCGCTGACGGCGCGTGCGAGCCCGAAGTCCCCGAGCCGCACCCGGTCGTCCTCGCTCATGAGCAGGACGTTCTCGGGCTTGACGTCGCGGTGCACCAGCCCGGCGCGGTGCGCCGCGGCGAGCGCGTCGAGGACGGACTCGAGCACCCGCAGCGACTCGCGCACCGTCAGCGAGCCCTGCTCGGCGATGCGGCGGCGCAGGTTCGTGCCGGAGACGTACTCCATCGTCAGGTAGCTCGTGTCGCCGTCGACACCCTGGTCGTAGACGCCGACGAGCCCGGGGTGCGTCAGACGGGCGGCGGTGCGGGCCTCCCGGCGGAAGCGTGCGACGAAGGCGCTGCCCGAGGCCCCCTCCGCGAGGTGGGGGTGCATGACCTTGAGCGCGACCTCGCGGTCGAGCCGGCGGTCGACGGCCAGGTACACCGTCGCCATGCCTCCGCGCGCGATGCGCGAGACGACCTCGTACCGGCCGTCGACCAGACGGCCGACGAGCGGATCGGTGACGGTGGCTCCCACGCGCGGAAGTCTACGGGCGGGTGCCGCAGGATCCGGGGAGCCGTGCCGTCAGCGGAAACGCGTCATCAGGGTCTGCACGTTGGCGACGTAGCGGCGGGTGTCCGCGTACATGCCGTTGCGCTTCACCGACGAGGCGCCCTGGTAGTACGACGCGATCGCGGTGGGCAGGTCCGGCGAGGAGCGCACGAGCGAGCGCAGGATGGCCACGCCGGCCACGACGTTGTCGTCCGGGTGCAGCAGGTTGAGCGGGCGGCCCACCATCTGCGAGGCCCACTCGCCGGAGGACGGGATGACCTGCATCGTCCCGATCGCGTTCGCGGGGGAGACGGCGCTGTGGTTGAAGCCCGACTCCTGGAACGCGATCGCCTGCGCGAGGGCCGGGTCGACGCCCATCGACCGCGCCGTGGCCGCGACCTTCGCCTGCATCGCGTCCCGGGACGGCACGCCGGCGGCCAGGAGGTTCGCCTTGTTCTGGTTCGCGGAGGCCACGACGTGCTCGGGGTAGGTCCGGCCGGCGAAGGTGTTGCCGACGAGCCCGGAGGTGACGGCGGCGGGTGCGGCGGCCGCGGCGGGTGCGGCGGCGCCGGGGAGCACGAGGGTCTGCCCCGCGCGGATGAAGGCGCGGGAGTCGAGGCCGTTCGCGGCGACGACGGCCTGGACGGTGGTGCCGTGCCGTGCGGCGATCGCGGAGACGGTGTCGCCGCTGCGGACGGTGTAGGTGCCGCCCGTCGCGGCGGCTGCGGCCGGGGCGGGGGCAGCCGGTGCGGCGCCGCCGGCGCCGGGGAGCACGAGGGTCTGCCCGGCGCGGATGAACGCACGCGAGTCGAGGCCGTTCGCGGCGACGACGGCCTGGACGCTGGTCCCGTGCCGCGCGGCGATCGCGGAGACGGTGTCGCCCGTGCGCACGGTGTAGGTGCCGCTCGCAGGAGCGGCGGTGACGCTCGCCCCGGGCGCGGCGGCGGTGGCGGAGGGCAGGCGCAGGACCTGCCCGGCGCGGATGCGCGACGGGTCCGCGAGGGCGTTGTCGGCGGCGATGGCCCGCACGGAGGTGCCGGAGCGCTTCGCGATGGCGGAGAGCGTGTCCCCGTCCCGGACGGTGTAGCTGTCGGCGGCGTGGCCGGCCGTGCCGGTGGCGGCGAGCGCGACCGTGGCGAGCGCGAGCGTCGCGCCGGTGCCGGTGGCGACTCGGGCCACCGGGTGCGTACGGCGTCGTGCGTCTGCGGGCATCGGGTTCCCCCCCGGATGTGGCGACAGGAGGCTCCTGTGGCGCGTGTGACTGGTGTGACAGAACACGACGCTAGAGGATGGGGAGGGGGAGGGAAAGCGCGCTGGGCGAATTACAGGCGTGTGGCGCCCCGGGTCGTAGGCTGACCGGGTGAGCGCACCGCACCCTGACGACCTCGTCGACGCCTGGCTGACCGTCCCCGACCTCGCCGAGCGCCTGGGCACGGACGCCGGCAAGGTCCGGCGGATGCTGCAGGAGCGCCGCATCGTCGGAGTGCGTCGCGGCGACCCGCCCGTGCTCAGCGTCCCCGAGGCGTTCCTCGTCCCGGGGCACCTCGCCAACCCGGCGGCTCCTGGCCGCGCGGAGGACGCCCCCGCGTGGACCGTTCTCGCCGCCCTCCAGGGCACGCTCACGGTCCTGGCGGACACCGGCTTCGACGAGGAGGCCGCCGTCGTGTGGCTGTTCACCCACGAGGAGGCGCTGGGCGCGACGCCGGTCGCCGCGCTGCGGGAAGGTCGCAAGACCGAGGTGCGACGGATCGCGCAGGCGCTGCTCTAGCGCTCGGGCCGGTCAGGCGCGGCGGTCGACGGCGGCGCGCGCGAGCGCCAGGACCTGGCTGCGCGCCGGCTCCGGCCAGCCCTGCTCGTCGACGGCCGCGAAGGCGCGCGCGGTCAGCTCCTCGATGAGGCGCTCCACCTCGTCCGGCGCGCCCGTCGCGGCGATCGTGCCGGCCAGCGTGCGCACGTGCGCGTCGTCGAGCCCGCGGTCGCCGAGCCCGCCGGTCAGGGCCGCCACCGTGGCCTCGTCCCCGGCGGCCCGGGCGCGGCCCAGGGCGCGGGCGACGAGCACCGTGCGCTTGCCCTCGCGCAGGTCGTCGCCGGCGGGCTTGCCGGTGGCCGCCGGGTCGCCGAACACGCCGAGCAGGTCGTCGCGGAGCTGGAACGCCTCGCCGAGGGGCAGGCCGACCGCCCGGCAGCCGTCGAGGGCCGCGGCGTCGGCGCCCGCGAGGGCGGCCCCGAGCACGAGGGGGTGCTCCACGCTGTAGCGGGCGGACTTGGCCCGCAGCACCTCGCGCGCACGCCGCTCGTCGCCGGCGTCGTCGCCCCAGGGCAGGGCCTGCGCGAGGACGTCGAGGTACTGCCCGACCGTGACCTCGGTGCGCATCAGGTCGAACACCTCCCGTGCCGCCCGTGCCGCCACGGGGGGGAGGTCGCGCTCGGCCTCCGCCCACTCCTGCTCGCTCGCGACCAGCGCCAGGTCGCCGAGCAGGATCGCGGCGGCGGCGCCGAAGCGCTCCCCGTCGCCGAGCAGTCCTCGGGCGGCGTGGTGCGCCGCGAACGCACGGTGCGCCGCGGGCTGGCCCCGGCGCGTGTCGGAGTCGTCCATGACGTCGTCGTGGAACAGGGCCGCGGCCTGGAACAGCTCGAGCGCCGCCCCCACCCGCATCACCGCGGCCTCCTCGGTGCTCCCCGGCGTGCCGCCGTGCGCTCGCCACGACCAGTAGCAGAACGCGGCGCGCAGCCGCTTCCCGCCGGCGACCATCCGCTCCACGGCGTCGACGAGGGGCGCACCGTCCGCGGAGACGGCGGCGACGACCGTCCGCAGGCGCAGGACGTGCCGGGCCAGCGCGGCGTCGACCCCGGCTCGCAGGTCCACGAGGTCCGGGTGCGGGGGCGCATCGGTCACGCCGCCCACCCTAGGCGCCGGGTCAGGGTGCGGGCGCGCGGACGGTCCCGCCCAGCGTCATCGTCCGGACGCCTTCGCGGTCGAGCACGCCGACGACGAGCAGCTCCGCGCCGTCGGACCGGGAGAACGTCACCTGGGCCGCCAGGCCCGGCTCCGGCGCGACGGGTGCCGCCTCGACGAACCCGGCGGCGAGGAGCGGCCCGCGCACCGCCTCGAGCAGTCCCGCCGGGTCCTGCTCGGTCCGCACGTTGAGGCTGATCTGCAGGGTGCCGTCCGCGCCGGGGACGGCGGACGACACGAGGACCTCCGCCCCGGCGGGCACCGGGACCAGGTCGGCCGGGAAGTCGTCGGCGAGACGTCCGACCGCGCTGTGCCGGCCGATCTCGTCGGTGAGCAGGCTCTCGGAGGGTGACGGCGCGGCCGTCGGCTGCGCGGTCGACGTGGACGGCGAGGGGGACGGCTCCCCGTCGCAGCCGGTGAGGAGGCCGACGGCGACGAGGGACGAGGCCGCCGCGCGGGCGGCCCACCGGGGCGTCGGGTGCGGCACGGCGCACAGGCTAGCCGCGGCCCCCGAGCCGACCACACCCGCGCCCGCCGGACCGCGGCCCACAGCCAGGGCCGGCACGACCTCCGCACCGCCCGCCGGTGCGGTGCGCTGGCCGCATGGATCACACGACGCTCCGCCTCGAGGACCCCCGAGAGCTCCTCGCCTACGTCCCCCACCGGCTCGGGTTCCGCCCGCACGAGAGCGCGGTCGCCGTCGGCCTGCGCGGCCCCCGCGGACGGCTCGGGCTGGTCGTGCGCGTCGACCTCGACGACCTCGCACCGGCCGACGACGGACCTCGCCTGGCACGCGCCCTCGCCGAGCACCTCGGGCGGGACGGCGCGGACCGCGTCCTGCTCGTGGCCTACACCGACCGCGAGGAGGGGGAGGAGCTCGCCCGCCGCGCCGCAGCCCACCTGCTCGAGGCCTGCGACGTCCCGGTCGGTCCCGTCGACGCCCTCCTGGTCGCGAACGGCGCCTACCGGTGCCTCGCGTGCAGCGCGGACTGCTGCCCTCCGGGCGGCAGACCCCTCGACGACCTGCGCGGCACCCGCGTCGGGGCCGAGATGGTCCTCGCGGGATCCGTCGTCGCCGAGCGTCGCGAGGACGTCGCGCGCATCCCGCCCGCGCCGGCCGAGGCGCGCCGGTCCGTGGGGCGGGTGCGCGCACGGTGGGAGGCGGCGCGGCTGCGCGCCGCCGGTGGCGGGGACGACGCGCTGGCGGCCTGGCGGCTGGCGTCCCTGCGGGCGTGGCGCGACGAGGTCGCCCTGGGGGGCCTCGCACCGTCCCCGCCGGGCCCGGAGGGACCGGTCCTCCACGGTGCCGGGCGACCCGTGCCCGACGCCCGCACGACGTTCAGCCGTCTCGGCCGCGTGGAGGCGGGGCTGTCGGACCGACGCGTCCGCGACGCGGTCCTGGTCACGCTGGTGCCCGGCACCGGTCGGCTCGCGGAGCGCTCGCTCGCGGGGCCGTGCGCCGCGGCCGTCGACGACCGCCTCCTCGGCGCGGCGATGGCGAAGGTCGTCGACCCGGGCGCCGGTGTCCCGCCGCCGCCGGCGACGCGCCGGCACGAGGCCGTGCTCGAGCAGCTCGTCGCCCACGGGCGGACGACGACGCAGTCCCCGGCGCTCACCCTGCTCGGGCTCCTGGCGTGGTGGCGCGGCGACGGGGCGCGGGCGTCGCTCCTCCTGGAGCGCGCGCTGGTCGCGGACGAGGGCTACCGCCTGGCCCTCCTGCTCGCGCGGACGCTCGAGGCGGGCCTCCCGCCCGGGTGGGTGCGTCGACACGTGTGACGCCCGCCGGTCGTGGGCCGGCCCCGGCTCCGGTAGCGTCGCGCCCGAGGCCAGCGTGGTCCGTGAGGGAGGGTGCGCGATGGGGATCGTGGTCGGCTACCTGGCGACCCCGGAGGGGCGTGCGGCGCTCGATGCGGCGGTCGACGAGGCGCGGCTGCGCTCCACACCGGTCGTCGTGGTGGCGAGCGTCCGCCCCGACGAGGCGCCCGAGCGTCGGGCGGAGACCGAGGACGCGCTCGCGGGCGTGCGCCAGGAGCTCGCGGACGCGGGCGTCGAGCACGAGGTGCGCCTCCTGGCGGGCGGCGACGTGGCCGACGACCTCATCGCGACCGCGGAGGAGGTCGGCGCCCAGCTCGTCGTCCTCGGGCTGCGCCGGCGCAGCCCGGTCGGCAAGCTGATCCTCGGGGCGAACGCGCAGCGCGTCCTGTTCGACGCGCCCTGCCCGGTCCTCACGGTGAAGCCGGCGGCCCGCTGACCCGCACCAGGCGGCGCCGGGAATCTTCCCGGCCCGGCCGGCGTTGGCACACCTGAATCCCCACGACATCCGGCGCGCACCGCGTGCCGTGCCGAGACGCGCGCGCTGCGCCTGGCAGGTGGTCGGTACAATATCCGTCTGTCTTCCGGTCCTGCGGGCCCTTCCTCTCGGATCCGGTCGCCGTGCTGACGAAAGGTCCTTCGTGACGTCCCAGACCCCGCACCCCGCACTCCCGCGCGAGTTCCAGCACCCGGCGCTGCAGGAGCTGGTGAGGCGTGGGCACACCCACGGCAGCGTCGACACCGACTCCGTGCGTGCCGCCTGCGAGGCCGCCGGCGTCGAGGGCGCCAAGCGCCTGCGCGCCGTCGTGCGCGGGCTCGGCACCGCCGGCGTGACGGTGAACGACCTCGGCACCGCCGGTCGCGCGGTCGCCGCGACGAGCGCCAAGTCCCGCCCGGCCGCCCGCGCCTCCGTCGCCGAGGGCACGCGTGCCGAGTCGGGCACCGCCACGGCCACGAAGCCGAAGGCCACGAAGTCGACGGCCAAGCCGGCCGCGAAGTCGACCGGTCCGAAGGCGGCTGCGGCCGCGCCCGCGAAGGCGGCCCCGAAGAAGGGTGCGCCCGCCGACGACGAGGCGGTCGACGAGGTCGAGGACATCGACGACGCGGACGTCGTGATCGACGAGGTCGAGGAGATCGACGTCGAGACGCCGGACGCCGAGGCCACGGAGTCGGACGAGACCGAGACCGAGACGGTCGAGGAGTCGACGGAGAAGGCGCCCGCGGCGAAGGAGGAGACGACCGAGGACATCGGCTTCGTCTACTCCGACGCCGACGACGACGACGCGCCCGCGCAGCAGGTCGTCACCGCGGGCGCGACCGCCGACCCGGTCAAGGACTACCTCAAGCAGATCGGCAAGGTCGCCCTCCTCAACGCCGAGCAGGAGGTCGAGCTCGCCAAGCGCATCGAGGCCGGTCTGTTCGCCGAGGAGAAGCTCGCGAACACGCCGAACATCGAGCCGAAGCTGCGCCGCGAGCTGCAGTGGATCGCGCAGGACGGCCGTCGCGCCAAGAACCACCTGCTCGAGGCGAACCTGCGACTCGTCGTGTCCCTGGCCAAGCGCTACACCGGCCGCGGGATGCTGTTCCTGGACCTCATCCAGGAGGGCAACCTCGGTCTGATCCGCGCCGTCGAGAAGTTCGACTACACCAAGGGCTACAAGTTCTCGACGTACGCCACGTGGTGGATCCGGCAGGCGATCACCCGTGCGATGGCGGACCAGGCGCGGACCATCCGCATCCCCGTCCACATGGTCGAGGTCATCAACAAGCTCGCCCGCGTGCAGCGCCAGATGCTCCAGGACCTGGGCCGCGAGCCCACGCCGGAGGAGCTGGCGAAGGAGCTCGACATGACCCCGGAGAAGGTCGTCGAGGTCCAGAAGTACGGCCGCGAGCCGATCTCGCTGCACACGCCGCTCGGCGAGGACGGCGACAGCGAGTTCGGCGACCTCATCGAGGACTCCGAGGCGGTCGTGCCCGCGGACGCGGTGAGCTTCACGCTCCTGCAGGAGCAGCTGCACCAGGTCCTCGACACGCTCTCCGAGCGTGAGGCGGGTGTGGTCTCGATGCGCTTCGGGCTCACGGACGGGCAGCCGAAGACGCTGGACGAGATCGGCAAGGTCTACGGCGTCACGCGTGAGCGCATCCGCCAGATCGAGTCCAAGACGATGTCGAAGCTGCGTCACCCGTCGCGCTCGCAGGTCCTGCGCGACTACCTCGACTGACCGGGCGCCGACCCGGCGACCACGACGGCCCCGTCACCGCGCTGCGGTGGCGGGGCCGTCGTCGTGGTGCCGGCCGCCGTGCCTTCACCGGCGCGGGTGCCGCGAGAGGGGCGCGCACGGGCCTGGGAGGGACAGCCACGGCGCCGTGGCCGGGCAGCGGCCGGCCGGCGGGTGCCCGGTCCGGCACCCTCTCGGGTCCCGGAACGGCACGAGGGCCCGGACCTTCCGGTCCGGGCCCTCGTGGGGTCGGTGGTGCGCCGTGGCGCTCTGGCTCAGGACAGTGCCTTGGCTCCCGCGCCGTACTCGGCGTGGAGGCGGTCGGTCTCGTCCTGGACATGCGTCGCGACGGCGGCGAACTTCGGTGCGTGCTCACGCGCGTGGTGCGCGCAGAACAGCAGCTCGCCGACCGGGAGCACGACGCGGACGTACGCCTGCGCGCCGCAGCGGTCGCAGCGGTCGGCAGCCGTCAGCGGGGCCGTGTTGTCGATGGTCGTCCCTGTCACGTTTCCATACAACCATCAGGACCCCGGATGCATGCCGCCGAGAGCGCGAGGTTCGCTCTCTGCGTACAAGATCGTGATCCGACGTCACACGATCGTGACCTGCACCACTCGTCCGCCTGCGTGCGCGTGCGCAGCGGCATGGCGACGCGGGTGCTGTCGGCCCCCCCGGCTACCATCGCCGCGTGACGACGACCTCCTCGACCCCCGGCTACACCGCTCGGCACCTGTCGGTGCTCGAGGGGCTGGAGGCGGTCCGCAAGCGCCCGGGCATGTACATCGGCACGACCGACAGCCGCGGGCTCATGCACTGCCTCTGGGAGATCATCGACAACTCGGTCGACGAGGCACTGGGCGGCCACGGCGACCGGATCGAGATCGTGCTGCACGCCGACCAGTCGGTGGAGGTGCGCGACAACGGACGCGGCATCCCGGTCGACGTGGAGCCGAAGACGGGCCTGACCGGCGTCGAGGTCGTGTTCACCAAGCTCCACGCGGGCGGCAAGTTCGGCGGCGGCTCGTACGCCGCCTCGGGCGGCCTGCACGGCGTCGGCGCCTCGGTCGTCAACGCGCTGTCCGCCCGCCTCGACGTCGAGGTCGACCGCCACGGGCGTACGCACCGCATGAGCTTCCACCGCGGCGAGCCCGGGGTGTTCGACGACAGCGCGGGCGTCAGCCCCGACTCCCCGTTCGAGCCGTTCGTCTCCGGCTCCGAGCTGGCCGTCGTGGGCAAGGTGGCCAAGGCGCGCACCGGGACCCGCGTGCGCTACTGGGCGGACCGGCAGATCTTCCTGTCGTCGGCCGTGTTCTCGTACGACGAGCTGGTGACCCGCGCGCGGCAGACGAGCTTCCTCGTGCCCGGCCTGGCGCTGACCGTCCGCGACGAGCGGGGCATCCCCGGCACGCCCGGCGAGCACGGCCCGCACGAGGAGACGTTCCTGCACGAGGGCGGCGTCGTCGACTTCGCCGACCACCTGGCTCCGGACGCCCCGGTGACGGACGTGTGGCACCTCACCGGCAGCGGGACGTTCACCGAGACCGTCCCGGTGCTCGACGACCGCGGGCACATGACCCCGCAGGAGGTCTCGCGCACCTGCGAGGTCGACGTCGCGCTGCGCTGGGGCACGGGCTACGGCACCGAGGTCCGCAGCTTCGTCAACATCATCGCGACGCCCAAGGGCGGCACCCACCTCGCCGGGTTCGAGGCGGCGCTGCTCAAGACGCTGCGCGCGCAGGTGACCGCGAACGCGAGGCGCCTGAAGGTCTCCTCGAAGGACTCCTCCGAGCGCATCGAGAAGGAGGACGTGCTGGCGGGCCTCACCGCCGTCGTGACCGTCCGCCTCGCCGAGCCGCAGTTCGAGGGGCAGACCAAGGAGGTGCTGGGCACGGCGCCCGTGCGCGGGATCGTCGCGCGCGTGGTCGAGCAGGAGCTGACGTCCGTGCTGACGTCCACCAAGCGCGAGCACAAGGCGCACTCCGCCGCGCTGCTCGACAAGGTCGTGGGGGAGATGCGCGCACGCATCTCCGCGCGCAAGCAGAAGGAGATCTCCCGCCGCAAGACGGCCCTGGAGTCGTCCTCGCTGCCCGCGAAGCTGGCGGACTGCCGCATCGACGACGTCGAGCGCAGCGAGCTGTTCATCGTCGAGGGCGACAGCGCGCTCGGCACCGCCAAGCTGGCCCGCAGCTCGGACTACCAGGCGCTCCTGCCCATCCGCGGCAAGATCCTCAACGTCCAGAAGGCGTCCGTCGGGGACATGCTGAAGAACGCCGAGTGCGCGGCGATCATCCAGGTGATCGGGGCCGGCTCCGGGCGGACCTTCGACCTGGAGGCGGCGCGGTACGGCAAGGTCGTCCTGATGACCGACGCCGACGTCGACGGCGCCCACATCCGCACGCTCCTGCTGACCCTGTTCTTCCGGTACATGCGGCCGCTCGTCGAGGCCGGGCGCGTGTACGCCGCGGTGCCGCCGCTGCACCGCATCGAGATCATCGGTGGCGGCTCACGGAAGAACGAGTACGTCTACACGTACTCGGAGGCCGAGCTCGCGGCGACCCTCAAGAAGCTCGACCGCTCGGGCCGTCGCTACAAGGACGACATCCAGCGGTACAAGGGCCTCGGCGAGATGGACGCCGACCAGCTCGCGGAGACCACGATGGACCCCCGGCACAGGACCCTGCGCCGCGTGACGGTCGAGGCGGCCCAGCGGGCCGAGGAGATCTTCGAGCTGCTCATGGGGTCGGACGTGGCGCCGCGCAAGGACTTCATCGTGGCCGGCGCGCACGCGCTCGACCGCTCGCGCATCGACGCCTGACCGGCACGGCTGACCCGACCGGCCGACCGGCCCGGCGGACCGCGCCGGCTCGGCACGGGCCGCAAAGCGCTGGCCACGGCGGTGCTCCGGCCGGGAGGCTGTGCCCATGACCGACACGTCGACGGCGCCCGCTCCGGCGCCCCTCGCCCAGCGCGTCGCCGCACCCGCCCGGCTCGACCCTCCCGACCCGGCGCTGGGTCTGGCGTGGCGCCCGCTGACCGTCGCCGACGCGCCCGAGCTCGAGCGGCTCGTGCAGCTGGTCGAGGAGGCCGACGGGCAGCCGTTCCGCACCTCCGCGGAGGAGCTGGCCGAGGAGCTGTCCGCGCAGTGGCGCGACCTCGACCGGGACACGCTCGTCGGGCTCGACGCCGACGGGGTCATGCGGGCCTGGGCGCAGGTGGACTCCGCGCCCGGGGACACCCGCGTCGTGCGGGCGTTCGTCTCGGGCGGCGTGCACCCGCTCTGGCGGGGGCGGGGCATCGGCCGGGCGCTCGTGGCGTGGCTGGAGGGACGCGCGCGGCAGGTGCTCGCGGCGTCGGGCAAGGAGCTGCCCGCCCGGATCGCCGCGTACCTCGAGGACACGGCGCCGGCGTCGGCCCGGCTCTACCAGGCGGCCGGCTTCACGCCCGTGCGGTACTACACGGAGATGCGTCGTCCGCTGCAGGCGGCGCTCCCCGACGTCCCGGCGGTCGAGGGCGTGCGCGTGGTGCCCTGGTCGGAGGAGCTCGACGACGCGGTGCGGCTCGCGCACAACGAGGCGTTCGCGGACCACTGGGGCAGCGAGCCGCGCACCCCCGAGCAGTGGCAGCAGCACCGGGCGATGTTCGCGCCGTCGTGGTCGTTCGTCGCCGTCGCGGACGACGGCGAGGTCGTGGGCTACACGCTGTCCGGCCGGTACGAGCAGGACTGGGCCGTGGCGGGCTACAGCTCGGGCTACACCGAGCTGCTCGGGGTCCGCGGCGCGTGGCGGGGACGCGCGGTCGCGGTGGCGCTCCTCGCGACCGCGATGCGCGCGTTCGCGGCGGACGGCATCGAGTACGCCGAGCTGGGCGTCGACACCGAGAACCCGTCGGGCGCCCACGGCCTGTACGCCCGGCTCGGGTACGAGGTGGTCCACTCCTCGACGATGTACTCGATCGAGCTGTGACGTCCGCGACGTGACCGCCGCGCCCCGCCCGATGGCCCCGGGCGGACGCGAGCGACGTTAGGGTCTGTGGACATGACCAGCGTGCTCGACCTGCAGGCCGTGACGATCCGCCGGGGGACGACGACGATCCTCGACGACCTGACCTGGCAGGTGAGCGAGGGCGAGCGCTGGGTCGTCCTGGGACGCAACGGTGCCGGGAAGACGACGCTGCTGCAGGTCGCCTCGGGCCGCATGCACCCGACCCGTGGCACGGCGACGTTGCTGGGTGCGCGCCTCGGTGCGACGGACGTGTTCGAGCTGCGCCCGCGCATCGGCCTGTCGAGCGCCGCGCTCGCCGACCGCATCCCGTCGGGCGAGACGGTGAAGGACGTCGTGCTGACGGCCGCCTACGGCGTCACCGGCCGCTGGCGCGAGGCGTACGAGGAGCTCGACGAGGCGCGCGCGAACGACCTGCTCGCGGCGTTCGGCGTCGCGCACCTCGCGGAGCGGTTCTTCGGCACGCTCTCCGAGGGCGAGCGCAAGCGCGTCCAGATCGCGCGCTCGCTCATGAGCGACCCCGAGCTCCTGCTGCTCGACGAGCCCGCGGCGGGCCTGGACCTCGGTGGCCGCGAGGAGCTCGTCGCGGCGCTCGCCGAGCTCGCCCGCGACCCGCGGTCGCCCGCGCTCGTCCTCGTCACGCACCACGTCGAGGAGATCCCGCCGGGCTTCACGCACCTGCTGCTGCTGCGCGCGGGCAAGGTCTTCGCCGCCGGTCCCATCGAGGACGTGCTCACGGCCGACAACCTCTCGGGCACGTTCGACGTCCCGCTGCGCCTCGAGCACGGCGACGGCCGCTGGTCGGCGCACGCCGTCACCGCGGGGGCGAGCGCCCGCCACTGAGGCCCCGCGAGGCAGCCCCGCTGCCCAGCCCTTCCGCCCACCCCTGCGCGCTCCCGGAGCCGCGCGGACGCCCACGGCCTACGATCGTGCTGGGTCCGACGACGGGCGACGCGGCAGGGGTGGCGGCATGGGCTGGCTGTGGTGGGTCGGCGGGGCGCTCCTGCTCGGCGTGCTCGAGATGCTGTCGCTCGAGCTCGTCCTCGGCATGCTGGCGGTCGGGGCGCTCGCCGGGGGCCTCGCGTACGCGCTCGGCGCGCCCGTGGCGGTGCAGCTCCTCGTCGCGGCCGTGACCGCCGTGGTGCTGCTGCTCGTGCTGCGGCCGTGGCTGCTGCGCCACCTGCGCGGGCGCGTCGACCTCCCGGAGACGAACGCCGCGGCGCTCGTCGGCCGTGCCGCTGTCGTGGTGGCCGACGTCGACGCGGCGAGCGGCCGCGTGAAGCTCGCCGGCGAGGTCTGGACCGCGCGCACCGCCGACGGCACCGCCCTGCCCGCCGGCACCCCCGTCACGGTCGTCCGCATCGACGGGGCCACGGCCGTCGTCGCCGCGTCGGCGCCCGCACCGCGCACCGACGGCCCGCCGGCCGCCGGCGCCGCTCCCGCCTGACCACGGACCCGGGAAGGCCGGGTCGCGTCCGCCGCCGTCGCCGGCGGCAGCCCGCGGAGGGTGCCATGTCCGACATCGACCCGGGGCAGATCGCCCTCGTCGTGGTCCTCGCTCTCGTCCTCGTCTTCGTGGTGGTCGCCCTGGTGCGGGCCGTGCGGATCGTGCCGCAGGCCGTCGCGATGATCGTCGAGCGGCTCGGTCGCTACAACAAGACGCTCGACGCGGGCCTGCACCTGCTCATCCCGTTCGTCGACCGGGTCCGGGCGAGCGTCGACCTGCGTGAGCAGGTGGTGTCGTTCCCGCCGCAGCCGGTCATCACGTCGGACAACCTCGTCGTCAGCATCGACACCGTCATCTACTTCCAGGTCACGAGCCCCAAGGACGCGGTCTACGAGATCGCGAACTACATCACCGGCATCGAGCAGCTGACGGTGACGACCCTGCGCAACGTCATCGGGTCGATGGACCTCGAGCAGACCCTGACCAGCCGCGACCAGATCAACGGCCAGCTGCGCGGGGTGCTCGACGAGGCGACCGGCAAGTGGGGCATCCGCGTCAACCGCGTGGAGCTCAAGGCGATCGACCCGCCCGCGTCGGTGCAGGGGTCGATGGAGCAGCAGATGCGCGCGGAGCGGGACCGCCGTGCCGCGATCCTGACCGCGGAGGGGGTGAAGCAGTCCCAGATCCTCACGGCGGAGGGCGAGAAGCAGGCCGCGATCCTGCGGGCGGAGGGCGAGGCGCAGTCGGCGATCCTGCGGGCCGAGGGCGAGTCGCGGGCCATCCTGCAGGTGTTCGACGCGGTCCACCGCGGGGACGCCGACCCGAAGCTGCTGGCGTACCAGTACCTGCAGATGCTGCCCAAGGTCGCCTCCAGCCCGTCGAACAAGCTCTGGTTCCTGCCGGCGGAGCTCAGCGGCGCGCTCGGCTGGTTGTCCAAGGGGTTCGCCGGGGGCGGCGAGGGCGACGGCGACCGCTACCGCACCCGCCCCGCGGGGGACTCGCCGCTCGCCGCCGACGACCTGCCCCCGGTCACCCTGAAGGACCCGGGGGAGGCGCTCGAGGAGGCGCGGCGGGAGTCCGCGGCCGCGACCGCGGACGCCACGAGCGCCGGCACGCTGACCGGTCTGCGGTTCGACCCGGACGCCGAGCGGGGTCAGCGACCGGGCGTCGACCGGCCCCAGGGGTCCGGGTCCGGGTCCGGCGACGGCCCCGCGGCCCCGGGCGGTGGGGTTCCCGCAGGTGCCTGAGCAGCGCGCTCGTCCGCTGAGAGCGGACGGCCGGGAAAGGCGGTTGGCCCCGCGCTCGTCCCGTGGGAGCGTGTGACGCGGTCCACGCGAGGAGGTGCGCAGGGTGCTCATGCGGCTGCTGCGCGAGCAGCTGCGTCCCTACCGGGGTGCCGTGCTCGCGGTGCTGGTGCTCCAGCTCGTCCAGGTGCTCGCGACCCTGTGGTTGCCCAGCCTGAACGCCGACATCATCGACGACGGCGTGGCCCGGGGCGACACCGCGGTGATCTGGCGGATCGGCGGCGTGATGCTCGCCGTGAGCCTCGTGCAGGTGGTCGCCGCGGTCGGCGCCGTGTGGTTCGGCGCGCGGGCGGCCATGGCCTTCGGGCGGGACGTGCGGGCGCGCCTGTTCGACCGCGTGCAGGCGTTCTCGCAGCAGGAGATGGGACGCTTCGGCGCGCCGACCCTCATCACCCGCACGACGAACGACGTGCAGCAGGTGCAGATGCTCGTGCTGATGACGTTCGTGTTCCTCGTGATGGCGCCGCTCATGCTCGTCGGCGGGGTCGTGATGTCGCTGCGCGAGGACGTCGTCCTGTCGGGTCTGCTCCTGGTCGTCGTGCCCGTGCTGGTCGGCGTCGTGGCGCTCGTCGTGCGCCGGATGGTGCCGTGGTTCCGGCGGGTGCAGGAGCGGATCGACGGGATCAACCGCGTGATGCGCGAGCAGCTGACGGGTGTGCGCGTCGTCCGGGCGTTCGTGCGCGAGCGGCGCGAGCGCGACCGGTTCGAGGTGGCCAACGACCTGCTGTACGAGGCGTCGCTGCGCACCGGCCTGCTCATGGCCCTGCTGTTCCCCGCGGTGATGCTCGTGATGAACGCCTCGAGCGTCGCCGTCGTCTGGTTCGGCGCCCGCCGGGTCGACGCGGGCGACATGCAGATCGGGTCGCTCGTCGCGTTCCTCAGCTACATCATGTTCGTGCTCATGGCCGTGATGATGGCCTCGATGATGACGGTGATGGTGCCGCGGGCCGTCGTCTCCGCCGAGCGGATCACCGAGGTGCTGGACACCAGCCCGAGCGTCGTCCCGCCCGCAGACCCCGTGCCGTTCGCCACCACACGGGGCGCCGCCTCCGCCGACGGCGCCCCCGGCCCGCGCACCGGCCTCCTCGAGCTGCGCGACGTCGAGTTCCGGTACCCCGGCGCCGAGCACGCGGTGCTGCAGGGGGTCTCCTTCACAGCCCAGCCCGGCCGCACGACCGCGATCATCGGCTCGACCGGCGCCGGCAAGACGACGCTGCTCCACCTCGTGCCGCGGCTGTACGACGTGACGGGCGGGCAGGTGCTGGTGGACGGTGTCGACGTGCGCGAGGCCGAGCCGGAGGCGCTGTGGGCCCGCATCGGGCTGGTGCCGCAGCGCCCGTACCTGTTCTCCGGCACGGTGCGCAGCAACCTGCAGTTCGGCCGGCCCGACGCCGACGACGACGAGCTGTGGCACGCGCTGACCGTCGCCCAGGCGCGGTCGTTCGTGGAGGCGCTGCCCGAGGGCCTCGACGCACCCGTCGCGCAGGGCGGCACGAACCTCTCCGGCGGGCAGCGGCAGCGGCTCGCGATCGCGCGGGCCCTGGTGCGGCGTCCGTCCCTCTACCTGTTCGACGACTCGTTCTCGGCGCTGGACTACGCGACCGACGCCGCGCTGCGCGCCGCGCTCGTGCCCGAGACGCGCGACGCGACGGTGATCGTCGTCGCGCAGCGCGTCGCGACCATCCGCCACGCGGACCGGATCCTCGTCCTCGACGAGGGGCGCGTCGTCGGCGACGGCACGCACGAGGGGCTGCTGGCGTCGAACGCGACGTACCAGGAGATCGTCCACTCGCAGCTGAGCGCCCAGGAGGCGGCATGACGGCGGGACCCGGCCAGCGGACGACGGCGGGTGCGGCGCCCTCGGGCGCCCCCGCGGCCGCTCCGCCGGGAGGTGCCCCACCGCGTCCCGCGGGTCCGCGCGGCGGCCCGATGGGCATGGGGCTCGGGATGCCCGGGCAGAAGTCGCTCGACTTCCGCGGGTCGCTGCGGCGCCTGCTCGTCGTGCTGCGGCCCGAGCGTGCGCGGCTCGTGGCGGTGCTCGTCCTCGGGGCGCTGTCGGTGGCCGCCGCCGTCGCCGGCCCCAAGCTCCTCGGGGACGCGACGAACGTGCTCTTCGACGGCGTGGTCTCCCGGGCGCTCGGGCAGGTCGTGCCCGCCGGGGCGACGCAGCAGGAGGCCGTCGACGCGCTGCGGGCGTCCGGCCAGGACCAGCTGGCCGACATGGTGTCGGGCATGGAGCGGGTCGTGCCCGGCGAGGGCGTCGACTTCGGGCGGCTCGGCGCGATCCTGCTGGTCGTGCTCGTCGTGTACGTGGCGTCGTTCGTGCTCGGGTGGCTGCAGGGCCGCCTCACGGCGCTCGCGGTGCAGCGCACCGTGCGGCGCATGCGCTCGCACGTGGAGGAGAAGCTCTCCCGGCTGCCGCTGTCGTACTACGACCGGCAGCCGCGCGGCGAGCTGCTCAGCCGCGTGACCAACGACATCGACAACGTCGCGCAGACGATGCAGCAGACGCTGTCCCAGCTCGTCACGTCGCTGCTCACCGTGGTGGGCGTGCTCGGCATGATGTTCTGGCTGTCGCCGCTGCTCGCGGTCGTCGCGCTCGTCACGGTGCCGCTCTCGGTCGCCGTCGCCGGGGCCATCGCGAAGCGCTCGCAGCCGCAGTTCGTGCAGCAGTGGGCGTCGACGGGGCAGCTGAACGCCCACATCGAGGAGATGTTCACCGGGCACGCGCTCGTGACGGTGTTCGGGCGTCAGCCGGAGGCCGCGCGGACGTTCGCGGAGCGCAACGAGCAGCTCTACGAGTCGAGCTTCCGGGCGCAGTTCATCTCCGGGATCATCCAGCCCGCGCTCGGGTTCCTCGCCAACCTCAACTACCTCGTGATCGCCGTGGTCGGCGGTCTGCGGGTCGCGTCGGGGGCGATGACGCTCGGCGAGGTGCAGGCGTTCATCCAGTACAGCCGCCAGTTCACCCAGCCGTTGACGCAGATCGCCTCGATGGCGAACCTCCTGCAGTCGGGGGTCGCGTCCGCCGAGCGCGTCTTCGAGCTGCTCGACGCCGACGAGCAGGAGCCCGACCCGGCGACGCCGGCGCGCGTCGAGCCGCCCGTGCGCGGCCGCGTCGCGTTCGAGGACGTGTCGTTCCGCTACGAGCCCGACACGCCGCTCATCGAGCACCTGAGCGTCGTCGCCGAGCCCGGCCAGACCGTCGCGATCGTCGGGCCCACGGGCGCCGGCAAGACGACCCTGGTGAACCTCGTCATGCGGTTCTACGAGGTCGACTCCGGCCGCATCACCCTCGACGGCGTCGACACGAGGACCCTCACGCGCGACGACCTGCGCCGCCAGATGGGCATGGTCCTGCAGGACACGTGGCTGTTCGAGGGGACCATCGCGGACAACATCGCGTACGGCGTCGACGGGGCCACGCGCGAGCAGGTCGTCGAGGCGGCCGTGGCGACCCACGTGGACCGGTTCGTGCGGACCCTGCCCGACGGCTACGACACGGTCATCGACGACGAGGGGGGTGCGGTGTCGGCGGGGGAGAAGCAGCTGCTGACGATCGCGCGCGCGTTCCTCGCCGACCCGGCGATCCTCATCCTCGACGAGGCGACGTCGTCGGTCGACACCCGCACCGAGGTGCTCGTCCAGCAGGCGATGGGGACGCTGCGGACGGGACGGACGTCGTTCGTCATCGCGCACCGGCTCTCCACGATCCGCGACGCCGACGTCATCCTCGTGATGGAGCACGGGCGGATCGTGGAGAAGGGCACCCACGAGGAGCTGCTCGCGGCCGACGGCGCGTACGCGCGGCTGTACGAGAGCCAGTTCGCCGCGGCGGCCGCCCCGCTGGACTAGGGCGTGCTCACCAGGCCCCGCAGCGGACCGCCTGCCCGTTTGGACAACGATGTAGACGCACGCGATGCTGCACCCGGAACGATTCGATGAGTTCGAGGAGGAGCCCGTTGTCGACCACGCCCGCCCTGCCCGCCCGCGCCGACGCCCCCGTCGTCGACGACCCCGCGCTCGCGCACCGCGTCCGGAGCCTGACGGTCCGCCTCACCGACCCGTCGGGACGCCCGCTCGCCGGTGCCGCGGTGCGGGCCGAGCAGCAGGACCACGCGTTCTGGTTCGGCAACATCGGCTTCGACGAGGTGGAGCGCGCCGCCGCCGCGCTGCCCGGGGGGCGTGCCCTCGCCCCGGGGCAGGACGAGCTGCTCGCCCGGTTCGACGAGCTGTGGCGCGACGTCTTCAACCTCGCGACGCTGCCGTTCTACTGGGGGACCTTCGAGCCGACCCAGGGCAGCCCGCGGACGGCCGCCCTGCGCGCCGCGGCCGAGCACTACCGCGACCACGGCGTCATCGTGAAGGGGCACCCCCTCGTCTGGCACACCGTGCAGCCGGACTGGCTCAAGCCGCTGCCCGACGACGAGGTGCTGCGGCTGCTGCGCGCCCGGGTGCAGCGCGACGCCGGCGAGTTCGCGGGTCTCGTGGACGTCTGGGACGCCATCAACGAGGTCGTGATCATGCCGGTCTTCACCAAGGACGACAACGCGGTCACCGGCGTGGCGAAGACCGTGGGACGCATCGGCATGATCCAGCTCGCGTTCGACGAGGCGCGCGCCGCCAACCCGAACGCGGTGCTGCTGCTCAACGACTTCGACATGTCGGCCGACTACGAGCACCTCGTCGAGGAGGCGCTCGCCGCGGGCGTGCGGATCGACGCGCTCGGCCTGCAGAGCCACATGCACCAGGGCGCGTGGGGCCGGGACAAGACGCTCGACGTCCTCGAGAGGTTCTCCCGCTTCGGCCTGCGGATGCACTTCACCGAGACCACGATCCTGTCCGGCGACCTCATGCCGGCGCACTACGACGACCTCAACGACCACCAGGTCGACGAGTGGCCGTCGACGCCCGAGGGCGAGGAGCGCCAGGCGCGCGAGGTCGAGGAGCACTACCGCACGCTGCTCGCGCACCCCCAGGTCGACGCCATCACCTACTGGGGCCTGTCCGATCACGGGATGTGGCTCAACGCCCCGGGCGGGCTCGTGCGCGCCGACGGCACGCCCAAGCCGTCCTACGAGGCGCTGCACGGCATGGTCAAGGGCGAGTGGTGGCTGCGGCCGACCGACGTCACGGCCGACGACGACGGCGCCGTCCAGCTGCGCGGCCTCGCCGGCCGCTACGTCGTCGAGGTCGACGGCGTGCGCCACGAGGTCGTCCTGCCCGCCGAGGGTGGTGACACGCAGACCACGGTGGTCGTGCCCCGGTGAGCACGCCGGCCGCGCCGCGGCTCGTGCGCGACCGCCTGACGCTCGGTCTGTACGCGCCGTTCGTCGTGTGGGGCTGGCTGCTCTACAGCTTCAACCCGAGCGTCCCGCTGCTCGGCGACGAGCTCGGGGTCAGCGCGGCGCAGGCCGGGCTGCACGGCACCGCGATGGCCGCCGGCGGGCTCGTGGCCGCCCCGCTGATCCCGCGCGCCGCGCGGGTGCTCGGGCGTCGCACGACGCTCGTCGTCGCGGCCCTCGTCGTCGCGGTGGGGCTCTCCGGGCTGCTGCTGGGTCGTGAGCTGCCCGTGACGCTGCTGGGCATGCTCGTCACCGCGGTCGGCGGGAACCTGCTCATCGCCACCGCCCAGGTGGCACTCGCCGCGCACCACGGCCCGACGTCGTCCGCGGCCCTGGCCGAGGCGAACGGCGTCGGGTCCGGGATCGGGCTGCTCGGTCCGCTCGCGGTCGGCGCGTGCGTCGCGATCGGCTGGGGCTGGCGGGCCGGCGTCGTGGTGACCGCGGTCCTCGGCGTGGCGACGGCGCTGCTCGTCGCGCGCCTCCCGCGGTCGCCCGCCCTGGACCGGCCCGGCCCCGCCGCCGCGGAGCCCGCCGAGCCGGCGCCGCTCGCCGCACCCGACGACGCCGCGGCTGCGCGGCGCGGGCCGCGGTCGCACGCCGGCACCTTCTTCCTCGCCGCGCTCGTCGCCGCGACGTCCCTGGAGTTCGCGACGACGTTCTGGGCGACGGACCTCGTGCTCGAGCGCACGTCCGCGGGGGCCGGCATCGCCACGGCGACGACGGCCGGGCTCGCCGCCGGCATGACGGCCATGCGGTTCGTCATCGGCCCCCTGTCGCTGCGGGTCGCCCCGGCCACGCTGCTCGCCGCGTCCTTCGTCATCTCCGTCGGCGGGTGGGCCGTCCTGTGGACCGCGACCAGCACGGCCGTCGCCCTCACCGGGCTCGTCGTCGCCGGCTTCGGGTACGGCGCGCAGTACCCGCTGTCCGTGGCGCTGCTGCTCGCCGCGTCGCCCGGACGCCGGGACCGCGCGCAGTCGCACGCGACCCTCGCCGGGGCCCTGGCCGTCGGCGTCGCACCGTTCGCGCTCGGTGCCGTCGCCGACCAGGTCGGCAGCCACCAGGCGTTCGTCCTGGTGCCCGTGGTCGCCGCCGTCGGCCTCGTCATGGCCGTGCTCGGCGGCCGCGCGGTCCGGCGCACCCCGACGGCCCTGGGAGGATCGGAGCCGTGGCACGACCCGACGTCCGACCCGTCACCGACCGCGACGACCCCCGCCTCGCCGACTACGTCTCCCTGACCGACGTCGCGCTGCGCACGCGCCTGGAGCCCGAGAACGGGCTCTACATCGCCGAGAGCTCCACGGTGCTCGGCCGGGCCCTGCGTGCCGGGCACCGCCCGCGGTCCGTGCTGCTCGCGCCGCGCTGGCTGGACGACGTCACGGCGATGCTCGCCGACGTGCCGGGGGACGACGTGCCCGTCTACGTGGCCGAGGAACCCGTGCTCGAGGCCATCACCGGCTTCCACGTGCACCGGGGCGCGCTCGCGGCCATGCACCGGCCCGTCCTGCCGCCCGTGGCCGAGGTGCTGGCGGGTGCTCGTGACGGCGGCGGTGCCCGGCGCGTCGCGGTGCTCGAGGACCTCGTCGACCACACGAACGTCGGGGCGGCGTTCCGCTCCGCGGCCGCGCTGGGCGTGGACGCCGTGCTCGTGACGCCCCGCTGCGCCGACCCCCTGTACCGGCGTTCGGTGCGGGTGTCGATGGGCACGGTGTTCCAGGTCCCGTGGACGCGGGTGGACCCGTGGCCCGACGGTGTCGACACGCTGCGCCCGCTGGGCTTCGTCGTCGCGTCGCTCGCGCTGTCGGACGACGCGATCACCCTCGACGAGCTCGTCGCCGACCCGCCCGAGCGGCTCGCGCTCGTGCTCGGTGCGGAGGGGGACGGGCTGAAGCCACGGACGGTCGCCGCGTCGGACCGCGTGGTGCGGATCCCGATGGCCGGCGGGGTCGACTCGCTCAACGTGGCGGCCGCGGCGGCGGTCGCGTTCTGGGCGACGCGCGTCTGAACCCGGGCGACGCCGTCAGTCGCAGGCGCCCGCGGCCTCGAGGTCCTCGCGCGGCCAGGTGAAGGCGGCGAGGTGCACGCGGTGCGTCGACCCCAGCGGCGAACGGACGTCGACGGCGCCGTCGTGATCCCGTGCGGCCGGCGCGTCGTCGGCCAGCAGCGCGCAGTCCTCGACGTCCAGGAGCACGAGCAGGCGCAGCCCCGCGGACGGGACGGCGCGGGGCAGGGTCCCCGGGTCGTCGGCCGCCTGCCGGGCCTCCAGGGCGTCGTGCAGCCCCGCGACCTCCACGAACGGGTCGGGCTCGTCGGCGCCGAGGACCCACACGCCCGCGACGCGGGTCCCGGCGGGCGCGTCGGCGGAGACGACGCGCGTGCCGGAGACCACCCAGCCCTTCACCTCGACCGCCTGGACCACCCGGCCGTCGCGGAGGAGCTCGCCGGCGCCGGACTGCCCGCGCAGTTCCAGGCGGCTCGCGGTGCCGAGCCAGCCGGCCGCGACGAGCGCCGTCAGGGCGAGCACGACGAGCAGCGCGTCGCGCCACCGCGAGGGGCGGGGGACGAGGGACGTGAGCGTCGGGTCCTCGACGGCGGGGGTCGGGGGTGCCACCATTGGCACAACGTACTGTGCCAAACGGCCCGTCGAGACGAGGTGCCCATGAGGGTCGCGAGCGTGCTCGTCCTGCCGGTGCTGGTGCTCGCGCTCGTGCTCGTCGCCGCGCGCCGCGTGCGCGTCGAGGACCGGGACGTCGCCTGGCTCGCCGGCGGTCGGCTGCCCGACCCCGCGGTGGCGGACGTCTACCGGCGCTACCTGCACCGCCACCGCGCGCACCGGACCGTCGGCGGGTGGTTCGGCGTCCTGCTCGCCGTGACGTACGGGCTGACCGCCCAGGACGCGATCCGCCTCGGCACCACGCCCGGCAGCCCGCTCGGGGACGTCCTGCTCTGCGGTCTCGCGGGGGTCGTCGCCGGTGCGCTGTCGGCCGAGGTGTACCGGTCCGCCCTGCCGCCCGGGCCGGTCGTGGCCTCCCTCGCGCCGCACCCGCGCCCGCGCGGTGGCGCGGCCGTGCGGGCGGCACGTCTGCTCGCCGCCGGGGGACTGGTGGTGGGCGTCGTGGCCGCCGTCACCGGGGGAGTCGGGCCCGCGCTGGGCGGCGCGGCGGCCGGGGCCGTGCTCGTCGGCACGGCCGAGGTCGCCCGGGCCGCCGTGGTCGACCGCCGGCGCCCGCTCCTGTCGCCGGTCGCCGCGCAGGTGGACGACCGGATCCGCGCCTTCGCCTCCGGCGCCCTGGCCCGCCTCGAGCTCGCCGCAGGGGCCGTCGGGCTCGCGTGGGCGCTCAGCGGCGCCGCCGCGGAGGCGCGGCAGACCGCGGTGACCGCGGTGCTCGCCGTCGTCGTGCCCGTGCTGCTCGTCCTCGCGCTCGTCCAGCTGTACCGCGCGCGACCCCGCCCGCCGCACACCTTCGTGCCGGCGGCCCCCGTCGGCGCCGCCGCGGCGTGAGCGTGCGGCGCGCCCGAGGCGGTCCGCCGTGATCGTCCAGGTCGACCCGGCCTCGCCCGTCCCCGTCTTCGAGCAGCTGCGCGCGCAGATCGAGCGCCTCATCGTCTCGGGGCGGTTGCCGGTGGGCAGCACGCTGCCGCCGATCCGGCACCTCGCGGCCGACCTGGGCCTCGCGCGGGGCACGGTGAACAGGGTCTACGAGGCGCTGGCCCGGGACGGCCTGGTCGAGACCGCCGGCCGGCGCGGCACGGTCGTGCGCCGGCGCGTGTCCCGGTCCGCCGCCGCGTCCGACCTCGACGCCGCGGCCGACACCCTCGCGCTGGTCGCCGAGCAGCTCGGCCTCACGCCCGAGGACGCGCACCGGGCGCTGGACGCCGCGCTGCGGCGCGTGCGGCCCGACCCGTCGGCCTGACCGCGGGCGCGCGGTGCGGACCGGGCGAAACCGGGGCGAGAGGGTCGACACCGCGCGGCACCTGGCAGCAGGCTCGGAGGGACGCGGCACCGTGGCCGCGCACGCCCTGGGGGGGAACCATGCGTGCTCGTGCCGGTCTCGCCGCCCTCGCCCTGGCTCTCGGTGCCGTGCTCGCGGCGCCACCGGCCTCCGCGTCCTCCGCCTCGCCGGCGTGCGGCGACACGCTGACCCGGGACACGGTCCTGGCCGCGGACCTCACGTGCGCGGACGGCCCCGGCCTGCGGCTGGCCCCCGGCGTGAGTCTCGACCTGGGCGGGCACACGCTCCGCGGGCCGGGGCACGGCGTCGGCGTGGAGGTCGCGACCGCGGGCACGGCCGCCGTCCGCGGGGGGACGGTCGCCGGCTGGGCGACCGGCGTCGGCACGGTCGTCGTCACGAGCGCCCCGCGGGGGCCGCTCGCGGTCGACCGCATGACCTTCCGCGACAACGCCGAAGGGCTCGACGTGTCGGGCGAGCCGGGCACGGGAGACCACCGCAAGGTGACCACCGTCACCGCGTCGCGGTTCGCGGGGAACGGCACGGCGGTCCTGGCCGCGTGGTTCGGCACCGTCCGGGTGAACGGCACGACCTTCGCGGACAACGCGACGGCGGTCGTGCTCGACGGCGGCGGGGGCACCGTCACGCGCTCGCGGTTCGTCCGCAACGAGCTGGCGGTCGTGGCCGTCGAGGCGGACGCGGACGTGTCCGGCTCCACCTTCGTCGCCAACACCGTCGGCGTCCGGGCGGCGTACGGGGCCATGGCGACGCTCCGGGATGACGAGTTCGTGGGGTCGGAGGTCGCGGTCGACGCCGAGACGGGGACGCTGACCGTGAGCGGGAGCCGGTTCACGGCCAACGGCACGGGGGTCGTGCTGGGGCTGCTGGCCTCCGTGGTCGAGGGCAGCACGTTCCAGGCCAACGGGACCGGGGTCACGCACCGCGGCGCGTGGAGGGAGGCGTCGAGGATCGAGGGCAACGTGCTCCGCCTCAACGGCGACGGCATCCACCTCGACCCGGCCGACCCGCTGGTCGCGATCGGGGGGAACGACGTGCGGCACAACGCGCGGTGGGGCGTCCACGCGCCCGGCGCCACCGACCTCGGGGGCAACGTCGCACGCGGGAACGGGTACCGGCCGCCGTGCCTGGGCGTGGTGTGCCGCTGGGCATCGCGGTCCTGACGGCGGGCGCAAGGGTCGCGCGGGCGGGCGTCAGGCCAGCGCGAGCCCCTCGACGACCTCGACGCCCGGTGCGCGCACGAGCAGCGCGCCCGGCAGTGCGATCTTCGAGCCGCGGATGCCGCTGCCGATGACCACCGTGCCGTCCAGGGCCGGGTCGTCGGCGGCGACGGACGCGTCGGCGAGGACCCGGTAGCCGGCCGGCAGGCCGAGCGGGGTGATGCCGCCGTACTCCATGCCCGACTCGGCGGTCGCGCGGTCCATCGGCAGGAACGAGGCCTTGCGCACGTCGAGCAGGCGCTTGACCGCGTTGTTGACGTCCGCGCGCGTCGTGGCGCGCACGAGCGCCGCGGCGACCTTCTCCTCGCCGGCGCGGCGACCCGCGACGAGCACGCAGTTGACCGACGCCGCGAGCGGCAGGTCGTACGCCTCGGTCATGGCCGCCGTGTCCGCGAGCCCGGGGTCGATCGCCGCGACGAGCACGGCGTCGGCGACGGCGGGGTGGGCGGCCGCCCACGCGGCGACCGCGGCGGCGGTCGGGGCGGCGAGCAGGTCCGGGCGGTCGACGGCGCGCTCCCACGTGAGCGAGCCGAGCGTGGTGGTCGTCATGCGACGCAGGCTAACCGCCGCCGCCGACGTGCCGACGCCCGCGGTCAGCGCTGGTACGTCGCCATGAGGACGCCGCGCGCGAGCGTGTGGAACACGAGCGCCGCGCTGGCCGCACCGGGCGGGGTGTCCGGCGTGAGACCGAGGTCGTCGGTGTCCAGGGCGTGCACGGCGACGTAGTACCGGTGCACCTGGTCGCCGGGCGGGGGTGCGCTGCCGCGGTAGGCCGCGACGCCGTCGTCGCCGCGCAGCTGGAACGCCCCGGCGGGCAGGCCGGCGCCGTCCTCGGTGCCGGCACCGCGCGGGAGCGACGTCACGGACGCGGGGATGCCGAGCACCGTCCAGTGCCACCACCCCGCGACACCGGGGGCGTCGGGGTCGAACACGTTGACGGCGAAGCCACGGGTCCCGTCCGGGAAGCCGGACCACGACAGCTGCGGCGAGACGTTCTCGCCGGCCTCGGTGTTGGTGTGCACGTCGGGGATGCGCTCGCCGTGCACCCAGTCCTCGCTCGTCACGGTGAAGCCCGGGGCGGCGGGCAGCAGCGCGTACGGCTCGGGGGCGACGGGGCGGGTGAGCGAGGCGGTCACGCCGGACCTCCGGGTCGGCCCGGCGCCGGTCGCCGGGCGGTCGGACCCATCCTCGCCCCGGTGCCGGTCACGCCGCACCCGGACGACGAGCGGGCCGGTGCCGCCCCCACCGGCGGCGGATTGACACCCCGCCGGTGTCGGCGTCTACTGGCATGATCGAACACGTGTTCGAAAGGCCGCGACGCGGCCGGTGCGTGCGGGAGGTGGACGTGGTGGGTGCGAGCACCGCGGAGCGGGTCGAGCGGGCGCGTGCGGCGCTCGCCGCCGCGGAGCAGCGCACGGGGGCGCGGACGGTGCGGGCGCAGCACGCGGCGTGGTCGGTGCCGCTCCCGCGGGCCGGGGCCGCGGACGCGGGCCGGGACCACGATGCCACGGACGACCGCGTGCCCGTGCACGCGGTGGACGACCCGGCCGGAGCCGGACGGGGGACCGGGGCCGGCCGGGTCCCGGGCCGGTCGGTCGTCGGCGCAGGGGGCGCCGACGACCGGCCGGTGGCCGCGCCGGAGGGGCAGCGGCGCACGTCGCTGCTCACCACCGAGCGCCCGCCGCTGCCCGTCCCGCCGGCCCTGGCGACCGTGCTGCCCGACGGGCTGCGTCGCGGGGCGACGACGGCCGTCCTCGGGTCGACGTCCCTCGCCCTCGGCGTGGTCGCGCACGCGTGTGCCGGCGGTGCCTGGGCGGCGGCGGTCGGCCAGCCGGACCTCGGGCTGCTCGCGGCGTCCCAGGCGGGCGTCGACCTCGCCCGCCTGGCGGTCGTGCCGGCGCCCGGAGCGGACAGCGCGACGGTGCTCGGCGCCCTGCTGGACGGCGTCGACGTGGTGCTCGTCGGCCCGGCCGCCGTGCTCACCGACGCCGACCGGCGCCGGCTGTCCGCGCGGGCGCGCGAGCGCGGCTCGGTGCTGCTGCCGACCGTGGCGTGGCCGGGCGCCGCGGTCGTGCTCGCCGTCGAGCACGCACGCTGGACGGGGGTCGGTGCGGGTGACGGCCGGCTGCGCACGCGCGAGCTGCGCGTGCGACGCACCGGCCGGGGGAGCGCCGCCGTGCCGCACGCCGTGGACGTCGTGCTGCCGTTCCCGCCGCCGGGCGACGGCGTGCCCGCGGGGCCGGGGCGAGCCCCGCGCCCCGTGCAGGACCGTCCCGTCGGCCTGCGGCTGGTGGGCTGATGGCCACGAGGACCACGGTCGTCTGGGTGCCCGACTGGCCCGTCGTCGCCGCCACGACCGCGGACGAGGTGCCCGGGCACCTGCCGGCCGCCGTGCACGACGGCCGGCGCGTCACCGCCGTGTCGGCGCTCGCCCGCGCCGAGGGGGTGCGCCGCGGCATGCGGCGCCGCCAGGCGCAGGCCGCCTGCCCCGGGCTCGTGCTGCTGCACGCCGACGACGCCCGGGACGTGCGGCTGTTCGAGCCGGTGGCCGCCGCCGCGGAGACCGTCGTCGCGGGTGTCGAGGTCGTGCGTCCCGGGCTGCTCCTGCTGCCGGCGGACGGTGCCACGCGCTACCACGGCACGGAGGAGACGCTCGCGGAGCGGCTCGTCGACGCGGTCGCGCGGGGCACGGGCCACGAGTGCGGGGTCGGCACCGCGGACGGGCTGCTCGCGGCCGTCCTCGCGGCGCGCACCGGGGCGGTGGTCGAGCCCGGGGCGTCCCCGGTGTTCCTCGCCCCGCACGGTGTGACCGAGCTCGTGCACGCGACCGTGACCCCCGAGGCGGCGGTCGAGGTGTCCGCGCTCGTCGACCTGCTGCACCGGCTCGGGCTGCGCACGCTCGGGGCGTTCGCCGCCCTGCCGCCGGGCGACGTGCACGCGCGGTTCGGCCGGCTCGGCTCGTGGGCGCACACGCTCGCGCGCGGGCTCGACGAGCGGCCACCCGCACGCCGGCGTCCCGAGGCGGACCTCGAGGTCGCCGCCGTGCTCGACCCGCCCGTCGAGCGCGTCGACGCGGCGACGTTCGCCGGCCGGCGCCTGGCCGAGCAGCTGCACGACGAGCTCGTCGCGCGGTCGGTCACGTGCGGGCGCCTCCAGGTCAGCGCGCGCACCGACGACGGCACCGAGCTCGTGCGCACGTGGCGCACCGACCTCGGCGGCTGGGGCGGGCTGACCGCCGCGCGCATCACCGACCGCATCCGCTGGCAGCTCGACGGGTGGCTCACGGCGAGCGCGGTCGCGACCGCACGCGACCGGGGCGCCGCGGTCGGCGCCGGGCGACCGGGTCGGGGTGGCGCACGCCCGCGGGGGAGCGCCGGGGCGCGCGGCGACCTGCTCGACCTGCTCGACGCCGACCCCGTCGCGGACCTGCCGGACGTCGAGCCCGAGGACGAGCAGCCCGTCGCGCTCGTGCGGCTCGTGCTCACCGCGCTCGACGTCGCCCCCGCCGGCGCCGAGCAGAGCCGCCTGTGGGGCGGGCCGTCGGGCGGCGACCTGCGCGCGCACCGCGCGCTCGAGCGCGCGCAGAGCATCGTCGGCGGCGCCGGGGTGCTCACCGCCACGCTCCAGGGCGGGCGGGACGTGCACGACCAGGTGCACGTGCGGCCGTGGGGCGAGCAGAGCGCACCGCCGCGCGAGGCCGCGCTGCCGTGGCCGGGACGGCTGCCCGACCCGGCGCCGGCGACGGTGCTGACCGTGCCGGTGCGCGTCGACGTGCGCGACGGGGCGGGCGTGCCCGTGGTCGTCGACCGGCGGGGGAGCCTGAGCGGCCCGCCCGTGGCGGTGCGGTGGCCGCCCGCGTCCGCGCCGGCCGGCGCCGGCGCCCGCACCGTCGCCGGGTGGGCCGGCCCGTGGCTGCTCACCGACCGCTGGTGGAACCACCCCGGCCGGCCCCCGCAGGTGCGCGCGCACGTGCAGGTCGCGTTCGAGGACGGCGGTGCCGTGCTGCTCACGTGGGCGGACGGCGCCTGGACGTGCGAGGCCGACTATGACTGAGACCGCCCGCACCGGTGCGCCGCGCTACGCCGAGCTGCACGCGCACTCCGCGTTCAGCTTCCTCGACGGCGCGAGCCAGCCCGAGGAGCTCGCCGCCGAGGCCGCACGGCTCGGCCTGCACGCGCTCGCGCTGACCGACCACGACGGGCTCTACGGCGTCGTGCGGTTCGCGCAGGCGGCCCGCGCGGTGGGCCTGCCGACGGTCTTCGGCGCCGAGCTGCACCTGCCCGCCCCCGACGGACGCCGGCACGCGCGCGAGCGCCGCACCTCACCGGTGCCCGTGCTCGACGCCCCGACCGGCACGCCCGACCCGCGCGCCACCCACCTGCTCGTGCTCGCCCGCGGGCCCGACGGGTACCGGTCGCTGTCCCGCGCGATCGGCGAGGCGCACCTGCGCACCGGACGCAAGGGCGCCGCCGACCACCGGCTCGAGGACCTCGCGGCCACGGCCGCCGGGCAGTGGCTCGTGCTCACCGGCTGCCGCAAGGGCGCGGTCCGGCGCGCGCTCGCGGGCGGCGACCCGTCGGGCGTCGGCGGCGTCGCGCCCGGCGGTCCCGACGCGGCCCGCCGCGAGCTCGACCGGCTCGTCGCGCTGTTCGGCCGGGACAACGTGGCGGTGGAGACGTCCGCCACGGGCGACGCGTGGGACGCCGAGCGCGCCGACGCGCTGGCCGCGCTCGCGGCCGACGCGGGCCTGCCGCTCGTCGCGACCGGCAACGTCCACTACGCGACCCCGCGGGACGCCGACCTCGCGCAGGCGCTCGCGGCCGTGCGCGCAAGGTCCTCCCTCGACGACCTCGACGGCTGGCTGCCCGCGGCGCCGACCGCCCACCTGCGCTCGGCCGCCGAGATGCTCGCCCTGCACCGGCGCCACCCGCACGCGGTGGCGACGGCCGCCGACCTGGCCGCCGAGTGCGCGTTCGACCTCTCGCTCGTCGCGCCGAGCCTGCCCCCGTACCCCGTGCCGCCCGGTCACACCGAGGCGAGCTGGCTGCGCGAGCTCGTCCGCCGCGGCGCGCACGAGCTCTACGGCCCGCCGGGGTCCGAGCGCGTCCCCGGTGCGTACGCGCAGCTCGAGCACGAGCTGCGCGTCATCGAGGACCTCGGCTTCCCCGGCTACTTCCTCGTCGTGTACGACCTGGTCGACTTCTGCCGGCGCAACGGGATCCTCGCGCAGGGACGCGGCTCGGCGGCGAACTCGGCGGTCTGCTACGTGCTGCGGGTCACCGCGGTCGACCCGGTGCGGCACGGGCTGCTGTTCGAGCGGTTCCTCGCCCCCGAGCGCGACGGCCCGCCGGACATCGACGTCGACATCGAGTCCGCCCGCCGGGAGGAGGTCATCCAGCACGTCTACGCGACGCACGGGCGCACGCACGCCGCGCAGGTGGCCAACGTCATCTCCTACCGCCCGCGCTCGGCGGTCCGGGACGCGGCGCGCGCGCTCGGGTACGACGTGGGCCAGCAGGACGCGTGGAGCCGATCCATCGAGCGGTGGGGGAGCCTGCGCGGCCCCGAGCGGCCGACGTCGTGGTGGCACCTGACGAAGGCCGGCCCCGTCGGCCCGGCGCCGGAGGTGCCCGGACGGCCGACCGCCGACCGCCACGACGTCGTCCCGGACGTGCTGCCGCCCTCCGCGGCGGAGAGCGAGGACATCCCCGACCACGTCATCGACCTCGCCGAGCGGTTCCTGCGGCTGCCGCGGCACCTGGGCATCCACTCCGGCGGCATGGTCATGTGCGACCGCCCCGTGATCGAGGTGTGCCCCGTGGAGTGGGCGCGCATGGAGGGGCGCACGGTCCTGCAGTGGGACAAGGAGGACTGCGCCGACGCCGGGCTGGTCAAGTTCGACCTGCTCGGCCTGGGCATGCTCACCGCGCTGCGCCTGGGCTTCACGGAGGTCGAGAAGCACGAGGGCGTCGTGCTCGACCTGCACGCGCTGCCGTACGAGGACCCGTACGTGTACGACCTGCTGTCCGCCGCCGACACGGTCGGGGTCTTCCAGGTCGAGTCGCGGGCGCAGATGGGCACCCTGCCGCGCCTGCAGCCGCGGCGGTTCTACGACATCGTCGTCGAGGTCGCGCTCATCCGCCCCGGGCCCATCCAGGGCGGGTCGGTGCACCCGTACATCGCGCGCGTGAAGGGCCGCGAGCCCGTGCGCTACCTGCACCCGCTGCTGGAGAAGTCGCTCGGCAAGACCCTCGGCGTGCCGCTGTTCCAGGAGCAGCTCATGCAGATGGCCATCGACGTCGCGGACTTCACGCCCGCCGAGGCCGACCAGCTGCGCCGCGCGATGGGCTCGAAGCGGTCGATGGAGCGCATGGAGGCGCTGCGCAGCCGGCTCATGGACGGCATGGCGCGCAACGGCATCGAGCCCGGTGTGCGCGAGGAGATCTTCGACAAGCTCAAGGCGTTCGCCGACTTCGGGTTCCCCGAGTCGCACGCGTACTCGTTCGCGTTCCTCGTGTACGCCAGCGCGTGGCTCAAGGTGCACCACCCGGCCGCGTTCTACGCGGGCCTGCTCGCCGCGCAGCCGATGGGCTTCTACTCCCCGCAGAGCCTGGTGGCCGACGCCCGCCGGCACGGCGTGGAGGTGCTGCGGCCCGACGTGCAGGCGTCCGACGCGCTCGCGGTCGTCGAGCGGGTCGGCCCGCCCCCGCCGGGCGGCGAGCCGCGGCTCGTCCCGACGCCCAGCGGCACCGGCCCCGTCGCGGGGCCGGGCGTGCGCACGGGCACCGGCGCGGACCGTCCGCGCTCGCTCGCGGTGCGGCAGGGGCTGTCGTCCGTGCGGACGATCGGCGAGGACCTCGCGCGCCGGCTCGTCGAGGAGCGCACCGGGCACGGGCCGTTCGCGGACCTGCACGACCTCGTGCAGCGCGTGCAGCTGAGCACGGCGCAGCTCGAGGCGCTCGCGACCGCCGGGGCGCTCGCCGGGCTGGGCGTGGACCGGCGGGCGGGGCTGTGGGCGGCGGGGGCGCTGGCGCAGGAGGGTCCGGACACGCTGCCCGGCGTGGCCGTCGGCGTGCGCGCCCCGACGCTGCCGGGGCTCGCGGACGTCGAGGTCGCCACCGCGGACGTGTGGGCGACGGGCGTGTCGGTCGACTCCTACCCGACGCAGTTCGTCCGCGACGGCCTCGACGAGGCGGGGGTGCTGCGCGTCGAGCAGGTGTTCCGCGCCGAGGAGGGGCGTCGCGTGGCCGTCGCCGGCGTCGTGACGCACCGGCAGCGGCCCGGCACGGCGCAGGGCGTGACGTTCCTGTCGCTCGAGGACGAGACGGGTCTGCTGAACGTCGTGTGCTCGCCGGGGCTGTGGCAGCGGTTCCGGCGCACGGCCCGCACCGCGAAGGCCATGGTCGTGCGCGGGCGGCTGGAGAAGGCGGACGGTGCGACGAACCTCGTGGCCGAGCACCTGAGCCCGCTGTCGCTGAAGGTGCGCACCGCGTCGCGGGACTTCCAGTGACGCCGCCGGCCGCCGTGCACCAGGACCGGTGGGACCGGGCCGGGTGGAGAGCGGGGCCGTCAGCCGGAGGTGACGGGCGTGCCGCGGGGGCCGGGTGCGTCCTCGTCCGGCGCCTCGTCCCCGGGCTCGGTCTCGTCGGCGGCGTCCTCCTCGTCCATCGGCGGGTCGAGGGTGCGCAGCCGGGAGTAGATCGCCCACGCGACGGCCACGAGGGGGACGGCGATGACGGCGCCGAGGATCCCCGCCGTGAGCGTGCCCGCCGTGACCGCCAGCGCGACCACGACCGGGTGCAGCGACACCTGCTTGCCCATGATGAGCGGCTGGAGGATGTGCCCCTCGAGCTGGCCGATCAGCGCGATGCCGATCCCGACGAACACCGCGCTCCACAGCCCGTTGGCGGCGAGCGCCACGATCATCGCGACGACCATGGCCGCGGGCGCGCCGATGAGCGGGATGAAGGCGCCGATCAGCACCAGCACGGCCAGCGGCGCCGCGAGCGGCACGCCCAGGACCGTCAGGAGCACGAACGCGAGGACGCCGTCGGTGATGGCGATGATCACCGTGCCGCGCGTGTACCCGGAGAACGTGTACCAACCGGCCCCGCCGGCGGTGACCCAGGTCTCGCGCACCCGCACGGGCAGCTGGTTGAGGAACCACGTCCACATCTGCGTGCCGCGGGCGAGGAAGAACACGGTGCAGAAGGTCGCCAGCGCCAGGGCGGTGAACCCCTCGACCACCGAGCCCGCGCTGGCGGCGGCCTGCGAGGCGATGTCCCCGGCGTGCTCCTGCACCCACGCGACGCCGTTGTCGATCCACTCGACGATCTGGTCGTTCGTGATGGTGAACGGCAGCGCGCCGCTCTCGAGGAAGTCGGTGATCTGGTCGATGCCGGTCTCGAACTGCCGCGCCAGGTCGTTCCACTGCGTCGCGATCGAGAACCCGACGTACGTGAGCATGCCGAGGAAGAACAGGATCCCGGCGAGCAGGGCGAGCGCCGTCGCCAGCCCCCGGGGCATGACCCGGGACATGCCGTCGACGAGGGGGCGCAGCACCGCGGTGAACACCAGGGCGAGGAAGACGGCGATGAACAGCAGCTGCACGCGCGAGGTGGCGTAGAAGACGAGCACGACGGCGGCGACCACGACGAGCAGGCGCCACGACACCCCCGCCGCCTGCCGCAGCCACCGCGGCGCCGGCTCGTCCGCGCCCACGACGTGGGGGTTCCGCCGTCCGCCCGCCACCCGTCGCGCGACGGGGCTCACCGCGCCCGCCCGGGGGCGGGAGGCGTTCGTCACGTCGGCCATGCACTGCCTCCGCCCGTCGTGGATGTCCCTCACCCGAAGTCTGCCCCCGGCGCACGTCACCGGCGCGGCGGCGCACGCGGGCTGCCTGCCGTCCCGTCACCCGTGCGCCGTGCCTCCGGGGCCGATGCGAGGATCACGCCCGCGCCGTGCTATGTTTTCTGCCGCGCCGAGGGGCCCGCGAGGGTCGCCGAGGTCCACTCGTCCGGGTGGCGGAATGGCAGACGCGCTAGCTTGAGGTGCTAGTGCCCGTATAGGGCGTGGGGGTTCAAGTCCCCCTCCGGACACTCGTTGAGACAGCGACGACGACGGCCCCGACCACACGGTCGGGGCCGTCGTCGTTCGTCGCGGGCCCCGGTGGTCAGCGGCGTCCGCGGGCCTGCCTGTCGCGCCGGAGCTCACGCACCGGCCGGACGTCCACGACGACGGCGACGAGCACCGTGCCGACGACGTACCCCCGGATCACGGGGTCGCCCTCCTGCCGCGCGACCACCGCACCGCCGACCGCCGGCGGGGTCGACAGCGGCGGCCGGACCGCCTCAGCGTCGCGCCGGCCGGCGGTCGATGCGCCCCGCCAGCGCGTACAGCCCCACGGCGAGGGTGCAGAACCCGCAGTACCGCACGACGGCGCCCGGCCAGGAGGCCCACAGCGCGGGGTCCTCCGCCACGGCCGCGGTGAGCAGCACGACGGCGCCGAGGGCGGCCGCCGCGAGGGCGATCGTGCGTAGCTTCGTCATCGTCGACCGTCCCGCCTCGTCCGGCCTCGGTGCCGGCCCTGCCGGCGTCGGTGCCGGCGTGCTCATGATGGAGGGGAGTGCGGCGGTCGGCACGTCGTAGCCGCGTCCTGCCGGGCACGGCCGTCATGGAGCCGGTGCGCGCCTGCCCCGCCGGAGCGTGACCGACGAGGAGGTCGGCGATGGTGGCGGCTCAGGTGCTGGTGATCGGGGTGGGGCCGGGCGGTCTCGCGGTGGCCGCCGCGCTGCGGGCCCGCGGCGTCGACGCGCTCGTCCTGGAGAAGGAGCCGGTCGTCGCCGCGTCCTGGCGGCGCCACTACGACCGCCTCCACCTGCACACCACGCGGCGGTGGTCCGCCCTGCCCGGCCTGCCCATCCCCGCGGGCGTACGGCCGGTGGGTCGCCCGCGACGACCTGGTGCGCTACCTCGAGCGGTACGCGGCTCACCACGGGCTGGACGTGCGGACGGGTGTCGAGGTCGTCCAGGTCGAGCCGTCGGGCACCGGCCGGCGACTGCGCACCGCGGACGGCGACGCGCTCGCGAGCGACGTGGTGGTCGTCGCGACCGGGTACAACCACACGCCGGTGCCGCCCGCCTGGCCCGGCGTCGAGGACTTCGCCGGCACGCTGGTGCACGGGTCGGCGTACCGGGGTGCGCATCGCGCGGACGGTGGCGCGCACGCGGCCGTGAGCTCGCCGCGGGGGCGCGCGTCGGCGCCGTCCGCCCGCGGACCTGCCGGTAGCGCAGGACCGACCTACTCTCGCGGGATGACGGGGGAGCGGCGGGTGCCGGGGGACGGGGACACGCCGACCGCGCCGCAGGCCGGGTCGGCGTGGCGGCGGGCGGCGCAGGCCGTGGCGTCGGCTGCCGTGCTCGCGGTGCCCGTGGCGGCCGTCGCGTGGGCCGTGCGCGCCGAGTCGTCGACCGTGCACCGCCTCGACGTGCGGGCCGTGGCGGCGGCGACGGACGCCACGCGTGACGCGCCCGCCCTGCACGCCGCGCTGGTCGTGTGGCAGGAGGTGACGCAGCCGGTCTGGCTCGTGCTCGCGGGGTGCGCGCTGTGCGCCTGGGTGTGGCGCCGTCGGCAGCTGCCCGGGCGTGCGCTGTGGGGGGCGGTCACGCTGCTCGCCTCGTGGGGCACGACGGCGGCCGTCAAGCTCGTCGTGCACCGGGCCCGGCCGGTCCACGACGACCCGCTCGCGCACGCCGGCGGGTTCAGCTTCCCCTCCGGGCACGCGAACATGGCCGCGACCGCGGGCGTCGTGCTCACGGTCGTCGCGTGGCCGCTGCTGGGCCGCCGGGGGCGCGTGCTGGTGCCGACCGTCGCCGCTGCCGTGGCGGCCGTGACCGCCGCGGACCGGGTGCTCCTCGGCGTGCACCACCCGTCCGACGTCGTCGCGGGGCTGCTGCTCGGGAGCGCGGTCGCGGTCGGCTCGTGGCTCGCCTACCGGGGGGACGAGCGGCCCGGCTGGCGCGTCCCCTCCTCGTCGGGCCGACCGCCCCGCGCGGCGCCGCGCAGGGAGCCGGTGCCGTGACCCACCCGGACGGAGACCTGCTGCGCGACCGCGCGCACGCCTGCCTCGCAGGCGTCGCCCTCGGGGACGCGCTCGGCATGCCGGTCGAGGGGTGGACGCGCGAGCGGATCGCCGCCGAGCACGGCCGCGTGGACCGCCTGCTGCCCGGCACCGAGCGCGGCGTGCCGGCCGGCACCGTCACGGACGACACCGAGCAGACGCTCATGCTCGTCGACGCGCTCGTCGAGACCGGTGGTGCGGCGCAGGCGGAGGTGGTGACGCGCCACCTGCTCGCCTGGGTCGACGCGGCCGGCGCCCGCGCCGCCGCCGTCATCGGCCCCAGCACCGCCGCCGCCCTCGCGCTGCTGCGCGCCGGCGCCGACCCGCGCACCACCGGCCGCGGCGGACGCACGAACGGTGCGGCGATGCGCATCACGCCGGTCGGCGTCGTCGTCCCGCCGGACGACCTCGGGGCGCTGGTCGACGCCGTCGAGGAGACGTGCGTGATGTCGCACCACACCAGTGAGGCGCTCGCCGCCGCGACCGCGGTCGCCGCCGTCGTGAGCTCGGCGCTCGCCGCACCGACGGCCGGTCTCGCGGCGCACGTCGCGCGCGGCCTCGCCGCGGCGGAGGTCGCGGCGCGCCGCGGCTCACCCGCCGCCGGGCCGGGCGTGCCCGCGGCCCTCGAGGCGGCGCTCGACCTGGCCGAGGCGGTCGACGACGACGAGGACTTCCTGCGCAGGCTCGACACCGAGATCGGCACGTCGGTCGCGGCGGTGGAGTCCGTGCCCGCCGCGTTCGCGTGCCTCGTGCGGGCCGACGCCGACCCCTGGCGTGCGGCGGTGCTCGGCGCCGGCGGGGGCGGGGACGCCGACACGGTGGCGTCCATGGCGGCCGGCATGGCGGGGGCGGTCTCCGGCCTCGCCGCGGTGCCGGCCGAGCCGCTCGCCCGGGTCGTGGCGGTCAACGGGCTCGACCTCGCCGCGGCGGCCGACCGGCTCGTGGCGCTGCGCACGGCCCGCGGGCGGTAGGGGGTGCTGCGCCGCGCGCGTCGCGGCTAGGTTGCGGGGCATGGAGGTGGAGCAGGGGGAACTCGCCGCGCTCGACGGGGCACCCGGTGTCGCGATGCGCATGCTCAGCGCCGGGACGTCGGCCGAGCGCGTCCGCGTCGACCTGGCCGTCCTCGAACCGGGCGCCTCGCTGCCGCGGCACCCGGCGGGTCGTGAGCAGGTGTTCTTCGTCGTGTCCGGGCAGGGGCGGGTGGCCGGGGACGACGACGTCGAGCGGCCGGTCGGCCCCGGGTCGCTCGTGCGGTGGGTGCCCGGCGAGCAGCACACGTCGTGGGCCGACACCCGCATGACCGTCGTCATCGTGCAGCGCGCACCGGTGGACCCGGCGGGGGGTGCGGCGTGACGGTCGACCTCAAGAGGGAGATCCCGTCCTACCGTGCGCGGCGGGGCGAGATCGCCCTCGTCACCGTCCCGCCGCTGCAGTACCTCATGGTCGACGGCCACGGGGACCCGAACACGGCGCCGGAGTACCAGGACGCCCTGCGCACGCTCTACCCGGTGGCGTACACGCTCAAGTTCCTCAGCCGGCGCGAGCTCGGGCGCGACCACGTCGTCATGCCGCTCGAGGCGCTGTGGTGGTCCGACGACATGGCGGCGTTCACCACCTCCCGCGACAAGTCCCGCTGGAGCTGGACCGCGATGATCCTCGTGCCCGACTGGATCGCCGCGGAGCACGTCGAGGACGCCCGCGCCAGGGTCGCGGCGAAGGGCGGCGCACCCGTGCTGGACGCCCTGCGCCTCGAGCGGCTCGACGAGGGCCTGTGCGTCCAGACGCTGCACGTCGGCCCCTACGACGCCGAGGGCCCGGTGCTGGCCGAGATCCACGACCGTTTCGTGCCCGACCACGGCCTGCGGATGACGGGCCGGCACCACGAGGTCTACCTCAGCGACGCCCGCCGGACCGCGCCCGAGCGGCTGCGGACGATCCTGCGCCAGCCGGTCGTGCGGGACGACGCCTGATCGGTCCCGTTCGCGCGCTTTCGCCCCGCGGCGCGACCCCGGCGAGAGCCGGACCGTGGTCCTGGCGGGTGCCCGGCGCCGCCTACGCTGTCCGCCGATGATCACTCGTGCCGAAGGGGCGTACCTGGGCGCCGTGCGCGCGTTCCGGAACCCCATGCTGGACCTGCTGCACAAGCGGCACGCGCCCCTCGTGGTGTCCCTGCTGTCGGTCCTGTTCACGGCCGAGCGCCCCACCGTGCCCGTCGCCGACGCGCACACGGAGATCGCCGACGCCCTGGACCAGCTGCGCGCCGCGGGGCACGGCGACGACCTGCCGGCCGGGTCCGCCCGCGACCTGTGCCGGCAGTGGGCGGACGCGGGGTGGCTGGTGCGGCAGGTGCTCGACGACGACGTCGAGGCCTACCGGCTGTCCGCGCACGCCGTCGGAGCGCTGGAGGTCGCGGGCCGCGCCGGAGGCGCCCGCGCCCGCGTGTCGCAGTCGCGCGTGCGCACGCTCCTCGACGCGGTCGAGCGGCTCGCCCAGGACGCCGACCCGGACGTGCTCGTGCGCATCGCCCGCCTCGACGCCGAGATCGCCCGGCTGCGCGAGGAGCTCGCCCGCCTCGAGCGCACCGGCACGGTCGACCCGGTCGACGACGAGACGCTGCTCGAGGAGGCGGAGAACGTCCTGCACCTCGTGCGCGAGCTGCCCGCGGACTTCGCACGCGTCGCGGAGTCCATCAAGGCCATGCAGCGCGACGTCGTGACGGCCCTGCGCCAGGACGAGCGCCCCACCGGGGCGGTGCTGCGCGAGTACCTCGAGCGCGGCGAGCACGTCATGGAGTCGACCGCCGAGGGGCGTGCCTTCGCGGGGGCCCTGCGGCTCATCGGCGACCCGCAGCGCCTCGACGCGCTCGCGGGGCAGATCGACGTCGTCCTGCGGCACCGCTTCACACGTCGGCTGCCGGCGCAGCAGCGCACGGAGC
The DNA here is from genome assembly GCF_004886325.1 of Cellulomonas telluris. GTDB lineage: Bacteria > Actinomycetota > Actinomycetes > Actinomycetales > Cellulomonadaceae > Cellulomonas > Cellulomonas telluris. The sequence continues at coordinate 198,544 of NZ_QXFN01000004.1, forward strand.
TGCGCGAGATCGTCCGTCGGATCGAGCAGGGCCTGGACCAGGTGTTCGCCGCGCAGCGTGAGGCGTCCTACGTCATCACCGCACAGGTGCGTCACCACGACCCGCTGCGCGACCGGCAGGTCGACGCGCTGCTGCGCGACGTGATGGCCGGGCTGCAGGAGTGGGTGCCGGGTGCGCGCCGCGGGCAGCCGGTCGAGCCGCTGCGCCGCCTGCCCGTCGCCGAGGTCGAGCACCTGCGCCAGAGCGTCGGGGACCCGCGGCCGCCGGAGCCGCCCGCACCGCTGACGGACTGGGACGACGAGCTGGACGCGGTCGCCGCCCACGACGAGGCGCGCGCGTGGGGCGGGCCGCACTACGCGGAGCTGGAGGCGCACCTGCACGCGTCCGCGGGCGCGGACGGGACGGCCGACGTCGCCGCGGCGTTCCGGTCGGCGCCGTCGGACGCGCGCCGGCCGGTGGACCTGCTCGGGCTGCTGGAGATCGCGCACCGGCACGGCATGACGGAGACCGGGGAGGTCGCGTTCGTCGACGCGGTCCGCCCCGACGGGACGGCGCGGCGCCTGGCGTTCGGCGCGGTGACCACGCGGATCGGGGACGACGATGAGTGAGACGACGGACGTGACGGACGTCGAGGAGGCGTCCGGCGACGTCGCGGCCGAGGAGCGCGAGGCGGCGTTCATCGCCCCCGTGCCCATGGAGGAGGACCCCGCCGAGCTCTTCGCGGGCGACACCGGCACGCTCGACGCGGACGTGCGGCGCGTGCTCGTGCGCCTGCTGCAGCGCCGCTTCCTGCTGGCCGAGCGCAGCCCCGCCCAGTGGCGCACGCTCCTGGAGAACCAGCAGGTCGTCGAGTCGCGCCTGCACGACCTGTTCGTCCGGCTCGTCGTCGACCACGAGCGCGGCGTGGCGTACAAGCAGCAGGTCCGCTCGGCGGAGCTCGACGTGCCGGTGCTGCTGCGCGACGACGCCTACAGCCGCGCCGAGACCCTCGTCCTGGTGCACCTGCGCACGGTCTACCAGCGTGGGCAGGGCGCCGGGCAGACGTCGGTGCGGGTGGACGTCGAGGAGATCGAGCAGACCGCGCTGACGTACTTCGACGCCGACGACACGAACGTCGCCGCGCACCAGCGGGAGATCCGCGCCGCCGTCGCGCGCCTGGCCAAGGAGGGCATCGTCGAGGAGGAGTCCGAGGGGCGGTACCGGGTGTCGCCGCTCGTGGAGATCGTGCTGAGCACGGAGCGGCTCGGCGAGCTGCGCACGTGGCTGCGCGCGCAGACGGAGGTGGCCCGATGACGATGGTCGACACGCTGTTCGGGCTCGTCCCGTCCGCGTCGACGGGGCAGCAGTGGGTCGCGCGCGACCTGCAGCTGGTGAACTGGGGCGGCTACGACGGGCACCACCGCGTGCGCCTCGCGTCGACGGCGACGCTGCTGTCCGGCGGGTCCGGCTCCGGCAAGTCCACGCTCATGGACGCGTACATCGCGCTGCTCATGCCGCACACGACGCCGTTCAACGGCGCCTCGAACGGCGGCGTCGTCGGGCGCCCGCGCGGCAAGGACCAGCGCAACATCCTGTCCTACGCGCGCGGCAAGCTCGACGAGTCCCGCACGGACGACGGCACGCGCGAGCGCGTGCTGCGCGGCGACGGTCGGGACACGTGGACGGCGATCGCGATGACGTGGGCGGACCAGTCCGGGGCCGAGCTGACCGCCGTGCGGGCCTGGTACGTGCCGTCGGCGGCCCGCACGCTGGAGGACGTCGTCGCGGTGCGCGCGACCGTCGACGGAGCGTTCGACCTGCGGGAGCTGGAGGCGGCCGCCGCGCAGCGGCTCGCGCGCCCGGCGGTCACCGCGACGGGGCTCGCGTGCTTCGACACCGACCGGGAGTTCACGGCCCGGCTGCACACCTCCCTCGGCATCGGCGCGTCGGGGGACGGCGGCAAGGCCGTCGCGCTGCTCGGCCGCATCCAGGCCGGTCAGCAGATCACGACCGTGGACGCGCTGTACAAGGCGATGGTGCTCGAGGAGCCCGACACGTTCGCGACGGCGGACGCCGTGGTCGAGCAGTTCGACAAGCTCAGCGGCACCCGCGAGCAGATGGTCACGGCCCGTCAGCAGGTGCGGGCGCTGGAGCCGATCCGCGAGCACCGCGCCGCGATCGAGGCGGGCGCCGAGCGGCTGCGCGTCATCGAGGCGATCGGCCGGTTCGAGGACGCGGGCTCGCCGGCCGCGCTGTGGCGCGACGAGCGCCGGCTCGCACTCGTGCGCGACGTCGAGGCGGACCTGCAGCGGCGGCACGGGCAGGCCCAGCGGCTCGCCCTGGAGACGAGCGCACGCATCGACGCCGCGCGCTCGGAGCTCGACGGCGTGCGGGAGACGCTCTGGGCGTCCGGCGGGGACCAGCTGGCCCGTGCCCAGCGTGAGCTGCGCGTGGTCGGGTCCCGGCTGGAGGAGGTCGGCCGCGCCCGTCGTCGCCTCGACGAGGTGCTCACCGGTGCGCTCGGGACGGGCGTGGGGACGCAGGCCGAGTTCGAGGCCCTCGTCGCGCGCGGGCAGGCCGCCCTGCAGGACACGGACGCGAAGGAGTCGGCCCGGCGGGCGCTGTTCGACGCGATGTCGGAGCGCAAGGAGGCCGCCGCCGACCTCGAGGCCCTGCGGGGCGAGGTGGCCGCCGCCGCACGGCGCCGCGACAACCTGCCCGAGGACCTGCACGGGGCGCGGGCCGCGCTCGCCGCCGCCGCCGGGCTCACCGTCGACGACCTGCCGTTCGTCGCCGAGCTCGTCGAGGTCCGCACGGAGCACGAGCCGTGGCGGGAGGCGTTCAACCTCGCCCTGGGCGGGTTCGCGACGCTCCTGCTCATCGACGTGGCGCACCTGCAGGCGTTCCGGCGCGCGATCGACACGGTGCCGGTCGGGCGGCGGATCCGCTTCGAGGGCGTCCCGACGGGGCTGCGCGACGACGCCGGCGTCGACGCGCGCACGCTCCCGGGCCGGCTCGACTACCGCACGAGCCCCTTCACCGGCTGGCTCAAGGGCGAGCTCGCGTCGCGGTACGCGTACGTGTGCGTCGACACCCCGGGCGAGCTCGCGCAGCACGCGAAGGCGCTGACGCGCACGGGCCAGGTCTCCGAGGGCACGCGGGGCGCGCACGGCGGCCAGGGACGGGCGAACGTCCTCGGCTTCACGAACACCCGCCGCCTGGCGCACCTGGAGGAGCAGGTCGCCCGCGCCGAGCAGCGGCTGGCCCTCGCGGAGGCGCAGGTCGCCGAGGCGGGCGCCCGGATGGACCGGCACGAGGCCGCGCTGCGCGCGTACGCGACGGTCCTCGAGGTGACGTGGGAGCAGGTCGACGTCGACGCCGTCGAGGCCGAGCGGGCCCGCTGGGACCGTGTCGTCACCGAGGTCACCGCCGGCAACCCCGAGGTGGTGCGCCTGCAGGGACGTGCCGCGGAGCTCGACGTCCTCGTGCAGGACCTGACCGAGCGGCTCGGGCGCACCAAGGGCGACGCCGAGGAGCTCGAGCGGCGCTGGTCCGCCACGACGGACGAGGTCGACGCCGCCCAGCTCGCGCTCGACGCGGCGCAGCAGGCGGGCACGACCCTCGACCCGGCGCACCGCGCCTACCTCGACGCGCTCCTGGACGACGCGCCGGACGCCCGGCCGGCGGGCGACCAGGGTGACCCGGTCGCCGTCCTCGCCGCGTTCGACGCCGTCGTCGCGCGCGCCGCGGACGTGCTGCGGGCGGACCGGCAGGCGGCGCAGCAGGCGGTCGCGAACGCGCGGGACGCCCTGCGGCGGACCTTCGAGACGTTCGTCGAGCGCTGGCACGACCCCAACCTCGGCACCGACCCGGACACCTCGTACGCGGACTTCGAGCGCATCCTCACCGAGCTCGAGACGAACGGGCTGCACGAGCTCGAGGCGGAGTGGCGCAAGAGCCTGCTGCGTCTGTCCGGCAACGACCTCACGGACCTGCACAACGCGCTCGCCCGGTCCGTGCGCGAGATCAAGGAGCGCATCGGCCCCGTCAACGAGATCCTCGCGGACCTGCCGTTCGCGGACGACGACCACCGGCTGCGCATCGACGCCCGCGACACCCAGTCCGCGGTCGTGGCCCGCTTCCGCAAGGAGCTGCGCGACCTGCGCGAGCTGCTCGCCACGGAGGCCACCGACGCGGAGCGGGAGCGCCGCTACGCGCGCATGGCGAAGGTCGTCGACCGCATCCGCCGCACGTCGCCCGACTTCGCGGACCTGGTCGACGTGCGCAGGCACGTGCGCCTGTCGGCGGAGAAGGTCGACCTCGACGGCAACCACGTCGCGCTGTACGACCACATCGGCGAGAAGTCCGGCGGCGAGTCGCAGGAGCTCGTGGCGTTCATCGTCGGCGCCGCGCTGCGCTACCAGCTCGGCGACGCCGGCGCGGAGCGCCCCCGCTACGCGCCGGTGTTCCTCGACGAGGCCCTCATCAAGGCCGACGCCCGGTTCACGGGCCGGGCGATCGGCGCGTGGCGCGGGCTGGGCTTCCAGCTCGTCATCGGCGCCCCGAACGACAAGTTCAGCGCGCTCGAGCCGCACGTCGACGTCGCGTACGTCGTGCTCAAGGACGGGTCGGGCCGGTCGCGCACGACCCCGGTGGCCGGGGTCGCACCGGACGCCGAGGCCGGGTGACGCCGTCCGCGTCACCCGGCACCCGCGGCGTCACCAGGCCGCGGCCGACGCCAGCCCGATCAGGTACTCCTCCCACACCTGCCCGGCGGCGGGGCCGCCGTTGCACGTGCCGTCCGAGAGCCCGACGGTCTTGACCCACAGGTTCGCGACGTGCGGACCCGTGCGCGTCGCGCCCGGCGGGGTGCCCAGCGCGCGCCCCGGCGGGTTGCACCAGACGGTGCCCTCCGGGCCGGCGAGCGGCCCGTTGCCGTTGCGGGACGTGTCGACGACGAACGCGGCGCCGCCGAGCAGCGCGGACAGGTAGGTGCCGTAGGCCACCTCGTGCTCGGTGCGCTGGAAGTTCGAGGTGTTGACGGCGAACCCGGCGCCCTGGTCCACGCCGGCGGCCCGCAGGCGCAGCGCCATCTCCTGCAGCGAGGCGGTGCCCCAGCCGAAGCTGTTGCTGCTGCCGGCGTCCAGGTAGACCTCCGCACCGGCGGCGGCGTAGGCGCGCACGGACCGCTTCAGCAGCGCGAGCCGCTCGTCGCGGTCCCCGCAGCGCTCGAGGTGCAGCAGCGCGTCCGGCTCGACGACGACGACGGCGCGCGCACCGACCAGGCCGGCGGCGACGGCGTCCACCCACGCCGAGTACTCGGCCGCGGTGGCGAACCCGCCGGCGGAGTGGTTGCCGCAGTCGCGGTCGGGGATCGCGTAGGTCACGAAGACCGGGGTGCGGAGCGCGGCGCGGGCGGCGGCGGCGTACGCGCGGACGGTCGCCGTCGAGTCGGCGGGGCTCAGCCAGCGGGACGAGACGTGCGCGGCGCCCTTGTCCAGCAGGTCGGCCTCGGCGGTGCGGCCCGCGTCGCGGGCGGCCCGGGCCGCCTCGGCGACCGGCGAGGTCGGGTCCACGTAGGGCGGCGCGGACGACAGGTAGGTCCGGTACGTGCGCAGGCCGGTGCCGCCGTCGAGGGTGCTGCCGGAGGTCGACGTGGACGGGCCGGGCAGCGGCTCGGGCAGCGGCAGGTGCACGACGGCGGGGACGCGCTCGGTCGTCGGCGCGGTGGTCGGCGTCGGCGTCGACCAGACCGCCTCGCCGGTCGACGCGATCAGGTAGGCGCGCGCGTGGTCCTTGACGACCAGCCGCGCGCCGGCGGACGCGGTGCCGGACGACCACGCGCGCGTCCCGTCGGGCGCCGTGACCCGCAGCTCGCCGCCGGGCGTCACGGTCGCGGACGCACCGGGACGCCCGGTGACGGCCTGCCACACCGTGCGGCCGCCCGCGGTGACCGCGAGCGTGCCGTCGGTGCCCATGACGAGCCGCGCGGACCCGTCGGGGCTCGTGATCGACTCGCCGGGCAGCAGCAGGCCGCCGCTGTGCACGCGGTCCCTGCCGGTGGTGCGCAGGGCGGGACCGTCCACGGTGCTCTTCCACGCGACGCGGTGGGCCGTGTCGATGGTGTAGAGCACGCCCTCGGGCTTCAGCACGGAACGCGCGCCCGCGGCGGCGGTTCCGGTGCTCCAGACGACCGCCCCACCGGGCGCGACGACCTCCAGGGCGCCCGAGGGCTGCTGGACGAGCCGTGCGCCGGCGTGGCCGGTGGTGCCCGTGTGCCACAGCACCCGCCCGGCCAGGCGCAGCGTCACGTCGCCGTCGGCCTGCACGGCGAGCTCGTGCTCGCTGCCGGCGGCGCGCAGGACGGCGCCGGGGGCGAGCTGCTGCCCGGACGTGAGCCGGTCGGACGGGGGCGACGTCATCGCGTGCGACGGTACGGCCAGCGCGACCGACGCGAGCAGGGCGGTCGCGACGGTCGTGGCGAGGGTCAGGAGGCGGGCGGGGCGGGCGGGGCGGGGGAGTGCGGGGTGCATGCGGTGTCCTCGGATGGTCGAACGCTCGCCCTCCCATCGTCACCTGGACGGGTGACCTGAGCACCTGTCCGAGTCGTGGGACGGACGTCACGTCGCCCGCGCCCGGACCGTGCCGGTACGCCCCGCTGCGCCCCGCGCCGCTCGCCGTTCTGCCCTCAGCGGAGCGCCCCGCCGCCACCCGGTTCCCACGGCTAGCGTCGGTCCATGCCGCACGACGTCGTCGCCCTCGTCCCGCACCGTCGGCGCCCGACCGCGTGGCGCCGCACCATCGGCGCCCTGCTGCGTGCGGAGCGCGAGCGCCAGGGCCTGCGCCTGGCGGACGTCGCCGAGCGCGCGCGGCTGTCGCCGCAGTACCTGTCCGAGGTCGAGCGCGGGCTGAAGGAGCCGTCGTCGGAGGTGCTCGCCGCGCTGACCGACGCGCTCGGCCTCACGCTGGTGGACCTGGCGCAGGGCATCGTGGACGCGCTGGGCGCGCCCGCGGCGTCCGGCCGCGCCGGGCGGGCGGTGCTCACCCTGACGTCGTCGCCGCAGCCCGCCGTGACCGTCGCCCGCCCGGCGGGCGCCCCGCCGGGCGCGCACCTGCTGGCCGCCTGACGCCGCGGCCCGGTCAGCGCGGACGGGTCGCCAGCACCTCGTCCACCAGCCCGTACGCCACGGCCTGCTCCGCGGTGAGGACGCGGTCCCGGTCGGTGTCGCGGCGCAGCGTCGCGACGTCCCTGCCGGTGTGCCGCGACAGCACCTCCTCGAGCTGGCCGCGCACGCGCACGACCTCGTCCGCCGCGAGGATCAGGTCCGGGATGGTGCCCTGCCCGCGGGTCGAGGGCTGGTGCAGCACCACGCGCCCGTGCGCGAGGATCGCGCGCCGCCCCGGGGCGCCCCCGGCGAGCAGCACCGCCGCCGGACCGGCCGCCTGCCCGACGCACGTGGTGGCGACCGGCGCCCGCACGTACTGCATCGCGTCGTAGACCGCGAGCATCGCCGACGGCGACCCCCCGGGGGAGTTGACGTACAGCTGGATCGGCAGCTCGCTCTCCGACTCCAGGTGCAGCAGCTGCGCGACGAGGACGTTCGCGACGCCGTCGTCGATCTCGGTGCCGAGGTAGACGATGCGCTCGGACAGCAGCCGGCTGAACACGTCCGAGGTGCGCTCCACGCCGGCGCGGCGCTCGGTCACGTAGGGGATCGTGTAGGTGCTCACGGCCGCACCCCCACGCGCGGTGCGACCGCCGCGGGACGGACGTCGGCGAGCGAGCCGACGACCGCGTCGACGAACCCGTAGTCCAGCGCCTCCTGGGCGCTGAACCAGCGGTCCCGCAGCGAGTCCTCGCGGATCCGCTCGACCGGCTGGCCCGTGTGCTGCGCGACGAGGCCGAGCACCGTGTCGCGGGTGGCCCGCAGGTCGTCGGCCTGCAGCTCGACGTCGACGGCGGACCCGCCGATGCCGGCCGACCCCTGGTGCAGCAGGACGCGTGCGTGCGGCAGCGCGAACCGCTTGCCCGGCGTGCCGGCCGACAGCAGGAACTGCCCGGCGCTGGCGGCCATGCCCGCCGCGACCGTGCGCACGTCGTTCGGGATCAGGCGCATGACGTCGTGGATCGCGAGCATCGCCGGCACCGAGCCGCCCGGCGAGCTGATCCACAGCGTGACGTCGGTGCGGGGGTCCTCGGCGGACAGCAGGAGCAGCTGGGCCGCGATGCGGTGGCCGTTGTGCTCGTCGAGCGCGGTGCTCAGGACGACGATGCGCTCGTACGCGAGCCGCGCGAGCAGCTCGTCGTCGTAGGGGCGGGTGGCGGTGGAGGTGCTCATGCCCCCACCCTGCGCCTGTGGGGCGCGGGTTCGCGGACCGCGCTGCCGACGGCGGATCCGCCCTCGGCAGCGCCTAGGCTCGGTGCCCGTGAGCAGCACCGCGTCCGGCACCGTCAGCACGACCACCGTCGGGGACGCCGGGGCGCCGGTCGTGTTCCTGCACGGGCTCTTCGGGCAGGGGCGCAACTTCACGCAGGTCGCCAAGGCGCTCGTGCCGGCGTACCGGTCGCTGCTGGTCGACCTGCCGAACCACGGCCGCTCGGCCTGGACCGAGCGGTTCGACTACGGCGAGACGGCGGACCTGGTCGCGGCCCACCTGCGCGAGGGGTTCGCCGCCGACGGCCCCGTGCACGTCGTCGGCCACTCGATGGGCGGCAAGGTCGCGATGCTGCTGGCGCTGCGCCACCCCGAGCTGGTGGACCGGCTCGTCGTCGCGGACATCGCCCCCGCGTCGGGCGGTTCCCTGGGGGAGTTCGCCCACCTGCTCGACAGCCTCGCCGCGCTCGACCTGGCCACGCTGACCCGCCGCGCCGAGGCGGACGAGCGGCTCGCGGAGCGCGTGGACGACCCGCGCGTGCGGGGCTTCCTGCTGCAGAACCTGCGCGCCGACGGCGCGGGCTTCCGGTGGCAGGCCAACCTCGACCTGCTGCGCCGCGAGCTGGCGACGATCGGCGGGTTCCCCGACACGGGCGACGCCGTCTTCGACCACCCGGTGCTGTGGGTCGCGGGGGACCGGTCCGACTACGTGCGGCCCGAGCACGGCCCTGCGATGCGCCGGCTGTTCCCGCGCACGACCCTCGTGACGCTCAAGGGTGCGGGGCACTGGGTGCACTCCGAGCAGCCCGAGGCCTTCGTCTCGGCGCTGCGCACGTTCCTGGGCGCCGCGGACCGCTGAGCAGCGGCGGCCGCCTCGTCCCTCAGACGTCGTCCGCGCGCAGTCCCCGCTCGGCGTGCAGGCCGCGGTACACGGCGGTGCGCAGCTCCACGGCGTACGCCTCGCGCTGCGGCATGCGCAGGTCGCGCGCGACGGCGATCTCCGCCTCCACGTCGTAGGGCACGCGCACCACCTGCAGCGCGAACGGCGCCGACCGGTCCCCGCCCGGCTCGCCCTCGAGCACCACGTACGACGCCGTCGGCTCGTCGAGGGGGTTGCCGACGCTGCCCACGTTGAACAGGGTGCGCCCGTCCTGCGTCTCGACGTACGTGTCGTGCACGTCGCCGTACCCGACCATCTGCGGCGCCGGCCCGTCGCCGGTCAGCTCGGTCGTGGCGAACGCGCCGTCGAACTCCTCGACGGTGTGGTGGAAGTGCACGCGCACGTGCACCGAGCGCGCCGAGGCGTGCAGGAGCCGGATGCGCCGACCGCTGAGGTCCAGGTGGTGCACGAGCGGCAGGCCCCGCAGCCACGCCCTGTCCTCGGCCGTCAGCTCGTCGTGCCACCACGTCAGCGCCTCGTCGCGGACCGTGTCGGGGTGGGGCAGGAAGTCGTCCCAGTTGCCCCGCACCGTCACCGCGCAGCGCTCGCGGCTGCGCGCGACGGCGGCGGAGCCCCGGGGTCCCTTGCCGACGACGTCGCCCAGGTTGAGCACCGTGCCGATGCCGCGTGCGTCGATGTCGCGCAGCACCGTGTCGAACGCCGTCATGTTGCCGTGCACGTCCGACAGCACCGCGATCCGCTCCACCGGCACGCTCCTCTCCACGCCCGCCGCGACCCTATCCGCCGCGGGGTGAGGAGGGGCCGGTCAGGCGGGGACCGGGGTGGGGACGCGGGACGCGAGCTCGTGCAGCGCGTCGAGCAGGACGCGGTTGAAGGCGGCCGGGGCGTGGCTGTTGACGTCGTGACCGGCGCGCGGCACCACGGTGAGGCGGACGCCGGGCAGCGCGCGCAGGTACCGCCGCTCGTCGAGGCGCAGCGGGTCGCGCCGGCCGTTGACCACCCACACCGGCACGAGGAGGCGGCGCAGGTCCCGCAGCGGCGAGTAGCCCGCCAGCGCGGCGAGCATGTCGGCCACGACGTGCCACGTGCCCTGCCCCAGCCCGAGCCACCGGGTCACGTGCGTCGACGCGTGCCGGTACAGGCCCAGCGGCTTGCCCTTGATCTCCGTCGAGCAGCCGGCGAGGACGACGCCCGCGAGCTTGCCCTCGTGCCGCCCGGCGTACGCGAGCGAGGCGTACCCGCCGAGGGAGAGGCCGACCAGCAGCGGCGGCACGGTGCACGCGCTGACCGCGTCGTCGATCGCCGCGAGCGCGCCCTCGAGGGTGAACCGCTCCCCGCTGCGCGCGCCGTGGCCGGGCAGGTCGATCGCGTGGGCGGTGTGGCCGCCCTGGCGCAGCGCGGCGACCTGGGCCTGCCAGATCGCCGAGGACGTACGGGTGCCGTGGACGAGCACGATGGGGCGGATGGGGACCTCCTGGGTCTGCGCCCCGGACGACCGGGGGCGTCGTCCGGGGACCCGTCGAGGCTAGCCCGCGCTCCTGAGCCCTCCCTGAGCGTCGGGTCCCTCAGGTGCCCGCCCACCGGTGCACGAGGGCGAGGGTCTGCGGCACGTACCCGCCGCCGAAGAGCAGCGCGTGCACCGCGAGCGGGTACAGCTGGTGCAGGGTCACGCGGTGGCGCCACCCGCGGGTCAGCGGATGCACCTCCTGGTAGCCGGCGAGCACCTCGTCCAGGTGGGGCAGCCCGAACAGTGCGAGCATCGCCAGGTCCGTCTCGCGGTGGCCGCCGTGCGCCGCGGGGTCGATGAGCGTCACGCCGTCGGGCGTCCAGACGAGGTTGCCGGACCACAGGTCCCCGTGCAGCCGCGCCGGCGGGTCGTCGTCGTCCCACGCGCCGGCGCGCAGCCGCTCCGCGAGGCGCGCGAACGCGGCGTCGTCCTGCGGTGCGGTGCGTCCCGCCGCGCGCAGCGCCGACGCCGCCGGCTCCAGCCGGCACTCCGCGAGGAAGGCGCCCCAGGACGTGTGCGCACCCCACGGCATCGGCAGCGGGGCGTCGAGCGGGCCGAAGAAGCCGTCCCCGGACCATCCGCGCGGTGGTGCACCGAAGGCCGCCGCCCCCGCGTCGTGCGTCCGGGCGAGGGCGGCGCCGAACGCCCGCGCGGCGGCCGGGTCCGGCCGCACCGACCCCAGCCGCACCAGGTCGAGGTGGTCGTCCGCCACGTCGAGCACCTCGACGACCCGGGCCCCGCCCGGGACGCGCAGCCACTCCAGGCCCGCGGCCTCGCACGCGAAGAAGCCGGCCGGGGCGTCCGCCCGCGCCTTGCGGTGCACCGCGGGGGAGGGCTCGCCGGGGCGGGACGTCCGGGTCATGGCCGCCACGGTAGGCGCGGTGCGCGCCGTCGGCCCCCGCGGGGCGCACGGCACCGGCAGACTGGGGTGAGCGGCGTCACACCCCCGACGCCGCACTGCCGCGCCACCCGCGCCCGCACAAGGAGGAGACCCGCCATGCAGATCGGCGTCCCCCGGGAGACGAAGAACCGCGAGCACCGCGTGGCGGTGACCCCCGCCGGCGTCGACCGGCTCGTGCGGGCCGGGCACGAGGTGCTCGTCGAGACCGGCGCCGGTGCCGGCTCGCACCTGCCCGACGCCGACTACGAGCGGGCCGGCGCACGTGTCGTCGCGACCGCCGCCGAGGCGTGGTCGGCCCCGCTCGTCTGCAAGGTCAAGGAGCCCGTGCCCGCCGAGTACGGGTACCTGCGCGACGACCTCGTCCTGTTCACCTACCTGCACCTGGCCGCCGACCGGCCCGCCACGGACGCCCTCCTCGCGGCCGGCACGACCGCCGTCGCGTACGAGACCGTCCAGGCGCCCGACGGCACGCTGCCGCTGCTCGCCCCCATGAGCGAGGTCGCCGGTCGGCTCGCGACGCAGGTCGGCGCCTACCACCTCATGGCCGGTGAGGGCGGCGGGCGGGGCGTCCTGCTCGGCGGCGTCCCGGGCACCGCCCCCGCGAAGGTCGTGGTCCTCGGCGGCGGGACGGTCGGCACGCACGCGACCGAGATCGCCGTGGGCATGCGCGCCGACGTCACGGTCCTCGACCTGTCGGTGCCGCGCCTGCGCGAGCTCGACGCCCGCTTCGGCGGGCGCGTCCGCACGCTCGCGTCCTCGGCGTGGGCCGTGGAGCAGGAGCTGCTCACCGCCGACCTCGTCGTCGGTGCCGTCCTGCTGCCCGGTGCGCGCGCGCCGCGGCTCGTGAGCGACGACCTCGTCGCCGCCATGCGCCCCGGCTCGGTGCTCGTCGACGTCGCCGTCGACCAGGGCGGCTGCTTCGAGGGCACGCACCCCACGACGCACGACGACCCGACGTACCGGGTGCACGGGTCCGTCTTCTACTGCGTCGCCAACATGCCCGGCGCCGTCCCCGTCACCTCGACGCGCGCCCTGACGGCCGTCACCCTGCCGTACCTGGCCGCGCTCGCGGACCGGGGCTGGAGGGCGGCGGTCTCGGACGACCCGGCGCTCGCGGCCGGCCTGACGACGCACGCGGGCGCGCTGCTCAGCAGCGCCGTCGCCGACGCCCACGCGCTGCCCGCGACGCCGCTCGCCACGGTGCTCGGTGCGCACGCCCCCCGCCCGGCATCTGTGACGATGGGCGCATGACCTCCGCCGCCGACGCGACCGCCCTCGACCCGACCAACCCGTTCGCCCGTCCCTCGCAGCTGCCGTACGGGCTGCCGGACTTCCGCGAGGTGCGCGAGGAGCACTACCTCCCCGCGCTGCTCGCCGGCATGGCCGAGCAGCGGCGCGAGGTGGAGGCGGTCGCCGCCGACCCGGCCGAGCCCACGATCGAGAACACGCTCGTCCCGCTCGAGCGCTCCGGCCACCTGCTGCACCGCGTCGCCTCCGCCTTCTACAACCAGGCGGGTTCCGACTCGACGCCGGGGCTGCAGGCGATCGAGGAGGAGCTCGCGCCCCTGTACGCCGCACACCAGGACGCGATCTGGCTGGACGCCCGCCTGCACGCGCGTGTCGAGGCGCTCGCCGCGTCGCTCGAGGGCACCGAGCTCGCGCCGGACACGGCGTGGCTGCTGCACCGCACCCGGCGCGCCTTCGCCCGCGCCGGCGTGGGCCTGCCCGAGGCCGACCAGGAGCGGCTGCGCGCGATCAACGCGGAGATCACGAGCCTCGACGCCGCGTTCGGCCGCAAGCTCCTCGCGGGGGCCAACGCCGCCGCGGTGCTCGTCACGGACGAGGCGGAGCTCGACGGCATGCCCCAGGACGCCCGCGACGCCGCCGCACAGGCCGCGGCCCAGCGCGGCCACGAGGGCGCGTGGCTGATCGAGCTCCAGCTGCCCACGCAGCAGTCCGTGCTCGCGACGCTGCGCGACCGCGGCCTGCGCGAGCGGGTCCACCGCGCGTCCGTGACGCGTGGCGCGACGGGCGACGAGAACGACACCCGCGAGACGCTGCTCGCGCTCGTCCGGCTGCGCGCCGAGCGCGCCCGCCTGCTCGGGTACGAGCACCACGCCGCCTACGTCGCCGAGGACGCGACCGCCGGCTCCGCCCAGGCCGTCGCCGACATGCTCACGCGGCTCGCGCCCGCCGCGGTCGCCAACGCCCGCGCCGAGGCCGCCGAGCTCGAGGCCGCCCTGCAGGCCGACCACCCCGGCGCGACCCTCGAGGCCTGGGACTGGTCGTACTACGCCGAGCGGGTCCGCCAGGACAAGCGCCAGCTCGACGAGTCGGCGCTGCGCCCGTACCTCGAGCTGGACCGCGTGCTCACCGAGGGCGTGTTCTTCGCGGCGAACCGCCTGTACGGGCTCACGTTCGCCGAGCGCCACGACCTCGTCGGCTACCACCCGGACGTGCGCGTGTTCGAGGTGTTCGACGCGGACGGCTCCGGCATGGGCCTGTTCCTCGGGGACTTCTGGACGCGCCCGTCGAAGCGGGGCGGCGCGTGGATGAACACGCTCGTCGACCAGTCCGACCTGCGCGGCGAGCTGCCGGTGGTCGTGAACAACCTCAACGTGCCCAAGCCGCCCGCGGGCCAGCCCACGCTGCTCACGTGGGACGAGGTCGTCACGCTCTTCCACGAGTTCGGCCACGCGCTGCACGGCCTGCTCGCCCGGGTGCGCTACCCGTCGCAGGCCGGCACGAACGTGCCGCGCGACTTCGTCGAGTACCCGTCGCAGGTGAACGAGATGTGGGCGTGGGACCCGGAGGTCCTCGCGCAGTACGCCGTGCACCACGAGACGGGCGAGCCGATGCCGGCCGAGTGGGTCCGCACGCTGCTCGACGCCCGGCAGGACGGCGAGGGCTTCGCCACCACCGAGTACCTGGCGGCCGCGCTGCTCGACCAGGCCTGGTACCGCCTCACGCCCGAGGAGGTGCCGACCGACCCGGCGCAGGTCGAGGCGTTCGAGGCCGCGGCGCTGGAGGCCGCGGGCGTCGCGTTCGCCCCCGTCCCGCCGCGCTACCGCACGTCGTACTTCAACCACGTGTTCGGCAGCGGCTACTCCGCGGGCTACTACGCCTACATCTGGTCGGAGGTCCTCGACGCCGACACCGTCGAGTGGTTCGCCGAGAACGGCGGCCTGCGCCGCGAGAACGGGGACACCTTCCGCGCGCGTCTGCTCGGGCGGGGCGGCTCGGTCGACCCGCTGCAGGCCTTCCGCGACCTGCGCGGGCGCGACCCGGAGATCACGCCGCTGCTCGTCCGCCGCGGGCTCGACCGGGCGGACGCGTGATGACCGACGCGACGCCGGCCGTGCCCACGGCGCAGGACGAGGTCGTCGACCTCTGCCGCGACCTCATCCGCTTCGACACGTCCAACCCGGGCGACGGCACCGGACCGGGGGAGCGCGCCGCGGCCGAGTACGTCGTCGGGCTGCTGCAGGACGTCGGCCTCGAGCCCGAGCTGTTCGAGAGCGAGCCGGGGCGCGCGAGCGTCGTCGTCCGCGTCGAGGGCGCCGACAGCAGCCGGCCGGCCCTGGTCCTGCACGGGCACCTCGACGTCGTCCCCGCGCACGCGCCCGACTGGAGCGTCGACCCGTTCGCGGCCGAGGTCCGCGACGGCCTCGTGTGGGGCCGCGGCGCCGTGGACATGAAGGACATGGACGCGATGATCCTGGCGGTCGTCCGCCAGATGGTCCGCGAGGGACGCCGCCCCGCGCGCGACCTGGTCGTCGCGATGTTCGCCGACGAGGAGGCCGGCGGCCGCCTGGGCGCCGGCTGGGCCGTCGACCACCGGCCGGAGCTGTTCGCCGGTGCCACCGAGGCGATCAGCGAGGTCGGCGGGTTCTCCGTGGACGTCGCCGGGCAGCGCGTCTACCTGCTGCAGACCGCGGAGAAGGGGCTGGGCTGGTTGCGCCTGGTCGCCTCCGGACGCGCCGGGCACGGCAGCCAGGTGCACACCGACAACGCGGTGGTGCACCTCGCCGAGGCGGTCGCCCGGATCGGCCGGCACCCGTGGCCCGTGCAGCTCACGCCGACGGTGCGGGCGCTGCTCGAGGGCGTCGCCGACCTCACGGGCCTGCGCTTCGACCCGGAGGACCCCGCGTCGCTGGACGCGCTCGTCGACGCGCTGGGGCCGGCGAGCCGGTTCGTCGGCGCGACGCTGCGGCACAGCACGAACCCCACCCGGCTGGCCGCCGGCTACAAGGAGAACGTGGTGCCCGGCGCCGCGACGGCCGCGATCGACGGCCGCTTCCTGCCCGGGCGGTCGGAGGAGTTCGACGCCCAGGTCGCCGCGCTGGCCGGGCCGCACGTGCGCGTGGAGGACATCGTGCGGGACACGGGGCTCGAGGTGCCGTTCGAGGGCGACCTCGTCGACGCGATGGTCGCGGCCGTCACCGCTGAGGACCCCGAGGCGCACGTGCTGCCGTACATGCTCTCCGGCGGCACGGACAACAAGTCGCTGTCCCGTCTGGGCATCACCGGCTACGGGTTCGCGCCGCTGCGCCTGCCGGCGGACCTCGACTTCGCCGGCATGTTCCACGGCGTCGACGAGCGCGTGCCCGTCGACGCGCTGCGGTTCGGCACGCGGGTGCTGGACCGGCTGCTCGCGACCTGCTGACGCCGGTCGCCCGCAGCACGCACGAATGCCCCGCACCCGCCGATCGGCGGGTGCGGAGCACTCGTGCGGTGCGGCGTGCGGTGCGGCGGTCAGCCCGCCGAGGACGCGAGCGTGGACCGCACGCGGATGATCTTGCGCCGCAGCCACACGCGGCGCTCCCCGCCGGCGTACAGGCGGGTGCGCGCGAGCTCCCACCGGCCGTACTCGGCCTCGTCGGTGAGCAGGCGTCGGGCGTCGCCGGTGGACGTCGTCCGCGGGATCGTCAGGACCCGGTACTCCCACTGACCGCCCTGGGTCACCCAGTCCTTGCGCCCAGCCGGTGCGCGCCGCTGCGCCATACGCCTCACCCCGTCCGTGTCGTCCTCCCCGTCGGGACCCCGCCCGCAGCGCGGGACCGTGGTCCGCTGCCATTGTGCCTCGCGCGGCGCTACGGTCGTCGCATGACCGTGGACCCGCGAGCCGCTCTCGACCGTCTGGTGGCCGCCCTGGAGGCGCACTACACCGCCGTCGTCTCCAAGCACGGGGACGACGACCCGGCCGTCGACGACGCGTACGACGTGCTCGCCGACGCCTTCGAGGTCTACGACGACGCGCTCGGCACCGTGCACGGCGAGGCGACCCCGTTCTACCTGGCCGAGGAGGACGACGACGACCTCGACGAGGACGACCTCGACGACGAGTCGGACGTCGACCTCGACGACGACGAGCTCGCGGACGCGGACGCCTGAGGGCGGCTCAGCGGACCCCGGGCCGCTCGGGGTAGCCCACCGCAGGGGCGGTGATCTCGTCGAGCGCCGAGACGATCTCGACCGGCAGCTCGAGGTCCTCGGCCGTCAGCGCGGCGCGCAGCTGCACGGCCGTCCGCGCGCCCACGATCGCGCTCGCGACACCCGGCCGGCCTGCGAGCCACGCGAGCGCCACCTCCAGCGGCGCCCGCTCCAGGCCGGACGCGGCGGTGACGACCGCGTCCACCACGCCCGACGCGTCGGCCGTGAGGTACGGCTGCACGAAGCCCGCCAGGTGCGCGGACGCCGCCCGGGAGTCCGACGGGATCGTCCGGCGGTACTTGCCCGTCAGGACGCCGCGCCCGAGCGGTGACCAGGCCAGCAGCCCCGCGCCGAGCGACTCGCACGCCGGCAGCACCTCCCGCTCGACGCCCCGCTGCAGCAGCGAGTACTCGGCCTCGACGGCGGCCAGGCCCGGCTCGGGCTCCAGCAGCGTCCCGACGCGCGCCACCTGCCACCCGGCGTGGTTGGACAGTCCCACGTACCGGGCGCGGCCCGTGGCGACCGCGTACCGCAGCGCCGACGCCGTCTCCTCCAGCGGGGTGCGCGGGTCGGGCGTGACGAGCCACAGGTCGACCCGGTCGGTCCGCAGGCGACGCAGCGAGGCGTCGAGCGAGTCGAGCAGGGCGCCCCGCGAGGCGTCGACGGTCGCGCCGGCCGAGGTGCGCCGCACGCCGGCCTTCGTGCACAGCAGGACGTCGTCGCGGTCGACGACGTCACCGAGGAGCGCACCCAGCAGCTGCTCGGAGCCGCCGTCCGCGTAGGACGCCGACGTGTCGACGAGCGTGCCGCCGGCGTCGACGAAGTCCCGCAGCTGCTCCGCCGCCTCGTGGTCGTCCGTGTCGCGGCTCCACGTCATCGTCCCGAGGCCGAGCCGGGACACGCGCAGCCCGGTGCGGCCCAGCCGACGGTGCTCCATGGGGCGCCACCCTAGCCGCGGGCCGCCGGGGGCCGCGTCGCCCGGTCGTGCGTGCCGCGTGACGGCCGCGTGCGGGCTCGGTGCGCGCGGCGGAGCGGCCGGCGCACCTGCCGGCCGCCGCTAGTGTTGCCGCTCGTGGCGACGGGCATCGGTACGGGCGACGGCATCCTCCTCGGTCTGGTCCAGGGGCTCACCGAGTTCCTCCCGGTCTCCTCCAGCGCACACCTGCGGATCGTCGGCGAGCTCCTCGGCGCGGGCGACCCCGGTGCCGCCTTCACCGCGATCACGCAGCTCGGCACCGAGGCGGCCGTCCTCCTGTACTTCCGCCGCGACATCAAGCGCATCGTGCTGGCCTGGTGGGCGGCGGTCCGCGGCGCGTACGGCACGGACCTGCGGTCCCGCCTCGGCATGCCCGCGGGCCGGCCCGCCGACCACGACGCCCTGATGGCCTGGTTCATCACGCTGGGCACGCTGCCGATCGTGGTCCTCGGCCTGGCGTTCCAGGACGCGATCGAGCGGCCGTTCCGCAACCTCTGGCTCGTGGCGCTCACGCTCGTCGTGTTCGCCCTGCTGCTCGGCTGGGCCGACCGTCGGGGCGCCAAGCAGCGCCCGCTGGAGGAGCTGACGCCGCGGCACGCGCTCGCGTTCGGCTTCTGGCAGGCGCTCGCGCTCGTGCCGGGCGTCTCGCGGTCGGGCGGCACGATCACGGGCGGCCTGCTCATGGGGTACACCCGGGAGGCGGCGGCGCGGTACTCGTTCCTGCTGGCGATCCCCGCGGTGTTCGGGTCCGGGCTCTACCAGCTGGCCAAGAGCGTCGGGGACTTCGGCCAGGCCGGCACCCCCGGATTCGGTGTGACGTTCGTCGCGACGCTCGTCGCGTTCGTCGTCGGGTACGTCGTCATCATCGCGTTCCTCAAGATCGTCTCCACGTTCAGCTACACGCCGTTCGTCTACTACCGGATCGGCCTGGCGCTCGTCGTCGTGCTGCTCCTGCTGACCGGCGTGCTCGAGCCCGTGAGCGCGCCCGCCAACGCCTGACGCGCGGCCGGGGCCCGGCGGGCGCCGGTTAGGCTTCCGGCGTGCTCACCTGGCCCGCCCCCCAGATCCCGCAGCTGCCCGGGGAGGGCGGTCCGGTCCTCGTCCGGGACACGTCGAGCGGACGTCTCGTCGAGGCCGCACCCGGCCCGGAGGCGACCCTGTACGTCTGCGGCATCACGCCGTACGACGCCACCCACCTCGGGCACGCCGCGACCTACATCGCGTTCGACGTTCTCGTGCGCGCGTGGCTCGACTCCGGCCGGTCGGTGACCTACGCGTCGAACGTGACCGACGTCGACGACCCCCTGCTCGAGCGCGCGACCGCCACGGGCGTCGACTGGCGCGAGCTCGCGCAGGACCAGAGCGCGCTGTTCCGCTCCGACATGACCGCGCTCGGCGTGGTGCCCCCCGACGTGTACCGGGGGGTCGTGGAGACGGTGCCCCAGATCGCCGACGGCGTGCGTCGCATGCTCGAGGCGGGTGCGGCGTACCGCGTGCCCACGCCGGAGGCCGAGGGTGACGACGTCTACGCGGACCTCTCGGTCGACCCGGCGTTCGGCAGCGTCGCCGGGCTGGACGAGGCGACGATGCGGGCGCTGAGCGCCGAGCGCGGCGGCGACCCCGACCGGCCGGGCAAGCGGTCCCCGCTCGACCCGCTGCTGTGGCGGGCCGAGCGCGCCGGCGAGCCCGCCTGGGACGCGCCGGGGCTGGGCCGCGGACGGCCCGGCTGGCACATCGAGTGCGCGGTCATCGCGGCGGACGGGCTCGGCGTGCCGTTCGACGTGCAGGGCGGCGGGTCCGACCTCGTCTTCCCGCACCACGAGTGCAGCGACTCCCACCTGCGGGTCCTCGACGGCGGCGCGGCCGCGCGCGTGCACCTGCACACCGGGATGGTGGGCTTCCAGGGGCAGAAGATGAGCAAGTCCCTGGGCAACCTGGTGCTGGTCTCCCGTCTCGTCGCCGAGGGCGTGGACCCCATGGCGGTGCGGCTGGCCGTGCTCGCCCACCGCTACCGGGACGACTGGGAGTGGACGTCGGCCGACCTGGCCGCTGCCCAGGAGCGCCTCGCGCGGTGGCGCCGGGCGCTGTCGGGCAACGGCGGCCCGGACGCAGCCCCCGTGCTCGCGGCCGTGCGTGCCGCGGTCGCGGACGACCTGGACACGCCCACGGCGCTGGCCGCCGTCGACGCGTGGGCGCAGGACGCGCTCGAGGGCGGCGGACCCGTCGAGGAGGGGGCCCCCGGCGTCGTGGCTCGGACCGTCGACGCGCTGCTCGGCGTGCGGCTCTGAGGCCGCCGGCGGCTCAGCCCCCGGTGCCCTTGTCCCGGCGCCGCAGGTAGCGCTCGAACTCCTGCGCGATCGCCTCGCCGCTCGCCTCGGGCAGCTCGGCGGTGTCCTTCGCCTCCTCGAGCTGGCGCACGTACTCGCCGATCTCGCTGTCGTCGCCGGCCAGCTCGTCGACGCCGTGCTGCCAGGCCACCGCGTCGTCCGGCAGGTCGGCCAGCGGGACCGGCTCGCCGAGCAGCGACTCGATGCGGTGCAGGATCGCGAGCGTGGCCTTCGGGGACGGCGGTGCGGCCACGTAGTGGGGGACCGCCGCCCACAGCGACAGCGCCTGCAGGCCGCGCGAGGCGGCCTCGTGCTGCAGCACGCCGACGATGCCCGTCGGACCCTCGTACGTGTTCGGCTCCAGGCCGAGCAGCTCGCGGACCTCGGGGTCCTCGCTCGTCGCGTTTACCGGGATCGGCCGCGTGTGCGGCACGTCCGCGAGCAGCGCGCCCACCGTGACGATGGTCCGCACGCCGAGGCCCTCGGCGATGTCGAGGAGCTCGCCGCAGTAGCGGCGCCAGCGCATCGACGGCTCGATGCCGTGCACGAGGACGACACGGCGGCCCGTGCGGGGCGTCGACGCGACGGCGACGGCCGTGGTGGGCCAGGTGATCTCGCGCGTGCCGTCGGGGCCGGGCCCGACGACCGGCCTGTTCACCTGGAAGTCGTGGTACTCCTCGGGGTCCAGCTCGTCGACCTGGTCGGCGTCCCAGACGTCGTGCAGGTGCTCCAGCGCGGCCGTGGCGGCGCCACCGGCGTCGTTCCAGCCCTCGAAGGCCGCCAGCAGCACGGTCTCGCGCGCCGGCAGGTCGGCTCCGGTCGGTTCGGTCACCGGCCCAGCCTAGGGCGCGCTGCCCGACGAGGTGCGGCGGGCGCCCGGGGCGGGGCCCGCGGGCACCGCTCGGCGGGGTCTCGCGGCAGCGCAGACCCCGGGGCCGGGTGGTCCCCGACCGACGGCTAGCCTGGGCGGGTCCCCGCGCCCGGCCGCACCCTCGCGGCCGCGTCGTCCGCGCCGTCCCGGAGGCCCCGCTGACCAGCACCGAGCACGCTCCCGCCGCCCCGTCGTCCCTGCCCGGCGCCGCGCCCGCGGCGGTCCTGTGGGACATGGACGGCACCCTGATCGACACCGAGCCGCACTGGATGGCCGCGGAGGTCGAGCTGGTCGAGGCGCACGGGGGCGTGTGGACGCACGCGGACGCCGTCGGGATGGTCGGCAGCTCCATGGCGGTGTGCGCGGCCGCGCTGCAGGCGCGCGGCGTGGCGCTCGAGGTCGAGGAGATCGCGCACGCCCTCAACAGCGCGGTCGGCGCGGCAGTCGCGGCCGGCATCCCCTGGCAGCCGGGTGCGCGCGAGCTCGTCGAGGCGCTGCGTGAGGCGGGGGTGCCGCAGGCGCTCGTGACGTCGTCGTTCAGCGTGCTCGCCGAGCCGTTCGCGGCGGCCGTGGGCGTGTTCGACGTCGTCGTCGCCGGGGACCGCGTGCGCCGCCCGAAGCCCGACCCCGAGCCCTACCTGACCGCGGCGCGCCTGCTCGGCGTCGACCCGGCACGGGCCGTCGCCGTCGAGGACTCGCCGTCGGGCATCGCGTCGGCCGTCGCCTCGGGCGCGCGGGTCGTCGCCGTGCAGGCGGTGGCCCCGATCTCGCCGCCGCCCGGCGTGACGCGGACCGCCTCGCTGGACCGCGTCGACCTGGGCGTGCTGTCCCGCGTGGCCGCGGGGGAGACGCTGGACCTGCGCGCGCCCTGACGGGTCCTCGACGACGCCCCGAGGCCGCGGCGCGTCAGGGCGTGCCCTGCTCCAGCGGCACGACG
The DNA here is from genome assembly GCF_004886325.1 of Cellulomonas telluris. GTDB lineage: Bacteria > Actinomycetota > Actinomycetes > Actinomycetales > Cellulomonadaceae > Cellulomonas > Cellulomonas telluris. Next base: position 220,751 of record NZ_QXFN01000004.1, read on the forward strand.
CCGATCGAGCGCTCGACGGCACCGGCCGGCACCGGCGGCGGCGTGCCGCCGAACTCGGGGCACCGGTCGCGGAACGCGCACCAGTCGCACAGCCGCGAGCGCCGCGTGCGCCAGTCGCCCGTGCGCGCCGTCTCCTCGATACCGCTCCAGATCGAGCGCACGCGCGACTCGAGCGTGTGCATCTCCGGCTCGGTCGGCTCGTGCGCGACCACCACGCCGTCGCCGAGGTAGGCGAGCTGCAGCCGCTTCGGCAGGACCCCGCGCGTGCGCCACACGACGTAGGCGTAGAAGCGCATCTGGAACAGCGCGCTGCTCTCGAAGCCCGGCCGGGGCGAGCGGCCCGTCTTGTAGTCGACGACGCGCACCCAGCCGTTCGGCGCGACGTCGACACGGTCGATCACCCCGCGCAGGCGCGGACCGTCGTCGAGCTCCACCTCGACGCGCAGCTCGCGGGCCCGCGGCTCCAGCCGGGTCGGGTCCTCGAGCGTGAAGTACGTCGTGAGCAGGCGCTCGGCCGAGGCCACGAGCTCGGCGCGCTCCTCGTCGGTCGACGTCAGCGACGCGTACGCCTCGGACTCCGCGGTCAGCACCTCCCAGTGCACCGGGACCAGCGCGTGCGCGACCTCCGGCGTGCGCTCGGCCGCCGGCAGCTCGAACAGCGCCTCGAGCACGGCGTGCACCAGCGTGCCGCGCGCCGCGGCGAGCGAGGGCGGCTCCGGCAGCCGGTCGACGACGCGGAAGCGGAACAGCAGCGGGCACTGCAGGAAGTCGTTCGCCCGCGACGGCGAGAGCCCGGGGACCGACGGGCGGGCGTCCGGCTCGTGCGGGTCGGTGGCCGCCCGGACGTCGACGGCGGCCGCCTCGGCGGGAGCGGGGGCGGGGGAGGTCTCGGTGTCGACGGCCACGGGCACGAGGGTAGGCGCCGGCACCGACAGCCCCGTCCGCCCGCTGCACGCGGGCGCCCGGGGCCCCGACCGTAGGCTGACGCCGTGAGCACCCCGCGTCCCGCGCGCCCGTCCGGCTGGGTCCTCGGGCACGTCGCCGGCGCACCGGTCGTCCTCGCGCCCAGCTGGCTCGTCGCCGTCGCCGTCCTGACGTTCCTGTACGCCCCCGCGGTGCAGGGCCTGACGGGCCTGCCCCGCTCGGCCACGTACGCCGTCGCGGCCGTGTCGGTGGTGCTGCTGTTCGCGTCGGTGCTCGTGCACGAGCTCGCGCACGGGCTCGTCGCCCGCGCCCGGGGGCAGCAGCCGCAGGCGTTCGTCCTCACGCTCATGGGCGGGCACACGACGTTCGGCGCCGCCGCCCCCACCGCGGCGACCGCCGCCCTCGTCGCCGTCGTCGGCCCCGTCTCGAACCTCGTGCTCGCCGGCGGCTTCCTGCTCGCGGCCCACGTCAGCACCGGCGGGCACCTGCTGCCGGCGCTCGCCGACGCGGACGGACGCGTGCTCGAGGTGCTCATGGGCGGCGACGGCACCGTGCTCACGGCGCTCCTGCTGGCGGGCGCCACCACGAACGCCTTCGTGGGCGCGTTCAACCTCGTGCCGGGCCTGCCTCTGGACGGCGGTCGCGTCCTCGAGGCGGCCGTCTGGGCCGGGACCGGCGACCGGCACCGGGGTGCCGTCGTCGCGGGGTGGGTCGGTCGCGTCGTCGCGGTCGGGGTGCCGGCCGTCGCCCTGGCCCGGCCGTTCCTGGAGGGCCGCGAGCCCAGCCTCTGGTCGGTCGGCTGGTCGGCGCTGCTCGGGGCGTTCCTGTGGGCCGGCGCGTCGGCCGCGATCCGCGGCGCCCGCACCGGCCGCGTCGTGGAGGCGCTGAGCGTGCGCCTGGTCGGACGTCCCGCCGTCGCCGTGGGCGCGCAGTCCTCGCTCGCGGACGCGCGCGCCGCCGCGCGCCGCGCCGGGGCGCAGGAGGTGGTCGTGGTCGGACCGGACCGGCGCCCGGCGGCGTACGTCGACCACGAGGCCGACGTCCGCGTCCCGGACGCGCTCGCCGACGCCACGACCGTGGGGGCCGTGTGCTCGCCGCTGCCCGTCGGTGCCGTCGTGGACGGCAGCCTCGTCGGCGAGCCGTTCCTGCAGGCGCTCGGCGCGGCCACCGAGCACGCGCCCGTGGTCGCCGCCGTCGTGGACGGCGAGGTCGTCGCGCTCGTGCGCACGGCCGACGTGCTGGCCGCGCTGCGCTCCTGACGGAGCCACCGGCCGGCCGTCGCGTGGCGGACGCCGCCGCGCACCGGTGCGGTCGCGTGCGCCGGGCCACCTAGACTCGCCCCCCGTGACCCACGACGACGCGCCCGTGCCCGCACCCACCGGGGCCGACCAGCGCCGCGGACCGTTCCGCGTCGGCGAGCGCGTCCAGCTCACCGACCCGCGGGGGCGGCTGCACACCATCACGCTCCAGCCCGACGGCACGTTCCACACCCACAAGGGCTACTTCCGCCACGACGAGCTCATCGGCGCCCCCGAGGGCGTCGTCGTGCGCAACACGTCGGGCGTCGAGTACCTGGCGCTGCGCCCGCTGCTGTCGGACTACGTGCTGTCGATGCCGCGCGGCGCGGCCGTCGTCTACCCGAAGGACGCGGGGCAGGTCGTCACGATGGGCGACGTGTACCCGGGCGCCACCGTCGTCGAGGCGGGGGTCGGCTCCGGCGGTCTCACGCTGTCGCTGCTGCGCGCCGTCGGCGACGGCGGGCGCGTGCTGTCGATCGAGCGGCGCGAGGACTTCGCGGCGATCGCACGGGGCAACGTCGAGGCGTTCTTCGGCGGCCCGCACCCGGCGTGGACGCTCACGGTCGGCGACCTCGCGGACATGCTGCCCGGGCTCGCGGCACCGGGCACCGTCGACCGCGTCGTGCTCGACATGCTCGCGCCGTGGGAGAACCTCGACGCCGTCGCCGTCGCCCTCGCGCCCGGTGGCGTGCTCGTCTGCTACGTCGCGACGACGACCCAGCTGTCCCGGCTCGCCGAGGACGTGCGCGCCGACGGGCGCTACACCGAGCCCGAGGCGTGGGAGTCGATGGTCCGCGGCTGGCACCTCGAGGGCCTGGCGGTGCGTCCGCAGCACCGGATGATCGGGCACACCGGGTTCCTGCTCACCACGCGCCGCCTCGCGGACGGCGTCGAGCCGCCGCAGCGCAAGCGCCGCCCGGCGAAGGGCTCCTACCCGGTCGCCGACGACGGTGCCCCCGCGGCCGACACCGAGCTCTGGTCGCCCGAGGCGCTCGGCGAGCGCGAGGTGTCCGACAAGAAGGTCCGCCGGGTGCGCCGCGACCTGCACGTCGCGCCCGAGGACCTGGCCGCCGACGCGAGCGCGGCGGAGGCGTCCGGCGCCGCCACGGACGTCGTCCCGGACGACCCGACGGACACCTGACACCACGCCCGCGGTCGCCGCCGTCCCACCCTCCGGGACGGCGTGCGCGCACCCCGCCCGGGCGGCGCCACGGTTGACAGCGGCGGTTAGGGTCGTCGGACCAGCAGGCACAGCGGCGTGCACGCGGACCGGAAGGACGCAGCGCGACGCGGAACGGAGGGCCGACCACCATGACCGAACCGGCTGCCCCTGGACACGACCTGCACCGCGAGCTGGCGGTGCTGGCCGCGAAGAACGAACGCCTGAGCGAGGCGCTCGTCGCCGCGCGCGAGCAGATCCTCGAGCTCAAGCGCCAGGTCGACGACCTCGCCAAGCCGCCCGGCACCTACGCGACGTTCCTGTCGGCGCGCGAGGACGGGACCGTCGACGTGATCTCGGCGGGCCGCAAGATGCACGTGGGCGCGAGCCCGACGCTCGACGTCCAGCGGCTGCGCCCGGGCCAGGAGGTCATGCTCAACGAGGCGCTCACGGTCGTCGAGGCCGGCGGGTACGAGCAGGTCGGCGAGCTCGTCACGATCAAGGAGATGCTCGGCGAGGACCGTGCCCTCGTGGTGGGCCGCGGCGACGAGGAGCGCGTCGTCCGGTTCGCCGGGCAGGTCCGCGACGCGCACGCCCGCGTCGGGGACGCCCTGACGATCGACTCGCGCAGCGGCTTCGTCTTCGAGGTCATCCCGCGCGCCGAGGTCGAGGACCTCGTGCTCGAGGAGGTCCCCGACATCGACTACGGGGACATCGGCGGCCTGGGGCCGCAGATCGAGGCGATCCGCGACGCGGTCGAGCTGCCGTTCCTGCACCCCGACCTGTTCCGGGAGCACGGGCTGAAGCCGCCCAAGGGCGTGCTGCTGTACGGCCCGCCCGGGTGCGGGAAGACGCTCATCGCGAAGGCCGTCGCGCACTCGCTGGCGGCCACCGCGGCGGCCGCGCGCGGCGAGGACGTCGCCGACGCCCGGAGCTTCTTCCTCAACGTCAAGGGCCCCGAGCTGCTCAACAAGTACGTGGGGGAGACCGAGCGGCACATCCGCCTCATCTTCGCCCGCGCTCGCGAGAAGGCGTCGCAGGGGCACCCGGTCGTGGTGTTCTTCGACGAGATGGAGTCGCTGTTCCGCACCCGCGGCACCGGCGTCTCCAGCGACGTCGAGACGACGATCGTGCCGCAGCTGCTGTCGGAGATCGACGGTGTCGAGCGGCTCGACAACGTCATCGTCATCGGCGCCTCGAACCGCGAGGACATGATCGACCCGGCGATCCTGCGCCCCGGTCGCCTCGACGTGAAGATCAAGATCGAGCGCCCGGACGCCGAGGGCGCGCGGGAGATCTTCGCGAAGTACCTCACCGCGGACCTGCCGATCCACCCCGACGACCTGGCCGAGCACGGCGGGTCCGCCTCGGCGGCGGTCGAGGCGATGATCGCGCGGGTCGTCGAGCGGATGTACTCCGAGAGCGACGAGAACCGCTTCCTGGAGGTCACGTACGCGAGCGGGGACAAGGAGGTCCTGTACTTCAAGGACTTCAACTCCGGCGCGATGATCCAGAACGTCGTGGACCGCGCGAAGAAGACCGCCATCAAGGACCTCCTCGCGACCGGGCAGCGCGGCATCCGGGTCGACCACCTGCTCAGCGCGTGCGTCGACGAGTTCAAGGAGAACGAGGACCTCCCGAACACGACGAACCCCGACGACTGGGCGCGCATCTCCGGCAAGAAGGGGGAGCGCATCGTGTTCATCCGCACGATCGTCCAGGGCAAGAAGGGCGTCGACACGTCCCGCACGATCGAGAACGTCACCAGCACCGGCCAGTACCTCTGACGGTCCGTGGGCGGACCGGCCCCCCGTCGGCCGGTCCGCCTAGGGTGGTCGCGTGACCGTGCGGCGCGTGATGGGCATCGAGACCGAGTACGGCGTCCTGCAGCCGGGACGGCCGATGGCCAACCCGATGCTGCTGTCCAGCCACGTCGTCGCCGTGCACGCCGCGGCGCGCGAGGCCGGACGCGCACGGGCCCGGTGGGACTACGACGACGAGGACCCGCTGCACGACGCGCGCGGGTTCCACCTGCAGCGCGCCGCGGCGCACCCGTCGCTGCTCACGGACGTGCCCGACGTGCCGGCGCCCTCGGGCGACGGCCCGCAGGAGATGCCCCGCACGACCGTGGAGGAGTACGAGGACCCCGGCGCCGCGAACGTGATCCTCACCAACGGTGCACGCCTGTACGTGGACCACGCGCACCCGGAGTACTCGACGCCCGAGGTGACGAACCCGCTCGACGCGGTGCGGTGGGACCGGGCGGGGGAGCTCGTCATGCTGCACTCGGTGCGGGCGCTGGCGTCCAGCCCGGCCCTGCCGGACGTCGCCCTCTACAAGAACAACGTCGACGGCAAGGGCGCGACCTACGGCACCCACGAGAACTACCTGGTCGACCGCGCCGTGCCGTTCGCCGACCTGGCGGCACGGATCACGCCGTTCCTCGTGACGCGGCAGGTGTACACCGGCGCCGGACGGGTCGGCATCGGTCAGCGCGGGGAGACCCCGGGATTCCAGCTCTCCCAGCGCGCCGACTACATGGAGGCCGAGGTGGGCCTCGAGACCACCCTGCGCCGGCCGATCGTCAACACGCGCGACGAGCCGCACGCCGACCCGGCCCGCTGGCGGCGCCTGCACGTCATCATCGGCGACGCGACCATGCTCGAGGTGGCGACGTACGTGCGCCTCGGCACGACGTCGCTCGTGCTGTGGCTGGTGGAGCAGGCGGAGGCCGGCGCGGTCCCGAACGACGTCGTGCGGGCGGTCGACGCGCTCGCGCTGCGCGACCCGGTCTCCGCCGTGCACGCGGTGAGCCACGACCTCACGCTCTCCGAGCGCCTCGAGCTGGCGGACGGCCGACGGCTCACCGCGCTCGAGGTGCAGGCCGAGTACCTCGCCGCTGTGCAGGCCGCTCTCGACGCGACCGGGGGCGTCGGCGACGACCAGACCGCGGACGTGCTGCGGCGCTGGGCGTCGCTGCTGGAGCGGCTGGGCACGGACCCGGCGTCCTGCGCCCGCGAGGTGGAGTGGCTGGCCAAGCTGCGCCTGCTCGAGGGCATGCGCCGGCGCGACCACCTCGACTGGGACCACCCGCGGCTGTCCGCCGTGGACCTGCAGTGGTCGGACGTGCGCCCCGAGCGCGGGCTGTACCAGCGGCTGGTGAGCGCGGGCGCCGTCGAGCTGCTCGTGACGCCGCAGGAGGCGGCGGACGCGGTCGTGCACCCGCCGCACGACACCCGCGCCTACTTCCGCGGCGAGGCGGTCGCGCGGTACGCGGGGGAGATCTCCGCGGCCAGCTGGGACTCGGTCGTGTTCGACGTGGCCGGTGCGGACACCCTCCAGCGGGTCCCCATGCGCGACCCGCTGCGCGGCACCCGCGCGCACGTCGGCGAGCTGCTCGACCGCAGCCCCGACGCCGCGAGCCTGCTGGCCTCGCTGGGGGCGTGACGGGCCGACCGCCCGTCAGCGCATCGCCGCGACCACCCGCACCGCCTCCCGGGCCTCCCGTACGCGCCGCTCGTAGGTGAGGCCGAGCCCGAGGACCGCGGCACCGCCGACACCGAGCAGCACCCAGCCGTCCACGCGTGCGAGCGCACCCGACGCCACGGGGGTGAGCAGCACCGCAGCGGTGGTGAGCGCGGCGACCGCGCCCAGGAGGAGCGGCGCCTGCAGGCGCCGGGCGGCGCCGACGACGGTGGCGGCCAGGGCCAGGACCAGGGCGGTCAGGGAGCGTGCCGGTGTCGGCGCGACCAGGAGCGTCACGACAGGCACGCCCAGGGCCACGGCGACGGGTGCACCGAGGGCCGACCAGGACCCCCGGCGCTCGTCGCGGGTCAGCCACCGCGCGCCGAGCGCCACGGTGAGGAGCCCCACGGCGACGAGCGGGACGTCGGCAGGTTCCGGCCCGTCCCGCAGCGCCGCGGTCACCCCGGCGACGACCGCCACGGCGGTGCCCGTCACGGCGTCACCCCGGGTGCGGTCCACCCACGCGAGCGCCGCGCCGGCGGCGAGGACTGCCACGGCGCGGGCGGCTCCTGCGGCGGTGCCGTCCACGGCGAGCAGGACGGGGACCGCGACGAGGACCACGGCCAGGGCGGGCGGGCTCGGGACGACCCTCGGCGCTGCCGCCGCGGAGCCGACGTTCGGCGAGCGGCGCCCCGGTCCCCGCCGCGGGCGCACGGACGCCCAGGCCGCACCCGCGAGGACGGCCCCCGCGGCGGCGGGCAGCTCGACCGCCCGGACGTCCGGCGGCGTGCCGGCGACGCCGCTGCCCGCCGCGCTCGTGACGGCCGACACCCAGGGACCGAGCAGGACGAGGGCCCCCGCGGCGGCGGCGAGCGTCCGGGAGAGGGCGCCGCGGGACACGCGGCTCGTGAGGCGCGCCGGGCGGTCGGGGGCGGCGTGGTCCGGGGCGGCGTCGTCCGGGACGGGGCCGTCGGCGTCACCGCGGACGCGGGCCGCCCGGGCGAGGACGAGGAGCAGGGCCGCCACCAGCACCCACGCGGCCGGGCGCAGGGCGCCGTCCCGGACGGCCGGCGTCGGCAGGAGCGCGAGCACGGCCAGGGCGACCCACGGGGCCGGTGCGGTGCTCGAGCGCCGCGCGGCCGGCACCGACGTCGCCGCCGCCAGGAGGGCGACGGCGACGGCCGGTGCGTCCGCCACCGCGTCGGGCAGTGCGACCGGCGCCACGAGCGCCACCGAGGCCACGAGGGCGAGCCCCAGGTCGGCGAGGCGCGCACCGGGCCCGACCCCCGGGGCCGGCGCGGCCGGTGCGATCCGGCGCTCGTCCGCCGCGCCGACGGCGCAGAGCGTCACCGCGACGAGCCCCAGCACGGCCAGTCGTACACGGGCGGTCGTGGCGTCGGCGGTGCCCGCGCCCACGGCCACCGCGAGCAGGACCGGCACCGCGGCCGCGGCCAGCACGACCCACGGGCCGACGCGCAGCAGGGGCGCGCGCCGGCGCGGCGGCCACGTGCGGTGCGCGACCACCGCGGTCCCCGCCAGCAGTGCCGCGGCGACGACGGCCCACACCTCGGGCGGGCCGCCCGTCCCCCCGGCGCCCGACGCGTCCGCCGCAGCAGCCAGGGCCCGGCGCGCGGGGCCGAGGGCGGCGAGCAGCGCCGCCACGACGGTGAGCACGGCGGCCGTCCGGCGGGAGTCGTCGGCCGGGCCGGGCGTCCGCCTGCCGATCAGCGCCGCGGCCACGAGGACGGCCGTCCCGAGCACGACCGTCACCGCGGCCCGGTCGACCCAGCGGTCGCCCAGCTGGAGGACGGCGGGGAGCACGGCGGCCGGGAGGGAGACCAGCGCGGCGCCGCCGCCGACCAGCGGCGCCGCTCCCGACGACGCCCGGCGCAGGCGCGCGGCGCCGACCGCGACGAGCACGATCCCGGGCGGCACGACGTACGGCTCGACGGGGACCGCTGCGGTGGACGACAGCGCGACGCACCACGCCGCCGTCCCGAGGGCCCACGCCGCCCACCAGGCCCGGTGACGGTCCCGGTGCACGGCCCACCCGCCCGCCGTCGCGGCGGCCGCGGCCAGGACCGCGACGGCCGGTCCGGTGCCGGCCGTCGCGGCGGCCGGCACGGCGCACGCGACCACGAGCCACCCGGCCGCCTCGGCGGCGACGCGCGCGCTGCGTCCCCCGCGCTCCGTGAGCAGGTGGGAGGCGAGCACCGACGCCGCACCGACCCCGGCCACCACGAGCGCGGCACCGCCCGGGGCCGGTCGGCCGAGCACGTCGTGCACGGTCGCCACGGCGAGAGCCGCGACCGGTGCCGCCGCACCGGCGCCCGCACCGACCCAGCCGCGACCGGCACCGGCGGCGTCCCCGAGCAGCGCTGCGACGACCACCAGCGCCGAGGCGGCCGCGAGGCAGGGGGCGACCTGCCCCCAGGCGCCGGGGCCGGGGTCCCCGAGCGCGGTCGCGGCCCACGCGGTGAGGACGAGGACCGCGGCGACGACCAGCGCCGCGCTTCGCTCGAGGGCACCGGCGGCCGGCCGCGTCGCGCGGGCGAGCAGCGGGACGGTCGTGAGCGCCGCCGCCACGGCCGCACCGGCGCTCGGGCTCACGCCGAGGCCGACCGCGCCCACGACCGCCGCCGCCGCGACCAGGCCGCCGGCCGTGCCGGTGGAGGCGGCGTCGGCCCACGCCCGGCGGCTCCAGGTCCGGGCGTGCAGGGCCACCGCCGCGGCGAGCAGGAGCGCGGCCGCGGTCGCCGCCGGGGAGGACGCACCCGCCGGCACGGCCGTCGCCGCCGCGGCGACCGTCCCCACGCTCGCCGGCCTGCGCCACGTCGGCGACGCCGCGCGCACCCGCACCCACGCCGCCACGACGGCGGCGAGGCCGGCCACCGCCACCGCGCTGCGCGCGGCCGGCGCCGCCCCGAGGCGGTCGGCCACGACGAGCAGCGGCGCGGCGACGGACGCGAGCACCGCCGCCGTCGCGCGTGCCGCACCCGCCGCCCGAACCCCGGCTCCGTCACGTCGCGCCGCCACGGTGCCCGCCAGCAGGCCGGCCGCCGCCAGCGCCACCACGGCGGTGACGGCGGCGACGAGGGGGACCGGACGCGTCGCCGTGGGCGCGCCCAGACGGACCAGCGCCGCCAGGACGACCCAGGCCGCGGTCCCGGCGGCGGCGGTCGCGGCCGCCAGCCCGACCGACGCGCGCAGGCGGTGCGGCACGAGGCGGGCGCCGCGGTGCAGCACGAGCCCGGCGACGAGCGCGGTGAGCGCGGCCACGTGCCAGCTCGCGGCGCCGTCCGCCCCGGCGGCGCGTGCCACGGCGGCCCCGGCGGTGGCGACCCCGACGGCGCCGGTCACACCCGCCGCGGACCACCAGGCGGGAGTCGTCGCGGGGTGCGGACCGCCCGCCGGCGCGGGCTCGACGCCGCTCCCGGCCGCAGGCAGCACCCGCTCCTCCACCCGCGCCTGCAGGACGAGCACCACGCACGCGGCGAGGAGGACCACGGCCGCGGACCACGCCGGCGCGCCGAGAGCGGTCCGGACGACGCCGGCGCCGGCGGCCAGGACGACGGCCGGCACGGCGGCCCCCCAGGCGGCGGCGCGGAGCACCGTGCGCTCCGTCCTGTGCCCGGGCCCGGCCGCGGCGCGCACGAGCGTGAGCGTCGCGGAGGCGACGAGCAGCAGGGCCGCGTGCTCGACCGTCCCGGCCCTGGGGAGCCAGACGAGGGGCACGACCGGCAGGAGCACGGCCGCCGCCACGGTGCCCGCACGCAGGCGTGCGGCGCGTCCCCAGGTCGCGAGCACGGCGGCGCAGGCGACGAGCGAGACCGTCGCCTGGCCGGGACCGGTACCGACCACGACCGCACCCGTGGCACGCAGCGCCCACGCGTCGAGGAGGAGGAGCGCCGCCCCGAGCGCACCCACGGCCTCGGCACCCTGCGGCAGGCCGCGGGCGCGCAGGAGCGCGGCCACGCCGAGGACGACGAGCGTCACCGTCCCGACCGCCGCGGCGCGGGCGCCGAGCGTCAGGACGTCCCACGCGAAGACGAGGAACGTCACGCAGGCGGCGACGAGCAGCGCGGCCCCGACGACCTGGAGCACCGTCTGCACCCGCCACGGCGCGCGCTCCGGCGTGGGCGCCGCCGCCGGTCCCGGCGCCGGCGCGGGACCGGTGCCGAGGACGACCTGGGGCAGGGGCGCGGGGCGGGCGACCGGCGCCGCCGGCCCGGGCGACGCAGCCCACGGGTCGGCCGGGTACGGGGCGGCGGGCCCCGCCCCGGTCGCGGTGCGCGCGGTCGGCACCGACGGCGCGGCGGGGCGCGGTGCCGCCGCGCGCGGTGCCGCCGAGCGCGCGGCCGCCCGCATGGCGGCGATGCGCTGCGCGCGCCGCCGCAGCGCCTCCGCCGCGGCGACGCTGTCCTCCCACAGCAGGCCCGCCCCCGGCGCGGTGACGTCCAGCCCGCAGGCCGCGCACCGCGGCCCCGACAGCGCGGCCGTGCACGCCGGGCAGCGGGTGCGGTCGAGCAGCGCCCGCAGGGCGCGGTCGTAGAGCGGGGTCGGTTCCGGACGGGCCATGACGCGGATGCTCCCACCGCCGCGACGTCCACCTCGTGGTCCGTCCACATCGCCGGGCGCGCGTGGGCTCGCCCTCGCTGCCCTGCGGCGGAGGATGGGCCTAGGGTGGGTCAGGCGGGCGCGCGGGACGCGCCGGCCCGGAGGACGGAGGTCACCATGGCTGGTCAGGAACACGTCAGGCGCCGCGAGGACGACGAGCCGATCGACGAGCCGGGCACGCCGACGCCGGCCCCGGCGGCGCAGGACCGTGACGCCGAGGTCGACGCGCTCCTCGAGGAGATCGACGACGTCCTCGAGTCGAACGCGGAGCAGTTCGTGCGCGGGTTCGTGCAGAAGGGCGGTCAGTGAGCGCCGATGACGTCGTCCGCCTCGTCCACGTCCGGTCGGCTCCCGGACGCCTTCACCACCCCCGGCACGTCGTCGTTCGTCGAGTTCCTCTCCGGCTACGCGCCGGAGCTGCTGCCCGGCCGGCGGCCGCTGCCGTCGGGTGAGGTGTCGGCGCCGCACGGCACGACGATCGTCGCCCTGACGTTCGACGGCGGTCTCGTCATGGCGGGCGACCGCCGGGCCACGATGGGCTCCGCGATCGCGAGCCGGCACATCGAGAAGGTGTTCCCCGCGGACGAGTTCTCGGCCGTCGGCATCGCCGGCACCGCCGGTCTGGCGATCGAGCTCGTCCGGCTGTTCCAGCTCGAGCTCGAGCACTACGAGAAGATCGAGGGGAGCCTGCTGTCGCTCGACGGCAAGGCGAACCGGCTCGCCACGATGATCCGCGGCAACCTCGGCCTCGCGCTGCAGGGCCTGGCCGTCGTGCCCCTGTTCGGCGGGTACGACCTGGACCGCGGCGTCGGACGGCTCTTCTCCTACGACGTGACGGGCGGGCGGTACGAGGAGCACGACCACCACGCCGTCGGGTCGGGGTCGGTGTTCGCGCGCGGGTCCCTCAAGAAGCGTTGGCGCCCGGGCCTCGACGCGGCCGGTGCGGTGCGCGTCGCGGTCGAGGCGCTCGTCGACGCGGCGGACGACGACTCCGCGACGGGCGGGCCGGACCGGGTCCGCCGCATCTGGCCGGTCGTCGCGACGGTGACGCAGTCGGGCTACCTGCGGGTGCCGGACGCGCAGCTCGAGGCGGTCGCCGAGTCCATCGAGACCGAACGCCGCCTCGGCGTGGCCGGCGCAGGGGAGGCCGACCGATGAGCATGCCGTTCTACGTCTCGCCCGAGCAGCTGATGAAGGACCGGGCCGACTACGCGCGCAAGGGCATCGCGCGCGGGCGCTCGGTCGTGGTCCTGCAGTACGACGACGGTATCGCGTTCGCGACCGAGAACCCCTCGCGGGCGCTGCACAAGATCTCGGAGATCTACGACCGCATCGCGTTCGCGGCCGTCGGGAAGTACAACGAGTTCGAGAACCTGCGGGTCGCGGGCGTGCGGTACGCGGACCTGCGCGGGTACTCCTACGACCGCGTCGACGTGACGGCGCGCGGTCTCGCGAACGCGTACGCCCAGACGCTCGGCACCGTCTTCACGACCGAGTCCAAGCCGCTCGAGGTCGAGCTCGTGGTGGTCGAGGTCGGCCGCGAGCCGGCGGGGGACCAGATCTACCGCCTCTCGTACGACGGCTCGGTGACCGACGAGCAGGGCTGGGTCGTGATGGGCGGGCAGGCGGACCGCCTCGCCGGTGTGCTGGGCGGCGAGTGGCGGCCTGGCATGACGCTCGCCGAGGTGCTCGGGCTCGCCGTGCGCGTCCTCGGCCAGTCCGGCGACGACGGCGAGCAGCGCGCGCTGGGGGCCGGTCAGCTCGAGGTCGCGGTCCTGGACCGCACGCGTCCGCGCCGCGCGTTCCGCCGGCTCACGGGCGCCCTGCTCGAGGACGTGCTGGGGGCGACGGCCGTCTAGCGGCCACGCACGGCGAGGCGCACCCGCGGTGCCGGGCGGCGAGGAACGGGAGGCACGCATGGACAGGCGGATCTTCGGGCTGGAGACCGAGTACGGCGTGACGTGCGCGGCGCAGGACGGCCGCGGGCTGTCGGCCGACGAGGTGGCGCGCTACCTGTTCCGCAAGGTGGTGGCCTGGGGCAGGTCGTCCAACGTCTTCCTGCGCAACGGGTCGCGGCTGTACCTCGACGTCGGCTCCCACCCCGAGTACGCGACGGCGGAGTGCGACGACTGGCGCCAGCTGGTCACGCACGACCGCGCCGGCGAGCGGATCCTCGAGGGGCTGGTGGAGGACGCGCAGCAGCGGCTCGAGCACGAGGGGCTGCCCGGCCGGATCCACCTGTTCAAGAACAACACGGACTCGGCCGGCAACTCCTACGGCTGCCACGAGAACTACCTCGTGCGGCGGCAGGGGGACTTCTCCCGGCTGTCGGACGTGCTCGTCCCGTTCCTCATCACCCGGCAGGTCCTGACGGGCGCCGGCAAGGTCCTCGTGACGCCCCGGGGTGCCGTCTACTGCCTCTCGCAGCGCGCCGACCACATCTGGGAGGCCGTCTCGAGCGCGACGACGCGCTCCCGGCCGATCATCAACACCCGTGACGAGCCGCACGCGGACGCCGAGCACTACCGGCGCCTGCACGTCATCGTCGGCGACTCCTCCATGGCGGAGACGACGACCCTGCTCAAGGTCGCGTCCACGGACCTCGTCCTGCGCCTGGTGGAGGCGGGCGTCCCGCTGCGGGACATGACGCTCGAGAACCCGATCCGTGCCATCCGCGAGATCAGCCACGACATGAGCGGGCAGCAGCCGATCACGCTCGCGTCCGGCCGCACCGTGACGGCGATCGACCTGCAGGAGGAGTACCTCGCGCGCGTGTCGGAGCTCGTCGACGCCGAGGTGGGTCCGTCCCCGGAGACGAAGCAGGTGCTCGACCTGTGGGAGCGGGGGCTGCGGGCCCTGCGGACGGGCGACCTGTCCCTGGTCGACCGGGAGCTCGACTGGGCGATCAAGTGGTCCATGATCGAGCGGTACCGCGCGAAGCACGACCTGGCGCTGTCGGACGTCCGGGTCCAGCGCCTCGACCTGGCGTACCACGACATCTCGCGCAGCGAGGGCCTGTACAACCTGCTCGCGGCGCGGGGTCTGGTCGAGCGGGTCACGACCGACCTCGACGTGTTCGAGGCGACGGCCGTCCCGCCCCAGACGACGCGCGCGAAGCTGCGCGGCGACTTCGTCCGCGCGGCGCAGGACGCACGCCGGGACTACACCGTGGACTGGGTGCACCTGAAGCTGAACGACCAGGCGCAGCGCACGGTGCTGTGCAAGGACCCGTTCCGCAGCGTCGACGAGCGGGTGGACCGCCTCATCGAGTCCATGTGACCCGACGCCGGTGAGGGCGGGTCCTGCGCCACCTCCACCGGCACGTACAGTGAGCCCGCGCACCGCCCCGGCGTGTGCGCGCCCCGGTCGCGCCCGCGCGCCCGGGGGAGCGGAACGGATCGAGAGGACACGACGTGGCGCGAGTGCCGGCTGCCCGCCGGGTGGCGCTCCTGGCCGTCCTGGCGCTGCTGCTCGCGGCGTGCGGCAGCACACCGACGACGACGGACCCGGAGGTCACCGTCACCGGCGAGCCGGGCGCGGCGCCGACGGTGACCTACCTGACCCCCCTGACGGTCGACGAGACGTACCGGGAGACGGTGTGGCCCGGCACGGGCGCCGAGCTCGTCGAGGGTGCGCCCGTGCTCATCGACTTCTGGCTCGAGAACGCGACGGACGCGAGCCTGGTCAAGGAGAGCTACTCGACGAGCCCGACGCCGCGTCCCCTCACCGAGGAGGACCTCGGCACCGACCTGTACGAGACGTTGCGGGGCCAGCGGGTGGGCGCACGCATCCTGCAGGTCGCGCCCGCCGGGCAGGGCGCCGACTACCCGACCGTCACCGTGCTCGACGTGCTGCCGACCCGGGCGGTGGGCGAGCCGGTCGCACCGAACCCGACGCTCCCCGCGGTCGCCCTCGCGGAGGACGGCTCGCCCAGCATCACCCCGACGGGGACGCCGCCGCCCGCGGACCTCGTCGTGCAGCCGCTCGTGCGGGGCACGGGCGCGCAGGTCGCAGAGGGCGACGTCATCACGGTCCACTACAGCGGGTTCGCGTGGGACACGGGCGAGCTGTTCGACGCGTCCTGGGAACGGGTCCTGCCCGTGTCCTTCCTGCTGTCCGACGTGCAGGCGTGGGCCGAGGGGCTGGTGGACCAGCCCGCGGGCAGCCAGGTGATGCTGGTCGTCCCGCCCACCTACCCGCTCGGCGTGACGGACGCGGAGGAGCTGGCGGGGCAGACCGTCGTGTTCGTGATCGACATCCTGGCGACCGGTGCGCCGGCGGAGGTGGCCCGATGAGCCTGGCCCTGCGGGTGATCCCCTGCCTGGACGTCGACGCGGGCCGCGTCGTCAAGGGCGTGAACTTCGAGAACCTGCGGGACGCGGGCGACCCCGTCGAGCTCGCGCGCCGCTACGACGCGGAGGGCGCCGACGAGATCACGTTCCTCGACGTCTCCGCGTCCTCGTCGGACCGCTCGACGACCTACGACGTCGTGCGCCGCACCGCCGAGGAGGTGTTCGTCCCGCTCACGGTGGGCGGCGGCGTGCGTTCCGCGGACGACGTCGACCGGCTCCTGCGCGCCGGCGCGGACAAGGTCGGCGTGAACACCGCGGCCATCGCCCGGCCGGAGCTGATCACGGAGATCGCGGAGCGGTTCGGGTCCCAGGTGCTGGTGCTGTCCGTCGACGCGCGCCGCGTGACGGGCGAGACCCGCACCGACTCGGGGTACGAGGTGACGACGCACGGCGGCCGGCGCGGCACGGGCATCGACGCCGTCGGGTGGGCACGGCGGGCGGTCGAGCTCGGCGTCGGCGAGGTCCTGCTCAACTCCATGGACGCCGACGGCACGACCTCCGGCTTCGACCTGGAGATGATCCGCGACGTGCGTGCCGTGGTGCCGGTGCCGCTCATCGCGTCGGGCGGGGCCGGGACGGCGGAGCACTTCGTCGAGGTCGCGCGCACCGGCGTCGACGCGGTCCTCGCGGCCAGCGTCTTCCACTTCGGCACCCTGACCGTCGGTCAGGTCAAGGACGCGCTGCGGGCGGCGGGCGTCGAGGTCCGCTGAGCGCGTCGCGGCGACGGGCGCCGGGTCTCACGGACCGGTGAGCATCTCCCGCACCGCCGCCACGTCCGCGTCGGAGCCCTCCAGTCGCACGTCGGCCGCCTGCAGGCGGCCCGAGACCGCGAGCACGAGCTCACCGACGTCGCCGCGCGCCACCACCGTCCCGTGCCCGGCGCGGGCCCGGTGCACGGCGGAGCGGACGCCGTCGGGCCGCACCAGGACCAGCCCGGGGCCGAGGCGGCGCAGGCGGACGGGCGCCATCCGCAGGAGCTGACGCCACAGCAGCTCGCGCAACCCGTCGGGCAGGTCCCGCGGCGGCACGGCACCTGCGCCGCGCCTCAGGTCCTCGGTGTGGATGAAGTACTCGGAGGCGTTGACGGCGTCACCGGCCCACGACAGCGGGCTCCAGCGGGCGGGGCGTGCGGCGAAGGCGTCGACGAGCGCGGCGTACGACACGGCGTCGTGCACGTCCTCCGCGAGCCGCTGCACGGCCGCCTCCGGACCGCGGGTGGCCGCGGTGCCGACCACGCCGACACCGGCGCGCGGCGCCTTCTCCCGCAGCACGAGGTGCGCGGCGAGGTGCCGGGCCTGCCACCCGGCGCACAGCGTCGGGGCGTCGAACGCGGTGGCCCGCAGGGTGTCGGCCAGCCATGCCCGCTCGGTCTCGTGCCAGGTCATGCCACGGATCGTGCCACGCCCGGGCCCGCGGGGGGCAGCCGTGGCCGCGTGAGAGGATGACCGGACCCCCGTCCTGCAGGAGTGTGAGACCGCCGTGCCCAGCAGCGCCCCGTCGACGTCCGCGGCGCTCCAGGGGTCGGCCCTGCGCAGGTCGGCGGCCCTGGTGTGGCGCGGCATGCGGTCGCAGCCGCGCACCTACGTCCTGGCGGTCGCCACGTCGGCCGTGTTCGGCGCGACGACGGTCGCGGTCAGCCGGGTCCTCGCCTGGGCCACGGACGCGGTCGTCGTCCCGGCGATCGAGGGGTCCGAGCAGGCGCGCGGGCGGATCGGCGTGGCGGGCCTCGTCATGGTCCTCGTGGCCGTCACGCTCGCCGTCGCCGTCGCCGGCCGGCGCATCTTCGCCGGCATCGGCGTGGCCGACCTGCAGGCGGACCACCGCCGTGCCGTGACGCGCCAGTACCTGCGCCTGCCGATGTCCTGGCACCGTCGCCACCCGACCGGCCAGCTGCTCTCGAACGCCGGGTCGGACGTCGAGGCCGCGACCGGCGTGTTCAACCCGCTGCCGTTCGCGCTCGGCGTCGTCGTCATGCTGGGCGTCGCGGCCGGCGCGCTGCTGCGCACGGACGTGTGGCTCGCGCTGGCGGCGCTCGTGGTCCTGCCGCTCGCCGTGGTGGCCAACCTCGTCTTCCAGCGCCGCATGACGCCGGCGATCACGCGCGCGCAGCAGCTGCGCGCGGAGGTCGCGGACATCGCGCACGAGAGCTTCGAGGCGGCCTCGCTCGTCAAGTCGCTGGGCACCGAGGACCGCGAGGAGGCGCGCTTCGGGGACCGGGCCCGCGCGCTGCGGGACGCGAACGTACGGGTCGGCGTGGTGCGTGCCGTGTTCGACCCGGTGATCGACCTGCTGCCGAACCTCGGGACGCTGCTCGTGCTGCTGGTGGGCACGCAGCGCGTCGCCTCGGGGGCGATCGGCACGGGCGACGTCGTGGGCGCCGCCTACCTGCTGACGCTGCTCGCGGTGCCGGTGCGGGCGTTCGGCTGGGTGCTCGGCGAGCTGCCGCGCGGGCTCGTCGGCCACGACCGCATCGCCCGCGTGCTCGACGCCCGGGGCGCGCCCGCGGACGAGGGCGTGCGTCTGCCCCGCGGCGCGGGCGGGGCAGACGTGCGGATGCGCGGGGTGAGCCTGCGCGTGCCGACCGCCGACGGCGAGGCGGAGCTGCTGCACGGCGTCGACCTGCACGTGCCGGCCGGGCGCACGCTCGCGGTCGTCGGCCCCACCGGCTCGGGCAAGTCGACCCTGGTGGGTCTCGTGCCCCGCCTGGCGGACCCCTCGGCGGGCGTCGTCGAGGTGGACGGCCGGGACGTGCGCACGCTCGCGGCGGCGGACCTGGCCGAGCAGGTCGCGTACGTCAGCCAGTCGACGTTCGTGTTCGAGGACACGGTGCGGGGGAACGTCACGCTGGCCGACCCGGACGACCCCGCGGCCCCCTCCGACGAGGAGGTGTGGGCCGCGCTGCGCACCGCGCACGTCGACGACGTCGTGCGCGCGCTGCCGGGCGGCCTCGACGCGCCGCTGGGCGAGCGCGGCGCGAACCTGTCCGGCGGCCAGCGCCAGCGGCTGGCCCTGGCCCGGGCGCTCGTGCGCCGCCCGCGCGTGCTCGTCCTGGACGACGCCACGTCCGCGGTCGACCCGCGGGTCGAGCGGGCGATCCTCACGGGTCTGCGCGCGGAGGACGACGCGCAGGTCCCGACGGTGCTGCTCGTCGCGTACCGCATGTCGTCCGTCCTGCTCGCGGACGAGGTGCTGCACCTGGACGCGGGCCGCGTCGTGGACCGCGGGCCGCACGCGGAGCTCGTCGCGCGCGACCCCGGGTACGCGGAGCTCGCGACGGCGTACGAGCAGGAGTCGGCGCGGCGGCGGCGGGAGCGCGCCGACGTGCGCGCCGCCGAGGCGGACGGGGACGACCCGTCGCCGCCGGGCGAGCCGTCGGACGACGACGGGCTGGAGGACGGGCTCGAGGACGCGGGCGCGCGAGGAGGGCGGCGATGAGCGGCACGGCACCGCAGGCGTCGGCGCGCGCGGACGCCCGTATGGCGCCCGCGAGCACGCTGGGCGTGCTGGCGACCCTGCGTCGTGGGGTCCAGGTCTCGCCCGAGCTGCTCGACGGGCTGGTCGTCACCGTCGGGCTGGCCCTGCTGGCGGCACTGGCCCGCGTGCTCGTCCCCGCGACCGTGCAGCAGACGGTCGACACGGGCATCCTCGCCCCCGCCGGGCCGGACGTCGGGCGCGTGGCGACGCTCGTCGGCCTCGCCGCGACCGGGCTGCTGCTCGGCGCGGCGTGCTCCGCGGCGGTCAACGTCCGGCTGTTCCGCTCGAGCGAGAGCGGCCTGCTGACGCTGCGCACGCGCGCGTTCCGGCACGTGCACGACCTGTCGGTCCTCACGCAGGGCAGCGAGCGGCGCGGGTCGCTGGTGTCGCGCGTGACGTCCGACGTCGACACGATCTCGATGTTCGTGCAGTGGGGCGGCATCATGCTGCTCGTCTCGCTGCTGCAGATCCTGGTCGCGACCGCGCTGATGGCGGTCTACTCCTGGCAGCTCACGCTCCTGGTGTGGGTGTGCTTCGTGCCCCTGCTCGTCGTCCTGCCGCGCATGCAGAAGGGCGTGAACGCGCGCTACGGGCGCGTGCGCGAGCGGTACGGCGCCATGCTCGGCGCGGTGTCCGAGGCGGTCGTGGGCGCCGAGACGATCCGGGCGTACGGCGTCGCGGCACGCACCCAGCGGCGCATCGACGCCGCGGTCCGCGCGACGCGCGACGCGATGGTGAAGGCCCAGAGCCTGGTCGCCGTCGTGTTCTCCTCCGGGGTCCTCACCGCCAACCTGGTGCTCGCCGCGGTGGTCGTCGCGGGCACCTGGCTGGGGGCGCTGGGGGAGCTGAGCATCGGCCGGGTCCTCGCGTTCCTGTTCCTCGTGCAGCTGTTCACGGGGCCGGTGCAGATGGCCACGGAGATCCTCAACGAGCTGCAGAACGCCGTCGCCGGCTGGCGCCGGGTGCTCGGCGTGCTCGAGACGGCGGTGGACGTGCCCGACCCGGGCGAGGAGGGCCGCCCGAGCCCGCGCGGCCCCGCAGCGCTGTCCTTCGAGGGGGTCGGCTACGCCTACCCCGACGGGCCCCCGGTCCTGCGCGACGTGTCGCTGGACATCCCGGCCGGCACCGGCGTGGCCGTGGTGGGCGCCACGGGGTCGGGCAAGACGACGCTCGCGAAGCTCGTCGCGCGGTTCATGGACCCGACCACCGGCACGGTCCGCCTCGACGGCGTCGACCTGCGGGAGGTGCGCGGTGCGGACCTGCGCCACCGCGTCGTGCTCGTGCCGCAGGAGGGCTTCCTGTTCGACGGCACGATCGCCGAGAACATCGCTCACGGCCTGCGCGCGCCCGGCCCGGACGCCGAGGAGCGCGTGCGGGAGGCGGTGGCCGAGCTCGGCCTGGACACGTGGGTCGACGAGCTGCCGCAGGGCCTGGGCACGCCCGTCGGGCAGCGCGGCGAGCTGCTGTCGGCGGGGGAGCGCCAGCTCGTGGCGCTCGCCCGGGCCCGGCTGGCCGACGGCGACCTGCTGCTGCTCGACGAGGCGACGTCGGCGGTCGACCCGGTCGCCGAGGTGCGCATCGCGCGCGCCCTGCGCGAGCTCGCCCGCGGGCGCACCACGCTGACGATCGCGCACCGCCTGTCCACCGCCGAGGCCGCGGACCTCGTCGTGGTCGTCCACGCCGGCGAGGTGGTCGAGGTGGGCGACCACACGACCCTGGCCGCCGCGGGTGGGCACTACGCCGCGATGCACGCGGCCTGGGTCGCGCAGACGCGCTGAGCACGACGGACGGCCACGCCGGGTCCACGGCGCGGCGTGGCAGGATCGTCCGGTGCCCGTCGACGTCTCCCCGACCACCCCGAGCCCCCGCCCGAGCGGCCTCGACCCCGCGATCGCCGCGCGCCTGCGCCGCGACGCGTCGGGCCTGGTCGCGGCGATCGTGCAGCAGCACGACACGCGTGACGTGCTCATGCTCGGGTGGATGGACGACGAGGCGCTGCACCGCACGCTGACGACGGGCCGCGTCACCTTCTGGAGCCGGTCCCGGCAGGAGTACTGGCGCAAGGGCGACACCTCCGGCCACGTGCAGCACGTGCGCTCGGTCGCGCTCGACTGCGACGGCGACGCCCTGCTCGTCACCGTCGACCAGGTGGGTGCGGCCTGCCACACGGGCACCCGCACGTGCTTCGAGGCGGGCGGCCCGCTGCCCGTCACCGTCCCGACCGAGGCCGACCCGCAGGCGCCGGCCGAGCCCGAGCGAGGAGACACCCCGTGACCCAGCCGTCCGTCACCGCCGCACCCCGTGCGACCGCCACGGACCTGCCCTGGGGCACCACGTGGCCGTCGCTCGAGGAGTTCCGGGAGCTGGCGCCGACGCGGCGGGTGATCCCCGTGGTGCGCCGTCTCCTCGCGGACGACGTCACCCCGGTGGGCCTGTACCGCACGCTCGCCGCAGGGCGGCCCGGCACGTTCGTGCTCGAGTCCGCGGAGTCCGACGGCACGTGGGGGCGCTGGTCGTTCGTGGGCGTCTCGTCCCGGGCGACCCTCACGGTGCGCGACGGGCACGCCGCCTGGACCGGTGACGTGCCGGTGGGCGTGCCCACGCAGGGCCGGGTGCTGGACGTGCTGGGGCGTACGCTCGACGTGCTGCGCACCCCGTCGGTGCCCGGTCTGCCGCCGCTCACCGGCGGTCTCGTCGGCATGCTGGGCTGGGACGTCGTGCGGCAGTGGGAGCCGACGCTGCCCGCGCGGGCACCGGAGGAGCTGGGCGTCCCGGAGGTCAGCCTGCTGCTCGCGACCGACCTGGCCGCCGTCGACCACGCCGAGGGCTCCGTGTGGCTGGTGGCCAACGCGATCAACTTCGACGCGACGGACGAGCGGGTCGACGAGGCGTACGCGGACGCGGTGGCGCGCCTGGACGCCATGCAGGACGCGCTGCGCCGCCCGGCCCCGCCGGCGACGTCGGTGCTCGACGCCGCGCTGCCCGAGCCGGAGCTGGAGTTCCGCTCGACCCGTCAGGAGTTCGAGGACGCGGTGCGCCGCGGCCAGGAGGCGATCCGCGACGGCGAGGTGTTCCAGGTCGTCCTGTCCCAGCGCCTCGACCTGGACTGCCCGGCCGAGCCGCTCGACGTGTACCGGGTGCTGCGGACGATCAACCCGAGCCCGTACATGTACCTGCTCGCGCTGCAGGACGCCGAGGGCCGCGACTTCGCGGTCGTCGGGTCGAGCCCCGAGACACTCGTCAAGGTCACCGAGGGGCACGTCACGACGTTCCCGATCGCCGGCTCGCGTCCCCGCGGCGCCACGCCGGAGGAGGACCGGGCGCTGCAGGACGAGGTGCTCGCCGACCCCAAGGAGCGGGCCGAGCACATCATGCTGGTGGACCTCTCCCGCAACGACCTGGTGAAGGTGTGCGAGCCGACGAGCGTCGAGGTCGTCGACTTCATGGCGGTCAGGCGCTTCTCCCACATCATGCACATCTGCTCGACCGTCGTCGGCCGGCTGCGGCAGGGCGCGACGGCCCTGCAGACGCTCGTCGCGACGTTCCCGGCCGGGACGCTCTCGGGGGCGCCGAAGCCGCGCGCCATCGCGCTGATCGACGAGATCGAGCCGGCCCGCCGCGGCGTCTACGGCGGCACGGTGGGGTACTTCGACTTCGCCGGCGACATGGACATGGCGATCGCCATCCGCACGGCGCTGCTGCGCGACGGACGCGCGAGCGTCCAGGCGGGCGGGGGCATCGTGGCGGACTCGGTACCGGCCGACGAGTACGCGGAGTCGCGCAACAAGGCGGCCGCGGCCGTGCGGGCGGTGCAGATCGCCGCCCGCCTGCGCCGCGACGCACCGTGACGGCTGCGCCCGGGGCGGCCCCGCCCGGGCCGCGCCGGGGGCGGTGGGCCGCCCTCGTCGTCCTCGCCGCGGCGGTGACGGGCGCGTCCACCCTGCCCACGTGGGTGACGGCGCACGTGTCCACCGCCCTGGAGGGCGAGGTCGCCGTGGCCGTGGCGGGCTCGCGCGTCGCGCCGCAGGTGGTGGCCGCCGCCCTGGCGCTGCTCGCGTCGTCGGCGGCGCTCGCGCTGGTCGGGCGCGTCGGCCGCGTCGTCGTCGGCCTCGTCGTGGCCGGGTGCGGCGCGCTGGTCGCGGCGGCGGCCCTCGCCGTGCTGCGCGACCCCGCGGCGGCCGCCGCGAACGCGGTGGCGGAGCGCACCGGGGTCGACCCGGCCGCGCCGGACGCCGGCGCCGGGCTCCTGCCGTGGCTCGCGACGGCCGTCGGCGTGCTCGTCGTGCTGCTCGGGCTCGCCCTGTCGCGGGCGCCCGGGCCGTGGTCGCAGCGCTCCCGCCGGCACGAGGTGCCCGGCGCGACCTCGCGCGCCGCCCGCCCCGACCCCGGGGACGGGCGCGACGACTGGGACGCGCTGAGTCGCGGCGACGACCCCACCTGACCGCGGTCGGCGTCCGGCGCCGACGCACCCCGACCCCCTGTGACCAGCGCGTGCACCCCCGCCGTCTCGGCTAGGGTGGACGAGAACCGAGCACGAAGGACGTATCGATGGCCGACCACTCCCTGGCCCACCGCACACAGCACCCCACCACGACGGAGACGGTGCACCTGCCGCCGGCCACCCCGCCGACCAACCACGGCAAGACCGTCGCCGCCTGGACCACGACGTGGACGGTCGTCCTCGGCGCGGTCGTCGCGGCGCTCGGGGTCGCCCTCGCGCTCGGCTGGCTCTTCTGGGTCGGCCTCGGCGTCATCGTGCTCGGGGTCGTCCTCGGCAAGGTCCTGCAGGTGCTGGGCCACGGCCAGGGCGGCGCCGCGACGCGTGCCCGGGAGCAGCGCCGCGGCGGTCACTGACCCGACCGGACGGGCGAGCGCCCGTCGGTCCGACGCAGGCGTGCCCCCGCACGCCTCCTGACGCAGGGAGAGCTGGATGTCGAGCCCGAACGATCCGCGCGACCCGTACGCCCCCGACGACGAGCCCCGTGCCACGGGCGCCGGTGACGCACAGGCCGCGCCCGGTGGCGCCGGGCCCGTGTCCTCCGGTGGCGAGGCGCCCCGCTACCCCGCGGGGACGAGCCCGGACACCCCGGCGGCGCCGGCCTACGGCCAGCCCCCGGCCTACGGGCAGCCGACCGGCGGCGAGCCGGCCGGCGGCGAGGCGCCGTCGTACGGGCAGGCGCCCGCGTACGGCCAGGCGCCGGCCTACGGGCAGTCCGGCGGCTACGGCACGCCGCAGCAGGGCTGGGGGGACCAGCCCGCCGCGGGCTCGAACCGCCGGAACGCCCTGGGCATCTGGTCGCTCGTGCTCGGCATCCTGTCGATCGTGCTCTGCTGCGTCGGCTGGCTGCCCGGCATCCCGGCCGTCATCCTCGGCTTCCTCGGCCGCGGCGCCGCCGCCCGCGGCGAGGCCACGAACCGCGGCATGTCGCTGGCCGGCATCATCCTCGGCGCGATCGGTCTCGTCATCGGCCTGTACTTCCTCATCAGCTTCGCGGCCACGATGAGCGAGTACGGCGGCTGGGACGGCTTCATGGAGTACTTCCAGGACGAGATCGAGCGTCAGCAGCAGCTCCAGACGCCCTGACCCTCGTGAGCTCCGCCGTGCGCGCCCCGGAGTCCCGCCCCCGCGCGGGACTCCGGGGCGCGCTCGTGCCCCTCGCGGTCGCCGGCGTCGCCGCCTCGGCCGCGGTGCTGCTCGCGGTGCGCTCGCCGTACCAGCCGCTGTCGTACGGCATCTGCCCCTCGGTGCTCCTGCTCGGCGTCAGCTGTCCCGGCTGCGGCGGGCTGCGCGCCACGCACGACCTGGTGACGGGGGACCTGGCGGGGGCGTGGCAGGCGAACCCGTTGTGGGTCCTCGTCGTACCGCTGCTCGTCCTCGCGTGGGCGTCGTGGACCCGACGGCGCTGGCGCGGCCTGCCCTCGGGGGTGCCGCCCGCGTGGCTCGCCTGGACCCTGCTGGTCGTGGTGCTGCTGTTCGCCGTCCTGCGCAACGTGCCGGCGCTGACGCCCTACCTCGGGCCCGCACCCCTGCCCTGACGTCCCGCCGTCCCGCCGGAGGAGAGACCCGATGACCGAGCCCCGTCCCAGCGACCCGTCCCGCCCCGCCTACGGCCAGGAGGCGCCGTACGGGCCGCCTCCGGCCTCGCCCTCGGCGGACGCCTCCGCGGGCGCACGTCCCGCCGGCGGCGCGGGCACCTCGGCTCACCCCGGCTCCGCGGGCGCGTCGGCTCACGCCGGCGCGCCGGGTGCCGGGTGGTCGGCGCCCGGTCCGCAGGTCCCGCCGCCGGGCGCGGCCGGCGCGTACCCGCCGCCGGGCGCGGCCGGTGCGTACCCGCCGGGTGCGGCCGGCGCGTACCCGCCGCCGGGACCCGTGCCGGTCGGGGCGCCGTCCTACGCCGGCCCCGGCTACTGGCCGCGCAACGACCTGGGCGTCTGGTCGCTCGTGCTGGGCGTGGCCGGCATCGTCCTCGCGTGCGGGTTCCTCACCGGCATCCCGGCCGTGATCCTGGGGCTCCGGGCGCGTGGCGCGGTCGCACGCGGCGAGGCCAACAACGACGGCGTGGCCCTCGCCGGGGTGATCTCGGGGTGGGTCGCCATCGGGCTCGGCGTCGTGATGACCGTCCTGGTCGTGCTGTCGTTCCTGGTCCCGCTGGTGGTCCTGGGTTTCGCGCTGCCCTGGTCGGCGGCGGTGTCGGGCGGCGGGTACTGAGCGCGGGCGGCCGGGTCCCACGGACCGGGCCGTGGACCGATGTGGCCCAGCGCACGTCTACCATGACCCGTTGGCAGCCGGCGCCGGAAGGCAGGGGACGGGCCGCCGTACCGACCGGGCGAAGGGGATGAGCCGCCGATGACCGTGCTGGACGACATCGTCGCGGGGGTCCGGGAGGACCTCGCCGGCCGCGAGGCGGCGACGCCGCTGGCCGAGCTGAAGGAGCGCGCCGCACGGCGCGAGTCGGCGATCCACTGCCTCGGGCGCCTGAAGGCGGACGACGCGGTCACCGTCATCGCCGAGGTGAAGCGGTCGAGCCCGAGCAAGGGCACCCTCGCGACCATCAGCGACCCCGCGGCCCTCGCCGCCGAGTACGAGAAGGGCGGCGCCGTCGCGATCTCGGTGCTGACCGAGCGCCGGCGCTTCAACGGGTCCCTCGACGACCTCGACGCCGTGCGCGCCCGGGTCGACATCCCCGTGCTGCGCAAGGACTTCGTCGTCTCGCCCTACCAGGTGTGGGAGGCCCGGGCACACGGCGCCGACCTCGTGCTCCTCATCGTGGCGGCGCTCGAGCAGACGGTGCTGGAGTCGCTCGTCGAGCGCGTGCACTCGCTCGGGATGACGGCACTCGTCGAGGTGCACGACACCGAGGAGGTCGCACGGGCGGTCGACGCCGGCGCCCGCGTCATCGGTGTCAACGCCCGCGACCTGAAGACGCTGGACGTCGACCGGACGACCTTCTCCCGGGTGGCGCCGGCCATCCCGTCGGACGTGGTCAAGGTGGCCGAGTCGGGCGTGCGCGGCCCGCACGACGTCATGGACTACGCCCGGGCCGGTGCGGACGTCGTGCTCGTGGGCGAGGCGCTCGTCACGGACGACGCCCCCCGGCAGTCGGTGGCCGACCTCGTCGCCGCCGGTGCCCACCCCTCGCTGCGGGCGGTGCGGCAGTGAGCGCCACCGGACGGTCGCAGGTGAGCCGGAGCATGCGGGAGGTCCTCGCGTCGGGCGGTGCGCTCGGCACCCAGGCCGGGCCCTACTTCGGCGACTTCGGCGGGCGCTTCGTCCCGGAGGCCCTGATCGCCGCCCTGGACGAGCTCGACACCGAGTACCACAAGGCCCTCGCCGACCCGACGTTCGCCGACGAGCTCGAGCGGCTGCACCGCACGTACACGGGGCGGCCGAGCCCGCTCACCGAGGTGCGGCGCTTCGCGCGGCACGTGGGCGAGAACGTCCGGGTGTTCCTCAAGCGGGAGGACCTGAACCACACGGGCTCCCACAAGATCAACAACGTCCTGGGGCAGGCGCTCCTCGTCAAGCGCATGGGCAAGACGCGCGTGATCGCCGAGACCGGCGCGGGCCAGCACGGCGTCGCGACGGCGACGGCCTGCGCGCTGCTCGACCTCGACTGCACCGTGTACATGGGCGAGGAGGACACGCAGCGGCAGGCGCTGAACGTCGCCCGCATGCGGCTGCTCGGCGCGGAGGTCGTGCCGGTCACGATCGGCTCGCGGACCCTGAAGGACGCCATCAACGAGGCGCTGCGGGACTGGGTCGCGAACGTCGACACGACGCACTACCTCCTCGGCACCGTCACCGGGCCGCACCCGTTCCCGGAGATGGTCCGCGACTTCCACAAGGTCATCGGTGAGGAGGCGCGTGCGCAGCTCCTCGAGGAGATCGGCCGCCTGCCCGACGCGGTCGCCGCGTGCGTCGGCGGCGGGTCCAACGCCATGGGCATCTTCAACGCCTTCCTCGACGACCCCGACGTCCGGCTGTTCGGCTTCGAGGCCGGCGGCGAGGGCGTCTCGTCGGGTCGCCACTCGGCCCGCTTCTCCGGCGGTGTGCCGGGCGTCCTGCACGGTGCCCGCAGCTACCTGCTGCAGGACGAGGACGGGCAGACCCTGCCGAGCCACTCCGTGTCGGCCGGCCTGGACTACCCCAGCGTGGGTCCCGAGCACGCGTGGCTGCACGACATCGGCCGCGCGCAGTACCGGCCGGTCACGGACGTCGAGGCGATGCAGGCGTTCGAGCTGCTGTGCCGGACGGAGGGGATCATCCCCGCCATCGAGTCCGCGCACGCCCTCGCGGGCGCGATCGCGCTCGGCCCGCAGGCGCAGGAGTGGGCGCGCGACGGCCGCGAGGCGGTCCTGCTCGTGAACCTCTCGGGGCGCGGGGACAAGGACGTGGCCACCGCCGCGGCGTGGTTCGGGCTCATCGAGGACGAGCCCGTGGTGAAGGCCGACGAGGGGGAGCAGCTGTGAGCACGACGCAGGTCCGGTCGCGCACGGCCGAGCGGCTCGACGCGCTCGCCGCCGGCCCGTCGCCCCGCGCCGCGCTCGTGGGCTACCTGCCCGTCGGCTTCCCGACGGTCCCCGGGTCGGTCCGCGCCGCGCGCGCGATGGTCGAGGCGGGTGCCGACGTCGTCGAGCTCGGGATGCCCTACACCGACCCCGTCATGGACGGGCCGGTGATCCAGCGTGCGGCGGACGCCGCTCTCGCGGGTGGCACGCGCGTCAAGGACACCCTCGTCGCGGTCGAGCAGGTCGCCGGCACGGGCGCGCCGGTCCTGGTCATGACGTACTGGAACCTCGTGCTGCGGTACGGCGTCGACGCCTACGCGCGCGACCTGGCCGCCGCGGGCGGTGCCGGGCTCATCACGCCGGACCTGATCCCCGACGAGGCCGGCGACTGGCTCGCGGCCGCGGACGCGCACGGGCTCGACCGGGTGTTCCTCGTCGCCCCGTCCTCGACGCCCGAGCGCCTCGCCTCGACGAGCGCCGCGAGCCGCGGGTTCGTCTACGCGGCGTCGACGATGGGCGTGACGGGGGAGCGGGCCACGGTCGGCGAGCGGGCGCAGCAGCTCGTCGCCGACACGCGGGCCGCCGGTGCCGAGCGCGTCTGCGTGGGGCTGGGCGTGTCGCGCCCGGAGCAGGCCGCGCAGGTGGCGGGGTACGCCGACGGCGTCATCGTCGGGTCCGCGTTCGTGCGTGCGCTGCTGGACGCCCCGGACGAGACCGCCGGCATCGACGCGCTGCAGCGCGTCGTGGCGGGGCTGGCCGACGGCGTGCGCTCGGCCGACAGGTCGGGACGGTGATCCTCGCCGGGCAGGTGCTCGCCGCGGGCATCCCCAGCCCGTCGCAGAGCGTGTGGCACCTCGGGCCGTTCCCGCTGCGGGCGTACGCGTTCGCGATCCTGCTCGGCATCGTCGCCGCCGCCGTGCTGACCCGCCGTCGGTGGGCGGAGCGCGGCGGCGACCCGGAGACGGTGCTCGACATCACCTACTGGGCGGTCCCGTTCGGCATCGTCGGCGGTCGGATCTACCACGTGCTCAGCTCCCCGGACGCGTACTTCGGCCCCGGGGGCGACCCCGTGCGCGCCCTGTACATCTGGGAGGGCGGGCTGGGCATCTGGGGTGCCGTCGCGTTCGGCGCGGTCGGCGCGTGGATCGGCTGCCGGCGGCACGGGGTGCGGCTGGCGCCGTTCGCGGACGCGCTCGCGCCCGGGCTGCTGGTCGCCCAGGCGATCGGGCGGCTGGGCAACTGGTTCAACCAGGAGCTGTTCGGCGGGCCGACGACGCTCCCGTGGGGGCTGCAGATCGACGACGCGCACCTGCCGCCGGGCTTCGAGGCCGGCACCCTGTTCCACCCGACGTTCCTGTACGAGCTGGTGTGGAACCTGGCGGCCGCGGCGCTCCTGATCTGGCTCGACCGGCGGTACCGCCTCGGCCACGGCCGGGTCTTCTGGCTCTACGTCGTCCTCTACACGGCCGGACGCCTGTGGATCGAGCTGCTGCGGATCGACCCGGCGGAGACGGTGCTGGGTCTGCGCCTCAACGTCTGGACGTCCGTCATCGTCGGGATCGTCGCGCTGGTAGCGTTCGTCGTGGTCGGCCGTCGGCATCCTGGACGTGACACGACCCTCCTGCGCACACCCCCCACGACGCAGGACGACGAGGCGGACGCCTCCGCGCCCGCACGCTGACCGGGGCCGGACGCCGTCCGGCCTCCCCAGGCGGTGCCGCGCCCGTTCCCACGGGTCGTATAGTCGCCTGCACACCGGGCCGACGACGTCCCTGTACCCCCCCCTGTTGTTGCGATGCCCCGGCCCCGGGGACTGTGAGGACGGTGCTGATGTCCACGTCGCCCGTGAGCCCCGACGCCCCCGTGGGGCCGTCCCCGCACACCCTGTACGACCCGGCCGCCGAGCACGACGCCTGCGGGTTCGCGTGGGTCGCCACCCTGCGCGGCACACCGGGCCGCGACATCGTGGACGCCGGTCTGACGGCGCTGCTCAACCTGGACCACCGCGGAGCGGTCGGGGCCGAGGAGGACAGCGGCGACGGGGCCGGCATCCTGACGCAGATCCCCGACGCGTTCCTGCGCGACGTCGTCGACGCCGAGCTCCCGCCGCCCGGGCACTACGCCATCGGCATGGCGTTCCTGCCGGTCGAGGAGGCGGACCTGCAGCGCGCCGTGCGCGCGGTCGAGGCGATCGCGGCGGAGGAGAAGCTCGACGTGCTCGCGTGGCGCGAGGTCGGTGTCACCGCCGACCTCGTCGGCCCCACGGCGCGCGCGTCGATGCCGGCGTTCCGGCAGCTCGTCGTCGCCGACCCCTCGCGGGAGCTGGCGGGCATCGAGCTCGACCGCCGCACGTACCGGCTGCGCAAGCGTGCCGAGCGCGAGGCGGGCGTCTACTTCGCGTCGCTGTCGGCGCGCACCCTCGTCTACAAGGGCATGCTCACGCCCGGTCAGCTCGAGCCGTTCTTCGCGGACCTGTCGGACCCCCGGTACGCGTCCGAGATCGCGCTCGTGCACTCGCGCTTCTCCACGAACACCTTCCCGTCGTGGCCGCTCGCGCAGCCGTTCCGGATGATCGCGCACAACGGCGAGATCAACACGGTGCGCGGCAACCGCAACTGGATGGCGGCCCGCGAGGGGATGCTCGCGTCGGAGGCGCTGGGCGACCTCGCGCCGCTGCTGCCCGTGTGCACGCCGGGCGGGTCCGACTCGGGCAGCTTCGACGAGGTGCTCGAGCTGCTCCACCTCGCGGGGCGGTCGCTGCCGCACGCGATGATGATGATGATCCCGGAGCCGTGGGAGAACCACGCGCAGATGGACCCCGCCACGCGGGCCTTTTTCGAGTACCACTCCACGCTGATGGAGCCGTGGGACGGCCCGGCCGCCATGACGTTCACCGACGGCACGGTCATCGGCTCGATGCAGGACCGCAACGGGCTGCGCCCGGGCCGGTACTGGGTGACCGAGGACGGGCTCGTCGTCTGCGCCTCCGAGGCCGGCGTGCTCGACCTCGACCCGGCGACCGTGGTCGCCAAGGGCCGCCTGGAGCCGGGTCTGTTCTTCCTGGTGGACACGGGCCAGGGCCGGATCGTCGCCGACGCCGAGGTCATGTCGCAGCTCGCGGCCCAGCGGCCGTACGCCCAGTGGCTCGAGGAGAACCTCCTGCGGCTCGAGCAGCTGCCGGAGCGCGACCACGTCTCGCACTCGAGCGCGTCGGTCCGCCGGCGGCAGCGGGCGTTCGGCTACACCGAGGAGGAGCTCAAGGTCCTCCTCGCGCCGATGGCCGCCGCCGGCGCGGAGCCGCTCGGCGCGATGGGCTCGGACACGCCCGTCGCCGTGCTGTCGCAGCGCCCCCGGCTGCTGTTCGACTACTTCACGCAGATGTTCGCGCAGGTCACCAACCCGCCGCTCGACGCGATCCGCGAGGAGCTCGTCACCTCCATCGGCGGCGCGATCGGGCCCGAGCCGAACCTGCTCGTGGACGGGCCCCAGCACGCGCGCAAGCTCGCCCTGCCGTTCCCGGTCATCGACAACGACCAGCTCGCGAAGATCGTGCACGTGGCGAAGTCGCCCGCGCACGGGTTCCGCTCCACCACGATCCGCGGCCTGTACAAGGTCGACGGCGGGGGAGCGGCGCTCGAGAAGCGCCTCGAGGAGATCTTCGCCGAGGTCGACCGCGCGATCGCCGACGGCGTGAGCTTCCTCGTGCTGTCGGACCGCAACTCCGACGCGGACCTCGCGCCGATTCCGTCGCTGCTGCTGCTCTCGGCGGTGCACCACCACACGCTGCGGCGGCACACCCGGACCCAGATCTCGCTCGTCGTCGAGGCCGGCGACGTGCGCGAGGTCCACCACGTCGCGCTCCTCGTGGGCTACGGCGCGGCGGCGGTGAACCCGTACCTGGCGATGGAGTCCGTCGAGGACCTCGCCCGCAGCGGGTTCCTCCCGGGCGTCACGCCGGAGAAGGCCGTCGCGAACCTCATCAAGGCGCTCGGCAAGGGCGTCCTCAAGGTCATGTCCAAGATGGGCATCTCGACGATCGCGTCCTACCGGGGCGCGCAGGTGTTCGAGGCGATCGGCCTGTCGCACGCGCTCGTCGAGAAGTACTTCACGGGCACGACGAGCCGCCTCGGCGGCATCGGCCTGGACGTCATCGCGGCGGAGGTCGCGGCCCGGCACGCCGACGCGTACCCGGCGAGCGGCAACCGCCAGGCCCACCAGCGGCTCGCCGTCGGCGGCGAGTACCAGTGGCGCCGGGGCGGCGAGGAGCACCTGTTCGACCCCGAGACGGTGTTCCGCCTGCAGCACTCGACGCGCACGCGGCAGATGGACGTCTTCCGCCAGTACACGCAGCGCGTGGACGAGCAGTCGGAGCGGCTCATGACGCTGCGCGGGCTGCTGCGGTTCAAGGACGGCGTGCGCCCGCCCGTGCCGGTCGACGAGGTCGAGCCGGTGAGCGAGATCGTCAAGCGGTTTCAGACCGGTGCCATGTCGTACGGGTCGATCTCGGCGGAGGCGCACGAGACGCTCGCGATCGCGATGAACCGCCTCGGCGGCAAGTCGAACACGGGCGAGGGGGGCGAGGACCCCGAGCGCCTGCACGACCCGGAGCGGCGGTCCGCGATCAAGCAGATCGCGTCGGGCCGGTTCGGCGTGACGAGCGAGTACCTGACGAACGCCGACGACATCCAGATCAAGCTCGCGCAGGGCGCCAAGCCCGGCGAGGGCGGCCAGCTGCCCGGGCACAAGGTGTACCCGTGGGTCGCGAAGACCCGGCACTCCACCCCCGGCGTGGGCCTGATCTCGCCGCCGCCGCACCACGACATCTACTCCATCGAGGACCTGGCGCAGCTCATCCACGACGCCAAGAACGCGAACCCGTCGGCCCGCATCCACACGAAGCTCGTGTCGGAGTTCGGCGTCGGGACGATCGCGGCCGGCGTGGCCAAGGCGCACTCCGACGTCGTGCTGATCTCCGGCCACGACGGCGGCACGGGCGCCTCGCCGCTGACGTCGCTCAAGCACGCGGGCACGCCGTGGGAGATCGGGCTGGCGGAGACGCAGCAGACGCTGGTCCTGAACGACCTGCGCGACCGCGTCGTGGTGCAGGTGGACGGCCAGCTGAAGACCGGCCGCGACGTCGTCATCGGCGCGCTGCTGGGCGCCGAGGAGTTCGGCTTCGCCACGGCCCCGCTGGTGGTCTCCGGCTGCGTCATGATGCGCGTCTGCCACCTCGACACCTGCCCGGTCGGCGTCGCGACCCAGAACCCGGAGCTGCGCGCGCGGTTCACGGGCAAGCCCGAGTTCGTCGTCACGTTCTTCGAGTTCGTCGCGCAGGAGGTGCGCGAGCTGCTCGCGCAGCTCGGCTTCCGCTCCCTGCAGGAGGCCGTGGGGCACGTCGAGCTGCTCGACACGCGCAACGCCGTCGACCACTGGAAGGCCGCCGGCCTCGACCTGGGCCCGGTCCTCGCCGTGCCGCAGCCGAAGCCCGGCTCCGCCCTGCACCACGTGAAGGAGCAGGACCACGGGCTGTCCCGGGCGCTGGACAACCAGCTGATCGCGCTGGCCGGCGACGCGCTCGAGCGGGCCGAGCCGGTCCGCATCGACCTGCCGGTGCGCAACGTCAACCGCACGGTCGGCACGATGCTCGGCCACCACGTCACCAAGCGCTACGGCGGCGCCGGGCTGCCCGACGACACGATCGACGTCACGCTGACCGGGTCCGCCGGGCAGTCGTTCGGCGCGTTCGTGCCACGCGGCATCACGCTGCGCCTGTTCGGCGACGCCAACGACTACGTCGGCAAGGGGCTGTCGGGCGGGCGGATCATCATCCGTCCCGACCGTCGCTCGGTGCTCTCGAGCGAGCACAACGTCATCGCGGGCAACGTCATCGGCTACGGCGCGACGGGCGGGCAGATCTTCCTGCGCGGCCTCGTCGGCGAGCGGTTCGGCGTCCGGAACTCCGGCGCCACCCTCGTCGTGGAGGGCGTGGGCGACCACGCGTGCGAGTACATGACGGGCGGCACCGTCGTCGTGCTCGGCAGCACCGGGCGCAACTTCGGCGCCGGCATGTCGGGCGGCACGGCCTACGTGCTCGACCTGCAGCCGGAGCTGGTGAACATCGAGGCGGTGCGCGCCGGCGAGCTGTCGCTCGCACCGCTCGACGACGAGGACGCCGCGCTGGTCGAGCACCTGCTGCGCGTCCACGCCGAGGAGACGGGCTCGCCGGTGGCGGCCCAGCTCCTCGAGGACCCCGCGGGCACGCGGGCGCGGTTCACGCGCCTGCTGCCCACCGAGTACGCCCGCGTGCGGAGCGCCCTCGCGAAGGCCGAGGCCGAGGGCCTCGACCCCGCGGCGCCCGGCGTGTGGGACCAGATCCTGGAGGTGGCCCGTGGCTGACCCCCGCGGCTTCCTGAAGGTGCGCGAGCGCGAGCTCCCGCCCAACCGCCCCGTCGAGGTGCGTCTGCGCGACTGGAAGGACGTGCACGCGAACCTCGTGGCGGGCCAGCCGTTCCTCAAGGAGCAGGCGGGCCGCTGCATGGACTGCGGCATCCCGTTCTGCCACAACGGCTGCCCGCTCGGGAACCTGATCCCCGAGTGGAACGACCTGGTGTGGCGCGGCCAGTGGGCCGACGCCATCGACCGCCTGCACGCGACGAACAACTTCCCCGAGTTCACGGGGCGCATCTGCCCGGCGCCGTGCGAGTCGAGCTGCGTGCTCGGCATCAACCAGCCGCCGGTCACGATCAAGAACGTCGAGGTCTCGATCATCGACGAGGCGTTCGCGCGCGGCCTGGTGACGCCGCAGGTGCCCCAGCGCCTGACGGGCCACACCGTCGCCGTCGTCGGCTCGGGCCCCGCCGGCCTCGCGGCCGCGCAGCAGCTCACCCGGGCCGGGCACACGGTCGCCGTGTACGAGCGGGACGACGAGATCGGCGGCCTGCTGCGCTACGGCGTGCCGGACTTCAAGCTCGAGAAGGTCCACATCGACCGTCGCCTCGAGCAGATGCGCGCCGAGGGCACGCGCTTCCGCGCCGGCGTCGAGGTCGGCAAGGACGTCACGTGGGCGCAGCTGCAGGCGCGCTACGACGCGATCGTCGTCGCGACGGGGGCCACGGTCCCGCGTCAGCCGTCCGTGCAGGGTCTCGACCTGGACGGCGTCCACGTGGCGATGGACTACCTGCACCAGGCCAACGCCGTCGTCGCCGGCAAGGACGTGCCCGGCCAGATCACGGCCGAGGGCAAGCACGTCGTCATCATCGGCGGCGGCGACACCGGCTCGGACTGCCTCGGCACGGCGCTGCGCCAGGGCGCGGCGTCCGTGACGACGCTCGCCATCGGCAAGCGCCCGCCGCAGGAGCGCCCCGCGCACCAGCCGTGGCCGACCGACCCGGTCGTGTTCGAGGTCTCCTCGTCGCACGAGGAGGGCGGTGAGCGCGAGTACCTCGCGTCCACCGTGGCGTTCGTGGGCGACGAGAGCGGGCGCGTGCAGCGGCTGCGCCTCGCGACCACCGAGTACCTGCCCGACGGCCGCCGCGTGCCGCAGCCCGGCACCGAGCGCGACATCCCCGCAGACCTCGTGCTCATCGCGATGGGCTTCACCGGTCCGGAGACCGAGGGGATCGCCGACCAGCTCGGCGTCGCGCTCACCGACCGCGGCCTGGTCGCGCGCAGCGACGACTTCGCCACCGACGTCCCCGGCGTGTTCGTGGCCGGCGACGCCGGCCGGGGGCAGTCGCTCGTCGTGTGGGCGATCGCCGAGGGCCGCGCCGCGGCCGCGGCCGTCGACGCCTACCTGTCCGGCACGTCCGAGCTCCCGGTCCCGGTCACCGCCAGCACCGTGGCGCTGCGTCCCTGACCGGATCGTCCCGCACCGTCCCTCCGATCCCACCCCCTCGAACCGAACCGGGCCGCGTACCTGCTGGTGCGCGGCCCGCGTCGGGACGTCCGGCCTGTGGCCGGCCCCAGGAAAGGCTTAGTCTCGAACCATGCGTAGAGCCAAGATCGTCTGCACCATCGGCCCCGCCACGGAGTCGGCCGAGCAGGTCCAGGCCCTCGTCGACGCGGGGATGGACGTCGCCCGTCTGAACCGCAGCCACGGTGACACCGAGGTGCACAAGCGCGTGTACGACAATGTGCGCGCCGCGGCGAAGGCCTCGGGTCGCTCGGTCGCCGTCCTCGTCGACCTCCAGGGCCCGAAGATCCGCCTGGGCCGGTTCGTGGAGGGCAAGCACCAGCTCGCCGTCGGCGACACGTTCACCATCACGACGGACGACGTCGAGGGCACCAAGGAGCGCGTCTCGACGACGTTCAAGGGCCTGCCGGGCGACGTGAAGCCGGGCGACCCGATCCTCATCGACGACGGCAAGGTGCTCGTGCGGGTCACCGCCGTCGAGGGCAACGACGTGGTCACGCGCGTCGAGGTGCCGGGCCCCGTGTCGAACAACAAGGGCCTGAACCTGCCGGGCGTCGCGGTGTCCGTCCCGGCCATGAGCGAGAAGGACGAGGAGGACCTGCGCTGGGCCCTCAACGTCGGCGCGGACATCATCGCGCTGTCGTTCGTCCGCAGCGCGGCCGACTACGACGACGTGCGCCGGATCATGGAGGAGGAGGGCCGGATCGTCCCGGTCGTCGCCAAGATCGAGAAGCCGCAGGCCGTCGAGAACCTCACGGAGATCGTCCAGGCCTTCGACGGCATCATGGTCGCCCGTGGCGACCTCGGCGTCGAGCTGCCGCTCGAGCAGGTGCCGCTCGTGCAGAAGCGTGCCGTCGAGCTGGCCCGTCGCAACGCCAAGCCCGTCATCGTCGCGACGCAGGTCCTCGAGTCGATGATCCAGAACCCGCGCCCGACGCGCGCCGAGGCGTCCGACTGCGCCAACGCCGTGCTCGACGGCGCGGACGCGGTCATGCTCTCGGGCGAGACCAGCGTCGGCGACTACCCGATCGAGGCCGTCCGCACGATGGCCCGCATCATCGAGAGCACCGAGGAGCTCGGGCGCGAGCGCATCGCCCCGCTCGGCTCCGTGCCGTCCACGCGCGGCGGTGCGATCACCCGAGCGGCCGCCGAGATCGGCGAGGTCCTCGGGGTGAAGTACCTCGTGACCTTCACGCAGTCCGGCGACTCGGCGCGTCGCATGTCCCGCCTGCGCGCGTCGATCCCGCTGCTCGCGTTCACGCCCGAGGAGTCGGTGCGCAACGTGCTGTCGCTCTCGTGGGGCGTGCAGACGTACCAGGTGCCCGAGGTCGAGAGCACCGACGTCATGGTCAGCCAGGTGGACCAGACGCTGCGCGCCAACGGCCTCGCCGAGGTGGGCGACTACGTCGTCGTCGTCGCGGGTGCGCCCGTCGGCGTCGTGGGCTCGACCAACACGGTCGTGGTGCACAAGATCGGCGACGAGGAGCAGACCCGCTCCCGCATCGCCTGACCCGGCTCACGCGTCACGACGGCCGCCGCCCGCTCCGGGCGGCGGCCGTCGCGCGTGCGGGACGCGGCACGTCGGTGCCCCACAGCTCGACGGTCTGCAGGAGCCAGGACGCCGCGAACAGCCCGACGAGCACCGCCTCGGTGACGAGCACGGCGTGCCGCCACGTCGGCACCTGCTCCCGCAGCGCGACGACGGCGGCGAGCGTGAGGACCAGCGCGACGCCGAGGACCGTGTACGCGGCCGCCCACCGGGCCGAGACCGCCCGTGCCTCGAACGCGCGCAGCAGCACGACGCTGGCCGTGGCGACGAACAGCCCGACGGCGGCCAGGTCGTGCGCCGTCGTCGCGAAGCGCTCGGCGTCGACGAGGAACAGGGCGGCGAGAACCGCGAGGACGGCGCCGGCGACGAGCCGGGCGGCGCGCTCGGCCCCGGTCAGGGGTCCGCGCCGGCGGACGACGAGGCGGACGAGGATCGTCAGCGCGCCCGCGACGAGCAGGGCGGTGACCGCCACCTGCACCCCGGGCAGCACGTCCACCGGGACGGGCGGGGCGGCGGCCCCGCAGCTCGGCTCCTGCGCGGTGGGCGTGAACGCCACGACGAGCGCGAGCGCACCGGCCACGTCCAGCGCGGTGTTCTCCAGGTCCGACGTCCCGCGGTAGACGAGCAGGCAGACGCCGATCGCGCAGACGGCGCCCACGACCGCGTCGTGCGCGCCGGTCCAGTAGTAGGCGCTGACGGACGTCTCCCAGCAGCCCGACCGGACGGTCTGCGCGACGACCGCGGAGGCGAGCAGCGCCACGAGGGCGACGACCGCGATCCGCAGGCTGCGGTACGTGTCCCGGACGGCCCGGCGCTCCGGCACCGGGTCCTGGTGGTCGTCGCTCACGACCGCACCTTGGCACGCACCGCCGACGTCCGCGTGGCGGGGTGCGTCAGTGGGGCCCGACGCGCCGCGCGTGCTCGACGGCGGAGCCGATGCCGTCGGTCCACGGGTCGCCGTGCCCGGGCAGCACGACACCCGCGCCCGTCGCCTCGAGGGCGTCGAGGGAGGCGAGCGCCTGCGCGCTGTCCGCCGTCGCCGCACCCGCGACGATCTGGGGGCCGCGCCCGTAGGTGTAGGGGTCGAGCGTCACGAGCGCGTCGCCGGACAGCAGCGCGTCCCGGTCCGGCAGGTGCAGGGCGCAGTGCCCGAGCGTGTGCCCGGGGGACAGGACGACCCGGGGCCCCCCGGGGACGGGCAGGACCCCGCCGCCGGGGATCGGTGTCGTGCCCGTGACGCCCGGGACGCGCCAGGCGCCCGCGAGCAGCATCGCCGTGAGGGGGACCAGGCCGAGCGGGTGACGCACCGGGTACGCGGCGCGGGGCCGCTCGTGCAGGTACTGGTACGGGTGCGCGGCGAGGGTCGCGTCGTCGGGGTGCACCCACACGGGCACCCCGAGCCGGCGCTGCGCGGCGGCGGCCGAGCCCGTGTGGTCGAAGTGCGCGTGCGTGAGGACGACCGCGGCGACGTCGTCGGGGCGGCGGCCGAGCGCCCGGACGGCGTGGCCGAGCAGCGGCCACGTGTCCGGCAGGCCCGTGTCGACGATCGTGAGGCGGCCGTCGTCGCCCTCGACGAGGTAGCAGTTCACGTACGCGTGCGCGAGCCGGTGGACCCCGGGTGCGACGTCGGTGGTCAGCATGGTGCACCTCCTGCGGGCCACCGTAGGTGGGTGCGCGCGGGCCCGCCCGCCCGGGCGCGGACGGGAGGACGAAGGGCGGGCGGGGGTCAGGCGATGCGCGCCAGGTCGTCCGCGCGCACCTCGGCCCGCAGCGCCCCGGTGCGGACCCACCGCAGCACCTCCGCCACCGCCTCGTCCCCGAGGCGGCGCAGCTCGTTGCCGAGCGACCCCGCCACGTGCGGCGTCAGGACCACGCCGGGCGCGTCGAAGAGGGGGTGGTCCGGCGGCAGCGGCTCGGGGTCGGTCACGTCGAGGACGGCGCGCAGACGCCCCCGCAGGACCTCCGCCGTGAGGGCGTCGGTGTCGACCAGGCTGCCGCGGGCGGTGTTGACGAGCGTGGCGCCGTCACGCATGAGCGCGAGCTGCGCGGCCCCGATCATGCGGTACGTCGCCGGCAGCGCGGGCGCGTGCAGCGTCACGACGTCCGACGCCGCGAGCAGCCCGTCCAGCGGCAGCAGGTCGGCGCCCAGGTCGGCCGCCTCCGCGGGGGAGAGGGACGGGTCGTGCAGGACGGGACGCAGGTCGAAGGGCCGCAGCAGCTCGAGCAGGCGCCGACCCGTGCGGGACGCGCCGACCACCCCCACCGTCGCGCCGTTGGTGCCGACGGGCCCGCCCGGCTGCCACGCGTCGAGGCGGCGGCGCGCGCGGTAGTGCTCCTGCGCCTCGCCGACCCGCTTCGCCGCCAGCAGGACCGTCGCCAGCGCGTACTCCGCGACGGGCAGGGCGTTCGTGGCCGCGCCGCTCGTCACGCGCACCCCGCGCTCCCACACGGCGGGGGTGACGAGCCTCTTGACCGTGCCGGCCGTGTGCACCACGAGCCGCAGCCGCGGGGCGGTGTCGAGCAGCGCCGCGTCCAGGGGTGGCGCGCCCCAGCCGGTGAGCAGCACGTCGACGTCGCCGAGCGCGCCGGCCACCGTCGCGGGCGTGAGCACGCCCGGGTGCAGGTCCACCGCCGAGCTCAGGCGCTCGAGGGCGGCGTCGTCCAGGAGCCGGGGGAGCAGCGCGGCCTCGCCGAGCAGCACGGCCGCACGCGCGCGGGTCACGGGTGCACCCCGTCGGCCGTCGCGACGACGTGCGCGGCGGGGACGACGTCCCGGCGTCCGTCCCGCCACCGCACGGCGACCTCGCCGTCCCCGACGTCCACCGACGCGACGGCGTCGAGGTCGACGTCGTCCCCGGCACCGCCCGCGAGCACGACGAGCGCCGCGACGACGGCACCGGCGGCCACGGGTGCGCTGCTGCGGAGCCACGGCGTGGCCGACCAGCGGGCGAACGGGTCGGCGCCGTCCCGCCAGGTCGCGCCCGCCTCGTCGAGCCCGCGGACGGCCCGCACGGCGCTCACCGTGCCGTCGGCCCGGTGCAGGACCACCCGGTCGGGCCCGTCCTCGACGCGCACCTCGTCACGCCCGGCTCCCGCCAGGGCCCAGCCGCCGACGTGCACGCGCCAGGGTCCCGGGTCCGCCGGCCAGGCCGCGTCGGCGTCGGGGGGCCCGACGGGGTCGTCGACCGCCGGGTGCCACCACGCGAGCCGGAGCTCGTGGACCCCGTGCACGACCGAGGCGGTCGTCACCTGCGGCCCCCGCCGCAGCCCCGCCCAGCCGGCGTCGTCGCCCGCGCCGGGGGCGCCGGGCGTGTCGAGCCAGTGCACGCGGGACCGGGAGACGGCGCAGGTGCCGCCGAGGTGGACGCGCTGGATGCCGTCGCGGTGCGACGGTGCGTCCGCGCGGTCGAGCAGCGCCGTGTGCGACTCGAGCGGGGCGGCGACGGCGTCCCGGGAGAGCTGCGGCGAGGTGGCGGTGGAGTACCCGAGGCGGCGGTACGCGGGGTCGTCCGCGCGTGCCGCGACGCGCGGCTCCAGCATCCGGTCCGACCCGTGGTTGAGGACGCGCACGAGGCCGTCCGCGGGGGTGCGCACGACGAGCCACCCCGGGACCGGCAGGGCGGCGACCTGCGCACCGGTCGCCGGCGCGGGCTCGGGCTCGGCGGGTGCCGTCCACACCGCGTCGTCCGCGGGGAGCAGCAGCCCGAGGAACGCCTTGCTCGCCCAGTAGGGGGACGCGCCGCCGGAGTACAGCTGGCGCAGCCGCGGGTACGCGCGGTGCCACCCGATCGGCAGGAGCCCGTGCTCGTCGACCGCGCCGGCCTCCAGGAAGTGCTCGAGCACGCCCGCGGCGAGCGTGCGCGTCTCGGCAGGGCGCAGCGGGGTCGCACCGGCCAGGGCGCCCGCCCAGAAGGGCGCCAGGACGGCGAACCGGTATGTGGTCGAGCGTCCCTGCAGCAGCGGGGCGCCGGCCGCACCGACGAGCTGCCGCGCCTGCGTGAGGTAGGCGTGCAGGCGCTCGGCGTGCCCCTGCTCGAGCGGGCGCCGGCGGATGCGTGCGTGCAGCAGCGGGTACAGGTGCCAGGCCCACCCCGCGTAGTGGTCGAAGGTCTGCCGCTCGCCGTCGCGGCCGCGACCGTCGGAGTACCAGCCGTCCCCGACGTACAGGTCCTCGCGCAGGGCGTCGTTGCGGTCGAGGTCGTCCTGGCTCCAGGGGCCACCGACGTCCGCGAGGAACGCCTCGACCACGTCCTGGAACCACAGCCAGTTGTTGCGGTACCCGGCGGTCCCGACGATGTCCGCGAACCAGTCGACGACCCGGGCGCGCACCCCGTCGTCGAGCCGGTCCCACAGCCACGGCCGCGTCTCCGCGAGCGCGACGGCGACCGACGCGGCCTCGACCACGGCCTGTCGCCGCTCCGTCATCCGGGGCCACCGCTCGGGGCTCGCCGGGTCGGTCCCTGCGGCGAGGCCCGCCGCGTACCGCTCCAGGAGGCCGTCGGGGTCGGCGCCGCCCTCGCCCGCGACGCGGAAGGCCGCCAGCAGGAAGGTCCGGGCGTACCCCTCGAGCCCGTCGCTCCACCGCCCGGACGCGCTGACCGGGCCGGGCAGCGTCAGGAGGGCGTGCCCGGGGGACGCGTAGGGGCGCACGGCGCGCAGGAGGTCGTCGGCGACGGCGAGCCAGCGGGCGCGGCCGTCGTGAGGGGCGGCGGGGTCGGGGGCGTCGTCGCGCAGCACGGCCATGGACCGAGCCTGGGCTAGGGTCGGGCGGCGCGGTCACGGAACGGACAGTTTCGATCAGGACCGGCCAGGCGAGACGACCGAGGAGCACGCGATGACGCGGTCCACGAGGTCCCCGCTGCCCCGTGCGCGGCACGAGCACCTGCTGCGCGAGATCGAGCTGCGGGGCAGCGTCCGTGCCGCGCGCGTCGCCGAGGAGCTCGGCGTGTCCGAGGTGACGGTGCGCCGGGACATCGTCGAGCTGGACCGCGCCGGCCGCCTGGTCCGCGTCCACGGCGGCGCCATCGCCCTCGCCGAGGCGCGCGAGCCGCGTGCGGCCCGTGCCCTGGTCGGCGTCGTGGTGCCGAGCGCGAGCGCGCACTTCCCGCTCGTCGTGCGCGGGATGGAGGCCGTCGCCGCGCCGCTGCGCGCCCGGCTCGTGCTGGGTGTCTCCCACTACCGCGCGGACGCGGAGGAGAAGCAGGTCGAGCGCCTGCTGTCGCTCGGCGCGCAGGGCCTCGTCGTGGCGCCCACCACGCGGGACCGCTCGGACGCCGACGTCGCCGCGTGGCTCGCCGGCCTGCCCGTGCCGACGGTGCTGCTCGAGCGGCGCACCGAGCGGACGGCGGCGCTGGCGTCGGTGGACAGCGCCCGCACCGACC
The DNA here is from genome assembly GCF_004886325.1 of Cellulomonas telluris. GTDB lineage: Bacteria > Actinomycetota > Actinomycetes > Actinomycetales > Cellulomonadaceae > Cellulomonas > Cellulomonas telluris. Next base: position 263,891 of record NZ_QXFN01000004.1, read on the forward strand.
ACGTGCACGGTGCGGTCCTCGCCGTCGAGCACCTCGCCCGCCTCGGTCACGACGCGGTCGCGCTCGCGTCGTACGACCGCACGCCCACCGCGCCGTCGGTGCGGGACGGGTACCGCGCGGCGGTCGCGGACCTCGGCCTGCGCGCGGCGCCGACGGTGTCGCTGCCGAAGGGTGAGGACGACCCGGAGGCGCTCGACGCCGCGCTCGAGGGGCTGCTCGAGCTGTGCCGGTGCGACGGGACGCGCGCCGTCCTGGTGCACACCGACGACCACGCGTCCCGGCTCGTCGAGGCCGCCCTCGACCGGGGTCTGCGCGTCCCCGAGGACCTCGCGGTGGTCGCCTACGACGACGAGAACGCCGAGCTCGCCGCGGTGCCGCTGACGGCCGTCGGATCACCCCGTCGCGAGCTCGGGCAGGAGGCGCTGCGGATGGTGGTCGAGCGCATCGCGGAGGACGCGTCGGCGCCACGACCGCCGCGGCACGTCCAGCTGCTCCCGCGGTTGACCGTGCGGCGCTCGTGCGGCGCGCGTCCCTGATCGTTTTTGTCCGACCGAGCACGCGCCTCGCGGCGCGTTGTCAGGCTGGGCCCCGCCCGGCGACGGAGCCGGGCATCGACGGCGAGCGAGGAGGCTCACATGGCGGCGCAGGCACGGGAGGCGAGGCCACCGCACCGGCGGACCCGGGGGCGGGGCGGGGCGCACCGACTCGGGACCGTCGCGGTCGCGGCGGTGCTGGCACTGACGGCCGCCTGCTCGGGTGGCGCGGCGGGGACGGCCGACGAGGGCACGGTGCTCCGGTTCACGTGGTGGGGCGACACCAGCCGTGCGGAGCGCTACGAGCAGGCGGTTGCCCTGTTCGAGGAGGAGAACCCCGACGTCGACGTCCGGACCGGCTACGCCTCGTGGGGCGACTACTGGACGTCGCGGAGCACGGAGGCGGCCGCCGGCGGCCTGCCCGACGTGATGCAGATGGACCTCGCGTACCTGACGGAGTACGCGTCGACGGGCCGGATCGCGGCCCTCGACGAGCACCTCGGGTCCACCGTCGACGTCGACGCGCTGCCGGAGTCTCTGCTGCCCGCCGCACAGGTGGACGGCGAGACGTACGCGGTGCCGACGAGCACGAACACGCTGGCGACCCAGGTCAACACCGCGCTGCTCGGCGAGCTCGGCGTCCCGGTGCCGGAGGGCGACCTCACGTGGGACGAGTACGACGCGCTCCTCGGCGAGATCGCCGCGGCCGGTGCGTCCCGGCAGCCCGCCGTGCACGGGTCCGTGGACTACACGCAGGTCTTCTGGCTGTTCCAGGTGTGGCTCGGCCAGCAGGGCAAGACCCTGTTCGAGGACGACGGGCTCGGCTTCACCCGCGAGGACCTGGCGCGGTGGTGGGGGCGCGCCCCCGCGCTGCACACGTCCGGCGCGTTCCTGCCGCCCGAGCGGCTCGCGCAGCTCGAGGGCGTCGACGCGCTCGGTACGGGAGAGACGGCGTCGGACATCAGCTGGGACAACTTCCTCGTCCGCTACAGCGAGGGGAGCGCGTCGCCGCAGCTGGTGCTCCTGCCGCCGCCCGCGGACGACCCCGACGAGTCGGGCCTGTTCCTCAAGCCGTCGCTCATGCTCTCGGTCGGTGCCAACAGCCGGCACCCGGAGGAGGCCGCCGCGCTGATCGACTTCCTCACGAACGACCCCCGGGTCGGGGAGATCTTCGGGATGTCCCGCGGGGTGCCGGCGTCGTCGACCGCGCTGGAGGGCTTCGAGCCCACGGGGCTGGACGCGCAGATCCTCGAGTACGAGCGTGCGCTGGAGCCGCGGCTGACGAGCTCGCCGCCGCCGCCGGTGGCCGGCTTCGGCACCCTCGAGGCGGCCTTCACCACCATCGCCCAGGAGCTGGCCTACGGGAACCTGTCCGTCGAGGACGGCGTCGAGGAGTGGTTCACGGAGGCGGAGACGGTGCTGGGCGGCTGACGGTGTCGCGGGCGGCACAGGGCCCGCGCGAGGACGGACGCCGCCGCCGTGGCGGCGCCCGTCCACCGCACCCGACGATCCGGCGCGGGCCGCGCGGGGGAGAGCGCAGCGGGTGCGGGGCACGGGGGTGGCGGGACGTCCCCGCCACCCCCGTGGTCGTCCGGCGCGGGTCGGCGCCCGGGGTCCAGGCCTCGGCCGGCACGGGTCCGGTGCCCGTGTCCTTCCGGGCCGGGCGATCTGCACGAGCCCACTAGGCTCGTCCCGCACGGCCCCCGTGGCGGAACCGGCAGACGCACTCGACTCAAAATCGAGCGCCGCGAGGCGTGAGGGTTCGAGTCCCTCCGGGGGCACCGCCGGTCCGACGGCCGGGGGCGGCGGGCGCCGCCCCCGGCCGTGGCGCAGTCCGGACGTGATGACGACCACGACGACGCGCCCGCGACCCCGCGGGGGAGGGAGCACTACGCTGTGCCTGTGACCACGGACGCCACCCCTGAGCCCACCGAGGCGGCCGCTGCCGGCCTGGACCTGCCGTCGGCCGAGCCGGCCCCCGCGCCGGCGCCCGCCGCCGGTCGCCCCGCCCGCCGCGCCGTCGTCGCCGAGGACGAGGCGCTCATCCGCATGGACGTCGTGGAGACCCTCCGCGAGGCGGGCTTCGAGGTCGTGGGGGAGGCCGGGGACGGCGAGCAGGCCGTGGCGCTCGCGACCGAGCTCAAGCCCGACGTCGTCGTCATGGACGTCAAGATGCCGGTGCTCGACGGGATCTCGGCGGCCGAGCGGATCGCGAAGGCGCACCTGGCGCCCGTGGTCCTGCTCACGGCCTTCTCGCAGACCGAGCTGGTCGAGCGCGCGCGCGACGCCGGGGCCATGGCCTACGTCGTCAAGCCGTTCAGCCCGGCGGACCTGCTGCCCGCGGTCGAGATCGCGATCTCCCGCTACGCGCAGATCACGGCGCTCGAGTCCGAGGTCGCCGACCTGGCCGAGCGCTTCGAGACCCGCAAGCGGGTCGACCGCGCGAAGGGCCTCCTGATGACGAAGATGGGCCTGACGGAGCCCGAGTCGTTCCGGTGGATCCAGAAGACGTCGATGGACCGCCGCCTCACGATGCGCGAGGTCGCGGACGCGGTCATCGAGCAGGTCGGCGGCGCCTCCTCCTGACGCGGCACCCCGCCACGACACCCCTCGTGAGCCCGGTCGGCACCTCGTGCCGGCCGGGCTCACGTGTTCCAGGTCACAGGTCCACAACGACATGGCGCCGAGACGTTGCCATTCACATCGCGGACACAAACCATGAGTACCTTCGCGCCACATCGCCGTGGTCCGCACCTGGGCCCGGGGAGCAGTGCAGTACTCAGACAGAGGGGTACCACGCATGACTCGTAGGACACATGCAGGACGTTCCGTGGCTGTGACCGGTGCGCTCGTGCTCGCGTTGACCGCCTGTGCGGGTGGATCCGGGGGCGGTGACGAGCCTGCCGGCGGCGGAGGCGACGGCGGCGGCGAGCCGCTGCGCATCGGCACCCTGCTCCCCGTCACGGGCTCGCTGGCGCAGCTCGGCCCGCCCGAGATCGCGGGTGTCGACCTCGCGGTCGACGAGATCAACGAGGCCGGTGGCCTGTTCGGCGCCGACGTGGAGGTCTCCCACAAGGACTCGTCCGACGCGCAGAACGCCTCCGTCGCGACGGCGTCCGCGCAGGAGCTGATCTCGGAAGGCGTGTCGGTGGTCGTCGGTGCCGCCTCGTCGTCCGTCACGCTGAACGTCGTCGACGACATCACCGGCGCCGGGATCGTGCAGATCTCGCCCGCCAACACCGCGACGAACCTCTCGGGCTACTCCGACTTCTACTTCCGGACCGCCCCGCCGGACTCCGTGCAGGGCGACGTGCTCGGCAACCTCATCGTCTCCGACGGTGCGAGCAACGTCGGCATCCTCGTCTTCAACGACTCCTACGGCACGTCGCTGCGCGACGTCGTCGCGGACGTCGTGACGAGCGCCGGCGGCACGATCGTCTACGGCGAGAAGGGGCAGGAGTTCGACCCCGCCGAGCAGAACTTCTCGACGATCGTCGGCGACGCCATCGCGGCGAGCCCCGACGCCCTCGTGATCCTGACCTTCACGGAGCAGACGCCGCTCATCGTGCGCGAGCTCGCGGCGCAGGGCTGGGACATGAGCAAGACGTACTTCGTCGACGGCAACCTGCAGAACTTCGGCACCGAGGGCGAGACCGGCTTCCCGGCGGGCACGCTCGAGGGGGCGCAGGGCACGCTGCCGGGCGCCTACCCCTCCGAGGAGTTCCAGGAGCGGATGCGCGGCGTCGACCCCGACCTGACCGAGTTCTCGTACGGCCCGGAGGCGTACGACGCCACGATGCTCGCGGCGCTCGCCGCGCTCAAGGGCGGCGACTCCTCGGGCGAGACGATCCAGGCGAACCTGGCGGCGGTCTCGGGCGCGGACGGCGGCGAGGAGTGCACGGGCTGGCAGGAGTGCGCGGACCTCGTCGAGGCCGGCGAGGACATCGCCTACCAGGCGGTCTCCGGTGTCGGGCCGTTCAACGACGCCAACGACCCGTCGTCGGCGTTCATCGGGATCTACCAGTTCGGTCCCGACAACACCTACACGTTCAGCCGCTCGGAGGAGGGCGAGGTCCCGCAGGACTGACCCGCTGACGTGACGTGCAGGGCCCCCGGGGTGCGACCCCGGGGGCCCTCGCGCGTGCCACCGGTGGCCAGCCGGCCGTCCCCGTCCGCCGCCGGTCGGGGACGGACGACGGCCCCGGCACCCGCGAGGGGTGCCGGGGCCGTCCCGTGCAGCGAGCGTGCGGTCAGCCGCCGTGCTCCTCGCCGGCGGCCCGTTCGGCCGCGCGCGCGGCGTCGACGTCCGTGGCGAGGGTGCCGAGGTACAGCTCGATCACCTTGGGGTCGTGCATGAGCTCGCGCCCCGGCCCGGAGTAGGCGTTGCGGCCCTGGTCCAGGACGTAGGCGCGGTCGCAGATCTGCAGGGCGCGGCGGGCGTTCTGCTCGACGATCACGACCGAGACCCCCGCCTTGTTGATGCGCCGGGTCCGCAGGAAGGCCTCGTCCTGGCGGACGGGGGACAGGCCCGCCGACGGCTCGTCGAGCAGTAGCACGGACGGCTCGGGCATGAGGGCCCGCGCCATCGCGACCATCTGCCGCTCGCCGCCCGACAGGGCGCCCGCGCGCTGCTTCCGGCGCTTCACGAGCTCCGGGAACAGGTGCAGGACCACCTCGAGCCGCTCGGCGAACTTCCCGGGCGTCTGGAAGACCCCCATCTGGAGGTTCTCCTCGATGGTCAGGCTGGGGAACACGTTGTTCGTCTGCGGGACGAAGCCGACGCCGCGGCGCACGAGGGCGTCCGCGCGCAGGTTGGTGATGTCCTCGCCCTGCAGGGTCAGCGTCCCGGAGCGGACGCCGACGAGCCCGAACAGCGCCTTGAGCAGGGTCGACTTGCCGGCGCCGTTCGGGCCGATGATCCCGACCAGCTCACCGGGGTGCAGGACGAGCGAGCAGCCGTTGAGGATGTTGACGCCCGGCAGGTACCCGGCGACGAGCTCGTCGGCGTGCAGCAGCGGCTCGCCCGAGGGCGCGCCGCGGTGGACGGCGGGTGCGGTGGTCTCGGTCACGCCTTCGTCTCCTCCGCGTCGGCCTCGGCCTCGGCCTCGGCGTCGATCGTGCCGCCCTCGGTGAGCAGCGCGTCGTCCCCGAGGTCGGTGTCGTGGTGCGCACCCAGGTAGGCGTCGATGACGGCCTGGTCCGCCATGACCTCCCCGGGCGGGCCCTCGGCGACGACCTGGCCCTGGGCCATGACCACGACCCAGTCGGAGATGTGCCGGACCATGTGCATGTCGTGCTCGACGAACAGCACGGTCGTGCCGGAGTCGCGCAGGTCCGTGATGTGGCCCAGCAGCGACTGCGTGAGGGCGGGGTTCACGCCGGCCATCGGCTCGTCGAGCATGACGAGCGCCGGGTCCGACATGAGGGCCCGCGCCATCTCCAGCAGCTTGCGCTGCCCGCCGGACAGCGACCCGGCGAAGTCGTCCTTCTTCGTGTCGAGCTTGAACCGCTCGAGCAGGGCCATCGCCTTCTCGGTGACCTCCCGCTCGCGCGGGGCCCACAGCGGCTTCACGAGCGCCGTGAACAGGTTCTCGCCCGGCTGCTCGCGCGCCCCGAGCCGCATGTTCTCCAGGACCGTCATGCGCGCGAGCGCCTTCGTCAGCTGGAACGTGCGGACCATGCCCGACTTCGCCACCCGGGACGCGGGCACACCCGCCAGGGGCGTGCCGTCGAAGACCCAGGTGCCCGTGTCGGGCTTGTCGAAGCCCGTCATGAGGTTGAAGAAGGTCGTCTTGCCGGCGCCGTTCGGACCGATCAGCGCGGTGATGACGTGGCGCTGCACCTCGAGGTGCTCGACGTCGACGGCGTTCACCCCGCCGAAGCTGCGGCGGACGCCGTCCGCGACGAGCAGGGCGTCCGGCTTGGGGGCGCCCGGTGTGCGGGGCACCTGGTGCAGGTCCCGGCGGGCCCGGGTGACGACGTCCTCAGCGGGCATTGATCGCCAGCTCCTTCTTGTCGCCCAGGATGCCCTGGGGTCGGAACACGATGAGCAGGACGAGCGTGAGCCCGACGAGCACCCAGCCGATCTGCTCGACCTGCTGGACCGACAGCACCTCGGTCGGCACGGCGCCGCGCAGGAAGCCGCGGACGAACACGAGCGCCGCCCAGAAGAGCAGCGACCCGAGCACGGGGCCGAGCACGGTCGCGGCGCCCCCGAGCAGCAGGATCGTCCACGTGTTGAAGGTGACGGGCCGGCCGAGGGAGTCCGCCTGGACCGAGCTGGCGAGCACGAACACGACGCCGCCGAGGGCGCCGAACACGCCGCCGAGCACGAGCGCCTGCAGCTTGTAGGAGTAGACGTTCTTGCCGAGCGCACGGACGGCGTCCTCGTCCTCGCGGATGCCCCGCAGGACGCGCCCCCAGGGGCTGCGCACGAGGCGCCAGACCAGCAGGCACGCGAGCGCCACGAGGACCCAGCCCACGATGCGCAGCCACCAGCTGTTCGACGCGTTCGTCGCCAGCGTGATCGGTCCGAGCGCCCACCGGTCGTCCGGGAAGGGCGAGGCGTCCTGGAACGTGCTCTTGAAGCTGTTGCCCGTGAGCCCCTCGGCGCCGCCCGTCAGCTCCGTGAGGGCCGTGGAGCGGCCGACCATGCGGACGATCTCCGCCGCGGCGATCGTGACGATCGCCAGGTAGTCGCCGCGCAGCTTGAGGGTCGGGATGCCCAGCAGCAGCGCGAACAGGACGGCCGCGCCGACGGCCACCAGGAAGGCGAGCCACAGCGGTGCGCCGGCGATCGTGGAGACCGCGAAGCCGTAGGCGCCCAGCAGCATGAAGCCCGCCTGGCCCATGTTGATCAGGCCCGTGAGGCCGAAGTGGATGTTGAGGCCGATGGCGGCGAGCGCGTACGCGATCGCCGTCGGACCGGTCATCTCGTTGAGGACGTTGGTGAACAGCTGCCCGAAGTCCATGGGTGCCGACCTTCCCGCTAACCGATGCGCTCGGCGCGGCCCAGGATGCCCTGGGGCCGGATGAGCAGGACGAGGATGAGGATCACGAGCGCGCTGGCGTACCGCATGTCGCTCGGCAGCACGAGCGTCGAGAGCTCGACGACGAGCCCGATGACGACCGCGCCGACGACGGCGCCGAGGGGCGAGCCGAGACCGCCGAGCGTGATCGCGGCGAACATCAGCAGCAGCAGCGTGGAGCCGAAGTTGAACCGCGTGGAGTTGAGGTACAGCGCGAGCAGCACGCCGCCGAGCGACGCCAGCGCCGCGGACACCACCCAGACCCCGCCGATGATCGTCTCGACCTTGATGCCGGTCGCCGCGGCCAGCGCGGGGTTGTCGGACACGGCCCGCGTCGCGCGGCCCAGGCGGGTGCGGGACAGGGTGAGCGCGACGGCGCCGAGGACGACCAGGGCGACCGCCACGGACAGCAGCGACTGGCCGGAGATCTGCACGGGACCCAGCTGGATGCGCTGGGAGATGCCCGACACGACGGGCGCCGGCTGGGCGCCGAAGAAGAAGAGGAAGAGCGACAGCCCGGCGAGCGCGAGCCCGATCGTGACGATCATCTGCTGCGTGATGCCGACGCCGCGGCGCCGCAGGGGCGCGAACACGAGCCGGTTCAGGAGCCAGCCGACCGCCGCCCCGACGAGCGTCGCGACGACGATCCCGAGCCACAGGGGCAGGTCCCACCACTGCACGGCCATGAACGCCGTCATGCCGCCGAGGGTCACGAGCTCGCCGTGCGCGAAGTTCGACAGGCCGGTCGTGCCGTAGATGAGGTTGGCGCCGAGGGAGGCGAGGGCCAGCAGGACGCCGAACACGAGCCCCGCGAGGACGAGCTGCGCGACGCGGTTGGTGCCCGGGCCGGCGGACGACTCGGTCCCCTCGCCGGTCTCGTCCGCCGGGGCCGTGCCGGTGCTGTCGTCACCCGGCGACGTGCCGTCCGTCGGGGACGGCGCGGGGCCGCTGTCGCCGCCCTCCGCCCCCGCGGCGACCACGGGGAAGATGCGCCCGGCGGCGCGTCCCAGGGCCACGGGGATGGTCACCGCGTTGGCCGCGGGGTCCCGCAGGACCGTGCCCGCGGGCAGCGTGGACTCGTCCACGGTGACCGTGTGGTCGCCGGGCGCGTCGAGCGCGACCGAGGCGCGCCCCGAGGCGTCGGTCGTCGCCTCGGTCTCGCCGCCGGGCCCCTCCACGGTCACCCGGGCGCCGGCGACCGGCCCCGTCCCGGGCTGCGTCACCGTGACGTGGAGGCACGCGGTCGCCTCGTCGGGGGTGCAGGTCGCGGCCGCCGCGCGGGCGGCCGGCGCGACGACGGTGGTCGTCAGGGCCAGCAGGAGGAGCAGCAGCAGGGCCGCCCCTCCACGTCGCACGGCGACGGTGCGGTCCGGGCTCGCCTCTGCGCGCACGGGGACCTCCGTCCTTCGGGTGGGGGCACGAGCGCCTCGGCGCTGGAGCAGTGGTCAGGGGGCGGACGCCCGCCGGGTGGCACGGACGATAGGGAGGGATTGTGTCCGGTTCATTACGCCAGCGCGAGGGCCCGGGCCGGATCCGTCGTGGTGTCGCCCGCGCGGCCCAGCACTCCTGGACGCCCGTCCGGTCCGTTGCGCCCCAGGACTAGGCACGCGGCCTCGCGGTGGTCCATGATCGGAGCGGGTCCGGCCCGGGGGAGACCGGGGCCCGTCCGTCCCGCACCACGTCCCCGGGAGGCCCACCGTGCGGCCAGGCATCATCGTCCGACCGGCGCAGGCCGACGACCTCGACGCCCTCGTCGACCTGTGCCTCGAGGCACGGGCCGAGGCCGGGGTCGGGGCGCAGCTGTGCACGGACGACCGCGGACGCCTGCGCGAGCAGCTCGCGGTGCTGGGCGGCGCCGACGGCGGGCGGGTGCTCGTGGCGACGTGCGACGGCGCACCCGCCGGGCTGCTGCTGTGCCGCCTCGTCGGGCCCGGTCTGTTCACGGACGCCGTCGTGCTCGGCATCGAGGCGGTCTTCGTGCGACCCGGCGTCCGGCGCCGGGGGATCGGGCACGCGCTGCTGCAGGAGGCGACGTCCTGGGCCGAGACGGCCGGGGCGAGCGAGGTCTACGCCGCACCGCTGCCGGGTGCCCGGGGCATGCAGCGGTTCCTCGCCCGGGTCGGGTTCGCGCCGGCGGCCGCGCACCGGCACGTCACGACGGCCGCGCTGCAGCGGCGCCTCGCCCAGGACGCGGGCGGCCTGGCGGTGGTCCGCGCCGGTGCGGCCGCTCGCGGGCTGGGCGACCTCATCGAGCGCCGGCGCCGGGCGCGCGAGCGTGCCGCGGCGGAGCCGCAGGGCGACCTGCGTCAGGTGCGCTCGATGAGCATGCACGTCAACCGGGCGGTGCAGACCCGCCGGCCCTCCTCGTCCTCGACGACGACCTCGTAGGTCGCCAGCGAGCGTCCGCGGTGCAGGGCGGTCGCACGCGCGCTGACGGTGCCGGTGCGGACGGCCCGGTGGTGGGTCGCGCTGAGCTCGACGCCCACCGCCGCACGGCCGGGACCCGCGTGCGCCTGCGCGGCGAAGGAGCCGAGCGTCTCGGCGAGGGCGGCGGACGCGCCGCCGTGCAGCAAGCCGTAGGGCTGGGTGTTGCCCGCGACCGGCATGGTGCCGTGCGCACCGTCCGCGTCGACGTGCGTCACCTCGATGCCCATCCGGGCGAGGAGGGTCCCGTCCACGGGCGGCAGGGTGAAGGCGGGGACGGCGGTGTCGGACATGGCGGATAGGTTGGCACCGTGACCGCCGCACAGCCAGCGACCGCTCCCCGACTCCTCCTCATCGACGGCCACTCGATGGCGTACCGGGCGTTCTTCGCGCTGCCGGTCGACAAGTTCGCGACGTCGACGGGTCAGCCCACGAACGCCGTCTTCGGGTTCACCTCGATGCTCGCGAACCTGCTCCGCGACGAGGAGCCGACCCACGTGGCCGTGGCGTTCGACGCCGGGCGCACGACGTTCCGCACGGAGCGGTACGAGGCGTACAAGGGCAACCGCGACGCGACCCCCGAGCCGTTCCGCGGCCAGGTGGACATCATCAAGCGCCTGCTGGCCACCATGCACGTGCAGGTGCTGGACAAGCCGGGGTTCGAGGCGGACGACATCCTCGCCACGCTGGCGGCGCAGGCGACCGCGGCCGGCATGCACGTCGCCATCTGCACCGGCGACCGGGACGCCTTCCAGCTGGTCCGGCCCGAGGTCACCGTGCTGTACCCGGTGAAGGGCGTGTCCGAGCTCGCGCGGATGACGCCCGAGGCGGTCGAGGCCAAGTACGGCGTCCCCCCGCACCGGTACCCGGACATCGCGGCGCTCGTCGGCGAGTCGAGCGACAACCTGCCCGGCGTGCCGGGGGTCGGGCCGAAGACCGCGGCGAAGTGGGTGACGCAGTACGACGGCCTGGAGGGGGTCGTCGCGCACGCGGACGCGATCGGCGGCAAGGCGGGGGACGCGCTGCGCGAGCACCTCGCGCAGGTCCAGCTGAACCGCGAGCTCAACCGCCTGCTCGACGACCTCGAGCTCCCGGTCGGCCCGGAGGACCTGGCCGCGCGGCCGTGGGACCGGCAGGAGCTGCACACGATCCTCGACGAGCTGGAGTTCCGCACCCTGCGCGACCGCTTGTTCGCGATGCTCCCGGACGAGGGGCGCGAGGAGCGGGTCGCGACGGCGGCGGCCCTCGACCTCGTCGAGGTCGGCGTGGGGGGTCTCGCGGCCTGGCTCGAGGAGCGCGGCGACGCGCTGCTGGGTCTCGACGTGCGCGGCACCGGCAGCCCGGCGCGCGGCGACGCCTGGGGCGTGGCCGTCGCGGACGCGCAGGGCCAGGGGGTCGCCTACGACCTCGCCGAGATCGACCCGGCCGACGAGCAGGCGCTCGCCGCGTGGCTGGCCGACCCGGCCCGGCCGAAGGCGGTGCACGCCGCGAAGGAGGCGTGGCACGCGCTCGAGGGCCGCGGGCTGCCCCTGGCGGGCGTCGCGTTCGACACCGAGCTGGCGGCCTACCTGTGCCAGCCCGACCGTCGCGCCTACGACCTCCCGGACCTGGCCATCGGCTACCTGCACCGCGAGCTCACGGCGGACGACGCGGCGTCGGCGGGCCAGGGCGCGCTCGACCTCGAGGTCGACGGGGCCGGGGAGGGCCGGCGGGCGGCCGTGCGCGCGGCCGCGGTGCGCGACCTGGTCGACGTGCTGTCGGCCGAGGTGGCCGACCGCGGCGCGACCGGCCTGCTCGCCGACCTCGAGCTGCCGCTGCAGGACGTGCTGGCCCGCCTCGAGCGGACGGGCATCGCGGTCGACCGGGAGTACCTGACGTCGCTCGAGCGCGAGTTCGACTCCCACGTGCAGTCGGCGGCCTCGGAGGCCTACGACGTCATCGGCCGGGAGGTGAACCTGGGGTCGCCGAAGCAGCTGCAGGAGGTCCTCTTCGACCAGCTCGGCATGCCGAAGACGAAGAAGATCAAGACGGGGTACACGACGGATGCCGCCGCGCTCACGGACCTGTTCGCACGCACGCAGCACCCGTTCCTCGAGCACCTGCTCGCGCACCGCGACGCGATCCGGCTGCGCCAGACGGTCGAGGGGCTGCTCCGGTCCGTCCTGCCCGACGACCGCATCCACACGACGTTCCAGCAGACCATCGCGGCGACCGGCCGGCTGTCGTCCGCGGACCCCAACCTGCAGAACATCCCGATCCGCACCGAGGCCGGACGCCAGATCCGCCGCGCGTTCGTGGTCGGCCCGGGCTACGAGACCCTCCTGACCGCGGACTACTCGCAGATCGAGATGCGGATCATGGCCCACCTGTCCGGGGACGAGGGCCTCATCGCGGCGTTCCGCTCCGGGGAGGACCTGCACAGCTACGTCGGCTCCCGCGTGTTCGACGTGCCGACGGACGAGGTGACGCCGGCGATGCGCTCGAAGATCAAGGCGATGAGCTACGGCCTCGCGTACGGGCTGTCGTCCTACGGCCTGTCGCAGCAGCTGTCCATCGAGGTGTCGGAGGCGTCGGCGCTCATGGCCGACTACTTCTCGCGCTTCGGCGGCGTCCGGGACTACCTCTCGGGCGTCGTGGACCAGGCACGCGCCACCGGCTACACGGCCACCATCCTCGGTCGGCGCCGCTACCTGCCCGACCTGACGAGCGACAACCGGCAGCGTCGCGAGATGGCCGAGCGCATGGCGCTGAACGCGCCGATCCAGGGCAGCGCCGCCGACCTCATCAAGGTGGCGATGCTCGGCGTCGACGGCGAGCTGCGCCGCCGGGGGCTGGCGTCGCGGATGCTCCTGCAGGTGCACGACGAGCTCGTGCTCGAGGTCGCGGCCGGGGAGCGCGAGGAGGTGGAGGCACTCGTCCGCGAGCAGATGGCGCGCGCGGGCGACGCCGCACCCGACGGGCCGCTGGACGTGCCGCTGGACGTCTCGGTCGGCGTCGGCGGCAGCTGGCACGAGGCCGGTCACTGACGCACCGCCGGTGTCGCCCGGGTCACCGTCCCGGGTGACACGGGTCGTGGTTTCGGACGACTTTCGGACTTCCGCGGTGCGTGGTGTCTGGAATGTCGAGGTGATCTGGGCCACAGTAGGCGGGCTGCGGTGGCGACGAGGCCACCACGACCTGCGGAGGTGGGTGTGTCAGAGACCCGTCAGGAGACCGACTACCAGCGCGTGCAGCGCTCCGAGGAGTTCCAGGACCTACGCCGAAGGTTTCGGCGGTTCGTCTTCCCCATGACCGCGCTGTTCCTCGTCTGGTACTTCGTCTACGTGCTGCTGGCCAACTACGCGCACGACTTCATGAGCCAGCGGGTGACGGGGACCATCACGGTCGGCCTGCTCTTCGGGCTCGGGCAGTTCGTCTCCACGTTCGCGATCACGATGATCTACGCCCGGTGGGCGAACAACCGGCAGGACCCCGTCGCCGAGCGGCTGCGTGACGAGATCGAGCAGGGCGGCGTCGGCGGTGCCTCCGCCGTCCGCGGTGCCGAGGGGAGCCGGGCATGAGCGCCGCGACTCTCGCGGGCGTGCTGCCCGCCGCCACCGCGCCCGCCGAGCAGATCGGCGAGCCGGTCGTCAACATCGCGATCTTCGGCGCGTTCGTCCTCGTGACGCTCGTGATCGTGTTCCGCGCCTCGCGCAACAACCGCAGCGCCGCGGACTACTACGCGGCGGGCCGGTCCTTCACCGGCCCGCAGAACGGCACCGCGATCGCGGGGGACTACCTCTCGGCGGCGTCGTTCCTCGGCATCTGCGGCGCCATCGCCATCTACGGCTACGACGGCTTCCTCTACTCGATCGGCTTCCTGGTCGCGTGGCTCGTGGCGCTGCTGCTGGTCGCGGAGCTCCTGCGCAACACCGGCCGCTTCACGATGGCCGACGTGCTCTCGTTCCGGCTCCGCCAGCGGCCGGTCCGCATGGCGGCGGCGATCTCCACGCTCGCCGTCGTGTTCTTCTACCTGCTCGCGCAGATGGCGGGGGCGGGCGGCCTCGTCGCGCTGCTCCTGGGCCTCGACACGGTCGCCGCGCAGAGCGTGGTCATCGCGGTCGTCGGCGCGCTGATGATCCTGTACGTGCTCGTCGGCGGCATGAAGGGCACCACCTGGGTGCAGATCATCAAGGCGGTGCTGCTCATCGCCGGCGCCGGCGTCATGACCGTCTGGGTCCTCGCACGGTTCGGGCTCAACCTGTCCGACCTGCTCCAGGGCGCGATCGACGTGGCCGGCGAGGGCGGCGAGACGCTCGTCGAGCCCGGTCGGCAGTACGGCGCGTCCGCGCTCACGCAGCTCAACTTCGTGTCGCTCGCGCTCGCCCTCGTCCTCGGCACCGCCGGCCTGCCGCACGTGCTCATGCGCTTCTACACGGTGCCGTCGGCCAAGGAGGCCCGCCGGTCGGTCGTGTGGGCGATCTGGCTCATCGGCATCTTCTACCTGTTCACGCTCGTGCTCGGGTACGGCGCGGGCGCCCTGGTGGGGCCGGAGCGGATCGCGTCGGCACCGGGGCGCGCGAACTCGGCGGCCCCGCTGCTGGCGTACGAGCTCGGCGGGGTGTTCCTGCTGGGGATCATCTCGGCCGTCGCCTTCGCGACGATCCTGGCGGTGGTCGCCGGCCTGACGATCACCGCCGCGGCGTCGTTCGCGCACGACATCTACGCGTCGGTGATCAAGCGCGGTCAGGTGGAGCCGGACCGGGAGGTGCGGGTCGCGCGGATCACCGTCGTCGCGATCGGTGCGCTCGCCATCGTGGGCGGCATCTTCGCGAACGGGCAGAACGTCGCGTTCCTCGTGGCACTGGCGTTCGCGGTCGCGGCGTCGGCGAACCTGCCGACGATCATCTACTCGCTGTTCTGGAAGCGGTTCAACACGTCCGGTGCCCTGTGGAGCATGTACGGGGGGCTCGTCTCCTGCATCGTGCTGATCGCGCTGTCGCCGGTCGTCTCCGGCAAGGTCGACCCCGCCACGGGCGAGAGCCTGTCGATGATCCGGGACACGGGCGTCGACTTCGCGGTGTTCCCGCTCGAGAACCCGGGGATCGTGTCGATCCCGCTCGCGTTCCTGCTCGGGATCGTCGGGACGCTCCTGAGCAAGGAGCAGCCGCACCCGGAGAAGTTCGCGGAGATGGAGGTCCGCTCGCTCACCGGTGCCGGCGCCGAGAAGGCCACCGCGCACTGACCGTCCCGCTGCACGGCGTCCGCCCGCCCCGCGCCCGTCGCGGTGCGGGCGGACGCCCGTCCGGACCCAGCGCCCCGGCGGGGACGGGGGCTCAGCCGTGCGCGGGCAGGTGGGCGACGAGGATCGCCGTGCCCGGCAGGAGGGCGCCGCGCAGCGGGCCCCACCCGCCCCACACGCGGTCGTGGCCCTCGGGCCACTGCGGCTCGACGAGCCGGTCGAGCACGAAGCCCGCGCCCACGACGTCGGCGACGTGGTCGCCCAGCGTGCGGTGGTACTCGGCGTACAGGACCCGCCCGTCGGCCGCCTGCTCGACGTACGGGCGACGGTCGAAGTAGGAGCGCGTCGCCGTCAGGCCGCCGGGGCCCGGGTCGTCCGGGAAGGCCCAGCGCACCGGGTGCGTCACGGAGAACACCCACCGTCCGCCGGGCCGCAGGACGCGCGCGACCTCCGCGTGGACGCGGTGCGCGTCCGGGACGAACGGGAGCGCGCCGAAGGCCGTGAACGCCGCGTCGAACGTCGCGTCCGCGAACGGCAGGGCCCGGGCGTCCGCCTGCACGAGCGGGACCCGCACCCCGTGCGCGCGCTCGTCCGCCGCGCCGGCGGCGAGCATCCCGTGGGACACGTCGGTCGCGACGGCCCGGGCGCCCGCCACCGACGCCAGCCACCGCGTGCCCTGCGCCGCACCGGCGCCGACCTCGAGCACGTGCGCCCCGGCGACGTCGCCGAGCAGCCGTGCCTGCGACTCCCGGAGCCCCTCGGGGCACCACAGCAGGTCGACGTCGCCGAGGAAGTCCCCGTGCTCGGCGAGGTACTCGTCCGCGTTGGCGTCCCACCAGCGGCGCGCCGCGCGGCCGCCCTCCTCGTCCGGGACCTCCAGGAAACCGGCTTCCGCCAGCGTGTCGTCGTCCGATCCGGGCTGCACCCGTCCAGTCTGTCCGATGCGGAACCCGTACCCGTGCGTAACAACGACGTGACACGGCGCACCTAGGGTTCGCCGGGTTCCCGCGAGGCGCGACGTCCGTCGTGCCCGTCAGAGAGGTGGCAATCAGTGAAGACCAGGTGGCAGATGGTCGCCGGTGGCGTCGTGGTGGGGCTCGCCCTGTCCGCGTGCGCCGCGAGCGACCGCGACTCCGGCGGCGGCGCCACGGACGGCGCGACCGGCGAGGGCCGCAGCACGTTCATCTTCGCGGCGTCGTCCGACCCCGCATCGCTGGACCCCGCCTTCGCGAACGACGGCGAGTCCTTCCGCGTCGCACGGCAGATCTTCGAGGGCCTCGTCGGCACGAAGCCCGGCACCGCCGACCCCGCGCCGCTCCTGGCGGAGTCGTGGGAGAGCAGCGAGGACGGCCTGCAGTACACGTTCACGCTGAAGGAGGGCGTGTCCTTCCACGACGGCACTCCGTTCGACGCGGAGGCGGTCTGCTTCAACTTCGAGCGGTGGAACAACTTCACCGGCGTCGCGCAGTCCGAGTCGCTCACGTACTACTGGCAGAAGGTCAACGGCGGCTTCGCGACGAGCGACGTGCCGGAGCTCGACGGCACCGGCAAGTACGAGTCGTGCGAGGCGCCCGACGCGACCACCGCGGTCATCCACCTCAAGAGCCCGCTGCCCGAGCTCGTCGCGGCGCTGTCGCTGCCGTCGTTCTCGATGCAGTCGCCCACGGCGCTGCAGGAGTACGACGCCGACAACGTCACCGGCGAGGGCGACACCCCGACGCTGCCGGAGTACGCGACGGCCCACCCGACCGGCACGGGCCCCTACAAGTTCGAGTCGTGGAGCCCGGGCGAGGAGGTCGTGCTCACCGCCAACGAGGACTACTGGGGCGAGCAGGGCCAGATCACCCGCATCGTCTTCCCGGTCATCTCGGACGCGACGGCCCGCCGCCAGGCGCTGCAGGCCGGCGACATCGACGGCTACGACCTCGTGGGCCCGGCGGACGTCGCCGCGCTCGAGGAGGCCGGCTTCCAGATCGTCAACCGCGACCCGTTCAACGTCCTGTACCTCGGCATGAACCAGGCCAACCCCGACCTGGCCGACCTCCGGGTGCGTCAGGCGATCGCGCACGCGATCAACAAGGAGGCGCTCGTCGCGCAGACGCTGCCCGAGGGCACCGAGGTCGCGACGAACTTCGTCCCGCCGAGCGTGTCGGGCTGGAACGAGGACGTGACGACGTACGACTACGACCCGGACCGCGCCAAGGAGCTCCTGGCCGAGGCGGGCAAGTCGGACCTCACGATCGACTTCAACTACCCGACCAACGTCTCGCGGCCGTACATGCCGACGCCGGAGCAGGTCTTCACCGCGGTCGAGGCGGACCTCGAGGCCGTGGGCATCACCGTGAACCCGGTGCCGGCGCCGTGGAGCCCGGAGTACCTCGACACCATCCAGGGCGGCCCGGACCACGGCCTGCACCTGCTCGGGTGGACCGGTGACTACAACGACACGTACAACTTCATCGGCGTGTTCTTCGGCGGGAAGTCCAACGAGTGGGGCTTCGACAACCCGGAGCTGTTCCAGGCGATCGGCGACGCGCGCTACGTGGCCGACATCGACGAGCAGAAGGCCGCCTACGAGGAGGCCAACGCCGCGATCATGGAGTTCCTGCCGGGCGTCCCGCTCGCGCACCCGGTGCCCTCGCTGGCCTTCAAGCCGGACGTCCACGACTACCCGGCCTCGCCCGTCCAGGACGAGGTCTACAACGTCGTCACGCTCGGCGACTGAGGAGCACCACGTACCGATGACCCGACTCGTCCTACGACGGCTCGCCCTGCTCGTCCCGACCCTGTTCGGGTTGTCGATCCTGCTGTTCCTGTGGGTGCGCGCTCTCCCGGGAGGGCCGGCGACGGCTCTCCTGGGGGAGCGCGCCACCCCGGAGGCGGTGGAGCGGATCAACGAGCTCTACGGCTTCGACCGACCCCTGCCCGAGCAGTACGTCACCTGGCTCGGCCAGCTGCTGCAGGGCAACTTCGGGGTCTCCACCCGCACCAACCGGCCGGTGCTCGAGGAGTTCCTGGCCCGGTTCCCCGCGACGATCGAGCTGGCCCTCGTGGCGCTGCTCGTCGCGGTCGGCGTGGGCATCCCGCTCGGGTACCTCGCCGCGCGCTACCAGGGCCGCACCGTCGACCACGCCGCGGTCGTCATGTCCCTGCTCGGCGTGACGGTCCCCGTGTTCTTCCTGGCGTTCCTGCTGAAGTGGCTGTTCGCGGTCCAGCTCGGCTGGTTCCCGTCCTCCGGGCGGCAGGACCCGGCGATGGTCGCGACGCACCCCACCGGCTTCTACGTGCTCGACGGCCTGCTCACGCGGGAGTGGGACGCCAGCTGGGACGCGTTCCTGCACCTGCTGCTGCCGGCGGTGGCCCTCGGGTCGATCCCGCTCGCGATCATCGCGCGCATCACGCGCGCCTCGGTCATCGACGTGCAGCACGCGGACTACGTCCGGACGGCACGGGCCAAGGGCCTGGCCGGCGGCCACCTGCGCAGCCGGGTGATCCTGCACAACGCGATGCTCCCGGTGTCGACCACGATCGGCCTGCAGGTCGGTCTGCTGCTGTCCGGCGCGGTGCTCACCGAGACGGTGTTCGCCTACCCGGGCATCGGCAAGTTCCTGTCCGACGCGATCTTCGCGCTCGACTACGCGGTGCTGCAGGGCTTCATCCTGCTCATCGCGGTGGTCTACGCGCTGGTGAACCTCGCGGTGGACGTCTCCTACGGACTGATCGACCCGAGGATGAGGGCACGATGAGCGCACCCGAGGTGTACGAGGTCCCGCAGCCGCCGGTGGACGCCGGCGACGCGCTGGCCGAGGACCGTCGCGCGGGGGAGTCGCTGTGGCGCGTCGCTCTGCGCCGGCTCGTCCGCAACCCCGGCGCCGTGGTCGGCGCCGTCATCGTCGTGGCGTTCGTGCTCGTCGCGCTGCTCGCCCCGGTGCTGGCCCCCTACGCCGCGGGTGAGCTGCCCGGCCGCGCCGACGTGCGGCCGACGTTCATCCCCGGACCGTCGGCCGAGCACCCGCTCGGGCTGGACCGGTACGGCGCCGACGTGCTCTCGCAGCTCATCTGGGGTGCGCGCGCCTCGCTGCTGATCGGCGTGCTGTCGACGCTGCTCGGGCTCGCGGGCGGCATGGTCGTCGGGCTGCTGGCGGGCGCGTTCGGCGGGTGGGTCGACTCGGTCGCGATGCGCTTCGTCGACCTCATGCTCGCCGTGCCGAGCCTGCTGCTCGCCGTCTCGATCGCCGCGGTGGCGGGGCAGACCCCGTCCTCGGTGGTCATCGCGATCGGTGTCGTGCAGGTGCCGGTGTTCGCGCGGCTGCTGCGCGGCTCGATGCTGGCGCAGCGCGGGCAGGACTACGTGCTCGCGGCTCGCTCGCTGGGACTCTCGCGGCGGACCGTGACCATGAGCCACGTCCTGCCGAACTCCGTCTCCCCGGTCATCGTCCAGGCGACGCTGCTGCTCGCCACCGCCGTCATCGAGGCGGCCGCCCTGTCGTTCCTCGGCCTCGGCGGCGGGTCGCCGACCACGGCCGAGTGGGGCCGCATGCTCGTGGCGGCGCAGAACGAGCTCGAGATCGCCCCGCGGCTCGCGCTGCTGCCGGGCATCTGCATCTCGGTGACCGCCCTCGGCTTCACCCTGTTCGGCGAGGCGCTGCGCGAGGCCCTCGACCCGCGCTCGAGGAGGCGCTGACGTGACGACGACGAGCACGAACCGGGGCGGCGGCTCCGGCGCGCCCCTGCTGAGCATCCGCGACCTCGAGGTCACCTTCCGGACCGAGGCCGGGTCCGCCGTCGCCGTGCGCGGCGCGTCCTTCGACGTGCACGCCGGGCAGACGGTCGCCGTCGTCGGCGAGTCGGGCTCCGGGAAGTCGACGACCGCCGCCGCCGTGATCGGCCTGCTCGCGGGCAACGGCTCGGTGACGGGCGGCAGCATCCTGTTCGACGGCGAGGACCTGACGACGCTCGGGCCGGACGCGATGCACCGCCTGCGCGGCAGCCGCATCGGGATGGTGCCGCAGGACCCCATGTCGAACCTCAACCCGGTCCGCCGGGTGGGGCACCAGATCGACGAGACGCTCGTGGACAACGCGGTGGTCACGGGGCGGGACGTGCGGCCGCGCACCGTCGAGCTGCTCGAGGAGGCGGGCCTGCCCGACGCGGCGCGCCGCGCGCAGCAGTACCCGCACGAGTTCTCGGGGGGCATGCGCCAGCGCGCGCTCATCGCGATGGGGCTGGCGGCCCGTCCGCAGCTGCTCATCGCGGACGAGCCGACCTCGGCGCTCGACGTCACGGTGCAGCGGGTCATCCTCGACGGGCTGACCGACCTCACGGACCGGCTGGGCGTCGCGGTGCTGCTCATCACGCACGACCTGGGCCTGGCGGCGGAGCGCGCCGACCGGATCGTCGTCATGTACCGGGGCGAGGTCGTCGAGCAGGGGCCGGCCCGGCAGCTGCTCACCGACCCGCAGCACGAGTACACGCGGCGCCTGATCGCGGCCGCGCCGTCGCTGGCCTCCCGCCGCGCCGAGCTGGCGCGCACCGGCGCGCAGGTGGCGGTCGCGGGGGTGGACGACCTGCTCGTCGTCCCCGCCGCGCACGACGGGCAGGCGCCGGAGGAGCGGCCGATCGTCGAGGTCGACCACGTCTCGAAGGTCTTCCGCCTGCGCGGCAAGGGCCTGCTGGGCCGTGCCACCGACTTCACGGCGGTCGACGACGTCAGCTTCGTCGTCCCGCGCGGCCGGACCGTCGCGGTGGTGGGGGAGTCCGGGTCGGGCAAGTCCACGGTCGCGAAGATGATGCTGGGCCTGCTGCCGCCGACGTCGGGCACGATCCGCTTCGACGGCGTCGACGTGACGGGCAAGGACCGCGCTGCCGAGGTGGCGTTCCGGCGCCGCGTGCAGCCGATCTTCCAGGACCCCTACGCGTCGCTCGACCCGCTCTTCACGATCTACCGGACGATCGAGGAGCCGCTGCGCGCGCACGGCATCGGCGACGGGGCGTCCCGGCGCGCCCGGGTGCGCGAGCTCATGGACCAGGTCGCCCTGCCGGCCGAGCTGCTGCGCCGCTACCCGGCGGAGCTCTCGGGGGGCCAGCGGCAGCGCGTCGCCATCGCACGCGCGCTCGCGCTCGAGCCGGAGCTGGTGGTGTGCGACGAGGCGGTCTCCGCGCTCGACGTCATCGTGCAGTCGCAGATCCTGCGGCTGCTCGTGGAGCTGCAGGAGCGGCTCGGGCTGTCCTACCTGTTCATCAGCCACGACCTCGCGGTCGTGCGGCAGGTGGCCGACCACGTGTGCGTCATGCAGTCCGGCCGCCTGGTCGAGGAGGGCACCGTGGAGGACGTGTTCGAGCGGCCGCGCACCGAGTACACGCGCACGCTCCTCGACGCGATCCCCGGGCGCGACCTCGAGCTCGGCCGCACGGCCTGAGGCCCGGCGACAGGGACCGAAGGCGCACGTCAGGGGCAGAGGCGCTGGATAGGGTGGCGGCGGCGCGACGACGTGGGCGCGCCGCCCCCACCCCCTGTGCGACGAGGAGCTCATCAGCGTGCGTGTCGGACTGCTCACCGGCGGGGGCGACGTCCCCGGCCTGAACGCCGCCATCCGTGCCGTGGTCAAGCGCGGGGAGGGGGAGCACGGGCACTCGATCATCGGGTTCCGCAACGGGTGGAAGGGCGTCGTCGACGGCGACGTCATGCCGCTGACCCGGCAGCACATCCGCAACGTCCTGCCCGTCGGCGGGACGCTGCTCGGCACCGCGCGGTACCACCCGCACGCCGCCGACGGCGGCCTGGACGCGGCGCTGGCCACGCTGGAGGCCGAGCGGATCGAGGCGCTCATCTGCATCGGCGGCGACGGCACGCTGCACGCGGCGAGCAGGATCGCCGAGGCGGGCGTCAAGATCGTCGGCATCCCGAAGACCATCGACAACGACGTGTGGGGGACCGACGCGTCCATCGGCTTCGACACGGCGGTGAGCATCGCGACCGAGGCCATCGACCGCGTCCACACCACGGCGGAGTCGCACAACCGCGTGATGATCGTGGAGGTGATGGGCCGCCACGCCGGGTGGATCGCGGTGACGTCCGGGATCGCGGGCGGCGCCGAGCTCGTCCTGGCCCCCGAGGAGCCGTTCGACATCGACCGGGTCGAGCGCTTCCTCAAGCACCGGCACCGCGCACACGCCAGCTTCTCGATCCTCGTCGTCGCGGAGGGCGCGGTGCCCGCCGAGGGCACGTCCATGCACTACGAGACGCAGGTCGGCAAGTTCGGCGAGATCGTGGCCGGCGCCATCGGCGAGCGGCTCAAGGTCGAGATCGAGCGGCGGACGGGCTTCGACACGCGGGTCACGGTCCTGGGGCACACCCAGCGGGGCGGGACGCCCACCGCGGCCGACCGGATCCTCGCCTCGCGGTTCGGCGTGGCCGCGATCGACGCCGTCGACGCCGGCACGTCCGGCGTGATGACGGCCCTGCGCGGCGAGCGTGTCGAGCTCGTGCCGATCCCGGAGATCGCGGGCAAGGTGAAGTACGTCCCGGAGGACCTCCTGCGGGTCGCGGGCGCCCTGGCCTGAGCGCGCCCCGCGTCTTTGCCTGCAGGCCTGTCCACCGATAGGGTGGACGGCGGTTGTCGCGCGCCTTCGTCCCGATCTCCGCTCCGCGACGGAGAGGAACACCGGGGTCGGTGCCGCGGTTGACCTCATCGGCACCGCAACGCACGTCCGTGGCGCCACCCCTCCCACGTCCGCACTACTCCCTGTCCGCATCGGAGCCCACCACTACATGAGCATCTCCACCCCCGCGAAGCCCGCCACGCCGCAGGTCGCGGTGAACGACATCGGTTCGGCCGAGGACTTCCTGGCCGCGATCGACGCCACCATCAAGTACTTCAACGACGGTGACATCGTCGAGGGCACGATCGTCAAGGTCGACCGCGACGAGGTCCTCCTCGACATCGGCTACAAGACCGAGGGCGTCATCCCGTCCCGTGAGCTGTCGATCAAGCACGACGTCGACCCGGGCGAGGTCGTCCAGGTCGGCGACCAGGTCGAGGCCCTGGTCCTCCAGAAGGAGGACAAGGAGGGCCGGCTGATCCTGTCCAAGAAGCGGGCGCAGTACGAGCGCGCGTGGGGCACGATCGAGAAGATCAAGGAGGAGGACGGCGTCGTCACCGGCACCGTCATCGAGGTCGTCAAGGGCGGCCTCATCCTCGACATCGGTCTGCGCGGCTTCCTGCCCGCCTCGCTCGTCGAGATGCGCCGTGTCCGCGACCTCCAGCCGTACGTCGGCAAGGAGATCGAGGCGAAGATCATCGAGCTCGACAAGAACCGCAACAACGTCGTCCTCTCGCGCCGTGCGTGGCTCGAGCAGACGCAGTCCGAGGTCCGCTCCACCTTCCTGCAGACGCTGCAGAAGGGCCAGGTGCGCCCCGGTGTGGTCTCGTCGATCGTCAACTTCGGTGCGTTCGTCGACCTGGGCGGCGTGGACGGGCTCGTGCACGTCTCCGAGCTGTCCTGGAAGCACATCGATCACCCCTCCGAGGTCGTCGAGGTCGGCCAGGAGGTCACGGTCGAGGTGCTCGAGGTCGACTTCGACCGTGAGCGCGTCTCCCTGTCGCTGAAGGCGACGCAGGAGGACCCGTGGCAGGCGTTCGCCCGCACGCACGCCATCGGCCAGGTCGTGCCCGGCAAGGTCACCAAGCTCGTGCCGTTCGGTGCGTTCGTGCGCGTCGAGGACGGCATCGAGGGCCTCGTGCACATCTCGGAGCTGGCCGTGCGCCACGTCGAGATCCCC
Organism: Cellulomonas telluris; assembly: GCF_004886325.1. GTDB lineage: Bacteria > Actinomycetota > Actinomycetes > Actinomycetales > Cellulomonadaceae > Cellulomonas > Cellulomonas telluris. The sequence goes on from NZ_QXFN01000004.1 coordinate 287,879, forward strand.
GAGCAGGTCGTGCAGGTCGGCGACGACGTCTTCGTCAAGGTCATCGACATCGACCTCGAGCGTCGCCGCATCTCGCTCTCGCTCAAGCAGGCGAACGAGGGCTTCGACCCCGAGTCGGACGACTTCGACCCCGCGCTGTACGGCATGGCGGCCGAGTACGACGAGCAGGGCAACTACAAGTACCCCGAGGGCTTCGACCCGACCACCAACGAGTGGCTCGAGGGCTTCGAGGCGCAGCGCGAGGCGTGGGAGGCCCAGTACGCGGCCGCGCACGAGCGCTGGGAGGCGCACCGCAAGCAGGTCGCCGAGGCGAACCGTGCGGACGCCGAGGCGGGCAACGAGTCGGCTCCCGCCGCCACCGGCGGTGCCGCGCCCTCGACGTACTCGTCGTCGACCGAGGAGGTCACCGGCACCCTCGCGTCGGACGAGGCGCTCGCCGCCCTGCGCGAGAAGCTCACGGGCAACTGACGCACGCGGGCCGCGGCCCGCAGGCTCACGACGGCCGGTCACCCCTCGGGTGGCCGGCCGTCGGCGTTCCCGGGCGGCGGAGGCCGGGGTCGCGCCGCTCCCTCCCTGCCGCCACGATGGGCAGGTGCAGCGCATCGGACTGACAGGTGGCATCGCGGCGGGGAAGTCCGTCGCAGCACGGCGGCTGGCGGCCCGGGGCGCGGTCGTGGTGGACCACGACGTGCTGGCCCGGGAGGCGGTCCTGCCCGGCTCGGCGGGCCTCGACGCCGTGGTCGAGGCGTTCGGCCCGGAGGTGCTCACCGCTGACGGCGTGCTGGACCGCCCAGCACTCGGCCGTGTCGTGTTCTCCGACCCCACCGCACGCGCGCGGCTGGACGCCATCGTGCACCCCGTCGTCCGCCGTCTCGCCGCCGAGCGCGAGGCGGCCGCGGCGGCCGCGGACGCGTCCGCCGTGGTGGTGCACGACATCCCGCTGCTGGTCGAGACCGGGCAGGCCGACCGCTTCCACCTCGTCGTCGTGGTGCACGCCCCGGCGGTGCTGCGTGTCGAGCGCCTCGTGCGCCTGCGCGGCATGGAGCGGTCGGACGCCGAGGCCAGGGTCGCCGCGCAGGCGGGCGACGAGGTACGGCTCGAGGTGGCGGACGTGGTGCTCGACGGGACGGGCCAGGACGCCGACCTGGAGCGGCAGGTCGACGACCTGTGGGAGCGGCTCGCACAGGAGCGCGACGCGGAGACGGGGGCGGGCCTCACCTGATGGGGTGTCCCGGGGGCGGACCCGTTCCGCTGCCGACCCGGGACCCTGTACCGTCGCGTCGCCCGGTGGGACGTGCTCGGCCGTCCGGGTGAAGTCGGACGGGGAAGCGCATGCCTGCGCTCCCGCCGTCCGATCAGGGGGCAGGCGCAGAGCTGCGCCGACACGGTGGACGAGGACGTGCACCGTGACGCGGACGGATCCCGGGAGGGACCATGGCGCTCCAGTCGATCGGCACGAACGGGTGGGAGGCGCGCCCCGCGCAGTCGAAGGCGTCGGTCTCGGTGGCGAGCCGCGTGCTCACCGCGAACCAGGTCCTCGACCTCGCGGCGAAGGCGGCCGCCGAGGTGGAGGACACGAGCGGGTGGGTGCGTCCGCTCGAGCGCGGCTCGAACCGGCTGCGGCTGGTGGTCCGCGACCTGACCCGGGCGGACGACGAGCCCGTCCTGCACTTCGACGTGGAGGTGGACCGCGCCGTCGGCCGCGTGACGGCGCGCACGGTCATCCAGACCTTCGTCGTGAAGCAGTCGGGCGTGGCGGCGCTGCTGCCGGTGGCCCGGCGCAAGATCGCCGGCTTCAGCGCCTACCGGGCCTTCATGGAGCGGTACGCCGACGCGCTGTCGGACGTCGACCCCGACGTGCAGGTGTCGTACAGCGGCGACTGACGCCCGGCGCCGTCGTGGGCGGCCGGCCACCGCGGGAGGCGGTTCGCCCTGCGCGGACTCCCGTGCACGGGCGCCGCGTCTGTCGGTGGTCGGTCGTACCGTGGACGCATGCGCCCCGTGACCGACCTGCAGCGGACCGTCGCGCCGTTCGAGGTGGTGTCGGAGTACACCCCGAGCGGCGACCAGCCGGCCGCGATCGCCCAGCTCGCCGAGCGCATCCAGGCGGGCGAGAAGGACGTCGTCCTGCTCGGTGCGACCGGTACCGGCAAGTCGGCGACGACGGCCTGGCTGATCGAGAAGCTCCAGCGCCCGACGCTCGTCATGGCGCCGAACAAGACGCTGGCTGCCCAGCTCGCGACGGAGTTCCGCGAGCTGCTGCCGAACAACGCGGTCGAGTACTTCGTGTCGTACTACGACTACTACCAGCCCGAGGCGTACATCGCGCAGACGGACACGTACATCGAGAAGGACTCCTCCATCAACGAGGAGGTCGAGCGCCTGCGGCACTCGGCGACCAGCTCGCTGCTCACCCGGCGCGACGTCGTCGTGGTCGCGTCCGTGTCGTGCATCTACGGCCTGGGGACGCCCCAGGAGTACGTCGACCGCATGGTGACGCTCAACGTCGGCGACGTGGTCGACCGCGACCGGCTGCTCCGGCAGTTCGTCACCATGCAGTACTCGCGCAACGACATGGCGTTCACGCGCGGCACCTTCCGGGTGCGCGGCGACACCGTCGAGATCATCCCGGTGTACGAGGAGCTCGCGATCCGCATCGAGTTCTTCGGCGACGAGATCGAGGCCATCGCGACGCTGCACCCGCTGACGGGCGACGTCGTGCGCGTCGAGCAGCAGGTGCACGTCTTCCCGGCGACGCACTACGTCGCGGGCCCCGAGCGCATGGAGCGGGCCATCGCGGGCATCGAGGCCGAGCTCGAGGAGCGGCTGGCGGAGCTCGAGCGGCAGAACAAGCTGCTCGAGGCGCAGCGGCTGCAGATGAGGACCACCTACGACATCGAGATGATGCGCCAGGTCGGCTCCTGCTCCGGCATCGAGAACTACTCGCGGCACATCGACGGACGCGCGCCCGGCTCGGCGCCGAACACGCTGCTCGACTACTTCCCCGAGGACTTCCTGCTCGTCATCGACGAGTCGCACGTGACCGTGCCGCAGATCGGGGCGATGTTCGAGGGCGACATGTCGCGCAAGCGGAGCCTCGTGGACCACGGCTTCCGCCTGCCGAGCGCGACCGACAACCGGCCGCTGCGCTGGGAGGAGTTCGTCGAGCGCATCGGGCAGACGGTGTACCTGTCCGCCACGCCGGGCAGCTACGAGCTGTCCATGTCGGACGGCGTGGTGGAGCAGATCATCCGTCCCACCGGCCTCGTGGACCCCGAGGTCGTGGTCAAGCCGACGCAGGGGCAGATCGACGACCTGCTGGGGGAGATCCGCGACCGCGTCGACCGCGACGAGCGCGTCCTGGTCACGACGCTGACGAAGAAGATGGCCGAGGACCTCACCGACTACCTGCTCGAGAAGGGCGTGCGGGTGCGCTACCTGCACTCCGAGGTGGACACCTTGCGCCGCGTCGAGCTGCTGCGCGAGCTGCGTCTCGGCGAGTACGACGTCCTCGTCGGCATCAACCTCCTGCGAGAGGGCCTCGACCTGCCGGAGGTCTCGCTCGTCGCGATCCTCGACGCCGACAAGGAGGGGTTCCTCCGCTCGGGGACGTCCCTCATCCAGACGATCGGGCGCGCGGCGCGCAACGTCTCGGGCCAGGTGCACATGTACGCGGACCGCATCACGCCGGGCATGGCGACGGCCATCGAGGAGACGAACCGCCGGCGCGAGCGGCAGGTCGCGTACAACCGTGAGCACGGGATCGACCCGCAGCCGCTGCGCAAGAAGATCAACGACATCACCGACCTGCTGGCCCGCGAGGACGCCGACACCGCGGAGCTCCTGGGCGGGGCCGGGCGGCAGGCCAGCCGCGGCAAGGCCCCGGTGCCCGGCCTCGGGTCGCGTCAGGGCCCGACCGACGAGCGCACGCGCCTGGTCGGGGCGGCCGCCGGCGAGCTCGCCGACCTCATCCAGCAGCTGACCGACCAGATGCACGCGGCGGCGGCCGAGCTGCAGTTCGAGCTCGCGGCGCGTCTGCGCGACGAGATCTCCGGGCTCAAGAAGGAGCTCCGGCAGATGCACGCGGCGACCGCCTGACGGCGCCGCGGGACGCCACGACCGGGAGGACGCATGGACCGCAGGCTGCAGCTGACGTTCGATGCCCACGACCCGCGCGCCCTCGGCACGTTCTGGGCCGAGGTGCTGGGCTACGTCGAGGACCCGCCTCCGGAGGGTTTCGACGACTGGGAGGCGGCGCTGCGGGCCTGGGGGCTGCCCGAGGAGCGCTGGAACGACGCCTACGCCATCGTCGACCCGGCCGGGGACGGCCCGCGGATCTTCCTGCAGCGCGTGCCGGAGGGGAAGACGGCCAAGAACCGGATGCACCTGGACGTGGGTCTGCCCGGCGGCGGCCGCCGCGGCGACGAGCCGGACCGGGACGCCGTCCGTGCCCGGGCCGAGGAGCTGGCGGGCCTCGGCGCCCGCGTGGTCCAGGAGTTCGACGAGCCGGTGTCGGGGTTCTGGGTCGTCATGCAGGACCCGGAGGGCAACGAGTTCTGCCTCGTCTGAACGGACGCCCGCGGGGCGGTCACGCGCGGCGGGCACCTATGATGGTCGGCGGAGGGGAGTACTCCCCACGACGTCATCGTCATCACGGTCGCCAGCGTTGCCGGCCCGGTGCCGTCGGCCGCGTCGCACGACACCGGGCACAGCGACCCGTCCGTGCGCGGGCGGAAGAGACCTCCGGTCATCCGTCGTACCGATCGAGAGGTCTTCCCTGTGGACGTTCCCGGCTGGGTGTGGGCCGTCACCGTCGGCGCCATCCTCGTGATGCTCGCCGTCGACTACGTGGGGCACGTGCGCTCGCCGCACGAGCCGACGCTGCGCGAGTCCGCGTGGTGGTCCGCCGGCTACGTCGGCATCGCGCTGCTGTTCGGCGTGCTCGTCTGGGTGTTCGCCGGCGGGCAGTACGGCGGTGAGTACTTCGCCGGCTACATCACCGAGAAGAGCCTGTCCGTCGACAACCTCTTCGTGTTCGTGCTCATCATGGCGAGCTTCCGGGTGCCGCGGCTGTACCAGCAGAAGGTGCTGCTCATCGGCATCACGATCGCCCTGGTGCTGCGGACGATCTTCATCTTCGTCGGCGCCGCGCTGATCGAGAACCTCAGCTGGATCTTCTACATCTTCGGCGCCTTCCTGCTGTACACCGCGTGGGCGCAGATCCGCTCGGGCAGCGAGGACGAGGACGAGTACAAGGAGAACGCGGCCCTGCGGCTGACGCGCCGGGTGTTCCGGACCACCGACGACTACGTCGAGGACCGCATGGTCGTCCGGCGCGACGGCGTCCGCTTCATCACGCCGATGCTCATCGTGATGGTGGCGATCGGCACGGCCGACATCATCTTCGCCGTCGACTCGATCCCGGCCATCTTCGGCCTCACGCAGGAGACGTACCTGGTCTTCGCGGCCAACGCGTTCTCGCTGCTCGGCCTGCGCCAGCTCTTCTTCCTCATCGACGGCCTGCTCGACAAGCTCGTGTACCTGTCGTACGGGCTCGGGGCCATCCTCGGCTTCATCGGCATCAAGCTCGTCATCCACGCCCTGCACACCAACGAGCTGCCGTTCGTCAACGGGGGCGAGCACGTCGAGGTCATCCCCGAGATCTCCACGCCGGTGTCCCTCGCCTTCATCGTCGTGACGCTCGCGATCACCACCGTCCTCTCGCTGCGCCGGACCCGGCGGGACGCGACGGCCAGCGCGGTGCACCACGCCTCCGTCCAGGAGGCGGCGCTCGGAGTCCAGTCCGAGGCGCCGCTCGAGGACGACGCCGACCGCCGCCCGTGACCCAGGAGCTGCCGACGGCCTTCGTGGTCGTCTCGCTCGTCCTCGTCGTGGGGATCCTGCTCGTGGACCTGGGCGTCGTGGGGCGCCGTCCGCACGTGCCGTCGACACGCGAGAGCGTCACGTGGGTAGGCGTCTACGTGGGGCTGGCGCTCGTCTTCGCCGGGCTGCTGTGGGCGGCCGGCGGGCTGGTGCCCGCGGAGGAGTTCGTCGCGGGCTGGTTGACCGAGTACAGCCTCTCCGTCGACAACCTGTTCGTCTTCCTGCTCATCATGTCGAGCTTCGCGGTGCCGCGGGAGCAGCAGCAGCGGGTGCTCATGGTCGGCATCGTCGTCGCGCTCGTGCTGCGGGCGGCGTTCATCCTCGCCGGCGCGGCGATCATCGAGCGGAACACCTGGGTCTTCTACCTCTTCGGTGCCTTCCTCGTGTACACGGCGGTCCGGCTGCTGCGCGAGGGGACCGGCGGCGACGAGGAGTACGAGGAGAACGCGCTCGTCCGTGGCGTCCGCCGGGTGCTGCCGATGTCGCCGGGCTACGACGGCGGGCGGGTCCGCACGGTCCACGACGGGCGGCGCGTGTTCACGCCGCTGCTCGTGGTGTTCCTCGCGATCGGCACGACGGACCTGCTGTTCGCGTTCGACTCGATCCCCGCGATCTTCGGGCTCACGCACGACCCGTTCATCGTCTTCACGGCGAACGTCTTCGCCCTCATGGGGCTGCGGCAGCTGTACTTCCTGCTCGGTGGGCTGCTCGACCGGCTGGTGTACCTGCCGTACGGCCTCGCGGCGATCCTCGCGTTCATCGGCGTCAAGCTCGTGCTGGAGGCGCTCGCCACGAACTCGCTGTCGTTCCTCAACGGCGGGGAGCCGTTCGCCTGGGCGCCCGAGGTGCCGACGTGGCTGTCGCTCGTGGTCATCGCCGTCGCCCTGCTGACCGCGACCGGGGCGAGCCTGCTCGCGTCGCGACGGACCGCGACGCAGGGTGTCGACCGGCCCGTCGGCGGCGCCGCCGAGGAGCCCGCGACCGAGGCCTGAGGCGGGCGGGCGCCCGGTGTCAGACCTGGTCGGCCCACGGGCCGAGCACCAGCTGCCACGTGCGCACCTCGGTGGCGGCGACGAGGCCCTCGCGCGCGAACGGGTCGTCGGCCAGCAGCCCGCGCAGCCCGGGCTCGTCCTCGGCGCGGAACACCAGCAGCGCGCCCGGCTCGGCGTCGTCGGCGAACGGGCCGGACCCGAGCAGGCCCCCCTCGTCCGCGAGCCCGGCGAGCCACGCCCGGTGCTCGGGGCGGACCGCGTCGCGCACGTCGGTGCGGTCGTCGTAGGTGTACCGGACGGCGAAGAGGGTCATGGCGTCATCCTGCCGCAGGTGAGGCGGCCCACCACCGGGCCGGCCGGGGAGGACGGCCGCGCGCCCGGTGGCAGAGTGGAGGCATGACCTCCGCGACGGGCGGCGACCGATGACCCGGTCCCCGCGCACCCTGCTGTCCGACGACCTGCTCGAGCGCGTCCACGCGCGCGCCGACGTCCACGACCGTGAGAACACCTTCCCCCACGACGACCTCGCCGACCTCGTGGCGGCCGGGTACCTGACGGCGTTCGTGCCCGAGCGTCTCGGCGGTGCCGGTCTCACCCTCGAGGAGGTCGCGCGGGAGCAGGTGCGGCTCGCTGCGGCGGCCCCGGCGACAGCCCTCGCGGTGAACATGCACCTGGTCGTCACGGGCCTCGCGGCGCTGCTCGTCGCGCGCGGCGACGACTCGGTCGAGTTCGTCCTGCGGGACGCGGCCGCGGGCGAGGTCTTCGCGTTCGGCAACTCCGAGGCGGGCAACGACCTCGTGATGTTCGGGTCCCGGACACGGGCGGAACCGGCCGAGGACGGCGGCTACCGGTACACCGGGACCAAGATCTTCACGTCGCTGTCCCCGGTCTGGACCCGCCTGGCGACCTTCGGCCTCGACGAGTCCGACCCCGAGGACCCCCGCCTCGTGCACGGCGTCGTCGCCCGGGCGGACGGCGGCGTGAGCACGAAGGACGACTGGGACACCCTCGGCATGCGCGCGACGCAGTCCGCCACGACGGTCCTCGACGGCGCGTACGCCCCGGCGGACCGCGTCTACCGTCGCCTGCCCGTCGGGCCCAGCGCCGACCCCTTCGTGTTCGCGCTCTTCGCCGTCTTCGAGACGCTGCTCGCCGCCGTGTACACGGGGATCGGCCGGCGCGCGCTCGAGCTGGGCGTGCAGCACGCGCGCCGGCGGACGTCGATGAAGTACGGCGGCCGGTCCTACGCGCAGGACCCCGACATCCGCTGGAAGATCGCGGACGCGGCCCTCGCGCAGGACGGGGCGGAGCTGCAGGTGTTCGCGCTCGCGCGCGACGTCGACGAGCAGGCCGACCACGGCAGCCGCTGGTTCGCCCAGCTCGTCGGGCTCAAGGTGCGGGCGACGGAGACGGCCCGGCAGGTCGTCGACCTCGCGCTGCGGGTCTCCGGAGGCGGCGCCTACTTCACGGGCAGCGAGCTCGCGCGCCTGTACCGCGACGTGCTGGCCGGCATCTACCACCCGTCCGACGACGAGTCCGCGCACGCGACCGTCGCCGCGTCGCTGCTGGGACCCGTCGAGGACTGAGCCGAGACCCGGCCGGCTGGACCGCGGCCGGCCGGGCTCGCGGCTCGGGCCCGCGCCGCTACCAGCCGCGCTCGCGCCACTCGGCGAGGTGCGGCCGCTCCGCCCCCAGGGTGGTGTCCGCCCCGTGCCCGGGGTACACCCAGGTCGCGTCGTCGAAGCGGTCGAAGACCCGAGTGACGACGTCGTCGAACAGCTGCGTGAACCGCGCGGGGTCGCCGCCGGTGGCGCCCACGCCGTCCGGGAAGAGGCTGTCGCCCGTGAAGAGGTGGACGCGTCCCGGCACGGCGTCCGGCGCGTCCACGTGCTCCGGCTCGCGGAGCGCGAGAGCGACCGACCCGGGCGTGTGCCCCCGCAGCGCGACCACCTCCAGCACGAGGTGCCCGACCGTCAGCGTGTCGCCGTGCACCAGACGCCGGGGGACGGGCCGGCCCACCCCGGCGGCGACGGCGTCGGCGTCGTCGGCACCGGCGGCGAGGGTGGCGCCCGTGACCGCCTCGACGGAGGCGAGAGCGCCGAGGTGGTCACGGTGCCGGTGCGTGGTCACCACCACGTCGAGGCGCGCCGAGCCCGAGCCCTCCCGGACGAGGGCGAGGAGCCGGTCGGGGTCCGCCGCCGCGTCGACGAGGAGCTGCGCGCCCGAGCGCCGGCACGTCACGAGGTAGGCGTTGTTGTCCATGGCGCCGACCGCGACCTTGCGGATCTCCGCGTCGTCGAGCACCCGGAGCTCGGTCGGGCCGCCGACGCGGACCTCGCCCGTGTACGTCACCGCCGCTCCTCCCCGCCGGCCGTCGCCCGGCTGTGCGCCGCCGCCTCCCGCCCGTCAGGACGAGCGCCGGGACGGGCGGCGCGCTGGTCGTCCCGCCCAGCATGGCCGCCCGGCCGCGGGCACGCGCGCCGGGCTGGTCGGCGTGACGTCGAACACGTGTGCGATTGTCGGTGGCCGGACGTAGACTCGTCCGCTGTGAACGATCGCCTGGTGGTCCGCGGTGCCCGGGAGCACAACCTGCGGAACGTCGACCTCGACCTGCCCCGTGACGCCCTGATCGCGTTCACGGGCCTGTCGGGGTCCGGCAAGTCCTCGCTCGCGTTCGACACGATCTTCGCCGAGGGCCAGCGCCGGTACGTGGAGTCGCTGTCCGCGTACGCCCGCCAGTTCCTCGGGCAGATGGACAAGCCGGACGTCGACTTCATCGAGGGGCTGTCCCCGGCCGTCTCCATCGACCAGAAGTCGACCAACCGCAACCCCCGGTCGACCGTCGGCACGATCACCGAGGTCTACGACTACCTGCGCCTGCTCTTCGCCCGTGCGGGCACGCAGTACTGCCCGGTGTGCGGCGAGCGGGTGACCGCGCAGACGCCGCAGCAGATCGTGGACCGCCTCCTGGAGCTGCCCGAGGGCACGCGCTACCAGGTGCTGGCACCCGTCGTGCGCGGCCGCAAGGGCGAGTACGCCGACCTGTTCCGCGAGCTGCAGGGCAAGGGCTTCTCCCGCGCGCGGGTCGACGGCGAGGTCGTCCAGCTGAGCGCGCCCCCGACGCTGGAGAAGAAGCTCAAGCACGACATCGACGTGGTCGTCGACCGCCTCGTCTCGCGCGAGGGCGTGCAGCGCCGGCTCACGGACTCCGTCGAGACCGCGCTGCAGCTGGCCGGCGGCCTGCTCGTCGTCGAGCTCGTCGACGCCGACGCCGACGACCCGGAGCGGGAGCGCCGGTTCTCCGAGAACCGTGCCTGCCCGAACGACCACGTCCTCACGCTCGAGGAGATCGAGCCCCGGACGTTCTCCTTCAACGCGCCCTACGGCGCGTGCCCCGAGTGCACCGGCATCGGGTCGCGGCTCGAGGTCGACCCCGACCTGGTGGTCCCGGACGACGAGCTCTCGCTGGCGCAGGGCGCCATCGCGCCGTGGGCGCAGGTGTCGTCCGAGTACTTCACGCGCGTCCTGACCGCGCTCGCGCAGGACATGGGCTTCTCGATGGACACCCCGTGGCGCGCGCTGCCCAAGCGCGCGAAGGACGCGGTCCTGCACGGGCAGAACCACGAGGTGAAGGTCCGCTACAAGAACCGGTGGGGGCGCGAGCGCACCTACTCGACCGGCTTCGAGGGCGTCATCACCTTCCTCCAGCGGCGCCACTCCGAGACCGAGTCGGAGTGGAGCAAGGAGAAGTACGAGGCCTACATGCGCGAGGTCCCGTGCCCCGTCTGCCGGGGCGCCCGGCTCAAGCCGGAGGTCCTCGCCGTGCGTGTCGGCGGCAAGTCGATCGCCGACGTGTGCGACCTCCCCATCGACGAGGCCCGCGAGTTCCTCGACGCCCTCGAGCTGGGCGAGCGCGAGCGGGCGATCGCGGCCCAGGTGCTCAAGGAGATCCAGGCACGTCTGGGCTTCCTGCTCGACGTCGGCCTGGACTACCTCTCGCTGTCGCGCCCGGCGGGCACGCTCTCGGGCGGCGAGGCGCAGCGCATCCGGCTCGCGACGCAGATCGGGTCCGGCCTCGTGGGCGTGCTGTACGTCCTCGACGAGCCGTCGATCGGCCTGCACCAGCGCGACAACCGCCGGCTCATCGAGACGCTCACGCGCCTGCGCGACCTCGGCAACACGCTCATCGTCGTGGAGCACGACGAGGACACGATCCGCACGGCGGACTGGGTCGTCGACATCGGCCCGGGCGCCGGCGAGCACGGCGGCCGCGTCGTGCACTCCGGGGACCTGCAGGGCCTGCTGGAGGCGCGCGAGTCCGTCACCGGCGCCTACCTGTCCGGTCGCCGCGCGATCGGCACGCCGGCGACGCGCCGGCCCGTCGACCCCACGCGGCAGGTCACGGTCGTGGGTGCGCGCGAGCACAACCTCAAGGGCGTGGACGTGTCGTTCCCCCTGGGCACGCTGACGGCGGTGACCGGCGTCTCGGGCTCGGGCAAGTCGACCCTCGTGAACTCGATCCTCTACACGGTGATGGCGAACGAGCTCAACGGCGCCCGCCAGGTCGCCGGACGGCACAAGCGCGTCACGGGGCTCGAGCACCTCGACAAGGTCGTGCACGTCGACCAGGGGCCGATCGGGCGCACGCCGCGGTCGAACCCCGCGACCTACACCGGCGTGTGGGACCACGTCCGCCGGCTGTTCGCCGAGACCTCCGAGGCGAAGGTCCGCGGGTACACGCCCGGGCGCTTCTCGTTCAACGTCAAGGGCGGGCGCTGCGAGGCGTGCTCCGGCGACGGCACCCTGAAGATCGAGATGAACTTCCTGCCGGACGTGTACGTGCCGTGCGAGGTGTGCCACGGCGCGCGGTACAACCGCGAGACCCTCGAGGTGCACTTCAAGGGCAAGACCGTCGCCGACGTGCTCGACATGCCCATCGCGGAGGCGGCCGAGTTCTTCGCCGCCGTCCCGGCCATCTCGCGGCACCTGCGCACGCTCGTGGACGTGGGGCTCGGGTACGTGCGGCTGGGGCAGCCGGCGCCGACCCTGTCCGGCGGCGAGGCGCAGCGCGTCAAGCTCGCCGCGGAGCTGCAGCGCCGGTCGACGGGCCGCACCGTCTACGTCCTCGACGAGCCGACCACGGGCCTGCACTTCGAGGACATCCGCAAGCTCCTCGGCGTCCTGCAGTCGCTGGTCGACAAGGGCAACTCGGTGATCGTCATCGAGCACAACCTCGACGTCATCAAGAACGCCGACTGGGTGATCGACATGGGTCCCGAGGGCGGCAACGGCGGCGGCACCGTCGTGGCCGAGGGCACGCCCGAGCACGTCGCCACCGTGCCGGCCAGCCACACCGGCCGGTTCCTCGCCGAGGTGCTGGACGTCGAGCGCGAGCCGGTGGCCGTCGGGGCCTGATCCCGGCGGTCAGCGCGCAGGCACGCCCCGTGTCAGCGGTGCCGGCTCGTGCCGCACGGGGAAGTTCACCGAGCGGGCGATGAAGCAGTGCTGGTGCGCGGCGACGTGCAGCTCGGCGAGCACGGCGTCGGTGACCGGCTCCCCGTCGGGCAGCACGGCGTCGGCGAGGACCCGCACGCGCGGGCGGAGCACGACCTCGGTGAACTGCCCGTGCCCCGCGGCCTCGACGCGCATCGTGCCGGTGGGCTGGTCGGCGTAGCCGAGCACCACGACGCCGCGCTGCGCCGCCAGGTGCAGGAACCACAGCATGTGGCACTGCGCGAGCGCGGCGACCAGCAGGTCCTCCGGCGACCACCGTGACCGGTCGCCGCGGAAGGCGGGGTCCGACGACCCGAGCAGCACGGCCTTGCCCGGGGCCGAGAGCTCGTGCTCCCGTCCGTACGACGTGTAGGAGGCGGTGCCGGCGGCACCGGCGCCGGTCCACTCGAGGTCGACGCTGTAGGTGTGCACGGGCGGCATGACGTCACACTACGAGCGGCGCCCCTGGCACGGGTGCTGTCAGCGGGGCGAACTAGGCTCGAACACATGGCCGATCCCGCCACCTACCGCCCCGCGCCGGGGGAGATCCCCGACGCCCCCGGGGTGTACCGGTTCCGCGACGAGCACGGCCGGGTCATCTACGTCGGCAAGGCGAAGAGCCTGCGCAACCGCCTCAACAGCTACTTCCAGGACATCGCGCACCTGCACCCGCGCACCCAGCAGATGGTCACGACGGCGGCGTCGGTGCAGTGGACGGTCGTCGGCACCGAGGTCGAGGCCCTCGCGCTCGAGTACTCCTGGATCAAGGAGTTCGACCCCCGCTTCAACGTGAAGTACCGGGACGACAAGTCGTACCCGTACCTCGCCGTGACGATGGCCGACGAGGTGCCCCGCGTCCAGGTCATGCGCGGCGCCAAGCGCCCCGGCACCCGCTACTTCGGCCCCTACGCCCACGCCTGGGCGATCCGCGAGACCGTCGACCTGCTGCTGCGCGTCTTCCCGGTGCGCACCTGCTCGGCCGGTGTGTTCAAGCGCGCCCGTCAGCAGGGGCGGCCGTGTCTGCTGGGGTACATCGACAAGTGCTCGGCGCCGTGCGTCGGGCGCATCTCCACGGACGACCACCACCAGCTCGCCCAGGACTTCTGCGACTTCATGGCGGGCGACACGGCCCGCTTCACGCGCCGGCTCACGCAGCGCATGAAGGAGGCCGCGGCCGAGCTCGACTTCGAGCGGGCGGCCCGGCTGCGCGACGACGTCGCGACGCTCGAGAAGGCCACCGAGCGCAACGCCGTCGTGCTCTCCGACGGCACGGACGCCGACATCTTCGCGATGGCGGGCGACGAGCTCGAGGCCGCCGTCCAGGTGTTCCACGTGCGTGGCGGCCGCATCCGCGGCCAGCGCGGCTGGGTGGTGGAGAAGGTCGAGGACCTCGGCGACGAGGAGCTCGTGGAGCACCTGCTGCAGCAGGTGTACGGCGGGGAGGGCGCCTCCGACGGTGCCGGCACCGGCGCCGTCCCCCGCGAGGTGCTGGTGCCCGTGCTGCCGGCGAACCTCGACCAGGTGCAGACGTGGCTGACGGGCCTGCGCGGCGCCCGCGTGCAGGTGCGCGTGCCCCAGCGCGGGGACAAGGCGGAGCTCGCGCGCACGGTCCTGCGCAACGCCGAGCACGCCCTCGCGCTGCACCGCACGCGCCGGGCCGGCGACCTGACGACCCGCAGCCAGGCGCTGCGCGAGATCCAGGAGGCCCTGGACCTGCCGACCGCGCCGCTGCGGATCGAGTGCTACGACGTGTCCCACAACCAGGGCACTTACCAGTCGGCGTCGATGGTCGTGTTCGAGGACGGGCTCGCCCGCAAGAGCGAGTACCGCCTGTTCAGCGTCCGCGGTCCCGAGGGCCAGGGCGCGCGCGACGACACCGCGGCGATGCACGAGGTCATCACGCGGCGGTTCCGGCGCTACCTGGCGGAGCGGTCGCAGCTCGGCGACCCCGACCTCGGGGACGGCGAGGACGACGACGGGCCCCGCAACGGCGCGGTCGACGCCGAGACGGGGCGGCCGGCGCGGTTCGCGTACCCGCCGAACCTCGTCGTCGTCGACGGCGGTCCGCCGCAGGTCGCGGCCGCGGCGGCTGCGCTCGCCGAGCTCGGCGTCGACGACGTGGCGCTGTGCGGGCTGGCGAAGCGGCTGGAGGAGGTGTGGGTGCCGGGGGAGGAGTACCCGGTGATCCTGCAGCGCAGCTCCGAGGGCCTGTACCTGCTGCAGCGCGTCCGCGACGAGGCGCACCGGTTCGCGATCTCGGCGCACCGCAAGCGCCGCAGCAAGGGGATGACGGCGTCCGTGCTCGACGACGTGCCCGGGCTCGGCCCGGCCCGCAAGGCGGCCCTGCTGCGCCACTTCGGCTCGGTGAAGCGGCTGCGGGCCGCGTCCGCGGAGGAGATCGCCACGGTCCCGGGGATGGGCGCCAGGACCGCGGAGGCGGTCGTGGCCGCGCTGGGCGGCGGACCGGCCACGGGGGCCGCGTCCGGCGCCGGCGACGCCCGCGCGGCGGAGGGCGCGCAGGAGGCGGCCGGGCCGGCGCAGGCGGCGGTGCCGGGGGAGACCGCGGTGCCCGAGGAGCGCGACGGCGGGTCCCCGGAGCCGGTCGCCGACCGGGCTGGCATCCTGGGGGCATGAGCGAGCCGTCGCCCATCACCGTCCCTTCCGGCATCCCCGCGCTCGAGGCCGCGGCCGAGGCGCCCGTCCTCGACCAGCCGCAGGTCCTCGTCATCACCGGCATGTCCGGCGCGGGACGCACGCGCGCCGCGGCGGTGCTGGAGGACCTGGGCTGGTACGTCGTCGACAACCTGCCCGCCCAGATGCTCACGCACCTGGTCGGCATGCTCACGAGCGGTCCCGTCGGGTCGGGGGCGCGGCGGCTGGCCGCGGTCATCGACGTGCGCGGGCGCGAGTACTTCGCGGCGCTGACGGGCGTGCTGGAGCAGCTGCGCAGCAGCGGCGTCGACGTGCGGGTCCTCTTCCTCGAGTCCTCCGACGAGGTCCTCGTGCGCCGGTTCGAGCAGGTGCGCCGCCCCCACCCGCTCCAGGGCGAGGGACGCATCCTCGACGGCATCGGGCTCGAGCGGTCGGTCCTGGCGGAGCTGCGCGAGCAGGCCGACGTCGTCATCGACACCTCCGAGCTGAACGTGCACGACCTCGCGCGCGAGGTCCGGGCCGCCGTCAGCGGCCCCGGCGAGGACGTGCTCCACGTGTCGGTCCTGTCGTTCGGGTTCAAGTACGGGCTGCCGCTCGACGCCGACCACGTCGTCGACGTGCGCTTCCTGTCCAACCCGTACTGGATCACCGAGCTGCGGCACCTGTCGGGGCGGGACGCACCGGTGCGCGACTACGTGCTCGGCCTGCCGGGCGCGGTGACGTTCGTCGACCGGTACGTGGACGCGCTCGAGCCCGTGCTCGCCGGGTACCTGCAGGAGGAGAAGCGCTACGTCACCATCGCCGTCGGGTGCACGGGCGGCAAGCACCGGTCGGTCGCCATCAGCGAGGCGCTCGCGGCACGCCTGCGGGCCCGCGGGCACCGCGTCCAGGTCACGGCGCGCGACCTGGGCAAGGAGTGACCGGCGCGGTGCCGCCGCGACGTCGGGACCCCGCCCGCCCCGCGTTCGTGGCGCTGGGCGGCGGGCACGGGCTGTCGGCGTCCCTCTCGGCGCTGCGGCTCATGACGGACCGCATCACGGCGGTCGTGACGGTGGCGGACGACGGCGGCTCGTCGGGTCGGCTGCGGGACGAGCTGGGCGTCCTGCCGCCGGGTGACCTGCGCATGGCGCTCTCGGCGCTCACGGACGACTCGGACTGGGGACGCACGTGGCGCGACCTGCTCCAGCACCGGTTCACCTCCGACGGGCCGCTGGACCACCACGCGGTCGGCAACCTGCTGATCGTCGCGCTGTGGGAGCTGCTGGGCGACACGGTCGGCGGGCTCGACCTGGTGGGGCAGCTCCTCGGTGCGCGCGGCCGCGTCCTGCCGATGGCGTCGGTGCCGCTGCGCATCGAGGCCGACGTGCGCCGGCCGGGCGGGGCGCTCGACGTGGTCGTCGGGCAGAGCCACGTCGCCCGCACCGTCGACCCGATCGAGCACGTGCGGCTGGACCCGCCGACACCCCCCGCGTGCGCCGAGGCCGTGGCCGCGGTCCGTGCCGCGGACTGGGTCGTGCTCGGGCCGGGCTCCTGGTACACGTCCGTGCTGCCGCACCTGCTCGTACCGGAGCTGCGCGCGGCGCTGCTCGAGACGCAGGCCCGGATCGTCGTCATCCTCAACCTCAGCCCGGAGGAGGGGGAGACCGCGGGGATGCGCCCGGCGGACCACCTGGACGTCCTGCGCGCGCACGCCCCCGAGCTGCCCGTGCACGCCGTCGTGGCCGACCCGGCCTCGGTGGACGACGTGTCCGCCCTCGCCGACTTCTGCTCCGAGCTGGGCAGCCGCCTCCTCGTGCGCCAGGTGAGCCGGGGCGACCAGCGGGCCGTGCACGACCCGCTGCGCCTGGCGGCGGCGCTGCGCGACGTCGTCGAGGGCTACCTGGGGGACGTGGGCACGCGCGCATCCGGGTGACGCACGGGGCATCCGGCAACCGCCCGAGGGCGCCACGGACAGGTGTCCGGCAATGGCAGGATGACGGCATGGCGTTGACGGCACAGGTGAAGGACGAGCTGGCCCGCCTCAAGGTGGACAAGGTCTCGTGCCGGAAGGCGGAGATCTCGGCGACGCTCCGGTTCGCCGGCGGCCTGCACATCATCTCCGGTCGGATCGTCATCGAGGCCGAGCTCGACACCGGCATCGCCGCCCGGCGTCTGCGGCAGGCGATCGCGGAGGTGTACGGCCACGAGAGCGACATCATCGTCGTCTCCGGCGGCGGCCTGCGGCGCGGCTCCCGGTACGTCGTGCGCGTCGTCAAGGACGGGGAGTCGCTGGCACGCCAGACGGGCCTGCTCGACAACCGCGGGCGTCCGGTGCGCGGCCTGCCGCCGCAGGTGGTCTCGGCGGGGCTCGGCGAGGCGGAGGCCGCGTGGCGCGGGGCGTTCCTCGCGCACGGCTCCCTGACGGAGCCCGGTCGGTCCTCGGCGCTCGAGGTCACCTGCCCCGGCCCGGAGGCGGCGCTCGCGCTCGTCGGCGCGGCGCGTCGGCTCGGCGTGGCCGCGAAGGCCCGGGACGTGCGCGGCGTCGACCGGGTCGTGATCCGCGACGGCGACGCGATCGGCGCGATGCTCGCCCGTCTCGGCGCGCACGACACGCTGCTGGTCTGGGAGGAGCGGCGCGTGCGCCGCGAGGTGCGTGGCACCGCCAACCGGCTGGCCAACTTCGACGACGCGAACCTGCGCCGCTCGGCGCGCGCCGCGGTCGCCGCGGGGGCCCGGGTGGAGCGCGCCTTCGAGATCCTCGGCGAGGACCTGCCCGACCACCTGCGCCAGGCGGGCGAGCTGCGGCTCGCGCACAAGGAGGCGTCGCTCGAGGAGCTGGGGCGTCTGGCCGACCCGCCGCTGACGAAGGACGCCGTCGCCGGGCGGATCCGGCGGCTGCTGGCCACCGCCGACCGTCGGGCCGCGGAGCTCGGTGTGCCGGACACCGAGGCGGGGCTCAGCCCGGACCTGCTCGACCTCTGAGCCCGGTGCGGGCCGCCCGGCGGCCCCGGGTACCCGGGCGATCGTCCAGCATGCGAACGGGTGGGGTGGCGGACCAACGTCATGGGCGTGACCTGAGCCACGGGGTATAGGCTCGGGTCATCCGATCGCAACGCGCGCGCAACACGCTGGGCAACGTCCCGGGGACGCTGCGGGCCCGCGACCGGGACGCACAGCGGCGTGCGTGACCGACACCAACTGTGTGCGCCGGGCTCTGCTCGGCGCGTGCCGAGGAGGGCAAGTGACCATCAAGGTCGGCATCAACGGCTTCGGCCGCATCGGGCGCAACTTCTACCGCGCCATCGTGGCCTCGGGGGCCGACATCGAGATCGTCGGGGTCAACGACCTGACGGACAACAAGACCCTGGCCCACCTGCTCAAGTACGACACGGTCCTGGGCCGCTTCCCGCTGAGCGTGGAGTTCGACGACGAGAACATCATCGTCGACGGCAAGGCGATCCGTGCGCTCGCCGAGCGCAACCCGGCCGACCTGCCCTGGGGCGAGCTCGGCGCGGACATCGTCATCGAGTCCACCGGCTTCTTCACGGACGCCGAGAAGGCCAAGGCGCACATCGAGGCCGGCGCGAAGAAGGTCATCATCTCCGCGCCCGCCAAGAACGAGGACGGCACGTTCGTCGTCGGGGTGAACCACGAGCAGTACGACCCCGCGACGCAGCACATCATCTCCAACGCGTCCTGCACGACGAACTGCCTCGCGCCGCTCGCCAAGGCCCTCAACGACTCGATCGGCATCGAGCGTGGCCTCATGACGACGATCCACGCCTACACGGGCGACCAGAACCTGCAGGACGGCCCGCACCGCGACCTGCGTCGCGCCCGCGCCGCCGCGCAGAACATCGTCCCGACGTCGACGGGTGCCGCCAAGGCCGTGTCGCTCGTCCTGCCCGAGCTCAAGGGCAAGCTCGACGGCTACGCGCTCCGCGTGCCGACGATCACCGGCTCGGCGACGGACCTGACCTTCACCGCCTCGCGCGAGGTCACGGTCGACGAGGTCAACGCCGCGGTGAAGGCCGCCGCGGAGGGCCCGCTCAAGGGTGTCCTGTCCTACGTCGAGGACGAGATCGTGTCCTCGGACATCGTGACGGACCCGCACCAGAGCATCTTCGACTCGAAGCTCACGAAGGTGATCGGCGACCAGGTGAAGGTCGTCTCCTGGTACGACAACGAGTGGGGCTACTCGAACTCCCTCGTCAAGCTCACGGAGTACGTGGGCGACCGTCTCTGACGTCGACGCGTCCGTAGGCAGTCCATGCGTCCGCGTGCGCCGAGGCCACCGGCCCGGCGCACGCGGACGCTGCCGTGTCCGGGGCCGTACGCCCCGAGCCCCCGGCGCCGCCGGGGCCGTGCACCTGGCCGCCGGCACCGCCCGGCGGCAGCGAGGTAGGAGACCATGAAGACCATCGACGACCTGGGCGACCTGCGCGGCAAGCGCGTGCTCGTCCGCTCCGACTTCAACGTGCCGCTCGACGGCACGACCATCACCGACGACGGCCGCATCCGCGCCGCGCTCCCGACGCTGCAGGCGCTGCTCGGCAAGGGCGCGCGCGTCGTCGTCGTGGCCCACCTGGGCCGCCCGAAGGGCGCGCCGGAGGCCAAGTACTCGCTCGCGCCCGTCGCGGAGCGCCTCGGCGAGCTGCTCGGCCAGCCGGTGGCCCTCGCCGACGACCTCGTGGGGGAGTCCGCGAAGGCGACCGTCGCCGGCCTCGAGGACGGGCAGCTCGCCCTGCTCGAGAACGTGCGCTTCGACGCCCGCGAGACGTCCAAGGACGAGGCCGAGCGCGGTGCGCTGGCCGACGAGCTCGCGTCCCTCGTGGACGCCTACGTGTCCGACGGCTTCGGCGTCGTGCACCGCAAGCAGGCGTCGGTCTACGACGTCGCGCAGCGCCTCCCGCACGCGGTCGGCCAGCTCGTCCTCAAGGAGGTCGAGTCGCTGCGCAAGGCCACGGAGGACCCGGCGCGGCCGTACGTCGTCGTGCTCGGTGGCTCGAAGGTCTCCGACAAGCTCGGCGTCATCGAGAACCTCATCGGCAAGGCCGACCGCCTGCTCATCGGCGGCGGCATGCTGTTCACGTTCCTCGCGGCGCAGGGCCACGCGGTGGGCAAGAGCCTGCTCGAGGAGGACCAGATCGAGACCGTGAAGGGCTACCTCGCCACGGCCGCCGAGCGCGGCGTCGAGATCGTCCTGCCGGTCGACGTCGTGGTCGCGCCCGAGTTCAAGGCCGACGCCCCGGCGACGGTCGTCGACGTCGACGCGATCCCCGAGGACCAGATGGGCCTCGACATCGGCCCGCGCTCCGCGGAGCTGTTCGCGTCGAAGATCGTGGACGCGAAGACGGTCGTCTGGAACGGCCCGGCGGGCGTGTTCGAGTTCGAGGCGTTCGCGGCCGGCACGCGTGCGGTCGCGCAGGCGCTCGTGGACGCGGGCCGGGCCGGCGGCTTCACGATCGTCGGCGGCGGCGACTCGGCGGCCGCCGTGCGCACGCTCGGGTTCGACGAGGCCGACTTCGGCCACATCTCCACCGGCGGCGGCGCGTCGCTGGAGTTCCTCGAGGGCAAGACCCTCCCGGGCATCGCAGTGCTGGAGGACTGACCGTGGCGCAGAGCCGTACCCCGCTCATGGCGGGCAACTGGAAGATGAACCTGGACCACCACCAGGCGACGCACACGCTGCAGAAGCTGGCGTGGACGCTCAAGGACGCGAAGCACGACTTCGGGTCCGTGGAGGTCGCGATCCTGCCGCCGTTCACCGACCTGCGCAGCGTGCAGACGCTGGTCGACGCGGACAAGCTCGAGATCGTCTACGGCGCGCAGGACGTGTCGGCGCACGAGTCCGGCGCGTACACGGGGGAGATCTCCCCGCTGTTCCTCAGCAAGCTCGGCTGCACGTACGTGGCCGTCGGGCACTCGGAGCGCCGGCAGTACCACCACGAGGACGACGCCCTGGTCAACGCCAAGGTGAGGTCCGCGCTCGGGGCGGGCCTCGTGCCGATCCTGTGCGTCGGCGAGCCGCTCGAGGTCCGCAAGGCCGGCGAGCACGTCCCGCACACGCTCGCGCAGGTCGACGGCGCGCTCGAGGGCCTGACCGCCGAGCAGGTGGCCGGGCTGGTCATCGCCTACGAGCCCGTCTGGGCGATCGGCACGGGCGAGACGGCGACTCCGGAGGACGCGCAGGAGCTGTGCGGCGCCATCCGCGGCCGCGTCGCGGAGCTGTACGACCAGGCGACCGCGGACGCGGTGCGGGTGCTGTACGGCGGCTCGGTGAAGTCGTCCAACGTCGCGTCGATCATGACGAAGCCCGACGTCGACGGCGCCCTCGTGGGCGGGGCGAGCCTCGACCCCGAGGAGTTCGCGAAGATCGTCCGGTACCAGTCGCACCAGGTCGGCTGACCGCACGACCCCGGCGCGCCGCGACACGGCGCGCACCCGGCGCGGGGCGGTGCTGGCTCGCACCGCCCCGCGTCGCCTACCCTGTACCGCGGTCTGCGCACCGTCGCCACCCGGCGGCACGCACCCGCACCACGACCACCGAGCTGAGGAAGCCCACCGACGTGACTGCCCTGCGAATCTCTCTCCAGGTGCTGCTGGTGCTCACCAGCCTCCTGCTGGTCCCTCTCGTGCTGCTGCACAAGGGCAAGGGCGGCGGCCTGTCCGACATGTTCGGCGGCGGCATCACCGCCAGCGCGGGCTCGTCGGGCGTCGCCGAGCGCAACCTCAACCGCATCACGGTGTCGGTCGCCCTGGTGTGGACGGTCGTGATCGTCCTGCTCGGGCTCATCGAGAAGTTCTCGGACTGAGAGGGATCGGACATGGCGAGCGGGAGCGCGATCAGGGGGTCGCGGGTCGGGGCCGGGCCCATGGGCGAGGCGGAACGCGGCGACGCGGCGCCCCGCATCTGGATCTCGTACTGGTGCGCGAACGGCCACGAGACCCGGCCGAGCTTCGCGGAGGAGGCGGCGGCCGAGGCGCCCGAGACCTGGGACTGCCCGCGCTGCGGCTTCCCGGCGGGGCAGGACCCGGAGAACCCGCCGTCCCCCACGAAGAACGAGCCGTACAAGACGCACCTCGCGTACGTGAAGGAGCGGCGCAGCGACGAGGACGGCGCCGCGATCCTCGACGAGGCCCTCGCCGCGCTCCGCGCCCGTCGCGGCCGCTGACGCAGGTCTGCGCGGCGGGCGTCCGCTGACGCCGCGCCGACGGACGACGCACGACGCCCCGGTTCCCCCGGCTCGCAGGAGCCCGGGGACCGGGGCGTCGTCGCGTTCGCGGCGGCGAGGCCGAGCGTGGCGGCGTCAGCGCACCCGCAGCAGGGCGAAGCCGTCGTAGCCCTTGCTGCCGACGGTCTGCAGCAGCGTGGCGTCGACGCGCGGGTCCCGCGCGAGCTGCTCGACGAAGGTCCGCACCCCCTGCACCCGCTCGTCGGGGTGGTCGGCCTCGACGACGCCGCCGCGGCGGACGACGTTGTCGACCACGACGAGGGTGCCCGGTCGGCTGAGCGCGACCGCCCGGTCCGTGTAGGCCGCGAGCTGCTGCTTGTCCGCGTCGACGAAGACGAGGTCGAACGGCCCCGCGCCGTCCCGCACGAGGGCGTCGAGGCTCTCGAGGGCCGGCCCGACGCGGACGTCGACCCGGTCGCCGACGCCCGCGGCGTCGAGGGACGCGCGGGCGACGGCTGCGTGGGCCTCGCTCAGCTCGAGGGTGACGACCGAGCCGTCGGAGGGGACGGCCTGGGCGAGCCACCACGTGCTGTAGCCGCCGAGCGTGCCGATCTCGAGGACCCGTCGCGCGTCCACGGCGCGGGCGAGGAGCTCGAGGAGACGGCCCTGGTGGGGGGAGACGGCGATGTCCGGCAGTCCCGCCTGCGCGGCGGCTGCCGCGACGGCTGCCGCCTCGTCGGGCTCCGCCACGACGACGCGCGTGTAGTCGTCCACGCGCGCCCAGAGCTCCGCCAGGTCGGCCGAGCCGGGAGCGGTCTCGACCGGGTGCGGAGAGGCCGGTGCGGCGGCGTCCGCGGCCGGCAGGTCCTGCGCGGCCGCCACGTCGACCAGCCACAGCGTGCGCTCGGTGCCCTGCGCGCCGGCGGCGGGCGTGCCGGTGACGTCGTCGCCGGCGAGGGCGCGGGCCACCGCCGGCGCCTTCTCCGCCCCTGCGGCGACGAGCCAGACCTCGCGCGCGGACCGGATGACCGGGAAGGTCAGCGAGACGCGCTCGGGCGGGGGCTTGGGGGAGTCGTGCTCGGCCACGACGAGGTCGCGCTGCTCGTGGACGGTCTGCTTGCCGGGGAACAGGGAGGCGACGTGCCCGTCGGGGCCGACGCCGAGCAGGAGGACGTCGGGCACGGGCGCGCGCAGGCCGTCGGGGGCGTGGGCGCCGAGCTCGGCGCGGTACGCGCGCGCAGCCGCGTCGACGTCCGGGACGTCGTCGGACAGCGGCGGCACCGGGTGCACGTTCTGCGCCGGCAGCGCCTCGCCGAGGGCGTCGAGGAGGGCCTCGCGCGCCTGGGTCTCGTTGCGCTCCGGGTCGCCGTCGGGCAGGAAGCGCTCGTCGCCCCACCACAGGTGCACCTGCGACCAGTCGACGGCGTCGCGGGCGGGACTCGCGGCGACGGCGCGCAGCGTGGCGATCCCGACGGTGCCGCCGGTGAGGACCACGTGCAGCGGGGCGCGGTGCGACTGCAGGTCGACGAGGCGGGTGAGGAGTCGCGCCGCGGTCGCCGCCGCGAGCACCTCCGCATCCGGGTGGACGACGACGTCGGGGGAGGCGTGCGTGCTCACGGTGGTCCCTTCCGGTGGTGCGGGAGCGGGTGTGCGTGCGCCGCGGGGCCGGACGCCGTGCGGCGTCCGGCCCCGCGGTCCGTCGGGTCAGGCCTGGATGCGGGCGAGACCCTTCTGCAGGACCTCGCCGTACACCTCGTCGGCGTCGAGGCGGCGCAGCTCCTCGACGAGGCACTCGCGCAGCTGGCGGATCGGCAGCGCGATGCGGTGCTCGGGCTGGTCGGGCTGGCGCAGGGCGGCCGTCTTGCCGTCCGGCCGGTCGAGCACGATGTCGCCCGACTCGCGCACCAGCTTCACCTGCGTGATGGCCGGTGCGCCGGGGACGCGCTCGACCTCGACGGGGCAGTCGAGCGCCTGGGCGAGCCACGCGGCCATGAGGTCGACCGACGGGTGCGTGCTCTCGCCGATGACGACCGCACGCCGGACCGGCTCGAACGGGGGCTGCTCGAGCGTCGCCGCGATGAGCCCGCGCCACAGGGTCGCGCGGGTCCAGGCGAGGTCGGTGTCCCCGTCCTGGTACACGGCGGCGAGCCGGCGCAGTGCCGCTCCGGCGTCCGCGGTCTGGCTCGTGTCGGTGATGCGCCGCTGCGCCATCCGGCCGAACGGGTGCTCCGAGGGGTTCTCGGGCACGTCGTACGGCCACCAGGCGACGATCGGCGCGTCCGGGAGCAGCAGCGGCATGACGAGCGTGTCCAGGTGGGACAGCACGCCGCCGGAGGGACGCAGCACGACGACCTCGCTGGCCCCGGCGTCCCCGCCCAGGCGGATCTGCGCGTCGAGCACGGTGGAGCGCTCGTCGGGGCGCTCCGCGAGCACGACGATCCGGCACGGGTGCTCGTGGCTGGCCTCGTTGGCCGCCGCGATCGCCTCCTCCGGGTCGTGCGCGCCGACGTCGATGATGAGCGTGAGCACCCGGCCGAGCGCGACCGCGCCGCCCTGCTCGCGCTCGTCGATGAGCCGCTTGTTGATGTCCCGGGTGGTCGTGTCGGGCATGTCGATGATCACGGCAGCCTCCAGGCGCGCCCGTCACGGGCCATCATCTCGTCGGCCGACGCCGGCCCCCACGTCCCGGCGCGGTACTCGTCGGGCTTGCCCTGCGACGCCCAGAACTCGGTGATCGGGTCGAGGATCTTCCAGGAGAGCTCGACCTCCTCGTGCTGCGGGAACAGCGGCGGGTCGCCGAGCAGCACGTCGAGGATCAGCCGCTCGTACGCCTCCGGGGAGGACTCGGTGAAGGCGTGGCCGTAACCGAAGTCCATCGTGACGTCCCGGACCTCCATCTGCGTGCCCGGCACCTTCGCGCCGAACCGCAGCGTGACGCCCTCGTCCGGCTGGACCCGGATGACGAGCGCGTTCTTGCCGAGCTCCTCGGTCGCCGTCGACTCGAACGGCAGGTGCGGGGCCCGCTTGAACACGACGGCGATCTCGGTGACCCGGCGCCCCAGGCGCTTGCCGGTGCGCAGGTAGAACGGCACCCCGGCCCAGCGTCGCGTGTCGATGTCGACGCGGATCGCGGCGTACGTCTCGGTCGTCGAGTCGGGGTTGAAGCCCTCCTCCTCGGCGTAGCCGATGACCTTCTCGCCGCCCTGCCAGCCGGCGGTGTACTGACCGCGGGCCGTGTGGCGGGCGAGGTCGGCGGGCAGCCGGACGGCCGAGAGGACCTTCGTCTTCTCGGCCCGCAGGGCCGCCGCGTCGAACGAGACCGGCTCCTCCATCGCCGTGAGGGCGAGGAGCTGCAGCAGGTGGTTCTGGATGACGTCGCGCGCGGCGCCGATGCCGTCGTAGTACCCGGCGCGGCCGCCGATGCCGATGTCCTCGGCCATCGTGATCTGCACGTGGTCGACGTAGTTGCCGTTCCAGATCGGCTCGAACAGCTGGTTCGCGAACCGCAGCGCGAGCAGGTTCTGGACCGTCTCCTTGCCGAGGTAGTGGTCGATCCGGAAGATGTCGTCGGGCCGGAAGACCGACGAGACGATGTCGTTCAGTTCGCGCGCCGACTGCAGGTCGTGTCCGAACGGCTTCTCGATGACGACGCGGCGCCACGTGCCGTCCTGCGGCTGCGACAGACCCGACCGCGCGAGCTGCTTGCAGACCACCGGGAACGAGCTCGGCGGCACCGACAGGTAGAACGCGTGGTTGCCGCCCGTGCCGCGGGACACGTCGAGCTCCTCGACGGTGTCGCGCAGCCGGTCGAACGCGTCGTCGTCGTCGAACGTGCCCTGCACGAAGCGGATGCCCTCGGCGAGCTGCCGCCAGGTCGCCTCGCGGAAGGGCGTGCGGGCGTACTGCTTGACGGCGTCGTGGACGACCTGCTCGAAGTCCTGCGTCTCCCAGTCACGCCGGGCGAAGCCGGTGAGCGCGAAACCCGGGGGCAGCAGGCCGCGGTTCGTCAGGTCGTACACCGCCGGCATGAGCTTCTTGCGGGCGAGGTCGCCCGTGACGCCGAAGATGACGAGGCCGCTCGGCCCCGCGATCCGCGGCAGGCGCCGGTCGCGCGGGTCGCGCAGCGGGTTGTGCCCCGCCTCCACCCGGGCCGGGCTCACCGCTCGCTGCCCGCGGCGGGCGCGGCGTCGCGCAGCCCGTTCTCGACCGTCTCGAGCAGCTCGCCCCAGGACGCCTCGAACTTGTCCAGCCCCTCGACCTCGAGCTGCTGGGTCACCTCGTCGATGTCGATGCCGAGGTCACGCAGCCGGTCGAGCAGCGCCGCGGAGGCGTCCTGCAGGCCGGTGACGGTGTCGCCGCGCAGCACGCCGTGGTCCGCGACGGCCTCGAGCGTCTTGCCGGGCATGGTGTTGACCGAGCCGCGGACGACGAGGTCCTCGACGTACAGCGTGTCGGGGTAGCGCGGGTCCTTGACGCCCGTCGACGCCCAGAGCGGCCGCTGCGGGCGCGCACCGGCCGCCGCGAGCGCCTGCCAGCGCTCGCTCGCGACGAACTCCTCGTAGGCGCCGTACGCGACGCGGGCGTTGGCGAGCGCCGCCTTGCCGCGCAGCTCGTCGGCCTCGGCCGTGCCGATCTCGTCGAGACGGGGGTCGATCGCGGCGTCGACGCGCGAGACGAAGAACGAGGCGACCGAGCCGATCGGCGCGAGGTCGATGCCCGCCGCCTGTGCGCGCTCCAGGCCCTCGGCGAACGCGTCCATGACCGCGCGATACCGCTCGAGCGAGAAGATGAGCGTCACGTTGACGCTGATCCCCTCGGCGAGCGCCCCGGCGATCGCGGGCAGCCCCTCGACCGTCGCGGGGATCTTGATGAACAGGTTGGGCCGGTCGACCGTCGCCCAGAGGGTGCGCGCGGACGCGAGCGTCCCCTCGGTGTCGCGGGCGAGCCGGGGGTCGACCTCGAGGGAGACGCGCCCGTCCACGCCCTGCGTGGCGTCGTAGACCGGCCGCAGCACGTCGCAGGCCTCGCGGACGTCGTCCGTGGTGATCTGCCCGACGGCCTCGTCGACGGAGGCGCCGGCGGCGGCGAGCTCGCGCAGCTGCTCGTCGTAGGCGTTCCCCTTGGCGAGGGCCGAGGCGAAGATCGTCGGGTTGGTGGTCACGCCGACGACGCCGCGCTCGAGCAGCCGGCCCAGGTCGCCCGAGCGGATCAGCTCGCGCGAGAGGTCGTCGAGCCAGACGGCGACGCCGGCCTCGCGCAGCTGGTGCAGGGTGGTGCTTGCCATGGTCGTTCCCCTTGTCCCACGACGGATGCGTGCGCGTGCGGGCGCGGCGGGCCGTGCTGGGACGGCCCGCCGCGCCGGGTGTCAGGCGGGCAGGTCGCCCGTGCCGGACTGGTTGGGTGCGGCGCCCGTGGCGGCGGGAGCCGCGTCGCCGCGCGCCGCGGCGAGCGACTCGCGGGCCGCGTCGACGACGGCCTCCGCCGTCAGGCCGAACTCGCGGTACAGCGTCTGGAAGTCCGCCGACGCGCCGTAGTGCTCGAGCGAGACGCTGCGGCCGGCGTCGCCGACGATCTTGTGCCACGACAGCGCGATGCCGGCCTCGACCGAGACGCGGGCGCGCACGGCGGACGGCAGCACGGACTCGCGGTACGCCTCGTCCTGCTCCGCGAACCACTCGAGGCAGGGCGCCGAGACGACCCGCGTCGGGACGCCCGACTCCTCGAGCGCGGTCCGCGCCTCGACGGCGAGCTGGACCTCGGAGCCGGTGGCGATCAGGACGACCTCCGGCTCGCCGTCCGACGCGTCGAGCAGCACGTACGCACCGCGGGCCACGCCCTCGGCGGACGCGAAGCCCTCCTCGCCGCGCGGGAACGTCGGGACGTTCTGGCGCGTGAGCACGAGGGCGGCAGGGCCGTCCGTGCGCTCGAGGATCGCCTTCCACGCCTGGGCGGTCTCGTTGGCGTCCGCGGGACGGACGACCGCGAGGCCGGGGATGGCGCGCACGGCGGTGAGGTGCTCGACGGGCTGGTGCGTCGGGCCGTCCTCGCCGAGGCCGATGGAGTCGTGCGTCCACACGTAGGTGACGTTCACGCCCATGAGGGCCGCGAGACGCACGGCGCCGCGCATGTAGTCCGAGAACGTGAAGAACGTGCCGCCGTAGGGACGGGTGAGCCCGTGCAGGCGGATGCCCGACAGGATCGAGCCCATCGCGTGCTCGCGGATGCCGAAGTGCAGCGTGCGGCCGTACTGGTCGCCGGCGAACTCGTGCGTGGAGCGCTTGGCGGGGATGAAGGACGGCTCGCCCTTCATCGTCGTGTTGTTCGAGCCGGCGAGGTCGGCGGAGCCGCCCCACAGCTCGGGCAGCACGGGCGCGAGCGCGGACAGGACCTGGCCGGACGCCTGGCGGGTGGCCACGGCCTTGCCGGCCTCGAACGTCGGCAGCGCGTCGGCCCAGCCCTCGGGCAGCTCGTCGGCGCGGAGGCGGTCGAGCAGGGCCTTGCGCTCGGGGTTCGCCTCCGCCCACGCGTCGAACTTCTCCTGCCAGGCGGCACGCGCCTTGGCGGCGCGGTCGGCGAGGGAGCGGGTGTGCGCGAGGACCTCCGGGGCGACGTCGAACGACTTCTCCGGGTCGAAGCCCAGCAGCTCCTTGAGGCCGCGCACGGCGTCGCCGCCGAGCTTCGAGCCGTGCGAGGAGTGGTCGTCCGTCTTGCCCGGCGTCGGCCACGCGATGAGCGTGCGGACCCGGATGAAGGACGGCTTGTCGGTGACGGCCTTCGCGGCCTCGATCGCCGCGTGCAGCGCGTCGACGTCCTCGCGGTACTCGCCGCCGGCGGTCCAGTCGACCGACTGCACGTGCCACCCGTACGCCTCGTAGCGGGCGACGACGTCCTCGGTGAACGCGATCTGGGTGTCGCCCTCGATCGAGATGTGGTTGTCGTCCCACAGCACGACGAGGTTGCCGAGCTCCTGCGTGCCGGCGATCGAGCTCGCCTCGCTCGTCACGCCCTCCTGCAGGTCGCCGTCGGAGGCGATGACGTAGACGTGGTGGTCGAACGGGCTGGTGCCGGGCGCCGCCTCGGGGTCGAGGAGGCCGCGCTCGCGCCGGGCCGCCATCGCGAAGCCGACCGCGGACGCGAGGCCCTGGCCGAGGGGCCCCGTCGTGATCTCGACGCCCGCGGTGTGCCGGAACTCGGGGTGGCCCGGGGTCTTCGAGCCCCACGTGCGCAGAGCCGCGAGGTCCTCGATCTCGAGGCCGAAGCCGCCGAGGTAGAGCTGGATGTACTGCGTCAGGCTCGAGTGCCCGGCGGACAGGACGAAGCGGTCGCGGCCGAGCCAGTGCGGGTCGGTCGGGTCGTGCTGCAGGACGTTCTGGTAGAGCAGGTACGCGACCGGGGCGAGGCTGATCGCCGTGCCCGGGTGGCCGTTGCCCACCTTCTCCACCGCGTCCGCGGCGAGGACGCGCACGGTGTCCACCGCCCGCACGTCCAGATCCGACCAGCCGACCGCCGAGGCCAGAGGAGCCTTCGCGTTCACCACACCTCATTCCCGCCCCGTGCGAACGGGACGTCGCTGTCGAGCGTGACCCGGGCGTGCACGGTTGGCGGCGTCCGGGGCGTGTCCCGTCACGTCGTCGGACGGGCAGTCCTGCGCGTCGAGCCTATAGCGCACGGCCTGCGGCGCGCGCTGGCGGTCCATTCAGTGGGCAAGCGCTTTCCGGCTCGTCGTCGCCCCGGTCTGCGACGCACGTCACCCCCGGGTGGGGCCGCGGCCTGCGGGCCCTCCGCCCCTCGCGCGCGGCGGGGACGTACCATGGCGGTGCCCGCCCCCGCTCACGAACGGATACCCCTGCGCGTGCGCCTCACCAGCCCGTCCCTCGACGCGAGCCCCGACGTCGCCCCCGTGGCGCACGAGGAGGCCGCTGCGTCGACGGCGGCAGCGGGGGAGGTGCGCACGGTGGGCGGGCCGCCGCCGCGCGGCGCCCTGGCCCGCCTCCGGTGGACCGTGGGTCCCTACGTCGCGCTGACGAAGCCGCGCGTGATCGAGCTCCTGCTCGTCACGACGATCCCGACGATGTTCCTGGCCGCGGGCGGGTTCCCGCCGTTCGGCCTCGTCGTCGCCACGCTCGTCGGCGGTGCGGGCGCGGCCGGTGCGGCGAACACGCTGAACCAGTACCTCGACCGCGACATCGACGCGGTCATGAACCGCACCCGTCGCCGTCCGATCGTCACGGGCCGGATCACCCCGCGCGCGGCGCTCGTGTTCGGGTCCGTCCTCGGCGTCGTGTCGCTCGCCTGGCTGTGGTTCGCCGTGAACCCGGCGTCCGCGCTGTTCACCGGCGCCGCGATCGCCATCTACGTCGTCGGCTACACGATGATCCTCAAGCGGCGCACGCCGCAGAACATCGTGTGGGGCGGTGCCGCCGGCTGCATGCCGGTGGTGATCGGGTGGTCGGCCGTCACGGGCGGGGTGTCCTGGTCGGCGCTGCTGCTGTTCGGCGTCGTCTTCTTCTGGACGCCGCCGCACTACTGGCCCCTGTCGATGAAGTTCCGCCGCGACTACGCCGCCGCCGGCGTGCCGATGCTCCCCGTCGTCGCGAAGGACACGCGCGTCGCCTGGGAGATGATCGCGTACACGCTCGCGATGATCGCCTGCTCGCTGCTGCTGGTGCCGGTGGCCGGCATGACGTGGGTCTACGCCCTCGTGGCGGCCGCCCTGGGCGTCTGGTTCCTCTGGTCGTGCGTCACGCTGCTGCGCCGCGCGCAGGACCCGCAGCGGGGTCCCCTGAAGGCCATGTCGGTGTTCCACGGGTCGATCACGTACCTGACGCTGCTGTCGGTCGCGATCGCGGTGGACGTGTTCCTCCCGCTCTGACGCCGCGGCCGTGCCCGGCGCCGACGCCCTCACGACCGCCCTCGAGGGGTACCTCGCCCACCTGACGGTCGAGCGCGGTCTCGCCCCGCACACGCTCGCCGCCTACCGCCGCGACCTCACCCGGTACGTCGAGCACCTGCGCGCGTCGGGCCGGACCGCCCCGGGCGACATCACCGAGCGGGACGTCGAGGACTACGTGCTCGTCCTGCGCAGCGGCTCGGACGGACGTGCGCCGCTGTCCCCGGCGTCCGCCGCCCGCAGCGTCGTCGCGCTGCGGGGCTGGCACCGGTTCCTCGCGCTCGACGGCCTCGCGGCGACCGACGCGGCCGCGCAGGTGCGGCCCCCCGCGCAGCCGAAGCGGCTGCCCAAGGCGATCTCGGTCGAGGCGGTCGAGCGCCTCATCGACGCCGCCGGCCTCGGCGACGGACCCGTCCCGCTGCGCGACCGCGCGCTGCTCGAGCTGGTCTACTCCACGGGTGCGCGCATCTCCGAGGCCGTCGGCCTCGACGTCGACGACCTGGACCTGACGCCGGGCCGGGCCGCGGTCCGGCTGCTGGGCAAGGGGAGCAAGGAGCGCGTCGTGCCGGTCGGCTCGTTCGCGGCGGAGGCGGTCGAGGCGTACCTCGTGCGCGCACGGCCCGCGCTGGCGGCCGGAGGGCGTGGCACGTCCGCGGTGTTCCTCAACACCCGCGGCGCCCGGCTCAGCCGCCAGTCGGCGTGGGCGGTGCTGCGGACGGCCGCGGAGCGCGCCGGGCTCGACGGGGCGGACCACGTCTCGCCCCACACCCTGCGGCACTCGTTCGCCACGCACCTGCTCGCCGGCGGCGCCGACGTGCGCGTCGTCCAGGAGCTGCTCGGCCACGCGTCCGTCACGACGACGCAGGTCTACACGATGGTCACGCCGGACACGCTGCGCGAGGTGTACGCCGCAAGCCACCCACGCGCGCGGTGACGTCGACCACGTGCGCACGCGCTGCGGAGGGTCGTCGCAGCGGCCGTGCCCGCCTCGGGTAGGTTGTCCCGCGAGGTGAGCCCGGAGCGGGCGCAGGGGAGCAAGGTGAGCTGATGAGCCAGGAGACGACCGAGCAGCAGCTCGACGCGGTGGGGCGCCCGCTGCCCGACTTCCCCGTCCCGGCGCCGCTCGCGTCGCACGGGCCCGCGCGCGTCATCGCGATGTGCAACCAGAAGGGCGGCGTGGGCAAGACCACGACCACCATCAACCTGGCCGCCGCGCTCGCCGAGTACGGGCGACGGGTGCTCATCGTCGACTTCGACCCCCAGGGAGCGGCGTCGGTGGGGCTGGGCATCAGCCCGCACGAGCTCGAGCGCACCGTCTACAACCTGCTCATGGAGCGGGACGCGGACATCCACGCGATGATCCGGCCGACCGCCGTCGCCGGCCTGGACCTGCTGCCGGCGAACATCGACCTGTCGGCCGCCGAGGTCCAGCTCGTCGGCGAGGTCGCCCGCGAGTCGGTGCTCAGCCGCGTGCTGCGGCCCGTGCTCGACGAGTACGACGTCGTGCTCGTCGACTGCCAGCCGTCCCTCGGCCTGCTCACGGTGAACGCGCTGACCGCTGCGCACGGCGTGCTGATCCCGCTCGAGTGCGAGTTCTTCGCGCTGCGCGGCGTCGCGCTGCTCGTCGAGACGATCGAGAAGGTCCGGGACCGCCTCAACCCGCGGCTCGAGGTCGACGGGATCCTCGCCACGATGTACGACTCGCGGACGCTGCACGCCCGCGAGGTCGTCGCCCGCGTCCACGAGGCGTTCGGCGACACGCTCCTGCACACGGTGATCGGGCGCACGGTGAAGTTCCCCGACGCGACGGTGGCTGCCGAGCCGATCACGGTCTACGCCCCGACGCACGCCGGTGCGACGGCGTACCGCCAGCTCGCGCGGGAGCTCGTGGCGCGTGGCGACGCCGCCTGACGGCGCCGCCGTCACGGACCAGGGGGCGCCGGGCGGCGCCGTCGCGCCGGGCGCCGGCCCGGTCGACGCCGCCGGCGCTGCGACGCCCGCCGGCGCGCACGCCTTCGAGGTGCACCTCGACGTCTTCAGCGGCCCGTTCGACCTGCTGCTCGGCCTGATCGCCAAGCACAAGCTCGACATCACCGAGATCGCGCTGGCGAAGGTCACGGACGAGTTCATCGCGCACATCCGGACGGCGGAGCGCGCGGCCGCCGAGGGCGGGCGCGACTGGGACCTGTCGCAGGCCAGCGAGTTCCTCGTGGTCGCGGCGACGCTGCTGGACCTCAAGGCCGCCCGCCTGCTGCCGTCGGCCCAGGTGGAGGACGCCGAGGACCTCGAGCTCCTCGAGGCGCGCGACCTGCTGTTCGCGCGGCTGCTGCAGTACCGCGCGTACAAGGTCGTGGCGGGGGACCTCGGCGCCCGGCTCGAGGCGGAGTCGCGGCGGTTCGGGCGTTCGGTGCAGCTCGAGCCGCACCTGGCCGCGCTGCTGCCGGAGCTCGTCTGGCAGATGGGCCCGGAGCAGCTGGCCGCCCTCGCGGCGCGGGCCCTCGCCCCGAAGCCGCCGCCACCCGGTGTCGACATCAGCCACCTGCACGCGCCGCCGGTGAGCGTGCGCGAGCAGGCTGCCGTGCTGGTCGCGCGGCTGCGGGAGCAGGGCGCCTCGACGTTCCGCGCGCTCACGGGGGACGCGGACGAGCCGGTGGTCGTCGTGGTGCGCTTCCTGGCGCTGCTGGAGCTGTTCCGCGAGGGTGCGGTCGCGTTCGACCAGGTGGCCCCGCTGGGCGAGCTCACCGTGCGCTGGACCGGCAGCGCGGAGGGTGACGTGACCGTCTCGGACGACTTCGACCGGGCGGCAGGAGAGGTGACGCAGGACGCGCCGGTCGCCGACGCGGTGACGGACGCGGACGTGGTCGCGATCGGCGGGCCACCGCCGGGCGACGGGGAGGGTGACCGATGAGCGAGCAGGACGGCGCCGGGGTGCGCCAGGACGAGGTGCGCCAGGACGAGGACCGGCCGGTCGACCCGGTCGTCGACGCCGGCGCGCCCGACGAGCTGGCCTTCGACGTCGACGCGCTGCCGGGCGGCGCGCTCGGCGCCCTCGAGGCGGTGCTCATGGTGGCGGACGAGCCGATCCCGGCCGTGCGGCTGGCGACGGCGCTCGCGCTGCCGACCGAGCGGGTCGAGGCGCTGCTCGACGAGCTGGCGGCCGACTACCGGGGGGAGCACGGCGGGCGGCCGCGCGGGTTCGAGCTGCGGCGCGCGGGCGAGGGCTGGCGGATCTACTCCGCCTCGGCGTACGGGGACGTCGTGGGCCGCTTCGTGGTCGACGGCCAGACGGCACGTCTGACGCAGGCGGCGCTCGAGACGCTCGCCGTGGTGGCCTACCGCCAGCCGGTGACGCGCGGGCAGGTGTCGGCGGTCCGCGGCGTCAACGTGGACGGCGTCATGCGGACCCTCAGCGCGCGCGGGCTCGTCGCGGAGGTCGGCACCGAGCCGACCAGTGGTGCCGTGCTGTACGGGACCACGGGATACTTCCTGGAGCGGATGGGCCTGTCGAGCCTCGACGAGCTGCCCCCGCTGGCGCCCTACCTGCCCGATCTCGAGGCGGTCGAGGGCGTCGACACGACGGACGGACGAGAGGTCGGACCATGAGCGGCGGAGGGCGCGGGCACCGCGGGCGCGGGGGAGCGCCGGCAGGCGGCGGCGGAGCACGAGGTGGTCGGGGCCAGGGCGCGGGGCGCCCGGGTGCCGGGCGCGGCGGTGCGAGCGGCGGCGGGCCGCGGCGGACCCGGCGTCGTCCCCAGCCGGTCGAGCCCGTGGACGTGCACGACCCCGAGGGCGTGCGCCTGCAGAAGGTCCTCGCCCAGGCGGGGCTCGGGTCGCGCCGCGCGTGCGAGGAACTCATCGCGTCGGGCCGGGTGACGGTCGACGACCAGGTGGTGGTGGAGCTGGGCGTGCGCGTCGACCCGACGACGGCGGTGATCCACGTCGACGGCATGCGGGTGCAGCTCGACACGTCGATGGTGACGCTCGCGCTGAACAAGCCGAAGGGTGTCGTCTCGACGATGCACGACCCGGAGGGACGGCCGACGGTCGCGCAGTTCATCCAGAACCGTGAGGAGCGCCTGTTCCACGTCGGGCGGCTCGACGCGGACAGCGAGGGTCTGCTCCTGCTGACGAACGACGGCGAGCTCGCGAACCGGCTGTCGCACCCGTCGCACGGCGTGCCGAAGACGTACCTCGTCGACGTGGAGGGCCGTGTGCCCGCCTCGCTCGAGAGGCGGCTGCGCGCGGGCGTCGAGCTCGAGGACGGCACGGTCTCGGTCGACGCCTTCAAGATCGTGCAGACCACGCCGCAGGCGAGCCTCGTCGAGGTCGTGCTGCACGAGGGACGCAACCGGGTCGTGCGGCGCCTGTTCGACGAGGTCGGGCACCCCGTGACGCGCCTCGTCCGCACGCGCATCGGTCCCATCCGCCTGGGCGACCTGCGCCCGGGACGCACGCGCGTGCTCTCGCGCACGGAGGTGGGCTCGCTGATGGCGTCGGTGGGGATGTGAGCCTCGCGACGACCGGACCCGTGCGGGTCGTGGGCACCGGCCTGCTCGGCACGTCCGTGGGGCTCGCGCTCACCCGGCACGGCGTGCCCGTGCAGCTGCAGGACCCGTCCCGCACGGCGCTCGCGCTCGCGCGGGACGTCGGTGCGGGGCAGCCGGTCGGGACGGACGACCCGGAGCCGGCGCTCGTCGTCGTCGCCGCCCCGCCGGACGTGACCGCCGACGCCGTGCGCGACGCGCTGGCGGCGCACCCGTCGGCGGTCGTCACGGACGTGGCGAGCGTCAAGGGGTACGTGCTGTCCGAGCTGCGCGGCTCGGACGTGGACCTCACCCGCTACGTCGGCTCCCACCCCATGGCCGGGCGCGAGCGCTCCGGGCCGTCGGCGGCGGTGCCCGACCTGTTCCTCGGGCGGCCGTGGGTCATCGCCGGGTCGGGCTCGTCGTCCGACGCGGCGCTGCTCGCGGTGCGGCACCTCGCGGTCGACCTCGGCGCCGTCCCGGTCGCCATGGACGCCGACGAGCACGACGCCGCCGTGGCGGCGGTCTCGCACGTGCCGCAGATCGCCTCGAGCCTCGTCGCGGCACGGCTGCGCGGGCTCGACGACGCGGCCCTGGGCCTGGCCGGTCAGGGCCTGCGGGACGTCACGCGGCTCGCGGCGTCCGACCCGGCGCTGTGGACGTCGATCCTCGCCGCGAACGCGTCGGCCGTGCGAGCCGTGCTCGCCGGGCTGAGGGACGACCTGGACCTGCTGCTCGGCGCGCTCGACCTCGCAGCCCAGGCGGAGGGGCCGGAGTCGGTCGAGCTGGGCGCGCTCGCGGCGATCGCCCGCACGATCGCCGACGGCAACGCCGGGGTGGCGCGCGTGCCGGGCAAGCACGGCGGCGCGACCAAGCAGTACGCCGAGGTCACGGTGCTGGTGCCGGACCGGCCGGGCGAGCTCGCACGGCTCATGGGCGACGTCGGCGCCGCGGGCGTCAACATCGAGGACCTGCGCCTCGAGCACGCCGCCGGGCGTCCCGTCGGGATGACGGCGATCTCGGTGCTGCCCGCGCGCGCCGAGTACCTGGAGTCCGAGCTGACCGCTCGGGGATGGAGGCTGGTGAGGTGAGCACCGTCGTGGCGGTGGACGGCCCGTCGGGGTCGGGCAAGTCGAGCGTGTCGAAGGAGGTCGCCCGGCGGCTGGGGCTCGCGTACCTGGACACGGGCGCGATGTACCGGGCGGCGACGTGGTGGTGCCTGCACGGGGAGGTCCCGCTGTCGGACGCCGCAGCCGTCGCCGACGCCGTGCGTGGGCTGCCCCTCGACATGGGCGTCGACCCGGACGACGCGACGGTCCGCGTGGGCGGCACGGACGTCACGGCCGCGATCCGCGAGACCCGCATCTCGGCCGCCGTGAGCGCCGTGGCGACGAACCTCGACGCGCGCGCCGAGCTCGGCCGGCGCCAGCGCGCGGTCATCGACGACGAGCGCGCGGGCGGTTGGTCGCAGGGGCGCGGCGTCGTCGCCGAGGGGCGCGACATCACCACGGTGATCGCGCCCGACGCCGACGTGCGCGTGCTCCTCACCGCGAGCGAGGAGGCCCGCCTCGCGCGCCGCGCCCGCGAGCTGCACGGCACGGACGACGCGGCCGCCGTCGCCGCGACCCGCGACCAGGTGGTGCGCCGCGACGCCGACGACTCGACCGTCGTGCAGTTCCAGGTCGCGGCGGACGGCGTGGTGACCGTCGACTCCTCGCACCTCGACCTGCCCGGCACCGTGCAGGCGGTGCTCGACGTCGTCGAGCGGACCCTCGCCGGTCGGTCGTGAGCGCCGGGCGCGACGCCCACGCCGCGCCGGCCCCGGTGCCCGCGTGGGCGCTGGGCATCGGGCGGTTCCTCGCCCACGGGCTCTGGGACACGCAGGTGCTGGGTGCCGACCGCGTCCCGCAGGACGGGCCCGTGCTCGTCGCGGCGAACCACGTCTCGATCGTCGACGGGCCGCTGCTCGTGGGTGCCGCGCCGCGGGCCCTGCACGTCCTGGTAAAGCAGGAGATGTTCCGGGGGCCGGTGGGTGCCGTGCTGCGCGGTGCGGGGCAGATCCCCGTCGACCGCGAGATGGGCCGGCCGGCGCTGCAGAGCGCGCTGGCGGTGCTCCGGCGCGGGGACGCCGTCGGCATCTTCCCCGAGGGCAACCGCGGGCGCGGCGCCGTCGAGGACGCGCGGGCCGGGATCGCGTGGCTCGCCGTGCACTCGGGGGCGCGGGTCGTGCCCGCCGCGATCCTCGGGACGCGGCGGACGGGGGAGTCGCTCGGTCACCTGCCCGGTCCGCGGCGCCGGTTCGTGGTCGAGTTCGGCGAGCCCGTGGACCTGGCCCGCGAGGGCGTGAGCCGCCGCGAGGCGATCGCGCTCGGGGCGCAGACGGTGCGCACCGAGCTCGCGGCGCTCGTCGCCGGCGCGGCTGCGCGCACGGGCATCGCGCTGCCGGAGGACGACCCGCGACGTCGTCCCGCCTGACGCCGGCGCGGTCCGTGTCGAGACGCGGACGCCGGACGGGGGAGAATGGCCGCATGACCCAGCCGGACCCCACCCTGCCCGCGCCCGACGCCGACGACGCCGTGGCCGTGGACGAGACCACCGGGCCCGTCCCCGACCTCGACGAGACCGAGGAGGAGCGCGCCCGCGAGCGCGCCCTGCGCGCCGGCCTCGAGGAGTACGAGCTCGGCGACGAGGACCTCGCGCTGCTCGGGTCCGGGGCCGAGGGCGACCTCGACGAGGGCGGCGAGGCGCCGCTGCCGGTGCTCGCCGTCGTCGGCCGGCCGAACGTCGGCAAGTCGACGCTCGTCAACCGCATCCTCGGCCGTCGCGAGGCCGTCGTCGAGGACACCCCCGGCGTGACGCGCGACCGCGTGAGCTACCCCGCCGAGTGGTCCGGCCGGCGCTTCACGCTGGTCGACACCGGCGGCTGGGAGGTCGACGTCGCGGGGATCGACGCGCGCGTCGCGCAGCAGGCGGAGGTCGCGATCGAGCTGGCCGACGCCGTGCTGTTCGTCGTCGACGCCACCGTGGGCTCGACGGACACCGACGAGCAGGTCGTCCGTCTGCTGCGGCGCTCCGGCAAGCCGGTCGTGCTCGTCGCGAACAAGGTCGACGGCCCGGCCGTCGAGGCGGACGCGGCGATGCTGTGGAGCCTGGGCCTGGGGGAGCCGCACCCGATCTCCGCGCTGCACGGGCGCGGCACCGGCGACCTGCTCGACGCCGCGATGGAGGCCCTGCCGACGGAGTCGGCGCACGGCGTCGTCCTGCCCGACGGGCCGCGCCGGGTCGCGCTCGTCGGCCGGCCGAACGTCGGCAAGTCGTCGCTGCTCAACAAGGTGGTCGGGTCCGAGCGCGTCGTCGTCGACGACACCGCGGGCACCACGCGCGACCCGGTGGACGAGCTCGTCGCCCTCGGCGGCAAGCCGTGGGTGTTCGTCGACACCGCCGGCATCCGCCGCCGCGTGCACCAGACGTCCGGTGCGGACTTCTACGCGTCGCTGCGCACGCAGGCCGCGATCGAGAAGGCCGAGGTCGCGGTCGTGCTCGTCGACGCGTCGCAGCCGATGACCGAGCAGGACATCCGGATCGTCCAGCAGGTCATCGACGCGGGCCGCGCGCTCGTCGTCGCGTACAACAAGTGGGACCTCATGGACGAGGACCGCCGCCCGTACCTCGAGCGCGAGATCGAGCAGCAGCTCGTGCAGGTGCAGTGGGCGCCGCGGGTCAACGTCTCGGCCCGCACCGGCTGGCACACCGACCGGCTCGTGCCCGCGCTCGAGCGCTCGCTCGAGTCGTGGGACACGCGCATCCCCACCGGCAAGCTCAACGCGTTCCTCGGCGAGCTCGTCGCGGCGCACCCCCACCCGCTGCGCGGCGGCAAGCAGCCGCGCATCCTGTTCGCCACGCAGGCGTCGACCCGCCCGCCGCGGTTCGTCATCTTCGCGACCGGGTTCCTCGAGCCGCCCTACCGCCGGTTCATCGAGCGCCGGCTGCGCGAGACGTTCGGGTTCGAGGGCTCGCCGATCTCGATCTCCGTGCGCGTGCGGGAGAAGCGGCGGCGGTGAGCGCGCGCGGGGCCGGGACCGCGACGGCGGCGCGGGACGCCACCGTCCACCTGCTGCTGCGCCTCGGGCTGCCGCGGGACCCGCGCGCGACGCGGCACCTCGGCACGTTCCTCGCCGTCACGGCGGCGACCGTCCTCGTCACGCGCGCGCTGCTCGCGGCGTCCGGGTACCCGCAGCTCGGGGGCGAGGGCCTGCACATCGCGCACGTGCTGTGGGGCGGCCTGCTCATGGCGGTCGCGTTCCTGCTGCTGCTCTCGTTCCTCGGGCCGGTGCTCCGGCCGATCGGGGCCGTGGTCGGGGGTGTCGGGTTCGGGCTGTTCGTCGACGAGGTCGGCAAGTTCGTCACCGACGACAACGACTACTTCTACGAGCCGACGGCCGCGATCATCTACGCCACCGTGGTCGCGCTGGGCCTCGTCGTGGAGGCGCTGCACGGGCGCCGGCCGCGCGACCCGCGCGAGGCGCTGGCCGGAGCGCTGGACGACGCCGTGGCCGGCGTGGTCGGCGGGTTCACGCCCGAGGCGCGCAGCCGCGCGTGGCGCCGCCTCGAGGAGGCCGGGCAGGTGCCCGGGGCGGCCGAGACCGCGGCGCTGCTGCGTTCCGTGCGGGAGGACCACGAGGAGCTGCCCGACCCGGTCGCCGCCGTCGCCCGGGGCACGGTGCGCGTGCTGCACGTCCTCGTGCGGGCGCGGTTCGTGCCGTGGGTGGCCGTGGTCCTGCTCGTCGGGACGGCCGGTGTCACCGTCACGCGCGGGCTCCTGCGCTGGGGGGAGCTCGGCGGGCTGTGGTGGGTGGCCGCCGGCGTCGTGGTGAGCGGTGCGGTCGGCGTGGTCTGCGCCGTCGTCGGCCTCCTGCGCGTCGGCCGCGACGCCGTCGAGGGGTACCGGTGGTTCCGCCGGTCGGTGCTGGTCAGCCTGCTCGTCACCCAGTTCTTCCTGTTCCGCCTGTCCGAGTGGGACGCGAGCTGGGGCCTGCTCGTCGACCTGCTGCTGCTCGGCGTCGTGAGCGCGGAGCTGGCGGTGCTGCGGCGGGCGGCGGAGGAGCGGGGTGCCGCGACGGAGACGGGTGCCCGGACCGATGTGCCGGTGGCGGAGGCTCCCGCCGGGGGCCTGACGGCCGCCGACACGGCCGCGGCGACGGACGCGAAGGGCACCCGGCAGGTGCGGTAGAGTTCTGGACGGCCCTCACGGGGGCCATCGGGCTGTGGCGCAGCTTGGTAGCGCACTTGACTGGGGGTCAAGGGGTCGCAGGTTCAAATCCTGTCAGCCCGACATCGTTCGTGCAGGTCAGAGGCCCGCACCGCTTCGGCGGGGCGGGCCTTTGAGCGTTCAGGGAGCCTACCGGGGTGCCTAAGTACGCCCTGGACGAACATGGACGCTGGAGCCCGCGCACGGACGCGCGGCTCGGGAGGTGACCGACTGGTGACTTCCGGTGGTGGCCAGCGTGCATGCGCTCGTCGGCGAGCCGTCCACGTCGTCCTTCGCCTTGGGCTCCGGTGCGCTGATGCAGCGACGGTGGCGCGACACCGCCGGCCGCGTCTGCGTCCCGATCGTCCGCCGCCCCGAGACCGCTCGCATGGGCTACCCCGTTGCGCGATCGGGCGCCGCCTGCGGTGATGGACCCGCAGGACGATCCGGACGAGGGGCGTGCCATGTCGCACCGTCGCTCCCGCACCACCGCCGTCGCGCTGCTGCTGGCGCTCGTGGCCGCGCTGCTGTCCAGGGCGGGGCCGGTCACCGCCGCGGTGGACCCGTCGGTAACGGGCCAGCTCTCGCTGTTCGAGCGCATCGAGAACCGCGACACCGGTGCCAGCGAGGGTCGCCGCGAGCTGTGGTCGATGCGCGCGGTGAGCACCGAGGACCCGGCGTACACGTTCGAGGGCAACGGGCTCAACGGCGTGCAGCAACTGACCGTGCCGGCCGGCGGCTACACGATCAGCGAGTCGGGCGGCGTGCCGGGGTACGCGTCCGTCGAGTGGGAGTGCGGCCCGCTCGGCACGTTCAGCGACCCGACTCCGACCATCACCGTGCCGGCGGCTGGGTCGGCGATCAGGTGGGTCCGATCGACCGGTCGCCGGACAGCCACCGGAGCCAGCGCGTCGACGGGTCGGGCTCCAGGACGAGCGCCCGCATGAGCAGGGTGAGCGGGATCGACAGCACCGCGCCGGTCGGCCCGATCACGAACGACCAGAACGCCACGTCGGCGCCGTGGAACGCGGCTGCATGCGTGGTCACGGCGACGCCCGCGACTGCGGCATCGCGCAGCACCGCCAGGGTGGAGTGCGGGTCGCCGTTGACGGGCCCAGGTGGCTGCGCGAAGCCGGAGGAGGCGCGCCTCGAGCTCGGCGATCGGCTCTCCCAGTGCCGGGACGATGAAGGCCTGCGTCAGTACCCGGAGCGGTGTGGCCGTCGACGTCGTGGCGTCGGCCCCGGGGACGGCAGCGCTACGAGCGAGCCGTGTCATCTTGGTCATGCCCGGCAGTGCGACGAGGACCGTGCGCTGGGGGAGGCCCACCTGGAGGCACCGCAGCGCGAGTCGCTCTTCGACCGCCAGAAGAGCGCTAGCCACGTTGACGACATCGGTGAGGGCGGCGCGTCGGACGGCGGTGTTCGCGACGGCGATCGCTTCCACCACGGGGGAGGACGTGCGGATCGCGGTCGGCGATCGCGTCGTCACGCGGACCAACCACCGGGGGCTGAGGATCCCCGGCGGGTACGTCCGCAACGGCGACCTCTGGGCCGTCATCGCCACGGCTACTGACGGGTCGATCGAGGTCGAGCGACTCACCCGAGACGGTCACGCCGCTCACGGCGCCCGCGTCACCCTTCCGGCGCCGTACGTCGCCGAGCACGTCGACCTGGGTTACGGCACCACGACGCACCGCGCACAGGGCGTCACGGTCGAACAAGGCCACGTGCTCGCGGCGAGCGGGATGACGCGCGAGAACCCTCTACGTGGCGATGACGCGTGGTCGGCAGGACAACCACGCCTATGTCGCGATCGATGACGTCATCGCTGACTGCGACGGCATCCCCAACAGCGATCCGATGCAGGACGGACAAGACGTGCTCGCCAGCATCCTGGCCACCTCCGGTGCCGAGCTCTCGGCCACTCAGACCATTGCTCGGCAGCAAGACGCCGTCGCCTCGCTGCGACGGCCGGAGCCCGTCCGGCGCACGATCATCGCGGACGTCACCGCGCCCCGATGGAGGCAGATGCTCGAGCGCGCTGGCGTGGCGGCGGAACTGCTCGGTGAGGTGTCGCGCTCGCCCCTCTGCGGGTGCCCTCTTCTCGGCGCTGGCGAAGGTTGAGGCGGTCCAACCTGATCTGCTGCCGGTCCTGCGACGCCTGGTCCTTGCTGCCCAGGCGGCCTGGCCGGACGTCGATCCCGCCGAGATGCTCCTTGCGGCGACGCGGGCATGGATCGACACGCAGGTCGAAGAGCCCCGGGACCTCGTTGCGCCGCGCACACCGCCCGGCTCGCCACCGGACGCCCAAGCACTCGTGACGCAGATGGACCACCTCATCGCGGCTCGGAGCGACGCCCTCACCGACCACGCGATCCAGACACGCCCGGCCTGGCTTGCTGAGCTCGGTCCGATACCCGCCCGACGCGGAAGAGCGGGCTGCATGGAGGCGACGGGTCGCTCTGACGGTCGCCCGCGAGGACTTCGTCAACAGCCCGGTGGCCACGGCACCGCAGCCGACGAGACACCGCCCGAGCGCGGCCGAGAGCAGCGTGGCGTTGTGACGATTGCTTCCCGCCGTGGCCACGTCGGCGACGACGACGCCTTCTTCCCGAGCGCCGAGCTGCAGCAGCCGATCGGCCCTCCCGTGCCCATCTGCGAGCGGCTCAGACCCCGGAGAACTAGCAGCTCCACCTGCAGGACCTGACCGTTTGGGTCGAGTGGTTGGTTCGGCACTACCGCCTCGACCGGCGGCACGACCCGGCCTGCTGGCGCGATCACTGGGACCTAATCGAGGAGCTTGCGGCACTGCATCTCGCCTGGGAGGGCGCGTACTCCACCTCCGCGCAAGCCGACGGGCCGCTGGTATGGCACGAGCACTTCGACGCAGCCCGAGCCCGCCTTGCCGACTGGGTCTCACGATCCGGGTGCAGGCCCGGAGAACACAGAGTCTCGTCCGGGGCCGCCTTCTGAGTCCTCGAAGGGAGCGGAGACCTTCGATGGGACTTTCGGGAGCGCCTCCGCGTGACTGGCAGAACCTGGGCGGCAGCCGTGTGCGGTAGGTCGAGGCCCCGGCGCTCGGCCAACGCAACTGACACGCCGAGGGAGTCGCGGGTGCGCCGAGTTCGACCGGCGCGTCAGGGGATCACCACTGTCTCGCTGATCTCCACGACCGCGTCTCCAGTGATGCTCTCCGTACTTACCGGCGATCAGGTGCTTCCTGCGGTTGGTCGCCGTCGCTCACCGGGCGTGCTCCGGGTGCTCGAGACGTCGGCGCGGTTCGCGCATGCTCCCCGACGTGTCGCGGTACATCCAGCACTGCGACAGCCGCAGTCCAGCAGCGAACTGCTCCTCGGTCGGCCAGTAGGCGACCCGTCCATCCGAGCCCCCGTCGTTCATGATCGCGTCGCTCTACTCGCTCGCGACGTCGAGGGCGGCGCCTTCCGCGGTGCTCACCGAACTCCCGGTAGAAACGACGCTGCGCTCCTCCACACTCAGGTCACTGGTGGTTAGGCGGTCCAGCAGGTCGCGACACGGAAGCCGGCCGTCCAGTTCTCCTGGCTCGGCCAGAACGCCCACCATCCCTGCGCCCCTCTGGCGTGCCAAGCCTCG
The DNA here is from genome assembly GCF_004886325.1 of Cellulomonas telluris. Classification (GTDB taxonomy): domain Bacteria; phylum Actinomycetota; class Actinomycetes; order Actinomycetales; family Cellulomonadaceae; genus Cellulomonas; species Cellulomonas telluris. Next base: position 332,326 of record NZ_QXFN01000004.1, read on the forward strand.
TCGCAGTAAGGGGTGATGTACTCGTTGATCGCATCGTCACCGGGGAAGGCGTCGCCCAGGTCGACTACGACGGCGCGATCGTTGGTCCACTGCTGAGATCCGTCGCACTCCACGACGGTCGCCACACTGCGGTCGGCGTACGGGCCGCCGCCCTGAGTCGGGTCGTTCGGGGTGTTCACGCACAGCCGGTAGGTGAGATCACCGGCGCGAATGCTTGCGACGATGTCCTCTGCGGAGGTCGTCATCGGCACCGCGTCTCGTCCGTCGACGAGGCCGACGTCGCGCACGACGAGGTCGCAGCGCACCCAGCGTGCCCCTGCCTCCCACTCGTCGGCCGACGGAATGTAGGTAAGGACGTTGACCCGGCCGGTGTTGAGCAACTGGGCTTCGATGCCTCCGCAAGCGTCGCGGATGGCGGCGGACATGTCAGCGGGGATCTCCGCCGCTGGGTCTGGGTACGAGAAGGCGGCGTCGGTGAGGACTCCGACTGTGAAGGTCTCGGCCTTGTGCGGCTCCGCGCAGTCGACGGGCCCATCCGCCTCCCACGATCGCCAGTCATTCACGATCTCGTAGTCCTCGTCCCACCACCAGCAGTCGCCAACGGCTGGCGTGGTGTCGGCGGCGACAGGTGCGGACTCCGAGGCGATGGAAGGCGTGCTCGGTGCGGAGGATTCGGAGGGCGAGCAGGCCGAGGTGCTCAGCAGTACGAGTCCGCAGGCCATCGCGGCAAGGAGGCGTCGTGTCACGAGGAACCCTTCGGCCGAGCGGAGTAGATCGTGAGCGATCAGGCCAGAACCTCGGCAGGGGCCGGAACGGTGCTCCACAGGACCATGTGGTGGACCTGCTGACGGCGACGGCGACACGCGAGCACTTCGGCGCGGGGCACGAGCACGACAGCGCGTCGGTGATGCGACGGCGGGTCGGCGGTGTTGCATCCGAAGGCACGGATGAGCACCCCGGACCGTAGGCGGAAGCCGAGCTTGCGTCGCGTCGTCTCTTCCATGCACCAGCGACGCGAGTTGCCGCGCTCCAACGGCTGCCACCGGATGACCTGGTTTCGCAGCTCCGCGGGTTGCTCCCGTGCCGACGCGCTGCCGGGTCCGGGCCGCAAGCGCTGTCACCTTGGGACCAGTTTGAGAAGGTCTCGGACATGACGACGACCACGACCGAGCTCACCGTCGCCGACGCGGCCGGTGTCTGGGCGATCCGCAGCGAGAGCGCGACGGTGTACCTCTTCGACGCGGACGCCGGCCGGATGCTGCGGCAGCCGGGGGACGGCTCGAGCCGGGGCGCGTGGGACGACTGCTGGGTGCCGCTCGTGAAGGTCGACAGCGAGAGCACCCCTGGGGCCATCCGGGTCGGGGAGCGGCATCGGTGGCTGACCGACCCGGAACCTGGTGCCCGCGACTACGGTGGTAGGTGCAGCGGAGGTGCGTCGCGGTCGAGCCTGTGCAGGCCGATGACGTGCCGGCTGGTCGCGAGCCGGATCCGGATGAGGGCTGGCGGGTGTCGGGGCGACGGTTCGACGACCACCGTTGAGCGGGGGCGTCCCCGCGTCACGCCGCGACGTGTCCGTGGCACGGTGACGAGATGACCCATGCCTCCGAGGAGCACGGCTCCCTCGCTGACGCGTTGCGGATGGACGGCCCCGACGTGGAGTTCGATCCGGGGCGCGTCAGCACGCCGGTGCGTGACGCCGAGTTGGACGACATGGACGCGCAGCAGCGTGCCGCCCTCGACGCCCTCGCCGGGATGGACCACGCCGCCGACCTGCTGGACCCGCAAGTGCGCGCAGCCGCACGAGGAGACACCGCCTGAGCGTGGTGTTCCTGCGGTCAGGCCAACCGACGTGATCGATGAGCCGGTGCATCGTGCCGTTCGCTGCATCCACGACCGCTCCCGTCAGGATCGAGTACAACCTCAGGTCGATCCCGACGGCCGCCTCCATGACCCCTTCGGTCTCGGTGTCGCGTACGTGCTGCAGGTGGGGCAGTAGCGCGTGGGTCTGGCCGTGGATGACTGCACTCGTCATCCGGTGCACCAGACGGCCCAGCCGCTCGACGTCACCGACCGCGAACAGTGCGTCGATGAGCTAAGCATCGGTCGGTGGCCGGGAGTCGAGTAGAGCGCGCCGAGCTGGCTGGCGTACCGTGGTTTTGTCTGGACGTATTGGAACGCGTGCCGCTTCGCCGATTCGGCGATCTCGGCGATCCTCGTCTCCACCTGGGCGGTGGCTGCGCCTCCCATGGCGCCGTCGGAGATGCTCGCGGGGATCGCCCACTGCTCGCGGAGGGACGCCAGGCGGGCGTTGTAGTGACGTCGGATGAAGTGACCCCCGTCAGGTGGACGCCTGGTTTCGTGTCGGGGTGGTGTTCTCGTAGGCGGCGGGGCTGAGGTTGCCGAGCCGGGTGTGGCGGCGGCGGGTGTTGTAGAAGCCCTCGAGGGTAGGAGGAGACCTCCATCTCGAGCTCGTGGCGGGTCGGCCACGAGCGCCGGTAGACCAGTTCGGTCTTCAGCGTGGCGAACACGGACTCGGCCATCGCATTGTCGAATGCGGAGCCGGCGCGTCCCATCGAGGCCAGCAGCCCGGAGCTGCGCAGCGCCTTGCCGAACTCATATGAGGTGTACTGGCTGCCGCGGTCGGTGTGGTGCACCAGCCCGGGCTCGGGGCGGCGTGTAAAGATCGCCATGCCGACGGCGTCGAGCACGAGCTCGGTGCGGAGGTGGTCGGCCATCGCCCAGCCGACCATGCGCCGGGAGTAGGCGTCGACGACGAGCGCGAGGTAGACGAAGCCCTCCCCGGTGCGCAGGTAGGTGATGTCGGCGACCCACAGCCGGTTCGGTTCGGGGGCGGTGAACTGGCGGGCGACCAGGTCCGGCGCGGTCGCGGTCGAGACTGCGCGGCGCCCGTACTTGCCCCGGCGGCGCCGGTGGGCGCCTTCGATGCCGGTCACGCGCATCAGCCTGGCCACGTACTTGTGGTTCCAGGTGTGCCCGCGGTGGCGGAGGTCGGCGGTCAGCCGCCGAGCGCCGTAGACGCTGCGGTGCTCGATGAACGCCTCCCGGGCGGCGTGCGCCCGGTGCGCTTCGTCGACCTCGGCTGCGCTCGGGCCGCCGCCGCGGGCGGCCCACTCGTAGAAGTTGGACGGGCTGATCTGCATGACCCGGCACAGGCGACGGACCCCGTAGGCGGTCTTCTGCGCGTCGATGAACGACAGCGCGGCGCGCCGGTTCATCGACCCGTCTCCTTGGCGAAGAAGACCGCGGCGTTTTTCAGGATCTCCTTCTCCAGCTCCAGCTCGGCGACCTTGCGCCGCAACCGCGCCAGTTCCAGGCGCTCCTCGCTGCTCAATGCGCCGGGGCCGGCGGAGCGCTCCTTGCGGGCCGCGGCGACCCAGTCGCGCAGCGTCTCGTGGTTCACCCCGAGCTCGCGCGCGACCTCGCGCACTCCACGACCGCCCTCCAGGACGATCGCGGCGGCCTGCTGGCAAAACTCCACCGGGTACTTGCTCACTCGACCCACCCGGGCCTCCTCCCTGGCTCCTGCCAAGTCTGGAGGCGTCCGGCCCACGGGGGTCACTTCACACCAGCCGACACGGACACCCATCCGCGCCGAACCATTGAGCTGCAGCTCTCCGGCACCCGTCCCGCCGGCCTCGACTGCTCCTGGTCGTCGAGACGTCGGCCGAGCACGTCGGCGTGCTCGTCGTCGTGCAGGAGCGCACCCAGCTGGTTCGCGGCTCGCAGCGTCGGGGAGGCGTCCGTGGCACGGAGGGGACCGCGGACGTTCGCCTGGAGGTTCTGCGGGGCGCCGGGCGGACTCGGAGTGCAGGTCCCTATCCTGCGGCCATGGCACTGCGCGCGCTGTTCATCGGCGGGACCGGCATCATCAGCACAGAGGCGGCCCGGCGGGCGGTCGCGGAGGGTGTCGAGCTCACCCTGCTGAACCGCGGGCGGTCGTCGACGCGGCCGGTGCCCGACGGGGCCCGCGTGGTCCACGCCGACGTCCGCGACCCGGAGTCGGTCCGCGCCGCGCTGGGCGACCGTGAGTTCGACGCCGTCGTGGAGTTCATGGCGTTCACGCCCGAGCACGTGCAGGCAGACCTCGACCTGTTCGCGGGCCGGACGGGTCAGTACGTGTTCATCAGCTCCGCCTCGGCCTACCAGACGCCGCCCACCCACCTGCCCGTCGTCGAGTCGACGCCGCTGCGCAACCCCTTCTGGGAGTACTCCCGGAACAAGATCGCGTGCGAGGACCTCCTCGCCCGCGCGTACCGCGACACCGGCCTCCCGATGACGATCGTGCGCCCGTCGCACACCTACGACGCCACACTGGTCCCGATGGACGGCGGCTGGACGGTCGTCGACCGCATGCGCCGTGGCCTGGAGGTCGTCGTCCCCGGCGACGGGACCTCGCGGTGGACCATCACGCACAGCGCGGACGTCGCGGTCGGGCTCGTCGGGCTGCTGGGCCGCGAGGAGGCGATCGGCGAGGCGTTCCACATCACGGGCGACGAGGCGCCGTCGTGGGACCAGATCTACCTCGCGATGGCCCGGGCCGCCGGCGTCGACGAGCCGCGGCTCGTGCACGTCGCGTCCGAGGCGATCGCCGCCGCCGACCCCGAGCTCGGCGCCGGGATCCTCGGCGACAAGGCGCACACGATGATCTTCGACAACTCGAAGATCCGACGGCTGGTCCCGCACTTCTCGCCCCGCATCCCGTTCGCGCAGGGTGCGCGCGAGATCGTCGCCTGGCACGACGCCGACCCGGCGCGCCGGGTGGTCGACCCGCAGTTCGAGGCGCTGACGGAGCGCCTGCTGGAGGCCTACCGGCCCCGGCCTCTGTGACGGCTCATGTCGTCAGCCGCCGCGTCGACGTGGCGAGCCGTCCGGCACGTGCGACGCCCACCCGCCGCCGGCAGGGACAGCCGTGGTGTGATGTGGCGATGAACCTGCCTCTCCACGCAACTAGGAGGCCGCCGAACCCGGGAGCGCTGTCGCAGGCCCTCGAGGCTCTGCGGCCGCCGTCGCACGGGGGGTTCGGCGCATGAGCCGCGTCGTCGTGACCGGCGGGAGCGGCAAGCTCGGTCGCGCGGTCGTCGAGCACCTGGCGACGCACGGGTACGACGTGGTCAACGTCGACACGGCGCCCCCGCCGGCGGGCCAGCCGGCGCTCTTCACCCGTGTCGATCTCACCGATCTGGGCGAGGTGACCGAGGCGCTGACGGGGATCGACGACCGGTACGACGGTGTCGACGCGGTGGTGCACCTCGCGGCCATCCCCGCGCCGGGTCTGCGCCCGAGCGGTGCGACGTTCGCGAACAACGTCGTCGCGACCCACCACGTGTTCAGCGCCGCACGCCGTGCCGGCATCAAGAACGTGGTCTGGGCGTCCAGCGAGACCGTCCTCGGACTGCCCTTCGAGACGCCTCCGCCGTACGTCCCGGTCGACGAGGAGTACGCTGTCCGCCCGGAGAGCACGTACTCCCTCGGCAAGGCGGTCGAGGAGGAGATGGCCCGGCACTTCACGCGCTGGGACCCGGAGCTCAAGCTCATCGGTCTGCGCTTCTCCAACGTCATGGACGTCGGCGACTACGCCGCGTTCCCGGGCTTCGCGGCCGATCCCCGCAGCCGGATCTGGAACCTGTGGGGCTACATCGACGCCCGCGACGGGGCCCTCGCGGTCCGGCTCGCCCTCGAGAGCGACCTGCGCGGGTTCGAGGTCTTCATCATCGCCTCGCCCGACACGGTGCTCGACCGCCCGTCGGCGGACCTCGTCGCCGAGTACTTCCCGGACGTCCCCGTGACGCGCCCGATCGAGGGCCGCGAGACCCTCCTCTCCATCGACAAGGCACGTCGCCTGCTGGGGTACGACCCGCAGCACACGTGGCGCGACGAGGTCTGAGGTCCTGCGCCCGCGGGTGAGGCCGTACATCGCGTCCTTCGTGTGCGCGATGCTGCCGACGTCCGTACAGGGCGCGACCGCAGGGGCACGGTGGACGACCGACTGGTGACAGCGCGCGATGTCGCGCGCCTGGCGAGCCCCCTGCGGCGCGACGACGGCGACCTCCACGCGCGCACGAGTCCCCGCCAGCAGGGAGGCCGCCCCGGTTCGCTCCGGTACGACTTGAGACGTGCAGTCGTGCTGGTGGGCGATACGGGGGCCGAACCAGTCGCCTCGTCCGAGTCAGCGTCCGGAGAGGGGCCGGCCGCGACGAGCTCGAGCGGACCTACCGCGCCGCCGACGCCAGCACCGACTGGGTGGCCTGACGCCGACCGAGCACCGAGACCGTCAGCACCCTCAGGTCGCACTCGCCGCCTGAGACCCGCCGGCACCTCCTCGTGCAGCAGACCTGCGACCTCCGTTCGACCGCTTCGAGAAGGGGTCCACCACCGCGCCAGGACTGAGGCCGGTCGGGCTCACGGCGCAGGACGTCGGGGCCGCAGGCCGCTCAGCGCCGTGTCCAGGAGGGCGTCGACGTACTCGTCCGTCACAGGGCCGCGCTGCAGCCACCGGTTGAGGACAGGGCCCCAGATGATGTCGATCGCCACGTCGAGGTCGAGGTCGTCCGCCAGCTGGCCGGCCTCCTGCGCGCTGCGCAGACGCTGTCGCTTGGCGTCACGCAGAGGGCCGTCGAGCCGTTCGTGGTACGCGGCGGCGAGCGCCTCGTCGTGCGCGACCTCGGTCGCCAGCGCGCGCATCGGCTCGGACAGGCGGGGGTCGTCGAGCTCCGCGACGGTCGCCTTCAGCACCAGGGCGAGGTCGGCGCGCAGGTCGCCCGTGTCGGGGAGCCGCGGGCTCTCTCCGCTGCTCGTCTCGCTGAGGAGCAGGAACGCGTCGAAGAGGACGGCCGCCTTCGAGGGCCACCACCGGTAGATGGTCTGCTTCCCGACGCCGGCCCGCGCGGCGATGCCCTCGATGCTCAGCCGGGCGTAGGGGACCTCCTGGAGGAGGTCGAGCGTGGCGGTGAGGACGGCGCGGCGCGAGCTCTCGTTGCGGCGGCCCGGGTCCGGGTTCGGCATGACGACAGGGTAGCGCGAGCGAGACGAGACGTTTCGTATTGCCGTCCCGTGCTCAGATGACCTACGGTCGGCGGCAACGAGACGCGACGTCTCGTCTTACTTCTGGGAGAGCCGATGACTTCGTCGACAACCGCCACTCGGACCTGGTTCATCACGGGCGCCAGCCGCGGCATCGGGCGCGCGCTTGCCGAGGCAGCGCTCGAGCGCGGCGACCGCGTCGTCGCCGCGGCACGGACGGCGACCGCCGACGTGTTCGACGCCCGGCACCGCGAGCGCGTCCTCGCGCTGAGCGTGGACGTCACCGACAAGGGCGCGGTCGACACCGCCGTGACCGCCGCCGTCGACCGCTTCGGACGCCTGGACGTCGTCGTGAACAACGCCGGCACCATGTCCATGGGCATGGTCGAGGAGTTCTCCGAGGCGCAGGCGCGCGCCCAGCTCGAGGTCAACTTCTTCGGCGCGCTGTGGGTCAGCCAGGCGGTGATGCCGCACCTGCGCGGGCAGGGGTCCGGGCACGTGCTGCAGGTCTCGAGCATCGCCGGGCTGGGCGGCTTCCCGAGCACCGGCCTGTACAGCGCGAGCAAGTTCGCGCTCGAGGGCATGAGCGAGGCGCTCGCGATGGAGGCGGCCCCGTTCGGTGTGAAGGTCACGATCGTGCAGCCCGGCGGCTACTGGACCGACCTCTACACGAGCATGACGTCCACGACGCCGCTCGACGCGTACGGGCCGTTGCGCACCGAGCTCGAGCGGCAGTGGGCCGAGGGGTCCGTGGACAGCGACCCGCGGCTCGCCGCGGAGGCGATGCTCGCGGTGGTCGACAGCGACGAGCCCCCGCTGCGCCTGGCCCTCGGGAGCACGACCTACGACCTCGCGCACCACGTCTCCCGGCAGCGGATGGAGACCTGGTCCGCCTGGGAGGAGGTCAGCCGCGCCGCCGAGCACGCCGTGCCCCAGCCCGGGGCGCTCGGCTGACCGCACCTACGCCTCCATCCCGCGCCAGACCACGTCGAACACGGCGCGCAGCCGCGCCTGCGTCGCGGCCTCGTCGAACCGGTCCCCGCGGACCACGACCGGGTAGTACGCAGCGCCCGCCATCGCGTCGAAGCAGGCGGCGACGTCCAGGTCGGCCCGCAGGATGCCGCGTTCGAGGTCGCCTGTGACCGTCTGCGCGATCCAGGACGTGTTCTCCGATCGGATCGTCGGTCACTCGACCGGCGACCGCGGGTACCCGGTCAGATCCGGGCGCCAACCCGGAGGGCGTCATCGAGATCGGCTCCGGTGACAGGCCCGCGTAGGGCGAGGTGGACGAACAGTTCCTTCATGCGCGAGCTCGGATGGCCACCAGCGCCTCGACCCGCTCGACGACGGCACGGAGATCGTCCCGCTCGGCGCGGACTTCGTCCGGGTCCTCGATGACCGGGGTGGGCTCGGGTGCGGGTGCTCGTCGGGTCGCCATGCCCGTCCCTGTGCGGACGCATCCCGAGTGACGTGCGACGACGACACCGTGCGCCGGATGCTCACCGGCGGAGCGTCAGGGCGTCGGGATGTCGTTGAGCGCCCCGTAGAACTCCAGCCACGCGACCAGCATCTCGGTGTCGACGAGCTGGTCCTCGGTGGGCAGGGTGACCGGATCCTGGCCACCCCAGGTGTACTCGACGTCCGCGTCGTCAGGGTTCAGCGCGGCGTGCAGCAGGTTGTTCTCGTCGACGAGGTAGGTGACGGTCTGCACGTCCGGGATGTCCTCGGCGGCGGGGTCGCCGAGCGTGTCGGCCTTGAAGCTGGTCAGGTCCATCGTGACCTCGTACCGGCGCACCTCCACCCCGTTGTGGTCCTCGATGTCGCCGACCTCGAAGTCGGTCATCGCACCGTCGGCGACCTGCACCATGAACCGCACGTCGAGGGTTGTCCTGAGGGTGGCGAGCGCGGCGAACTCCTCGCCCATGTACGCGGTCATCGGGTCGTTCGGGTCGCTCGGGTCAGCCTTGATCCAGTCGCCGTCGACGTAGCCGCGCATGCTCTCGCCAGCCGCGACGTACACGGCGCCGTCACCGACGTAGAACTCCTCGCCGGTGTCGTCGGTCAGCCGTGCGGCGAACGAGTCTGCAGCGATGGTCTGGACGACGTGGGTGCCGTCGACGTCGAACGAGACGGTGCCCGCCTCCACCATCGCCGCGGTGAGCTCGTCGACGAACTCCTCCTCGGTGAGAGCCCCGGCGGTGTCCTGCTGGGCCGTGGCAGCAGCTCCGCCCTCCGCGGGACCACCAGATCCGGCGCACCCGGTCAGCGCCCCGGCAGCGACTGCAGCGGACAGGACCAGGGGCAGGATCGTCGAGCGGCGGCGCATCATCGTGTCCTTCGGGTCGCGCACACCGCGGGCCGGTGCGTCGACCAGACCCTATGCGGCGAGCGCAGGTCACGAAGCCGGCGCGTCCCGTACCTCGTCGCCGAGGACCTCGTACAGGCCGAGACCGTCCTCCCACGGCGGTCGACGCGTCACCGTCCCCGGAGCGCGCCGAGATGATCGCCACCATGACCACCACCTCGCGGAGCCTCGGGGGGAGACCGGCTCCCTCCGACCGATGCACAGTCGTCGCCGCCCCTCGTCCTCGTGACTTCCCGCGCCCCGCGACGTGATGCCGCCCTCGCCGGGAGACGCCGGAGAACGGTCGCGACGGGAGTTCCCCTGGTGCACAGCTCTCGTGGTCCTCATGGCGGACAGCGACCTGCCGGCTCGTCGGCGCTGCCGGCGAGGTCCGCGCACCACTGGCCGACCGCCGTGCGCGTCGCACCGTCCCCGCCGTGACGACACCGCAGCACGAGTGCAGGGAACCGGCCTACGCCTCCATCCCGCGCCACACGACGTCGAACGCCGCCTGGAGCCGCGCCTGCGTCGCGGCGTCGTCGAACCGGTCCCCCCGGACCACGATCTGGTAGTACGCGGCGCCTGCCATCGCGTCGAAGCAGGCGGCGACGTCCAGGTCGGCCCGCAGGATGCCGCGCTCGATGCCGGACCGCAGGGCCCTCTCCATCGGCACGCGGCGCAGCGCCACGTGCGACGTCCAGTACGCCTTCTGCAGGGCGCGGTCGCTCATCACGAGCCGGATGCGCTGCCGGAAGCGCGCCTCCGGGTAGCCGACCGCGGTCACGGACGTCGGGCCGCCGAACATCGCCGCGTACACCGTGGCCCGCAGGTCGCCGTCGTCCGGCAGCTCGGGCGGCACGGTGCGGCCCACGTCGAGCGCGGCGGCGATGAGGGTCGTCAGGGAGGGCCAGCGCCGGTAGAGCGCGGCCCGGCTGACCCCGCTGCGGGCGACGACCCGGGCGACCGTCACCTCCTCCTCGGCGTCGATCAGCGCGAGCGTGGCGGCGACGACCTGGCCGTCGAGCTCCTCGTCACGCGGCCGGCCGGGGCCGCGACGGATCGCGTCCCCGGCCGTGGTCGTGCCCGTCGTCATGCGGCCAGCGCCCGTGCCCGGAGCCGGGCGGTCGTCTCGGCGCCGAGGCCGGCGTCGCGCAGCGGGGTGAGCGGGTCGCCGTGCCGCTCACGCAGGCGGGCGAGCATGAGGCGCATCGACACCTCCATCGACCCCTCGAGGAGCCCGGCGGTGCGCAGGAGGTCGGGGTCGAGGTCCAGCGCGGCGAGCATCGCGCCCATCAGGGGCCGGGTGCGCTCCATGACCGCCGGCATGTTCGCCGCGGTCCTGCCGTAGTCCGTGACCACCGCGTCGTCGCCGGCGCCGAGCGCCAGGAGCAGCGTGGCGGCGAGCACGCCGGTGCGGTCGCGGCCCGCCGCGCAGTGGAACGCGGTCGCGCCGGTCGTGTGCGCCATGACGGTGAGCGCGGTGACGAGCTGCGGGGCCGCGTCCTCGACCATCCGGACGTACATCTCGCCCATGCCCTCGTGGGTGAAGCCCTCGCGGGTGGAGTCACCGACGCTCGCGATCAGCGGCAGGTGGTGGTAGCCCACCGGGTGCGCGGCCAGGGGGCCACGACCGGTCACGCGCACCTCCCCGGGGGACCGGAGGTCGATCACGGCGGTGAGCCCTGCCTCGACGAGCGCGGACGCGTCCTCGGCGGTGATCGTCGACAGGTCGTCCGCGCGGATCGCGAAGCCCTCGCGGACGCTCCCGCCGTCGACCGGGATGCCGCCGAGGTCGCGCAGGTTGACCGGTGCGCTGAGGGCGATGTCGGTGGTCGTGGTCATGTGATCCTCCTCCGGATCAGGGCGCTGCCCTGGTCGATCACCGTGACCAGCACGATGATGCAGATGGTGATGGCGCTGAGGTGCCCGTAGTCGTACATCCGCATCGCCGTGGTGAGCTCCAGACCGATGCCGCCCGCACCGACGAGGCCGAGGATGGTCGCGCCGCGCACGTTGCCCTCGAAGAGCAGGAGGGTGTACGAGACCAGCAGCGGCGCCGCCTGGGGCAGCACCCCGTACTGGACGACCTGGCGCCTCGACGCACCGACGGCCTGCATGGCGACGATCGGGCCGCGGTCCACGGCCTCCATCGCCTCCGCGAAGACCTTGCCGATCGACCCCAGCGAGCCCAGGGTCATGGCGAGGATGCCCGCGAACGGGCCGAGGCCCACGGCCGAGACGAACATCAGGGCGAACACCAGGTCCGGGACGGACCGGATGACGTTCATCGCCCACCGGGCCGGGTAGTAGAGCCAGCGCGGCGCGATGTTCGAGGCCGCCGCGAAGGCGACGAGCAGCGACAGCACGGCGCCGAGGACGGTGCCGACGATCGCCATCTGCAGCGTCTCGACGAGCAGCTCGACGATGATCCCGAGCTTCGAGAAGTCCGGTGGGAACAGGCGGGACAGGAACTCCGCCATGTTCACCGAGCCCTCGCCGAGCTTGACGAAGTTGAACTCCGCGCCGCCCATGGACCAGAGCAGCACGGCGGCGGCCAGCGGGAGCCCGACGAGGAACCGCGTGCGCGGGACCGAGAACGCGCGCGCGAGCCGGGCGCGCTCCTCGGGGGGCAGCGGAGGCGGTGCCGTCCGGCGGGCCGGGGCGTCAGAGGTCGTGGTCATGTGCGTCGTCCTGCTCCTCGTACAGGGCGGCGAGCGCCCGGGCGTCGGCCTGCGCGACGGGTGAGTCCACGAGCACCCGCCCGTGCCGCAGGCCGACGACGCGGTCCGCGTGCTCCAGCGCGAGGGGCAGCACGTGCAGGCTGACCAGCACGGGGATGCCGTCCTCGGTCGCGATCTGCCGGAGCAGGCGCAGCACCGACCCGGCCAGCCGGGGGTCCAGCGACGCGACCGGCTCGTCCGCGAGGATCACGCGCGGCTGCTGCATCAGCGCGCGGGCGATCGCGACCCGCTGCTGCTGCCCGCCGGAGAGCGACCGGGCGGGCTCCTTCGCCTTGTGCGCGATGCCCACCCGGTCGAGGAGCTGCATCGCGCGGACACGGTGGGTGCGCGAGAACCCGCCGGCCACGTTGATCGCCCCGGCCTCGTGCAGCGCCCCGGTGAGCACGTTGGTCAGCACGCTGAGCCGCGGGATCAGGTGGAACTGCTGGAACACCTGACCGACGTCGGAGCGCAGCGCGCGCAGGCCGCCGCGCGGCAGGTCCGACAGGTCGTGCCCGGCCACCCGCACCGTGCCGCGGGCGATCGGGGCGAAGCCGGTCAGGCTCTTCATCAGCGTCGACTTGCCCGACCCGGAGGAGCCCAGCAGCGCGACGGTCTCGCCGGCGCGCACGTCCAGGTCCACCCCGTCGAGCACGACGTGCGCGTCGTAGGCGACCCGCAGGTCGCGGACGGTGACGAGGGGCAGCGCCGGCACGTGCGTCGGGGCCTCGAGGACGGTGGCCGTGGACGTCACTCGAGGTCCTCGAGCTCGACGCCGGCGACCGCGGCGATGTCGGCGAACGAGGCGAACGCGCTGGGCTCCGGCGCGATGACGACGTCCAGGCCGGCGAACGACCCGTACGCGCCCAGCGCCTCGGCGTTCCCCGCCGAGAACACCCGGGGGAGCGCCTCCTCCAGCAGCGTGCGCGTCTCCTCGTCCAGCGACTGGCGCGCGAGGACCGTGCCCTGGATCGCCATGGCCGGGCTCTCGCCCACCGCCCGCCACTCGCCGTCGGCGAACGGGAACATGGGCGCGCCCATCTCCGTCAGCATGACGGCCGTGCACGCCGCGTCGACCTGGCCCTGCTGCAGGGCCGCGAAGCTGCCCTCGTGGCCGCCGGAGAAGACGGCCTCGTAGTCCTCGCCCTGCTCCAGGCCGGCCTCGTGCAGCATGTAGACCGGCATGAAGTACCCGGAGCTGGAGGCCTGGTCGGCGAAGGCGACGGTCCTGCCCGCGAGGTCCTCGACGGTCTGGACGGGGGAGTCGTCGAGCACCACGCAGGTGGACACGGGGTCGTCGCTGCCCTCCCAGGCCAGCAGCGCGTCGACCTCCCCGGTGTTGACGGCCAGCGCGGAGGGGAAGCCGCTCATGATGCCGATGTCGACGTGGTCGGCACGGATCGCCTCGACGACGCTGAGGTAGTCCGGCACGTCGGTGACCTCGACCTCGCGGCCGGTCTCCTGCTCCAGGAGCTCGACGAGGGCCTCGACGGGGTTGACCTGGGTCGGGTCGTCCGACACCGGCAGCGTGGCGATCGTGATCGGCGCGTCCGCGTCGGCGGGCGCCGCGTCGGCGGTGGCGTTCTGGCACGCGGCCAGGGTGAGGGCGGTGATGCCGAGCATGCCCATCGCAGGGAGCGAGTAGCGGCGCATCGGGGTGGCCTTTCGGGAGGGCGGGGCCTCGGGAGTTCCGAGAACACCGGTACTCCAACGGCTCCAGGTGACCGCGAATTACGAGACCGCCGGACTCGCGATCGAACGTCGGGTGAACAGTGACGGGAGCGGCCCGTGCGCGGCCCGCGGTCCAGGCCCTTGACGGCGGGTACGACCCCGACGATCTGTACGTCGCGCTGGTACGTGCCCATGACGGCGAGGTCGTCGCCAAGGTCAGCGGGAACGTCGAGGAGACGCTGCGTGCCCAGTACCGGCGACGGACCATCGACGCGTCCGACCACATCGGGGAGGAGCTCTACATCGAGATCGCCGACCGTTCCACCGGGGGGTTCGGACACCTGAGCGTGGACGACGTGAACGTGCCGGTGGCGCTCACCAGGGCCGACGGAAGGGGAGGGAGGCAGCGCCTGGACGAGGAGGGGTCCTGCCCCGTCGCCCCCTCCGGTCCGGGTCGGGCACGAGGCGCCGACGGTGCCCGGGAGCCTCGACGGTGGGCAGTCGGACGGTGCATCCGGGTGGTCAGGGCGCTCGGAGGGCGCCGTGACCCGGGCGCACAGCGCCGGCCGCATAGGGTGCGGGCGTGAGCGTGCCGCCCTTCCTCTCCGCCCTGCCCGACGGGTGGCCCGGGTGGGCGGTGTGGCTCGTCGTGGTGCTCGGGGTGCTCGTCGGTCTCGTCGCCGCTGCGCTGATCGCGGACAACCGGCGACCGTCGGCCGCGCTGGGCTGGGTGCTGGCGGTCGTGCTCGTCCCGTACCTCGGGCTCGTGGCGTTCCTCGCCATCGGCAGCCCCAAGCTCTCCCGTGCGCGGCGGGAGAAGCAGCGGCGCTTCGACGCGACGGTGCTGCAGCACACGACCGACCGGGCGCCGCTGCCGCTCACGCCCACCGACGAGCAGCTGCCCGCGCTGCGCACGATCCACACGATGAACCGCCGGCTGGGCGCCATGCCCGTCCTGTCCGGGAACGCGGCCGAGCTCCTGGAGGACTACACCGGCTCGTTGGCCGCGATGGTGGCGGAGATCGACGGGGCCGAGCGCTTCGTGCACGCGGAGTTCTACATCCTCGCCCTCGACGAGACGACGGAGCCGGTGTTCGCGGCCCTGGAGCGCGCCGTCACCCGCGGGGTCGTCGTCCGCGTCCTGTTCGACCACCTGGCGAGCCTGCGCGTGCGGGGGTACCGGGCGATGGTGCGTCGCCTGCGCGCCTCCGGCGTGCTGTGGCGGCGCATGCTGCCGGTGTGGCCGACGTCGCGCGAGCTGCTGCGTGTCGACCTGCGCAACCACCGCAAGATCCTGGTCGTCGACGGCGCCGTGGCGTTCACGGGCAGCCAGAACGTCGTCGACGCGGCGTACGGCAAGCGGAGCAACCGCCGCCGGGGGCGGCGCTGGGTCGACGTGGTGGCCCGCTTCACCGGTCCCGTGGTGACCGCGCTGGACGCCGTCTTCCTGGCCGACTGGTACAGCGAGACCGGCGAGCTGCTGGACAGCGCGTCGAGACCCGACGTGCTGCCGGAGGCGCCCGACCGGTCCGCGCTGCAGGCGCAGGTCGTGCCCAGCGGCCCGGGCTTCGAGCAGGAGAACAACCTGCGGCTGTTCGTCTCGCTGCTGCACGCGGCCCAGGAGCGCGCGGTGGTGGTCAGCCCGTACTTCGTGCCGGACGAGTCCCTGCTCCTCGCGATGTGCAGCGCGGCCGAGCGCGGCCTGGCGGTCGAGCTGTTCGTCTCGGAGCGGGGCGACCAGCGGCTGGTCCACCACGCCCAGCGCTCGTACTACGACGCGCTGCTGCGCTCCGGGGTGCGGATCTGGCTGTACCCGCGGCCGTACGTGCTGCACGCCAAGACCCTCAGCGTCGACGACGAGGTGGCGGTGATCGGCTCGTCCAACCTCGACATGCGCTCCTTCCAGCTCAACCTGGAGGTCTGCGTGCTGGTGCGCGGGGCGACGTTCGTGGACCAGCTGCGGGGTGTGGAGGGCCTGTACCGCTCCCGCAGCCGCGAGCTCACCGTCGCGGAGTGGCGCGGACGCGGTCTGCCTGCGCGCACCGCCGACGGGCTGGCACGGCTGGCGAGCGCGCTGGTCTGATGTCCGGCAGGAGGTGGGCGCAGGACCGGATCACGCCCGCAGCGGCGTCGCCCGTGGAGGCACGTCCCTGCGCCCGGACCGTCGTGCTCGGTCCGGTGATCGACGAGCCCCGCCGACGAGGACAGGGCGAGGCGAGCGGAGGGGCACCGGCGCGACCACGGTCGGCCCCGTGGGCGGTCAGCCGCCGGTGGCACCGGTGCCGTCGATCAGGCCTGTCCGAGCGGGACCCTGCCCGAGGCTCATCCGGAGCCGTTCGTACCACGGGCGCTGGGCAGCGGGGAGGTCGCGGCGGAGCGCGCCGGCGCAGGCGTCGAGCGCCCGAGGTGTCCGTCGCCGACGCGGGTGGGCGGCGCGGGTGACGCCGTCGTCGTGACCCGGTCTCGCTCGTCCGACGTCCCGGTGAACAGCTGATGGCGGATCAGCAGGACGGGCGTCCAGCGCGCGCCACCCGTCGTCGGCTCGGCGAGCATGGCGGCATGACCCACGCGGAAGAGGTGCACTGCCCCCGCTGCGGCGCGGAGCCCGGCCGGACCTGCCGTACGAGCGACCGCGTCCCGCGCCCGCCGCACAAGCGGCGGCGTCAGGAGGCGGAGCGTCGGGGTGAGGCGGCTGCAGCAGGCAGCTAGGCGCCGGAAGGGCGACCGCGCCTGCGGCGGTGACCGCGTCGCCGACGCCGGCACGTCAGCCCCCGGGGAGCCACCCCACGACGGCCACCTGGGCCCGGGCGTGCTTCCCAGTCAGGGCGACGTGGACCTTGCCGTCGGGGCCCGGGCGGACCAGCACCAGCCCGGACCCAGCGCCCAGCCGCGGCGCGAGCACGTCGGCGGTCGCAGGCGCGGGTGCGTCGCTCGGGTACACCGTGAGGGTCGCGCCGCGGAACCCGCCGTACCCGACGACGTGGAGCGCGACGGCGGCGACCCCGGTACCGGGCACGCCGGCCACGCCGGTCACCTGGACGTCCCTGCTCCTGGACGTCGCGGCGACGAGGGTGGACGGCACCGGCGTGTACGTGCCCTCGGGCAGCCACCCGACGACGGACAGGCGGTGCTGCGTCCGCGCGCCGAGCGTGGTCGCGCGCACCCTCCCCGCGCCGTCGAGCGGCGCGACGACGGTGGTGGCGGCCGGTCGCAGCCACGAGTACGTGAGGGTCGGGACACGCGGCACGGGGTCGGCCACGCCGTGCACCGACAGTGAGCCGGGCAGGACCGGGCGCACGGCGGACGCCGACAGCACGACGGCTCCGACGCCGCTGGTCGGGACGCCGCCGTGGCCCGCGACCGGTACGTCCGCGCTGCACGGCACCCGCACGAGCAGGCGGCACGGGGACGTCACGTCGAGGCGGGTCGGGGTGACGGGCGTGTAGCCGGGGACGCCGCCCGAGGCCGGGAAGTAGCCGGCCACCGAGACGACGGCGTGCGGCCGCCCGCGCGCTGCGCTCACGTGCACCCCGCCGTCGGCGCCGAGCGGCACGACCGCCAGCCCGGTCGCGTCGTCGAACCCGTACGTCACGTGCGGGTCGACGGCTGCGGGTCCGTCGGACGGGCGTACCCGCAGCTCACCGGCCCCCAGGGCGTCGAGCGCCTGCACCCGGAGCACGACCGCCGCCGCACCCGCCTCGGGGACGCCACCGCGGCCGGCGACTGCGACGTCCGCACCGGCGGCGCCGAGACGCCCCCTCGGCACGCCCGCCCCCGTGCGGGTGTCCGCGATCGTCTCGCCCGCCAGCGGCCGGTACGCAGCGGGTTCGGACGCGGCGCCGCGCACGAAGTCGACGGTCGTGGTGGAGCCGTCCGCGACGTCCGCCAGCACGCTGGTGCCGGTGGCCTGCTCGACCCCGCCGACGAGAATGCGCCAGGGCGCGAGCGTGGGGTCGGCGGAGATGACGACCTCGTACGTCCCGCCGCCGGTCAGCGCCAGGCGGTACGCACCGGTCTCGTCGGTCACGTCGAAGGCCTGCCCGGGTACGGCCACCGCCGCCCCCGCGACCGGCTCGCCCTCCGACGTCACGTGGCCCGTGATCGCGCCGCCGAGCTCGAACTGCCGCCACGTGTACGGAGCCGTCAGGTGCGGTGCGCGCAGCGTGACGGGCTGGGCGGGGTCGAGGTACACGGACAGCGACTCGACGCGGTACGGCCCGTCGGCCTGCCGCCCCGAGACGAGCCGCCCGTCGTACCGGAGGGTCAGCACGTTCCGCCCGGCGTCCAGGAACTGCTGGGCGCCCGCCCACTGGATCTCCTCGCCGGCGGCGTCGGTGAGCCGCGCGTTCGCGGAGTAGAGACCCGCCTCGTCCACCTGGACGGTGACGTTGACGGCGAGCGCGTCGAGCAGGCCGTCGCCGTCGTCGTCCTGCCCGCGGTCCGTGACCGAGTCGATGAAGAACGACCCGCCCGGGCGGAACAGGTCCGCCGCGTAGGCGGCTGTGGTGTGCACGTCGAGCGCCGTGACCTCGGGGGGCTCGCCGGAGCGGCCGAGCTCGACCCCGGTCAGCCGGTACGGGCCCGGCCGGGCGTGCGCGGCGATGTCCGCGCCGTCGAAGTCGAGGACCAGCGGGGCGGTGCCGGCCGGGACGGTGGCGCTCACGGTCGCCTCGGCGACGGCCTGGCCGGAGGCGTCGACGAGCGTGCCGCTCAGCGTGACGTCCGCAGCGGCGGGCAGCACGACCTCCGCCTCGACCCGCAGCACGTCGGGGCTCGCGTCGCCGTTCGTGTCGACCGCCGCGTCCGTGTACGACCCGGTGAGCAGCGCCACCGGGGCGTCGAACTGCGCCGCCTCGTAGGTGCGGGTGCGGTGCACGCGGGTCATCTGCACGGTGCCCGACGCGTCGGAGACGGTGAGCGCCACGTCGTAGGGCCCGTCCGCACCTGCCCCGGCGATGTCCCGGCCGTCGAGCCGCAGCGTCACCGGTGCGGGCGCGGGCCCCGCGTCGACGGTCCTGGTCGCGGCCGTGACGGCGGTGCCGTCGTCCGTCTGCAGGGCGGCGTGCACCGTCACGGGCCCGGCGGTCGTCGCCGCCACCTCCGCCGTCAGGGCGAGCGCGTCGAACAGGCCGTCGCCGTCCTCGTCGACCCCGTCGTCGGACACGTCGGGCTCGAGGCGGACGGGTGGGGGAGCCAGCGCGTCGGCGTCGTAGGCGGCGGTGGTGTGGGTGACGGCCACCGTCGAGCTCGCGTCCCGGACGGAGAGGTACGCCGTGTACGGCCCGTCGAGCCCGCTGGCCCAGATCGGCCCGGTCGCGAGGTCGAGCGTGACGTCCTGGGCGGTTCCCCCGGAGAGGGTCACGTCGCGGCTGCCGGCGCCGACCTGGGTGCCACCGGCGAACAGCTGGGCGGTCACGGTGACCGGGCCCGAGCCCGTCGGCGTGATCGGGACGTGCAGGCGCAGCCGGGCGCCGGACAGCTCGTCGGTCACCGTGCCGACCGTCGCGAGCGGCCCCTGGAACGACGTGTGGTCGTAGGCCCGCGTGCTGTGCGCGACGGACCCGACGACGGAGCCGTCCGGCGCGCGGACGTCACCCGTCACCGTGTACGGGCCGTCGACGCCGCCCGCGCGGACGGCGCGGGCGGGGAAGCGCACCGCGAGGGTGTGCGTGCCGGCGGTGAGCGTCGTGACGACGGCGGTCGTCGAGCGGGCGGCCGGGTCCAGCGTGCCCGTCGCGAGGTACGTCCCGTCCGGCGCGGCGAGGTGGAGCAGCACCGTGTGCTCGCCGTCGGCCGGGGCGGTGACCGGCACGTCGACCCGGAGCCAGTCGAGCTGCCCGTTGCCGTCGGTGTCCTCGCCCTGGTCGGTCGCGGGGAGGGCGGCCGGCGCCTGGGCCGGTCCGGCCCGCTGCGGCGCCGGCGGAGGCGGCGGCAGGAGCCGGTAGGTGTTCATGGGCCAGCCCGTCGCGTTCCGGGTGCCCGTCGGGGTGACGAGGTACACGTCGCTCCCACCGTCCAGGGCACCGCAGAGCATCCCGGCGCTGTTCGCCCCGACGACCTTGCACAGCACGCTGTCCGCCTCGAACGTCTCGGGCGTGTCCACGTTCGTGATCCCGAACGTCGGGTCGTACCGCTCGCCGCCGAACGTGCCCCACCCGTGGCTGCCGAACACCCAGCGGTCGGGTGCGCCGCCGCCGGCCGGCGTGGCGTTGGCGCTCGCGTTGCCGTCGAGCGCCGGCCGCGTGCCGGTGAGGAAGTTGCCCTCCGCGTAGCCGTTGACGGAGGCGTCGATGCCGAGGCTCAGCGCGAGGAGCCACCAGACGTCCCGGAAGGTGAAGCACTCGCCGCGCGTGCCGGTGGCCTCGATCAGCTCCTCGGGGGTGCTGTACGGGCCGGACCCCACGTACGACCAGCCCAGGGGGTTGCCGTAGATCCGGATCATCATCGTCTGCAGGATGATCTTCGGCGCGGACCAGCCCGCCGCCCCGAGCTCGAACGCCCGGTCGAGCCACTGCGTCTTCGGGGTCGCCGTGTCAGGGCCGAGGAACCCGCCGCCGACCGGCTGCCCCAGCAGCACGTACACCGTCGTCGTGCGCTGCTGCTCCACGAGCCTCGTGCCGTCCTTGCTGATCTCCAGCCACACCGTCAGGTCGTACTTCCCGGTGCGCTTGGGCACGTCGACGTCGACCTCGCCCTCCCAGCCCTCGACGCCCTCCGCGGGACCCGCGCCGCTGCCGCCGCCGCCCGAGAACGACCACCGCGCCCGGACGGTCGGCGTCCAGTCCGGCCTCGCCGGCCACGCGTCGAGCCCGTACCGGTACGTGAAGCGGCCCGCGGTCGGGCCGCTGAACCAGTGGCTGTCGTTCATGGCGTCCGCGACCGGGTCGTCCGCCGTGGGAGCGGTCAGCGAACCCGACGCGTCGAACGCGCGCTCGAAGACGCGGTCCGGGATCTCGTCCGTGCTCACGCCGCGGCGCACGTCGACGTCGTCGGTGGCGTCGGTGCTCAGGTGGGCGACGTTGAACGGCAGCGTCACCTCGGCCCAGTCCACCTGCACCGCCCAGCAGCCCGTGCCGCCCGTGTCGATGTCGACCCGGAACGCGTTCACGCCGCGCACGAGCGCGCCGGCCGGGACCTGGAACGTGTTGACGATCCACTGGCCGTTCGCGCCCGTGAGCGTCCCCAGCGGCCGGCCGTTCACGGAGACCCTGTCCACCTCGGGTCCGCAGTCCTCGCTGCCCGCCTGGTCCACGTCGTAGACGAACATGGACAGCTCGACGGGCTGCCCCGCCGCGGGGTCGGGGGCGAACCCCTGGAGGTCGATCTCGAAGGTGATCGGGCCGGGACCGTACAGGTACTGGTCGAGGGAGCCGCCGTCGTCGACGCGCAACCGCGCCTGCCTGGCGGCCTCGTCGAAGGTGAGGGTCGTCCCGCCCGCTGCCGCGGCGAACGGCCGCGCGGCCGGGGGAGGGGCGTCGCCCGGGAGGTCCCTCCCCGGGTCCGTCGGTGCGGCGGCGACCAGCGAGGGCAGCCCGCCCACCATCGTCAGGGCGGCGACGACGGTCGCCGCTCCCAGCCGCCGGGCAACCTGGCTCGCCCTCATGACGCCCCCCGCGTCCGCACCCACCGCCGCCTACCGGCAGGAGCCGAAGGGCGACGGTCCGGGCTTCAGGCTCCCACCGGGGTACGGGGGTGTCGAGGATGATCTGGCGGGGCCGGCCCGTCGACGCGGCGGCCCGGCGTGCCCGCCGGGCCGCGACGCGCAGGTCGGGAGCCGGCGGGCGGTCAGGTGGGGTCGAGGCGCAGCAGCCGCGTCCCGTGGGGTTCGACGGCCGGCCGCAGCCAGTCGCCGTCCGTGGGGACCGGCTCCCCGGACCAGAGGTCGGTCGCCCGCCACCCGCGCGCGGCCCCGACGTTGCCGAGCTGCACGTCGACCACGGCCGGTGCGTCGCCGAGGTGGAAGACCGCGGCGTACCGGCTCGGCGTGGTCGTCGAGCGCGCCGCCCACAGCACCAGCTCGCCCTCGCGCAGCACCTCCCGGTTGTCCGTGGAGTGGCGCAGCACGTCCAGGACGGCGTCGTTCGTCAGCAGCGCGATCGTCTCGGGCGACGACGTCGGCAGGTCCCCGCCCATCATGAGCGGGGAGCGTGCCACGACCCACAGCGTGACGAGCGTGCGCTGCTCGGCCGCGGTCAGCAGGCTGTGGCGGTCCTCGCCCCGCTCGGCGCGGATGCCGATGTGGCCCAGCGGCAGCATGTCGCCGTCGGGCCATCCCGCCGGCGACGCGAACGGCGCCCACCGCGCCAGGCGCGCGAAGTTCGCCTCGACGTCCTCCCACCGGTCCCACAGGTCGTCGCAGACGCGCCACATGGTCGCGTGCGCGCGCAGGTGCTCGAGCCGCGTGGTCGCGACGTCCCGCCCGGGGGACAGGCTGAGCTCGATCGGCCGCCCGCTGCGCAGGATCGCCAGGGCGTAGGCCTCGATGTCCGCCCGGCGGTACGGCCAGAGCATGTCGTCGGCCTTGATGAAGTCCACGCCCCAGCCGGCCAGCTGCGCGACCGCCGAGTCGTAGTACGCCTGCGCGGCCGGGTGGCCGTGGTCGAGACCGTCGTTGTCCGGGTTCCACTCGCACCGCTCGCCCGGGTCGGCGATGTCGCGAGCGGTCGCGTCGGTGCCGAGGACCGGGAGATCGCGTTCGGTGGCGACCCGCGGGATGCCGCGCATCACGTGGACGCCGAAGCGCAGGCCGAGCGCGTGCACGCGGTCGGCGAGCGGACCGAAGCCCGCCCCGCCGGCGGCGGACGGGAAGCGGTTGGGCGCGGGCTGCGGGCGCCCGTGGTCGTCGACGACGAGGGGTGCGCCCTCGTTGTAGCCGTGCGAGCGGGCCGTCGGGTCCGACCAGGAGATGTCCACGACGACGGTGTCCCACCCGTGGGGCAGGAGGTGCTCGGCCATGAACTCGGCGTTCGCGAGCACCTCCTTCTCGGTCACGGTCGTGCCGTAGCAGTCCCAGCTGTTCCAGCCCATCGGCGGCGTCGTCCGCGCTGCCGGCCCGCCCCCGGACGGGGCACGGGCGGGGTCGGGAAGCGTGGTCAGGGGCTCGGCGCGGTCCTCGTCGACCATGCGGGTTCCTCCTCGTCTCGTCCCGCAGGCTAACCGGACCCGGCACCTATGCTGTGCCGGTGGCCCCCACCGCTCGCGACGTGGCCGCCCTGGCGGGCGTCTCGGTGAAGACCGTCTCGCGGGTGGTCAACGGCGAGCCGCACACCCGTCCCGAGGTCGTGCAGCGGGTCACCGCGGCCATGGCGGAGCTCGGCTGGACGCCCAGTGCGACCGCCCGCAGCCTGCGCACCCGCCGCACCGGGCTGGTCGGGATCGGCGTGGCCGAGCTGCGCCGGCCGTACCTGGCGACCCTGGTCGAGGCGCTCGTCGCCGAGGCGGACCGCTGCGGGATCCCCGTCGCCGTCGAGCCGACCCACGGCGACGTCGAGCGGACCCGTGCGCTGGTCGACGCGCGGGGCCGCGTGTTCGACGGCCTCGTGCACATCGGACCGCCTCCCGCCGCGATCGCCCTCCCCGGCGCGCTGACGGACCGGCCGGTCGTCGTCGTCCAGGGCGGGGCGGCCGTCGACGGCGTGGACCGCGTGGACGAGGACGTCGACGAGGCGATGGCCCTCGCGGCGCGGCACCTGGCCGTGATGGGACGCCGACGTCCCGTGCTGCTGGGCGGCGACCGGGCGCGCCGCCCGGACGAGGACCCGCACGCACCGTCCGCCGCGATGCGGGCGGCGCTCGCGGGTGCGCGGCTCGACCCCGACGTCGTGCCGGTCGTGCCGGTCGAGGGCGTCGCGGACCGACGAGCGGGCGCGGACGCCGCCCGTCGTGCCGTGGCGGAGCATCCCGGGCTCGACGCGCTGCTGTGCCTCAACGACGAGGTGGCGCTCGGCGCGCTCGCCGCCCTGAGCGCCCTCGGCGTCGACGTGCCCGGCCGCGTCGCGGTCGTGGGGCACGACGACCTGGACGACGGCCGGTTCTCGACGCCGTCGCTCACCACCGTCGACCCGGGGCCCGCCCGGTTGGCGCGCGTGGCGCTCGAGCTGCTCGGCGACCGCCTCGCGGGACGCGGACCGCAGCAGCCGCGGGCGGTCACGCTGCCCGTGCACCTCGTGCGGCGCGAGTCCACGCTCGGCGAGGTCGCGCCGTGAGGCGCCCGACGCTCGCCGATGTCGCCGCGGTCGCCGGCGTGTCGGCGAAGACCGTCTCGAACGTGCTGCTGGGACGCAACGAGGTGTCCGAGGCGACGCGCCGGGCGGTGCTCGCCGCGGTCGCGCAGAGCGGCTACGAGGTCAACCTGGCCGGCCGTGGGCTCGCGTCCGGACGCACGGGGCGCGTCGCCGTCGTGGTGCCGAACATCTACCAGCCGTACTTCGCCGAGATCGCCGAGCGCCTCATCCTCGCGCTCGAGCAGCACGGCCTGACGACGATGCTGCGGATCGGCCACGACGAGGCGGCCGAGCGCGAGGCGGTGCTGGGCCCCCGGACGCGCGACGTGGACGGCGTGGTCTTCTGCCCGCACTTCGTCCCCGACCCGGACGACGTCGCGACCCCGCCGCGTCCGGTCGTCCAGCTCGGCGGTCCACCCACGCCGCGGTGGGACTGCGTCGTGATGGGGGAGCGCGAGGGCGCGGAGGCCATCACCCGGCACCTGCTGGAGACGGGCAGGCGACGCATCGCGGTCGTCTGGAACGGCGCCCCGGGTGCCACGCCGACGGACGACCGGTTCGCCGGGTACCGGGCGGCGCTCGAGGCGCACGGCGTGCCGCACGACCCCGCGCTCGTCGTGTCGGGGTCGGACTGGGACCGGCGCGCCTCCGGGTACGAGGCGATGGTCGGGCTGCTGCGCTCGGGCGCGTCGTTCGACGCGGCGCTGTGCGTCAACGACGCGATCGCGGCGGGCGTGCTGCGTGCGCTGCACCGCCACGGCGTGCGCGTCCCCGACGACGTGGCCGTGACCGGGTTCGACGACACCGACGAGAGCGCGTTCACCGTCCCCGCGCTGTCCTCGGTCAGCCCGCAGCAGGAGGAGATGGTCGGGCACGCGGTCGCGATGCTCCTCGAGCGCATGGCGGGTCACGACGGCCCGCCCCGTGAGGTCCGCACGGGGGCGCACGTCGTGCTCCGGGCCTCGTCCGCGACGTCCTGACCTGCGCAGCGGGCCACGCCGACGACGGCGGGCACGCTCGGCGCGCGCCGGCCGTGGTTCCGCCCGTCGGTCGTCGGCACCGCGCGCGCCGCGCGCCATCGGGCGATCCGGACGAAACCCAGTTGTTGTCTCGCTATTGACAACGCTGAAGTAACGCCGCCACGATCGACCTGCGCCCACGAGGACGCACGGCTCGCACCGCACCACCCGCACGACGGCCGCCCCGACCCGGGCCGCACGCCGCGCACCCGCCGCCCCGGCACCGTCGCCGGGCGCGGTCCCGGCGCCGGTCGCCCGGTGCGTCGCAGCCGTCACCGCACGCCCGTCTCGAGGAGGAGACCCATGGCTCGCACCACCCGCTCCCGGCGGACTCGCACGCCGGGCCAGGCGCACGGGCGCCGCACGCTCACGACGACGACGGTCGCCGTCGCCGCGTCCGCCCTGGTCCTCGCCGGCTGCACGGGCGGCGACGACGACGGCGGGGAGACGACGGGGGGCGGCGGCGAGGAGCTGAGCGTCCTCGTCGTCAAGCACCCGCTCACGCGCGCGATGACCGACATGGCGTGGGTCGCGGAGCTCGAGGAGGCGGCGGACGTCTCGATCTCCTGGGAGGAGGTCACGGCGGACTGGGACCAGAAGAAGTCGACGATGCTCGCCGCCGGGGACACGCCGGACCTCATCATCGGCGTGAACGCGATCACCGATGCGGACCTGGCGACCTTCCGCACGCTGTTCGAGGACCTGAGCGACGACCTCGACGCCATGCCCAACGTCCGCGCGATGCTCGAGGAGGTCGACGGGGCGAAGGAGATGGCCACGCAGGCGGACGGCGCCGTCTACGCGCTGCCGAGCTGGAAGGAGTTCTGGCCGCAGGCCATCACGCGGCAGTACATCAACCAGCAGTGGCTGGACAACCTCGGCCTGGAGATGCCGACCACGTGGGACGAGCTGTACGACGTCCTCGTCGCCTTCAAGGAGCAGGACGCGAACGGCAACGGCGACCCCGGCGACGAGATCCCGTTCGACTGGTCGCCGGTGGGGACCACCGGGTACGGCTACTTCCAACCGACCGCGCTGCTCGGGAGCCTCGGCCTGCCGATCACGGGGGGCGGGGGCGCGGGCTACTTCGTCGAGGACGGCGAGGTCGGCAACTTCCTCGCGGACGAGCGGTGGAAGGAGGTCCTGACGTTCCTCCACCGCGCGTACGCGGCCGGGCTGGTGAACCAGAACGTCATCACCCAGGACTACTCGGCCTACCAGTCGGTCGCGCGCGGCTCCGGCGACACCGCGGCCGTCGGCTTCAGCTGGGGCTGGACGGCGTCCGACCGGTTCGGTGCCCGGCTCGCCCCCCAGTACGCGTCGATGGCCCCGCTGCTGGCGGAGGAGGGGCAGGACGAGCCCCTCACGTGGAGCTACGACTTCGAGAACCTCACCGCCAACCACGTCGTCGTGTCCGCGCAGTCGGACGCGAAGGACGCGGCCCTGCGGGTGGTCGACGCGTTCTACGACCAGGACATGTCGGTCCAGGTGCTGTTCGGGGACTTCGGCACCAACGTCGAGAAGGTCGACGACGACACCTACCGGGTGCTGCCGCCCGCGGACGGCACGAGCGACCCGTCGAGCTGGAAGTGGACGTCCACGCTCGCGGACTTCGGCCCGATGTGGATCCGCGAGGGGATCGACCTGACGCTGCCCGCCGACCTGGCCGAGGCCGTCGAGCAGAGCGAGCCGCTCGAGGAGGCCGTCGCGAACGTCGACCCCGACGAGGACGTCCTGCCGCCCTACCTGAAGATGAGCACCGAAGACCTGAGCACGCTCGCGCTCAACAGCTCGACGATCCTCAACCTCACCCAGACCAAGTTCGCGGAGTTCGTCACCGCCGGCGGGATCGAGGAGGGCTGGGACGCCTACGTCGCCCAGCTCGAGGCCTCCGGCCTGCAGCAGAACGTCGACCTGTACCAGAAGTACTACGACGAGTCGCAGGGCTAGGCGCGGTACGGCGTGGTGGCGGGCGACCGCCCGCCACCACGTCCGCGCAGGGACGGACCCGGGACCCGCGACGGCGCGGGTCGGTGACGAGAAGGGGGTGGTGTCGTGGCGGTGAGCGTCGACGAGACCGCGGCGAGGGTGCCGGGGACGACGCCGGTGCGTCCGGCGATGCGGACCCGGCGGGGCCGGACGGTCTCCGGCCACCTGCGGACCAAGTGGCAGCTGTGGCTCATGCTGGCACCGGCGATCGTCGTGACCGCCGTGTTCGCGTACGTCCCGATGTACGGGATCCAGCTCGCGTTCCGCGAGTTCGACTTCGCCGCCGGTCTGACCGGCGGTGAGTGGGTGGGCCTGAAGTACTTCACGCAGTTCTTCGAGAGCCCGCTGTTCTGGACCCTGATCCGCAACACGGTCGCGATCAGCCTCACGACCCTCGTGGTGGGTTTCGTCGCGCCGATCCTGCTCGCGCTCACCGTGAACCAGATCGTCGGGCGGCGGCGCAAGCGGTTCACGCAGACCGCGACGTACCTGCCGCACTTCATCTCGATCGTCGTGGTGGTCGGCATGCTGCAGGTGTTCCTGTCGCCGACCTCCGGGGTCGTGCCGAACTTCCTGTCGCTGTTCGGCGTCGCCGAGCGCAACTACCTGGGCGACCCGGACTCGTTCGTCCCCGTCTACGTGATCTCCGAGGTCTGGCAGCACTGCGGGTGGAACAGCATCATCTACCTCGCCGCGCTGTCGAGCATCGACACGCACCTGTACGAGGCCGCGCGGGTCGACGGTGCGAGCAGGCCGCAGATCATCCGGCACATCGACCTGCCCGCGCTGGTGCCGACGATGGTCGTGCTGTTCATCCTCAACATGGGCGGCGTGCTGAACGCGGGCTTCGAGAAGATCTTCCTGATGCAGAACCCGCTCAACCTGCAGGCCTCCGAGGTCATCTCCACGTACGTCTACAAGATCGGCATCCTGCAGAGCCAGTTCAGCTACTCGACCGCCATCGGGCTGTTCAACACGGTCATCAACTTCACCTTCCTGGTGCTGACGAACCAGCTCGCCAAGAAGTTCGCGAACACGAGCCTGTGGTGATCCGGACGAACAACGGGAGAACGACCATGACGACGACGTCCCTGCGGCCGTCCCTGCGGCCGGCCCTGCGGCGCAGGACGCCCGGCGACCTGCTGTTCTCGATCGCGCTCGGCACCACGGTCGCGCTCGTGCTCTTCGCGACGATCTACCCGATCTGGTTCGTGACGATCGCCTCGGTGAGCGACCCGACGATGGTCGCCACCGGCAGGGTGTGGCTGGTCCCGCAGGGGTTCAGCCTGTTCGGCTACGAGCAGATCCTCGCCGACAGCCGCATCTGGACCGGCTACCGGAACACCATCCTGTACACGGTGGTCGGCACCGCGCTGAACCTCGTGGTGACGCTGCCGGCGGCGTACGCGCTGTCGCGGCGCGAGTTCGCCCCGCGCAGGCCGCTGATGTTCTTCTTCGCGTTCACGATGTTCTTCAGCGGCGGTCTCATCCCGACGTACCTGCTGTACCGCGACCTGAACCTGCTGGACAACTGGCTCGTGTTCGTCATCCCGTCCGCGCTCAACGTGTACAACCTCATCATCGCGCGGGCGTTCTTCGAGAACTCCCTGCCCGAGGAGCTGTTCGAGGCGGCGACGCTCGACGGCGTGGGCTACCTGCGGTTCTTCCTCACGATGGCGCTGCCGCTGTCGAAGGCGATCATCGCGGTGATCGGGCTGTACTACCTGGTGCAGCACTGGAACGACTTCTTCACCGGCCTGATCTTCGTGCGCGACTACGACAAGCAGCCGCTGCAGATCGTGCTGCGGGACATCCTGCTGTCCAACCAGGCGTTCGCCGGCGGCGCCGGCGGTGCCGGCGGGTCCGGCGGCGGGGAGTACGCCCAGCAGTTCGCCGACCAGATCAAGTACGGGGTCATCATCGTCTCGACGCTGCCCGTGCTGCTCGTCTACCCCTTCATCCAGAAGTACTTCGAGAAGGGCGTCATGGTCGGGTCGGTGAAGGGCTGATGGGCCGCCTGGTCGGGTGGCACACCCGCGTGGGCGACCTGGGCCTGCGCCTGCTCGTCCTGCACCTGCTGTGGCTCGCCTGGACGCTGCGCGGCGGGGTCGTGCTCGGCCTCTTCCCGGCCTGCGCGGCCGTGCAGGCGGTCGTGCGGCGGGACGCGCTGCACGGCACGGACGAGCCCGGCCGCGGCCCGCTGCGGCAGGAGTTCGCCGCCGCGTGGCGCCGCGAGCTCGTGCCGGCGAACGTGCTCGGGTACGCCGTCGCGGCCGGCTGGGCCGTCCTGCTCCTCGACCGGCGGCTGCTCGGCGTCGCGGACCTCGGGGCCGCCGGACCGGTCCTCGCCGGTCTGCTGACTGTGCTGACCGTGGTCGCGTTCGCGGTCACGGCCGCGCTGCCGGCGCTGGCGTCCCACTACGCCGAGGGGCCGGTGCGCCTCCTGCGGCGCGCCCTGGTGCTCGTCGCGGCGCGGCCGGGGCACGCGCTGGTGCACACGGCGGTCGTCGGCGCCGTGCTGTGCCTGTACTACGTCGTCCCCGGGCTCGTGCCGGTGTTCGGCGTGGCGCTGCCCGCCTACCTGTCGTTCGCGACGCTGTGGGGCTCCGGCCTCCTGCCGGCGCCGGCACGCCCCGCCGCGCCGCGACCGGTCCCGTCCCACCCGGCGAGGAGAGCCACGTGACCCGGCCGTTCGACGTGCACGCCGCCGCCCTGGTCTGGCGGGGCGACGGGGAGACCCTGGTCGTCGAGCCCTGGGGGCGCGACAGCGTGCGGGTGCGCTCGGCGCTTGGCGACGTGGTCGACGCCGACTGGGCCCTCCTGGCGCCGGACCCCGCCTCGCACGACGGGGCCACGGTCGTGGTCGACGGCGCGCGCGCGACGCTGACGAACGGCCGCATCCGGGTGGTGGCCACGGCGACGAGCGGGAAGGACTGGCAGACCGGTGCGCTCGCGCACGACTGCCGCCTCGCGTTCGAGGACGTGGACGGGCGGCCGCTGTTCTCCGAGGTGGGCACCGGCGGTGCGCTGAAGCTGCGCGCACGCAGCTACCGCCCGCTGCCCGGCGGCGGCGTCCGCGCCGGCCTCGCGCTGACCGCCCCCGCCGACGAGCACCTGGCCGGGATGGGCCAGTACCAGCAGGACCTGCTCGACCTCAAGGGGTGCACGCTCGAGCTCGCGCACCGCAACTCCCAGGCCAGCGTGCCGTTCGTCGTGTCGACCGCGGGGTACGGGTTCCTGTGGCACAACCCGGCCGTCGGGCGCGCGACGTTCGGGGCCAACCGCACCGAGTGGGCGGCCGAGAGCTGCCGGCAGATCGACTACTGGGTCACCGCCGGCGCGACCCCCGCCGACATCAGCCGCCGCTACGCCGAGGCCACGGGGCACGCACCGATGATGCCCGAGCACGGGCTCGGCTTCTGGCAGTGCAAGCTGCGCTACTCCAGCCAGGCCGAGCTGCTCGCGGTGGCGCGCGAGCACGTCGGCCGCGGCCTGCCGCTCGACGTGATCGTCGCGGACTTCTTCCACTGGCCCCACCTGGGGGACTACCGGTTCGAGGACGAGTTCTGGCCCGACCCGGCGGCCATGGTCGCGGAGCTGCGCGAGCTCGGCGTCGAGCTCATGGTCTCGGTCTGGCCGCAGGTGTCGCTCGAGTCCGAGAACGTCGCCGAGATGTCCCGGCGCAACCTGCTGGTGCGCACGAACAGCGGCATCGACGTCCAGATGTGGTTCGGCGGCCCCAGCCGGTTCGTCGACGTCACGAACCCCCGGGCCCGCGCGTTCCTGTGGGACCGCTGCCGGGAGGGGTACGCGCGGCACGGCGTCCGGCTCTTCTGGCTGGACGAGGCCGAGCCGGAGTACGGCGTGTACGACCTGGACGCCTACCGGTACCACCAGGGGCAGGCCCTCGAGGTGGGCAACCTGTACCCCCAGGCGTTCTCACGGGCGTTCTGGGAGGGGCAGACGGCGGACGGCGAGACCGAGGTCGTCAACCTGGTGCGCTGCGCGTGGGCGGGGTCCCAGCGCTACGGCGCGCTGGTGTGGTCGGGGGACATCCACTCCGACTTCCCGACGCTGCGCCGCCAGGTCGTCGCCGGCGTCCACATGGGCGTCGCGGGCATCCCGTGGTTCACGACCGACATCGGGGGGTTCGGCGGCGGTCGCACCGACGACCCGGCGTTCCACGAGCTGCTGGTCCGCTGGTTCCAGGTGGGCACGTTCCTGCCGGTGATGCGCCTGCACGGGGACCGCGCCCCCGCCGCTCCCGTCGTGGCGGCGGACGGCTCGCCGCGCAACCCCACGGGTGCCGGCAACGAGCTCTGGTCGTTCGGGGACGAGGTGTACGACGTGCTCTCCCGGTACGTGCACCTGCGCGAGGAGCTGCGCGACTACACGCGCGAGCTCATGGCGGCGGCGCACGCCGACGGCCAGCCCGTGATGCGCGGGCTCTTCCACGAGTTCCCCGACGACCCCGAGGCGTGGCGGGTCGCCGACCAGTACCTCTACGGGCCCTCGCTGCTGGTCGCACCGGTGCTCGAGGCGGGCGCCACGGCACGCCGCGTGTGGCTGCCGGCCGGCGCGCGGTGGACCTCGCTCGTCACGGGGGAGGTCCACGACGGCGGCCGGTGGGTCGACGTCGACGCGCCGCTCGCCACCGTGCCGGTGTTCAGCCGCGACGGCGCCCTGGCGCACCTGGTGGGCCGCATCCCGTCGGCGTGACGGGCGGGGCGCGGCGGCGTCCCGTCCCTGTCGCGCGCGCGCCCTCGCACCGTGTCACGCTCCCGTCGCCGTCCGTCCCCGGACGCGCCCGTTCCCTGGAGGCATCCTCATGCAGCACGTCGACCTGTCGGCCCCACCGGCGTCCGGTGCGGCGTCCGCCCTCCGGTCCCCCCGGGGGACGCGGACCTTCCCCCTGGACGCCGTGCGCCTGCTCGACGGCCCCTTCAAGGACGCGCAGGACGCGGACGTCCGCTACGTGCTCGCGCTCGACCCCGACCGCCTGTGCGTGCCGTACCTGCGCGAGGCAGGGCTGGCGACGGACGCGCCGGGCTACGGCAACTGGGAGGGCGACGGCATGGGCGGCCACATGGCCGGCCACTACCTCTCCGCGTGCGCGCAGCTGTGGGCCGCCACGGGCGACCCGCGGCTGCGGGACCGCGTGGAGCACGTCCTCGACGTCCTCGAGCGGTGCCGGGACGCGGTCGGCACCGGGTACGTCGGCGGCGTCCCGGACGGGGCCCGGCTCGGGGAGGAGCTCGCCTCGGGGGTCGTGGACGCGGACACGTTCAGCCTCAACGGCCGCTGGGTGCCGCTGTACAACCTGCACAAGACGGTCGCAGGCCTCCTCGACGCCGCGACCCACGCCCGCTCGGCGCGGGCCCTCGCGCTCGCGGTGGGATGGGCCGACTGGTGGCTGTCGGTCAGCGGCGCGATGTCCGACGACGACTTCGAGGAGATGCTGACCACGGAGTTCGGCGGCATGGCGGACACGTTCGCGGGCCTCGCGGAGGTCACGGGCCGGGCCGACCTGCTCGCGCAGGCGCAGCGGTTCGCGCACCGCCGGGTGCTCGAGCCGCTCGCGGCAGGCCGCGACGAGCTCGACGGCCTGCACGCGAACACGCAGATCGCGAAGGTGGTCGGGTACGCGCGGCTGGCCGCGCTGACCGGCGCGGACCGGTACCGCGACGCGGCGGACACGTTCTGGCGGACCGTGACGGAGCGGCGCACGGTGGCGATCGGCGGCAACAGCGTCCGTGAGCACTTCCACGCCGCGGACGACTTCACGGCGACGGTGGCCGAGCGCCAGGGGCCCGAGACGTGCAACACCTACAACATGCTCAAGCTGACGGCGCTGCGCTTCGACGCCACGGGGGACCCCGCGCTGCTCGACTTCTACGAGCGCGCGACGTTCAACCACGTGCTGTCCTCGCAGCACCCGGTGCGCGGCGGGTTCGTCTACTTCACGCCCCTGCGGCCGGCGCACTACCGCGTGTACTCGCAGCCGAGCACGTCGATGTGGTGCTGCGTCGGCTCCGGGATGGAGAACCACGCCGCGTACGGCCGCCTCGTCTTCTCGCGCGAGGGCGAGGACCTCGCGGTGAACCTCTACCTCGGTGCCGAGCTCGACTGGGCGGAGCGCGGGGTCCGCGTGCGCCTCGAGGCGGACCTGCTGCGCTCGGACACGGCCGTCGTGCGCGTGTCCGCAGCCGAGCCGGTCGAGCTCGGGCTGCGGCTGCGCCGCCCCGGCTGGGCGCACGCGGTGGAGGTGGAGGTCGACGGGCTCCCCGCGGGCGCCGTCGAGGACGGCGGCTACCTGGTGGTGCGCCGGACGTGGTCCGGCGACCGGGCCGTGACGGTGCGTCTCGCGACCGGCCTGTCAGCCGAGCCGCTGCCGGACGGATCGCCCTGGGTCGCGTACCGGTGGGGGCCGGTCGTGCTGGCCGGCCGCGACGGGGTGGACGGGCAGGACGGTCTGCTCGCGGGGGAGGAGCGGATGGGGCACGTCGCGGCCGGGCCGCTGCGTCCGCTGGCGCAGACCCCGGTCGTCGTGCCGCAGGGGGACCCGGCGCGCGCGGCCACGCTGGTGTCCCGGGACCCGCTGGCCGTGGACCTCACCGCGTGGGCGCCAGGCGCGGACGCTCCCGACGCGGTGCGGCTCGAGCCCTTCGCGTCCGTCCACGACGAGCGGTACACGGTGTACTGGCCCATGGGTGCCGACGCCGACGCGCGGCGGGCCGAGCTCGCCGGCCTCGACGCCGCCGAGGCGGGCGAGGCCGTCGTCCTCGACGACGTGGCCGCGGGGGAGCAGCAGCCCGAGTCCGACCACGCCTTCGCCGGCGAGCGCACGCGCGCGCACGTCGCGGGCAGCACGCGCAGCCGCAGCGCGACCGGCTGGTTCGCGTACGCCCTGCGCGACCCCGCCCGTGCGGGCGAGGTCCTGCGGCTGACCTGGCTCTCCGCGGACCCGGGGGACCGCCGCGCGCACGAGGTCCGCATCGGTGGTGAGGTGGTCCGGCCCGTCGCGTCCCGGGCGGACGGGGGCGTCGTGCACGAGGACTACGCGGTGGCCGCCGACGCGCGCGACGCCGACGGGCGCGTGCACGTCGCGGTGCACGGCCGCGACGGGTGGGCGACGCCGGAGCTGCTGCGGGTGCGCCTGCTCGCGGGCACGGCCTGACGCGCCGGGCCGGCCGCACGGTCGCGGCCGGCGCGGCTCGGCGGTCGCGCGCGCTGTCCGCGGCGGGGGTGCAGGCCTGCCGGACGCGCCCGGGGCACCGCGGGACGTGCCCACGGTGCCCCGGTCCGAGCGGCCGCGCCGCCCGTGTCGTCGTCAGCCCGTGTCGTCAGCCCGCCGCCGGCGCCGCGTCGTCGGTGTAGGGCAGGCGGCCGAGCGTGCCGGCCAGGACGTCCTCGGCGGACGCCCGGTGGTTGACGACCGAGCTCGTCCACCGGCCCCACTGGGTGGGGTCGACCACGTCGCCGTTGTGCCCGAGGTTCTCCAGGCGCTTGCGCTCGTCGTCGGTGAGCCGCTGCGTCGGCAGGGGCTCGAGGTGGCGCACGTCGTCGGCGGTCATGCCGAGGCGCTCACCGACGCGGGTGCCGTAGTCGTCGTGCACGAGGAACAGGTGCCAGAGCATGCGCTCCTGCACGTCGCGCTCGCAGTCGGCCAGCAGCCCGCCGAGCGTCTTCACGAGCTCGTCGCGCTCCCAGTCGTTCATGGTGTTGTACCGGCCGCGGGCCTGGACGTAGTCGTTCGTGCGCTCGAGCGGCGCCTGCGTGAGCTGCCCGCGGATCTCCGGCGGCTGGTTCGGCTGCCGCTCGGCCTCGTGCAGCCCGCCGTGGATCGACGGCTCGTAGTTCACGTGCGGGTTCTGGCCGGGGGCCAGGTCGACGCCGTACGACATCTGCCCGCCGCGCTGGTTCGTGTGCACCCGGCCCTCGCGGCCGCGGGCCTGGTTGACCGGCAGCTGCAGGTAGTTCGGGCCCACCCGGTAGCGCTGGGTGTCGGAGTAGCTGAACGTGCGGCCCACCAGCATCTTGTCGTCCGAGAAGTCCAGGCCGTCCACGATCACGCCCGTGCCCATGGCGATCTGCTCGTTCTCGTTATGGAAGTCGTCCACGTTGCGGTTCAGCGTCATCGTGCCGACGTGCCGCAGCGGGAACTGGTCCTCGGGCCAGATCTTCGTGTCGTCCAGCGGGTCCCAGTCGAGCTCGGGGTGGTCGTGGTCCTCCATGACCTGCACGTACATGTCCCACTGCGGGAAGTCGCCGCGCTCGATCGCGTCGTACAGGTCCTTGGACGCCGAGCCCAGGTCCTGGCCCTGCACCGTCGCGGCCTCCTCGTCGGTCAGCGAGGCCACGCCCTGGCGCGGGTGCCAGTGGAACTTCACCAGCACCGTCTCGCCGGCGGCGTTCACCATCTTGTAGGTGTTGACGCCGAAGCCCTCCATGTGGCGGTACGTCGCCGGGATGCCGCGCGGGCTGAACAGGTGCGTGAGCATGTGCATCGACTCGGGCGTCTGGCTCATGAAGTCGAAGATGCGGTTCGGCTCCTGCCGGAACGTCACCGGGTCCGGCTTGAGGGCGTGGATGACGTCGGGGAACTTGATCGCGTCGCGGATGAAGAACACGGCCAGGTTGTTGCCGACGACGTCCCAGTTGCCGTCCTCGGTGTAGAACTTCACGGCGAAGCCGCGGGGGTCGCGCGCGACCTCCGAGGAGTCCCGCCCGCCGATCACGGTCGAGAACCGGATCGCGAGCTGCGTCTTCTTGCCCGGCTCGGCGAAGAGCTTGGCCCGCGTGTACGTCGAGGCCGGCTCGTCGCCGATCTTCCCGGTGGCCTCGAACTCGCCGTACGCCACGAACCCGCGCGCGTGCACCACGCGCTCCGGGATCCGCTCGCGGTCGAAGTGGCTGATCTTCTCGAGGAAGTGGTAGTTCTCCAGCGTCGCGGGTCCGCGGCTGCCGACGGTGCGCTGGTTCTGGTTGTCCTGGACCGGGTGGCCCTGTCGTGTGGTGAGGGTGCGGTCGTCGTCTGCCATGTGGCTCCATGCCCCGGTGGGCAGCCGAACGACGAGCATCGTCTCGGCGGCCGGGGGCGGGTCGCGTCGAACGTGGGGGCGTCTTCGAGGCTAGGCGCGATCCGGGGCGCCCGCCCGCTCGCACGTGGCGGGGGCGACGGGGGACCGTCCGGCGCCACGTAGCCTGGACGGCGCCGGCCGGCGGCGGACCGAGGGGGCCGCCCGCATCTCGAGGAGCTCCATGACCCGTCGTTCCCGGACCCGGCGCACACGGGCGCTGCTCGCCCCGGTCGTCGGTATCGCGCTCGTCACGGCGGGCTGCGCCTCCGGCCCCACCGGCTCCGTGCCGACCCCGTCGGCCACGACCTGCGTCGCCGCCCTGCCGTCGCAGGCGATCCCCGACGACGGCGTGACCCTGGGCGTCAACCCCGACTGGGGCCAGGAGATGCTGACGGAGTTCACGGACGCGACCGGGCTGCGGCCGGGTGCGGCGGTGTCGTTCACGGACGTGCCCCTCGACGACGCCGACGCCCGGAACGTGCGCGCGGCCGCGGAGCAGGTCGCCGGGAGCGGGGGCGTCCTCGTGCTCACCCTGGAGCCCCGCGACGGCCTGGGGGCCGTGACGGACGCCGTCGTCTCCGACGTCGTCGACCTGCTCGCCGAGGTCAACGCCACGGGCGTGCCGGTGCTGCTGCGCTTCGCGCACGAGATGAACGGCTCCTGGTACCCCTGGGGCCAGCAGCCCGCCGCGTACGTCGAGACGTTCCGCCGCGTCGCCGCCGCCGTGCACGCGGGCGCGCCGGGCACCCAGACGCTCTGGGCCCCGAACTACGGCGGCGGCGGGTACCCCTTCGTCGGCGGGCAGCACGCGGCGCAGCCCGGGACGGCGGACCTCGACCTGCTGGACACGAACCGGGACGGGGCCCTCACCGGCGCCGACGACCCGTACGCGCCCTACTACCCGGGGGACGACGCCGTCGACTGGGTCGGCATGTCGCTCTACCACTGGGGCGACGCCTACCCCTGGGGCGAGGACGAGGTCCCCGAGCCGACGAAGTTCCTCGACCAGCTCACCGGCACGTACGTGGGAGCTTCCGGCGACGACTCGCCCGTCCCCGACTTCCACGCCGACTACGCCCAGGCCCGCGGCAAGCCCCTGGCCATCCCCGAGACGGCCGCCTTCGTCTCCGCCGACGCGGACGACGCGCTCGCCCTGCAGATCAAGCAGACGTGGTGGCGGCAGGTGTTCTCCGACGCCGTGCACGAGCGCCTGCCCGCCCTCCGCCTCGTCAACTGGTTCGACTGGGACAAGCACGAGACCGAGGTCGACGCCGAGGTCCGCTGGTCCCTCAGCGGGGACCCCGCCGTGGCGGCGGCGTTCCGCGCCGACCTGCCCGCCTGGGTGCGGCAGGCCCCGGACGTCACGCCCTGCCGACCGACCGGCGCCTCGTCCGCACCGACCCGCTGACCGCGGGCCCGCGCACCCGCGTCGCCGCCGTCACTCGTCGGCGGCCTCCTTCTTGCCCCGCGTCACCAGGAGCGGGTCCGGCGTGCCGACGACGTCGTGGTCCTTGCCGTCGTACTCGAACTGCCCGAGGAAGAAGCGCATCGCGTTGAGACGGGCTCGCTTCTTGTCGTTGGACCGGATGATCGTCCACGGCGCGTACTTCTTGTCGGTGCGCCGGAACATCTCCTCCTTCGCCGCCGTGTAGTCCTCCCAGCGGTCCAGCGAGGCGAGGTCCATGGGGGAGAGCTTCCAGCGGCGGACCGGGTCGAGCTGGCGGATCGCGAACCGCGTGCGCTGCTCCGTCCGCGAGACGGAGAACCACAGCTTCGTGAGGTGGATGCCCGACTCCACGAGCATCCGCTCGAACGCCGGCGCCTGCGCCATGAACGTGCGGTACTCCTCGTCCGTGCAGAAGCCCATGACCCGCTCGACCCCGGCGCGGTTGTACCAGGAGCGGTCGAACATCACGATCTCGCCGGCCGTCGGCAGGTGCTGCACGTAGCGCTGGAAGTACCACTGCCCGCGCTCGCGGTCGCTCGGCTTCGACAGGGCGACCACGCGCGCGCTGCGCGGGTTCAGGTGCTCGGTGAAGCGGCGGATCGTCCCGCCCTTGCCGGCCGCGTCGCGGCCCTCGAACAGGATGACGGCGCGGCGGTCGGTGTCCTCCAGCCAGTACTGGAGCTTGAGCAGCTCGACCTGCAGCCGGTACTTCTCGACCTCGTACGCGTCGCGGTCGAGGAGGTCGTCGTACGGGTACCCCTCCCGCCACGTGTACACGGGGTTGCCCTCGGGGTCGATGAGGTTCGGGTCGGGCGTGTGGCTCTCGCGCACCGTGTAGCCGCTGTCGCGCAGGAACTCGATGTACTCGCGCAGGTCCGTGGGCGGGTTGACGACGGTCATTGCCGTCCCTCCTCGGTCGTGACGGGCGGGGCGATGACCCGGTCCCACGAGTCTGGGCAGGCGCGTGCGGATCAGCCACCGGAGGGGCGCACGTGGCGGCGCAGCCGCCGGCCACCTCCCTCGGCTGACCGCGCGGGACCGTCACCAGCCGGGCCAGGGCACCGCCTCAGCCGGCCCCGGTTCCCGGCCCAGGGCCCGCGCCGCCGCCTCGGCCACGGCCGGGTCGGGGGGGAACGCGCCGACGGGCAGGCGTGACGTCCCGGGCGCGAGCACCCGCACGCAGCGCCACCCGGCCGCCGCGACCTCGGCCGTCGTGAGGTCGACGACCCAGACGTCCCGGCCGGCGGCCAGGACGGCCGCCCGTGCGCACCCGTGCGGCGGGGCGGTGGCCGGCAGGCTGCCGGACGTGCCGGCGCCACCCCGTGCGGCGGGCGCGGTGGCAGGCACGGGCCCGGTACGTCCGGTACCGAGCCGCGCCCGCAGGCGCGTGCGCACCGCCGGGTCGAGCGTGAGCTGCACGTGCGCCAGCGGGTCCACGAGCCGCCGCTGCCCCGGCCCGGCCGCATCCAGGTAGTCGCGGTCCGGACGGTGCGGCGGGAGCCCTGGCACCGCGTAGCGCACGAGCGACCCGCCGGGGTCGGCGAGGTCGCGCGCCACGACGAGCTGCCACAGCGCACGTGCGGCGGCACGGGGCTGCGCCTCGTGGTCCGGCCCGGCCGCGACGGCGAGGGTCGCCACGTCGCCGTCGTCGACGACGGCCAGCACCACCGGGACGCCGAGGGGCGAGGGCAGCCGCCGCAGGTCGAGGGCGAGCGAGGTGCCGCCCCATGCCCGCACGACGTCCTCGACGACCGCTACCGGCACCGGTGCGGGCGCCGCCGAGTCGGACCACCACGTCCACGCGGCGTCCTGCGCGGCCACGTCCCGGCACGCCGCCTCCAGCGCCGCCGCGTGATCGCGCCCCGCGCCCAGCCCGGCCATGTTCATCGGGTGAGCGACGGGCAGGTCCGGGCGGGTGTCGAGCCAGCGGACCACCGCCTGCGCGTACGGGACGCGCCCGGCGGTCGCGGTGCCGTCGGCACGGTGCCGCGTCGCCGCCGCCCACGCGGTGCGGGTCCGGTCGTCGACGCGCACCAGCGGGCACCCGGGCCGGGCGAGCACGTCCGGGTCGACCAGGCGCAGGTCGGACAGGTCGAGCAGCGGCACGCCGCGGGCGCGC
This sequence comes from Cellulomonas telluris, assembly GCF_004886325.1. Lineage (GTDB taxonomy): Bacteria > Actinomycetota > Actinomycetes > Actinomycetales > Cellulomonadaceae > Cellulomonas > Cellulomonas telluris. The sequence continues at coordinate 371,979 of NZ_QXFN01000004.1, forward strand.
AGCTCCGCCGCCGTGGCGTCCACGACGTCGAGCTGCCCGTGGTCCTCGCCGGCCCAGTGCCGCACGACGGCGTCCACGAGCACGTCGGGGTCGGGGAGCCCGTCCGTCAGCTGCACCGCGACCGCCTGCGCGTCGACGCCGGGGGCCAGCGGCATCCGCACCTGGTGGTGGTGGAACCCGGCCGGCAGGTCCGCGCCGTGGCGCAGCCGCACGGCGGTGAGTCCGTCGAGGACCGCCCCGTCAGGCATGCGGCATCGGGAACGTGAGCAGCTCGTGCTCGGCCAGCGGCTCCTCCCGCCAGCCCAGCTCGACCGCGAGGTCCTGCACACGACGGCGACCGAGGAACGGGAACGCGGCAGGCGCGTTGCCCACGGTCCCCGGGACCAGCACCCGCACGACCCGCATCCCCGTCGACGCCACGTCGGGCGTCGTGAGGTCCACGACGACCACCTCGAGCCCCTGCTCCTCGACGGCCGCGCGGTACGTGGCGGCGGAGCGGTCCGGCAGGTGCGGCACGTCGTCGAGGGCGCGCGTCGCGGGTGGGGCCAGGAGGTGCTCCACGCGCCGCCCCGCCCGTGGGTCGAGGTACACCTGCTGCTGCACCATGAGGTCGTCGCAGTCGCGCATGTCGGGCCGGAAGTCGTCGAGGTACCGGCGGTCGGCGCGCCACGGCTTGAAGGCCCGGCCGTTGAGCTCGCCGTCGGCCATGACCTGCCAGTGCAGGCCGTCGCGGCGCAGCAGGTCGCGCGACCCCTCCTGCAGCGTGAACGCCTCGGTCCACGCCTTGAGGGCGGCGTCTCGGAAGCGAGGGCGGGCCGAGAAGCCCACGTTCACGAGGGCGTCGGCGTCGTCGTGCACGACCGCGGCGGCCACCGGCACGCCGAACTCGTTGTCGAGGTGCAGCAGCGCCGTCCGGCCCGTGACGACGGAGGCGAGCGCCGCGTCCGGCACGACGGCCGGCAGGGGGTGGCCGTTGAGCCACCACACCATCGTCGCGTGCCGCTCCACCACCTCCTCCAGCGCGCTCGCGACGGCGAAGTCCTCGTCGGGGCCCGCGGCGATGCCCGCGAACGCGCAGAAGTTCGTCGGCGGCGCCGACGCGTACCCGGCGGAGTACCAGTTGACGTACACGAGCGACGCGGGGACGAGCACCTCCCGGTCGCGCGTGAGCGAGCGGCCCGGCACCCAGTGCACCGGCAGGTCGCGCGTCAGCGGCACGAACGGGAAGCCCGGCGCGCCGTACTGCGCGTCGGAGTACAGGACGAGCTCCTCGGGGTCGAGCGCGGGCGCACCGCGGCGCCGCAGCTCGTCCCAGGACGCGTGCGTCACCGGGAGCGTGTCGAGGACGTTGCCGCAGTACCGCTCGACCGACTCGCCGACCGCCGCCGCCGACGCGCCGTCGGGGTCACTGAAGGCGCTGCCCTGGCAGAGGACGTTGTTGGCCCACGGCGAGACGGCACGGACGTCGCCGACGTCGCACTGCCGCGTGACCAGCGCGGCCGGCACCGACGGGTGGTGGCGCACGTCCCGGACACGCAGCACGAGGCCCGTGCGCGGGTCGACGAGGTCGTCGACCGGGTGCGGACGGTGCACGGTGCTGCGGTGCGGCAGCGGCAGCACCGGGTGACGCACGTGCACGACCCCGCCGTCCCCGCGGGTCACCTCGTGCAGCACGTCACCGGGCGCGGCGATGCCGTCGTGCGCACGGGCGGACGCGTCGGCGACCACGTCGAGCACGGCGTCGAGCACGTCGGGCAGCAGGTCCGGCGGCGGGCCGGCGTCCCCGCCCGGGGCGGGTGTGCGGACGGCCCGGTGGACGCGGTGGTCACGGGACGCGGCCGTGCGGCGCGCGACGGCGTCCTCGAACGACGCCCCGACGCCCGGCGTGACGAGCGGCCCCGCCCACGCGCGCCCCCGCGTGAGCTCGACGGGCAGCCACGGCACGCGCATGTCGTGGCACATCCGGTCCACATCGGCGAGGTCGCCGTCGCGCGGGCCCCGGACCGCGACGACGAGCAGCCGCCCGGACGCGTACGCGCGGTTCACGACGGCGCGAGGGTCCCACGCGATCACGTCGAGCGCGGCGCCCGGGCCGGCGCGGTCCGCGAGCGCGGCGACGAGGTCGGCGTCGCCCGTGAGGAGGACGTCGAGCCCGGGCCGGGCACGCGGGGGCGCCGGAGCGGGCGGTGGTGCGGGTGCGTCCCAGACGCGGCGCTCGGTGAGCAGCGCGCGCAGCGGGCGCGCGGCGACGGCGAGCGCCGGGTCGACGAGGCCGTCGACGGTCGCGTCCCAGGACGCGACGAGCAGCTGCACCGTCGCGGCGGGCAGCCCCACCACGTGGTGCACGTCGTCCGGCGTCGTCACGACGCACGCGGTCGGGTCGAGCGGGCGCACCTCGACACGCGCGTGGCGCGGCGGTGCGCCGGCGGGCGCGGTCGCCGGGGTGCCGACGGGGGTGGTGGTCATGGGTGTTCCCTCGCGGGTGGGCGCGACGGCGTGGGCCGTACAGCGCGGCGGGCGGCGTGAGCAGGTCGGGCGGCGCGGGCGGGTCAGGCGGCGCGGGTCGGGCGGGCGTAGCGTCGTCGCTGCGCACCGCGCCGACGCGGGTCCGGCCCCGTGCGGTGGGGCCGGACCCGCGCCCGGGCGTCACGCCCAGGAGAACGCGGTCGCCACGTGACCGTGGTGGTTCGAGTTCGGCGCGAGGACGGTCTCCGCCGCCCGCTGCTCCTCGACCGTCGTGATCGTGATCTCAGCCATGGTTCGTCACCTCCTCCCCGTGCTCGTCGGGACCGGGACCGGCCGGGGTCGCGAGCACCTCGCGGTAGCGCGCGCAGCCGGGGACCAGGGAGTCGTGGGTGCCGTCGGCGACGACGCGCCCGCCGTCGAGCAGGACGACGCGGTCGCACGCCCGCACGACGGCGGGCCGGTGGGTCACGACGAGGGTCGTGCGACCCCGGCGCGCCTCGCGCAGCGTGGCGAGGAACGCGGCCTCGGTACGGGCGTCCAGGCCCGCGGTCGGCTCGTCGAGGACGAGCACGGACGGGTCGCGCAGCAGCCCGCGGGCGAGGCCGAGGCGCTGCCGCTCCCCGCCGGACCACGCGCCGCCGAGCTCGGCGAGCACGGTGTCGAGCCCGTCCGGCAGCGCCCGCACCCGCTCGGCGAGGTGCGCGCGCTCGAGGGCCTGCCACAGGGCCTCGTCCGGCGCGTCCGGGGCGAGCAGGTTGGCGCGCACGCTCGCCCGGAAGACGTGGGCGTGCTGACCCACGAGCACGACGCGCTCGCGGGTGCGTCCGCCGGGCTCGTCGGCGACGCGCACACCGTCGACGTGCACCTCGCCCGCGTCGTGCCCGACGAGCCGTGCCAGCACCAGGGCCAGCGTCGACTTGCCCGCGCCGCTCGCGCCGACGACGGCGACGTGCTCACCGGGCCGCACGTCGAGGTCGACGCCGTCGAGCACCGCGCGGTCGGTGCCCGGGTACGTCATCCGCAGCCCCTTCACGCGCAGCGCGCCGTGCTCGTCCGGGTGCCCGGCCAGGTCCTCGTGCGGCCCGTCCGCCGGGCGGGCGCCGGGGGAGCGGAGCAGCGCGTCGACGCGTGCCGCGGCGGCCGACGTCTCGCCGAGCCGCTGCAGGCCGGACACGACCGCGAGGGCGGGGGCCAGCCCGGCGCCCGCGAGGGCCACGGCCGCGGGCACCGCCTCCGCGGCGACGCCGCCGCCGACCGTCAGCAGCAGGGTCGCCAGGACGGCGGCCGCGGCGACGGCCTCCACGGCCGCCTGCTCGAGCCCGGTGCGGACCGCCAGGCCGCGGCGCACCCGCTGCACGCGGGCGGTGCCGGCGCGCACGGCCTCGACGACGGCGGGCAGCCGACCCAGCAGCACGGTCTCCCGCGCCGCCGACCGCGCCTCCATCACGGTCGAGGCGAGGGCCGCGACCTCGGCCCGCAGGGCCGTGCCCTGGCGGTCGGCGACCGGGAGCACGAGCACGGGGACGGCGAGCACGAGGGCCTGGGCGACCGGCACGACGAGACCGACCGGGCCCAGCCACGCGACGGCGCCCGCGGAGACGGCGACCGCGGCGGCGCCGCCCCCCACCACCTGCGCGGCGGTGTGCGCGTAGAACCACTCGAGCTGCTCGGCGTCCGTCATGGCGGCCGCGACCGTCTCCCCGGACCGGCGCCGCCCGAGCCCGAGCGGGGCCAGCCGTGCGATCGCCGCGTGCACCTGCCGGCGGACGGTGTCGATGACGCGGTAGGCGAGCACGTGCGCCAGCCACTGCTCGGTCCAGGCCAGCAGGCCGACGGCGACGACGGCCACGGCGAGCGCGAGGAGCTGCGCGCCGGCGGGGTCCCCGACCGCCACCGTCGTCGCCGCCCGCACCGACAGCACGCTGACGGCGACCCCGGCCACGAGCGCCGCCCAGACGACGACCGCGACCTCGGCGAACAGGCGGCGCTGCCCACCCAGGTGCCGGCCGAGCGCGAGGACCGGCACGAGCGCGTCGCGCCACGGCGAGGGCCGCGCCGGCGCTGCTGCGGCGGCGCTCACGGCACCCTCACCCCGGCGAGCGCGGCGAACGCCCCAGGCCGGGCGAGGAGCGCGTCGGGTGCGCCCTGCTCGACCACACGCCCGCCGTCCACGACGACGACGTGCCGCGCCGACCGCGCGACGTCGAGCCGGTGGGTCACGGCGACCACCGCCCGGTCGGGGTCGAGCGCGACGACCCCGGCGACGAGGCGCGCCTCCGAGGCGGCGTCCAGCGCCGACGTCGCCTCGTCGAGGACGAGAACGTCACGGCTCTGGACCAGGGCCCGGGCCACCGCGACGCGCTGACGCTGCCCGCCGGAGACGAGCGCCCCGCGCTCGCCGACCGGGGTGGCCAGGTGCACGGTCGGGTCCTGGGTGCCGATGCCGGCCACGGCGGCGGCGGTGGCGACGTCGGGCGCGGTGCCGGTCCGTGCACGAGGGGCGGCGGGGACGCCGAGCCCGATGTCGTCCCCGACCGTGCCGGCGAACAGCACGGGGTCCTGCGGCACGAGGGCGACGTGTGCCAGGAGCCGGTCGGGGCCGGCCGGCACGCCGTGCAGGAGCACCGTGCCGTCGACCGGGACGAGGAGCCCTGCGAGCACGCCCGCGAGCGTCGACTTGCCGCTGCCCGTCGCGCCGACGACGGCGGTGAGCCCGGGCCGCAGGACGAGGTCGACAGCGCTCAGCGCGTCGCGGTCCGTGCCGTGGTGGCGCACCCGCACCCCGCGCAGCTCCACGGGCGGGGCGCCCGGCACGCGAGCGGGCGGTGCGACCGCGACAGGGTCGTCCGGCGGGGCGTCCGCGAGCACCTGCGCCACCTGCTCGCCGGAGTAGGTCCCCAGGTACCCGGCGTGCCACGCGGCGGCGAGGTCGCGCAGCGGTCGGACGAGCTCGACCGAGAGCAGCACGAGCGTGAACACGGCGACCGGGGTCAGGGCGTCCCGGCGTGCGGCCACGACCGCGAGGACGACTGCGGGGACGGCGACGAGCGCGAGGCTCGACAGGCCCGACTCCACGAGCGAGACGCGCAGCTGGTGCAGGGTGCGGGAGAGCAGGTGCTCGGACGCCCGCGCGAGCTCGGCGGCGCGCCGGTGCTCGGCGTTGAGGGTGACGAGGGTCGTCATGCCCTGCATGGAGTCGACGAACTCGGCGTGCAGCTGCTGGTAGGCGTCCCAGTGGTCCGCTCCCCGCGCGGCGAGCACCCGGTCCCACGCGCGCGGCAGCAGCGGCAGCAGGGCGGTGGCGGCGATGGCGACGGCCCCGACGACGGGGTCGACGAGGAGGGCGGCCGTGCCGACGCCCGCGACGACGACGCCGGTCACCAGCAGCTGCGGGAGGTAGCCCGCGAGGTAGGCGTCGAGGTTCTCCACGCCGTCGACCACCACGGCGTGGTCGCGGCCCGTGCGCCCGGCGGCCGGGTCCGCGGCGCTGCGCCGCACGAACGCGCGGGTGACCCGCTCGCGCAGGTCCTGCTTCGTGCGGCTCATGAGCGCCTGCGCGACGAGCTGGCGGGCGAGGACGAGCAGGGGACGGGCGACGAGCACGGCGGCGAGCGCGACGAGCAGGGGAGCGAGGTCCCGGACGCGGTCGGCGGGCGCGCCGGCGCCGCTCGTGAGCGCGCCGAAGACGCGGGACAGCAGGAGCGCCTGGACCACCCACGTGGCGGAGACGGCGACGCCCACGGCCGCGACGACGAGCAGGACCCACCGCCGCCCGTCCAGCAGCCGAGACAGTCGCAGGTGCACCACGTCGACCCCCTGTTGCGAGTGGTTATCATTCGCGATGTGACCTTAGGCACCCATATCGGGCACGTCAACGCCCCGTCCGCCCACGGGACCCCGCCGGTCCTGCCGGACGAGCGCCGACCGCGCGTCGGCCTGTGGGTGCCCGTGCTCGCCGCGGCCCTGCTCGTCTCGCTCGTCCTCGCCGTCGGCATCGGCCCGCTGACGGTGGCGCCGGGCGAGGTCGCGGCAGTCGTCCACGCGCGGCTGACCGGCCGTGCTCCCGCCGCCGGGAGCACGCACGACACGGTGGTGTGGCTGCTGCGGGTCCCGCGCGTGCTCGTCGGGGCGCTGGTCGGCGCCGTGCTGGCCGCCGCCGGCGCCGCGCTGCAGGCCGTCGTGCGCAACCAGCTCGCGGACCCCTACCTGCTCGGCATCTCCTCGGGCGCCTCGCTCGGCGCCGCGCTCGTGCTCACCGCCGGCCTCGGCTCCCTCGTCGGCGCCGTGACGCTCGCGGCCGGCGCCTTCGGCGGCGCGCTCCTCGCGCTCGCGCTGGTGCTCGTCCTGGTCGGGCGCGGTCGCGGCCTCTCGTCCCACCGGCTCGTCCTCGCCGGGCTCACCGTCGGCTACTTCCTGGCCGCCGCGACGAACCTCGTCGTCGTCCTGGCGGACAGCCGGGACGCCGTCCGCGCGGTCACGTTCTGGACCCTCGGCTCCCTCGGCCGCGCCGACTGGGGCGACCTGCCCGTGCTGGCGACCGTCGGCCTGGTGACGCTCGGCGTGCTGGTCCTGCGGTCCCGGCGCCTCGACGCGATCGGCCTCGGCGACGACGTCGCACGCAGCCTCGGCACCGACCCGGACCGCCTGCGCCGGCAGGTCGCCGCCGTCAGCGCGCTCGGCGTCGCCGCCGCCGTCGCCGTGAGCGGGTCGATCGGCTTCGTCGGTCTCGTCGTCCCGCACCTGGCGCGCCGGCTCGTCGGTGCCACCCACCGCCTCGTCGTCCCCGCGAGCGCCCTGCTCGGCGCCCTCGTCCTCGTGTGGGCGGACACCCTCGCCCGCACGGTCCTCGCCCCGCGGGAGATCCCGCTCGGCATCCTCACCGCCCTGCTCGGCACCCCGCTCCTCATGGCCCTCGTCCGGCGCCGGCTGCGCCGCCCCTCCGTCGACGGCTGACCCGCCGTCGCCCACCACCGCCCACCCGCCCGACATCCCAGGAGGACCCGTGTCCCGTCCCGCCCGAGCCCGCACCCGCCTGCCCGCCTCCGGGGGCGCGGCCCTGCTGCTGGCGCTCACCGCCTGCACCACCCCCGCCGCGGGCGGCGCGGCGCAGGACGGCGTGACCGTGGGGGACTGCGGCGCCGAGGTGGTGCTCGACACCCCGCCCGGCAGCGTCATGACGGTCGGCACGGCGGCCGTCGCCCTGCTCGACGCCGCCGGTGCGGCCGACCGCATCACCGCACGCTCGGGGGAGTTCGGCGCGCCCCTGCCGGAGGGTCTGCAGGACCCGCCCTCCGACGACCTCGTCGTCGACCCGTCGGACCCGACGACCGAGGCCGTCCTCACCGCCGACCCGGACGTGGTGCTGGGGTACGGGCTGTTCGCAGCCGACCCCGAGCAGGTGCGGGCCGCGGGCATCGAGCTGCTCACGGTGCAGGGGGAGTGCGGGCACGACGCGTCGACCGACGCCCCGGCCGAGGTCACCCTCGCGACCGTGAGCGACGACGTGCGACGGCTCGGCACGGTGTTCGGCACCTCGGACGTGGCCGACGACGCCGCGGACGCCCTCGACGCGCGCGTCGCCGACGCCGAGCGTGCGCCGACCAGTGAGACCGCTGCCTGGCTGTACTTCTTCTCGTCCTCGGACCCGCTGTCCGGGTACGGCGGGACGGGGATGCCGCACGCGGTGCTCGAGGCCGCCGGCCTGCGCAACGTGCTGGGCGACGAGGAGGACGCCTACCTGACCGTCGCGGTCGAGAGCCTGCTCGCGGAGCAGCCGGACTGGGTGGTGCTGTCCTACGGCCTGTACGGCGAGAGCGAGGACGACGCCCGCGCCGCGCTCCTGGCGCAGCCGGGCGTGGACCGGCTGACCGCCGTGCAGGAGGGGCGGGTCGTCCTGCTGCCGGGCGACGCGTCGGCGCCCTCGCCGGCGGCCGTCGACGGGCTGGAGCGGCTCGTCGCGGCGACGGGCTGACGTGGGCGCGCCCGCCGTGCTGCACGCGGAGGACGTCGGCGTGCGGCACGGGCACGTGACCGCGCTCGCCGGGGTGGACGTCCGGGTCGACCCCGGCGAGGTCGTCGCTCTCGTGGGGCCGAACGGCTCCGGAAAGACGACGCTGCTGCGGGTCCTGGGCGGGCTGCGCCGGCCGACGACGGGGCGCGCGCTGCTCGCCGGGACGGACCTGCGACGGGTCCCCGACCGCGAGCGCGCCCGGCGGGTCGCCTACGTCGGCCAGGACGAGGAGGGCGACCTGCCGTTCACCGCCCGCGAGGTCCTCCTGCTCGGCCGGGCGGTCCGCCACCCCGACTGGCGCCCGTACGACGCCGACGACCACGCCGCGGTCGCGGCCCTCCTGCAGACCTGGCAGCTGACCGGCCTCGCCGACCGGGGCCTCGACGAGATGTCCGGCGGCGAGCGCCGCCGGGTGCTGCTCGCGCGCGCGTTCGCGCAGGGCGGGGACGTCCTGCTGCTCGACGAGCCCACGAACCACCTCGACCTGCGCCACCAGCACGCCCTGCTCGCCCACGTCGCCGACGCGGGGGGCACGGCGGTGGTCGCCCTGCACGACCTCGACCTGGCCGCGGCGTACTGCAGCCGCGTCGTGGTGCTCGCCTCCGGCTCGGTCGTGGCCGACGGCCGGCCCGCCGACGTGCTGACGGCGGCCCTCGTCGGCCGGGTGTACCGCGTGCACGCGCGGACGCTGCACGACGGCCGGCGCACGCACGTGGTCGTGGGCCGCTAGACCCGCCCGGCGCCCCGCCGGCACGCCCGTCACCTCCCCGCCCCCACCCCTCGAAGGAGAACGTCATGCCTCACCTGCCCGCGCACCACCGCCCGTCCGGGCGGTCCCTGCGCCTCCTCGCCGCGGGCGCCGGCGCCGCGGCCGTCCTCGCGCTGGCCGCCTGCAGCGGTACGGCCGGCGACGCCTCCCCGACGACGGCCACGCCGTCGGCGCCCGCCCCGTCCTTCACCGCGTCGTCCGACGACGAGCGGCTCGTCGTCGCCGACCCGGCGGAGTCCGTCGTCCACGCGTTCTCCGTGCCCGAGCACGAGCTGCTCGGCACGGTGGAGGACGTGACCGTGGGGGATCACGCCGGCTTCGTGCAGCTCGAGGACGGGCGCCTGCTCGCGGCGAACACCGAGCCGCCGGAGCTCGTGGCGCTCGACGTGACCGGCACCGAGCCGGAGGTCCTCGGCCGCGTGGGCCTGCCCGGCGCCGCCGTCCACATCGCCGTCGACCCCGGGGCCGGGCTCGCGGCGGTGAGCACGGCCGCCGCGTCCGAGGGCGGCGACGCCGGCATCACGGTGGTCGACCTGTCCTCGTTCGAGGCGCGCAGCTCGGTCGAGGTGGCCAGCGAGGAGCCGGGCATCGCGTTCGTCGAGCACGGGCTGCTGCACCGCGACGGGGCGGAGGGCGGGCGCGTGGAGCTGCTGCCGCTCGACGGCCTCCAGGAGGGGAGGTCCGAGGCGGCGGCGACGGCGTCCGTGGGGGCGTACGGGCACGGCGAGGCCGTCCTCGACGGCGACCTGCTGCTGGCTACCGACTCCGGTCTGGAGCGCCTCCGCGTCGCGCCCGACGGCCTGACCGCGCAGCCCACCGTGCCCTGGGCCGCCGACGGCAGCGACTGGGGCCGCGGCTACTACCTGCGGGTCGTCGGCGGGGAGCAGCCGCACGTGTGGAGCTACGTCCGCGACCAGTCGAGCCAGAGCTGGGGCGAGTGGCGCAACGACGTGTACGTGCTCCCCGCCGGGCAGGACGCCGCCCGGCGCGCCCCGCTCGGCGACGGGCTGGCGTTCCGGTTCGCGGTCGCCGACGGCCGCGTCCTGTTCGCGCGCATGCACCCGGACGGCTACGTCGCCCACGTCGTCGACGCCGATCCCGCGTCCCCGACGTTCCTGGAGACGCTCCACGAGATCGACCTCCCGGTGCCCACGGGGGCGCCTGCCCGCGAGGCCGACGCGGACGCCGTCTGGGCGTCCCCGGGGCGTCCGATCGCCGCGCTGACCGCTGACGGCGCCCTCGGGTACGTGTCCCGCGGCGGGGACGGGGTGATCGACGTGCTCGACACCGACGCCGGCACGGTGACGGGAACCGTCGACGTCCCCACCCCGCTCGACGGCGGCGGCTACCTCGTCGTGGCGCGCCCCGGGGTCGAGCTCGTGGACCCGCTGGGCCGGTGACGGCAGGGCGCCCCCGCGGCCCCCACGGCGCGCGGGCGCCGGTCCCGGGGGCCGGGAGGTGTGCCGTCGTTGCCTACGGCGTCGTCACCCGCGCCGCGACGTGGGACGCGGCGGCCGCCAGCCCATCGTCCGGTCCGACGCGCGCAGCGCGACCGCGGCGGGCGTGAGGCGCACGGCGGCGTCGCGCGCCGACTCCACGACGGGGTTGGCGTGCTGCGTCAGCCGGCCCAGCCGCCGCGACGTGGCGTGCAGCTCCGCGGCGCGCGCACGCCGGGACGCGCTGTAGCGGGCGAGCGCCTGCGCGACCGGCGCGCCGTCGGCGAGCACGTGCGCCAGGACGACGGCGTCCTCCAGGGCGAGGCCGGCGCCCTGGCCGAGGTTCGGCTCCAGGGCGTGCGCCGCGTCGCCCACCAGCACCGTGGTGCCGCGGTGCAGCGACGCGGGCACCCGCGACAGCGCGTGCACGTCGTGCCGCAGCAGGGTCGCCGGGTCCGCGGCGTCGAGCAGGGCGGGGATCGGCGCGTGCCACCCGCCGAAGCGCCGGCGCAGCCCGGCGAGCTCCGCCGCACCGTCGGGCGCGTGCCGGCCCGCCGGGACGGTCGCCGTCGCGAAGACGTAGGCCACGCCCTCGGCCACCGGTACCACGCCGAAGCGCTCGCGCCGGCCCCACGTCTCGGACGCCTCGGTCACCGGTGCACCCGTGCGCACGAGCGCTCGCCACGTCGTGTACCCGGAGTACGTGGGCGCCGCGGCACCGGGCCAGCCCGCCGTGCGCATGTGCGACCGCAGGCCGTCGGCGGCCACCACCAGGTCGTGCTGCGCGGCGACCGAGGCCAGGTCCGTCACCGCGGAGCCGCACCGCACGGCGCCGGGACCGACCGCGTCCGCGAGCAGGGCGTGCAGGGCCCCCCGCTCGACGCCGAGCAGCGGCGCGCCGTGCCGCCGGGCGAGCCGCGAGGCGTCCAGCCTCGAGAGCGTGCGGCCGTCCGGCCGGCGCAGGGCGGACGCGGTGAGGGTGACGGCGTGCTCGCGGACCGCGTCGCCCAGGCCGAGCGCGTCCAGGGCGTGCACGGCATTGGGTGCGAGGACGAGCCCGGCGCCCAGCGCCCGCAGGGTCGCCGCCCGCTCGTGGACGGTCACCGACCAGCCCGAGCGCCGCAGCGCGACCGCGGTGGCCAGCCCGGCGATCCCCGCGCCGACGACGGTGGCGGACGGCGGTCCTGCCGGGCCCGGTGGTGGCGTCATGCCGGCACTCTACGAACGTAGAGGAACCGTGCACAACTCTACGTCGGTAGAGTCCGCGTCGTGGACCTGGACCGTCGCCGGCTGATCGCGCGTCACGCACTGGAGGTGCTGGCCCGGGAGGGCGCGCGCGGGCTCACGCACCGTGCGGTGGACGAGGCTGCGGGACTGCCCACCGGGTCGACGTCCTACTACCACCGCACGCGGGCCGCGCTGCTCGAGGCGTGCCTCGACGACCTCGTGCGCCAGGACGAGGCCGACATCGCCGCGACCGCGCCCCTGCTGCGTGCCGGCGACGAGGCGTCCCTCGCCGCCGTGCTCGCCGAGGTGCTGCACCGCTGGGCCACGACGGACCGGACGCGTCAGCTCGGACGCTACGAGCTGTTCCTCGAGGCGGTGCGCCGGCCCGACCTCGCGCGTGCGCTGCACCAGGGTGGCGCCGCCGTTCGCCGCGCCGTCGCCGAGGTCCTGTCCGACCTCGGCGCACCCGAGCCCCGGCAGCGCGCGGACTGGCTCGTGGCGGCGATGGAGGGCGTGCTCCTCGAGCGCGTCGCCGGTGCCCGGTCCACCGACCCCGTCGACCGCGACACGTTCGAGGACGTCGCGCGCTGGCTGGCGCGCGCCGCGCTCGCGCCCTAGCCCTCGTCGGCGACCCCGCGCAGCCGTGCGCGGGTCGCGGGCGGCGGGACGGGGTGGTGGCACCGGCGGTCAGCCGCTCCTGGCGAGGTCGTCGGGCAGGACGGGTCGCCGGTCGCGCGGCAGCCCGGCGCGCACGAGCAGGTACGACTCGCGCACCAGCTCCTCGACCAGGTCCCCGCTGACGTCCCGGCCGGCGTGCACGGTGATCCAGTGGCGCTTGTTCATGTGGTAGCCCGGCGTGATGCCGGCGTGCTCCCCGCGCAGCGCCAGGGCGTCCTCCGGGTCGCACTTGAGCACGGCGACCGGCTCGCCGGGCACGTCGGTGACGAGCAGGAAGACCCGGCCCGACACCTTGAACACCTCCCACTCCGGCCCGAAGGGGTGCTCGTGCGTGACGCCGGGCAGCTCGGCGGCGGTGCGCATGGCCGTGTCCTGGAGCGCGTGCATGCACGTCAGGCTGCCACCGCGGGCGCGGTGCCGCCGCCTGCTCAGATCCGTCCGCGCACGGGCGTCCGCTCGGCCGGGCCGGCGTCCTCGGGCATGGCCATCTCGGCGCGCACGCCCAGCAGGCGCACCTCACGGTCCTCGACCCGGTCCGCGAGCGCCATCACGGCCGCGACCAGGGCGTCCGGGTCCCGCGTCGGCTCGGCCAGCCGACGGCTGGCCCCGGTCGTGACGAACGGCGCGTAGCGCACCTTGAGCGCGACCCGGACCACCGGCCGCCCGTCCTCGGCGACGTCCTCGACGACCCGGTCCGTGAGCTCGCGGACGGCGCGGCGCACCTGCTCCGGCGTCGTCAGGTTCTCCTGGAAGGTCGTCTCCCGGCCGTGCCCACGCGGCACCCACGGCCGGTCGTCGACCGTCGTCGGCCCGAGGCCCTGCCCGAGCTCGTGGTACCAGACGCCCATCCGCGGCCCGAACTCCGCCACGAGGGCGTCCACGGGCGCGGCGGCGAGCTCGCGCACGGTCGTGACCCCGAGGCCGGCGAGACGCCGCGAGACCTTCGTGCCGACGCCCCAGAGGTCGATCGTCGGGCGGTCGCCCATGACCGCGGACCAGTTCTCCGCGGTCAGCCGGAAGACCCCCGCGGGCTTGCCGTGCTCCGTGGCGATCTTCGCGCGCACCTTGTTGTCGCCGATGCCCACGGAGCAGTGCAGCCCCGTCGCGGCCAGCACCGCCTCCTGCGCCCGGCGGGCGAGCGCCTCGGGGTCGTCGGTCACCGCCCCCAGGAAGGCCTCGTCCCAGCCGAGGACCTCGACCACCGCGCCCAGCGTCCGCAGCGTCGCCATGACGCGGTCGGAGACGGCGTCGTACTCGGCGGCGTCGACGGGCAGGAACACGGCGTCCGGGAGCCGGCGCGCGGCCACCCGCAGCGGCATGCCGGAGCGGACACCGGCGGCCCGCGCCTCGTAGGACGCCGTCGACACGACACCCCGCTCGGTCGGGTCGCCGCGGCCGCCCACGACGACCGGCCGGCCCGCCAGCTCGGGGCGGCGCAGCACCTCGACCGCCGCGACGAACTGGTCGAGGTCGACGTGCAGCACCCACGCCGTGCGTGCGCCCATGGCAGGAGTGTGCCCGCCCGGCACGGAGCCCGCGCGGCGCCCACGAGGACGCGCTGCTGGCGTCGCCGGCATGGCGGAGGAGGCGGCACGACGGACGTCGACCTGGGTCGCCGGCGTGTTCTCGGCGCTCGTCCTGGCCGCCGGCGTCGCGGCCGGGATCGCCACGGGGGAGTGGTGGCCGCTGCTGTGCGCGTCCGGCCTGGTCGTCCTGCCCGCCGCCGTCCGCCGCAGGGGCTGACGGCGCAGGGGCTGACGGCGCAAGGGCGGACGGCGCAGGGCCCGGCACGGCCCTGCGGTGGACGTGCCGGCCGATCGCGGTGATGCTCGAACCGCAGGCGTCCGACGGCGCTCCCCGCGTCCGCCACCGCCCGAGGGGAGCAGGCACATGGACGTGTCGAGGCAGCAGCGGTCGGTCTGGCGGCGCCTGCCGGTCGAGCGGATCGACGAGGTCGAGGCCCGCAGCGGCGCGGGCCGGCTGACGAAGAGCCTGGGGCTGTGGCAGCTCACCGCGATCGGCGTCGGCGGCATCATCGGCGTCGGGATCTTCTCCCTCGCCGGCCTGGTCGCCCACGGCGACGCCGAGAACCCCGGCGTCGGTCCCGCGGTCCTCATCTCGTTCCTCGTCGCGGGCCTCGCCTCGGCCGCGGCCGCGCTGTCCTACGCCGAGTTCGCCGGGATGATCCCGCGGGCCGGCTCGGCCTACACCTACGGGTACGTGGCCCTCGGCGAGATCGTCGGCTGGTTCATCGGCTGGGACCTGCTGCTCGAGTACATCGCGATCGTCGCCGTCGTGGCGATCGGGATATCCGGGTACCTGGACGCGTTCCTCGCCGGCTTCGGCGTCGAGCTGCCCACCGCGGTGACCGCGAGCGCGGAGGAGGGCGGCGTCGTCAACCTCCCCGCGCTGCTCATCTGCCTGCTCGTCACGTTCATCCTCAGCCGCGGGACGCGCGCGTTCGGGCGGTTCGAGCTCGCCGCCGTCGCGATCAAGATCCTGCTGATCCTGTTCATCATCGGGCTCGGCATCTTCTACGTGGACACCGGCAACTACAGCCCCTTCATGCCCAACGGCTTCGGGCCCGTGCTCACCGGGGCGGCGACGGTGTTCTTCGCGGTGTTCGGCTACGACGCCATGTCGACCGCCGCGGAGGAGGCGACGGACGGGCGCCGGCACATGCCGAAGGCGATCATCCTGTCGCTCGTCATCGCGATGCTGCTGTACGTCGCGGCGACGCTGGTGCTCACCGGGCTGCAGGACTACCGCGACATCGACCCGACGGCCGGCTTCGCGTCCGCGTTCACGAACGTCGGCCTGCCCGTGGTCGCGAGCATCATCTCGGTGTTCGCGGTGCTGTCGATCCTCACGGTCATGCTGACGTTCCTGCTGGGCGTCACCCGGGTGTGGTTCTCCATGAGCCGTGACGGCCTGCTGCCGACGTGGTTCGCGGGGGTCGACCGGCACGGCACCCCGCAGCGCGTCACGTGGATCGCCGGGATCGGGGCGGCCCTGCTCGCGGGCGTGTTCCCGATCCGCGCGGTGGCCGACCTGACGAACATCGGCATCCTGTCGGCGTTCGTGGTCGTCTGCGTCGCCGTCATCCTGTTCCGCTACACGCGGCCCGACGCGCCGCGCTCGTTCCGGCTGCCGTTCATGCCGGTCGTGCCCGCGTTCGGCGTGCTGGCGTCGCTGTTCCTGATCCTGCAGCTGCACTGGGAGACGTGGCTGCGCTTCGGGGTGTGGCTGGTGATCGGGCTGGTCGTCTACTTCGCGTACGGGCGGGGCCACTCGCTGCTGAACCCGGCCAGCCCGCACCACGCGGGCAC
Source organism: Cellulomonas telluris (assembly GCF_004886325.1). Lineage (GTDB taxonomy): Bacteria > Actinomycetota > Actinomycetes > Actinomycetales > Cellulomonadaceae > Cellulomonas > Cellulomonas telluris. The sequence goes on from NZ_QXFN01000004.1 coordinate 387,894, forward strand.
GACCGCGGCGGGCCCGTCCGAGCGGTGACCGTCGCGCAGGGCCCGTCTCAGCGCGCCCGCGACCGCCGGAACGGTGCGAGGACCGCCCGGGCCTGCTCCGCGTGCCCCCAGTCGGGCTCGTACTGGGCGACCACTGCCAGGTGCTGGCGCAGGTGCAGCAGCGGCATGCGCTCGCGCCAGCCGTCGTCGAGCCCGGTGAGCTCGGCGTAGACGTCGAAGAAGCGGTCGGACTCGGGCGGGCGCGGGCTCGACCACAGGTGGGACAGGTCCACCTCCGCCCAGGCGTAGGACACGGCCGGGTCGATCAGGGCGGGGGCGCCGTCCGCCGACAGCACGTTCTGCGACCACAGGTCCCCGTGGGTCAGGCACGCCGGCCGCTCGGGCAGCAGGTCGGGCAGGGCGGCGCACAGGCGCTCGAGCGCGCGACGGTCCTCCGCGTCGAGCGCGGCCTGCACGCGGGGCTCCGGCAGCCAGCGCAGCAGGCGGCGCTCCGCGAAGAACCGGTGGCCGTTGTCGTCCCACGTGTTGTCCTGGCGCAGGCGGCCGAGCCAGGTGTCGCGGTGCCAGCCGAACCGGCCGCCGGCCGTCGACGTGTGCAGGCGCGCGACGTCGTGCGCGAGGTGCTCCCAGAACGCTGCGGTGTCGACCCGCGGGGCGAGGGCCTCGAGCACGAGCAGGTCAGGTCGCGCCAGGTGCACCTGCGGGGTGCGGACGCCACCCGTCGCGGCCAGTGCGCCCAGCCCGTCCGCCTCGGCGGCGAACAGGTCGTCCGCCGGGGGGTCCGGGAACGTCTTCGCGAACAGGGGCGCCCCGTGGGTGCGCCGTGCCAGCCCGGCGACCGCGGCGACCCCGCCCTCCGTGAGCTCGACGCGCGTCACGTCGGTCAGGCCGGCACGGTGCAGGCGGTCGAGGAGCAGCGCGGTCCCGGTCACGCGCCGAGGGTAGCGACGCGCTCGCGAGCGACCTCGTCCGCCGGTCGGCCCGTGTCCGGGTCCGCCACGTCGGCCGCGACGGAGAGGGGACGCGGCGGCGTACCGTGCACGGGTGCGCAGCGGAGACGAGGACGTGACCATCGGTCCGTACGACCCGACGACGGATGCCGGGGCGACGTTCGCGGTCTACCAGGCCGCCATCCGCCGCACCGCGGCGAAGGACTACACGCCGGAGCAGATCGAGGCGTGGCTCGGCCGGCGAGGGGGTGACCTCACCGGCTGGGGCGCGGCGCGCGCCCGAGCGCGCACGCTGGTGGCCCGGGCGGGGACCGGCGACGTCGTCGGCTTCACCGACCTGCTGCCCGACGGCCTCGTCGACATGCTCTTCGTCCACCCGGACGCGGGCGGCCGCGGGGTGGCGCGCGCGCTGCTGACGGCCGTCGCGGCGGAGGCGCGGGCCCGGGGGCTGCGCGAGCTGCGGACGTTCGCGAGCCGCACCGCGCAGCCGGTGTTCGAGCGGCTGGGCTTCACCGTGTGGGCGGACCGGCCCGACAACACCGCGCGCGGCGTCGTCGTGCCGAACGCCGAGATGCGGTGCACGCTCGGCCCGACCTGACCGCGTCGCCCTCCGGTCCGCCGCCGCGCCCGCGCCTCAGTCGACGGCGTCGCGCGCGAGCGGGCACGTCATGCAGTGCCCGCCGCCGCGGCCGCGGCCGAGCTCGGCCCCCGCGATCGTGACGACCTCGACGCCCGCCCGGCGCAGCGCCGCGTTCGTCTGGGTGTTCCGGTCGTAGGTGAACACGACCCCGGGGCTGACGGCGACGGCGTTGTTCGCGCTGTCCCACTGCTGGCGCTCGGACGCGTAGACGTCGCCCGCGGTCTCGACGACCCGCAGGCGCGGCAGCCCGAGGGCGCGGGCCACGACGTCGACCAGGGGCGTGTCGCCCTCGTCGACGAGCTCGATCCCGGGCGCCCGGTCGGACGGCAGGAGCGTGAAGGCGTGGATGCCGTCGACGATCGCGGGGTGCACCGTCACGAGGTCGTGGTCGGCGAAGGTGAACACGGTGTCGAGGTGCATCGCGGCCCGCAGGCTGGGCATGCCGGCGACGACGACGCGGTCGGCCACCTCCTGCTCGAACAGCGCCCGGGCCACCTGCGTGATCGCCTGGCGCGACGTGCGCTCGCTCATGCCGACGAGCACCGAGCGGTTCCCGATCGGCATGACGTCGCCGCCCTCGAGCGTGGCGCGACCCCAGTCCTGCTCGGCGTCGCCCCACCAGACCGTGGCGTCCCGGTAGTCCGGGTGGAACCGGTACACCGTCTGCATGAGCAGGGTCTCGTCGTGCCGTGCCGGCCAGTACAGCGGGTTCAGGGTGAGCCCGCCGTAGACCCAGCACGTCGTGTCCCGCGTGTAGAGCGTGTTCGGCAGCGGCGGCATCAGGTACTCGGCGGCGTCGGGCGACTCGCGCGCCAGCGCCAGGTAGCCGCTGCGGAGGTCCGCGGGCAGGTCGCGCGTGGACAGGCCGCCGATGAGGAAGCGGGCCAGCTCGCGCGGCGAGAGCTGGTCGAGGTAGGCGCGGGTGCCCTCGACCAGACCCAGGCCCACGGTGTTCGCGACGATCTTGCGGTCCAGCAGCCAGGCGCGAGCCTCGGGGATCGCGACCGTCTCGGCCAGCAGGTCGTGCAGCTCGACGACCTCGACGCCCCGGTTGCGGAGCTTGTCGACGAAGTCGAGGTGGTCGCGCTGCGCCGCCTCGACCCACATGACGTCGTCGAACAGCAGGTCGTCGGAGTTCCTGGGCGTGAGCCGCTCGTGGGCGAGCCCCGGTGCGCAGACGAGGACCTTGCGCAGGCGCCCGACCTCGGAGTGGACGCCGAGCGTGCGCGTGGTCGCCTGGGTCTCCTGCGTGGTGCTCATGCGGTCTCCTTCGTGACAGGACGGGACGTCAGAGGTGGATCCACCCCTGGGCGAGCGCCACGACCGCGACGACCGCCACGACGACCGCCACCCCGCACAGGACCAGCTCGCCGGGGTGGAACACCCGGCGGCCCTGCTCGCGACGGGTGAGGACGAACAGCACGGTCGACGGCGCGTAGAACAGGAACGAGACGAGCAGCAGGGTGGGACCGGCGGCGTACACGAGGAAGGCGGTGTAGACCGTCGCCAGGGCGGCCACGACGCCGTCGCGCACCGGCGGGCCGGACGCGGCGGGGTACGACTCGCGCGTCAGCACGAGCTTGAGCGCGTACGCCGCCGCGAGCAGGAACGGGACGAGGCTCAGGGACGCGGTCAGGTCGAGGGCGAAGTCGAAGGCGTCGCGCGAGAACAGGGTGACGACGAGCACCACCTGGGACAGGCCCGTGGTCAGCAGCAGCGCGTTGACGGGCACGTCCTTGCTGGTGGTCCGCGCCAGGAAGCGGGGCAGGTCGCGGTCCCTCGCCGCGACGAGCAGCACCTCGGCGGCCATGAGGCTCCACGCCAGGTACGCGCCGAGCACCGAGACGATCAGCCCGACGCTGACGAACGTGCTGCCCCAGCCCCCGACGGCCGCCTCCAGGACCCCCGCCATCGACGGCTGCCGCAGCTGCGCGATCTCGGCCATCGGCAGCACGCCGTACGAGACGACCGTCACGGACGCGAACACGGCGAAGACGGCGAGGAACCCGAGCACGGTGGCCCGTCCGACGTCCTCGCGGCGCCGCGCGTGCCGCGAGTAGACGCTGGCGCCCTCCACGCCGAGGAACACGAAGACCGTCACGAGCATGGTGTCGCGCACCTGGTCGAACACCGACCCCGTGTAGTCCGCGCCCTGCAGGTTGCCCGCCAGCACCGACGGGTCGAGGACGAACAGGGCGAGCAGCACGAAGACGACGATCGGCACCACCTTGGCGATCGTCACGATGCGGTTGATCGCCGTCGCCTCCCGGATGCCGCGGCGGATCAGGAGGAAGAACAGCCACAGCCCGACGGACGACAGCACGACCGCGAGGACCGTGTCGCCGGCGCCGAGCGCGGGCACGACGGCGCCGAGCGTCGACATGATGAGCACCCAGTAGGTCACGTTGCCGACGCACGCGCTGGCCCAGTACCCGATGGCCGAGTAGAACCCCGGGAGCTCCCCGAACCCCGCCTTCGCGTACGCGTAGACGCCGGCGTCGAGCGCGGGCTTGCGCACCGCGAGCGTCTGGAAGACGAACGCCAGCATGAGCATCCCGGCGCCCGCGACCGTCCACGCGACCAGGGCCCCCGCGACGCCCGTCTCCTGGGCGAAGCGGCGGGGCAGCGAGAACACCCCGGCGCCGACCATCGACCCGACGACCATCGTGGTGAGCGTCAGGAGGCTCACCGTCGACGTCCTGGCGGCAGCGGTCTCGTGCGTCGTGCTCACGGTCCGACCTCGCAGACTGGGCCGCGCGGCGCGGGCCCGGGATGGAGGAGCAGCGTGCGGGAACTCGCTCCCGAGCATCGCACGGGCTCGCGCGGCGGTCGACGGCGGGGGAGGCTGGACGCGGCCGCGCTGCCGCGGCGACGCCACGGCGCGGACGCGCGCCCGGGACGAGGAGCGAGCATGGAGTACCGCCGGCTGGGACGGACGGGCGTCAGCGTGTCCGAGATCGGGTACGGGGCGTGGGGGATCGGCGCCGCGATGTGGATCGGTGCGCGGGAGGACGAGTCCGTCGCCGCGCTGCACCGCGCGATCGAGCTCGGGGTGAACTTCATCGACACCGCCCGCGGGTACGGGGAGAGCGAGCGGATCGTCGGCAGCGTGGTGCGGGACCACCCCGACGTCCACGTGGCGACGAAGGTGCCGCCGAGGAACGGGATCTGGCCGGCGCCCGCCGGTGTGCACCCCGACGAGACGTTCCCCGGCGCGCACATCCGCGCCAGCCTGGAGGAGAGCCTGGCCGCGTCCGGGCTCGAGGCCTTCGACCTCCTGCAGTTCCACGTCTGGAGCGACGAGTGGGTCGGCAAGGGCGACTGGCTCGAGACGATCGGCGCGCTGCGCGACGAGGGAAAGATCCGGTTCTTCGGCGTGTCGATCAACGACTACCAGCCGGAGAACGCGCTCGAGCTCGTCCGCAGCGGCGCGGTCGACACGGTGCAGGTCATCTACAACGCGTTCCACCAGCAGCCCGAGGAGCAGCTGCTCCCGGCGTGCGCGGAGCACGGCGTCGGCGTGATCGTCCGGGTCGCGCTGGACGAGGGCGGGCTGACGGGCCGCATCACGGCCGGCTCGACCTTCCCGGACGGCGACTTCCGGAACACCTACTTCGGCGGCGACCGACCCGCGCAGGTCGAGGAGCACGTCACCGCGCTCGTGCGGGACCTCGGCGTCGAGACCGACCAGCTCGCCGACGTGGCGCTGCGGTACGTCCTCGACCACCCCGCCGTCTCGACCGTGATCGCCGGCATGCGCACCGTGCGCAACGTCGAGCGCAACGCGGCGACGAGCGACGGTCGCCGCCTGACGCCGGAGCAGCGCGAGGTGGTCCGGCGGCACCGCTGGGAGAGGAACTTCTACCGGCCCGTGGACGCGGGGGACCTGGGCCCGGCCTGACGTCCGTCCGGCGGGTCCTGCCCCGACGCGGCCACGCGGCACTTCCCGGGCCCCGACTCGGCTGTTAACGTTCACAACGCGTCGCCCGCGGGAGCGCGCTGTACGGTGACGTGCACTCGCACGGTGACGGGAAGAGTCGAGGGTGACACGCAAGACCACGAGCGGGCCGGTCACCGTGTCCCAGGACGCCCCGGGCGCGCCGCGCGCCGCCCCGGCGAGCGACCGCCCGCCCGCCATGGGCGACGTCGCGCGGCTCGCCGGCGTCTCGCACCAGACCGTCTCGCGCGTCCTCAACGACCACCCGAACGTGCGGGCCGAGACCCGCGACCGCGTCCTGTCGGCGATCGAGCAGCTCGGCTACCGCCGCAACACCGTCGCGCGGGCCCTGGTCACACGGCGCACCGGCGCGATCGGGGTGGTCACCGAGGACTCGCCGCTGTACGGGCCCACGATGACGCTCATCGCCCTCGAGAACGCCGCCCGGGGCCAGGGGATGTACGTGTCCGTCGCCACGGTGACCCGGTGGGACGTCGCCACGGTGCAGGGGTCCCTCGAGCACTACATGGACCAGGGCGTGGACGGGGTGGTGGTCATCGCCTCCCACGACGAGGCGGTGCGCGCCGTGCAGTCCTTCCGGGCCCGGGTCCCGGTCGTCATGGTCGGACCCGCCGAGCTCGACGGGGACATCCCCACCGTGGCGGTCAACCAGTACGCCGGCGCGCGGCTGGCGACGCGCCACCTGCTCGACCTCGGCCACACGGACGTGCTGCACGTGGCCGGGCCGCAGGTCTGGCTGGACGCGCGCTCCCGCTCCCGCGGCTGGCACGACACGATGCTGCAGGCCGGCCTGCGTCCGCGGGACCCCGTTCCGGGCGACTGGACGGCGTCCACGGGGTTCCGCATCGGCAAGGAGCTCGTCGAGCGCGACCGGACGGGGGAGGACCGGCTCCCGACCGCGGTGTTCGCCGCGAACGACCAGCTCGCGCTCGGCCTGCTGCACGCCTTCGCCGAGTCGGGCGTGCGGGTGCCGCACGACGTGTCGGTCGTCGGGTACGACGACGTCGAGGGGGCGGCCCACTTCTTCCCGCCGCTGACCACGGTGCGTCCCGACTTCGTCGAGCTGGGGCGCCGGTGCCTGGACCAGCTCGTCGCGGCGATGGCGGGGGAGCCCGCCGAGCCGGTGCTCGTGCGGGCCTCGCTCGCGGTGCGCGCGAGCAGCGGCCGCCCCCGGTCCTGACGGTCGGCACCCGTCCGGCGACGCGTGACCGGATCGTGATCGAGAAGCCTTGACCCGCCTGTTGTGAACGTTAACAATCGGCGCGTCGGACATCGCGGTCCGCACCGGCTCAAGGAGGAGTTCATGTCTCGTCCCGCGTCCCTGCGCACCCGCCTCGCCGCCCTCGTCGGCGTCGGCGCGGTGCTCGCCCTCGGCGCCTGCAGCAGCAGCGGTGGGGCCGACGCCGGCTCCGACGGCGGCTCGGGTGGCGACCTCATCCGCGTCGGCTTCTCGCAGCTGGGTGCCGAGAGCGGCTGGCGCACCGCCAACACCGAGTCGGTGAAGGCCAGCCTCACCGAGGAGAACGGCTTCGACCTCAACTTCGTCGACGCCCAGCAGAAGCAGGAGAACCAGATCAAGGCCCTGCGCGACTTCGTCGCCCAGGACGTCGACGTCATCGCGTTCTCCCCGGTCATCGAGACCGGCTGGGACGAGGTGCTGCAGGAGATCAAGGACTCGGGCATCCCGGTCGTCCTCGTCGACCGCACGGTCGACACCTCCGTGGAGGACCCCTTCGTCACGTGGATCGGTGCCGACTTCGAGCAGGAGGGCCGCACCGCGGGCGAGTGGGTGGCGGAGAACGCCCCCGACGCCAAGGTCTTCGAGCTGCAGGGCACGCTCGGCTCGGGTGCGCAGGTCGACCGTGAGAAGGGGTTCAACGACGTCGTCGGCGACCAGGTCATCGGCAAGGCGTCCGGCAACTTCACGCGCGCCGAGGGCCGCACGGCCGTCGAGGCGGCGCTGCAGGCCTACCCGGAGATGAACCTGATCTTCACGCACAACGACGACATGGGCCTGGGTGCGATCGAGGCGATCGAGGCGGCCGGCAAGGTGCCCGGCGAGGACATCCAGATCGTGTCGGTGGACGGCGTGCGCGACGGCCTGCAGGCGCTCGTGGACAAGAAGTTCAACTTCGTCGTCGAGTGCAACCCCGTCTTCGGCGACCAGCTCGCGGAGCTCATCCGCAAGGTCGTGGACGGCGAGGACGTGCCCGAGACCACGGTCGTCGAGGACAAGTCCTTCGACCAGACCATCACGCAGGCGGACGTCGACGCCCGTCCGTACTGACGGTCCGCGGGGCCGGCCGGACGTCCGGCCGGCCCCGTGCCGCACCCCGTCCGAGGAAGGACACCGATGTCCGACAGGAACGCGCAGGCGGACGACGCCGCCGTGCGGATGACCGGGATCACGATCACGTTCCCGGGGGTCAAGGCGCTCGACGGCGTCGACCTCGTGCTGCGCCGCGGCGAGGTCCACGCGCTCATGGGCGAGAACGGCGCCGGCAAGTCGACGCTCATCAAGGCGCTCACCGGCGTCTACCGCGTCGACTCCGGCGGCATCGCCGTGGACGGGCAGGAGCTGCGCTTCGACGACCCGAGCCAGGCGCAGGCGGCCGGCATCAGCACCGTGTACCAGGAGGTGAACCTCTGCACGAACCTCACGGTGGCCGAGAACGTCATGCTCGGCCACGAGGTGCGGCGGGGGCCGTTCATCGACTGGCGGGCGACCCGCCGCGAGGCGCGGCGCTACCTGCAGCGCCTCAACCTCGACATCGACCCGCGCTCGCCCCTCGCGTCCCACAGCATCGCCGTGCAGCAGCTGTGCGCGATCGCCCGCGCGCTCGTCGTCGACGCGAAGGTGCTCGTCCTCGACGAGCCGACGTCCAGCCTCGACAAGGCAGAGGTCGCCGAGCTGTTCCGCGTCGTGCGGACGCTGCGCGACGCGGGTGTGGCGATCCTGTTCGTCTCGCACTTCCTCGAGCAGGTCTACGCGCTGTCGGACCGCATGACGGTGCTGCGCAACGGCCGGTTCGTCGGGGAGTTCCGCACCGCGGAGCTGCCGCGACGGGACCTGATCTCCCACATGGTCGGCCGCTCGGGCGAGGCGCTCGCCGGCATCGAGGAGCAGGCGCGGACCGCGGTGACGACGCACTCCTCGCGCGAGACGCCGCTGCTCACGGGCGTCGGCCTCGGCAAGGACGGGTCGGTCGAGCCGTTCGACCTCGCCTTGTACCCGGGGGAGATCGTCGGCTTCGCGGGCCTGCTCGGGTCGGGCCGCACCGAGGCCGCCCGGCTGCTGACGGGCGCCGACCGCCCGGACCACGGCGGCCTGACGCTCCAGGGCACGCCCGTGCGCCTCCCGAGCCCGCTCGCCGCCCTGCGGCACGGCATCGCGCTGTCGACGGAGGACCGCAAGAAGGAGGGCGTCATCGGGGACCTCACCGTCCGCGAGAACATCGCCCTCGCGCTGCAGGCCAGCCGCGGAACGTGGCGGCGCATCCCGCGCCGGGAGCTCGACGAGCTCGTGCAGAAGTACATGGTCGCCCTGAACATCAACCCGCCGAACCCGAACGCGCTGATCCGCAACCTGTCCGGCGGCAACCAGCAGAAGGTGCTGCTGGCCCGGTGGCTCGCGACCGCACCGCGCCTGCTGGTGCTCGACGAGCCGACCCGTGGCATCGACATCGGCGCCAAGACGGAGATCCAGCGCCTCGTCACCGAGCTCGCCGCGGACGGCATGTCCGTCGTCTTCATCTCCTCCGAGCTGGAGGAGGTGCTCCGCCTCAGCCAGCGCGTCGTCGTCATGCGCGACCGGCAGAAGATCGCCGAGGTCGCCAACGGCGACGACGTCACCACCGAGACCGTCCTCGAGACCATCGCGAGCAGCGGGGTGCACGCCTCATGACCACGTCCGCCACCCACAGCCCCGGCGGACGCGCCGGCAGCCTCTGGCGCGAGGTGACGCAGCACGGCCTGCTGTGGCCGAGCGTCGCGCTCGTCGTCCTCCTGCTCGCCTGCGGCGTCAAGAGCCCCGGGTTCCTCGACGTCACGCTGCGCGACGACCACCTGTACGGCCAGCTCGTCGACCTGCTGCGCAACAGCGCGACGCCGCTGCTGCTCGCGCTCGGGATGTGCCTGGTCATCGCGACGGGCGGCATCGACCTGTCCGTCGGCGCCGTGATGGCGATGTCCCTCGCGGTGTCGCTGACCTACCTCGACGGCGCGGCGGACCCGAGCAGCCCCGTCACGGTCGCGACCGCTCTCGCGCTCGGGCTCGGCCTCGGCGCCGTCGCCGGCGCGTTCAACGGCTTCATGGTGGCGGCGCTGGGGATCCAGCCGTTCATCGCGACCATGATCCTCATGGTCGCGGGGCGCGGCATCGCCATGCTCATCACCGAGGGGCAGATCACGACCGTGACGAGCCCGCCGTTCAAGTCGCTCGGCTCCGGCTTCGTGCTGGGGATCCCGACGCCCGTCGTCATCGCGGTCGCCGTGTTCGTCCTCGTGACCCTGGCCGTGCGGCGGACCGCCCTCGGCATGTTCCTCGAGTCCATCGGCATCAACCGCGAGGCGAGCCGGCTCGCCGGCGTGAAGGCCCGCTCGACCACGTGGACCGTGTACGTGATCGCCGGCCTGCTCGCCGGCCTCGCGGGCATCGTCTACGGCGCCCCGACCATGGCGGCCGACGCCAACAACATCGGCCTGCTCAAGGAGCTCGACGCGATCATGGTCGTCGTCCTCGGCGGCACCCGGCTCGACGGCGGCCGGTTCCACCTGGGCGGCCTGGTCGTCGGCGCGCTGCTGCTGTCGGCGCTCGAACGGGCCGTCATCATCTTCGAGCTGCCCAGCCAGACGACGCCGCTGTTCAAGGCGGTCGTGCTCATCGCGGTCTGCGTGGCGGCGTCCCCCTACCTGCGCGGCCGGCTGCGGACCCCCCGTCCCGGTGCCCGCGGCGCGCAGCGACCCGTGGAGGTGGCGGCATGAGCACCGACCAGCTGACCCGCACGGCCCCGCGCGGCACCGGCCCGCGCGCGTCCGTCGACCGCGTCCGCGGCTACCTGGGCCGGGTCGACCGGCGGTTCCTGCCGGTGCTCGGCACCGTCCTCACGCTGATGCTGATGCTCGGCGTCGGGCAGAGCCGGTACAGCACGGACCGCGCGTCCTTCGTCAGCATGAAGCTGCTGTCGAACCTGCTCGTCGACAACTCCTACCTGCTGGTGCTGGCGGTCGGGATGACGTTCGTCATCCTCACCGGCGGCATCGACCTGTCCGTCGGGGCCGTCGTCGCGCTCGTGGGCCTGGCGACCGCCACGCTGTTCAGGGCCGGCCTGCCGCTGCCCGTGGTGCTCGTCGTCGGGGTGCTCATCGGCACGTCGTGCGGCCTGCTGATCGGCGTCATGGTGCAGGTGTTCGACATCCAACCCTTCATCGCCTCGCTCGCCGTCATGTTCCTCGCGCGCGGGCTGGCGAACGTCGTGAGCACCAACTCGCTCGCGATCGACGACCCGGGCTTCTCCGCGCTCGCCTCGTGGAGCCTGAAGTTCGGCGAGGGACGCGGGCTGTGGCGCATCAACGCGAGCATCCTCATCGCCCTCGCGGTGCTCCTCGTGGCGGTCTACCTGCTGCACTACACGCGGTTCGGGCGGACGGTGTACGGGCTCGGCGCGGGGGACCGCGGGGCGGCCGTGACGCTCATGGGTCTGAAGCCGGCGCGCACGCGCGTGTGGGTCTACGTCATCAGCGGCACGTGCGCGGGGATCGCGGGCATCCTCTTCGCGCTCTACACGAAGTCCGGGTTCAACCTCACGGGCATCGGCATGGAGCTCGACGCGATCGCGGCCGTCGTCATCGGCGGGACGCTGCTGTCCGGCGGCGTCGGGTTCGTGCTCGGCACCGGGGCGGGCGTGCTGGTGTACGGCCTCATCCAGGTGCTGATCGCACGCGAGGGCCTCGACTCGTGGTGGACGCGCGTGTTCATCGGGGGCGTGCTGCTCGCGTTCGTCGTGCTGCAGCGCGTGATCGCGGTGCGCCGCCGCTGACGTCCCGGGTCCGGCGTGCCGACGGGGCGCGTCGGACCCGGGCGCACGTCGCTCGCCCGACGTAGCCTGCAGGGTCCCGACGACGTGACCCGACCGGGAGGTCGACGATGACCGCCACCACCCCTGCCCGGCGCCCCGGCGGCCCGCTCCGCCCGGCCGACCTGCGTGACGTCCGCATCGACGACGCGTTCTGGGCGCCCCGTCGCGAGACCGTCCGCACGACGACCCTCCCGCAGCAGGAGCGGCAGCTGCGCACCGTCGGCCAGCTCGAGGCGCTGCGGCTGCAGTGGCGCGAGGGCGACCCCCGCGAGCCGCACGTCTTCTGGGAGAGCGACGTCGCCAAGTGGATCGAGGCGGCGAGCTACGCGCTGGCCACGCAGCCGGACCCCGCGCTGGAGGCGTCCGTCGACGAGGCGATCGCCCTGCTCGCCGACGCCCAGCAGCCGGACGGCTACCTCAACGTGTACTTCACCGTGGTGCGGCCCGGTCAGCGGTTCACCGACCTGCGCGACGCGCACGAGCTGTACTGCCTCGGGCACCTGATCGAGGCGGCCGTCGCCCACCACCGCGCCACGGGGCGCACGACGCTGCTCGACGTCGTGCGCCGGTACGCGGACCTCGTCGCACAGGAGCTCGGCCCGGGCGGCGCGCTCGAGGGCGGCTACGACGGTCACCAGGAGATCGAGCTCGCCCTCGTGAAGCTCGCACGGGCGACGGGCGAGCGGCGGTACCTGGACCTGGCACGTCGCATGCTCGACGCGCGCGGGACCCAGCCGTACTGGTTCGAGGTGGAGGAGGTGCGCCGGGGCACGCCCGGCTACTTCGGGTCCCACTTCCCCGACCGCACGGAGCAGGCGCAGCGCTACCGGGAGTACAACCAGTCGCACCTGCCGGTCCGCGAGCAGCAGGAGGTGGTCGGGCACGCGGTGCGGGCGATGTACATGCTCTCGGCGATGACCGACCTCGCGGCGGAGGACGGCGACGACGACCTGCTCGCCGCGTGCGGTCGCCTGTGGGACTCGACGACCGGCACGAAGATGTACGTCACCGGCGGGTTGGGCTCGGACCCGTCCATCGAGGGCTTCGGCGCCCCGTACGACCTGCCCGACCGCGACGGGTACGCCGAGACGTGCGCCGCGATCGGCCTGGTGATGTGGGCGCAACGGATGACGAACGTCACCGGTGACGGCCGCTACGCGGACGTGCTGGAGCGGGCGCTGTACAACGGCGTGCTGGCGGGCGCGTCGGCCGACGGCACCTGCTACTTCTACGGCAACCCGCTCGCGAGCGACGGTGACGTGCACCGGCACGAGTGGTTCGGTGTCGCGTGCTGCCCGCCGAACCTCGCGCGGCTGCTGACGTCCCTCGAGCAGTACGCGTACGCGGACGCCGACGACGAGCTCGCGGTGCACCTGCACGTCGCGGGCTCGGTGCGCACGCGGGCGGGGGGAGGGGCGTGTGTCGACGTCGGCACCCGGTACCCGGACGACGGCGCCGTGCGTCTCACGGTCGCGCCCGAGGTGCCCGGGGCCGCGTGGACGCTCGCGGTCCGGGTGCCCGCCTGGTCGGCGCGCACCTCGCTCACCGTGAACGGCGACCCCGTGCCCGTCGCGGACGTGCTCGACCGCGGGTACGTGCGTCTGCACCGCACGTGGGCCGCGGGCGACGTGGTGGAGCTCGGTCTGGACGTGCGCCCGCGGCGGGTCTGGGCGGACCCCCGCGTCGCCTCGGCCACCGGGCGGGTCGCCCTGCAGCGCGGCCCCGTCGTCCACTGCCTCGAGGGCGTCGACCACGACGTACCGGTGCGCGCGCTGCTGCTCCCGCGGGACGCCGCGCTGGGCCTCGAGCCCGAGCCGGTGTCCGGGCTCGCCGCGGTGGTGGCCGACGGCCTCGCCGAGCCGGACCCGCCGGAGGGGAGGCCGCTGTACCGCGAGGAGCCCCCGGCGCGGGAGGCGACGCGCGTGCGCGCCGTCCCCTACTTCGCGTGGGGCAACCGCGGCCAGGGCACGATGGCGGTCTGGGTGCGCGAGGCCTGACCGGGCGACGGTGCGGCGGCGCCCGTCACGCCCGTGCGTCGGGGGCCGGGGCTCCCAGCTTGTCGGGGTTGCGCACGAGGTACACGCCGGTCACGCGCCCCTGCGCGTCGACGCCGAGGGCGAGCGCCAGGTCGAGGCGCGACCCGGCGTGGACGAGCACGCCCGGACCGCCGTTGACCGTGCCGAGCTCGACCCGCGTGCCGGCGTCGGCGCGGCCGGCGACACCCAGCACGAACCGCGCGACGTCCTGCGCCCCGTGCACGGGCCGGCGGGCGGCCGAGACCTTGCCCCCGCCGTCGGAGACGAGCACCACCTCGGGGGCGAGCAGGCCGACGAGCCGCTGCGGGTCCCCGGCGGCGACCGCGGCGACGAACGCCTCCAGCACCGCGACGTCCTGCGGTGCACGATCGGGGCCGCCCGAGGCGGCACGGACGCGCGAGCGGGCGCGGTGCACGAGCTGGCGCACCGCCTCCTCGCTGCGGTCCAGGGCCGCGGCCACGGCGGCGTACGGCAGCTCCAGGACGTCGCGCAGCACGAGCGCGGCACGCTGCTCGGGCGCGACGTCCTGCAGCAGCACCGACAGCGCGTACGTGAGCTGCTCGCGGACGAGGAGGCGACGCAGCGGGTCGTCCGTGACGACCGGCTCCGGCAGCCACGGACCGGGGTACTCCTCACGGCGCCGGGCCCGGGCACGCACCGCGTTGAGGGCCCCGCGCGCCGCCATCGTGGCGAGGTAGGCGCGCGGGTCCTGCACCGTGCCCGGGTCGACGTCCCGCCAGCGCAGGTACGTGTCCTGGGCGACGTCCTCGGCGTCCGCGCGCGTGCCGAGCACCTGGTAGGCGACGGCGACGACCGTCGCCCGGTGCGCCGTGAACACGGCGTCGCCGTCGCGCACGACCGTCACGCCGCGGCCACCGGGCGCGGTCCGGCGACGCCGCGGTAGCGCCCCGGGGTGCGGGCCTCGGCCGCGAGCCACGAGACCGTCGCGCGGCAGATCCCCTCCTTGACCCAGCCGGCGGCGCGGCCCGAGACCGACCACGGCCGGCGCGCGTCGTCGCGGGCCACGAGGCGGACGTGCCCGTGACCGGCGCCGAGGTCGAGGCAGACGGCGGCGAAGCCCACGTCGAGCGGGCGCGGCGTCACCCCGGCGACGCGCGCCAGCACGGTGTCCGCGGCCCGGGCCCCGAGCGGCAGCGCCGCGGCGCACGACATCCGCAGGTGGGCGCCGCGCGGACCGGCCACCGCGACGGCGTCCCCGGCGCCGACCACGCGGTCGTGACCGACGACGGTGAGCGTCTCGTCGACGAGGAGCCGGCCGTCGGCCGTGACGGGCAGGCCGCTGTCCGCGGCCAGGGTCGGCACCGCCAGCCCGACGGTCCACACGGTGACGGGTGCGGCGGGGCGGTCCCGCCCGTCGTCGCCCGTCACGACGCCCGTGCCGCGGTCGACCGTCCCGGCGAGCACCGTGACCCCCAGGCGGGCCAGCCGGCGCGCGATGGCAGGCTCGCCGGCGGGGGCGCCGCCGGGGTCGACGACCGTCACCACCAGGTCCGGACGGGCCACCGCGACCGCGCAGGCCACCTCGAGCCCGGTGGCGCCGGCGCCGGCGACGGTCACCGCCTCTCCCGGGGCGAGCCGCGCGAGCGCGTCCCGGGTGCGCTCCGCGGCGGCCTGGTCGGTCACCGAGTGCAGGGCGTCCGCCCGGGCGCCGCTGCCCACCGCGAGCACGAGGTGGTCGTAGGGCACGTCCTGGCCGTCGGCGAGCACCACGTGCCCGGCGCCGGCGTCCACCCGCACGGCGCGCGCCGCCACGCGCCGGACCCGCGGGTGCAGCACGTCCGACCAGTCCCGTCCCGCCGACGCCCGCGTCCCGGCCGCCACCTCGTGCAGCCGGATCCGCTCGGTGAAGCGCGGTGCCGGGTCGACGAGCACGACGTCCACCGGCGCGGGCACGCGCACCCGCCCCGACCTCGGCGCGAGCAACCGGTTCGCCGCCATCACCCCCGCGTACCCGCCGCCGACCACCACGACACGCACCGTTCCCGACATGGTCCGTCCTCCCTCGACACGTCCTGACAGGAAGGGGACACCGGCCGGGTCCCGGGCGTGACAGGGCGGGCGGTGTGCCGTCGGTCACACCCTCGCCGGCGGCGGACCGGGCGAGGGTGCGACCGCGGCGTCCTCAGATGACGCCGAGGGCGATGATCGCGTCGGCGACCCGCAGGAACCCGCCGATGTTGGCGCCGAGCACGTAGTTGCCCGGTGCGCCGTACTCCTCGGCCGTCGCGGCGCAGCGGTCGTGGATGCCGACCATGATCTCGGTCAGCCGCTCCTCGGCGTGCTCGAACGTCCAGGAGTCCCGCGACGCGTTCTGCTGCATCTCGAGCGCCGACGTGGCGACGCCCCCGGCGTTGGCCGCCTTGCCGGGGCCGAAGAGGACGCCGGCCTCCTGCAGCAGCGCGACCGCCTCCGGGGAGGTGGGCATGTTGGCGCCCTCCGCGACCGCGACCACGCCGTTGCGCAGCAGCGTCTTGGCGTCCTGCTCGAGCAGCTCGTTCTGCGTCGCGCACGGCAGAGCGACGTCGACGGGCACGTCCCAGACGCTCCCGTCGGTCACCAGGCGCGCGCCGGGACGCTCGGCGACGTAGTCGGCGGCGCGCCCGCGGCGCACCTCCTTGACGTCCTTGAGGAGCGCGAGGTCGATGCCGGCCTCGTCGACGACGTACCCGGAGGAGTCGGAGAACGTGACGACCTGCGCGCCGAGCTGCTGCGCCTTCTCGATGGCGTGCACGGCGACGTTGCCGCCACCCGACACGGACACGCGCAGGCCGTCGAACTCGCGGCCGGCGGTGCGCAGCATCTCCTGCGTGAACAGCACGGTGCCGTAGCCGGTGGCCTCGGTCCGCACGAGCGACCCACCCCACGCGACGCCCTTGCCGGTGAGCACGCCGGACTCGTAGCGGTTCGTGATCCGCTTGTACTGCCCGAACAGGTAGCCGATCTCACGCCCGCCCACGCCGATGTCACCGGCCGGCACGTCCGTGTGCTCGCCCAGGTGCCGGTACAGCTCGGTCATGAACGACTGGCAGAAGCGCATGACCTCGCCGTCGGACCGGCCGCGCGGGTCGAAGTCCGAACCGCCCTTGCCGCCGCCGATCGGCATGCCGGTCAGGGCGTTCTTGAAGATCTGCTCGAAGCCGAGGAACTTGACGATCCCCAGGTAGACCGACGGGTGGAACCGCAGGCCGCCCTTGTACGGGCCGAGCGCGGAGTTGTACTCGACGCGGAAACCACGGTTGATCTGCACGCGCCCGGCGTCGTCGACCCACGGCACGCGGAAGATGACCTGGCGCTCCGGCTCGCACAGCCGCTCCAGCACGGCCGCGTCGGCGTACCGCGGGTGCTTGCGCACCACCGGGCCGAGGGTGTCGAACACCTCGCGCACCGCCTGGTGGAACTCCGCCTCGCCCGGGTTGCGCCGCAGGACCTGCTCGAACACCGGCTCCAACGACTGGTCCACACGTCCTCCACGCTGCTGTCCCTCGCGGCGCCGCCGCCGAACCGCGGCATTGGACCACGACGCGCACCCCGGGCGCGCATTCGGTTCATTGACCGAAACGCGTGCGGTCGCACCGCCCTCCCGCGGCACGCACGCCGGCGGTCCCGGTTGCGGAAGCGGGCGGGTGGGCTTCACTGACCGTGTGCGACGGACGACTGCGCTGGTGAGCGCGCTGCTGGCGGTGCTGGTGACGGCCGCGTGCGCCGTCACGGTGCCCTCCGACCCCGAGGGCACGCTCGACCGCGTGCGGGACGGGCGGCTGCGGGTGGGGGTGACGGTGCGCGAGCCGTGGACGAGCCTGCCGGACGGGGACGACGCACCTCCGGCGGGTCTCGAGGTCGACCTCGTGACGGCGTTTCGCGGAGCACCTCGGGGCGCAGGTCGAGTGGGAGGTCGGCAGCGAGGAGCAGCTCGTGGCCGACCTGGAGGAGGGGGACGTGGACCTGCTCGTCGGCGGGCTCACGGCGAGCTCGCCGTGGGCGTCGCGCGTCGCGCTCACCCGGCCCTACGTCACCGTCCCCGACGAGCACGGCGACGAGGAGAACCACGTGATGGCGACGCGCGCGGGGGAGAACGCCTTCCTCGTCGAGCTCGAGCGCTTCCTGATCGCCCAGGACGTGCAGCAGGACTTCGGGGGGCTGCGGTGACGCGGCGGTTCGGCAGCACGGAGCTGCCCGAGGAGCAGGAGGCGGCGCTGCGCCGCGCGGTGCGGCTCGCGTGGCTGACCATCGGGTTCCTCGCGACCGCGATCGTGCTCATGTACCTCGTCATGGGCAGCTCGCAGGCGATGCGGACCGCGTGGGCCGAGGACCTGCTCTCGCTCATCCCGCCCACCGCCTTCCTCGTCGGCACGCACGTGACCCGCCGCCGGCCCGGGCCTCGGCACCCCTACGGGTACCACCGCTCCGTGGGGGTCGGGCACCTGGTCGCCGGCACCGCGCTGCTCACCATGGGGGCGCTGCTGGTGTGGGAGTCCGCGAGCTCGCTGCTCGCGCAGGAGCACCCCCCGGTCGGGGTGCTCGTCGTCCTCGGGCAGCCGGTGTGGTCGGGCTGGCTGATGATCGCGGTGCTCGCGTACACCGCGGTCCCGCCGGTCCTGCTCGGACGGGCCAAGCTGCCGCTGGCCCGCACGCTGCACGACCGCGTCCTGTACGCGGACGCCGACATGAACCGCGCCGACTGGATGACGGCGGTCGCGGGGATCGTCGGCGTGCTCGGCATCGGCGTGGGCCTGTGGTGGGCGGACGCCGCCGCGGCGCTCGTCATCTCGTTCTCGATCCTCAAGGACGGCGTGAGCAACGTGCGGACCGCGACGGTGGCCCTCATGGACGCGCGGGCGACCACCGTCGAGGGGGACGAGCCGCACCCCCTCGTCGCGGAGGTCGACGGGCACCTCGCCGCCGTGCCCTGGGTCGCGCAGGGACGCGCGCGGCTGCGCGACGAGGGGCACGTCTTCCACGCCGAGTGCTTCGTCGTGCCCCGCGACGGCCGCGCGCCGACGCTCGACGAGATCACCGCGCTGCAGCGCTCCGTGAGCGACCTGGACTGGAAGCTGCAGGACGTGGTCGTGGCACCCGTGCCCGCGCTGCCGGAGGAGCTCGTGCCCGAGGCCGTCGACGGCCGCCGCGACTCCGAGCGGACGTCGCACCACGACGCCGGCTGAGACCGCCGGCGCAGCCCGGGGACGCCGCGCGTGCCTCGCTCGCGCACCGGGTCCTGGGGCTCGGCGCGCGCGCGACACGCCGGGGTGTGAGCCTGGAACCGGTTCGACGGGAGGGACGTCCGGACGGTGGCGTCCTCCTGACTGCTGCACCGGGAGCACCCATGTCCATCGCCCCCTCGCCGTCGCGCGTCCCCGTCCCCGTGGTCCCGCCCGCCGTCCCGGCACTGCGCTCGGTCGGCGTGGAGGAGGAGCTCCTCCTCGTCGACCCCCGCACCGGGCTCGCCGTGCCGGGGGCCCCGCCGTCACGGGCGTCGCGGCCAGCGGCCTGCCGGTGGCCGAGGTCCTGCCGCTCGGTGCCGAGCTGCAGCAGCAGCAGGTGGAGACCGCGACCCCGCCCCGCACCTGCCTCGAGGACGTCGCCGAGGACCTGCGCCGCCTGCGCCGCGCGGCGGACGCCGCCGCGGCCACGGTGGGTGCGCGCGTGGCCGCCCTCGCCACGTCGCCGCTGCCGGTCGCGCCCCTGCTCACGCCCAACGCCCGCTACGAGGCCATCGCCGCGCAGATGGGCCTGACCTGCGCCGAGCAGCTCACCTGCGGCTGCCACGTGCACGTCGCGGTCGCCTCCGACGAGGAGGGCGTGGCCGTGCTCGACCGGGTGCGCCCCTGGCTGCCCGTGCTCACCGCGATCGCGACCAACTCCCCGTTCTGGAACGGCGCGGACACCGGCTACGCCGGGTACCGCACGCAGGCGTGGAACCGCTGGCCCGGCACCGGGCCGTGCGACCCCTTCGGCTCCGCCGCGGCGTACCGGGCCGTGGTCGCCGAGCTCATCGCCACCGGCACCGTCCTCGACGAGGGCATGGTCTATTTCGACGCCCGCCTCTCGGCCCGCTGGCCGACCGTCGAGATCCGCGTGCCGGACGTCTGCCTCGACGTCGAGGACGCGGTGCTCGTCGCGGCGCTGGCCCGCGCGCTCGTCGACACGGCGGCACGCGCCTGGGCCGCGGGGGAGCCCGCGCCGGGCGACCCGACGTCGGTCCTGCGGATGGCGGCCTGGCGCGCCAGCAGGTCCGGCGTCGAGGACCACCTCGTCCACCCGCGCACGCACCGGCTGCGGCCGGCGCCCGAGGTGCTCGCCTGCCTGCTCGACTACGTGCGGGACGCCCTGCGCGCCTCGGGCGACCTCGCCCTCGTCGAGCGCGGGCTCGACCGCGTGCTCACACGCGGCACGGGGGCCCGCCACCAGCGTGCCGTCGCCGCACGCGCCGGCCGGCTCGACCACGTCGTCGCCGACGCCGCCGCCCGGACCGTCGCGTGACCGGTGTCGACGGCCCCTCGCCCGACGTCGAGGGGCTGCACGCGTACGCCGCCGAGCACCTGGACGACCTGGTCCAGCACGTCGTCGGCTGGGTGCGGCTGCGCTCCGTCGCCGGCATGCCCGAGCACCAGGCCGACCTGCAGCGGTCGGCGAACTGGCTCGCCGGTGTCCTGCGCGACACCGGCTTCCCCCGCGTCGAGCTGTGGGAGGTCGAGGACGGCGCACCCGCCGTGTACGCCGAGTGGTGCGAGGCCCCGGGTGCGCCGACCGTCCTGGTGTACAGCCACCACGACGTGCGTGCCGCGAAGGACGACTCCTGGGGCCAGGCCCCGCCGTTCGAGCCCGCCCTGCGCGACGGGCGCCTCTGGGGACGCGGCACGTCGGACGCCAAGGGACAGGTCCTGTGCCACGTCTGGGGCCTGCGGGCGCACCTGGCGGCCACCGGGCGCACCGCCCCCGCCGTGAACCTCAAGCTCCTCGTCGAGGGCGAGGAGGAGCAGGGCTCGCCGCACCTGGCGGCCCTGCTGCACGAGCACCCCGAGGCCACGCGGGCCGACCTCGTCATGCTGTCCGACACCCTGCTGTGGCGGGCCGACGCGCCCGCGGTGTGCGTGGGGCTGCGCGGGCTGGTCACCGCGGACCTCGAGGTCGTCGGGCCCGGCCGCGACGTGCACAGCGGGGCGGTGTCCGGCGTCGCGCCGAACCCGGTCCACGCCGTGGCGCGGCTGGTCGCGGACCTGCACGACGAGGACGGGCGCGTGACGCTCCCCGGGTTCTACGACGACGTGGTCGTCCCCTCGGACGCCGAGCGCGCGGCGCTGGCCGCCCTGCCGTGGAGCGAGGAGGACTGGCTCCAGCGGTCGGAGACGAACAGCATCGGGGGAGAGGCGGGCTGGACCCCGCTCGAGCGACTCTGGCTGCGGCCGGCGGCCGAGGTGCTCGTCATGACCGCCGGCGACGTGCAGGGCCCGGCCCGCGGGGCGGTCCCGTCCGTCGCGACCGCGTCCTTGAGCATCCGCACGGTGCCCGACCAGCGCGTCGAGCGGGTGGCGGAGCAGCTGCGCACGTGGGTGGCCGACCGGCTCGGCGACGGCGTCGAGTACGAGCTGAGCGTGCCCGAGGAGAGCGGGCAGGAGCCCTACCGCACGCCGGACGACGTGCCCGCCCTCGCGCTGCTGCGCGCCGCCATGGCCGACGGCTTCCGGGCCGACGAGGTGGGCACGATGCGCAACGCCGGCGGCTCACCCGCCTCGCTGCTGCACGACACGACCGGCGCACCGGTCGTGTTCTTCGGGACCGGGCTGCCGGAGGACCACTGGCACGACAGCGACGAGAGCGTGCGGCTGGACCTGCTGCACGCGGGCACGGTGACGCTCGCGTCGTTCTGGCAGCGGCTGGCCGCGGCGCCGGCGGGCGCGGCCGACGCCTGACCTCGGCCGGTCAGCCGGCCGCGATCCGCGCCCACACGTGCTTGGTCGTGCGGGTCGCGTACCAGCCCACGTCCTGCGCGAGACGCCGCGCGATGAGGAGACCGAAGCCCCCGTCGCCCGGTGCGCGCGCGCCGGACATCACCGGTGCGCTCGCGGTGTCGTGGTCGGCGACGTCGAGCAGGTACGTCGTGCCGTCCGTGCGCAGCTCGACCACGGTGGGCGCACCGCCGTGCCGCAGCGCGTTCGTCGCGAGCTCCGACACGAGCAGCGTCACCTGGTCCGCGGTGCGCCGCGCGGCACGGTCGGGGGTGGCGTGGGCGGCCACGGCGTCCCGCACGGCGTGCCGCAGGCCGGCCAGCTCGGCGACCTCGTCGACCTGCCAGCGACCGAGCTGCCGCAGGCCGCGAGGAGGGCGCTTGGCGGGGAGCGCGCGGTCCCGCGCGGCCCGCCGGTCGCCCACGCGGCTCATCGGGACCCTCCTGCCTCGGTGCGCGGCGCTCCGTCCGCCCGCGGCTCCACACCTGGGTCCGCCTCGGCGTCCGCGCGCAGGTCCTCGGGGAGACGTGCGGGGCCGGCCTCCGCGGGGCGCGGCGCGTCCTCCGGGTGCGCCCGGACGGCGAGCAGCGCCACGTCGTCCTCGCTGCCCGACGCGAGCTCGGCGATGAGGCGGTCGCACAGCTCCTCCAGCGGCACGTCGGCGAGCCGCTCGGCGGCCGTGCGCAGGCGCTCCAGGCCGGCACCCAGGCGCTCGCCGCGCCGCTCGACGAGGCCGTCGGTGTACAGCAGGACGGTCGAACCGGGCGGCAGGACGACCGTGTGGTCGTGCCGCTCGGTGTGCGCGCGCAGTCCCAGCAGCAGGTCCGCAGGGCGGGTCAGCAGCTCGGCGTGCCCGTCGGGGTGCAGCAGCAGCGGGGGCAGGTGGCCGGCGTTCGACCACCGCAGCAGCCGCAGGCCACGGGCCGCGAGGTCCGCCGGCTGCTCCACCTTCGCCAGGATGCCGGTGCTGATCGCCCCGACCGCGAGGTCCTGGATCGCCCAGTCCAGGGAGGAGAGGATCTGTGCCGGCGGCTGCACGACCGCGTGCGCGCCGCCGCGCAGCACGTTGCGCAGCTGGGCCATCGACACCGCGGCCCGCAGGTCGTGGCCGGTGACGTCGCCGATGACGAGGCACGTGCTGCCGTCGCGCACGAGGAACGCGTCGTACCAGTCGCCGCCGATCTGGGTCGCGGCCACCGCGGGCACGTACCGGGCCGCGAGGTGCAGGTGGTCCGGCTCCGGCAGCTCGGTGAGCAGGCTGCGCTGCAGCTCCTCGGCGAGGTCGCGGCGGGCCGCGTGCAGGTGCGCGTTGTCCAGCGCCAGCCCGATCTGGGCCATGACCTCGCGCAGCGCGGTGAGGTCGAGGTCGGTGAACTCGCCGCGTCCCGCCGTGCGGCCCAGCGTCAGCAGGCCCCGGGTGTGCCCGCGCCCGCGCAGCGGCATGACGACGAGCGCCTCGGGGCCCAGCCGGGTCAGCAGCTCGTGCGCCGGCCCGTCCTGCACGAGGTCGCCCGGGCCCGGCAGACCGGTGCGCAGGGCGTGCGTGCCGCCGGCGACGACCTGCGCGACCAGCGACGTCCGCGTCAGGGCGGCCACCCGCACGGCGCGGTAGCGGTCGAGGACCGGCTGCAGCCACGGGTCGGCGTGCAGGGCGGCGACGTCCCGCAGGCGCGACTGCCACCCGCCGTGGCCCTCGTCGAGCAGGCTCGCGATCGCGAAGTCCGCGACGGCCGGCACGAGGTGGGGGAGCACGGCCTCGAGCGCCCGGACGGGGTCGAGGATCTCGACGAGCTCGGTCGCCACCGCCGCGAGCAGCTCCGAGCGCTCCCGCGCCTGCTGAGCGGCGTCCAGCGCGCGGCGCCGCTCGGTGACGTCGGTGAAGTAGACCGCCACGCCCCCGCGCTCCGCGACGGCGCGGACCTCGTACCACCCGTCCAGCGGCGCCGGGTAGTACGCGTCGAAGA
The DNA here is from genome assembly GCF_004886325.1 of Cellulomonas telluris. Taxonomy (GTDB): domain Bacteria; phylum Actinomycetota; class Actinomycetes; order Actinomycetales; family Cellulomonadaceae; genus Cellulomonas; species Cellulomonas telluris. The sequence continues at coordinate 411,486 of NZ_QXFN01000004.1, forward strand.
CGGCCGGCTCGCCGGTCGCCGCCACGGCCCGGTAGCTGTCCTCGAAGCGGGTGCCGACGGCCGCGGGGAACAGCTCCCACACGACCCCGCCCAGCAGCCGCTCCCGGGGGCTGCCGAGGATCCGCTCGGCCTCGGCGTTGACGTAGCCGAAGCGCCACTGCGGGTCGAGCCAGTAGTAGCCGACCGTCATGTCCTCGAGGACGCGGTGGACGCGCTCCTCCCCGGCGCGCAGCGCGGTGGTGTCGGTGGCGACCCCGACGACCTCGACCGCGGCGCCGCGCGGTCCCGGCAGCGCGCGACCGCGCGCGGTGAGCCAGCGCCGGGTGCCGTCGGGCCGCAGCACGCGGAACTCGGCCTCGTAGAGCCCGCAGGTCGCGATCGCCTCGTCGAGCGCGCGCAGGACGGGGGCGACGTCCTCGGCGTGCAGCCGAGCGGAGAACGCGTCGATGGTGCCGCCGAACGTCGACGCGTCGTACCCGAACGCGTCCAGCAGCGCGTCGTCCCACTCCAGGGCGCCGCTGCGCAGGTCCCACCGGAAGGTGCCGAGACCGGCGGCGCGCACCGCGGACTCCAGGAGCGCCTGCCGGTCGTCCGGGTCCCCGCTCGCACGGGGCGGCTGCGCGTGCCCCGGCCCGTCCGCCCGCGACGTGGCCGCGCCTTCGCGGTCGTCGGCCAGCGGGTCCTGCATCTGCGTGCCTCCTCCACCGGGCGTCGGCCGCGGTGACGCCGTCCGACGTCGCGCGGGGTGCGCCCCGGTGCCGTCGCGCCCCGGGGCCGCCGCACATCATCCCCCGTCCAGGACCCCGCGCGCGCACCCGGGCGGGTGGAAGCACCCCGGCGCGCCGCGCACCGGCTGCGGCCACCCGGGCCGGCGTGCCGGGTGGCGCGGTGCGTGCCGCGGGCGTAGAGAGGGAGGACCCGCCCCCGGAGAGAGGGTCGCTGCGATGGAGCAGACCGCCCGACGTCCCGTACGACGCGCCGTGACGGCGGCCGCCGCCCTCGCCCTGCTCGCCGCCGTGGCGGCCGGACCGCCGGCCACGGCCGCCCCCGACGCACGCGGCGGCCACGGCCCCGGGGACGGGCGCGCGACGTACGTCAACCCGGTGGGCGCGGGCGCGGCGGACACGTTCGCCGACCCGGCGGTGGTGCGCGGCCAGGACGGCTGGTGGTACGCGTACGGCACCACGGACCCGCTGCGGGAGGGCGAGGGGACCCGGCACCTGCTGCCCGTGTCGCGCTCGCGCGACCTCGTCACCTGGGAGCACGTCGGCGACGCGTTCACCGAGCGGACCCTGCCGTCGTGGGCGGACACCGACCCCGCCCGCCGCGCCGCGCTGTGGGCGCCCGACATCCGCTACGTCGACGGCGAGTACCGGCTCTACTACGTCGTCACCCAGACCACCTTCACCCCCGGGGCGAACGACAGCGCGATCGGCGTCGCCACGGCCCCGACGCCCACGGGCCCGTGGACCGACGCCGGCGCGCCCGTCGTGGGGCCGCGGCCGGGGTCCGGCGGGCCGGACGACTTCCTGTGGACCTACGACCCGCACCACGTCGTGGGCCCGGACGGGCGGCAGCACCTGTTCTACGGCTCGTACTACGGCGGCATCTGGCTCACCGAGCTCGACGCGACCGGTACGGAGGCCGTCGGGGAGCCCGTGCAGGTGACCGTCGACAACAAGTACGAGGGCGCCTACGTGCTGCAGCGCGACGGGCACTGGTACCTGTTCGCCTCCTCCGCGAACTGCTGCGCCGGCCCCACGACGGGGTACTCGGTGCACGTCGGCCGGGCGGACGCGCCCACCGGTCCGTACCTCGACCGCGACGGCGTCCCGCTCCTGGCCTCGCGCGCCGGCGGCACGCCCGTCCTCGTGCAGAACGGGAACCGCTGGGTGGGCGCCGGCCACAACGCCGTCGTCACGGACCTGGCGGGCCAGGACTGGGTCGTGTACCACGCCATCGACCGCGCGGACCCGTACCTCGACGGCACGGAGGGCGTGAACGAGCGGCCCATGCTGATCGACCGTCTCGACTGGGTCGACGGCTGGCCGGTCGTGCGGGGTGGCGCCGGGCCGTCGGACGACCGCCAGGCGGGGCCCGTCGGCACCGCCCGCACCGTCACCGGCTTCGAGCGGGGCACCCGGCCGTGGCGGGGCGAGGCGTGGCGCACGGCCCCGGACGACCCGCAGGGCGGGCCGCACGCGGTCGCGCGCCGTCCCGGCACCCTCGTCACCCACCGGGCGCTGCCCGGTCCCGTGCGGGTCGAGGCCGACGTGCGGCTCGAGGGACGCGCCGTCGGCGGCGTCGTCGCCGGCGTCGCGGCCGGCGGGCGGAAGGACGGACGCCACGACGCCCTCCACGCCGAGCTCGACCAGGGGCGCGGGCACGGGCGCGCGCCCGCCGTCACCGCCGTCGTCGACCCGGGAGCGGGCGTCCTGCGCCTGCGCTCCGGCGACCGCGAGGCGACGGCACCGCTGCCTCCCGGTCCCGACTGGTCGACCTGGCACGCGCTCGCGCTGGAGGTCGACGGACGCAGGGCCCGCGCCGAGCTGAGCCACGCGCGCCTCGGGGACCCGCTCGCCGAGGCGGCGCTGGACCTCCCGCACGCGGTGCGTGCCGGGGCCGCCGGTGCGGTCGCGCTGACGCCCGGCGTCCGCGTCGACGACCTCAGCGCGGTGCGGCTCGCCGCGCCGCCGCGCCCCCCGCAGCGCGTGCCGGAGCCCGGTGCGCTCGTCGAGGACGTGACCTTCGAGGACGGCACGGGGCCGGGCTGGACCGCGGTGCGCGCGCCGCAGGTGACCGTCGAGGACGGCGACCTGGTGTGGCCGGTCGAGCAGGCCGACCTGGTCGGCCCCGGCGGCACCGCGGGGCTGCTGCTGCGCGACGTGCCCGACGGCGACTGGACGGCCGAGACCGTGGTCCGGGTCGACCTCGGCGCCGACACCGTGCGGAACTACCAGCAGGCGGGGCTCGTCGTGCACGCCGACGACGACCTGTTCGCCCGGCTCTCGCACGTGGCGATCTGGAACACCCGCCAGACCGAGTTCGGCCACGAGACGCCGTACGCGGGACGCACGTCCTACGGCGGCACCATCGTCGGCCCGCCGGGCGACCGCACGTGGCTGCGGCTCGTGCACCGCACGGACGACGCGGGGGAGCACGAGGTGCGCGCGCTGACCAGCACCGACGGCACGCGATGGGCGGTCGGCGGCGTCTGGACGTTCCCGCCGGGCACGGCCCTGCGCGTCGGGCTCGCCGCGCACGGCTGGAACGGCACGGACCCGCGCGCCGTGGCCCGGTTCGAGCACCTGCGCCTCTGGCGGGACTGACGGAGCGCCCCCGTCCCCACCTGCGGCGACACGGTGCGCCCCGGCCCCGACGTGCCGTCCGGCCCGCGGTCGCCTAGCGTCGTGGGCATGTTGGACGGTGCGTCAGGACGAGCGCGCACGTCGTGGACCGACGGCGTGCCCGCGCAGGGCGGACCCGTCCTCCTCGGTGACCGGTACCTGCTCGAGGACGTCATCGGGCGCGGCGGCTCCGGCGTCGTGCACCGGGCGCGCGACCAGGTCCTGGGCCGTGAGGTCGCCGTCAAGGTGCTCCCGGCCGTCGCGGGCGACAGCGACGAGCTGCGCCGTCACGAGGCCGAGATCGGCGTGCTCGCGCGCCTGCGGCACCCCGGGCTCGTCCGGCTGTTCGACGCGGACTCCGTGCCCCTCGAGGGCGGCCTCGTCCAGGCGTACCTCGTCATGGAGATCGTCCGCGGGCCCAGCCTCGGCGACCGGCTCCGGCAGGGACCGCTGACGGTGCGGCAGACCGCCGCCGTCGGCCGGGTGACCGCCGAGGCCCTCGGCGTCGTGCACGGCCAGGGCGTCGTGCACCGCGACGTGAAGCCGGGCAACGTGCTGCTCGTCGACGACACGTGCCTGGACACCGAGCCCGACGACGTCCACGAGTGGCGCCCCGCGCGCCTCGTCGACTTCGGCATCGCCCGGCTCGCCGCGGCGACGCGGCTCACCATGACGGGGACCGTGCTGGGCACCGTCGCGTACCTCAGCCCCGAGCAGGCGGTGGGCGGCGAGGTCGGTCCCGCCTCCGACGTGTACGCGCTGGGGCTCGTCCTGCTCGAGGCGGTCACCGGGCGGCGCGCGTTCAGCGGCACGACGGCCGAGGTCGCCGCCGCGCGGCTGACGCGCGACCCGGACGTGCCGGAGGACCTGGACCCGGGGCTGGCCGCCCTGCTCACCGCCATGACGCGGCGGCGTCCGGAGGACCGGCCCACGGCGCAGGAGGCCGCCCGGGCCCTCACCGACGTCGTCGACGGCGTGCCCTGGCAGGAGCCGACGCGCGCGTTCCCCGTGGCCGTCCCGCGCGGCGCCGCCGACCCGGACGACGACGAGGAACCGACCGTCGCCGCGCCGGTCGTCGTCCCCGGCGCCGCCGCGACGCCGGCCGAGCAGCGTGCCGCGGAGGCGCTGCTGGAGGACGGGCTCGCCGCACCGGACCCGGACCACGGCGCGCCCGTGCCCACCGTGCCCGTCCCCTCGACCGCGGCCGCCGACGCGCCCGCCGAGGCCGCCGTCCCCGACCGCGCGAGGCCCGCGGACGGTCCGCCGCGGGGGACCGGCGACAGGCCGGCCCCGACGGGCCCCGGACGGACGAGCCGTCGTCGCCGGGGTGCCGCCGTCGCGGTCGCGGCCGTGCTCCTGGCGGGGGGTACCACCGCCGCCGTCGCCGCGACGCGCTCGGCGGAGCAGCCTCCCGCGGCACCGACGTACCCCGCCGTCGACGGTGCGCTCGGCGACGCCCTGGAGCGCCTGCAGCGGAGCGTGGGACCGTGACGCGCGCTCGTCGGCACGCACGGGTCCGCACGGCCGTCGCCGCGCTGGCCGTCTCGGTCGTCCTCGCCGGGTGCGGCGGGCCCGACCTGGACGCGCAGCGCGCGCGCCTGCTGCAGGACGACGTCCTGGCGGTCACGCAGGCCGCCTCCGAGGGGCGCCTCGACGCGGCGTCCGTGCTGCTCGAGCACCTGCGCGCCGAGGTCGAGGACGCGCGCAGCGCCGGTGACCTCTCCGCCGCCCGGCACACCGAGGTGACGGCCGCGCTCGACGGCGTCGCCGCCGAGCTCGCGGCCGGGCTGGCCGCGCAGGCGGCCGCGGCCGAGGCGGAGGCCGCTGCCGCGCGGGACGCGGCGGTCGCCGCCGCGGTCGCCGAGGCGGAGGCGCGCGCGGTGGAGGAGGCGCGCGCCGCCGAGGAGGCGCGCGCGGCCGAGCGTGCCCGTGCGGCCGAGGAGGCGCAGCGGCGCCAGACCTCGGTCCCGCCGGCCGACGACGAGGCGGAGGAGAGGGCCGAGATCCGCGAGGAGGCGGCGGAGAAGGTGCGGGAGGCTGCCGAGAAGGCCGCCGAGCGGGCGCGCAAGGCGCTGGAGGAGCGCGGCAAGGGCAAGGGCGACGACTGAGCGTCAGACCTCGGCGCGGCCCGTCGGCGGCTCCTCGGACGACGCGCCCGTGCCGGGCCCGTCGGTGAGGTCCTCCGGGAGCCGCTGCGGGCCGGCCTCCTGCGGCCGCGGACGGTCCTCGGGGTGCGCCCGCACCGCGAGCAGCGCCACGTCGTCCTCGCTGCCCTGGGCGAGGTCGTGGACGAGCCGGTCGCACAGCTCCTCGAGCGGGAGCGGGGCGAGCGTCTCGGCGTGGCCGCGCAGCCGCTCCAGACCCGCGGACAGCCGCTCGCCGCGCCGCTCGACGAGGCCGTCCGTGTAGAGGACCACCGTCGCGCCGGGGGCGAGCGTGACGACGTGGTCGTGCCGCTCCACGTGCGAGCGCAGCCCGAGCAGCAGGTTGCCCGGACGCCGCAGCAGCTCCGCGCGGCCGTCGGGGTGCAGGAGCAGCGGCGGCAGGTGCCCCGCGTTCGACCACCGCAGCCGGCGCAGGCCCTGGGCGGCGAGGTCGGGCGGCTGCTCGACCTTCGCCAGCACGGCCGTCGAGAGCGCGCCGACGGCCAGGTCGCGCATCGCCCAGTCGAGCGCGGAGAGGATGCCGGCGGGCGGCTGGACGATGGCGTGCGCGCCGCCCCGCAGCACGTTGCGGATCTGGGCCATCGCGACCGCGGCCCGCAGGTCGTGGCCGGTGACGTCCCCGATGACCAGGCAGGTGCTGCCGTCCCGGACGAGGAAGGCGTCGTACCAGTCCCCGCCGATCTGCGTGGCGGTCGCGGCGGGCAGGTAGCGCGCGGCGAGCTCGAGGTGGTCCGGCTCGGGCAGCGCGGTGAGGAGGCTGCGCTGCAGCTCCTCGGCGAGGTCGCGGCGCGCCGCGTGCAGGTGGGCGTTGTCGAGGGCGAGGCCGATCTGCGCCATGACCTCGCGCAGCGAGCGCAGCTCCGCACCGGTGAACTCCCCGCGGCGCTCGCTGCGCCCGAGCGTCAGCAGCCCGCGCACGTGGCCGCGGCCGCGCAGCGGCACCACGACGCGCGCGTGCGGCGCGAGCCGGGCGAGCGCGTCCTGGGCCGGTCCCGCCGCCCCGACCTCCCCGGCCCGGGGCACACCCGTCGCGAGGACGCGCCTGCCGCCGGCGAGCGCCTGCGCGACGAGCGAGGTGCTGGTCAGCGCGGGCACCCGGGTCTCGCGGTACCGGTCCAGCACGGGCTGCATCGCCGGGTCCGCGTGCAGGGCCGCGACGTCGTGCAGGCGCTGCTGCCACGGACCGTGCCCCTCGTCGAGGACGCTCGCGATCGCGAAGTCGGCCACGGAGGGCACGAGGTGGGGGAGGACCGCCTCGAGCGCCGCGACCGGGTCGAGCACCTCGACGAGCTCGGACGCCACGGCCGCGACGAGCTCCGAGCGCGTGCGTGCCTGCTGCGCGGCCTCGAGGGCGCGACGGCGGTCGGTGACGTCGGTGAAGTACGCCGCGACACCGCCACGCTCCGGCACGGCGCGCACCTCGAACCAGGACTCGAGCGGGGCGGGGTACCAGGCGTCGAACACCGCGGGCGCTCCCGTGCGCGCCACCTCCCGGTACTCCTGCTCGAAGACGGTGCCCGCCACGCCGGGGAAGACCTCCCAGATCACCCGCCCGAGCAGCAGCCGGCGACCGACGCCGATGATGCGCTCGGCCTCGGCGTTGACGTAGCCGAACCGCCACTGCGCGTCGAGCCAGTAGTACCCGACGGTCATGTCCTCGAGGATCTGGTGCACCCGCTCCTCGCCGGCGCGCAGCGCCGTCACGTCGGTCGCGACGCCGACCAGCTGGGCGGCCGCCCCGTCGGCGCCCGCGACCGCCTGACCGCGCGCGACGAGCCACCTCGTCGTCCCGTCCGGCCGGAGCACGCGCATCTCGGTCTGGTACGGGCCGCACGCGGTGACGGCCTGCCGCAGCGCGGCGCGAACCCGGGGCAGGTCGTCGGGGTGCACGCGCGCCTCGAACGCCTCGACGGTGGAGTCGAACGTCCGGCTGTCGTACCCGAACGTCTCGAGCATCGCGTCGTCCCAGTGCAGGGCACGGGCGCGCAGGTCCCAGCGGAACGTGCCCAGGCCTGCCGCGCGCGCCGCGAGGTCGAGCAGCGCGAGCCGCTCGGCCGCCGCCAGCGGGGCGGGCGGGTCGCCGTCGACCCGTGCCGGTTCCTGCATGCTCGCCCCCTCCCCGGCGGCGGGACACGCTCCCGTCCTGCACCGATCCTGCCCCCGCGACCCGCTCCGGCGCACCGTACTCGCCGCTCCTCCTGCGCGGACGTGGCTCGGGTGTCGGTGGCGGGGTGCAGCATCGGCTCCATGACGACCCACGCGCACGGTCTGCACCACACGATCGACTACGTCGAGATCCCCGTCACCGACCTCGACGTCGCCCGTGCGTTCTACGCGGCCGTGTTCGGGTGGTCGTTCGTGGCGTACGGCGACGCGTACGCGGGGATCCGCACGGCCGCGGAGCAGGGGGAGGACGAGGCGGGCGGCCTCGCCCTCGTCGCCGGCGACCGCCCCGCGCCTCGTGGCGGACCGCTGGTCCTCGTGTACTCGGACGACCTGGACGCGACGGCGGCCGCGGTCGAGCGGGCCGGCGGCCGGGTCGTCCAGGGGCCGTACGCCTTCCCCGGCGGACGCCGGTTCCACCTGCTGGACCCTGCGGGCAACGAGCTCGGCGTCTGGTCGCCCCGGTGACCACCAACGGACGGCGAACACCGGCGGTCGCCGGGCCGCCGCCGGGGTGGCCATGCCGTGCCGTGACGACAGTCACCGCCCGCGCGCACCGCGGGGTGCCTAGAGTCGGTGCATGAGCGCCGACGGACTCGCCCGTGCCCAGCAGAAGATGCGCGACGCCGGTGTGCCCGGCACCGCGGTCGACGTGTTCACCCGGTTCTACGGACTCCTCGAGTCGGGCCGCACCGGCCTGATCCCCGAGGCGGACGTGGCCCCGCTGGGCGACGTCCCGCACCTCGACCGGCTCGAGGTCGACGAGGACGCGGGGGCGCAGGCTCTCGCGCAGACCGTCGTCCTCAAGCTCAACGGCGGCCTCGGCACGTCCATGGGCATGGACCGCGCCAAGTCCCTGCTGCCGGTCCGGGGGGACCGCACCTTCCTCGACGTCATCGCGGGCCAGGTGCTCGCCGCCCGTGCCGCGACCGGCGCGCGCCTGCCGCTGGTGCTGATGAACAGCTTCCGCACGCGGGACGACAGCCTCGCCGCCCTCGCCACGTACCCCGAGCTCGCGGTCGACGGCGTCCCGCTCGACTTCCTCCAGAACCGCGAGCCGAAGCTGCGCGCGGACGACCTGACCCCCGTCGAGTGGCCCGCCGACCCCTCGCTCGAGTGGTGCCCGCCGGGGCACGGCGACCTGTACACCGCCCTGCGTGCCTCGGGCGTGCTCGACTCCCTGCTCGAGGCAGGCTTCCGGTACGCCGCGGTGTCGAACTCCGACAACCTCGGTGCGACCCCGGACGCGCGGATCGCCGGGTGGTTCGCCGCGTCGGGTGCGCCGTTCGCCGCCGAGGTGGCCCGGCGTACGCCGGCCGACCGCAAGGGCGGCCACCTCGTCGTCCGCCGCTCCGACGGCCGCATCGTGCTGCGCGAGTCGGCCCAGACGCCGAAGGAGGACGCGGAGGCCGCGGGCGACATCACGACCCACCGCTACTTCAACACGAACAACCTCTGGCTCGACCTGCGGGCGCTCGCCGCCGAGCTGGACCGGACGGGCGGCGTGCTCGACCTGCCCCTCATCCGCAACGAGAAGACCGTGGACCCGACCGACAAGACGTCCACGAAGGTCGTCCAGATCGAGTCCGCGATGGGCGCGGCCATCGAGGTCTTCGACGGTGCCGCGGTGCTCGAGGTCGGGCGCGAGCGGTTCCTGCCCGTCAAGACCACGAACGACCTGCTCGTGCTGCGTTCGGACGTGTACGAGGTGGATGCGGCCGACCGCCTGGTCGCCCAGGTCGCGGCGCCGTTCGTCGACCTCGACCCGGAGCACTACGCGACCGTCGGTGCGTTCGACAGCCGGGTCGCGGACGTGCCGTCGCTGCGCGACGCCACCTCGCTGCGCGTGCGGGGCGACTGGACCTTCTCGCCCGGCGTCCGCGTCGTCGGCGACGCGGTGCTCGAGGGCGACGGGCCGGCGACGGTGCCGGCCGGCGCGACCGTCGGTCCGGACGGCGTCACCGGCTGACGCACCGGGCACGAGGACGGCCCCGGCACCCCACGGGTGCCGGGGCCGTCGTGCGTCGACCCGTCAGCCGGCCTCGGGGGCCGCGTCCGGGTCCTCCTCGGGCTCCATCGTGTTGGGCTCGCCGCCCGCACCGGCACCCACGCCGGCGTCGGAGAGCTCGTCGCCGGTCGTGCCTCCGCTGCCCGTGCCCTCGCTGCCCGTGCCGCCCGCGTCCGTCTCGCTCATGCGTCCTCCCTGAGGCTGCCGGCGGCGGCCCGGTGCGGGCCGCCCGGTGCGGCCAGCGTGCGTCCGGTGCGCGGGTGCCGCAAGGCGGGGAGAGAGCCCGGCTCCGCGGGGCACCGAGGGCTCGGCTCGGGTGGCGACCGTGACGCGCCACCGCCAGGGTGGGGCCATGAGCGAGGACACCGTCCACCCGGCCCAGCAGCGCCCCGAGACGCAGGACGCGGAGAACCAGCCGCTGCCCGGCAGCACCGAGTCCGAGCAGCAGCCGTCGCCCGGCGACACGCAGGACCAGCCGGTGCGCCGGATCTACCCGTCCGACCCGACGGGGCAGGACCCGGACCCGACGGCGCACGACCCGCTGCCGGACGAGCCGCAGTCCTGAGCCGAGGTCGACGCGGGTCCGCACCCGCGTCGGCACCCGTACCTCACGTCTGCGACGCCCCGCACGTCTGCACACTGTGGGGATGGACCGGCCGTTCGAGCAGGTGGTGCGCGCGCACGGCGCGACCGTCCTGCGGGTGTGCCGCGCGCTCCTGGGCGCGCACGACGCCGACGACGCCTGGTCCGACACGTTCCTCGCCGCGCTGCGCGCGTGGCCCTCGCTGCCGCCCGACGTCAACGTCGAGGCGTGGCTGGTGACGGTCGCGCGCCGCAAGGCGCTCGACGAGCTGCGCCGCCGGGCGCGGCACGCGCTGCCCGTCGACCCGGCGGACGGTGCCCTGGGACGTCCGCTCGTCGCGGCCCTGACCGCCCCGGGCGACCGGGACCTGGACCTGTGGGACGCGCTCGGTGCGCTGCCGGACAAGCAGCGCCGCGCGGTCGTGCTGCACCACATCGGCGGCCTGCCGTACGCGGACGTGGCCGACGTGGTCGGCGGGAGCGACGCGGCGGCGCGCCGCGCGGGGGCCGACGGGGTGGCGGCGCTGCGGCGCACCTACGCACGAGCGGCCGTGGACGGGAAGACGGGAGGCCGGCCATGACCACCACGACGGCGACCACGGACGACGACGTGCTGCGCGGGCTGCACGCACGGCTGCTCGCCGACGCCCAGCGCGAGGGCCTGCTCGACGTGGCGTACCGGGTCGTCCCCAGCCCGGTGGGGGACCTGCTGATCGCGGCAGGGGAGAGCGGTGTGCTGCGCGTGGCGTTCGCGGTCCAGGACCACGACGCGGCCCTCGCCGAGCTGGCCGCACGGGTGAGCCCTCGTGTGCTCGAGGGCGGGCGGCGTCTCGACCCGGTGCTGCGCGAGCTCGACGAGTACTTCGCGGGCACGCGGCGGGAGTTCGACGTGCCGGTGGACCTGCGCCTGCTCACCGGGTTCCGGCGTGAGGTGGTCGAGGCGCTCCCGCGCGTGCCGTACGGGGCGACGGCCTCCTACGCCGCGGTCGCCGCGCTCACCGGCCGGCCCGCGGCGGTGCGCGCCGTGGGCACGGCGTGCGCCCGTAACCCGGTGCCGCTGCTCCTGCCCTGCCACCGCGTCGTGCGCTCCGACGGCTCCGCCGGCCGGTACGCGGGCGGCGAGGCGGCGAAGGCGGCGCTGCTCAGGCTCGAGGGGGCGGCCGCACTCTCGCCGCGCGGCGGCAGGCAGGCGTAGCGTCGGCGGCATGTGCCGCAACATCACGACCCTGCGCGGCCTGGAGCCGCACGCCACCGACGACGAGATCGAGGCGGCCGCCCGTCAGTACGTGCGCAAGGTGACGGGCGTGCAGCAGCTCTCCGACGCGACCCGGGAGCCGTTCGAGCGGGCGGTCGCGGAGATCACGGCGATCACCGCACGCCTGCTCGACGAGCTGCCCGACCGTCGGCGCCCGCCGGCCACCGTGCCGCCGCTGCGGCGCCCGGAGGTGCAGGCGCGGATCGCGGCCCGCGAGTCCGCGTCGGTCGCCGCCGGGTCCTAGCCGAGGACGTCGTCAGGCGGTCGGGCCGAGCGGGAACGGGACCAGCCGCGGGATGCCCTCCGGCGCCACCGCCGCGAGCGCGAGGAACCGCGCCTCGGCGCGGTGCAGGCGGATGTGCTCGTCCAGCGACCAGCCGGGACCGTTGGTGAGCGTCATGCCGCACGCGCAGCCGATCGTCACGCCGCCGTCCGCGTCGACCCGTACCTGCCCGACCGTGGTGTGGTCCGTGAAGGCGCGCACCTTGGCGTGCCGCATGGGCGCGCTGACGGGGACGACGGGGGCGTCGCCCGTCTCCGCCCGGGGGCCGGTCTCGTCGTGGGTGTCGGGCACGACGGTCAGTGTCCGCTCGTGACGGTCCCGTCGTCGACCATCTGGTCGAGCTCGAACGCCGTGTCCCAGTCCTCGCTGCCGAGGCTCGGCATCATCCGCTGGAGCTGGGGCAGCCACTCGTCGGAGCGGTCGGGGAAGCAGCGCTGCAGCAGGTCGAGCATCGTCGCGACGGCCGTCGACGCCCCCGGGGAGGCGCCGAGCAGGCCGGCGATCGAGCCGTCGGCCGAGGACACGAGCTCGGTGCCGAACTCGAGGACGCCGCCGCCCTTGCCGCGCTTGATGACCTGGACGCGCTGCCCGGCCGTGATGAGCTCCCAGTCCCGCAGGTCCGCCGTCGGCATGTACGCCCGCAGCGACCGCAGGCGCTGGGTGTCGGTCGCCGTGACCTCGCGGACCAGGTACGTGACCAGGTCGAGGTTGCGCAGCCCGACCGCGAGCATCGGGACGAGGTTGCCCGGCCGGATCGAGCGGATCAGGTCGCCCCACGAGCCCTGCTTGAGGAACTTCATGCTCCAGCCGGCGTACGGGCCGAACATGAGGGCGCGGCCGCCGTCGACGGCGCGGGCGTCCAGGTGCGGCACCGACATGGGCGGGGCGCCGATCGCGGCCTTCCCGTAGACCTTGGCGTCGTGCTGGGCGACCAGCTCCGGCTTCGTCGTGCGCAGGAACTGACCGCTGATCGGGAAGCCCGCGTAGCCGCGGATCTCCTTGATGCGGGAGCGCTGCAGCAGGTGCAGGGCACCGCCGCCCGCGCCGACGAAGACGAAGCGGGCCGTGCGCGTGCGCCTGCCGCCGCCGTTCCAGCGCCGGTCCGCGACGCGCACGCGCCACAGCCCGTCGCGGCGGCGGCGCAGGCCGACGACCTCGCTCTGCGTGTGCAGCGTGGCGCCGCGGGCGACGGCGTCGTCCAGCATGGCGCGCGTGAGGGAGCCGAAGTCGACGTCGGTGCCGGAGGTGGCACGGGTGACCGCGATCGGCTCGTCGTCCTCGCGGCCGTCCACGAGCAGCGGCGCCCAGGACGCGATGGTCGCGCGGTCGGTCGTCAGCTCCATGTCGGCGAAGAGCCGGTGCTTGCGCAGCGCCTCGTGGCGGCGGCGCAGGTACTCGACGTCCTTCGCGCCGCGCACGAACGTCATGTGGGGCGTGTGCGTCACGGCGTTCTCGGCGCCCGGCAGGCGCCCGGCGGCGGCGAGGTGCGACCACAGCTCGCGCGAGAGCTCGAACTGCTCGTTGATCTTCACGGCCTTGGTGATGTCGACCGTGCCGTCGGCCTTCTGCGGCGTGTAGTTCAGCTCGCAGAGCGCGGCGTGCCCCGTGCCCGCGTTGTTCCAGGCGTTCGAGCTCTCCTGCGCCGGCCCGTCGAGCCGCTCGTGGATCTCGATCCGCCACGTGGGCTCGAGGGTGGTGAGGAGCGCGGCGAGGGTCGCGCTCATGATGCCGCCCCCGACCAGGAGGACGTCGACGTCGGCGGTCGTCTCGTGGGCACGCGTGGTCACCTCGCGATGTTAGGTCGACGTCGAGAGGTGTCCTGCACTCAGCGAATGTGACCTTGGTCTCGTGCGGACCAGGTGCCGCCCGGGGCACGACGCACGGCGGCGCCGGACGGGGTCCGCCCCGTCCGGCGCCGTGCGTCCCCGGCCGGTGCGCGTCAGCCGGTGGTGCAGGGGGAGCCGTTCACCGTGACGCCGGTGGGCGCGGTGACGGTCCCGGTGTGCGAGCCGTTGAAGCCGAGGTCCACCGACGCGCCCGGCGCGAGCGTGCCGTTCCAGGCGGCGTTCGTGGCCGTCAGCGTCTGGCCGGACTGGGTCCACTGCGCGCTCCAGCCCTGCTGCAGCGCCTGACCCGCGCCCAGGGTGAGGCGCAGGGTCCAGCCGGACAGCGCCGTGGTGCCGGTGTTCGTCAGCCGGACCGACGCGGTGTAGCCGCTGTTCCAGCTGTTCGCCGTCCAGCGCACCGCGCACGCCGACCGCCCGCTCGTCGCCGTGGGCGTCGGGGTGGGCGTCGCGGTCGGGGTCCCGGTCGGCGTCGGCGTCACGGTCGGCGTGGCGGTGGGCGTCACGGTCGGCGTCGGTGTCACGGTCGGCGAGGCGGTCGGCGTCGGCGTCGCCGTGGGGACCGTCCCGTCCGACTCGCCCACCACGACGCCACGTCCGTTGGTGCCGACGTAGACCCGGCCGAAGACGTCGGGGTCGCCCGTGATGACGGACCCGGTCCAGGCGTACCGGTGCTCGTCGTCGTTGATGCGGACCCACGTGGCCCCCGCGTCGGTGGAGCGGAAGAACCCGCGCACGCCCTGGTACTTCGACGTCGTGTAGATCGCCGGGTAGGAGGCGCCCGGCGCGGCCTTGCCGAAGCCCACGGCGCCGCCGTCCTCGAAGCCGGGCAGCTTCGTGAACGTCGCGCCCGCGTCCGTCGAGCGCCACAGGCCCGTCTCGGCCGCGAGCCAGACGTGCCCGCGCTGCCCCGGCACGGCCCCGAAGCGCACGTTGCCGGTGGTCGGGAAGTCCGTCGCGGGGGAGGGCGCGAAGGTCGCGCCGCCGTCACGGGAGACGAGGAAGCGGCCGTCGGCGAAGGCGTAGAAGGTCTGCGGGTCGACGCGGTCGGACTCGACGCGCGCGCCCGCCGGGACGCCCTGCGACGGCGTCCAGGACGACCCGAGCGTGGTGGAGCGGTGCACGCCCGCGCCCGCCGGGCTCCAGACGATGGTCGCGCCGTCGGCCGACATCGCGACGGTCCCGCCGCCCGTCACGCCGGCGGGCTGCTGCCCGGCCCACCACGAGGACCCCGACGACGTCGAGACGCCGATGTGCGACTCGACCGTGCCGTCGACCGCCTGCCCGACCCGCACCATCGTCGCCGGCTTCGCCTCGGCGAAGTCCACGCCGGTGGTCGAGCCGAAGTACGGCGAGGTGTACATCTGCCCCGGCACGCGCCGGATGTCGGTGTGCACGAACCCGCCGATGTCGCCGAGCCCGGACAGCAGCTCGACCGGTCCCGGGGGAGCGGCGAGGTCGAGCACCGCGGTCTCCTCGATGCCCTGGGCCCGCACCTCGATGTCGACCTTCCCGCCGGTGTCCCAGTCGGTCAGGTTGTCCGTGCCGTACACGGTGGCGCCCGTGCCGTAGAGCGCGTGGTCGGAGTCGAACGGGTCGATCTCGAACGACTCCGTCATCCAGCCGAGCTTGACGAGCGGCTCGCCGACGGGTGCGGAGGTCTTGCCGAACGTGAGCCACGGCGCCCCCGAGATGTCGAGCGTGTAGCGCTCCGTCTTGCCGGGGTACCCGTCCCAGTCCCAGATCCGCGACCACGTCGCGCCGCGGTCGGTGCTGCGGAAGACGACGATGTCGGGCCACCACGACATCTGGGTCGTCACCATGATCGTGTCCGGGTCCTGCCGGTCGATCGTGAGACCGGAGTAGCCGAAGTGGTTGTCCGTCGACGACGACGGGACCGGCGAGACGTTCGTCCACGTGCCCGTGGCGGTGTCGAGGCGCCAGACGTCGCCGTGGCCGCCGTCGTAGGGACCGCCGGTGTCGCTCGTCGCGATGTACAGCTGCTTGCCGACGTGGTCGTAGACGCCCTTGTGCGGCAGGAACCCGGTGGGCTGACCGGGCACGCGCTGCCACGTGGCGCCGGCGTCGGTCGACCGGTAGACGTTGTTCTCCTTGTCCGCCACGCCCACGTAGATCGTGCGGGTGGCGGAGCCCCGGGTGCCGCTCGCGGGGTCGAACGTGACCCACACGACCCCCTGGTTGCTCGTCAGGTAGTCGTTGTCGGACGTCGGGTCCTGCACGTAGTTCCCCGGGTTCGGGAACGAGGCGACCTTGCCCCAGGTCACGCCGCTGTCCGTGGAGCGCCACAGGCCGTTGCCGCTCTCGGTGCCGAGGTAGAGGACGCGGTTGTCGTTGGGGTCCACCTGGAGGCGCTCGCCCATGCCGCGGCCGGGCATGTTGCCGCCGACCTTGAACGGCAGCATGGTGCGCTGCCACGTCTCGCCACGGTCCGAGGAGCGCAGGATCGCGCCGTTCTGCGGGTCCCAGGAGTTCGTGTAGGTGCCGACGGCCGCGTACACGTTGTCGGGGTCGACGGGGTCCGTGGCGATCGACAGGACGCCGGAGTGGCTCCAGTCGTCCCACCCGACGTGGTCGAGCAGGGGCACCCACCGACGCGTCGCCGGGTCGAGCCGGTAGGCGCCGCCGATGTCGGTGCGCGCGTAGACGACGTCGCGGTGCCGCTGGTTGAACACGATGCCGGGGACGAACCCGCCGCCGACGATCTCGACGTTGCCCCAGCTGTAGCCGGTGCCGCCGGGTGCGACGGCGGCGGGCGCGGGGGACGCGGCCGCTGCGGTCGTGACGACGCCGGCGGCGAGCGCGGCGGCCGCTCCCGCCGCCAGCAGGGGGACGAACAGGGGTGGGACGCGCATCCGCTGCACTCCTTCGTGGCGAGGCGTGGGCCCGGCCGACGCGGCCAGGTGGCGCCGTACGCCGCGTCGTGCCGTGCGGCGGGCTCCGGCGGCGCGACGCTATCGATGCGCTTCGACGAGCGGCAGCGGCCGAAGCGTTTAGCCTCCCCGGGTCGGCGGTCCGCGGGCCCGTGCGCCCGGCTCACCGGAGCCTCGTGCACCCGGTTCCGACGCGCCCGTCCAGCGGGTGCGGCGCACCCCCGCGAAGCGGTACAAACGAGCATGGCCCACAACCGCACGCGCGACCTCGCCTCCGACCCCGCCGCCCAGCGTCTGGCGGACCGCCAGCCCTCGGAGGCGGACCTCGACGGCACCGACACCCGTTCCGGCGGCGACCCGAGCCGCGGACCGCGCTCGCTCCAGGCGTCGGAGCGCGAGGGCGGTGACGAGGCGATCAGCAGCAGCGAGGACTGGGACGACCCGCAGCGCCTCTGACCCGGCGACGGGACGAGCGGTCGCGGCGTCCCCGCACGGCACGGCCCCGGCGACCGCGTGGTCGCCGGGGCCGTCGTGCGTCCGGTCCCGTTCAGGCGCCGGGCACGAGTCCCTGCTCGCGTGCCCGCACCAGGAGCTCCTCGCCGTCGGCGCCCTGCAGCACCACCACGCCGGGGCGGTCGGCCTCGGCCTCGGCCTCCTCGTTCTGCACGGTCGCGGTGGGCAGACCGTGCGAGAGCACGTGCTCGGCCGCGGTGAGCTGGCGGATCAGCACGGCCTCGACCCAGTCGGCGTGGCGGGCCACGGCTCCCGCGTAGATCTCGGGGTCGTGCTGACCGTCGTCGCCCACGAGCAGCCAGCGCACCTGCGGCAGCTCGTGGAACAGCCGCCGCAGCTGGCTCACCTTGTGCTGCTGACCGCTGCGGAACAGGCCCGTGTTGGTCGGGCCCCAGTCGGTGAGCAGGAGCGGGCCCGCGGGGTAGTCGTGCCGGCGCAGGAAGCGCCCGATCGCCGGTGCCGCGTTCCACGCGCCGGTCGACAGGTAGACGACCGGCCGCTCGTCGTGACCGCGGCGCAGCTCGCGGTACAGCCGCGACATGCCCGGCACCGCCTCCCGCGCGTTCTCGTGCCGCACGAGGGTGTTCCAGGCGGCGACCAGCGGACGCGGGAGGCGCGTGACCATCACCGTGTCGTCGATGTCGCTGACGATCCCGACGGTCGGCTCGGGGCCGACGACGAGCACCGGTGCGACCGCCGTCGCCCCGTCCGCCGACGTGAGCGTCACCTCGTGCCACCCGGGCGGCAGGTCGGACGGCACGACCGTGTCGACGTACCCGCCCCGGTCCGTCTCGATCAGGTGCGTGGCCGAGCCGACCCGGACCTCGAGCCGGGCGCCGGTGACGGGCGACGTGAGGAAGGAGCGCCAGCCGCGCATGGGCGGCGCGGGCGGCTCGTCGCCGGTCTGGGCGCTGCCGCCGGCACCGGGCAGGTCCTCGCCGCCGACGGTCGGCGCGGCCAGCAGGGTCCGCGCCAGCACGCGCACCCAGCCCTGCGAGCCGTAGCCGGCGTAGGCGACGATCCGGACGGTCCAGCCGCGCCGCCGCAGCAGGCGCGCGACCCCGGCATCGACCCTGTCCTCGAGCCGGGCCGCGAGGTGCGGGCGCGGACGGGGTGCGCCGTCGAGGTCGCGGGCGGCGCCACGGCCCGTGCGCAGCCCGTCCCCGTCGGCGGTGCCGGCGGGGACGGGTGTGGTGGGGGCGGAGGAGGTCGTCACCGGTGCGCGTCGTCCGCCGGGTTGCCCGCCTCGGCCAGCGCCGCGGCGTCCCGCTCCGTCTCCGCGCCCGCGTTGCTGAGGTCGCCCCCGGCGTTCTCCAGGTGCGCGCGCACGAACCAGTGGAAGAGCTCCAGCTCGTGCAGGTGCCCGACCAGCAGGTCGTTGGTGACCGTGTCGAGCTCCTCCGTCGCCTCGGCGGCCGCCCGGTGGTCGGTGATGACGCCGACGTACACCTCGTCGAGCGCACCGAGGTGCGCCGTGGTCGTGGCGCGCCCGATGCTGTAGTCGTCCCAGGTGCGCGCCGCGACGATCGCGCCCGGCGTGCCCTGCGGCGAGACGCCGAGGGTGGCGATGCGCTCCGCCGTCGCGTCCACCATCGCGCGCACGGCGTCGACCTGCGGGTCGAGCATCTCGTGCACGGCGATGAAGTGCGGGCCGACCACGTTCCAGTGGATGTGCTTGAGCGTGAGCTGCAGGTCGTTCAGCGCGTGCAGGCGCCCCTGGAGGATCTCCGCCACCCGGGCGCCGTCCTCGGGGGTGAGGGACGGGACGGTGTACTTGGGCAGTTCGGCAGCAGCCATGACCACTCCTTCGATGTCGCCTCCCGGACCGAGGCGGTCCGGCGCTGCGTCCACGCTGCCAGCCCCGGTGGACGTCCGCCACAGGAGCGCCACGGCGCCCCCGACCCGGGCGCGACCTGCGGCGTCAGTCCTCGAAGGGGTCCCCGTCGCGGGCCAGCCGCTCGGCGGCCTCGGCGGCCGTGAGCTGCGTCAACCCCGGCTCCAGCTCCTCCCACCGGCGGGGCGTGGCGGCGGTCGGGCGTTCCCTGCCGCGCAGGGACCAGGGCGTGATCGTCGTCTTCGCGGGGTGGTTCTGCGACCAGTCGATCAGGACGCGGCCGGGCCGGACGTCCTTGCGCATCACGGACACGACGAGACCGGGCTCGTCACGGGCGACCGCCTGGGCGAGGGTGCGGGCGTACTCCCGCACGTCGTGCGGCGGACGCGGCCGGGGGAGCGGCGCGTACAGCTGGAGCCCCTTGCTCCCCGACGTCACGGGCACGGTCCGCGTCAGGCCGTCGGCCGCCAGCCGGTCGGCCACGAGGTGCGCCACGCGCACGCACTCGTCGAGGCCCGTGCCCGGTCCGGGGTCGAGGTCGACGACGAGGCGGTCCGCGTCGCGCACGCCGCCGCGCGGGCCCACCGTCCACTGCGGCGTGTGCAGCTCGAGCGCGCCCTGGTTCGCCGCCCAGACGAGTCCCGCGAGGTCGCCGACGACGGGCAGGTCGAGCACGGTCCCGTCCTCGTCACCGCCGGGGGAGGCGGGCACGCGGTGGTGCCGCAGCCACGCCGGCGCCCCGCGCGGCACGTTCTTCTCGAAGAACCGCTCGCCGGCGGTGCCCTCGGGCCAGCGGATGCGGGTGACCGGCCGGTCGGCGAGCTGGCGCAGGAGGGCCGGCGCGACGCGGACGTAGTAGTCGATCACCTCCGCCTTGGTCGTGCCGGTGGCCGGGTACATGACCTTCTCGAGGTGCGTCAGCCGGACGGGACGGCCCCCGACGTCGACGGTCTGCCGGTCGGCGCTCACGGCGCTGACCTGCGCTCAGGGGTGGCGGCCACGGGGTGCACGGGTCCATCCTGCCCGTGGACGGTGCGGCGGGCCGGGTGACGGCGCGCCGCCCGGCGCCGCGGCCGCTGCCCGGCGCCGCGGCGAGGACGACGGGAGGCGGACGTGCGCGCGATCTGGAAGGGTGCGGTGGCGTTCGGCCTGGTCAACGTCCCCGTGAAGCTGTACGCGGCCACGGGGGAGCACGAGGTCCGGCTGCACCAGGTGCACCGCGAGGACGGCGGGCGGATCCGCTACAAGAAGGTGTGCAGCATCGACGGCGAGGCCGTCGAGTGGGGCGACATCGCCAAGGGGTACGAGACCGACTCGGGCGAGCTCGTGGTGCTCACGGACGAGGACTTCGACAACCTGCCGCTGTCCACCGAGCGCGAGATCGAGGTGCTGGAGTTCGTCCCGGCCGAGCAGGTCGACCCGATCCTGCTGCAGAAGACGTACTACCTCGAGCCCGAGAAGACCGCCGCCAAGCCGTACGCCCTGCTGCGCGGCGCGCTCGAGCAGACCGACCGCATGGCCGTCGTCAAGGTCGCGCTGCGCCAGCGCGAGACGATGGCCGTGCTGCGTGTGCGGGACAAGGTCATCGTCCTGCAGACGCTGCTCTGGCCCGACGAGGTGCGCCAGGCCGACTTCCCGGTCCTCGACACCGAGGTCCAGGTGCGCCCGCAGGAGCTGACGATGGCGAGCTCGCTCGTCGAGTCGCTCGCGGCCGACTTCGACCCCTCGCAGTACACCGACGCGTACGTGACGGCGCTCGAGGACCTCATCCAGCAGAAGGTCTCCTCCGGCCAGACGCAGGCGCCCGCCGCTTCGGAGGAGGAGCGCGACGAGGGTGCGGGTGAGGTCGTCGACCTGCTCGCCGCGCTCCAGCGCAGCGTCGAGAAGGCCCGCAGCGCGCGCGGCGAGGCCGCCGACGACGCACCGGCGGCGAAGAAGTCCGCGAGCCGCGCGTCGCGCTCGAGCGGGGACGACGACGAGGAGGCGCCCGCCCCGAAGCGCCGCACCCGCGCCAAGGCGGGGGACACCGGGGGTGACGACGGCGGCAAGGCCCCGGCGAAGCGGACGCGCAAGAAGGCCTCGTGAGCGCAGCGGACGACCGCGACCGCGCCGTCGCGACGCTGCGGCGCATCGCGTTCCTCCTCGAACGCGCGCAGGCCAGCAGCTACCGGCCGGCCGCGTACCGCGCCGCCGCCCGCACCGTGGAGCGCCAGGAGCCCGACCGGCTGCACGCGCTCGCCGCGGCGGGCGCGCTCACCGACCTGCCGCACGTGGGCGCCCGTACCGCGGGAGTCGTCGCGTCCGCCCTCGCCGGTGAGCCGGTCCCGGTCCTCGACGACCTCGAGCGCGAGGCCGCCGCCGCCGACGCGGCCGCGCCCGACGACGAGGCGTCCGTCCTGCTGGGCGCGCTGCGGGGCGACATGCACGCCCACACCGAGGCGAGCGACGGCGCGACGCCGGTGCAGGAGATGGTGCTGGCCGCCCTCGAGCTCGGGCACGACTGGCTCGCGATCACCGACCACTCGCCCCGGCTGACGGTCGCCCACGGCCTGTCCGCAGAGCGGCTGCGGGCACAGATGTCCCAGGTCGCCGCCCTGCGGCGGGCGGTCGCCCCGTTCGACGTCCTCACCGGCATCGAGTGCGACGTGCTCGAGGACGGGTCGCTCGACCAGGACCCCGACCTGCTCGACGAGCTCGACGTGGTGGTCGCCTCCGTGCACTCGAAGCTGCGCATGGACCGCGCCTCGATGACGCGCCGCATGCTGGCCGCCGTCCGCGACCCCCGCACCGACGTGCTCGGGCACTGCACCGGCCGGCGCCTGACCGGGCGCGAGCGGCCGCCCAGCGAGTTCGACGCCGAGGCGGTCTTCGCGGCGTGCGCCGAGCACGGGGTCGCCGTCGAGATCAACTCCCGCCCGGACCGGCTCGACCCCCCGCACGCGCTGCTCGAGGTCGCGGTCGCGGCGGGGTGCGAGTTCGCGATCGACTCCGACGCGCACGCACCGGGCCAGCTCGCGTGGCTGCGCGCCGGGTGCGAGCGGGCCGTCGCGCACGGCATCGGCCCCGACAGGGTCGTGACCGCGCGCTCCGCGCAGGAGGTGCGCGCACGCGGACGACGGGCGGCCGTGGGCCGGTGACGAGGTCGTGCGACGGCCGCTCGGGCCCCTCGCGGGCGTGCTGACGACGCGCCGCCCGCGCGCCGCGGTCACGCAGGTGCCCGGCGCGCCGCTAGTGTCGATGGCCGTGCGCCCGGACGATCCCGTGGCGCACCCCCGGCCCGTCGTCCGGACCGGGCAGCGATCCGACCCCCAAGGAGCACCTGACGTGAGCGTCAACCGCACCGAGCTCGTCCAGGCCGTCGCCGAGAAGGCGGGCCTGAGCAACGCCGAGGCCGACAAGGCCCTCAAGGCCTTCCAGGAGGTGCTCGTCGAGAAGCTCGCCGCCGGCGAGGACGTGTCGATCTCCGGCTTCCTCTCGGTCGCGCGTGCCGAGCGTGCCGCGCGCACCGGTGTGAACCCGCAGACGGGCGAGAAGCTCGAGATCCCCGCCGGTCACCGCGTGAAGCTCACCGCGGGCAGCGCCCTCAAGCGCGCCGTCCAGGGCTGAGCCACGACGAGGGCCCCCGACCGTCACGGTCGGGGGCCCTCGTGCGTCCGGCGTCAGACGGGCCCGGCCTCCTGGTCGGCCGCGGCCCGGCGCGCGATGAGGCGGGGCAGCACGAGCCACGCGACCGCGATCACCACGAGCAGCGCCCCGCCCACCACCCATCCGGCGGTGCGGGTCACGACGACGTCGAACAGCAGCATCGTGACGCCCGCGAGCGTCAGGGCGAGCGCGACGAGGCCCACGCGCGCGAACGTGTGCCCGGCGTCCACCAGCTGGGGCTTCAACCGGCGCCGGAAGAGCAGGCGGTGCAGGCTCACCGGCGCCACGAAGAGGATCGTCGCGAGCGCCGACAGGAGCACCAGCACGAGGTACGTGGCCCGCTGGTAGTCGTCCAGCTCGTCGAACCGGTACTGGAACGGGACCGTGAGGAGGAACCCGGTGAGGATCTGCGCGCCCGTCTGGGTGACGCGCAGCTCCTGCAGCAGCTCGTTCCAGTTGCGGTCCATGCGCTCGATGTACGTCTCGTTCCGGCCGTCGTCGCCGCGGGCGGGCGGCGTCGCCGCCGGCGCGTCGGGCGGGGTGGCACGGGTGCTGCCTGCGGGACCGGTCATGGTCGTGGCGCCTCCTCCTGGTCCAGGGCTGCACGGATCATGCCGGTCCCCGGCGCCGCGCGCACGACGGGCCCGCGTCCGGCGCGCCGCCCGCGTGACCAGCGCGCACGTGGGCCGGAGCACGCGTCCGCGTGGGCGAGACTGAGGGTGTGAGCACCCCGCACGTCCCCCGTCACTTCGCGTCCGACAACTACGCCGGCGCCCACCCCGAGGTCCTCGAGGCCCTCGGCGCCGCGAACGTCGGGCACGCACCCGCCTACGGCGACGACCCGCACACCGCCCACCTGCAGGACGTCGTCCGGGCGCACTTCGGCAGCGCGGCGGTGGCGTACCCCGTCTTCAACGGCACGGGTGCGAACGTCGTGGCGCTGCAGGCCATGCTGCCGCGGTGGGGCGCCGTCATCTGCTCCGCGAGCGCCCACGTCAACACGGACGAGAACGCCGCGCCCGAGCGGGTCGGCGGCCTCAAGCTCCTGACCGTCCCCACGCCCGACGGCCGCCTGACGCCGGAGCTCGTCGCGCGGCAGGCGCACGGCTTCGGCGACGTGCACCGGGCGCAGCCCGGCGTCGTGTCCCTCACGCAGTCCACCGAGCTCGGCACGGTGTACCGCCCGGAGGACGTCCGCGCGCTCGTCGACCAGGCGCACGCGCTCGGCATGCGGGTGCACGTCGACGGCGCGCGGCTCTCGAACGCCGCCGCACGCCTGGGTCTGCCGCTGCGGGCGTTCACCACCGACGTGGGGGTCGACGTCGTCTCGCTCGGCGGGACCAAGAACGGCCTGCTGTTCGGCGAGGCCGTCGTGGTGCTCGACCCGGCCGCCGTCGACGGCGTGGGGTACCTGCGCAAGTCCGGCATGCAGCTCGCGTCCAAGATGCGCTTCGTGTCGGCCCAGCTCGTCGCGCTGTACGAGGGGGACCTGTGGCTGCGCTCGGCCGCCCACGCGAACGCGATGGCGGACCGCCTGCGGGCCGGGGTCGACGCGCTCGGTCTCGACGTGACGCTGCCCACCGAGGCCAACGCCGTGTTCGTCCGCCTGCCCGCCGACGTCGCCGCGGCCCTGCGCCGGCGGTGGCGGTTCTACGACTGGGACCCCACCGACGGCACCGTCCGCCTGATGTGTGCGTTCGACACGACCACGCAGGACGTCGACGACCTTTTGTCCGCCCTGGGCGACGCGCTGGCGGCGCGCTGACGCGAACGCCCGCGGCCGGTCGCAGGCCGCGGACGTGCGGCGGGGCCCTCCCGGTACGACCGGGAGGGCCCCGCGGTGGGCGCCGGACGCGCGGGGCGCGTCAGACGTCCGGGTGGGTCAGGCCGACGCGCAGGGCGAGCCGTTCAGCGTGAAGCCGGTCGGCGTCCCCGCCTGGCCGCTGTGCGACCCGTTGAAGCCGATCTCGACCGACGCACCCGCGGCGAGCGTGCCGTTCCAGGCGGCGTTCGTCACGGTCACGGTCTGGCCGGACTGGGCCCAGGTGGCGCTCCAGCCCTGCTGCACCGAGCTGCCGTTCGGCAGCGTGAAGCGCAGCGTCCAGCCCGACAGCGCGCTGGAGCCCGTGTTGGTCAGCCGCACGGAGGCGGTGAACCCGGTGTTCCAGCTGTTCGCCGTGTAGCGCACGGAGCAGGCGGCGGGCCCGGAGGTGGGCGTCGGCGTCGGCGTGTTCGTCCGCGTCGGGGTCGGCGTGGGCGTGGGCGTGGCCGTCGGCGTCACGGTGGGTGTCACCGTGGGCGTGGCGGTCGGGGTCGCCGTCGGCGTGGCCGTGGGGGTCGGGTTCGGCGTGGAGCCGTCCGCCGGGATGACCGGGTGGGCGTTGCGGACCAGCGTCCGGAACTGCGCCTCGAACCACTGGCCGGCGAGCGGCGCGTCCGGCGTGGCACCCGTCAGCTGGTTGGCCAGCTTGGGCGACACGAAGGTCGGGTCGCACATGCGGTCGAAGCTCTTGCCCTGGTCGTTCGGGATCTCCTTCGACGCGCCGTCCGACTCGCCCGGGGGCTTGATCCAGACGTACGCGTCGAGGTGCGCCGCGGCCGGGGCGCCGGCGGGCGTGGCCCGCGGGAGCTCGCCGATGCCGGCGCCGAGCGGGTTGCACCACGCGCCGCGGTGGACGCGGCGGTCGATGCGCGACTGGTCGACGAAGGTGTCGAGCGACGTGCTCGTCGACGCGGCCGTCGGGCGGTTGGGGCCGCCCCAGCCGTTGCGCGAGGTGTCGATCAGCATGCCGGTGCTGGCCGGGAAGCCCTCGGCGACGAGCAGGCGGTGCAGGTGCGCCGTCCAGGCGAGCTCACCGAAGTCGGGGTTCCACTCGTAGAACTTGGCGGCCTTGACCGGCTGCCCGCCGACCTGCTGGTCGGGGTTCGTCAGGAACGGCTCGGCCAGCGGCGTCGTGTTCGCCGTGTTGGTGACGAACCCGTCGATCGACGCGAAGCCCTTCCTGGTCGTGCGCGCGACCTCGGCGAACAGCTTGGCCGCCGGGCCGGCGTTCGAGTCCCAGCCGAGCCAGCCGGAGTGCGCGGCGTCGATGTAGGTGTACACGTTGTCGAGCGTCTTCAGCTCGTCCAGCGCGTACTTGACGCCCTCGCGGTAGTAGGGCGCCGACTGCTGGCACTTCTGCTCGCTGATGTTGGTGATGAGGTTCGGCAGCGAGTCGGGCTCGATCGTCGCGGAGATCCGGAGGTCCGCGTACTTCGGGTCCGACAGCAGGTCGACGATCGGGTCGATGTACTCGGTCTTGTAGCGGGCCAGGCCGGCGTCGCTCGCGGGCAGCTCGCCGTTGGAGGCGAGCGCGAAGCAGTCGCGTCCGGGCAGGTTGTAGATCACGAGGTTGAAGACGAGGGGCTGGCTGCCCGTCTTCTGCTTGACGGCCTCGTCGAGGTGGAACTTCAGGCCGTTGCCGTCGGCGTTGCCGGTGATGGCGCTGATGCGGTCCATCCACACGGCCGTCGGCTGCTTGGCCACCGTGCGCATCTGGGCGGCCAGCGCGGCGTCGCCGGCGCGCGTGGCAGCGCTCTCAACGGACGCGGCCCAGGTGGGGTTCACATACTGCTTGGCGCCCGCGTAGGGGTTGTCGACGTGCGGCTCGGCCGCCGTGGCGGTCGTGCCCGCCAGCGTCAGCGGCACCGCGACGAGCGCCGTTGCCGTCGCCGCGGTCGCGACGGCGCGCAGGCGCCGTCCGACCGAACTCTTGCCGTGTGTGGACACGTGTGTCCTCCGGGTGTCGATCCGAGCACCCGGCCCTCGGCGGCAGGGTGCGGGCCGCCGCAGGGGGTCCACGACGACTGCCGTGGAATCCATCACGCGCCGGTGCGGCCCGGGACCTGGGCGAACCGTTTAGGCAGGGCCGCGTTACCGAATCGTTACCATCCGCGACGGCCGCTCGGACGGCGTTCCCGCAGGTCAGCGCGACCGCGGCCCCGTGCTGCCCCGAACGGCGAGGCCGCCGACCGGGAGCTGCGGACCCGCTCCGGCCCGGCCGTCGAGGACCTGCAGGACGGCCTGCCCCACGGCCGTCCCCAGCTCGGACTGGACCGTCGGCAGCGCCGTGATGGACGGCGTCGCGAGGCGGCAGAGGGGGGAGTCGGTCAGCGACACGACCGAGACGTCCCACGGCACCGCGAGGCCCGTGCGCCGCGCCACGTCCAGCGCCGCGACGGCCATGTGGTCGGTGTCGAACACGAGCGCGGTGGGCGGCCGGCCGCCGGTCAGCAGCCGGCGGCACGCGGCCGCCGCGCCCTCCGGGGTGCCCGCGGTCGCCTCGTGCACGAGGGCGCCACCGCCTGCGCCCACGGACTGGCCGAGCCCGGCGACGCGCGCCCGGGTCCGTTGCAGGGCGTCCGGGCCCGTCACGACGGCGACCTGCCGGTGCCCCAGCTCGATGAGGTAGCGCCCGACGCGGGACGTCGCCTCCTCGTCGTCGACGCCGAGGATCGCCATCTCGCCGCTCGGCTCGCCCGAGGAGACGACGACCGACGGGATCCGCAGCCTGCGCAGCGCGTCGAGCCGGGGGTCCTCGGTGCGCACGTCCGTGACGACCATGACGTCGAACCGCCGCTCGGCCCACCACTCGCCGTAGAGGGAGACCGCCGCGGCCAGGTCGTCGACGACCTGCAGCACGAGCGCGAGGCCGCGCGTGCGCAGCACGTCCTGGAGCGGCACGACGAGCTCGAGCACGTCGGCGCCGTAGCCCACCGGGCCGGTGAGCGTCCGGTCGAGCACGAGCCCCACCGCGCGGGGCCCGCTGCGCATCGAGCGCGCCGCCGCGCTCGGGCGCCAGCCGAACTCGTCGGCGACGCGCAGCACGCGCTCACGCGTCGCGGCGCTCACGCCGGGGCGCCCGTTGAGCGCGTAGGACACCACCGCGATCGACACGCCGGCGGCGCGCGCCACGTCCGTGATGGTGGGGCGACGAGTCGCCGGGCCGGGGACGACGGGCTGTGCGCCGGTCGCCGGAGATACGGCGTCTTTGCCGTTGTCATGTGCAGGAGTGACCACGATCGCCTAGTCTTGCGCCCGATGTGGGTAGATCGCATCAACTCGGCTCCGACGGTGTAGGCGAGGTAGCTCCATGGTCACTGCCCGGCGCGGGGTCCCCGCCACTGTCCGTCGGACGATCGGCGTCCTGTCCCCGGTCGTCGGCGGGTTCTACTTCGGTGCCCTGATCGCGGGCGTGGCCCGTGCCGCGCGGGGTGCAGGCCACCGGGTCGTCGCGGTGCAGACCTACCCCGCGGGCCTCGACCGCGAGCGCTACCCGGACGAGTCGGTCCTCGACACACCGGTCGCGCTCGGCGCCGTCGACGGGCTCGTCGTCGTGGGCAAGTCCCTGAGCCAGGAGCGTCTCGCCGCGGTCCGCGAGTGGGGTGTGCCGGTCGTGCTCGTCAGCGAGGACCCGGTGCACCCCGACGACCCCGTCGTCGTGCCCGACAACGCCGGCGGTGTCCGCGAGGCGGTCGAGCACCTGCTCTGGCACGGGCACACGGCCATCGGCTTCCTCGGCAACCTCTCGCAGCGGGACATGCGCGAGCGGTTCGCCGCCTACCGGGCGACGCTCGCCGAGCACGGCATCGAGTCCGACGAGTCGTGGTGGTACGAGGCGTCGGACAACCAGGAGCAGGGCGGCGTCGACGCGGCGGCGCGGATGCTCGCCGCCGGCACCCCGACCACGGCGGTCGTCGCGGCGACCGACCGCAACGCGGTCGGCTTCCAGCGCGCCCTGCGCTCGCACGGTCTCGTGCTGCCCCGGGACCAGGCCGTGGTCGCCTTCGACCACGCCGACTCCGGCGCCCGGGTGAGCCCGCGGCTGTCGACCGTCGACGCGCACTTCGGGCGCGTGGGGGAGCAGGCCGTGCAGCTGCTGCTCGCGCGGATGCGCGGCGAGGAGGTGGCCCCCGGCGAGCACCGCGTGGCGTCCACGCTGGTGGTGCGCGAGTCGTGCGGCTGCACCGAGGTGACCTCGGCGGCCGTCGCCGGCGTCGGTGACGACGGCGTCGCCGGCGCCGACCTCGTGCGGCGCCTCGCCGACTCGGCCTTCGCCGGCCCGGCCGGATCGGCGTCGGTCCGGCGGTCCGGGCCCGACGCGCGGGAGGCCTGGTGGCGCGCGGTCGTCGAGCCGGTCGAGGCCGCGGCCGAGCGCGGGGTCGCGCCCGCGGCCGCGGCACTGGGCCGGCTGGCGGACCTCACCGCGGCGCTGCAGCCGCACCCCGAGGCCCTCGAGCAGACCGTCACGGTGATGCGCGCCGTCGAGTGCCGACAGGTGGAAGCGCTCTCCGAGGCGCGCGCCCACCACGCCGGCGCGGTGCGGCGTGCGGTGACCGACGTCCTGCTCGCCGTGACGAAGGGCTGCACCCGGGCGATGCTCGCGCGCAGCGGCCAGCTCGAGCGGACGATCGTCGACCAGTACGAGGTCGACATGGACCTCCTGCGCGGCGACGGCGCGAGCCCTCGCGCGCTCGGCTGGCTCCCGCGGGGCGTCCGCGGGCACGCGTGCCTGGGCCTGTGGGTCGGCTCCGACCGCGGACCGGGGGACCGGGAGATGGAGATCGTGGGCGTCCACGACACCACCGGGACGCTCTCGCGGCTGGTCGGCGTCCGGACCACGGCCAGCCAGTTCCCGCCGGCGGCCCTGACCCGGGCGGGCACGGTCGGCTCCAACGAGCTGACGTTCGTCGTCCCCGTGACGTTCGGCGGCAGCGACTGGGGACTGCTCGCCATCGACGGGGTCGTCGAGACGCGGTCGACGCAGCCGCGGGACCGCTTCAACCACTGGGCCGCGCTGCTCGCGGTCGCGCTCGACCAGGAGCGGCTGCTGGCCTCGCTGCGCGAGCAGCGCAAGGCGCTCGAGCAGGCGGCGGCGCGTGAGCGGGCCCTCGCCGACACGGTGCGGGAGAGCGAGGAGCGCTACGCCCTGGCGTCCATGGCGGCGCACGACGGCACCTGGGACTGGGACGTGTCGGCCGGCACGGTGTACTACTCGCCCCGGTGGAAGCAGACCCTCGGCTACGCCGACGACGTCATCGGCGACCAGCCGGCCGAGTGGCTCGAGCGCGTCCACCCCGCCGACCGTGACGAGCTGTCCGCCGCGATCGCCGCCCAGCTCGCCGGGTGCGGCACGCCCCTGGAGCTCGAGCACCGCGTCCGCACGTCCTCGGGCGACTACCGGTGGATGCTCTGCCGCGCCGTCACCGTCCTCGACGACGCCGGCTGTCCGGCTCGTCTCGTCGGCACGCTGGTCGACGTGACCGAGCGCAAGGAGGCCGAGATGGCGCTCCAGCGCGACGCTCTGCACGACCCCGAGACCGGGCTCGTCAACCGGCTGCTGTTCATCGACCGCCTCGGCGCCGCCCTGCTGCGCACGCGGCGGTCACCGGCCTACGACTGCGCGCTGGCGCTCGTGCGCGTGGTCGAGCCCACCCCGACGGTCGTGCGCGAGCCGGCCGACGTCGCCCCGGACGTCCACCGGGAGGTCGTGCGCCAGCTGCGCCGGCCCCTGCGCGAGGGGGACACGACGGCACGCATCGGCGAGGACGACTTCGCCGTGCTCGTCGACGACGTCGGCGCCGGCGGCATGCCGCAGCGTCTCGCGGAGCTGCTCGAGCGGCTGCGCCGCGACATCGGCCCGCGCCTGGCGATCGGCGTGCTCGGGAGCATCCGCGGCATGCGGGACGCTGCGGACGTCCTGCGGGAGGCCGACATCGTGCTGCTGCGCGAGCAGACGCGCCAGGACCCGTTGCGGGGCACCGTCCTGCGCTGACGACGCCGACCCGGACACGCCACCCGGACACGCCACGGCCCGGCGACCCTCGAGGGTCGCCGGGCCGTGGTGCGTGCGTGCGCCGGGCGTGCGTGCGTCAGGCGTGCGTGCGACGGACCTTCTCGCCGCGGCTCGGGTGACGGTCGGCGCGCGGACCGGTGTCGACGCGGATCCGCAGCGGGCGCCCGGCGACCCGGGCGCGACCGATGCGGTCCACCGCCTCCGGCGACAGGCCGTCGGGGATGTCCACGAGCGCGAACGTGTGGAAGATGTCGATGCGGCCGACGTCGGACCCCTGCAGGCCCCCCTCGCCGGTGAGCGCGCCGACCAGCTGGCCGGCCTGGATGCCGTCCCGGTGGCCGACCGCCACGCGGTACCGCGGCCGTCCGCTCGGCCCGCCCGGGGTCGCGCGCCGGCGACCCGCAGTGCCGTGCCCGGTCGCCGACCCGCGGCCGTCGTCCGGCGTCTCCCGGGCGCGCCGCACCGCGTCGTCGAGGTCGTCGCCCTCCGCCGTGCGGGGGGCGGGGCCCTCGTCGCCGACGGCGAGCGCGGCGACCGCGGCGAGCAGGTCGGTCACGTCGACCTCGGGGTTCTCGGCCAGGTGCGCGCCGATGGCGTCGCGGTACAGCTCGAGCCGGCCCGCGGCCAGACGCTCGGGCGTGCGGCCCAGCAGGCGCGCGACGCGGTGCGCCGAGACCTCCGCGGGCGACGGGATCGTCGTCTCGACGAGCGGGGTGCGCGTCGTGCGCTCGATCTGGCGCAGCTTGCCGCGCTCGGCCGGCGTCACGAACGTGAGCGCCGCGCCCGTGCGGCCGGCGCGGCCCGTGCGGCCGATGCGGTGCACGTACGTCTCCGCCTCGCGCGGGACGTCCATGTTGACCACGAGCCCGATCCGCTCGACGTCGAGCCCGCGGGCCGCGACGTCCGTGGCCACGAGGACGTCGAGGGCGCCGCTGCGCAGCCGGTCCACGATCCGCTCGCGGTCGGCCTGGGCGACGTCCCCGGAGATGTGCGCGGCGGCGATCTGCCGCTGCACGAGCAGGTTCCCGACCTCCTCCGCGGCCTCCCGGGTGCGGACGAAGACGATCGCGGCGTCGGCGTCGCTGACCGCGAGGACCCGTGCGAGCGCCCCCGCCTTGTGCCGGTGCGGCACGACCGCGTACTGCTGAGTGATCGCGGTGACCGTCGAGGACTGCCGGGCGACGGCGACCTCGACCGGATTCGTCAGGTGCTGGTCGGCGACCCGGCGGATGGGCGCGGGCATCGTGGCCGAGAACAGGGCGACCTGCCGGCCGGCGGGCGTCTGCGACAGCACGCGGTCGACGTCCTCCGCGAAGCCCATGCGCAGCATCTCGTCGGCCTCGTCGAGGACGAGGAAGCGCACGTCCTGCAGCTTCAGCGTGCCGCGGTCGAGGTGGTCGATGACGCGGCCGGGCGTGCCGACGACGACCTGGGCGCCGCGCGCGAGGGCGCGCTGCTGCGGCAGATAGGGCGAGCCGCCGTACACGGCGACGACCTGCAGGCCCTCGCGGTGCTCGGCGAACGAGGTGATCGCGTCCGCGACCTGCATCGCGAGCTCGCGGGTCGGCGTCAGGACGACGACCTGCACGGCGCGCAGCGACGGGTCGACGCGCTGCAGCAGCGGCAGGCCGAACGCGGCGGTCTTGCCGGTGCCCGTCTGGGCGACGCCGACGACGTCGCGGCCCTCGAGCAGGGCGGGGATGGTGGCGGCCTGCACCGGCGTCGGCGAGGTGAACCCGAGGCCGGTGACGGCCGTGAGGAGCTCGTCGGACAGGCCGAGGTCGGCGAACGTCGGGCCGCTCGGGGACTCGGCGGTGGGCAGGGGAGAGGACACAGAGGTGCTCACAAGGGGACCGTTCGGTCGGAGGGGGGAGACGGGGGCCGCCCGGAAGGCGTCCTTCGACGTCGCTCGCCCCGTAAACCCACACCTGGACCACCGCTCGGGTGGTCCGACACGCATCGGCGGCACACGGCGGCCCGAGGGGCTCACCGTCCCGCGCGGGGACGCGACACGACTCCTGATGTCCCGTCCAGGTTACCCGTTCCACCGCCCCGGCGGGGGAACGGGCCGCGGTGACCTCGCGCACAGGGCTCAGCCGAGCCCGCGCAGGGACCCCTCGATCGCCGGGCAGTGGTCCATGACGACGTCGAGACCGGCGGCGCGCGCCCGGGCCGCCGCCGCCTCGTCGACGACCCCGAGCTGCAGCCACACCGCACGCGCCCCGACCGCGACGGCCTCGTCCACGACCCCGCCCGCGATGCTGCTGTTGACGAACAGGTCGACGACGTCGGGCGGCTCGGGCAGCTCGTCCAGCCGGCGGACGCCGCGCACGCCGTGCACGGTGGGCGCGCTCGGGTGCACGGGGACGACGCGGTGCCCGAGGCGCTGCAGGTAGGCGGCCACCCCGTACGCGGCTCGCGCCCGGTTCGTCGACAGGCCCACCACGGCCCAGGTCGCGGGCGTGCGCAGGAGTCGGTCGACGACGTCCGGGTCGACGGCGGCGCTCATGCCCCGAGCCTGCCACCGGCGCCCGCCGTCCGCCGCCCGTCCGGGTCACCGCCGGAGCGTCGCTGACGGGCGTCCGTGCAGGTGCGCATAGGATCGCGGTCAGGACGACGACGGGGGAAGGTGTGGCGGAGGAGCCGGCGGTCAGCGCGCGCGTGCTCACCGTCCCCAACGTCATCAGCCTGGTGCGGCTGCTGCTCGTCCCGGTGTTCGCCGTGCTGGTCGCGCGCGGCGAGGACGCGTGGGCCCTGCTCGTGCTGGCGGTGTCGGGGGCGAGCGACTGGCTCGACGGCGTCCTGGCGCGCCGCATGCACCAGGTCACCCGGCTCGGGCAGATGCTGGACCCGGCCGCCGACCGCCTGTTCATCCTCGTCACGCTCGTCGGCCTCGCGTGGCGCGACATCGTGCCCGTGTGGCTGGTCGTCGTCCTCGCGGCGCGGGACCTCGTGCTCGCCGGGATGCTCGTCGTCCTCGCGCGTGCCGGCTACCCGCCGCTGCGCGTCCACCTGGCGGGCAAGGCCGGGACCATGGTGCTGCTGTACGCGTTCCCGCTGCTGCTGCTGTCGCAGTGGCAGTCCGCCCTCGGCCAGGCCGCCGGCGTCCTCGGCTGGGCGTGCGCGGTGTGGGGCGTGGCCCTGTACTGGTTCGCCGGCGGGCTCTACCTGGTGCAGGCCGCGTCGGTGCTGCGCCGCGAGCGCCGGCTCGAGCGGGCGGCGACGCGGTGAACCGGCGGCACGCGCAGCCGGGGCCGGCCCGCGCCGCCGACGCGTCGATGACGCTGATCAACGAGACCTACCGACGGCCGCTGGACCCCGGTTACCAGGAGGTCGCCGACCGGCGGGCGGCCGGGCTCGCGCCGCGCCGGACCGCCCGCGGCGCCGCGGCGCTCCTCGTGCTCGCGGTGGTGCTGGGGGCGGGGGCCACGTCGGCGGCGAGCGCCCTGCGGCGTCCGCCGCCCGCGGTCGTCGAGGCCCGCACGCTGCTCGAGGACGAGATCCGCGAGCGCACGGTCCGCGCCGAGGAGCTGCGGGAGGGGAACGCCCGGCTGTCGGCCGAGATCGCCGCCCTCCAGACCGCGGCCGCGTCCAGCGAGGACCCGGCGCTTCTCGCCCAGCTCCAGCAGGACGCCGTGCCGGCCGGGCGGCTGCCCGTCACCGGTCCCGGCCTGCGCATTGTCCTGACGGACCCCCAGGTCTCGGCGGGCGAGGAGCCGGACCCGGAGGGGCGCGTGCAGGACATCGACCTGCAGGTGCTGGCGAACGGCCTGTGGGCGGCCGGTGCCGAGGCGGTCGCGATCAACGACGCCCGGCTGACCTCGACCACCGCGATCCGCAGCGCGGGTGCGGCGGTCCTCGTCGACATGCGCCCGATCGTCAGCCCGTTCCGGGTGGAGGCGATCGGGGACGCGGTCGCGCTGCAGACGGGCCTGGCCCGGGGCGCCGCCGGCCAGCACCTCGCCTTCCTGCGCTCGACGTACGGCATCGGCGTCGACGTCAGCGCGCAGTCGAAGCTGGATCTGCCGGCGTCGGGGTCCTCCACGCTGCGCGCAGCACGGGTGCCGGAGGACGCCGCCGCGTCCGAGGAGGTCTCGCCGACGGCGGGCGAGACCGGCACGGACGGAGCAGCCGGTCTTGGGCCTGCGTCGTCGGGTGTGGCAGTGTCGGTCCGTCCTGACGGAGGGGAGGGCTCGTGATCGCGGTGATCGGGCTCGTGCTCGGCGTGGTCGCCGGGCTCCTGATCGAGCCGACGGTGCCCGCCAACCTGCAGCCGTACCTGCCGATCGCCGTCGTCGCGGCGCTCGACGCGCTGTTCGGCGGCCTGCGGGCGTTCCTCGACGGCATCTTCGACGAGCGGGTGTTCCTCACGTCGTTCCTGTCGAACGTCGTGGTCGCGGCGCTCATCGTCTTCCTCGGCGACCAGCTCGGCGTCGGCTCGCAGATGACCACCGCGGTCATCGTCGTGCTCGGCATCCGCATCTTCTCGAACGCCGCCTCCATCCGACGCCACCTGTTCAAGGCATGACGCACGACGAGCACCGGCCGGCAGGCCCCGCGGACGACGAGCCGCGGGACCCGCAGGAGCCCGCGTCGGACCCCGACGCGCCCGTCATCGACCCGCAGGACCCGCTCGGGCTCGGCGACCTCTCCCGCGGCGGCCCGCGCGGGGACGACGACGCGCCGGGCGTCGCCCCCGCGACCGACGGCGAGGAGACGGCGGTCCCCGCGACGGGCGCGGACGGCGAGCCGGCGGCCGACGGCGAGGCAGCCGACGGGGAGCCGACGCCCGACGACGCGCCGACGCCGCACGTGGACCCGACACCGGACGTGGACCTGACGCCGGACGTGGACCCGACGCCGGACGACGAGCCGCCCCCGGACGTGCGGGAGGCCTCCGTGGTGGACGGTGCCGACACCCCGGGCGGGACGACACCGGCAGCCGCCGACCCTCACGCGCCCGTCGTCCCGGCCGCCGACGTCCCGGTGCCGCCTGCTCCGCGGGGCCCGGACGAGGACGCCGTGCCGGTGGGCGGCGCCGACGAGCGGGTTGCAGCACCGGCGCAGCCCGAGGCGGCCCTCGCCGGTCGGTCGGCGTGGGGCCGCCTGCGGCACGCGATGCGCCCCCGCATCACGTCCGGGCAGCTGCTCGCCGCCGCGCTGTGCGCGCTGCTCGGCCTCGCACTGGTCGTGCAGGTCCGGCAGACGACCGACGCGCAGCTCGGCTCCCTGCGGCAGGACGACCTGGTCCGCCTCCTCGACGAGACGACGACGCGCGCCGACGAGCTCGCCCGCGAGGCGGCCGACCTGCAGCGCGAGCGCGACGAGCTGCTCTCGGGCTCCGACCGCCAGCAGGCCGCCCTGGACGCGGCCCGGCGCAACGCCGCCACGCAGGGCATCCTCACCGGACGCCTGCCGGCGACGGGACCGGGCGTGCACGTGACGCTGCACGAGTCGGAACCCGGCATCAAGCCCGCGACGATGCTCCACGTGCTCGAGGAGCTGCGGAACGCCGGTGCGGAGGCGGTGCAGCTGAACGACATGCGGGTGACGGCGAGCAGCGCGTTCACGGGGACGGCGGGGGCGATCGTGCTCGACGGCGTCACCCTGTCCCCGCCCTACCGCTGGGTCGTCATCGGCGACCCGGACACCATCGCCACCGCGCTCGAGATCCCCGGGGGTGCGATGGCGACGGTCCGCCGCGACGGCGGCCGGGGGACGGTGGACCGGCTGGAGAGGGTCGACGTCACGGCCCTGCGCCAGCTGCCGGACCCCGTCTACGCGACGCCCGTCCCGGACGCCGGCTGACCTGGTCGCGCTCCGGGCGCGACGTCACTCGCCCAGGTGCTCACCGTGCTGCACGGACGTGCCGACACCACATAGGGTGAGACCCGCGACGGCTGGGTCGAGGCGGGAGCTGCGACGCGCCCGCATCCGACACGGGAGGTGCACATGAGCGACGATCGACAGGCTCCGGCCGGAGGACTGCCGGAGTACCGCGGCGACGGGCCGGACACGACCGTCAGCTTCGGATCGCTCGCGCCGGTCGACCAGGAGGCCCCGGCGCGCGTGGGCCTGACCGCGGACGAGGCGGCCGCCGTGCAGGCGCTGCCGCCGACGTCCGCCCTCCTCATCATGCAGCGCGGTCCCAGCTCGGGGGCGCGGTTCCTGCTGGACGCCGAGCGGACGACCGCCGGCCGGAGCACGCGGGCCGACATCTTCCTCGACGACGTGACGGTCTCCCGCAAGCACGCGGACTTCGTGCGCGAGGGCAACCAGTTCGTCGTCCGCGACATCGGCTCGCTGAACGGCACCTACGTGAACCGCAGCCGCATCGACCAGGCCGTGCTGCGCGCCGGCGACGAGGTGCAGATCGGCAAGTACCGCATGACGTTCCACCCCAGCCCCCACCGTGACGCCTCCTGACGGTGCCGCGGCGCGTGCGGTCCGCGCACGCGCCGCGTCGGAGGACGTCCGCGCGGCGGAGGACGGCACGGCGCCCGAGCCGTGGCCGCGGGGCATCTCCCGGCGCGCCAGCATGCGCATCTCGGACGTGCTCGCCGCGCTGCGCCTGGAGTTCCCGGCCGTCACGACGTCGAAGCTGCGCTTCCTCGAGGAGCAGGGGCTCGTCGCGCCGGTGCGCACGCCGTCCGGGTACCGCCAGTACTCCCCGGCGGACGTCGAGCGGCTGCGGTTCGTGCTGCGTCAGCAGCGCGACCGCTACATGCCGCTCAAGGTGATCGGCGAGCGGCTCGCCGCCCTGGACGCGGGCGCGGAGGACGAGGACGCTGCGCCGCCGCGCGCGCGCCTGGCCACGAGCGACGGTGTCGCCCGCACGCCCGGACGGATGACGGCCGAGCGGCTCGCCCAGGACGCGGGCGTGGCACCGGGCCTCGTCGAGGAGCTGGTGGCCCTGGGCGTGCTGCGCCCGGACCACCGGGGCGCCTTCGACGCGTGGGCGCGGGACGTCGTCGTGGCCGCCGCGGCGCTCGGCGAGCACGGCATCGACCCTCGCCACCTGCGCGCCTTCCGTGCGGCCGCCGACCGCCAGGCGGACCTGGTCGAGCAGGTCGTGGCCCCGTGGCGCGGGCAGCGCAGCGTCTCGGCGCGCGCCCGGGCGGGCACGCTCGCGGCCGAGGTGGGGGAGCTGTGCGGGCAGATGCACACCGCCCTGCTGCGCTCGTCCGTCGCGGACCTCGCGCCCTGAGCCGCGGTGCCGCCCGACGCGCCGTCCTCACCGCTGGGGCAGACGCCGCAGCGACGGCGTCGTAGCGTGGTCACGTGGCGGACGATCCCGAGCTGGTACCGGTGGAGGTCGTCGGTGTGCGCACGCACCTGGCCGACGACGAGATCGTCGTGCTCCTGCTCGACCCCGACTCGGCGCTCCTCGTGCCGATCCTGATCGGGCCGGCCGAGGCGTCGGCGATCGCGGCGGCGCAGGCGGGCATCGTGCCGCCGCGTCCGATGACGCACGACCTGCTGCGCGACGCGCTCCTCGCCGCGGGTGCACCCGTGACCCGCGTCGAGATCACCCGGCTCGAGGACGGCGTGTTCCACGCCGCGCTGGTGCTGCGTGGCGGGCAGCGCGTGGACTCGCGCGCGTCGGACGCGATCGCGGTCGCCCTGCGTTTCGGGTGCCCGGTGCTGTGCTCGGCGGAGGTCGTCGCGCTGGCCGGCGTCGAGGTGCGGCCCGCCGGCAGCGAGGAGGACCTCGCGCAGTTCCGCGAGTTCCTGGACCAGGTCTCCGCCGAGGACTTCGAGACCGGGCGCGAGCCGGGGCAGGAGCCGGGCGGGCGGGACGCGTGAGGTACGGCGCGGGACAACCTTCGACCTCAGGGTGAACCTGAGACACGCACCGCGCGACACGCCGTCCGTGCTCGTTGCGGACGTGTCGGTGCAGGCCTAGCGTTGCAGCAGATCAGGAACAGCGCGCCCGCCTCGCGGACGCCGAGGGAGGCACCCGTGGTGAGCAACGAGACCGCCGAGAACGCCGGCGCCGTCCCCCAGCGTGCGCAAGGCCTCCTGTTCGACGACGACCTGCCCGATCTCGACGTCGCCACCGGCTACCGCGGCCCGACCGCCTGCCGCGCCGCCGGGATCACGTACCGGCAGCTCGACTACTGGGCCCGGACGGGCCTGGTGGAGCCGTCGATCCGCCCCGCGACCGGGTCGGGCACGCAGCGTCTGTACAGCTTCCGGGACATCCTGGTCCTCAAGGTCGTCAAGCGGCTCCTGGACACGGGCGTGTCGCTCCAGCAGATCCGCACCGCGGTCTCCCACCTGCGCGAGCGCGGCGTGGACGACCTCGCGCAGATCACCCTCATGTCGGACGGCGCGAGCGTCTACGAGTGCACGTCGGCGGACGAGGTCATCGACCTCGTCCAGGGCGGGCAGGGCGTGTTCGGCATCGCCGTCGGACGGGTCTGGCGCGAGGTCGAGGGCAGCCTCGCGGAGCTGCCGACCGAGCGCGTGGAGGAGGACGGCGAGACGCCGTCCGCACCCCAGGACGAGCTCGCGCTGCGCCGTCAGGCACGGTCCGCCGGCTGAGAGCACCGACCGCTCGAGCGACCGGCCACCGACGCCCCGCCCAGGACGACCCGGGCGGGGCGTCGTCGCGTCAGCGGCGCGGTGCGCGCAGCGCGCGCTCCAGGAGCTGGTCGAACACGTCGGCGAGCTCCGCGGCGGCCGCGCCCGGCCACGCGTGCACCGGCTGCGCGGCCCCCTGCGCCTGCTGGAGGGCGGCGCGCTCGGGGATGCTGGGGGAGAGGACCAGGGGGCCGTAGAGCGTCTGGAGCTCCTGCAGCCGGTACGCCTGCTCGACGGACCGCGCCCGCACGCGGTTCACCGCGATGCCGAGGGGCTGCAGGGCCGGCGCGGCGCTGCGGCGCAGCTCGTCGATCGTGCGCATGGCGCGCCCGACCGCCATGACGGCGAACAGGCCGGGCTCGGTGACGACCACGGCGCGGTCGCACGCGGTCAGCCCGGTGCGCGTGAGCCCGCCGAGCGACGGCGGGCAGTCGATCAGGACGAGGTCGTAGCCGTCCAGCCACGACAGCGCGTAGCGCAGGCGGTCGAGGTCGTCGTCGTCCACCCGGTCGTGCAGCACGGAGCGCTCGGAGCCCACGAGCACGTCGAGGCCCTGCCCGGACCAGCTCGACGGCGCGGTCGCGGCGGCGAGCGTCTCGCCGGACGGGGCGTCGAGCACCGACGCGACGTCGCCCGGGGCGGCGCCGGCGGCCCCGAGCGCCATCGTCGAGTCACCCTGCGGGTCGAGGTCGACCACGAGCGTCCGCAGACCCCGTTCGAGGGCGGCGGACGCCAGACCCAGCGTCACCGAGGTCTTGCCGACACCACCCTTGAGGCTGCACACACCGAGGACCAGCACGGGCGCCACGGTAGCCGGGCACCGCACCGCGCACGAAACGCCGTGCGGGCGCGTCGTCCATCGCGTCTCGTCGTGCGGCGCCGCGCGAGGGGGCCTCAGCACCCGTTACGGCGCGTCCAGCACCTGCCGGACGCCGGCAGCGGCGGGGGAGCGGCCCCCGGGGTCGCGTCGCCGGCGCAGGGTCGGGGCGCGGGTCGGTCCGGTGTGCTGCTGCGGTCGCCGCGGACCGTCGTCCTGGCTAGCGTCGTCCCAGGACGGAAGGAGCGCACCGTGACCGAGAACCCGGACGTGCCGACGCTCGAGCAGGACGAGACGGTCCCGCCGCGGCCCGAGGAGGAGGCGGCGGACCTGGCGCGCAGCCGCCCGGACCCTGCCGGCCACGGGGACGAGCGCAGGGCAGCCGCCGACCTGGAGGCCGTGGACGGCCTGGGGGAGTCGCGGCCCGAGGACGGACCGACGGCGCGCGAGGTCGGCTGACCGTCGCCGGCCCACGGGTAGGGCATCCTTGCGGGATGCAGATCCGAGCCGTGGTCGAGGACGACTGGGCGCTGGTGCGCGAGGTCCGGCTCCGGGCCCTGCGCGAGTCGCCGGAGGTGTTCGGGTCGTCCCTCGCGCGCGAGGAGAGATTCGTCGAGTCGCACTGGCGCATGCGCCTGCGCACGAGCCCGACGTGGGTGGCCGTCGACGACGACGGTGCGCCGCGAGGGCTCGTGTCGATGATCCGGGAGCCGGGCTCGCCGGAGGACGACCGCCACGTGCAGCAGATGTGGGTCGCGCCGGAGGTGCGCCGCCAGGGCGTGGCGTGGTCGCTGCTCGACGCCGTCGTGCGCGCCGCGGCGCACGACGGTGCGCGCACGGTCTCGCTGTGGGTCGTCGAGGACAACGCGTCGGCCGTCGACCTGTACGTGCGTGCCGGCTTCGTGCGCACCGGCGAGCGTCAGGCGCTGCCGCGCGACCCGGACCGCGTCGAGGAGCGCTACGAGCGGCGGGTCGACGTGGCGGGGCTCGCGGCCAGTCCCTGACGGGTCGCGAGGGAGGGCGGGTCTGCCAGCTGCGCAGGGCGCCTGTTCCGTCGGTCTGACATAATGCACATTATCGGCGTTACGCGGAGGGGCTGCAGACGGGGTTCTCAGCTGGGGCTCGACGTGCCGGACGCCGCCCATCACGGGCCTTTACGGGGCTCGAGATGACGTGTGAGGCTCGCTCGTGGTGCACGTGACGTTGCACCCGCGACCTGCTCGTCGTGCATGCGGCCTCCCGAGTCGCGACGCGCCAATGACGTCGCCGGCACGGCGCGTGCCGACGACACTGGACGGATGACACAGGATTACGACGACGCCGGTCGCCGCCCGGTCGCCCTGATCACCGGGGTGGGCCGCACCAGGGGCATCGGCGCCGGTGTCGCCCGCGGGCTGGCGGCGAGCGGCTGGGACATCGCCTTCACGTACTACTCCGCCTACGACACCCGCATGCCGTGGGGCGGTGAACCGGGGGCCACCGACGCGATCGCCGACGAGCTGCGCGCCGCCGGGGCGGAGGCGGTGGCGATCGAGGCCGACCTCGCGGACCCGCTGGCTGCGGACCAGGTGCTCGACGGTGCCGTGCAGGCCCTGGGTGGGGTGCAGGCGCTGGTGATGTGTCACTGCGAGTCGGTCGCCAGCGGGATCCTTAACACCTCGGTCGAGAGCTTCGACCGCCACTTCGCGGTCAACGCCCGAGCCACGTGGTTGCTCATCCGTGCGTTCGCGGAGCGCGCCGAGGGCGAGGACGCACGACGGCGGGTCATCGCGCTGACGTCCGACCACACGGTCGGCAACCTGCCGTACGGCGCGAGCAAGGCCGCGTTGGACCGCATCACGCTGGCCGCCGCATCCGAGCTCGCGCATCTCGGGGTCCGCGCCAACGTCATCAACCCCGGCCCGATCGACACCGGCTGGATGACCGAGGCCGCACGCGCTGCCGGCACGCGGCAGACTCCCCTGGGCCGTCTCGGCACGCCGAGTGACACCGCCGACCTCGTGACCTTCCTCTGCTCGGCCCAGGGCGGCTGGATCACCGGACAGCTGCTCCACAGCAGCGGCGGCTTCGCCTGAGGTCGCCGCGGCAGGTCCCGTCCCCGGGGCGGCACCGGTCGCTCTCCGGGGTGGGTCGTGCCGGCGGACGGTGCGCGTCCGAGGCCTGCGGGTCGGGTCCGGACGTGACCGGCGCTGGCATGATGCGCGCGTGGTCGAGCTGACTCTGACGCCCGAGGCCCGTCGCCGCGTGATCCGCACGAACGTGCCGCCGGCCGTCGTCCCGGGGCTGCTGCTGGGCCTCGGCCTCGGCGGCTTCCTGCTGCTCGCCGGCCGCACGGCACAGGGGCTCGTCCACGTGCTCCTGGGCGTCGTCCTGACGGTGCTGGCCGTGGTGCTGTCCATCGTGAGGGCGCGCCGGTCCCGGATCGTCTTCGGTGACGGCACGTACACGGTCTGGTCGTTCCGCGGCGACCGGCGGTTCACCGCGTCCGACGTGGCGGCCGTCGCGATGGTGACGGACATGCCGATGGGCGCCGTGACCGGCCACCACCTGGTGCTCGCGGGGCGCAGCGGGCCGCTCGTGCACCTCGTCGGCGCGATGTGGGACCAGGCGCAGCTCACCTCGCTGGCGCACGACCTCGCCTCGCGCGGTGTGCCGGTGACCCCGTTCCCGCACCGGATCACGCCCGCGCAGCTGCGTGCGGTCGATCCCCGCTTCGTCGCCGCCTGGCGCGCCCGTCCCGGCGTGACGGCGCTGGTCGCGGTCCTCGCGCTGCTGCTCCTCGTCGCGCTCGTCGTCGTGGTCGCGGTCCCGCTGCTCGTACCCGCCTGACCGCAGGCGTCACGGCACCGCTCACCCTGCGGCGAGCAGCGGCACGAGCTCCTGGGACGCCCACGCCCGGAACGTCGTGGGCGTGGTGCTGACGTCGTCGCGCGGGTCCTCCGGGACGAACGCCGTGCGGAAGCCCTGTGCCATGCCGACGATCGCGTCCACGCGGGGCTCGGGCACGCCGAACGACCGCAGCTGCGCCGCGACGACCTCGTCGGGGACCTGCTCGGCGCGCACCTCGCGTCCGATGAGCTCGGACAGCGTGCGGGCGACGTCGCCCGCCGACAGATCCTCGGGGCCCAGCACGCCCTGCGTGGTGCGTCCCGACCACGCGGTCGACAGCAGGCGAAGAGCCGCGACGTCGGCCACGTCGTCCGGGGCGACCCACGGGATGCGCTGCTCCACCGGCAGCTGGGTGGCGACGACGCCGGACCGCAGGGCCTCGAGGTCCATGAGCACGTTGCTGAAGAAGTAGCCGCAGCGCAGGTGCGTCACGCTCGCCCCGGTGCCGTCCAGGTGCTCCTCGACGCGGCCGAGCCCGTCGATCTCCCCGAAGCCGCCGCGCGCCTCGGCCCCGACGCTGCTCTGCAGGACGACCCTCGGCACCCGGTTCGTCCGCACGGCGGTCGCCGCGACGGCGCCGAACGCGTCGTAGGCGGCGAGCGGGTCGTCCCCCGTCGACGGCACCACCCAGTGCAGGGCGTCCGCGCCGGCCGTCGCCGCCACGACGGCGTCGGCGTCGGCGAGGTCGGCGACGACGACCTCGCTCCGGGCGCGCACCTCGGAGGTGAGCCGGTCGGGGTCGCGGACCAGCAGGACGGGCCGCTCCCCCGCACGGTGCAGACGGCTGACGACGCGTGCTCCGACCTGGCCGGTGGGCGT
The DNA here is from genome assembly GCF_004886325.1 of Cellulomonas telluris. Lineage (GTDB taxonomy): Bacteria > Actinomycetota > Actinomycetes > Actinomycetales > Cellulomonadaceae > Cellulomonas > Cellulomonas telluris. Next base: position 454,962 of record NZ_QXFN01000004.1, read on the forward strand.
GCTGACGACGATGCGCACGGCGTGCTCCTCGGGTTGCTCGCTGGGACGGGACGGCTCCGGTGTACCGGCACCCTCCGACATCCCGCGTCGCCGAGCCGACCCCAGCCCGCTGTTCGCACCCCCTCGTCCCCGTCCGCACGGTGCACCCCCGACGGGCACCGGCGAGCACACGTGACGCTCCCCCGCCATGACCGATCCCCACGGCGCCGACGCGCCCGACCCCGTCCCCGACACCGTCCCCGACACCGCCACCGACGAGCCGCAGCCGGCCGGCAGCGCACCCGACACCGACCGTCCCCCGTCCCGCGCCCCGGCAGCGCCGGCGCACCCGCGGGGCGGACCGGGAGCCGGCCCCCTCCCCTGGGCCGCGTCCGGACCGGACGACGACCTGGCCGACGCCGCCACGCCGGGCGTCGCCGTGCCGGACGCCGCCGCGGCGCTCGACCTGATGCTCCGGCTCGTCGGACCCGAGCGCGCCGGGCCGCCGGCGCTCTGGTTCGCGCTCCTGGACGCGGAGCGCCGCCTGCTCCCCGTCGTGCTGCCGCTGTCGGAGGTACCGCTGCGGCCCGACCCGGCGGCGGCGCGCCAGGTCGTGCACGTGCTGGCCTCGGTGCTCGAACGGGAGGCGCCCGGGGGCAGCGCGGTCGTCGCGGTGGTGCGTGCCGCCGGCGGGGACCAGGGCTCCTTCGAGCGGGCGTGGGCGCACGCGCTCGTGCTCGCGGCGACCGACCGCGACCTGACGGTCAGCGCCGTCGTGGCCATCGGCGAGCACCGCGCGCGCGTGCTCGCCGTCTGACGCCCGGGCGCGGGTCGGCCAGGGGCCGGCCCGTGCCCGGTGGACCGCGTCAGGCCGCGGGGCTGGGTGAGGCGTCGTCGATGGCGGCGAGCTGCTCGAGCGTCGGCTCCCACAGCGTGGCGGCGACGTTGGCGCGGACCTGGTCGGCGGTGCGGGCGCCGGCGATCACCGAGCCCACGGCGGGCTGCGCCGCGAGCCCGCCGAGCGCGACCGTCGGCAGGTCGACGCCCCAGGTCTCGGCGAGCGCGGCGAGCGCCTCGATGCGGTCGAAGTCGGCCCCCTGGAGGCGCTGCGGCATGCGCTCGAGGCGCGAGCCGGCGGGTGCGCCCTCGCCGCGCCGGTACTTGCCCGTGAGCAGCCCGGACGCGAGCGGCACGTACGGCAGGATGCCGACGCCCACGTGCTCGGCCGCCGGGACCAGCTCGGCCTCCGCCCCGCGGTCCAGGAGGTTGTACCGGTTCTGCGCCGACACGAACGGGGTCGTCCCCGCGGTGCGGGCCGCCCAGTCGGCGTCGACGACCTGCCAGGGCGCGAAGTTGGAGGACCCGATGTACCGCACCTTGCCCTCGTCGACGAGCTCCTGCAGCGCGGCGAGCGTCTCCTCGACGGGCGTCTCCGGCTCGGGCCGGTGCAGCTGGTACAGGTCGACGTGGTCGGTGCCGAGCCGGCGCAGCGAGCCCTCGATGGCGCGGCGGACGTACCGCCGCGACGCACGCGAGCCCCAGTCGGCGCCGTTGAGCCCCTGCACGTCCATGCCGAACTTCGTCGCGACGACCACGTCGTCCCGGCGGCCCCGCAGGGCCGCACCCAGCAGCTCCTCGCTCTGGCCCGGCGTGCCGCCGTAGACGTCGGCCGTGTCGAAGAACGTGACGCCCGCGTCAAGCGCGGCGTGCACCACGGACGCGACGCCGTCCGGCTCGAGCGTGGCGCCGAACGTGTTGCAGCCGAGGCCGGCGGTGGAGACGGTCAGGCCGGAGTCGCCGAGGCGGCGGTAGGTCATGGTCACCTCGGCAGCCTAGGCGCGTCCCGCGGACCCGGTCGCGCCAGGCGCGTCGTGCGACGCGGCCCGTCGCCGCTGCCCGGCAGCACCCGGGCCCGCGCGGCGGCGGGGCCGGTGTCCCACGCGGTTCCGCGCGCGCTCGCCGCGTGCCTGGGTCAGAGTGGTTTCACCAGACCTTCACGGCGGGCAGGAACATCGCCGTCCACGCCCCCGTTGAGACACCAGGAAGCATCAGGCACGACGGCCGCACAACGGCACGGAGGTCCCCACATGGCCAACAGGTCCCTGCGCGGGATGCGCATCGGGTCCCACAGCATGGAGACGGAGCAGGGTGTCGACTTCGCCCCGCGTCTCCAGGCGTACTACGACTGCCCCAACGGGCACACCATCATCCTGCCGTTCTCGGTCGAGGCGGACGTACCGGTCGTCTGGGAGTGCCGCTGCGGCGCCGAGGCCCTGCTGCGGGACGCGACCAAGCCCGAGGCGAAGGCCGGCAAGCCGCCGCGCACGCACTGGGACATGCTGCTCGAGCGCCGCACGGTGAACGAGCTCCAGGAGCTGCTCGACGAGCGGCTCGACCTGCTCCGGGCGGGCAAGCTGCGCCGCAGCGCCTGACCCCGCGATCCCCGACGCCCCCGGTGACAACGACCCGGGGGCGTCGTGCTGTCCGGGCTCGGGCGGGCGTGGCGTCAGGCGGCGTCGGGACGGTCCTCGCGGCGCAGCCGGTGGGCGCCGGCGATGCCCGCCGCGACCACGCACAGCGCGAGTGCGTCGAACGCCCACGCGGGCCACTCCCCCAGCCGCGCCGCGGGAGTGAGCGACGTGCGCAGCGGCAGCGTCGCGACCATCTGCGCCGCGGTGAACAGGTCGGTGCTCTGCGTCACGGCGCCGTTCGGCGCGATGACGGCGCTCACACCGACCGTCGAGATCTGCACCGTGGCCCGCCCGTGCTCGATCGCGCGCAGCCGCGACATCGCGAGCTGCTGGGTCGACTCGTCGGTCCAGCCGAACGACGCGTTGTTCGTCTGCACGACGAGGACCTCACCGCCCTCGCGGACCGCCTCGCGCACGAGGCCGTCGTACGCCACCTCGAAGCAGATGACGTCGCCGAGCACGACGGTGCGACCGAGCCGGGGCGACTCGAGCGGGACGACACCCGGCTCCGTGCCCGGCAGCATGTCGCGCGTCACCAGGTCGACCGCCGACGAGAAGTGGCGGACGAACGAGCGCATCGGGATGTACTCCGCGAAGGGCGCGGGCCGCTGCTTGGAGTAGGTCGCGACGACGCCCGTGCCGGCCTGCCAGAGGACCGCGGTGTTCCACCGCCCGCCCGACTCCGGGTACTCGACGGTGCCGACCAGCAACGGCGCCCCCACGTCGCGGGCGGCGCCGTCGATGAGGCCCGCCGCCTCGGCGTCGACCTGGGGGTCGATGTCCGAGCCGTTCTCCGGCCACAGGACGACGTCGAGCTCGCCGGGGGCCACGCGGTCGAGCAGCGCGCGCGTCCCGGCGACGTGGTTGTCCAGCACCTGCCGCCGCTGCCCGAAGGCGTCGAGACGGCCCGGCTCGGGCACGTTCCCCTGCACCGCGCCGACCCGCAGGGTGCCGTCCTCCGCGCCCGTGTCGAGCGGGACCGCGAGGGCCCCCACGACGACCGCGGCGATCGCGGCGAGCGCGCCCAGGGTCCGCCCGAGCGCCACCCGCCGCGCGGCCAGCAGCGCCCGCGCGAGCAGCACGCCGACGGCCGCGACCGCGGCGCTCAGCAGCGGGGTGCCGCCCAGCCACGTGAACGCGGCCAGCGGCGAGTCGGCCTGGGAGAACGCGAGGCGGCCCCACGGGAAGCCGCCGAACGGCCACGCCGAGCGCAGCTCCTCGACCCCGACCCACAGGACCACGAACGCCGCGAGCTGCCACGCGCCGCTGCGCCACACCGCGTGGCCGCGCCGCGCCCATGCCCAGGCCGCGCCGAACAGCGCGACGAAGCCGGCCTCGAGCACGGTCAGCGCGGCCCACGGGACGACCCCGACGGCCTCGTGCGCCCAGGTGATCATCGGGCCGAAGCAGGCCAGGCCCCAGACGAGCCCGACGAGGGCGTTCCACCGGGCGCTGTCGCGCCGCAGCGCCAGGTACAGGAGCGCGACGCCGACGTAGGCAGCACCCCACCAGCCGGGGTCGGGGAACGCCGTGCGCGTCAGCAGCCCGCCCGCCGCCGCGAGGAGCAGCGTCACCCATCGGGCGGGAGGTGGCAAGGGCACCGCGTCAGGGTACGTCAGCGACCTGACGGCCCCGTCGGGCCGCGGGCCGTGAGGCGCGTCACGGACGCACCGGGCCGCGGTGTCCCTCGTGGGCCGACCCGGCCCGGTGCCCCCGACCGACCGGCCCGCGCGCCCTTCGTACCGGCGAGGACTGCGTCCTGCCGTTGTCTGTTGAGCGCGCGGGCCCGGCCGGAGCTCGTGCCGAGCGGCACCCGACGAGAAGTCGGTGGCCCCCCTGTGGTGCCGACGTCGGCAAGCCACCAGTGAACCTACCCCCGCCCGCGCCCGAGGTGTCAAGACGGGCGTCCCAGCAGGTCAGCGGCCTCACCGCTGGTCAGGCGGGTCCGATTCGTCGGGTACGCGTCGGGCGGCCCGGCGTGTCGCCGCGCGTGTCGTGCATCGTGTTGCGGGCGCGTGACGGAGACCTCTCACCGGGCCCTCGGGTGAAACGACGATTTCACCCGATCGGCCCAGGCGGCGTCCTGGTCGTCAGTCCAGCTCGTCGTGGAGCACGACCCCCGCGCGGACCGTCCGCACGCACCGCGGGGCGGGCGCGCCCGGCGACAGGTCGGGCAGCAGCGGGGACCCGGCCCGTGCGTCCGCGCTCCACGTCGACGTGCGGGACGCCTGCACCACGAGGTGCTCCGCGCGCCACACCGCCAGGTGCGCGGGTGCCCCCACGCGCACCTCGCCGGCACCCGTGTGGTCCAGGTGCGCGAGCCGCCAGCCCCCGCGGGTCGCGGCACGGAACGCGGCGCGCACCGACACGCGCTGGTCCGGCTCGTGGTGGTGCGCCGCGGCACGCACGCCGCCCCACGGGTCGAGGGGGGTCACGGGCGCGTCGGAGCCGAGCGCGAGCGGGATCCCGGCCGCCGCGAGGTCGGCGAACGGGTTGAGGGACGCGGCGCGGCCCGAGCCGAGGCGCGCGGCGTACATGCCGTCCGCGCCACCCCATGCGGCGTCGAACGCGGGCTGCACGGACAGGCGGAGCCCGAGCAGCACCATCTGGGCGAGCGAGGGGGCGTCCACCATCTCGGCGTGCTCCAGCCGGTGCCCGGCGCCGGCGACGGCCGCGGTGCCCTCCACGTCGGCCGCGGCGCGCAGACCGAGCAGCACCTCGTCGAGCCCGCGGTCGCCGATGACGTGGAACGCCGCGTGCGAACCGGCGCGCGTGACCGCGGTGACGTGGTTCGCGATCTCCTCGGCGGTCAGGTACAGGTGGCCGCGGGTGTCGCGGGCGTCGGCGTACGGCTGACGCAGGGCGGCCGTGCGCGAGCCGATCGAGCCGTCGACGTTGAGGTCCCCGCCGATGCCCGTCAGGCCCGGCAGGTCGGCGAGGAGCTCGCGCGCGTCGTCCACGGTGACGCATCGCTCCCCCCGGTACCCGACGACCAGGGGAAGGGCCGAGGCGGGGTCGGCGGTGAGGGCGAGGAGCTCGCGCAGACCCTCGCGCGTGTCGATCGAGGGGGCGGACTGCTCGTGGACGGCGACGATCCCGGCCGCGGCTGCCGCGGTGAGCGCCTCCCGGTACAGCGTGGTGCGCTCGGCCCCGTCGACGTGGCGGGCGAGCGTGCGGGCCGCGTGGTGCGCGTCCCGCTCGACGCGTCCGTCCTCGCTCCAGCCCGGCAGGCCGCGCAGCCCGGCGGCCTCCGCGAGCGGGGTCGACACGACGGCCGAGTGGACGTCGACCCGGGCGAGGTACACCGGCAGGCCCGGCGCCACGGCGTCCACCTCGGCCCGCGTCGGCGGCCGCCCCTCCGGCCACTCCCGCTCGTCCCAGCCCGCACCCAGGAGGGGACGACGGTCGCCGGTCACGCGTGCCGCGGCGGCGCGGGACAGCGCGGTCAGCGCGTCGGCGAGGCTGTGCACACCGCCGCGCGGCGACAGGTCCACGCCGCGCGCCGCGAACGCCGTCTCGAGCACGTGGACGTGGGCGTCGACGAAGCCGGGGGCCACCAGCGCGCCGTCGAGGTCCACGACCTCGTCGACGCTGGCGACCAGTCCGTCCGCGGTGTCGTCCGAGCCCAGCCAGGCGACGGTGCCGTCCTCGACGAGGAGCGCCTCGGCGAAGGGGTCCGACGGGGAGTGGACGACGCCGTGCCGGTAGAGGGTCGAGGTCACATCCGCACACCCTAGGCCCGCCGCCGGCCTCAGACCGCCGAGTAGGCCACCACCCCGCGCCGCAGCGCCGTCACCGCGCGGTCGGCCGTCGTGCGCAGTCGTGCCGTGGGGGCCGCGCCGGCGATCTGGTCGAGGACGTCCACGACCTGCTTGACCCACCGCACGAAGTCGCCCGCGGCGAGGTCGCCGCCGCGCAGGACGGCGTCCAGGCTGCGGCCCGCGGCCCAGCGGTGGATGGGCTCGACGAGGCCCGTGTCGAGCGGCTGGATCGTCTCGAGGCGGTGCGCGTGCTCCAGGTCCTCGAGCTCCGACCACGCCCGCACCGCGGCGTCGAGCGCACGTCCCAGGCGGCTCTCCGGTCCCCCGGGCACGCGCGGCTCGACCTCCTCGTCCCGGCGCGAGCGGTAGACGAGGGCCGACACGGCGGCCGCGAGCTGCGGCGGGTCCAGCTCGTCCCACACGCCGCGGCGCAGGCACTCGGCCAGCAGTAGGTCGTTCTCCGCGTACAGGCGGCGCAGCCAGCGTCCGGCGTCGGTCACCGTCAGCGCGGTGCCGGAGCCGCCGGCGGGCTCGGTGCGCTCGAGGTAGCCGAGCGTGACCAGGACGTCGCAGATGCGGTCGAAGACGGCCGCGATGGAGCCGGTGCGCCCGGCGATGCGGGCCACGAGCGCGTCGTGCTCGGACTTCAGCCGATGCCAGCGCTCGGCCCAGCGTGCGTGCTCCTCGCGGTCCGGGCAGCGGTGGCACGGGTGGGCGCGCAGACGGCGGCGCATGGCCTCCAGCTCGGCGTCGTCGGCTGCCGCCGTCCGGCGCGCGTCGCGGCGGCCCTGCCGGCCGGCGGGCGGCACGAGGTCGAGGTCGTCGAGGTAGCCGCGCAGGCGCGCCGCGAGGTCGCGCCGCGCCGCGGGGACGCGGACGTTGAACGACGACGGGACCCGCAGGGAGCCGACGGTGCGCGCACCCGGGCCGACGTCGGCGACGGTGAGCCGGCGCACCTGCCGGTCCGTCGTCAGCACCGTCGGCTTCGGGCCGTCGAAGCCCGGCTTGCCGCCCGGGTCGACCACGACGCCGTACGACGCCCGGCGGCCCACCGGGATCTCCAGCACGTCCCCGAGCCGCAGGCCCTCCAGGGAGCGGGCGACGTCGGCGCGGCGGGCCGAGGCCGCCTGCTTGGTCAGCTCGCGCTCCCGGTCGCCGATCGCACGCCGCAGGGCGGCGTACTCGGTGAAGTCCCCGAGGTCGCACGCCATCGCCTCGGCGTACCCGTCCAGCGCCTCCGCGTGCGACTGCGCCTGCCGGGCGAGCCCCACGACGCCGCGGTCCGCCTGGAACTGAGCGAACGACGTCTCGAGGACCTCGCGCGCCCGCTCCCGCCCGACCTGGGCCACGAGGTTGACGGCCATGTTGTACGTCGGCCGGAACGACGAGCGCAGCGGGTACAGCCGCCGCGACGCCAGCCCGGCGAGCTGCACCGGGTCGAGGCCCGTGTGGGCGACGACCACCGCGTGCCCCTCGGTGTCGATCCCGCGCCGACCGGCGCGCCCCGTGAGCTGCGTGTACTCCCCCGGCGTGATGTCGACGTGCTGCGACCCGTCCCACTTGACGAGCCGCTCGAGCACGACGGACCGGGCGGGCATGTTGATGCCGAGGGCGAGGGTCTCGGTGGCGAACACGACCTTGACGAGGCCACGGGAGAACAGGTCCTCGACGGTCTCCTTGAACAGAGGCAGCATGCCCGCGTGGTGCGAGGCGACGCCGCGCGCGAGGGCGTCCTCGAAGGCGTCGTACCCGAGCACGCCCAGGTCCTCCGGCGGGATCGCCGCGCAGCGCTCCTCGGCGACGCGGCGGATCTCGGCCTGCTCGGCCGGCGTCGTCAGCCGCACCCCGGCCGACAGGCACTGCTGCACGGCCGCCTCGCAACCGGCGCGGGAGAAGATGAAGACGATCGCCGGCAGCAGGCTCTCCTGGGCGAGCGTGTCCACCACCGCGAAGCGCGGCGCCTGCCGGATGCCGATGCCCGGACCCCCGCGCCCGCGCCCCCGGTAGCCCCGGTCCCCCGGGCCGCGCCGCTCGCGCCCGTCGCCGGACGCCCGCCGCAGCAGGTGCGTGAGGTCGGGGTTGATGGGCGGGTCGACGCCCGGGTCCGTGGGGTCGACGTGCCCGGCGTACAGGTCGAGGAGCTCGTCCCCGACGAGCACGTGCTGGCCGAGCGGCACCGGCCGGTGCTCGCTGACCACGACGCTCGTGTCGCCGCGCACGGTGGACAGCCAGTCGCCGAACTCCTCGGCGTTCGAGACCGTCGCGGAGAGGGACACCAGCTGCACGTCGTCGGGCAGGTGGATGATCACCTCCTCCCAGACCGGCCCGCGGAACCGGTCGGCGAGGTAGTGCACCTCGTCCATCACGACGTAGCCCAGGCCCGCCAGCGCCGGCGAGCCCGCGTACAGCATGTTCCGCAGCACCTCGGTGGTCATGACGACGACGTCCGCGTCGCCGTTGACGTTCGTGTCCCCCGTCAGCAGCCCGACCCGCTCCTGCCCGTGCACGCGCGCCAGGTCGGCGTACTTCTGGTTCGACAGGGCCTTGATGGGCGTCGTGTAGAAGGCCTTGCGCCCCGACGCGAGCGCGAGGTGCACCGCGAACTCCCCGACGACCGTCTTGCCCGCGCCCGTGGGCGCGGCGACGAGCACGCCGCTGCCCCGCTCGAGGGCGACGCACGCGTCGACCTGGAAGTCGTCGAGCGGGAAGTCGAGCCGCGAGCGGAACTCGCCGAGCGCGCTGCGGTCGGCGCTCGCGCGGCGACGGGCCGCGGCGTAGCGCTCGGCCGGCGAGAGCTCCGTCTCGTCGGTACGGGGGCGGGGGCGGGACGAGCGTGCCACCCGTCCACCCTAGGCTCAGGACGGCGCGGACCTCGCGCCGAGCAGCGACAACGCCCCGGGGACGACCTCGGCGACGAGCGGGAGCGGGCCGACGGGCTCCCCGTCCGCGAATGCCGCGGGCGGCGGCGGCCCCGCGTGCGCGAGGGGCTCGACGAGCACCCGCCGCGCCCGCAGGACCGTCACACGCGGGTCGCGCACGTGCCGGCCGCGGTAGACCCCGGGGAAGATCCGCACGACGTCGACGCGGCTGAGGGGACCGGCGAGCACGACGTCGAGCAGGCCGTCGGCCGGGTCGGCTCCGGGCGCGATGTGCAGCCCGCCGCCGAACCACGGCGTGCTCGCGACGGCGACGAGCGTGCCGCCGCCCTCCCACACGGTGCCGTCGCAGGTGACCCGGTAGCCGTACGGCCGGAACGTCCGGAGCTCGGGCAGGAGGGCGCGCACGTACCGCGCGCTCCCCCGCGGCCACCGCAGCCCGTTCGCCCGCGCGTTGACGGCGGCGTCCAGCCCGCACGACAGCACCCCGACGTACCACGCCCGCTCCGCCCCGTCGGGCGGGCCGACCCGCACGGCGTCGACGGCGACGGGCCCCGTGCTCAGGCCCCGGGTGATCGCGGCGACGGCGGCGGCGACGTCGCCGCGCGGCAGCCCGAGCGAGCGCGCGACGTCGTTGCCGGTGCCCGCCGGGACGACGCCGAGCGGCACGCCGGTGCCGACGACCGCGCCGGCCCCGAGGTGCACCGTCCCGTCACCGCCGACGACGACGAGCGCGTCGACCCCGTCGCGGACGGCGGCACGCGCCTGCTCCGCGGCCTGCGCCGCGGTGGGGGCGGACAGGTCCTGCACGTCGTGCCCGTCCGCGCGCAGCAGCGCGAGCGTGCGCCGGCCGGCGTCGCACCCGCCTCCGGCGGCGGGGTTGACCACCAGTCCGAGGACGCTCACCCCGCGTCGGTGGCGGGACCGCCCGTGCGGGGGGCACGGTCGGCACGCTCGCCCGGCCGCTCCCCGGGCATCGTGCCGTCGAGGCGCGGCAGACCCTCCGCCACGAGGCGGCGGTCGACCCGGCGGTCGTGCAGCAGGCACAGCCCGAGCGCGGCGACGTAGAGCAGGCACATGGGGAACGCGACGGCGAGCATCGTGACGACGTCGGGCGTGGGGGTGGCGACGGCCGCGAACACGAACGAGATCAGCACCGCCCACCGCCAGCCGTGCGCCCACGTCCGTGCCTGGACGAGACCGGTCATGTTGAGCGCGACCATCACCACCGGCAGCAGGAAGGCCGCACCGAACGCGAGCATGAGCCGCATGACGAAGCTGAGGTAGAGCTGGCCGTCGGTCACGTTCGCCGTGCCCTCGGGTGTGAAGTCGAGCAGGAGGCGCACCGCGTTCGGCAGCACGAGCCAGGCGAGCCCGGCGCCGGCGAGGAACAGCGGCACGGCCGCGGCGAGGAACCCGACGGCGTACAGGCGCTCCCGGCGGGTCAGGCCGGGCGTCACGAACGCCCACAGCTGGTAGAGCCACCACGGGCTGCTGATGAGGATGCCCAGGAAGAGCGAGACCTTCACCTGCATGTCGAAGGCCGTGGCGACGCCGGCGAAGTTCAGCGTGACGACCTCGTCGCGCTCCGCGGCGACCTGGCGCACCGGCTCCTGGAGCAGCGAGAAGACCGGCTCGTAGAGGAGCCACCCGGCGATGCCGCCGAGCACGAGGCCGAGGGCGATGAGGACCAGCCGTCGCCGGAGCTCCCGCAGGTGCTCGCGCAGCGGCATCCGGCCGCCGGGCTCACGGGACCGGCGGGGGGACCTGCTCACGCCGGCGTCAGGCGCGCGGCGGTGCGGCGGGGTCCGGCGGGGTGTCCGCGGCCCGCTGCGGTGCCGTGTCTGCCACCGGGTCCGGCCCGGGGACGGCGGGCCCGGTCACGCTGGGCTTCGGGGCGGCCGCGTCACGCCGGTCGTCGTCCGCGAGGTCCTTGACCTCGTTCTTGAAGATCTTCATCGACTGGCCGACGGACCGCGCGAGGCCCGGCAGGCGGTTGGCCCCGAACAGCAGGACGACCACCACCAGCACGATGAGGATGTGGCTCAACTGAGGACGCACGACGCACTCCTGCCATCGACGGCGTTGACGTGGGCCAGTCTACGCCGTGCGCATGGTGCGTCGAAGCGCTTCGCCCCAGCCGGTGCGGTGACGCCCGGGTGACGAGGGGACGACGGGCGCGCGACGGGACGGCGCGCGGGCACGATCAGGCCCACCAGCGCGCGACGGCGTCGCGCGCCGTCGCCCGGTGCCGGTCCCGGCGGGCGGCGCGACGCGCGCGCCGCCCGGCCCGCAGCTCCTGGACGCGGGCGCCCAGCACCTCGACGTCCTGCCCGAGCGCCGGCCGCACGGGCCCTCGGGCCGCGCGGGCCACCGCCTCGAGCTCCTCGATGCGCTCGCTCAGCGCGGCCACCGTCTCCCCGGCCCGCGAGAGCTCCGCGCCGAGCGCGACCGCGGAGCGCCACAGGCGGCGTCCCAGCAGGAACGCGCCGGCGAGCGTGGCGAGCACGAGCACCACCCAGACGACGGTCCAGAGCACTCTCAGGCCTCCTCGGCGGTCTTCGTGGACGCGGCGGCGTCGACGGCGGGCGCGTCGACGGGCGACGGTCCCAGGAGCGGGGCGTACGCCGCCAGCGCGGCGCGCGCGGCGTCGGCGACCTCGCGGGCGACGTGCGGCGGACGGACGGCACGGACCTCGTCCGCGGCCTGGAGCAGCAGGTGCCGCAGCCACGCGGGCTGCACGACGCGCAGGTCGACCTCGAACGAGCCGTCGGCGAGCTCACGCGTCGCCTCGACGGGGACCGACTCGACCACCCACCGTGCGCGCCCGGCGAGCCGCACCGTCACGAGCTCGGCGCTCGGGTCCGGGGAGAACTCGTCGGCGTCCGGCGACAGGGTGTGCGCCGTCGCGGGCGCGTCGAGGACGGTCGCGGCGACGATGCGGTCCATGCGGAACCGCCGCTCGGCGTCGGCCTCGAGCGACCAGGCGATGAGGTAGGACTGCTCGTCCTGCGTGACCAGGCGCAGCGGGTCGACCTCGCGCTCGCTCGTCACGTCCGACGCGTCGACGTACCGCAGCAGCAGGCGGCGGCGCTCCGCCAGCGCGGCGCCGACCGCCGCGACCACCTCGGGCCGCGCGTTGACCTGGAGCTCGACGTCCACGCCGGCGGCGGCGTCGCCGGCCGCCCCCTGGACCTTCGCGAGCGCGGAGTCGAGGACCGCGGCCCGCTCGGGGTCGAGCGCGGGGCGCAGCGCCGCGAGCGCCCGCAGCGCGGCGACCAGCGCGACCGCCTCGCGCGGTCCGAGCCGCAGCGGCCGCGTGACGCCGCGGCCCTCCGTCAGGCGCACGACGCCCTGCTCGTAGGACGCCGCGTCGAAGTCGATGAGGTCGTCCGGCAGGTAGCCGGGCGTCCCCGTCACCCACAGCGTGTCGACGTCGGCCATGACCTGCTCCGGCGTCACGCCGAACTGCGCGGCCACGTCCTCGACACGCACGTCCTCGTGCCGCTGCAGGTACGCGATCATGCCCAGCATCCGCACGAGGCGGTCGCTCGCGCGCTCAGGCACCGCGCACCTCCTGCGTCGTCGACGGGGCGGGGTCCGCCGCGTCACGGCCGGGGGCGTCCAGGCGCGCCGCGACGCGCAGCAGCCGCACGACCTCGTCGCGCACGTCCGCCGGCTCGAGGACGACGACCGCGTCCCCGTACCCGACGAGCTCCTCGGCGAGCTCCCATGCGAGCCGGAAGGGCACGGCCACGAGGTCCCGACCCGCCAGGACCGCGTCCGCCCCCGCCGGCAGCGCGGCGTCCGGCGGCGCCTGCGTGGAGCGTGCCCGGACCGCGCCGGCGCGGTCCGGCGTGACGGCGAGCAGCGCGAGCCGCTCCGGGCCGTCGCCTGCCCACATGTGGGAGGCCTCCGCGAGCTCCTCCGGGGTCGGGGGCGCGAACGCACCCGGCTCCCCCACCGCGCGGACCGTCCCGCGGATGCGGCTCAGCCGGAACGAGCGGCTGGCGCCGCGGTCCCGGTCGCGCGCGAGCAGCACCCAGCCGCCGCGGCGGGCCAGGAGCTTCCACGGCTCGACGTGCCGCACCCGCACCTCCCCCGTCGTCGCGGCGTGGTAGGTGAACCGCACCGCCTGCCGGGCCTGCACGGCGTCGACGAGTGGCGCGAACGCGTCCCCGCCGGCGCGCACCCGGGGCGCCAGGCCGGCGACGAGGTCGCCGGCCTCCGGTCCGCTGCCGACCGCGCGCAGCTTGGTGAGCGCGCGCGAGCTGTCGGCGCGCAGGGACTGGTCCTGCCAGAGCTGGGCCGCCAGAGCCAGTACCCCCAGCTCCGCGGCGGTGAGCTCGACGGGCGGCAGCGACCACCGCTCGGTGTCGATGCGGTAGCCCACGTCGTCGCCGTGGCCCGCGTGGGTGACCGTGAGCACGGGGATGCCGAGCTCGCGCAGCGTGTCCTTGTCGCGCTCGAACATCCGCTCGAACGCCTCGGTCGACGTCGCGTCCTGGTACCCCGCGACGGACGCGCGCACCTGCTCCTTCGTCATGCGCCCGGGCGTGTTGACCAGGGCGATGACGAGGTTGAGCAGGCGCTCGGCGGGTGGGATCGCGGGGGGCATCGGGACCACCGTAGTCGGCAGGGGGCCGCATCGCGGGCGCGCGCGCCGCCGGGCCCGCGCGGACGGGCGACGCACCCCCCACCGGTACCGTGGCCCGCGTGATCGCGTGGCGTGCGGGGGTCGTGACGGAGTGCGGTGCCCGGTGGGACGGGGCGCTCGAGGCGCAGGTCGCGCTGGAGGGCGAGGACCGCACCGTGCGGGCCCTCGCCTACCCGGCTCTGGTCGGCACGCTGGAGCCCGGGGCGCGTGTCCTGCTCAACGTGACCGCCCAGGTGCGTGGCCTCGGCACCGGCGGCTACGCGCTCGTCGTGGCGCGCACCGACGCGCTGCCCGCGGACCCGCCCCCGGGGCCGGGCCACCTCGTCAAGGCCCGCTACACCCCGCTGCAGGCGATGGTGCTGGGCGTCGACGACCAGGAGTCGCCGCACCACGAGACGCTGCGCGACGCGGACGACCTGGGCGGCATGCCGGTCGTCGTGGCGGACCTGCACTCGGCGCTGCCGGCGGTGCTCGCCGGTGCACGCGCCGAGGCCGAGCGCCGTGGCCGCTCGCTGCGCGTCGCGTACGTCATGACCGACGGCGGCGCGCTGCCCGCGTGGTTCTCGCGCGCGGTCGCCGGGCTGCGGGACGCCGGCTGGGTGGACGCGTGCGTGACGACGGGCCAGGCGTTCGGCGGCGACCTCGAGGCCGTAACCGTCCACACCGGCCTCCTCGCGGCCCGGCACGTGGTCGGTGCCGACCTCGCCGTGGTCGCCCAGGGGCCGGGCAACCTCGGCACCGGCACGCGGTGGGGCTTCTCCGGCGTCGCGGCGGGTGAGGCCGTCAACGCGGCCGCGGTCCTCGGCGGTCGCGCGGTCGCGTCGCTGCGGGTGTCGGGCGCGGACGCACGCGAGCGGCACCTGGGCGTCTCCCACCACTCGCTGACCGCCTACGGCCGCGTCGCGCTCGCCGCCGCCGACGTCCCGGTGCCGGTGCTCACGGACCTGCCCGGCACGCCGCAGGACCTCGCCGCGGCGGACGACCCCGGCTCGTGGTCGGCCCTGTCGCGGCGCGTCGGCGAGCAGGCGGGCACCCTCGCGGCCCCGCACGGACGCCACCGCACGCACCCCGTGCCGGCGGACGCCCACCTGCTCGACGCCCTGCGGACGAGCCCCGTGCGGCTGTCCACCATGGGCCGTGGCCTCGACGCCGACCCCGCGGCGTTCCTCGGCGCCGCCGTCGCCGGCGTGCACGCCGTCCGGCTGCTCGGCTGACCCGTCCGGCCCCGGACCGCGTCAGTCGTCGCGCGGGGTCGCGCTGCGGCGCGCGACGAGCGTCGCCATCCGCCGCGCCTCCTGCTCGGCGAACGCCCCGTCGGCACGCTGCACGCCCATGACGGCGAGCGTGTCGCCGTCCGCGAGGTCGAGCTGCACCCAGGCCCGCCCCTGCCCGAACCGCACGGACACGATCTGGGCCCACGTGACGTGCCGCGTGAACAGCAGGTTCCGCACGAGCAGGCCCGTCTCGTCGGGCACCGCCCGCACGGACGCCTGCCGCCAGCAGAACCACGCGACGGCGAGCCCGAACAGCAGGAACCCCGCCGCGTCGAGCGGGCCGAGCCCGGGCATCGCCAGGACCAGCACGACCGTCAGGGCGAGGAACACGGCGCCGACGGTCAGCGTCACGCGCCGGGCCAGCCGCGGGCGGAACGGCGCCGCCAGCGCGGCGTCGTCCCCGGGGGGCTGCGTGCTGCCGGCCACGGTCAGATCCGGCAGGCGTGGATCGACGTGACGAGGATCGCGCGGGCCCCCACGTCGTAGAGGTCGTCCATGACGCGGTTGGTCTGGTCGCGGCGGACCATGGCGCGAACCGCGGCCCACTCGCCGTTGTGCAGCGGGGACACCGTCGGCGACTCCAGGCCCGGCGTGATCGCGACGGCCTGGTCGACGAGCCGCAGCGGCACGTCGTAGTCCATGAGCACGTACTCCCGCGCGGTGAGCACGCCCTGCAGGCGCCGCGTGAGCACGTCGAGCCCGGCGGGCTCGCTCACGTCGGACCGACGCGCCAGCACGGCCTCCGAGCGCAGGATCGGCTCGCCGAACACCTCGAGCCCCGCCGCGCGCAGCGTCGTCCCGGTCTCGACCACGTCGGCGATGACGTCCGCCACGCCGAGCCGGATCGCCGACTCCACCGCACCGTCGAGGCGCACGATGCCCGCCGGCTCGACGCCCCGCTCGCGCAGGTGCACGGCGACCAGCTCCGGGTAGGACGTGGCGATCCGCAGGCCGCCCACCTCACGCGTGTCGGTCAGCGTGCCGGCCGTCGTCGCGAACCGGAACGTGGACCGGGCGAAGCCCAGCGGCAGGTGCTCGACCGCGGCGGAACCGGAGTCGATGAGCAGGTCGCGACCCGTGATGCCGACGTCCACCGTGCCGGCACCGACGTAGACGGCCACGTCGCGCGGACGCAGGAAGAAGAACTCGACGTCGTTGTCCGGGTCGGGCAGCACGAGCTCACGGGAGTCACGGCGCTGGCGGTAGCCCGCCTCGCGCAGCATCTCGACGGCGGGCTCGCTCAGGGAGCCCTTGTTGGGGACGGCGATCCTCAGCACGGATGTCCTCGGGTGGTGCGGTCGCACCGTGGTCGGTGCGGGACGGGCGGGGGGCAGGGGCGGCGCGCGTGGCGTCAGAGGTGCGTGTACACGTCCTCGAGCGTCAGGCCGCGCGCCAGCATGAGCACCTGCAGGTGGTAGAGCAGCTGCGAGATCTCCTCGGCGGTGCGCTCGTCCGACTCGTGCTCGGCCGCCATCCACACCTCGGCGGCCTCCTCGACCACCTTCTTGCCGATGGCGTGCACACCGGCGTCCAGCTCGGCGACGGTGCCCGACCCGGCGGGGCGGGTGGTCGCCTTCTCGGCGAGCTCGGCGAACAGGGAGTCGAAGGTCTTCACGTGGGTAGAGCCTAGACGTCCCTGCCCACCGGCTCGGGCGCGTCCGCCGCGAGCGTGCCGGCGCCCCCGGACGCCGTCACCTCCTGCGGCTCCCCCGCCCGCTGCGCGCGCAGCCACACGACGAACCCGTACAGGACGACTCCCCCGTACACGGCGTAGAGGGCGGCGGACGGGTAGTAGCCGGCCTGCAGGAGCAGGGGCACCCCGACGGCGTCCACGGCGATCCACACGAGCCAGAACTCCGTCCAGCCGCGCGCCATGCCGTAGGTCGCCAGCAGGCTGCCGGTGAAGATCCAGCCGTCCGCCCAGGGGCCCCACGAGCCGAGCGCGCGGAACACCAGGGCCGAGACGACCGTGCCCACGACCGCCGCGACGAGCATCCCCCACCGCGCGCGGGCGCCAGCCGAGCGCGGCACGACGGCCGGGCCGCCGGCGCCGCGCGCCTGCCGCCAGCGCACCCAGCCGTACACCGCCACGACCGCGAAGAACACCTGCCGTGCGGCCTGCCCGTAGAGGTCCTTCGCCTGCGGCGTGTCGAACAGGCCGCCGAGGAACACCGTGAGCAGCAGCACGTTGCCGGCGACGCCGACGGGCCACGCCCACACCCGGCGGCGCATCCCGCCGATCGCGGACGCCAGGCCGAACAGGTTCCCGACGACCTCGCGCCACAGGATCGGCACGCCCGCGACGACGAGCTGCGCGTCGAAGAGCCAGTCGGTCACGCCAGCGCGCGCAGCGCGAGCACCGTCGCGACCGCCGCCTCCGCGGCCTCCGCGCCCTTGTCCTCGTGGGAGTCGGGCAGGCCGGCGCGGTCGAGCGCCTGCTGCTCGTCGTCGCACGTCAGCACGCCGAACCCGACCGGGACGCCCGTGCGCAGCGCGACCTCCGTCAGGCCCGTGGTCGCCGCCTGGCACACGTACTCGAAGTGCGGCGTGCCGCCGCGGATCACCACGCCCAGCGCGACGACGGCGTCGGCGCCGGACGCGGCCGCCCGCTGCGCGGCCACGGGCAGCTCGAACGAGCCCGGCACGCGCACGACCGTCACGTCGTCCACGTGCGCCGCCTCCAGCGCACGGCGGGCACCGGCGAGCAGGCCGTCCATGACGACGGTGTGCCAGCTCGCGGCGACGACGACGACGCGCAGGCCGCGGCCGTCCAGGGTCAGGGTGGGCGCTCCCGCACCGCTCATGCCAGCTCCTCCAGGGGGTCGAACGCGTGGTCGGTGGTGTCCGCACCGGCGGGTGCGGGGGCGGCGTGCACGGGCTCGACCGCGATCGGCACGCCCGTCGCCGCACCGGGGAGGTGCAGCAGGTGGCCCATGCTCGTCGCCTTCGTGCGCAGGTACGCCTCGTTGTGCGGGGTCAGGCCCACCTCGAGGCCGCGGACCTCGACGACCTCGACGCCGTGGGCGCGCAGGCCCGTGACCTTGGCGGGGTTGTTCGTCAGCAGGCGCACCGCGCGGACGCCGAGGTCGGTGAGGATCGCGGCCGCGGCGCCGTACTCGCGCCGGTCCGCCGGCCACCCGAGGTCGAGGTTCGCCTCGACGGTGTCCCGCCCGGCGTCCTGCAGCGCGTACGCCGCGACCTTGGCGAGCAGGCCGATCCCCCGGCCCTCGTGCCCGCGCAGGTACACCACGGCGCCGCCCTCCGCGGCGGCGAGCTCCAGCGCGGCCTCGAGCTGCGGGCCGCAGTCGCAGCGCGCGGAGCCGAATGCGTCGCCGGTCAGGCACTCGGAGTGCACGCGCACCGTCGGCACCTCGGCGAGGCCGCTCGTGGGGACGAGCGCCACGTGCTCGTCGCCCGTGCGCAGGTCGCGGTAGCCGTGGATGCGGAAGTCGCCGTGCCGCGTCGGCAGGTGCGCCGTGTGCGTCGCGTGCACGCGGGCGCTCGGCTCCGTCACCTCGGCCTCGACCGGCTCGGTGTCGCCCTGGGCGGTGCGCCACGCACGCAGGTCGGAGATGGTCAGCAGGACCAGGCCCTCCTCCTGCGCGATCCGGGAGGCCTCGGTCAGGCGCACCATCGTCCCGTCGTCGTGGACGAGCTCGGCGATCGCCCCCACGGGCTCCAGGCCCGCGAGCCGGCACAGGTCCACGGCGGCCTCGGTGTGCCCGGCGCGGTGCAGCACCCCGCCCGGCACGGCGCGCAGCGGCAGCACGTGGCCGGGCCGGATGAGGTCGTGCGGCCCGCTCGCCGGGTCGGCGAGGACGCGCAGCGTGCGCGCGCGGTCCGCCGCGGAGATGCCCGTCGTCACGCCCGTCGCCGCGTCGACCGTCACCGTGTACGCGGTGCGCCGCGGGTCCTGGCTGTGCGGGACCATGAGCGGCAGGTCGAGCGCGTCGGCGCGGGCCGCGGGCATGGGCGCGCACAGGTACCCGGACGAGTGCCGGATCGTCCACGCGACCCACTCGGGCGTCGCCGACTGCGCGGCGAGGATCACGTCCGCCTCGTCCTCGCGGTCCGGGGAGTCCGCCACGAGCACGGGACGGCCCGCGCGCAGCGCCTCGAGCGCGTCCTCGACGGTGCCGAGGCGGATGCCGGCGCTCACCGGGCCGCCCCCGTCGCCGGCAGCGCCCCCGCGGCCGTCAGCAGCCGCTCGGTGTACTTCGCGAGCACGTCGACCTCCAGGTTCACGCGCGCGCCCGGGGCCAGCGCCCCGAGCGTCGTCGCCGCGAGCGTCGTCGGGATGAGCGAGACGCCGAACGCGTCGTCGGACACGTGCGTCACCGTGAGCGACACGCCCGAGACGGTGATCGAGCCCTTCTCGGCCACGTACCGGGCGAGCGCCGGGTCGAGCCCGATCTCGACGTCGTCCCAGCGCGGCCCCGGCCGGCGCGAGCGCACGACGCCCACGCCGTCGACGTGCCCCTGCACCACGTGGCCGCCGTACCGGCCGCCGACGGCGAGCGCCCGCTCGAGGTTCACGGAGTCACCCGGGGCGAGGTCGCCCAGCGCCGTGCGACGCAGCGACTCCGGCATGACGTCGACGGCGAAGGTCCCGTCGCCGGGGAGGTCGGTGACCGTCAGGCAGACCCCCGAGACCGCGATCGAGTCGCCCAGCCCCGCGTCCGACACGGCGAGCGGGCCGCGCACGCGCAGGCGCGCGTCCCCCTCGCCGTCGGGCGTGGGCGCGCCCGGCTCCAGCGCGACGACGGTGCCGATCTCCTCGACGATCCCGGTGAACATCAGTGCTCCTCAGTGGTGGTGGGGTCGAGCAGCGGTGTGGCGACGACCAGGACGTCCGGGCCGAGCGGCACGACCTCGACGGTGCGCAGGCGGACCGCGTCGGCGATGGTGGCGACCCCCAGGTCGGCGACCGCGGCGGGACCGGCGCCCAGCAGGACGGGGGCGACGTAGGCGTGCACCTCGTCGACGAGGCCGGCGGCCAGGAAGGCGGCCGCGAGCGTGGGGCCGCCCTCCACGAGCAGGTGCCGGACCTCACGTGCGTGCAGCACGCGCAGGACCTCGGCGGGGTCGTGCGTCCGCACGTGGACGAGCTCCCCGCCCGGTCCCTGCAGGCGCGCGCCCGGGGGGACGTCGCGGTGCCCGACGACGACGCGCAGCGGCTGCCGCTCGACGAGACCGCCGTCCACGGTCCGCGCGGTGAGCGCGGGGTCGTCGGCGAGCACCGTGCCCGTGCCGACGGCGATGGCGTCGACCTCGGCGCGCAGGCCGTGGGCGTGGTGCCGGGCCGGCTCGGAGGTGATCCACCGGCTCGTGCCGTCCGCGGCGGCGACGCGACCGTCGAGCGTCGTCGCGAGCTTGAGGGTGACGAACGGGCGGGAGCGGTGGACGGCGGGCAGCCACGCGCCGAGCGCGGCGACGCCCTCCTCGGGGAGGACGCCCGTCACGACGTCGACGCCGGCGTCGCGCAGACGGCGCGCCCCGCCCGCCGCGACCGGGTTCGGGTCCTCGACCGAGACGACCACGCGCGCCACACCGGCCTCGAGCAGCGCGACGGAGCACGGCCCCGTGCGCCCGGTGTGGTCGCAGGGCTCCAGCGTCACGACCGCCGTCGCACCGCGCACGTCCGCACCGCGGGCCCGGGCGTCGGCGAGGGCGGCGACCTCCGCGTGCGCCGTGCCGGCGCCCCGGTGCCACCCCTCCCCCAGGACGGCCCCGTCCGGGCCGAGCAGCACGCAGCCCACGCGCGGGTTCGGTCCGAGGGGACCGCGCGCCGCCAGCTCGAGGGCACGACGCATGGCGGCGGTCTCGGCCGGGTGCACGGCGGGGCTCACGGGGCCGTCCGCGGCGGCGCCTGTGGGGTGCGGCACCCGGGTGCGCGGCGCGGTCGTCGCGGCAGGGCCGGCGCTCGTCCCGCTCATCTCGTCCACCTCCGTGCGCGCGGGCGCTCCGGGGTGGACGGTCGCCGCGGCGCACCGCGGACCGTCACGGCGCGCGCGGGGCGCGCCGCCACGTGTCTCCTCCCATCCGGACTGTCACCGTCGGTCCTGGAGTTCCACCAGGTCAACCGCCGGGCCCGAGGGCCCTGCGGGTCGCGGACTGTCACCGCCGGCTCGGAATTGCACCGACCCCGGAGCACGTGTGTTGCTTCTCGTACCGGCCAACGATCATGCCACAGCGGGCATTCCCGCCCGGGACGTGCCCGCGACGCGGGCGGACGGCCTCAGGCCTGCATGGGCGGGGCCTCGGCGAGCCGGCGCAGGGCCGCGATCTCCGCCGCGACGTCGTCCGCCCCGTACACCGCGGAGCCCGCGACGAACACGTTCGCACCGGCGCGGGCGATGCGGGCGATGGTCTCCCGCGACACGCCCCCGTCGACCTGCACGGAGGTCGCCAGGCCGGCGGCGTCGATCGCCTGCCGGGTCCGCCGGACCTTCGGCAGCGTGCCCTCGATGAAGGACTGCCCGCCGAACCCCGGCTCCACGGTCATCACGAGCACCATGTCCAGCTCCCCGAGCAGGTCGAGGAACGGCTCCACGGGCGTGGCCGGGCGCAGCGCGACCGCCGCGCGCACGCCGCCGGCGCGCAGCTCGCGGGCGAGTCGCACGGGCGCCTGCGTCGCCTCCGCGTGGAACGTGACGGATGCGGCCCCGGCCTCGGCGTACTGCGGCGCCCAGCGGTCCGCGTCCTCGATCATCAGGTGCACGTCGAGCGGCACGGGGCTCACCTCGGCGATGCGGCGCACGACCGGGAGCCCCAGCGTCAGGTTCGGCACGAAGTGCTGGTCCATGACGTCGACGTGCACGAAGTCGGCGGACGCGATCGCCGCCAGGTCGCGCTCGAGGTTCACGAAGTCCGCGGACAGGATGCTCGGGTTGATCTGCACGGTCGCCACCCGGCCACGCTACCGACGTCCCGCCGCGTCGCACCCGGCGCGCCGGACGGCGGGACGCCCTCTCAGCGGCGGCGCAGCAGTGACAGGTACATCGCGTCGGTGCCGTGCACGTGCGGCCACAGCTGCACGTCCGGCCGGTCGCCGCTCCGCGTCGGCGCCCAGGCCGGGGCGACGTCCGCGAGCACGGGCCCCGCGTCCACGACCTCGACCTCGGTACCCGCACGCCTCGCGGCCCGCACGGCGTCCGTCACCACGAGCCGCGTCTCCGCCAGGTGCGGCGAGCACGTGACGTACGCGACCACGCCCCCGGGGCGCACCGCGGCGATCGCCGACGCGAGCAGCTCGCGCTGCAGCGTCCCGAGCGTCGCCAGGTCCGCCGGCGTCCGCCGCCAGCGGGCCTCCGGCCGCCGGCGCAGCGCGCCCAGCCCGGTGCAGGGCGCGTCGAGCAGCACGCGGTCGTACGCGCCCGGCTCGTCGGTGCCGACGGTCCGCCCGTCCCCCGTCCGCACCTCCTCGACCGCCGGCGCCGGGACCGCCCGCAGCGACTGCGCCACCAGGCGGCTGCGGTGCGGCTGCACCTCGTTCGCGACCAGCCGCGCGCCCCGCTGCGCCGCGAGGGCGGCGAGCAGCGCCGCCTTGCCACCCGGGCCCGCGCACAGGTCCAGCCACCGCTCGTCCGGCCCGTCGAGGGGTGCCGCCGCCAGCGCGAGCGCGACGAGCTGGCTCCCCTCGTCCTGCACGCCCGCCCTGGCCTCGCGCACGGCCGGCAGCGAGCCCGGGTCACCGCCGGGCAGCACGACGGCGGTCGGCGCGTACGGCCCGGGCGCCGCGTCCTGCCCGGCCTCGGCCACCAGCTCGTCCGTGGTCGTCAGGCCCGGGCGTGCGACGAGCGTCACCCGCGGCGGGGCGTTGTCCGCCGCGAGCAGGTCCGGGACCTCGGCGGCGGCACGCCCGTCCCCGACCAGGGACTCCCGCAGCGCCCGGACCACCCAGGCGGGGTGGCTCTGCGTCACCGCCAGGCGCGCCACCTCGTCCGCCCCGGTGGGGTCGGCGGCGTCACCGATGCGGGCCAGCCAGGCGTCGACGTCGTGCTCGGCGACGCGGCGCAGGACCGCGTTCACGAACTGGGCGGCACCGGCGCCCACGCGCTCGCGCGCCAGCCCCACCGTCTCGGAGACGGCCGCGTGCGCCGGCACCCGCATGCCGAGCAGCTGGTGCGCCCCCAGGCGCAGCAGGTCCAGCACGGGCGGGTCGACCTGCTCGAGCGGACGCGACGACGCCAGCGCGAGGACCGCGTCGTACCGGCCGCGCAGGCGCAGCGTGCCGTAGGCGAGCTCGGTCGCGAACCCGGCGTCCCGCCCGGTGATGCCCCGGTCGCGCAGCAGCGGCGGCAGGACGAGGTTGGCGTAGGCCTCCGCGTCCGCGACCGCGCGCACGGCGTCGAACGCGGCCCCGCGTGCGGCGTCGCCGGCACGGGCGCGCTGCGCCGGTGCGGCGGCGCTCCGGTGACCACGGCCCTCGGCGCGTGCGGCCCCACGCTGACGCCCGCGCGCGTCCCGGCGCTCGCCGTCGCGGGCACGCCCGCCGCCCTGCCCGGGTCGCCCGCGTCCCGCGCCGCGCCCGTCGCGACGGTCGGACCCGTCGCCCGCACTCACGAGGCCGCCCCCGCCGCCCGGGCGTCCCCGCCCGTCGCCGTGCCGAGCACCGTGCCGTCGGCCGGACGCGCACCGCGCGCCCAGTCGGCGGCCGCCATCGGCCGGCGTCCCGGCGGGACCACCTCGCCCAGGCGTACGGCGCCGCCGCCCGTGCCCACGAGCACCTCGCGCTTGGTCACGCGCAGCTCGCCCGGCGCGAGGCCCTCCGCCTCGGGGACCGGCTCCACGGGGCCGAGGCCGAGCCGCGACCCGTCCGGCAGCGTCGTCCACGCGCCCGGCGCCGGGGTGCACCCGCGCACCCGCCTGTCCACCACGTGCGCGGGCTGCCACCAGCGCACGCGCGCGTCCTCCGGCCCGAGCTTCGGGGCATGGCTCACGCCGTCCGCGGGCTGCGGGACCGGGACGAGCGCGCCCTCCTCGATGCCGTCGAGCGTGCGCACCAGCAGCTCCGCCCCGGCGACCGACAGGCGGTCCAGCAGGTCCCCCGACGTGTCCCGCGGACGCACCACCTCGGTCAGCGAGCCGAACACGGGACCGGTGTCCAGGCCCGCCTCGAGGCGGAACGTCGACGCGCCCGTCACCTCGTCGCCGGCCATCACGGCGTGCTGCACGGGCGCGGCGCCGCGCCACGCGGGCAGGACCGAGAAGTGCAGGTTGACCCAGCCGTGCCGCGGCACGTCGAGCAGGTCGGGCGGCACCAGCACGCCGTACGCCACGACGGGTGCGGCGTCCACCTCGAGCGCCGCGATCTCGGCGCGCGCCTGCGGGTCGCGCAGCGTGCGCGGGGTCAGGACCGGGACGCCGCGCTCGCGGGCCACCGCCGCGACCGGGGAGGGCTGCAGCGTCCGTCCCCGTCCCACGCGGGCGTCCGGTCGGGTGAGGACCGCGACCACCTCGTGCCGGGACGCGAGCAGGGCCTCGAGGGACGGCACGGCCGGCGCGGGGCTCCCGGCGAACAGCAGACGCATGGGCTCGATCCTAGGTGCCGCCGCGGCCGTGGCCCGTGCCCGTCGACCGGACGGCGGCCCGTCGCACCGGCGCCGCGACGGTCGCGGTCAGAGGAGGTCGACCGGGTCGACCTGGACGCGCACGGTGCCGCCCTCACGCCGGGCGCTGCGGATCGCGACCGACGCCGCGACCGCCTGCGCCAGCGCCCGGCCGCCCGCGACCGGCACGCGCAGCAGCGCGCGCACCTCGGGGTCGAGCGTCGTCGGGCCGTCGGCGGGCTCGACGGGCACCGGTCCGAGCACCTCCGCCTCCGGCAGGTCGAGACGCGCGAGCACGGCGGCGACCGCGTCGCGCGTGCCCGTGACGGCGGCCACCCGCACGGCCGGGGGCAGGCGCAGCTCGGCGCGCTCGGCGAGCTCGCGCGACGCGAGCCCCGCCGGGTCCCACCGCACGAGCGCCTGCGTCGGCCGCACGAGGCCGTCGCCGACGAGCAGGACCTGCCCGCCCTCGTTCGCGGGCCGCACGAGCGACGCCGCCGCCAGCCACCGGCGCAGCGCGTCCGACTCGGCGCCGAGGCGGGTGCCGGCGCTCGCGACGGCCGCGTCCAGGAGCACCGCGGCCGCGTACCCGGACGGCGCGACGGGCTCCGCCCCGGGCGTGGCGACGACGAGGGCGGGACGGTCGGGCACCTCGGCGAGGACGCCGCCCTGCGCGCGCGCACCGGACACCCGCACCGTCACGCCCGCGAACGCACGTCCGAGCTCCTCCGCCGTCCGCTCCGAACCGACCCGCACGGACCGCAGCGCGGTCGCACCGCACTCGCCGCAGTGCCAGCCCGTGGCGAGCCGCCCGCACCAGCCGCAGGACGGCGTGCTCGCCCCGGCCGCGAGGCCCAGCGGGCCGTGGCAGGTGGCGCACCGGGCGGGGGTCCGGCACCGCCCGCAGGCGAGCACCGGCACGTACCCGGCACGGGGCGTCTGCACGAGCACGGGACCCGAGGCGAGCGCCTCCTTCAGCACGCGCCACGCCGGCCCCGGCAGGCGCGCGGCGGCCGCCGGCCCCTCCCGGGCCAGCTCGACGGAGGTGAGCGCACGCACGCGTGCCGTCGCGGTGCGGACCACCGCGCGGTCCGCGGCGACCTCCCGCGCCCACCCCGTCTCGACCAGGTGCTGCGCCTCGACGGTCCGGCCGTGGGCGCCCACCAGCAGCGCGCACCCCTCCAGCTCGGAGCGCAGGGCCAGCACCTCGCGCACGTGCGGGTACGGCGCGCGCGGCTCCGCGTGCTGGCCGTCGCCGTCGTCCCACACCACCGCGAGCCCGAGGTCCGCCACCGGGGCGAACGCCGACGCCCGCGTCCCGACGACGACGCGCGCGGTGCCCCGCAGGACCGCGAGGAAGGCCCGGTAGCGCGCCGCGGGGCCGTCCTCGGCGACGAGGCGCGCGACGGGTCCGCCGTCCGCGGTCGACCCCAGTCCCGCCTCGGCCAGCGCCGCGCACACGCGCGCGACGTCCCGGGCGTCGGGGACCACGACCAGCGCACCCCGGCCGCCCTGGAGCGCCGCGGCGACGGCCTGCGCCACCGCCCCCGCCCACCCGAGCGGACCGAGCCCGGGCAGCGCGGACCACACGGCTCGCGGCGCGCCGCCGGCCGCGACGTGACGGCAGAACGCGGCACCCCCGCGGTAGGGCGCCCACCCGACCGGGTCGAGCGCCGGCGCAGGCGGCGGGGCTGCCTCGGGGGGAGGCTCGCCCTCCACCCGCGCGTGCCGCGGCGGCACGGCGAGCCGCAGGACGTCCGCCGTCGTCCCCGCCCACCGCTCCGCGACGGCACGTGCGAGCCGGGCGACCGCGGGCGTGAGGACGGGTTCGGACGAGACGACGCGTCGCAGCGGGAGGAGCCGGCCGTCGTGCTCCGCCTCCGGTGCACGCTCCAGCAGCCAGCCGTCGACGTCCTGACCGGCGAACCGGACCTTGACGCGCACGCCGGGCCGCGTCGCGGCGTCGAGCGACTCCGGGACGAGGTACTCGAACGTGCGGTCCAGGTGCGGGGGCGCGAGGTCCACGCACACGCGCGCGACGGGCAGCGTCGCCGCGGGCCTGAGCGACGGCGGTGTACGGGGTCGCCGTGGCGCGGGCAGCCCGAGACCGGCGAGCGTCGGCTGCTCGGGGCCGTCCGGTGCGCTCACGCCCGTCATCCCATCACGCGGCGCGGACACCGCAGCCGCGGGACGGGCGTCAGCCGACGGCCGACAGCAGGTCGGCGGTGCGGTCCGTGCGCTCCCACGTGAACTCCGGCAGCTCCCGGCCGAAGTGCCCGTACGCGGCCGTGCGCCGGTACACCGGCCGCAGCAGGTCGAGGTCGCGGATGATCGCCGCCGGACGCAGGTCGAAGACCTCGTGGATGGCGGCGGTGAGCCGGTCGACCGGGACGGTGCCGGTGCCGAACGTCTCCACGTACAGCCCCACCGGGTGCGCCTTGCCGATGGCGTACGCCACCTGCACCTCGCAGCGGCGGGCGAGACCGGCCGCGACGACGTTCTTCGCGACCCACCGCATCGCGTACGCCGCGGAGCGGTCGACCTTCGACGGGTCCTTGCCCGAGAACGCGCCGCCGCCGTGCCGGGCCATGCCGCCGTAGGTGTCGACGATGATCTTGCGCCCGGTCAGGCCGGCGTCGCCCTGGGGACCGCCGACGACGAACTGGCCCGTCGGGTTGACCAGCAGCCGGTGCGCCGACACGTCCAGGTCGAGGTCGTCCAGCACCGGGCGGACGACGAGCTCCGCGACGTCCCGCGCGAGCGCGGACTCCTGCACGTCGGGCTCGTGCTGCGTCGACAGCACCACGGTGTCGAGGCTCACGGGGCGGTCGCCCTCGTACCCGACCGTCACCTGCGTCTTGCCGTCGGGGCGCAGGCCGGGCAGGGAGCCGTCCTTGCGCACCGCCGCAAGACGCTCGGCCAGCCGGTGCGCGACCCAGATGGGCAGCGGCAGCAGCGTGGGCGTCTCGTCGCTCGCGTAGCCGAACATCAGGCCCTGGTCCCCCGCGCCCTGCAGGTCCAGCGGGTCCATGTCGGACGCGTCCTCGCGGACCTCGATCGCCTTGTCCACACCGGCGGCGATGTCGGGCGACTGCTGGCCGATGGAGACCGACACGCCGCACGAGTCGCCGTCGAAGCCGATGTGCGAGGAGGTGTACCCGATGCCGCGCACGACCTCGCGCACGATCTGCGGGATCTCGACGTACGCGCTGGTCGTCACCTCGCCGGCCACGTGCACCAGGCCGGTGGTGACCATCGTCTCCACGGCGACGCGCGCCGCCGGGTCCTGCTCGAGGATCGCGTCCAGGATCGCGTCGGAGATCTGGTCGCAGATCTTGTCGGGGTGCCCCTCGGTGACGGATTCCGAGGTGAACAGACGGAGGGGCGTCGACATCATGACGGCAGGGTACCGGCGCCCGCGGCCCCGTCCGCGCGCGCGTCCAGGTGAGCCCGGACGGCGTCCCAGACGGCGTGCGCGACCTCCTGCTTGGGCCCCGCGGCGGTCGCGACGACCTCGCCGTCGCGGTCCAGCACGGTGACCTCGTTCGTCGCGGCGCCGAAGCCGCGGCCGCCACCCACGGCGTTCACCACGAGCAGGTCGGCGCCCTTGCGGCGGGCCTTCGCGCGGCCGTGGTCCAGCACTCCCCCCGCGGCGTCGCCCGTCTCGGCGGCGAAGCCGACGACGGTCTGGCCCGGACGGGGCGGGTCGGTCACGAGCTCGCGCAGGACGTCCACGGTCTCGACCAGCCGCAGCACGGGCGCGTCGCCGGTCTTCTTGAGCTTCGACCCCGCGACGGTCTCCGGGCGGTAGTCGGCGACCGCGGCCGCCATGACCACGACGTCCGCGTCCTTCGCGCCGGAGCGCACCGCGTGCCGCAGCTCCTCCCCCGTCTCGACGGGGACGACCGCCACGTCACCGGCCCCGGCCACCACGTCGGGTGCGACGTTCGCGGCGACGAGCGTCACCTGCGCCCCGCGCTCCGCCGCCGCCCGCGCGAGCGCCGCGCCCTGGCGGCCGGACGAGCGGTTGCCGAGGAAGCGCACCGGGTCGAGCGGTTCGCGCGTGCCGCCCGCGGACACCACGACGCGCACCCCCGTGAGGTCACGGGTCCGGTCGTCGCCGCCGACGAGCGCGAGCGCGGCGGCTGCGATCGCCTCGGGCTCGGGCAGCCGGCCCGGTCCGGTGTCGGCACCGGTGAGGCGGCCCGACGCCGGGTCCAGCACGTGCACGCCGCGGGCGCGGAGCGTCGCCACGTTCGCGACGGTGGCCGGGTGCTCCCACATCTCGGTGTGCATCGCGGGTGCGAGCAGCACCGGGCACCGCGCCGTGAGGAGCGTCGCCGTGAGCAGGTCGTCCGCGTGGCCGCCGGCGGCGCGGGCGAGCAGGTCGGCCGTCGCCGGGGCGACGACGACGAGCTCGGCCTGCTTGCCGATCGCGACGTGCGCCACGCGGTCGACGTCCTCGAACACCTCGGTCGTCACGGGCTGCCCCGAGAGGGCCTCCCAGGTCGCGCGACCCACGAACTCGAGCGCCGCGCGCGTCGGCACGACGCGCACCTCGTGCCCCTGCTCGCGCAGGAGCCGCAGGAGCAGGACCGCCTTGTACGCGGCGATCCCGCCCGCGACGCCGAGGACGATGCGCACGGTGGTGCGTCAGCCCTCGGTGGGCTCGGCCGTGAGCAGGCCCGCGTCGATCTCGCGCATGGCGATCGACAGCGGCTTCTCCTGCGGGCGCGTCTCGACGAGCGGCCCGACGTACTCGAGCAGGCCCTCGTTGAGCTGGGCGTAGTAGGCGTTGATCTGCCGCGCGCGCTTGGCGGAGAAGAGCACGAGCGCGTACTTCGAGTCGGCGCGCTCGAGGAGGCGGTCGATCGGCGGGTCGGTGATGCCGGTGGGGGCGGCGACGGTTCCGGACACGGAGGACTCCCGTCCTGCAGAGGGGTGCTGGCTGGCTGTGCCCCGGCCGCACCGCGTAGCGCGAGGGCGGGCACAGACAGAGCCATGCTACCGGGTCGGCAGCCCCATCAGGCTGACCAGCTCGTCCGTGGCGCGGTGCACGTCGTCGTTGACGACGACGTGGTCGAACTCCGGCTCGGCCGCGAGCTCCACGCGGGCCGACGCGAGGCGTCGCTCCCGCTCCTCCTCGTCCTCGGTGCCGCGCCCCACGAGGCGCCGGACGAGCTCGTCCCAGGACGGCGGTGCGAGGAACACGAAGCGCGCGTCCGGCATGGACGCCCGCACCTGCCGGGCGCCCTGCAGGTCGATCTCCAGCAGCGCGGGCGCACCGGCCGCGAGCCGCTCCTCGACGGGCCCGCGCGGCGTGCCGTACCGGTTGCGGCCGTGCACGACCGCCCACTCCAGCAGCTCGCCGCGCTCCACCATCTCGTCGAAGCGCTCGGGCGACACGAAGTGGTAGTGGACACCGTCCACCTCGCCGGGCCGGGGGGCCCGCGTCGTCATCGACACCGAGAGCCACACCTCGGGGTAGCGGGTGCGGATGTCGGCCGACACGGTGCCCTTCCCCACGGCGGTCGGTCCGGCGAGCACGGTCAGCCGTGCCGGCTGCGTCGTCATGGGGTCGGGTGCCTCTTCTCGTGCGGTGGTGCGGCGCGGGCGCGCCACGGCGCCCGTCCCGGGAGCGGGGCGGGCGCCGGACTGCGGGCTGCTCAGCCGAAGCGGTCGACGAGCGCCTTGACCTGGTGCGGCCCGAGGCCGCGGACCCGGCGCGTCTCCGAGATACCGATCTCGGACATGATCGCGCGGGCCTTGACCTTGCCGACGCCCGGCAGCGACTCCAGCAGGGCGGCGACCTTCAGCTTGCCGATCGTCTCGTCCTTCTGGCCCTGCTCGATCACCTCGGACAGGGAGCCCTGCGAGTACTTCAGCCGGTTCTTCACCTCGGCACGCGCCTGTCGCGCCGCGGCGGCCTTCTCGAGCGCGGCGGCTCGTTGTTCGGGAGTCAGCGGAGGGAGAGCCACGCGCGTCACCTTCTCGTCACTGGGCCGGTGATCCTCGTCGCCGGAGCGTGGGATCGATGCATCGAACCTAGCGACGCGGATGCGTGTCGGCAACGCGGCACGGGACGCGTGTCGCGCCCCGACCTGCACGGACGGTGCACCGGCCGGCTCACCGCAGGGCGGCGGCGGCCTCGGCGGCGGCACGTCCCGCGGCGTCGCGCAGGGCCAGCGGGTCAGGGCCGGCGGCCAGGACCGCGCGCGACGAGGACGCCAGGACCTGCCGGCGTGCCGGGCCGAACACCCGGGCGAGCTCGGCGGCACCGGCGCCCTGGGCGCCGACACCGGGCGCGAGCAGCGGTCCGTTGACCCGCGTCAGGTCCACACCGGCACGCTCCGCCGCGTCCCCCACGGTGGCGCCCACGACCAGCCCCACGGAGCCCAGCGGCCGCTCCCCCGCGTTGAGCGCCGCGGCACGCGCCGCCATGGTCGCCGCGACCGTGGGACCGTCCTCCGTGCGGGCGTGCTGCACCTCGTGACCCTCCTTGTTGGAGGTGAGGCACAGGACGAACAGGCCACGGCCGGTGGCGTGCGCGAGGTCCACCGCGGGGTCGAGCGAGCCGAACCCCAGGTACGGGGACACCGTGAGCGCGTCCCCGGCGAGGGGCGAGCCGTCGCGCAGGAACGCCTCCGCGTAGGCGCCCATCGTCGAGCCGATGTCGCCGCGCTTCGCGTCGACCACGACGAGGGTGCCGGTCTCCCGCCCCGCGGCGACGACCTCCTCGAGCACGGCGACCCCGGCGGAGCCGTGCCGCTCGAAGAACGCGGCCTGCGGCTTCACCGCGGCCACGCGGCCCGCCAGGGCGTCGAGGACCGTCAGCGCGAACGTGCGCAGGCCGCCGGCGTCGTCGGCCAGTCCCCAGTCCGCCAGCAGGGTCGCGTGCGGGTCGATGCCCACGCACAGCGGACCGTGCTCGTCCATCGCGGCGGCGAGGCGCGCCCCGAAGGGCGCGCCCGCGCCGCCGCCGGTGCCGACCGTCACGCCGCTCCCCCGGCCGCCGCCCCGGTGAGCGCGCGGCGCCGCGCGCGGGCGGCCTCCTCGTGCTCCTGCAGGCTCGTGACCCGGAACGGGCCCGACCGGGCCGCGTCGATCGCCTGCACGGCCGCGCCGAGCTGCTGGACCGTCGTGATGATCGCCTTGTCGGCGGCCGTCGTGGCGGCGCGGATCTCGTAGCCGTCCGCACGTGCGCCCTGGCCGGACGGCGTGTTCACGACCATGTCGACCTCGCCGGCGGTGATGAGGTCGACGATCGTCGGCTCGCCCGACGGCCCGCGGCCCGCCGAGTGCTTGCGCACCACGCGCGACGCGATGCCCGAGCGGCGCAGCACGGCGGCCGTGCCCTCGGTGGCGAGCACCTCGAAGCCGAGCTCCTGCAGACGCTTGACCTCGAGCACGATCGACCGCTTGTCCCGGTCCGCGACGGAGATGAACACCGTGCCGGACTGCGGCAGGCCGCCGAAGGACGCCTCCTGCGACTTCGCGAACGCGGTCGGGAAGTCGACGTCGAAGCCCATGACCTCGCCGGTCGAGCGCATCTCCGGCCCGAGCACCGTGTCGACCACCGTGCCGTCGGCGGTGCGGAACCGCTTGAACGGCAGCACCGCCTCCTTGACGGCGATGGGCGCGTCGAGGTCGAGCGTCCCCGCGTCGACGTCGGGCAGGACGCCGTCGGCGCGCAGCTGCGCGATCGAGTGGCCGGCCATGACCAGCGCCGCCGCCTTGGCGAGCGAGACGCCCGTGGCCTTCGACACGAACGGCGCCGTGCGGGAGGCGCGGGGGTTCGCCTCGAGGACGTAGAGCACGTCGGAGACGAGCGCGAACTGGATGTTGAGCAGCCCGCGCACGCCGACACCCCGCGCGATGGCCTCGGTCGACGTGCGGATCCGCTCGAGCTCGGCGGCGGACAGCGTGATCGGCGGCAGCGCGCACGCCGAGTCGCCGGAGTGGATGCCCGCCTCCTCGATGTGCTCCATGACCCCGCCGAGGAACAGCTCGGTGCCGTCGTAGAGCGCGTCGACGTCGATCTCGATCGCGTCGTCGAGGAACCGGTCGATGAGCAGCGGCGGCAGCGAGGCGCGCGTGCCCGCCGCCTCGGCGAGCGCCCGCTCGACGTACTCGGTGAGCTGCGCCTCGTCGTAGACGATCTCCATGCCGCGGCCGCCGAGCACGTACGAGGGGCGCACGAGCACCGGGAACCCGATGCGGCGGGCGGTCTCGCGCGCGCCGTCGAGCGTCGTGGCGGTGCCGAACGCGGGGGCCGGCAGCCCGGCCGCCTCGAGCACGCGGCCGAACTCGCCACGGTCCTCGGCCGCGTCGATCGCCTCCGGCGGGGTGCCCAGGATCGGCAGGCCCGCGTCGGCGAGGCGCTGCGCGAGCGAGAGCGGCGTCTGACCGCCGAGGGTGACGATGAGGCCGGCGACGGGACCCGCCGCGAGCTCGGCCTCGTAGACCTCGAGGACGTCCTCGAACGTCAGCGGCTCGAAGTACAGGCGGTCGGAGGTGTCGTAGTCCGTCGAGACGGTCTCCGGGTTGCAGTTGACCATGACGGTCTCGTACTCGCCCTTGAGCGCCAGCGCGGCGTGCACGCAGGAGTAGTCGAACTCGATGCCCTGGCCGATGCGGTTCGGGCCCGAGCCGAGGATGAGGATCGCGGGACGCTCGCGCGGCGCGACCTCCGTCTCCTCGTCGTAGGACGAGTAGTGGTACGGGGTGCGGGCCGCGAACTCCGCGGCGCACGTGTCGACCGTCTTGTAGACCGGCCGCACGCCCAGCGCCCACCGGGTGCGGCGCACGGCGTCCTCGCTGGTCTGGCGCAGGCTCGCCACCTGCGTGTCGGAGAGGCCGTGCCGCTTGGCGTGCGCGAGGACCTCGCGGGTCAGCGCCGGTGCGGCCGCCGTCTCCGCCGCGACCTCGTTCATGAGCTGCACCTGGTCGAGGAACCACGGGTCGATGCCGGTGCGCGCGTAGACCTCGTCCACCGCCACGCCGGCCCGCAGCACCTGCTGCACGTCGATGAGGCGGTGCTCGGTCGGCCGCGAGATCGACGCGACGAGCCGGTCCAGCTCCTCGCCCGACGCCGGCTCGCCGTCCCAGTGGAACGTCGAGCCCTTCTTGTCGATCGAGCGCATCGCCTTGCCGAGCGCCTCGGTGAAGTTGCGGCCCATCGCCATGGCCTCGCCGACGGACTTCATGGTCGTCGTCAGCGTATCGTCCGCCGCCGGGAACTTCTCGAACGCGAACCGCGGCACCTTGACGACGACGTAGTCCAGCGTCGGCTCGAACGACGCCGGCGTCGAGCCGGTGATGTCGTTGGGGATCTCGTCGAGGGTGTAGCCGACAGCGAGCTTCGCCGCGATCTTCGCGATCGGGAAGCCCGTCGCCTTCGACGCCAGCGCCGACGACCGCGACACGCGCGGGTTCATCTCGATGACGATGATGCGGCCCGTGTCCGGGTGCACCGCGAACTGGATGTTGCAGCCGCCGGTGTCGACGCCGACCTCGCGGATCACCGCGATGCCGATGTCGCGCAGCCGCTGGTACTCGCGGTCGGTCAGCGTCAGCGCCGGGGCGACCGTCACCGAGTCGCCGGTGTGCACGCCGACCGGGTCCACGTTCTCGATCGAGCAGACGACCACGACGTTGTCGTGCTTGTCGCGCATGAGCTCGAGCTCGTACTCCTTCCAGCCGAGGATCGACTCCTCCAGGAGCACCTCGGTGGTCGGGGAGTAGTGCAGGCCCTGGCCGACGATCCGGCGCAGGTCCGCCTCGTCGTACGCCATGCCCGAGCCCAGACCGCCCATGGTGAACGACGGCCGCACGACCATCGGGTACCCGAGGTCCTCGGCGGCGACGAGCGCCTCGTCGACGGTGTGCACGATCGCCGAGCGCGCGGACTCGCCGCCCGCGACCGCGACGACGTCCTTGAACTGCTGGCGGTCCTCGCCCTTCTGGATCGCGGGGATGTTCGCGCCGATGAGCTCGACGCCGTACTCCTCGAGCACGCCCGCCTCGTCCAGCGCGATGGCCGCGTTGAGGGCGGTCTGGCCGCCCAGCGTCGGCAGGATCGCGTCGGGCCGCTCCTTGGCGATGATCGAGGTGAGGACCTCGGTGGTGATCGGCTCGACGTAGGTGGCGTCGGCGAACTCCGGGTCGGTCATGATCGTGGCCGGGTTGGAGTTCACGAGGACGACCCGCAGGCCCTCCTCCTTGAGCACCCGGCACGCCTGCGTCCCGGAGTAGTCGAACTCGGCGGCCTGACCGATGACGATCGGGCCGGAGCCGATGACGAGGACGCTGTGCAGGTCGTCGCGGCGGGGCATCAGGCGGCGCCCTTCTGGGAGTCGTGGAGGCCCGCGTCGTCGGCGGTGCCCTCGGGGTGACGGGTCATGAGGTCGACGAAGCGGTCGAAGAGGTAGGCCGCGTCGTGCGGGCCGGCCGCCGCCTCCGGGTGGTACTGGACCGAGAACGCGGGCAGGTCGAGCGCCTCGAGGCCCTCGACCACGTCGTCGTTGAGGTCGACGTGCGAGACGCGGACGCGCCCGTACCGGCCGCCGTCGAACGGGGCGACGGTCTCGGCGTCGAGCGGTGCGTCGACCGCGAAGCCGTGGTTGTGCGCCGTGATCTCGACCTTGCCGGTCGTGCGGTCCATGACCGGCTGGTTCACGCCGCGGTGCCCGTACTGGAGCTTGTAGGTGCCGAACCCGAGGGCGCGGCCGAACAGCTGGTTGCCGTAGCAGATCCCGAAGAACGGGATGCGGCGGTCGAGCACGCCGCGCAGCAGGTCGATCTCGTGCCGGGCCGCGGACGGGTCGCCGGGGCCGTTCGAGAAGAAGACGCCGTCGGGGCCGACCGCGAGGACCTCGGAGATCGACGAGGTCGCGGGCAGCACGTGCACCTCGACGCCGCGCTCGGCCAGGCGCTGCGGGGTCATCGACTTGATGCCGAGGTCGACCGCCGCGACGCGAGCCACGGGTGCCTCCAGCGGCGTGCCGTCGGGGCCGAGCGCCGGCACCACGTACGCGGCGTCGACGCTGACCTCGCCGGCCAGGTCCGCACCGGCCATGGCGGGCGCGGACCGCACCTCGTCGAGCAGCTCGTCGACGGGGCGGCGGTCGCCCTGGCCGTCCACGAGCGCGTCGCCGGAGAACACGCCCGCCCGCATGACGCCGCGCTCGCGCAGGTGCCGCGTGAGGGCGCGGGTGTCGAGGCCGCTGATGCCGACGACGCCCTGCTCGGCGAGCTCGTCGTCGAGGGTGCGGCGCGAGCGCCAGCTCGACGGGCGGCGGGCGGGGTCGCGCACGACGAACCCGGCGACCCAGATGCGGCGCGACTCGGGGTCCTCGTCGTTCACGCCCGTGTTGCCGATGTGCGGCGCGGTCATCACGACGATCTGCCGGTGGTACGACGGGTCCGTCAGGGTCTCCTGGTAGCCCGTCATGCCCGTGTTGAAGACGATCTCGCCGAGCGTCCGGCCGGTCGCGCCGTAGGCCCGTCCGGTGAACGTGCGGCCGTCCTCGAGGACGAGGATCGCGTCGCTCATGCCTGCTCCTCCTGCGGTCGGGGCGCGCTGTCGGGGACGGCGCTGTCGTGGTCGGCGCCGTCGCGGTGGCCACCGGGCCGGACGAGGGAGCGCGCCGCGGCGAGCAGCGGCTCCTTGTCGGCGTCGTGGCGCATGCGCAGCGCGGTGTCGAGGGCGGTGCCGGTGGCCGGGTCGGGCACCCACGTGAGGACGACGAGCCCTTCGGGCCCGACGAACTTGCCGGCCTGGCCCCGCGTGGTGCCGACCCCCGTGAGGCGGTCGGCGGGGACCCAGAGGTCACGTGCTCCTGGGCGGCGGAGCAGCACGCCGGCGTCGTGCACGCTCACGACCGCCGGGCTGCGGTCGCCGAGCCCGTGGGCGGCGACGCGGTCGAGCCAGTCGCCCGCGCGGGTCGAGGACACGTAGACCGCCTCGGCGGGCTCGGTCCTGGCCGGGCCGGCGTCGGCGGGCACGTCGGGGAGCGTCGGCACCAGCAGGGCGGTGCGGCGGGTCCGGTTCCGCCAGCCGGCCCGCATGCCCCACAGCGCCAGGACGAGCAGCGCCAGCAGCAGGGCCACCGAGAGCCACGTCGGCATCAGGCACCCACCCCGGCGCCCGCGTCGACGAGCACGCCGTCGAGCACCGTGGGCCGACCGCGCAGGAACGTCGCGACGACGGCCCCGGGCAGCTCCGTGCCGGCGAACGGCGAGTTCACGCTCGCGGTCGCCTGCCGCTCGGGCACGACCGTGCGCCGGGCGGAGGGGTCGACCAGCGTGAGGTTCGCGGGCTCACCCACGGCGACCGGCCGACCCTGCCCCGCGACACGCCCGATCGCGGCGGGCGTGTGCGACAGCACGCGGGCGACGTCCGCCCAGGTGAGCCGGCCCGTGTCCACCATCGTGGCCTGCACGACGGACAGCGCGGTCTCCAGGCCGGTCATCCCGAAGGCCGCGGCCGCCCACTCGCAGTCCTTGTCCTCGCGCGTGTGCGGCGCGTGGTCGGTCGCGACGACGTCGATCGTGCCGTCCTCGAGGCCGGCGCGGACCGCCTCGACGTCCTCCGCGGTGCGCAGCGGCGGGTTGACCTTGAAGCGCGGGTCGTAGCCGCGCGCCGACTCGTCGGTGAGCACGAGGTGGTGGGGCGTGACCTCCGCGGTCACCGCGATCCCGCGCGCCTTGGCCCAGCGGACGATCTCGACCGACCCGGCCGTCGACAGGTGGCAGACGTGCAGCCGCGAGCCGACGTGCTCCGCGAGCAGCACGTCGCGGGCGATGATCGCCTCCTCGGCGACCGCGGGCCAGCCCGTCAGCCCCAGCTCGGCCGACACCACGCCCTCGTGCATCTGCGCGCCCTCGGTGAGGCGGGGCTCCTGGGCGTGCTGCGCGATGACCCCGTCGAACGCCTTGACGTACTCCAGCGCCCGGCGCATGAGGACCGGGTCGTCCACGCACTTCCCGTCGTCGGAGAACACCCGCACCGCCGCGGCCGACCGGGCCATGGCCTGCAGCTCGGCGAGGCGCTCCCCCGCCAGGCCGACCGTCACGGCGCCGACCGGGCGCACCTCGGCCCAGCCGGCGTCGCGCCCGAGGCGCCACACCTGCTCGACGACGCCCGCGGTGTCCTGGACCGGCGAGGTGTTCGCCATGGCGTGCACGGCGGTGAAGCCCCCCGCCGCCGCGGCCCGCGTGCCCGACGCGACGGTCTCGGCGTCCTCGCGGCCCGGCTCGCGCAGGTGGGTGTGCAGGTCGACCAGGCCGGGCAGGAGCACGAGGCCGTCGCCGTCGACGACCGTCGCGCCGTCCGCCGTCGCGTCCGCGCCGAGGGCCGTGACGACCCCGTCCTCGACGCGCACGTCCGTGCGGTCGCCGCCCAGGGGCGCCACGCCCCGCAGCAGGTAGGTCGTGCTCACGCGTGCACCCTCGTTCCGTCCGTGCGCACGCCCGTGCGCGCCTCCATGTCCTCCGCGTCCGCCCCGGGGCGCTGGTCGCCGCCCGCGAGCAGCAGGTACAGCACCGCCATGCGGACCGCCACGCCGTTCGCCACCTGCTCGACGATCACCGCGCGGGGCGAGTCCGCCGCGTCCGCCGAGATCTCCAGGCCCCGGTTCATGGGCCCGGGGTGCAGGACGACCGCGTGCTCCGGCAGCACCGCGAGCCGGCGCCCGTCGAGCCCGTACGCGCGGGTGTACTCGAGCGGGCTCGGGAAGTACCCGCCGCCCGCGCTCGACATCCGCTCGCGCTGGACCCGCAGCATCATGACCGCGTCCGGGCCGGTCGCGAGGGTCTCGTCCAGGTCGTAGGACACGTCCGCGGTCCACGTGCCGGCGCCGACCGGCACGAGCGTGGGCGGTGCGACGAGCGTCACGCGCGCACCGAGCGTGTGCAGCAGCTGCACGTTGGAGCGCGCGACGCGGCTGTGCAGCACGTCGCCCACGATCGCGACGTGCGCGCCGGCGAGGTCGCGGCCCGTGACGTCCGCCCGGCCGCCGTCGCCGACGAGGTGCCGGCGCAGCGTGAACGCGTCGAGCAGCGCCTGCGTCGGGTGCTGGTGCATGCCGTCGCCCGCGTTCACGACCGCGCCGTGCGTCCAGCCCGCGTGCGCGAGCGTGTGCGGGGCGCCCGACGCGTGGTGGCGGATCACCACCGCGTCCGCCCCCATCGCCTGCAGCGTCAGCGCGGTGTCCTTGAGCGACTCCCCCTTCGAGACGCTCGACCCCTTCGCGGAGAAGTTGATGACGTCCGCCGAGAGGCGCTTCGCGGCGGTCTCGAACGAGATCCGGGTGCGCGTGGAGTCCTCGAAGAAGAGGTTCACCACGGTGCGGCCGCGCAGCGTCGGCAGCTTCTTGATCTCCCGGGCCTGCGTCGCGGCCATCTGGGCGGCGGTGTCGAGGACGAGCACCGCCTCGTCGCGGGTCAGGTCGCCCGCGGAGAGCAGGTGCCTCATCGTCCGGTCCCCCTCGCACCCTCGATGAGGACGGCGTCGCGGCCGTCCGTCTCCTGCAGGAGCACGCGCACGCGCTCGCTCGCCGCCGTCGGCAGGTTCTTGCCGACGTAGTCCGCCCGGATCGGCAGCTCGCGGTGGCCGCGGTCCACCAGGACCGCCAGCTGCACCGCGCGCGGCCGCCCGAGGTCGCTGATCGCGTCGAGCGCGGCCCGGATCGTGCGCCCCGAGAACAGGACGTCGTCGACGAGGACCACCACCCGGCCGTCCAGGCCCCCGGACGGCAGGCGGGTCGTGCCGATCGGGCGGATCGGCTGCCGCGCGAGGTCGTCGCGGTGCATCGTCACGTCGAGGCTGCCGACGAGGTCGCCGGCGTCGACGCCCTCGACGTGCGCGAGACGCGCGGCCAGGCGCTCGGCCAGCGGCAGACCCCGGGTCGGGATGCCCAGCAGGACGACGTCCTCGACGCCCTTGTTGCGCTCCACGACCTCGTGCGCGATGCGGGTGAGTGCGCGGCCGATGTCCGCCGCGCCGAGGACCTCGGTCCCCGTGCCGTCCGGGACGGCATCGGTGCGCCCGGACGCGGGCGCGGGTGTGCCAGTGCTCATGCGTGCGCTCCTTCCCCGCCTCACGGGACGGGCTTAAAGGGGGTGGCGGTGCCACCTTACCCGCCCCGCCGCCGGGGGGACGTCACCCGGATGCCGTTCAACACCACGTCACGGACGACCGATGGACACCTCGTGCCCCCCGACGTGCCCCTGTGGACCACCGTCCTGCAGCTCCTCGCCGCCGGGCTCGTCGGCGGGTTCTGCGTGCTCCAGTGGGTGTGGTGGCGCGGCGCCCACCGCTCGGACGGGCCCCGGTGGGCGGTGGCGCTCTCGGCCGCCGTGGCGCTCACGCTGCTCGCCGCCGGCGTGCGCGACGTCACCGCGCCGGAGGCGGCGCGCGGGGCCCTGGCCTTCCTGCACGCCCAGCTCGTGGCCGCCGTCGTGCTGCTCTGCCTGCCCGCGACGAAGGCGTTCGGGGGCCGAGGTCCGCGCCTGACGCCGTGGGTCGTCGTCACCGCGGCCGTGCTCGCGGTCCGTGCCCTGCTCTGGGTCCCGGCGGCGGACGCCGCGGAGCGCGGGGACCCGTCGGGCCGGCACGTCGTCTCCGGCCTGCTGTTCCTCGCGCTCGCCGTCACCGTCGGGTACGTCGTCGCGGCCCTCGGCGCAGCCCGCATCACCCGGGTGGGCTGGCTCCTCGCCGCGGCGGCCGGTCTCTCGCTCGTCCTGCTCACCGTCGGGCTCCTGCTGTCCGACGTGGCGCACGCCGCCGCGTTCGGCGCGCTGTGGCCGATCCCGCTCGCGGTCGGGCTGGAGTCCCTCGCCCTGGTGCGGCTCCTGCGCTGGCAGCAGACGGCGCGGCGCCGCGAGCTCATGCGTGACGCGCTGGCCGGCGTGACCAACGCCGCCTGGTTCAGCCGGGACGCGGACGCGCTGCTCGAGCAGGCGTGCGAGGCCGCGCGCGCCGTGCTCGACGACCCGAGCATCGAGGGGTCGCTGCGCCCGCTGCAGCGCGACCGCTTCGTCGCCGAGCTGTTCCCCGCCGACCCGGACGGGCTCGCCCCGCACGAGCGGACGTTCCTCATCGACCTGGCGGTGGTCGTGGCGTCGGCGGCCGAGCGGTACGCCCTGACCGACCGCCTGTCGCGCGCGGCCGAGACCGACGCGCTCACGGGCCTGCCCAACCGCCGCGCCGCCGACCGCTACCTGCTCGCGACGCTCGAGCGGGCGGCCGTCGAGCGCACGCGCGTGTCCGTCCTCTACTGCGACATCGACGGCTTCAAGGACGTCAACGACCGGGAGGGGCACGCCGCGGGCGACGAGCTCCTGCGACGCACCGCCGACTACCTGCGCACCTGGAGCGACAGCGAGACGTACGTGGCTCGGCTGGCCGGCGACGAGTTCGCGGTGGTCGTCTCGCGCGCCCCCGACGACGCCGACCTGGCGGACCTCGCCCGGCGCCTGCGCGCGGGCTTCGACACGCGTGTCGGCAGCCCGGCGGGGCCCCACCTCACGTGCGGCGTCGCGACCTGGAACCCGGAGGAGGTCCTCGACGCGGACGCGCTGCTCCGGCACGCGGACGACGCCATGCTCGAGGCGAAGCGCGCGCGCAGCGGGCACCGCGTCTTCGACTCGGCCCTGCGCGCGCAGGCCGAGGACTCGCGCCGGCTGCGGGCGGCGCTCGAGCGAGCGGTGCACGAGGACCGGATCACGGCCTGGTTCCAGCCGATCGTCGACACGCACACGCTCGAGGTCGTCGGGCTCGAGGCGCTCGCCCGCTGGCAGGAGGGCGACAAGGTCGTGCTGCCCGAGCACTGGCTCG
The DNA here is from genome assembly GCF_004886325.1 of Cellulomonas telluris. Taxonomy (GTDB): domain Bacteria; phylum Actinomycetota; class Actinomycetes; order Actinomycetales; family Cellulomonadaceae; genus Cellulomonas; species Cellulomonas telluris. The sequence continues at coordinate 496,371 of NZ_QXFN01000004.1, forward strand.
CCGTCGCGGAGCAGACGGGCCTCGTCGTGCCGATCGGCCACGCGATGTTCCGCCAGGCGCGGCGTGCCCTGGACCGCCACCAGATGCCGGTCGCGGTCAACCTCTCCGCGCGCGAGCTGCACGAGCACGACGTGCTCGAGCGGATCGACGAGGCGTGGGGCGGCGGCCTGTGGGAGCACCTCACGGTCGAGATCACCGAGAGCACGATGCTGCGCACCACCACCGCCGTCCCGGTGCTGTCCGAGCTGCGCGCCCGGGGCGCCCGGATCGCGCTGGACGACTTCGGGACCGGGTTCAGCTCGCTGGCCCGGCTGGCGCGGCTGCCCGTGGACGTCCTCAAGATCGACCGGTCCTTCGTGCGCGAGGTCCGCACCCCCCGGGGTGCCGGTCCGGTGCGCGCCATCGTCGCCCTCGCGGAGCACCACGGCCTCGACGTCGTCGCCGAGGGCGTGGAGTCGGCCGGCGACCTGCAGGTCCTGGTCGACCTCGGTGTGCGGCACGCGCAGGGGATGTTCGTGGGGCGCCCGGCTCCCGGCCTGCCGGTGCGCGGCGCGCGGCCCACACCGCGCTCGGACCTGCCCCGCCGCCCGCGCAGCCGGACGGTCCCGCGGCCCCTGCGGGTCGTGGGCGGGACGTCCGACGTGTCGTCGCCCGACATGCTCTGAGGGCGCCCCCGCCCGTCCCCCGGTCACCGGCCCTGCACGACGACGCGGGCGGCGCGACCGTGGTGGTCGCACCGCCCGCGCCGGTGCTCGGCGGCTCAGGCGAGCAGCGTCGGCTTCTGCTCGACGATGCGGCCCAGCAGGCCGTTGACGAAGGACGGCGACTCGTCCGTGGAGAGCTCGCGTGCCAGGTTGACGGCCTCGTCGACCGCGACGGCGTCCGGCACGTCGTCGTTCCAGAGGATCTCCCACGTGCCGATGCGCAGCAGCGCGCGGTCGACGGCCGGCATGCGCGCGATCGTCCAGCCGTGCGCGTGCGTCGCGAGCACCTCGTCGATCCGCTCGAGGTGCGCCAGCACGCCCTCGACCACGTCGACGCTGTACTGCGGCAGCGCGGTCTCGGCGCCCGGCTCGACGACGCGCCGTGCGAGGAGCTCGCCGACGGCGACGCCGCGCTGGTCCGCCTCGAACAGCACGTCGAGCGCGCGCTTGCGCGCCTTGGTCCGGGCGCCCACGTCAGTCGTTCACGCGGCCGAGGTACGACCCGTCGCGCGTGTCCACCTTGACCTTCGTGTTGGCCTCGAGGAACAGCGGCACCTGGATCTCGTAGCCGGTCTCGAGGGTCGCGGGCTTCGTGCCGGCGGACGAGCGGTCGCCCTGCAGGCCCGGCTCGGTGTACGTGACCTCGAGGACCACCGACGGCGGGAGCTCGACGTAGAGCGGGACGCCCTCGTTCGTGGCGACGAGCGCGGTCTGCGACTCGAGCATGAAGTTCGCGGCCGTGCCGACCGTCGCGGCGGGGACGTGCAGCTGGTCGTAGGTGTCCGTGTCCATGAACACGAAGTCGTCGCCGTCCTTGTACAGGTACTGCATGTCGCGCTTGTCGACGTTCGCCGTCTCGACCTTCACGCCGGCGTTGAACGTGCGGTCGACGACCTTGCCGGACAGCACGTTCTTCAGCTTGGTGCGGACGAACGCGCCACCCTTGCCGGGCTTGACGTGCTGGAACTCGATGACGGTCCACAGCTGGCCGTCGATGCGCAGCACGGTGCCGTTCTTCAGGTCGTTGGTGGTCGCCACGAGCGTCGTTCTCCCAGTCGGTGGTCGGCGTGCGCGCCGGGTCCGGCGCGTGCGGCGCGCGTGCGCCGGTCGTCCGCGGCGGCGGGTCCTGCCCGGCGCGTCGCTCCCCCGGGGAACCAGGGGCTGCGCACCGACGGGACGACCACCCTGCCGCGGGCCGTCGTCCATCGTACCGGGTCGCGGCCCGCCCGCCCTGCCGGACCGCCAGCGGGGCGGCGGCTCAGGTGAGGATCTGGCGGGCGACGAAGCCCACGAGGGACGCCCAGACCAGCGACGCGAGCGTGCCGATGACGAACCGCTCGGAGGCGCCGGGGTTCTCGCGCAGCTCGGCGTACCGCCCCAGTCCCTTGACGGCGACGACGACCGCCGCGCCCTCGGGCATCCCGGCGAGGACGGCCGCGGTCACGCCGAGGCGCTCGAGCAGGCCGATCCAGGTGCCGCCGCGGAGCACCCGGCGGGCGCCCGGGCCCTCGGGCCCGTCGCTGAGCGTGAGCGGACCGGCCTCCACCTGGGCCGTGGGGACGTCGCGGCCGGCGTCAGCGGAACGCGACGCGAGGTCGAGGACGAGGCGCGTGGCGTACCAGCCGCCGCCGGTCGACACGGCGAGGGCCGTGACCCAGACGAGGGCCTCCAGGGCGGGGTGCACGCGACGACCCTGGCCTCAGCCCTGCGCGGCCGTCAACAGGCGCGCCGCGACGGGCCGCACCGCCTGGTCCTCGGCCCACAGCGCGGCACGCAGCCGCTGGCTCACGGCCTGCTGCGTGACGCCCAGGCCCTGCGCGACGACGTCCTGCCCGGCTCCCGCCCGCACGGCGTCGACCGCCTCCCACCCGCCGGGCGTGCGGCGCACGAGGACGGCCCCGAGCAGGGTGAGCACGGCCTCGGCGTCGGCGGCCGCGACGACGTCGACGCCGCGCACCGCCAGCGGGACCGAGCGCTGCCGGCTCTTCGCGGCCTCGACGGCGGCTCGGGCGAGCACGAACGCCTCCCCGGACGCGGCGCGCGGGGACGCCGGCAGCGGCTCGACGACCGGCCCCGCCCCGACGCCGACGCTCCAGCCGCCGAGCCGCACGAGGTCGAGGACGAGCTCTACCACCGCGTCGGCGTCGGCGAGCACGCCCTGCACCTCGTCACCGACCGTCCGCTCGAACCCGCGCACGAGCCCCGGGCGGTCGGCGAGCCGCTCGAGCAGCTCGGGGACGCGGTCGGTCCCGCGGCGGCTGCCGCGCTGGTCGACGGTGAGCACGAACACGGAACAAGCCTGCCCCCTTGTCGGGCACCGCACAAGGCCTGAACCTTCACACCCCGGCGCTCAGACCGCTTCCAGAGGGCACACACGGCCCCGATCGATCGGGCTCACCGGTCCGTGCGGCGCGCGACGACACGCCGGATCGCGGCGACGACCTCCTGCGGGCGCCGGGTCAGGTCGTCCCAGGTGAAACGCAGGACGGTGCACCCCGCGGCCACCAGGAGGTTCTGCCGCGTCCGGTCCTGCTGGAAGCGGTCGGGACCGTGGGCCACCCGCCCGTCCACCTCGACGACGAGGCGCGCCGCCGGGAACCACACGTCCGCCACCGCAGCCACCCCGAGCACCGGCAGCAGGTGGGCGTCCGCGACCCACCCCGTGATCCCGGCCGCTCGCAGGATCTCGTGCAACAGCTCCTCCGCGGGACTGTACGCACCCGCGCGCAGCCGGTCCGCCGCGCGCGCCAGGCGCCTGTTCCCGCGGTGCCCCGGATGGTCCGCGAGCCACCGCTCGATCGCCTCCGCGGCGATCGCCCGGCGAGGTCCGGCCCAGGCGAGCAGCCGGCACCCGCCCTCTCCGGCAGCACGGCGAGGCAGTCGAGGAGCGTCCGGTCCGGCCGGGTCACGCGCACGTCGCCGAAGGCCGTCACCTCGGAGCGGGACCACCGGTGCTCGTGGCTCCGTAGCCGCCCGCGCGACCGGCGCGGCCCGGGCACGAGCACGTGCACCTGGTCGTCGTCCGGGACGGGCATGCCGTGGAGCCGTGCCGCGGTCGTCAGGGCGACCACCGAGTCGGGCCAGGTCAGCCAGGCGGCGTAGGCGTCCACCTCGACGGAGGCGGGGGTGACGGAGGACGTCAGCGCGGAGCCGGCGACGCGTCGCCACACGCCGCGTTCGAGCCGGTGGCGGACCTGGTCCGCCGTCAGGCCCGCCGCGAGGGCCTGCCGCCGCGTGAACACGCCGCGCTGCCGCCGCGCGACGGGCGGGACCCACCCGCGATCGATGAGACGAGGCACCCCCGCACCCTTGCCGCCCCACCCACCGCCAACACCCCTGCACCACCCTGCCCGTGCCCCCTGCCCCCTGCCCCTCGCCCCGGGGCTGGGGACGGCTCGCACTCGGCGAGACCGAGGAACGGGGGTGCTCGCAGCCCCGGTTCGACGGTCTCGGGTCAGAGGTCGATCGCCGCGGTCCTCGCCGGGTCGACCGAGATCTCCGCGTAGGCCGCCGCCAGCAGGGTCGGGTCCGGCCCCTCCAGGCGCACCGGACGGCCCACGTCCTCGAGCACCACGAACCGCAGCAGGTCGCCACGCGTCTTCTTGTCGCGGCGCATCGCGGCCATCAGCTGCTCCCACCGGTCGCCGCGGTACGTGACCGGCAGCCCCAGCGCGGTGAGCACCGCCCGGTGCCGCGCGACGACCGCGTCGTCCAGGCGGCCCGCCAGCCGTGCGAGCTCGGCGGCGAAGACCATGCCGACGGAGACGGCCGCGCCGTGGCGCCACCGGTACCGCTCGACGTGCTCGATCGCGTGGCCGAGCGTGTGCCCGTAGTTGAGGATCTCCCGCAGCCCGGCCTCGCGCAGGTCCTCCCCCACCACGCGCGCCTTGACGGCGACCGCACGCTCGACGAGCTCGAGCAGCACGGGCGACGACGCCGCCGCGACCGGGTCGGTCAGCAGCGCCGTGTTCTCCTCGACGAGCTCGAGGATGCGCGGGTCGGCGATGAAGCCCGCCTTGACGATCTCGGCCAGGCCGGCGACGAAGTCGTGCCGGTTCATCGACTCCAGGGCGGCGAGGTCGCACAGCACCCCGGCCGGCGGGTGGAACGCGCCCACCAGGTTCTTGCCCTCGGCGGTGTTGATGCCCGTCTTGCCGCCCACGGCCGCGTCGACCATGGCGAGCACGGTCGTCGGCACGTGCACCACGCGCACGCCGCGCAGCCACGTCGCCGCGACGAAGCCCGCGAGGTCGGTCGTCGCCCCGCCGCCGAGCCCGATGACGGCGTCGCTGCGCGTGAAGTCCGCCTGGCCGAGCACCTGCCACAGGAACGCGGCGACCTGGGCGGTCTTCGCCTCCTCCGCGTCCGGCACCTCGGCGAGGAAGACCTCGTAGCCCTGGGCCAGCAGGTCCTCGCGCACGGCGTCCGCCGACGTGGCGAGCGTCGGCGGGTGCACGACGAGCACGCGGCGGACCGCGTCGCCCAGCAGGGCGGGCAGGTGCCCCAGCAGGTGCCTCCCGACGACGACGTCGTACGGCTGCTCCCCCGCCACCGTGACGGTGCGCGCCCCGGTGTCCCCCGGGGTCCCGGTCATGGTGCTCATCGCTCCTCCTCCGTCGTCGTCGCGCCCCGCGAGCCCTCACCCAGCGCGGCCTCGACCGCCGCCGCGACGTCCGCCGGGCGCAGCCCGTCCGTCAGGACGCGCAGCGTGGCGACCTCCTCGTACACCGGCCGCCGCGCGTCCATAAGCGCCTGCCACTGCGCCCGCGGGTTGCCGAGCAGCAGCGGGCGCGACCGGTTCAGGCCCACGCGGGGCGCGGCGTGGGCGAGCGAGACGTCGAGGAAGACCACGACGCCGCCACCCGCCCGGTACGCGGCGAGGGCCGCCCGGGTGTCGGGGTGCAGGACCGCCCCGCCCCCGAGCGCCAGGACGCCCGCGTGCTCGGCGAGCGCCGCGAGCACCGCGTCGCGCTCGAGCGCCCGGAACGCCGGCTCGCCGTCGTCGACGAAGATCTCGCCGATCGGCTTGCCGGCGGTCTGCTCGACGTCGGCGTCGGTGTCCCGCACGTCGACCTCCCAGCGCCGCGCGAGGGCCGCCGCGACGGTCGACTTCCCGGCGCCGGGCGGGCCCACGAGGACGGCCCGTGGCCGCGCGTACGTCGTCACGACGGGCTCAGCGCAGCAGCTCGGGGACCGACGCGAGGTAGGCGTCGAGGTTCCGGCGCACCTCCGCCACCGAGTCCCCGCCGGTCTTCTCCAGCAGGGTCTGCGCGACGACCAGCGCCACCATCGCCTCGGCGACGACCGCCGCCGGCGGCACCGCGCACACGTCGGAGCGCTGGTGCTGCGCCTTCGCGGGCTCGCCGCTCGACGTGTCCACCGTGTCGAGCGCGCGCGGCACCGTGGAGATCGGCTTCATCGCGGCGCGCACGCGCACGACCTCGCCGTTCGACATGCCGCCCTCGATGCCGCCGGCACGGTTCGTGCGGCGGACGATGCGACCGGTCGCGTCGCGCCCGATCTCGTCGTGCGCCTGGGAGCCGCGCCGTGCGGCGGTGCGGAACCCGTCGCCCACCTCGACGCCCTTGATCGCCTGGATGCCCATGAGCGCCGCGGCGAGGCGTGCGTCGAGGCGCCCGTCCGCCTGCACGTAGGTGCCGACGCCCGAGGGCAGCCCGTGCACGAGGACCTCGACGACGCCACCCAGGGTGTCGCCGTCCTTGTGGCACTGGTCGATCTCGGCGACCATCGCCGCGCTCGTGGCCGGGTCGAAGCAGCGCACCGGGTCGGCGTCGAGCGCCGACACGTCGTCGGGCGTGGGCACGCGCGCGTCGTCGGGCACGCTGATGGGGCCGACGGCCACGACGTGGGACACCAGGCGCACTCCCGCCGCCTGCTCGAGGAACGCCGCCGCCACCGTGCCGAGAGCCACGCGCGTGGCCGTCTCGCGCGCGGAGGCGCGCTCGAGCACCGGGCGCGCGTCGTCGAACCCGTACTTGCGCATGCCCACCAGGTCCGCGTGACCCGGGCGGGGCCGGGTGAGCGGCCGGTTGCGCGCGATCTCCCGCACGTCACCGATACCGGCGTCGATCGTCAGCGCCTCGGGTGCGACAGGGTCGGCGGACATCACGTCGGTCCACTTGGGCCACTCGCTGTTGCCGACCTCGATCGCCACCGGCCCGCCCTGCGTGAGGCCGTGCCGCACGCCGCCGAGCAGGCGGACCTCGTCCTGCTCGAACTTCATCCGCGCGCCGCGGCCGTACCCGAGCCGGCGGCGGGCGAGGGCGGCCTGGATGTCGGAGGTCTGCACCTGCACACCCGCGGGCAGACCGTCGAGGATGCCGACGAGCGCGGGACCGTGCGACTCGCCGGACGTCAACCAACGGAGCATGGGTGGGATCCTTCCACGTGCGGCGCGGCGGGTCGGACCACGCCCGTGACGTGGACGAGCGGCGACGGTGCACGCACCGTCGCCGCTCGTCCGTGGGCGCCCGTCCGGGCCGTCACTCCCCGGCGATCGGCACCAGCGGGTTCTTGCCCGGCACGGGTGCGGGCAGCGGCGTGGGCTCCGCCTCGGGCGCCGGCGGGACCGCCAGGGCGTCGGGCAGCACGTAGACGAACCCGGTGAGCACGAGCTCCTGGTCCCCGGCGACGGTGGCGGGGCGGCCGCCGCCTGCCTCCGCCTGCTTCTGTCCGGTGGCCGTCAGGGACGAGACGAGCAGCAGGCGCGGCGACCCGTCCTGCAGCGCACCGAGGAACGCGAGCGTCGGCTCGTACCCGCCGACCACGGTGAGGGAGATCGGCACGGCGACCATGCCGGCCGGGACCGCCGGCCCGGTCGGGACCGGCGCCACGGCCGGGTCCGTCGCCTCCGTGCCGCTCGCATCCGCAGCACCCGCGTCCGTCACGCCCGCGTCACCGGCGCCCTCCGTGGGCGCGGTGCCGGCGTCGGCGGGTGCGGCAGGCGCGGCGGCCACGGCCGGCTCGAGGACCTGCGGCACCCCGGGGCCCACCGACGTGATGGTGACGCCGTGCGTCGTGGCCAGCTGCTCGACCTCGCGCAGGTAGTCGCTGATGCGCGCCGTCGGCGGGATCTGCGTCTGCAGCGTCGCGAGCTCCGCCCGGTGCTCGGGCAGCTTCTCGAAGTCGGCCCGCAGCTGGACCAGCTGGAGCTCGAGCAGCTCGTTGCTCTGCTCCGTGGCCATGATCTCGTCACGGACCTCCGCGGTCGCCGTCGTCTGCGGCGCGACGAGGAGGAACCAGGTCGCGACCAGGAGCAGCAGCGACACCAGGACGGTGCCGCCGATCCACGTGCCCTTCGCGCTGCGCATCTCAGCCCTCCCCGTCGTTCGCCGCGAAGCGGCCGCTGTAGGCGGCCTCGGTCACCTGGACCGTGCTCGAGACCGTGTAGTAGACGGTGCCCTCGGCGTCGGTCACTGCTGCCGACGAGACCCAGGCGTCCGCGAACCCGGGCACCGAGTTCAGCGCGTCGACCCACGCCGCCGCGTCGGGCACGGTCGAGGAGCGCCCGGTGAACTGCACCTGGCCCACGGACGGACCCTGCAGGGGATCCGCCGGCGGTGCGGGTGCCGTGATCGGCGTCGCGCCGGAGAAGGCGAGGGTGTCGATGCTCACGCCCTCCGGCAGCACCGCCGTGATCGCCTCGTAGTAGGGCTTCCACGGGACCTCGGTCGACATCCCGAGCTCGCGCGCGGCGCGGGTCGCGTTGAGCTGGCCCAGGACGAGCGGGACCTCGGCGTACTGCGCCTGCTCGTCCTGCAGGCGCGCCGTCTCCGCCTCGGCCCTGGCCAGCTCGTCCCGGGCCTGCGTGCCCTGGATGACGACGAAGACGTAGGCGAGCGCGCACACGGCCACCACGAGCGCGACGGCGAGCAGGAGCCACCGCTTCATCGCCCGCAGGTCGCGCGCGTCGCGGACCTCGGGCGGCAGCAGGTTGACCTGCGGGAGCGTCGGCGGGAGGGCGGTCTGGGCGGACGTCTGCCGTCCGCGCCGCACGGTGAGGGTGCTCATGCTGCGACTCCGTACGCGAGGCCGACGGACACGGCGAGGCTGGACTCGTGCCCCCGGAGGGCGTCGCGGTCGACCGCCTTGCCGTGCCGGACCCCGGCCAGCGGGTCGCCGAGGATCGCCGGGAGCCGGCTCGCGCTCGACAGGTACTGCCCGAACCCGGGCAGCTGCGCCCCCCGGCCGGTCAGCACCATCACCTCGATGCCGTGGCCGGGGTTGGTGCTGGTGAAGTACACGAGCGTGTTCCGCACCGCCTCGACGAGGGAGCGCACGGTGGCCGTCACCGCCTCGACGACGGCCTCACGGCCGGGTGCGGGGGCGACGCCGATCCCCACCTCCTGCTTCAGCGTCTCCGCCTCCGCCGGCGTCACGCCCGCGGCGGCGGCCACGGCCACGGTCACGTTGTGGCCCCCGACGGGCAGGAACCGGACGAGCCGCGGCTGACCGTGGTCGACGACGACCACGGTGGTCACGGTGGCCCCGACGTCGACGAGCGCGGCCGTCGAACGGGCGACGTCGCCGCGTGCGAGCGACCGCAGCAGCGCGAAGCCGTTGAGGTCGACCATGACGGGCCGCAGCCCCGCTGCCTCGACCGCGAGCACGTTCGCGGTGACGGTGTCGCGCTGCGCGGCCACGAGCAGGCCGTTGACGACCCGGCCCTGCGGCCCGTCGCCCTCGGCGGTCGGGAGGTAGTCGAGCAGGGCCTCGTCCGTCGACATCGGCAGCAGCTCGTGCACCTGGAACGGCAGAGAGGCCTTGAGCTGACCCAGGGGCAGCCACGGCAGCTCGAGCTCGCGGACCACGACGCGCTGGTTGCCGACGCCGATCGCGACGTCCTTGGACTCGAACCGCGCCTGCGACCACAGCCTCCGCAGGGCCGTCGCGACGATGTCGGGCTGCGCCACCTCGCCGTCGCGGACCGCGCCCGGGGGCAGCTCGACGTGCCCGGTGCGCAGCAGGGTCGGCGACCCGCCTGCCGACCGCGCGCCCTTGCCGAACTCGAGCTCCGAGGCGCGCACACTCGTCGACCCGATGTCCAGGCCGATCATCCGTTCGCTGGCCACGTAGGTCCCTCCGTCGAGCCGTGGTTGCCACGGGCTCTATCGGCGGGACGCGTCACGACCTTGAGCGGTCCGGTCAGAGCAGTCCGACGTACCAGCCGGCCAGCGCGGGTCCCGCGACGACGCCGATCCAGGCACCCACGAGCATCCACGGGCCGTACGGGATCGCCGTGCGGCGGCCGGCCCGGCCCGCCGCGAGCAGGGCGATGCCGACGACACCGCCGACGAGGAAGCCCGCGAAGAACCCGACCGCCAGCGCCCCCCAGCCGTACCAGCCGAGGTACAGGCCCAGCACGCCGGCCAGCTTCACGTCGCCGAAGCCCATCCCGGCGGGGTGGATCAGCCGGATGACCAGGTACGCCGTGTACATGGCCGCGCCCCCGGCGGCCGCGCGCACCAGGGCGGCCCAGTCCGCGGTGCCACCGGGGTCGGCGCTCGCGAGGGCGAGCAGGCCCAGCGCCACGGGGTAGGACGGCAGGACGATCGCGTCGGGCAGGCGGTGGACGTCGACGTCGATCAGCGTGAGCGCCACCGAGATCGCGGCGAGGTACAGCAGCGCGGGCAGGACCCAGCCCGGGCCCGTGAACCACGCGACCGCGAGGAACGCCACGGCGGTCCCGAGCTCGACGAGGGGGTACCGCGCGGAGATCGGCGCACCGCAGTCGCGGCAGCGGCCACGCAGCAGCAGCCAGGACAGGACGGGGACGTTGTCGCGGGGCCGGATCGGGTGCCCGCACCGCGGGCACGCGCTGGGCGGGTGCACCACGGACTCACCGCGGGGCACCCGCCAGACGACGACGTTGAGGAACGAGCCGACCGCCAGCCCGAGGAGCCCGCAGGCGGCGACCAGCAGGCCCGTCACGGCGCCTTGACCTCCCGCTTGTAGACGACGTCGACACGGTAGCCGGAGGACGCGGTCGGGGTGGTGCTCGGCAGGCTGACCCCGGGGATGCCGATCGGGACGTACCGCATGGTCATCGAGTTGCGCAGCGTGACGTTGCCACCGTACAGCTGGCCGTAGAACGTCATGGTGTTGTTCGTCTCGAGGTTGCACGGCGTGTACGCGAAGATCGTCACCGGCGCGATCGCGAGGCTGCCGGAGTCGAACTTGATGTTGCCCGACTTGTTGCCGCCCACGGTCTTGTTGCACTCGGCGACGCCGTTCGGGGACGTGTCGGGGTCGGGCACGATGATCCAGACCTTGTGCTGCGCGCCGTCGGCCGACGTGATCTGGAAGTTGCCGGTCGCGTAGAAGTCGTTGGCGAAGATCACGAGGTCCGCGCGCAGCTTGATGTTGAGGTTGCCCTCGAACCGGGTCTGCGCGCAGAAGCGGGTGTCCATCACCGTGGGGACCGTGGGGCTGACGAGCGGACCGTTGAGGCTCCAGCTGTCGCCCGCGACCGTGCACTTGTTGCCGGCCGGCTTCCAGGCCTCCGACCAGGTCGGCGCGTTGTTGGTGACGGCGTTCGACGTCACCCAGCTCTTGTACGCGGCCGCCCGGTCCCCCGTGTTGGCGAACCCGGTCCAGTCCGCCGGACGGTAGTTGACCTCGGGCAGGCCGACCTTCACGTACTGCGGGACGCCGGCGGCGCCGACGCCGGTCCGGGTCGTGCCCGCGACCTGGGGGCCGCTCCCCCACGTCGAGACGGCCCCGGCGACGAGGAGGTCGCGGCCGTACTTCGAGCCGCCGGCCAGCGTCGCGTCCGCCGACACCATGGTGTCCTGCCCCACGGTCGTGAGCCCGGCGGACTGCGCCGAGTGCACGGTCAGCCGCTTCTTGCTCCACAGGTTCTGCGTGACGCGGCACCCGCCCGAGATCTCGGTCGTGCCGTCGACGACGATCAGGTTGCCGTCGATCTTGACGTTCGAGTTGCAGTTGACGTTGCCCGTGTCGACCCAGACGTCGACGGGCGTGTCGGGCAGCGACGTCTCCAGGGTGAAGGCGTTCGTCGTCATGATCTGGTTCGCCGCGAAGATGGCGGCGCCGCGCCCCGGCACCGCGGACGGCGTCAGCTCGACCTTGGACTGCACCGTGCGGCGCACGTCCGTGCCGGGCGTCGTCGACGTCGCCGTGACGACCGCCTCGACGGGGTCGCCGGACACGACGCCCCCGCTGCAGGTCAGCTCGGCGCCGGTGGCGTCGAAGTAGCGGACGGTCGCGGTCGCCTCGGTCCTGCTCGGCGCCGACCCGTTGCTGAAGGCACCGGTGGCGGGCCACGAGCAGGGCGTACCCACCTCGAGCTCCGCGTAGGTCGCGTCGATGACCCCCTCGGCGCTGTGCAGCTGGGTCGTCCGGGCGCGGTCCTCGCCCGAGTCGCGTGCCTGGACGACGGTGGACGTGACCACGACCGAGGCGAGGGCCATGGCGATCAGCGCCACGGCGACGGCGGAGACGAGGGCGCTGCCCCTGTCGTCGACGTCGTGCTGCAGACGCCGGTGCACAACGCGGAACATGTGGGCTCCTTGGGGACGGTTCACGGTGCCGGGATGGTGGCGCAGCTGTCGGCGGGGTAGCCGTAGACGGTGTTGCGGCCCGTCAGGACCGACGTCACCGTCGTGGGCTGGGAGGAGGCCCGCTGCTCGGGGTCCTTGACGCGCAGGGTGACGCGGATCGTCTGCGCCGCGGACGACGCCTCGGCCTGCGACGTCTCACGGAAGAAGGGCGGCCACGTCGTGGGGTCGGACTCCACGAAGGGACCCGACGGTGCGACGACGTCCCGCGCGGCGACGGCCCACGGCGAGACGCCGCCCGTCACCTGCCAGGACGGCTTCCAGGAGCGGTACTCCAGGACGCCGCGGTCGGAGCCGCCCGGGTACCGCACGCGCCACTGCACGCACTGGTAGACGCCGTCCGTCTGGGTGTAGACGCGCAGCGAGTAGTTCGCCGGCACACCCGCTCCCGCGACGGTCTCGCCGGCGGGGTCCGAGATGACGTTGCCCGAGCGCACCTGTCTGTCGATGTGCATGAGGCCGATGCGGGCCTGGTCGCCCGCCCGGGTGCGGGCCAGGTTGTCCTTGGTCTGCTGGCTGACCGTGACGAGGATCGAGAACACGACGACGAGCAGGCCCGAGAAGATGAGCATCGCGACCATGAGCTCGATCAGGGTCCAGCCACTGTCCTCCCGCTCGTCGGTCGGTCGCCGGTGTGCGCCCATGCGCCGGGCGTCACGCACCGGGGGCCGCCTTGAACGACGCGTCCGCCCGCGAGGTGCCGAGGTTGGTCGCCACGGTGAACGCCTGGCGCAGCCCGGACGCGTTCGAGACGCGCCACGTCACCGACACCGACACAGTCCCTGTGTCGGCGTCGATCGAGCAGCCCTCGGCGCCGCACAGGAGGGGGTCGGGGGCCGCAGCGATCGCCATGCCCGGCGTGACGGTCACGACCGGGACCGCCGTGACGGTGTGCCCGCCGCCGGTCCACGACACGGCGGCGCCGGTCACGGTCTGGTTGGTCAGCTTGTCGACGGCGACGGGGGTGTAGCCGGTGCCGTTCCAGACCTGCACGGTGGCGCTCCGGGTGATCGTGGCGTCGACGGTCCGCTGCTCCTGCCCGCGCTGGACCATGACACGGTCCTGGTACCCGGTGACGCGCACGAGCCCGGAGGGGGCGGCGCCACCCGCCCAGGGGCCGGTCGCGAACGTCGCGTCTCCCAGGGTGCGGGTGGAACCCGCCGCGATGCAGCCGGCCCCGCTGAGGACGGTGCAGCCCGTGGCCGTGGTGCCGACGGCGGACGTGAACCGTGCGGCGTAGGCCTCGCTCGTCCCGCCCCCGGCGAGCGTGGCCAGGCCGAACGTCGCGGACGGCACCGACAGCGTGCTCGCACCGGCTGCCCCGCCCGAGGTACCGGCGCTGCCGCAGCCCTGTCCGGCAGGGATGCCGCTCGCGCAGGAGGAGGACATGGAGGCCCGGGCGGTGCCGCTGACGCCGCTGCGGGTCGCGAGCCGCAGCTCGACCGGCGGCGCGTCGATCGCCAGGTGGGACGCCGATCCGGTGCCGCTCTGCACCGGAGGGTTGGCGGGTGCCGCACCGCTGCTGCCGACGTCGTCGGACGCCGCGTTCTGCACCTTCGACCCGCCGGTGGTGGTGGGGGTGCCGGCGGGGTCGCCGGGTGTGAGCTGGACGCCGCCGTGCAGGACCGAGGAGTCGACCGCGGTCGACTGCTGCGAGGTGATGCCGACGCCGATCTGGCCGCCCGTCGTCGAGCCGACGCTCCACGTCGTCCCGGGCAGGATCGGCGCGTCGGGCGGCAGCGGCGGGTCGGCGGGGTCGAACGTCGCCGGCGTGACGGTGGTCGCGGGCGCAACAGAGCCGCCGCTCGCGGAGAGCAGCGCCTGGCACGCACCGAGGAAGGGCTGGTTCGCCGGGTCGCCGCAGCCACCGGCGGGCGCGTAGGCCTCCGAGCGCACGACCACGGACTTCTCCGTCGCGGAGTCGTTCGTCCGCCACGAGGTGATGACCGTGAGCGTCAGCACGTCGTCCCCGGTGCCGGCGCTGCGGGTGACGTAGCTGCGGGAGGTGAATTCCACACCCGGGATGGCCGGGTCGGTCGTGGTGATCCGGTTGGAACCGCCCGTGCCGGACAGCGGGGCCTTGTCGACGGCCTGCGTGCTGTCCGTGACGAGCGGCTCGTCGATGGTGGGGCTCGCCGCGGGGCGAAGCCGGCCACCCGCCACGTTGGGGTCGCCACCGGTCGCGGTCGCGAAACCGGCGTGCAAGCCCTTGCTCAGGACCAGCCAGGGCAGCGCGCGCAGCTGCTCCATCGTCTGGTTGGCGACGGCCGTGCCCTGCGTGCGCTGCTTCGTCTGGGCCGTGGTCACCATGGCCGAGGTCTGCACGACCATGAGACCGAGCAGCACGACGGTGATGACCATCATGGCGACGAGCAGCTCCATGAGCGTGAAGCCGTCGTCGTGATCGGTCGCGACTCGCCGAGCCTTCATGTGCCCCTCCCACCGACGCGACGCCGCCAGGTGGGCTGCGTACGAGCCCACCTGGCGGCGTCGGTTGCGACTACGTCAGGAAACGACGCCCGTCGTGGCGTTGCAGGTGGAGCCGAGGTCGCCCAGCCCGCCCTCGGACCCGAACGCGACGGTCGTCTCGGTGCCGCCGCTGTACGTCACCTGGACGCACCAGCGGAGCGGGTCGGTCGCGGTCGCGGCGGCGAAGCCCTGGCCCACCGCCGTGATGCCGTTGCTGACCGGACCGAGAGCGTCGCCGCCCCACGTGTACTGGTCGCCGGAGATCGCCAGCGTGGGGGCCGCGGTGACGCTGTCGACGTAGTGCGTCGCCAGCTCCTTGCCGAGGACGGAGACGTCCGACTTCGCCGCCGTGTCGACGGCCTTCTTGCGCTGGTTGAGGAACACCGGGATCGCGATGGCCGCGAGAATCCCGATGATGATCATGACGACGAGGAGCTCGATCAGGGTGAAGCCCTGGTCCTTCTCGTCGATCGACTTGCGGATCCGAGCGATCACGCCGGCCTCCTGGGGTGAGTGGTCGAGTTCAATCCGGCGTCAGCCGGTTCGAGTGGTGCGCCCCGTGGATCGGCCCCGACTCGCGACCACTTGAGCGCCGTCACCGGATTCCGACGCAGATCACCCGTTCGCCGTACCGCTACTGGATGATGTTGAAGATCTGGAAGATCGGCATGTAGAGGCCGACCACGATGAAACCGATGATCCCGCCGATCCCGACGATCATGATCGGCTCGATGAGGCTCGTGAGCTGTTCCGTGGTCGCCTCGACCTCCTGGTCGTAGAAGTCGGCGACCTTCGCGAGCATCGTGTCGAGCGCACCGGTGTCCTCGCCGACCGCCATCATCTGCACGACCATCGCCGGGAACACCGGGTGCTGGGACAACGGACCCGACAGCGTCTCGCCACGCCGCACGGACTCCTGCACGGCGCGTGCCGCGTGCTCGATGACGACGTTGCCGCTGGTCTCGCCCACGATGTCGAGGGCCTGCAGCAGGGGGACCCCTGCGTGCACCATCGTCGAGAAGTTCCGCGTGAAGCGGGAGATCGCGATCTTGCGCCACAGCGAGCCGAACACCGGGAGCTTGAGCTTCAGCGGGTCGATCCGCTCGCGGATGGCGTCGTCGTTCTTGTGCTTGCTCCACCAGAAGGAGAAGGCGAGCAGTGCGACGACGAACGGCCCGATGGTCCACTTCATGACGTTCGAGAGGACCACGAGCATCTTCGTCAGGAACGGCAGCTCGCCGCCGAGGCTGGAGAACATGTTGGCGAAGATCGGCACGATGAACAGCAGCATGCCGATCATCGCGAGAATGGCGACCACGAAGACCACGACCGGGTAGGTCATGGCCGACTTGATCTTCCCGCGCAGCTTCACCTCGGCCTCGAAGTTGTTCGCCACCGAGACGAGGACCTGGTCGAGGAACCCGCCGACCTCACCCGCTCGGACCATGTTCACCATGAGCGGGGGGAACACGTCGGGGTGACGCCCGAGAGCGACCGAGAAGGCGACGCCCACCTCGACGTCGTTGCGCACCTGCGCGAGCACGCGCGCCAGCGGCTTCGACTCGGTCTGCTCCGCGAGGATCGCCAGCGCGCGCAGGAGCGAGAGCCCCGCGTCGATCATCGTCGCGAGCTGGCGCGACATGACGGCGAGGTCCTTGAGGGTGATGCGGTTGCCGCCGAACCCGGGGATCGAGATCTCCCGGTTGAGTCCCCCGGTGCTGACCTCCGAGATGGAGACCGCGGACAGCCCCATCTCGCGCAGCCGGTTCGCGACGGCCGCCTGGTTGGGCGCCTCGACGCGGCCCTTGACGATGGCGCCCTGGCGGTCGCGGACCGCGTACTCGAACGTCTTCGCCGCCGTGGCCATCAGTACCCCGCCCCGTTCATCCCGACCGACATGGCGGCCGCGCCCTGCGTCGTGCCGCTGAACCGGCCCGTGAGCCGGTTGAAGTCCTCGACGTGGTGGCACTTCTCCAGGCCGACCTCGTAGGAGATGCGTCCGGTCTTCACCAGCTCGGCGAGGTGCTGGTCCATCGTGTGCATCCCCTGCTGGGCGCCGGCCTGCATCGCCGAGTAGATCTGGTGGGTCTTGCCCTCGCGGATCAGGTTGCGGATCGCGGGGGTCGCGACCATGACCTCCGTCGCCACCGCGCGGCCCGGCTGGTCGACGCGCTTGCAGAGGGTCTGGCAGACCACGCCCTGGATCGCGCCCGCGAGCTGCGTGCGCACCTGCGCCTGCTGGCTCGAGGGGAAGACGTCGATGATGCGGTCGATGGTCTGCGCCGCGTCCTGCGTGTGCAGGGTCGCGAAGACCAGGTGACCGGTCTCCGCGGCCGTGAGGGCGACCGAGATGGTCTCGAGGTCGCGCATCTCGCCGACCAGGATGATGTCGGGGTCCTGGCGCAGCACGTGCTTGAGCGCGTTCGCGAAGGAGTGCGTGTCCGCACCGACCTCGCGCTGGTTGATGAGCGACTTCTTGTGCCGGTGGAGGAACTCGATCGGGTCCTCGACCGTCATGATGTGGTCCTCGCGCGTGCGGTTCGCGAGGTCGATCACCGCGGCCAGCGTCGTGGACTTGCCCGAGCCGGTCGGTCCCGTCACGAGCACCAGGCCGCGCGGGAGACCCGCGAAGGTGCCGACGACCGGCGGCACCCCCAGCTCCTCGAGGGGCTTGATCTCGTAGGGGATCACGCGGAAGGCCGCACCCATGGACTCGCGCTGCTGGTACAGGTTCACGCGGAAGCGCGCGAGACCGCGCACGGCGTACGACAGGTCGAGCTCGAGGTGCTCCTCGAACGTCTCGCGCTGCTTCTGCGACAGGATCCCGTAGAGCGAGCGGCGCAGGACGTCCGGCGTCAGCGCCTCGAACTGCTCCAGCGGACGCAGCGACCCGCTCACGCGGATCATCGGCGCGGACCCGGACGTGAGGTGCAGGTCGGACCCGCCGAGCCGCACGAGCTCGGCCAGGACCGCGTCGACCGGCAGGTCGCCCTCGCGACGCTCCTGGCCGACGCCGGCGCGCACCGGTGCCGGGCGCTGTGCGGGAGCGGCCCCCGCTGCGGGCGGGGCGGGCACGCCGGGCGGCGGGGGCGCGGCCGGCGGCCGCGCCCCGGGAGCCGGGTACGGCCCGGCGTCCGGCGAGGGGCGGCCCGCCGGCGGTGCGGCCGCCGGGTACGGCACCGCACCGGCCGCCGCCGGCGGGCGCGAGCTCTGCGACGGCACCGGCGAGTACACCGTGGTGGCGGCCTCGCCGCGCGTGCCTGCCGGCTGGTACGGCGGCAGCGGGCGCGTCGGCTCGCCGGCGCGCCCCTGGTAGGAGTCGGTCACAGTCCCTCCACATGCCGCGCCTGCGGCGTCCGTCCTCCGCGCACGGCGGCCCGCCTTGTCATCGGCCGCAGCCGGGCGCGACTTGAGCCGCCGTGCCCGCGCCGGGTCACGCGACGACGCGCAGGATCTCCTCGACCGACGTCAGCCCGGCCGCGACCTTGTGCCAGCCGTCGTCGCGCAGCGTGACCATCCCCTGCTTCACCGCGGTCGCGCCGATGTCCGCCGACGAGGCGTTCGCGACCGCGTGCCGCTCGATCTCCTCCGTCACCCGCATGACCTCGTGCAGGGCGAGGCGCCCCTTGTAGCCCGTGCGCGAGCACGCCGTGCAGCCGGCCGGCCGGAACAGCTCGGGGACGGGCTCCCCCGGCATCCACGGGAACCTCGCCGCCTCCAGCTCCGCCGGCGTCGGCGTGTACGGCTCCTTGCACTTCGGGCACAGCCGCCGCGCGAGGCGCTGGGCGACCACGCAGTCGAGCGCGGAGCCGACGAGGAACGGCTCGATGCCCATCTCGGTGAGCCGGGTCACCGCGGAGGGGGCGTCGTTCGTGTGCAGCGTCGAGAGCACGAGGTGACCGGTGAGCGCCGCCTCGATGGCGATCTGCGCCGTCTCGTGGTCACGGATCTCACCCAGGAGCACCACGTCGGGGTCGGACCGCAGGATCGAACGCAGGGCGGCCGCGAACGACAGGCCGGCCTTCGGGTTGACCTGCACCTGGTTGATGCCGGGGAGCCGGTACTCCACCGGGTCCTCGACGGTGATGACGTTGATCTCCGGCTTGGAGACCGCGTTGAGCGTCGCGTACAGCGTCGTCGACTTGCCGGAACCGGTGGGGCCGGTCACGAGGATCATCCCGTAGGGCTTCGTGTACGACTCGCGGTACGTCTCGTAGTTGTGGTCCAGGAACGACAGGTCGCGCAGGTCGAGGCTCGCCGTCGAGTTGTCGAGGACGCGCATGACGATCTTCTCGCCCCACACCGTCGGCAGCGTCGCCACGCGCAGGTCGATCTTGCGCCCGTTGTGCGTCACCGACATGCGGCCGTCCTGCGGCTTGCGCTTCTCGGCGATGTCGATGTCGCTCATGATCTTGACGCGGCTGATCACGCCGCCCTGGATGTTCTTCGGCGAGCGCTGCATCTCGTGCAGCACGCCGTCGATCCGGTACCGCACGCGCAGGTCGTGCTCGGTCGGCTCGATGTGGATGTCCGACGCGCGGTCGGTGATCGCCTGCGTCACGAGCAGGTTGACGTACCGCACGATCGGCGCGTCGTCGTCGACGAACTCGCCCAGCCGGGACAGGTCCGCCTCGGGCTCGGACACCTCGTCCTCGAACGCCGAGGAGAGGTCCTCCATCTCGCCGTCCGCGCGGCAGAAGCGGTCGATCGCGCGCAGCACGTTGTCGTACGTCGCGACCACCGGGATGACCGGCCGGTGGGCGGCCGTCCGGACGTCGTCGACGGCGACCACGTTGGCCGGGTCCGCGGTGGCGAGCACCAGCGCGCCGTCCCGCAGCGCGATCGGGAGCACCGAGTAGCGGCGGCAGAGCGCGCCCGGGACCAGGGCGACGGCGGTCCGGTCGACCGGGTACTCGTCGAGGTCGACGAACTCCATGCCGACCTGCGCGGCGAGCGCACGCACGAGCTGCGCCTCGCTGAGGATCCCCAGCTCCACCAGGGTGCGGCCCAGCGACGTCCCCATGGACGCCTGCTCGTCGATCGCGGCGAGCAGCTGCGCCTCCGACACGAGCCCCTCGTCGAGCAGGATCTCCCCGAGCTGCTTCACGCGCGTTCCTCCGCCCTCGTCGGGTGCGCAGGTGCTGCACCCAGCGGGTGACATCGGCAGCGGGGGGCACCGCCGTGAGCGCGCCGCTCCCCGCCGGCCGGGGACCACCCGTACGGGGGCCGGCGTCATCACCCGCACGTGGCGTGGCGCGTTCCCGGCATGACGGATCGTGGAGCCCGTGCCGTCCGCGCCCCGCTCAGCGCACCGGTGCGAGCGCCGCCTGCAGCGCGCCGTCCATCGCCCCGAGCGGCCCGGGGCGGCCCGTCATGAGCCGCACCTGCTCGACGGCCTGGTGCAGGAGCATGCGCTCCCCGCCGACCGTCGTGCCACCGGCGCGCTCCCACGCGACGGCCAGCGCCGTCGGCCGCGGGTCGTAGGCGACGTCGAGCAGGACGCCGCGCACCGGACCCGCCAGCTGCGCCGCCAGGGCGTCGGGTGCGTGGGCGGGCAACGTGGAGACGACCACGTCCGCGACCGCGAGCTCCGGCGCCCCCGCCTCCAGCGGGCGCAGCACGGGCTCCACGCCCATCCGGTGGGCGGCGCGCAGCAGCGAGCCGGCCCGGGCGGCCGACCGGACGTGCACCGTCGGGCTGGTGCAGCCGAGCTGGGCGAGCGCGGCCAGGGTCGACGCGGCGGTCGCGCCCGCGCCCAGGACGGCGGCACGCCGCACGTCGCCGTGCACGCCCGCCTCCCCCAGCGCCGCGACGATGCCGTGCACGTCGGTGTTGGCGCCCGTGAGCGTCCGCCGAGCACCCTCGCCGTGCGGGAGCACGGTGTTGACCGCGCCCACGACCTGCGCGAGCGGCTCCACGTGGTCGAGCAGCGGCAGCACCGCGTGCTTGAGCGGCATGGTCAGGCTGAGACCGGCCCACGACCCGTCGAGACCGTCGAGGAACGCGGGCAGGGCGTCCTCGGTGACGTCGTGCACCTCGTAGTGCCACTCGTCGAGCCCGAGCGCGGCGTAGGCGGCCCCGTGCAGGACGGGCGAGAGCGAGTGGGCGACGGGGTGGCCGAGGACGGCGCAGCGGCGCGGACCCGTCACTACTCGTTCGCCGCCTGCCACTTGCGCAGCTCGGCCACGTTCGCGTCGTGCTCCTCCATGGTGGTGGCGAAGCGCGTCTCCCCGGTGTCGAGGTTCACGGCGGTCCAGAAGATCCAGTCGCCCGCCTCGGGGTTGAGCACCGCGTCGATGGACTTGGGACCCGGCGACGCGATCGGCGTCGGCGGCAGGCCGACGTGCATGTACGTGTTGTAGGGGTTGGACGCGTCGCGCGTCATCTCCCGCGTGAGCTGCGTGCCGTTGATGCCGAGCCCGTACGCGACCGCCGCGTCGATCTGCAGGATCATGTCCCGCGCGAGGCGGTTCTCGATGGCCCGCGCCATCTTGGGCCGGTCGGGGTCGTGCCGGGCCTCGCGCTCGACGAGCGAGGCCTTGTTCAGCACCGTCTCCCACTGGTCCTGCGGCACGCCACGGCTCGTGAGCTCCTGGACCGTGCGCTCGACCATCTGACGCAGCACCGAGGCCGCGTCCGCGCCCGGCTCCACCTGGTACGTGGAGGGGAACAGCCAGCCCTCGACCTTGCCGCCGGCCTCCGCCGGCAGGCCGATCGCGGCGGGGTCCTCGGCTGCGGCCTTGAGCTGGTCGACCGGGAGCAGGGTCACCTCGCTGATCCGGTCGTAGATCTGGGACGCCGTGTACCCCTCGGGGATCGTCACCTTCATCGACACCTTGCTCGCGGGGTCGAGCAGCGCGAGCACGGCGTCCGACGCCTTCATCTCGAGCAGGAGCTGGTACGTGCCCGGCTGGATGGACGACGCGTCAGGGTTCGCCTCGTACGCGTCGAGGAACGCACCGGCTGTCGCCACGATCCCGGCGTCGACGAGCGTCGCGGCCATCGCGGCCCCCGTGTCACCGGGGTTGATCACCACGGGCTGCGCACCGGGGCGGCCGGGGCCGGAGAAGTCCTCGACCTGCTCGGCCTGGGACGACCCACCGCCACCGAAGAGGCTCGCGCCGCCGAGGACGGAGAACACGACGTAGGCCGCACCCGCCACCATCACCAGCGCCACGACCAGCACGGCGACCGAGCGGCGGCGGCGCTGCTTGCGCATCCGCTCCGCCTGCCGGCGCCCCGCCGACCGCGACCGCCGGGCGCTTCCGCCCTGGGGGGCGCGGGCTCCCTGCCCGACCCGCTCGGAACCGAACAGGTCGGCTGCGCTCTCGTCGGACGTCACCGGGGCCCACCACTCCGTCTGGTTGCTCACCTGCCGTCACTCCACCGTCGTCGTGCCGTCGCCCGCAGGCCCCCCCACGCCTCGGCGCGGAGGCGGCCGGTCGACGTCGACCGGTTCGCCCGGGCGCCGCCCCGTCGCCCTCTCGGCGTCGAGCGCGTGCTGCAGGATCACCACCGCGGCCGCCTGGTCGACGACCTGCCGGTGGCGGCGTCCGGATCGGCCGGACGCCTGGAGCGCCTGATGTGCGGTCACCGTGCTCATCCGCTCATCGACCAGCCGCACCCTCACGGGGGCGACCGAGCGCGCCAGTGCGACAGCGTACGCGCGCGCGAGCGCTGCCGACGACCCCTCGGAACCGGACAGGTGCCGCGGAAGGCCCACGTAGACCACCTGCGCGTCGCGCTCACGGACGTGAGCGGCGATGGTCACGACGTCCGGTGACCCGGGCTTCGCGCGTCCCTCGGCGCGCCGCAGCGTCACCACGGGGGTCGCCAGCATGCCGTCCGGGTCGCTCGCGGCGAGCCCCACGCGGACGGTGCCGACGTCGACCGCGAGCCGGACGCCTCGTGTCACGGCGTCCGGCCCGGCTGCGGGCTCGAGGTCCGGCACGTCAGCCGCGGACCGCCGCGACGACCGCGTCGAGCGCGGCCGGCAGCGCGGAGGCGTCGGCCCCGCCGCCCTGGGCGACGTCGTCCTTGCCGCCACCGCCGCCGCCCAGCACACCGGACGCGGTCCGGACGAGGGCGCCGGCCTTGAGGCCCGTCTCCCGCGCGGCCGCGTTGGTGGCGATCACGACGACCGGCCGGCCCTTGCTCGTGCCGCCCACGGCGACGACCGACGGGGACGCCTCGCCGAGGCGGCCGCGCACGTCGAGCGCCAGGGTCCGCAGGTCGTCCGCCGACGCGACGTCGCCGGCGTCGTGCGTGACGACGAGCGTCGTGCCGACCTGCTGCGGCGATGCCGCGAGCGAGCCGGCCGCCGCGAGGAGCTGCCCCTGCCGCAGCGATGCGAGGGCCTTCTCCGACTCCTTGAGGCGCGTCAGCAGCGAGGACACGCGGTCCGACAGCTCGTCCGGACGGGCACCGAGCAGGCCCGAGAGCTGGCTCACGAGCGCGCGCTCCTTCGCCTGGTACCCGTACGCCTGGTCGCCGACGAGCGCGTCGACGCGGCGCACGCCGGACCCGATGGACGACTCCCCCAGCAGCGTGACGAGCCCCAGCTCGCCCGAGCGGCGCACGTGCGTGCCCGCGCAGAGCTCGCGCGACCAGTCGCCGCCGATGGAGACGACGCGGACCTCGTTGCCGTACTTCTCGCCGAACAGCGCCATCGCGCCGAGCGCGCGCGCCTCGTCGATCGCCATGACCTGGTCGGTGACGTCGAGGTCGTCCTGCAGCCGCTCGTTGACGCGGCCCTCGATCTGCGCGAGCGACGACGACGGCACGCCCTGGCCCGAGCGGAAGTCGAAGCGCAGCCGGCTCGGCGCGTTCTCCGAACCCGCCTGCGTCGCGGTGTCGCCGAGCTCCTCGCGCAGCGCCTTGTGGACCATGTGCGTCGCGGTGTGGGCGCGCGCGATGGCACGCCGGCGGGTCGTGTCGATCGTGGCGGTGCCCGCGTCGCCGAGCGTGAGCGTGCCGTCGACCAGCCGGCCGTGGTGCACCGACAGGCCCTTGATGGGCGCCTGCACGTCGTCCACCTCGACCAGCCCGCCGCCGTCGAGCGCGATCGTCCCGGTGTCGGCGAGCTGACCGCCCGCCTCGGCGTAGAACGGCGTGACGTCGAGCACCACCTGCACGTGCGCGGGCGCGGTCGCCGACGGTGCCGGGACGCCGTCGACGAGCAGGCCGACGACCTTCGCGCGCGCCGACGTGTCGGTATAGCCGACGAAGCGCACGGGCGCGCCGCTCTCCTCCGACAGCGACGCGTGCAGCTGCTGGTACGCCGACGTGTCGGCGTGGCCCGTCTTCTTCGCCAGCGCGTCGGCCCGTGCACGCTCGCGCTGCGCCTGCATGAGCGAGCGGAACGCCGTCTCGTCAACCGCGACGCCGTGCTCCGACGCCATCTCCAGCGTCAGGTCGATCGGGAACCCGTACGTGTCGTGCAGAGCGAACGCCTGCTGCCCCGACAGCACCGCGGGCGAGGTGCCGGCCGCCGCGCGCGCCCGGTCCACCGCGCCCTCGAAGATCGTCGTGCCGGCCGTCAGGGTCCGCAGGAACGCGTCCTCCTCGCCGTACGCGACCTGGGAGATCCGGTCGAAGTCCCGGATCACCTCGGGGTACGAGACCCCCATGAGGTCGCGGCTGATGGGCAGGAGCTCGGGCAGCGACGCCTCCTCGACGCCCAGCAGGCGCATCGAGCGGACCGTGCGCCGCACGAGCCGGCGCAGCACGTAGCCGCGACCCTCGTTGGACGGCGTGACGCCGTCGCCGATGAGCATGAGCGCCGAGCGCACGTGGTCGCCCACGACGCGCAGACGCACGTCGTCCTCGCCGCCGGCGCCGTAGCGGCGGCCGGTCAGCTCCGCCGCGCGCTGGATCACCGGGAAGACCTCGTCGGTCTCGTACATGTTGTTGACGCCCTGCAGGAGGTACGCGATGCGCTCCAGGCCGGCGCCGGTGTCGATCGCCTTGCGCTCGAGCTCACCCAGCAGGGGGTAGTCCTTGCCGCGGCCCTCGCCGCGCACGAACTGGTCGAACACGAGGTTCCAGATCTCGACGTACCGGTCGCCGCCGGGGTCCACCGTGCCGCCCACGGCGTCGGGCCCGAACTCGGGACCGCGGTCGTAGTGCCACTCGGCGCAGGGGCCCGCGGGGCCGGGCTGGCCCGTGTCCCAGAAGATCTCCTCGCGCGTGAGCCGCACGATGTGGTCCGGGTTGACCCCGACGCGCACGAGCGCGTCCGCGGACTCGGCGTCCTCGTTCCAGATCGTCACCCAGAAGCGGTCGCCGTCCATGCCGAGGCCGCCCTCGGCCTGTGAGCCCGTGAGGAAGCCCCACGCCAGCTCGATGGCGCCCTCCTTGAAGTAGTCGCCGAACGAGAAGTTCCCGAGCATCTGGAAGAACGTGCCGTGGCGCGTCGTGCGGCCCACGTTCTCGATGTCGTTGGTGCGGATGCACTTCTGCGCGTTGGCGACCCGCGGCCAGGGAGCGTCCTGCGTGCCCAGGATGTACGGGATGAACGGCACCATGCCGGCGATCGTGAAGAGGATCGACGGGTCCGGGGAGATGAGCGGCACGGACGGCACGATGGCGTGGTCCTTGCTCGCGAAGTAGTCGAGCCAGCGCTGGCGGATCTCGGCGGTGCGCATGTCGTCCTCGGGGTGTCTGCCGCCGCCGGGGCGGCGGGTGGAGCGGTGGTGCGGGCGGAGGGCGTCCGGACCGCGGGTCAGAAGAAGGTGGCCCGGCCGTCGTCGTCCGGGTCCTGGGTGGGCTCGTCGTCCCAGCCACGGGCGCGCAGGTCGCCGGCGAGGCCGGTCCGGCGCGGACCACCGCCGAGAGCGGTGCGCAGCTCGTCCTTGTGACGGGGCGCGGAGGCACGCAGCTCGTCGACGTCGACGTCGCCGACGAGGGCCTCGAGCAGCTCCGCCTCGCGGGCGGCGACGCCGGTGCGGAAGTCGTCGCGTGCGGCCTGCAGGGCCCGCGAGACGCGCGTGACGCCCTCGACGGTCTCGACGGTGCCCGCGGGTGCCCACGTCTCGACGACGCGGCGCCCGTTGCGGACGGCGACCGCGGTCAGCGCGACGCCGACCCCGACCCAGAAGAGGCGCTTCACCGGGGGCCCCGGCGCAGCCCGGCGACCGCGCGCCGCACGCCGTAGGAGAACGCGGCCACCTTCACCAGCGGCCCGCCGAGCGTGGCGGTGACGAGCGAGGTCAGGGCCGACACGTTCTCGCTCACCTGCGCGGCGGCGCTGGTGACCGTGTCCACCTTGTCCAGCTGCGTCGACGACGACGCCACGAGCTGGGCCGTCTCGTCGAGCACCGGCACGCTGTGGTCGGTGAGCCGGCGGACGGAGGCGCGCGCCTCGTCCAGCACACGGCCCAGCTTGACGAGCGGCACGGCCAGCGCGCCGACGAGCAGCACGAACGCGATGGCGGCGATGAGCCCGGCGACGTCCCCAGCGGACATGCGGCGATCCCCTCTCGGTGCGGGTGGGACGAGCGGCGGACGGCCGCACGACCCGGGCCACCCTACCCGCGCGGTGGGCGGCGGCCACGTGCACGAACGCCCCGCGGCGCGGCGCGCTGCGGGGCGTTCGTGCAGGACCGGGACGCGTGCGCCCCGGCCGGTGGTGCGGTGCGTCAGCGGGCGTAGTACTCGACGACCAGCTGGACCTCGCACGTGACCGGGACCTCGGCGCGCTTGGGGCGGCGCACGAGGACGGCGGTCAGCTTCTCGAGCTGCACGTCGAGGTAGCCCGGGACGGCCGGCAGGACGTCGCGGTGCGCGCCGGCGGCGGCGACCTGGAACGGCACCGTCGTCTGGCTCTTCGGCTTGATCTGGAGGGTCTGGCCCTCCTTCACGCGGAACGACGGGCGGTCGACGATCTTGCCGTCGACGAGCACGTGGCGGTGCACGACCACCTGGCGCGCCTGGAGGATCGTGCGGGCGAAGCCGGCACGCAGGACCAGGGCGTCGAGGCGGGTCTCGAGGTCCTCGACGAGGGCCTCACCGGTCAGGCCCGGGGCCTTGCGGGCGTTCTCGTACGCCTTGGCGAGCTGCTTCTCGCGCAGCGCGTACTGGGCGCGCAGACGCTGCTTCTCGCGCAGACGGACGGCGTAGTCCGACTCGGTGCGGCGACGGGCGCGGCCGTGCTCACCGGGCGGGTAGGGACGCTTCTCGAAGTGCTTGACGGCCTTGGGCGTCAGGGCCAGGCCGAGGGCGCGGCTCAGGCGGACCTGGCGGCGCGAGCGGGTCACACTGCTCACAGCGGTACTTCCTGTCGTGTCGTTGGACGATCACACCCGCGGACCGGAGCTCGGCTCCGGACGGAAGGGATCCCGGCGGGCGTGGGGCCGACCACGGTGCGGCGCGCGTCCCGCCCGTCGGAGACGGTGCGGCCGGCGTGCGTCGCGGGCTAGGGCCCCAGGCGGTCGTCCACCAGCGGTGGACGACCGAGCCACTCTACCGGCCCACCCCGGCCGGGCCCAAACGCCGACCCGCGCGCGGCCGTGCGGCCTGCGTCACGCCCGCCCGAGGATGTCGCGGATCCGTGCGAGGCGCTCCTGCACCGAGCGCTCGAAACCGCGGTCGCTCGGCTCGTAGTAGCGCGTGCCCGCCAGCTCGTCCGGCAGGTACTGCTGGGGCGCCACCGCGTGCGGCTCGTCGTGCGCGTACCGGTACCCCGCCCCGTGGCCCAGCGCCTTCGCCCCGGCGTAGTGCGCGTCGCGCAGGTGCGGCGGCACCGACCCGAGGCGTCCCGCCCGCACGTCCTCCAGGGCCCGGTTGATGCCCACGTACGCCGCGTTGGACTTCGGTGCCGTCGCCACGTGGACGACCGCCTCCGCGAGGATGATCCGCGCCTCCGGCATGCCGATGAGCGCCACCGCCTGCGCGGCCGCCACCGCCGTCTGCAGCGCGCTCGGGTCGGCCATCCCCACCTCCTCGGCCGCGGCGATGACGATGCGGCGTGCGATGAAGCGGGGGTCCTCCCCCGCCGCCACCATGCGCGCGAGGTAGTGCAGGGCGGCGTCGACGTCGGAGCCGCGCATCGACTTGATGAAGGCGCTGATGACGTCGTAATGCTGGTCGCCGTCGCGGTCGTAGCGCACGGCGGCGACGTCGATCGCCCGCTCGACCGTGGCGAGGTCGACCGCGACCGGCTCCTCGGCGCTGGCCCCCGGCGCGTCGGCCAGCGCGGCACCCGCCGCCGCCTCGAGGATCGTCAGCGCCTTGCGGGCGTCCCCGCCCGCCAGGCGCAGCAGGTGCTCGAGCGCGTCCTCCGCGAGGGCCACGGTGCCCGCCAGCCCGCGCTCGTCCTCGACGGCGCGCAGCACGAGAGCCCGGACGTCGTCGGTGGTCAGCGGCTGGAGCGTGAGCAGCAGGGACCGCGACAGCAGGGGCGAGTTCACGGAGAACGACGGGTTCTCCGTCGTCGCCGCGACGAGCGTGACCCAGCGGTTCTCGACGCTCGGCAGGAGGGCGTCCTGCTGCGCCTTCGTGAAGCGGTGCACCTCGTCGACGAACAGGACCGTCTCCGACCCGTCGGTGGCGAGGCGACGGCGCGCGTCGTCCACGACGGCACGCACGTCCTTGACGCCCGCCGTGACGGCCGACAGCTCCACGAACCGGCGTCCCGACGTCGCCGCGACGAGGTACGCGAGGGTCGTCTTCCCGGTGCCGGGAGGGCCCCACAGGACGACGGACGAGGGTGCGGCGCGACGCGCGGCGTCGTCCGCCGGCTCGACCAGGCGGCGCAGCGGCGACCCCGGGACGAGCAGGTGCGCCTGCCCCGCCACCTCGGCGAGCGAGCGCGGGCGCATGCGCACCGCGAGCGGCGCCCCCGCGGCGGGCGCGGGCACGCCCTGCGCGGTCGAGGTCACCGCGTCGAACAGGTCCATGCGACGAGCCTACGGTCGCCCGCCGACGCTCCGGCCGCCCGGCTCGTGCGGGCCTCGCCCCGCGACGTGCGGGGCCCGTCGGCGACCTGCCACGATGGCCCGCGTGTTCCCTCGCCTGGGCCGGCTCGTCGCCCACCACCCCCGCCTGACCGTCGTCGTGTGGCTGGTCCTCACCGTCGCGGGCTACGGCCTGGCCGTGCTCGGGGTGGGCGGCCAGACGCTGTTCGACCGCGTCTCGACCGGGGCGCCCGGCGTCGCGGGTGCCGAGAGCACGCAGGGGCAGGAGCTGCTGGCCGACGCCCGGACGTCCGGCCAGGCCGTCACGCTCGTGCTCGACGGCGTGGACCCGGCGACCCCCGACCTCGGCTCCGCGCTCGACGCCGCGCGGGCCGAGCTCGCGGACGTCGAGGGCGTCGCCGCCGTGATCGACCCGCTGGCGCTGCCGGAGGGACCGGCCAACCCCGCGGCCGCGCCCCTGCTCGCCGAGGACGGCGACGGCTTCCTCGTCGTCGTCGAGCTCGAGCCGGACCTGCCCGCCGCGACCGAGGACGAGGCGCTCGCGACCGTCGAGCAGCGCCTGCGCGAGGTCCCGGGCGAGCTGCGGGAGGTCGCGCCGGACGTCACGGGCGTGGTGGGCGCGGAGCACCTGGTGGTCGAGGAGATCACGGACCAGGTCGAGGAGGACCTGCGCACGGGTGAGCTCGTCGCGCTGCCGATCGCGCTGGTCGTCATGGTGCTGGTGTTCGGCGGGTTCCTCGCGGCCGCCATGCCGATGGCCGGCGCGCTGGCGTCGATCGCCGGCGGCCTCGGCAGCCTGCTCGCGCTGACGTACGTGCTCGACGTCGAGGCCTCGGTCGTCAACGTCGTGACCGTGCTCGGCCTGGGCCTGTCCATCGACTACGGGCTGCTCGTCGTCTCGCGCTTCCGCGAGGAGCTGCACCGCCGCGTCCACGACGACGGCGGCGCGGCGAGCCGCCGGCGGCGCGGCGACGGCGCGGTCGTGGCGGCCGTCGAGGCCACCATGGCGACCGCGGGCCGCACGGTGGCGTTCTCGGCCGTCACCGTCGCGATCGCGATCGCGGGGCTGCTCGCGTTCCGGCCCGAGATCCTCCGCGCGATCGCCGCGGCCGGGCTCCTCGTGGTGCTGGTGGCGGCGGCCACGGCGCTCACCCTCGTGCCCGCGCTGCTGACGCTCGCCGGCCGCCGCCTCGCCGGCGCCGGGGTTCTCGCGCGCGTGCCCGGTGTGCGCCGCCTGCTCGCCCGCGCGTCCGACGTGCGGCACGAGGAGGGCACGTTCTCGTCCCTCGCGGCACGCGTGCAGCGCCACCCGTGGTGGGTGATGCTCGGCGCCTGCGCCGTGCTCGTGGTGCTCGCCCTGCCCGTCCTGCGGATGGACCTGCGCATCAGCGGGATCGAGCTCCTGCCGTCCGGCACGACGCAGCGCGCGTACGTGGCCGCGCTCGAGGAGGACTACGCGGGGGCGTCGTCGCCCGCGGTGACCGTGGTGGCCGCCGCACCGCTCGAGGAGGCCACGGCCTGGGCCGAGGAGGTGGCGTCGCTCGAGGGCGTGGCCTCGGTGGACCCGCCGGCGACGACGGGCTCCTACGTCGTGATCGGGGTGCGTCCGGACTCGGACGACCCGGGTGGGGACGTCGCCGTGGACGTCGTGCGCGAGGTGCGTGCCCTCGACGCGCCGTTCGAGCGCTGGGTGGTCGGCCAGGCCGCGAGCCAGATCGACTTCACGGACGCCCTCGCCGAGCGCGCGCCGCTGGCGCTCGGGGTCGTCGCGGTCGCGACCCTCCTGCTGCTCTTCCTCATGACCGGCTCCGTCGTCATCCCGGTGAAGGCGCTCCTGACGAACACGCTGTCGATCCTCGCCTCGCTCGGGGTGCTCGTGTGGGCGTTCCAGGACGGGCACCTCGAGGGGCTGCTCGGGTTCGAGTCCACGGGTGGCATCGAGACGTACGTGCTCGCGCTCGTGGTGGCGTTCGCGTTCGGCCTCGCCATGGACTACGAGGTGTTCCTCCTCGCCCGCGTGAAGGAGCTGCACGACGCCGGGCACCCCACGGACGAGGCGGTCCGGCTGGGCCTGCAGCGCTCGGGGCGGATCATCACGTCCGCCGCGACGATCATCGTCGTCGTGTTCGCCGGGTTCGTCGCCGGCGACCTGGTCGTCATCAAGCAGGTCGGCTTCGCCCTCGCGGTGGCTGTCGTCATCGACGCCACCATCGTGCGGCTGCTGCTGGTGCCCGCCACCATGACGATCCTCGACCGGGCCAACTGGTGGGCGCCCCGGCCGCTGCGGCGGCTGTACGAGCGGTTCGCGATCCTGCACTGACGGGTGCTGCCTGCCGGGGTGCGCACGCCTCGCCGGGTCAGCGCCGCCAGGAGCCGTCGTAGCCGGGTGCCGCGTACGACGCGTTCTCCTCGTCCACGCTCATGCCGAGGCGCAGGTAGAGCCGCCGCGCGACGGCGTTGTCGGCGTACAGGCCGAGCGAGACCCACGCGAGGCCGGCGGCCCGGCCGGCGCGCAGCGCGACGGCGGTCAGCGCGGCGCCCAGCCCCTGCCCGCGGGCGTCCGGCACGACGCCCAGGCCGTGCAGGTGCCACGACCGGCGGCCGTCCAGGGCGCCCAGGCGGTCGGCGGCACCGATGACACCCACGAGCCGGCCGTCGGCGTGCACGCCCCACCAGCCGGCGTCGTCCGGGCCGCCGGGGCGTGCGTGCGACCCCGGGTTCGCCCGGGCGAGGCACGCGACGACCTCGTCGGCCGCGGACGCGTCCAGGCGTTCGACGCGGTCCTCCCCCGGCACGGGCGGCGGCGGTACGTCCGTCGACATCCGGTCCCAGGTGGAGTACGGGGCGACGCCCAGCGCGCCGAGCGTGACGGCGTCGAGCACCGTGGCGCGGGGCAGCGTCATCCAGGCGAGGTCGGGCCCGCCGGCCGCCGCCCGCTCCCCGGCGAGGTCCCGGACGAGCGCGGCCACCGCGTCGGCGTCCCCGACCCCGAGCACGACGTCGCCGATGTCGGCCGAGCGCACGAGCACGACGGCGCGGTCGTCACCGAGGACGCGCGCGTCGCGCCACCGGTCGCGGTCGGCCAGGAGCCACCGCCGGGCGCGGAACGCCTGCGGGAGGCGCTCCGCGAGCCCGTCGACCGTCGTCGTCACTCCGCCGGCGCGGCCTGCCCCGCCGCGCCCGTCGCCGGCTTCGGCTTGGCGTCCACGCCGGTCTCGCGGCGCTGCTCCGGCGAGATGGGGGCAGGGGCACCCGTCAGCGGGTCGTAGCCGCCGCCGGACTTCGGGAACGCGATGACCTCGCGGATCGACTCTGAGCGCGTCAGCAGCGCCGTGATGCGGTCCCAGCCGAACGCGATGCCGCCGTGCGGGGGTGCGCCGAACTGGAAGGCGTCGAGCAGGAAGCCGAACTTCTCCTGCGCCTCCTCCGGGCCGATGCCCATGACCGCGAACACCCGCTCCTGCACGTCCCGGCGGTGGATACGGATGGACCCGCCGCCGATCTCGTTGCCGTTGCAGACGATGTCGTACGCGTACGCGAGCGCGGCGCCCGGGTCCTCCTCGAAGCGGTCGACCCACTCCGGGGTCGGCGACGTGAACGCGTGGTGCACGGCCGTCCAGGCGCCGCCGCCGACGGCGACGTCGTCGTCCTCGCCGGTCGGCTTGAAGAGGGGCGCGTCCACGACCCACACGAAGGACCAGGCGTCCTCGTCGATGAGCCCGCCGCGGCGGCCGATCTCCAGGCGCGCCGCGCCGAGCAGCGCCCGCGCCTCGGACGCCGACCCGGCGGCGAAGAAGACGGCGTCGCCCGGCTGCGCGCCGACGGCGGCGGCCAGGCCGGCACGCTCGCTCTCCGAGATGTTCTTGGCGACGGGCCCGCCGAGCTCGCCGTCCTCGCCGACCGTCACGTACGCGAGGCCCTTCGCACCGCGCTGCTTCGCCCACTCCTGCCAGGCGTCGAAGCCCCGGCGCGGCGTCGACGCCCCGCCCGGCTGCACGACGGCACCGACGTAGGGCGCCTGGAAGACGCGGAACGGGGTGTCGGCGAAGTACGACGTGAGGTCCGTCAGCTCGAGCCCGAAGCGCAGGTCCGGCTTGTCGGTGCCGTACCGCTCCATCGCGTCGGCGTAGGTCATGCGCGGGATCGGCGTCGGGACCGTGTAGCCGATGAGGTCCCACAGGGCGACGAGGATCTTCTCGCCGAGGGCGATCACGTCGTCCTGGTCGACGAAGCTCGCCTCGACGTCGAGCTGGGTGAACTCGGGCTGCCGGTCGGCGCGGAAGTCCTCGTCCCGGTAGCAGCGGGCGATCTGGTAGTACTTCTCGAGCCCGCCGACCATGAGCAGCTGCTTGAACAGCTGCGGCGACTGCGGGAGGGCGTACCAGCTGCCCGGGGCCAGGCGCGCCGGCACGACGAAGTCGCGCGCGCCCTCCGGCGTGGAGCGGGTGAGGGTCGGCGTCTCCACCTCGACGAAGCCGTCGGCGTCGAGCACGCGGCGGGCGGCCGCGTTCGCCTTCGCGCGCAGGCGGATCGCGTGTGCGGGCGCCGGGCGGCGCAGGTCGAGGTAGCGGTGACGCAGGCGCGCCTCCTCCCCGACGGGCTCGTCGAGGGACGTCGACACCGGGAACGGCAGCGGCGCGGACTCGTTGAGCACGACGACCTCGTGGGCGACCACCTCGACCTCGCCGGTGGCGAGGTTGGTGTTCTCGTTGCCCTCCGGACGGCGGCCGACCTCCCCGGTCACCTGCAGCACGTACTCCGACCGCAGCCCGTGCGCGACCGCCTCGTCGCGGATGACGACCTGGGCGATCCCGGAGGAGTCCCGCAGGTCCACGAACGCCACCCCACCGTGATCGCGGCGGCGGTCCACCCACCCGGTCAGGGTGACGGTGGTGCCGATGTGCTCGGCTCGCAGGGAGCCGGCGGTGTGGGTGCGGAGCACAGCGTGGTCCTTCGGGTCGGGGTGGGTGGGGACGCGTCCGTCGGACGCCCGCACGATCCTAGTGGGCCGGTCCTGCGGGGGCGGCGCCGACCCGCACCGCCGTGCCGCGGCTGGCCGTCAGAACAGGGTGGGCGCGACCGTCGCGGCTGCGCGCGTCGTGCCGCCCCCACCGGGCCGTGCACCGGCCTCCGCCGGCGCTCCCCCACCCGACGGCGTGCCGTCCTCGGCCCCGCCCGACGCCGCGGGCCGTGACGTCGCCGCGGCGCGCCAGGCGCGCTGCTCGCGCGGGTCGGCGAAGCCGTGCCGGGCGAGCAGCGGCGCGACGCGTGCGTCGAGCCAGCGCCGGTACTCGTCCGGCGTGTACGCGCCTCGTCCGTACAGGCGCCGGTACCGCGCCAGCAGACCCGGCCGGTGCGTGCGCAGCCAGTCCTCCATGAGCGGCTTCACGGCGCCGCGCAGGTGCAGGGCCATGACGCTCACGCCGGTGGCGCCGGCGTCCGCCAGGGCGGCCAGCAGGGCGTCGAGGTGCTCCTCGGAGTCGGTGAGCCACGGCAGCACGGGCGCCACCAGCACCCCGCACGTCAGTCCCGCGTCGCGCACGGCCCTGATCAGCTCGAGGCGTGCACGCGGGGTCGGCGTCCCGGGCTCGAGCACGCGCTGCAGCTCGTCGTCGACCGTGGCGAGCGAGATGCTCACGGCCACCGACCCGCCCGACGCCGCCACGTCCGCCAGCAGCGGCAGGTCGCGGCGCAGCAGCGTGCCCTTCGTGAGCACCGACAACGGCGTGCCGGTGGACGCGAGCGCGTCGAGGATGCCGGGCATGAGCCGGTACCGCCCCTCGGCGCGCTGGTAGGGGTCGGTGTTCGTGCCGAGCGCGACGTGCTCGCGCTGCCAGGACCGCCGGCCGAGCTCGGCCCGGAGCACCTCGACGACGTTCGTCTTCACCACGATCTGCGACTCGAAGTCCCGCCCGGCCCCCAGGTCCAGGTACTCGTGGGTGGGACGGGCGAAGCAGTACGCGCACGCGTGCAGGCAGCCGCGCATGGGGTTGACGGTCCAGCGGAACGGCACGCTGGACGCGTCCGGCACGCGGTTCAGCGCGCTGCGGCACAGCACCTCGTGGAACGTGACGCCGGCGAACTCCGGGGTCCGCACGCTGCGCACGAGCCCGGGCAGCGTGCGCAGGTCCATGCCGGGCAGGACCCCGTCGGAGGCTGCCTCGACCTTCTGCCCGTCCCATCGCACGACGCTAGTCGAACACGTGTTCGAACGGGTGTCAACGCCTCAGCCGACCACGACGTGCACGGCGGTCACGCTGGGACGCTCCGGGACGGACGAGAAGCCGAAGCGGACCGGCGGTGCGACCGGCCGCAGCCCGCCGAGCGTGCGGTCGCCCCACCGGGCGTCGACCGCCACGAGCGCGTGCTGGTCGTGCGCGGCGTACCGCTCGGGGGTCCCGTCGACGCCGGAGCCCCGCGTCCGCACGCCGGGCAGCACGACGGCCGCCACGCCCGCGACGAGCCCGGCCGTCACCGCCGATCCCGTCACCGCCCGCGGCAGCGAGGACAGCAGGTGCCCGACCGGCGTCCGCCCGCCCAGCGTGAGCCGGGCGTCGAGCGGCCCCGCCTCGACGGTCCACGTCCGCGCGGCGCGGTCCGCCGCGACCCGCACGTCCACCACGTGCACCGCGTCGAACGTGTAGAGGCGCGTGACGAGGGCGGCGACGTCCTCGTCCGGGGCGAGCAGCACACGCGTGCCGTCGGGGCGCTCGACCATGACGTCCGCGAACGCGCCCAGCGGCGAGCGCAGCCAGCGGCCCACGACGATCCGGGTGCCCTCCTGCGTGCCGGCACCGGCGATGTGCCCGTCCAGCGTGAGGCGGTCGCCGCGGGCGGGCGGTGCGTCCGACGCGTGCGTCATGACGTCACGCTAGGGGCGCCGGGACGCACCCGCCCGCGGGCCGCGGCGCGTCACTCCCCCGCGACCGGTGCCACCCGCGGCCACAGGTCCTCGGCGGGAGGCGTCCACGTCGCCGGGTCGGCCGGCGCCTGCTCGCCCGACCGGATGTCCTTCACCTCGTCCTGGCGGGGGCTGCCGTCGGACGCGTCGTCGCCCACGAACCAGACGTACGGGATGCCGCGGCGGTCCGCGTGCCGGATCTGCTTGCCGAACTTCGCCGCGCTCGGCGCCACCTCGACCGGGACGCCGCGCGCCCGCAGCGCCGCGGCGACGGCGTCGGAGCGCCCGCGGCGGTCCTCGGACGTCACGGCGACGAGCACGGCCGTCGGGACCGACCGGGTCGCCCGCACCAGGCCGGCGTTGAGGAGCCGCGAGACGAGCCGGGAGACGCCGATGGACAGCCCGACGCCCGGGTAGGTCGTCGCGCCGTCGGACGCCAGCGTGTCGTACCGCCCGCCGGAGCAGATCGAGCCGAGGTCCTCGTGCCCGACGAGGACCGTCTCGTAGACCGAGCCCGTGTAGTAGTCGAGCCCGCGGGCGATGCGCAGGTCCGCGACGACGACGCCGGGCGCCCGCTCCGCCGCCGCCGTCACGAGCGCGCCGAGCTCGGCGAGCCCCTCCTCGAGCAGGTCCGTGCCCGTCCCGTGCTCGGCTGCCAGCGCGCGCACGCGGTCGACGACGCCGGCGTCCTCGCCCCGCACCTCCGCCAGGGCCAGGCAGGCGCGCGCCTGCTCGGGGCTGGCGCCGGCCTCGGCGACGAGCAGGTCCGCCACGGCGTCCGCCCCGACCTTGTCGAGCTTGTCGATCGAGCGCAGCACCGCGTCGACGTCCGTCAGGCCGAGCCCGCGGTAGAAGCCCTCGGCGACCTTGCGGTTGTTCACGAGGATGCGGACCGGCGGCACGCCGATCCCGCGCAGCGCCGCGAGGGCGTCGGCCATGACGAGCGGGAGCTCGACCTCGTAGTGGTACGGCAGCGCACCGGCGCCGACGACGTCGATGTCCGCCTGGACGAACTCCCGGAAGCGCCCGTCCTGCGGCCGCTCGCCCCGCCACACCTTCTGGATCTGGTAGCGCCGGAACGGGAACGCGAGGTGGCCGGCGTTCTCCAGCACGTAGCGCGCGAACGGCACCGTGAGGTCGAAGTGCAGGCCCAGCCGGCGCCCGGGGTCCTGCTCCTCGGCGTCGGCGTCCTCCTGCAGCCGGCGCAGCACGTAGACCTCCTTGGAGGTCTCGCCCTTGCGCAGCAGCTGGTCGAGCGGCTCCACCGCCCGCGTCTCGATGCCCGCGAAGCCGTGCAGCTCGAACGTGCGCCGCAGGGTGTCGAGCACGTGCTGCTCGACGAGCCGCCCCTCGGGCAGCCACTCGGGGAATCCGGACAGGGGTGTGGGTCGCGCCATGCGCCCGATGATCCCAGACGGGCGGGCGCGGCCGCCGCGCCGCCCGTCGGCGGCGTCAGCGCGGGCGCTGCAGGTACGGGTTGTGCGCGAGCTCGGTCCGCATGTCGGTCGCCGGCCCGTGCCCCGGGAGCACGACGGCGTCCGCCGGCAGCGCGGCGACGACGTCCCGCAGCGTGGCGGCCATCGTCGCGTCGTCCCCACCGGGCAGGTCGGTGCGGCCGATGCTGCCGGCGAACAGCACGTCGCCCGAGAGCACGACCGGCGCCGCGTCCCCGGCGTCCACGAGGTACAAGGTCGACCCCTCCGTGTGACCCGGGGCGTGCCGGGCGACGAGGCGGACGTCGTCCCACACGAGCTCGACGTCGGCCGAGCGGTCGACGCCGACCGCCCCGAACGGCTCCACGCGCGCGGGCGGCTGCCACGACGCGACGTCGACGCCCGCCGCGGCCAGGGCCTGCGCCAGGGGACCGTGCGGGTCGTGCCGGGGGTCCAGGAGGCCGAGCGTGCCGAACGGGTCGGCCAGCCGGTGGGCGTCCGCGGCGTGCAGCACGACGGGCACGTCGTAGGCCGCCGCGACCGCCGGGGCGTCCCAGGTGTGGTCGGCGTGGCCGTGCGTCGCCAGCACCGCGCGGGGACGCAGCCCCTCGCGCTCGACGAGGGCGCGCACCTGCTCCCCCGCCCCCGCGCCCACGTCCACGACGACGCACGACCGCGAGGGGCCGACGACGACCGAGCAGCGGGCGCCGAACACGGGCGCGACCAGCGTGAGGATCTCCATGCCACGCACGCTAGACCGCCGGCCGGCCGGGGCGAGGGCCGCGGCGTGCCGCGGCGTGCGCCCGGTGCCCGCGGCGTGCCGCGCCCTGCCTAGACTGTCCCGGGTCCGGCGGGGGTCCGGGGCGCGGCGCGGAGCGGGGTCGCGCGCACGACGACGAGGGGTGGCGGTGAACTCCAAGCGCGAGTACGAGCGGCGGCGGTACGAGAAGTGGCAGGCCCGTCAGGCCGCCTCCGTCGCCCGGTCCCGGCGCCGGCGCCAGCGCGTGATCGCCGGGACGGTGGTCGGCGCCCTGGTCGTCGGCACGGGCGTGGTGGCAGCCGTCGCGCTCTCCCGCGACGACTCGCCCGCGGCCACCGCCAGCCCGACCGCGGAGGCGACCCCCGCGCCGACGCTCCCCGCGCGCACCGGCAACGGCGGTGTCGTCCCCGACCCGGCGTCGGCCGAGGGGCGCAGCTGGACCGGGACCATCACGACGTCGGCCGGACCGGTGGAGGTCGAGCTCGACGGTGCGGCGGCCCCGCAGGCGGTCGCCAACTTCGTGACCCTCGCCCAGGAGGGCTACTTCGACGACACGCAGTGCCACCGTCTGGTCACGACCGGCATCCACGTGCTGCAGTGCGGCGACCCGACCGCGACGGGCACCGGCGGCCCCGGCTACAGCTGGGGCCCCGTCGAGAACGCCCCCGCGGGCGACGTGTACCCCGCCGGCACCATCGCCATGGCCCGCATCGGCAACGACGCCGAGTCGATGGGCAGCCAGTTCTTCCTCGTCTACGAGGACTCGACCATCCCGTCCGACTCGGCGGGTGGCTACACCGTGTTCGGCCGCATCACGTCCGGGTTGGACGTCGTGCAGGCCATCGCTGACGCCGGGACGCAGCCGGGTACCGAACGGCCCGTCCAGGACGTCATCATCGAGGGAGTGGAGATCCAGTGACCGAGCACACCACGACGCCGTCCGCGGACGACGCCGACCGGGCTCCCGCCCTCACGGAGACCGCGGCCGCCGCGGACCCCGCCACGGCGGACGACCGTCCGTCCGCGGACGACGCCGTCGTCGAGGACCTCACCGCCGCCCCGTCCGCGGCGGAGGACGCAGCCGTGCAGGAGGACGCCGCCGACGAGCCCACGCCCGCGGACGGCCCCGCCGACGAGCCCGTGGCCCCGGAAGCCACGGCCGACGCGACGCCGACGCAGGACGCCCCGGTGGCGGAGGCGGTCGAGGAGACCCCCGAGATCGAGGCCGCCACGGTCGAGGAGACCCCCGAGACCGAGCCCGCCACGGTCGAGGAGACCCCCGAGACCGAGCCCGCCACGGTCGAGGAGACCCCCGAGACCGAGCCTGCCACGGTCGAGGAGACCCCCGAGACCGAGCCCGCCACGGTCGAGGAGACCCCCGCGAGCGAGGTCGCGACCGCGGGCCCGGAGGGCACGGACGAGCCCGCGGAGGAGGCCCAGGACGGCGCGACCGCGCAGACCGGGACCGACGCCGCGACGGAGACCGCTCCCGCTGCTCCCCTGCCGGGTGGGCGCCCCGGCCCGCGCCCGACCCCTGGCTCGGTCCGACCCGGGCCCCGCCCCACGCCGCGGGCGGCGACGGCGGCGCCGGCCGCCCCCGCTGCCGTCGCGCCGGTCGCCCCGCCGGTCGACCCCGCGGAGGCGGCGCGCGCCGCCGAGTTCGGTCGCGTCGACGAGGACGGCACGGTGCACGTGCGCGAGGCGGCGGGCGAGCGCGTCGTCGGGCAGTTCCCCGGTGCGAGCACCGAGGAGGCCCTCGGCCTGTACGTGCGCCGCTACCTCGACCTGCAGGCGAAGGTCGCGCTCTTCGAGGCCCGCCTGTCGGCGACGGACCTGTCCGTCAAGGAGATCGACCAGACGCTGGCCAAGCTGACGCAGGAGCTCGCCGAGCCCGCGGCCGTGGGCGACCTCGACGGCCTGCGTGGCCGCCTCGAGGGGCTGCGCGAGCGCGCGGCCGAGCGGCGCGCCCAGGCCGAGGCGGAGCGCCAGGCGGCCCGGGAGGCGGCCGTCGCGGCGCGCACCCGGATCGTCGAGCAGGCCGAGAAGATCGCGACGACCGACCCGGCGCGGATCCAGTGGCGGCCCGCGGGCGAGCAGCTGCGCGCCCTCCTCGAGGAGTGGAAGGAGGCGCAGCGGCAGGGGCCGCGCATCGACCGTCCCACGGAGGAGTCGCTCTGGAAGCGGTTCAGCCACGCCCGTACGACGTTCGACCGTGAGCGCCGGCACTTCTTCGCGGAGCTGGAGTCGCGCAACGCCGAGGCGAAGGCCACCAAGGAGTCGCTCGTCGCGCAGGCCGAGGCCCTGTCCGGCAGCACGGACTGGGGTGCGACGTCCGCCGCGTTCCGCGACCTGATGGCCCGGTGGAAGGCGGCCGGTCGGGCGAACCGCCAGGTCGACGACGCGCTGTGGGCTCGTTTCCGCGCCGCCCAGGACGCGTTCTTCTCGGCGCGCGACGCGGCCAACCAGGCGGTCGACGCGGAGTTCCGCGCGAACCTCGAGGTGAAGGAGGCGCTGCTGGTCGAGGCCGAGGCGCTCGTGCCCGTGCGTGACATCGGGGGCGCCAAGTCGGCCCTGCGCTCGATCCAGGACCGCTGGGAGGCCGCGGGCAAGGTGCCCCGCGCCGACGTGCAGCGTGTCGAGGGGCGGCTGCGCGCGGTCGAGCAGGCCGTCCGCGACGCGGAGAACGCGCAGTGGCGTCGCGCGAACCCGGAGACGCGTGCCCGCGCCGAGGGCGCGGCCGCACAGCTCGAGCAGGCCATCGCGTCGCTCGAGGCGGACCTTGCGGCCGCCGAGGCGGCGGGTGACAAGCGCCGCGTCCAGGAGGCCCGTGCCGCGCTCGACGCGCGCCGGGCGTGGCTGGAGCAGGTGCAGCGCGCGGCCCACGACGCCCGGGGCTGACCCGCGGGGCCGGGGTGCGGGCTGTCCACAGGACGCCCGTACCCCGGCCCGGCCGGCCCTGCCGGCGGCATCCTGACGGGCATGGTCCCCGGCCTCGACCCGTCCACGCCCCCCGCGCCCGCGGCCCTCGTCCGTCTGCGCCCCCGTCCCGTCG
Organism: Cellulomonas telluris; assembly: GCF_004886325.1. Taxonomy (GTDB): domain Bacteria; phylum Actinomycetota; class Actinomycetes; order Actinomycetales; family Cellulomonadaceae; genus Cellulomonas; species Cellulomonas telluris. The sequence goes on from NZ_QXFN01000004.1 coordinate 537,206, forward strand.
ACCTGCCGCCGGTCGTGCACCGCGCCGACGTCGGCCCGCTCGCGTGGGCGGGCATGCTCGCGGACGGCGCGCTGGTGCCGCTGCGCGGCGACGTGGCCCGCACCGCGGGGACGGCGGAGACGCCGGCCGTCCGCGCCGCCGCGGTCGCCCGGCTCGTACCGCCCCGCGGTGTCGTCGGTCGGACGGCAGCCGTGTGGGTCCACACCGGCGGTCCGCCGCCCCGACGTGTCGACGTCCTCGTTGCCTCCGGGGCGCGGCGGCCCGACCCCCACCCGGACCGCCGGGTGGCGGAGGCCGTGCTCGGGCCGGAGGACGTCGTCGCTCTGGGCCCGGTCCGCGTCACGACGCCGCTGCGCACCGCGCTGGACGTGGCGCGGTGGGAGACGTCGGCGTCCGCGCAGGAGGCGCTGGCGCGTCTGGCGTCGGCCGGGGTCGACCTCGTGGCGGCACTCCGTGCCCTCCACCGCTTCGAGGGGCACCGCGGCGTGCGGTCCGGCCGCGCGGCCCTCGTGGCGGCGTGCGCCGTCAGGCGCGGATGACCGGCTCCTCCGCCGCGCGCGAACCGGTCACGCGGTAGACGTCGAAGACGCCCTCGACCTTGCGCACCGCGGACAGCACCGAGGCGAGGTGGGACGGCTCGGCCATCTCGAAGACGAACCGGGACAGCGCGACCCGGTCGCGGGATGTCGAGACCGACGCCGACAGGATGTTCACGTGGTGGTCGGACAGGACGCGCGTCACGTCCGACAGCAGACGGCTGCGGTCGAGCGCCTCCACCTGGATCTGGACGAGGAACAGCTGCGAGCTCGTGTGGCTCCAGCCGACCTCGACCAGCCGCTCGGGCTGGCGGCGCAGCGCCTCGACGTTGATGCAGTCGGTGCGGTGCACCGACACGCCCTGGCCGCGCGTGACGAAGCCGAGGATGTCGTCCCCCGGCACCGGGGTGCAGCACTTGGCGAGCTTGACCCAGACGTCGTCGACGCCCTTGACCACGACGCCCGGGTCGCCCGTGCGCACGCGCCGCGTCGCCTGCCCCGGCCGTGCGGTCTCCGCCAGGTCCTCCTCGGCGGCCGGCTCGCCGCCGAGCGAGTGGACGAGCTTCTGCACGACGGACGCCGCGGACACCTGCCCCTCGCCGACCGCGGCGTAGAGCGCCGACACGTCGGCGTACCGCATCTCGTGCGCGAGGGCGACGAGCGCCTCGTGGGACATGAGCCGCTGGATCGGCAGGTTCTGCTTGCGCATCGCCTTCGCGATGGCGTCCTTGCCGTGCTCGACCGCCTCCTCGCGGCGCTCCTTCGTGAACCACTGCCGGATCTTGTTGCGCGCGCGGGGGCTCTTGACGAAGCCCAGCCAGTCGCGGCTGGGCCCGGCGGTCTCGGAGCGGGACGTGAACACCTCGACGACGTCGCCGTTCTCCAGCGTCGAGTCCAGCGGGACGAGGCGCCCGTTCACGCGGGCACCCATGGTCCGGTGACCGACCTCGGTGTGCACCGCGTACGCGAAGTCCACGGGCGTCGACCCGGCCGGCAGCGCCTGGACGTCGCCCTTCGGCGTGAACACGTAGACCTCGGCGCCCGCGATCTCGTCGCGCAGCAGGTCGAGGAACTCGGTCGGGTCGGCGGTCTCGCGCTGCCAGTCCACGAGCTGGCGCAGCCACGCCATGTCGTTGCCGTCCTGGCCGCCGTCCTTCGAGTTCTCCTTGTACTTCCAGTGCGCCGCGACGCCGTACTCCGCGCGCCGGTGCATGTCGTGCGTGCGGATCTGGATCTCGACGGGCTTGCCACCCGGCCCGATCACCGTGGTGTGCAGCGACTGGTAGAGGTTGAACTTCGGCATCGCGATGTAGTCCTTGAACCGGCCGGGGACCGGGTTCCACCGCGCGTGCAGGGCGCCGAGGGCCGCGTAGCAGTCGCGCACCGTGTCGACGAGGACGCGGACGCCCACGAGGTCGTAGATGTCCGCGAAGTCGCGGCCGCGGACGATCATCTTCTGGTAGATCGAGTAGTAGTGCTTCGGCCGGCCCGTCACGGTGGCGCGGATCTTCGCGTTGCGCAGGTCGGTGCCCACCTGCTCACGGACCGTGGCGAGGTACTCCTCGCGGGCCGGCGCACGCTCCGCCACGAGGTGCACGATCTCGTCGTAGACCTTGGGGTACAGCGTCGCGAACGACAGGTCCTCGAGCTCCCACTTGATCGTGTTCATGCCGAGCCGGTGCGCGAGCGGCGCGTAGATCTCGAGCGTCTCGCGTGCCTTCTTCTCGGCCGAGGCCGCCGCGACGAACTTCCACGTCCGGGCGTTGTGCAGCCGGTCGGCGAGCTTGATGACGAGCACGCGGATGTCGCGGGACATCGCGACGACCATCTTGCGGACCGTCTCGGCCTGCGCGGCGTCGCCGTACGCGACCTTGTCGAGCTTCGTGACCCCGTCGACCAGCATCGCGACCTCGGGCCCGAACTCCCGGCGCAGCTGCTCGAGGGAGTAGTCGGTGTCCTCCACCGTGTCGTGCAGGAGCGCCGCGACGAGCGTGGAGGGCGTCATGCCCAGCTCGGCGAGGATCGTCGTCACCGCGACGGGGTGCGTGATGTACGGGTCGCCGCTCTTGCGCAGCTGGCCTCGGTGGGCGCGCTCGGCGACCACGTAGGCCTGCTCGACCGCGGACAGGTCCGCCTTCGGGTGGTTCTGCCGCACCGCCTGCAGGACCGGCTCGAGCGCCGGGTACGTGACGGTCGACCGGCCGGACAGGCGGGCCAGCCGCGCGCGCACACGGCTCGCGGAGGAGCCGGGCGGGTCACCGACCTCCGCCGTCGCAGGGACGCCACCGCCGGGCGTCGCCTCGGCGGGCTCCGCCGGAGGGACGGGCGCGGGCGCGCCGCCGGGCGCCTCCGAGGGCACGGCCTTCACCTTCTCGTTCACGGCACCCCCTCCCCCGACCGATCCGCCTCAGCCCGTCGGCGGTCGCCGACGGTGAGGACCTGGTCCGACGAGTCTACGTCGGCGCCGGCGAACACCCGCACGCGGCGGTCCGCACGGGTGACGGACCGCCGCGCGGCGGAACTCAGAGGGTGAGCAGCGCCGACACGCGGTGGCCGGACAGCAGCGCACGACCGGCCAGGGCCTCGAGCTCGACGAGGAAGCTCAGCCCCACCACCTCGGCACCGCACCGCTCGAGCAGGTCCACCGTGGCCGCCGCGGTGCCGCCGGTGGCGAGCACGTCGTCGACCACGAGGACCCGCGCGCCGTGCCGCACCGTGAAGGGCTGCACCTCCACGGTGGCGCTGCCGTACTCCAGGTCGTACGTCGCCGACGCGACGGGCCCGGGCAGCTTGCCGGCCTTGCGCACCGGCACGACGCCCGCGCCCAGCGCCGTGGCGACCGGTGCGGCGAGGAGGAAGCCGCGCGCCTCCATCCCCGCGACCAGGTCGACCGGGCCGGGCGCGTCGGCGACCAGGGCGGCGACGACCTCCGCGAACGCCTCGGCGTCCGCGAGCAGCGGCATGATGTCGCGGAACTGCACGCCCGGCTCGGGGAAGTCCGGGACCGTGCGCAGCAGCCCGTCGACCCGCCGCGCCAGCGCGGCCCGGGCGTCGTCCGTCAGCGCGCTCACCGGTTCTTGCGCCGCGGCTGCGCCGCCTGGCCCTGGTGCGCCCCCGGCCGCAGCGCGGCGGTGGCCCGCGGCGCGCCGGCCAGGGCGGGCTCGCCCTCCCCGCCGTCCGTCGTCGCGGTGCCGGCGCGCTGCGCGAGCACCTTGTCGGTGTGCCGGCGGACGCGCGGCTCGCGCTCCCGCAGCGACACCTCGATCGGCGTGGCGAGGAAGATCGACGAGTACGTGCCGACCAGCATGCCGACGAACAGCGACAGCGCGATGTCCCGCAGCGTGCCCGCACCGAGGATGAAGGCGCCGACCACGAGGATCGACAGCACGGGCAGCAGCGCCACGACCGACGTGTTGATCGACCGCACGAGGGTCTGGTTGAGCGCGAGGTTGGCGCGCTCGGCGTAGGTGAAGCGCGTCTGGTCGAGCGTGTCCGTCGTGTTCTCGCGCACCTTGTCGAACACCACGACGGTGTCGTAGATCGAGTACGCGAGGATCGTGAGGAACCCGATGACCGTCGCGGGGGTGACCTCCCACCCGACGGCCGCGTAGATGCCGACCGTGAGGATCAGGTCGTGGAACAGCGCGATGATCGCCGCGGCGGCCATCCGCCAGTTCCGGAAGTAGAAGGTCATCGTGAGCATGACGAGCACGAGGAAGACGCCGAGACCTGTGAGGGCCTTCTCCGACACGTCCTGGCCCCACGACGGGCCGATGAACTCGCTCGTGACGTCCTCGGCCGGCACGTCGAACGCGGTCGCGAGCGCCTCGGAGACCTCGGCCACCTCGCCCTCCGCCAGCTGCGAGGTCTGGATGCGCAGCGAGGAGGCGCCCACGTTCGTGACCCGCGGCACCTCGTCCGGGCTCACCGACTGCACCGTCTCGACGGCGAGCTCCTGGTCCTGGTCGCGCACGTCGGAGACGGTGAACTGCGAACCGCCGCGGAAGTCGATGCCCGGGTTCAGGCCCGGCCGCACGAGCAGCACGAGCGAGAGGAGCACCAGGACGCCCGAGACCAGGTAGAACCGGCGGCGCCTGCCGACGACGTCGTACGAGCGCCGTCCCGTGTAGAGGTCGTTGCCCCACTGGGCGAAACCGGAGGCCATCAGTGGTCGCTCCCCTCGGGGCGCCCGGTGGGCGCGTCGGACGTGGTCGTCGGGGAGTCCGGTGCGTCGTCGACGCCCGCCTCCCGGCTGTCGGCCTGGGCGGCGGCGCGCGCGGCTGCACGCCGCTCGGCGATGGTCGGGCCGCCGACCCCAGCCGCGACCGGCTGCTGGACGCGACGCGCGGGCGCGGGTCCGGCCTTCGCCTCGTCCGCCGACGACGGCGTCCCTGCACCGCTCGTGACCACGCGGCCGCGGCCGGTGTAGCGCACGCGCGGGGCGTCGACGCCGAGCCGTCGGGGATCGAGCCCGGAGGCGGGGTGGCCCTCGGCGAAGAACCGGGTCCGGGCGAGCAGCTGCATGAGCGGCCGGGTGAACCAGAAGACGATGAGCAGGTCCATGACCGTCGTCAGGCCGAGCGTGAAGGCGAAGCCACGGACGCCGCCGACCGCCAGCGCGTAGAGCACGATCGCCGCGAGGAAGTTCACGGCGTCGGACGCGATGATCGTGCGGCGCGCGCGCTCCCAGCCGCGGTCCACCGCGGCCGCGAGCGAGCGTCCGTCGCGCAGCTCGTCGCGGATGCGCTCGAAGTAGACGATGAACGAGTCCGCCGTGACCCCGATGCCGACGATGACGCCGGCGACGCCGGGCAGCGAGAGCCGGTACCCCTGCCACCAGGAGAGCAGCGTGATCGCGCCGTACGTGAGGAGCGCGGCGACCACGAGGGACGCGACCGTGACGAGGCCGAGCGCGCGGTACTGGAACAGCGAGTACACGACCACGAGGAGCAGACCGAGCAGGCCGGCGAGCAGGCCGTTGCGCAGCTGCTCGGCACCGAGCGTCGCGGAGATCTGCTGCTCGCTCTGCACCTGGAAGCTGATCGGCAGCGACCCGAAGCTCAGCTGGTTCGCCAGCGCCGCCGCCGAGTCCCGCGTGAACGTCCCGGAGATCTCCGCCTGGCCGTTCGGGATGACCTCGTTGACCGAGGGCGCCGAGATCACCAGCGCGTCGAGCACGACCGCGAACTGGTTGAGCGGCTGCTGCTGCGTCGCCAGGCGCGTCGTCGTCTCGGTGAACTTCGGCGTGCCCGACGAGGTGAACTCGAGGTTCACGACCCACTCGTTGGTCTGCGCGCCGCTCGGCAGCGTCCGCAGGCCCGAGGTGGCCGTGTCGATGTCCGAGCCCTCGATCTCGACGGGACCGAGGATGAACTTCGCCGTCCCCTCCTGGTCGCACGTGACGAGGGCCCTGTCCGCCGGACCCGAGACGCCGCCGGTGCGGTTCTCGGGCAGGGTGCAGTCGAGCTCCTCGAACTGCGCCTGGACCGCCGGCGTCACGTAGTACGCGATGTCGCTCGGGCTGGTCGGCTCGGCCGTGGCCGGCTCGTCCGACGGCTCCTCCGCCGGGGCGGACGCCTCGGGCGACGGGGTGGCCCCGGCAGCGGCGTCGCCCTCCGCGGCCGCGTCCGCACCCTCCGCGGCGGGGTCGGCCGGTGCGGCCGACTCCTCGGGGGCGGGCGTCTCCGTCGCGGCCGGGTCGGCCGGCGTCGTGGGCGTCGGCGCACCGACCGCCAGCACGGGACGGAACTCCATCTGGGCCGACGTCCGGACGAGGTCGAGCGTCTCCTCGCTCGGGCGCCCGGGCAGCGCGACGACGATGTTCGAGCCGCCCTGGCTGGTGATCTCCGCCTCGGCCACGCCGGAGGCGTCGACGCGCTGGCGGATGACGCCGATGGCCTGGTCGATCGTCTCGGACGTCACCTGGCCCTCCGCCTCGGCGACGGGCTGCAGGATGACCTGCGTCCCACCCTCGAGGTCGAGCGCGAGGCTCGGCGTCAGCTCGGCGTCGCTCCACCGGCTGCCGGCGAAGATCGTCGCGAAGATCGCGCCGATCAGGACCCCGAGGGCGACGAGCGTACGGATCGGCCGTTCACGGCGAGGAGGAGGAGGGGCCAACGGAGTTCTTCTCTCGTGCGCGCACCGGCCGCGGTGCGGCCGGTGGGATCGAGGCCCGGGCGTCGTCGCCCGGGCCGGCGGTCACTTCCTGTCGGTGTCGTCGTCGTCGCGGCGCGGGTTCTCCGGCGGCAGCGACGACAGGTCGTCCGGGACCTCGATGACGTCGTCGTCACGACGGTCCGTGGCGTCCACGTCGTCCTCGACGACGATCTCCTCGTCGTCCGCGACCACCGGCGGGTCGACCTTGCGGGCGATGGCCGCCTTCAGCCAGCGGGTCTGCGAGCCCGGGGTCGACTCGAGCGTCACGACGTCGCCGTCGACGGCCGTGACGGTGCCGAAGAGACCCGAGCCCGTCATGACCTCGTCGCCCACCTGGAGCGTGTTGCGCAGGTCCATCATCTCGCGCTGCTGCTTGCGGGTGCGGCTCGACATGAACCACAGGGCCGCGAAGGCCACGAGCAGGATGATGAGGAACGAGTAGTCCATGAGGTCCGGGATCTCCATCGGTGTCGACGTCCGCCGCAGTCTAGGCGCCGCGGCCGGAGCCTCCAACGTCCGTCCGCCCCGCGAGGTTCCCGGCGACGGGCACGCCCGCGTCCGCGCACGGCGCGCCGCGTCAGCCGAACAGCGTGTCGGCGGGCGCCGGCCGGTCGAGCCCCAGGTGGTCCCACGCGGCCGGCAGCGCGACCCGCCCGCGGGGCGTGCGCCCGACCAGTCCCTCGCGCACGAGGAACGGCTCGGCCACCGTCTCGACGGTCTCGGGCTCCTCCCCCACCGCGACCGCCAGCGTCGTGAGCCCGACGGGCCCGCCGCCGAACCGCAGGCACAGCGCCTCCAGGACCGACCGGTCGAGGCGGTCGAGACCGCGCGCGTCGACCTCGTACACCTCGAGCGCCGCCCGGGCGGCGGCGAGCGTCAGCCGGCCGTCGCCGCGCACCTCCGCCCAGTCGCGCACGCGCCGCAGGAGCCGGTTCGCGATGCGCGGGGTCCCGCGCGAGCGGCCGGCGATCTCGGCGGCGGCGTCGGCGTCGAGCGGGACGTCGAGGAGGCCGGCGGAGCGCAGCAGCACGCGCTCGAGCTCGTCGTCCGCGTAGAAGTCGAGATGGCCCGTGAAGCCGAAGCGGTCGCGCAGCGGCGCCGGGAGCAGACCCGCGCGCGTCGTCGCGCCGACCACCGTGAACGGGGGCAGCGAGAGCGGGATCGCGCTGGCGCCCGCCCCCTTGCCCACGACGACGTCGACGCGGAAGTCCTCCATCGCGACGTAGAGGAGCTCCTCGGCGGGCCGCGCGAGGCGGTGGATCTCGTCGAGGAACAGCACCTCGCCCTCCTCGAGGGAGGACAGCACGGCGGCGAGGTCGCCCGCGTGCTGGATCGCCGGGCCGCTCGTGACGCGCAGCGACGCACCGAGCTCGGCGGCGATGATCATGGCGAGCGTCGTCTTGCCCAGCCCGGGCGGGCCCGACAGGAGGACGTGGTCGGGGGCACGGCCGCGGTTCAGCGCGGCGTGCAGCACGAGCGAGAGCTGGTCGCGCACGACCCGCTGCCCGACGAACTCGTCCAGGCGGCGCGGCCGCAGCGCCGCCTCGGCGGCGCGCTCCAGGTCGTCCGCGCCCGAGCGCACCAGGGACTCCGCGGTCTCCGCGTCCCGGGCGGCGTCGTCGTCATGCACGGGAACCTCCGAGCACGCGCAGCGCGGCACGCAGGACGCCGGGCACCTCGTCCGCGCCCACGGGCTCCGCGCCGCCCTCCAGCACGCCGGTCACGGCGTCCTGCGCCGCGCGCAGCGGCCAGCCGAGGCCGACGAGCGCGTCCACGACCTGGTCGCGGTGGTCGGGCGTCGCCGCTGCACGGGTGGCTCCCGCGTGCGAGGGCGCCGGCGCGCCGAGCCGGTCCGCGAGCTCGAGCACGATCCGCTGGGCGCCCTTGCGCCCGATGCCGGGGACGCGCACGAGCGCGGCGAGGTCCTCGTCCGCGACCGCGCGCCGCAGCCCGTCCGGGGTGTGCACCGCGAGCATCGCGAGCGCCAGGCGCGGCCCGACCCCCGTCACGGTCTGGAGGACCTCGAAGACGTCGCGCTCGTCGGCGTCCGCGAACCCGAACAGCGTGAGGGAGTCCTCGCGCACGACGAGCGACGTGAAGAGCCGCGCGGGCTGGTCCACGCGCAGCCCCGCGAGGGTCGTCGGCGTCGCCTGCACGAGCATGCCGACCCCGCCCACCTCGACGACGGCCGAGTCGAGCCGCACCGTCAGGACCGTCCCGTGCACGGACGCGATCACCGCACGCACCTCCCGATCGCCGGCCCCGCCGCGGCGGCGGGCGCACGGCTGCTCACTGTGCCACAGGGGCGAACACGTGTACGAACGACACGCTCAGCCACGCCGGCGCGCGGCCTGCTCGGCCGCCGCCCACGCGCGCTGCGCGGCGGTCATCGACCCGGGCGCCCGCTGCGGGGCGCCGATCGCCCCCGCGGGACGCCACAGGTGGCAGATGGCGAGGGCCAGGGCGTCCGCGGCGTCCGCGGGACGCGGTGCGGTCTCGAGCTCGAGCAGCCGCCGGACCATGGACTGCACCTGCGCCTTGTCCGCGCGGCCGCTGCCCGTGACGGCCGCCTTGACCTCGCTGGGGGTGTGCATCGCGACGGGGATGCGCCGGCGCGCGGCGGCGACGAGCGCGAGCCCTGCGACCTGCGCGGTGCCCATGACCGTGCTCACGTTGTGCTGCGCGAACACCCGCTCCACGGCGACCGTGTCCGGCGCGTGCTCCTCGAGGTACTCCTCGATGCGGCGCTCGATGCGCAGCAGGCGCTGGTCCACGTCGAGGCCGGGCTCGGACGTCGCGACGTCGACCGCGACCATGCGCAGCCGCCGTCCGGGCAGCCCGTCGACCACGCCGAGTCCGCAACGGGTGAGACCGGGGTCGACTCCGAGCACGCGCACGGGCCCATCGTCTCAGCCCGGACCGCCGGGACCGTGCAGGGACGACAGCGCGCCGGGCCCCGAGGGGACCCGGCGCGCCGTCGTCGCGTCACTCGTCGTCGAGCTGCGCCATGACCTCGTCGGGGGCGTCGAAGTTCGCGTAGACGTTCTGCACGTCGTCGGAGTCCTCGAGCGCGTCGATCAGCTTGAGGATCTTGCGCGCACCGTCCACGTCGACCTCGATCTGCGTCGAGGGCCAGAACACGACGTCCGCGGAGTCGTACTCGATGCCGGCCTCCTGCAGGGCCGTGCGGACGGGCACCAGGTCGGTCGCCTCGGACAGCACCTCGAACTGCTCGCCGAGGTCGGTGACCTCCTCGCCGCCGGCCTCGAGCACCGCCTCCATGACCGCGTCCTCGTCGGTGCCCTCCTTGGGCACGATGACGACGCCCTTGCGGCTGAAGATGTACGACACCGAGCCCGGGTCGGCCATCTGCCCGCCGTTGCGCGTGAACGCGACGCGGACGTCGGACGCCGCGCGGTTGCGGTTGTCGGTGAGGCACTCGACCAGGACGGCGATGCCGCCGGGGCCGTAGCCCTCGTACATGATCGTCTGGTAGTCGGCGCCGCCGGCCTCCGCGCCGGAGCCGCGCTTGACCGCGCGGTCGATGTTGTCGTTCGGCACCGACGACTTCTTCGCCTTCTGGATGGCGTCGAAGAGCGTGGGGTTGCCGGCGGGGTCACCGCCGCCCGTGCGGGCCGCGACCTCGATGTTCTTGATGAGCTTCGCGAAGAGCTTGCCGCGCTTCGCGTCGATCACGGCCTTCTTGTGCTTCGTGGTGGCCCACTTGGAGTGACCCGACATGCCTCGTCTACCCTCCGTCTCCGCTGGTCCGGTGGCGCGCTGCCCCGCACGTCGACGGTGCCGGGCGCCGCGAGCTCACCGGCTCTCGCGGACGATCTGCACGAACAGGCGGTGCACCCGCGTGTCCCCGGTCACCTCCGGGTGGAACGAGGTGACGAGCACAGGGCCCTGGCGCACCGCGACGATCCTACCGGCGGCCGGACCCTCCTCGACGCGGCCGACCACGGTCGCGGCCGGCCCGACCTCCTCCACCCACGGCGCCCGGATGAAGACGCCGTGCACCGGCGCGTCGCGCGAGTCCTCGACCCCGTCGATCACGAGGTCCGTCTCGAACGAGTCGACCTGCCGCCCGAACGCGTTGCGGCGCACCGTGATGTCGACGCCGCCGAGGGTCCGCTGCCCCTCGATCCCGCCGAGGATCCGGTCCGCCAGCAGGATCATCCCCGCGCACGAGCCGTACGCCGGCATGCCCTCGCGCAGCCGCTCCTGCACGGGCTCGAACAGGTCGAACGCGCGCAGCAGCTTGTCGATGGTCGTCGACTCCCCGCCCGGGACGACCAGCGCGTCCACCGCGTCGAGCTCGCTGCGTCGGCGCACGCCCACCGCACGTGCCCCCTCGTGCTCGAGGGCGGCGACGTGCTCGCGCACGTCGCCCTGCAGGGCCAGGACACCGATCGTGGGGCTCACGGGCGTCGATCCTAGGTCGCGCCCGGCCCCGCCCCGGCCGCCGCCCACGAGGGCTGGTCCGGCCCTCACTCCCGGGCGAGCCCCAGGTGCCGCACCTGCCCGTCCCACGCGAGCACCGACCGCACGAGCTCCGCCAGACCGGCCGGGAAGACCTCGATCTCCACGGCGGCCAGCGCGTCGAGGTCCCACCAGCGCAGCTCGTCGATGACGTCGAGCTCCACGTCGGTCCAGCCCTCGCGCGACAGCGCACCCACGTCGGACTCGCGGACGCGGGCGAGGAAGATCTCCTCGTCCTGGCGGCAGTGCCGCGCGAAGAAGTCGAAGATCGCCGAGCGCGTGAACACCGGCCCCACCAGGTCGTCGGCGCGCAGCGCGATCCCGGTCTCCTCGCGGACCTCGCGCACCGCGGCCGACCGCGGGTCCTCGCCGTCGTCCAGCCCGCCGCCCACCGTGAACCACCACGAGCGGTCCGGCTGGTCGGCGTCGTGCCCGCGCACCAGCAGGACGCGGTCGTGCTCGTCCAGCAGGATGACGCGGGCGGCCCGCCGGAACAGCAGGCCGTCCGGCCCCAGCCGCCACTCCGGCCCGAAGCCGCGGACGGCACCGCCCCCGTCCTCGCCGGCGGGCGGGGCGGGGGCGGTGCCGGGGTCCTGCGGGAGCGGCGACGTCACCAGCCGCGCTCGGCCAGGCGGTGCGGGACGGGCACGTCGTCGACGTTGATGCCGACCATGGCCTCGCCGAGGCCGCGCGAGACCTTCGCGATGACGTCGGGGTCGTCGTAAAAGGTCGTGGCCTTGACGATCGCGGCGGCGCGCTCCGCGGGGTTGCCCGACTTGAAGATGCCTGACCCGACGAACACGCCCTCGGCACCGAGCTGCATCATCATCGCCGCGTCCGCGGGGGTCGCGATGCCGCCGGCGGTGAAGAGCACGACGGGGAGCCTGCCCGTGGTCGCGACCTCCTTGACGAGCTCGTACGGCGCCTGCAGCTCCTTCGCCGCGAGGTACAGCTCGTCCTCGGGCAGCGAGGTGAGGCGCCGGATCTCGTCGCGCAGCGTGCGCATGTGCGTCGTCGCGTTGGAGACGTCGCCCGTGCCGGCCTCGCCCTTCGAGCGGATCATCGCGGCGCCCTCGGTGATGCGGCGCAGGGCCTCGCCGAGGTTGGTCGCACCGCAGACGAACGGGACGGTGAACGCCCACTTGTCGATGTGGTGGGCGTAGTCGGCCGGCGTGAGGACCTCGGACTCGTCGACGTAGTCGACGCCCAGGCTCTGCAGGACCTGCGCCTCGACGAAGTGGCCGATGCGGGCCTTCGCCATCACCGGGATCGAGACCGTCGAGATGATGCCGTCGATCAGGTCCGGGTCGCTCATGCGCGCGACGCCACCCTGCGCGCGGATGTCGGCCGGCACGCGCTCGAGCGCCATGACGGCGACGGCACCCGCGTCCTCGGCGATCTTGGCCTGCTCGGGCGTGACGACGTCCATGATGACGCCGCCCTTGAGCATCTCCGCCATGCCGCGCTTCACGCGCGCGGTGCCCACCTCGCCGGCGGCGCTGGGCTGGGTGTTCTCGGTCACTGCAGACCTCTTCGATCCAGGGTTCGGGACGAGCGACGCTCCGGGGCGCGCCATCGAGCGCCGGCCGCCGTGGTCAGGACGGCTCATCCTAGTTCGTCGGACCCGTCCCGGGGGTGCCCGTCCCACCGGGGCGCGGGGCCGTCTGCTCGCCCGGTCGCGGGAGGCCCGCGGGCCAGGCGTCGTCCATCTCGAGGGTGCGCGGCTCGGGCGCGTGACCGGCCAGGCGCAGCGCGCGCACGACCACGCCGCGGCGGACCCGCTGCGTCTGCGCCACCGCCTCGTTGTGGAAGCGACGCGCCAGCTGCACCCGGTACCAGGCCGCGGCCAGCGCGTCGAGCAGCTCCTGCCCGCCGGGCTCGGCACCCAGACCCAGGACCTCGTCCCGGTCGTCGAGCACCTCGTCCAGCGCGGCCGTCAGCTCGCTCTCCACCAGGCCCCGGTCGGCAGCCGGCGCCGGACCGGGCGGGACCGTGCCCGCACGGCCGTCCGCGTCGGCACGCAGCAGGACCGCGAGGTCCGCCGGCAGCAGCCCGGCGGGCAGGTCGCCGTCCGCCCCGCTCGCGCTGAGCGCCGCCCACGCGGCCTCGCCCACGACGACCGAGCTCGCGGGGTCCAGCAGGCCGCTCGTCGCGAGCTCGGCCGCGACCGTGGCACGCCGCACGAGCTGCGCCTCGACGACGGCGCGCGAGGCGCCGACCTTGCGGTGCAGCCGGTCGAGCCGGCTGGCGCGCACCCAGACGAGCCACAGCAGCACGGCGAGCACCGCCACGGCGAGGAGCGCCGCGTCGGTCCAGGCCGCGCCGCTCACGTCCGGCCCCGGCGGAGCTCGAGCAGACGCGCGCCGCGCAGCGACGACGGGTCCTCGCCGACGGGGGCGTCGCGGCCGGCGACCGCCATCTCGTACACGGCGAGGACCTGGTCCGTCACGGCGGACCAGTCGTAGCGCCCGACCACACGGGACGCGTGGGCGGTGACCGCCTCGCGGCGAGCGGGGTCGCCCAGCACGTCGACCAGCGTGCGCGCGAGGTCGTCCGGGTCGCCGGTGCGGAACAGCACGCCCGCCTCCCCCTCGTCCAGCACCCGCGTGAACGCGCCCAGGTCGCTCGCGACGACCGCGGCACCGGCCGCCATCGCCTCGACGAGGACGATGCCGAAGCTCTCGCCGCCGGTCTGCGGCGCGACGTAGACGTCCGCGGACGCCAGCAGACGGGCCTTGTCCTCCTCGCTGACCCCGCCCAGCAGCTCGACCGCGCCCGCGCGCGGACCGAGGAGCTCGCGTGCCTGCTCCTCGCCCGTCTCGCCGGTGCCCGCGACCAGCAGCCGCGCGCCCGGGTACCGGTCGAGCACGGCGGGCATCGCGCGCAGCAGGACGGACAGGCCCTTGCGCGGCTCGTCGAGGCGGCCGAGGAACGCGATGGTGGGCGCCTCGGGGGTGCCGGTCCACCGCGCGTCGCGGGAGGCGGACGCGAACGCGTCCACCCAGACCCCGTTCGGGATGACCACCGCGTCGCCGCCGAGGTGCTCGACGAGGGTGCGGCGTGCGTCCTCGGAGACCGCGATCCGCAGCGAGATCTTCTCGAGCGACTGCCGCACGAGCGGGTAGGCGACCTGCAGGGGGCGCGAGCGCACGAGCGAGGTGTGGAACGTCGCGACGACGGGGCCGTCGGCGATCCACAGCGCCAGCATGCCGAGGCTCGGCGTCACGGGCTCGTGCAGGTGCAGCACGTCGAACCGGCCGGCCGTGAGCCAGCGGCGCACGCGGTTGGCCGTGACGGGCCCGAAGGTCAGGCGCGCGACGGCGCCGTTGTAGTGGACGGGCACGGCCCGGCCGGCGGCGACCAGGTAGGGCGGGACGGGCGTGTCGTCGGCGGCCGGCGCGAGCACCGAGACCTCGTGCCCGCGCGCGAGCAGCGACTCGGCGAGGTCGCGCACGTGGAACTGCACGCCCCCGGGCACGTCGAAGGAGTACGGGCAGACGATGCCCACCCGCAGGGGCCTGCTCGTCGTGGATGTCATGCGGCACCACCCGTGCCCGCGCCCGCGCGCACCGCCGCGTCCCGCGCGGGGTCCAGGTCCTCGACGAACACCCGCTGCAGCATGTGCCAGTCCTGGGGGCGCGCGTGGATCGCCTCCGCGACCCGGTCCACCCAGGCCTGCGTCGCCCGGCGCACCTGCTCCGGGCGCGGGACGTCGGCCGGCACCTGCACCGGCGGGAGGAACGCGATCCGGATGCCCCACGGACCGCCCGCGGCACGGCGGCGGGCACCGCGCAGCCGCTCGTACGTGATGGCCGCCGGCACCAGCGGTGCGCCGCTGCTCACGCTCAGTGCGGCAGGCCCGGCGGCGACGCGGGCGCGCCGGCCGAACAGGTCGACCTCGACGCCCTTGGCGGTGAGGTCACGGTCCGCGAGCAGCGGCAGGAGGCCCGGGCCGGTCCGCACGACGCGGGTCAGGCGCCGGAACACGTCACCCCCGCCGGTCAGCGGCACGATCGTCAGGCCGATGCTCTCGCGGAAGGCGACGAACTCCTGGAACAGCTCCTCGGGCTCCAGCCGCTCCGCGACCGTGGTGACGGGAGCCAGGTGCGCGGTCGCCCACGCGCCCGCGAGGTCCCAGTTGCCCATGTGCGCGAGGGCCAGGACGACCTGCCGGCCGTCGTCGAGGTGGGGCCGGAGGTGCTCGCGCCCCGTCACGCGCACCCGCGCGTCGAGCTGCTCGGGCGTCAGCGCGCGCAGCGTGAAGGCCTCGCCGAAGTACCGCAGGTAGGACCGCATGCCGGCGCGCGAGAGCCGGCGCAGGGCGCGGGCGTCGAGCTCGGGCCGCACCCGCGCGAGGTTCGCCTCGAGACGGCGGACCCCGCCGCCGCGGCGCGCCCACGTGACGTCGGCGGCGAGGGTGGTCAGCGCGCGGACCACGGGACCGGGAACCCGGTGCGCGTGCCGCCACGCGAGCTGGTAGGCACGGGCGACGTCGAGGCTCACCGCGCGCCCTCCCGCACCTGCCGGCGGACGGCGGCGACGCGCTGCACGACCGTGACCGCCGACGCGACGGCGAGCAGCGCGAGCACCACGGTCATGACGACCGTGGGGGCGCCCACGCCGACGACCGCGGCGGCGACGAGCACGGCGAACAGGCGGTCCGCGCGCTCGGCGATCCCGCCGCTCGCCGTCATGCCCAGCCCCTCGGCGCGCGCACGTGCGTACGGCACGACCGAGCCCAGCACCAGGCAGACGAGCGCGAGCAGCGCGGTCGGCCGGTCGTCGCCGCCGCCCGCGTACCAGACGACGAGGCCGGAGAAGACCGCCGCGTCGCCGAAGCGGTCGAGCGTGGAGTCGAGGAACGCGCCCCAGGGACCGGAGCGGCCGGACCGGCGCGCCATGACGCCGTCGAGCGAGTCCGTCAGCGAGAACACGGTGATGACGAGGGCGCCGACCAGCAGGTGACCGGTCGGGAACGCCCACAGCGCCGTCACCACGACGCCGACCGTCCCGGCGATCGTCACCGCGTCGGGCGAGACGCCGGCCCGCAGCAGCGCGTCGGCGAGCGGGGTCCACAGGCGCGTCATGGCGCCACGCAGTCGGTTCAGCACGGCGGCGTCACTCCCCCGCCGTGCCGGGCCACGCGGCGGCGAGGCGGGCGCGCGTGTCGGCGAGGAGCTCGGGCAGGGCGCGGGTGCGCCCGACGATCGGCAGGAAGTTCGCGTCGCCGCCCCACCGGGGCACCACGTGCTGGTGCAGGTGCGCCTGGATGCCCGCACCGGCGACCTGCCCCTGGTTCATGCCCAGGTTGAAGCCGTGCGGTGCGGACACCTCGCGCAGCACCCGCATCGCGGTGCGCGTCAGCGCCGCGACCTCGGCGACCTCGTCGTCCGTCAGCTCGGTGTAGTCCGCGACGTGACGGTACGGGCACACCAGCACGTGCCCGCCGTTGTACGGGTACAGGTTGAGCACGACGTACGCCACGGCGCCGCGCGCGACGACCAGGCCCTCCTCGTCGCTCAGGCCCGGCGCACGGCAGAAGGGGCAGCCCTCCCCCGGCGCGTCGTCGGCCGGCTTGTCCGCGCCGCCGATGTACGCCATGCGGTGCGGCGTCCACAGCCGGCCGAACCCGTCGGGGACGCCGGCGAGCCCGCCCGCACCCTCGACGTCCTGGTCCTCGGGCACGCCCACCGCTCAGACCTGCACGCGGTCGCGGACGGCGGCGACGATGCGCTCGACCGCCTCGTCGACGGGCACGCCGTTGTCCTGCCGGCCGTCGCGGTAGCGGAACGACACGGCGCCGGCCTCGGCGTCCTCGCCGCCCGCGATCAGCACGAACGGGATCTTCTGCGTGCTGGCGTTGCGGATCTTCTTGCCGAAGCGGTCGTCGGACCGGTCGACCTCGGCGCGGATGCCCTGCGCACGCAGGCGCGCGACCACCTCGTCGAGGTACGGCTCGAACGGCTCGGCGACGGGCACGGCGAGCACCTGCACGGGCGCGAGCCACGCCGGGAAGGCGCCCGCGTAGTGCTCCGTCAGCACGGCGAAGAACCGCTCGATCGAGCCGAACAGCGCGCGGTGGATCATGACGGGGCGCTGGCGCGAGCCGTCCGGCGCCGTGTACTCGAGCTCGAACCGCTCGGGCAGGTTGAAGTCGAGCTGGATCGTCGACATCTGCCAGGTGCGGCCGATCGCGTCCTTCGCCTGCACCGAGATCTTCGGGCCGTAGAACGCCGCGCCGCCCGGGTCCGGGACGAGGTCGAGGCCCGAGGCCTCGGCGACCGAGCGCAGCGTCTCGGTGGCCTCCTCCCACACCTCGTCCGACCCGACCGACTTCTCGGGGTTGCGGGTCGACAGCTCGAGGTAGAAGTCGTCGAGGCCGTAGTCCTTGAGCAGGTCCAGGACGAACGTGAGCAGGCTCGTCAGCTCGTCGCGCATCTGCTCGCGGGTGCAGTAGATGTGCGCGTCGTCCTGCGTGAACCCGCGGCCGCGGGTCATCCCGTGCACGACGCCGGACTTCTCGTACCGGTACACGGTCCCGAACTCGAACAGGCGCAGCGGCAGCTCGCGGTACGAGCGCCCGCGCGACCGGAAGATCAGGTTGTGCATCGGGCAGTTCATGGGCTTGAGGTAGTAGTTCTGCCCCGCCCGCTTGACGTGCCCGTCGGCGTCCCGCTCCTCGTCGAGCTGCATGGGCGGGTACATGCCGTCGGCGTACCAGTCCAGGTGCCCGGAGATCTGGAAGAGCTGCTCCTTGGTGATGTGCGGGGTGTTCACGAAGGAGTAGCCCGCCTCGACGTGCCGGCGGCGCGAGTACTGCTCCATCTCCATGCGGACGATGCCGCCCTTGGGGTGGAACACCGACAGGCCCGAGCCGATCTCCTCGGGGAAGGAGAACAGGTCGAGCTCGTTGCCGAGCCGGCGGTGGTCGCGGCGCTCGGCCTCGGCGAGCCGCTCGAGGTAGGCCTTGAGCTCGTCCTTCGTCGGCCACGCGGTGCCGTACACGCGCTGCAGCTGGGGGTTCTTCTCGGAGCCGCGCCAGTACGCCGCCGCGGACCGGGTCAGCTGGAAGCCGTTGCCGATCAGGCGGGTGCTGGGCAGGTGGGGGCCGCGGCACAGGTCCTGCCAGACGACCGCCTCGGACTCGCGGCCGGCGCCCCGGACGTTCTGGTAGATGGACAGGCCGCCGAGCCCGACCTCGACGGACGCGCCCTCGGCGGCGTCCGTCGCCTCGCCCTTGAGCCCGATGAGCTCGAGCTTGTACGGCTCGTCGGCGAGCACCTCGCGCGCCTGCGCCTCGGAGACGTCCCAGCGCCGGAAGGTCTGGCCCTCCTTGACGATGCGGTTCATCACCTTCTCGAGGGCCTTGAGGTCCTCGGGCGTGAACGGGGTCTCGACGTCGAAGTCGTAGTAGAAGCCGTCGGTGATCGGCGGGCCGATGCCCAGGCGCGCCTTCGGGTTGACCTCCTGCACGGCCTGCGCGAGGACGTGCGCGGCCGAGTGCCGCAGCACGGCGAGGCCGTCCGGCGAGTCGATCGTGACGGCCTCGACGCTCGCGCCCGCCGGCAGCGGCAGCGCGAGGTCCTTGAGGTCGCCGTCGACGCGCACGACGACGACCTCGCGGCGGTCGCCGAACAGGTCCGTGCCCGTCGTGCCCGCCTCCACCTGTCGTGCGACGCCGTCGACGGTGAGGTCCATGAGTTCGGGCACGGGTCCAGGCTCCTTGTCGTGCGCCCGCGCCGCGGGGCGCGGCAGGTCGGCGGGGCGCCGAGCGGGCGGGTCGATGCTACCGACCCGGCCCGCGCGGCCCGTACGGCAAACCGCTCGTCAGGGCAGGCGCTCGGGCACGCGCGCCTCGATCTCCGCCAGCCACGCGGCCGCGCTCGCGTCCGACGGCATGCGCCACTCGCTGCGCGGGGACAGCGTGCCGCCGGCGCTGACCTTCGGCCCGTTCGGCAGCGCGGAGCGCTTGAACTGGTGGGCGAAGAACCGGCGGACGAACACCTGCAGCCAGTGCCGGATCTCGGCGAGGTCGTACTGCGCGCGCCGCTCCTGCGGGTACCCCGGCGGCCACGCCCCCGCCGTCGCGTCGTGCCACGCGTGCCACGCGAGGAACGCGATCCGCGACGGGCGCATGCCGTACCGCAGCACCTGGAACAGCGTGAAGTCCTGCAGCCCGTACGGGCCCACGACGTCCTCGGTGCTCTGCATGCGCTCGCCCTCGCGCACGGGGACGAGCTCGGGCGAGATCTCCTGCTCGAGCACGCGCAGCAGCACCGCGTTGGTCGCGTCGTCGAAGTGCCCCTCGCCGACGACCCAGCGGATGAGGTGCTGGATGAACGTCTTGGGCACGCCCGCGTTGACCCCGTAGTGCGACATCTGGTCGCCGACGCCGTACGTGCACCACCCGAGCGCGAGCTCGGACAGGTCGCCCGTGCCGAGGACGATGCCGCCGCGCTGGTTCGCCGCACGGAACAGGTAGTCGGTGCGCAGCCCGGCCTGGACGTTCTCGAACGTCACGTCGTACACGTCGGCGCCCTCGCCCGCGGGGTGCCCCAGGTCCGTGAGCATCTGCAGGGCGGCGGGGCGGATGTCGATCGTCTCGTACGTGGTGCCGAGCGCCTCCATGAGCGCCAGCGCGCTGCCCTTGGTCGTCTCGCTGGTCGCGAAGCCGGGCATGGTGAAGGCGAGGATGTCGCTGCGCGGGCGGCCGAGCCGGTCCATGGCGTTCGCGGCGACGATCAGCGCGTGCGTCGAGTCCAGGCCGCCGGACACGCCGATCACGATCTTCGGGTTCCCGATCGACCGCAGCCGCTGCTCGAGCGCGGACACCTGGATGTTGTAGGCCTCGTAGCAGTCGAGCGCGAGCCGCTCGGGGTCGTCCGGCACGAACGGGAACCGGTCGACGGCCCGGCGCAGGCCGACGTCGCCCGTCGGGGGCTCGAGCGTGAAGGGCACGGTGCGCCGGTCGCCGCCGGCCGCCGCCATGCCGAGCGCGCGCCGGTTGTCGTCGAACGTGCCCATGCGCAGCCGCTCCTGGCGCAGCCGTGCGAGGTCGACGTCCGCCACGGTCAGCAGCGCGCCGTCCGGGAACCGGTCGCCCTCCGCCAGCAGCTCGCCCATCTCGTACACGAGCGTCTGCCCGTCCCAGGACAGGTCGGTGCTCGACTCCCCCTGGCCCGCCGCCGCGTACACGTACGCGGCGAGGCAGCGGGCCGACGCCGACCGGACGAGCAGGCGGCGCTCCTCGGCGCGCCCGACCGTGATCGGGCTGCTCGAGAGGTTGGCCAGCACGGTGGCGCCCGCGAGCGCGGCGGTCGCGCTGGGCGGCACGGGGACCCACATGTCCTCGCAGACCTCGACGTGGAGCACGAGGTCCGGGACGTCGCTCGCGGCGAACAGCAGGTCGGTGCCGATCGGTGCCTCCTGGCCCGCGACGACGGTCGTGCCGCGCACGTCGTCCCCGGGGGCGAACCAGCGGCGCTCGTAGAACTCCCGGTAGGTGGGCAGGTGCGCCTTGGGGGCGACGCCGAGCACGCGGCCGCGGTGGACGATGACGGCCGCGTTGAGCAGGCGCGTGCCGTGCACGAGCGGTGCGCCCACGACCAGGACGGGCCGCAGGTCGACGGAGGCCGCGACGACCTCGCGCAGCGCGGTGTCGACCGCGTCGAGCAGCGTGTCCTGCAGGAACAGGTCGTCGATGGCGTACCCGGACAGGCACAGCTCCGGGAAGACGGCGACCGCCACGCCGTCGTCGTGGCACCGCCGTGCGGCGTCGAGCACTGCGGCCGCGTTGGCGACGGGGTCCGCGACGCGCACGGGCACCGTGCACGCCGCCACGCGGGCGAATCCGTGGGCGTAGGCGGAGAGGAAGTCCACGCGGCGAGTCTTCCACGCACGTGCGTCCGCGCAGGTCGAGGGCGGGGCCGCCGCCACGCCCTCGACCTGCGCCCGGGTCAGCCCGAGCGGCGGCGACGCAGGCCGAGCAGGGCGGCGCCGGCGGCGACCGCGGTGAGGGCGGCGAGCAGGGCCAGCCCCGGGTCGGTGCCGGTGACGGGGAGCCGGCGTGCACGCCCCCGGTCGGACGGGTCGTCCCCGGCCGCCGCGGGTGGCGGGTCCGTGGACGGCGGCGGTTCGGTCGAGGGTGTCGTCGGGGACGGTGCGGGCGTCGGCGGCGGGCCCGCGACGAGGAGCACCTGGGCCGTGTCCGCGTCGTTGGCCGGGACGGGGTCGTCGCCGGCCTGCGTCTCGACCCCCTCGACGGGCAGGACGTCCCCAGGGGCTCCGGAGACCGTGCCGACGACCCGGTACTCGACCTGCTCCCCCGGAGCGAGGTCCCCCACCGCGAAGGTGAGCGACCCGACGACCCCGTCGGGCGGCTGCGGCCGTCCGTCGGGCCACGCGACCGCCTCGCCCGAGTAGTCGGTGAAGCCCGGGGGCAGCTCGAGCGTGGCGACCACGTCGGACGCCGTGCTCGGGCCCTCGTTGCGGACGGTGGCGGTGAGCTCGGCGCGCTCGCCGGACGCACGGGTCTGGGACTCGGGCGTCAGGGTCAGGGAGACGTCGGCGAGGCCCGTCGCGACGGCGCACACCTGCGCCTCGTTGTCGGCGGCGTCGGGGTCGAGCGACCCGGAGCCGACGACCGCGTCGTTGCACAGCTCGTCGCCGACCTGGCCGGCGCCGACGGTGAACGTGACGAGCACCGACGCCGACTGGCCCACCCCGAGCGTGCCGACCGGGCAGCGGACGATCGTCTCCGTGTCCCCCGCGGTCGTGGTGTGCGGCTCGGGCGGCGGGCACGCCTGCCCGCCCTCGACGCCGGCCGCCACGAACGTCATGCCGTCGGGCACGTTGTCGGAGACGACGACGCTCTCGGCGACGGACGGACCGTCGTTCGTGACGGTGAGCCGCCACGTCGCAGGCGCCCCGGCGACCATCGGGTCCGGCTCGACGAGCTCCTTGGTGACCCGCATGTCCGAGACGTGCTGCACCAGGACGGTCTGGCCGGTCGTGTTGTCCTCGAGGGTGGTCTCCGGGGTCTGCGAGCGGATCACCGACTCGCCCGAGTACTCCCCTCCCGGGGTGTCGCCGGGCACGTGCATGACGACGACGTTGGTCGCCGAGCCGCCGGGCTCCCACTGCGCACCCGGCGTTGCCGGCTCGCAGTGCAGCACGTACCGGAAGTCCTCCCACGGGACGGAGCGCGGGTCGGCGGGCGGCTGCCGGTTCCAGGTGCAGTCGTTGAGCGGCACGTCGACGCTGACGGGGACGAAGCCGGGCGGGAACGTCGTGTCCGCGGTGGTGCCGACCGCCGTCGACGGGCCGTTGTTGACGGAGAACGCCGTGAACGTGACGTCCTGGCCGGCCGCCGGTGTCGTGGTGGACACCGACGACGAGATGGCGAGGTTGGTCAGGCGCGCGACCGTGACGTCGGCCGTGGTCGTGTTGTCGGTCGGGTCGGCCTCGTTCGCCAGCAGTCCGACCGTGGCCGTGTTGGTGTACGTCCCCGGGGCGAGCGTCGGGTCGGTGGTGGCGACGACGTGGACGGACGCCTGCCCGCGGGCGTCCACCTCCCCGAGCCGGCAGCGGAACTCCTCACCGGGGCCGTCGGGCACCACCGGCTGCGCCTGCGTCTCGTCCACCCCGCCCGTGACGCGCGGCGGCTCGCAGTCGGACCGCGCGCGGTCGAGGGTGAACCCGACGGGGAGGCGGTCGGACACCACGGCGTGCTCGACGCCGGACGGGCCCGCGTTGAGGACGGTCAGGGTGTACCCGATGCTCCCGCCGGCGGTCACCGTGCCCGCGTCGGGCGTCTTGACGACCGTGAGGTCGGCGGTCTCGACGACGTCGACGGACGCCGTGCCGCGCGCGTCGGGGCGGTCGCCGACGAGGGCGGTCCCCGAGGTCACGACGGCCGTGTTGAGGACCTGCTCGGCGTACACGTCCCCGCCGTTGAGGTCGTTCGCGTCCGGGTGGAGCGTGCCGGTGACCGTGACGACGGCCGAGGGCGGCGCCGCCGTCCCCGCCAACCCGGGCACGGTGCCGAGGTCGCAGGACAGGCTGCTCCGCACGCCCTCGGGGCCGACGACGGGGCTGAGGGCGCACAGCGCGCCGCCGGTGACGGTGACCGAGCGGGCGACGAAGCCGGGCGGGAGCAGGTCGTCGAGCACGACGTCGCGGGCGCTGGCGTAGCCGGCGCCGGCCGGTGCGTCGTCGGGCGCCGCCGGGACCCGGACCTCGATGCGGTAGCCGAAGGCGCCGCCGGCGACGAAGGCCGGGTGCGGGTCCTGCGCCTCGTACGGGTTCGGCACCGTGCCGAGCGGGGTCTTGGTGACCTCGAGGTCGGTGACGGCGGTCCCCACGACGATCTCGGCGTCCCGCTCGTTGTTGTCGAGTGTGGACTCGGCCGTCGCGGTCGAGGCGACCACGGTCTCCGGGTAGGAGCCCGGCTGCGCGTCCGGGGAGACCTCGATGACGTAGTCGACGTCCACCGTCTGCCCGGGGGCGAGGTCGCCGACCGTGCACTCGACCTCGCGCCCGGTGTTGACGCAGTCCGGCGGCTGCGTCCCCGGGTCGACGACGAACGCGTCGACGGCGCGCGTGAGGCGGAACGTCACCGCGCGGGCCGTCGACGGCCCCTCGTTCCTCAGGCTCAGGTGGACGGCCCGTTGCGTGCCGGGCCCCGTCCAGGCGTCGTCCAGCGGGTCGACGGTGAGGGCGGTGACCGCGACGTCGGCGAGGGCCCGCACGACGCTGGTCGCCTCGGCGGTGTTGTTCGCCGGGTTGTCGTCGGGGTTCGTCTCCGGGTTGGCGGACCGGACCGACGCGGCGTTGACCAGCGTGGTGCCGTCCGCGAGGGCGGGGTCGACCGCGACCGTCACGGTGAGGGCGGCGGACGCCCCGACGGCCAGGTCCGCGTCCAGCCGGCAGGTCAGCTCCCGCCCGGCCGCGGTGCACGCCCCGTCGCCCGACGCGGACACGTACGTCACCCCGGGCGGCAGGGTGTCGGTGACGACCGGGCGCAGTGCGGTGTAGTTGTTCTCGGGCTCGTCCGGGTCGACGACGTTGTTGGTGACCACGAGGTCGTACTCGGCGGTCCCGCCGGCCGTGACCTGCGCGTCCGCCGTCTTGGTCAGGGACAGGTCGCTGGACGGGTCGCCGCTCAGGACCCACGTCGCCGTGTCGTTGTCCGGGGTGGTGTCGCCCGGGGCGTCGACGGTCACGGTCTGCGTCACGGGCTCGCCGATCGCCGCGAGGTTCGTGGTCGCGGTCATGTCGACCTCGACGGTCCGGCTCTCACCGGGTGGGAGCGGGGACGTGAGCTCGCAGGTGACCAGGGCCTGGGCGGGCTCGGCCGTCGGCTCGCGCTCGGAGCACGTTCCCTCGGCGGGCGCGACCACCGTGACGGCGTCCAGGCGCAGCGCCGTCGGCACGAGGTCGCGCAGGACCACGCCCGTCGCCGTCGACGGCCCGTTGTTCGTCACCGTGACGACGTAGCGGACGGGTCGGGTGTCCGGAGGGTCCTGCCCGGGCAGCGCGCTGCGGTTCGCCGTCTTCGACACGGCCAGGTCGTACTCCGCGGTGACCTGCGTGCTGGCGGTCGCGGCGTTGTCGCCCTCGAGCGGGTCGGCGGTCGCCGCGGTCGCCGTCGCGGTGTTCGACAGCGCGCCCGTGGCGTCGGGGGCGACGGTGCCCGTCAGGGTGATCGTCGCGTCGGCACCGGGCCGCAGCGCGCCGTCCGGGCCCGGTCCCGCGGCCGGCAGGGTCCCGACCGGGCAGCTCACGGCACCGGCGGTCGTGGTGCAGGTGCCGCGCGAGGTCGAGGCGCCGGTGAACGTGACGCCGGGCGGTGCGCTGTCGGCGACCGTCACCTCCGCGGCGTCGGACGGGCCCCAGTTCGTGGCGGTCACGGTCCAGGTGATCGAGCTGCCGGCGACGACGCTCGCCGGACCGGTCTTCGTCACGCGCACGTCGGCCGCGGGCTCGGCGGTGGTGAGCGACGCCCGCGCTGTGTTGTCGAGCGGGGCCGGGTCGGGCGTCGCCGCCGCGGCGGAGGCGGTGTTGCCGACCGTCGCCTGCGGCCCGAGCCCGGTGGCGAGGACGCCGTCGACCGTGATCGTCGCGGCGGCGCCCGCCGCCAGCCGCGGCAGCGTGCAGCGCACGGCGGCGGCGGACCGCAGCGCGCAGTCCGCGCCGCTGATCCCGGTCAAGGTCGCGAGCGCAGGGTCGTCGACGACGTCGTCGACGATCACGCCCTGCGCGTCCGACGGTCCCTGGTTCGTGACGGTGACGACCCTCCGGACGGGCTCGCCCGCCCGGTACGTGCCGGGGGCGACGGTCTTCGCGACCACGAGGTCGGCCTCGCGGGTGAGGACGACCGTGTCCCCGGAGACGTTGTTGGCGGGGGCCGGGTCGACCGCCGTCGTGCTGACGGACGCCACGTTGGTCAGCGCCGTCGCCGTCGAGCCCGCCGCCGTCGTCCCGGTGAGGGTCACCGTCGCGGTCGCCCCGTCCGCCAGGTCGCCCAGCGAGCAGCCGACCGTGCCGTCGGTGACGGCGCACGAGCCCTGCGTCGTCGAGGCTGTGACGCCCTCCCACCCGGCGGGCGGGGTGTCCGCCACCGTCACGCCCGTGGCGGTGTTGGGGCCGTCGTTGCGGACCGTGAGCGTGGCCGTGACGGCCGAGCCGACCGGTGCCGGGTCGGGCGTCATCACCTTCGCGATCGACACGTCGGCCTGCTGGGCGACCTCCGTGGCGGCGGGGTTCGTCGTGTACGTGGCCTCCGTGCCCGTGGTCTCGGTCGCGTAGTCGAGGGTCGCGGTGTTCACGACGGTGGTGCCGCCGCCCGCCGCGTCGAGCCGCACGCGGAACGTGTACCCCTGGCGGGACGTGCCGTCGCCCGTGCAGCCGGAGCCCGAGCACGCCATGCGGCCGCCCGCCGACGCACCGGCCCCGCCACCGAGCCGGACGCGCACCGTGCGTCCGTCCACCTCGCCGCGGTCGTCCCCCGCGTCGTCGCTCAGCGCCGTGGTCGCGCCCGTCGCGGGGTCGACCAGCGCCAGCGACCCGGGCACGTAGGTGGTCCCCGGGGGCAGGACGTCCTCGGAGACGACGTCGACGGCGGCGTCCTGCCCGGTGTTGGCGTACCCCAGCGTGTACTGCAGGACGTCCCCGGGACGTGCGGGGGTGTTCCCGCTCGTGTTCACCACCGACTTCGAGGACGCGCTGAAGTCGGGTGCGTAGAGGTTGATGGCCAGCCCCACGACGCCCGGGTAGTAGACGTCGCCGTTGGACGAGAACGTGAAGGTCGCGCTCGTCGCGCTGTTGCGGATGGCGCCCGACGCACCGAGGTTCTTGATGTCGACACCGAGCATGTTGCGGTGCGCGGGGGTCCGGGTGGCCACCGAGGTGCCGCTCACGTCGTTGCTGGAGTCGAAGAAGTTCGACCCCGGGGACAGCGGTGTGGCCAGCTGCGTCGAGTTGAGCCGCGTGTAGTCGCCCGTCTGCGACAGGTCGCCCTCGTAGACGAGCATCGTCAGCTGCGCGTCCACCGTGCCGGAGCGCGGCGCGAGGAAGCCCGCGACGGTCACGGACTGCGGCCGCCCCTGCTGCACGACGTCGAAGCCGTCGAACACCGTGAGGTTGCGCAGCGGCAGACCGGGCGCCGAGTAGACGACCGTCATGGCCCAGCCCGCGTACCGGTCCCGGCCCGTCGCGGCCGCCACGTTCGCTCCCCAGTACGTCCCGTTGCCGGCCGCACGCACGATCGCCGTGATGTCGCTGAAGCGCTGGTAGGCGTTGTAGCTGCCGGGGTTGGGGCCGAACTGGTCACGGGCCGCCTGCGACGCGGTCACCGTCCGGTACGCGGCGTCGCCCGGCGCGCGCAGCGACACCCGGTCGATCGCGTTCGCGTTCCCGGCCTGCCCACCGGTGCCGGCCTGCAGCCGCGCGCCCCAGTACAGGCCGGCCCACAGGACGGTCGCGCCGGGCGGGAGGTCCAGCTGCGAGGCGGAGGAGTTCGTCGTGCCGGCGACCCCGTCGGCGTCGAGGTGCACCATCGCGAAGGCGTTGTTGTCCGCGGCCGCCCCCGTTCTGGGCGCTCGCGCACGAGGACGACGCGGGGCACGTCAGCAGGTTGTTGCCGACCGTCACCATCGCGCCGTTGGCGTTGGCCGAGAACCGCGGGGTGAACGGCACCGTGGGCGCCGCGGACACCGCCGCCGGCACCAGGACCAGCGTCACCATCGCCAGCGCCACCGCGCTCGACGCAGCGACGACCTTGCGCACCGCAGCCCACATCGGCCCCACCCCCCGGGGGTGAGGCCAAAGCGGGAGGATCCGGTCGGCTAGTCCTGCACCCGGTCCTGACCGTCACCGAGCGGGTGGTGCCCGGGACGACGAAGGCCCCCGACCAGGTCGGGGGCCTTCGCAGAGGGTGGGCGATACTGGGTTCGAACCAGTGACCTCCTCGGTGTGAACGAGGCGCTCTACCACTGAGCCAATCGCCCGCAGCCGCAGCCCGTGGGCCGCTGCGGTGCACGATGCTAGCCGACGTCGAGGGCTGTTGGCGAAACGGTCACGGCACGGCCGCGACGGGCACCCGCCGTGCGCGGCGTCGACGCGGGCGCGGGCGCGCACGTCCGGCTCTGGTCAGCGGCGTGCCGCGCCACTAGCCTGCGCGAGGGACCGACGGGGGGACCGTGCTGCCTGCTGCACGTCCGGGCGGGTGAACTGTGTGCACGGACCGGTCCAAACGGGCAGGTCCGCTGCCATGATGTGAACTCCGAGCCCAGGTGTGGGCGCCAGCCACCAGGAGGACCCGATGACGGATTCGTCGTACGACGTCGTCGAGGTCGTCGCCATGCAGCTGATCGGGTCCGACGCCAGCGTCATCCCGGTGTCGGCGGAGCTCTCCTTCCGGATCAGCGACCCCTACACCGTGCGGGCCGTCTTCACGGGTGCGCACACGATGTCCACGTGGCTGCTGGGGCGCGAGCTGCTCGCGCTCGGGGTGCACGCCACGGCCGACGCGCCCGCCGGCGCCGGGGACGTCCAGGTGTGGCGCGACGACGACCCCGACTACACGCTCGTCTCCCTCAGCGGGGTCGAGGGCAGCGCGCTGCTGGCGGCGTCGACGGAGCCGCTCATGCGCTTCCTCGCCGCGACCGAGGCGCTCGTGCCGAGCGGCTCGGAGTCCGACCGCATGGAGGGCGAGATCAGCGCGCTGATCGCCGCGCTGCTGACCGCCTGACCCCAGCGCACCGCCGCCGGCCGGTCCGCCCCTCGGGTGGGCCGGCCGTCGTCGTCCCCGCACCGGGATCAGGGGTCGAGGTCGTCCTGCGCGCGCGCCTGGAAGATCCGCTGGGCCTCGAGCGACAGGGGCCCGGGGGTCACGTCGACGTCGTCCAGACGCACCACCGGGCAGACGTTGCGGATCGAGCCGCTCAGGGCGAGGTGCGCGCCGCCGGCGGCGACCTCGTCGAGCACCTCCCACGGCAGCTCCTCGGGGGTCGCCTCACGCACGGGCAGCCCCGCCTGCGCACCCCACTCGAGCAGGAGCTCGCGCGTGATCCCCGCGAGGCACCCGGTCTCCAGGGAGGGCGTCAGCAGCTCGCCGCCGGACTCGACGAACACGTTCGAGCCCGTGCCCTCCGACAGCCGCCCGCGGGTGTCCGCCAGCAGCGCCTCGTCGGCACCCGCGGCGTAGGCCCGGGCGAGGGCCACGACGTTCTCCGCGTAGGACGTCGTCTTCAGCCCGGCGACGGCGGACCGCTCGTTGCGCACCCACGGGACGCGGACGACCCGGGACGTCTCGCTCCGGCGCGCGGGCCCGGCGACCACCACGACAGTGGGGCGCTGCTCCTCGGGAGGCAGCCGGAACGACCCCATCGGGCCGGGGCCGCCCGTCACCGTGATGCGCAGGCGGCCCGCGGCGGGCGCGGCCGCCAGCACCTCGTCGACGGCCCGCCGCACGACGTCCGCCGGCACGGGCGGCAGGCCGAGGCCGGCGGCGGAGCGCTCCAGGCGCGCGAGGTGGCGGGTCAGGGCGAACGCCCGGCCGTCGTACACGGCGCAGGTCTCGAAGACGCCGTCGCCGACCGTCAGGCCGTGGTCCGTCGCCGACAGCACCGCGTCCTCGGGTGCGTGCAGGCGGCCACCGGCCCAGATGACGTGCTCCACGGTCGTCATCCTGCCACCGTGCCCTCGTGCGGGTGGGGCGTGGTGCCCGTGGAGGCGAGCCCGACGAGCCGCGCCGCCTTCAGCTCGGTCTCCGTCCACTCCCCCGCCGGGTCGCTGTGCCAGGTGATGCCGGCGCCGGTGCCGAACCGCAGGACGCCGTCCGCCCACCAGAACGTGCGGATGCCGACGGCCAGCTCGGCGCGCACGTCGCCGTCGTCGTCGACGCGCCACCACCCCACCAGGCCGCAGTAGGGCCCGCGCGGCACCGGCTCGAGCGCGTCGATGAGGCGCAGCGCCGAGCTCTTCGGCGCCCCCGACACCGAGCCGGGCGGGTAGGTGGCGTCCAGGACGCGCGCGGCGACGTCGGGGGCGGTGCGCACGTCGTCCGCGAGCTCGCCGGTCACGGTCGAGACGAGGTGGACCAGCCCGGGGTGCTCCTCGACGTCGAGCAGCTGCGCGACGCGCACGGTCCCCGGGCGGCAGACGCGCTGCAGGTCGTTGCGCACGAGGTCGGTGATCATGACGTTCTCCGCGCGGTCCTTGGCGGTGAGGCCGGTCGCCGTCGCCGCGGTGCCCTTGATCGGCGCGGACGTCAGCGCGCCGTCCTGGACGCGCAGGAACAGCTCCGGCGAGGCGGTGACCACCCAGCAGCCCGGGTCGTCCCCGCGGCCCGGGACGTGCACCGCGCCGGCGTAGGGGGCGGGGTTGCCCGCCGCGAGGCGGGCGGCCAGCGCCCCCGCGTCGGGCGGTCCGTCATCGCCGGGGAGGGGCGCGGACAGCACGCGGCAGAGGTTCGCCTGGTAGACGTCGCCCTCGCGCACGTGGTGGCGCACGCGGTCGACCGCCGCCACGTACGCGTCGCGGTCGAGGGACGTGGTCCAGGAGTCCGGCGCGGGACCCCGCCACGACGGCGCGCGCCCGACCGCGGCGTCGGATCCGGCGCCCGTCGTCACGTCGGCGAACCGCCAGGCGTCGACCCGGCCCTCGAAGGTGCCGACGAGCGCCCACCAGCCCGGCGCCGCGAGCGCCTCCGGGTCGGCGCGGACGTCGACGTGCTCGACGACCCCGGTCGCCCGCACGCCCGCGAACCAGGCGCGGCCGGGCCGGGGCGACGAGGGGGCGGGCACGCCCGACAACCTACCGACGGGCCGGGCCGGGGAGGCGGCCCGTCCGTCCTCCCGGCCGCGGCCTGCACCGACGCGTCGGCGACCGTTCCACGCCGGTTCGTCCGGACGTCGCCCGGCCGTCGCGCGGGACGTGGTCCAGGGCACACCGGAGCCAGTTGGACTCCTGCGTCGAACCTGGTCTAGAGTCTTCGACGCACCCCGGAACGCCGGAAACGGCGGGACGGAGATGTGCGGACGTGGCTCAGTGGTAGAGCATCACCTTGCCAAGGTGAGGGTCGCGGGTTCGAATCCCGTCGTCCGCTCGGAGGATCACCCCAGTCGGCTCCCGAGCCGTTGAGGACTCCGGTCTCACCGGTGGAGTGGCCGAGAGGCGAGGCAGCGGCCTGCAAAGCCGTATACACGGGTTCGAATCCCGTCTCCACCTCTCAGCACTCCCCCACCCCGGGCGATTGGCGCAGCGGTAGCGCGCTTCCCTGACACGGAAGAGGTCACTGGTTCGAACCCAGTATCGCCCACCAGCATCACCGCAGCTCAGAAGCCGTCACGGAGAGATCCGGGGCGGCTTCTCTGCTGTGCGCGCCCGGGGATGCAGCGACGGGTGCAGCAGCCGTTGCCGTCGGTGAGGACGTGGGTCGCGACACGCTGCATCACTGTGCAGCCGCGGCATGGCGAGCTCGACGGCCCGGCCCGGCCCGAGACGCCGACGGCTCGGGACGTGCCGCACGCCCCCGCGCCCAGCTCGGGCACGGGGGCGTGCGGATGCCGGTCACGCCAGGCGGACCCTCACGCCGGACAGGCCGCCGGCCAGGGGTCCGGCCGGCCGCGGGCCGTCGAGCGCGTCACCGACCAGGTCGGTGTCGATGCGCAGCGTGCTGCCGTCGGGCGCCTCGAAGTCGGCCCCGACCAGACGCGTGGGCGGCAGGTCGGCGCCCGTGACCACGTCGAGCACGGCGGCGTCCGCGCCGGGGACGTCGACCTCCAGCCAGAGCTCGTCACCCTGCGCGAGGACCTCGACGCGCGCCGGCCTGTCGAGCACCAGCGGGTCCGACTCGACGTCCGCGGGGCGGGCGCCGCCGACGAACACGTTGCCGCGCGACCAGTACGGCTGCACGCGGCTGCCGAAGCGGTTGTGGTCGCCGTCCCAGCGGTCGCCCATCTCCGTCAGGTACTGCTCGAGCGACGTCGGGTAGCCGTCGTACGCGCTGGTGCCGGTCTGCGAGCCGATGCGGCCCCACGACTCCGGCGCGTACGCCGCGTCGAGGTCGCCGGCCGCGAAGACGTTGCCGATCCAGCGGTCGTCGCCGGTCAGGATGATGGCGTAGCCGGCGACCTGCGTGGAGTGCGGGCGGTGGTACGGCGTCGCCCGGTCGAGCATCTGCTTGAGGCCGACCGTCCCGCACAGCAGGTTGCGCACGTACGCACCGCCCTGGCTGTGGTTCTCGACCGAGACGGGCGACGCCAGCACGTTGTGGTCCACGACGTACGGGCCGTGGCTGACCTCGACGAACAGGTCCCGGCTGTTGTCCCACAGCACGTTGCGCGTGATGCGCGTGCCCTGCGTCTGCCAGTCCAGCCAGATGCCCAGCGAGCAGTCGTGGATGTGGTTGCCCGCGATGACGACGTCGACGGGCGCGTGCAGCTTGATCCCCGCGATCTCGTGGCCGTAGAACTCGCGGTCGTTCGCGATGTCGTGGATGTGGTTGTCCTCGATGCGCGAGAACACGCAGCCCAGGTGCCCCACGACCGCGTTCTGGCCGCAGTGGTGGATGTGGTTGCGGCGCACGACGTGCGAGCCGATGTGCTCGCGGTCCCAGCCGATCTGGCGGGCGGAGAACACCGACTCCAGCTGGTACTGGTAGCCCGGCTTGTCGCCGCGGTCGGAGGCGCAGTTGTCACCCGTCGAGGCCTCCTTGCCCAGGGAGACCGCCGAGCACGTCGCGTCGTGGATGTCGTTGTCCTCGATGACCCAGCCGTGCGCCCAGTTGGGGCCGATCAGGCCGGGCTGGTTCGCCGTCGGCGGCGCCCACTGCGTCGCGGCCTGCGCGAGCTCGAAGCCGCGGACGGTGATGAAGTCGACGTGGTGCTCCTCGGGGAAGAACACCGCGCGGCGCACGTTGATCTCGACCAGCGCGGCGTTCGGGTCGGCGTCGCCGAAGGCCGCGTGGATCGTCGTGACGTCGGCGCCCACCTCGGCGTGCCACACCCGCTGCGTCCAGTCCGGGTCGGGGACGGGGACGGTGGTGCCGGTCCAGTCGTCCACGATCTCGGTGCGGCGCGGCGCGGACGCGACGGCGTCGACGCTCGCGACCTCGAGGAGACGACGGCCGTCGAGGTAGACGGCCCCCAGGTGCTTCTTCGGCTCGTCACGGCCCGGGCGGACGATCCAGTCGCCGTCGACCTCCACGGCGAACGGGTTGACCTCGCCGAACAGCGTGTTCGGCACCTCGACGCGCCACACGCCGCCGCCGACCGGCTCCCAGCCGGTGACCTGCTCGGAGCCCGTGATGCGCACGTGCTCGCCGGGGGCGGCCTGGTAGGTGATGCGCCGGTCGTCGCTGCGGCCGCCGCGGCGGGGCCGGACCCACTCGCGGTAGGTGCCGGCGTGGACGGTGACGGTGTCACCGGGACGAGCGAGCTGGGCCGCGCGGTCGATCGTGCGCAGAGGAGCGTCCGGGGTCCCGGCGGCGTCGTCGGACCCGTGGACGGAGACATGGATAACGATTCCCATGACAGGACCTTACGGGTGCCCGGTCCCCGCCCGCGGCGGCAGGCGCAGCCCGGCGAGCAGCGAGGTGCACCCCGACGGGACGCGTCGACGACGCCCCGGACGCGGACCCGCGGGGCGCGTGCGGGCCGGCGCCGTTCGACCGTTCGGCCGCGGTCGCCCGACACGAACGGGGCGCGCCCTTCACGTGCTGTCGATCACGGCCGATGGGTGCACCGGAGGTACACGTGCCCACGGTCGTCGAGGTCGTCTCGTTGCTCGCCGCCGTCGTGGCGACCTGGACAGGTGTGCTCGTGCTGCGCCGCAGCCGCACCTCTCCCCTGGCCCTGCCCCTGGCGGTCATGATGTTCGGCGCGTCCTCGTGGGCGACGGCCCGCGCCCTGCTGCACGTCGCCCGGGCCTCCGTGCCGGGGACCGTGGTGCTCCACTACCTGGTCTTCCCCGGCGCGGCGGCGGTCACCGCCGCCGCGTACTGGTACTTCGTCGTGCTGACCGGACGCCGGCTCAGCCGTCGAGCGGCGGTGCTCCTCCTGGTGCACCCGACGCTCCTGCTCGCCGTGCTGGCGAGCAACCCGTGGCACGAGGCGTTCCTGCGCGTCGCCGTCGACGGCGGGACGGTGCAGGTCGGCGTGGGGCCGCTGTACTGGCTCCACTCGGCCTACTGCTACGTGCTCATCGGCGCCGGGATCGCACTCGCCCTGGCGGCGATGGTCCGGGCCGTCCCCGGGCACCGGCACGTGTTCGTCGTGGCGGCGCTCGCCGCGACGGTCCCGGCCGTCGGGAACGTCCTCACGACCCTGCTTGCCGCGCGTCCGGAGCGCCCTCACCTGACTCCCGTCTTCTTCCTGGTCAGTGCCGCCATCTGGTCCTGGGTGGAGCGGTTCGGCGGGCACAGCGCGACGGTGCCGGTGAGCACCCGCCAGGTGCTGGAGGTGCTCGACGACGCCGTCGTCGTGCTCGACCCGCGCGGCCGGGTGCTCGACGCGAACCCCGCGGCTCACGCACTGCTCGGCGACCTGCAGGGCGTACGGCTGCAGGAGGACGGCGAGGCTCTGCCACGGCCCGCGCGTGTCGCGATCGACGCCCTCCGGAGCGGACCGGGAACGCTGACGACCGACTCGGGCGCCGTCCTCGACGTGCGCGTGACCCCGTTGACCGACGCGGTGGGCCGGGCCGCGGGCACCGTGGTGGTGATGCGCGACGTGACGGAGCTGGAGCGGCTGCGCGCCGAGCTCGTCGACCAGGCGACGCGCGACGGGCTGACCGGGCTGCACAACCGCCGTGCGCTCGAGGAGCGGCTGGCGGCCGCGGCCGACGACGCGGCCGCGAGCGGCCGGCCCCTGAGCGTCGCGCTGCTCGACGTCGACCACTTCAAGGCGGTGAACGACGCGCACGGCCACGGGGTGGGAGACCAGGTGCTCGCCGAGGTGGGTCGGGTGCTCGCCGAGTCGACCGGCCCGGGCGAGACCTCGGCGCGGCTCGGCGGCGAGGAGTTCGTCCTGCTGCTCCCCGGTCTCGACCCGGGAGCGGCGGCGCGCCGCGCGCAGGACCTGCGCACCCGCTGCGCGCAGATCGCGGTTCCGGCCAGGACAGGGACGGTGTGCGTCACGGTGAGCGCCGGCGTCGCGGCGCTGCACCCGGGCGGGTCGCCGGACGACCTGCTGCGGACGGCCGACGAGGCGATGTACGCGGCGAAGGCGGCCGGCCGGGACCGGGTGGCGTGCGCCGGAGACCCCGTGCGCGGCTGAACGAGGGACGCCGCGGCCCTCGTCCGCGGCCTGCTCCCCCGGGAGGTCCCGGCCGCGGGCCGTGCGAGCATGGGCGCCCGTGAGCACCCCGGACGCACCCGCCCGCACCGTCGCGTACCGCGACGCGACCGGCGCCGACGTCCCCGCGGTCGTCTCGCTGGTGGACGCGGCCTACCGGGGCGAGGCCAGCCGGGCGGGGTGGACGACGGAGGCGGACCTCCTCGACGGGCAGCGCACCGATACCGAGGCGGTCGCGGAGATCCTGGCCGATCCAGGGAGCCGGCTCCTGCTCGCGATCGGCACGGACGGCGTGATCGTGTGCTGCTGCCACGTCCGACGCACCGACGCGACGACGGCGTACCTGGGCTCGTTCGCCGTGCGGCCGGGGCTGCAGGGCGCCGGGACGGGCGGGGCGCTGATGCGCGAGGCCGAGCGGCGCGCGGTCGCGGAGTGGCGCTCGGCGCAGATGGAGATGACCGTCATCGCCCAGCGGCCCGAGCTGATCGGGTGGTACGAGCGGCGCGGCTACGTCCGCACGGGCGAGACCCGGCCGTTCCCGTACGGCGACGAGCGGTTCGGCCGGCCGCGCCGGGACGACCTCGTCTTCGTCGTGCTGCGCAAGGACCTCGCCACGGCGCGATGACCGGCACGCCCCGTCTCTCGTCGGGGTCGGAGGTCGCGACGCCGGCCCGCCACGGAGCCCCTGGCGGTCGACGGCCGGACGCCGTCGGACGTGGCGCAGAGGACGACGACCGCGGGATGCCACGCAAGCGCGAAGCGACGTGTCGCTCGAACGGCCGGTCCCGGCGCAGCCCCGGGACGAGGTGCCGACACGCCGCACGTTGGCGTGCAGGCCGCGAGGCCCCAGAATGTGAGTCGATGCGTGCGCATGGACCTTGTCCCGCGCACGCGGGCCGACGGCGGCCGTCCTCCGTCGACCCGGTCCCGGAGCGGCGGCACCCACGGTCAGGCAGGCCCGAGCGGCGCCGCAGGCACGAGGACCGAGGACGACACATGACGGAGAGCACACCGCCGGCGACGCGCCGCTGGAAGGGCATGACGATCCCCGCGCCGGGCACCTACGCGCTCGACGCCGCGCACAAGCGGGTCGGCTTCGTCGCCCAGCACATGATGGTCAGCCCGGTCCGGGGCGAGTTCGTCGAGGCCGACGCCCGCATCGCCGTCGGTGAGGACCCGCTCCGGTCCGCCGTCCAGGCGTGGATCCGGACCGACAGCCTCACGACCGGCCATGCCGAGCGTGACCAGCACCTGCGCAGCGCCGACTTCCTCGACGTCGAGCGCTACCCGGCCATCGAGTTCCGCAGCACCCGGGTCGAGCGGCGCGCGCAGGAGGACGCGATCGCGCAGTGGGCACGCCTGCGTCGCCACCTGCCCGAGCGCTCCCCCGTCGCCACCGAGCTCGTCGAGCGGGAGGTCGGCGTCGGCGGCCGTTTCACGGTCGTCGGCGCCCTCACGATCCGCGACGTGAGCCGCGAGGTCACGCTCGACCTCGACTTCGGCGGAGCCCGCCGGGACCCGTACGGCCGGGACATCTTCGGCTTCTCCGCGACCACCGAGATCAACCGTGAGGACTACGGCCTCGTGTGGAACGTGGCCCTGGACACCGGCGGCTGGCTCGTCGGCCGCAAGGTGCGGATCGAGATCGCGGGCGAGGCGGTGCGCGAGGCCTGAGCCGCGCCGCCCGGGCCGGGCGGCCCGGCGTCTGCGCCCCCACCCGTCCGGCGCGAAACCGATCACCCAGCGGGGCAGGGGCAGGCCGTCGGCCGCTCGGCGTACAGCACCGCCACGGCACGGTCCTCCGACCAGGGTCCGACGGACGCGCCCGCGCGGATCAGCCGTGTGGGTACGCTCCCACACGTGACGGGCCGGGGCATCTACGTCGAGACGGTGGTCGCCGTCGACGTCGACACCCTCTGGCAGGCCACCCAGGACCCGCGCCGGCACGTGCGGTGGGACCTGCGGTTCTCGGAGATCGTGCCGGAGCCGGCGGACGCGGACGGGGCGGCCCGGTTCACCTATGTGCGGCGCACGCCGCTGCGGGACGTGCGCGGGACCGGGGTGAGCATCGGCGAGCGCCGGCGCCCGGACGGGACCCGCACCTCCGCCCTGCGCTTCGGGACGGACGACCCGCTCTCCCCCATCCGCGCCGGCCGGGGGTACTGGCGCTACGTGCCGGACGGGACCGGGCGCACCCGCTTCCTCACCGGGTACGACTACGACCCCGGGTGGGGGCCGCTCGACGTCGTCGTCCGCCCGCTCCTCGGCTGGGCCACCGCGTGGAGCTTCGACCGGTTGCGGATCTGGCTCGAGACGGGGACCGAGCCCGAGGCCTGGCCGCTGGTCAGCGTCCTGTGGGTCTGGCGCCCCGACCGCCCGCGTGCCTCGCGAACCCTGCGCGCACCCGCCGGCGGCACCCGCCGCGACGACCACCTGCAGGACGCGCCGGCGACCCTCGCCGCCCTGCCCGAACCCGGGGAGGCACCATGACCTCGCTCTTCGAACAGGCGCTCGGCGCCGACTTCCAGCGCCTGCACCCGATGATGCGCCGCCGGTTCGGGGTCGGCCTCGACGCCGGCGAGGCGTGCGTGGGCCGCGGCGTCATGTCCACGATCCGGCGCGGCCCGTGGTGGACCGTGCCCTTCCTGCAGATCGGGCGGCTGCGCAACATCCTCGTGCCCGACGTCGGGCAGGACATCCCGTTCACGATCGAGAACTACCCGTACCGCGACGAGCTGGGGCGCGAGACCGTCACGTTCGTCCGCACGTACACGACACGGCCCGGCCGCACCGCGCGCTTCGACGCCACGATGGTGCTCGTCGACGGGCGCGTGCTCGACTACCTGGGAACCCACCAGCACCTCGCGGTGGACCTCGACCTCGAGGTCGACGACCGCGGAGGCCTGGTGGTGCGGACCGGTGCGCAGCGCTTCTACGAGGGTCGGGTCGGGTTCCGCTTCCCGATGCTGTTCAGCGGACGCGCCACCCTGCGCGAGCACTGGTCCGACGAGGACGAGGCGTTCCACGTCGACCTCGAGGTGCGCAACCCGGTGTTCGGGTTCCTCTTCGGCTACCGCGGGACGTTCACCTGCGACTGGGTCCCGGCCGGTGACGCCCCGGACCGGCTGAAGCCCCGGCGCACCGAGGCCCGCACCTAGGCGCAGTCACCTGCTCCGGTCAGCGCACCACCGTCACCGGGCACGCCGCCCGTCCCGCGAGCTCGCGGCTCACCGCGCCGAGCAGCACCCGGTCGAGGCCGCTGCGGCCGCGGTGACCCACGACCACGCGCTCGGCGCGGGCGGCGGCCTCGAGCAGGGCCCGGCCGGGTGGGGCGTGCACGACCGAGCGCACGAGACGGTCCTGCGGCACGTCGACGCCCGACTCGGCGAGCGCGCGGTCGAGGAGGGTCGCGGCGTGGCGCTCGTACTCGTCGAGGGGCGGCACGTAGCCGAACTCCTTGCCGGGCAGCGGGGCGAGGGTGGTCATCTGCCAGGCGAGGACGGCCTCGAGGACGCCCTCGCGCCGGCGTGCCACCTCCGCGCCGTGCCGCAGGGCGGAACCGCCGGGTCGGGAGCCGTCGACACCGACGACGACCGGGCCGGACCACGGCTGCCCGTCGCCCTCCTCGTCGTGCGGCACGACCGTGACGGGCACGCGGGCGTGCTCCAGCACGGCGGTCCCGATCCTGCCGGGGCTGCGCCGCCGGCCGTGCCGGCCGACCACGAGCATCTGCGCGGCCGTGCCGCGCAGGACGTCCGCGACGGAGTCGGCGGCCTCGACCTGCACGTGCACCGTGACGTCGGCGCCCGCACGGGAGCAGGCGGCGGCGCTGCGCTCCTCGAGCTCGGCCCGCAGCTCCCGGGCACGTCGTCCGCGCTCGTCCGCGCGGCCCCGCCCGGGCAGGACGTGCAGGACCGTGAGCGGGAGCCCGGCGTCCCGCGCCTCGGCCGCGGCCCAGGCGATCACCTGACCGCCGGCGGACCCTCCCACCGCGACGACGATGCCGTCCATGCGTCCTCCCTGACGTCGGTGCCGGTGGCACCAGTCTCGCCACCTGCGCGGGCCGTGCCCAGGGGAACCGGCGAGCCGACCCCGGCCCCCGGGCGCGGGCTCGGCCGCCGGTCAGGAGCCGGAGGGTGCGCCGCCTCGCGGGGGCGGGCGCCACGGGCGATGCTGGGCGGGCGTCGCGCCGCGGCGCCCGGTGCCCGCGCGCCCGGTGGAGCGTCCCGGAGGACCGCATGACCGCAGCCCAGGCCCCCGCGGCCGCCCGCGTCGCCGGCAGGGTGTTCGGAGCCGTCTTCGACCGCGTCGGCGCGCTGCGCCGCGACCGGCCCCTGCACCCGCGGGGCACCGTCCTGCGCGGGACCCTGCGGCTCGGGGACGACCCGGACGCCCCCGGGGGCGAGCTGCGGTACGCCGGGCCGGCGCTCGTCCGCGTCTCCCGGTCGGTGGGCCTGCCCCCGGGCCTGCCGGACGTGCACGGGCTCGCCGTGCGCTGGGAGGTCGACGGGCAGCCACAGGACGTGCTGCTGTCGGGGACGGGGACCGGACGCCTGACGCGGTTCCTGCTGGCACCGCGCCGCCGGCCGTGGAGCGGGTTCCTCGGCTCGCTCATGCCCTTCCGCACCGCCGACGGACCGGTCCTGCTCGGGGCCGTGCCGGTGCCGGGCGCGCGCGGCGACGCCGACCGCGAGGACCTGCGCGTGGACCTCGTGCTGCTGACGGCCCGCGCGGGCGGCCCGTGGCACCGGTACGGCCGGCTGGTCGCCGAGACGGTCGAGGACACCGACCTGCGGTTCGACCCGGTCCTGAACGCGCCCGCCCCGTGGCGCACGTACGACTGGGCGGCGGCGCTGCGCCTGCCGTCCTACGCCGCCGGCCGCCGGCACGGACCGGCCCGCCCGTCGCACGCGCACGACCGCCCGCCGCGCGCGCACGGCCGTGCGCCCCGATACTCGGCCGGGTGACCAGCACCGACACCGGCGCCGACGCGCCCACCCGCCTCAAGCGGTCCGTCACCGGACTGCTCCTGTTCCTGTTCATCCTCGGCGACGTCCTCGGCGCCGGGGTCTACGCGCTGGTCGGCGAGCTCTCGGCCGAGGCCGGCGGCATGGTGTGGCTGCCGCTGCTCGTGGCCCTCGGCATGGCGCTGCTCACCGCGGCGTCGTACGCCGAGCTCGTCACGAAGTACCCGCAGGCCGGCGGCTCCGCCGTCTACGCGCAGCGCGCCTTCGGCAAGCCGGTCGTCTCGTTCCTCGTCGGCTTCGCGATGCTCGCCGCGGGCGTCACGTCCGCCGCCGGCCTGTCGCTGGCGTTCGCGGGCGACTACCTCGGTGTCTTCCTCGACGTCCCGGCCATCCCCGCCGCGATCGTGTTCCTCGCGCTCGTCGCCGCGCTCAACGCGCGCGGCATCAAGGAGTCGATGCGCGCGAACCTCGTCATGACCGCGATCGAGGTCAGCGGCCTGCTGCTCGTCGTCGTCCTCGGCGCGATCGTGCTGGGCCGCGGCGAGGGCGACCCGGGTCGCCTGCTCGAGCTGCCCGAGGGCACGACCGTGGCGGGCGCGACCCTCGGCGGGGCGCTCATCGCGTTCTACTCGTTCGTCGGCTTCGAGACGTCCGCGAACGTCGCGGAGGAGGTGCGCGACGTCCGCCGCGTGTACCCGCGCGCGCTGTTCGGTGCCCTCGTGACCGCCGGGGTCGTCTACCTGCTCGTCGGCGTCGTCGCCCCCGCCGTCGTCGCCCCCGCCGACCTGCAGGCGTCCAGCGGTCCCCTGCTCGAGGTGGTCCGCGCCTCGGGCGGCGTGCCGCTGGAGCTGTTCTCGGTCGTCGCGCTCATCGCCGTCGCCAACGGCGCCCTGCTGACGATGATCATGTCGAGCCGCCTCGCGTACGGGATGGCCGAGGAGGGCCTGCTCCCCCGCCCGCTCGCCCGCGTGCTCCCGAACCGGCGCACCCCCGTCGTCGCCATCGTCGTCACGACGGTCGTGGCCATGGTCCTCACGGCGACCGGCTCGCTCGTCGACCTCGCGTCCACGGTCGTGCTGCTGCTGCTGTTCGTGTTCCTCAGCACCAACCTCGCGGTGCTGGTGCTGCGTCGCGACCACGTCGACCGTCCGCACTTCCGTGCGTGGACGCCGCTGCCGGTCCTGGCGATCGTCACCTGCCTCGTCCTGCTCACGCAGCAGGAGCCGCGGCACTGGCTGCTCGCGGGCGTGCTGCTCGCCGTCGGCGTGGTGCTGTACCTGGTCACGCGGCGCTCCTCCGCACGCACCGAGCCGGCGGCGGACGCGGACGACGCGCGCGCCTGAGCGGGCGCTGAGGCCGGGCTGCGGGCTGCTGCTCGACGCGCGGCCCCGGCGCGCTCCACCTAGCGTGGAACGCGCACGATCCCCGATCACGCAGGAGGAGACGGCATGCCCACGATCGAGCAGACGATCGACGTCGACGTCCCGGTGCGCACCGCGTACGACCAGTGGACGCAGTTCGAGGACTTCCCGCACTTCATGAACGGCGTGGAGCAGATCACGCAGGTCAGCGACACGCTGACCCACTGGAAGACCAAGATCGGCGGGGTCGAGCGCGAGTTCGACGCGCAGATCGTCGAGCAGGAGCCCGACCAGGTCGTCGCGTGGCGCAGCGTCGACGGCACGGCCCACGCGGGCCACATCTCGTTCCAGCCCCTGGGCGCCACCTCGACGCGGGTCACCGCGAAGATCGAGTGGGAGGCGGAGTCCCTCGTCGAGAAGGTCGGCGCCGCGGTCGGCGCCGACGACCGGCAGGTGAAGAACGACCTGGAGCGGTTCAAGGAGTTCATCGAGAGCCGCGGCACCGAGACCGGCGCCTGGCGCGGCTCGGTGCAGGGCGGCAGCCCGACCGTCTGACGCGACACCACGACGACGGCCCGGCACCCCGGACGGGGTGCCGGGCCGTCGCGCGTGCCGGCGGTGCCGTCAGGCGCGCAGCAGCCGGGCGAGCTCCTCGGGGTCGGTCACCGGCCGCTCGCACACGAACCCGCGGCACACGTAGGCCGCCGGGAGACCGCCGACGAGCGGGCGGTCGCGCAGGAGGGCGGGCGCGTCCTCGCCGAGCCGGTCCGGGTCGCCGAGCGCGACGACGAGGCCCGGCGCCCCGGAGGCGAGTGCCGCGCGGTGCAGCGCGCGCGTCGCCGCCTCGTCCACGGGCCCGACGACCGCGACCTCGCGCGGCCCGTCGAGCAGCGCCTCGGCCGCCGCGAGCGCCCACCCGGCCGCCCGCGGGTACCGGACCGCGAGCTGCAACGGCACGCGCAGCGCGGCCAGGGCTGCCTCGCGCAGCTCGAGCGAACCGGTCGCGGCGGCCAGCGTCACGAGCGCCCCCGCGGCTGCGGGCTGCCCACCGGGGGTCGGCCCGTCCGTCGGGTCCTGCGGCCGGCGCAGCGCGCCCAGCACGGCGTCCGTCGTGTCGTCGGCCGTGTCGAAGAAGCCGCCCTCACCGTCGCCGAACCGGCGCAGGACCGTCGCCAGCAGCCGCTGCGCGCGAGCGGACCACTCGTGCTCCCCCGTCGCGGCGGCGAGCGCCAGGTAGCCCTCGGCGACGTCCGCGTAGTCCTCGAGCACGCCCGGTGCCGAGCCGGCCGCCCCGTCCCGCGAGGTCCGCACGAGCCGGTCGTCCCCGTCGGCGTCGGTGTGGGTGTGCAGGTCCGCGAGCAGGCGCGCGCAGGTGCGCGCCGCGTCCAGCCAGTCGGGCCGGTCCAGCAGGGCGCCCGCCTCGGCGAGCGCCGCCACGGCGAGACCGTTCCACGCGGAGACGACCTTGTCGTCGCGCGCGGGCCTCGGGCGACGCTCGCGGGCGGCGCGCAGGGCCGCACGCAACCGGTCGAGCCGCTCGGGGTCGGCCGGCTCGGTCTGCCGCTGCAGCACGGAGGACCCCTCCTCGAACGTGCCGGTGCCGGTGACGCCGAGCACGCCCGCGGCCCAGGCGCCGTCCTCCTCGCCGAGCACCTCGCGCAGCTGGCTGGGCGTCCACACGTAGAAGGCGCCCTCGCGGCCCTCGCTGTCCGCGTCGAGGGCGGAGGCGAAGCCGCCCTCGGGCGTCCGCAGCTCGGCCAGCAGCCAGTCGGCCGTCTCCTCGACGACGCGGCGGTCGAGCGGGTCACCGGTGAGCCGCCAGGCGTGCAGGTGCACGCGCAGCAGCAGCGCGTTGTCGTAGAGCATCTTCTCGAAGTGCGGCACGGTCCACGTCGCGTCGACGGAGTACCGCGCGTACCCGCCGGCGAGCTGGTCGTACATCCCGCCGCGGGCCATCGCGTCGAGGGTGCGCCGCGCCATCGCGAGGGCGTCGGCGTCGCCGGTGCGCGCGTGGTGGCGCAGGAGCCACTCGAGGACCATCGACGGCGGGAACTTCGGCGCGCCGCCGAAGCCGCCGTCGCGCTCGTCGAACGTCGTGCCGAGCGCGCCCAGCGCCCGCGCGAGGACGCGCTCGTCGACCAGGTCGCCGCCCGACGGGCCGCCGGCGGTCGCGGGACGGTGCGCGAGCGCGTCCGCGACGCTGCCCGCGCTCTCCACGACCTCCTCGCGACGCGTGGTCCACGCGGCCGCCAGGGCGGCGAGCACCTCGGGGAACGCGGGCACCTGCTGGACCCGCCGGGGCGGGAAGTAGGTGCCGCAGAAGAACGGGCGCCCGTCGGGCGTCGCGAACACGGTCATCGGCCAGCCGCCGCTGCCCGTCATCGCCTGCGTGGCGGTCATGTAGACCGCGTCGACGTCGGGCCGCTCCTCGCGGTCGACCTTGACGTTGACGAAGTGCTCGTTCATGAACGCGGCGGTGGCGGGGTCCTCGAAGGACTCGTGCGCCATGACGTGGCACCAGTGGCAGGCCGCGTAGCCGACCGAGATGAGGAGCGGCACGTCGCGGCGACGCGCCTCGGCGAACGCGTCGTCGCCCCACTCCCACCAGTCCACGGGGTTGTCGGCGTGCTGCTGCAGGTACGGGCTCGTGGCGGCGGCGAGTCGGTTCGGCACGCCTCCAGCCTGTGGCAGGGCGCGTGCGGGTGCGAGCCGACGGCCCTGCCCGGTGGTGTCGGTGTCCGTCGGGGTTCCCCGCACGCGCACCCGCGGACGGTGGTGGAGGCGCGTCCGGGCAGGCTGACCGTGCGGCTGGATGGTGCCGGCCGACCGTGGCGGCCGGCTCAGCCGTCGCCGCGGCGGACCGCCCCGGGCGGGCGCCCGGTCTCGCGGGAGAACGCCCGGCTGAACGCCGCCTCGGACTCGTAGCCCGTCGCGGCCGCCACGCGCGCGACGGTCTCCCCGCGGCGCAGCCGGTCCTCGGCGACGTGCATGCGCCAGCGCGTCACGTACGTCATCGCCGGCACGCCGGCGACGACGGTGAAGCGCTCCGCGAACGCGGACCGCGACATCGCCGCCTCGCGGGCGAGCGCCGCCACGGTCCACGGCGCGGCCGGGTCGGCGTGCACGGCGGCGACGGCGCGGCCGACGTGGGGGTCGCGCAGCGCG
Source organism: Cellulomonas telluris (assembly GCF_004886325.1). Taxonomy (GTDB): domain Bacteria; phylum Actinomycetota; class Actinomycetes; order Actinomycetales; family Cellulomonadaceae; genus Cellulomonas; species Cellulomonas telluris. The sequence continues at coordinate 581,674 of NZ_QXFN01000004.1, forward strand.
GCGAGCCAGCCGGTCGTGTCGTCCTGCTCGTCCAGCCACGCGCGGATCGCCTGGACGACGAGGACGTCGGCGAGCCGGGTGGTGACGGCCTCGCCGCCGGGCCGCGCGTGCTCGACCTCGGCCGCCATGAGGCGCAGCGTGTCCGCCGCCCACGGCGAGCGTCCCGCGGGCACGTGCACCACGGGCGGCAGGAGCGCGAGCAGGTGCCGCGACGCCGGCCCGTCGACGGCGAGGATCCCGCACACCAGCAGCGTCCGCGGGCCCGGCCCGTCGTGGCGCAGCACCGAGTACTGGTCGGTGACGTACTCCTGGGGCAGCGTGTCGACGCGGCCCAGCGAGGGCACGCCGGGCGCGCTGCGCAGCGCGTGCCCCCGCCCGTGCGGGACGAGCGCGAGGTCCCCGGCACGCAGGTGCACCGACGTGCCGTCGACGTCGACGTGGCACTCCCCCGCGGTGACGACGTGGAAGCTGACGCACGCGCCGAGCGCCGGCATGTCGACCGCCCACGGCGCCGCCGCCTCGGTGCGGGAGTAGAAGAGCCCGGTGACGCGCAGCCGGTGCAGGGCGGCACCGACGGGGTCCGTGGAGCTCCACGGACCCGGTCCGCCGGGAGCCAGGCCGGCAGGGGCGGCCGCGCCCTCCGCGGACAGGCTCGGCAGGGTCGTCGTCATCCGGCCATCCTCCCGGCCGTTCCGGACGATCGGCAATGCCCGCGCGACGTCCTGCTGTTCCGCGTCCGCCACGGAGGGCCTGGAATGGAGGTGTCCGGGCGAGACCCGGGGACGACGGAGGTCGACATGCGGGTGCTGGTGGTGGGTGCGACGGGCGGGTCCGGACGCGCGGCGGTGGCGGCGCTGGTGTGGGCGGGGCACGAGGTGACGGCGCTGTCGCGGCACGCCGCGGCCATGACGGGGCCGCGCGTGCGCGGCGTCGACGGCGACGCGACGGACACGGCGACCGTCGACGCGCTGGTCGCGGGGCAGGACGCGGTCGTGGTGACGCTCGGCATCAGCGAGGACGCGCTCGCGGTGCGGCTGCGCGGGCCGCGCCGCACGGCGCCGGACGTGCGCTCGCGCGGCACCGCGGCGGTGGTCGACGCGATGCGACGGCACGGGGTGCGCCGCCTGGTGGTGCAGACGTCCTACGGCGTGGGGTCGAGCGCCTCGCGACTGCCGGTGCTCATGCGCGCGCTGTTCGCCGTGCTGCTCGCGCCGCAGATCGCGGACACCCGGCGGCAGGCGCGTCTCGTGCACGCCAGCGGCCTCGACTGGGTCGAGGTGCAGCCCGTCAACCTGACCGACGACGACGTCGCCGTGCCCGCCCTCGTCGCGGACGACGACCGCACCGCGTCGATGAAGGTCGCGCGACGCCAGGTCGGGCAGGTGCTGGCCGACGCGGTCGAGCGGGACGACCTCGTCGGCCGCGTGCTCGCGGTGTCGCACGACCCGCGCGTGCGCGCCGCCGCCGGCTGACGGTCCGCGGCACCCCGTCAGGGGTCCGCCGACGCGGGGGTCCGGGGCGTCAAGGGTCCGTGAACCCCGACGGACCGGGCGATGCTCGAGGTCCTCGTCCGGCACCACGGCCGCCTCGTCACGCGCCGCCAGCTGCTGCAGGAGGTCTGGGGTCCTGCCTGCTCGGACGAGACCCACTACCTGCGCGTCTACTCCGCGCAGCTGCGCCGCAAGCTCGAGGACGACCCCGCTCACCCCCGGCACATCCGCACGAGCCCCGGGATGGGCTACACGTTCGAGGTGTGACGCAGGTCTCCCCCGCCGGTTGCGGACGCCGTCGCCGTTCGTCAGCGTGGACGACGACGACGGTCCAGCAGGTGGCCGCCGCACCACGCCCCGACGGGCCGGGCGACCGCCCGCGGGCGTCGACCGCAGGAGGCACCCATGGCGACTGGCGAGACCGGCTTCGACGACGTGACGTTCGACCTCATCTCCGTGCAGTACCACTCCCTCAAGGCGGGGCACGACTACGGGCAGTACGTGCGCGACGCCCGCAACGCCGGCAAGGAGGAGATCGCCGCGTTCTTCGAGCAGGTGATGCGGGAGGACTCCGAGCGCGCGCAGCGCTGCCACCAGTTCCTCGGCGAGCTCACGCAGCACGGCACCGACGCGACGTCGCCGCAGGGCGACGTCTGACCCGCTGCCCGGTGCCGGGCCCGGGCGAGGAGCCCGGGCCCGGCGGCAGGGACGGCCACGCCGGTGTCAGGACCGGTGGGGCACCGGCCGCCACCGTGCGGCCCAGCGCTCCCACGGCGGCAGCACACGCCACTGCCGCCCGAGGGTGCGGAACGCACGCCCCAGGCGGGTCACCCACTGGCGGCCGAACCGGACGGACCGTGCGGACACCCCCACGCACCAGCCCCGGTCGACGACGACCCGCGCGGCGGGGCCGAGCGCGAGCGCCAGGTCGAGGTCGTCGTGCACGTCCTCGACGCGGGTGACGTGCTCGCGCACCCGGCGCCACGCGTCGGCGCGCACGGCCATCGACGACCCCCACAGCACGGGGTGGCCCGCCGCGAGGTGGCCCAGCACGTAGTAGGCGCCCAGGTACGCCCGCGCGACGCGCCGCCCACGCCGGCCGGCCAGGTCGAACCGGCCCGTCCCCGTCACGGCGTCGACGCGCGGGTCGGCCAGCACGTGCAGGGCGTGCGCGACCCAGCCCTCGTCGGGCCGTGAGTCCGCGTCGAGGCGCAGGATGACGTCGCCGCGCGCCGCGTCGTAGCCCGCCGCGGCGGCCGCCGGGATGCCGACACGCGGCTCGTGCACGACGCGGGCGCCCCACCGGCGCGCGACGTCGGCGCTCGCGTCGGAGGAGCCGTTGTCGACCACGACCACCTCGTCGGGCGCGACGCTCTGACGGGCGAGGCGCCGCAGGCACGCGTCCAGGTGCGCCGCGTCGTCGCGCACGGGCACGACCACGGACACGACGGGCTCGCGCACGGGACGGTCGACGGGCGCCGTCCGGGCAGGGGTGGCGCTCACGCTGCTCCTCGGTGCTCACGCGCCGGGCCGCGGCTGCTGCACGCGCCGGCGCAGGACATGGTCCCCGGCGCACCGTGCCAGGGCCATCCGGGAGCGGGCGGGCGCGTCCACGCCGGTCCGGACGCGTGTCCGGCCTCCGGGTGCGTCCCCCGCCGGGCGTTGTTTGACTGGCAGGACCACCGCGCGTCGAGGAGATGGCGCGTGCCGGCGGTCGTCCCGACCGGGGACGCCTGCGTGCCAGCGAGAGGGAGCCACATGTTCTTCCACCGCCAGGAGCTGCAGTTCCACGCCAAGCCCGAGAAGCCCGACGCGGTCTTCGCCCGCAAGCTGCAGGAGGTGCTCGGCGGGCAGTACGGCGAGATCACGGTCGCGATGCAGTACGGGTTCCAGTCGTGGAACGCCCACATCCCCGGCAAGTACCGCGACCTGCTCTACGGGATCGGTGCCGAGGAGTTCGGCCACGTCGAGATGCTCGCGACGATGATCGCGCAGCTGCTCGACGACGCCCCGATCGGCATCGTCGAGGGGGCCGTCCAGGACGACCCGACCGTCGCCGCGATCGTGGGCGGCACGGACCCGCAGCACGCGATCGTCGCGGGTGCGGGCGCGCGCCCCGTGGACTCGAACGGCAACCCGTGGACGGCCGGGTACGTCACGGCGAGCGGCAACCTGCTCGCCGACTTCACGGCCAACGCGAACGCCGAGATGCAGGGCCGCCTGCAGGTCGCGCGGCTCTACCACATGACCGACGACAAGGGCGTGCGGGACATGCTCGCGTTCCTGCTCGCGCGCGACACGATGCACCAGAACCAGTGGATCGCCGCCGCGAAGGAGCTGCAGGAGGAGGGCCACGAGCTGCTGCCCGTGCCGTCGAACTTCCCGCTCTCCAAGGAGCACCGCGACGTGTCCTACCAGTACATCAACTTCTCCAACGGCGAGCACGCCTCCGAGGGCAGCTGGGCGTCCGGCCCCACCCCGGACGGCAAGGGCGAGTTCACGTACGTCGCCGAGCCGCCCGCGGGCGTGCCGGCGCCGAAGCCCACGCGCCCGGACTCGCGCCTGTACGGCACGACCGACGTGCCGAACGCCGTCGAGAAGGTCGCCGGCCGGGTGCAGGACAAGCTGCACCGCGAGTGAGCGTGCGCGGACGACTGCTGGCCGTGGCGGCGCTCGGTGCGGGCGCCGCCACGGCGGTCGTGCTCCGGCGCGGCCGCACGGCCCTCGACGCACCCGGTCGCGGGACGCTCGCCGTCACGGTCGCGCTCACGGCGGACGAGGTCGACGCCCGCGCGACCGGCCTGGACGACGAGCTCGGCGCCCTGCTGGCGCGGGCTCGGCGCACGCCGGCGCCGGGCGGGCGCGGGACGGAGCTACGGGTCGACGACGACGGCCACGACCGGGCCGGCACGCGGCAGACGTTGCGGCTGCTCAAGCAGCAGCTGGAGACCGGCTCGACCATGCCGCCCGACGACCTGTCGGGCCGACCCCCGACGCCGCAGGGGCTGGCGCTGGACGCGGTGCTGCGCGCCGCGGGACGGGAGGGACGCCTGTGAGGGCGGTGCAGTGGACCGGGGTCAACGAGGTCAGCACGGGCGACGTGCCGGACCCCGCGATCGAGCAGCCGTACGACGCGATCGTCAAGGTCACCGCGAGCGTCACGTGCGGCTCGGACCTGCACCTGCTCGGCGGGTACATCCCGTTCATGCGGCACGGCGACGTCATCGGGCACGAGTTCCTCGGCGAGGTCGTCGAGGTGGGGCCCGGCGTGCGCGACCGGCGGGTGGGCGAACGGGTGGTCGTCAGCTCGTTCATCGCGTGCGGGAGCTGCTGGTACTGCCGGCAGCAGCTGTTCTCGCTGTGCGACAACGGCAACCGCAACCCCGCGGTCACCGAGACGTTGTGGGGCTTCGCGCCCGGCGGGTGCTTCGGCTACTCGCACGCGCTCGGCGGGTACGCCGGCTCCCACGCGGAGTACGTGCGCGTGCCGTTCGCGGACGTCGGCGCGTTCCCCGTGCCCGACGGGGTCGAGGACCTGCGCGCGCTGTTCGCCTCGGACGCCGCGGCGACGGGGTGGATGGGCGCGGCCGACCTGGGCGAGGTCGGGCCCGGCGACGTCGTGGCCGTGTGGGGTGCGGGAGGCGTGGGCCAGATGGCGGCCCGTTCCGCCCAGATCCTCGGTGCGGACCGCGTCGTCGTCATCGAGACCGACCCGTACCGCCGCGCCGTCGCGCGCGACCAGCTGGGCTGCGACGTGCTCGACCCGCAGGACGCGCTCGGCGACGCGCTGCTCGACCTCACGGCCGGCCGGGGGCCGGACGTGTGCATCGAGGCGGTCGGCATGGAGGCGTCCGGGGCCACCGGGCCCCTGGCGGCGCTCGACAAGGTCACGCAGCTCGCGCGGGTGCAGACCGAGCGCATCACGCCGCTGCGCGAGGCGATCTACCACTGCCGCAAGGGCGGGCGCGTCGCCGTGCTGGGCGTGTTCGCGGCGTGGGCGGACCGGTTCCCCCTCGGTGCCCTGATGAACAAGGGGCTCACGCTGCGGGGTGCGCAGATGCACGGGCAGAAGTACATCCCGACGCTGCTCGACCTCATGGCGCGTGACGAGCTCGCGCCGGAGTACCTCGCGACGCACGTGCTCGACCTCGAGGACGGCGCCGAGGCGTACCGCCTGTTCAAGGAGAAGGACGACGGCTGCCTGCGGGCGGTCCTGCGTCCCGGCGGGGTCTGACGCGCGAGCCCTCGTCCTGCGGCTGCGTCCCGGGTGCCGACCATGGGCGCAGCCGCAGGTGAGCGCCTCGTGGCGGCCGATGTTCCGGTGGCGGGCCACGGGGGCCGGGGCCACGATGGGTCGCGCGTCGAGCCCCGGCGCCGCAGCCCGAGGGAACGAGAACGATGACCAGCACGTCGGTGCCGACGGACGTCCCTGCCGAGCCCGGGCCCGCACCCACGCGGCCGATGCCCCTGCCCGCCCCGCGCGGACCGGTCGGCGAGGCGCTCGTCCGGCTGCTGACGGGCGCCGACCGCGGCACGGCTGCGCTGCACGCGGCGGTCGACGCGGCCGTCGCGGCGCCCCCGGCGTCGTGGCTCGAGGACGACGACGTCCAGCACGCGCTGCTGTGCCTGTACGAGCTGCACTACCGGGGCCTGGCCGGGGTCGACGACGCCTGGGAGTGGGACGTCGACCTGCTGCGCGTGCGCACGACGCTCGAGGGGCTGGTGGAGGCCGAGCTGCGGACGCGCGTCCCCGTGCCCGACTGCGGCGACCGCACCCGCACCGGGGTCGCCGCGCGCCTCTTCCGCCTCACCGAGGAGGACGACTCCCCCAGCCTGTCCCGCTGGGTCGCGCGCCGCGCGACCGAGGACCAGGTGCGCGAGCTGCTCGTGCAGAAGTCGGTCTACCAGCTCAAGGAGGCGGACCCGCACACGTGGGCCGTGCCCCGGCTCGGGGGCCGCGCGAAGGCCGCGCTCGTGGAGATCCAGGCGGACGAGTACGGCGGCGGCGACCCGGAGCGCATGCACCACGCGCTGTTCGCGTCGTCCCTGCGGGGCCTGGGACTGGACGACACGTACGGCCGCTACGTCGACCACGTCCCCGCCGCCACGCTGGCGTCGTCGAACGTCATGTCCCTGTTCGGCCTGCAGCGGCGCCTGCGCGGCGCCACGGTCGGCCACCTCGCCGCGTTCGAGATGACGTCGTCCCTGCCGAACCGCCTGTACGGCAACGGCCTGCGCCGCCTCGGTCACGACGACGAGGCGACCACCTGGTACTTCGACGAGCACGTCGCGGCGGACGCGGTGCACGAGCAGATCGCGGCGCGCGACCTCGCGGGCAACCTCGCCGAGGAGGAGCCGGCGCTCGTCGACGACGTGCTGTGGGGTGCCGCGGTCTGCCTCGCCGTCGAGGGCTGGGCCGGGGCGCGCACGATCGCGCGGTGGGAGGCCGGCGAGTCCTCCCTGCGCCTGCCGCTGTGAGCGTGTCCCCGGGCCTCGACGAGCGGGCCCCGGACGCGGGCCCCGCGGCCGTCGAGGACGCCGTCTACCTGCTCCCCCTGCGCTCCCCCGCGCCCGTGGCGGACGAGACCTGGCAGTACCTGACGCGCGTGGCCGCCGTGCTGCCGGTCGTCGTGGTGGACGGCTCGCCGCCGGACGTGCAGGACGCGCACGCGCGCCGGCTGCCCACGGGCGTGCGCCAGGAGCGCGTCGGCACGCCGCCGCCGGGACGCAACGGCAAGGCGGTGTCGGTGCGGCACGGCCTGCGGGTCACGGACGCCGAGCGCGTCGTCGTCGCCGACGACGACGTGCGGTGGGACCCGGCCGACCTGCGCCGCGCGCTCCGCCTGCTCGACGACGCCGAGGTCGTCCGGCCGCAGAACGTCTTCGCGCCCGCGCCGTGGCACGCGCGGTGGGACACCGGCCGGGCGCTGCTCAACCGGGCGCTCGGTGGCGACTGGCCCGGCACGCTGCTCGTGCGCCGCTCGGCGCTGCCCCCGCACGGCTACGACGACGCGGTGCTGTTCGAGAACCTCGAGCTCGTGCGGACGGTGCGGGCCCGCGGCGGCCGCGAGCACGTCGCGCTCGACGTGCTGGTCGAGCGCCGTCCGCCGGACGTGCACCGGTTCCTCGACCAGCGCGTGCGCCAGGCGTACGACAGCCTCGCGCAGCCACCGCGGCTCGCGGCCGAGCTCGCCGTGCTGCCGCTGACGGCGGCGGCACTGGTGCGTCGCCGGCCCGGTCTCGTCGTCGCCGGGGCGACCGCGGTCGTCGCGCTCGCCGAGACGGGGCGCCGGCGCGCCGGTGGCACCGACCGCTTCCCCGCGACGGCGGCGCTGTGGGCGCCGCTGTGGTGCCTCGAGCGGGGGGTCTGCGCGTGGGCCGCGCTCGTGCTGCGCCTGCGCGGCGGCGTCCCGTACGCCGGCACCCGCCTGCGCGTCGCCGCGCACCGCGAACGCGACCTGCGCCCGGCCGGCCGCCCGGCCGGTCCCGCGCCCGACCCGAGGAGCACGCCATGAGCCAGGAGCCGCACCCGACCGACGTGACGAACGACACGGGTGCGCCGGCGTACCGGGCGTCGCGCACCCCCGCACCACGGGCCTCGTTGACGTTCTGCCCCGACGGCCCCGTGCTCGTCCGCGGCGACGTGGACCTGCGCGACGAGGACGGCAGGCCCGTCGACAAGCCGCGGCCCACCGTCGCGCTGTGCCGGTGCGGCGGCTCCGCGATCAAGCCCTGGTGCGACGGCACGCACAAGGTCAACGGGTACCGGTCGCTGGACTGACCTGCGCACTCGCCCGCGAACCGCCCGTCGCCCGTTTGCTTCGCCACGTCCGTTCGCCTAACTTTCACCACGGGTCAGGACACGGCCCGACGGTTCCTGACCGACGTGAGGCCCCATCCCGTGTCCACCACCCTCCGCGACGACCGCCCGGTCGGTCGCGACGTCCCCGCCGCCGTGACGGCGCGGCTCCGCCACGTCCCCGCGGACGGCACCTGGTGGTGGTCGGACGAGTGCTTCGCCCTGCACGGCTTCGAGGTCGGCGAGGTCGTCCCCACCACCGAGCTCGTGCTGGCCCACGTGGACGCCGGTGACCGGGACCGGTGGTGGGCCGAGCTGACGGCCGCCACCACGGCGCCGGCGCACTCCCGGTTCCGGATGCGCGACGCGCTGGGCCAGGAGCGCCACGTCGTCGCCGTCTACCGCCGCACGCCCGAGGACGCCGTCGAGGTGGACCTGGTGGACGTGACGCGGCTGGTCGCCGCCGAGGGCAGCCGGCTCGCCACCGCGCAGATCGCCGCGTCCGCGGCCTCCCGCGCGACGATCGAGCAGGCCAAGGGCATCCTCGCCGCCGCCTACGGCCTCACGCCGGAGCTCGGTTTCGCGCTGCTGCGGGAGGCGTCGATGCGCAGCAACGTGAACCTGCGGACGATCGCCGAGGGCGTCGTCGAGCACGTGGTCGCGGACGGGACCCGCAACGAGACGCTCGCCGCCCAGCTCGCGCCGTTCCTGCTCGGGGTCGGCCCGGAGGACGTGCTCGGCCGGGACTGAGCGGCGGACGACGCACGACGGGGGCGGCGGGTGGGTGCACCCGCCGCCCCCGCGCGGCGCCTCCGCAGCCGTCGAGGAGCCGCTCAGCCGTTGCGGGGCTCGAACGTCGACTCGGGCGGCTCCGCGCCGCCGACGCGCCGGACCATCTCGTGCGCGAGGTCGCGCAGCTTCACGTTGCGACCCTGCGACGCCCGTCGCAGGAGCGCCAGCGCCTCCTCCGCCGAGCAGCGGTTCTGCGCCATGACCATCCCGATGGCCTGGTCGATGACGGCCCGCGACTCCAGCGCCGTCCGCAGGTCGGCGGTCGTGGTGGCCAGCTCGAGCAGCCGCAGCGAGTAGCGCAGGACGTGCCGCAGCTCGCCGGCGAGCGCCTGGGCGCGGGCGACCGAGGCGTCGTCGAGGACCCCGGGAGCGTCGGAGTACGCGTTAAGCGACACCTCCAGGTCGGGGTTGACCCTCACCGGGAACGCGGCCGCCGCCACGAAGCCCGCCTCGACGGCCGCGTCACGCCACGCAGGCCACCGCGGGTCGGCGGCGACGTCGTGCACGAGGACGGTCTCGCCGAGGTCGAGCGCGCTCAGGCAGGGGCCCGCGCCGCTGGCGTACTCGACCTCGTCGCAGTGCCGGGCGCGCTCCCCGGTCCACGCGACGGCCGTCGCGCGGCCGTCGCGGCGCAGCGTGACGGTCGTCTCCCCCGCCTCACCGGCGACGATCCCCGCGCAGGCGTGCGCGACCGCCTCGAGGACCTGCTGCACGTCGGTCGCCTCGACCAGGGTGGTGTGCAGGCGCTCGATCGCCTCGCCGACCGGCTCGTCCACGGTGCCGTCCTCTCCTCGCGGGAGGACCTCGTCGGTCAGCCCTCCGCCGTCACGTTCTCGTACGCGCGCTCGGCCGCGTGCTGCGCGTCGGCGAGGGCCTCCTCGACCGTCGCGTCGCCGAGCAGCGCCTCGGTGACCGCGTTGTTGAGCGCGTTGGTGATCTCCTGACCGGCAGGGGACGCGCCGTACGTCCGACCGTAGTCCAGGACGTCGTAGTAGGTGGCGATGACCTGGTCGAAGCCGGGGTCACCGGTCTCCACCACCCAGCGCTCCCGGACCAGCTGGTCCGCCTCGGGCGAGCCGGTGAACAGGCCGGTGTTGATGCCGCCGTCCTCCTCCCGGGTCGCGGCACGCGCCTCCCCCGCGGCCTCCCAGGCGTCGAGCTCCGTGAGCGCGAGCATCCACGCGCACGCGGCGTCCGGGTTCGCCGCCCCCGCCGGCACGACGAACGCCGACCCGCCGGCGACGGCGAAGGGCTCGCCGTCGGCGCCGCGGAACGGCACGGCGCGCAGCTGGACCTGGCCGATGTAGGGCGAGAGCACGTTCGGGTACCACTGCGCGTTCACCTGCGCGGCCACCTGGTCCGTCACGTACTGGTTCGCGTCGCCGAAGGTGTCGAACGCGTCGCTGAACGACTTCACCTGGGCGTACCCGCCCTGCGCGTCGGTGATCTGCTTGAGCAGCTCCACGCCCGCGACGTTCGACGGGTCGTCGAGCGTCGGCCGCCCCTCCTCGTCGGTGAGCTGCCCGCCCATGCCGAGCACCCACAGCCCCGCCTGGCCGGTGGCGACCGGGTCGAAGCCGAGCCGGGTGGGCGTCCCGCCCTCCGCGGTGTACGTGGCCGCGACCGCCTCGAGCAGCTGGTCCGGCTTCGAGGTGTCGAACTGCTCGTCCGTCAGGCCCGCCGCCTCGGTCACGCGGGTGTTCAGGATGATCGCCGGCGGCTGGTAGAACTGCGGCACCGCCCACAGCTGGTCGTCCCACTCCACGTCGTCGACGACGAAGTCGTAGAACCGCTCGTCGGCCTCGACCCCGTGCGCCTCGTAGCAGGCGTCCAGCGGCTGGATCAGACCCTGGGCGGCGTACGTGGGCACGAACCGGCGGTCCATCTGCACGACGTCGGGCACCTGCCCGCCCGCGACGCGGGTCGTGAACTTCTGCGCGTCGAACGAGGTCTGGTCCATGGTGATGTCGACGTCCGCCAGCTGCTCGGCGGCGTACTCCATGCGGGCCTCGCCCACGTCGTCCGCGTTGTCGAACGCCCAGGCCGAGAGCTCGCCCGTCGGCGCCGTCGTGAAGTCCGTCGGCTCGCCGCCGCCGGCACCTCCCCCGCCGCCGCCCCCGGGGCCGCAGGCCGCCAGGGTCGCGGCGGCCGTGACGAGTGCCAGCCCGGTCAGCAGAGGCGTGCGTCGTGCAGTGTTCATGGGGGTCATCCCTTGCGTCCGGTCGTCGCGATGCCGTCGACGAAGTAGCGCTGCCCGAAGGCGAACAGCGCGAGCATGGGCAGCGTCACCAGCAGGGACGCCACCATCACGTACTGGTAGTCGCCCTGGCCGCCGGCGGTCGGGCTGTACCGGGTCATCGCGTACGCGATCCCGAGCGGGGCCGTGAACTGCTCGACGCTGCCCGCGTTGAGGTAGATCAGCGCCGACTGCAGGTTGTTCCACGAGGCCTGGAACTCGAACAGCAGCACGATGACGAACGAGGGCACGGCCAGCGGCATGGCGATCCGCCAGAACTGCTTCCAGTATCCGGCGCCGTCGATCAGCGCCGCCTCGAAGATCTCCCGCGGCAGGCCGAGGAAGAACTGCCGCTGCAGGAAGATGTAGAACGCCGAGCCGAAGAGGTTGGCCCCCCACAGCGGCACCCACGTGCCGAGCAGGCCCGTCTCCTTCCAGATGAGGTAGGTCGGGATCATCGTCACCGCGCCGGGGAGCATCATCGTGCCCAGCACGAGACCGAACAGCAGGCTGCGCCCCGGGAAGCGGAACCAGGCGAACCCGAAGGCGACGAGCGAGCTCGACACCGCGACCGCGACCGCGGCCAGCACGGCGATCGACACGCTGTTCGTCAGCCAGCTCAGCAGCGGCAGCTCCTGCCACACGGTGACCCAGTTGTCCCACCGCACGGGCGAGGGGATCAGGGAGTTGTCGAAGACCTGGCCGCGCGTCTTCAGGCTCGCGGCGACGAGCCACAGCAGCGGGTACAGGAACAGCGCCGTGACGGCGAGCAGCACGACCCAGCGCACCACGCGGCCGACGCCGCTGAACCGGCTGCGCCGCCAGACGGGCGTGGCCTCGTCGACGCCGCGGGCGCGGGTCGGGGTCGCGGGCACCTGCCGGGGCGCGCCGAGGGGGGTGGTCGTGGCAGCCATCAGCGATCCGCCTCGTAGTAGACGAAGCGGTTCCCGAACCGCACCTGGACGACCGTGACCAGCATGACGATCACGAAGAGCAGCCACGCCATCGCGGCGGCGAAGCCGAAGTTGAACTGACGGAACGCCTGCTGGAACAGGTAGATCGCGTAGAACAGCGACGCGTCCGGTGCGCTGGAGCCCTGGTCGCGCCAGAACAGCAGGTACGCGGAGTCGAAGATCTGGAACGCGGCGATCGTCAGCACGATCGTGTTGAAGAAGATGGCTCCGGAGATCATCGGCACCGTGATGTGCCGGAACAGCCGCCACGGCCCGGCGCCGTCGAGCGTCGCGACCTCGTACAGCTCGCGCGGGACCGACTTGAGGGCGGCCAGGAAGATCACCATCGTGCCGCTCACCGCCCACAGCGACATGAGCACGATCGACGGCTTGATCCAGTCCGGGTCGACCAGCCACTGCGGTGCGGGCAGGCCGAGGCTGCGCAGGAACCGGTTGATCGCGCCGTTCGAGCCGTTGAGCAGCAGGAAGAAGATCGCCGCCGTGGCGACGGCCGGCGTCATCTTCGGCAGGTAGAAGACCGTGCGGAAGAAGCCGGCGCCCTTGCCGACGCGGTCCAGCAGCACGGCGAGGAACAGCGCGAACGCGATCTCCAGCGGCACGGCGAGCACCGCGTAGAACAGCGTGTTGCCGAGCGCGGTCGCCACCCGGGGGTCGTCGAGCAGCTCGCGGTAGTTGTCGAGGCCCACCGGCGTCGTGGCGCCCGTGGCGAGGTTGTACCGCGTGAAGGAGATGTACAGGCTCCAGAGCATCGCCCCGGCGGTGAAGACGAGGAACCCGACGACCCAGGGCGAGATGAACAGGTACCCCGCGATCGCCTCGCGGTCGAGCCGGCGTCGTCGTCGCGGCGGTGCTGCCGTCCCCGTCGTGGTCGCAGGGCCGCCCGCCACTGCGGGCGCAACGTGCGTCATCGCCGGCTCCCGTCGTCCGGTCCGCACCGGCGAACCGGGTCGGAGCTCCCCCCTCGTGACGTCCACCTGCTGGAACGTCGAGGACGGTTCGGACGATAGAACTGCTTCTCCTGCTCCGCGACTTCTCGGCACGCCGCGCGGCGTGGGTTGCGTCTCAGGCCGCGGCGGCGCGCATGCGCAGGTGCTCGTGGGCGAGCGTCGGCGGGAGCGGGTCCTCGGCGAGGCCCGGGTGGCTGTCCGGGCTCCACCGGACGTCGCGCACGAGGTCCGACAGGAGCGTCGACGCCGTGAGGAGCACCACGTCCTCACCGGGGCAGACGACGGGCCCGGCGCTGAACGGCACGACCAGCCACGGCTCGGCGGAGCCGGCCGGCCCGGTCCAGGCCGTGCCGTCCCAGAAGCCCGGGTCGAACGTGTCGGCGGCCGGCCGCCGCTCCGGGTCGCGGTGGAACCACGAGCTGACGAGGGCCACGCCGTGGCCGGGCGGCAGCACGCCGTCGCCCCAGACCGTGGGCGCGACCGTCTCGCGCAGCAGCACGAGCGTCGTCGGCCACAGCCGGACGCTCTCGAGCACGGCGGCGCGCGCCAGCGGGAGCACGTGCACCCCGCCCGCGGCCGCGGCCTGCGCGGCCTCGGCGCGCAGCGCGTCCTGCAGGGCGGGGCGGGCGGCGGCGACGGCCAGCGCGCGCCACAGGGCGATGCGGACCGCGTCGAACGCGAACAGCCAGTGCGGCACCTGGGTCGCGGCCAGCAGCGGGGAGCCGCCGCGGGCGACGCCGGCACCGGCGAGGCTGTCGGCCGGGGCGCGGCGCACGTGGTCCAGCACGTGCCGCGTGAACCGGGCGCGCAGGGCCCGCCGCTGCGGCACCGCGAACGCCCAGTTGGCGCGCGTGCGCAGCGCCTGGAGCTCGTCGGTGAGCACGGTGTCGTCCCTGGCCCCCGGGCCCAGCGCGACCGTGCGGGCGGCCTGCCACAGCGGGCCGTCCACGTCGTCGAAGCCGAGACCCCCGCGTTCGCGCGCGGCACCGACCATGCCGGCCGCCAGCGCGTGCAGGGAGCCGACCACGCCCTCCCCGGCCGAGTGCACGGGGCGCCCGGTGTCGAGGGCGCGCTCGTTCCACTCCCGCAGGGCGGGCCGCTCCTCGAGCGGGCTGATGAGCACGCCGCGCGGCTGGAAGTGCGACAGCGCGGCGCGCTTCTCCCACGACGCGGGTGAGAACGGGTCCGGCGACGCGTCGAGCACCGCCCGGCCGTCCTCGTGGTGCAGCGGCAGCACGAGGCGACGCCGCCCGAGCGTGACGGCGACCGGCCGGCGGTCGTACCGCTCGGCCAGCTGCTCCAGCACGGCCGAGGCCCGCGCGTCGCTGCGGGCGCGCTCGGCCGCGACCGTGACCCGGGGCCGGCGCACGATCGCACCCTGCGCGAGCAGCGGCGCGACCACCGTCGACAGCACGCGCGCCTGCTCCGCCGGTCCCAGGGTCACGACGTCGCGCGGCCCCACCCGGTGCTCCCGGGTGGGGCCGGCGACGTGCGACGGGGCCGCGGTCAGGACGGGTCCTCGACGTCGCGGTCCGGCGTCGGCGCCTCGCCCTCGTGCCCCTCGGGCACCGGGTCCGGGTCGACGCCGAGCGACGGGAGGTCCGGCTGCTGGGGGTCGAAGCTCTCGGGCAGCTGCTCCGTCATGCGGTGCCGTCCTCGGTGCTGCGCGGGTTGAGGTTGTCCGGGTCGGCGTCGGGGTCGCCGGACTCGGCGCTCGCCTCGCCGCTGGCCTGCGCCCCCGTGCGCGGGTTCAGGCTCTCCGGGTCGCTGTCAGGGTCCTGTGCCGGGTCGTAGCCCGTGGTCTCCTCGCTCATGCGTCCCACGTTGGCACCGGTCCGCGGTGGCCGCACGCCGGGACGCGGGATCGCCACGGGCTCCGGACCGCGGCGCGCGACCGACCGGCGTCCGCGCGTCCCCGCAGGTCAGCCCGGCATCGAGCCCGGGTCCATGGCGCGGTGGTAGACCTCCGTCGCCTCGTCGAGCGCGGACTGCGCGAGGCGGGCGACGGGCACGACGTCGTCCACGAGCGGCTCGCTGTCGGGGCCCCGCCCGGCCTCGCGACCGGTGAGCACCCACGCGTAGCGCTCGCCCCCGGCGAGGTGGGCGTACTGGCACACCTGCCGCGCCATCCACTCGCGCGACGGGCGCGTCCACCAGGGCTCGGGGCTCAGGCGGTTCACGCTCAGGCCGGGCAGCGTCGCGCCGCTCTCGCCGTCCGTGCTCGGGTTGCCCCGGTCGACGTCGGGACCGGCGCTGAAGCGCACGTACGCCGTGTCGCCGAGCGCCTCCACGACCTCGACGAGCTCGTCGAGGCGCGTCACGAGGAGCATGTCGTCGCCGCTCATGCCCGTCCCCCGTCGCGTCCCGGGACCGGCGGACGGCGGCGTGAGGTCGAGGCCATGGGCACTCCTCGTGGGTTCGGCCGGCGGGTCGCCCGCCGGCGGACGGGTCGACGCGCGCTGCTCGACGTCGCCACCCAGCATCGCCGGGGGCGCCGCGGGCCGCACCCCGGCGGCGGGTCCGCGCGCCGCGCGCGGCGTCACGTCGACGGCGCCGCCGAGATGTCGCCCAGCACGTCGCCCGCGTCCCGCGACACGGCGACGTCGCCGAGCGAGACGACGCCGAGCACCACGTCCCCGTCCACGACCGGCAGCCGGCGTACCGCGTTGTCCGCCATGAGGGCGGCCGCCTCCTCGAGCGTCGTGCCCGGCGCCACGTGCACGGGGTCGGGCGTGCACACCTGGCCCACCGGGTCGGCACCCGTGCCGCCGACGGCGAGGACGCGCGTGACGAGGTCGCGGTCGGTCACGATGCCGGCCAGCCGGCCGCCGTCGAGCACGACGACGTCGCCGACCGCCCGCTCGCGCATGAGCTCGGCGACCTCGCGCACGGTGGTCGTGACCTCGGCCGTGACGGCGTCGCGGTCGACGACCTCGGAGACGGTCCTGGTCATGTTCCCTCCTCGGCGCGTGGGCGGGGCTGTCCCCGCCACTGTGGCACCCGCGGGGACCGGTCGCGCGGGCACGCGTCCGGTCCCCGCGGGTGGGGGCGTCAGCCGGCGGGGGTGACCGCCGCCTCGACGTGCACGGCCTTAAGCACCGTCATCGCCGCCAGCAGGTCCGGCCCGTAGCCCGCGCCCGCACCCGACTCGCGGCGCGGGTCGGCCGAGCCGCCGGGCGCGCCCCCGAACACCGCGTTCACCTTCACGGTGCCGACGTCGAGCGTCTCCGCGGCCTCGAGCGCGTGCTCCAGGCGCGGCGTGAGGACCGTCGCCGCGAGCCCGTACGCCCCGGTGTCGGCGAGCTCGAGGGCCGTCGCGAAGTCCGGCACGCGCGTGACCGCCGCGACCGGCCCGAACGTCTCCTCGGTCAGCACCGTCATGTCGGCCGTGCAGCCGTCGAGGACCGTCGGCGCGTAGAACGCGCCGGGCCGGTCCAGGCGGTGCCCGCCGGCGAGGACCCGCGCACCCGCCGCCACGGCGGCGTCCACGTGCTCCTCGACCACGGCCAGCTGCGTCTCGTCGACGAGCGGGCCGAGCTGCGTGGCGGGGTCGGTGGGGTCGCCGACGCGCATGTCGCGCGCGAGGGCGGCGAGCGCGTCCACGACGGCGTCCGCGACGTCCTCGTGGAGGTAGACGCGCTCGACGGACGTGCAGAGCTGGCCGGTGTTCGTGAACGCGCCGGTCGCGATCTGCTGCGCCGCCCACGCCGGGTCGACGCCCGCGTCGACCACGATCGGGTCCTTGCCGCCGTTCTCGCGCAGCACGCGGGCGCCGCGGGCGCCGGCCGCCGCCGCGATCGCCCGCCCGGTCGCGGAGCTGCCCACCTGCGCGACGAGCGCGACGCGCGGGTCCGCGACGATCGCGGCGCCCGTCCCGCCGTCGCCGTTGACGACCTCGAGCACCCCGGGCGGGAACGCCTCCGCGACGAGGCGCCCGAGCGCCCACCCGGCACGCGGGCTGCGCTCCGAGGGCTTGTGCACGACCGTGTTGCCCGTCACCAGCGCCGCGGCCAGCAGGCCGGCTGCCGCCGGGTAGGGGTCGTTCCAGGGCGTGATGACCGCGACGACGCCGTGCGGCTCGCGCCGCACGACGTCGAGCGCGAGCGGGTCGCCGGCCAGCGTGCGGCCGGTGGCGCCCAGCCCCGTGGTCGCGGCCTCCTCCAGGATGTCCGCCGCCACGCGCGCCGACTCGACCGACGTCGTCAGCAGGCGCCCGGTGTCGGCCGTCAGGAGCGCGCCGAGCTCGTCCGCCTGCTCGCGCACGCGGGCCGCCGCGGTGCGCAGGGCCGCGGCGCGTGCACCGGGCGCGGTGCGGCGCCACGTCCGGCGCGCGGCGTGCGCGGCGCCCACCGCCTCGGCGACCTCGTCCGCGTCCGCCGGGACGAGCACGACCGTCGGGGCGCCGTCGACCGGCGAGAAGCGCACGACCTCCCGCCCGCCGCGGGCGTCGACGACGCGTCCGCCGACGACGTGCGCGGCGAGCCGCTCGGGCGCGGCGGCCGCGCCCGAGCCCTCCCCGAGGGCGTCGGTGGGGGTCGGCGCGGCGGTGGTCGGGTCGGACGTCGTGGTCATCAGATCTCCTGTCGACAGGTGGTGGCGAAGGATGCGGGACGCGAATCCGCAGGACAAGCGGAACGAAGCGTCCCGAACGGTTCGAAGTGCAGGAGCGGGTGAAGTGCTCCACTCTGGGCCCGGGGTCGCCCCCGCCGGAAGAAGCCCGGTTGCGCTCCTGATCTGCAGCCGGACCTCGTCCGGGACGACTGTGGACCACTCACGGAAGGTCGGCCACTCATGCGTGAGCACCGCGTCACCGCCCAGCACCACGACCCGTCGACGGCCCCACCGGCCGCCCGCCGGGTCGTCGCGGCGGCGGGCGCGGCGTGATCCCGGTCACCTCCCCCGCGACGTCCTCCCCGACGCGCCCCGACGCGCCCGCCGCGACCGGCCCCGCGCCGGCCGCCGCCCCGGCCGTGCGCGCGGTGCTCTTCGACCGCGACGGCACCCTCGTGCACGACGTGCCCTACAACGGCGACCCGGCCCTCGTGGACCCGGTCGACGGCGCACGCGAGCTGCTCGACGCGCTGCGGGCCGCCGGCGTGCGCGTCGGGCTCGTGAGCAACCAGTCCGGCATCGCGCGCGGCCTGCTCACCCGCGAGCAGGTCGACGCGGTGAACGCGCGGCTCGCGGAGCTGCTCGGGCCCTTCGACACCGTCCAGGTGTGCCCGCACGGCGCCGACGACGGGTGCGCGTGCCGCAAGCCGGCCCCGGGCATGGTGCTCGCGGCGGCCGCCGCGCTCGGGCTGGCGCCGCACGAGTGCGCCGTCGTGGGCGACATCGGCGCGGACGTGGGCGCGGCGCTCGCCGCTGGTGCGCGCCCGGTGCTGGTGCCCACGCCCGTCACCCGCGCGCAGGAGGTCGCGGCGGCGCCCGTCGTCGCCCCCGACCTGCGGGCCGCCCTGCACCACCTCCTCCCGGAGGTCGTCGACGCCGCCGCGATCGAGACGACCGGGCGGGTGCGGCGCGACGAGGTCCACGCATGACCCGCGTGCTGGCCGTGCGCCTCGACAGCGACGGCGACGTGCTGCTCACCGGGCCGGCGCTGCGCGCGCTCGCCGCCACCGCCGACGGTCTCGACCTGCTGGCGTCGCCCGCCGGCGCGCAGGCCGCGCGCCTGCTGCCGGGCGTCGACGACGTGCTGGTGTTCGACCCGCCGTGGAGCGGGTACCGCCCGCCCGCGGTCGACCCCGCGGCCGTCCAGGAGCTCGTGGCGACCCTCGCGGCGCGGCGCTACGACCGCGCCGTCGTCTTCACGTCCTTCCACCAGAGCCCGCTGCCCGCCGCGCTCGTGCTGCGGCTCGCCGGCGTCCCGTTCGTCGCCGGCACGAGCGTCGACTACCCGGGGTCGCTGCTGGACGTGCGGCACCGGCGCCCCGACGGCCTGCACGAGGTCGAGGCCGCGCTCGACCTCGCCGCGGCGGCGGGCGGCCGCCTGCCGGAGGACGACCCGGGCCACCTGGCGGTGCGCCGGCCGCTCCTCGACCTGAGGGACGCGCTGCCCGCCGACGCGCACGCGCACGTCGGCGGCGGGTACGTCGTGGTGCACCCGGGCGCGTCCGTCCCGGCACGCGCCCCCTCGCCCGAGCACGCCCGCGCGATCGTCGCCGCCCTCGCCGACGCCGGCCGCACCGTGCTCGTCACCGGCGGCCCCGGTGAGCGCGACCTCGCGGGCCGCGTCGCCGCCGGCCTGCCCGGCGTCGTCGACGTCGCCGGCCGCACCACGCTGCCCGGCCTGGCGGCCGTGCTCGCCGCCGCCGACGCCGTCGTCGTCGGGAACACGGGACCCGCGCACCTGGCCGCCGCCGTCGGCGCGCCCGTGGTGTCCCTGTTCTCCCCCGTCGTCCCCGCCGACCGCTGGTCGCCGTGGGCCGTGCCGAGCGTCGTGCTCGGCGACCAGGAGGCGCCGTGCGCCGGCAGCCGGGCGCGCGAGTGCCCGGTGGCCGGCCACCCGTGCCTCTCGTCCGTCACGCCGGCGCAGGTGGTCGCCGCCGTCGACGCGCTCACGGTGGCCTCCGCGCCGGCCGTCGAGCACGTCGTCGGCACGCCCGCCGACGTGCCGGCCGCACCCGAGGAGGTGGTCGCATGAGGATCCTCGCCTGGCACGTGCACGGCTCGTGGATGACCTCGTTCGTCCAGGGCCAGCACGAGTACCTCGTCCCGGTGGACGCCGAGCGCTCCCCCGACGGCCTGGGGCGTGCGCGCACGTACCCGTGGCCCGACACCGTGCGCGAGGTGCCGCTGGAGCACCTGCGCGACGAGCCGTTCGACCTGGTCGTGCTGCAGCGGCCCCGCGACCTGGAGCTCCTCGAGCGCTGGGCCGGCAAGCGCGCCGGCGTCGACGTGCCCGCGGTCTACGTGGAGCACAACACGCCCGTCGAGCACCCGGTCGCCACGCGGCACCTGCTCGCGGACCGCGACGACATCCCGGTGGTGCACGTGACGCGGTTCAACGCGCTCGTGTGGGACAACGGCCGTGCGCCGGTCACGGTGGTGGAGCACGGCATCCCCGACCCGGGGCACCTGTGGACCGGTGAGCGCGAGCGCGTCGCGGCGGTCGTGAACGAGCCGGTGCGGCGCTGGCGCGTCGCCGGCACCGACGTCCTGCTGCACGTCGCGGAGCGCATGCCCGTCGAGGTGTACGGCATGGGCATGGCCGCGCTGGCCGAGCACCTGCCGCAGCAGGCGGACCACCTGCACGACGACGTCCCGCAGACGCAGATGCACGCCCGCCTCGCCGGCGCTCGCGCCTACCTGCACCCGTACCGCTGGACGAGCCTGGGGCTCGCGCTGATCGAGGCGATGCACCTGGGCATGCCGGTGGCGGTGCTCGCGACGACGGCGGCCCCCGAGTCGGTGCCGGCCGCCGCGGGCGTCGTCAGCAGCGACCCGGCCGACCTCGTCGCCGCGCTGCGCCGCTGGCTCGCCGACCCGACGGAGGCGAAGGAGCGCGGGCTCGCCGCGCGGGCCCACGCGCTCGAGCGGTTCGGGCTCCAGCGGTTCCTGTCCGACTGGCACGAGGTGATCGAGGGGGCGACGCGATGAGGATCGCGATGGTGTCGGAGCACGCGAGCCCGCTCGCCGTGCTGGGCGGCGTCGACGCGGGAGGGCAGAACGTCCACGTCGCCGCGCTCGCCGCGGCCCTGGCCGACCTGGGCCACGACGTGACCGTCTACACCCGGCGGGACGACCCGGCACTGCCCGAGCGGGTGCCCATGAGCCCCGGGGTCGAGGTCGTGCACGTGCCCGCCGGGCCCGCCACGGCCGTGCCCAAGGACGACCTGCTGCCCTGGATGCCGGACCTGGGCGACTGGGTGGCGGACGACTGGGCGACCCACGGCGTCCCCGACGTCGTGCACGCGCACTTCTGGATGTCCGGCCTGGCCGCGGTGCAGGCCGCCCAGGTGCACGGCGTCCCCACGGTGCAGACGTACCACGCGCTCGGCTCGGTCAAGCGGCGACACCAGGGCGTGAAGGACACGAGCCCGTCGGGCCGCATCACGGCCGAGGCGACGATCGGGCGCAGGGTCGACGCCGTCATCGCCACCTGCAGCGACGAGGTGCGCGAGCTGACCCGGCTCGGCGTGCCCCCGGCGCGCGTCCGGGTCGTGCCCTGCGGCGTGGACGTCGACCACTTCCGCCCCGTGCGCGGCGCGACGGGCCCGTTCCCGCGCGCCCGCCGCCACCGCCTGGTCTGCCTCGGCCGCCTGGTGGAGCGCAAGGGCGTCGACACGGTCCTGCACGCCCTGGTGGACCTGCCGGACACCGAGCTGCTCGTCGCGGGCGGCCCCGACGCGGCCGCCCTCCCGGACGACCCGGAGGCGTGCCGCCTGGCCGCCCTCGCGCGCCAGCTGGGCGTCGCGGACCGCGTGCACCTGCTCGGGCGCGTGGGGCACGACGACGTCCCCGAGCTCGTCTCGTCGGCGGACGCCGTCGTCGCGACCCCCTGGTACGAGCCGTTCGGCATCGTGCCCCTCGAGGCCGCCGCGTGCGGCGTGCCGCTGGTCGGCAGCGCCGTCGGCGGTCTGCTCGACTCCGTCGCGGACGGGGTGACCGGCCTGCTCGTCCCCCCGCGGGACCCGCAGGCCCTCGCGGCCGCGCTGCGCGGTCTCCTCGACGACCCCGCCCGGCGGCGCGCGTTCGGCGTCGCGGCACGCCGCCGCGCCCTCACCCACTACTCGTGGCGGGGCGTCGCGGCGCAGACCGAGCTGGTGTACCAGTCCCTGACGAGCCCGGTCGCCGCGGCGGCACGGGTGGAGGAGGTGGCGGTGTGAGCGCCCGTACCTGGATCGAGAGCCACGACGCCGAGCTCGCCGAGGGGCTGCGCAGCCTGCGGCGGCAGGCCGGCACCGTCGAGCGGTGGGGCGCCACGCTGGCGCAGCGCCTCGCCGACGGGAGCCGCCTGCTGGCGGCCGGCAACGGCGGCAGCGCCGCCGAGGCCCAGCACCTGACGTCCGAGCTCGTCGGCCGCTTCCTGCACGACCGGCGCCCGCTGTCGGCGCTGTGCCTGTGCTCCGAGAGCTCGAGCGTCACGGCGCTCGTGAACGACTACGGCCTGGAGGAGATGTTCGCCCGCCAGGTCGAGGCGCACGGGCGCCCGGGGGACGTCCTGGTGCTGCTGAGCACGTCCGGCCGCAGCCCGAACGTCCTGCGCGCCGCCGAGCGTGCGCACGAGGTGGGCGTCGCGGTGTGGTCGATGACGGGACCGCGCCCGAACCCCCTCGCGGCCCTCTCCGACGAGGTCCTCGCCGTCGACGCGCCGTCGACCGCGGCGATCCAGGCGGTCCACCTGGTCGCGGTGCACGCCGTGTGCGCGAGCCTCGACGAGCACCTGGCGCTGCGTCCGGCCCGCCCCACCCGACCCGCGGCGGGCGTGCCGGCCGCGGTCGAGGTGCCCGCGTGAGCGCGGTCCGGCCGCACGTCGTGGTCGTCGGCGACGTCGTGCTCGACCGCGACGTCGAGGGGCGAGTCGACCGGCTGTGCCCCGACGCCCCCGCACCCGTGCTCGACGTGACGCACGTGCGCGAGAGCCCCGGGGGCGCCGGCCTGACGGCGCTGCTCGCCGCGGAGGGCGCGCGGGTCACGCTCGTGGCGCCCGTCGCGGACGACGACGCGGGCCGGCGCCTCAGGGCGTCGCTGTCGCGCGTCCTCGACGTCGTCGCGCTCCCCCACGAGGGCGGCACGCGGCGCAAGGTGCGCGTGCGCAGCGCGGCCCACTCGCTGGTCCGCATCGACGACGGCGGGCCGGGCACGCCGGGCCAGGTCCCGGTCGACGAGGTGCGCCGGGTGCTCGCGGACGCCGACGTGGTCCTGGTCTCCGACTACGGCGCGGGCGTCACGCGCGACGACGACCTGCGGGCGCTGCTCGCCGAGGCGGCGCGCACCCGCCCGGTGGTGTGGGACCCGCACCCCCGCGGGGGCGCACCGGTCCCCGGCGTCACCCTCGTCACGCCGAACCTCGGCGAGGCCCGGGGCGCGCTGCGCGACGAGCCCGGCGCGGCGGCGGCCCCGCCCGACACGCTCGCCCGCCGTCTGCGCGAGGTCTGGTCGGCGCGCGCGGTCGCGGTGACCGTGAGCGAGGACGGGGCGTTCGTCGCGACCGGCGGCGAGGCCCAGTACGTGCCGGCGCGGGCCGTCACGGGCGGCGACCCGTGCGGCGCGGGCGACCGGTTCGCCGCGTCGGCCGCGCTCGCCCTCGCCGCCGGTGCGCTGCCCGTCGAGGCGGTCGGCCGCGGCGTCGCGGACGCCGGCGCCTGGGTCGCCGCGGGCGGCGCGGAGGGGTACCGCAGCCGGGACGACGCGCCCGCGCCGTCGCGTGCCGGCGCAGGCGTGACGTCCCCCGACGACGCCGGTACCGTCGCCGACCCCCCGGCCGGGACGCCCGCAGACGGCGACGACCTGGCCGCGCTGGCCGCCCGGCTGCGCACCGGCGGCCGCTCGCTCGTGGCGACCGGCGGCTGCTTCGACATCGTGCACGCCGGCCACGTCGCCACCCTGCAGGCCGCGCGCCGGCTCGGGGACGCGCTCGTCGTGCTCATGAACTCCGACGCCTCGGTGCGCCGGCTCAAGGGCGAGGGCCGGCCCGTCGTGACCGCGGGCGACCGCGCCCGCGTGCTCGAGGCCCTGGACTGCGTCGACGCGGTCGTCGTCTTCGACGAGGACGACCCGCGCGACGCCCTGGACCGCCTGCGGCCCGACGTGTGGGCCAAGGGCGGCGACTACGGCGGCGCCGAGCTGCCCGAGGCGGCGACGGTGCGCGCGCACGGCGGGCGCGTCGTCCTGCTCCCCTACCTCGACGGCCGTTCGACGACGTCGATCATCGAGCGCACGGGCGCAGCCCGTGCCACCACCACCACGAAGGAGACCGTGTGAGCACCACCCCGGAGTCCCCCGTCCTGCTCGCCCCGCGCGAGGTCGGCACCGTCATCGTCACCGGTGGGTCCTCCGGGCTCGGCGCCGCGGTGGTCGAGGCGGTCCTCGCGGCCGGCGGCAGGGCCGGCGTGCTGGACCGGGCCAAGCCCGCGCGGCCCGACGTGCCGTACGTCGAGGTCGACCTGTCCGCCTCCGCCGCCGCGGCCCAGGCCGTCGAGGAGCTCGTGCAGCAGCTCGGCGAGCCGACGGCCGTCGTGACGGCGGCCGGCACCGACGCGTGCGGACGGCTCGTCGACATCGACCCGGAGACGTGGGAGAAGGTCGTCCGCGTCAACCTGTTCGGCACGGTCGCGGTCGTGCGCGCGGCCGTCCCCTACCTGGAGAAGGTCCGCGGGACGGTCGTCACCGTCGCCTCGACGCTCGCGCTGCGCGGCATGAGCGACGCGACCGCGTACAGCGCGTCGAAGTTCGCCGTGCGCGGCTTCTCGCACGCCCTCGCGGCGGAGCTCGCGGGCAGCGTCGGCGTCACCTGCCTGATCCCGGGCGGCATGCGCACCGCGTTCTTCGACGGGCGCACCGAGCAGTACAAGCCGGGCCCGGACGCGGACCTCAACGACCCCCGGGCCACCGCGGGCGCGGTGCTCGCGGCCCTCACGCAGCCGGTGGGCTCCGAGATCCGCGAGATGCTCGTCATGGCCTCCGGGGAGAGCTCCTGGCCGTGACCGGGCTCGTCCCGTAGCACCCCGACGCGCGGCGGGGCCGGCCGGCCCCGCCGCGCGTCGCGCTGCCGTCGCACGGGCCGCCGTCACCCCTGCGCCGCGGCCCGGGCGGGCCCTCCGGATGCGCTCTGACCTGCGATGTGATGACCTCGTCCCGGCGCACGCGCCGGGATGAAGCCGCCGTCCCGGGGACGCGGCGCGGGGCGTCGGGCCGACGCCGCTCCACCCCACCGCCCTGTCCCGAGAGTCCGGTGCCTCCCGTTCCGAGTGGCGCGTCCCGGATGTCGGGGTAGCGTCGTGGTCGGGGTCAGGGCGCGGCCCACGATGGTGTGACTCGTGGAGGAATGCCCGTGCACAGTGCAGCGAACCGTCGGGACCGGACGTCCCTGCAGGCTCGGACCCGGGTGGGTGCGTTCACGTACGACGCCCGGGCGGACGCGTGGTGGTGGTCCGACGAGGTCTACCGCCTCCACGGCTTCGAGCCGCACGAGGTGGTGCCGACGACGGCGCTCGTCCTCGCCCACAAGCACCCGGACGACCGGGACGGCGCGCGGCGCGTCCTGGAGGAGGCCACTGTCGGTGACCGCCCGTTCGGC
Source organism: Cellulomonas telluris (assembly GCF_004886325.1). Lineage (GTDB taxonomy): Bacteria > Actinomycetota > Actinomycetes > Actinomycetales > Cellulomonadaceae > Cellulomonas > Cellulomonas telluris. Next base: position 607,153 of record NZ_QXFN01000004.1, read on the forward strand.
AGCGTGCACCGGATCATGGACGCCACCGGCCGTCCCCGCGTCGTCGCCCTGGTCGGCCGACGCCGTCCCGGCGCCCCCGAGGCGGCGTCCGTCCTCGAGGGCTACTTCCTCGACCTGACGGACGAGGTCGCCGAGCGCTCGCGCAGCGAGGCCAACCGGGACATCGCCGCGTCGGCCGCGCACCGCGCCCACATCGAGCAGGCCAAGGGCATCGTCGCGTTCGCCTACGGGATCGACCCCGAGAGCGCCTTCGGCGTGCTGCGCGCCGCGTCGAACAACGGCAACGTGCCCATCCGTGACCTGGCGGCCCACGTGGTCGAGCGGGTGACGACGTTCCGTGGCGACCCGTACCGCGTCTGCGAGTACCTGGCCGAGGCCGCCGGCCTCCCCCTGCCGCGATGAGCCGCGCACGGGTGGCCCGTCCGGAGACGCGGATCGTCCCCCGCGCCGGCGGGCACGTGACCGTCCGGGTGGAGGGCTTCCGCGAGGGCGACGGCGTGCTGCCGCGCCCCGACCGGCTGGGACGCTTCAAGCTCGAGGTGGTGCGGGACGAGCACGGGCTGCGCCTGCTCGACGCGCACGGGCAGCCCTGCGGGCGGCTCGGCGCGTCCTGGGGGCGCACGCTGGCCGACGAGCTGTCGGGCTGCGAGCGCGACGGCGTGGTGCCGGTCGTGCGTGCGTCGCTCGTGGGACCGCGCGGCGAGCGCGACATGTTCGTCCTGCTGGCGTGGCCGGGCCGCCGCACCGGCGTGCCGGCGCCGTCCCGCACCGGGACGGCCGTGCCGACCGGCGCGGGCGCCGCGGCGGCCGGCGCGACGGGACGCGCCCTGCGCTGAGACCGCGCGAGCGCGAACCGCGCGCGAGCGCCGACCGCACGCAGAACCCACGACGAGGCCCCCGGACCCTGCGGTCCGGGGGCCTCGTCGCGCCGGGCGGGGTGCCGGTCGCGCCGTCAGCGGGAGTCGCGGTCCGGGTCCGCCCGGTGCGAGCCGGTGCGCGCACCCGACCGGTCCGCGTCGCCGTCTCCCCCGTCCTGCGCCTGCTCGCGCTGCGCCGCCTCACGCACCTCGCGGCCCAGACGCACGTCCTCCTCGGCCTTCGCCTGCTTCTTGTCGCTGGCCTTCGTGTCGCGCGGCGGGAGCTGGATGGTGCGCTCGGCCTCGATGCCGCCCTGCAGCTGGCGGCCGCGCTCGAGCTCGGCGTCGAGCTCCGCCCCGAACAGCAGGGCGAGGTTCGTGATCCAGAGCCACAGCAGGGCGATGACCACACCCGCGAGCGAGCCGTACGTCTCGTTGTAGCTCGAGAAGTTCGCGACGTAGAAGGCGAAGCCGAGCGAGGCCAGCACCCAGACGAGGATCGCGACGAACGCGCCGACGCTGATCCACTTGAACTTCGGCTGCCGCACGTTCGGCGTGGCGTGGTACAGGATCGCGATCGCGAGTGCCACGAGCAGCACCACGACGGGCCACTTGGCGATGTTCCACACGGTCACGACCGCGTCCGACAGCCCGATCGCCTCGCCGATGGAGCGTGCGACGCCGCCGGAGAGCACGACGGCACCGATCACCAGGACCGCGATGACGACGAGCACGAGCGTGACGAGCAGCAGGATCGGGCGCAGCTTCCAGACGGGCCGGCCCTCGTCGATCTCGTAGACGCGGTTCATGCCGCGGCTGAAGGCGGCGACGTACCCGGACGCGGACCACAGCGCGGTGAGGAGACCGATGACGAGGGCGAGCCCGGCGGCCGGCGCCTCGGTCAGCTGCTGGAGGATCGGGCGGAGCGTCTCGTCGGCGCCCTCGGGAGCGACGTCCTGCACGATCCCGAGGATCGCGTCGACGGTGCGCTCCGGGTTCGAGACCAGGCCCAGCAGGGAGACGATCGCCAGCAGCGCGGGCGCCACCGCGAGCACGCCGTAGTACGTCAGCGCGGCGGCGAGGTCCGTGCACTGGTCCTTCATGAACTCGCGCACCGTCTTGCGCAGGACGTACTTCCACGACCGCTTCTTGAGGTCTCCCGGGGAGTCCGGCTTGCGCGGGTCGTCCGGGGCCGGCGCCGTGGCCGCCTTCGACGTCGAGGACTTGTTCATCGCCGCACCTCCGCAGGGGCTGCCGGGGTGCGCCGGCCGCGACGTCGGTGGTGCGCGGCGGGCGCGTGTCGGCCGGCGCGGTGTGCTCCGGCCGGCACCTGCGACGCTAGGCGCGGGTCCGACGGGTCGCCACCGCAGGTCCCGAGCCCGCGACCGGGCCGGGCCCGCTCAGGCGGGGCGGGCGGGCTCCGCCCCGGCGGCGGCCGACCAGCCGCTCTCCGCCGTGCCCCGGACCTCCGCGTACCGGTCCAGGACGATCTGCGCGAGCCGCGGGTCGGGTGCGAGCGCGTCGCTCACGACGTCCGCCCCGGCCTCGAGCACGCGGTCGAGGAAGTAGCCCGGTGCGAGCAGGTAGGACGCGACGACGACGCGACCGCCCGGAGCGAGCCCCTCGCGCGCCTGCGCGACCGCGACGGGGACGCGCGGGTGCGCCCCGGCCCCGAAGCCCACCGCGACATCCCGGCCGAGCCGCCGCGCGAGCCCGTCGGCGACGACCCGCACGGCGTCGGCGGCGGCGGGGTCGCTGGAGCCGGCGGCGGCGAGGACGACGGCGTCCGCGTCCCGCAGGCCGGCCGCGTCCAGCCGGTCGGCGAGGATGTCCACGAGCCGCGGGTCGGGCCCCAGCGGCCCGGACGCCGCGGCGCCGGGACGGTCGACGGCGGCCGCGACGTCGACCTTCGTGTGGAACCCGACCGACAGCAGCAGCGGCACCACCACGGCGGGAGCACCGGCGAGGGCGTCCGCCACGACGTCGGCGACCTCCGGCTCCTGCACGTCGACGAACGCCTCGCGCACGTCGAGATCCGGCCGCAGCCGCGCCACGTCGTCGACGATCGACCGGATCGCGGCGCGCCCCGTCACGCTGTCGGTGCCGTGCGAGCAGCCGACGAGCACGGGTGCCGGCACGGTCGGGACGGGGTCGGTCATGCCTGCTCCTGCAGCTCGAGTCGGTACCCGCGCTTGACGACGGTGCGGATGAGCGCGCGGCTGCCGGTCGCGTCCCGCAGTCGCGCGATCGCGACCTCGGCGGCGTGCGGGTCCGACGACTCCCCGGGCAGCGCGGCCAGGACCCGGTCGCGCGGCACGACCGAGCCGCGGGCGGCGGCGAGCAGGCGCAGCACCTCCAGCCCGGTGCGGGACAGCGGCAGCACGTGCCCGTCGAGCACCGCCGCGGCGCGGTGGACCCGCAGCGGCCCGGCGACCGTGTCGAGGGCCTCGAGCCCGCCGTAGTGCGTGACGACGGCCCGCACGAGGGACCCCAGCCGGCCCCGGTCGGGCAGCAGCGGCGCGATGCCGCGCTCCTCGAGCGGCCGGGCGGTCACCGGGCCGACGGCGGCGAACACGACGGCGCCCGCGCGGTGGCGCTCGACGACGTCCTCGGTGACGCCCTCGGCGTCGGCGGCGGCGAGCCACGCCGCGGCCCCGGGCGCGGACGTGAAGACGACCGCGTCGACCTCGCCGTCCGCGACGGCCCGCGTGGACGCGGCGACGACCGCGGGGTCGGGCGGCGGCCCCCAGCGGTAGACGACGAGGTTGCGCACGCGTGCACCGGCGACGACGAACGCCTCGTCGAGCCCGTCCGCGCCGGCGCCGTGGTGCTGGACGACGATGTCGCGCCCCGCCACCCCCTCGTCGAGGAGGACCTCGGCGATCTCGGCGCTCGTCTCGGACTCCGCGACCCAGTCCGCGCTGAGGCCGGCGGCCTGGATCGCCCCCCGGGCCTTGGGCCCGCGGGCGATGATCCGGGTCCCGCGGAGCGTGTCCACGAGCCGCTCCGCCAGCCCGGCGGCGTCGGCGGCCTCGACCCAGCCGCGGAACCCGATGCCGGTCGTGACGACCACGGTGTCCGGCGGGTCGGCGACGACCGAGCGCGTTTCCTGCAGCAGGAGCGCGTCGTCCGTGTGCGGCACCATGCCGAGCGAGGGCGCGTGGCGGACCGTCGCGCCGCGCCTCTCGAGGGCGGCGCTGAGCTCGCCGGCCCGCCGGTCGGCCGTCACGAGGACGACGCATCCGGCGAGCGTCTGGTCGATCATCGCGCCCGTCACGGGACCATTGTCGCGGGCGGCGCGGGGTCGTGCGCCAGGACGTCCGGGCGGCGACCGTCCTCGACCGCCCGCGGTCCGGGCTCCAGAAGCCCGGCGGCGGCCACCGCACCGAGCACGATCACGGCCGGCGACCGCACCCCCGCCGCGGCGGCGGCCGCCGCGACCCCCTCGAGCGGCGCGCGGGTGACCCGCTGCCCGCCCAGCGTGGCCTCCTCGACCAGCGCCACGGGCGTCGTGCCCGGCACGCCCGCGGCGAGCGCCGTCGCGGCGAGGCCGGGCAGCGCGGCGACGCCCATGAGGACGACGACCGTGCAGGAGGCGTCGCGCAGGCCGGTCAGCGCGGCCGGCGTCCACCCGTCCGTGCCGTTCATGACGTGCACGGCCCCCACGGTGCCGCGGTGCGTCAGGGGGATGCCGGCGGCGGCCGGGGCCGCGAACGCGCTGCTGACGCCGGGCACGACGGTGACGGGGACGCCGGCCTCGCGGCACGCGAGCACCTCCTCCCCACCGCGTCCGTAGACGAACGGGTCGCCGCCCTTGAGGCGCACGACCACGTGCCCGCGCTGCGCGTGCTCGACGAGGATGCGGTTGATCTCCGCCTGCGGGACCGGGTGGTGCCCCGGCGACTTGCCGACGTCGACGACCTCGACGTCGTCGGGCAGCTCGTCGAGCACGGCGGTCGGCCCGAGCCGGTCGGCGACGACGACGTCGGCCTCGGCCAGCGCGCGCCGGCCCGCGACGGTCAGCAGGTCGACGTCCCCCGGTCCCCCGCCGACGAGGACGACCCGCCCCTGGCCGGCGGGCCGTTGCCGCCGCCCGCGCAGGTCGACGCGTCCCTCGCGCAGCGTCGCCGCCAGCGCGTCGCGGACCTGCACCGACCGGCGCGGGTCGGCGCCGCCCGTCGAGACGACCCCCACCAGCACGTCGCCCGCGCGGGTCGTCGCGGGCGTGCGTGCCGTGCCGCGGGCCGGACGTCGCGGTCCGCCGGCGTCCACGCAGAACACGCGCCGCGCGGTCGCCCACGCGACCACGGCCTGGTCCGTCGCGCGGTCCCCCGTCGCGGTGTGCACCAGCCAGGCGTCGTCGAGGTCGGAGGGCACCACCTCGCGGTCGAGCCAGCGGACCTCCCCCGCCACGACCAGGTCGGCGATCGGCTCGCACACCGCGGGGGCGACGACGCGCACGAGCGCCCCCTCGGCCAGGAGCTGCTGCACACGGCGCGCCGCCACCGGACCGCCGCCGGCGACGACGACCACGCGGCCGGCGAGCTCGACGCCGAGCAGCGCGGTCACGACGCGCCGCCGGTGCTCGCGGCGACCTCGACGGTCCCGTCGACGACCCGCACGCCCCAGGTGCGCAGGTCGGGGCCGTGGCCGACGACCGGCTGCTTGCCCGCCGCGTCGAGGCACACGCCGGTCCGCAGGTCGAAGACCTGCTTGTACATGGGCGAGGCGACCGTCGGCACCTCCGCGCCGTCGACGGCCCGCGAGCCGACGATCCCCCGGGCGAGCACGTACGCGTCGCTGAACGGGTCGTGCTGCTGGACCGCCAGCACGCGGTCGTCGACGAGCCGGAACAGGGCGACCTGCTCGAGCCGTCCGTGGGGGCCATCGGGGACGAGCGCCGCGACGCCGCGCTCGCGCGCGAGGTCGTCGAGGCGGCACACGGCGAGCCAGGTGGGTGCGGGGACCGCTGCGTCGAGCGTCGTGTCGGTGTCGAGGGTGGTCACGACCGGACCTCCAGGGTCGAGCCGGCGACGAGGACGGGGGCGCCGGTCGCGGCGGCGGCCCGCTCGTCGGGCGTGGCGGGGCGGGCCTGACCGCGCTCGGGCACGTACGCCAGGGACGGGTCGGGCACCTCGGGGGCGTTGACGAAGGACGCGAACCGGCGCAGCTTCTCCGGGTCGTCGAGGGTGGCGCGCCACTCGTCCTCGTACTCCTCGACGTGCTGGGCCATCTGCGCGTCGAGGTCGCCGCAGATGCCGAGCGCGTCGTCCATCACGACGGCACGGACGCCGTCCAGCCCGCCCTCGACCTCCTCGATCCAGGGCGCCGTGCGCTGCAGCCGGTCGGCGGTGCGCACGTAGTAAAGGAGGAAGCGGTCGATGGTGCGGATGAGCGCCTCGGTGTCGAGGTCCTCGGCGAGCAGGCGCGCGTGGCGGGGCGTGAAGCCGCCGTTGCCGCCGACGTAGACGTTCCAGCCCTTGTCGGTGGCGATGACGCCGACGTCCTTGCCCCGGGCCTCCGCGCACTCGCGGGCGCACCCGGAGACGCCGAGCTTGATCTTGTGCGGCGACCGCAGCCCCCGGTACCGCAGCTCGAGCAGGACCGCGAGGGCGACGGAGTCCTGCACCCCGAACCGGCACCAGGTGGACCCGACGCACGACTTCACGGTCCGCAGCGACTTGCCGTAGGCGTGGCCGGACTCGAACCCGGCGTCGACCAGGCGCTGCCAGATGAGCGGGAGCTGGTCGATGCGGGCACCGAACATGTCGATGCGCTGCCCGCCGGTGATCTTCGTGTACAGACCGAAGTCCTTCGCCACCTCGCCGATCGCGATGAGCCCCTCGGGCGTCACCTCCCCGCCGGGGATGCGCGGCACGACGGAGTACGACCCGTCCTTCTGCAGGTTCGCCATCACGTGGTCGTTCGTGTCCTGCAGCGCGGCGCGCTCGCCGTCGAGGACGTGCCCCGGCGCCGTCGTCGCGAGGATCGACGCGACGGCGGGCTTGCAGATGTCGCAGCCGCGACCCGCGGCGCGGGTGCCGAACCGCTCCACGACCTCGGTGAACGTGCGCGCGCCGGCGACGCGGACGGCGTCGTAGAGCTGCGCGCGGGACAGCGCGAAGTGCTCGCACAGCGCGGTGCTCACCGTGACGCCCAGCTTCTCGAGCTCGGTCGCCATGAGCTTCTTCACGAGCGGCAGGCAGGAGCCGCAGCTCGTGCCGGCCCGCGTGCAGCCCTTGACCGCGCCGAGGTCGTGGCAGCCCTCCTCGGTGACGGCGTGGCGGATCGCGCCCGCGGAGACGTTGTTGCACGAGCACACACCCGCGTCGTCGGGCAGCTCGAGGTCGGGAGCGCCGCCCGTGCCCTCGGGGAGCAGGAACGCGGACGGGTCGCCGGGCAGCTCGCGGCCGAGCATGGGCCGCAGGCTCGCGTAGGCGCTCGCGTCGCCGACCAGGACGCCGCCGAGCAGCGTGCGCGCGTCGTCGGACAGGACGAGCTTCTTGTAGACGCCGGCGACCGGGTCCGCCCAGACGATCTCCAGCGCGCCGGGGGTGCGCGCGAACGCGTCCCCGAAGCTCGCGACGTCGACACCGGCGAGCTTGAGCTTCGTCGCCGTGTCGGCCCCCGGGAAGGTGGCCGACCCGCCGAGCAGCCGGTCGGCGGTGATCTCGGCCATCGTGTAGCCGGGCGCGACGAGGCCGATGCAGGCGCCCTGGATGCAGGCCACCTCGCCGACCGCCGAGACGTCCGGGTCCTCCGACACACACGTGTCGTCGACGACCACGCCGCCGCGCGGGCCCACGGCCAGCCCGGCCGCCCGGGCCAGCTCGTCCCGGGGACGCACCCCGGCGGCCACGACGACGACGTCCGCGTCGAGCCGGGTGCCGTCGGCCAGCTCGACGCGGCCGACGCCCCCGCGGCGGTGCTCGTGCACGCGCGTCGTCATGGCCTGCGTCCGCACGCCGATGCCGATCCGGTTGATGAGGCGGCGCAGCGCCTCGCCGCCGCCGAGGTCGACCTGCGCGGACATCAGGTGGGTGTCGACCTGCAGCACGGTGGCCCGCGCCCCGAGCGCGTCGAGCGCGCCGGCCGCCTCGAGCCCGAGCAGGCCACCACCGAGGACGACGCCGCGCACCGGGTGCGCCCGGTCCTCCTGCAGCCGCGTCACGTAGCCACGCAGCGCCGCGACGTCGTCGAGCGTGCGGTACACGAACACGCCCGGCAGGTCCGCGCCCTCCATGGGCGGCACCCACGCGTACGACCCGGTCGCCAGGACGAGGTGGTCGTAGGGGTAGGTGCGCCCGGACGCCGCCGTCACGGTCCGCGCCTGCCGGTCGACGGCCGTGACGGCGTCGCCGCGCACGAGCGTCACGAGCGGGTCGTCCCACAGGGCCGCGTCGCCGAGCGCGAGGTCGTCCGGGGTGCGGCCCGCGAAGAAGCTCGTGAGGGCGACGCGGTCGTAGGGGCGGCGCGGCTCCTCCGCGAGGACCGTGATGCGCCAGGTCCCGGCGGTGTCGCGGTCGCGCAGGGCCTCGACGAGGCGCTGGGCGACCATGCCGCCGCCGACGACGACGAGGTGGCGGGGTCCGTCCATGAGGGCCTCCGGGGTGCGGGTGGCGGTGTGCGGGTCCGCGGCTGCGGGTCCGGCGGGGCGTGGCACGACGCTACGAACGGCGTGTTTCGGGCGGCGTCGCGCGTGCGTTACCCCGGCGGAACGATCCGCGCACACCCGCACGGGTGGCGGTGTGAGGACGTCGTCGTGCCCGTCCCCGGCGGGCGGGACGGGGGTGCGGGCCTACCGTGGCGGGATGGGACGTGATCGGCACCGGTCCGCGGCCGCCCCCGCGGCGGCCGGCCTCGCGGCGGGTGCCGTCACGGTCGGCGTCGGCGCGCTCCTCGCGGCCGCCGCCGGCGCGTCGTCGGACCCGCTGGTCGCCGTCGGCGCGGCGTTCGTCGACCTCACGCCGCCCTGGTTGAAGGACTGGGCGGTCGCGACGTTCGGCACGGCCGACAAGGCGGTGCTCGCGGCCGGTCAGGCGGTCGTCCTGGCGGCCCTCGCGGCGCTCGCGGGGGTCCTGGCGCACCGCAGGTGGTCGTGGGGCGCCCTGCTCGTCGTCGCGCTGGGCGGCCTCGCGGGCCTCGCCGCCATGACGCGTGCGGACGCCGGCCTGCTCGCGCCGCTGCCCGCGGTGGCGGGGGCCGCGGCCGGGCTGCTGGTGCTGCGGACCCTGCTGCGCCGCCTCCCGCCCGCCGCGGCCGAGGCCGCTCCCGCGGACGCCGCGGTCGCGGACGCCCCGGTCGCGGCCGCCCCGTCCGCGCCGGCCGACCCGTCCCGGCGCGGCTTCCTGCTCGCGGCGTCGCTCGCCGCCGCGCTGGGGGTCGTCGGGCTCGCCGTCGGCCGCGTCGCCGGCGCGGCCGGACGCGGCGTGCAGGCCGTCCGCGAGGGCCTCCGGCTGCCGCGGCCCGTCCGTCCCGCGCCCGCTCCCCCGCCCGACGTGCAGGTCGCCGTCGCCGGGGTCGAGCCGTGGGTCACCCCGCCCGCGACGTTCTACCGGATCGACACCGCCCTGGTCGTGCCGCAGGTCGACCCCGGGACGTGGCGCCTGCGCGTGCATGGCCTCGTCGAGCGCGAGGTCGAGCTGACGTGGGACGAGCTGCTCGCGTCGGACCTCGTCGAGGCGTGGGTGACCCTGGCGTGCGTCTCGAACCCGGTCGGCGGCGACCTCGTCGGCAACCAGCGCTGGCTCGGCCTGCCCGTGCGCGAGGTGCTCGCTCGCGCACGGCCCACGGGCGAGGCCGACATGGTCCTGTCCCGCAGCGTCGACGGGTTCACCGCGTCCACCCCGCTCGAGGCGCTCACCGACGACCGTGACGCCCTCCTCGCGGTGGGCATGGACGGCGCCCCGCTGCCGCCCGAGCACGGCTTCCCCGTCCGGCTGGTCGTGCCGGGCCTGTACGGGTACGTGTCCGCGACGAAGTGGGTCACCGAGCTCGAGGTCACCCGCTTCGACGCCGCGCAGGCGTACTGGACCCGGCGGGGCTGGTCGGAGCGCGGGCCGGTGAAGACGCAGTCGCGCATCGAGGTCCCGCGGGCGGGCGCGACCGTCCCCGCCGGCGACGTCCTCGTCGCGGGCACCGCCTGGGCCCAGCACCGCGGGGTGGACCGCGTGCAGGTGCGGGTCGACGACGGGGCGTGGCAGGACGCGGAGCTCGCGGGCGACGGCGGCGTCGACACCTGGCGGCAGTGGCGCTGGACGTGGCGGGCCGCACCCGCCGGTGCGCACCGGCTGCACGTGCGCGCCTTCGACCCGCAGGGGCCACAGACGGGCGCGCGGGAGGGCGTCGTGCCCGACGGGGCGACGGGGTACCACCAGGTCGAGGTCACCGTCGCCTGAGCGCGCGTCAGTACACGTCGCGCGCGTACCGCCGCTGCTCCGCGAGGCGCTTGACGTACGCCGCCGCGTCCGGCGCCGCGAGGCCGCCGTGCCGCTCGACGACCTCCCGCAGGGCCAGGTCCACGTCCGCCGCCATGCGGGAGGCGTCCCCGCACACGTACACGTGCGCGCCGCGCTCGAGCCACGCCCACAGCCGCGCCCCCTGCTCGCGCATCCGGTCCTGCACGTAGACCTTGGTGCGCTGGTCGCGGGAGAACGCCGTGTCCAGCCGGGTGAGCACGCCGTCGGCGCGCAGCGCGTCGAGCTCCTCGCGGTACCAGAAGTCCGTGGCCGCGTGCTGCTCGCCGAAGAGCAGCCAGCTCTCGCCGCGGTCACCCCGGGCCTGCCGTTCGGCGAGGAACCCGACGAACGGCGCGACCCCCGTCCCGGGCCCGACCATCACGACCGGCGTCGTGCCGTCGTCGGGCAGGTGGAAGTGGGCGGACGGCTGGACGTGCACGGCGACCTCCGTGCCGTCGGGGGCGTCCGCCAGGTACGCCGAGCACACCCCGGTGCGGGCGGCGCCGGTGGGGCCGGCGTACCGGACGACCGACACGGTCAGCCGCACGCGCCGGGGGTCGACGAGCGGGCTGGAGGAGATCGAGTACTGCCGCGGCTGCAGGCGCTTGAGCACGTCCACCCACTCCTGCGCGTCGGCCCGCACGCCCAGCTCGGCGACGACGTCGACCGCCTGCCGCCCCCACAGCCACCGCGCGAGGTCGTTGCGGTTGTCCGGGCGCAGCAGCCGGCGCAGCCGCTCGCTGCCGGAGCGCTCGGCGGCGAACCGCAGGAGCGCGGTCGAGGGTCGGGTCACGTCCAGCTCGGTCCGCAGCGCGTCGGCGAGCGGGACGGGACCCACCCCCTCCACCGTGACGACGGCGGCGGCGTCAGCACCGGTGACGTCGAGCCACTCGGCGACCAGCGCCTCGGCGTTGACGGGTCGCACCGCGAGCGCGTCCCCGGCCCGGTACGGCACGGGCAGCGGGCTGGCGCTCGTGTCGAGGACGATCTCGCGCACCTCCTTCGCGGACCCCGGCTCGCCGAGCCGGCGGTTGAGGACGAGGCGCGCCCGGCCGGGGTGCGCCCGGGTGGCGTGCGTCGGCGGCGCGGCGGGCGCGGGCGGTGCCGCCGGTCCCGCCGGTGCCGTCCGCGCGGGAGGAGCCGGCTGCGCGCGGGCGGCGTCGTCGTCGGTCGCCTCGCCGCCGGTCGTGGTCGCGTCGGCACCGTCCGCGAGCGCGGCCACCAGCGCGTCGACCCAGGGGCCGACGGCGTCGTCGTCGCCGGGCTCGCGGTCGAGCCGGGGCACGAGGCGCTGCGCGCCGAGCTCCTCCAGGCGCCGGTCGAGGCGGCGCCCGTGCCCGCAGAACTGGTCGTAGGCGGGGTCGCCCAGGGCGAGGACGGCGTGGCGGGCGCCGTCGAAGCGGGGTGCGGCGGGGTCGGCGAGCAGCTCCCACAGGGCGGTGCCGTTGTCGGGTGCGTCACCGTCGCCGAAGGTGCTGGTGACGAGGACGACGTCGGCGCGGCGCGGGAGGCTCTCGAGCGCGTCGTCCATCGCCGCGACCCGGGGCGTGCGGCCCGTCGCGGTGGCGAGGCGGGCGGCGACCGTGGTGGCGAGCTCCTCGGCGGTGCCGGTCTGCGAGGCCCACAGGACGACGAGCTCGCGCACGGGGGCGGCGGGCGGACCGGGACGCCGGCCGCCGCCCGGCGCGCGGGAGAACATGCCGGCGAGCACGCCGTCGACCCAGAGGGCGGCGGGCCCGTCGAGGGGCGCGGTGGGCGGGAGCACGGGCGTGCCGGCCACGCCCCGGCCGAGGCCCGCGAGGAAGCCGGCGAGGTAGCGCTGCTCGTCGGGACCGAGAGCGGGCGGGCCGACGTCCTCGAGCCCGAGGGCGGCCGCGAGCGCCCGCATGGTGGCGGGCCCGTCGAGGGTGCCGGTGGGCGGCGCCGCGTCGTCGGCGGCGGTGTCGCCCCGGTCGGGCACGTCCGCGGCGTCGGGCGGGGACACCGGGGTGAGGGTGACCGCGCACGCCTTGAGCTCGGGCTGGAACGACAGGGGGTCGACGGCGTCGTTCGTGACGGCGTTGACGGACAGGTACTCGCCGAACAGGTCGTTCCAGTGGAACGGGGCGAACAGCGTGCCGGGCCGGACGCGGTCGGTGACGACGACGGGCAGCACGGCGCGGCCGCGACGCGACGCGACCTCGGCGGTCCCGCCGGCGGCCACGCCGAGGCGAGCGGCGTCGTCGGGGTGGACCTCGACGAACGGGCCGGGGTCGAGGCGGTTGAGCGCGGCGACCTTCCCGGTCTTGGTCAGGGTGTGCCACTGGTGCTGCACGCGGCCGGTGGTCAGGACGAACGGGTAGTCGTCGTCGGGCATCTCGGCGGGGTCGAGGTGCGGGCGGGCGTGGAAGACGGCGCGCCCGCTCGGCGTGGGGAAGACGAGGCGGGGGCGGGTGCCGTCGGGGCGCACCTGCACGGGCTGGTGCACGCCGTCGTTGAGGTACCGGACCGGGTTGCGCGCGGGACCGTCGGGGGCGGCGGGCCACTGCACGGGGCCGCGGCGCAGGCGTGCGTGGGTGACGCCGCGCAGGTCGTAGCCGGTGCGCGGGTTGGTGCTGCGGCGGATCTCCTCGAACACCTCCTCGGCGCTCGCGTACGCGAACCCGTCGAAGCCCATGGCGGTCGCGACGCGGGCGATGAGCTGCCAGTCGGGGACGGCCTCGCCGGGCGGGTCGAGGGCGCGGCGCGCGAGCGTCATCGTGCGCTCGCTGTTCACCATGACGCCCTCCGCCTCGGACCACAGCGCGGCCGGCAGCACGACGTCGGCGTAGGCGTTCGTCTCGGTGTCGGCGAAGACGTCCTGCGTGACGACGAGCTCGGCGCGCTCGAGCCCCTCGATGACGGTGCGGCGGTTGGCGACGGACGCGACGGGGTTGGTGCAGATCACCCAGCAGGCGCGGATCTCGCCGTCGGCCATGCGGCGGAACATGTCGATAGTGCCGGTGCCGACCCCGTCGGCGCGCAGCGTGCCGGCGGGCAGGTCCCACAGGTCCTCGACGAACGCCCGGTCGTCGGGGTCGAGGACGGACCGCTGGCCCGGCAGGCCGGGGCCCATGTACCCCATCTCGCGTCCGCCCATCGCGTTGGGCTGCCCGGTGAGCGAGAACGGACCGCTGCCGCGGCGGCAGATCGCGCCGGTGGCGAGGTGGAGGTTGACCAGCGCGTTCGTGCTCCACGTGCCGTGCGTGGACTGGTTGAGGCCCATGGTCCAGCAGGACACCCAGCTCCCGGCGCGGGCGATGAGGGCGGCGGCGGCCCGCAGGTCGTCGGCCGGCACGCCGGTGAGGGTCTCGACGACGTCCGGCGGGTAGTCGGCCAGGAACGCGGGCATCGCGTCCCAGCCCTCGGTGTGCTCGGCCACGAACTCCTCGTCGACCGCGCCCGACTCGACGAGCAGGTGCAGGAGCCCGTTGAGCAGGGCGAGGTCGGACCCAGGTCGCACCTGCAGGAACAGGTCGGCCTTCTCCGCCGTGGCGGTGCGGCGTGGGTCGACCACGATGAGCTTCGCGCCCGCCTTGACCCGGTCGAGCAGGCGCAGGAACAGGACCGGGTGGCAGTCGGCCATGTTGGCGCCGATGACGAGGAACACGTCGGCGTGGTCGAGGTCCTCGTAGGAGCCGGGTGGCCCGTCGGCGCCGAGCGAGAGCTTGTAGCCGGTGCCGGCGCTGGCCATGCACAGCCGGGAGTTCGACTCGATCTGGTTCGTGCGCAGGTACCCCTTGGCGAGCTTGTTCGCCAGGTACTGCGCCTCGATGCTCATCTGGCCGGACACGTAGAGGGCGACGGCGTCCGGCCCGTCCCGGTCGACGATCTCGCGCAGCCGTCGGGCGACCGTGGCGATCGCCTCGTCGAGCGGCACGGGCGCGGCCTCGGCCCCGCGCTCGGTGCGGACGAGGGCGCGGGTGAGGCGTCCGCCGGCGGCGAGCATGTCGGCGCTCGTCGCGCCCTTGGTGCACAGGCGCCCGCCGTTGGACGGGTGCGCGCGGTCGCCGCTGGCCCTGCGGACGCGCCGGCCGCCCGCGTCGTCCTCGACCACGTCGAGGACGACGCCGCAGCCGACGCCGCAGTACGAGCACACGGTCGCGACCTGCGTCGCTGTCGTGCGCTCGTCCTGCGCGGTGGTGGTCACCGTCACGCTCGTGCCCTCCCCGGGGTCGTCGCCGTCGGTCAGATGACCGTCGTGCCGAACGCCGACCCGCGGCGCTGGTAGACGGCCCACGTGGTGAGCGCCATGACCGCGTAGAGCCCGACGACCACCCACAGCGCGGCCTGGATGGACCCGGTCAGCGACGTGGAGACCGCGAAGCCGCGCGGGATGAGGAACCCGCCGAGGGCCCCGACGGCGCCGGCGATCCCGATGCACCCGGCGGCCGCCTTGGCGCGGCGCGCGCGGTCGGCGTCGTCACCGGCGCCGAAGCGGAACACCGCGGGGATCATCCGGTACACCGAGCCGTTGCCGGCGCCGGTGGCGAGGAACAGCAGCAGGAACGAGCCGAAGAACAGACCGAACGACTGCGCCCGCAGGGCGAGGATCGCCCCGACCGTGCCGAGCGCCATCACGCCGAACGCGACGACCGTGACCCGCGCACCCCCGAAGCGGTCCGCGAGCGCGCCGCCGGCGGGCCGCGCGACCGAGCCGACGAGCGCACCGAGGAACGCGATGGTGAGCGTCACCTCGGGGAACTGCGCGTCCAGCAGCGTCGGGAACGCGCCGGAGAACCCGATGAACGAGCCGAACGTGCCGATGTAGACGAACGAGATGACCCACGTGTGCTTGGCCCGGGCGGCGGCGCCGTACGCGCGCGGGTCGGCCTTGGCGTTGCTCAGGTTGTCCATGAACCGCCACGCGAGCACGGCCGCGAGCACGGCGAGCGGCAGGAACATCAGACCGGCCCGCTCCAGCGAGAGCCCCGCGCCGGCGGCGACGACGAGCGGCACGGCGAGCTGCACGGCGGCGGTGCCGATGTTGCCGCCCGCCGCGTTCAGGCCGAGCGCCTTCCCCTTCTCCTTCTCGGGGTAGAAGAACGAGATGTTGGCCATCGAGGAGGCGAAGTTGCCGCCGCCGACGCCGGCGAGCGCGGCCACGGCCAGCAGCGCGCCGAACGGCAGCTGCGGGTTCTGCACGGCCCACACGAGCGCGCCCGTCGGCAGCAGGAGCAGGAGCGCCGACACGACCGTCCAGTTGCGGCCGCCGAACACGGGCACCGCGAACGTGTACGGGATGCGCAGCGTCGCGCCGACGAGGCTCGGCACCGCGATGAGCCAGAACATCTGGTCGACCGTGAGGGCGAAGCCCGCGTCGGGCAGCCGCGGGACGACGATGCTCCACAGCGCCCACACGGCGAAGCCGAGGAACTCGGCGAACACCGACAGGCCGAGGTTGCGGCGGGCGAACGCGCGCCCGACGGTCCGCCACTGGTCGGCGTCCTCGGGGTCCCAGCCGTCGATCCAGCGTCCGCGGCGGAGGGTGAGCTCGGCGGGGGCGGTGGCGGGTGCGCCGGCGGCCGGCGGTGCGGTCGCGGGGGTGGGCGTGGTCGTCTGGGTCACGGGAGCCTCCGGGCGTCGGGTGCGCGCGGTGCGCGGCACGGGTGGGGCGTCCGGGCGCCGGGCGGTGCCCGGGGCCTCGCGGTCGTGCGGGGGCTGGCTGCGGGGGCGACGGCGGACCTGTCCGTCGCCGTGCCCCGACGCTAGGGATGTCGTGTTTCGCCCGACCGCGGCCTGGCGTAACCCGCCGCGAACGTCTTCCGCACACGCTCCCGGCGGCGGGTGTGAGAAGGAGCCGGGCGGCGGCGTCCCGACGGGCGGTTCGCGCGGCGGCTGCCAGGATGGGCGCATGCCGGACCTGAACGCCCTCGTGACCACCCACCTGGACCTGGCCCGCGCGGACGCGCACGGCCGCAGCGCCGAGCTCGTCGTCCACGACGGCGAGCTGCGCCAGACCGTCATCGCGCTGACCGCGGGCTCCGAGCTCGGCGAGCACGCGTCCCCGCCGGCGGCCAGCCTGCAGGCGCTGGTCGGCCGCGTGCGCGTGCACGTCGGCGAGGAGGTGCAGCAGGAGGTCGCCGCCGGTGAGCTGTGGACGCTCACGCACGAGCGGCACTCCGTGCTCGCGCTGGAGGACTCCGTGCTGCTGCTCACCACCGTGACGAGCGTCGACCGCACGCCGCACGGATGACCCGCACGCTCCCCCCGCTCGTCACCCCCGGCCCGCCGCTGACGCTCGAGCAGGTCGACCGGTACGCGCGACACCTGGCGCTGGCGCAGGTCGGGGACGTGGGCCAGCGCCGGCTCCTCGCGGCGCGCGTCCTCGTGCTCGGCGCGGGCGGGCTGGGGTCGCCGGCCCTGCTGTACCTCGCGGCGGCCGGTGTCGGGACGATCGGCGTCGTGGACGACGACGTGGTCGAGGCCTCGAACCTGCAGCGGCAGGTGGTGCACGGAGCCGACGACGTCGGCCGGCGCAAGGTCGACTCGGCCGCGGACCGCCTGCGCGGCCTCAACCCCGACGTCACGGTCCGCACGCACCCGGTGCGGCTGACCGCGGAGAACGCGGAGGAGCTGCTCGGCGGCTACGACCTCGTCGTCGACGGGACGGACAACTTCGCGACGCGCTACCTCGTCAACGACACGTGCGCGCGCCTGGGCCTGCCCTGGGTGTGGGGCTCGGTCCTGCGCGGGCACGCGCAGGTCAGCGTGTTCTGGGCCGGCGTCGAGGGCGGGGTCGACCTGCGCGACGTGTTCGGCGAGCCGCCCGCACCGGGCACCGTGCCGTCGTGCGCGCAGGACGGCGTGCTCGGTGCCGTCTGCGCGGCCGCGGGCTCGGCGATGGCCGTGGAGGCGGTGAAGCTCGTGTGCGGGACCGGCCGCGCCCTGCTGGGGCGGGTCGCCGTCCTCGACGCGTTCGACGCCACGTGGCGCGAGGTCCCGGTACGCCCCCGCACGGACCGCCCGGTCGCGGCGCCCGCCCGCGCGGCGGGTAGCGTCGACACCGTGACGACCCCCGACGCCCCCGACCTGACCCCCGCCGACCTGCGCGACCTGCTCGCCGCACGCGACGCCGGCACCGCCGACGTGGACGTCGTCGACGTGCGCGAGCCGGGCGAGACCGCGGCCGGCACGCTGCCCGGCGCGCGCCTCGTCCCGCTCGGCGCGTGGGCGGACGGCTCCGCGCTCGCCGGCCTCGACCCGGACCGCACGCTCGTGCTCGTGTGCCGCTCCGGCATGCGCTCCGCCCGGGCGGCGGCGGTCGCGCGCGCGGCCGGCGTGCGGGACGTGCGCAACCTCGACGGCGGGCTCGTCGCCTGGGCCCGCGAGGTCGACCCGGCGCTCGTCGTCCCCTGACCCACCCGCCCGCCGGGGCGCCGGTCACCCGTGGTCGGCGCCCCGCAGCTGGCGCACGGCGTGCACGAGCACGGGCCCGAGCAGCGCGGCGGCGTCCCGCGCGGCACCGGTCGACCCCGCGACGTTAACGACGAGCGTCCGCCCGGCGACGCCCGCGAGCCCGCGCGACAGCATCGCGGCGGGCACCCCGCGTGCCACGCCGTCGGCGCGCAGCGCCTCGGCGATGCCCGGCACCTCGCGCTCGAGCACGGCCCGGGTCGCCTCGGGCGTGCGGTCCCGCGGTCCCAGACCCGTCCCGCCGCTCGTCACGACGAGCGCGGCGCCCTCGGCCACGGCCGCGCGCAGCGCCGCCTCGACGGGCTCGCCGTCGGGCACCACGACCGCGTCGTCGACGGCGAAGCCGAGCTCGCGCAGCGCGTTCACGAGCACCGGGCCGGACCGGTCGCCGTAGACGCCGGCGGCGGCCCGGTCGGAGGCCGTGACGACCACCGCGCGCCCGAGGTCGCCGTGCCTCGCCCCCGGGTCAGCCACGGTGCCAGGCGCCGCTGCGCCCGCCCTCCTTCGCCTCGACCCGCACGTCGGTGATCGACGCGCCCGGGTCGACGGCCTTGACCATGTCGACGAGCGTGAGGCCGGCCGCGGCGACGCACGTCAGCGCCTCCATCTCCACGCCGGTGCGGTCGGCGGTGCGCACGCGCGCCGCGATGCGCACGCCGTCGTCCTCGACGGCGAGGTCCACCTGGACGCCGTGGATCGCGATGGGGTGGCACAGCGGCACCAGGTCCGGCGTGCGCTTCGCCGCCTGGATGCCCGCGATCCGCGCGACCGCGAGCGCGTCGCCCTTCGGGACGCCCTCGCCGCGCAGCAGCGCCACGACCTCGGGCGTGGTCACCAGCCGCCCGGACGCGTGCGCGGTCCGCACCGTCACCGGCTTGTCCGCCACGTCCACCATCCGCGCCGCACCGCGCGCGTCCACGTGCGTCAGCCGCGGCTGCGCGCCGCCGTCCGGGTCGCTCACGCGTCCCCCTCCCTCAGGTCCACCACGGTCACCGTCTCCCCGGCACCGACGTGCGTCACGTCGGCCGGGACGTCCAGGAGCGCGTCGGCGCGCGCGAGCGAGCCGAGCAGGTGCGAGCCGGGCCCGCCGACGGGCGTGGCCACGAGCGCGCCGTCGCGCACGTCGAGGCGTGCGCGCAGCAGCTGGCGCCGGCCGGCGGGCGAGCGCACGTCCGACGCGAGCACGGCCGGCAGCCGCCGCCGGTGCACGTCCCGCGCGCCGAGCATGCGACGCAGCAGCGGGCGCACGAACACCTCGAACGAGACGAACGCGCTGACCGGGTTGCCCGGCAGGCTCAGGACGGGCGCCCCGGACGGCAGCCGGCCGACCCCCTGCGGCTTGCCCGGCTGCATCCGCACGTGCACGAGCTCGCCGTGCCCGCCCGTGAGCAGCGCGTCCCGCACCACGTCGTACGCCCCGACGGACACGCCCCCGGTGGTCACGACGACGTCGGCGCGCGCGCCGAGGTCGTCCAGGACGCGCAGCACGTCCGGGACGTCGTCGGGCAGGACGGCCACGTCGACGACGGACGCGCCCGCAGCCTCGGCCGCGGCGGCGAGCTGCACGCCGTTGGACTCGTGGATCTGCCCGTGCGCGAGCGCGCCCCCGTCGGTGACGAGCTCGCTGCCGGTCGAGACGACCGCGACGCGGGGACGCGCGTGCACGGGCACCTCCCGGTGCCCGGTCGCGGCGAGCAGGCCCAGCGCGGCCGGCCCGAGCACGTCGCCGGCGTGCAGGACGACGTCCCCGGTGCGCACGTCCTCGCCGCGGCGGCGCACGTGGGCGCCCGGGGCGACGACGTCGTGCAGGGTCACCCGGTCCGTGCGCGCGTCCGTGAGCTCGACGGGCACCACCGTGTCGGCGCCGGCGGGGACGGGTGCGCCGGTCATGATCCGGACGGCCGCACCGGCGGGGACGCGCACGGTGCGGGTGTCCCCCGCCGGGACGTCGTCCGCGACGTCCAGCACGGCGCCGGACCGCACGTCGGTCGCCGCCAGCGCGTAGCCGTCCATCGCCGAGCTGTCCCACGGGGGCAGGTCCACCGCCGAGACGACGTCCCGCGCGAGCGCGGCGCCCCGCGCCGCGGCCAGCGGCACCTGCTGCACGGGCAGGGGCGCACCGAGCGCGAGCACGGCGGCGGCGTGCTCGTCGAGCGTGCGCACCGGCCGGGCGGGCACGGCGGCGGTGTCGGGCATGCGGCCCAACCTAGCGTCGCCCGGCACGCGGGCCGGCGCCCGCACCTGCGCCGCCGGCCCGTCGCGCGCCCCGGCGCCGGGCCGCGTCGCCGCACGTCCGTATGATCGGCCCGATGGAGCCCGTCACGCCCCGCGGTGCCGTGCCGGTCGCCCTGGGCCCCGCGCCCGTGCGGCGGGCCCGCGCGACCGCGGCGCCGGGACCGACCGCGCGGCTGCGCGGCGACGGGCTCGTCGACCGCTGGGGGCGCACCGCGACGGACCTGCGGGTCTCGCTGACCGACCGGTGCAACCTGCGCTGCTCGTACTGCATGCCGGCCGAGGGCCTGCCGTGGGCGCCCGACGAGACGGTCCTGACCGACGACGAGGTCGTGCGCCTCGTGCGCGTCGCGGTCGAGCGGCTCGGCGTCCGCGACGTCCGGTTCACCGGTGGCGAGCCCCTGCTGCGCCGCGGGCTGGAGGGCATCGTCGCGGCCACCGCCGCCCTGCGGACCACCGACGGCGCGCCCGTCGGCACCGCGCTGACGACCAACGCCCTCGGGCTGGACAAGCGTGCCCGCGCGCTCGCCGCCGCCGGGCTGGGCCGGGTCAACGTCTCGCTGGACTCCCTGCGCCCCGAGCGGTTCGCGGCGATCACGCGCCGCGACCGCCTGCCCGACGTGCTCGCCGGCCTGCGGGCCGCGCAGGACGCGGGGCTGGGGCCGGTCAAGGTCAACGCGGTGCTCGTGCGCGGCGTCAACGACGACGAGGCCGTCCCGCTGCTGGCCTGGGCGCTCGAGCACGGCTACCACCTGCGGTTCATCGAGCAGATGCCGCTCGGCCCCGCCGGGTCCTGGGACCGCGCGGGGCTCGTCACGGCGCAGGAGATCCTCCACGCCCTGACGGCGGCGTACGACCTCGAGCCCGAGCCCGAGGGGGCGCGCGGCGGCGCACCCGCCGAGACGTGGACCGTGCGCGGGCGTCCCGGGGCGACCGTCGGCGTGATCGGCTCGGTGACCCGGCCGTTCTGCGGGGCGTGCGACCGCACCCGCCTGACGGCGGACGGTCAGGTGCGCAGCTGCCTGTTCGCCCGCGAGGAGCACGACCTGCGGGGTCTGCTGCGGTCCGGCGCCGACGACGAGGCGCTCGCCGAGGCGTGGCGCGCCGCGATGTGGGGCAAGAAGCCGGGGCACGGGATCGACGACGTCGGCTTCCTGCAGCCGGCCCGCACGATGAGCGCGATCGGAGGCTGACATGACCGGGACGAGCGCGGCGGTGCACACGCTCACCGTGCGGTACTTCGCGGCGGCGCACGAGGCCGCGGGCGTCGCGGAGGAACGGGTCGACGTGCCCGGCGGGACCACGGTCGGCGCCCTCCTCGACACGCTCGCCGCGCGGCACGGCGGCGCCCTGCGCGACGTGCTCGCCGTGTGCGCGCTGCTCGCGGACGGCACCCTGCACCGCGACCGGGACGCGCTGCTGGGCGCGCCGGCGGTCGTCGACGTGCTGCCGCCCTTCGCGGGGGGCTGACGCGCCGGACGCCGCGGGCGTCAGGCGCAGTTGACCCACTCGTGGGTGCCGTCGTCGAACACCTGCCGCTTCCACACGGGCAGGTGCTCCTTGACCTCGTCGACGAGCCGCGCCGCCGCGGCGAACGCCTCCTGCCGGTGCGCGGCGCTCACGGCGACGCCCAGCGCGCAGTCGCCGAGCGCGAGGGCGCCGACGCGGTGGACCACCGCGACGGCGTCGACGGGCGCGTCCTCGGTGACCGCGGCGACCACGCGGGCGAGGACGGCACCGGCGTCCGGGTGCGCGACGTACTCGAGGTCCGTCACGGTGCGCCCGTGGTCGTGGTCGCGGACCACGCCCGCGAACGTCACGACCGCGCCCGCGGCGGCGTCCGCCACGGCGTCCGCGAGCGCGGCGACGTCCACGGCCTCCTCGGTGACGTCGGCGACCAGCACGCGGCGCGCAGGGGCGGTGCGGCGGGACGTGTCGTGCGGGCTCACGGCGCCACCCTAGGCACGGCCGCAGTCCGCGCGTCGCGCGGTCCCGCGGGACGGCGGCGTCGAGCGCGGCGAACGCCGCGGTTGCGGCGTGCGCGTCCGCCGGATGCCGCAGCAGCGGGTGCCTGCCCTACGCTGACCGCATGCGTTACCGCGTGGGTGAGGCCGCCCGTCTGCTGGCGGTCAGCGACGACACGGTCCGCCGCTGGGTGGAGGCGGGCCGGCTGCGCTCGACCCGCACGGCGTCGGGCCGCCACGAGATCGACGGCGTCGACCTGGCGCGCCTCGCGCAGGAGCTCGCCGACGAGGCGGGGTCCGGCGAGGACGGCCGCGCACGGCACTCCACCCGCAACCGCCTGCGCGGCATCGTCACCCGGGTGGTGCGCGACGGCGTGATGGCGCAGGTCGACATCCAGGCCGGGCCGTACCGCGTGGTGTCGCTGATCAGCCGCGAGGCGGCCGACGAGCTGGGGCTCGAGCCGGGCGTCGTCGCGGTGGCGTCGGTCAAGGCGACGAACGTCGCCGTCGAGCACGTCGAGCGCGCGTGAACGGCACGACGGTGCGCGTCCGCGGGGCGCTCGCCACCCTCGCGGCCGGGTGCCTCGCCGCCGGCTGCGCGGGCGGCGGTGCCGCGGTCCCCGCCGGGTCGTCCTCCCCCGGTCCCACGGGCACGGTCGTCGTGCTGGCGGCCGCGTCGCTGACGGACGTCCTCGCCGAGGTCGAGACCGCGCTGGAGGCGCGCCACCCGGGGCTGGACGTGCGCACGAGCCCGGCGGCGAGCTCCACGCTCGCCGCCCAGGTCGTCGCGGGCGCCCAGGCCGACGTCCTCGTCACGGCGAGCGAGGCGACGACGGCCACCGTGACCGACGCGCTCGGCGGCGAGCCCGTCGTCGTGGCGCGCAACACCCTGCAGATCGCCGTGCCGGCGGGGAACCCCGGCGGCGTCACGGGGCTCGACGACCTCGCCGACCCCGACCTCACGGTGGCGCTGTGCGACCCGTCGGTGCCGTGCGGCGCGGTCGCGGCCGAGGTCCTCGCCTCGGCCGGCGTCACCGCCGCGCCCGACACGCTCGAGCAGGACGTGCGGGCCGTGCTCACGAAGGTCCGGCTGCGGGAGGTGGACGCCGCGCTCGTCTTCCGCACCGACGTCCTGGCCGGGGGCGACGCCGTCGAGGGCGTCGCCGTCCCCCCCGAGCACGCGGTGGCGACGGCGTACCCGGCCCTCGTCCTGCCCGACGCGCCGAACCCGGCGGCGGCGCGCGCCGTCGTCGACCACCTGCGCTCCCCCGCCGGCGTCGAGGCGCTGCGCGCGGCGGGTTTCACCACGCCGTGACCCGCCGCCGCGCCCCTGTCGCGCTGCTCGCACCGGCCGCGCTCGGGCTCGTCCTGCTGGTCGCCCCGCTCCTCGCGCTCGTCGTCGCGACCCCGTGGGGCGACCTGGCCGCGCGCGTCCTGGCGCCCGAGGTCCTCGACGCCCTGCGGCTGTCGCTGCTCACCGCGGGCGTCAGCACCGCGCTGTGCGTGCTGGTCGGCGTGCCGCTGGCCTGGGTCCTCGCGCGGACCGACCTGCCCGGCCGGGCGCTCGTGCGCGCCCTCGTCACGGTGCCGCTCGTCCTGCCGCCCGTCGTCGGCGGCGTGGCGCTGCTGCTCCTGCTCGGGCGTCAGGGGCTGCTCGGCCGCCACCTCGACGCGTGGTTCGGCGTGACGGTGCCGTTCACGTCCGCCGCGGTCGTGCTCGCGCAGACGTTCGTCGCGCTGCCGTTCCTCGTCCTCGCCGTCGAGGGCGCGATCGCCGGCACGGACGAGCGGCGCGAGCTCGCCGCCGCCACGCTGGGCGCGTCCCGCTGGTACGTCACGCGCCGGGTGACCCTGCCGGCCGCGGCGCCGGGCATCGCCGCCGGGGCCGCGCTGTGCTTCGCCCGGGCGCTGGGCGAGTTCGGGGCGACCCTGACGTTCGCCGGCAGCTTCCCCGGCACGACGCGCACGATGCCGCTCGCGGTGTACCTCGCGCTCGACACCGACCCGCAGGCCGCCGTCGCCATGTCGCTGCTGCTGCTCGTGCTGTCCGTCGCGGTGCTGGTCGCGCTGCGCGGCCGGTGGGTGGGCGGGATCACGGGCGCGCGCACGGCGCCGGCCCGCACCACGGTGCCGTCGTGAGCCGCGTCGCCCCCGGCCACGGAGACGGCCTCGACGCGCACCTCGTCGTCGAGCGCGGCACGTGGCGCCTCGACGTCCGCCTCGCCGTCGCGCCCGGCCGGGTGCTCGCCGTCCTCGGGCCCAACGGCGGGGGCAAGTCCACCGCCGTCGCCGCCCTGGCGGGCCTCGTCCCCCTCCGCAGCGGGCACGTGCGGCTCGGCGGCCGGACGCTCACGGACGCGACCTCCGGCGTCGACCTGCCCCCCGAGCGGCGCGGGCTCGGCGTCGTCCTGCAGGACGTGCTCCTCGTGCCGCACCTGTCTGCTCGCGAGAACGTCGCGTTCGGCCGCCGAGCCGCCGGCGAGCGGGCGCGCGACGCCCGCCGGCACGCCGACGCGCTGCTCGACGACCTCGGCCTGACCGCGCACGTCCGCACCCGCGCCGACCGGCTGTCGGGCGGGCAGGCGCAACGGGTCGCGCTGGCCCGAGCCCTGGCCGTCGAGCCGGCCGCGCTCGTCCTCGACGAGCCGTTCGCCGCGCTCGACGCGCACGCCCGCGCCCACGTCCGCGCGGTGGCCGACCGGCACGTGCGCACCCGGGCGGTGCCGCTCGTGCTCGTGACGCACGACCTCGCCGACGCGCGCGCCCTCGCCGACGAGGTGGCGGTCCTCGAGGGCGGCCGGGTCGTCCAGCGCGGCGCCCCGGAGGACCTCGTCGCGGCCCCGGCCACGGCGTACGTCGCCGGACTCGCGGGCGCCGGTCACGACGAGCGCCCGCCCGGCTCGCCGACGCCTACGGTGGGGACGTGAGCGCGCCCGGGCCCGACGTCCTGGTCGTCGTCCCGGCCGGCGGCACCTCGCGCCGCATGGGCGGCGGCGACAAGACCGCCCTGGACGTCGGGGGCCGCACCGTGCTGGAGCGGCTGCTCGCCGACCTCGCCCCGCTGCCCACCGTGGTCGTCGCCGACCCGCCCGCCGCCGCGGTGCGCGCACGCACCCGGCACGTGCGGTGGTGCCGCGAGGACCCGCCGGGCGCCGGCCCGCTCGCCGCCCTCGCCGCCGGTCTCGCCCGCGCACCGGACGCGCGGGTGCTCGTCGCCGTCGCCGGCGACCAGCCGTTCGCCGGACGTGCCGTGCCCGCGCTCCTGGCGGCGCTCGACGCCGCACCCGACGCCGACGCCGCGGCGGCCGCGGAGCCCGACGGCCGGCTCCAGCCCCTGCTCGCCGCGTACCGCACGGCGGCCGTCGCCGCCGTGCTGCGCGGCCCGGTCGCCGACCGCCCCGTGCGGTCGCTGTGGGCGGGCCTGCGCGTCGTGCCCGTGCCGCTGCCCGCGGCCCAGCTGCTCGACGTCGACGCGCCCGACGACCTGGCGCGGGCGCGCCGTGCCGTCCCGCACGCCCGTCCCGCCGGGCGCACCGGTCCCGGCACGGGCTGAACGTCTCCGCGCGTCAGCCCTGCGTCGCCTCGCGCGCGCGCAGCTCGCGCTCCACCTCCGCCAGCGCGGTGCGCACCCGTGCCGCCGTCTCCGCGGCGCCGCCGCCGGCACTGCCCGCCGCCACGCCGACCAGGAACGCGGTCATCGGGCCCGCCGGGCGCACGACGCCGTGCGCCACGTCGCGGACCATGCCGAGCACGGGCGGCGTGGTCTCCTCGACCAGCGCCCGGTCCACGCCGAGCACGTCGGCGACGTGCGCGAGCCAGTCGTACAGCGGTTCCGCGTCCGGCATGCGTGCCTCCCCGTGGCGGCGGGCGGCCCGCCCGCCCGGCGTCGGCGAGCCTACGCGCGCCGGGTCAGGCGTCGTCGCTCGACGACGTGCCCAGGTGCGGGGCGAACGCCTTCTCCCGCGCACGGGAGGCCAGGTGCTCGATGCGCTCCGCCTGGTCCCGCGAGCGCTCCACGAACCGCTCGATCCGGGCCTCGTCGAGCCCCAGCTGGTCGGCGTGCTCGCGCAGCGTCACCCAGCCCATGCGCTTGCCCTCCAGCCCGGACCGGACGATCTCCAGCTCGAGCACGAGGGATAGCGGCGAGCGGCCGACGACCCGCCCGTTCGGCTTGAGCCGTGCGACGCGCTCGCCGAGCGCGGCGGCCAGCGCCTTCCACCGCGACAGCGGCAGGCCCAGGTCCTGCGCGGTGGCGACGTGCGTCGCCCGCTCCTCCCGCAGCTCGTCGGCGAGACGTGCCAGCGGGGCGCGCATGTCCCCGATCTCCTCGACCTGGCTCAGCCGGGTCAGGCGCGAGATCACGGCCGAGGCGCCGGCGACGTGGTCCGCGAGGTACGTCGCCAGCAGGGTGCGGTCGATCTCGGGCTGCTGCGTGCTCATCGCTCCTCCGCTCGCGCGTGACCGCCGCACGGCCGTGGCCGCCCGGCGTGGGTGGTGTCGATGCTGGGCCCTCGGGGCCCGCGGCGCCAGGCGAGAGCGGCGGTGACGGTCAGGCGCGGTCGGACGGCAGCACGACGTCGGGCTCGCCGAGCAGCGGCGTCACCGCGTCGGGACGGTCCGCTGCGGCGACGGCGGCGGCCGCCGGCGTGGTCAGGCGCACGCGGCGACGGCTCGCGCGCGGCCGGTAGACGATCCGGGAGTGGAACGTGAAGCGGGCGACGAACGCGACGACGAGGGTGATGGCCGTCGCGAGCACGGCCGCCACGTGCATCGTCTCCACCAGCAGGGCCATGACCGGCATCCGCAGGAGCGTCTCGACGTTGTTGAACGTGAACGACTGCCCGAACCGTGCCCAGGCGCCCTTGCCCTCGTGCCGCAGGTCGCGGAACACGAAGCGCTCCTGCAGCAGGAAGTTGCCGACGATCGTGAGCTCGGCCGCGACGATCGCGGCGAGGAGCCAGCCGGCGCCGAGCGAGGTCAGCGCCGCGACGACCGCGACGTTCACCAGCGCGCCGAAGCCGCCGATGATCGCGAACCGCGACATGCGGCCGAAGCGCAGCCCGCCGAGCTGCCAGAGGAAGTGCAGCCCCTGGGCGACGTTCGCCTTCGAGCGTCCCGCGAACCGCTCCCCGAACACGAACGGCACCTCGACGACCCGCATGGGGTGGCGGGCGAGGATCTCGAGCAGGATCTTGAAGCCGCGGGGGCGCAGGACCTCGAGGTCGACGGCGCTGCGCCGCACGAGGAAGAAGCCCGTCATCGGGTCCGAGCAGTCCCGCAGCCGCACCGGGAACATGGCGCGGGTGACCGCGGTGGACGTGGACGACACCGCCTGCCGCACCGCGCCGGAGAGGCCGGCGCTGCTGCCGTCGCCGACGTACCGCGAGGCGACGACGACGTCGACGTCGTCCTCGGCGGCCCGCGCCACCATGGTGGGGATCAGCTCGGGCGGGTGCTGCAGGTCGCCGTCCATCACCAGGCACAGCGGCGCGGACGAGGCGCGCAGACCCTCGGCGACGGCGCCGCCCAGCCCGCCCACCGGGTCCTCGCGGTGCAGGACCCGCACGGGCATGCCCGCGGTCGGCGCGACCGCGCGCACGACGTCCGCGGTGTCGTCGGTCGAGTCGTCGACGAACAGCAGCTCGGCGTCGAGCCCCCGGGTCGCGGCGGCGACACGACGGACGAGCTCGGGCACGTTCGGCGCCTCGTTGAACGTCGGGACGACGACGGTGAGCCGCGGCGTGCTCGGCGACGGTCCGGTCATCTCACCCTCGTTCACGCTCGTGGTGCTCCTGCACCGCTCGGCCCAGGAGGTCCCCGGCGACCCGGTCACGGTAGCCGACCGTCCTGAGACGGCAGAAGGGACCGAACCGGCGAAACGCTTCACCCAGTCTCCGCGCGGCCGGGGCCCGGCGCACGGCAGCATGGGTCCGTGCAGCGCGACGTCTCCGCCCACCTGTCCGTGACGGTCCGCTCGGCCGCGACCCTCGTCCTCGAGGTGGCCGTGGCCCTCGGGCACGACCCGCAGGAGGAGCTGGCGGTGACGCTCGACGGCGTCCCGGCCACCGTCCGCGAGCTCGCGGGGCCGCACGGCACCCGCCTGCACGTGGTGACCGCGGAGCCCGGGACGCTCGTCGTCGACTACCGCGCGACGGTGCCCGGGGCCGGCGCGCAGCCGCCCGGGACCGACGAGCCGGACCGCCTGTGGTTCCTGCGGCCGAGCCGCTACTGCGAGTCCGACACCCTCGGTCCCACGGCACGCGCCCAGTTCGCGGGGCTCGCGGGCGCCGACCTGCTCGCCGCCGTGTCGTCGTGGGTCGGCACGCAGCTCGCGTACGTGCCGGGGTCGAGCCAGCCGACCGACGGCGCCGTGAGCACGCTGCTCGCACGGCGCGGCGTCTGCCGCGACTACGCCCACCTCGTCGTGGCGCTGCTGCGCGCGCTCGACGTGCCGGCGCGCCTGGTGGCGGTCTACGCCCCGGGGCTCGCGCCGATGGACTTCCACGCGGTCGCCGAGGCGTGGGTCGACGGCGCCTGGCGTGTCGTGGACGCGACGACGCTCGCCCCGCGCGCGTCCCTCGTGCGGGTCGCCACGGGCCGCGACGCGTCGGACACCGCCTTCCTCACCGTGCACGGCGGCGTGGCGGTGCTCGAGGAGGTCACGGTCGCGGCGGTCGCGCAGACCCTCCCCGACGACGACGTGCGCTCGCTGGTGTCGATCGGCTGACGACGGCGGCGGCGCTGTGACCTTGGTCGT
This sequence comes from Cellulomonas telluris, assembly GCF_004886325.1. GTDB lineage: Bacteria > Actinomycetota > Actinomycetes > Actinomycetales > Cellulomonadaceae > Cellulomonas > Cellulomonas telluris. Next base: position 635,855 of record NZ_QXFN01000004.1, read on the forward strand.
CGCGGCGCCCGGGGGTCCCGCTCGACAGGCCGACCCGACCGCTCGCTGGCACGCTGTCCACCATGCAGATCTGGCCCGGACGCCCCTACCCCCTCGGCGCCACGTACGACGGGACGGGCACCAACTTCGCCCTGTTCTCCGGCGTGGCGGAGCGCGTCGAGCTGTGCCTCATCGACGCCGACGGCAGCGAGACCCGCATCGACCTCCCCGAGGTCGACGCCTTCGTGTGGCACGGCTACGTGCCCGGCCTGGCCCCCGGCCAGCGCTACGGGTTCCGTGTGCACGGCCCCTACGACCCGGCGCAGGGCCACCGCTGCGACCCCTCGAAGCTGCTGCTCGACCCGTACGCCAAGGCGATCGACGGGCAGATCGACGGCGACGCCTCGCTGTTCTCCTACCGCTTCGACGCGCCCGAGGAGCGCAACGAGGAGGACTCGAAGGACCACACGATGACGTCGGTCGTCGTGAACCCGTTCTTCGACTGGGGCCACGACCGCCCGCCGCAGCACCAGTACCACGAGTCGGTCATCTACGAGGCGCACGTCAAGGGCCTGACGCAGCTGCACCCGGCGGTGCCCGAGGAGCTGCGTGGCACGTACGCGGGCATCGCGCACCCCGCCGTCATCGAGCACCTGACGAGCCTCGGCGTGACCGCGATCGAGCTCATGCCCGTGCACCAGTTCGTCAACGACCCGACGCTGCAGGAGCGCGGCCTGTCGAACTACTGGGGCTACAACACGATCGGCTTCTTCGCGCCGCACAACGCGTACTCCTCGCTGACGACCTCCGGCCAGCAGGTGCAGGAGTTCAAGTCGATGGTCAAGGCGCTGCACGACGCGAACATCGAGGTCATCCTCGACGTCGTCTACAACCACACCGCCGAGGGCAACCACCTGGGCCCGACGCTGAGCTTCCGCGGCATCGACAACGCCAGCTACTACCGGCTCGTCGACGAGGACCCGGCGCACTACTTCGACACGACCGGCACGGGCAACTCGCTGCTCATGCGGTCCCCCCACGTGCTGCAGCTGATCATGGACTCGCTGCGCTACTGGGTGACCGAGATGCACGTCGACGGGTTCCGGTTCGACCTCGCGGCGACGCTCGCCCGGCAGTTCCACGAGGTGGACCGCCTGTCGGCGTTCTTCGACATCGTCCAGCAGGACCCGGTCGTCTCCCAGGTCAAGCTCATCGCCGAGCCGTGGGACCTCGGCGACGGCGGCTACCAGGTCGGCGGGTTCCCGCCGCTGTGGTCGGAGTGGAACGGCGACTACCGCGACACGGTGCGCGACTTCTGGCGCGGCGAGCCGCAGACGCTCGGGCAGTTCGCGAGCCGGCTGTCGGGCTCGTCCGACCTGTACGAGCACACCGGCCGCCGTCCCATCGCGAGCATCAACTTCGTCACCGCGCACGACGGGTTCACGCTGAAGGACCTCGTCTCGTACAACGAGAAGCACAACGAGGCGAACGGCGAGGACAACCGGGACGGCGAGAGCCACAACCGGTCCTGGAACTGCGGCGCCGAGGGGCCGACGGACGACCCGGAGGTCAACCGGCTGCGCGCGCGGCAGCAGCGCAACTTCCTCGCCACGCTCCTGCTCTCGCAGGGCGTGCCGATGATCGCGCACGGCGACGAGATCGGGCGCACGCAGGGCGGCAACAACAACGGGTACTGCCAGGACAACGAGATCACCTGGATGGACTGGGACCTCGACGAGGACCGCCTGTCGCTCCTGGAGTTCTCGCGGCGGCTCGTGCGCCTGCGCCGGGACCACCCCGTCTTCCGTCAGCGCCGCTTCTTCGCCGGCTCGCCGGACCACGGCGGGGAGTCCGACCTGCACGACATCGCGTGGCTGTCCCCGGGCGGCGAGCACATGGAGGACTCGGCGTGGCACGCCGACCACGCGTTCGCCGTCCAGGTGTTCCTCAACGGCGACGCGATCGCCGAGCCGGACATGCGCGGCGAGGACGTCGTGGACGACAGCTTCCTGCTGCTGTTCAACGGGCACTGGGAGAAGCGCCAGTTCCAGATCCCGGCGGCCGAGTACGGCCAGGTGTGGACGGCGGTCCTCGACACGGACTCGACGGTCGCGATCGGCACGGAGATCGACGCGCGCGGCAAGCTCGAGATCGCGCCGCGCTCGATGGTCGTGCTCACGCGCCCGCCGATGACCGAGACGCCGGGCGGTCCGGGGACCGGTGCGGCCCCCTCGGCTGCGACGGCGGCGCGCGACTCGGCGCGCGCGACGGGTGCGGTGCAGTGACGGATACCTGGACCACGCCCGAGCGCCGCCTCGTCCGGTCGCCGCACAAGGTCCCGGTCTCGACGTACCGCGTCCAGCTCGGGGCCGACCTGACGTTCGACGACGTCGCGGCGCGCGTGCCCTACTACGCGTCCCTCGGGGTCACGCACGTCTACCTCTCCCCCGTGCTGACGGCCGCCCCCGGCTCGACCCACGGCTACGACGTCGTCGACCACGACGAGATCTCCCCCGTGCTCGGCGGCGAGGACGCGCTGCGCCGCCTCGCGGACGTCGCCCACGAGGCCGGGCTCGGCCTGGTCCTCGACATCGTGCCGAACCACATGGCCGTGCCCACGCCCGTGTGGCACAACCGCGCGCTGTGGTCCGTGCTCACGCACGGCCCGGAGTCGCCGTACGCGGCGTGGTTCGACGTCGACTGGTCGTCCGGCGACGGCGCCGTGCTCATGCCGGTGCTCGGCGACCGCATCGGTGCCGTCCTCGCCCGCGACGAGCTGCGCCTGGTCGAGGAGGACGTGCCCGGCGCCGGCACCACCTGGGTGCTGCGCTACCACGACCACGTCTTCCCCGTCCGGGCCGGCACGGAGGCGCTGCCGCTGGGCGAGCTCGTCGAGCGGCAGCACTACCGGCTCGCGTACTGGAAGGTCGCGGACGAGGAGCTCAACTACCGGCGGTTCTTCGACGTCGGCACCCTCGTCGCGATCCGCGTCGAGGACCCCGAGGTGTTCGACGCGACGCACGCGCTCGTGCTGCGGCTGCTGCGCGACGGCGTGATCGACGGGCTGCGCATCGACCACCCCGACGGTCTGGCGGACCCCGGGGGCTACCTCTCGCGGCTGCGCGAGGCCACGGACGGCGCCTGGGTCGTCGTCGAGAAGATCCTCGCCGGCGAGGAGGAGCTGCCCGGCGACTGGGACACCGCGGGCAGCACCGGCTACGAGGCGCTGTGGCGGATCCAGCAGACGTTCACCGACCCGGGGGGCGCGGCGCGGCTCGGTGCGCTCATGCACCGGTACACGGGCGACGAGCCCGACGCGTTCGAGCGGCTGGTCGACGAGGCCAAGCGGCAGATCGTCGACGGCCCCCTGTACGCGGAGGTGCACCGCCTCACGACGATCGCGGCGGAGATCTGCCACGAGGACCTGCGTCTGCGGGACCACACGTGGCGGTCCCTCGAGGAGTGCCTCGTCGAGCTGCTCGTCGCGTTCGACCGCTACCGCGCCTACGTCGTGCCGGGCGAGACGCCGTCGCACGAGCAGGTCGCGGTCCTGCAGGCCGCGGCGGAGCGTGCGCGCCGTCGTCTGCCGGCGGAGCGCCACGAGACGATGTCCGTGCTGGTGGACCTGCTGCTGGGCCGCGAGGTCGGCTCCGCCGGCCGCACCCGCGACCCGCGCCGGGACGAGCTGGTGGTGCGCTTCCAGCAGACGTGCGGCGCCGTCATGGCCAAGGGCGTCGAGGACACCGCGTTCTACCGATGGACGCACCTCGTCGCGCTGTGCGAGGTCGGCGGCGAGCCCGACCGGTTCGCGTTCACCCCGACGGACCTCGCCGCCTGGGCCTCGCGCGCGCAGGTCGCCACGCCCCTGGGCATGACGACGCTCTCGACGCACGACACCAAGCGCGGCGAGGACACGCGTGCCCGCATCGGCGTGCTGTCCGAGCTGCCGACGGAGTGGGCGGCGCTCGTGGACGACCTGCGCCGTGCCACCGCCGGCTACCGCGGTGCGCTGCTCGACGGGCGCACCGAGTACCTGCTGTGGCAGACGCTCGTCGGCACGTGGGACGGCGACGCGCCGATCGAGGAGCAGCGCCTCGTCGAGTACCTGACGAAGGCGATCCGCGAGGCGAAGTCCCGCACGTCGTGGACGGCCCCGGACACCGCGTACGAGGAGGCCGTGCTCGGCACCGCCGCGCGTGCGATCGCCGACCCGGCCGTGCTCGAGCTGCTGGCCGCGTGGGACGCCCGCACGCACGAGGCCGTCCGGGCCGCCACCCTCGGCACGAAGCTCGTGCAGCTGACGCTGCCCGGGATCGCGGACGTGTACCAGGGCACCGAGGTCCCCGTCCTGTCGCTCGTCGACCCGGACAACCGCCGGCCCGTGGACGCGGACGCGCTCGCCGCCCGCCTGCAGCGGCTCGACGGGGGCGCGGGCGCCCGGTCGCTGGCGGACGAGAAGATGCTCGTCACGTCCCGAGCCGTGCGGCTGCGCCGGGACCTGCCGGAGGCGTTCGTGGGGCCGGACGCGGGTTTCGTCCCGCTCCCCCACTCCTCGGGGCACACGCTCACGTACGCGCGCACGGTGGCGGGTCAGCCGCGGGTCGCGGTCGTCGCGACGCGCCTGGCCGCCGCGGTCGAGCGCCTCGGCGGGTGGGCGGACCACACGGTCGCGCTGCCCGAGGGCACGTGGCACGACGTCCTCACCGACCGTTCCGTGCCGGGGGGTGTGCAGCCGGTCGCCGAGCTGCTCGAGCGCCTGCCGGTGGCCCTGCTCGTGCACGAGGAGCACTGAGATGACCTACGTCCCCGAGGTGTGGGCGCCCGCCGCCGGCCGCGTCGAGCTCGTGCTGCCGTCGGGCGCCCCCGAGGGCGTCGACGTCGGCGGTGCCCGGGCGGACGCGCGCGGCCCCGGTGTGCGGGTGCCGATGGACGCCGCCGGCGACGGCTGGTGGCGGGCGGGTGGGCCGCTGCCGCACGGCACCGACTACGCCTTCGCGCTCGACGGCGGGCCCGCCCGTCCGGATCCCCGTGCGGCCTGGCTGCCGGACGGCGTGCACGGTGCGGCACGCGTGTTCGACGCGGGCCGGTTCGCCTGGACCGACGCGGGCTGGAGCGGCGTCGACGTGCGCGGCAAGGTCTTCTACGAGCTGCACGTCGGCACGTTCACGCCCGAGGGCACGCTGACGTCCGCGATCGAGCGGCTCGACCACCTGGTCGGGCTCGGGGTCGACGTCGTCGAGCTCCTCCCCGTCGCGGGCTTCAACGGCCGGCACGGCTGGGGGTACGACGGCGTCGCGCTGTGGGCGGTGCACGAGCCGTACGGCGGGCCGGCGGCGCTGCAGGCGTTCGTGGACGCCGCGCACGCGCGCGGCCTGGCGGTGTGCCTCGACGTCGTGCACAACCACCTGGGCCCGTCGGGCAACTACCTGCACGAGTTCGGGCCGTACTTCACCGAGGAGCACCACACGCCTTGGGGCGCGGCGATCAACCTCGACCAGGAGGGCGCCGAGCACGTCCGGCGGTGGATCGTCGACAGCGTGCTGCGCTTCGCGCGGGACTTCCACGTGGACGCGTTCCGCCTCGACGCCGTGCACGCGCTGGTCGACGAGTCCGACCGGCACCTGCTCGCGCAGCTCTCCGACGAGGTGGCCGCGCTGTCGCAGGAGCTGGGCCGGCCGCTCTCCCTCGTCGCCGAGACCGACCTCAACGACGTCGTCTCGGTCACGCCCACCGCCGCGGGCGGGTGGGGCATGACCGGCCAGTGGGCGGACGACGTGCACCACAGCATCCACGCGCTGGTGACCGGCGAGCGGCACGGGTACTACGTCGACTTCGGCTCGCCCGAGACGCTGCGCACGGCCCTGACGGGGGTGTTCGTCCACGCCGGGCAGATGTCGACGTTCCGCGGCGAGCCCTGGGGGCGGCCCGTCCCCGACGACGTCGACGGCCACCGGTTCGTCGTCTTCGACGCCAACCACGACCAGGTGGGCAACCGCGCGCTCGGCGACCGTCCGTCGTCGCGCGTCGACGCCGGCGGGCTCGCCGCGCAGGCCGCGCTCGTGCTGCTCTCCCCGTTCACGCCCCTGCTGTTCATGGGCGAGGAGTGGGGCGCGCGCACGCCGTGGATGTTCTTCACCGACCACCCCGAGCCCGAGCTGGCCGAGGCGGTCCGCGAGGGCCGCACGAAGGAGTTCGGCGGGCACGGCTGGGAGAGCCTGTACGGCGGCGAGATCGAGGTGCCCGACCCGCAGGACCCGACGACGTTCGAGCGCAGCCGCCTCGACTGGTCCGAGCCCGGGCAGCCGGAGCACGCGCGCCTGCTCGACTGGTACCGCGAGCTCGTCGCTCTGCGCCGCCAGGTGCCGGACCTGGCCTCGGGCGACCGGAGCCGGGTCGCGCTCGACGTGCACGCCGTGGAGGGTCAGGGCGACGGGCCGTGGCAGGGCGCGCTGGTGCTGCACCGCGGGGACGCGCGCGTGGTGCTGAACCTGGCGCACGAGCCCGCCGCCGTGCCGGTGCCGCTCTCCGCGCCGGTCGAGGTCCGTGCGGCGTGGGACGGCGGTGCCGTGCAGCCGGCGGAGCACCCGGACGCCCCGGTGGTCGTGGAGCTGCCCGCGCGCAGCGTCGTCGTCCTGGCCTAGCCCGCGCCGCGTCCCGTGCCGCACCGGTCGAGGTCCGGCACGGGGTGCGGCACGTCAGGCGGCCGGCTGCTCCACGGCGAGCGCCGCCCCCTCGGCGGCGAGCGCCCCGAGCCGGGACAGCGCCCGGTAGTACTTCTTGCGGTAGCCGCCCCGCAGCATCTCGGGCGTGAACAGGTCGAGCCCGGCGTCCGTGACGCCCTCGCGTGCGACGAGCACGGGCACGTCGCGGTCGTACAGGCGGTCGACGAGCACGACGAGCCGCAGCGCGACGTCCTGACGGTCCACCGGCGTCACGTCGGTCAGCGCCACGAGGCCCACCCCGTCGAGCAGCGCGCCGTAGCGGCTCGGGTGGACCTGGGACAGGTGCTCGAGCAGGGCGCCGAGGTCGTCGAGCGTCGCGTCGTCGCGGCCGGCCACGACCGCCCGCAGGCGCGCGTCCGGCACGGTGGCGGCGTGCGTCGTCGCGGCCCGGTGCCGGTGGTCCTCGCCGTCGATGCGGATCACCTCGAACCGGTCCGCCAGCGCCTGGATCTCCCGCAGGAAGTCCTCGGCGGCGAAGCGGCCCTCGCCCAGCGACTCGGGCAGCGTGTTCGACGTCGCCGCCAGCGCGACGCCCCGGTCGGCCAGCTCGCGCAGCAGGCGCGACATGAGCACCGTGTCGCCCGGGTCGTCGAGCTCGAACTCGTCGATGCACACGAGCCGCTTCGCGCCGAGCGCCTCCACCGTCGGTCCGAACCCGAGCGCCCCGACGAGGTTCGTGTACTCGACGAACGTGCCGAACGCCGCCTGCTCGGTGCCCACGGCGTGCGCCAGGGACGCGAGCAGGTGCGTCTTGCCGACCCCGAACCCGCCGTCGAGGTAGACCGCCGGGGCCTGCGCCGCACGCCGGCGACCGAACCAGCCGCTGCGGGCCGCGGGCCGGGCGAGCGTGTCCCCGACCTCGCGCAGGCGGGCGAGGGCCCGCGCCTGGGACGCGTGCGCGGGGTCCGGGCGGTAGGTGTCGAACGACTCGTCCGCGAAGTGGCGCGGGGGCACGAGCTCGGCGAGCAGGCGGTCCGCGGGCACCTGGGGGCGGCGCGCGGTGAGCGAGGCCGGCACGGCGGGAGTCACACGCTCCAGGATACGGCGGCGGGCGCGACGCGACGGTGCCGCCCCGTGCGCCCGGACGCTCGTCCACCTGTCGAACACGCGTCTCGTCATCCGGACGGATGGTGCCGAGTCACGCGGACGCGTGACACTCTCGTCCGGTGATCTTCCACGGGACCTCCCTCACGTGTCGGTGCTGTCGCGCCGTCGCGGTCCCGTGTGCGTGCTGTCCGCGGAACCGCTGACCCCGCCCCGTCCCTTCCTGCACGGGCGCGTGGTCGCCGTCCGTGCACACGACACCCCCGTCGTGCGGATGCGCGAGCACGCCCCGAGATCCCCCCGAAAGGTGGCGCCCCGTGGCGCAGACACCCGTCGTGGCACCCCCCAAGCGACCCGAGGGCCAGTGGGCGTTCGGTGAGCGCGAGCCGCTGAACGCCAACGAGAAGTTCAAGCTCGAGGACGACGGCCTCAACGTGCGGCACCGCATCGAGACCGTCTACGCCCGCGAGGGCTTTGCCTCGATCCCCGGCGAGGACCTCCGGGGCCGCATGCGCTGGTGGGGGCTGTACACGCAGCGCAAGCCCGGCATCGACGGCGGCAAGACCGCCACGCTCGAGCCGCACGAGCTCGACGACGAGTACTTCATGCTCCGGGTCCGCTGCGACGGCGGCGCCCTCTCGGTCCCGCAGCTGCGGGCGATCGCCGACGTGTCGACCACGTTCGGCCGCGGCACCGCCGACATCACCGACCGCCAGAACATCCAGCTGCACTGGGTGCGCATCGAGGACGTGCCGGAGATCTGGCGTCGCCTGGAGGCGGTGGGCCTGAGCACGCAGGAGGCGTGCGGGGACACGCCGCGCGTCGTGCTCGGCTCCCCCGTCGCCGGCGTCGCGAAGGACGAGATCATCGACGGCACCCCGGCCGTCGAGGAGATCACGCGCCGCTTCATCGGCGACCCCGCGTTCTCCAACCTGCCGCGCAAGTTCAAGACCGCCATCAGCGGCTCGCCGCACCACGACGTGGCGCACGAGATCAACGACGTGTCGTTCGTCGGCGTGGTGCACCCCGAGCTCGGCCCCGGCTTCGACCTGTGGGTCGGCGGGGCGCTGTCGACCAACCCGAAGCTCGCCGTGCGGCTGGGCGCGTTCGTCACGCTCGAGCAGGTGCCCGAGGTGTGGGCCGGCGTGACCGGGATCTTCCGGGACTACGGCTACCGCCGGCTGCGCAACCGCGCGCGGCTGAAGTTCCTCGTCGCGGACTGGGGCGCCGAGGTCTTCCGCGACGTGCTCGAGCGCGAGTACCTCGGGTACACCCTGCCCGACGGGCCCGAGCCGCCCCCGCCCCCGTCGGGCCGGCGGGACCACGTCGGCGTGCACGAGCAGGTCGACGGCCTGCGGTACGTGGGCGCCGCGCCCACGGTGGGCCGGGTCTCCGGGCCGCTGCTCGCCCAGGTCGCCGACCTCGCGGCGGCGGCGGGATCCGACCGCGTCCGGCTCACCGTCGAGCAGAAGCTCGTCGTGCTCGACGTGCTGCCCGAGCGCGTGGACGCGCTGGTCGAGGGCCTCGAGGCGATCGGGCTGCGCGTCCGCGCCGCCTCGACGTTCCGGCGCGGGACGATGGCCTGCACGGGCATCGAGTTCTGCAAGCTGGCGATCGTCGAGACCAAGGCCCGGGCCGCCGCGCTGGTCGACGAGCTCGAGCGGCGGATGCCGGACTTCGAGCAGCCGATCACGATCAACCTCAACGGCTGCCCGAACTCCTGCGCACGGATCCAGGTCGCCGACATCGGCCTCAAGGGCGTGCTCGCACCGGACGGGTCCGACGCCTACCAGGTGCACCTCGGCGGCGGGCTGGGCCTCACGAGCGGTCTCGGGCGCACGCTGCGCGGCCTGCGCGTGCCGGCGGCCGAGCTGCCGGACTACGTCGAGCGCGTGACGCGCCGGTACGACGAGCAGCGGTTCGACGGCGAGCTCTTCGCCGAGTGGGCGCACCGGGCGGACGAGGAGGACCTGCGATGAGCGGCGACGGCTTCGGGCAGCGGGCGGTTCCCTACTACTGCCCGTTCTGCGCCGGCGAGGACCTGTTCCCCGCCGGGGAGCGGCACGGCGAGTGGGAGTGCCGCGAGTGCCGGCGCGCGTTCGCGCTGCGGTTCGTCGGTCTGGTGGGCGCGCGGTGAACGCCGTCGCCGGCCCCCTGACCGGGGTCGCTCCCGACGAGCTGCGCGCCCTCGCCGAGCAGGCCGGGCGCGACCTGGAGGGCGCGCACCCCGGCGAGATCCTGCGGTGGGCCGCGGACCGGTTCGGCCCCGACCTGGTCGTCGCGTCGTCGATGGGCGACGAGGTGCTCGTCGACCTCGCCGCGAAGACGGTGCCGGGCATCGACGTGATCTTCCTCGACACCGGCTACCACTTCGCGGAGACCATCGGCACGCGCGACTACTACGCCGACTTCACCGACGTCCGGCTGCGGACCGTCCTGCCGCTGCTCACCGTCGAGCAGCAGGACGCCGCGCACGGGCCCCGGCTGCACGAGCGCGACCCGAACCTGTGCTGCGCGCTGCGCAAGGTCGAGCCGCTCGAGCGGGGCCTCGCGCCGTACACGGCGTGGGTCACCGGGATGCGCCGCGAGGACGCCCCGACGCGGTCCGACATCGCTGTCGTGGGCTGGGACGCCAAGCGGTCGAAGGTGAAGCTCAACCCCCTCGCGGCGTGGACGCAGGACGACGTCGACGCGTACGTCGCCGAGCACCACGTCGTCCTCAACCCCCTGCGCGAGGCCGGCTACGCCTCCATCGGCTGCGCCCCTTGCACGCGTCCCGTCGCCCCGGGCGAGGACGCGCGCGCCGGGCGCTGGGCAGGCACGAACAAGACGGAATGCGGGCTGCACACATGACGACGAGCACCACGACCCTGCCCGGCGCGGCCACGGCGGCACCGGCGCGCCTGACCCAGCTCGACGCGCTGGAGTCCGAGGCGATCCACGTCATGCGGGAGGTCGCCGGCGAGTTCGAGCGTCCCGTGCTGCTGTTCTCCGGCGGCAAGGACTCGATCGTGATGCTGCACCTGGCCCGCAAGGCGTTCTGGCCGGCTCCCGTGCCGTTCCCCGTCATGCACGTCGACACGGGGCACAACTTCCCCGAGGTCATCGCGTACCGGGACGCCACCGTCGCCGAGCACGGGCTGCGCCTGGTCGTCGCGAGCGTGCAGGACGCCATCGACGACGGCCGCGTGGTGGAGACCCCCGGCGGCTCGCGCAACCCGCTGCAGACGGTGCCGCTCCTCGACGCCATCACGCAGCACCGGTTCGACGCCGTGTTCGGCGGCGGGCGCCGCGACGAGGAGAAGGCGCGCGCCAAGGAGCGGATGTTCTCCCTGCGCGACGAGTTCGGGCAGTGGGACCCGCGCCGGCAGCGGCCCGAGCTGTGGGACCTGTACAACGGCCGGCACAAGCCCGGCGAGCACGTGCGCGTGTTCCCGCTGTCGAACTGGACCGAGCTCGACGTGTGGCGGTACATCGAGCGCGAGGGGATCCCGCTCCCGGAGATCTACTACGCGCACGAGCGGGACGTGTTCGCGCGCGACGGGATGTGGCTGACCGCCGGCGACTGGGGCGGCCCGCGCCCCGACGAGGTGGTCGAGCGCCGCGTCGTGCGCTACCGCACCGTCGGCGACATGAGCTGCACGGGGGCCGTCGACTCGCACGCCGCGACGGTGGCCGACGTCATCGCCGAGGTCGCGTCGAGCCGGCTGACCGAGCGCGGGGCGACCCGCGCGGACGACCGGGCCTCCGAGGCCGCCATGGAGGACCGCAAGCGCGAGGGGTACTTCTGATGGGCACCCAGACCACGACCGACCTCCCCGCGGCGGGCGGCGCCGCCGACCACGCGCAGCGCGACCTGCTGCGCCTGGCCACCGCCGGCTCGGTCGACGACGGCAAGAGCACGCTCATCGGACGCCTGCTGTACGACACGAAGTCCGTGCTGGCCGACCAGCTGTCCGCGGTCGAGCGCGCGACCCGGGCGCGCGGCGGCGACGGCACGGCGGTCGACCTCGCCCTGCTCACCGACGGCCTGCGCGCCGAGCGCGAGCAGGGCATCACGATCGACGTCGCCTACCGGTACTTCTCCACCGCCCGCCGCGCGTTCGTGCTCGCCGACACACCGGGGCACGTGCAGTACACGCGGAACATGGTCACGGGCGCCTCGACAGCCGAGCTCGCGATCGTCCTCGTTGACGCGCGCAAGGGCGTGCTCGAGCAGACGCGCCGGCACGCCGCGCTCACGGCGCTGCTCGGCGTCCCGCACGTCGTGCTCGCGGTGAACAAGATGGACCTCGTGGGCTTCGACCAGGCGACGTTCACCGCGATCGCGCGGGAGTTCGCCGACTACGCGCACGTGCTCGGGCTGCCGGACGTGCACGCCGTGCCGCTGTCCGCGCTCGACGGCGACAACGTCGTGCTGCGCTCGGACCGCACGCCCTGGTACGACGGCCCGACGCTGCTCGAGCTGCTCGAGCAGGTGCCGGTCGGCCGCGACGCGGCCGCGGAGCCCCTGCGGCTGCCGGTGCAGTACGTCATCCGCCCGCGCACGCCCGACCACCCGGACTACCGCGGGTACGCCGGCAAGGTCGCGTCGGGTCTGGTGCGGGTCGGCGACGAGCTGCGCGTCCTCCCGTCCGGCCGGACGAGCCGCGTGGTCGGCATCGACACCTTCGACGGGCCCCTCACGCAGGCGGAGGCACCGCGGTCGGTCACGGTGCGGCTCGCGGACGACCTCGACGTGTCGCGGGGCGACGTGCTCGTGCCCGCGCAGGAGCACGTGCGCACGGGCCAGGACCTCGTCGGGACGGTCTGCTGGCTCACCGAGCGTCGCTCCGTCGCCGGGGCGCGGGTGCTCGTGCGGACCGGTACCCGCACCGTGCGGGCGCTGCTGCGCGAGGTCGACGCCCGCCTCGACGTCGACACCCTCACCGTCGAGCAGTGGGACCCGGTCGACACGGTGCGCACGATCGACGCCACGGACACGTCGTCCGACGCCGCGCCGCGCTCGCTCGGCCTCAACGCCATCGGGCGCGTCCGCGTGCGGCTCGCCGAGCCCGTCGTCCTCGACGACTACGCGACGCACCGGCGCACGGGCGGGTTCCTGCTCGTCGACCCCGCGGACGGCAGCACGCTGGCCGCCGGGATGGTGGGCCCGACGCTGCTCGACCGGCTGGCGCCCGTCCGTGCGGACGAGCGGGACGACGACTGGCTGGCGGGGGCCGGCATATGACCGCCCGGCACCCGCTGCTGCTCGACGTCACCGGGCGCCGCGTCGTCGTGGTCGGCGGCGGTCCCGTCGCCGCCCGCCGCGCCCGTGGCCTGCTCACCGACGGCGCCGACGTCCACGTCGTCGCGCCCGCGCTGTGCGAGGAGCTGGCCGAGCTCGCGGGTGCCGGTGCCATCGGCTGGGAGGCGCGCGAGTACGCGCCGGGCGACCTCGACGGTGCGTGGCTCGTGCACACGGCCACCGGCGACCGCCGCACCGACGACACGGTCGCGGCCGACGCGGAGGCCGCGCGGACGTGGTGCGTGCGCGCCGACGACGCCGCCGCGTCGACGGCGTGGACGCCGGCCGTGGCCCGCGCGGGCGACGTCACGGTGGCGGTGACCGCGGGCGGCGACCCCCGCCGCGCGGTCGCGCTGCGCGGAGCCCTCCAGGGCCTGCTCGACGCGGGCGCGCTGCCCGTCCGGCGGCACAGGCCCGGACCGGGGCGTGTGACGCTCGTCGGCGGCGGCCCCGGCGACCCGGGTCTCATCACGACCCGTGGTCGACGCGCGCTCGCCGAGGCCGACGTCGTGGTGGTCGACCGCCTCGCGCCGCGCGCGCTGCTCGACGAGCTCGAGGCCGGGGTGGAGGTCGTCGAGGCGGGCAAGGCCCCGCACGCGCACACCCTCACCCAGGACGAGATCAACCGGCTGCTCGTGGAGCGCGCGCAGGCCGGGCAGCGCGTCGTCCGGCTCAAGGGCGGCGACCCGTTCGTGCTCGGGCGCGGCGGCGAGGAGCTGCAGGCGTGCCGCGACGCCGGCGTCGAGGTCGAGGTCGTACCCGGCGTGACCAGTGCGATCGCCGTGCCCGCGGCCGCGGGCGTCCCCGTGACCCACCGGCACGTGGCCCGGCAGGTGACGATCGTCTCGGCCCACGACGCCGAGACCGACTGGGAGACCCTGGCCCGGCTGCGGGGCACGCTCGTGCTGCTCATGGGCGTCGCGCGCCTGGGCGACCACATGGACCGCCTGCTCGCGCACGGTCTGGCCGGCCAGACCCCCGTGGCCGTCGTCGAGAACGGCACGCTGCCGGGGCAGCGGACCACCCTCGGCACGGCCGCCGACATCGCGGCCCGCGCCCGGGCGGTCGGGGTGCAGAACCCCGCGGTCGTCGTCGTCGGCCACGTGGCGTCGCTCGCCGAGGTGCTCGGGCCGCAGCCCCTAGCCTGAACCGCGTGCTGCCCGCCCCCGCCTACGACCTGCTGCTCCCCCACGACCGGGCCGGCGTGCTGCCGGTGCGCGAGGGCGAGCCGGACCTGCTCGCCCTGTTCGCGGACGCCGAGGACCCGGCCGGTCCGTACGTGCGCGCCAACATGGTCGGGACGCTCGACGGCGCCGGCGTGGGACCCGACGGCCGGTCCGCGTCGATCAGCAGCCCGGCGGACCGCCGGATGTTCCGCGTGCTGCGCGCGCTCGCGGACGTCGTGCTCGTCGGCGCGGGGACCGTCCGCGTCGAGGGGTACCGCGAGCTGCCGGTGGCCGAGCACCTCCGCGACGCACGCGCCGCGCTCGGCCGGGCACCGCGGATCGCACTGGCGGTCGTGACACGTCGCGGTGCGGTGCCGCCCGACGTACGCCCCGGCGGCCTCCCGCCGTTCGTCGTCACGGGACGGGACGGGCGGGACGCGGCGACCGCCGCGGTCGGCGCGGACCGCGTGCTGGCGGTCCCCGAGCGCGACGGCGCCCTCGACCTCGCCGCCGGGCTCGGCGCCCTCGCGGACCGAGGGCTGCCGCACGTGCTCACGGAGGGCGGCCCGACGCTCCTGGGCGACCTGCTGACGGCGGGGCTCGTCGACGAGCTGTGCCTGACGACGACGCCCCTGCTCGCCGGGCCCGCCGCACCCGGCCTCCTGGACGGGGAGGCACGGCTGGCGTCGCCGGCGGGTGCCCGGCTGCGGCACCTGCTGCACGCGGACGGCACGCTGCTCGCCCGGTGGGACCTGCGGGGCCCGGCAGCCGGCGGTGCGACGTCCGGCGAGGTCAGCGCCCCGCCCGTAGGCTCGGGCGCGTGACCGACACGATCCTGGTCCTCACCGAGGACACGCTCGCCGACGCCGACGTCCGCCACATCCTCGCGCTGCACGAGGAGGAGCAGCTCGCCTACCGGGTGCTCGTCCCCGCCGACACCGAACGGCCCCTCGTGCCGTGGATCGTCGACGCGCTCAGCCTCGGCGAGCTGCGCGAGGCGTGGGACCGCGCTCTCGGCAAGGAGCCGAGCCGCGCGCAGGCGCGCGCGACCGCGCAGGAGCAGGTCGACGGCAGCGTCGCCGCGTTCCGCGCCGCCGGCCGGGACGCCACCGGCCAGATCACCGACGACGACCCGCTGCCGGCCCTGCGTACCGCGGTCGCGGCGGGCGACGTCCGGGAGGTCGTCGTCGTCACCTACCCGCACCTGGTCGAGGACACGTTCCACACGGACTGGGCGTCGCGCGCCCGCGACGAGCTGCACGTGCCCGTGCTGCACCTGTACAGCGGGACGAGCGAGCTCGGCTGACGCCACCGGGACGCGACGGAGGGCGGGACCCGCGGGTCCCGCCCTCCGTCGCGTCCGCCCTGGCGACGCGGACGTCGCCGGTCAGCCGGCGTCGCCGCGCAGCCGTCGCCCCGACCGCACGACGGTGCGGCGCGCGAGCACGTCGAGCGAGTCGACGAACAGCGGGTCGGCGAGCAGGTCGTGCTGGAGGGCCACCACGGACAGCTCGGTGCACCCGAGCACGACGACGTCCGCCCCGCGCTCGGCCAGCCGCCCGGCGACGGCGCGCAGGCCGTCGACGTCGGCCGGGCGCCCGGCCTTCACCTGGTCGTAGATGATCGACATGACGCGGGCCTGCTCGTCCGCCTCCGGCTCGACCACGGCCAGCCCGCGCTCCGCGGCCGCCCGCTGGTAGACGCCGGACGCGAGGGTGCCGCTCGTCACGAGCAGGCCGACGGCGGACGCACCGGGGCGCGCGGCGACCTCGTCGACGGTCTCGTCGACGATGCTCAGCACCGGGATCCGGACGGCGGCGGCGACCTCCTCCGTGAAGTGGTGCGCCGTGTTGCACGGCACGACGACGAAGTCGACGCCGAGCGCCTCGAGCCGGCGCGCGTCGGCGGCCATGACCGGCCCGGGGTCGTCGGGCGAGTCGCCGAGGATGTACGCGGTGCGGTCGGGGATGGACGCGTGCTGCAGCACCACCATGTCGACGTGGTCCTGGTCCCGCCCGGCGTCGGTGTGCCGCACGACGAGGTCGAGGAAGCTCACCGTCGCCGCGGGGCCCACGCCGCCGATCACCCCGACCTCGCCGCTCACGCCTGCGCCCCCCGCGCCGGCCACGGGTGGTACCGGCGGTACTTGCGGACCTGGTTCGCCTGGGCGGCGGCGAGGTACGCGAGACGCCGGGGGTGGGTCTCGGCCGAGTACCACAGCGGGTTCGTCACCTGGCCGGACCGCTGCAGGCCGCGGACCTGCGCCCGGACGGCGGGGTCGGTGACGTAGCGCAGCAGGAGCGCCATGGGCAGCACCGTGTACAGGTGGGGCGACGTGAGGTGGTCCGCCGCGCCGTCCGGCAGCGGGTCCAGCCCCTGCACGTGCTCGCGCACGTAGAGCTCGGCCGTGTTGCGCCCGCCCGCGGTGATGTAGAAGTTCGACCGCCCGAGCCGGGGGTTGAGCTCGAAGAACACCGTCCGCCCGTCGCGCGGGTCGTACTTCAGGTCGAAGTTGGCGTACCCGCGCCAGCCGAGGTGCTCGAGCAGACGGGTCGCCTGGGCGACGATCTCCTCGTCGTGCCCCGTGACGATGCCGGCGGGGTTCCCGAGCGCACCGGGCGTGTGCTCCTCGAGCAGCACGTGGCCGAACGCGGAGAACCGGACCTTGCCGTCGAGGTCGACGTAGCACGTGAGGATCCGCATGCCCGAGTCGTCACCGGGGATGAGGTCCTGCACGACGAAGCGACCCTGGTACCCGGAGACGCGCACGCGCTCGAGCAGGTCCGCCAGGTCGGCCGGCGAGTCGACCGTGAAGACCTTCTTCTTCCCCGGGAACTCGACGAGGTGGTACGCCGCGGTGTCGGCCGCCTTGGCGATGACCGGGAAGCGCAGCGCGGAGGTGTCGGGCGTCCCGCCCGCCTGCACGTCGTGCACGACGGTGGCCGGGTGGTCGATGCCCAGCTCGACGCACAGCTCGCCGAACAGCACCTTGTCCGTGACGCGGTCGAGTGTCGCGACGTCGACGTACGGGATCGTGTACAGGTCCTCGAGCTCGGCCCGGTTCTCCACGATCGTGCGCACGAGCCAGTCGGCGCTGCCGAGCAGCACCCGGGACCGGCCCGGGTGCTGCTCGGCGATCGCCCGCAGCCGCGCCACGACCGTGGGGGCGTCGTCGATGCCGGGCTCGACGACCGCGTCGAGGATCCGCGAGTGGCGGGTCAGGCCGGTCGACACCGACGGCAGGACCACCGAACGGACGCCGTACGCCTCGTGGAACGTCCGCGCGAGGCTGTAGGCGCCGATGTCGCCGCCCAGGATCACGGGCAGCAGGTCCGGCACCGGGACCTGCGCCCCCGTGGGACGCGCCGCGCTCACTCGGCCGTCTCGGACCGGTCGCCCGACCACTCGGTGTGGAACACGCCCTCGCGGTCCACCCGGCGGTACGTGTGCGCGCCGAAGAAGTCGCGCTGCGCCTGGATGAGGTTCGCCGGCAGGCGCTCGGCGCGCACCCCGTCGTAGTAGGCAAGCGAGGACGAGAACGCGGGCGTGGGCACACCGTGCGTCGCGGCGGCGGCGACGACGCGCCGCCACGCGGCGACGCCGTTCGCGACCGCGGACGTGAAGTACGGGTCGGCGAGCAGCAGCGGCAGGTCCGCGTCCCGCTCGTACGCCTGCGTGATCCGGTCGAGGAAGCGCGCGCGGATGATGCAGCCGCCGCGCCAGATGCGGGCCATCGCGCCGCGGTCGATGTCCCAGCCGAACTCGCGCGAGGCCGCGGCGATCTGGTCGAAGCCCTGCGAGTACGCGACGACCTTCGAGGCGTACAGCGCCAGGCGCACGTCCTCGATGAACTGCCCCGGCTCGGGCACGTGCCAGGCGACCGTGTCGGCGGGCAGCACGCCCCGCGCGGCGGCGCGCTGCGGGGCCGAGCCGGACAGCGCGCGGGCGAACGTCGCCTCGGCGATGCCGGTGATCGGCACGCCGAGGTCGAGCGCGTTCTGCACGGTCCAGCGGCCGGTGCCCTTCTGCTCGGCGGCATCGGCGACGACGTCCACGAACGCCCGGCCGGTCGACGCGTCGACGTGCTGCAGCACGTCGGCGGTGATCTCGATGAGGAAGGACTCGAGGTCGCCGGTGTTCCACGCCTCGAAGACCTCGCCGATCTCCTTCGCGGAGGCGCCGAGCCCCTGCCGCAGCAGGTCGTACGCCTCGGCGATGAGCTGCATGTCGGCGTACTCGATGCCGTTGTGCACCATCTTCACGAAGTGGCCGGCGCCGCCGGGGCCGACATACGTGCAGCACGGCACGCCGTCCACCTTCGCCGAGATCGCCTCGAGGATCGGGCCGAGGGACTCGTAGGACTCGCGCGTGCCGCCCGGCATGATCGACGGGCCGTTGAGCGCCCCCTCCTCGCCGCCGGAGACGCCGGTGCCGACGAAGTGCAGCCCGACCGCCCGCAGCGCCGCCTCGCGCCGGACCGTGTCGGGGAAGTGCGCGTTGCCGGCGTCGACCACGATGTCGCCGGGCTCGAGCAGCGGCACGAGCTCGTCGATGACGGCGTCCGTCGGGGCACCCGCCTTGACCATGACGACGACCTTGCGCGGGCGCTCGAGCGCGGCGACGAAGTCGGCCAGCGTCTCGGCCGGCACGAACGTGCCCTCGTCGCCGTGGTCGGCGACGAGCGAGTGCATGCGCGCGGGGGTCCGGTTGTGCACGGCGACCGTGTAGCCGTGGCGCGCGAAGTTCCGCGCGAGGTTGCGGCCCATCACCGCCAGTCCGGTCACACCGATCTGCGCGGTGCCCTGGTCAGACGCGGGGACAGACATCACGGGACTCCTTCGACGCGAGGGTGCACCCGCGCCCGCCGGGTGACCCGGCGCCGGGGCGCGGACGTGCGGTGACGGGAGCCGAGACTAGTCGGACGAACGGCACCGGCCCTGCGGCGTGCCGGACGTCGAGACGCGCACGCCCGCCCTACTCTCACCGGCGTGACCCCCGCTGGACCCGACGACGTGCCCGCCGAGTTCGTCCGGGCGCTCCGCTCGCTGCGCGCCGTGCCCGTGCGACCCGAGGTCGTCCTCGACGAGGTGCCCGGCCCCGCCCGCATCGCGCCGTACTCCGCGGCGCTGACCGCCGAGGTCCGCACGGCCCGCCGCTCGGTGGCGGCCGAGGACCTCGCGTCCGGGCGGTTCGTCGTCCTCTACGACCCGCAGGGCCAGGAGGCGTGGGAGGGCTCGTTCCGGCTCGTCACGCTCGTGCGCGCGTCGCTCGAGGCGGAGGTGGGGGCGGATCCGCTGCTCGCGGAGGTGGCGTGGACCTGGTTCGGCGACGCCCTCGCCGCGGCGGGCGTGCCGGCGCACGCCGCCGGCGGCACGGTGACGCGGGTGCTGTCGCAGAGCTTCGGCGCGCTCGAGCGGCGCGACGAGCAGACCGAGCTCGAGATCCGCGCGTCCTGGACGGCGTGGGACGAGGACCTCGCACCGCACCTGACGGCGTGGACGACGCTGCTGTGCACCGCCGCGGGGCTGCCGCCCCTGCCCGAGGGCGTCGTCCCGCTCCCCCGCCGCTGAGCACCGCCGTCGCCCGTCCGGGGGATGGACGCTCACCCCGGTCAGAACGCCCCAGACCGGGACCGACCGGCGCCGGATCGACCCGCCGGCGGTGCCGACGGTGACGGACGCCTCAAGTGGACCGGGGGTGCTGCCGATCCTCCGGACGTGACCATCGAGCCCCTGCGACGCGACGTCCGCGAGATCTCGGCCCGGCGCGCGCCCGGCGCGGCCCAGGTCCCCTCCGTGCGCCGGCCCGCGCAGGCGGCGCCGGCCCGCAACCCGATGTGCGTCGTCGTGACGCAGATCGGCGACGGCGAGGGCGAGGTGCTCGTGCGCACGCTGCGTCGTCGCGGTGCCGCCCGCGTGGTCGTGCTCGCCCGTCGCGCCGGCCGCGCGGAGCTGCGCACCCTCCTGGCCGGTGGCCTGCGCGGCGGCGTCGCCGCCGGGACCGACGTCGCGCCGCCCGCACGTCCGACGCCCCCGCCCGCGCCCGTCCCCGTCGCCGACCTGTCGGCCCGGGAGCTCAGCGTGCTGGCGCGCGTGGCCGAGGGGCGCACCAACCGCCTCATCGGCGAGGAGCTCGGCCTGTCCGCGCTCACGGTGAAGAGCCACCTCGCGCGCATCTCCCGCAAGCTCGGCACGGGCGACCGGGCCGAGCTCGTGGCGATCGCGATCCGCAACCGCCTCATCGACTGAGGGCGCCGCGGTGACGCACGCCGCACGCGGTGCGGTGCGCCGCTGCACGGAGGTGCACGTCCCGTCGCCTACGGTGGTCGCCATGGACCCCGTCACGTCCCCCGACGCCCCGGGTCCGGACGACGCGGCGCCGGACCCGGACGCTCCCGCCGTCGTCCCCCTGCTCGAGCCCGCCGAGGGCGTCCCGCCCGTGGTGGACACGCCCGAGGCGCTCGCCGCGGTGGTCGAGGCCTTCGGCGCCGGGACCGGGCCGGTGGCGGTCGACGCCGAGCGCGCGTCCGGCTACCGCTACGGCCAGCGCACGTACCTCGTGCAGCTGCGGCGCGAGGAGGCCGGGACGGCGCTCATCGACCCGGTCGCGCTGCCGGACCTGTCGGCGCTGTCCGACGCGCTCGTCGGCGTGGAGTGGGTCCTGCACGCCGCGTCGCAGGACCTGCCGGGGCTCGTCGAGCAGGGCATGCGCCCGAGCCGCGTCTTCGACACCGAGCTCGCGGCGCGCCTGCTGGGGATGGAGCGCGTGGGGCTGGCCGCCGTCGTGGCCGACACGCTCGGGCTCGGCCTGGCCAAGGAGCACTCGGCCGTCGACTGGTCGACGCGACCCCTGCCCGCGGAGTGGCTGCGCTACGCCGCGCTCGACGTCGAGGTCCTCGTCGAGGTGCGCCAGGTGCTCGCCGAGCGGCTCGCGGCGGCCGGCAAGGCCGAGTGGGCGCGCCAGGAGTTCGAGGCCGTGCGGCTGGCTCCCCCGCCCGCGCCGCGCACCGACCCGTGGCGCCGGGTGTCCGGTCTGCACACGCTGCGCGACCCGCGCCGCCTGGCGGTCGTGCGCGAGCTGTACGCGACGCGCGACAAGAACGCGCGCGAGCGGGACATCTCCCCCGGCCGCGTCCTGCCCGACGCGGCGATCGTCGCCGCCGCCCAGGCGCTGCCGCGCACCGTCGGCCAGCTCGTCGCGCTGCCCGCCTTCGCGGGCAAGGGCACGCGCCGGCGCGCCGCGCTGTGGCAGTCCGCGATCGACCGCGCGATGGCGCTGCCGGAGACGGCCCTGCCGTCGCCGCGGGGCCCGTCGAGCGACGGCCCGCCGCCGCCGCGCGCGTGGGCCGACCGCGACCCGGCCGCCGCGCGACGCCTGGCCGCCGCGCGCGCCGTGGTGGCCGACCTGTCCGAGCACTGGTCCGTCCCGGTCGAGAACCTGCTCCAGCCCGACCTCCTGCGTCGCCTCGCGTGGTCCCCGCCTGAGCCGGCCGACGCGGACGCGATCGCGGCCGCCCTGCGCGCCGGCGGTGCGCGGGAGTGGCAGGTCGAGCTCGTCGCCGGTCGGTTCGCGGAGGCGTTCGCGGCCTCCTGACCTCGGCACCGACCGTCCGGACGCCACTGTTACCCTTGAGTAACTTCGCGCGTCCAGGGACGATGGTCCTGACGCGCGCCCCGCCCGCCGGGCGCCCGGACACCGCCGTCCCAGGAGGATCGATGCCGACCTCGTCCCCACCCGCCGCACGCCGCGTCGCCTTCGTCGACGGCGTCCGCACCCCCTTCGGCCGCGCCCGCAAGGACGGCCTGTACGCGCACACGCGCGCCGACGACCTGGCCGTCAGGACCGTCCGTGAGCTCCTGCGCCGCCACCCGCAGCTGCCGCCCGAGCGCGTGGACGACGTCGCGCTCGCCGCGACCACGCAGCAGGGCGACCAGGGCCTCACGCTGGGCCGCACCGTCGCCATGCTCGCGGGCCTGCCGCCGACCGTCCCCGGCTTCGCGATCGACCGCATGTGCGCGGGCGCGATGACGGCCGTGACCACGACCGCGGCGGCCATCGGCTACGGCGCGCAGGACGTGACCGTCGCCGGCGGCGTCGAGCACATGGGGCGCCACCCGATGGGCTTCGACGCGGACCCGAACCCGCGCTTCATGGCCGAGCGGCTCGTCGCCGCCGACGCCCTCAACATGGGCGTGACCGCCGAGAACCTGCACGACCGGTTCCCGGCGCTCACGCGCGAGCGCGCCGACGCGTACGGCGTCGCGAGCCAGGAGAAGTTCGCGAAGGCGCTCGCCGCCGGGCAGATCGAGCCCGACCTCGTGCCCGTCGCGCTGCGCGACCCCGCGCGCGGCTGGGGTCTGGCCACCGCGGACGAGCCGCCGCGCCCGGGCACCACGGTGGAGGCGATCGCGGGCCTGCCGACGCCGTTCCGCCCGGGCGGGCGCGTCACGGCGGGCACCTCGGCGCCGCTCACCGACGGCGCCGCCTCGTGCCTGCTCGCCGCCGAGGACGTGGCCGAGGAGCTGGGCCTGCCGGTCCGCATGCGCATGGTGTCGTTCGCGTACGCGGGCGTCGAGCCCGAGGTGATGGGCCTGGGCCCGGTCCCCTCGACCGAGAAGGCGCTCGCGCGTGCGGGCCTGACGATCGACGACATCGGCCTCATCGAGATCAACGAGGCGTTCGCGGTGCAGGTGCTGTCGTTCCTCGACGCGTTCGGCATCGCCGACGACGACCCGCGGGTGAACCCGTACGGCGGCGCGATCGCCGTCGGGCACCCGCTCGCCTCGTCGGGCGTGCGTCTCATGACGCAGCTCGCGCGGCAGTTCGAGGAGCGCCCCGAGGTCCGGTACGGCCTGACGACGATGTGCGTCGGCCTCGGCCAGGGCGGCACGGTCGTCTGGGAGAACCCGCACTTCACGGAGGACGCGCGATGAGCACGAGCACCCCCCGCCCCGAGCGCGTCACGCATGCGCACGCCCGCGACGTCCGCCTGCCCGGCGGCCTGGGCACGCTGGTCCTCGTCACCGTCGACAACGGGCTGGACCACACCAAGCCGACGACGTTCGGCCCGCAGGGCATCGCCGAGCTCACCGCGACGCTCACGGCGGTGCGCGAGCGCGTCGCCGCCGGCGAGGTCGCCGCCGTCGCCGTCACGGGCAAGCCGTACTACCTCGCCGCCGGAGCCGACCTCACCCAGGTCGCGTCCGTGACGACCCGCGAGCAGGCGCTCGAGCTCGGCCGCGGGGGGCACGCGGCGTACCGGCTGCTGAACGACATGGGCGTGCCGACGTTCGCGTTCGTCAACGGCGCCGCGCTCGGCGGCGGGCTCGAGCTGGCGCTGGCGTGCGACTACCGGACGGCCGCGGCCGACGTGCGTGCGCTCGCGCTGCCGGAGACGGGGCTGGGCCTCGTGCCCGGCTGGGGCGGCGCGTACCGCGTGCCGCGGCTCGTCGGCATCGAGAAGGCGCTCGAGGTCGTGCTGACCCGCCCCGCGGCCAACAAGCCGTACACCGCGGCGCAGGCGGCGCAGGCCGGGCTCGTCGACGTCGTGCTCGACCCGGCGGACTTCCTCGAGGAGTCGGTGCGCTGGGCGGCCCGGGTCCTGGACGGGTCCGTCGTCGTCGAGCGGCGTCCCCTCGACGACGCGGGGACGTGGGAGGCCGTCGTCTCGGCGGCCCGCGAGCGGCTCGGCGCGACCGTCCACGGGTCGCGCCCCGCGCCGTACCGCGCGCTCGACCTGATGGCGGCCGCGCGGGACGCCGACGTGGACGCCGCGTACGCGGCCGAGGACGAGGCGCTGGCCGACCTCATCATGAGCGACGAGATGCGCGCGAGCGTGTACGCGTTCGGCCTCGTCCAGGGCGGCAAGCGGCCGGAGGGCGCGCCGGACCCGTCGCTCGCGCAGCCCGTCACGCGCGTCGGCGTCGTCGGCGCGGGGCTCATGGCGTCGCAGATCGCGCTGCTGTTCGCGCAGCGCCTCGGCGTACCCGTCGTGATGCGCGACCTCGACCAGGCGCGCGTCGACCACGGCCTGGCGGCGGTGCGGCAGCAGGTCGAGCGGCTCGTCTCGACCGGCCGGATGACCCCCGACGCGGGCGCGCGCATCACGGCCTCCGTCACCGGCTCGACGGAGCTGTCCGTCTTCACGGGCTGCGACCTCGTGATCGAGGCCGTCACCGAGGTGCTCGACCTCAAGAAGCGCGTCTTCGCCGAGCTCGAGCAGGTCGTCGGGCCCGACACGGTCCTGGCGACGAACACCTCGGCGCTGTCGGTCACCCGCATGGCGGCCGACCTGGAGCACCCGGAGCGCGTCGTCGGGCTGCACTTCTTCAACCCCGTGGCCGCGATGCCGCTGGTCGAGGTCGTGCGCGCGGAGCGCACGTCCGACGCCGCGCTCGCGACCGGCTTCGCGGTCGCGCAGAAGCTGCGCAAGACGGCGGTGCTCGTGGCCGACCGGCCCGGGTTCGTCGTCAACCGGCTCCTGGTCCTGCTGCTGGGGAAGATCGTCGAGGCGGTCGAGAACGGCACGCCCGTCGACGTGGCGGACCGCGCGCTCGACCCGCTGGGACTGCCCATGCCGCCGTTCGAGCTGTTCGACCTCGTCGGCCCGGCCGTGGGCCTGCACGTGCTGACGTCGCTGCGGGAGGACCTCGGCGACCGGTTCCCGCGCTCCCCCGGGCTGGAGAAGCTCGTCGCCGACGGGACCACGGTCGTCCGGCCGGCGCCCGCCAAGGGGCTGCCCAAGCGCGTCGACCCCGCGGTGCAGGCGGTGTTCGACTCCGCGCGCGAGACGCCCGCGGCCGGCGCCCCGCTCGACGAGGCCGGCGTGCTCGACGCCGTGCTCACGGCCCTGACGGTCGAGATCGGGCACATGCTCGACGAGGGCGTCGTCGCGACGACCCAGCAGGTCGACCTGTGCATGATCCTCGGCGCCGGCTGGGGCTTCCACCTCGGCGGGATCACGCCGTACCTGGACCGCACCGGGTACAGCGAGCGCGTGCTCGGGCGGCGGCTGCTGCCCGACGGCGTCGCGAACGTCCCCGGCCGCTGACCCACCGGCCTCACCCGGACCGCTGCAGCGGTCGGTCGGGGAGGTCGCGGGGAACGTGCGACGTCGCGGGCCGCAGCCCGCGACGTCAGCACCTCCCCGCGACCTCGCCGCTGGGGACCGTCTTGCCCGGGCGACCGCGCCTGCGCCAGGGTGACGCCGTGCCCGAGACGCTGCCGCCCCTGACCTTCGCCGACGCCCTCGACCGCTCCGCGGTGGTCGCCGCGGCCCACGTCGTCGCCGACCTCGTGGACCGTCCCGAGGTGCTCGCGGCCTGGGACGCGGAGTCCTCGTGCCCCGGCATGAGCGTCGGCGCGCTGGCGTACCACCTCACGCTCCAGCCGCAGCGCACGGTCGAGGTGCTCGGCGCACCGGCCCCTCCCGCGTCGGACGGCCCGCACGTCACCGTGGACGAGCACTACGCGCAGGCGACGTGGATCCAGGAGGACCTGGACGGCCCGTCGAACGTCGCCGTGCGGACGCGCTCCCGGGACGCCGCGGAGCACGGGCCGGCGGTGGTGCGCGACGGGCTCCGCGCGTCCCTCGCCCGCCTCGACGCCGTGCTGGCCGAAGCGGGCCCGCGCGTGCTCGTGCCCTGGACAGGCGCCGTGATGGCCACCGACGACTTCCTCGTCACCCGCCTGCTCGAGATCGTGGTGCACACCGACGACCTCGCCTCCAGCGTCGACCTGCCGACGCCGGACCTGCCGGCCGGTGCCGCCGTCCCCGTGCTGCGCGTGCTCACCGACCTCGCGGTGCGCCGGCACGGGCAGGCGGCGCTCGTACGCGCCCTCAGCCGTCCGCAGCGGGCCCCGGGGGTCGTCGCCGCCTTCTGAACGGAGGCGCCGCCGGGAGGCCCGGGCCCGACCGCACGACGAGATCGCAACTTTCGAATCTCTGGCCTGGCCGCCCCGCTGCGGTGACGCGTCGCGGCCCGCCGTGACCGCAGAGGGACGACCCTTGACGCGCGGTGGGGGCGCCGCCATGCTTCGTCCGGATCTCGACCAGGCCCGCCGCGCGGTCCGACAGTTTCTGCTCGAGAGGATCTGCAATGACGCGTGTCCTGCTCTCCACCCTGACGGCCGCGGCGCCCGCGGTCGGGGCCTCGGTGGCCGTCGCGGCGCCCGCGACCGCCGTGACCGCCGCCGTCGGCGGGTCGGTCTGCCAGACGATCGACCACCGCCTCGCCAGCGGTGCCGCCTCCAGCAGGAACACCTGCACCTCGGTCCGGGCCCGCGTCGGGTACCGCGACTCGGGCGGCACCGCTCGCTACGTGTACGGCTCGTGGGCGGCGTACTCCGCGGCCAGCTTCACGCACGGCGGGATGCTCGTCAGCCGGGCGGTCGACGTCCAGCTGGGCTCGTCCACCACCGGCTTCCCGACGTACTGACGCATGCGCGCACGAGCCCTCGTCGGGGTGCTCGCCGTGACGTCCCTCGCGCCGGCCCTCGCGGCCTGCGCGGGGGGCGCCCCGGAGCCCGACCCCGACCTCCCCGCGGTGTACGCGGCGGAGTTCGACCGCGTCCTGGCCGGCGACCCGAGCGACCTCGAGCGCGAGGTCCTCGAGGACCGGCGCATCACCGACGCCGAGTACTCCACCGCGCGGGACGCCTTCCGGCAGTGCGCCGAGGACGCGCACTACGAGGTGACCTTCCTCGAGGGCGGCGGGTTCGACATCGGGCCCGGACCGCAGGTCCAGGACGCCCACGGCAGCGACGAGGAGGCCCTCGCAGCGATGGACGCGGTCGTCGCCGGCTGCGAGGACGGCACGACGGCGAGCATCGGCTACCTCTACGAGGCGATGCGCTCCAACCCCGAGGGCAGCACCGGGGTGCAGGTCATCCGTGCCTGCTTCGCGGAGAAGGGCGTGCCGGACGGCGACGGTCTCAGCGAGGAGCAGCTGACCCAGCTGCTGCACGACGAGTCGTACGTGCCGTCGAGCGACGCGGCCCGTGCCTGCGTCGTCGACCCGACCGGCCAGCTCAGCCCCGGCGAGCTCGCCGAGGCCGTGGAGCAGGCGCGGACGTCCGCCGAGGTGCCCGCACCGTGAGCCCGCGTCTGCCCGCCGCCGCCGGCTCCCCCGCCGTGCTGGGGCTGGTGGGGACGGCACTGGTCGCCGCGGGCGCCCTGGCCGCCAGCGTCCTGCTGCCTCAGCCGGTCGCCGGCCCGGCCGCGGCGGACGTCACGACCCGGGATGTCGCCGTGACGACGCAGAGCTTCGACGCCGCGCGCCGGGTGACCGTCATCCCGCGCACCGCGGAGCCGCGCGACCTGACGGTCACGGACACGGGGCGCGTCACGGCGAGCGCGTGCGCGCCCGGCGCGCACCTCACCTCGGGGACCAGTCCGCTCACCCTGGACGACCGGCCGGTCGTCGCCCTGTCCACCGCGGTGCCCCTGTGGCGGGACCTCGACCTGGGCGCCACCGGTGCCGACGTCCGCGCGCTCCAGGACGAGCTGGTGCGCCTCGGCCACGAGCTGCGCCCGGACGGCGTGTACCGCGAGCGCACCCGCGCGGCCGTCCGCGCGCTCCTGACCTCCCTCGGAGCGGTGCGGCCGAGCGGGGCGCTGCCGGTCGCGTCCGTGCTGTGGCTGCCCGCGCCCGACGTGGTGGCGACCACGTGCGCCGCCCGGGTCGGCGACCCCCTCACCGACGGCGTGGTCGCCACGGTCGACGGCGGCCTCACCGCGCTCGAGGTCACCGAGCCGCGCGGCGACGGGTTCGTGCTCCGCTACGGGCAGCACGCGGCCCCCGTCGCCGACGACGGCACCGTGACGGACCCCGGGTTCCTCGCGGCGGTCGCCGCCGGTCCCGAGCTCCGATCGGGACCCCAGGACGGGGAGCCGGCGACGCTGGAGCTCGAGGAGGCGCTGGCCGAGCCGGTCGACGTCGCCGTGGTGCCACCGGCGGCCGTGCGCGCGAGCGACGAGCGGTCGGGCTGCGTGCTGGCCGACGGCGTCCCGCGTCCCGTCACGATCGTGTCCTCGGCCCTGGGCCAGGCGCTCGTGACGTTCGACGGCGCCCCTTCTGCGGTCGTCACCGCCCCGGTCCCGGCGGGCACGTCGTGCACGTGAGGCTGGTCCGGGCCGAGGGGCTGACGCACGCCTTCCCGGGCACCGGCCCGCTGTTCACCGGACTCGACCTGGTCCTGCGGGCCGGCGAGGTCGTCGGGCTCGTGGGCCCGTCCGGCTCCGGGAAGTCCACGCTGCTCTCCGTCCTGGCCGGCTGGGTGACGCCGCTCGGCGGGCGCGTGGAGCGCATCGGCATCGACCACACGGGCTGGGTCCTGCAGAACCCGCACGGCGTCGCCCGGCGCAGCACCCTCGACCACGTCGTCCTGCCGCTGCTGGCGCGGGGACGGCGCCGGGTGGACGCCGAGGACGAGGCCATGGCGCTGCTGGCCCGCTTCGGCCTGGCGGCCGCCGCGGCGCGCCCCTTCCGCGCGCTGTCCGGCGGCGAGGCGCAGCGCCTCATGCTGGCTCGCGCCGTCGCGACGGCGGCGGACCTGCTGCTCGTCGACGAGCCCACCGCCCAGCTCGACCTGCAGACGGCGGACACCGTCAACGACGTCCTGGCGGGCATCGCGCAGGAGGATGCCGTGGTCGTCGTCGCGACGCACGACCCCCGCACGCGGGACGCATGCACCCGCGTGGTGGACCTGGCGGACCACCAGAGCGCACCGGTGGGCCCGTGACGCGCCGGATGCGGGCGTCGTCGGTGTGCTCCGAGGCGTGGCGGGACGTGGTCACGGGGACGGGTCGCCCCGGCCTGCTCGCGGTGCTCTTCCTCCTGGTGGTCGGCGGGGTCGCCGCCGCGGACGTGCGTGCCGTGGTCGGCGTGCTCGACAGCGCCGAGCAGTTCCGCAGGAGCGGGGCAGCCGTGCAGGTCCTCGAGGCGGGCGCCGACGGTGGAGGTGCGGTGGACGGCGCGGCCTGCGACGCCCTGGCGGGCACCGACGGCGTCCAGGCGGCCGGGGCGCTGCGGTTGGCGGAGCCCACACGCGTCGCGACGCTGCCGGCGCAGGACCTGACGACGTACGAGGTCACCCCCGGTCTGCTGGAGGTCGTGCGCGAGGCGGGCGGACGCACGGCGGCGGACGCGGGCGCGACCGGCGGCCTCTGGCTCTCGGCCGACCTCGCGGAGGTGCTCGGCACCCGGCCCGGCGACGAGGTCCTGACCCGCAGCGGCCCGGCGACGGTGGCGGGCGTCTACCGCTGGCCGGAGGACGGTCGCGCGCGCTCCCTGGGCTTCGCGGTCCTCGCGCCGGTGGCCGCCGGCGGCGCGTTCACCCAGTGCTGGGCCCAGACGTGGCCGGTCGACGAGGACGTCACCGGGCTGCTGTACACCGGTGCGCGCGCGGGCCGCACGGCCGACGCCACCGTCGCGCAGCTCAACCCCGCCCTGGGCGCCGCGCACCCCACGCCCGACCTCCTCGCCGCGCGCGCGACCGCGCTCGCTCCCGTCGCCGCGGCGGTCGCGGGGCTCGCGCTGGGCTTCGGCTCCACCCGAGTGCGTCGGCTCGAGATCGCGAGCGCCCTGCACGCACGGGTCCCCCGCTCGCACCTGACGTGGCAGCACCTGCTCGAGACCGTCGCGTGGCTCGCGGCCGCGTCGCTCGTCGCCGCGGCCGCCCTCGTGTGGGTCGCCGGCGTGGGGAACCCCGGCCCCGCGTGGCCCACCTGGGTGGCCGGCTCGCGCACCCTCGGTGCGGGTGCCGCGGCCGTCGTCCTGGGCACGCTCGCCGGTGTGGCGGCCACCCGGGAGCGGCACCTCTTCCGCTACTTCAAGGAGCGATGAGCGCCCTCCGGCAGCTGATAGCGGCGCGAGGGCCTCCGCGCCTCCGGTCGCCCTCAGAACGTCGTGAGCCCGCGGGACCGGAAGACCTCGCGCACCGCCTCGGTCGCCTCGGCCGTCGGCGGCTCGACGTCCCCGAGCTCGTACCGCATGCCCAGGTCCGCCCACTTGTCGCGGCCCATCTGGTGGAACGGCAGCACCTCGACCCGCTCCACGGCGGGCCCGAACGACACGACGTGGTCGGCCACGGCGGCGACGTTCTCCGGGGCGTCGGTGAGCCCGGGGACGAGCACGAACCGGATCCACATCCGCGTGCCCCGCGCGCCGAGGCGGCGCCCGAGGTCGAGCGTCGGCTGCAGCTCCCGGCCGGTCGCGCGACGGTAGGTGTCCGGCAGGCCGGACTTCACGTCGAGCAGGACGAGGTCGACGTCGTCGAGCATCGCGTCCGTGGCGTGCGCGCCGAGGAAGCCGGACGTGTCGATCGCGACCGGCACGCCCATCGCCGCGGCACCGCGCACCAGCCGGCGCACGAACGCCGGCTGCATGAGCGGCTCGCCGCCGCTGATGGTCAGGCCGCCGCCGGTCGCCCGGAAGACGCCCCGGTAGCGGGCGACCTTCGCGAGGACCTCGTCCGCGGCGACGTCGGTGCCGCGGCGCATCTCCATCGTGTCGGGGTTGTGGCAGTACAGGCACCGCAACGGGCAGCCCGACAGGAAGACCGTCAGCCGCGTCCCGGGACCGTCGACGGCCGTGACGAGCTCCCACGAGTGCACCGAGCCCAGCCGGCCCTCGCGGACCGCCGCGAGCCGCTCGGCGCGCTCCGCGTCGGTCGGCTCCAGGCCGGCGGTGCCGTGCCCGTGCGCGCGGGTGTGCGACCCGGCGACCAGCGGCGTGCCGAGCGCGACGACCGGGGCGCCGGTCTGCTCGGTGGTGGTCGTGGTCACGGGGACCTCCGGTCGTCGGTGGTGCGGGGGCGGTGCGAGGGCCCCGGCCCGGTGTCAGCGGGCCGGGCCGGGGCCGGCGGGCGGGTCAGACCCCGCCGTGGAACGTCCGGGAGAGCACGTCGAGCTGCTGCTCGCGCGTGAGGCGGACGAAGTTCACGGCGTAGCCGGACACCCGGATGGTCAGCTGCGGGTAGTTCTCCGGGTGCTCCATGGCATCCAGGAGCGTCTCGCGGTTGAGGACGTTGACGTTCATGTGGAAGCCCGACGACAGGACGTACGCGTCGAGCAGGCCCACGAGGTTCGTCACCTGCTCGTCCTTGGTGCGGCCGAGGCCGGAGGGGACGATCGACGACGTCAGCGAGATGCCGTCCTGCGCCTCGGAGTACGGCAGCTTCGCGACCGACAGCGCCGAGGCGAGCATGCCGTGCGTGTCGCGGCCGTTCATCGGGTTGGCGCCGGGGGCGAACGGCTCGCCGGCCTTGCGCCCGTCGGGCGTGGAGCCGGTGGCCTTGCCGTAGACGACGTTCGACGTGATGGTCAGCACCGACTGCGTGTGCAGCGCGCTCCGGTACGTCGGCAGCGCACGGATCTTCTCCATGAAGCGCCGGACCACCCACACGGCGATCTCGTCGGCGCGGTCGTCGTCGTTGCCGTACGTCGGGTAGTCGCCCTCGACGACGTACTCGGTGACGAGGCCGTCCGCCGTGCGCAGCGCCCGGACCTTCGCGTGCTTGATCGCGGACAGCGAGTCCGCGACCACGGACAGCCCGGCGATGCCGCACGCGAGCGTGCGCAGGATCGCACGGTCGTGCAGCGCCATCTCGATGCGCTCGTACGCGTACTTGTCGTGCATGTAGTGCACGCAGTTGAGCGCGTCGACGTAGGTCTCGGCGAGCCAGTCCATCGTCCGGTCGAACTTCGCCAGGACGTCGTCGTAGTCGAGGATCTCGCCCTCCACCGGCGCCGCCACCGGGGCGACCTGCTTGCCGGTGACCTCGTCGCGACCGCCGTTGATCGCGTACAGCAGCGCCTTCGCGAGGTTCACGCGGGCGCCGAAGAACTGCATCTGCTTGCCCACCCGCATCGGCGAGACGCAGCACGCGATCGCCGCGTCGTCGCCCCACGAGGCGCGGATCAGCTCGTCGGACTCGTACTGCACGGCGGAGGTGTCGATCGACACCTGCGCGCAGAACCGCTTGAAGCCCTCGGGCAGCCGCTCGCTCCAGAACACCGTCATGTTCGGCTCCGGCGCCGGGCCCAGGTTGTACAGCGTCTGCAGGTACCGGAACGAGGTCCGCGTGACGAGCGGGCGCCCGTCCTCGCCGATGCCGCCGATCGACTCGGTGACCCAGGTCGGGTCGCCGGAGAACAGCTGGTCGTACTCCGGCGTGCGCAGGAACCGCACGATGCGCAGCTTGATGACGAAGTCGTCGATGATCTCCTGCGCCTGCTCCTCGGTGAGGACGCCGGCCTCGAGGTCGCGCTGCAGGTAGACGTCGAGGAAGGTCGACGTGCGCCCGAGCGACATCGCCGCACCGTTCTGCTCCTTCACCGCCGCGAGGTAGGCGAAGTAGAGCCACTGCACGGCCTCGCGGGCGGTGGTCGCCGGCCGGGCGATGTCGTAGCCGTACGACGCCGCCATCTCCTTGAGCTCGTGCAGGGCGCGGATCTGCTCGGCCAGCTCCTCGCGGTCGCGGATCACGTCCTCGACCGACCGCTCCATGTCGAGCGACGCCTTCTCGAGCTTCTTCGCGGCGACGAGCGCGTCGACGCCGTACAGGGCCACCCGGCGGTAGTCGCCGATGATCCGGCCGCGGCCGTAGGCGTCGGGCAGGCCCGTGATGATGTGCGAGCTGCGCGCCGCGCGGACGTTCGGCGGGTACACGTCGAAGACGCCGTCGTTGTGCGTCTTGCGGTACCTGGTGAAGATGTCGACGATCTCCTGCGGCGCCTCGTAGCCGTACGTCTGCAGCGAGGTCGCCACCATGCGCCAGCCGCCGTTCGGCATGATCGCGCGCTTGAGCGGCGCGTCGGTCTGCAGGCCGACGATGACCTCGTTCGCCTCGTCGATGTAGCCGGGCGCGTGCGACGTGATCGTCGAGGGCGTGGCCGCGTCGACGTCGTAGACGCCCTTCTCGCGCTCGGCCGGGAACATCGCGCTCAGGCGGTCCCAGATGCCCGTGGTGCGGGCGGTCGGCCCGGCGAGGAAGGACGCGTCGCCCGTGTAGGGCGTGTAGTTGCGCTGGATGAAGTCACGGACGTCGACCGTGTCGGTCCACGGCCCGGTGACGAAGCCCTGCCAGGCCGCGGGTACGGCGGTCTCGCTGACGGGCTCCACGGTGAGGGACATCTGACGCTCCTGAGGTCGTCGGGGGTCGATACCTCGACGCTACGAGCGCAGTGATGGGATGTCTCGGGACCTCCGTCCCGGCAGCGTGGTCAGCCGCGGGCGGAGAGCGCCGCGAGCACGTCCGCCGCGACGTCGTGCGGGCGCAGGCGCAGCGCGTCGACGATCTCGTCGCGCTGCGCGTGGTCGAGGAACGCCGCCGGGACGCCGAC
Source organism: Cellulomonas telluris (assembly GCF_004886325.1). GTDB lineage: Bacteria > Actinomycetota > Actinomycetes > Actinomycetales > Cellulomonadaceae > Cellulomonas > Cellulomonas telluris. The sequence goes on from NZ_QXFN01000004.1 coordinate 669,398, forward strand.
CGACTGCACCGGCGTGGCGACGTTCGCCTCGCGCGAGCGCTGCCCGATCATCGCGCCGACGCCGCCGTCGACCAGGCCGTCCTCCAGCGTCACGACGTGGTCGTGCTCCCCCACGAGCTTCACGAGGGCCGCCGGGACCGGCAGCACCCACCGCGGGTCGACCACGGTGACGGCGAGCCCGTGGCCCGCCAGGATCTCGGCGGTGGCGAGCGCGGTCGTCGCCATCGGCCCGACACCCACGACGAGCACGCGCTGGCCCTCGCCCTCGTGCCGCGCGAGCACGTCGACGCCGTCGACCTCGTCGAGCGCGGGGATCGTGTCGCCCATCGCGCCCTTCGGGTACCGCACGACGGTCGGTGCGTCGTCGACGTCGACGGCCGTGCGCAGCGCGGCCCGCAGCGTCGGCTCGTCGCGGGGGGCCGCGAGCCGCAGGCCCGGCACGACGGACAGCATCGCCATGTCCCACATGCCGTTGTGGCTCGCGCCGTCGTCCCCCGTGATGCCCGCGCGGTCGAGCACGAACGTGACGCCCGCCCGGTGCAGCGCGACGTCCATGAGCACCTGGTCGAACGCGCGGTTGAGGAACGTGGCGTACACCGCGACGACCGGGTGCAGCCCGCCGTACGCCATGCCGGCGGCCGACGTCGCGGCGTGCTGCTCGGCGATGCCGACGTCGAACACGCGGTCGGGGAACTCCTCCGCGAACGGCGCGAGCCCGACCGGCTGCAGCATGGCGGCGGTGATCGCCACGACGTCGGGGCGGCGGCGGCCGATCCGCACGATCTCGTCGGCGAACACGCTCGTCCAGCCGAACCGCGACGGCGCGAGGGGCAGCCCCGTCTCGGGGTGGATCCGCCCGACCGCGTGGAACCGGTCCGCGACGTCCTGCTCGGCCGGCGTGTAGCCGCGGCCCTTCTCCGTGATGACGTGCACGATCACGGGCCCGCCGAACGCCCGGGCCCGGCGCAGCGCGGTCTCGACCGCCGCCTCGTCGTGGCCGTCGATCGGGCCGATGTACTTCAGGCCCAGGTCCTCGAACATGCCCTGGGGGGCGACGACGTCCTTGATGCCCTTCTTCAGGCCGTGCAGGGCGTCGTAGGCCAGGCGTCCGGGCGGGCCGGAGCGGCGCAGGGTCGACTTGCCCCACGACAGCATCGACTCGTAGCCGCGCGTCGTGCGCAGCGCGTCGAGGTGCTGGGCCAGACCGCCGATGGTCGGCGCGTAGGAGCGCCCGTTGTCGTTGACCACGACGACGAGGCGGCGGTCGGCGTCCGCGGCGATGTTGTTCAGCGCCTCCCACGCCATGCCGCCGGTGAGCGCCCCGTCCCCGATGACGGCGACCGTGTGGCGGTCGGCCTCGCCGCGCAGCTGACGCGCCTTCGCGATGCCGTCCGCCCACGACAGGGCGGTCGAGGCGTGCGAGTTCTCCACGACGTCGTGCTCGGACTCCGCGCGGCTCGGGTAGCCGGAGAGGCCGCCGCGGCGGCGCAGCCGCGAGAAGTCGCGCCGGCCGGTCAGCAGCTTGTGCACGTACGCCTGGTGGCCCGTGTCGAACACGATCGTGTCCCGGGGCGACTCGAAGACGCGGTGCAGCGCGATCGTCAGCTCGACGACGCCGAGGTTCGGGCCCAGGTGGCCCCCCGTGCGCGAGACCTGGTCGACGAGGAAGTCGCGGATCTCGGCGGCGAGCCGGTCCAGGTCGCGCGCCGGCAGCGCGCGCACGTCCTGCGGCGACGTGATGCGGTCCAGCAGTCCCACGAGGTCTCCTCCCGGTGCGGCGACCCTGCCGCACGGGCGACGGGACGTCCTCAGTGACGGATCAGTCTAGGCGTGCGCGCGCCCGCCGGTGGCTCGCCGGCACGGCCGCTCAGGCGCGGCTCAGGCGGGCCCGGCGGGCGCCGGCGGCGCGGACGCGCCGACGCGGCGTCGCCGCCGGCGGCGCCAGAGCGCCACGAACGCCCACACGAGCAGGCCGAGCACGACCACGACCAGCACCGGCAGGAAGATCGCGACGAGGCTGAGCCCCACGGACACGACGTCCTCGACCACCGAGGCCACCGGTCCGCCCGCCCCGCCGGTCGCCGCGTTGACGACCGGACGCACCGCCGCCTTGCCGCTGTGCACCAGCGCGGCCACGAGCACACCCGCCACGATCGGCACCCACGGGTTCTCGCTCACCCACGTCGAGCCCTCGACGCTCTCGGCCGCCGTGGTCGCGGCCGCGACGATCCCGCCGGTGGCGGGGCGCATCACCGTCTGCACGACGTCGTTGAAGGTGTCGACGAGCGGGACCTTGTCGAGCACGACGTCGGTGAGCAGCAGCACGGCGCCGAGGCCGATGGCCCACCAGCTCTCCATCCACACGAGCGCGGACGGCAGGGTCACGACGTCCGTCAGGCGCGCGAGCAGCGCGACCAGGAGGAACGGGATGTAGGCGTTGAGGCCCGCGGCGGCCGACAGGCCGATCCCGGTGAGCGCCACGAGCATGGGGCGAGGCTACCGGCCGCGCCCGCCGCGGGCCTCGTGTCAGCAGGTCAGCAGCCCCGCGCACGCCCCGGTCGCACCGTCGTCGGGGCCCGCGACGTCCCAGCGGTCGTCGCCGAGCGGCAGGCCCTGCACCTCGACCGGGCCCCACGACGCCGGCAGCGCGGGCCGGGCCACGCGGCGGCCGTGCGGCACGCACGGGTCGAGGCGCAGCAGCGCGGTGAGCAGACCGAGCGGGCTCGCGGCCGCCCAGGCCTGCGGCGAGCAGGACGTCGGGTACGGCACGGGCACCGGCACGTCGCCCCGGTCGAACCCGCAGAACAGCTCCGGCAGCCGCCCGCCGAACGCGGCCGCCGCGTCGAGCAGGCCCTCGGCCAGCCGGTGCGCGTGGTCGAGCAGGCCGGCGCGCACGAGCCCGGCCAGCACGAGCGCGTTGTCGTGCGGCCACACCGAGCCGTTGTGGTAGCTCACCGGGTTGTAGCGGGCGGCCGTCGTGGCGAGCGTGCGCACGCCCCACCCGGTGAACAGCGCGGGCCCGAGCAGGTGCTCGGCGACCTGCGCCGCCCGCTCCCCCGTCGCCAGCCCCGTCCAGAGGCAGTGCCCCTGGTTCGAGGCGAGGGCGTCGACCGGCTCCTTGCGTCCGTCGAGCGCGAGGGCGTAGTACCCGCGGTCGGGCAGCCAGAACGCGTCGTCCACCGCGGCGCGCAGCCGCTCGGCCCGCTCCGCCCACGTGCGCGCACCCGCCTCGTCCCCCAGCAGGGACGCCAGGTGCGCGCGGGCCCGATACGCGCCGTGCACGTACGCCTGCACCTCGACCAGCGCGACCGGCCCGGCGGCGGGTCGCCCGTCCGCGAAGGAGATCGCGTCGTGCGAGTCCTTCCAGCCCTGGTGCAGCAGCCCCCGGTCCGTCGAGCGCTGGTACTCCACGAAGCCGTCGCCGTCGCGGTCGCCGTACCGCTCGACCCACTCCAGGGCGGCGTCCGCGGCCGGCAGCAGGGCGCAGACGTCCTCCAGCGGCACGCCCCACCGGGCGGCGAGGTCGAGCACGACGACGAACAGCGGCGTGGCGTCGACCGAGCCGTAGTAGACGGCGCTGCCGCCCAGGGCGCGCTCCTCGTCGCCGCGGCGCACCTCGTGCAGGATCCGGCCGGGCTCCTCCTCGCTGAGCGGGTCGACGCGCCGCCCCTGGTGCGCCGCGAGCGTCTGCAGCGTGCCGACCGCGAGGTCGGGGTCGAACGGCAGGGCCAGCGCGCTCGTCAGCAGCGAGTCGCGCCCGAACAGCGCCATGAACCACGGGGCGCCCGCCGCCACCACGTCGGCGCCGGGCAGCACGGGGTCGGAGATGCGCAGCGCGCCCAGGTCGAGCACGGAGCGGCGGACGGCGTCGCGCAGCCGCGGGTCGGCGCACCGGACCTCCGGCCGCTCCCGCCGCCACGCGCGCATGCGCCGCGACGGGTCCGCCTGCTCGACGGGCCGGTCCACGGGGAACGACGCGTCGACCTCGCCCTCGTCGGTCGAGGGCAGGACCTCGACCGTCGTCCGCCACGTCCCGCGCGGGGGGACGACGACGCGCCACCACAGGGCGCCCGGGTGCGCGCGGGCGCCGTGACCCCGCACCCGCACGCCGCGCCGGCGCGTGCCGTGCCCCGCCTCGAGCGTCACGGCGTCGCCGTCGTCCCGGCGGCGCACGGCCCCGCGCCGCCCCGGCCGGCCGTCCTTGACGTCGAAGAGGTCCGCGAAGTCGGCGTCGACGAGCAGCTGCAGGGTCAGCCCCGCGGGCTCGGTGCCGTGGTTCGTCACCAGCAGGTCCTCGCGCATGCCGTCGGCGACCAGCCGGCGCCGCTCGACGACCACCGTGCTGTCGTCCTGGCCGGGACGCGCCGCGGCGCGGGTGACGAAGCGGGCGCCGAACGGCTCGCCGGGCACGACCGCGAGCGCCTGCACCGGCTCGTCGTCCACCAGCAGCCGCCACGCCGAGACGATCCGGGTGTCCCGGTAGAAGACGCCCTGCGGCCTGTCGGGCTCGATGTCCCCCGCACGGTCGCTCACGCAGAACGACGCGCCCTCGACGAGGGTGACCTCGTCACGGGCGGGGACGGCCTCGTGCTGGTCGACGGCGGCCCTCGCGACGGCCACGGGCTCGGCGGCGGGCACGACGCTCACGCGCCCACCTCCTCCACGACGGCGCCGCGCGCGGCCGCGGCGCGTGCGGTCCGGTGCGGCCGCGCGGCGCCGCGCCCGCGGTGGCGGCGGCCGGCGCCGGCGCGCCCGCCGGCGGCGCTCCCCACGGCGGCCCGGTAGACCGCCTCGTACCCGGCCGCCATGACCGGCAGGTCGAAGTGCTCGAGCGCGCGGCGGCGGCACGCGGCGGGGTCGAGGTCGTCGGCGGACAGGATCGCCGCCGGCAGGTGCGCCGGGTCGTCGAGCAGCCGGCCGGTCTCGCCGTCCGCGACCACCTCCGGGACCGCCCCGCGGCGCAGCGCGACGACCGGCGTGCCGCAGGCCATCGCCTCGATCATCACCATGCCGAACGGCTCCTCCCAGCAGACCGGGAAGACGAGGGCGCGCGCCCCGGCCAGCAGCTCGCGCTTGAGCGCGGCGTCCGCCTCCCCCACGTACTCGACGCCCGGGCCGAGGCGCGGGGCGATCCGCTCGTCGAAGAACGCGCGCTCGCCGGGCTCGTTGCGCTTGCCGGCGAGCACGATGCGCCGGCCCGCCGCGCGCGCGGCGTCGATCGCGAGGTCCGGCCCCTTGTCCGGGTTGAACCGGCCGAGCCACAGGACGTAGTCGTCCTTGTCCTCCCGGTAGGGGAAGGACGCGACGTCGACGGCGTTGTGCACCCGGCCCACCCAGTGCAGGTCGGGGTTGAGGCGCCGCTGCGCGTCCGAGATGGCGACGAGGTCGATCGTCCGGCCCAGGCGCCGGTGGTAGTCGCCCTGCTCACCGGTGACGGGGCCGTGCATCGTCACGACCGTGGGGACGGCCCGGCCGCGCGCCAGCAGCGGGCCGGCGAGGGTGTGGTCGTGCACCAGGTCGACGTCGAGGCCGTCGAGCGCCTCCGCCGCGGCGGCGGCGTGGATGACCTCGGGTGCGGGTGTGCCCAGCCGGTGCGACGGCGGCTCGGGGAAGACCTGGACGAAGCGCTGCGCCGCGGTGCGGTGCCGGCCGGCGCCGACGAGCGTGACCTCGTGGCCGCGGGCGACGAGCTGGTCCACGAGGTCGGCGACCACCGACTCGATGCCGCCGTAGCCGGCGGGCGGCAGCTCGAACCACGGCGGCGCCACCATCGCGACGCGCAGCGGTGCGGACGTGGGGACCTGCGGCGCGCCCGGCGCCGACGCGAGCTCCACGACAGTCATGGGGTGTCGTCCTCCTACGACGTGTCCGAGGGGCAGCTGACCACCTGCCCGATCCTGGGGCGCCCGGGGCGCCCGCACTTCTCTTAGCACTCTCACGCCGCGAGTGCCAGCACGTCCCCCGTCGTCGTGACGACGAGCAGGTAGCATGAGTCGGAAAGGGGATCCTCATGCGCTTCCTCCCGGGCCACACGCCCACCTCGGACCTCACCTACGGCGACGTCTTCCTCGTCCCGTCCCGCTCGGAGGTCACGTCCCGCTTCGACGTCGACCTCACGTCGGTCGACGGCACGGGGACGACCGTCCCGCTCGTGGTCGCGAACATGACCGCCGTCGCCGGCCGCCGGATGGCCGAGACCATCGCCCGGCGCGGCGGCATCGCCGTCCTGCCGCAGGACACGCCGACCGACGTCGTCGCGACCGTCGTGGCGAGCGTCAAGGAGCGGCACCCGGTCGTCGAGACGGCGACCGTCGTCGACCCGCACGACACCGTCCACACGGCGCTGTCCCTCATCGCCAAGCGCGCGCACGGCGCGGCGGTCGTCGTGGACGCGGACCGGCGGCCCGTCGGCGTCGTCACGGAGGCGGACTGCCGCGGCGTCGACCTGTTCACGCAGGTCGACCAGGTGATGACGCCGGACCCGACGACGATCGAGCTGTCGGTCGTCGAGGAGCACGGCACGCGCGGGCTCGAGGAGGCGTTCGAGCGGCTGCACCACGAGCGGCGCCGCTTCTCCCCCGTCGTGCGCGACGGCCGCCTCGTCGGCGTGCTCACGCGCGTCGGCGCGCTGCGCTCGTCGATCTACACGCCGGCCCTGGACGCCCAGGGGCGGCTGCGCATCGCCGCGGCCGTCGGCATCAACGGCGACGTCAAGACGAAGGCGGCGGAGCTGCTCGAGGCCGGCGTCGACACGCTGGTCGTCGACACGGCACACGGCCACCAGCGCAAGATGCTCGACGCGCTGGCCGCGGTCCGCTCCGTCGACCCGCAGGTGCCCGTCGTGGCCGGCAACGTCGTGACGGCCGCCGGCGTGCGGGACCTCGTGGAGGCCGGCGCGGACATCGTGAAGGTCGGCGTGGGCCCCGGCGCGATGTGCACGACGCGCATGATGACCGCGGTCGGCCGGCCGCAGTTCTCCGCGGTGCTGGAGTGCGCGGCGGAGGCGCGACGGCTCGGCCGGCACGTCTGGGCCGACGGCGGCGTGCGTCACCCCCGCGACGTCGCGCTCGCGCTCGCCGCCGGCGCCTCCCAGGTGATGATCGGCTCCTGGTTCGCCGGGACGCACGAGTCCCCCGGCGACATGCACACCGACGGCCAGGGCCGCCTCTACAAGGAGAGCTTCGGCATGGCGTCCGCGCGGGCCGTCGCGGCGCGCACCCGCGGCGGGTCGGCGTTCGAGCGCGCCCGCAAGGCGCTGTACGAGGAGGGCATCTCGTCCTCGCGGATGTACCTCGACCCGCGTCGCCCCGGCGTGGAGGACCTCGTCGACCACATCACGGCGGGCGTGCGCTCGGCCGCGACGTACGTCGGCGCGACCACCCTCGAGGAGCTGCACGAGCGCGCCGTGGTGGGCATCCAGTCCGCCGCGGGCTACGACGAGGGCCGGCCGCTGCCGGACGGCTGGTGACCGGGCCGGCCACCGGACCGCGTCCCGTCCTCGTGCTGACGCACGCGCCGCACGAGGGACCCGGGCTGATCGGCCGCGCGCTGGCCGGGACGCCGTACACGCTGCGCACGGTGCTGCACCAGGACGCGCCGCGGCTGCCGGCGGCCGAGGGCCTCGCGGGGCTCGTGGTCATGGGCGGCGCGATGGACGCGGACGACGTGGCCGGTCACCCGGGCCTGGCCGCGGAGCGGGCGCTGCTGCGTGCGGCGGTCGACGCCGACGTGCCGGTGCTCGGGGTGTGCCTCGGCGCGCAGCTGCTGGCCCTCGCGCTCGGGGCGGGCCTGCACCGGCGCACCGCGCGCGAGGTCGGGTTCGCCCCGGTCGACGTCGTCGCGGACGACCCCGTGGTCGGGGCGCTCGGCGCGGTCGGCTCGTCGCCGACGGTGCTGCACTGGCACTCCGACGAGGTCGACCTGCCCCCGGGGGCGACGCTGCTCGCGTCGTCGGCCGTGACCGAGGTGCAGGCGTTCCGCGCGGGCAGCGCGGTCGGGCTGCAGTTCCACCCCGAGCTCGACGCCACGATGCTGGACCTCTGGCTGGCGACGCCCGACATGACGGCGGACCTCGACGAGGACGAGGTGGCCGCGATCCGGGCCGGTGGCGAGCAGCACCTGCCGGCTCTGGTCCCGGCCGCGGAGAAGGCGTTCGGCGCGTTCGCCGACCGGGTGCGGGCGCGCGCGTGACGGCACCGGGCCGCGGCACCACCGGTCCCGCCGCCGGCGGGCCGTCGGGCCCGCGGGACGAGCTGCTCCGGATGGTCCGGGCGGGCGTGCGGTGGCCCGGCGACCCGACCGGTCTGCACATGGACCCGGCTCGCGTCCGACGGGCCGCGGTGCTGGTGCTGTTCGGCGTCCTCGACTCCGTCCCGGCGCACGAGCACGGCCACGGGCACGTGCCGGACGACCTGGACGTGCTGCTGCAGCGGCGCGCCGCCACGCTCGGGCACCACCCCGGCCAGGTCGCGTTCCCCGGGGGCGGCATCGACCCGGACGACCACGGCCCCACGGCGGCGGCACTGCGCGAGGCGGTCGAGGAGACGGGCCTGGACCCGAGCGGCGTCGACGTGCTCGGCGAGCTGGACGAGATCCCGCTGCCCGTCAGCAACAACGTCGTCACCCCGGTCGTCGCCTGGTGGACGCGGCCGTCCCGCGTCGCCGCGGTGGACCACCGCGAGGCGGTCGACGTGTTCCGCGCCCCCGTCGCGGACCTGCTGGACCCCGCGCGCCGCGCCGTCGTCGTCCACCCCGTCCCCCGCGGCCGCAGCCGCACGCCGGCGTTCGAGCTCGACGGCGGCGTGCTCGTGTGGGGCTTCACCGCCATCGTGCTCTCGGGCATCTTCGACGCGCTCGGCTGGACCCGGCCGTGGGACGACCGCCGTACCGTGACGCCGTGACCCCGCCGCCCGCCCACCCGATGATCGAGGTCGACGTCGACGCCGACCTCGCGCGCACGCTGCTCGCCGAGCAGCACCCCGACCTCGCCGACCTGCCGCTGCACGGCCGGACGAACGGCTGGGACAACATCACCTGGCGCCTCGGCGCCGACCTGGCGCTGCGTTTCCCCGTGCGGGCGATGTCGTCGCCGCTCGTGGAGCGGGAGCAGACGTGGCTGCCGGTGCTGGCTCCGCGCCTGCCCGTGCCCGTGCCGACGCCCGTGCGCGCGGGACACCCCGGTCCCCGCTACCCGTGGGCGTGGAGCGTCGTGCCGTGGCTCCCGGGCGAGGTGGTCGCGGCCACCGCCGTCGCGCCACGGACCGCCTGGGCGCACGAGCTCGCGGACGCCCTCGCGGCGCTGCACGTCCCGGCACCACCCGGCGCCCCGCCGAACCCGTACCGCGGCGTCCCGCTCGCCGAGCGCGACGCGGTCGTCGCCGACCGGCTCGCGAGCGACCTGCCGCACGGCACCGCCCTGCGGGGCGCGTGGACGGCCGGCCTCGCGGCACCGGCCTGGTCGGAACCGGCTGTGTGGCTGCACGGGGACCCGCACCCGGGCAACCTCGTCAGCCGGGACGGCCGCCTGGCCGGGCTGCTCGACTTCGGCGACCTCACCGCGGGCGACCCCGCGTCGGACCTCGCGACGGCGTGGCTCACGTTCGACGCCGAGGGCCGGGCGGCGTTCCGCGCACGCACCACCGCCCTGCGCGGGTGGGACGACGCGACGTGGGTCCGCGCGCGCGCCTGGGCCGCGGCCCTGGTCCCCGTCCTGGTCGCCCACCCCGAGGAGTACCCGCTCATGGCGGCCGTCGGCCGGCACGCGGCGGTGCAGATCGCCTCGGACGGGCGCTGACCCGGCGCGTCGGACGCGCGGCGGCCTCAGCCCCAGACGTGCGCGACGACGCGCGCGTACGACCGGCCGACCATGCCCTCGAGCACGTCGAGGTCCACGGCGTCGAGCCGCGTGAGGTACAGGCACGACACGCTCGTCGTGTGCGGCCCGAGCCGGGCGAGGTCGTCCTCGAGCCCGTCGAAGCCGAGCGGGAGGTAGACGGTCGAGCTCGCCTTGCGGGGCGAGAAGCCGGCCGCCGCGGCGTCGCCCTCGCGTCCCGAGGCGTACCGGTAGTGGTACCGGCCGAACCCGACGATCGAGCCGCCCCACATGCGCGCGGGCTGCCCGGTCGCACGCTCGTGCAGCGAGAGGAGCGTGTGCGCCTCCTCGCGGCGGCGGTCGTCGGGCACCGAGGCGAGGAACGCGGCGACGTCGCCGTCGTTCTCGACCGTCCTGGGGGTGCCGTCGCCCATCACCCGAGCATGGCACGGCCCGCCGGCGCCCGGGAGTCCGGGTGCCGGCGGGCCGTCCGCCGCGTGCTCGTCAGCCGACGAGCGAACGCAGCACGTACTGCAGGATGCCGCCGTTGCGGTAGTAGTCCGCCTCGCCGGGGGTGTCGATGCGCACGACCGCGTCGAACTCGACGACCGAGCCGTCGGCCTTCGTGGCGGTGACCTTCACCGTGCGCGGCGTCGTGCCCTCGTTGAGCGCGGTGACGCCGGCGATGTCGAACGTCTCCGTGCCGTCCAGGCCCAGCGAGTCCGCCGTCTCGCCCTCGGGGAACTGCAGGGGCAGGACGCCCATCCCGATGAGGTTGGAGCGGTGGATGCGCTCGAACGACTCGGTGATGACGGCGCGGACACCGAGCAGGCGGGTGCCCTTGGCGGCCCAGTCGCGGGACGAGCCCGAGCCGTACTCCTTGCCGCCGAGGACGACCAGCGGCACGCCCGCCTCCTGGTAGGCGACCGACGCGTCGTAGATCGTCGTCTGCTCGCCCGTGAGGTGGTTGACCGTGAAGCCGCCCTCGACGCCCGGCACCAGCTGGTTGCGCAGGCGGATGTTCGCGAACGTGCCGCGGATCATGACCTCGTGGTTCCCGCGGCGCGAGCCGTAGGAGTTGAAGTCCCGGCGCTCGACGCCGTGCTCGGCGAGGTAGAGGCCCGCGGGGCTGTCGGCCTTGATGGAGCCGGCCGGGCTGATGTGGTCGGTCGTGACCGAGTCGCCGAGCTTCGCCAGCACGCGCGCCCCGGAGATGTCCGTGACGGGCTCCGGCTGGGCGCCCATGCCCTCGAAGTACGGGGGCTTGCGGACGTAGGTCGACTCCGCGTCCCAGGCGAACGTGTCGCCCTCGGGCGTCGGCAGCGACCGCCACCGGTCGTCGCCCGCGAAGACGTCGGCGTAGTCCGACTCGAACATCTGGCGGTCGATCGACGCGTCGATCGTCGCCTGCACCTGCTCCGGGGACGGCCAGATGTCCCGGAGGAACACCGGCTCGCCGGCCTCGGTGTGGCCGAGGGGCTCGTTCTCGAAGTCGAAGTCCATCGTGCCGGCCAGCGCGTACGCGATGACGAGCGGCGGCGACGCGAGGTAGTTCATCTTCACGTCGGGGTTGATGCGCCCCTCGAAGTTGCGGTTGCCGGACAGCACCGAGACGACCGACAGGTCGTGCTCGTTGACCGTCGCCGAGATCTCGTCGGCGAGCGGGCCGGAGTTGCCGATGCAGGTGGCGCAGCCGTAGCCGACCAGGTGGAAGCCGAGCTTCTCGAGGGACGGCCAGAGGCCGGCCTTCTCGTAGTAGTTCGTGACGACCTGCGAGCCCGGCGCCATCGACGTCTTGACCCACGGCTTGGCCGTGAGGCCCTTCTCGACCGCGTTCTTCGCGAGCAGCGCCGCGGCGAGCATGACCGACGGGTTCGACGTGTTGGTGCAGCTCGTGATCGACGCGATGACGACGTGGCCGTGGTCCAGCTCGGTCGTCGTGCCGTCGGCGAGCGTGACCGGGACGCGCTTGTGCGGGCGCCGGGCCGAGTCGCCGCCCTCGACGTGCGAGGGCTTGTCGGAGCCGTCGGCGTGCTCGCCGGCGGCGATCGGGTCCGAGGCGGGGAACGTCTCGGCGACGGACTCGTCGAGACCGGTGAACGACGCCGCCTCGTGCGGGTCGACGTAGTCGAGGATCGAGGTCGCGAACGACTCCTTGGCCGCCGACAGCTCGATCCGGTCCTGCGGGCGCTTCGGGCCCGCGATCGACGGGACGACCGTCGACAGGTCGAGCTCGAGGTACTCCGAGAACACGGGCTCGACGTAGGACGCCGCGCTCGGGTCGTGCCAGAGGCCCTGCTCCTTGGCGTACGCCTCGACGAGCGCGAGCTGCTGCTCGGACCGGCCGGTCAGGCGCAGGTAGTCCATCGTCACGCCGTCGATCGGGAAGATCGCGGCGGTCGAGCCGAACTCGGGGCTCATGTTGCCGATGGTGGCGCGGTTGGCGAGCGGCACGGACGCGACGCCGTCGCCGTAGAACTCGACGAACTTCCCCACCACGCCGTGCTGGCGCAGCATCTGCGTGATCGTCAGGACGACGTCGGTGGCCGTGACGCCCGCGGGGATCGAGCCGGTGAGCTTGAAGCCCACGACCCGCGGGATGAGCATCGACACCGGCTGGCCGAGCATGGCGGCCTCGGCCTCGATGCCGCCGACGCCCCAGCCGAGCACGCCGAGGCCGTTGACCATGGTCGTGTGCGAGTCGGTGCCGACGCAGGTGTCGGGGTACGCGCGGCCGTCGCGGACCATGACGCCGCGGGCCAGGTACTCGATGTTGACCTGGTGCACGATGCCGGTGCCCGGGGGGACGACCTTGAAGTCGTCGAACGCCGTCTGGCCCCAGCGCAGGAACTGGTAGCGCTCACGGTTGCGCTGGTACTCGAGCTCGACGTTGCGCTCGAACGCGTCACGGCGGCCCGCCACGTCGATCTGCACCGAGTGGTCGATGACGAGCTCGGCCGGGGCGAGGGGGTTGATGCGGGACGGGTCGCCGCCGAGGTCCGCGACCGCCTCGCGCATCGTCGCGAGGTCGACGACGCACGGCACGCCCGTGAAGTCCTGCATGATCACGCGCGCCGGCGTGAACTGGATCTCGGTGTCGGGCTGCGCCTGCGGGTCCCACCCGGCGAGCGCGCGGACGTGGTCCGCGGTGATGTTCGCGCCGTCCTCCGTGCGCAGGAGGTTCTCGGCGAGGATCTTCAGGCTGTACGGCAGCCGCTCCACACCGGGGACCGCGGAGAGTCGGAAGATCTCGTACGAGTCGTCACCGACCTCGAGCGTTCCCTTCGATCCGAAGCTGTCGACGCTGCTCACGTGGGCTCCTTCGCTGGCGAGTGGCCGGGCGGTCGTCCGGGCCCGGCGGGGGCGGCCGGCGACCAGCCTAGGACCCGGCCGCGCGACCTCGTGACGCGCGGCCCCTGCCACCGGCAGCGGCGCCCGTCCGTAGATATCTTGATGTCGAGATACATCGTACCTGCTCCGGGACGCACCGCACGCACGACGCGCCCCGCACGTCCCGCACGGCGCGAGGGGCGGCCCGGCGGACGGGCCGCCCCTCGCGGACGGTCGGCGGGTCTGCCGTGCCCGCGGTCAGCGCTGCTGCGCCCCGCCGGCCGCGCGGACCGCCTCCGCCGCCTTCCGCTCGGCCTCGACCGCCCGCTGGTGCGCACGGCGGTCGTAGTCGGGCGTGCCCTGCTTGTGCAGCTCCTGCGTCGCGATCCGGCTGGCCTCCGCGAGCCGGCGCTGGGCGTCCTGCGACTCGGTCATGGTCCACCTCCGTCGTCCGGCGGCCCGTCCCTGTAAGGGCCTCAGTGCCACGGTAGGCCCGCCCCGGGACCGCCGCGAGGGGTCTGCCGTCAGCGCGTCAGGACCGCGACCGCCTCGAGGTGGTGGGTGTGCGGGAACAGGTCGAACCCGCGCACATCCAGGCCCGTCCACCCGTGCTCGCCGAGCAGCGCGACGTCCCGCGCGAGCGCCGCCGGGTCGCACGCGACGTAGACGATGCGCTCGGGGCGCAGCGCGGCGATCGCATCGACGACCGCGCGCCCGGCACCCGTGCGCGGCGGGTCGAGGACGACCACGTCGGCGTGCACCGCCGCCGGCACGCCGCCCCGGCCGGACAGCGCCGTCGCGACGTCACCGGCGTGCAGCTCGACCTGGGGCCGGTCGTGCGCGTTGCGCCGCGCGTCCCGGACCGCCCGGGCGTCCCCCTCGACGCTGACGACCCGGCCGTCCTCCCCGACCGCGTCGGCGAGCGGGAGGGAGAACAGGCCGGCCCCGGCGTACAGGTCGAGCACCGTCGCGCCGGCGACGTCCCCGACGCCCCGCAGCACCTCGCCCACGAGCAGCGCGGGCGCCTCGCGGTGCACCTGCCAGAACCCGGCGCCGGCGACCCGGTAGTCGTACCGACGCTCGCCGACCTCGACCCGCTCGCGCACGGCCGTGCGCGCGTTCGGGCGGGGGTCCGGCCGGCCGCGGCCACGGTCGAACGGGACGCCGTCGACGAGCACGAGGGCCGGCGAGCCGTCCGCGGGCGCGACGGCCTCGACGCGCACCCCCGCCGGCCAGCGGCGGTCGAACAGCCCGAGCGCCGCCACCTCCGGGGTCGCGAGGGGCATCGCGTCGAGCGGGACGACGTCGTGCGAGCGGTGCCGGTGCATGCCGGCCCGGCCCGCGCGGTCGGTCACCAGGTCGATCCGGGTGCGCCACGCGAGCCCGTCCCGCTCGTCGTCCCCCGGGGCCGCGAGCACGGGCGGCTCGAGGTCCAGCCGGGCCAGCCGGCGCAGCTGCTCGGCCAGCACCGCGGCCTTCCACGCGCGCTGCGCGGGCAGCGCCACGTGGCCGAGCTCGCCGCCGCCCACCCCGCCGGGGCCGGCCTCGGGCCACACGTGCGGCACGCGGTCGGGCGACGCGTCGAGGACCTCGACGGCGTCGGCGCGCCAGAACTTCGCCGTCTCCCCCGCGTCCGTCAGGCGCGCGCGCACGCGCTCGCCCGGCAGGGTGTGCCGGACGAACACGACGCGTCCCTCGTGCCGGGCGACGCAGTGGCCGCCGTGCGCCACCGGCCCGACCTCGAGCTCGACGACGTCCCCGGCCTCGGCCGTGGTGGTCGGGTCCTCAGATGACACGCTTCACCGGTCCTCGCACGGTCTCCTCCATACCCGTCTGCCCCTCGCTCGACGCGAGCTGCCACGGCACGGACGCCACGACGACGCCGGGCGTGAACAGCAGACGGCTCTTGAGCCGCAGGGCGCTCTGGTTGTGCAGCAGCTGCTCCCACCAGTGACCCACGACGTACTCCGGGATGTACACGACCACGAGGTCGCGCGGGCTGTCGCGCCGGATCGACCGCACGTACGCGAGCACCGGACGCGTGATCTCGCGGAACGGCGAGTCGAGCACCTTGAGCGGGACGGGCAGGTCCGCCGCCTCCCACTGCGCCCGCAGGGCGGCGACGTCGTCGGGGTCGACGCCGACCGTCACCGCCTCCAGGACCTGCGGCCGGGACGCGCGGGCGTACGCCAGCGCGCGCATCGTCGGCCGGTGCAGGTGCGAGACCAGGACGACGGCGTGCACCCGGCTGGGCAGCGCGCGGGCCGCCTCCACGTCGTCGCCCAGCGCGAGCTCCTCGCGCACGTGCTGGTAGTGCCGGTGCACGCCCTGCATCGCGACGAACACCACCACCATCGCGAGGATCGCGATCCACGCGCCGAGCAGGAACTTGGTGGCCAGGACGATGACGAGCACGGTCCCCGTCATGCCGAGGCCGACGGTGTTGATGACGCGCGAGCGGACCATGCGGGCGCGGGCGCGCGGCTCGACCTCGGTGCGCAGCGCGCGCGTCCAGTGCCGCACCATGCCGAGCTGGGACAGCGTGAAGGACACGAACACGCCGACGATGTACAGCTGGATCAGCCGCGTCACCTGCGCGTCGAACGCCCAGATGAGCACGGCCGCCGCGGCCGCCAGCGTGACGATGCCGTTGGAGAACGCGAGCCGGTCGCCGCGGGTGTGCAGCTGCCGCGGCAGGTACCCGTCGCGCGCGAGGATCGACCCCAGCACCGGGAACCCGTTGAACGCGGTGTTGGCGGCCAGCACGAGGATGAGGCCGGTGACGATCGCGACGAGCACGAACAGCACGTCCGCGCCTTCGAACACCGAGGCGGCGAGCTGGCTGATCACCGGGTGCTGGACGTAGTCCTCGCCGACCGGGACGCCGTCGCGCAGCAGCTGCTCGGCCGGCGCCTCCGCGAAGCGCACCCCCGTCGCCTGCGCGAGCAGCAGGATCGACATGATCATCGCGATCGAGATCGTGCCCAGCAGCAGCAGGGTGGTCGCCGCGTTGCGCGACTTCGGCTTGCGGAACGCGGGCACGCCGTTGCTGATCGCCTCGACGCCCGTCAGGGCGGCGCAGCCCGACGCGAACGCGCGCAGCACGAGGAACCCGCCGGCCAGGCCCATGAGGCCCTGGTCGAACCCCGCCTCGGCCACGAGCTCGAGGTCGGCGCTCTCGGCGGCGGGGAGGGTCCCGGTGAAGTACCGGAAGGCCCCGACGACCGCGAGGGAGCCCATCGCGAACATGAACAGGTAGACGGGGATCGCGAACGCCGAGCCCGACTCCTTGACGCCGCGCAGGTTGACGAGCGTGAGCAGCACGACCAGCGCCACCGCGAACGCGGTCTCGTGCCCCCGCAGCGCCGGGATCGCCGTCGCCGCGTACTGCGCCCCGGACGAGATCGACACCGCGACGGTGAGGACGTAGTCGACCAGCAGCGCGCTCGCGACCGTGACGCCGGCCTTCGGGCCCAGGTTGACCGACGCGACCTCGTAGTCGCCGCCGCCCGACGGGTACGCGTGCACGTTCTGCCGGTAGGACGCGACGACCGTCACCATGACGAGCACGACCCCGAGGCCGACCCACGGCGAGATCGTCAGGGCGGCCAGCCCGGCGATCGAGAGCGTCAGGAGGATCTCGTCGGGGGCGTACGCCACGGACGAGAGCGCGTCGGACGCGAAGACCGGGAGCGCGATGCGCTTCGGCAGCAGGGTGTGGCCGAGCCGGTCGCTGCGGACCGGGCGGCCGAGCAGCAGCCGTTTGGCGGCGTCACTGAGGTCGGACACGGTCAGCGATCGTATGCCCCGTCAGGGTTCCGTACACGATCCCCGCCGAGGCGGTGGGGACGGGTGCGCGGGTATACCGTGACCGGCTGTGCACTTCGTGATCATGGGCTGCGGCCGCGTGGGGGCCACCCTGGCGCAGTCCCTGGAGTCCCGCGGCCACTCCGTCGCCGTCATCGACCAGTTCCCCGACGCCTTCCGGCGCCTCGACGCGGGCTTCACCGGCAACAAGGTGACCGGGCTGGGGTTCGACCGGGACACGCTGCGCACGGCCGGCATCGACGACGCGTACGCGTTCGCCGCGGTGTCGGACGGCGACAACTCGAACATCCTCGCCGCGCGCGTCGTGCGCGAGACGTTCGGCGTGCAGAACGTCGTCGCGCGCATCTACGACCCGCACCGCGCCGAGATCTACCAGCGCCTGGGCATCCCCACGGTCGCGACGGTGCGGTGGACCGCCGACCAGGTGCTGCGCCGGCTGCTGCCCATGGGCACGACCGACGAGTACCGGGACGCCTCCGGGCAGATCCAGCTCTCGCAGGTCGACGTCCACGCCGGCTGGGTCGGCCTGCCCGTCCGCGCCCTCGAGGACGCCTCCGGCGCCCGCGTCGCCTACCTCACCCGCTACGGCGACGGCGTGCTGCCGACCGCCGCGACCGTGCTCCAGGAGAACGACACCGTGCACATGCTGCTGCGCGCCGACGACGCGCCCGCCGTCGAGCGCGTGCTCACCGCTCCCCCGGCGGTGACCGCGTGAGGGTCGTCATCGCCGGGGCCGGCTCGGTCGGCCGCTCCATCGCCCGCGAGCTGCTCGCGGCCGACCACGAGGTCACCCTGGTCGACCGCCAGCCGTCGGCCATGCGCGTCGCGCAGGTCGCGGACGCCGACTGGCTGCTCGCCGACGCGTGCGAGCTGCCCACGCTGCGCGAGGTGCGCGCCGACGAGTGCGACGTCATGGTCGCCGCGACGGGCGACGACAAGGCGAACCTCGTCATCTCGCTGCTCGCGAAGACCGAGTTCGGCGTGCCGCGCACGGTCGCGCGCGTGAACAACCCCAAGAACGAGTGGATGTTCGACGCGGCCTGGGGCGTCGACGTGGCCGTGTCGACGCCGCGCATCATGACGGCGATGGTCGAGGAGGCCGTGGCGGTCGGCGACCTCGTCCGGATCTTCACGTTCCACCAGTCCAAGGCGGACATCCTCGAGCTCACGCTGCCCGAGGACTCGCCGCTGGCGGGCGTGCGCGTCGGTCAGGTCGCCTGGCCGGCGGACACGGTCCTCGCGTGCATCGTCCGCGACGCGCGGCCCATCGCGCCGACCGCCGACGACACCCTCGAGGGACGCGACGAGCTGCTCTTCGTCACCGGTCGGGACGCGGACGAGGCGGCGCTGCAGCGCCTCCTGACCCGCGCACCAGCATCCAGCTGAGCCACAGCGCGAGCGCCGTCAGCGGCAGGCCCATCGCGAGCTTGGCGGTGCCGAGCCACGCGACCTCGCCCGCCCAGTAGAGCGGCAGCTGCACGGCCAGGCGCAGCCCGAACATGCCGACCCACGGCCACGTCGCGAGCGCGTACCGCCGCCGGCGCACGGGGTCGCGCCGCCAGTCCACGACCGCCGACCAGGGGCCGCCCGTGAGCGGCCCGTCGTTGCGGAACAGCCCGACGACGAGCCCGACCAGCGGCCAGCCGACGAGGATCGTCACCAGCGTGCCGACCAGGTACGCGGCGTTCACGAGCAGGCCGTAGGCGAAGTAGTCGCTCGCGTCGCCCGTGCGCCAGGCCCAGATCACGCCGACCGCGACGCCGATGACGCCCGAGAACGCCTGCGTCAGGGGCGTGCGCTGCACGAGCCGCGCCAGCACCGCGAGCACGGCGGCACCCCCGGCGGCGACCAGCGCGGGCGTGAGCCGCTGACCGGCGGCCAGGTACACGACGACGAACAGCAGGCCCGGCGCGACGGCCTCGACCGCACCGCGCACGCCGCCGATCGCGTCCAGCGCGGAGAACTGCTCGGCGGTGATCGCGCGCATCCCGCGCGCGCCGCCGTCCTCGGGCGGCGTCACGTCGTCGACGACGTCCAGCACCGGCGGGTCGTCCGCGGGCCGCTCGGGTCCCGTCCCGTCCACGCTCACTCCCCCGGCCGCGGGCGCAGCTCGTAGCGGGGGTTGAACAGCGTGCGCCGCCCGTCCACCCGGCACACCATGCCGTCGACGCGCAGGCGGCGCCCGGGCTCGATGCCGGCGATCTGCCGGCGGCCCAGCCACACGAGGTCGAGCGTGCCCGACCCGTCGTACAGCTCGGCCTCGAGCGCCGGCACGCCCTCGCGCGGGCGCAGCGTCACCGAGCGCAGCACGCCGGACACCGACGCACGCGTGCGGTCCTGCAGCCGGTCGACGGCGCAGCAGCCCGGCACGGCGAGGGCGTCCGCGCGCTCCTCGTCCGCCTCGATCTCCGCCTGGGAGGCGAGGGCCTTGCGGACCCGGTCCTTGAGGGTCATCCGATCTCCGTGATCTCGGGGCCCCGGGCGGGGGGCTCGAACCGCGGTGCGGGTGCGGCCGGCGCCTGCGGCGTCGGCGCACCCTCCGGGAGCTTGAGGGCGAGCAGGTCGCGCGGCGGCCGCGGCTCCTGGCCGCGCACCACGACGATCTGCCCGAACAGGTCCTCCAGGGCGCGGGCCGCGTCCGGCTCGACCGCGGCCTTGCCGGTGAGGACGCCGCGCAGGAACCAGCGGGGCCCGTCGGTCCCGATGAAGCGGGCCGGGCGGTGCCCGGTGCGTCCCTCGGGGGTGCGCACGGGCAGGCGGGCGAGCAGCTCGCGCCCGAACGGCCCCGGCAGGTCGTCCACCGTGCCGCCCTGCTGCGTGATCGACTGGGCGATCTCCTCGCGGATCTCGTCCCAGATGCCCTCGGTGCGCGGCGCGGCGAACGCCTGCACCTGCAGCGACGACCCCTCCAGCAGCACCGTCGCCGCCGAGACGACGTTCGTCGCCTTGTCGATCTCCAGGCGCACCTCCATGCCCTGCACACCGGGCAGGAGGATCGCGCCGAGGTCGACGCGCGGGACCCCGGGCACCGCGTCCGCGGCGTCCCACGGGCCGACGCCCGGCGTGCCGTCGACGGACGCCTCCCCGGCGTCCTCGCCCGGCGGCGTCGCCCCGTCCGCCACCTCGGCGACCTCGGCCGCGTCGGCCTCCTCGACCTTCTTCGGCCCCCGACGGAACAGACCCACGATCCCCACTCCTCCGACCGGCGCCCGTGCGCCCTCGTCCATCATCAACGCCGTCGGTGACGACGGTAGTTCGTCCTCAGGCGTCTCTCAGGCCCGTGGCGGAGCCGACCCCCAGCCGCCGCTGGAGCCGAAGCCGCCCGCCCCGCGGACGGAGTCGGGCAGCTCGTCGACCTCGACGAACGCGGCGTGCTCGACGCGCTGCACGACCAGCTGCGCGATCCGGTCGCCCCGGCGCAGCTCCACGCTGTGCTCGGGGTCGGTGTTGAGGAGCGTCACGGCGATCTCCCCGCGGTAGCCGGCGTCCACCGTCCCCGGTGCGTTGAGGACCGTGACGCCGTGCCGGGCCGCGAGCCCCGAGCGCGGGTGCACGAACGCCGCGTACCCCTCGGGCAGGGCGATCGCGACGCCCGTGGGCACGGTGCGCCGCCCGTGCGGCGGCAGGACGACGTCCTCCCGGGCGACGAGGTCGGCACCGGCGTCGCCGGGGTGGGCGTAGGCGGGGGGCGGCAGGTCCGGGTCCAGCCGGCGCAGCAGCACCCGCACGGCGCCGCCGGGAGCCTCCGGACCGGCGTCCGCTGTCGCCGCGTGCTCGCGGGCGGTCTCGGTCACGGGGGCCGACCCTACCGCGCACCCGCCGACGCGCCACACCCGCCGGGCCGCGGACCGGCGTCGCCCGTCCGCGCGGCCCGGCGGGATCGCGGCGCGGTCCGGGTGGGATCCTGGTGCCATGCCCGCACCCACCGAGCACCCCGCCGCCACGCCCGCACCGTCCGCCGGCCGCCCCGTCTTCCGGGAGCGCCTGTGGCCCGGTCCGCTCGGGTGGGTCGGCGTCGTCGCGTTCGGCGTCGTGCTGGGCGTCGCGCTCCTGCCCGTGGACGACCTGGTGGCGCTCGTCGTCGCCGTCCTGGCGGTCCTCGGCGGCCTGGCGGTCGCCGTGCTGACCACGCCGGTCGTCCAGGTCGAGCGGGGCACCCTGCGCGCCGGCACCGCCCGCATCCCCGTGCGTCTGCTCGCCGACCCCCGGCCGTTGTCGCGGGAGGAGCTGCGGGTCGAGATGGGCCCGGCGCTCGACGCGCGGGCGTTCGCGTGCCTGCGGGCCTGGGTCGGCACCGCCGTGCGGGTCGAGGTCCGCGACCCGCAGGACCCGACGCCCTACTGGATCGTCTCGACCCGCCGGCCGGAGGAGCTCGTCGCCGCCCTGCGGGGCACCTCCGCCTGACGCCGGGGCCCGGCACGGCCGCGGCTCGGGACGACGACGGCCGGCCGCCCCGGGTGGGGCGACCGGCCGTCGGTGGTCGAGACGCAGGTCAGGCGGCGCACTCCGAGCAGACGGGCTGGCCGTCACGCTCGTAGGCGAGCTGGCTGCGGTGGTGCACCAGGAAGCACTTGGAGCACGTGAACTCGTCGGCCTGGCGGGGCAGGACGCGGACGGAGAGCTCCTCGCCGGACAGGTCGGCACCGGGGAGCTCGAAGCCCTCGGCAGCCTCCGTCTCGTCCTCGTCCACCACGCCCGAGTTCTTGTCGGAGCGCCGGGCCTGGAGCTCCTGCAGCGAGTCCTCGCTCAGGTCCTCCTCGGTCTTGCGCGGGGCGTCGTAGTCGGTTGCCATGTGCGGCGTCACACTCCGTCTTCTGCCGTGGGATCCGGGGGTACGGGGGCTCAATGCTCGACAGCCCTGGTTTGTTCCCCCGCGCGGTCGGATTGTGCACCACCGGAGGGGCGGACGCGAACACGGACACGTGCCCATGTCCGCGCAGGTGACAGGGCCCACAGCCGGTCGCGTGACGCACGTCTCCCCCTCACCCGCGCGAGGGTTCCTGTCTACCCCCCGCGCCGCCCGCTGTCAGGCCGGGGCGTCGCTGTCGGCGTCGAGCTCCTCGAGCAGCGCGACCAGCTCGGCGACCCGCTCGGGCGCACCGGCGACGGTCATCTCCGTGCCCGCCGGGCGCCCGCGCAGGCCGCGCACGTCGCCGCCCGCCTCGGCCACGACGAGGGACGCCGCCGCCATGTCCCACGGCCCGAGCCCGCGCTCGTAGTACAGGTCCAGGCGACCGGCCGCGACGGCGCACAGGTCCAGCGCGGCGGCACCGGCGCGGCGGATGTCCCGGACACGGGGCAGGACCTCGGTGAGGACCCGGGCCTGCGCCCGCCGGCGCGCCGCGACGTAGCCGAAGCCCGTCCCCACGAGGGACCGCGCGAGCGGCGGCGGGGGCGTCAGCCGCAGCGGCCGGCCGTCGGCGTGCGCCCCACGGCCGCGTCCGGCGGTGTAGGTCAGGCCCTGCGCGGGCGCGTGCACGCACCCGGCGAGGACGGTCCACGTCTCGGGCGAGGGCGCCGCACCGGCCGCGGCCGCCCTCTCGTCCACGACGGCCGCGACGCTCACCGCGTACGCGGGGATGCCGTACAGGTAGTTGACGGTGCCGTCGATCGGGTCGACGACCCACGTGACACCGGAGGTCCCGGCCTGGTGGCCCGCCTCCTCGCCGAGCACGCCGTCGTCCGGGCGCAGCTCGGCCAGGGCGGTGCGCAGCAGCTCCTCGCTGGCGAGGTCCATCGCGGTGACGACGTCAACGGCGCTCGTCTTGGTGGCGGCGACGCCGAGGTCGGCGGGGCGTCCCTCGTGCACGAGCGTGCCGGCGCGCCGGGCGACGTCCTCCGCCACGGTCACGAGGCTGTCCACGAGGTCGGCGTCGGCGAGCAGGCGGGGGTCGGTCATGGCGTCATCCTGCCCCAGCCCCCGCGGACCGCCCGGCGACCGCGGCGGAGCGCTCAGCGGGTGCCGCCGCGCCAGGGGCCCGGCGCGCTGAGCCGGTAGCGCAGCGCCACGAGCCGCAGGCCGAAGACGCCCGCGGCGACCGCGGCGGTCACGACGGGACCGGTGACGTCGGCGTACCAGAGCACCACCATCGCGGTGGCGCCGACCAGAGCCGGGATCGCGTACAGCTGGCGGTGGTGCAGGACCACGGGCACCTCGCCCGTGAGCAGGTCCCGCAGGACGCCGCCGCCGACGCCGGTGAGGACGCCCACCGCGATCGCGGCCAGCGGCGTCGCGTCCAGCGTGAGGCCCTTGAGGGTGCCCACGGCCGTGAAGAGCGCGAGTGCACCCGCGTCGAGCACCACGACGGTGCGGCGCGCGCGCTCCAGGCGCGGGTGGCCGAAGTACATGAGCACGCCCCCGGCCAGCGCGGCGACCACGAGCCACGGGTCGCTGATGCCGACGGGCGGCACGGCGCCGAGCAGGACGTCGCGCAGCACGCCGCCGCCGAGCCCCGTGACCCACGCCAGCACGAGGATGCCGAACACGTCGAACTGCTTGCGCACCGCGGCCACGGCGCCCGACGCGGCGCTGACCAGGACACCGGCCGCCTCGAGCAGCGCCACGTACGGCAGGTCCGGCAGCACGTTCGCCATCCTCGCAGCACCGCGCGCACGCGGCGCGCGGGCGCCGTGTGACGCAACCGGGTGACGGCGCACCGGGCCCAGGTGCACGCCACGGCCGCCGATCGGTGGCAGGCTCGGTGCCCGGAGCCCCGGGGAGGTCGGATGGGTGAGCTGGAGCTGGTCGGTCTGCACGAGGACGGGGAGCACCTCGTCCTGGTCGCGCCCGACGGGCAGCGCTACCGCCTGCGCATCGACGAGCCGTTGCGCGCGGCCGTGCGACGCGACCGTCCGCAGCTGGAGCAGCTGCGCGCGGAGCGGGCCGGGACGCTGAGCCCGCGGGAGATCCAGGCGCGCATCCGCGCCGGGGCGACAGCGCAGGAGGTGGCGGACGCGTCGGGCGTCCCCGTCGAGGCGGTGCGCCGCTACGAGGGCCCCGTGCTGGCCGAGCGCGAGTACGTGGCCGAGCAGGCCCGGGCGACGCGCGTCGGTCGGGACGCGGGTGCCCCCGTGCTCGGCGACCTGGTGACCGACCGCCTCGCCGCCCGCGGCGTCGACCTGACCTCGCTCGCGTGGGACGCCGCCCGGGAGGGCGGCGGGCCCTGGACGGTCCTCGCCCGGTTCGTCGTCGCCGACGGCCCGCGCGAGGCGCGCTGGACCTACGACCCGGTCGCGCGCGCCGTGGTCGCCGTCGAGGACGAGGCCCGCTGGCTGTCCGAGACGGAGATCGACGAGCCGGTGGCGCGGCGGCACCTGGCGGCGGTCCGCGACGTCGTGTTCGACATCGACGCGATGGCCCCCGCCGAGGCGCCCGTCCCCGAGGAGCCGGAGCCGACGCACGTGCTGCTCGACGAGCTGCGCTCCCGGCGCGGTGTCCGTCAGCCCCTCGACGAGGAGGGCGACGACGAGGAGTTCGAGGGCTTCGGCCCGCAGCACGCGTTCGACTTCTCCACGGTCGGCGTGGACGACGCCACGGCGCCCGGCGCGCACCCGGTCGACGCGGACCCCGAGCGGGAGGCCGTGGTGCTGACGCCGCCGCGCGGGCAGCAGCCGGCGCCCGCGGCCGAGCGTCCGCACGAGCCCGCGCCGGCACCGGCCCCCGCCGTGCCGCCGACACCCGTGCTCTCCCCCGCCGCGGCCGCCGCACCGGCGGCGACGGCAGCGACAGGTGGCGCGCCCGACGCGCCCTCCGACGCGCCCGACGCCGAGCGCCCCGCGCCGGAGCGCCGGTCGCGCCGGACGCGCGCGAAGGTGCCCAGCTGGGACGAGATCGTCTTCGGCGCCAAGCCCGAGTGAGACCGGTGCCCGCCCGGCGACGCCGGGCGGGCACGTCGTACCTCTCAGGCGCCGGGCCTGCGGGCAGGGTCGCCGTCCTCGAACAAGGCGTCCTGCCCGCCCGGCGCCAGTGCACGTGCGGTCGCGGCCGTCATGCGCCGGACGTGGTGGCGGCGGCACAGCACCTCGTACGCGACCTCCGCCCGGTCGGCGCCGTCGCCGTCGACGTCGCCGACCACCACCTGCTCGCCCTCGACGACCATGACGCCGCCCACCGTGCGCGCGTTGTGGGTGGCACGGGCACCGCACCAGCACAGCGCCCGCACCTGCAGCACCTCGACGCGGTCGGCCAGCTCGACCAGCCGCGCCGAGCCGGGGAACAGCCGGGCCCGGAAGTCGGTCGTGATGCCGAACGCGAACACGTCGGCCGACAGCTCGTCGACCACCCGCGCCAGCTGCTCGACCTGCGCCGCCGTGTAGAACTGCGCCTCGTCCGCGATCAGGTAGTCCACCGGGCGCCCCCGCGTGCGCCGCGTGACGACCTCCGCCCAGAAGTCCGTGCCGTCGTCGACCTCCTCGGCGTGGCGGCGCAGCCCGAGGCGGGACGAGATCGTCGCGGCGCCGGCGCGGTCGTGCCGGGTGAACAGCACGCCGTCGCGCCCGCGCACCGCGTGGTTGTGGTGCATCTGCAGCGCGAGGGTCGACTTGCCGCAGTCCATGGTCCCGGAGAAAAAGACCAGCTCCGCCACCCTCAGCCCTCCCCGCTCACGCGTGCACCAGCAGCGGGACGAGCATCTCGCGCGCGGTGAGCGACCCGTGGACCCCGACGAGCGCGATCGACGCCGGCGTCTGCGTGCGCGAGTCCACGACCGTGGCGGCGCCCGTCATGGCCACGACCACGTCCCCCACGACGGGGCGGACGTGGTCGGACACGGGGCCGAACCAGCCGCCCGCGACCGCGTCGTCCCGGGTCGCCACGACCGCGTCCTCGCCCAGCTCGGCACGCCACCGCTCGGTCACGGCCGCCGCGTCGGCGTCCGGGTCCAGGTGCAGGTGCAGCGCGCGCGGCTCCCCCGCCGTCAGCGCGACGCCCGCACCCAGGACGGGGTCGCCCGCGAGGTCGCGGCGGCGGCCCGGGTCGACGTCGACCATGCCGTGGTCGGCCGTGACCACGAGCAGCGTGCCGCGCGGCAGGCTTCTCGACAGCCGCGCGAGCGCCGCGTCGAGCTCGCCCAGCGCCTCGCCCCACTGCCACGAGCCCCAGCCGTGGTGGTGCCCGGCCTTGTCGACCTCGCCCCAGTACAGGTACGCCAGGCCCGGTGCCCGCAGCGCGCGCACGGTCGCGTCGACCCGCGCGTCGAGCGACTCGGCCGCGACGTAGGCGGGACCGCGCAGCACCGCGTTCGTCAGCCCCGACCCGGCGAACCGCGCCGGCCCGATGCTCGTGACGGGCAGCCCGGCGGCCACGGCCTGCTCGAGGACCGTCGGCTCGGTCTGCCACGCGTGGGCGTCCGGCAGGTCCGTCCAGGAGACGAGGTTGCCCAGCGCCCCGGTGCCCGGCACCCGGACGGTGTACCCGAGCATGCCGGTCGCGCCGGGCGACGCCCCCGTGCCGAACGTGCCCAGCGCGGTGGCCGTGGTGGACGGGAACGTCGTGACGAGCGGCTCCGACCCGGGCAGCAGCGAGCGCAGGAACGGTGCGTGGCCGCCGCGCTCGGCGAGGTTGAGGTGGCCGAGCCCGTCGACCAGCACGACGCACGCCCGTTCCACCGCCGGCAGCGCCAGCGCCCGCCGGGCGTCCGCGGCACCGGGCAGGTCGGCACCCAGCGCGGCGACGACCCCCGGCAGGACGTGCGCGAGCGAGCGCGTCCCGGACCCGGGGAGGACGAGCTCCTCCGCCTCGGGGGTGACGGCCCAGGCGCTCACCGGCGGGCCGACGCGGCCGACAGGGTCCGCCCGAACTCGGTCGCGGCCCGGACGGCGTCGCGGCCCTCGGCCGCGGCACTCACCCGCACGACCACGTCGTCGGGCGCGAGGGTTCCCGTGTAGCCGTGGTCCGCCTCGCAGGCCGGGTCGGGGCAGCTGGCGGGCTCCAGGTCCACGCGCTGCACGGCGCCCCACCCGATCGCGAGGGTCAGCTCCGTCGCGTCGACCCCCGACCGGTGCTGCTGCGGGTTCGGCACCACGTGCGTGATCGCCACCGAGCGCAGCTCGGTCAGCGGGACGGCCTCCGTCGTCGCGGACGCGCTCGCCGACGGGTGCTCGGAGTCCGCCGGGTGGTCGTCCACGTGCGCGACGACGAGCCGCGTCGGGGTCAGGACCAGCACGGTGACGTGCCGGCGGACCTCGTTCGCGTCGAAGGTCGTCTCGGGGTGCACCAGGTGGGCCACGACGTCCTCCCCCGCGAGCGCGAGGTCGAGGACGTCACCCACGAGCTCCGGGTAGTAGCCGGCGCGGTGCAGGTCGTGCTGGAGGGTCGTCGACGGTGCGGGCACGTCCCCATCCTCCCACCTGCGCCGGGGGCGCCTCACGTCCGGGCCAGCCGGCGCAGCGCGTCCGCGCGGTCCGCGGGCGCCACGGACGCGGTCGCCCCGAGCACGGCGACGCCCGCCGGGGACACGACCACCGGTGCGAGCTCGAGCGCCCGCAGGTCCGGCAGCGCGTCGGCGAGCACCGACACGCGGGCCACGAGGTCCTCCAGCGCCGCGACGTCGAGCAGCGGCAGGCCCCGGTACCCGAACAGCCGCGGCGCGGCCCGCGGCGTCCGCACGATCTCGGCGACGTCCACGTCGGTCAGGGGCGGGACGCCGTAGGCGACGTCGCCGAGCAGGTCGGTGGCGTCGCCGGACAGGCCGAAGCTGAGGACGGGCCCGAACAGGGGGTCCTCGGCGGAGCGGACGACGCACGGCACGCCGTGGGGCGCCATCGCCTGCACCTCGAGCGGCGGGACGCCCGGGCCCGGGTCGTGCCCGGCCGCGAGCGCGAGGATGCCCGCGACGTCGGAGCGCAGCTCCGCCTCGTCCGCGACGTCCAGCCGCACCCCGCCGAGGTCGGCGCGGTGCCGCAGCGCGGGCACGGTCGTCTTCACGGCGACGGGCCAGCCGAGGCGCTCGGCGGCCGCGACGGCCTCGTCCGCGTCGTGCACCCGCACGGACGGCCAGACGTGCACGCCCACGGTCGCGAGGAGCGCGGCGACGTCCGCGGACGACAGCGGCACCGGGCTGCCGTCGGTCGCGTGGCCGGCGGCCAGGCGGGCCGCGACGAGGCGCTCCGCCGCGCGCGTGTCGACGCCCTCGGGGCGCACGGGCCTGCCCCGGTCGGTGCCGCGCCACGCCGCGTACCGGGCCGCGTGGCCCAGGGCCAGCACGGCGTCCTCGGGGGCGCTGTAGGCGGGGACGGTGCGGGGGCGGCCCGTGGGGTCCGGGGCGGTGAGGTCGTCGGTGATGCCGTGCAGCCCGACCATGCACGCGACCGTCGTCCGGCCGCTGGCGGCCGCGGCGCGCGCCAGCTCCTGCGCGACGGCGGGGTCGGGCGTGCCGAGGGTCGGCAGCCGCACGGCGACCACGACGTCGGTCTGCGGGTCGGCGTACAGACGCTCGACGGTCGCGCGCACCTCGTCGACGGGTGCGTCCTCGACGAGCAGCTCGACCCGTCCGGTCACGACAAGACCGGCCGCGGCCGCGGCCTCGGCGACGAGCGCGGCGACGCTCGCGGAGCTCGCCAGGATGGACGTGCGCCGGCCGGCGGGCAGCGGCTGGTGCGCGAGCACCTGCACGACGTCGAGGAGCTGGTGCTGGTTCTCGACGCGGATCACACCCGACAGGCGCATGACCTCCTCGAGGGTGCGCCGGGGCGCGCGGGTCGGGCGCACGGCGTGGCCGGGCGGGACGACCTGCCCGGAGCGACCGGCCGTGACGACCACGACCGGCTTGTGCGCCGCCAGCCGGCGGGCGACCCGGGAGAACTTCCGGGGGTTGCCGATGGACTCGAGGTAGAGCGCGACGACGTCCGTGGAGTCGTCCTCGCCCCAGAACTGCATGAGGTCGTTGCCCGACACGTCGGCCCGGTGCCCCGCCGAGACGAACTGCGCGAGCCCCAGGCCGCGGCGCTCGACGGCCGCGAGCAGCGGGACGGCGAGCGGGGCGGACTGGGAGAACAGCCCGATGCGCCCGGGGCGTGGCGGGTGCTCCGCGAGCGACAGGTCGAGCGTCGTGCCGTCGTGGTGGCTGACGATCCCGAACGAGGCGGGGCCGACCAGGCGCATGCCCGCGCCGTGCACGACGCCCAGCAGCAGCCGCAGCCGGGCGAGCCCCTCCGGCCCGGCCTCGGCGAAGCCGGACGAGAGCAGCACGAGCCCGCGCACGCCCAGGGCGCCCAGGCGGCGTGCGGCGTCGAGCACCTGCTCGGCGGGCAGCACCACGACCGCGAGGTCGACGGGCGCCGGCACGTCGTCGACGCGCTCGTGCACGTGGACGCCGTCCGTACCCGCGGCCGTGGGCACGCCGACGGCGTGGACGGTCGTGCTGCCGTCGCGGGCCGCCGGGAGGAGACCGCCGAGCACGCGCTCGGCATGCGCCGCGTGCAGCGCCCGCTCCGGCTGCGGCCCGGGCCCGACGAGCAGGACGCGCCGCGCCGTGAGCAGCGCGCGCATCGACCGCGCCTCGGCACGGTGCTCGCGGTCGGCCATGACCGCGAGCGACCGCTCGGTCGGGTCGATGTCGAACGTCACCTGCACGACGCCGTCCTCGGTGCGCTGCCGCACCTCGTACCCGGCGTCGCGGAACACGTGCAGCATGCGCCCGTTCTGCGGCAGCACCTCGGCCACGAACCGGCGCACGCCGCGCTCCCGGGCGGCCGCGGCCAGGTGCTCGAGCAGCACGGACGCGAGGCCCTTGCCCTGGTGGGCGTCGGCGATGTTGAACGCGACCTCGGCGCTCTCCCCCTCGACGCGGTCGTACCGTGCGACGCCGATGATCCGCTCGAAGGCGTCGGCGCCGCCCCCGTCGCCGTCGGTCCCCGGCGCGGGGCGGGGCGTGCCCGCGACGGCGACGAGCGCGACGCGGTCCACGTGGTCCACGTGCACCAGCCGGTGCAGGTCGCGCTCCGGGAGCCGCTCGAGGGCGGCGAAGAAGCGCAGGAACGTCGAGCGCTCGGACTGCGCGACGTGGAACGCCTGCAGCGCGTCGGCGTCCTCGGGGCGGATCGGCCGCAGGCGGGTCGTCGACCCGTCGTGCAGCACCACGTCGGCCTCCCACGCCGCCGGGTACGCCGGAGCCCCGGTGTCGGCTGCCCCGCTGCGCGGCGGACGGGGGACGTCGTCGGCCATGTCCGCCAGGCTAGCGGGGGCGCCGCCGGCCCGCCGGTGCCGACCCCCTGCGCCGGCGCGGGCGTGCCGTGCCCGGCGCGGGTCCGCGACGCGGGACAATGGGCGCCGCGGCACCCGCCGCCCACCCGCACCCCGAGGAGCAGAGCACCCCATGGCGCGTCGTCCCGCGACCCCCGACCTGCCGCCCGAGGACCTCGTCGAGAAGATCGTCGACATCGACGTCGCGACCGAGATGGAGGGGTCGTTCCTCGAGTACGCGTACTCGGTCATCTACTCCCGGGCACTGCCGGACGCGCGGGACGGGCTCAAGCCGGTGCAGCGGCGCATCGTCTACCAGATGGCCGACATGGGCCTGCGGCCCGACCGCCCGTACGTGAAGTCGGCGCGCGTGGTCGGCGAGGTGATGGGCAAGCTGCACCCGCACGGCGACGCGCCGATCTACGACGCGATGGTCCGGCTCGCGCAGCCGTTCTCGCTGCGGCTGCCGCTCGTCGACGGGCACGGCAACTTCGGCTCCCTGGACGACGGCCCGGCCGCCTCCCGGTACACCGAGGCGCGCATGGCACCCGCGGCGGTCGCGATGACCCAGGGGCTCGACGAGGACGTCGTCGACCTCGTGCCGAACTACGACAGCAAGCTGACGCAGCCGGGCGTGCTGCCGGCCGCGATCCCGAACCTGCTCGTCAACGGCGCGACCGGCATCGCGGTCGGCATGGCGACGAACATGGCCCCCCACAACCTGGTCGAGGTCGTCGCGGCCGCGCGGCACCTCGTGCTGCACCCCGACGCGACGCTCGAGGACCTCATGCGGTTCGTCCCGGGGCCGGACCTGCCGACGGGCGGCAAGGTTGTGGGCCTCGACGGCGTGCGCGACGCGTACCGCACGGGCCGCGGCGCGTTCCGCACCCGTGCCACCGCCCGGATCGAGAACGTCACGCCCAAGCGCAAGGGCATCGTCGTCACCGAGCTGCCCTACACGGTCGGGCCCGAGAAGGTCATCGAGAAGATCAAGGAGGGCGTGCAGTCCAAGAAGCTCTCCGGCATCGCGGACGCCGTCGACCTCACCGACCGCCAGCACGGCCTGCGCCTCGTCATCGAGGTCAAGACGGGCTTCCACCCGGAGGCCGTGCTCGAGCAGCTCTACCGCTACACGCCGATGGAGGAGTCGTTCTCCATCAACAACGTCGCGCTCGTCGACGGCCAGCCGCGCACGCTCGGCCTGCGCGAGCTGCTGCAGGTCTGGGTGGACCACCGCATCGACGTGGTGCGCCGCCGCACCCGGTACCGCCTGCGCAAGCGGCAGGAGCGCCTGCACCTCGTCGAGGGCCTGCTCGTGGCGATCCTCGACATCGACGAGGTCATCCAGGTCATCCGGACGTCCGAGGACTCCGACGAGGCGCGCACGCGCCTGCGCACGGTCTTCGACCTGTCGGAGCCGCAGGCCGAGTACATCCTCGAGCTGCGCCTGCGCCGCCTCACGCGGTTCTCGCGGCTCGAGCTCGAGCGCGAGCAGACCGAGCTGACCGAGGAGATCGCCCGCCTGCAGGCCCTGCTCGCCGACGAGGCGCTGCTGCGCAGCCAGGTCTCCGACGAGATGGCGGAGGTCGCGGCGACCTTCGGCACGCCGCGGCGGACGATCCTGCTGGAGCACGCCGGCGGGGCGAGCGTCGCCGGTGCCGCCGCGGCCCCCGCGGGGCGGGGCAAGGCCGCCGCCCCCCTGGAGATCGCGGACACGCCGTGCTGGGCGCTGCTGTCGGCCACCGGGCTGCTCGCCCGCACGGGGGACGAGGCCGAGCCGGTGCGCGGCGACGGCACGCGGCGCAGCCGGCACGACGTCGTCACCTCGGCGGTGGCGACGACGGCGCGCGCGGAGGTCGGCGCGCTGACGAACCGCGGGCGCGTCGTGCGCGTCCCCGTGCTCGACCTGCCCGCGCTGCCGCCGACCGACGGCCCGCCCACGCTGTCGGGCGGCCTGCCCGTCGGCGAGGCCGCGGCGCTCGAGAAGGACGAGCGCGTCGTGGCCCTGGTGCCGCTGACCGCGGACGCGCCGCCGCTCGCGCTCGCGACCGTGCAGGGCGTCGTGAAGCGCGTGACGCCGGGCGACGTGCCGGGCAACCGCGACGCGTGGGAGGTCATCGGACTGAAGGACGGCGACGAGGTGGTGGGGGCCGCCCCCGCCCGCGACGAGGACGAGCTCGTGCTCGTGGCGTCGGACGCGTCGCTGCTGCACTTCGCCGCGGCGCACGTGCGCCCGCAGGGCCGCCCCGCGGGCGGCATGGCCGGCATGAAGCTGGGCGCGGGCGCGCGCGTCGTCTCGTTCGACGTGGTCCGCCCCGAGGATGCGGACCCGGTCGTCGTGACCGTCGCCGGTGCGTCGTCGGCGCTGCCGGGCACGCAGACCGGCTCCGCGAAGGTCACCCCGCTCGCGGTCTACCCCGCCAAGGGGCGGGCGACCGGCGGCGTGCGGGCCCACCGGTTCCTCAAGGGCGAGGACGCGCTGATCCTCGCCCACGTCGGCCCCACCCCCGCCCGCGCGACGGGGTCCGGCGGGCAGCCCGTCCCGCTGCCCGAGCCCGACCCGCGCCGCGACGGCTCCGGCACGCCCCTGGCCGCACCGGTGCACGCCATCGGCTGACGCCCGCGTCACCCCGGTCCCCGGCCCGCCCGGGTATCGGGGCGACGCGCGGGGCACCGGCCGTGCAGGCTGGTGCCATGAGCACCCTCGAGCGTCTCGACGCCGACCTCACGGCGTCCATGAAGGCCCGCGACGCGACCCGCACGAACACGCTGCGCCAGGCGATCGGCGCCGTGCGTGCGGAGGCGAAGGCAGGCCCGGCCGTGCGCGAGCTGAGCGAGGACGACGTCCTGGCCGTGCTGGCGCGCGAGGTCAAGAAGCGGCGCGAGTCCGCGCAGATATACGCCGACGCGGGCGCGGCGGAGCGGGCGGCGACCGAGACCGCCGAGGCCGACCTCATCGCGACGTACCTGCCGGCGGCGCCGACGGCGGAGGAGCTCGCCGGGCTGGTGCGCACCGTCGTCGACGAGCTCGGCGCCGCCGGCCCGAAGGACATGGGCCGGGTGATGAAGGAGGTCACGGCCCGCGCCGGGCGGGGTGCCGACGGGCGGGCGCTCTCGGCGCTCGTGCGCGAGGAGCTGGCCGCGCGCGCGTCCTGACCGCGGGGCACCGTCCCGGTACCCGTCCCGGCACCGGTCCGGTGACGCAGGGCACGCCCCCGCCGTGCCCACGGCGGGGGTGCGCCCGTCCTACCGTGGGGCGCGTGGCACCCGCTCTCGACCTCCCCCGTTCCGTCCTGCTCGCGCTGTGGCTGTCCTCCCCCGGCGAGCCGCGCCGCGCGACGCTCGCCGTGCAGGGCGCGGACGAGCCGCACGTCGTGCGCCGCGGCGACGACGACGTCGTGCCCCTCGTCCAGTGGCTGACGGACTCCCCCGCGCCGACCGAGGTCGGCGTCGCGCTGCCCGTGCCCGGTGAGCCCGTGGCCGTCCCCCCGCCTGCGTCCGGCGACGCGACCGCCGCGGGCGAGTGCGTGCTCGTCGCGACCGGCGACGCGACCTCGGCCGTGGTCCCGCACGTGGAGCGCTTCGGCTCGGACCTCGAGCCCGGCCACCTCGTGCGCTGGAGCCTCGTGGACGTCGCCGACTGGCGGCGTGCGGCGCACGCGCAGGTCGGCTCGCTCGAGGAGGCCGAGCGTGCCCTGCGCGACGGCCTGCGCACGGCGACCGAGGCACTCGTCGGGCTGGACGTCGCCCGCTGGAGCGCCGACGCGGCGGACGAGATCGCGCGCGTCCGCGACGGCGCCCTCACGCCGTCGCGCCTGCCCGCCGGCCTGGACGGTCAGCGGCTGCGCGTGCTGACCAGCGCCGCGCGGCTGCGCGCGATCGTCCGCCTCGCGGTGCGCGACGACGGCGGCGCGGTGAACCTGTGGCAGGCGGACCAGCGGTCGACGGCGCTGCGCGAGGTCGACCGCGTGGCGCGGCGCGCGATGGCGGCGGCAGCGACCCGGCTCGCCCGCGACTGACCGCCGCGGGCCCGGCCGTCAGGCTCCCAGCACCGTCCGGTACACCTCGAGCGTCCGCTCCCCGATCGCCCGCCACGAGAAGTGGTCCTCGACGCGACGCCGCGAGGCGACGCCGAACGCCGCCGCACGCTCCCGGTCCGCGACCGCGCCCGCGAGCGCGGCGCCCAGGTCGGCGACGAAGCGGTCCGGGTCGACGGGCGTGCCGGTGCCGTCCTGCACCTGCTCGATCGGCACGAGCCAGCCCGTGACGCCGTCGTCGACGACCTCGGGGATGCCGCCGGTGGCGGTGCCGACGACCGGCATCCCGACGGCCATCGCCTCGAGGTTGACGATGCCGAGCGGCTCGTAGACGGACGGGCAGACGAACACCGTGCCGTGCGCGAGGACCGCGACGAGCTCGTCGCGCGGCAGCATCCGCTCGATCCACACGACGCCGCCGCGCCGGGCCTGCAGCCCCTCGACGAGCCCGGTGACCTCCGCCATGATCTCGGGGGTGTCCGGGGCACCCGCGCAGAGCACGAGCTGCACGTCGGCGGGCAGCGCCTCCGCGGCCCGCAGCAGGTACGGCAGGCCCTTCTGCCGGGTGATGCGCCCCACGAAGACCACTGCCGGGCGGTCCGGGTCGATCCCCAGGCCGTCGACGACGGCGCGGGCCCGAGCGGTCGCCTCGTCGCCCTCGGGACGGCGCCAGCCGTCGAGGTCGATGCCGTTGTGCACGACGTGCACCCGGCCGGGGTCGACGGCCGGGTAGGCGCGCAGGATGTCGTCGCGCATCCCGGCGCTCACGGCGATCACGCCCGCCGCAGCCTCGTAGGCGGTGCGCTCCACCCAGGACGACAGCGCGTAGCCGCCGCCGAGCTGCTCGGCCTTCCAGGGGCGCAGCGGCTCGAGGCTGTGCGCCGTGACGACGTGCGGCACGCCGTACAGCAGCGACGCGAGGTGGCCGGCGAGGTTCGCGTACCAGGTGTGCGAGTGCACGAGGTCGGTGCCGCCGCCGGCGTCGTCGCGGCCGATGCCGTCGACGATCGCGAGGTCGACGCCCATCGTCGCGAGCGCGGCGTTCGCACCCCGCAGCGCGTCGGGCACGGAGTACCCGTGGGTGCCCGGCTCGGCGACGGGCTCGTCGAAGGCGTGCACCCGCACGTCGACCAGATCGCGCAGCACGGCCGTCAGCCCCGCGACGTGGACGCCCGCGCCGCCGTAGACGTGCGGCGGGTACTCACGGGTCAGCAGGTCGACGCGCACGGGGGGCCTCCAGGTGGTGACCGGCCTGGTCAGCCGGTCCTGGACGACACGCTAGCGCGCACGCCGCGTCGCCTCGCTGCGAGCGCCCGACAGCCCTAGGTTGGGTCCATGCCAGCGCCGCGTGTCCTCGCCATCGTCCTCGCCGGAGGGGAGGGGAAGCGGCTCATGCCCCTGACGACGCACCGCGCGAAGCCCGCCGTGCCCTTCGGCGGCATCTACCGGCTGATCGACTTCGCCCTGTCGAACGTCATCAACTCGCACTACCTGCACGTCATCGTGCTGACCCAGTACAAGTCGCACAGCCTCGACCGGCACGTGTCCCGCACGTGGCGCATGTCGCCGCTGCTGGGCAACTACGTGGCGGCCGTGCCCGCGCAGCAGCGGGTCGGCAAGCACTGGTACCTCGGCAGCGCCGACGCGATCTACCAGTGCCTCAACATCATCGACGACGAGCGCCCCGACATCGTGGTCGTGGTCGGCGCCGACCACGTCTACCGCATGGACTTCTCGCAGATGGTCGACGCGCACGTCGAGTCGGGCGCGGAGCTGACCGTCGCGGGCATCCGGCAGCCCATCGACATGGCGGACCAGTTCGGCGTCATCGAGACGGTGCCGGAGGACCCGTCGCGCATCGCCGCGTTCCGGGAGAAGCCGTCCGACCCGACGCCGGTGCCCGGCTCGCCGACGGAGATCCTCGCGTCGATGGGCAACTACGTCGCGAACGCGGACGCCCTGGTGCAGGCCGTGACGGCGGACGCGCAGAACGTCAACTCGCGCCACGACATGGGCGGCGACATCGTCCCGTGGTTCGTCGAGCGCGGGACGGCCGGCGTGTACGACTTCATCCGCAACGACGTGCCGGGCTCGACCGACCGGGACCGCGACTACTGGCGGGACGTCGGCACGATCGACTCCTACTACGAGGCGAACCACGACCTCATCTCGATCGAGCCGGTGTTCAACCTCTACAACGAGGAGTGGCCCGTCTACACCGGCTACACCGGGCTGCCGCCGGCCAAGTTCGTGCACGCCGGCGCGGGCCGCCTGGGCCACGCCGCCGACTCCATCGTCTCGCCCGGCGTGCTGGTGTCCGGCGCCACGGTCTCCTCGTCGGTGCTCTCCCCCGGGGTGCGGCTGCACTCGTGGGCGCAGGTGACCGACTCGGTGCTCATGGACAACGTCGAGGTGTCCCGGTACGCGCAGGTGCACCGGGCGATCCTCGACAAGAACGTCGTCGTGCCGGAGCGCGCCCGCATCGGGCTCGACCACGACCACGACCGTGCGCGGGGGTTCACCGTGACCGAGAGCGGCATCACCGTGGTGCCCAAGGGCACCGTCATCACCGACTGACGGACACCACCGCGTCCACGCCCGGCCCGCGACTAGCCTGCCGGGCGTGGACAGCACCCCCGCACGCCCGGACGTCACGACGGACACCCGCCGGCTCGTCGTCATGGACGTCGACTCGACGCTCATCACGGGTGAGGTCGTGGAGATGCTCGCGGCGCGCGCCGGCTCCCTGCCGCTCGTGGCCGCGATCACCGAGCGCGCCATGCGCGGCGAGATCGACTTCGGACAGTCGCTGCGCGAGCGCGTCGCGACCCTCGAGGGGCTGCCCGTGTCCGTCTTCGACGACGTGCTGGCCGAGGTGGAGCTGACGCCGGGCGCCCGCGAGCTCGTGGCCGAGCTGGACCGGCGCGGCTGGCCCGTCGGCCTGGTGTCCGGCGGGTTCCTCGAGGTCGTGCGTCCGCTCGCGGCGGGCCTGGGGATCACCCGCGTGCACGCGAACCGCCTCGAGGTGCGCGACGGGCGGCTCACGGGCCGGGTCGACGGCCCGGTGGTCGACCGTGCCGCGAAGGCCGCGACCCTCACCGCCTGGGCGGACGAGCTCGGCCTGCCCCTGGCGCGCACGGTCGCGATCGGCGACGGCGCGAACGACCTCGACATGCTGGCCGCCGCGGCCACCGGCATCGCGTTCAACGCCAAGCCCGTGGTGGCGCAGGCGGCGGACGTCGCCCTCGACGGCCGGCTGGACGCGGTGCTCGCGCTGGAGCCGTTCGCCGGCTGAGGCGGGAGGCGCGGGACGCCGGCGAAGCGGCCGGCGGCTCAGTCCGGCAGGCCCAGACGCACCAGGCGCAGGCCGCCCGGCGCGGTGGCGTCCCACGGGCCGTCGAGCTCGAGGACCGACCACGAGGACGTCGGCACGCCCGTGCGCACGCGGGCGAGGACCTGCTCGTCGGACCCCGGACCCGCGAGCGTCACCGCCGCGTGCGACATCGTCGGCTCGTGCCCCACGACGAGCACCGTGCCGTCGTCCTCCGGCACCGCACGGACGAGCTCGGCGAGGTCCCCGGTCGTCGCGTCGTACAGCGCGTCGGTGACGGTCAGCACGGGGTCCGGGGCTCCGGCCGCGGCCAGCGCGGTGCGGGCCAGCTCCCAGGTCTGCCGCGTGCGCAGCGCCGAGGAGCACAGCACCCGTGACGGCACCAGGTCGGCCGCGGCGAGCGCCGCGCCCGCGGCCGACGCCTGACGGCGCCCGGGCAGCGCGAGCGGACGCTCGTGGTCGGGCAGCGAGCCGGCGGGCTCGGCCTTGGCGTGGCGCAGGAGCACGAGTCGGTGCGAGGTCACCGGACCAGCGTCCCACCGACGGCCCCGCCCGCACCGGGGTGCGGGCGGGCGTCGGCCGTGACGTGCGCGACGTCCGCCGTCACGGAGCCATCCGTCGCAGAGCCGTCCGTCACAGACCCATGGCGTGGACGCCGCCGTCGACGTGCACGATCTCGCCGGTCGTCGCGGGGAACCAGTCGGACAGCAGCGCCGCGACCGCACGGGCCGTCGGCTCCGGGTTCGTCACGTCCCACCCGAGCGGGGCGCGCTCGGGCCAGCCGCCCTCCATCGACTCGAAGCCGGGGATCGACTTGGCAGCCGTCGTGCGGATCGGGCCGGCGGACACGAGGTTCACGCGGATGCCCTGCGGACCCAGGTCACGCGCGAGGTAGCGGGCGGTCGACTCGAACGCGGCCTTGGCGACGCCCATCCAGTCGTAGACCGGCCACGCGTAGCGCGCGTCGAACGTGAGGCCGACGACGGAGCCGCCCGGCCCCATGAGCGGCAGGGCCGCCACGGCGAGCGACTTCAACGAGTACGCGCTGATCTGCACGGCGGTCGCGACGTCGTCCCACTCCCCCGCGAGGAAGTTGCCGCCCATGACGGACTGCGGCGCGAAGCCGATCGAGTGCACGACGCCGTCGAGGTGGTCGGCGTGCTCGCGCACGCGGTCGG
Source organism: Cellulomonas telluris (assembly GCF_004886325.1). Taxonomy (GTDB): domain Bacteria; phylum Actinomycetota; class Actinomycetes; order Actinomycetales; family Cellulomonadaceae; genus Cellulomonas; species Cellulomonas telluris. The sequence continues at coordinate 708,093 of NZ_QXFN01000004.1, forward strand.
CGAGCGCGGCGAGGTCCTCGGCCGAGGTCACGTCGAGCTCGACGACGGGCGCCGGCTGCGGGAGGCGGCGCGCGATCGCCTGCGTCAGGCGGAGCTGGCGCCCGAACGACGAGAGGATCACCTGGGCGCCCTGCTCCTGCGCGAGCCGCGCGACGTGGAACGCGATGGATCCGTCCGTGAGGACGCCGGTGACCAGGAGCGTCTTGCCCTCGAGCAGTGCCATGGGATGCCTTCCGTGGGTGGTGCGGGGAGAGAGTGCGGGGCGCGGGGCGGCGGGCGTCAGTGGCCCATGCCGAGGCCGCCGTCGACGGGGACGACCGCACCGGAGACGTAGGCCGCGGCGTCCGACGCGAGGAACTCGACCACGCGGGCGACCTCCTCCGCGTGCCCGAACCGGCCGGCGGGGATCGACGCGAGGTACGCGTCCTGCCGGTCCTGCGGCAGCGCCTTCGTCATGTCGGTGTCGATGAAGCCGGGGGCGACGACGTTGGCCGTGATGTTGCGCCCGCCGAGCTCGCGCGTGATCGAGCGGGCCATGCCCACGAGCGCGGACTTCGACGCCGCGTAGTTCACCTGGCCGGGCGAGCCGTAGAGGCCGACGACCGACGAGATGAGCACGATGCGGCCGCGGCGCAGGCGGATCATGCCCTTGCTCGCGCGGCGGACCACGCGGAACGACCCGGTGAGGTTGACGTCGAGGACGTCCTCGAACTCCTCGTCGGTCATGCGCAGCAGGAGCTGGTCGCGCGTGACGCCGGCGTTCGCGACGACGACCTCGACGGGGCCCTGCGCCTTCTCGACCTCGGTGAACGCGGCGTCGACCGCGGCGGTGTCGCGGACGTCGGCCCGGACCTCGAGGACACCCTCGGGGGCGCCGCCGGAGCGGACGATCGTCGCGACCGCGTCGCCCGACGCGAGGAACCGCTCGGCGATGGCGCGCCCGATGCCGCGGTTGGCGCCGGTCACCAGGACGCTGCGCGGCGCGCGGGCGGTCGCGTCGGGCGTGGTGGCGGTCGTGGGCTCGGGTGTCGTCGCAGGCACGGGTCACGACGCTAGCCGACGCCCCCGCGACGGCAGGGGGTGCGGGCGCGCACGAGTTGCGGGCCCGTCCTTGTGGGACGCCCACAACGACGCACGCGCCTACCATGGGGTGTGAGCACCCGACGCCGGCGCGGCCTCCCGGACGAGGAGGTGCACCGCATCACCAGCGCCCCCGAGCCGCTGGCGGACGACCTCGCCCGCCGGCAGCGCCGCTACCTGTGGCAGATGGGGATCCGCGTGGTCTGCTTCCTCGCCGCGGGCCTGCTCTGGGCGCACGTGCCCGTGGTCGTGCCGATCGTGCTGATGTCGGCGGCCGTCGTGCTCCCCTACGTCGCGGTGCTGCTGGCGAACGCCGGCCGCGAGCGGCGCGTCGAGGGCGACGTGTACATGACGCCGCGTGAGCTGGGCGCCGCACCCCGCGGGGGCGGCGAGCTGGGAGGGACCGAGTGAGCACGCCCGACGCCGTCGACGAGCTGGTGTGCAGCGCCCGCGGGTGCCGCGCCGACGCGACGTGGGGCGTGCTGTGGAACAACCCGCGCCTGCACACGCCTGAGCGGCGCAAGGTGTGGCTCGCGTGCGACGAGCACCGCACCCACCTCGGGGAGTACCTGCAGGTGCGCGGGTTCCTGCGCGACGTCGTGCCCGTGGCCGACCTCGAGCGGGCGGTGCCGTGAGCGACGGGTCCGACCCGCTGCACGTGCCGGCGGTGGGCACGCGCGCGGACGTCCGTCGGCGCGCGCTCGGGCTGCTCGCGCTCGCCGTCGCCGTCGCCGTGGTGTGCACGTTCCTCGGACGCTGGCAGTGGCATCGGCACGTGGCCCGCGCCGCGGCGATCGCCGTCGTCGAGGAGAACTACGCGGCCGCGCCGACGGATCTCGCGGACGTCGTGCCCGACCCGTCCGCCCCGCTGCCGGACGACGACGCGTGGCGCCGGGTCACCGTCACCGGCCGCTGGCTCGCGGATGCGACCGTGCTGCTGCGCAACCGGCCCGTCGACGGCACGCCCTCGTACCACGTGCTCGTGCCCCTGCTCGTGACGGACGCCGCACCGGGCGCCTTCGGGCCGCCGGTGGACGCCGGCCGCGTCCTCGTCGTGGACCGCGGCTGGGTGCCCACCGGCGAGGACGGGTCGTCCGGGGTCGACGTGCCGCCGCCGCCCGCCGGCGACGTGGAGGTCACCGTGCGGCTGCGCCCGGGCGAGTCGCCCAGCACGCGGGACGCCCCGGCCGGGCAGGTCCACACCATCACGCCCGCGCAGGTCGTGGCGGCGGGGGGCGAGGCCGTCCCGGCCGACGCCGAGCCGTACGCGGCGTACGGCGGCCTGGTGAGCGAGCTGCCGCCGGCCGGGACCGAGCTCGGGGCCCTGCCGGCACCGAGCACCGACCCCGGCTCGCACCTGTCGTACGCGTTCCAGTGGTGGGTCTTCGCCCTCGGCGGGCTCGTCGCGTTCTCGGTCGCCGCGCGGCGTGAGTGGCGCGACGCACCTCCCGCCGGTGACGGCGGTGCGGCCGGGCCCGACGGGCGTCCCGGTCCCCCGCCGCCGCCCGCCCCGCCACGTCCGCGACGGGCGCGCGGCCGCGACGAGCTCGACGAGGACGCCGAGATCGACGCGCAGCTGGGCGGCGGCGCCAGCCGGGGTCAGGCGAGCGCGATGAGGTCCAGGTAGTCCGGGCCCCACAGGTCCTCGTCGCCGTCGGGCAGCAGCAGCACCCGCTCGGGCTCGAGCGCGGCGACCGCGCCCTCGTCGTGGCTGACGAGCACGACCGCGCCCTTGTACCCGCGCAGCGCGGCGAGGATCTCCTCGCGGGAGGCCGGGTCGAGGTTGTTCGTCGGCTCGTCGAGCAGCAGCACGTTCGCGCTCGAGACGACCAGGGCCGCGAGCGCCAGCCGCGTCTTCTCTCCACCCGAGAGCACCCGCGCGGGCTTGTCCGCGTCGTCGCCCGAGAACAGGAACGAGCCGAGCACCGAGCGGACCTGGGTGTCCGTGAGGTCGGGCGCCGCCGTGCGCAGGTTCTCCACGACCGTGCGGCTCAGGTCGAGCGTCTCGTGCTCCTGCGCGTAGTAGCCCAGCTTGAGCCCGTGCCCCGGCTTGACCTCGCCGGTGTCCGGCTTCTCGAGCCCGGCGAGCATGCGCAGCAGCGTCGTCTTGCCGGCGCCGTTGAGGCCGAGGACGACGACCTTGCTCCCGCGGTCGATCGCGAGGCTGACGTCGGTGAAGACCTCCTGCGAGCCGTACGACTTCGACAGCCCCTCGGCCGTGATCGGCGTCCGGCCGCTCGGCGCGGGGTCGGGGAACCGCAGCTTCGCGACCTTGTCGGAGACGCGCACCTCCTCCAGACCCGACAGCATGCGCTCGGCGCGGCGCGCCATGTTCTGCGCCGCCACGGCCTTGGTCGCCTTGGCGCGCATCTTGTCGGCCTGCGCGAGCAGGGCGGCGGCCTTCTTCTCGGCGTTGGCGCGCTCGCGGCGGCGGCGCTTCTCGTCCGTCTCGCGCTGCAGCAGGTACGCGTCCCAGCCGAGGTTGTACTGGTCGAGCTGCGAGCGGTTGGCGTCGAGGTGGAAGACCTTCGTCACCGTGGCGCGCAGCAGCTCCACGTCGTGGCTGATGACGAGGAAGCCGCCCGGGTAGTTCTTCAGGTAGTCGCGCAGCCACACGATCGAGTCGGCGTCGAGGTGGTTCGTCGGCTCGTCCAGCAGCAGGGTCTCCGCGCCGGAGAACAGGATGCGCGCGAGCTCGACGCGGCGGCGCTGACCGCCGGACAGGGTGCCGAGCTCCTGGCCGAGCACCCGGTCGTCGAGACCGAGGGCCGCCGTGATGCGGTGCGCCTCGGACTCGGCCGCGTACCCGCCGGCGGCGGTGAAACGCGCCTCGAGCTTCGTGTAGCGCTCCATCGCGCGCTCGCGCGTCGCGTCGTCCGTGGACGCCATCGCGCCCTCGGTCTCGCGCATGGCCGCGAGCACGGCGTCGAGGCCGCGCGCCGAGAGCACGCGGTCCAGGGACAGCTGGGTGAGGTCGCCCGAGGCGGGGTCCTGCGGCAGGTAGCCGACGTCGCCGCTGCGGGAGACCGTGCCGCCCGTGGGCTGGCTCTCCCCCGCGAGGGTCTTGGTCAGGGTGGTCTTGCCGGCGCCGTTGCGGCCGACGAGACCGATCCGGTCGCCCGAGGCGATGCGGAAGGTCGTGGGTTCGAGCAGGACGCGTGCGCCGACGCGCAGCTCGACGGCCGAGGCGGTGATCACTGGTGGTTTCCTCCGAGGACGCCGGGAGGGATCTGGCGCCCGGCACAAACGCCCAGCAGTCTACCGAGCCGCTAGCGTGACGAGCGGCTCAGGGGCTGCGGCCCGCGTCGGTCCGGTCCGCACCGGCGCGACGCGGTGCGGTCCGGGACACCGCCGTCCGGCCAGGACCCGACACTCCCTGCGGAAGGCGACCCATGTCCAGCGCTTTCGACGACACGACGACCGACGAGGCCGCGCGTGCGCAGCCGACCGCCGACGCCCCGCGGGAGGCGGCCCTGCCGGCCCCGCGCGAGCGGCGCCGCCCCGGCACGGACGTCGCCCTCGTGGCGACGTTCGCCGCCTTCGTCGCGGCGTGCGCGCTCGTCCCGCCGATCCCGACCGGCTCGGGCGTGCCGATCACCCTCCAGACGTTCGGCGTGGTCCTCGCCGGGCTGGTCCTCGGCCCGCTGCGCGGGTTCCTCGCGGTCGCGCTGTACCTGGTCGTGGGCCTGGCGGGCGTGCCCGTGTTCGCCGAGATGACCGGTGGGCTCGGCGTGCTCGGCAAGCCCTCGGTCGGCTACCTGCTGTCGTTCCCGCTGGCCGCGGCGGTCGCCGGTCTGCTCTCGCGCGTCGCGCTGCGCGCGCCGCTGCGGTGGCGCTGGGCGGCACTGGCCGCGGCGGGCCTCGGGGCGTCGTTCCTCACGGTGCACCCGGCGGGCATCGCCGGACTGGTGTGGCGGGCCGGCCTCGACCTGCCGGCCGCGTTCCTCGTCGACGTCGTCTACTGGCCGGGCGACGTCGTGAAGAACCTCCTCGCGGGCGCGGTCACGGTCGCCGTGCTGCGCGCCTACCCCGACCTGCGCCCCGACGCCCGGGCCCGAGCACCCCGTCCGTGATCACGTTCGAGGACGTCGAGGTCACCGCCTGGACGTCCGACCCCGCGGGCGGCGCCGACCGGGTCGTGCGGCTGCTCGGGCCCGTCTCGCTCGCGCTCGCCGAACGCCGCGTCGCCGTCGTCGGGGCCAACGGCTCCGGCAAGTCCACGCTCGCCCGGCTCGTCAACGGGCTGGTCCTGCCGTCGGCGGGGCGCGTCGTCGTCGACGGGCTCGACACGGCCGACGACGGCGCCGCGGTACGCCGGCGCGTGGGCTTCGTGTTCACGGACCCGGACGCGCAGATCGTCATGCCGACGCCCGTCGAGGACGTCGCGCTGTCGCTGCGCCGGACCGTCCCGGACGCGTCCGAGCGCACGGCGCGCGCGCTCGACGTGCTCGCGCGCTTCGGCCTCGCCGACCGCGCGCACGTGCCCGTGCACGCGCTGTCCGGCGGGCAGCGGCAGCTGCTCGCGCTCGCCGCCGTCCTGGCAACCGAGCCGGCGGTGCTCGTCTGCGACGAGCCGACGACGCTGCTCGACCTGCGGTGGCGCACACGCGTGGACGACCTGCTCGCGTCGCTCGACCAGCAGGTCGTCGTCGTGACGCACGACCTCGAGGCGGCCGCGCGCGCGGACCGGGTGCTGGTGGTCGACGGCGGCGCCGTCGTCGCCGACGGACCACCGGGGCCGGCCCTCGCGCACTACCGGGCGCTGATGACCGGGGCGTCCGCCGCCCCGTCCGGCGAGCGGCGCCCGTGACGTCGCCCCGGGACCCTGCGGCACCGCCGCGCACGGGCACCGCGACGGACGGGAACGGGCCTGCGCGGGCCGGGCGACGGGTTGGACGAGGGCGCGCACGGGCCGGCGGGCCGGTGCGCGCGCCGTGGGCGGGTCCGCTCGGGCTGCACCACCCGGGACGCAGCGTCCTGCACCGCGCCCCGGTCGCGGCGAAGCTCGTCGCGCTCGCCGCGCTGAGCCTCGCGGTCGTCCTCGTGCGCGGCCTGACGGCCGCCGTCGCGGGTCTCGCGCTCGTCGTCGGGGCCACTGCGCTCGCGCGGGTCCCGTGGCACCGCACCACCAGGGGCCTGCTCCCGGTCGTGCTCACCGCCGTCGCGCTCGGCGCCTACCAGACGTGGGTGGGCGACCCGGCGCGTGGTGCCGAGGCGGCGGTGGACCTGCTCACGCTCGTGCTCGCGGGCAGCCTCGTCACCGCCACGACCCGCGCCGACGACCTGCTGGCGGCGGTCACACGCGCGGCCCGTCCCCTGCGGCACGTCGGGTTGCCGCCCGAGACCGTGGGCCTCGCGGTCAGCCTCTTCCTGCGGACGGTCCCCGTGCTCGTCCGCACCGTCGCCGAGACGCGCGACGCGGCGCGGGCACGGGGCTTCGAGCGCGACCCCCGCGCGCTCGTCGTGCCCGCCGCCGTGCGCATGGTCGGCCACGCGCGCAGCACGGGCGACGCCCTGGCCGCACGGGGCCTCGGCGACGACTGACCCGAGCCGGACGGGCGCCCAGGACCGGGAGCGCTCGCCGAGCGACCCGGGCGGCCCCGGTCTAGCGTGACCGCGTGACGTTCAGCGAGGGTGGCGGCTTCGAGGGCGGCCGGGTCAAGCGACGCTCCGGCGGTGCGGTCGCGGCCGGCGGCGGCGGTCTGATCGGGGTGATCGCGCTGGCGATCTACCTGTTCACCGGTCAGGACGTCTCCCCGCTCCTCGGCGGGGCGGCACCGGACGGGGGCGGCGGGCAGGAGTCCTCCCTGGTCGAGTACTGCACCGTCGAGCAGGCGAACGAGAACCCCGACTGCCGGCTCGAGGTCACGATCCAGGCCCTGGACACCTACTGGGCCGAGGAGCTCGCGTCCGCGGGTGGCTCGTTCCAGGCGCCCGAGGCTGCCGTCTTCGAGGGCAACGTCTCCACCGCGTGCGGCGCCGCCTCGTCGGCGACCGGGCCCTTCTACTGCCCGGCGGACCAGTCGATCTACGTCGACCTCGGCTTCTTCCGGACGCTGCAGACGCAGTTCGGCGCCCAGGGCGGTCCCCTCGCCGAGATGTACGTGTACGCGCACGAGTACGGCCACCACGTCCAGAACCTCACGGGCGTCTTCCAGCGCGCGGACCGCAGCGGCGGCGGCGCCGAGTCCGACTCGGTGCGCGTCGAGCTCCAGGCCGACTGCTACGCCGGCATGTGGGCCGGTGCCGCCACGCAGACCCTGCGGCCGGGCACGGACGTCCCCTACCTGCAGCCCATCACGGCCGAGGAGCTGGCCCAGGCGCTCGACGCGGCCGCCGCGGTCGGCGACGACCACATCCAGCAGCAGTCCGGCGGAGGCGTGGACTCCGACACCTGGACGCACGGCTCCAGCGAGCAGCGCCAGCGCTGGTTCACCATCGGCTACGAGCAGGGCTCCCTGGAGGCGTGCGACACGTTCGCCGCGCAGACGCTCTGACACGACCCGCGCGGACGACGACGGCCCGGTCCCCACGGGGGGCCGGGCCGTCGTGGCACGCGGTGCGTCAGATGTTGAAGCCGAGCGCCCGCATCTGCTCGCGACCGTCGTCGGTGATCTTCTCGGGGCCCCACGGCGGCATCCACACCCAGTTGATGCGGAAGCCGTCGACGATGCCGTCGAGGGCCTGGGCCGACTGGTCCTCGATGACGTCGGTGAGCGGGCACGCCGCCGACGTGAGCGTCATGTCGATGACCGCGGTGTTGTCGCCGTCGATCGCGACGCCGTAGACGAGGCCCAGGTCGACGACGTTGATGCCGAGCTCGGGGTCGATGACGTCGCGCAGCGCCTCCTCGACGTCGGCGACGTTGGCGGGCGCGGACGCGGGCGCCGCGGCCGCGGCGACAGGGGCGTCGTCGGGCGCCGTAACCGGCGCGGGGCTGGTGGTGGGTTCGGTGGTCATGCGTCCTCCCGGGCGCGTGCGCCGGACGTGATGAGGGCGTCGGACAGGGCGGTCCACCCCAGCAGCGCGCACTTCACGCGTGCCGAGAACCGCCCGACGCCCGTGAAGGCGGTGGCGTCGCCGAGGAGGTCCTCGGCGTGCTCGTCGTCGAGACCGGCGCCCTTGGACTGCATGAGCGCGCGGAACGTGGCGGCGAGCTCGTCGACGCCCGCGAGGTCCTTGTCGACGACGAGGTCGTGCAGCACCGAGACGGAGGCCTGCGAGATGCTGCAGCCCTGCCCCTCCCAGCGCACGTCGCGCACGACGCCGGCGTCGTCGAGGTCGACCTGCAGGGTCACCTCGTCACCGCACGTCGGGTTCACCTGGTGCGACTCGCCGGTGACCGCGGCGGCCTCGCCCGCGGTGCCGAGCCCCCGCCCGTGCGGGAACTTGGCGTGGTCCAGGATGACCTGCTGGTACAGCTGCTCCATCGATCCGGTGCTCATCACGCTCCCTCCGCACCGAAGAACGCACGGACCCCCGCCAGTGCTTCCCGGAACGCCGCGACGTCCTCGGCGGTCGTGTAGACGCCGGCCGACGCGCGCGTGGTCGCGGCGACGCCGAAGCGGCGGTGCAGGGGCTGCGCGCAGTGGTGGCCGACACGCACGGCGACGCCCGCGTCGTCGAGCACCTGGCCGACGTCGTGCGCGTGCACGCCGTCGACGACGAACGCGACGTTCGCGAGGCGGTCGGTCGTGTCGGTCGGGCCGATGACGCGCACGCCCGGCACGGACGCGACGGCGTCGAGCAGCAGCCCGGCCATCTCGGTCTCGTGCGCGTGCACCGCGGCCATGCCGAGGTCGCCGAGGTACTGCGCGGCGGCGCCGAGGGCGACAGCCTGCGACACCATCTGCGTGCCGGCCTCGAACCGCTGCGGCGGCGGCGCGTACGTCGTGGTCTCCATCGTGACGACCTCGACCATCGAGCCACCCGTCGTCACGGGCGGCATCGCCTCGAGCAGCTCGCGCCGCGCGTAGAGCGCGCCGACACCGGTCGGCCCGTACATCTTGTGCCCGGAGAACGCGGCGAAGTCCACGCCGAGGGCTGCGAGATCGACCGGCATGTGCGGGACCGACTGGCACGCGTCGAGCACCGTGAGCGCGCCGACCTCGCGGGCGCGGGCGACGAACCGCTCGACCGGCGTGACGGCCCCCGTGACGTTGGAGGCGTGCGAGAACGCGAGCACCTTCGTGCGCTCGGTGACGACCGTGTCGAGCTCGTCGACGCGCAGCCGGCCGTCGTCGGTGACGCCGATCCAGCGCAGCGTGGCGCCCGTGCGGGCCGCGAGCTCCTGCCACGGCACGAGGTTCGCGTGGTGCTCGAGCTCGGTGACGACGATCTCGTCGCCCTCGCCGAGGGCGAACCCGCGCGCCGCCTCTCCCCCGCGCCCGAGGGACGCGTTGGACATCGCGTACGCGACGAGGTTGAGCGCGGCCGTCGCGTTGGACGTCCACACGAGCTCACCGGGCGTCGCGCCGACGAACCCGGCGACGCGCGCACGGGCGTCCTCGAACGCCTCGGTCGCCTCCTCGGCGAGCTGGTGGGCGCCGCGGTGCACGGCGGCGTTGCGCTGGAGGTAGAAGTCCTGCTCGGCGTCGAGGACGACGTCCGGCTTCTGCGAGGTCGCCCCGGAGTCGAGGTACACCAGCGGACGCTCGTCGCGCAGGGTGCGCGCGAGCAGCGGGAAGTCGGCGCGGACCGCGGCGAGCTCCGCGGCGGACAGCCGGCCGTCGGGCGCGGCGACCGGCTCGAGCGTGCTGGTCATGGGATGTCCCTCCGGACGGTGGGCCGGGCGGCGGTGGCCGTCCGGTGGCCCCGGGTGCCGGGGCGCCGCCGGGACGCGACCGTGGTCGCGTCCCGGCGGGCGGTGCTCACGCAGCGCTCGCGCAGGCTCAGGCCGTGGCGGACGTGAGGAACCGGTCGTAGCCCTCGTTCTCGAGGCGCTCGGCCAGCTCGGGGCCGCCCTCCTCGGCGATGCGGCCGTCGACGAAGACGTGCACGAAGTCGGGCTTGATGTAGCGCAGGATGCGCGTGTAGTGCGTGATGAGCAGCACGCCGACGTCGGTCGTCTCGCGGACCCGGTTGACGCCCTCGGAGACGACGCGCAGCGCGTCGACGTCGAGGCCGGAGTCGGTCTCGTCGAGGATCGCGATACGCGGCTTGAGCAGCTCCATCTGCAGGATCTCGTGGCGCTTCTTCTCACCGCCGGAGAAGCCCTCGTTGACCGAGCGCTCCGCGAACGAGGAGTCCATGCGCAGCGCGTCCATGGCGCCCCGCACGTCCTTCACCCACGTGCGCAGCGGCGGGGCCTCGCCGTCGATGGCGGTCTTGGCGGTGCGCAGGAAGTTCGACACCGACACGCCCGGCACCTCGACGGGGTACTGCATCGCGAGGAACATGCCGGCACGGGCACGCTCGTCCACGCTCATCTCGAGCACGTCCTCGCCGTCCAGCAGGACGGTGCCCGACGTGATCTCGTACTTCGGGTGGCCGGCGAGCGAGTAGGCCAGCGTCGACTTGCCGGACCCGTTGGGGCCCATGATCGCGTGGGTCTCGCCGCTGTTCACGGTGAGGTCGACACCGCGCAGGATCGGCTTGGCGCCTTCCTTGGTCTCGACGCTGACGTGCAGGTCGCGGATCTCCAGGGTGGACATCTCGGGGTACTCCTCGGGGTTCAGAGCGGGGCGTCGACGTCGACGAGCACACGCTCGCCGTCGACGGTCACGGGGTAGACGGGGACGGGACGGATGGCCGGCGGCGACAGCGGCTTGCCGCTGCGCAGGTCGAAGCGCGACCCGTGCAGCCAGCACTCGACCGTGCAGTCCTCGACCTCGCCCTCGGAGAGGGAGACGGCGCCGTGCGAGCAGACGTCGCTGATGGCGTGCCACTCGCCGGCCTCGTCACGGACGACGGCGACCTCGACGGGTCCCGCCTCGCCCTCGAGCTCGACGCGCAGCGTGCCGGCGACGGGCACGTCGTCGGTCATGCAGGCCAGCTGAGCGGTCATGCCTCGTCCGCCGGGGCGACCGCCTCGGACTCCTCGACCCGCGGGGTGCCGAGGATCTCGCTCATCGACTTCTCGAGCTCGGCCTCGATCGAGGCGATGAGGCGCTCCTCGACCTCGGGCACGCCGATCTCGTGGATGAGCTCGGCGAAGAACCCGCGCACGACCAGGCGGCGTGCGTCGGCCTCCGGGATGCCGCGGGCGCGCAGGTAGAAGAGCTGCTCGTCGTCGAACCGGCCGGTCGCGCTCGCGTGGCCGGCACCCTCGATGACGCCCGTCTCGATCTCCAGGTTGGGGACCGAGTCGGCGCGCGCCCCGTCGGTGAGGACGAGGTTGCGGTTGAGCTCGTACGTGTCGGTACCCTCGGCGGCCGCGCGGATGAGCACGTCGCCCACCCACACGGTGTGCGCGCCGGCGCCCTGCAGCGCGCCCTTGTACGTCACGCGCGAGATGCAGCTGGGCACCGCGTGGTCGACGAACAGGCGGTGCTCCTGGTGCTGGTCCGCGTCGGCGAAGTACGCGCCCAGCATCGTGACCGACGCGCCCTCGCCGACGAACTCGGCGTCGGGCGTGACGCGCACGACGTCGCCGCCGAGCGTGACCACGATGTGCTTGACGGACGCGTCGCGGCCGATGCGCAGGCGGTGGCTGGACGCGTGCACGGTGCCCTCGGCCCAGTCCTGCACGGACACGACCGTGAGGTGTGCGCCGTCCTCCGCGACGATCTCGACCGTCTCGGTGAGGTTCGCGTGCCCGACGTGGTCGATGACGACGACGCCCTGCGACAGCGGCTCGGCGTGCACGAGCAGGTGCGTCGCCGTCGGCTCGGCGGCGATCTCGTCGCTCGCCGAACCCTCGACGACGATCGACGTCACCTTGGACGAGACCGACTCGCGCGGCAGCGTCAGCACGGTCGCGCGCCCGAACGACGCCCACGCCGCGGCGGCGGTGCGGTCGCCGGGCTCGCCGGCACGCCCGAGGCGCGCGTCGTCGCGGTCGACGATCTCGACGCGCGCCTCCGGCGACTCGACGACGGTGGTCAGCACGCCGTGGCCCGACAGCACCCCGCCGGTCGCGGCGCCGAACAGCGGCGCGAACCGGTCGACGGGCGCGAACCGCCACTCCTCCTCCCGGCCCGTGGGGACCGGGAAGTCGGCGACGTCGAAGCTCGTCGGGCGCAATGCGCGCGACGACTCCGGGACGGTGCCCACGCCGTGGCTGTGGGCACCGTCCGCGACGGCACGCGAGTGGTCGGTCGAGAGGCCGACGCCGGCGCCCTCGTTCGTGGTGGTCGTCATCAGCCGACGGCCCCTTCCATCTGCAGCTCGATGAGGCGGTTGAGCTCGAGGGCGTACTCCATGGGCAGCTCGCGCGCGATGGGCTCGACGAACCCGCGCACGATCATGGCCATCGCCTCGGTCTCGGGCATGCCCCGGGACATCAGGTAGAACAGCTGGTCCTCGCTGACGCGCGAAACCGTCGCCTCGTGGCCCATCGACACGTCGTCCTCACGGACGTCGACGTACGGGTAGGTGTCCGAGCGCGAGATCTGGTCGACCAGCAGCGCGTCGCACAGCACGTTGGACGCCGAGTGCGAGGCACCCTCGAGGATCTGCACGAGGCCGCGGTAGGAGGTGCGGCCACCGCCGCGCGCGACCGACTTGGAGACGATCGAGCTCGACGTGTGCGGGGCCGCGTGGACCATCTTCGAGCCGGCGTCCTGGTGCTGGCCCTCGCCGGCGAACGCGATCGACAGCGTCTCGCCGCGCGCGTGCTCGCCCATGAGGTAGATCGCCGGGTACTTCATGGTGACCTTGGAGCCGATGTTGCCGTCGACCCACTCCATCGTCCCGCCCTCGGCGACCGTGGCGCGCTTGGTCACGAGGTTGTAGACGTTGTTCGACCAGTTCTGGATCGTCGTGTAGCGCACGCGGGCGTTCTTCTTCACGACGATCTCGACGACGGCCGAGTGCAGCGAGTCCGACTGGTAGATCGGCGCCGTGCAGCCCTCGACGTAGTGCACGTAGGAGCCCTCGTCGGCGATGATCAGCGTCCGCTCGAACTGGCCCATGTTCTCCGTGTTGATGCGGAAGTAGGCCTGCAGCGGGATCTCGACGTGCACGCCCGGCGGCACGTAGACGAAGGAGCCGCCCGACCACGTGGCCGTGTTCAGCGACGCGAACTTGTTGTCACCCGGGGGCACGACCGAGCCGAAGTACTGCTCGAAGATCTCCGGGTGCTCGCGCAGACCGGTGTCGGTGTCGAGGAAGATGACGCCCTGCTCCTCGAGCGACTCCTGGATCTGGTGGTAGACGACCTCGGACTCGTACTGCGCGGCGACGCCCGCGACGAGGCGCTGCTTCTCCGCCTCCGGGATGCCGAGGCGGTCGTACGTGTTCTTGATGTCCTCCGGCAGGTCCTCCCAGCTGGTGGCCTGCTTCTCGGTGGACCGCACGAAGTACTTGATGTTGTCGAAGTCGATGCCCGACAGGTCCGCGCCCCACCAGGGCATGGGCTTCTTGTCGAACAGGCGCAGCGCCTTCAGCCGCGTCCTGAGCATCCACTCCGGCTCGTTCTTCAGCCGCGAGATGTCGCGCACGACGTCCTCGGACACGCCGCGGCGCGCGCTCGCGCCGGCCACGTCCGGGTCGTGCCAGCCGTAGGTGTAGTTGCCGAGGGAGGCGATGGCCTCGTCCTGGCTCAGCGGCTCGGTCGCCGCCGGCCGGGTGGCCGTCTCGTCCGTGGGTGCGCTCATGGTGTCGGTCCTTCCGTCGAGTGCACGTGCGGGGTCTGGGGGTTCGGGTACGGGGCGGGGGTCGCGGGCGGGGTCACCGTCCGCCGGTCGGTGGGGTGCGGGTCGGCACGCTGGTGGTGCACACGTGCCCGCCCGTGGTCAGGGTCGACAGGCGCTGCACGTGCACGCCCAGGAGGCGGCTGAACGCGCGCGTCTCCGCCTCGCACAGCTGGGGGAACTCGGCGGCCACGTCCTGCACCGGGCAGTGCCCCTGGCACAGCTGGACGGCGGCGGCGCCCGGGACCGGCCGTGCCGACGCGGCGTAGCCGTCGCCCGCCAGCGCGTCGGCGAGCGCGTGGGCGCGGGCGCCGACGTCGTCGCCGGCGGCGTCGACCGCGGCGGCGTGCCGGGTCTCGAGCTCGCGCACGCGCTGCTCCGCGAAACGCTCCACGGCCTCGGGACCGGCCGCCTCGGCGAGGAAGCGCAGCGCCTCCGACGCGATCTCGGCGTACCGCTGCGACAGCGTCGCCTGGCCCTCGCCCGTCACGACGTAGCGACGCGCGGGCCGGCCGCGGCCGCGGGCACCGCCGCGGCCCTCGTGGACGACGACCTGGCCGGCCTGCTCGAGCGCCGCGAGGTGGCGTCGCACACCGGCGGCGGTCAGGTCGAGCGCGGCGGCGAGGTCGGCGGCGCTGACCGGTCCGTCGCTCGCGACGATCCGCAGCACGCGGCGCCGTGTGCCGGCGTCGAGGTCGGACCCGGCGACGGCGCCGGGCAGGACGGCGGGCGCGCCGGCAGGGGCGACGACGGGCAGCATGCTGCTCACGCTCACCTCCGCGGGGCCGGCCGGCGCCGGTCCGCGTGGTCGCGTCCGGCAGGACGTGCGCGCATCGGGTACGCGCACCTGATATCGGCAACATCCTTGTTGCCGAAATCCATCCCCGCAAGCAAGGTCAGCCTTCGTGAGCCGTGCCTCACACGAGCGTCGGCACGCCCGCCTGGCGCCGCCGCGCCGCCTCGAGGGCCTGCCGGCTCGACACCACCTGGTCCGACGGCGCGTGCTCGCGCTCGCGGCGCTCCAGCGCTGCGGCGAAGAGCACGGCCGCCTCCGCGTACCGGCCCTCGTCGTACCGCACCTTGCCCTGGTGCTGGTCGGCGAACGCGAGCACCGTCGCGCAGTCGCCGCGCACCTCGGACGCGTCCGTCCACTCCAGGCGTGCGGACGCGGCCGCGCGGACGAGGTCGATGACCGTGTCCGCGTCGGCGTGCCGCCGCTGCCAGTGCAGGACGTGGGCGACCCGCAGCAGCGGGCGGTACGCCTCGGGCGGCACCGTCCGCGGCACCGTGACCGCCGCCGCCTCGAGCGTCGGCGGACCGCCGCGCCGTGCGACGTCCGCCCAGCCCAGCTCCCGCGCGGACCCGAGCGCCCCCAGGATCCGCAGCCACACGACCCGCTCGCCGTCCGCCTGCGGCCCCCGCGCCTCCAGCTGCTCGACGTGGGCCCAGACCGCCGTCACGTCGCCGGGGACCTCCCGCAGGGAGTCGGGGTCGATGCGGTAGGTGGGCACGGGCTCTCCCGTCGTCGTCGGATCCGCCGGCACGGCGCCGCGGGGCACCGACGCGTCACCCTAGGGGCGCACCCGCGCCGGCTGCGTCCGTCGTCCACCTGGGGGACATCCCGGACGAGCGGGGCGCAACCGACGCGGCCCGGGACCGCACGGGCGCACCCGCGCCCGGGCTCGCCGCGAGCACCTAGACTCGCCCACCGTGCCGCACTCCCCCGCCGTCGAGGTCCGCGGGCTCGTCAAGCGCTACGGCGGCCGGACCGTGGTCGACGGCCTCGACCTCACCGCCGACTCCGGTCGCGTCACCGCCGTGCTCGGGCCCAACGGCGCGGGGAAGACGACGACCGTCGAGTGCTGCGAGGGCCTGCGCAGCCCCGACGCCGGCACGGTGCGCGTGCTCGGCCTCGACCCGGTCGCCCAGGGTGCCGCGCTGCGCCCCCGTGTCGGGGTCATGCTGCAGGACGGCGGCCTGCCGACCGGCGTGCGGGCCCGGGAGATGCTCGACCACGTCGCGCGCATGTACGCCGACCCCCTGAGCACCGACGAGCTCGCCGAGCGGCTCGGGCTCGGAGCCTTCGCGCGGACCACCGTCCGGCGCCTGTCCGGCGGCCAGCGGCAGCGCCTGGCGCTGGCCGTCGCCGTCGTGGGGCGTCCCCGCGTCGTCTTCCTCGACGAGCCGAGCGCGGGCATGGACCCGCAGTCGCGCCTCGCGGTCTGGGAGCTCGTGCGCGAGCTGCGCGACCAGGGCGTCGCGGTCATCCTCACGACGCACCTCATGGAGGAGGCCGAGGACCTGGCCGACCACGTGGTCGTCGTCGACGGCGGCCGCGTCCTCGCCGAGGGCACCGTGGCCGCGCTGCTCGCGGGCGGCCACGGACCCGCCACGGGCGAGCACCCCGGCACGACGCTCGTCCTGCGCACCGAGCGTCCGGTGGACGCCGACGCCCTGCGGCGCACGCTCGGCGGCACCCTCGCCGTCGAGCAGCGGTCCGCCACCACGCTCGCGGTCACGGGCCCCGTCGGGCCGCGCACGCTCGCGGACGTCACCGCGTGGCTCGCGGCGCAGGACGTCCTGGCGACACGGCTCGACCTCGGCCCGCGCACGCTCGAGGACGTCTTCCTCGACCTCACCGGACGGAGCCTGCGATGAGCGCCCCGGCCCCCGCCGCCACCGCACCGGCCGACGGCGCCGCTCCCCCGGCCCGGCGCGTCCTCGCCCAGGCCGCGTTCGAGACCCGCACGATCCTGCGCAACGGCGAGCAGCTGCTCGTCACCGTCGTGATCCCCGTGCTCGCGCTCGTCGGGCTCGTGCGCGGCACGTTCGTCGAGATCGACACCGCGGGTGCCTCGCGCGTCGACTTCCTCACCCCCGGCCTGCTGGCGCTGGCCCTCATGACGTCGGCGTTCACGTCCCAGGCCATCGCCACGGCGTTCGACCGGCGCAACGGCGTGCTGCGGCTCATGGCCACCACGCCGCTGGGTCGCGGCGGGCTGCTGGCGGGCAAGGTGCTCGGGGTGCTGGCGGTGCAGGTCGTGCAGGTCGTGCTCGTCGGCGGTGCCGCCGCCGCGCTCGGCTGGCGTCCCCCGGCCGCCGGGCTGGCGCTGGCGCTCGTGGGCGTCGTGCTCGGCACGGCCGCCTTCACGGCCCTCGCACTCCTCGTCGCCGGGACGCTGCGTGCGGAGGCCGTCCTCGCGCTGGCCAACCTGCTCCTGCTCGTCCTCGCCCTCGGCGGGGGCGTCATCGTGCCGGCCGGGGACCTGCCCGCGCCCGTGTCCGCCCTCGCGGGGTGGCTGCCGTCCGGCGCCCTGGGCGACGTGCTGCGCGGCTGCCTGCTCGACGGGACGCTGCCGCTCGCCCCGGCGCTGGTCCTGGCGGCGTGGACCGTCGGGCTGGGTGCGCTCGCGGCGCGCGTCTTCCGCTGGCACTGACCCACGCCGGACGGACGCCCCGCGTCGTGTGACGCCCGCCTCCCCGTGCCGGGTGCGCCGCCCCCGGCGCCTACCCTGGACGCGTGAGCACGACGTCCGCCACGCCCCCGGTCGCCCCGCCGTCGCCGTCCCTGCTGCAGCGGCTGCGGCCGCGGTGGACCGTCCCCGCCGTCGTGGCGAACCTGCTCGCGCAGGTCGTCATCGTGGTCACGGGCGGTGCCGTGCGCCTCACGGGGTCGGGACTGGGCTGCTCGACGTGGCCGCAGTGCGAGCCCGGCCAGTTCGCCCCGGTGTTCCACGAGGCGATGTCGATCCACACGGCGGTCGAGTTCGGCAACCGCACGCTGACCGGTGTGCTGGTCGTCGTCGCGGCGGCCGTCGCCCTGCTCGCGGGCCTCGACCGCAGCCGCCCGGCGTCGTACCGCGCGTGGGCGTGGGCGCCGATCCTCGGCGTCGTCCTCCAGGCGGTCATCGGCGGCATCACTGTGCTCGTCCACCTGCACCCCGCGGTCGTGGGGTCCCACTTCCTCATCTCGATGGCGCTCGTCGCGGTGTCCGCGTGGCTGCTCGTCCGCACGCGCGAGGGTGACGGGGCCCCCGTGCCCGTCGTCGACCGGCGCACGCGGGCGCTCGCCGCGGTGCTCGCGGCCGTCGGGGCGGTCGTGCTCGTCCTCGGCGTCGTCGTGACCGGTGCCGGGCCCCACTCGGGCGACGAGGAGGTCGGCTACCGGTTCGCCGTCGACCCGTACACCACGGCCCGGGTCCACGCGCTCGCCGTGTGGGTGTTCGTCGCGCTGCTGCTCGTCGTGCTCGTCCGCGTCGCGCGGGCCGGGCGCGCCGCCGCGACGCCGGCGTACCCGGGGGCCGACGGCACGCCGCAGCCGGCCCGCGGCGTCGCGCCCGTCCACGGCCCCGCCGACCGCGACGCCCTGGGCCGTGCCCGGCGGTCCGGTCTCGTGCTCCTGGTCGTCACGCTCGCGCAGGGTGGCATCGGCTACGTGCAGCTCTTCACGGGGCTGCCGATCGCGCTCGTCAACCTGCACATGCTCGGGGCCGCCGTGCTCACGGCGTACCTGGCGCTGTTCCTCGGCCGCCTGCGCGTGCGTCCCGCGCTGCCGGCGCCCGCCCGGGACGCCGCGACGATCGCCTGACCCGACCCCCGGTCCTCACGCACGACGGCCGCTCCCCTCCACGGGAAGCGGCCGTCGTCGTCCGCACGGGCGTCACGGGTCAGGGCAGGTGCACCTCGGTGAGCGTCGACCAGCCCTGGGTGCGGGCGGCCGCCGCCGCGAGCACCCCCGTCACCGTGGTGGGGCAGCGCAGCCGTCCCTCGAGGACGGCGGTCACGGCGTCCTCGAGGGGGACCCACACGGGGACGAGGTCCGCCTCCTCCTCGCCGCGCTCGTACCGGTCCTGCTCCGCCACGGGCCGCAGGTCGCGCGCGAGGAACACCGTGATGCGCTCGTCGTTGCCGCCGGGGCTGCTGAAGAACTCCGCCAGCCGCCACCACCGGCCGGCCTCGAGGTCGGCCTCCTCCGCGAGCTCGCGGGCCGCGGCGACGACGCGGTCCTCCCCCTCGACGTCGAGCAGCCCGGCGGGCGGCTCCCACAGCACGTGCCGCACGGGGTGGCGGTACTGCGACTGCAGCAGCACGCGGTCCTCGTCGTCCATCGCGAGCACGGCGACGGCGCCCGGGTGCGCGACGTACTCGCGGACGGCGGGCCCGTCACCGAGCTCGACGGTGTCGCGGACGACGTCCCAGATGCGGCCCTGGAGCACGACGTCGTGCGCGACGACGTCGCGCTCGGCGGGCTCGTCGACGAGGTGCTGCGGGTCGGGCGCGCTCACGCGCCGGCCCGCAGCGCGAGCGCGGCGCCGACGAGCCCGGCGAACAGGGGGTGCGCACGCGTCGGGCGCGACTTGAACTCCGGGTGCGCCTGCGTCGCGACGTAGTACGGGTGCTCCTCGCGCGGCAGCTCGACGAACTCGACGAGCGAGGTGTCGGGCGAGACGCCGGAGATCACGAGGCCCGCGTCCTCGAGCTTGTCGCGGTACGCGTTGTTGACCTCGTACCGGTGACGGTGCCGCTCGGAGACCTGCTCCGCGCCGTACGCCTCCGCCACCACCGAGCCGGGGGTCAGCCGCGCGTCGTACGCGCCCAGGCGCATCGTGCCGCCCAGGTCGCCCTGGCCGCCGACGATCGCGAGCTGCTCCTCCATGGTCGCGATGACGGGGTGCTCCGTGTCCGGCTCGAACTCCGTGGACGACGCGTCCGCGAGCCCGAGGACGTTGCGCGCGTACTCGACGACCATGCACTGCAGGCCGAGGCACAGGCCCAGCGTCGGCACCTTCTGCTCGCGCGCCCAGCGCAGCGCGCCCAGCTTGCCCTCGATGCCGCGCACGCCGAACCCGCCGGGGATGAGCACCGCGTCCACGCCGCCCAGCGCCTCCTGCGCGCCCTCGGGCGTCTGGCACTCGTCGGACGGGACCCAGCGGATCGTCACCTTCGCGTCGTGGTGGAAGCCGCCCGCACGCAGCGCCTCCGTCACCGACAGGTACGCGTCGGGCAGGTCGATGTACTTGCCGACCAGGGCGATCTCGAGCTGGTGGGCCGGCTGGTGGACCCGGCGCAGCAGGTCCTCCCAGCCGCTCCACTCGACGTCGCGGAACGGCAGGCCGAGGCGCTGCACGACGTACGCGTCGAGGCCCTCGCTGTGCAGCACGCGCGGGATGTCGTAGATGCTCGGCGCGTCCTTGGCCGTGACGACGCCCTGCACGTCCACGTCGCACATGAGCGCGATCTTGCGCTTGGTCGACTCCGGGACGTCCCGGTCGGCGCGCAGGACGATCGCGTCCGGCTGGATGCCGATGCTGCGCAGCTGGGCCACGGAGTGCTGCGTCGGCTTGGTCTTGAGCTCGCCGGACGGGCCGATGTACGGCACGAGCGAGACGTGCAGGAAGAAGCAGTTGTCGCGCCCGAGGTCGTGACGCACCTGCCGCGCCGCCTCGAGGAACGGCAGCGACTCGATGTCGCCGACCGTGCCGCCGATCTCCGTGATGATCACGTCCACGTCGTCGCCCGCCTGCGAGCGCATGCGGGCCTTGATCTCGTCCGTGATGTGCGGGATCACCTGGACCGTGTCGCCGAGGTACTCGCCCCGGCGCTCCTTCGCGATGACCTGCGAGTAGACCTGGCCGGTGGTGACGTTCGCCGAGCCCACGAGGTCCACGTCGAGGAACCGCTCGTAGTGGCCGACGTCGAGGTCCGTCTCGGCGCCGTCCTCGGTGACGAAGACCTCACCGTGCTGGAACGGGTTCATGGTGCCCGGGTCCACGTTCAGGTACGGGTCGAGCTTCTGCATCGTGACCCGCAGGCCGCGCGAGCGGAGGAGGCGGCCGAGGCTGCTCGCCGTCAGGCCCTTGCCGAGGGAGGAGGCGACGCCCCCGGTGACGAAGATGTGCCGGGTCGAGATGTCCGACCGCCCGGAGAGTCGGTACGCGCGCTCTGTCACGGGCTTCCACCCTACCGGACGCGCCGCGTCCTGCCGGGGGCGCGCCGCCGCCGGCGCGGCGCGTCAGCGCGCGGTCGGGCGGTCCGCGTCGTCGCCGTCGCGCGCCGGCCGCCGCGACGTGCCCGCCGGGCCCTCGCGCGGCGCGTCCCCCGGGACGGCGGCGTCGAGGGGCGCGGCCGTCGGCACCACGGCGTCGACCGGCACGGCGAGCGCGGCTCCCTCGTGCGTGCCCGCCGGCGGCTCCGCACGGGCCACACCGGCGATCGTCCCCCGGTCGAGGAGCGCGGCGGCGGCAGCGACGACGACCGCCGCCGTGACGGCACCGCCGGCGGCTGCCCCGGTCGCCGACAGCGGGCCCTCGCCGGCGAGCAGCAGCACCGAGTCCGCCACCCAGCGGCCCGCCACGGCGCCGAGCGCCGCGGCGCCGACCACGACCGCGACCGTCCGCAGGAGGCCCGTCAGGGCTGCGGGACCGGCGGCCCGGCGCAGCGCGACCAGGGCCACCACGGCGCCCACGGTCATGCCCACGGCTGTCGCCGCGCCCAGCGCCGCCAGCACGCTCACCTCCGTGCCGCGCACCAGCGCGACGAGGAGCAGCGCCGTCACGGTGACGACTCCCCAGCCGAGGGCGTTCACGGCGACGGCCGAGCGGGCCCGCTCCAGCGCGTACAGGCACCGCGACACGTGGAACAGCACGGCGAGGCCCACGACACCGGGCGCCAGCGGGACGAGCGCGTCGAGGATGCCCACCGCGACCCTGCCCGTGCCGCGGTCGAGCGCGCCGAACAGCGTCGCGACCGCGGGAGCGGCGGCGAGCACGGCCGCCGCCCCGAGGGCGGCCGCGGTCACGACCCCTCGCGTCGTCACCGCGGCGAGCCGCCCGAACGCGTCGCGGTCCCCCGTCGCCGCGTGCTCCGCGACCCGCGGGAACGTCGACGTCGCGAGCGGGACGACGAGGACCGCGTACGGCAGCAGGTAGACCTGCTGCGCGTACACGAACGCGGTGTAGCCCTCGCCGGCGCCGGGCGCGAAGTTCCGCGCGAGGAGCAGGGTGACGAGCACCGCCAGCTGCTGCGCGGCGACCGACCCGACGCCCGCCAGGGCGAGGGCACGGAACCGGGGACCGGCGTCGCCGCCGAACCGCAGGGTCGGCCGCAGCCGCACGCCGAGCCGGTGCACGGGGACCAGCATCGGCAGGCACATGGCCGCGACGCCGGCGGTCGTGCCCCAGGCCAGCACCTCGACGGCGCCGGGCGGCAGCCCGCCGGGGTCGCTCACCTCGCCGTCGGCGAGCGCGCCGTAGACCGCGTACGCCGCGATGACCACGGCGGAGTTGAGCACGGGGGCGAACGCCGGCCAGAAGAACCGCCGGTGCGCCTGCAGGACGCCGTAGAGGAGCACCGTCACCCCGTACAGCGGCACCTGCACGGCGAAGACGAGCACGAAGAAGCGGACGAGGGCGACCGGGGCGTCGTCCCCGGCGACGAGGACCGCGATCGGACCGGTCAGCACCGCGAGCAGCAGACCCAGCGGCACGAGGACGAGGAGCGTCCAGCCGAGCGCGGCCGAGGCGATGCGGTCGACGCGCGCCCGGTCACCACCGGCGAGCGGTGCGGCGAGCATCGGCACGACCGCGCCCGCCAGGGCCCCGCCGGCCGCCGCCTCGAAGAGGATGTTCGGCAGCGCGTTCGCGGCGTTGTACGCCTCGGCGATCTCCTGCGTGCCCACGGTGCCGGCCTGCACGAGGTTGCGGGCGAGCCCGAGCACGCGGGACACCACGGTGACGACCGTGATGAGGGCCGCCGCACCGAGGAGCCCCTGGACGGCCCGGCGAGCGCCCCGGCTCATGCGTCGGTGTCGTCCGACGGCGCGGCGTGGCCGCCCCGGGGGGCGGGGGCGGCAGGGCGGCGTCCCCAGGCGTCGATCTCGCGCAGCACCGGCGTGCGCTCGATGACGCGCGTGAAGCTGACGCGCTCGCTCGCGAGCGTGAGCGCGACGACCGCCGCCAGCGCCGTGAGGCGCACGGGCCGCGGGGCCCCGAGCACGACCGCCGTGCCCAGCGCGGCGCCCAGCGCGTTCGCGCCGCCGTCGCCGAGCATGTCGGCCTCGGCGAGGTCCTGCTCGACCGCGGCACCGCCCGCCCCCAGCACCGCCGCGGCGGTCCCGGCGCCGGCACCGCCGGCCACGGCGAGCGGAACGGCCGCGAGGCCCGCGGCCTTGAGCGCCCGGCCCGGGCGCAGGTCGAGCAGGTTGAACAGGTTCGCCGTCCCGGCCACGAGGGCGCCGGAGGCGAGGGTCTCGGCTGCGCGCGCGGCCGGGTGCGTCGCCGGTCCGCCGGCCGGCGGTGCGACCGCGGCCGCCAGCAGGGCGCCGGCGCCGATGCCGAGGACCTTGAGGCCGCCGGTGGTGAGCCGTCCGTGCGCCAGGGCGCCGAGGTGCCCGCGCAGGCCCTTGGTGCGCGTCGTGGTGTCCTCGCGCAGGTCGTCGACGAGGCCGAACGCTGCCGCGCTCGTCACCGCGACCCCCGCGGCCAGCGCGCCGCGGGCCGACGAGGCGCCGGCGACGGCGCCCACGAGCAGGCCCGCCGCGGTCGCCGGACCCTCGAGCATGCTCACCGGCTCGCCGCGGTGGTTGGTGCGCGTCCACACCCGCGGTCCCCCGGGCGGGCTCGTGTCCAGCACGCCCCGGACCACGCTCGTGGTCGCGGCCGCGGTCACGGCGGCGACGAGACGGCGCGTCACGCTCATCCCTGGCCCTCCGCGCCGGCGTCCGCACCCCCGCCGTCGGTCGTGCCCTCGCCCGCGGCCTCGCCGGGCGACACCGGGGTCCGGTCGACCGGCGGCAGCTGCACCGCCGGCGGCAGCGGCTCGAGGTCGTCGCCGTACCCGTAGTGCCCGTTCTCGCCGGCGATCCGCGCGGCGAGCGCCAGCGGGACCACGACCTGACCCGTGACGTCGTCCGTGCGGGACACGGTCGTGAGCCGCTCGCTGCGCTCCCCGTCCCCCATCACGGCGGCCGTGAGCGACTCGGGCGTGCGGGGCCCGTCGGCCAGCACGGCGCCCTCGGAGATCCGCTGCGCCGCGTCGAGGACGGCGAGCGCGGCGTCCGGGCCGGGGGCCTCGGCGCCGGCCGTCGGCGACGGCTCCGCGGGCTCCGCGGGCGGTCCCGCCACGACGACGACCGCGTCGGCGGGGCCCGTCACCTCGCCGGCGAGCTCGAGGAGCGGGTTGTCGCCGGACGAGAGCAGCTCGACGAGCGTCGCCGCGTTCTCCGAGACCTGGTCCGGCGCGGACGCGTCGGCCCCGGTCAGACCCTGCACGAGGGCGTCCGCGAGCTCGGTTTGGGTGCCGGCGTCCGCCGGCGGGGCGGCGTCGAGGTAGGACACCAGCGTCCCGGCGAGCGCCTGCCGGTACGTCCGCAGGCCGGGGTCCGTCCACGCGTCCGTCAGCCGGACCGTCGCCGGGACGGACGCCCCGGCCCGACGGAGGCGTTCCGTGAGCGCCGTCACCTGCTCCTCCGGCACCTCGTCGAGCAGCACCAGCGCGACCCGCCGGTCGGCGAGCGACCCCGCGAGCAGGCGGTCGGCGGACGCCGCGACGAACGCCTCCGCGGCGGCCTCGTCCGTGCCGGCGGCGTCGAGCTGCGCCCGCAGGTCCTCCTTCTCCGCGCGCAGCTGCTCGACCTGGCCGGTGAGCGTGTCGCCGATCGTCTCCTTGAGGGGCCCGGCACCGAGCGCGATGCCGACGGCCAGCGCCAGGAAGACGGAGATGAGGGAGACGATGTGGTACCGGAAGTCGATCACGGGATGAGCTCTCGATCGGGGGCGCCTGCGCGCACGGCGCGCGGGGCGGAGGACGTCGGGGGGAGGTGCCGGGCGGCCGTCACGGCGAGCCGCCGACGAGCGAGCCGAACCACGACACGACGTCGTCGAGGCGCGCTCCCAGCAGGCCGATGAGGGTCTGCCCGGCCGCGGTGGAGGCCAGCGCGACGCCGAGGGCCAGCAGGCCGGCCAGCACGAGCAGCGTCAGCTGCACGTTGGAGATGCGGTGCTGGTACAGGCGGGACACGCCCTTGGCGTCCACGAGCTTGCCGCCCACGCGCAGTCGCGTGAGGAACGTGCTGGCCATGCCGGCGCGGCCCTTGTCGAGGAACTCGACCAGCGTGGCGTGCGTGCCGACGGCGACGATCAGCTCGGCGCCCTTGTCGTCGGCCAGCAGCATCGCGACGTCCTCGCTCGTGCCCGTCGCGGGGAAGACGACGTGGGGCACGCCCAGCTGCTCGACTCGGGCGAGGCCGGGCGCACGGCCGTCGCGGTACGCGTGCACCACGATCTCGGCCCCGCACTGCAGCGACCGGTCCGAGACGGAGTCCATGTCGCCGACGATCATGTCCGGGCGCCAGCCCGCCTCGAGGATCGCGTCGGCGCCGCCGTCCACCCCGATGAGCACCGGCCGGTACTCGCGGATGTAGGACCGCAGCGTGACGAGGTCCTCCTTGTAGTGGTACCCGCGCACCACGATGAGCACGTGCCGGCCCTCGAGCCGCGTGTCGATGTCGGGCACGCCCACGCCGTCGAGGAGCAGGTCACGCTCGCGGCGCAGGTAGTCCATCGTGTTCGCCGCGAAGGACTCGAGCTGCACGGACAGGCCGGCCCGTGCCTCCTCCATCGCCGCGGCCACCGACGCCGGCGTCTGCGCGACGCCCTCGGCGACGAGGGTGTCGCCGTCGTGGACCGCACCGTCGACGACGCGCAGCGTGTGCCCCTCGGGCACGGCCATGACGTCCGCGCCGAGGTCGTCGACCAGCGGGATCCCCGCGGACACGAGGATCTCGGGGCCCAGGTTGGGGTACCGGCCGGACGACGACGGGGACGCGTTGAGCACCGCGGCGGGCTGGCAGCGGACCAGGGCCTCGGCGGAGACGCGGTCGAGGTCGAGGTGGTCGATGACCGCGACGTCGCCGGGCCGCAGGCGCTTGGTCAGGGACTTCGTGCGGCGGTCGACGCGTGCCGGCCCGACCACCTCACCGGTGTCGGGCACGCTCGTACGCCTGCGCAGGGAGACTCTCATCGTGGCGTCATCGTCCCACGGACCGGGCCAACAGCTCCGACGCGTGGGCGCGTGCCGTCTCGGAGTCCTGGCCGGACAGCATCCGCGCGAGCTCGCGCACGCGCTCCTCGCCGTCCACCTCGCGCACGTCCGACTCCGTGACCACGTCGACCCCGTCCGCCGTCGACTTGGTCACGACGAGGTGCCGGTCGGCGAACGCGGCGACCTGCGCGAGGTGCGTCACGACGAGCACCTGCGTGCCGGTGGCGAGCTGCGCGAGCCGCCGCCCGATCTCGGTGGCGGCCCGGCCGCCGACCCCCGCGTCGACCTCGTCGAAGACGAACGTGCCGGGCGCGGCCGAGCCCTCGGCGGTCGCGAGCGCCACCTCGAGGGCCAGCATCACCCGCGACAGCTCTCCCCCGGACGCCCCCTTGCCGAGCGGCCGGGCCGGCGCGCCGGCGTGCGGCACGAGGAGCATCTCGACCTGGTCGGCTCCGTGGGCGGCGTGCTCGTCGGCGGGGCGCACGTCCACGACGAGCCGCGCGCCGGCCATCGCCAGGCCGGCGAGCTCCGCGCTGACCGCGTCCGCCAGCGTCCCCGCCGCTGCCGACCGCGCCGCGGTGATCGTCGCGGCCAGGTCGCGCAGCCGGGCGTCCAGCGAGTCCCGGCGCTCGCGCAGGGCGGCGATGCGCTCCTCGCCGCCCTCGAGGTCGAGCAGGCGCGCGGACGACTCCTCCGCCCACCGCAGCACCGCCGCGACGTCCTCCCCGTACGAGCGGGTGAGCGTCGCGAGCTCGGCCCGCCGCCGCTGCACCGCGTCGAGCCGGGCCGGGTCCGCCTGCAGGTCCTGCACGTACGCGGCCAGCTCCGCCGCCACGTCGGCGAGCAGGTACCCCGCCTCGGCGACGCGGGTCGCGAGCCCGGCGAGGGCCGGGTCGTGCTCCCCCACGTGCTCGAGGCGCCGCCGGGCGTCCTCGACGAGCAGGGTCGCCGCGACCGCCTCGCCGGCGGTGTCGTCGTCGCCGACGAGGGCGGCGTGAGCACCGGCGGCCGCCGCACGCAGGTCCTCCGCGTTGCCGAGCCGCTCCGCCTCCGCCGCGAGCGCGACGTCCTCGCCGGGCTGCGGGTCCACCCGCTCGACCTCGGCGAGGCCGAGCCGCAGCAGCTCCGCCTCCCGCGCACGCTCCTGCGCACGTGCCACGAGGTCGTCGAGCTCGGCCTGCACGCGGCTGCGCTCGGTCCACGCGGCCCGGTGCTCGGCCAGGACCGCCTGGTGCTCCGGACCGGCGAAGGCGTCGAGCGCGGCCCGCTGCCGCGCGGGCGACCGCAGCCGCACCTGGTCGGCCTGCCCGTGCACGGTCACGAGCTCCTCGGCGATCTCGGCGAGGACGCCCTGGGGCACCGAGCGTCCTCCCAGGAACGCCCGCGACCGGCCCGGCGCGTCGTCGGTCGCCGCCGTGACGGTGCGCAGGACGACCAGGCTGCCGTCGTCGTCGACCTCGGCGCCCGCCTCCCGCGCGCGCTCGAGCGCCGGCGCCCCGTCGCCCAAGACGACACGGCCTTCGACCGCGGCCGACCGCGCACCGGTGCGCACGGTCGCCGGGTCCGCGCGCCCTCCCAGCAGCAGCGACAGCGCCGTCAGCACCATCGTCTTGCCGGCGCCGGTCTCACCCGTCAGCACCGTCAGCCCCGGCCCCAGCCGGACGTGCGCCCGGCCGATGACGCCGAGGTCGTCGATCCGGATCTCCTCGATCACCGTCCACCGTCCTCGCGGGCTCCCCGCCAGCCGACCACCGGCAGGTCGAACTTCTGCACCAGCCGCGTCGTGAACGGCGCGGGGTTGAGGCGCGCGAACCGCACGGGCGTGTCGCTCACCCGCACCTCGAGCCGCGCGCCGCGGTCCAGCGTGAGCTGCCGCCGCCCGTCGCAGGTCACCACGGCGGTCGACGGCGACCGGTCGATCAGCTCGACGGCGAGCACGCTCCCCGGCCCCACGACGAGCGGCCGCGCGAACAGCGAGTGGGCGGCCAGCGGCACCAGCACGGTGCCCGCCACGTCCGGCCACAGCACCGGCCCACCCGCCGAGAACGCGTGCGCGGTCGACCCCGTCGCGGTGGCCGCGACGAGGCCGTCGCAGCCGAACGACGACAGAGGGCGCCCGTCCACCTCCACGACGACCTCGATCATCCGGGCCGGGTCCGTCTTCTCCACGGCCGCCTCGTTCAGCGCCCACCCCGACTCGACCCGGCCGTCCGCGTGCACGACGCGCACGTCGACCGTGTCGCGCTCCTCGACGTGGTGGTCGCCGGCGGTCAGCCGCTCGACCGCCGTGGCGACGTCGGCCGGCTCGATCTCGGCGAGGAACCCGACGTGCCCGAGGTTCACGCCGAGCAGGGCGACGTCCGTGCCGCGCGTCAGCTCCGCCGCCCGCAGGATCGTGCCGTCCCCGCCCAGGACGACCGCGAGCTCGAACGGGGGCAGCTCGTCCGCCGTCACGTCCTCGGACGCCTCCAGCGCCTCGACGCCCGCCCGCGCGAGCGCCCGCACCACGGAGTCCGCGGCCGCGACCGCCTCGGGTCGCCCGCTGTGGCGGACGACCAGCGCGCGGCGGGTCACCGGACGTCCTCCCGCCGCAGCAGGGTGCCGGCAGCGGCGTCGCGCACCGCGCGCTCGACCGCCGCGTCGACGTCGGCGGCCGCGTCGGGGCGGGAGCCGCCGCCGGCCGACAGGCGCAGGACGAACTCCTGGTTGCCGTGCGTCCCGGGCAGCGTGCTCGGGCGCACGTCGCGCACCTGCACGCCCAGCCGGTACGCCTCGGCGCACACGTCGAGCACCGCGGCGCGCCACAGGGCGGGGTCGCGCACGACGCCCCGGCTCCCCAGCCGCTCGCGGCCGACCTCGAACTGCGGCTTGACGAGCAGGACGAGGTCCGCGCCCGGCGCCGCGACCGCGACCAGGGGGCCGAGCACGAGGCGCAGGGAGATGAAGGACAGGTCCCCGACGACGAGCGACGGCGCGGGCAGCACGTCGCCGGCACGCAGGTCGCGCACGTTCACGCCCTCGCGCACCTCGACGCGCGGGTCCTCGCGCAGATGACGCACCATCTGTTCGTGGCCGACGTCGACGGCCACGACCCGTGCCGCCCCGTGCCGGAGCAGCACGTCCGTGAAGCCGCCGGTGCTCGCGCCCGCGTCGAGGCACGTCCGGCCGTGCACGGCCAGGTCCGGCCACGCGTCGAGCGCGTCCGCGAGCTTGTGCGCCGCCCGCGACGCCCACGCCGCGTCGCCCGGGTCGGGCACGACCGTGACCGCGCTCG
This sequence comes from Cellulomonas telluris, assembly GCF_004886325.1. Classification (GTDB taxonomy): domain Bacteria; phylum Actinomycetota; class Actinomycetes; order Actinomycetales; family Cellulomonadaceae; genus Cellulomonas; species Cellulomonas telluris. Next base: position 737,280 of record NZ_QXFN01000004.1, read on the forward strand.
ACTCGCCGACCGACGTCGCGGGTCGCTGGGCGGCGACCCCGTCCACGAGCACCCGCCCGTGCGCCACCAGGCGCGCGGCCTGCGTCCGGGAGGCGGCGAGGCCCCGACGGACCAGCTCGGCGTCCAGACGTGCCGTCATGGTCGCCGTCATCCCTCGGAGTCCGCGAGCCGGTCCTGCAGCGCCTCGTGCACCGCCTCGAACGTCGCCAGCTGACCGCGCAGGTCCAGCTCCTGCACGTCCCGCAGACGCCCGAGCGCCTCGTCGACGGCGTCGTCACCCGTGGGCGCGGTCAGGACGTCCGCCGGGGTGGGCGGCAGCGGGCGCGGGCCGGGCACGGCGGCACCGGCGTGCGCGGTCTCGCTCACGTGCGGTCCTCCTTCGTCGCGGTCCCCCCGCGGTCGTCCCCCGTCGGGGTGTCGGCGCGCACCAGGGCGGGCCGTGGACGCGGCACGTCCGCCACGTGCGGGGGCGTGGGCGCCCCCACGCTACCTGCCGCGTCCGCGACACGACGGGCACGACCCACAGGCGTCGCCGTGCCGCGGCGCGGTCGGGTCCGTCAGAGCTCGGCTCCGTCAGAGCTCGGGCACGGCGGACGGCTGCAGGGGCGCGCCGTGGTCGGCGGCGTCCCACGCGGCCGCGCAGGCCGCGCGGACCAGGTCCAGCCGCCCGTCGGGGGCGGAGCCCCGGGCCGGGCCCAGCTCGAGGGCGCCGTCGTGCACGCGCGCAGCGGCCTCGCGGCACACCCACCACCCCTCACGCAGGACGGGCGCCGGGTGCGGCTCGAGCAGCGAGCGCAGGTCCGCGCCGATGTAGTGGGGTCGCTCCCCCGCGACGGCCAGGACGTCGTCCCGGGCGCTGCTCACCCCGGTGAGCACGTGCAGGCCCGGGATGCCGCCCGAGCGCGCCCCCGCCAGGTCCGTGTCGAGGCGGTCGCCGATGACGAGCGGGGCACGCGCCCCGTACCGCTCCACGGCGAGGTGGTACATCGTCGGCGACGGCTTGCCGGCGCTGGCCGGCTCGACGCCCGTCGCCGCACGCACGGCACCCACGAGCGAGCCGTTGCCGGGCGCGAAGCCACGGGCCGTCGGCAGGCTCAGGTCGAGGTTCGAGGCGACGTGCCACGCACCCCGCTGCACGGCGTAGGCGGCCTCGGCCAGGTGGGCCCACCCGAGGTCCGGCGCGAACCCCTGCACGACGGCGACCGGCTCGTCGTCCGCGGACGCGACCACCTCGTAGCCCTTCGCGCGCACCGCCGTGACCAGCCCGGCACCGCCCACCACGAGCACCCGGGACCCCGCGGGGACCCGCGTCGCGAGGAGCTCGGCAGCCGCCTGCGCGGCCGTCATCACCTCGTCGGGTGCGGTCGGGATGCCTAGCCCGACCAGCTGGTCGGCCACCTGCTCGGGCTCGCGCGAGGCGTTGTTCGTCACGAACACCAGGCGCATGCCGGCGCCCCGAGCCCGGTCGAGCCCGTCCGCCGCCCCGTCGATCGGCTCGTGCCCCCGGTACGCGACCCCGTCGAGGTCGACGAGCGCCAGGTCGTAGCGCTCGGCGAGCGGCTCCTGCGATGCCAGCAGTCCTGCCTCGGTCACCGTGCTCCCTCGTCGTCGTCGGCCTGCTCCGCGGCCGGCCGGTCCTCGTCGTCCTCGTCCCCGGGCGTGGGCTCCTCACCCGTCGCGGGCTCGACGTCCTCACCCGCGGCAGCGGGCTCCACGTCCTCATCCGCGGCAGCGGGCTCCACGTCCTCGTCCGCGGCAGCGGGCTCCACGTCCTCGACGTCCTCGACGTCCTCGACGTCCTCGAGGAGGTCGTACACCACGACGTCCTCCTCGACCGCTACCTCGCCCGCGGCCTCGTCGAGCTGCTCCTGCGTGTACGGAGCCAGCTCCGCCTCGGCGTCGGCGTGCCGGCCGGCGGCCTCGAGCGCCGCCGCGCGGGCCTGCGCCACGCGCACCGCCAGCACGCCGCCGGCGCGCCGCACCAGCTCCGTCGACAGCGCCGCGACCGCGGCCTCGGACTGGCCCATGTCGAGCCGCGCGCCGCTGACGACCATGGCGAGCTCCACGCGGGTCGCCGCGGGCAGCGTCTCGGCCGCCGGCTCCTGGGCCAGCGCGATCGCGCGCTCGGGACGTCCCAGCCCGCGCTCGGCGTCGGCCATGACCGCCAGGTGCTCGGACGACCCGTTGAGCCGGCGCACGGTGCGCAGCTCGCGCAGCGCCTCCGCGTAGCGACCGGTGCGGTACGCGGCCAGCCCCGCCGCCTCGCGCACCACGTCCACGCGGCCCGCACGACGCACCGCAGCCGCGGCGTGCTCGTACGCCAGCTCCGGGTCGACGTCGAGCAGCCGACCGACCATCACCAGGTGCCGCCCGACGCGCTGCGCGTTCTCCTTGCTCAGCGTCCGCAGCCGCCCGCGCACGTCTCGGTCGAGCTCCGCGAAGGTCACCTCGTCCGGCAGCTCGGGCTCTGGGACGCGGACACGCTCCGGCTCGTGCCGGTCCCCCGCACGCGGGGTGTGGTCCGCACCGGCCACGCGCGGCCGGGCGCCCCCGGGGTGCCGGTCGTCCCCGCGTCCGCGGCGCTCGGCGTCACGCCCGCCGGCGGCGCCGCGTGCCGCGAACCCCCCGGTGCGTCCGCCGTCCTCGCGCCGGCCGCCAGCGGAGGGCCCGCTGTACGCACCGGCGCCGCGACCGTCCCGTCCCCGGAGACCACGTTCGCCGGTCGACGAGCCCGAGGGCTGCGAGCGGTCGTCGCGGCGCCGGTCCTCACGGTGGGGGTGTGCTGCACCGGCACGCTCCTCACGCCGGCGGTCCTCACCTCGTGACTCCCAGGGGCGTGCACCCGAGCCGGCAGGCCCCCCGGTTCCCCGACGGTCCGCCGCACCCGACTCCCAGGGACGCGAACCGGAGCCGGCCGGCCGCCCCGCACCTCGACGCTCCTCGCCCCGCGACTCCCAGGTACGCGCACCCTGCCGGGCACCGGATGCACCGGGCCCGCGCCCGTCGCCGCGTCCCTGCCCGGTCCAGCCCGACGTCTGCGGGCGCGGGCCGCGACCGCCCGTCTCGTCACGCCGGTCAGCGGCGGCGCGGCCGGGACCACCCGTGCGAGAGCCCGGACCCGCAGCACCACGACCTCGGTCGTCGTCGCGCCAGGACCGACCCGGCGCGGCGCCTCGTCCGGCGCCGAACCCGCCGCCACGCTGACGATCGTCGGGGCGACGCTCGTCGTGGCGCCGGTCCCCGGCCTCCCGCTCGCGCCGGGCGCCACGGCCAGGACCCTCCGACGAGGCAGCGGAGGGGCGACCCGAGCCGCGGGTCGGCTGGCCGCCGAACGACCGGCCCTCGGCACGGCCGCGTCCCGAGTCGCCGCGAGCACCGCCACCGCCGGCGCGCTCACGCCCGCTCCACGAGCCCGACGCGCCGGCTGCACGTCCCCCCACGCGCTCGTCACGGTCCCCGCCACGCCCGTCGCGCTCGCGCCGCACGCCTCCGTCAGCGCGGCCGCCCGGCTCCGGACGCCACGCGCCACCCCGGGTCTCGCCGGCGGGCCGGCTGCCGCGCGCACCTCCACGGGGCGCGCCACCACGCGCGCCCCCAGGCCCTCCCCGGGGGCGTCCCGCACCGCTGCCCTGGCCGCTCTGGCCCTCGCGGCGGGGGCGTCGATCGTCGGCTGCGCCGTCGCTGTTCATGTTGTGCTCCTCGTCGTACGTCGACGCCCATGGTCTCATCACCGGCGGTGCCGAAGCCGCTCGCTCCGGGCACGGGGCACGTGATCCCCGTCGTGGGCGTGCGATGGACCGAGCGGAGCGCTCGACCTGCCGCACGGCAGGGAAGCGACACCCCCGGTGCGGGCGGCCGAGTCCACGCTCAGGCTCGCGACCGGAATCGTCGCAGTCCGCTGCGGCGCACCACCGCACGGCCGCGGCCGAACTGTCCAAGAATCACCGGACAGGTGCCGCGAGGGACACCGCGGAAGGGCGGAAATTGTCTCCGGAATGCACGAAGGCCCACCCGTGATCGGGTGGGCCTTCGTGGAATGGTTGTCCGGCGGCGTCCTACTCTCCCACACCCTGGCGGGTGCAGTACCA
>NZ_QXFN01000020.1 GCF_004886325.1 Cellulomonas telluris
GGCCCTCACGCTGGACCAACCGCACCTCGACCCCTTCGCCGACGACGCGGGGGCGCAGACCGCGCGTGTGGCGAAGTCGCTCGCCGGCCACGGCCTGGCCGTCGTCATCGAGACCGGGTCGCGCTACGTCCTCGACCCGTGGCGCAAGCACGAGCCGACCCTCGTCAGCGACGGCGACCGGGGTCCGCGCACCGAGCTGCTGAGCCGGGCCGTGCGGATCGCCGCCGAGCTCGGCGCCGAGGCGATGTCGTGCTGGTCGGGCGTGCTGCCGGAGGGCGTGTCCGCCGACGAGGGCTGGCGCCGCCTCACCGACGGGCTCGGACCGGTGCTCGACCTCGCCCACGACCTCGGCGTCACGGTCTGCTTCGAGCCCGAGCCGGGGATGCACGTCGACACGGTCGACGAGGCGCTGGAGCTGCGGCGCCGGCTGGGCAGCCCGGACCACCTCCGCCTCACCGTCGACCTGGGCCACCTCGTGTGCAACGAGCCACGCAGCCCCCAGGCATCCATCGCCGTCGCCGGCGACCTCATCGGCAACGTGCAGGTCGACGACATGGTGCGCGACGTCCACGAGCACCTCGAGCTCGGCCAGGGCACCCTCGACCTGGACGCCGTGCTGCGCGCCCTGCTGGCGACCGGCTTCGACGGGCTGGCCAGCGTCGAGCTGCCCCGTC
>NZ_QXFN01000021.1 GCF_004886325.1 Cellulomonas telluris
CCCACGCGTACCCGGTTGAGCGGAGCACCGGGCCGGTGAGACCGAGCGCCAGGCAACCGGCGAGGTCGAGGTGCCCGACGCCCTCGAGGCGGCCCTTGAAGATCGGGTTGGCGTTGCAGAGGGCGGCGTACTCCGGCAGGCGCTTCTTCATCAGCGCGACGAAGTCGCGGATCTCGTCGAGCGCACCGGGCGGCAGGTCCTGCGCGACACCGCCGGGGCGGATGAACGCGTGGTTCATCCGCAGGCCGGTGATCAGCTCGAAGAGGTCGAGCACGAGCTCGCGCTCGCGGAAGCCGATCGTCATCACGGTCAGCGCGCCGATCTCCATGCCGCCGGTCGCGATCGCGACGAGGTGCGACGACATCCGGTTGAGCTCCATCAGGAGCACGCGCATGACCTGCGCCTTCTCCGGGACGTCGTCCTCGATGTCGAGCAACCGCTCGACGCCCAGGGCGTAGGTCGCCTCGTTGAAGAACGGCGAGAGGTAGTCCATCCGGGTGCAGAACGTGGTGCCCTGCACCCAGGAGCGGTACTCCATGTTCTTCTCGATGCCGGTGTGGAGGTAGCCGATGCCGCACCGCGCCTCGGTGACCGTCTCGCCCTCGAGCTCGAGGATCAGGCGCAGCACGCCGTGGGTCGACGGGTGCTGCGGGCCCATGTTGACGACCACG
>NZ_QXFN01000022.1 GCF_004886325.1 Cellulomonas telluris
CGAGGGAGCCGTACCGGGAGCGCGACAAGACGGCCGTCGAGGAGATCGTCATGGCCTGGTTCGTGCTGGTCCTGTCCGGGGTCCTGGAGGCCGTGTGGGCCACCGCCCTCGGTCGCTCCGAGGGGCTCACCCGCCCGGTCCCCACGGCGACCTTCCTGGTCGCGCTCGCGATGAGCATGGCCGGCCTGGGCTACGCGATGCGCACCCTGCCGGTCGGCACGTCGTACGCCGTCTGGGTGGGCGTGGGCGCCGTGCTGACCGTCGCCGTCGCGATCGCCACGGGCACCGAGTCGTTCTCGGTGGCGAAGGCCCTGCTGCTGACCGGGCTCGTGGGCTGCATCGTGGGCCTCAAGCTCGTGCACTGAGAGCCGCCGCTGGGGCGCGCCCGCCGGAACACCTGTCAGGCGGTGCCGTTGCGGCGCACGAAGTCGACGATGAGGTCGGCCAGCTCGGGTCGGCAGACGATGAGGTCGGGCAGCGAGGTGTCGTCCTCGTTGTAGACGATGGGTGAGCCGTCGACCCGGCTGCAGTGCAGCCCGGCGGCGCGCGCGACCGCGACCGGGGCGGCGTTGTCCCACTGGAACTGGCCGCCGGCGTGGACGTAGGCGTCGGCGACGTCGCGGACCACGCTCATCACCTTGACGCCGGCGCTGCCCATCGGGA
>NZ_QXFN01000023.1 GCF_004886325.1 Cellulomonas telluris
TGGCGAGCACCCGCTCGCGGACCCGCGCGGGCGGCGCGACGAGCGTCCCCGCACCGGCGCGGCGGCGGGTGCCGGTGTAGGCGGCGACGACGGCCGCGCAGTCGGGACAGGTCTCGGCGTGCTCGCGGACGGCGTCGGGCGCGTCGGCGGGGTCGAGCGCGAGAGCCGCGAGCTGGTCGTGCTCAGCGTGACTCATGGCGCACCCCCTCGAGCTGTTGGTGGAGCTTGATCAGGCCACGGCGCAGGTGGCTCTTGACGGTGCCGAGCGGCAGTCCCACCCGCTCGGCGATCTCGGCGTGGCTGTGGTCCTCCCAGAAGGCGAGGAACATGATCGTGCGGCGCGGGTCGGGCATCTCGTCGACGGCCTGGCGCACCACCAGCTGTTCGGCGACGTCGGCGTCGGCGGATTGGTGGAGCTCCTGCGCGCTGGGCAGGGAGACGACGGCGGCGATCCTGGCGGCCTCGCGCGCGCGGGCGCCGCGGACGTCGGCGATCTTGTGCCGGGCGATCCCGATCAACCAGGCGGGCAGGGCGCTCGGGCTCGGCGTCAGCGTGTGCCGGCTGCGCCAGGCGGCGACGAACACCTGCCGGGTGACACCCTCCGCGTCGTGCGGGTCGGCGAGGGCGCGAAGCGCGAACGTGTGCACCAGCGGGGACCAGCGG
>NZ_QXFN01000024.1 GCF_004886325.1 Cellulomonas telluris
CAGGGTCAAAAGGATACCTTTTGACAACCACAAGAGGGTTGCATAGTGAGTGTGTCAACTCCTTATCCGCCCGCCCCCTTACGGGTTTCGGTCCGGTACCGTTGACACACGCTATGCAGCTACCTCTACCTAATTAAAAACCTAATTTTCTACTCAAGTAGCACTACATAGGTTCCCCTCTCTTTTGATTTATAAAATCAACATTCTATGAACTTGTTATTAAGGAGTACCACCAGCATTTTGAAAAAAACCACGCTAAGAGTATGCAAGATTTTATGCAAAAAATCGGAAGACATAGGGAACTATGGGGAGGCCGAAAAGCCCGCCATAATAGGAATGTATAAGAAGATGCATAGAATCATAGAAAAAGACAAAGGCGGATTCCTTGTGAGAGTAGGGATCCGCCTTTGTCTTCACTACCGATAATGAGACGTTATGTATACTAGATTTGTATAACGTATTCATGTGTTTTTAATAAGTCACCTTGAATCTAAGTACATTTCTTTAACAAGTGCATAGAATAATTTTGTAAAAACGTGAAAGGATTGGGGAAAATGCACTATAATCCTTATATATATCCATATCAATATCTTTATTATGTTAATGTACCAATACCAATGTATAACTATGGAAGACAGTCTGTTTATTGTACTTTTCCTAATG
>NZ_QXFN01000025.1 GCF_004886325.1 Cellulomonas telluris
TACCTCACCTTCGCGCTGCTCGCCCCGGTGACCGGGCTCACCGCCCTGACCTTCATCACCTCGGCCAACACCTACATGCAGCTGCACACCGACGCCGGCGTCCGCGGCCGGGTGATGGCGCTCTACCTGATGATCTTCATGGGTGGCACCCCGGTCGGCGCGCCGATCATCGGCTGGATCGGCGAGGAGTACGGCGCTCGCTGGACGCTGCTCGGCGGTGGGCTGCTCACCATCGCCGGAGTGGCGGTCTCCGCGGTGGTCTACCTCCGGCTGGAGAAGGCCCGTTGGGGGCGGGCGGCTACGCTGGAGCACGCCCCTGCGGAGCCCGCCTCCGCGGCATTTTGACCCTGTCGGAGCGCCCGAGTAGCCTCAATCCTCGTGTCTGGTCCGTCCAGACCCTTGCGCATGCTCTCAAGCAGCGGCCGATCCCGGTGCCGCACCCAGCAGGTCGCAACCGAGCATCTCAACTGGCACGACGCAGCAACGCACGACACCCGAGCCCGGCACAGCGCCGAGCCGTGACGAGAAGACAGAGAGAGGGAACCACCCGGTGCCCACCATCAACCAGCTGGTCCGCAAGGGCCGCCCGGACAAGGTGTCCAAGAACAAGACGCCTGCCCTGAAGGGATCCCCGCAGCGCCGAGGCGTCTGCACCCGCGTCT
>NZ_QXFN01000026.1 GCF_004886325.1 Cellulomonas telluris
GCTTCATCGGCTGCCACGGCTCGCCCGCGTCGGGGAACTTCTCGGGGTCGCCCGCCGCCGCGAAGGCGGCGACGGACACCTCGTGGCAGCGGATGTGGTCGGGGTGGGGATAGCCCCCGCGCTCGTCGTAGGTCGTGACGACGTGCGGGCGGAACTCGCGGATCAGCCGGACCAGGCGCTCGGCCGCCTCCTCGAGCGGCACGAGCGCGAAGCAGCCCTCGGGCAGCGGCGGCTTCGGGTCGCCCTCGGGCCAGCCGGAGTCGACGAAGCCGAGCCAGTCCTGGCGGATCCCGAGGATGTCGCGGGCGCGGTGCATCTCCTCGCGGCGGATCTCGGTGATGTTCTCCCAGACCTCCGGGCGGTCCATCTTGGCGTTGAGAACCGACCCGCGCTCGCCGCCGGTGCAGGTGACGACGTGGACGTCGACACCCTCGGCGACGTACTTCGCGGTCGACGCGGCGCCCTTGCTCGACTCGTCGTCGGGGTGGGCGTGGACGTGCATGAGCCGGAGCCCGGCACGGGGCTTCTCCGGGGTGGACTGGGGCATGGACTTCAGTCTAGGAGGCGGGACTTAGGCTTCTGGCGTGACCACCGACCTCGCCGACCGCTACGGCGCGCCCGCCCCCTGGCGGCGCCCGGTGACGATCGCGGCGGTCG
>NZ_QXFN01000027.1 GCF_004886325.1 Cellulomonas telluris
ACCCCAACGGTGCGTGGACTCCTGAGACGTCCCTGCGGGTGGCCGCCCGGCTCGCCGGCGTCGTGGAGTACCTCGAGGACCCGACGCCCGGCATCGCCGGGATGGCCCAGGTCTCGGCCGGCACGGACGTCCCGCTCGCGACCAACATGTGCGTCATCGCGATGGAGCACCTCCCGCCCGCGATCGCGCAGGACGCCGTCCAGGTCGTGCTGTCCGACCACCACCTCTGGGGCGGGCTCAAGAAGTCGGCGCTCCTCGGCGGCATCACCGAGGTCTGGGGCCTGGGCCTGTCGATGCACAGCAACTCCCACCTGGGCGTCTCGCTCGCCGCGATGGTCCACCTCGCCGCGGCGACGCCGAACCTGACCTACGCCTGCGACACCCACTACCCGTGGAAGACCCAGGACGTCGTCGCCGGTGACGCCCTGGCCTTCTCGGGCGGCTCGGTCGCCGTCCCCACCGGCCCCGGGCTCGGCGTCGACCTCGACCGCGACCGCCTCGGCGAGCTCCACGAGCTCTACCTCTCCTGCGGCGTCCGCCGGCGCGAGGACACCGTCTACATGCGCTCGATCCAGCCGGACTTCCAGGTGAACACCTCCCGCTGGTGAACGCCCCGCCCCCGCCCCGCCCCCGCCCCGTGTAACACGTCGTCAGAT
>NZ_QXFN01000005.1 GCF_004886325.1 Cellulomonas telluris
CGGGCCTAGAGAACATTACGCGGCCGGAGCCCTGCGCGCAAACCCTCCGGGCGGTGACCGTGGTCACCACGGCCCGCGGGTTGCACAGGCCTCCGCGCGCTCCCTGTGCAACGGCGGGGCCGGCGCCGCCATTCCCGCCGAGGCACCGTGGTCGCGGTCACCGGCCGGGCGACCGCGTGGGCTCCCCTCGCGAGGACGAGGCCGTCCGCTGTCGTCCCGCGCGACCGAGCGGCGACGGCTCCCCGTCGCCGCCGCGGCCCGGGCGGGCGCGGACCCGCCCCGGTGCCCGTCCCCGCCCGGGGACGGGCACCGGGCCCGTCGTCAGGCGCCGGCGTCGACCACGGCGAGCGTGCGCTTGCCCCGCCGCAGCAGGGCCCACCGCCCGTGCAGGAGGTCGTCGGCGGTGAGGACCGCGTCCTCGTCGGTCACGCGCACGTTGTTCACCGACGCGCCGCCCTCCGCGATGGCGCGGCGCGCCGCGGCCTTGCTCGCCACGACACCGGTCGCCGCGAGCAGGTCGACGACGGGGTCGCCGGCCGCACCCCGGGCCGTCGGCAGCTCCGCGACGGCGGCCTCGAGCGTCGCCGCGTCCAGGTCCTCGAGGGACCCGCGCCCGAACAGCGCCTGGCTCGCGGCGACGACGGCGTCGGTCGCCCGGGCGCCGTGGACGAGCGCCGTCACGTCGTACGCGAGCGTCCGCTGCGCCTCGCGGGCGGCGGGCCGCGCCTCGACGGCCGCCTCCAGCTCGGCGATCTCCTCGCGGGTGCGGAAGGTGAACACCTTGAGGTAGCGCACCACGTCGGCGTCGTCCGTGTTGAGCCAGAACTGGTAGAAGGCGTACGGCGTCATCATGTCGGGCGCGAGCCACACGGCGCCGCCCTCGGACTTGCCGAACTTCGTCCCGTCCGCCTTGGTGATCAACGGCGTCGTCAGCGCGTGCACGGCCGTCCGCTCCGTCTTGCGGATGAGGTCGACGCCGGACAGCAGGTTGCCCCACTGGTCGTTGCCCCCCGTCTGCAGCGTGCAGCCGTGGCGGCGGAACAGCTCGCGGTAGTCCAGGCCCTGCAGGATCTGGTAGCTGAACTCCGTGAAAGAGATGCCCTCCTCGCTCGCGAGCCGGCGCGCGACCGTGTCCTTCGCGAGCATCGTGCCGAGCCGGTAGTGCTTGCCGACGTCCCGCAGGAAGTCGATGGCCGAGAGGCCGCCGGTCCAGTCGAGGTTGTTGACCATCACCGCGGCGTCCGGGCCCTCGAAGTCGAGGAAGCGCTCGATCTGCGCGCGCAGGCGTCCGACCCACTCCGCGACCGTCTCGGGGGTGTTGAGCACGCGCTCCCCGGACATGCGCGGGTCGCCGATGAGCCCGGTCGCGCCTCCGACGAGGGCGAGCGGACGGTGGCCCGCCAGCTGCAGGTGGCGCATGAGCACGAGCTGCACGAGGTGGCCGTGGTGCAGGCTCGGCGCGGTCGGGTCGAAGCCGGTGTAGAAGGTGACGGGCCCGTCGGCCAGCGCCTGGGCCAGCGCGTCGCGGTCGGTCGTCTGGGCGACGAGCCCTCGCCACTCGAGCTCGTCGAGGATGCTGCTCACGTCTGTCTCCTCCTCGCGGGCGCCGCGCGGCGCCCGGGGTCGTGGTCGTGCGGTCGGGTGGTCCGGGGGCGGTGCGCGGGCACCGCTCAGGCCGACGCCGTCGCCCCGCGGGGGGCGTCTGCCGACGTCGGCGACCGATACGCGGGCCGGTACGCCGACACGGTCGGCTCGTTCGTCAGCCACATCCGCCACGGGTGGACGCCACCGTCGCCGCCCGGCCCCGAGACGCCCACGCGCGGTCCGGTCGCGACGGCGGACAGGACCGTGCCCGCGTCGCGGCGGCGGACGACGACCGCACCACCGGGCTCCGTGACGTCGCAGCCGTTCGCGCCCAGGTCCAGGCCGAGGCACACCGCGAGCCGGGCGGGACCGCGCGCGAGCTGGCGCGCGCTGTCGACCACCCCGGAGCGCTCGCGGCGCGACCAGGCCAGCTCGGCGCCCTCGACCACCTCGCCGGCACGCAGCAGCACGGCCGACGCGCGCCCGGCGGGCTGGGTGACGACGTTGACGCAGTGGTGCAGGCCCATGTGCCGGTAGACGTACAGCCGGCCGGGCTCGGCGAACATCGCCGCGTTGCGCGGTGTCCGCCCGCGGTACGCGTGGGAGCCGGGGTCGTCTTCGCCGCCGTAGGCCTCCACCTCGGTCAGGCGCACCGTGACCGTGCCCTCCGGCGCGTGCGTGGTCACGTAGCCGCCGAGCAGGTCGCGGGCCACCTGCAGCACGTCGCGCGCGTACCAGGTGCGCGCGGGCACGGGGCCGAGCCCGACGACGCCGCCCACCGGCGGCACGTCCGCGGGTGCGGCCTCGGGCTCGTTCGTCACGCCGTCATCATGCCAAAGGCGTCGAGACGGACGTCGGCGCGTCCGCGGGTGCCCTCGCGCGCGAAGTGCGCCTCCTCGTCCGCCATCCAAGTGAGCCAGTGCGGGCGGGCCGCCTCGCCGTCGCGCTCGAGCCCGCGCCGCAGGCGCAGGTCGCGGGGACCCTCCACCCAGACCCGCAGCGTGGCGACGGCGTCGGCGGCGCGGCGCGCCGACCCGCACCCCTCGAGCACGAGGACGTCCGGGACGGGCAGGTCGACCCAGTCGTCGAACCGGTCCGCGGGCCAGTCGAACCGCTGGTACCGGCCGGGGCGGCCGCGGCGCAGCGGCTCCAGCACCTGCGCGGACAGGCGCGGCCAGAGCGAGCCCTCGAGCCCGCGCCACCCGGCGTACAGGTCGTCGAGGTGGAGCACGGCGGCCGTCGGCCCCCGCTCACCCACCCGGGCGGCGAGACGCCCGGCGGTCGTGGTCTTGCCCGACCCGGCGGGCCCGTCGATGCAGACCAGCCGGACCGGCCCGAGGCGGCGCGGCCCGGCGAGCGCGCGGTCGGCGAGCAGGTCGACGACCGCGGCGGCGTCGGCCGGATGCGTCATCAGGACGTGCGGGTCGCCCGCAGCCGCCCGGCCAGGGCCCGCGCGCGCTCGAGCTGCTCGGCGACGCGCACCGGCGCGGTGCCGCCGTGGGCGGACCGCGACGCGAGCGAGCCCTCGACCGACAGCACGGACCGGACGCCCGGCGTCAGGTGCGGCGAGATCGCCTGCAGCTGCTCGTCCGTGAGGTCCCAGAGCTCGAGCGGCGGCTCGTGCTCCTCGCACGCCCGCACGCACGCACCCGCGACCTCGTGCGCCACGCGGAACGGCACGCCCTCGCGCACGAGCCACTCGGCGACGTCCGTGGCGAGCGAGAAGCCCTGCGGCGCGAGCGCCGCCATGCGCTCGGTGTCGAACGTGAGCGTCGCGACCATCCCGGCGAACGCCGGCAGCAGCACCGTGAGCTGGTCGACCTGGTCGAAGACCGGCTCCTTGTCCTCTTGCAGGTCGCGGTTGTAGGCGAGCGGCAGGCCCTTGAGCGTCGTCAGCAGACCGGTGAGGTCCCCGACGAGGCGGCCGGCCTTGCCGCGGGCGAGCTCGGCCACGTCCGGGTTCTTCTTCTGCGGCATGATGCTCGACCCGGTCGAGTACGCGTCGTGCAGGCGGACGAAGCCGAACTCCTTGGTCGCCCACAGGACGACCTCCTCGGCGAGCCTCGAGAGGTCGACCGCGACCATGGCGGCGACGAACGCGAACTCCGCGACGACGTCCCGGGACGCCGTGCCGTCGATCGAGTTCTCGACGGGCCCGTCGAAGCCCAGCTCGGCGGCCACCGCGGCGGGGTCGAGGCCGAGCGACGAGCCGGCCAGCGCCCCGGACCCGTACGGCGACACCGCGGCGCGGCGGTCCCAGTCGGCCCAGCGCTCGACGTCGCGCAGCAGCGGCCACGCGTGCGCCAGCAGGTGGTGCGCGAGCAGCACCGGCTGCGCGTGCTGCAGGTGCGTGCGACCCGGCACCGGTGCGTCGCCGGCGGCCTCGGCCTGCGCGACGAGCGCGTCGACGACGTCGAGCACCATGCCGGACAGCACGCGCGCCTGCCGGCGCAGGTACATGCGCACCAGCGTGGCGATCTGGTCGTTGCGCGACCGGCCCGCGCGCAGCTTGCCGCCCAGCTCGGTGCCCGCGCGCTCGATGAGCCCGCGCTCGAGGGCCGTGTGCACGTCCTCGTCGTCGGGCGTCGGCGCGAAGGCCCCGGACGCGACGTCGGCACGCAGGCGCTCGAGGGCGTCCTCCATGCCGGCCACCTCGTCGTCGGTCAGCAGGCCGGCGGCGTGCAGGACGTGCGCGTGCGCGACCGAGCCGGTGATGTCGTCGTCGGCCAGCCGCCAGTCGAAGTGGGTCGAGCGCGACAGCTCGGTGAGGGCCGCCGCCGGCCCGGACGCGAAGCGTCCGCCCCACAGCGCGAGCGGGCCCTCACCGCCCGCCGGTGCGTTCTGCTCAGGCACGCGCGATGCCGCCCTGGTTGCCGAGGTCGGGCGCGTTGCCGAACTTGACGTCGCGCGCCGCGGCCAGCTTCGAGCTCAGGCCGTAGATCTCGATGAAGCCCTTCGCCGCCGACTGGTCGAACGTGTCGCCGGTGTCGTAGGTGGCGAGGTTGAAGTCGTAGAGGCTCGCGTCCGAGCGGCGGCCGGAGACGGTGGCGCGGCCGCCGTGCAGCACGAGGCGCACGTCGCCGGAGACGTAGCGCTGCGTGTCCTCGACGAAGACGTCGAGCGAGCGCTTGAGCGGGCTGAACCACTGGCCGTCGTACACGAGCTCGGTCCAGCGCTGCTCCACGCCGCGCTTGAAGCGGGCCTGCTCGCGCTCGACCGTCACGTTCTCGAGCTCCTGGTGGGCGGCGATGAGCGCGATCGCGCCCGGCGCCTCGTAGACCTCGCGCGACTTGATGCCGACGAGGCGGTCCTCGACGATGTCGATCCGGCCGACGCCCTGGGCGCCCGCGCGGCGGTTCATCTCCTGGATCGCCTGCAGCGGCGTCACGGGGACGCCGTCGAGCGCGACCGGCACGCCCTGCTCGAACGTGATGACGACCTCGTCCGCGACCGGCGGGAACGTCGGGTCGTCCGTGTAGGTGTAGACGTCCTTGGTCGGGCCGTTCCAGATGTCCTCGAGGAACCCGGTCTCGACCGCGCGGCCCCAGACGTTCTGGTCGATCGAGAACGGGTTGTGCTTCGTCGTCTCGATCGGCAGCTGGTGCTTCTCGGCGAAGTCGATCGCCTTGTCCCGGGTGAGGGCGAGGTCGCGGACGGGCGCCAGGCACGTGAGGTCCGGCGCGAGCGAGGTGATGCCGACCTCGAAGCGGACCTGGTCGTTGCCCTTGCCGGTGCAGCCGTGGGCGACCGTCGTCGCGCCGAACTGGCGGGCGGCGCGCACGAGGTGCTTGACGATGACCGGTCGCGAGAGCGCCGAGACGAGCGGGTACCGGTCGAGGTACAGGCCGTTCGCCTTGAGCGCCGGCATGCAGTACTCGGTGGCGAACTCGTCGCGGGCGTCGGCGACGTACGCCTCGACGGCGCCGCAGTCGAGCGCACGGCGGCGGATGACCTCGAGGTCCTCCCCGCCCTGACCGACGTCGACCGCGACGGCGATCACCTCGGCGCCGGTGGCCTCGGCGATCCAGCCGATACCCACCGAGGTGTCCAGCCCCCCGGAGTACGCGAGGACGACGCGATCGGTCATGTCAGGTTCTCTCCGTTCTCAGCAACGTCTGCGTGCATGAACATACATGCTTACGCGGACGTATGCATAACCCGTCTCACCCCTCGCCGGCGAGCGCGAGGAAGCGGGCAGCGACGGCCTCGCCGCCGTCGGCGGCGCGCGCGATCACGAGGACGGTGTCGTCCCCGGCGATCGTGCCGAGCACGTGCGGCAGCACCGAGTGGTCGATCGCCGACGCGAGGAACTGGGCCGCGCCCGGCGGCGTGCGCAGGACGACGAGGTTCCCGGACGCCTCCGCGGTGACCAGCAGCTCCGCGCACAGCCGCGCCAACCGGGCGGCGAGCATCTCGGTGTCGGTGGTCGCGGGTGTGCGGTCGCCGCCCTCCTGCGGCACGGCGTACGCGAGCGCGCCGGACGGCGTCCGGATCTTCACCGCGCGCAGCTCGACGAGGTCGCGCGACAGCGTCGCCTGCGTGACGTGCACGCCCTCGTCCGCGAGCAGCTCGGCGAGCTCGCCCTGCGAGTGCACCGACCCCCGCGACAGCAGGTTCGTGATGAGCGCGTGCCGCGCCGCCTTCGTCGAGGGGATCGCGCCCGTGCTCACCGCTGCTCCAGCAGGAACGTCAGCAGCGCCTTCTGGGCGTGCAGCCGGTTCTCCGCCTCGTCCCACACCACCGACTGCGAGCCGTCGAGCACCTCGGAGGTGATCTCCTTGCCGCGGTACGCGGGCAGGCAGTGCAGGACGAGCGCGCCGGGGGCGGCGAGCGCGAGCGCGTCGCCGTCCAGCCGGAACGCGAGGAACCGGTCCGCGCGCTCCCCCGCCTCGTCCTCCTGGCCCATCGACACCCAGGTGTCCGTGGCGACCACGTCGGCGCCCGCCACCGCCGCGTCGCGGTCGTGCAGGACCGCGACCGACCCGCCCGTCCGTGCAGCCACGGCCTGCGCCGCCGCGACGACCGCCGGGTCGGGCAGGGCGTCGGCCGGCGTGCCGACCCGCACGTGCAGGCCCGCGGTCGCGCCGCCCAGCAGGTAGGAGTGCGCCATGTTGTTCGCGCCGTCGCCGACGTAGGCCAGCGTCGTCCCGGGCAGAGCAGCCACGCCGCCGCGGTGCTGCGCGACCGTCATGAGGTCCGCGAGCACCTGGCACGGGTGGAACTCGTCCGTCAGCGCGTTCACGACGGGGACGCCCGCGAGCGCGGCCATCTCCTCCAGCCGCGTCTGGGCGTGCGTGCGCCACACGACGGCCGCGACCTGGCGGCCGAGCACCCGCGCCGTGTCGGCGATGGACTCGCGCAGGCCGATGCGGGCGAGCGTGCCGTCCACGGTGAGCGGGAACCCGCCGAGCTCGGCGATGCCGGTCATGAAGCTGACCTGCGTGCGCAGGGTCGGCTTGTCGAAGATCACGGCCACGGACCGGGGGCCGGCCAGCGGCGTGCGGATGAACCGGTCGTCGCGGAACGCCAGGGCGAGCTCGAGGACGTCTGCCTGCTCCTGCGGGTCCAGGTCGTCGTCGCGCAGGAAGTGGCGGGTCACGGGCGGGCCTCCTCGGCCAGGTCGGCCGGCAGCGCGGCGACGAGGTCGACGAACGGCTGGGCCTGCTCGTCGGTCAGGACGTACGGCGGTGCGATGCGCAGCGTCGTCGGCGTGCACGGGTTGACGACGATCCCGGCCTCGAGGGCGTCGGCGGCGACGCGCGCGGCGACCGGCGCGGCGAGCTCGACGGCGATGAGCAGCCCCTCGCCGCGCACCTCGCGCACGAGCGGGTTGCCCGTGCCCGCGAGGCGCTCGCGCAGCCGCTCGCCGAGACCGGTGACGTGCGCGAGGAGACCGTCGCGCTCGATCACACCGATGGTGGCGAGCGCCGCGGCGGCCGCGACGGGGTTGCCGCCGAACGTCGTGCCGTGCTGGCCGCGTCCGAGCAGCGACGCCACGTCGGGGCCGAACGCGAGGAGCGCGCCCACGGGGAACCCGCCGCCGAGGCCCTTCGCCACCGTGACGGCGTCCGGGACGACGCCCCCGCCGAGGTGCGGGTGCTGGTGGGCGAACCACTGCCCGGTGCGCCCCATGCCGGTCTGCACCTCGTCGAGCACGAGCAGCGCGCCGTGGCGGGAGGTCAGCTCGCGGGCGAGCGCGAGGTAGCCCGGCGGCAGCGGGCGCACGCCCGCCTCGCCCTGCACGGGCTCGAGCACGAGCCCGGCCACCTCGTCGCCGCCGTCGGCGAACGCGGCCTCGAGCGCGGCCGTGTCGCCGAACGGCAGGAACTCCACCCCGCCGGGCAGCGGCTCGAACGGCTCGCGGTAGGCGGCCTTGTGCGTCAGCGCGAGCGCGCCCATCGAGCGCCCGTGGAACCCGCCCTCGAGCGCGAGCACGCGCGGACGGCGCCCGTCGGAGTGGCGGCGCAGCAGCTTGAACGCGGCCTCGTTCGCCTCCGTCCCGGAGTTGGTCAGGAAGACGCGCGACCCCTCCGGCGCACCGGCGAGCGCGAGCAGGCGCTCCGCGAGCGCGATCTGCGTCGGGCTGGCGAAGAAGTTCGAGACGTGGCCGAGCGTGCCGAGCTGGGCGCTGATCGCGGCCGTCAGCGTCGGGTGCGCGTGGCCGAGCGCGTTGACGGCGATGCCGCCGAGCAGGTCGAGGTACCGCTTGCCGTCGGCGTCCCACACGTACGGGCCCTCGCCGCGGACGAGCACGCGCTGCGGCGGCCCGAACGTGTCCATGAGCGCGTGCGTGTACCGGTCGGTCCACTCGGCCACCGATCCGGCCGCCGCCGGCATGGGGAGGGCGTCGTCCGGGGCGTCCGCCCGGTGGCGCGGCGCCGACGGGGCCGCGGTCGGCACGACGGGGACGGTGGGGTCGGTCACGGGCGGTCCTCCTGGGCGGCACGGACCCGGGGCACGGGGACCGTGGAGGGGTTGTCGGCCGGGTCGACGTCGGGCAGCACCATCGTCCCGACGCCGTCGGAGGTGAAGACCTCGACGAGGATCGAGTGGGCCTGCCGGCCGTCGATGACGTGGGCGCGCGGGACCCCGCCCTCCACGGCCCGCCAGCAGGCCTCCATCTTGGGCCGCATGCCGGCGTCGAGCCGGGGCAGCAGCGCGGCCAGGTCGGCGGCGCGGATGCGGCGCACCAGGCTCTCGCGGTCCGGCCAGTCGGTGTACAGGCCCTCGACGTCGGTGAGCACGATGAGCTTGCGGGCACCGAGCGCGACCGCCAGCGCCGCGGCAGCGGTGTCGGCGTTGACGTTGAGCACCTGCGTCGGGTCCTCGATGTCGGGCGCGACGGTCGACACGACGGGGATGCGGCCGGAGTCGAGCAGGTCGAGGACGGCGCCGGGGTTCACCTGGACGACGTCCCCCACCAGCCCGACGTCGACCTCCTGCCCGTCGACGACCGCGGTGCGCCGACGCGCCTGGAACAGCCCGCCGTCCTCACCGGACAGCCCGACGGCGTGCGGTCCGTGCGCGTTGAGCAGGCCGACGAGCTCGCGCGACACCTGGCCCGTCAGGACCATCCGGACGACCTCCATGGCCTCCGGCGTCGTCACCCGCAGGCCGCCCCGGAACTCGCTCTCGATGCCGAGCCGGTCGAGCATCGCGTTGATCTGCGGCCCGCCGCCGTGCACGACGACGGGACGCAGACCGACCCGGCGCAGGAAGACCATGTCCTCGGCGAACGCGCGCTTGAGGGTCTCGTCGACCATCGCGTTGCCGCCGTACTTCACGACGACGAGGGCGCCGGAGAACTGCTCCAGCCACGGCAGCGCCTGGATGAGGACCTCCGCCTTCTGGTCCGGGCGCAGGTCGGTGCGGGTGTCGAAGTAGAAGTCCTCCGGGACCGGGGGCAGCCCGGGGCTCGTGTCGCTCGTGTCGCTCATGTCGAGTAGGCGCTGTTCTCGTGGACGTAGTCGTGCGTGAGGTCGTTGGTCCACACGGTCGCCGACGCGTCGCCCGCGTGCAGGTCGACCTCGACGTGGATCTCGCGCGCCGCCGCGAGGTCCAGCTGTGCCGGGTCCTCGTGCGCGCCTCCCGCGCGGCAGATCTGCAGGCCGTTGATCGTCACGTCGAGCGTCGACGGGTCGAACGGCGCGATCTCCTCGGGCACGGTGCCGACCTGCGCGATGATCCGGCCCCAGTTCGGGTCGTTGCCGAACATCGCCGCCTTGAACAGGTTCGAGCGGGTGACCGCGCGGGCCACGGCCACGGCCGCCGCCTCGGTGGTCGCGCCGTGCACGTGCACGGCGATGTCGTGCGAGGCCCCCTCCGCGTCCGCCACGAGCTGGCGCGCCAGCGACGCGCACACGCGCCGCACGGCGTCCGCGAAGACGTCCGGGGCCGGGGTCACGCCGCTCGCACCCGACACCATGAGCGTCACGGTGTCCGAGGTCGACATGCAGCCGTCGGAGTCGACGCGGTCGAAGGTGGCGCCCGTCGCGGCCCGCAGCGCCGCGTCCGCGGTGGCGGCGTCGACGTCGGCGTCCGTGGTGAGCACCGAGAGCATCGTCGCCATCGCCGGCGCGAGCATGCCCGCGCCCTTCGCCATGCCGCCGACGGTGAACGCGCCGTGGGGCGTCTCGACGCGCACGTGCGCGGTCTTCGGCACGCTGTCCGTGGTCATGATCGCCGTGGCCGCCTCCGGGCCCGTCGCGTCCGTGAGCGCCGCGACGGCGGGGCCGATGCCGGCGAACAGCTTGTCGCTCGCGAGGGGCACGCCGATCAGGCCGGTCGAGCAGACGACCACGTCGCCCGCCGAGATGCCGAGCGCGTCCGCGACCTTCTCGGCGGTCGCGTGCGCGTCCTGGAAGCCGCGCGGACCGGTGCCGACGTTGGCACCGCCGGAGTTCAGCACGACGGCCGACACCACCCCGTCGGACACCGCCTGGCGCGACCACAGCACGGGCGCGCCGACCACGCGGTTCGTGGTGAAGACCGCCGCACCGACCTGCCGCGGCCCGTCGTTGACGACGAGCGCGAGGTCCGGCTTGCCGGAGGCCTTCAGCCCGGCGGTCACGCCCGAGGCGCGGAAGCCGGCGGCGGCCGTCACCCCGGGCGACGTGCCGGGCGAGGTGCCCTCGAGGGCAGGGCCGAGGTGGTCGGTCACGGGGCGACTCCGTTCCGCGGGAGGCCGAGCGTCTCGGGCAGGCCGAGCGCGAGGTTGAGGGACTGCACCGCGCCACCGGCGGTGCCCTTGACGAGGTTGTCGATCGCGGTGACGGTCACGACGCGTCCGGCGCGGGCGTCGAGCGCGACCTGCACGAGCGCGGTGTTGGCGCCGGTCGTCGCCGCGGTCGTGGGCCAGCGGCCGTCGGGCAGCACGTGGACGAACGGCTCGTCGGCGTACGCGGCGCGCCACACCGCGCGCAGCTCGTCGTCGGAGGCGTCGACGCCCGGGGCGAGGCGTGCCGTGGCGGTCGCGAGGATGCCCCGCGACGTCGGCACGAGCACGGGCGTGAACGACGTGCGCACGTCCGTGGCGCCCGCGCTGCGCAGGTTCTGGGCGATCTCCGGGATGTGCCGGTGCGTCCCGCCGACCGCGTACGGCACCGCCGCGCCGAGCGCCTCGGACGCGAGCAGGTGCGGCTTGAGCGACTTGCCCGCGCCCGAGTAGCCGACGGCGAGGACCGCGACGAGGTCGGTGGTGTCGAGCAGGCCGGCCGCGACGCCCGGCTGCAGACCCAGGGTGACGGCGGTGACGTTGCAGCCCGGGACGGCGATGCGGCGGGCGCCCGCGAGCCGGTCGCGCTGGCGGGTCAGCGTCTCGGCGACGACGAGCTCCGGCAGGCCGTAGGTCCACGTGCCGGCGTGCGGGCTGCCGTAGTACGCCTCCCAGTCGGCGGCGTCGACGAGCCTGTGGTCCGCCCCGAGGTCGAGCACCACCGGGTCCTCCCCCAGGGCCTCGAGCTCGGCGGCGACGGCGCCGCTCGCGCCGTGCGGCAGCGCGAGGACGACCACGTCGTGCCCGGCGAGCGCCTGCGCGGTCGTCGGCTCCAGGACCCGGTCGGCGAGGTCGAGCAGGTGGGGGTGGTGGTCGCCCAGCGGCGTGCCCGCGTTGCTGTGCGCCGTGAGCGTGCCGATGCGCGCCTCGGGGTGGTCGAGCAGCAGGCGGAGGATCTCACCACCCGCGTACCCGCTGGCGCCGGCGACCGCCACGGAGAACGTCATGTGCATGAACATACAGTGGGCTGCACAAAGATACCAACGCATTCCACGGCGACCTGCGGGAACAGTCTCGCAGGCGAGCCGGTTGGCACCGGCATGCGCGCCGTCGTCGCCGCCCGCGCGGGCGGACCCGAGGTCCTCGAGCCGACCGACGTCCCCGACCCCGAGCCTGGGGCCGACGAGGTGCTCGTCCGCGTGGCCGCGGCGGGTGTCAACTTCATCGACACCTACCGTCGCACAGGGACCTACCCCATGCCCTACCCGCACGTGGTCGGGTCCGAGGGGGCGGGCGAGGTCGTCGCCGTCGGCCCGGACGTGACGACGCTCGCGCCCGGCGACCACGTCGCGTGGGCGGACGTCCCCGGCTCCTACGCCGAGCTCGTCGCCGTGCCGGAGCGGTCCGCGCTCGTCGTCCCGCCCGGCCTCGACGACCGCACCGCCGCCGGGCTGCCGCTCCAGGGCATGACGGCGCACTACCTGTCCGCGTCGACGTTCCCGCTCGGGCGCGGGCACGACGTGCTGCTGCACGCCGCCGCCGGCGGCGTCGGGCTGCTGCTGACCCAGCTCGCCGCCGCCCGCGGCGCCCGTGTGATCGCGACGGTCGGGTCCGCCGAGAAGGAGGCCCTCGCGCGCGCCGCCGGGGCCGCCGACGTGATCCGGTACCGGGAGCTCTCCGACCTCACCGCCGAGCTGCCCGCGCTGGTGCGCGACCTCACCGGTGGGCGCGGCGTGCACGTCGTCTACGACTCGGTCGGCAAGGAC
This sequence comes from Cellulomonas telluris, assembly GCF_004886325.1. Classification (GTDB taxonomy): domain Bacteria; phylum Actinomycetota; class Actinomycetes; order Actinomycetales; family Cellulomonadaceae; genus Cellulomonas; species Cellulomonas telluris. Next base: position 12,565 of record NZ_QXFN01000005.1, read on the forward strand.
ACGTTCGACGCGTCCCTCGCCTCGCTGCGCACCCGGGGGACGCTGGTGCTGTTCGGCGGGTCCTCGGGGCAGGTGCCGCCCGTCGACCTGCAGCGGCTCAACGCGGCCGGGTCGCTGTTCGTGACCCGGCCCACGCTCGCCCACCACACCCTGACCGCCGACGAGCGGGCGTGGCGCTGGCGCGAGGTCGCCGAGCCCGCCGTCGCCGGTGCGCTCGACGTGCGCGTCGGCGCCACGTTTCCCCTCGCCGACGCGGCCGAGGCCCACCGCGCCCTCGAGGGGCGCGCGACCACCGGAAAGGTGCTGCTGCTCCCGTGACCTCCACGACCCCGTTCACCCCGCTGCCCGCCCCCACGCGCACCGTCCGCGTCGAGGTCTGGTCGGACGTGGCCTGCCCCTGGTGCTTCATCGGCAAGCGCCGGTTCGCGGCCGCGCTCGAGCGGTTCGCGCACCGCGAGCACGTCGAGGTCGTGTGGCGCTCCTACCAGCTCTCCCCGGAGACGCCCACGGGGCCGGGGCGGCCCGAGGTCGAGGCGCTCGCGCAGATGAAGGGCCTGGACCCCGCACAGGTCCGGCAGATGTTCGCGCACGTGACCGCCGTCGCCGCGACCGACGGCCTGCGCTACGACTTCGACCGCACGCTCGCGTTCAACACCTTCGACGCGCACCGGCTGCTGCACCTGGCCGCCCGCGTCGGCGGTGCCGCGCTCGCCGACGCCACCATGGAGGCACTGTTCTCCGCGCACTTCGAGCAGGGCGTGGACCTCGGCGCCGAGGGGGCGCTCGTGACGGTGGCGGAGCAGGTCGGGTTCGCCCAGCACGGCTGGGACGCCGGCCGCGTGGCCGCCGCGCTGGCGGGTGACGACGAGGCCGAGGCCGTCCGTGCCGACATCGCCGAGGCGCGCGCCCTGGGGGTGACCGGAGTGCCGTTCTTCGTCCTCGACCGCAGGTACGGCGTGTCCGGGGCCCAGCCGGTCGAGGTGTTCGCGCAGCTGCTGGAGACGGGATGGCGCGAGGCGAACCCGCTCGCCACCGTCCCCGCCGGCGAGGTCTGCGCCGACGGCACCTGCTGACCGTCGTCCCGCGCGCACCGGCGGCCCCGCCCCCTGAGGGGCCGCCGGTGCGGCGGGGTCAGCGGCCGCGCCCCGCGGCAGCGAGCGCGGCGGGGGCCGGGGCCGCCAGGTCGACCTGGTCGAAGAACGCGACCTCGTGCTCGCACGAGCGGACGAACGCCGCGAGCATGCGCGACCGCGTCGCCGCCCCCACCTCGCGGGCCGCCGCGTCGCACAGCAGGCGCGCCTCGTCGGCCGCGGCGGCGAACGCCGGGTCCCCGTACGTGCCGACCCAGTCGCCGTACGGGTGCGCGGACAGGTCACCGGCGCGCGCGAGGATGCGCGCGCCGATGTCCGCGTACAGCCAGTAGCAGGGCAGCACCGCGGCGGTGAGCTCCGCGTACGAGCCGCGCGCCCCGACCGCGAGCAGGTGGTCGGTGTACGCCGTCGTCACCGCCGACGCCGGCCCGTCCCACACCCGGCCCGTGCGCCGGAGGCGGTCCCGGTGCAGCTGCGCCTCGACGTCCAGGCACCGGCTCGCCCCGCGCGCCCAGAAGGCCTGCGCCGCACCGTCGGGCGCGAGCTCGCTCGCCCGCGCCAGGACCCGCGAGTACGCGGCCAGGTAGAGCGCGTCCTGGTGCAGGTAGGCCTCGAACGCCTCCGTCGGCAGGGTGCCGTCCGCGAGCGCGCGGACGAACGGCAGCTCGTCGCACGCGGCCCGCAGGTCCGCGACGGCGTCCCACGCCTCGTCGCCGAACGGGCGCGCGCCGAGGGTCGGGGCGTGGTGGAGGTGGTCGACCGGGCCTCGCCCGGACCCCACGGCGAGCGCCTCCCCCGCCGCGATCGCGCCCGTGAGCCACGCCTTCGCCTCCCGGACCGCGCTCACCCAGTCGGGGCGTCGTGGCCGCAGCGCGGCGACGGCGGCCGAGAGCGAGCAGCCGGTCCCGTGCGTCGACGACGTCGCCACCCGCACGGCGTCGAGCTCGACGACGGTCGTCGCGTCGACGACCGCGTCGGGGCTCGCGTCGCCGTCGAGGTGCCCGCCCTTGAGCAGCACCGTGACGCCGCTGCCCTGCGCCAGCCTGCGGGCCTGGTCCACGGCGTCGCGCCAGGTGCGGGCCGTCGGCTCCCCCAGCAGCACGCCGAGCTCCGGCAGGTTCGGGGTGACGAGGTGGGCGTGCGGGACGAGGCGGCGGACGGCGTCCTCGGCGTCGTGGTCCAGGAGCCGGTCCCCGCTGGTCGCGACCATGACCGGGTCGAGCACGACGACCGGCGGGCGCGCGCGCACGAGCCACGCGGCGACCTCGTCGGCCACGGCGCGCGTGCCGAGCATGCCGATCTTCACCGCGTCGACCGTGACGTCGTCGCTCACCGCGTCGAGCTGTGCGCGCAGGAAGTCCACGTCCGGGACGTGCACCGCGCGCACCCCGTGCGTGTTCTGCGCGACCAGCGCCGTCACGACCGCCATGCCGTACGCCCCGTGGGCGCCGAACGACTTGAGGTCCGCGTGGATGCCCGCGCCACCCGTCGGGTCCGTGCCGGCGACCGACAGCACGCGCACGCGCGTGGGGGCGCTCATCGCGGCACCGCCGCGAGCGACGTCCGGGCCCAGGCCTCGACGAGGGCGGCCGCCGCCCGGGACGGGTCGGGGGCGGCGCAGACCGCGCTCACCACGGCGACGGCGTGCGCCCCCGCGGCGCGCAGGGCCGGCACGTCCTGCGCGGTCAGGCCGCCGATGGCGACGACCGGCAGCGGCGTCGCCGACGCGACCGCGCGGACGCCGTCGGTGCCGAGCGCGGGGCCGGCCTCGGGCTTCGTGGACGTGAGCCGGACGGGGCCGCTGCCGACGTAGTCCGCACCGGCCGCGTCGGCGAGCCGGCCGGGGTGCGACACCGACACGCCCACCACGCCGTCCGGCCCCAGCAGGGCACGCACGTCCCGCACCTCGAGGTCCTGGCGGCCGACGTGCACGCCGTCGACGCGGGCGCCGCGGGCGCGGGCCGCGAGCGCGACGTCGACGCGGTCGTCGACCAGCAGCACGGCGGGCGGTGCGTCCCGCAGCGCGTCCGCCACGGCGACCGTCAGGGCGACCTGGGTGCGCACGTCCGCGCGCTTGGCCCGCACCTGCACGGTGCCGACGCCGGCGCGCACGGCCGCGGACGCGACCGCGGCCGGCGCGTGCCCGGCGGCGGCGCAGACGTCCGCGTCGAGGACGAGGTACGGCCCGGCGGGCAGGCGCGTCATGCCGGCACCCCCACCCGGCCGGCGGAGGCGACGCGCTCGGCGAGGTCCTCCGGCGTCAGCGCGTGCAGCGCGTCGAGGAGCGCCGGGGGGAACGAGCCGGGGCCGTGCGCGACGCGTGCGGCCCGCTCGGCGGCCAGCCCGAGCGCCGTCGTCGCGGCGGCGGCGGCGGTGAACGGGTCGGTGACGGCGGCGAAGGCGGCGGTCAGGCCGCCGAGCGCGCAGCCGGCTCCCGTGATCGTGGTGAGCAGCGGGTCGCCGACGGCGAGCCGCACGTGCGCGCCGCCGTCGGTCACCAGGTCGACCGGACCCGAGACCGCGACGGCTCCGCCCGTCGAACGCGCGACCGCGTCGGCGGCGGCGGCCGCGTCGTCGACGCCGTCGCGCGCGTCGACGCCCCGCGCCGCGGTCGCGAGGCCCGCGAGCGCGCGCACCTCGCTCGCGTTCCCGCGCACGACCGCGGGCCGCTCGGTCAGCAGCCGGCCCGCCAGGCGTGTGCGCACGGACAGCACCCCGACGGCGACGGGATCGAGCACCCAGGGGGTGCCGGCGCCGGACGCGACCGCGACGGTGGGCTCGACGGCCGCGCGCTGGTCGGGGCCCAGCGTGCCGAGGTTGACGAGCACGGCCGCCGCGACCCCGGCGAGCTCCTCGGCCTCCCCGGGCGCCGACGCCATCGCGGGTGACGCACCGACCGCCAGGAGGGTGTTGGCGACGAGGTTGGTCGTCACCTCGTTCGTCAGGCACTGGACGAGCGGCACCCGGGTGCGCAGCGCCTCGAGCGCCGCGGCGGACGCGGCGGCGAGGCCGTCCCCGGGGACGGGAGCGCCGGTGCGCTCGGTGGACGTGGGAACGGCAGACGTCATGTCGACATCCCTTCGCTCGTGCTAACGAGATCAGGTTCGACGGGTGTGATCTCAGCCCCGCCCAGTGCGGGGCACCCCGTGTCGTGGCCCACCGTAGCGCCGTCCGGGGCGCGTTCGTCCCGTTCGTCCGCGTCGCGGACCAGGGCGGGCGTCCGGAACCGCGCGCTTCGGCCCGGTCGGGGGCGCGTCCGGCACGGCGGGGCGCGCTACCGCCGGTACGTCACCGTCGCGCTCCGGCTCTCCAGCACGCTCGACCGGGCGTCGGGCACGAAGACGGCGGTCAGGCGGTGTGCCCCGGGGGACAGGTTCGGGACCGTGCCGAGCGCGAGGCCGCGCACGACCCGCGCGCGCGTGAGCAGGCGCGTGCCCTCCCGCAGCTCGACGTACCCCACGGGCTGCGCACCGGTGTGGAGGCGGACGTCGGACGCCCACACCGAGGGCAGCCAGGAGACGGTCGACCGCTTGACGCTGAGCGTCGTCGCGGTGGCGACGGGCCGGACCGTCACCCGTACCGGCTCGGACGCCGACGGCGTGAAGGCGGGACCGCCCGGGTAGCGCGCCACGACCTCGTACGTCCCCGCCGACGTCGACGGGTCGAGCTGCCACAGCGCACGTCCGTCCCGGAGCGGGAGGGACGCCACGACGGCGCCGTCCACGACGATCTCGACCGGTCCCGGGGCCGTCGGCGGCGCGACCGTCACCTCCACCCGGACGAGCGGGTCGAGGTCGCCGTGGACCTGCTCGCGCACGGGGACCCGCACCTCGGTCCCCGTCACCTGGCGGCCGGCATCCACGGTGACGGGCAGGTGGACGTCCGAGGCGCCACTCGTCCAGACGAGGATCGCCAGCGTCGTGGGGCCGCTCGGCAGCCCGGCGGGCACGTCGAGGCGCACCTCGACCACGTCGTCGGGGCGCACGTCGCCCACCGGGTACCAGGTGGTGAGCGTCGTGCCGCCGATCGCGACCTCGAGTGCGGTCGACCGCGGCGCGTCGAGGCTCGGCAGGGTCAGGCCCGTGAGGCGGAACGCGAGGACGCCCTCGGGCTGGACGGCCCCGGGCAGGTCCAGGACGCCGATCGCGCGTTCGGTGAAGTCGGGCGACGCCCGCCAGCCGAGGACCATGTCGAGGGCGGAGCGGTCGGTGAAGCGCTCCGAGACCGTGACGTCGGCGCCCTCCGCGAGGGCGGTGAACCCGTGCCCGCCCTGGATCAGCGAGGCAGGGCCGGCCACGCGGTAGGTCGTCGTGCGGTCGAGGGGCGCGCCGTTCACGCGGACCGACGTGATGCGGTCGCCGCGGACCCGCGACGGGTCGTAGCTGTACCGGATGTTGTCCGACAGGCCCAGGTGCACCGAGGGGCCGTCCATCGCCGTGGGGTCCGTGTCGTCGCCCTGCCACTGCTGCTCCAGCACCGTGGTCAGCTGGGCCCCGGTCAGCGACACCGTCCACACCGGCTCGGGCGACGGCAGGACCGCGTCCAGCTCGGCCTGCGTCACCCGAGCGAGCGGACGCCCGAAGTCGTCGAGGGGGTCGTCGGGCCGGCGGTCGAACAGGAGGTCCCCGCGGAGCGCGGTCGGGACCGCCATGCCCACCACCGGGGTGCTGTCGGAGCCGCCGCCGGCGAACCGGAGCGCCTGCGCGAGACCGTTGCCGAGCGTCGACTCGTCCGTGACGTCGCCCGGACCCGGGGGCGCCGGGACCGGGTCGTCCTCGGCGTACGCCCGCGTGAGCGGGCCGGTGATCCACCCCGCCGTGGCATCGCCCGCGGCGGGCGGGACGACGCCCGCGACGAGCGGCAGGCCCGCCGCGACGACCGCTCCGACGACGGCTCTCGACACGTGCATGCCGGCCCCCTGCCGCTCGTGGCACCGCCGTCGTCGGCGGCGCTCGGTGCCGTCGGCGCGGCGGGTGGCGCGGCACCGCCCGGTGACCGCTCCACGGTGCGGCACCCGCCCGGTTCCTCACAAGAGGGTCGGTTCGTCCCGGCGTCTTCTCACCCGGTCCGCGGCGGCGGGGGGACGCCGGCCTGCACGCGGCCGGCACGCCGGAGGGGCGGACGCCGTGCGTCCGCCCCTCCGGGTCGAGCCGTCCTGCTACCGCCTCAGCGGCGCACGCTCACCGCCGGACGGTGACCACGCGGCTCGTGCTGCCCTCGACCGCGTCGGGGTCGCTCGGCACGAACACCGCGGTCAGGCGGTGCGTGCCGCGCCCGAGGTTCGGCACCAGACCGCCCGCGACGCCGAGCACGACCCGCGAGCGCGCCACGACGCGGTCGCCCTCGCGCAGCTCGACCGTGCCGGACGGCAGGCGCCGGTTCTCGAGCGCCACGGTGGACGCCCAGACCGACGGCAGCCACGAGACCGGCGAGCCGATCACCGTGAGCGTCGTGCGGCTCGCGACGGCCGGCGCGGGCGCCGCCTCGACCGTGAGCGGCACCGTCACCGTCGTGCCGCTCGGCTGCGCCACGAGCGTGAGCGTCCGGGCTCCCGGCTCGGTGCCGGCGGGCACCGTGACGGTCACCGTGCCGGACGCGTCGGGGCCCGTGCCGCGCGTGAGCGTGGCCGTGCCGAGCGCCACGTCGTCGATGCGCACCTCGAGCGAGGTGTTGTCCGGCGCGCCGAGGCTCGTGAGGTTGAGCCCCGTCACGGGGAACGTCAGCTCGGCACCGGCCTGCACCGGGGCGAGCGCCGGCACGCCGACCGCCCGCTCGCGGAAGTCCGGCGAGAGGCCGGGGTTGGCCTGCAGGTAGGCGATCCACGCGTCGCGGTCCACGAGACCGGAGTCCGCGGTGTCCTGGCCCTCGGCGAAGACGCGGAAGTTGTCGCCGCCCTGCGCGAGGAACGAGAACGTGCCGATGCGGTACTCGGCCTCCGGGTCGAGCGGCGCGCCGTCGACCGTCACCGAGGTGATGCGCTCGCCGTGGGGACGCGACGCGTCGTAGGTGTACGACACGTTGTCCGACAGGCCGAGCTGCAGGTACGGCCGGCTCGGGACGTTGCCGTCCTCGTCCGTCTGCCACTGCTGCTCGAGCATCGTCCTCACCTGGGCGCCCGTGAGCGTGGTCGTCCAGAGGTTGTTGACGAACGGCAGCACCGCGTTGGCCTCGGCGTACGTGATCGTGCCGTCCGGGGCGTGGAAGAGCTCGTTGCGCAGGCCGCCCGGGTTCACGACGCCGATCTGGGCGCCGCCCCGCTCGGGGGCGTCGAGCGTGTCGAGCAGCGCGTCGGCCACGAGGTTGCCGAGCGTGGACTCGCGGCTGCGGTCGTCGCGGCCGGTGCTCGGCAGCGGGCCGGGGCCGACGTACCGGCCGTCCACGTACGAGCCCCCGGCGTAGGCGGTCGTGATGTCCGCCGTCACCGACCCGACCGGCTGGTTGCCGACCTCGGCCGCGTGCGCGAGCGCCGCGTCGACGACCCGCTGCACCTCGGCCACGCGGGGGTAGGCCGCGACGAGCTCCGCGTCGGCCGTCGTCGTGCGCGCGACGTTCTCCGCGCTGGAGGCCGTCACCTCGCCCGACTCGCGGTCGTACGTCAGGACGACCTTGCCGAGGAACTCGCCGTAGGAGCCCGTCTGCAGGACCGGGCGCGTGCCGTCCTCGCCCGGGACGGGCGCCTGCCACGCGTACTGCTTGTGCGTGTGGCCGGTGAAGATGGCGTCCACCGCGGCGGACGTCCCCGTGACGATCTCGGCGAAGGCGCCGCCGGCGGCGACCTCCTCCTCGAGCGTCGACCCGTCCGGGGTGCCGGCCCCGGCACCCTCGTGGTACTCGGCGACCAGCACGTCGGCCTCGCCGTTCGACTCGTCACCGTCGGTCAGCTGCGCCGCGACGCGGTTGACGGCCTCGACCGGGTCGCCGAACTCGAGGGACGCCACGCCGCCCGGGCTGACGAGCGTCGGCGTCTCCTGCGTGACGGCGCCGATGACGCCGACCGTGACGCCGGCCATGTCGAGCAGCGCGTACTCGTCGAGCGCCGGGGTGGTGGTGCCCGCCTCGTAGACGTTCGCGCCGAGGTAGGGGAACTCGGCGTTCTCGCCGCCCGCGATCACGCGGTCGACCAGGTCGTCGTACCCGCCGTCGAACTCGTGGTTGCCCACGGCCGACGCCGCGAGGTCGAGCGCGTTCAGGACGTCGATCGTCGGCTGGTCGCGCTGCACCGACGACGCGAACAGCGACGCGCCGATGTTGTCGCCCGCGGACAGGAACGCCGCCGCGCCACCCGCGGCCTCCGCCGCGGCACGCTGCTGCTCGACCGTCCCCGCGACCTTCACGGTGTTGGCGTCGATGCGCCCGTGGAAGTCGTTGAGGTTGAGGAACGTCAGGTCGACGGGCCCCGTGTTGTCGGTGCCGGCGGTCAGCCCGACGACCACCGGGTCGTGGTCCGACGACCGGTACGGCCCGGGGTCGTGGTACGTCGTGGCGTGGTAGCCGTAGCGGCTGTACTCGAGCGCGATGGACTCGCCCGCGTTGATCTCCCAGACGTCCGCGCCCGTCGCACGGGCCGCGGCGGCCTCGTTGAGCAGGACGTGGTCGAGCGAGCCGGACAGGCCCTGGAACGAGTAGCTCCACTGCCCCGGCGCCAGCGTGCTGACGGCGTCGACGTAGCCCGCGTCGTAGAGGACGTGCAGCGGGTCCTCCTGCGTGTACGCGTTGAAGTCGCCGACCAGCGCGACCGCCTCGGCGTCACCCTGCACGGTCGGCACCCAGTCGCGCAGCGCCGTGGCCTGGCGCACGCGCGACTCGTTGGACGCGCCCTGCCCGTCGCCCGCGTCGCGGTCGCCCGGCCACGGACCCGCGGAGCCCTTCGACTTGAAGTGGTTCACCACGACGAGCACCGGCTCACCGCCGCCCAGGGGCGTGAACGCCTGCGCGATCGGCTCGCGGGCGTTCTGGAACGCCTCGCCGGCGTCGCTCTGGTCGCCCAGCGCGCGGGCCTCCCCCGTCCGCTCGACCGCCGCGGGCTGGTAGATGAGCGCGTTCGTGATGACGTCCTGGCCGGACGGGTCCGGCAGCTCGTCGGACGACGGCACGAACGCCCAGCGCTCCTCGCCGGCGGCCGCGTTGAGCGCCTCGACCAGCGTGGCGAGCGCCTCGTCCGCCACGCCGTCGACGCGCGCCGAGTTCTCGATCTCGAGCAGGCCGACGACGTCCGCGTCCAGGCCGTTGATCGCCGCGACGATCTTCTCCTGCTGGCGCGCCAGGTCGTCCGGGTCCCACGCCCCGCGCGGGTCGCAGCCCTCGTCGACCGTGACGGGCTCGCCGCCGGGCGTGGTGTACGCCTGGCAGGACGGCGTCTGCGCGCCCAGCGTCGTGAAGTAGTTGAGCACGTTGAACGACGCGACGGACACGTCCCCGCCGACGGCGTCGGGCGCCGCCGGACGGTCGTCCTCGAACGTCGCCGGCGGCGTGCCGTCGCCCGTCAGCGGCGCCGTCGGGTTGAGCTTCCACGCGTTGTTCCGGTAGTCGACGACGACCGGCTCGACGAACTGCACGGCCGCACCGACGCGCACCGGGTTCTGCGTGGACACGTACGGCGGCGTCAGCTCGTCGCCGTTGCTGCCGAGGAAGTTCGTCGTGGCACCGTCGTCGAGCGTCACGCGCCGCGCGGCGTTGTCGGCCGCGACCGCGGCGGCCTCCGGCGAGCCGGGCGCCGCGACCTCGGTGGGCTGCAGGAGCGGGGTCGTCCCCGTCGCCAGGCCCACCTCGCCGTACTGGTTCGTGGTGTAGGTGTTGGAGACCGTGAGGTCGCCGGTGGGCAGGAAGAGCATCGACTCGAGCGCCTCGCGCGTCGCGTCGTCGCGCGGCCAGGCGCCCGTGACGGGCTCGGGTGCCGGCGCGGCGTCGAGCACGGTGACGTCCCCGGCGGCGCCGACGGTGAGCTGCGTCAGCCCGTTGAACTCGGCGACCTCCCCCGTGACGCGCAGGTGCTGACCGACCTCCACCGCCCCGACGGTCGCCTGGGAGTACACGAAGATCGCGTCCGACGCGGTCCGGTCGTCGGCCGCACCGCCGCCGGTGCCCGGCGTCTGCAGGACGTACCCGCGGAACCCGCCGGTCGGGTAGGCGGCCGTGACGACGCCCGTGGTCGTCACCCGGCTGCCGACGAGCGGCGAGGCAGGGCCGGTGCCCTGGATCTCCGCGATCGTGCGCTCGGCCGGGGCCGACGGCGTGGGCGTCGGCGTCGGCGTCGGCGTCGGCGTCGGGACCGCGCCGGACGCCGTCGGCGTCGGTGCGCCGACCGTGAAGTCGGCGGCGTTGTCGGCCGTGTTCGTGCCCGCGGCGTCGCGCGACGCCGACGTGGCGTTCGACGTGCCCGGCGCGGGCGCGGAGCCCGCGAACGACGACGCGTTCGCGCCGTACCCCACGAGGTCGACGACGGCGGGGACGTCCGCGCACCCGCCGGCGCACGTGAGCGCCTGCGCGGAGGACGTCAGCGCGACCTTCCCGGCCGTGCCGCCCATCGCGGTCGTCCCGACGACGTCGGGGGTGATGTCGACGCTGCCGCCGCTGCCGTGCGCCTGCCCGACCAGCAGGTGCCCACCCGCGGGCACGCTCGCACCGGTCAGCGGCGTGACCTGCCAGGTGGAGCCCGTGGCGGACGCGTACTGCACCGCCCACCCCGACACGTCGACGGGCGCGTCGCCCGGGTTGTAGAGCTCGACGAAGTCCTGCCTCAGGGTGGCGCCACTGTTGCCGCCGCCCCCGTAGACCTCCGAGATGACCACCGGGGCGTCCGGTGAGACGGCGGCCTGGGCCGCCCCTGCCGTGACGACGCCACCGGTGAGCATGAGCCCGAGCGCGGTCAGCGCCCCGGTGGTCGTCCGTCCTCGTGCGTGCACGCGAGTCTCCTTCGTCGGGGCACTGGGTGCTGCGGGTCGTGCATGGGTGGTGCGGGGCGGCGGCGACGCCGCTGCGGGGGTGCTGCGCGACGCTGCGCAGCGAAACGGCCGCTCGTGGCGGCCGGGTCCACCCTGCGTGGTTGGTCCGGTCCGCCGCAACTACCCGACAGTAACCATTCGGTGAACTCGTCCCATGGGTCCGGTTCCCGGGCCCGCACCGAACCCGGACGCACGACGGCGGCGGCCGGGGATGGTCCCCGGCCGCCGCCGTCGTCGCGCGCGGTCGCCCGCCGTCAGGCGCGCAGGTGCGCCCCCACGCGGGCGTGCGCCTCCGCGACGACCGCCTCGCGCACCGCCGCCGTCTCGTCCGCCGTGAGCGTCCGGTCCGCCGCCCGCAGGCGCAGCGCAAACGCGAGCGACTTGCGTCCCTCGCCCACCTGGTCGCCGGTGTAGACGTCGAACAGGTGCACGTCCTCGAGCACGTCGCCGGCCGGGCTCTGCGCCGCCCCGGCGCGCACCGCCGCGAGCACGTCCGCCGCCGGCACCGATGCGTCCACGACGAGCGCGACGTCCTCCTTGGCGACGGGGAACGTCGACACCGGCCGGGCCTCCACGGGCTCCGCCGGCGCCGCCGCGAGGACCGCGTCGAGGTCGAGCTCGAACGCGACCGTGCGCGCGGGCAGGTCGAGCGCCGCGACGACGTGCGGGTGCAGCTCACCCGCGTGCCCGACCACCGCGCCCGAGGGCGTGCTCAGCCGCGCGCACCGGCCCGGGTGGAACGGCGCCCGCGCCGTGTCGGCCGAGGCGACGAGCTCGACGCCCACGACCTCACCGACGCGCCGCGCGAGCGCGATCGCGTCCGTGTGGTCGGCCCGCCGGCCGCCGCCCCACCACCCGGCGGGCTCGACGTGCCCCGCGATCGCCGCGGCGACGTGCCGCGGCTGCGGCGGGACGGCCGCGTCGATGGCGGCGAGGTCCTCGTCCGAGGGACGCACCCCGCCGGGCAGACGCGGCGCGACGCCCGCACCGGCCTCCGGCAGGGTCACGAGACCCACCTCGAACACGCCGAGGTCGCCCGTGCCGCGGCTCACGTTCCGCCGGGCCGTGTCGAGCAGCGTGACGAGCAGGTCGGTGCGCATGAGCGGCTCGGAGTCCGCCAGCGGGTTGACGAGCCGCACGGCGCGTCGCCGCGGGTCGTCCTCGGGCAGGCCCAGCGCGTCGACCTGGGCCTGGCCGACGAACGGGTAGCTCAGCACCTCGACGAGCCCGGCCGCGGCGAGCGCGTCGGCGACGGCGCGGCGCGCGCGCTGGCGGGGCGTGAGCCCTCGCCCCGCGGGCGCCGGCGGGACGACGGACGGGATCGCGTCGTAGCCGCGCAGACGGGCGACCTCCTCGACCAGGTCGACCCCGGTCTGCAGGTCCGGCCGCCACGTCGGCACGTGCACGGTCCACGCCGCGCCGTCGGCGTCGACCTCGCAGCCGATCGCGGTCAGCGTCTCGCGCACCTCGTCGGCCGTGTAGGGCACGCCGACGAGCCGTGCGGGCTGCGTCGGGTCGAACGCGACGGGCGCCGGCGGCGTGGTCGTGTCGACGACCGTCAGCGCCTCGTCGACCGTGCCGCCGCCGTGCTCGACGAGCAGGGCCGCGGCCCGCGCGACCGCCACGCGCGCGAGCCGCGGGTCCACGCCGCGCTCGAACCGCTTGGACGCCTCGGACGACAGCCGGTGCCGCCGCGACGAGCGCGCCACCGAGACCGAGTCGAAGTGCGCGGCCTCGAGCAGCAGGTCGGTTGTCCCCGGGCCGACCTCGGTCTCGGCGCCGCCCATGACGCCGGCGATACCGAGCACCCGTGCCCCGCGGCCACCCGCGGAGTCGGTGACCAGGAGGTCCTCGGGGTCGAGCGCCCGGTCGACGCCGTCGAGGGTCGTCAGGCGCTCGCCCGGCTGCGCACGTCGCACGACGACGGGCGCCGCGAGGGTGGCGAGGTCGTAGGCGTGCATCGGCTGCCCGAGGTCGAGCATCACGTAGTTCGTGACGTCGACCGCGAGGCTGATCGGCCGCATGCCGGCCTTCGTCAGGCGCTGCTGCATCCACGCCGGCGACGGGCCGTCCGCGGCGACGCCCCGCACGACCTGCGCGACGAACCGGTCCGCGCCCGGCACGCCGTGCACGGGCCGCTCGTCGTCCACCTCGACCGCGAAGCCGGCGGGCCGGTCGGCGAGGTCCGCCTCGGTCGGCAGGCCCGGGTCGGTGAAGGTCGCACCCGTCGAGTGCCCGTACTCGCGGGCGACGCCCCGCATGGAGAAGCAGTAGCCGCGGTCCGGCGTCACGTTGATCTCGAGGACCTCCTCGCCCAGCCCGAGCAGGGCGAGCGCGTCGGTGCCCGGCGCCGTGACGTCCGGGCCGTAGCCCAGGCGCTCGAGCACGATGATGCCCTCGTGGTCCTCGCCCAGCCCCAGCTCGCGGGCGGAGCAGATCATGCCGTCGGACACGTGCCCGTAGGTCTTGCGCGCCGAGATCGGGAACGGCCCGGGCAGCACCGCACCCGGCAGCGCGACGACGACGCGGTCCCCCGCGGCGAAGTTGTGCGCACCGCACACGATGCCCCGCGGCACCGTCGGCTCCCCCGCGTCGTCGAGGTCGTTGTGCGCGCCGACGTCGACGTGGCACCAGTTGATCGTCTTGCCGTTCCTCTGCGGCTCGGGCGTCAGGTCGACGACCTGCCCCACGACGACGGGCCCCGTGACGCCCGACGTGTGGACCGCCTCCTCCTCGAGCCCGACGCGGACGAGGTCCGCGGCGAGCTGCTCGGCCGTGAGACCGGCGGGCAGCGCGACGTGCTCGGCGAGCCACCCCAGCGGGATGCGCGGCATCTCAGACCACCGCCCGGAACTGCGTGGAGAAGCGGACGTCGCCCTCGACCATGTCGCGCATGTCCGCGATGCCGTGGCGCAGCATCAGCGTGCGCTCGATGCCCATGCCGAACGCGAAGCCGGAGTACCGCTCCGGGTCGACGCCGCACGCGCGCAGCACGTTCGGGTTGACCATCCCGCACCCTCCCCACTCGATCCAGCCGGGCCCGCCCTTCTTCTGGGGGAACCACAGGTCCATCTCCGCGCTCGGCTCCGTGAACGGGAAGAACGACGGGCGCAGGCGCGTGCGGGCGTCCGGGCCGAACATCGCCCGCGCGAAGTGGTCGAGCGTGCCCTTGAGGTGGGCCATCGTCAGGCCCTCGTCGATCGCGAGGCCCTCGACCTGGTGGAACACCGGGGTGTGCGTCGCGTCGAGCGCGTCGGTGCGGAACACCTTGCCGGGGCACGCGATGTACACCGGCACCCCCCGCTCGAGCAGCGTGCGCGCCTGCACGGGCGAGGTGTGCGTGCGCAGCACCAGGCCCGAGGCGTCCGCGGGCACGTCCGGGTCCTGCGGCGCGACGAAGAACGTGTCCTGCATCTGCCGCGCGGGGTGGTCGACGCCGAAGTTCAGCGCGTCGAAGTTGAACCACTCCGCCTCGAGCTCGGGGCCCTCCGCGATCTCCCAGCCCATGGCGACGAAGACGTCCGCGATGCGCTCCGACAGCGTGGTGAGCGGGTGGCGGGCGCCGGACGGGTGCCGGTCGACGGGCAGCGTGACGTCGACGGCCTCCTCGACGAGGACGCGGGCGTCGCGCTCCGCCTCCAGCTCGACGGTGCGGGCAGCGATCGCCGCGTTGAGCCGGCCGCGGGCCTGGCCCACGAGCTTGCCGGCCGCGGCCTTGTCCTGGCCCGGCAGGCCGCCGATGGCCCGGTTCGCGCGCGCGAGTGCGCTGTGCTCCCCGGTGTGCGCGAGCCGCGCCGCCTTGAGGGCGTCGAGGTCGGCGGCGGCCGCGACGTCGGCGAGCGCGGCGTCGACCGCCGCGGCCACGCCGTCGGCGTCGAGCGGGGACAGGGGTGTGTCGTCGGTCATCAGGACCTTCCAGGACGGTTCCGGGCGGTCGCCGCCCGCGCGGGGCGGGGGCGGCCGGCGGTCGCCTGCGCCGCAGGGCACGGGTCGACCGGTCGGGCAGTCTAGTGGCGCCCGTCCCGGGGCCGGGGGCGGCGTCCGCGCCTGCGCGCGTCGTCCGGCACCCTCGTCGCGGCTCAGCCGCTCGGCAGCTCGGCGGCGCGCCCGGGGACGGGCCACGGAAATCGACGGCCGCCCAGGGCGGTCGGACGCTCGTCGGCGCGTGCGGGGGCTGCGGGCACGAGGTCCATGCTGCACGCCCGCCCACCGGCGCGCACGTCCTTTCCCCGCGGTCACCCGCGCAGCGCGTACTCCCCCACCGTCCGGTACAGCGGCCCTCCGCCGCGCCCCTCGCCCGGGCGCGACTCGACGAGCGTGAGCGACCCCACCCACCAGGGCGGACCGTCGTAGACGGCCAGCGCCTGCGCGAGGGCGTCCACGGGGTCCGGCTCGCCGCTACCTCCCGGACGGCCTCCCGGGCCCCGGCCCCCGTGCGGCGATCCCCGGCGTCGCGGCGGCCGGGACCCGGGGCGCGCCCGCCCGATGGTCAGGTGCGGGCGGTTGCGCGGCCGGTCGTCGGGCCGGGCACCGAGCGCGTCGCCCACCGCGCGTGCGCCCGCGCACAGCCGCACCATCGCGTCGACGTCACCGCCGACGCCCACCCACAGGGTGCGGTGGGAGAAGACCCCCGCCCCGCGCAGCGCGAGCTCGAACGGCGACGCCGCCGCCGCGAGGGCGTCCAGGTCGGCCGCCAGGTCGTCGGCCAGCGCGTCGGGCACCGAGCCGTAGAACGCCGCCGTGAGGTGCCAGGCGTCCCGGGCCGTCCACCGCACCGGCTCCTCCGGACCCCCGCGCGGGCGGACGGCGGCGAGGGCGAGGTCGAGGTGGTCGAGGACGTCGGCCGGGGGCCAGACCGCGGCGAACAGTCGCATGGCGCCAGCCTGCCAGGTGCTGCGGACCCGGTCGCCGCGACGCCGTCAGCGCCGCTGGGCCCGTGCCGACGCGAACAGGCACACCGCTGCGGCGGTCGCGAGGTTGAGCGACTCCGCGCGGCCGCGGATCGGCACGCGCACGACCGCGTCGGCGAGCGCCCGGTCCGCCTCGCTCATGCCCCACGCCTCGTTGCCGAACACCCAGGCGGTCGGTGCCGCCAGGTCCGGCACGCCCGCCGGGGCGCGGCCGGCGACGTCGAGCAGGTCGTCCAGGTCGTGCTCGCCCCGCCCGTCCGCGGCCAGCACGGCGAGCCCGGCGGCACGCAGGTCCGCGACGACGTCGACGAGCTCGCCGCCCGTCGCGACGGGCAGGTGGAACAGCGACCCGGCGGTGGACCGCACCACCTTCGGGTTGTGCAGGTCGACGCTCGCGCCGGTGAGCACCACGGCGTCGGCGCCGGCGGCGTCCGCCGCACGCACCACCGTCCCGGCGTTCCCCGGGTCGCGGACCTGCGACAGCACGGCGACCAGCCGCGGCCCCCGGGCGAGCACCTCGGCGCGGTCCGGCTGCGCGGCGTCGACGACCGCGAGGAGCTGCTGCGCGTCGGGGCTCATCGCGTCGAGGACCTCGGCGCTGCCGGCGCGGACGCGGATGCCCGCGGCCTCGGCGGCCGCCACCACGTCCGCGTACCGCTCGCCGGCGTCGGGACCGGCGTAGAGCTCGCGGACGCGGCCGGGCGTCTCCGCGACGACCTCGCGCACGGACTGCGGGCCCTCGACGAGGAACGTCCCCGTGCGCCGCCGCACCGACCGCTGGGCGAGGGACCGCACGTGCTTGACCCGGTCGGCCCGGGGGTTGGTCATGATCTCGTCGCGCACCCGGCCATTCTCCCGTCCGCACGGGCGTCCGGGCGCACACGGCCGGCCCCGTGAACGCAGACCGCCCCCGCCGTCACGAGGACGACGGGGGCGGTGCGAGCGGTGCGTCGGCTCAGGCGGCGGCCGGAGCGTTGACGTCCTCGGGGAGGGCGTCCTTGGCGACCTGCACGAGCGCGGCGAACGCCGCGGCGTCGTTGACGGCCAGGTCGGCGAGCACGCGACGGTCCACCTCGACACCCGCGGCCTTGAGGCCCTGGATGAGGCGGTTGTAGGTCAGGCCGTTCTCGCGCGACGCCGCGTTGATGCGCTGGATCCACAGCTTGCGGAAGTCGCCCTTGCGCGCCTTGCGGTCGCGGTAGGCGTAGACGAGGGAGTGGGTGACCTGCTCCTTCGCCTTGCGGTACAGGCGCGACCGCTGACCGCGGTAGCCGCTGGCCTTCTCGAGGGTCGAGCGGCGCTTCTTCTGGGCGTTGACCGCCCGCTTCACGCGTGCCACGTGATGCTCCTTGCTTCGGGTCCGGGGCCCGTCGCTCCCCGCGGCGCCTCGTGGGCGCCGCTGGGGTCAGCGACCGAGCAGCTTCTTGATCTTCGGGGTGTCGGCGGGCGAGACGACGACGTCACCGGCGATGCGGCGGGTGCGACGGCTCGACTTGTGCTCCAGCAGGTGGCGGCCGCCGGCCTGCTCGCGCATGACCTTGCCGGTGCCGGTGACCCGGAACCGCTTCTTGGCACCGGAGTGCGTCTTGTTCTTCGGCATGGCTGCCGTCTCTCCTTGTCGTTCGCATCGCACGGTCGTGCGACTCGGGGTCGTGCAGGCCGTCCTGGCGGACGTGCCCGGGTCAGCTGGCGTCGTCGCCCGACGCGCCGCCGCGCGGACCGGGCCGCGGGGCGGGCTTCGGCGCCGCGCCGGGACGCGGTGCCGGACGGGCGGCCGACGGGGTCGGCGCCTGCGCACGGGGCGCGGCCGGACGCGGTGCCGCGGGCCGGGGGGCCGGCGGTCGCGGGGTCTGCGGACGCGGGGCGGCGGCCGCGGGACGCGCCGGGGCGGCGGCAGGAGCCGCGGCCGGACGCGCGGGCGCGGCGGCCGGGCGGGCGGGAGCCGCAGCGGCACGCGACGGGGCGGGACGCTCGGCGGGCGCCGGCGCGGGCGGCTCCGCCGGGGCCTGGGCCGTCTCGGCCGGAGCCGTGCGCGCCGGGGCCGGGGCTGCCGGTGCTGCGGGCGCCGGGGCTGTCGGTGCTGCGGGCGCCGGTGCGGCGGCTGCCGGTGCGGGCGCGGCGGTCTCCGGGGCGTCGGCAGCCTCGTCGGTCATCTGCTCCGGCTGCTCGTCGCGCTGCTGCGCGGCGGCGCGCCGCTGCTCCTTCTGCTGGTCCGCCTTCTTCTTGGTCGGCCCCAGCACCATGATCATGTTGCGGCCGTCCTGCTTCGGCATGCTCTCGATGAAGCCGAGCTCGGCGACGTCGGCGGCGAGCCGCTGCAGCAGGCGCACGCCCATCTCCGGGCGCGACTGCTCGCGACCGCGGAACATGATCATGACCTTGACCTTGTCGCCGGCCTTGAGGAACCGCTCGACGTGGCCCTTCTTCGTGCCGTAGTCGTGCGGGTCGATCTTGAGCCGGAAGCGGATCTCCTTGAGGACGGTGTTGGCCTGGTTCCGCCGGGCCTCACGCGCCTTCATGTCGGCCTCGTACTTGAACTTGCCGAAGTCCATGATCTTGCACACGGGCGGACGTGCCGTGGGCGCGACCTCGACCAGGTCGAGGTCCGCGTCCTGGGCCAGACGCAGCGCGTCCTCCAGGCGCACGATGCCGACCTGCTCGCCGTTGGGTCCGACGAGTCGGACCTCGGCGACGCGGATCCGATCGTTGATGCGGGGCTCGCTGATGTGGTGCTCCTCGGGTTCGTCGTGGTGGACCCCAGGAACGAGGAAGGCCCCCGCCCTGGGCACAGGCGGAGGCCACGTCCGGACGGTGGTACGCACGGCGACCACCGATCAGGCCGACGGATCTGCCCGTCGACCTGAGGACTGGACCCGGCCCCTGTCGTCGGCTCGGCCGAACGGTCGGGACCCAGGTGGGAAGGACTCCACTTGTGCACCCGCTCCGTCGCCCGCCTCCGACTCCGGCACGGACTCCCCGTGAGGGGCGGCCGTGCGGCGGGACGAGGGCGCGCGACAGCGCGGATCAGTCACCGACCACTGTACCACCACCGCTCGCGCGGCCGAAGGGGGCCAGGGCACGGTCGCGACACCGGCGCGCCGATACTTGAACCATTCCAGAAAACATGCTGGAGTGGCGCCATGCCCGACACCGACCTGCTGCGCGAGCGGGGCCTGCGCGTCACCGCGCCCCGCCTCGCGGTCCTCGACGCGCTGAGCGGCCGCGGCCACCTCGACGCGGACGAGGTGCTGGGGCACGTGCGGGCCACGCTGCCCTCGGTGTCGGTGCAGGCCGTGTACGACGTCCTGCACGCCCTCACCGGCGCCGGCCTGCTGCGGCGGATCGAGCCCGCCGGCCACCCCGCGCGCTACGAGCGCCGCGTCGGCGACAACCACCACCACGTCGTGTGCCGCGGCTGCGGCGCCGTCGACGACGTGGACTGCGTCGTCGGGCACGCCCCGTGCCTCGTGCCGAGCTCCACGTCCGGCTTCGCCGTCGAGAGCGCCGAGGTCACGTTCTGGGGCCTGTGCCCCACCTGCCGGCAGGCCGGCTGACGCCCCTGCCGCCCCTGACCCCCGCCGCCGCGCGCGGCGGGTCGCTGCACCCCGGGCCGCGCCCGGGCCGAGGAGAGGAACCCGCTTGTCCCACGTGCCCCCCACCACCACGAACTCGGGCGCCCCGGTCGCCTCGGACGCCCACGCCCTGAGCGTCGGCGCCGACGGCCCGATCGTCCTGCACGACCACTACCTCGTCGAGAAGCTCGCGCAGTTCAACCGCGAGCGCGTCCCCGAGCGCGTGGTGCACGCCAAGGGCGGCGGCGCGTTCGGCACGTTCACGGTGACCAACGACGTGTCGGCCTACACGCGTGCCGCCGTGTTCCAGCCGGGCGCCGCGACCGAGATGCTCGCGCGCTTCTCCTCCGTGGCGGGCGAGAACGGCTCCCCCGACACGTGGCGCGACCCCCGCGGGTTCGCGCTGAAGTTCTACACCTCCGAGGGCAACTACGACCTCGTCGGCAACAACACCCCGGTGTTCTTCCTGCGCGACGGCATCAAGTTCCCCGACTTCATCCGCTCGCAGAAGCGCCTGCCGGGCTCCAACCTGCGCGACAACGACATGCAGTGGGACTTCTGGACCCTCTCGCCGGAGTCGGCGCACCAGGTCACGTGGCTCATGGGCGACCGCGGCCTGCCGCGGTCGTGGCGCACGATGGACGGCTTCGGCTCGCACACCTACCAGTGGGTCAACGCCGCCGGCGAGCGCTTCTGGGTCAAGTACCACTTCAAGACGCAGCAGGGCATCGACAACCTCACGGCCGACGAGGCCGCGCAGCTGGCCGGCTCCGACGCGGACCACCACATCCGGGACCTGTACGAGCACATCCAGGACGGCGAGTTCCCGCGCTGGACGATGAGCGTCCAGGTCATGCCGTACGAGGACGCGAAGACGTACCGCTTCAACCCGTTCGACCTCACCAAGGTGTGGCCGCACGCGGACTACCCGCTGATCGAGGTCGGCGTGATGGAGCTCAACCGCAACCCGGAGAACTACTTCGCGCAGATCGAGCAGGCGACGTTCGCGCCCAGCAACTTCGTCCCGGGCATCGGCCCGAGCCCGGACAAGATGCTGCTCGCGCGGATC
This sequence comes from Cellulomonas telluris, assembly GCF_004886325.1. Lineage (GTDB taxonomy): Bacteria > Actinomycetota > Actinomycetes > Actinomycetales > Cellulomonadaceae > Cellulomonas > Cellulomonas telluris. Next base: position 33,148 of record NZ_QXFN01000005.1, read on the forward strand.
TTCTCCTACGCGGACGCGCACCGGTACCGGGTCGGCACGAACCACGCGCAGCTGCCGGTGAACGCGCCGAAGTCCGAGGTGCACTCGTACTCGAAGGACGGCCAGGGCCGCTACACGTTCCCGTCGGCCGACCGTCCGGTCTACGCGCCGAACTCGTTCGGCGGCCCGGCGGCCGACCCGGCGCGTGCCGGTGAGACGGGCGGCTGGGAGTCGGACGGCGAGATGGTGCGCGCCGCCGCCACCCTGCACCCGCAGGACGACGACTGGGGCCAGGCGGGCACGCTCTACCGCGAGGTCTTCGACGACGCGGCGCGCGCCCGCTTCCTCGAGACGATCACCGGGCACGTCGGCGCCGTGAAGAACGACGACATCCGCGCCCGAGCCGTGCAGTACTGGACGAACGTGGACGCGGGCCTCGGCGCCGCCCTGCGCGAGTCCCTCGCTGCGGTCGGTGCGCCGGTCGAGACCGGCGAGCCCGGCACCGTGAGCGTGCCCGTCGCCTGACGGGCACCGCGGACGTGCCGGTCGCCCCTCGACCGGCACCACCGGCGCCGACGGCCCCCGCGTCGGCGCCGGTCAGCCGGCCGGCCCCCCACGGCCACCACGACGGCCCCGTCCCGCCCCCTCGCGCGGGACGGGGCCGTCGTGCCTCGGCGCGACGGCCGGGGCCCGCCGCGGTGAGAGGATCGGGAGCATGAGCGAGCCCACCGAGCAGGACCAGCGCACCGCCGAGGCCGTGCGCGACATCGCGGACGTGGCGGCGGTCGAGGTCATCACGACCGCCGCGGTGCACCTCATGAGCGCCGCGGCCGTCAAGTGCGGGCTCGCCGAGGACGGTCCGGACGGACCGGGGTCAGCGCACCGGGACCTCGACGAGGCCCGCAAGCTCATCACCGCCCTCGCCGCCCTCGTCACCGCGTCCGCCCCGGACATCGGCAACCAGCACGCCCGCTCCCTGCGCGACGGGCTGCGGTCCCTCCAGCTGGCCTTCCGCGAGGCCTCGCCCTTCCCCGACGCCCCCGGCGAGGGGCCCGGCGAGAAGTTCACCGGCCCCGTCTCCTGACGGCACGGGCGCGGCGGCCGCCGCCCCCGGCTCCCCCGGTCCCCCGGCGGCACCCGGTGCGTCCGCCGACGCCCGGCGTCGGCGGACGAGGGCGGTCACCGCGAGGCCCACGAGCGCGACCCCGCCGCCGACCGTGGCGGCCGTGAGGAAACCGGCGCCGGCACCCGCGCGGTCGATCGTCCAGCCGCACAGCGGCGCCCCGAGGGCGTTGCCGACGGTCTGCATCGTGCCGCTCCACCCCATGACCTCGCCGCGACGGTGCTCGGGCACGAGGCGCACGAGCGTGGCGTTGATCGACGCCAGCGCGGGCGCGCACGGCAGGCCCGCCACGAACACGGCCACCGCGAGCGCGACCGGGCCGGGCACGAACGCGGCGGGGACCGTCGCGAGCCCGAGGAGCGCGACGAGCAGGAGCGGCGACGGCTGACGCGCGCTCGTGCCGTGCAGCAGGCCGCCGACGACCGAGCCGCCCGCCCACAGCGCGACCATCCAGCCGACGTCCGCCGCGCGTCCGGTGTCGTTGAGCGCCGCGACGAGCGACACGTCCGTGCCGACGAGCACGAACGCGGCCGCGACGGCGGCGAGCAGGACGACGACGAGCTGCGGCGTCAGCACCCGCGCCGCGCCGCCGGCCGGCGGCTGCGCCGTCCCGGGTGCGCTGCGGGTGGGCGGGTCGGCCCACAGCAGGAGCACCCCGGCACCCACCGTCGCGACGCCGACGACCGTGAGGGCGAGGACGGTCGAACCCTGCACGGCCAGCAGCGTGCCGACCACCGGGCCGAGCATGAACGTCAGCTCGGTGAACACCGAGTCGAGGGCGTACGCGGCCTTCTGCTGCGCGGGCGGGACGAGGACGGCGAGCGACTGCCGCACGACCGAGAACACCGGCACGAGGAACACCCCGCCGACGAACACGACGGCGACGAGCGGGGTGAACGACAGGTGCGGGGCGGCGAGCCACACCGCCGACTCCACGAGCACCGAGGGCAGCAGCGCCCGGCGCAGGCCCAGCCGGTCGACCAGCCGGCCGCGCCACGGTGCGCCGACCGCGACGCCGACGGTCATGGACGCCGCGACGACGCCGGCGCGCGCGTAGCCCTCGTCCAGGGCCGTGACGACGTGGAGGGTGAGCACGACCCCGCTCATGGCGTGGGGGACGCGCGCGACGAGGGCGACGAGGAACAGGCGCAGCACGCCGGGCAGGCGCAGGACGTCGGAGTAGGAGGACCGCACGGACGTCGATGGTCACACGGCCGCGAGGGTCGGGCGGCATCGTTTTCCTCGCGTTGACCCGCACCTGGGTGAGGCGCGGGTCGCACGCCGGGGCGAGGGTCCCCCGCCGCCTATCCTGGCGCGATGACCGGCCCGATCGGACCCGCCCCCTCCTTCGGCCCCCAGCAGGGCCCCGCCGCGCCGACGTCCCCCGTGCCCGCGGCCGCGGGGTGGGCCCCCGGTGCCGCCGGTCCCACCGCTGCACCGCCGGAGCCGGCGCGGAGCCCGGGGCGTCCGCGGCGGGCGGTCGTCCTCCTCACGCTGGCGCTCGTGGGCGTCCTGGTCGCCGCGGGGCTGGTGGGAGCGCGGCTGTGGACGACGACGCAGCAGTGGGAGCGCACCGCCGCCGACTGGGAGGCGCTCGCGCGCTCGCACGGCGACCAGCTCGCCCAGACGCAGGCGGAGCTGGAGGCGACCACGGGCGACCTGCAGGCGACGCGGGAGCAGCTCGCCACGGCGCAGACCCGCATCACGGAGCTCGCCGACGAGAAGGCGCAGCTCGGGGACACCACGGCCGCGCAGCAGCAGCTCGCCGACTACCAGGCCCGCGTCTCTCAGGCGGCCGGCAACGTCGCGACCGCCCTCGCGAACTGCGTGGACGGTCAGGAGACGCTCATCGGCTACCTCGAGGACGCGTCCCGGTGGGACGCGGCGGACCTCGCGCGGTTCCGCGCGGAGGTCGAGCGGGTCTGCGGAGCGGCCACCGAGGCGAACGCCGCGCTGCAGCGGGAGCTCACGCGGTGAGCGCGACCGGCCACCGGGCACGTCACGGGCGCGGCCTCGTGACGGTGCTCCTCGCGTCGGCCGCGGTCGGCGGCTGCGCCCTGCTGCCCGCACCGCCGGCACCGGTGCCGACGAGCGTGGTGCCGAGCAGCGTGCCGGCGCCGACCGCGACGGCCGACGCCACGCAGCTCTCGCCCGACGGCTTCGACGCCGCGCAGCGGATGGCCGTGCGCATCCGCAACATCGGCTGCGGCGCCCTGTCCACCGGCTCCGGCTTCGCCCTCGACGAGCACACCCTCGTGACGAACCGGCACGTCGTGGCGGACTCGGCGCAGCTCGAGCTGAGCACGTACGACGGGCGCGACGTGGGCGCGGAGGCCGCGAGCACCGCCGCGCTGGCCGACCTCGCGGTCGTCCGGACCGTGGACCCGCTGCCGGCCGCCCCGGTGCTGGCCGAGGCCGACCCCGCCGTCGGCGACCCCGTGACCGTCGTCGGCTACCCGCTCGGACGGCAGCTGACCGTGACGGACGGCCGCGTGGTCGGCACCGTCACCGACCCGTTGCACGAGAACCTCGGCGAGGTGCTCGTGACGGACGCCCCGGTCGAGCCGGGGTCGTCGGGGAGCGCGGCTCTCGACGCGTCCGGTCGCGTCATCGGCGTCGTCTACGCGAAGAACTCCGACGGGCTCAGCTTCGTCGTGCCGGTGAGCACGCTGCGCACGCTCCTGTCCGACACCGCCGCCTTCGCCCCCGCGCCCTCCTGCGGCTGACGTCGTCCCCCGCTCCCGCACTCCATCACCGCACCGCACGAGGAGAGCCATGACCGACCGCGCCTTCGACCTCGCCGCCCTCACGCGGGCGGCCTCCGAGACGTTCACCGTCCGCCGGGTGTTCGGCGAGACCTACGAGCACGACGGCGTGCTGGTCGTCCCCGTCGCCCGGGCGGCGGGCACCGTGGGTGGAGGCGGGGGCGGCGGCACGTCCTCCGACCCCGCGCAGGGATCCGGCGACGGCGGCGGAGGCGGGTGGGCGACGCACGTGCGACCGCTGGGCGTGTTCGTCGTCGACCGGGACGGAGCGCGGTGGTCGCCCGCGGTCGACGTCGACCGGGCGATCCGCGGCGGTCAGGTCCTGGCCGCCGTCGTCGGGACGGCGTGGGCCCTCGCGTGGGCGGTGCGGCGCCGCCGCTGAGCCTCCCTGCGCCTCGCGCGGGCGACGCCGCTCAGGTCGCGGCGCGCAGCCGCAGCTCGAGCGAGTCGACCCGTGCGGCGACGGTCGGGTCCCCGGCGAGCGCGGCGTTCACCTGCGCGAGCACCCGGTCGAGACCGGCGCGGTCGAGCCCGGGCAGCAGGCCGAGCTGCACCGCGACCTCGGCGCGCGTACCCGGCACGGCGTCGACGCTGCGCACGAGCCGGACCCCGGCGAGGGCGGCGGCCACCGCGTCGCGGACCTCGGGGTCGACGGCCCCGCCGACGACGGCAGGGCGCCACGTCTCACCACGCGCGAGCGACTCGACGGCCGTGCGGGGCAGCACCACGGGGACCGGCCCGGCGGGGTCGACGACGAGGACCTCCCACCCCTCCGCGACGGCGGACAACGCGGCGCGCGGCACGTCGCTCGGCACGGGACGGGCGTCGGTGCGCCACCGCCGCATGCTCTCCACGCCGGTGAAGACGGGTAGCGCCGTGCGCCCGTCGGGCGTGCGCAGGGCGACCACGCCGGCGGACGCCTCCTTGTCGACGGTGTGCGCGTGCCCGTCGTGCTCGACGACGTCGGCGACCTCGAGCTCGGCGAGGACCGGCACGAGGACGCGCGTGGGGGCGAGTGCCGCGACGACCGCGGCGACGTCGGCCTCGCCGGCCGCGTGCCGGGCGAGCACCGCGGCGAGGGCCGGGTCGGCCGTGCCGTCGTCGCCGGCGAACGGCGACGACGGCGGCAGGGCGCGGCCCGTCACGGCCGCCCGGCGACGTCGAGCGCCTGCGGCAGCGTGAACGCGCCCGCGTACAGCGCCTTGCCCACGATCGCACCCTCGACGCCGACCGGGACGAGCGTGCGCAGGGCCTCGAGGTCCGCGAGGCTCGACACCCCGCCGGACGCGACGACCGGTGCCGAGGTCCGCGCGCAGACCTCGCGCAGCAGGTCGAGGTTCGGGCCGCGCAGCGTGCCGTCCTTCGTCACGTCGGTGACCACGTAGCGCGAGCAGCCGGCCTCGTCGAGACGCGCCAGCACGTCCCAGAGGTCCCCGCCCTCCTGGGTCCAGCCGCGCGCGGCGAGCGTCGTGCCGCGCACGTCGAGACCGACCGCGACCTGCTCGCGGTGCGAGGCGATGACCTTCGCGGTCCACTCGGGGTCCTCGAGGGCCGCGGTGCCGAGGTTCACGCGCGTCGCGCCCGTCGACAGCGCGCGCTCGAGCGAGGCGTCGTCGCGGATGCCGCCGGAGAGCTCGACCTTCACACCGCGCGCCGCCAGCTCGCGCGTGACGTCGGCGAGAAGCGGGGCGTTCGAGCCGCGCCCGAACGCCGCGTCGAGGTCGACGAGGTGGATCCACTCCGCGCCGCCCTCGTACCAGTCGAGCGCCGCCGTGAGCGGGTCGCCGTAGGAGGTCTCCGAGCCCGCCGCCCCCTGGACGAGTCGGACGGCCTGGCCGTCGGCGACGTCGACGGCGGGCAGGAGCTCGAGCCGGGGCGTGTCGGTCATGGGTCCTCTTCGTGGCCGTGCGCGCGCCACGGCTCGGCGCGCGCGGGGGATGGGGCCGGCGCGCCGCTCAGCGCAGCGAGCCGACCCAGTTCGACAGCAGCTGGGCGCCGGCGTCGCCGGACTTCTCGGGGTGGAACTGCGTCGCCGCGAGCGGCCCGTTCTCCACGGCGGCCACGAACCGGCCGCCGTGCTCGGACCAGGTCACGAGCGGCGCCGCCATCGGGTTCTCCCCGGGCGCGGGCGTCTGCGACAGGGGGAACGAGCGCGCGGCGTACGAGTGCACGAAGTAGAACCGCTCGTCCTGCAGCCCGTCGAACAGCACGGTGCCCTCGGGTGCGTCGACCGTGGACCACCCCATGTGCGGGACGACCTCCGCCTCGAGGCGGTCGACGACGCCGGGCCACTCCCCCAGACCCTCGGCGTGCACGCCGTGCTCCACGCCCTCGGAGAACATGACCTGCATGCCGACGCAGATGCCGAGGACCGGACGGCCGCCGGCGAGCCGCCGGTCGACGACCTGGTCGCCGCCGACGCCGCGCAGCCCGTCCATCACCGCCGCGAACGCGCCGACACCCGGCACGACGAGGCCGTCCGCCTCGAGCGCGACGTGCTTGTCCCCGGTCAGCTCGACCTCGGCGCCGACGCGCTGCAGGGCGCGCACGGCGGAGCGCACGTTGCCGAAGCCGTAGTCGAGGACGACGACGCGGGGGGACGAAGGCACCCCCCGAGTCTACCCGCGCGGGCCGCCGCACCCGGCGGCCCGTCCGCCGGCGGACGTCAGCGCCGGTGCTGCGCGAGCAGGCGCATCGCCTTCATCCGCGACAGCCCCACCGACGTCACCACGCCCTCGACCTCGCCCACCGGCACGTCGCCGAGGAGCAGGTCCTCGAGCACGGCCGGGGCACCGGACAGCACGAGCCCCGCGGGCAGGTCCTTGTCGCGCGCGCCGCCGACCCACTGCCCGGCGTCGATCCGGCCCTCGCGCTTCTCGAGCAGGACGACGGGCACCTGCCGGAGCATCTGCGAGACCGCTGCGGCCGCGCGCGCACCGTCGGTCGCCGTGCGGGGCACCGCGATCGCGCCGACGGTCGAGGGCACGGCGTCGACGTCGAGCTTCGCCAGCGCGCACGCGGCGGCGAGCGCCTCCGCCGTCGCGACCTGCGTCACCAGGACGGCGAGCGTCGGCGCCGCGGGCGTCGTCAGCGACGACAGGTCGTCCGGCACCTCGAACGACACGTCGTCGTCCGGTGCGCCCTCCGGACGGTCCGTGCTCACAGCGCGCCCTTCGTCGACGGCACGCCCTCGACCCGCGGGTCCAGCGCGACGGCGGCGCGCAGCGCGCGCGCGAGGGCCTTGAACTGCGCCTCGACGATGTGGTGCGGGTCGCGCCCGGCCAGCACGCGCACGTGCACCGTGAACGCCGCGTGGTGCGCGATGGACTCGAGCACGTGGGCGGTCAGCGAGCCGGTGAAGTGCCCGCCGATGAGGTGGTACTCCTGCCCGGGGGGTTCACCGGTGTGCACGAGGTACGGGCGCCCGGACACGTCCACGACGGCGTGCGCGAGCGCCTCGTCCAGCGGCACCGTGGCGTCGCCGTACCGCGCGATGCCGCGCTTGTCCCCGAGCGCCTGGCGCAGGGCCTGCCCGAGCACGATCGCGGTGTCCTCGACGGTGTGGTGCACGTCGATGTGAGTGTCGCCCGTGGCGCGCACCGTGAGGTCGATGAGCGAGTGCTTGCCCAGCGCCGTGAGCATGTGGTCGTAGAACGGCACGCTCGTGTCGACGTCGGTGCGCCCCGTGCCGTCGAGGTCCACCTCGACGACGACGGTCGACTCGCTCGTCGCCCGCTCGACGCGGGCCGTGCGCCGGGCCACCGGCGCGTCCTGCTGCGGGCTCATCGTCCCGTCACCTCCACCAGGGCGTCGCGGAACGCCGCCGTCTCCGCCGGGGTGCCGACCGACACCCGCAGCCATCCCTCCGGGCCGGTGACGCGCACGAGCACGCCCCGGTCGAGCAGACCCTGCCAGACCGCCCGGCGGTCGTCGAACGTGCCGAAGAGCACGAAGTTCGCGTCGGAGTCGCACGCGACGAACCCGCGGGCGCGCAGCCACGCGACGAGGCCGTCGCGCTCCTCGCGCAGGGAGCCGACCTGCGCCATCAGCTCGGGCGCGTGCGCGAGGGCGGCGCGCGCGACGGCCTGCGTCACGGCGGACAGGTGGTACGGCAGGCGCACGACCCGCAGGCAGTCGACGAGGCGCGAGCTCGCGGCGAGGTACCCGACGCGCGCGCCCGCGAGCCCGAACGCCTTGGACATCGTGCGGCTGACCGCCAGGTGCGGGTGGTCGGCGAGCAGCTCGAGCGCCGACGCGGTGCCGGTGCGGCGGAACTCGCCGTACGCCTCGTCCACGACGACGACGCAGCCGCCGGGCACCTGCGCCGCGGCGTCGAGGACGACCCGGACCGTGGACGCCGGCAGGGCCGTGCCCGTCGGGTTGTTCGGGCTCGCGAGCAGCACGACGCTGGGCGCGTGCTCGGCGATGACGTCGCGCGCGTGCCCGGGGTCGATCGCGAAGTCCTCAGCGCGCCGCCCGACGACCCACGCGGTCGAGGTGTCGCGCGCGTACTCCGGGTACATCGAGTAGGTCGGCGCGAAGGACAGGGCCGTGCGCCCGGGGCCGCCGAACGCCTGCAGGACGTGCAGCATGATCTCGTTCGACCCGTTGGCCGCCCACACCTGCGCCGGGTCCAGGCGCACGCCCGACTCGGTCGCCAGGTAGTCGGCCAGGTCGGTGCGCAGCGCGAGGAAGTCGCGGTCGGGGTAGCGGTTCAGCCCGCGCGCCGCCTCGGCCACGGCCGCGGCCACGTCGGCGACGACCTGCTCCGAGGGCGCGTACGGGTTCTCGTTGACGTTGAGCAGGACCGGCACGTCGAGCTGCGGCGCGCCGTAGGGCTCGATGCCGGCGAGCTCGGGCCGCAGCGGCAGCACCGGGGCCGGGCGGTCGGGGGCGGAGGTCACGGTCCCCGAGTCTATTGACCTCGAGCGCGGGCCCCGTCCAGGGGTCCGCGCCGGCGCCGCGGCGGGTGCGGTGTCGCAGGGTCGGCCTACGCTGCGGGACGTGCCCCTCTCCCCCACGCCCGACACCCCTGCCCCCGACGCCGCGGGCCCCGACGGGGTCGACCGCGCGGCGCTGCGCGCCGAGGCGGAGGGCGTCCTGCGCCGGCTCGTCGGCCGCGACGACGCACGCCTGCACGAGGACCAGTGGCAGGCGATCGAGGCGCTCGTCGCCGACCACCGGCGCGTCCTGGTCGTGCAGCGCACCGGCTGGGGCAAGTCCGCCGTCTACTTCGTGGCCACGGCGCTCCTGCGCCGCGGCGCGGGCGGCGCCCGCCGCGGGCCGACCGTCATCGTCTCGCCGCTGCTCGCGCTCATGCGCAACCAGGTGGAGTCGGCCCGCCGGGCGGGCATCGCCGCCGAGACGTTGAACTCGGCGAACGTGCAGGAGTGGGCGGACGTGCACGCGCGCGTCGCGGCCGGCGAGGTGGACGTCCTGCTCGTCTCCCCGGAGCGGCTGAACAACCCGGGCTTCCGCGACGAGGTGCTGCCGCGGCTCGCGCAGGACGCCGGGCTCGTCGTCGTCGACGAGGCGCACTGCATCTCCGACTGGGGCCACGACTTCCGGCCCGACTACCGGCGCATCCGCACGCTGCTCGGCGACCTGCCCGCGGGCGTGCCGGTGCTCGCGACGACGGCCACGGCCAACGCCCGCGTCACGGCCGACGTCGCCGAGCAGCTGGGCGGCGACGACGACGCCCCGGCGCTCGTGCTGCGCGGCTCGCTGGACCGGCCCAGCCTGCGCCTGCAGGTGACGCAGCTGCCGGACGTCGCCACGCGCCTGGCCTGGCTGGCGTCGACCCTGCCCGCGCTCGAGGGGTCCGGGATCGTGTACTGCCTCACGATCGCCGCCGCCGAGCAGGTGACCGAGCACCTGCGCGCGGCCGGTCTGGACGTGCGCACGTACACCGGCCAGACCGACCCCGCGGAGCGCGAGGCCGCCGAGGCCGACCTGCTCGCCAACCGCGTCAAGGCGCTCGTCGCGACGTCGGCGCTCGGCATGGGGTTCGACAAGCCCGACCTGGCCTTCGTCGTGCACGTGGGCGCGCCCTCGTCCCCCATCGCCTACTACCAGCAGGTCGGGCGTGCGGGACGCGCCACCGCCCGCGCCGACGTGGTGCTGCTGCCCGGGCAGGACGACCGCGCGATCTGGGAGTGGTTCGCGTCGAACGCCTTCCCTCCCGAGCAGGAGGTGCGCGCCACGCTCGCCGCGCTCGACGCCCACGGCAGGCTCTCGACCGCGAACCTCGAGACGTTCGTGAGCCTGCGCCGCACGCGCCTCGAGGGGATGCTCAAGGTGCTCGACGTCGACGGCGCGGTGCGCCGCGTGCGCGGCGGGTGGGAGTCGACCGGCGAGCGCTGGTCCTACGACGCGGAGCGGTACGCGCGCGTGACCGCCGCCCGCCGCGCCGAGCAGGACACGATGCTCGAGTACCTGCGCACGGACCGGTGCCGCATGGCGTACCTGCGGGCCGCCCTCGACGACCCCGCGCTCGAGGACGGCTGGCGCTGCGGACGCTGCGACACGTGCACGGGCACGACGGTCGGCGCGGTGCCCGACCAGGACGCCGTGGCGTCGGCGCGGACCCTCCTCGCGGTGCCGGGCGAGCCGGTGACCGCGCGGCGCCAGTGGCCCACCGGGCTGGCGTCGCTCGGCCTCGACCTGCGGGGGCGGCTCGCCGCCGACGAGCAGGTCACGGAGGGGCGTGCGGTCGGGAGGCTCGACGGCCTGGGGTGGGGCGGACCGCTGCGCGCGGCCCTGCGCGACGAGGTGCCGACGGAGCTGCCGGTCGCGCTGCGCGCACCGGTGCGCGACGTCATCGAGGCGTGGCGGCCGGAGGTGGACGTCGTGGTCGCGGTCGGCTCGTCGAGCCGCGGCGCGCTGGTGGCGCACCTGGCCGCCGGCACCGCCCGCCTCCTGGACGTCCCCTGGGCCGGGACGCTCGGGGCGGCCGGCTCGCCCCCGCGCCACGACGTGAACTCCGCGCAGCGGCTGGCCGACGTCGTCCGCCACGTGACGCTGCCCGACGACGTCGCCGCCGCGGTGGCGGGCCGCCGCGTCCTGCTCGTCGACGACCGCGCCGACACGGGCTGGACGCTCACGGTCGCGGGTCGCCTGCTGCGGCGCGCCGGCGCGAGCGCCGTGCTCCCGTTCGTGCTCGGGGTCGGCTGACCGGCCTCAGAAGCGCGCGCGCACGGCCTCGCCGTGCGCCGGCAGGCCCTCGGCGTCGGCGAGCGCGACGACCCGGTCCGCGACGGCGGCGAGGGCGTCGGCGTCGTACTCGACGACCTGCACCGCGCGCACGAAGGAGTGCACGCCGAGCCCGCTGGCGAAGTGCGCGCAGCCGCCCGTCGGCAGCACGTGGTTGGAGCCGGCCATGTAGTCGCCGAGCGACACCGGCGACCACGGCCCGACGAAGATCGCCCCTGCGCTCGTGACCCGGTCGGCCCACGCGGCGGAGTCCGCCGTCTGGATCTCCAGGTGCTCGGCGCCGTACGCGTTGACCACGTCCAGGCCTGCCTCGAGGTCGTCGACCAGGACGATCGCCGACTGCGTCCCCGTCAGCGCGGTGAGCACCCGGTCGCGGTTCGCGGTGGCCTCGGCCCGGTCGACGAGCTTCGCCTCCACGGCGCCCGCCAGCTCGACCGACGGGGTGACGAGCACCGCCGCGGCGAGCGGGTCGTGCTCGGCCTGCGACACGAGGTCGGCGGCGACGTGCACCGGGTCCGCGGTGCCGTCCGCGAGGATCGCGATCTCGGTCGGGCCGGCCTCGGCGTCGATGCCCACGAGCCCGCGGACCAGCCGCTTGGCCGCCGCGACGTACACGTTGCCGGGGCCCGTGATGACGTCGACCGGCTCGCAGAGCGTCTCGCCGTCCACCTCGTCGCTCCCGGCCGCGCCGTACGCGAGCATGGCGACGGCCTGCGCACCGCCGACCGCGTAGACCTCGTCCACCCCGAGCAGCGCGCACGTGCCGAGCACGACCGGGTCGGGCAGGCCGTCCCGGTCCTTCTGCGGCGGCGAGACGACGACGAGCGAGCCGACGCCGGCCTCCTGCGCGGCGACGACGTTCATGACCACCGACGACGGGTAGACCGCGAGGCCGCCGGGCACGTACAGGCCCACGCGACGCACGGGCAGCCACCGCTGCCGCACGCGTGCACCGGGCGCCACGTCGACCGTGAAGTCCTGCGGCCGCTGGGCCCCGTGCACCTGCCGCACGCGGCGGATCGTCTCCTCCAGCGCCGCCCGGACCCGCGGGTCGAGGGCCGCGAGGGCGTCGGCCAGGGCGGCGGCGGGCACGCGGACGTGCTCGGGCCGGACCCCGTCGAACCGCTCGGAGAGGTCGCGCAGCGCGCGTGCCCCCCCGGTCCGCACCTGCTCGAGGATCGGCGCGACCGCGGCGGCCGCGTGCTCGACGTCGAGCTCCGCACGCGGCAGCTCGGCGAGCAGCTCACGACGGGACGGACGACGGCCACGCAGGTCGATGCGGGAGATCACGTGCCGAGTCTAGGCGGGCCGCGGCGCCGTGACGGTGGCGTCCACGGGCGGCACACGTCCACCGGCCGCCGCGCGCCCCGCGGTGCGGGATCATGGGCGCATGGACGAGGTGCACGTGCGCGACGACGTCATCCGGCTCGGTCAGCTCCTGAAGCTGGCCGGCGTCGCGGACTCCGGCGCGGAGGCGCGCGCGCTCCTCGAGGACGACGCCGTCCGGGTGGACGGCGAGCCGGAGAACCGCCGCGGCCGGCAGGTCACCCGCGGCGCCGTCGTCGAGGTCGACCTGCCGACGGGCGCCGTCTCCTTCACGGTCGTCTGAGCGTCCCGGCGCCCTGCGCCGTCGGGGCTCAGGCCGAGAGGCAGCTCGGCCCGAGCAGCGCCTTGAGGTCGCCGAACAGCGACGGCGACCGCTCGACGCGCAGGCCGTCGTCAAGCCGCATGACCGTCACCTTGCCCGGGTTCGTCAGGCGCAGGTGCACCTCGGTCACGCCCGGATGGGTCGACAGCACCTCGCGCAGCCGCTCGACCACGGGCGGCGTGCACCGCGACTCCGCGAGCGAGACGACGACGGGTGCGTCCGCGGCCTGCGAGACGTCCGGGATGGACACCTCCATCGCCTGCAGCTGCATCGTCTCGTCGCGCCGGCGGACGCGGCCGCGCACCACGAGCACGGCGTCCTCGGCCAGCACCGTCGAGTAGGCGAGGTAGGTCTCGCCGAAGAACATGATCTCGACGGAGCCCTCCATGTCCTCCAGCGTCACGGCGGCCCACGGGTTGCCCTGCTTGGACATCTTCCGCTGCAGGCCCGTCACCAGGCCGGCCACCACGACCGTCGACCCGTCCGGGCGCGCCTCGTCGGCGTTGAGGGTCGCGATCGACACGTCGGCCGCGGCCGCGAGCACGTGCTCGATCCCGGACAGCGGGTGGTCCGACACGTACAGGCCGAGCATCTCCCGCTCGAACGCCAGGCGCTGCTTCTTCTCCCAGTCCGGCAGGTCGGGGATCGTCACGCTGACGCCGCCGCCCTCGCCCGGCCCGCCCAGGTCCGCGAACAGGTCGAACTGCCCCTCGGCCTCGCGGCGCTTGACGCTGATGACGGAGTCGACGGCCTGCTCGTGCACGAGCAGCAGCGCGCGCCGCGCGTGCCCGAGCGAGTCGAACGCACCGGCCTTGATGAGCGACTCGATGGTCCGCTTGTTGCAGACCACCGCGGGCACCTTGTCGAGGAAGTCCGTGAAGGACGTGAACGCGCCCTTCTCCTCGCGCGCCGCGACGATCGCGTCGACCACGTTGGCGCCGACGTTGCGCACGGCGGTGAGGCCGAACCGGATGTCCTTGCCGACGGCGGTGAAGTTCGCCGACGACGAGTTCACGTCCGGCGGCAGCACCGTGATGCCCATGCGGCGGCACTCGTTGAGGTAGAGCGCCGACTTGTCCTTGTCGTCGCGCACGCTCGTGAGCAGCGCGGCCATGTACTCGGTCGGGTAGTTCGCCTTGAGGTAGGCGGTCCAGTAGGAGACGACGCCGTAGGCGGCCGAGTGCGCCTTGTTGAACGCGTAGTCCGAGAACGGCAGCAGGATGTCCCACAGCGTCTGGACGGCCTCCATCGAGAAGCCGCGCTCGCGCATGCCGGCCGAGAAGCCCTCGAACTGCTTGTCGAGCTCGGCCTTCTTCTTCTTGCCCATCGCGCGGCGCAGGATGTCGGCCTGTCCGAGCGAGTACCCGGCGACGCGCTGGGCGATCGCCATGACCTGCTCCTGGTACACGATCAGGCCGTAGGTCGTGCCGAGGATGTCCGCCAGGGGCTCCTCGAGCTCCGGGTGGATGGGCGTCACCGGCTGCTGGCCGTTCTTGCGCAGCGCGTAGTTGGTGTGCGAGTTCGCGCCCATCGGGCCGGGGCGGTAGAGCGCGCCGACGGCGGAGATGTCCTCGAAGTTGTCGGGGCGCATGAGCCGCAGCAGGGTCCGCATGCCGCCGCCGTCGAGCTGGAACACGCCCAGGGTGTCCCCGCGCCCGAGCAGCTCGTAGGTGGCCCGGTCGGTCAGCTCGAGCGACTCGAGCTCGACCGGCTCCTTGCCGTTCATCACGATGTTCTCGAGCGCGTCGTCGAGGATCGTGAGGTTGCGCAGCCCGAGGAAGTCCATCTTGATCAGGCCGAGGCCCTCGGACGTCGGGTAGTCGAACTGCGTGATGACGGCGCCGTCCTGCGGGCGCCGCATGATCGGGATGATGTCGATGAGCGGCTCGCTCGACATGATGACGCCGGCCGCGTGCACGCCCCACTGGCGCTTCAGGCCCTCGATGCCCTTCGCCAGCTCGACCACGCGCTGCGCGTCCGGGTCGGCGGCGTGCAGCTGCCGGAACTCCTCGGCCTCGTGGTACCGCTTGTCGGACGGGTCGAAGATGCCGGTGAGGCTGATGTCCTTGCCCATGATCGCGGGCGGCATCGCCTTCGTGAGCTTCTCGCCCATCGCGAACGGCATGCCGAGCAGCCGCGCGGAGTCCTTGAGGGCCTGCTTGGCCTTGATGGTGCCGTACGTGACGATCTGCGCGACGCGGTCCTCGCCGTACTTCTCCGTCACGTACCGGATGACCTCGCCGCGCCGGCGCTCGTCGAAGTCGACGTCGAAGTCGGGCATGGAGACGCGGTCGGGGTTGAGGAACCGCTCGAAGATCAGGCCGTGCTGCAGCGGGTCGAGGTCGGTGATCTTCATGGCGTACGCGGCCATGGAGCCGGCACCCGAGCCACGGCCGGGACCCACCCGGATGCCGTTGTCCTTGGCCCAGTTGATGAAGTCGGCGACCACGAGGAAGTACCCCGGGAAGCCCATCTGCGTGATGACCTGGGTCTCGTACTCCGCCTGCTTGCGCACCTCGTCGGGGATGCCGGCCGGGTACCGCTGGTGCAGCCCCTTCTCGACCTCCTTGACGAACCAGCTCGTCTCGTCCTCGCCGGGCGGGCACGGGTAGTTCGGCATGTAGTTCGCCGAGGTGTTGAACGAGACCTCGCACTGCTCCGCGATCCGCAGCGTGTTGTCGCACGCCTCGGGCAGCTCCGCCCAGATGCGCCGCATCTCCTCGGCGGACTTCACGTAGTAGCCGTCGCCGTCGAACTTGAAGCGGTCCGGGTCGGACAGCGTCGAGCCGGAGTTGATCGCGAGGAGCGCCTCCTGCGACGCGCTGTCCTCCCGCTTGACGTAGTGCAGGTCGTTGGTGGCGACGAGCGGTGCGCCGAGGTGCTCCGACAGGCGCAGCAGGTCCTTGAGCACACGGGTCTCGATCTCGATCCCGTGGTCCATCAGCTCGATGTAGAAGAACTCCTTGCCGAAGATGTCCTGCAGCTCGCCGGCCGCGCGGACCGCCTCGTCCCACTGGCCCAGCCGCAGCCGCGTCTGGATCTCCCCGGACGGGCACCCGGAGGTCGCGATGAGGCCCTTGCCGTAGCGCTGGAGCAGGTCGCGGTCCATGCGGGGCCACTTGCCCATCTGCCCCTCGAGCGACGCGAGCGAGCTCGCGCGGAACAGGTTGTGCAGGCCCTCGTTGTTGCGGGCCAGGAGCGTCATGTGCGTGTACGCGCCGCGGGCGGAGACGTCGTCCGCCTCCTGGCCCTGCCCTCCGAAACGCACGCGCGTCTGGTCGAAGCGGCTCGTGCCCGGCGTCACGTACGCCTCGACGCCGATGATCGGCTTGATGCCGGCCGCCGTGCCCTTGGCCCAGAAGTCGTAGGCACCGAACAGGTACCCGTGGTCGGTCGTCGCGATCGCCGTCTGGCCGAGGCGCTGGACCTCCGCGAACAGGTCGGGCAGGCGGGCCGCGCCGTCGAGCATCGAGTACTCGGTGTGCACGTGGAGGTGGACGAAGTCGGAGCCTCCAGCAGATGCCATGCGGGCGATCCTACGTGCCCCCGCCGACACCTCCGGGACCGCTGCGGCCCGTGTCCCGCGACACGCCGGAGACCCCCGTGAGGCTGCTCACGCGTACGCCGCGCGCAGCCTCTCCAGGCCCACGACGAGGTCCTGCGGGTAGTCGCTCTCGAGCTCGAGCCACTGCCCCGTGCCGGGGTGCTCGAACCCGAGGCGCACGGCGTGCAGCCACTGCCGCTGCACGCCGAGACGCGCCGCCAGCGACGGGTCCGCCCCGTACGTGAGGTCGCCCACGAGCGCGTGCCGCAGCGCCGCCATGTGCACCCGGATCTGGTGCGTCCGCCCGGTCTCCAGGTGCACCTCGACGAGGGAGGCGCCCGGCAGCATCTCGAGCACCTCGTAGTGCGTCACCGACGGCTTGCCGTCCGCCACCACGGCGAACTTCCAGTCCGACGACGGGTGCCGCCCGATCGGCGCGTCGATCGTGCCGGTCGTCGGGGCCGGGTGCCCCTGGACGAGCGCGTGGTACACCTTCTCCACGGTGCGCTCCTTGAACGCGCGCTTGAGCACCGTGTACGCGTGCTCGCTCTTCGCGACGACCATCAGGCCCGTCGTGTTCGCGTCCAGCCGGTGCACGACGCCCTGGCGCTCCGCGGCCCCGGACGTGGAGATCCGGTACCCGGCCGCGGCGAGCGCGCCGACGACGGTCGGGCCCGTCCAGCCCGGCGACGGGTGGGCCGCGACCCCGACCGGCTTGTCGACGACGACGAGGTCGTCGTCGTCGTGCACGATCCGCATGCCCGGCACGGGCTCGGGCACGACCGCCGCCGGCGGCGGTGCGGCGGGCGTCAGGTCGACCTCGAGCCAGGCGCCGGCGGCCAGCCGGTCGGACTTGCCGACCTCGCGCCCGTCGACCCGCACGGCGCCGTCCGCCGCGAGCTCCGCCGCCCGCGTGCGCGACAGGCCGAGCAGCCGCGCGAGCGCCGCGTCGACGCGCTCACCCGCGAGCCCGTCCGGGACCGGCAGCGACCGGGTGTCGCTCACGCCGCACCGCCCTCACGGCCGGCCGCGGGCGTCCCCTCGCCGGGCGTCCCCTCGCCGGGCGTCCCGTCCTGGGCGTCGCCGTCGTGCGAGCCGTCGAGGTGCACGCCGCGCGCCGTCAGCAGGACGACGAGCACCGCCGCCGCGACGATCGCGATGTCGGCCACGTTGCCGATGAACAGGTTGCCGTAGGCGAGGAAGTCGATGACGTGCCCCCGGCCCGGCCCGGGCTCCCGCACGAGGCGGTCGACCAGGTTCCCGGTCGCGCCGCCCAGCAGCAGGCCGAGCGCCAGCGCCCACCCGGTCGAGCCGATGCGGCGGGCCGAGCGGACCACCACCGCGACCACGACGATCGCGACGAGCGTGAGCACCCAGGTCATCCCCGACGCGATGCCCAGCGCCGCGCCCTCGTTGCGGACGAGCTGCAGGCCGAACAGGTCCCCGAGCAGGGCCGTGCGCTCGCCCGGCGCCAGCGCCGCGACCGCCCAGATCTTCGTGAGCTGGTCGACGACCAGCACGACGAGCGTCAGCCCCGTGAGCAGGCCCAGCAGCCGCCGACGGCGCGACGGCTCGGGACGGCTCCACGGGAAGCCGCCGCCGGCGGTCTCCTCGCGCGGGTCCGGTCGGGCGGTGGCGTCGTCCGTCGTGGGCACCCGCAGGAGTCTACGGGCGGCTCAGCGGCGCTCCTCGCGCTGCTTGCACTCCACGCACAGCCGCGCACGCGGGAAGGCCTGCAGGCGCGCCTTGCCGATCGCGCGGCCGCAGGACTCGCACACGCCGTACGTGCCGGCCTCGAGGCGCTCCAGCGCGTGCGTCGTCTGCTCCAGCAGGTCGCGCGTGTTGTTCACGAGCGTCAGCTCGTGCTCGCGCTCCAGCGCGGACGACCCGGAGTCCGCCTGGTCGTCCCCGGCGCCGTCGCCGGAGTTGCGCAGCAGCTCGGACAGCTCGGCGCCGGCCTCGAGCAGCTCGCCGGCGAGCCGTTCGCGGTCGGCGGTCAGCTCGTCCGCCACCTCCTGGACCTCCGCCTGCGTCCACGGCTCCTCGCCGTCGCGGACCGGCAGTGCACGGGTGACGGTGCGCGGCCCGGTGTCGGTGCCGACCGTCAGGGTGCTCGGTGCGTCGTTCATGGTCACGGACGTTCCCCCCGTCTCGAGTGCCGCGACTGTATGCGCGTCGGCGTGGCGGCACAACAGGACGCGCAGCCGCGTGCCGCGGCCCCCGGACGCGGGCACGCCGACGCCGCCGGACCGCGCTCGGTGGTGAGCGGCGACCGGCGGCGGCGTGAGGGGTCAGATGCTCTGCTTCTCCGGGACGGCCTGCCCCTGGCCCGAACGCGGCGGCAGCGCGTTCCCACGGTTCTCCAGGTCGCCGAGCAGGTTCTCGAGGTAGCTCTTCAGGCGCGTGCGGTAGTCGCGCTCGAACACCCGCAGCTCGTCGATCTTCCGCTCGAGGAGCGACCGCTCCTGCTCGAGCTGACCCAGCGTCCGCTGCGACGTCTCCTCGGCCTCGCGGACGATGCGGTTGGCGCGGGACTTCGCCTCGTTGATGAGGCGGTCGGACTCCTCCTGGCCGCTGCGGACGTAGTCGTCGTGCAGCTTCTGCGCCAGGGCGAGCATGCCCGTGGCCGACTCGGGCTCGTTCGCGCGGGCGGGCGCGGGCGCCTGCACCACGGGCGGCTGCGGCGCGACCGCCGGCACGGGCGCGGGCTGCGGCTCGGGCACGGGGGCCGGCTCGGGCTTCGGGGCGGGGGCGGCCTGCTGGGCACCGGCACGGCTGAGCTCGGCGATCCGGCGCTCGGCGGCCGCGAGCTTCGTCTTGAGGTCCTCGTTCTCGCCCTGCAGGTCCCGCAGGGTGTTGACGACCTCGTCCAGGAAGTCGTCGACCTCGTCCTGGTCGTATCCCTCGCGGAACTTGGTCGCCTGGAACTTCTTGTTCAGGACGTCGTCTGCGGTCAGCAGTGCCATCGTCGTCACCTCTGTCGGTCGTGCTGGCTCTGGCCGGCGGCAGTCAGTCCACCGACCGCCTCGGGCCACGGTATCGGAGAATGCGAACGGAGCACGTCCCCGAAGCCCACCCCGGCGGGGGTGCGGGACGGCACCGCGGGAGGCCTCGTCAGACCCTGCCCAGCACCGAGAGCAGCAGCGAGCAGCCCAGGGCGAGGACGAGGAACGCGAGGTCGAACCGGACCTGCCCGATGCCCACCGGGGGCAGCACGCGGCGCAGCGCGCGCAGCGGCGGGTCGGTCACGGAGTACGTCACCTCGGCGACGACGAGCGCGACGCCCGTCGGCCGCCACTCGCGCGCGAAGAACTGGACCCAGTCCAGCACCAGCCGCACGAGCAGCAGGAGGAAGAAGACGAGGACGACGAGATAGAGCAGGTTGGCCAGGAGACGCACGCGTCAACTCTGGTTGTAGAAGCCGGAGCGTGTCGAGGCGTCCGTCGCGGACGCGTCGCCCGCGAGCTCGACGTGCGCCGGCGACAGCAGGAAGACCTTGCTCGTCACGCGCTCGATCGCGCCGTGCAGCCCGAAGATCAGGCCGGCGGAGAAATCGACGAGACGCTTGGCGTCCGCGTCGTCCATGTCCGACAGGTTCATGATCACGGGCGTGCCGTCGCGGAACGCCTCGCCGATCTTGCGCGCGTCGTTGTACGAGCGCGGGTGGATCGTGGTGATGCGGCGCAGGTCCGCCTGCTCGCGCGGGGCGGGTGCGGGCTGCACGCGCGGGGTGCGGTGCAGCGGCGTCACCTGCGCCTCGTAGGGCTCCTCGGGCACGTCGACGACCTCCGGCTCCTCGTACTCGTCGAGGTACTCCTCGTGCTCGGTCCGGTCGTCGGCCAGGCCGAGGTACAGCATCGTCTTGCGCAGCGCTCCGGCCATCGCGTCGTCTCCCATCCGCCGGACCACCCGGCTGCCTCGAGCCGCACGTCGGTCCGCCGGCCCGTGGGTCCGTCGGACGTCCCTGCGCTGGTGACGCTAGCAACGGCGCCCCCTCCGCGCCGTGCGACACGCGGGCGTGTCGCAACTCGTCCGTGCGCGTCGGGGCTGGTCAGCGCGCGGGGAGCAGACGGACGACTCCGGCGAGGCGCCCGGTGCGGGGCGACGACGGGTCGGCGTGCACCGCGCGGCGGTGCGAGTACAGGTCCTCGTCGGCGTAGGTGTCCCGCCCGTCCACGAGGACGCGCCCGACGCCGCACCGCGCGAGGACGGCCCGCGCCCCCGCGAGGAGGTCGACCGCGGGGGTGCCGGCCCGGGTCGTCGCCACCGCCTCGGGCAGGACCGCACCGACGTCGTCCTGCAGCGACGCCGGGACCTCGTAGGACGCGGCCGCGATGCAGGGGCCCAGGGCGGCGACCAGCCGCTCCGGACGGGCCCCCCGCCGCACCAGCGCCTCCACGGTGGCCTCCACCACGCCGGCGACGAGTCCCGGCCGCCCGGCGTGCGCGGCACCCACGACGCGCGCCACCGGGTCGGCGAGCAGGACCGGCACGCAGTCGGCGACGTAGACGGCCACGGCGAGGTCGGTCCGCGCCGTGACCAGGGCGTCGGCCTCCGCGACGCCGGACGTCGCGGGGTCCACCTCCGGCAGCGCGTCGACCTCGACGACCCGCCGGCCGTGGACCTGCGTGGCGAACACGACGGGCACCCCCACCGCCTCGGCCAGCAGCCGCCGGTTGCGCACGACCGCCGCCGGGTCGTCGCCGACGGCGAGGCCGAGGTTCAACCCGTCCCACGGCGGCGCGCTCACGCCGCCCGGCCGACGCGTGAAGCCGGCCCGGACCCCCGGGCCGAGCTCCACCGCGTCGAGGACCGGCGCCGCCACGGCGACGCGCTACTTGAGGAAGTCGGGGACGTCGAGCTCGTCGCGGTCGCGCCGCGCCGGCTCCTGCGTGAACACGCGGGGCACCTCGAGCGGGCCCGTGTGGGCGGGCGGCTCGGGCTGCGTCGACAGGAACGCGGGCACCTCGCGCTGCTCGGGTGCGGGCGCGGGTGCGGGCGCGGCGCGGAGCGTGCCGAGCGGCACGAGGTCCTCGTCCTGCACCTGCACCGGACGCGGCGTGGCAGCGGGCGCCGGCACCGGGGCGACCGCCGGGACCTGCCGTGCCGGCGCGCCGCCCGCCTGGCCGAGCGCACGTGCGTCGCGGCGGGACGGGCCACCGCCGTCGAAGCCCGCCGCGATGACCGTGACGCGCACCTCGTCCCCGAGGGCGTCGTCGATGACGGCGCCGAAGATGATGTTCGCCTCGGCGTGGGCGGCCTCCTGGACCAGGCGCGCCGCCTCGTTGATCTCGAACAGGCCGAGGTCGGAGCCGCCCTGGATGGACAGCAGCACGCCGTGGGCGCCGTCGATGCTCGCCTCGAGCAGCGGCGAGGAGATCGCCATCTCGGCCGCCTGGACGGCGCGGTCCTCCCCACGGGCGTACCCGATGCCCATGAGCGCGGAGCCGGCGCCCTGCATGACGGACTTCACGTCGGCGAAGTCGAGGTTGATCAGGCCCGGCGTCGTGATGAGGTCCGTGATGCCCTGGACACCGGACAGCAGCACCTGGTCGGCGGAGTGGAAGGCGTCGAGCACCGAGACCGAGCGGTCGGAGATCGACAGCAGCCGGTCGTTCGGGATGACGATGAGCGTGTCGACCTCGGCCCGCAGCGCGTCGATGCCCGCGTCCGCCTGGACGGAGCGACGGCGGCCCTCGAACGTGAACGGACGGGTCACCACACCGATCGTCAGTGCGCCGAGCGAGCGCGCGATGCGCGCCACGACCGGGGCGCCGCCGGTGCCGGTGCCGCCCCCCTCGCCCGCCGTGACGAAGACCATGTCGGCGCCGCGCAGGACGTCCTCGATCTCCTCGGCGTGGTCCTCGGCGGCCTTCTTGCCGACCTCGGGGTCGGCGCCGGCGCCGAGACCGCGCGTGAGCTCGCGGCCGACGTCGAGCTTGACGTCGGCGTCGGACATGAGCAGGGCCTGGGCGTCGGTGTTGACCGCGATGAACTCGACACCCTTGAGACCGACCTCGATCATGCGGTTCACGGCGTTGACGCCGCCCCCGCCGATGCCGACGACCTTGATGACCGCCAGGTAGTTCTGCGGAGCTGCCACGGTGGGTGCCTCTCGTTCGCGGGTCGCGGCGCCCGGGGTGCCGCTGCTCGGTGCTCGTGCGCGACGCGCAGGGCGTCGTGCGGGTCCAACCTTCACCCTCTACTTGAAGGTGAGAGTTATGTCAGGTGTGTTGTCGGGTCGTGACGCTAGGTGCGGTCCCGGCGCGGATCAACGACCGCCGCGCGCGTGTCGCGCCGCGTCCTGCCCGGCGGCACCCGTCCTGCGTGCGCGTCACCGGGTGATCGGCATCCGCGGGGCCGAGACGTCGTAGACGCTCGCGCCCGCGGCCGTCGGCGCCGCCCGCAGCGCGGCGAGCACCGCGGCCTTGAGCGGCGTCTCGTCGGCGCTCCCCCAGTCGACCCGCGGACCGTCGCGCAGCTGCATCGTCACGGTGTCCTGCGTCTGCGCCGACACGCCCGCGACCTGCGCGAGCAGGTCCGGCGGCAGCTCCTCCAGCACGTGCAGCACCGCCGTCAGCGTGCGCTCGTCGCCCACGGGCACGTCCACGACCGGCATCCCCTCGGGCGCCGCGTCGGCCCGACCGACCTGCACACCCTCCTGGTCCAGCAGGACGAACCCGGGCGCGCCGCCCCCGGGTCCAGCCGCCTCGGGCACGGCGGCCACCGGCTCGCGCGAGACGAGCTGCACGGCCAGCCCGCGCGGCCACTCGCGCACGACGCGCGCCTCCCGCACACCGGGCACCTCCAGCACGTCGTCGCGCAGGCGGACCGTGTCCAGGCGCGGCAGGGGGGTTCCGTCGTGCTCGGTGACGACCGCGAGCACCTGGTCGACCGCCACGACGGTCCCGGCACCGGTCACCTCGACCTGCTCCGGGTCCAGGGCAAGCACCGGAGACAGCAGCAGCAGCCAGCCCAGCGCGCCGGCCGCCGCCACGCCGCCGCCCGTCAGCAGGACCTGCCGGCGGGCCAGCGCGCGGCGGGCCCGGGCGCGCTCCGCGAACCGCTCGCGCGAGGTGGTCGAGACGACCGCCGGGCGGACGGGACCCGAGAACCTGCCCACGGTGTAGGTGGTGACGGTGCGCGTCGGTCCGGTCGCGGTGGTCTGGCCCGGCACCACGCGTGAGGTGCCGCCCGTCGTCACCGGCACGGGACCGGTCGTGGCACGGCGGGACTGCGCAGGCGTCCGTGGCGGCGTCGCCTCGGGCACCGCCGGGGTGGCACCCGTGCTCGTACCCGCCTCGGCGCTCTCGGCACGGGAGGCACCCGGCTCACGCCGCCCGCGGCCGCCCGTGCGTTCCCCCGGGGCAGGGCGTGCGGGCCGCACCGGGGCCCCCGGTCGGCGCGGACGCGGGGCGGGCGGCCGGTCCGGGCTCACCGCACCGCACCGTCCGGGGTGGTCCCGTCGTGCGCGTCCTGCGCGCCGTCGTCCGTGCGCTCGGCGAGCGCTGCGAGGACGACGGGACCGAGCTCGGTCACGTCGCCGGCCCCGACGGTCAGGACCAGGTCCCCCGGTCGCGCGGCGGCCGCGATCGCGTGCGCGGCGGCGTGCCGGTCGGGCACGAACCGGGCCTTGCCGGCGGTCGGCACGGCGTCCGCGACGAGCGCGCCGGTCACCCCGGGGTCCGGGTCCTCGCGCGCCGCGTACACGTCGGTCACGACCACGACGTCCGCGAGGTCGAACGCGGCGCCGAACTGCGCCGCGAACGTGCGGGTGCGCGAGAACAGGTGGGGCTGGAACAGCGCGAGCACCCTGCCCTCCCCCGCCACCTGGCGCGCCGCGCCGAGCAGCGCCGCGACCTCCGTCGGGTGGTGCGCGTAGTCGTCCACCACGCGCACGCCCGCCGCCGTGCCGCGGTCCTCGAACCGCCGGCCCGTGCCGACGAAGTCGTCCAGCCCCGCCGCGGCCGCGTCCGGTGGGACGCCCAGGCGGCGCAGGACGCACCACGCGGCCGCCGCGTCGAGGGCGTTGTGCGCGCCCGGCACCCGCAGCCGCAGGGTGGCGGGAGCGCCGTCGCGCGGGGTCAGCACGACCTCCCAGCGGCCGTCCGGGGTGGGACGGCTGCCGCCGACGTGCACGTCGGCGTCCTGCCCGACGCCGTAGGTGACGACGCCCGCGTCCCGTCGGCGCAGGTCCTCGCGCGATCGCGCGACCAGGCGCGCTGCGCCGGGGTCGTCGGCGCACGCGACGAGCAGACCGCCCGGTCGCACGCGCTCGACGAACCGCACGAACGCGTCCTCGAACGCCTCGCGCGAGCCGTAGTGGTCGAGGTGGTCGGGCTCCACGTTCGTCACGACCGCGACCAGCGGCTCGTAGGCGAGGAAGGAGCCGTCGGACTCGTCGGCCTCCGCGACGAACGGGCCGTCGCCGTGGCGCGCACCGCCCAGGGTGCCCGCCGCGGACCGGACGACGCCGCCGATCGCGAAGGCCGGGTCGGCGCCGGCGTGCACGAGCGCGGTCGCGACCATCGCGGAGGTCGTCGTCTTGCCGTGCGCGCCCGCGACGGCGACCGCGTCGCGGCCGGCCATGAGCGACGCGAGGGCCTCGGAGCGGTGCAGGACGGGCAGGCCGCGCTCCCGCGCCCGCACGACCTCCGGGTTGGAGGCCCGCACGGCCGAGGACACGACCAGCGTGTCGACGTCCTCGACGTGCACCGCGTCGTGCCCCACGTGCACCCGGACGCCGCCGGTGCGCAGACCCGCCAGCGCGGGGCCGTCGTGGGCGTCCGAGCCGCTGACCTCGAGCCCGCGCGCGGCGAGCAGCGGTGCGATCGCGGACATGCCGGCACCGCCGATGCCGACGAGGTGGACGCGGCCGAGGTCCCCGAGCGGGACCGCGCCGCGCGCGCCGGGGTGCGGCACCGCGGGCCCCGCGGCCTCGCCCGGCGACGCGGCGTCCTGCCGCGCGGCGCCACCGGCGACGGCCGCGTCGCCGCGGACCGAGGCGGGCAGCAGACCCTCGACGAGGTCGGCCACTCGGGCCGCGCCGTCACGCACGCCGACACGTGCCGCGGCGGCGCCCATGCGCAGGCGCGCCTCGGCGGCGTCCCCCGTGGCCAGCAGCACCGGGACGTGCGCGCGCACCCAGTCGGGCGTGAGGTCGGCGTCGTCGACGAGGACGCCGCCCCCGGCCGCGACGACCGGCGCGGCGTTGAGGCGCTGCTCGCCGTTGCCCACCGGCAGGGGGACGTACACGGCGGGGATGCCGAGCGCGGCGAGCTCGCACACGGTGCCCGCGCCGGCCCGGCCCACCACGACGTCCGCGACGGCGAGCGCGTGCTCCATCGCCGTCAGGTACTCCAGCACGTGGTACCGCTCGGCACCGGGCACGTCGGCGACGGCGGCGCGCACGTCCGCGTCCTTGCCGCGGCCGGTCAGGTGCAGCACCTGCGCGCCCGTGGCGAGCAGGTCCGCGGCCGCGCCGGCGACCGCCCGGTTGACGCTCACCGCGCCGAGGGACCCACCCGTGACGAGCAGCGTCGGCGCGTCGGGGTCGAGACCGAGGACCTGCGCGGCGCGCCGACGGGTGCCGTCGGGGTCCGCCGCGCGGGCCGCGACGAGGTCCTGGACGGCCCGTCGCAGGGGCAGCCCCGTCACCTGCGCCCCGGGCAGCGCGGTGCCCGGGAAGGTCACGCCGACCGCGGCGGCCCCTCGTGCACCGAGCCGGTTCGCGAGCCCGGGCCGGGCGTTCTGCTCGTGCACGACGACGGGCACGCCGCGCCGCCGGGCGGCGAGGTAGGCCGGCGTCGACACGTAGCCGCCGAACCCGACCACGACGTGCGCGCCGATCGCGTCGATCGCCTGCTCGGCGGCGGCGACCGCCGCGCGCAGCCGGGCGGGCAGGCGGAGCAGGTCCGCGCTCGGCCGGCGCGGCAGCGGCACGCGCGGCACCACGGCGAGCGGGTACCCGTGCTCCGGGACGAGCCGCGCCTCGAGGCCCTCGGCCGTGCCGAGCACCGTGATCGCGGCCTGCGGATGGCGCGCACGCAGCTCGTCGGCGACGGCGAGCAGGGGGTTGACGTGGCCGGCGGTGCCGCCGCCCGCCAACAGGACGGCCGGCGCGTCAGCCACGGGTCCGCCCGATCACCGCGAGGGAGCGGCGCACGACGGACGGCCGGGCGGCGAGCGCCTCGGCCGCGCCCGGCTCGGACCGGGCGAACGAGATGAGGACGCCGAGCGCGGCCATGGTCACGATGAGTGCGGACCCTCCTGCGGAGACGAGCGGAAGCGGCACGCCGATCACGGGCGCGAGCCCGATGACGACGGCGATGTTGATGGCGGCCTGCCCGACGACCCAGGCGCAGATGCCGGCCGTCGTGATCTTGACGAACGGGTCCGGGTGGCGGCTGATGACGCGCACCATGGCGAACGCGAGCAGCGCGAACAGGCCCAGCACGAGGAGCGTGCCGACCAGGCCGAGCTCCTCGCCGAGGATCGCGAAGATGAAGTCGTTGTGCGCGGCCGGCAGGTAGGACCACTTCTCGCGGCTCTCCCCCAGCCCCAGGCCGCCGATGCCGCCGGTCGCCAGGCCCCAGCCGCCGTGCAGCGTCTGGTAGCACTCGTTGGTGACGTCGCACGTCGCCGACAGCCACGACATGATCCGGTTGACGCGGTTCTCGCTGCCGATGGCGAGCACGGCGACCCCGACGGCGGCGACGGCGCCCGCGACCGCGAAGATCCGCAGGGGCACCCCCGCGACGAACATCGCGCCGGCGACGAGCAGCACCAGGACCAGCGCCGTCCCGAGGTCGTGCCCGAGCAGGACGGCACCGATCGCGAGACCGGCGACCGGGACGGCGGGCACCAGCGAGTGCTTCCACTCGTGCAGCAGCGCGAGCTTGCGGGTCAGGACCGCGCCGAGCCACACCGCGAGGGCGAGCTTGACCGTCTCCGACGGCTGCGCCGTCACGCCCCCGACCGGGAAGCAGACCCAGTTGCGGTTGCCGCCGGCGCCGCAGCCGAGCGGCGTGAAGACGAGCATCTGGAACAGGACCGCGCCGCCCAGCACCGGCCACGCCGCGGCCCGGATCAGCCGCACGGGCGTGCGCGCGAGCACGAGCAGCACGGGCAGCCCGATCAGCGCGTACTTCGCCTGGTTCAGGAACACCGCGTACGGGGAGTCGCCCGCGGCCAGCGACTCGACGCTCGAGCTCGACAGGACCATGACGAGCCCGACGACGACGAGCAGCGCGCTGGCGCCGACGAGCACGTAGTAGCTGGTCACCGCGGAGTTCCACGCGCCGAGGAACGACGGCTCGCGGCTCACGGCAGGCGTGCCGCCGTGGGGCGTGCGCGTGGCGGCGGGCCCGCGGTCCGCCGTCGTGGTCACGACCCCGCCTCCGGGGCGTCCTCGCGCGGGGTCACCCCGTCCGCACCGAGGGCGCGGACGGCGGCCGCGAAGGCGTCCCCGCGCGCGGCGTACGAGGCGAACTGGTCCATCGAGGCGCTGGCCGGCGCCAGGAGCACGGTCACCGGCACGCCTGCGGGCGCCCCGGCGGCGAGCCGGCGCGCCTCCTGCACGGCACGGGTCATCACCGGCTCAGTCTCACCGGCGGGGACCTCGATCACCGGGACGTCCGGTGCGTGTCGGGCGAGGGCGTCGCGCAGCGGCGCGCGGTCGACGCCGATGAGCACGACGGCACGCAGCCGGTCCCGGCGCGCCCGCACGAGCTCGTCGAACGACGCGCCCTTGGCCAGCCCGCCCGCGACCCACACGACCGAGCCCTCGCCGAACGCGGCGAGGGACGCCGACGCGGCGTGCGCGTTCGTCGCCTTGGAGTCGTCGACGTACGCGACGCCGTCGACGTGCCCGACGGTCACGATGCGGTGCGCGCCGGGTGCGAACGCACGCAGCCCGTCGCGCACGTGCACGGGCTCCACGCCGTGGGCCAGGGCGAGCGCGGCCGCCGCGAGCGCGTTGCGCACGACGTGCGGCGGCACCACGCCGCCCGGGCCGGCCAGCTGGGCGAGGTCGGCCAGGGTGCCCAGCTCGGCGGCGTGGGTGTGCCGCAGGCGGGCGAAGCCGCGGTCGACGAGGACGTCGTCGACGAGCCCGACCTGCCCGACGGACGGCGTGCCGAGCGTGAAGCCCACGGCGACGGCGCCGTCGACGACGTCCGCCTCCCGCACGAGCTCCTCGGTCACGGGGTCCGACGCGCTGTACACGCACGCGACCTGGGTGCGCTCGTAGATGCGGCCCTTGGCCTGCGCGTAGTCCTCGAGCGACCCGTGCCAGTCCAGGTGGTCCGGGGCCACGTTGAGCACCGCCGACGCCTGCGGCGACATCGAGGACGTGTGGTGCAGCTGGAAGCTCGACAGCTCGACCGCGAGCACGTCGACCTGCGGGTCCACCGCGGCCAGGACCACCGGCGTCCCGACGTTGCCCACCGCGAGCACCCGGCGCCCGGCCGCCCGCAGGATCGACTCGAGCATGCCGACGGTCGTCGTCTTGCCGTTCGTCCCGGTGACCGCCAGCCACGGCGCCGGCTCCCCGCCGCCCCCGTCCCGGGGCACCCGGACCTGCCACGCGAGCTCGACCTCGCTCCACACGGGCACGCCGCGCTCGCGCGCGGCCGCGAGCAGCGGGTGGTGCGGCGGCATGCCCGGTGAGGCGACGACGAGGTCCGCCCCGGCGAGGTCGCCCGCCACGAGCGCGTCGACGTCGCGGTGGTCGGCCTCGTCCGCGCGGTCGTCGAACGTGACGACGCGCGCGCCGCGGTCGGCGAGGACCTGGGCCGCGGCCCGGCCGGACACGCCGAGACCGGCGACCAGGACGGTGCGGCCGTCGAACCTGGCGTCCACCTAGCCCGCCACCCACTCCGCGTAGAAGATGCCGACGCCGAGGGCCACGAACAGGCCCGCGATGATCCAGAACCGGATGACGATCGTGACCTCGCCCCACCCCGACAGCTCGAAGTGGTGGTGCAGCGGTGCCATCTTGAACACCCGTTTGCCGGTCATCTTGAAGAAGCCGATCTGGATGACGTCCGACAGCACGATGAGGACGAAGAGGCCGCCGATGATCGCGCCGAGGATCTCCGTGCGCGTGAGGATCGTCAGCGCCGCGAGCGCCCCGCCGAGCGCGAGCGAACCCGTGTCGCCCATGAAGATCTTCGCCGGGCTGGCGTTCCACCACAGGAAGCCGAACAGGGCCCCGGTGATCGCCGCGGCCACGACGGCGAGGTCGAGCGGGTCGCGCGTCTCGTAGCAGCGCGGCCCCGCCGTCAGCACGGACTGGCAGGTCTGGTTGAACTGCCACACGCCGACGACGACGTAGGCGCCGAACACGATGAGCGAGACACCGGTGGCGAGGCCGTCGAGGCCGTCGGTGAGGTTCACCGCGTTGGACCAGGCCGTGATGAGGAAGTTCGCCCAGATGACGAACAGGATCAGGCCCACGGTCGCCCCGGCGAAGGCCAGGTCCAGGTCCGTGTCGCGGATGAACGAGATCCGGGTCGACGCCGGCGTGCGGAACTGCTCGTTCGGGAACTGCAGCGCGAGCACCGAGAACGTGACGCCGACGACGCCCTGCCCGACGATCTTCCACAGCGGGGACAGGCCGAGGCTGCGCTGCCGCGAGATCTTGATGAAGTCGTCGAGGAACCCGACGACCCCGAGCCCGGTCATGAGGAACAGCGCGAGCACGGCCGACGCGCTCGGCGCGGTGCCGGTGATGAGCAGCCCCGCCAGCCACCCGACGAGGGTGGCGCCGATGATGACGACGCCGCCCATCGTGGGCGTGCCGCGCTTGGTGAAGTGGGCGGTCGGGCCGTCCTGCCGGATGAACTGGCCGTACTGGCGCTTGACGAGGAAGCGGATGAACAGGGGCGTGCCGAGCAGCGCCACGAGCATCGCCAGACCGCCCGAGATCAGGACGGCCCTCATGCGTCGGCCCCCACGAGCCGGTCGCCCAGACGCCACAGGCCCGCCCCGTAGGACGACTTCACGAGCACCACGTCACCGGGCCGGAGCTCCTGCTCGAGGAACGCGGCAGCGGCCTCGACGTCGTCGGCCAGCACCACCTCGTCGCCCCACGACCCCTCGTGGTTGGCGCCGTCGCGGATGGCCCGCGCCCCGTCCCCCACGACGACCGTCAGCCCGATGTTGAGCCGCACCACGAGCCGCCCGATCGCGTCGTGCGCCGTGCGGTGCTCGTCGCCGAGCTCGAGCATCTCGCCGAGCACGGCCACCGACCGCCGCTCGCGGCCGGCGATGACGGCGAGGGCCTTGAGCGCCGCGCGCATCGAGTCGGGGTTCGCGTTGTAGGAGTCGTCGATCACGGTGACCCCGTCGGGCCGCTCCACCACGTGCATGCGGTGCGGCGAGAGGGCGTCGGCCGCGCTGAGCCCCTGCGCGACCTCGTCGAGGGTCAGCCCGACGGCCAGGGCTGCCGTGGCGGCGGCCAGCGCGTTGTGCACGTGGTGCTCGCCGACCAGGCGCAGCTGCACCTCGCGCTCGTCGCCGGACGGCACGTCGACGAGCCGGAACCGCGCGCGGCCGAGGGCGTCCAGCCGGACGTCGACGGCGCGCACGTCCGCGTCGGAGGACGCACCGAACAGCACCACGGGCCCGGGGGCGTCCGCGGCCATCGCGCGCACCCGCTGGTCGTCGGCGTTGAGCACCGCGGTGCCGCCGGGCGCGAGGCCCGCGACGATCTCGGCCTTCGCCCGGGCGACCGCCTCGATGCCGCCGAAGCCGCCGAGGTGCGCCTGCCCGACGACCAGCACGACGGACACGTCGGGCGGGGCGATCTGCGTCAGGTACGTCAGGTGGCCCGGACCGCTCGCCCCCATCTCGAGGACCAGGAACCGGGTGTGCTCGTCGGCCCGCAGCACGGTCAGCGGGAGGCCGATCTCGTTGTTGAACGAGCGCACGGGGGCCACCGTCGGGCCGGCCGCGCCGCACAGCTGCGCGAGCAGGTCCTTCGTCGTCGTCTTGCCGACCGACCCGGTCACGCCGACGACCCGCAGGCCGCTGCCCCCGGGCTCGACGGCCGCCTCGCGCAGCCGCGCCAGCACGTCCCGGGCGAGGTCGCCCAGCGCCCGCTCGACGTCGGGGACGACCACGCACGGCAGGGGGCCGTCGGGACCGTCGAGGGGGCGCGCGGCGAGCACGAGCGCCGCGCCCGCCGTCACCGCGGCGGGTGCGAAGTCGTGCCCGTCGACGTGCTCGCCGGGCAGCGCGACGAACAGGCCGCCGGGGAGCACCTCGCGGGAGTCGACGACGACGGGGCCGGCGACGACCGCCGTCTCGGCGACGCCGGACAGCGAGCCGCCGGTCGCGGCCGCGATCTCGGCCGCAGTCAGGGCGATCACGCGTGCTGCTCCTGCCGACGGGCCTGCTCGTGGCGCGCGGCGAGGAACACGTCGCGGTCGTTGTATCGGTGGAACACCCCGGCGATCTCCTGGGTCGGTTCGTGGCCCTTGCCCGTGACGATGACCGTGTCCCGGTCACCGGCGAGGGCGAGGGCGTCGCGGATGGCCTGCGCGCGGCTGGTCGCCTCGTGCACGTCGGCCAGGTCGGGTCGGACGTCGCGCACCCCGGCGAGGATCGCCGCGCGGATCGCGGCGGGGTCCTCCGAGCGGGGGTTCTCGTCCGTGACGACGAGGACGTCGGCGAGGCGCGCGGCGACGGCGCCCATGAGGGGGCGCTTGCCGCGGTCGCGGTCGCCGTCGGAGCCGAAGACGATCACGAGCCGCCCCGGCGTGATGGGGCGGACCGCGTCGAGCGCGAGCTCGAGCGCGTCGGGCGTGTGGGCGTAGTCGACGAGGCACAGCGGCCAGCCGTCCCCCCGCTCGACGACACGCTCCATGCGGCCGGGGATGGCGTGCGCGCGTCCGACGGCCGCGATCGCGGCGTCCAGCGGGACGCCCGCGGCGTGCGCGAGCACCACCGCGAGCGCCGCGTTCGAGACGTTGACGAGCCCCGGCAGGGGGCTGGCGGCCTCGTGCTCGACGCCGTCGGGGCCGCGCAGCGTGAAGCGCGAGCCCACGCCGTCGAGGCCGACGTCGGCGGAGACGACGGACCAGTCGGCCCGGTCGGCCTCCCGCGCGCCGACGTGGGTCGAGACCGTCTCCACGGGGATCGGCGACTCCGCCGCGAGGCGCTGCCCCCAGGCGTCGTCGACGACGACCACCCCGCGCTTCGCCTGCCCGGCCGCGAACAGCCGCGCCTTGTCGCGGAAGTACCCCTCCATGTCGCCGTGGAAGTCGAGGTGGTCGCGCTGCAGGTTCGTGAAGCCGACGACGTCGAACTCGACGCCGCCCACGCGGCCGAGCGCGAGCGCGTGCGACGAGACCTCCGTCGTCAGCGCGGTCGCACCCCGCTCGTGCGCGAGCGCGAGGAGCGATTGCAGGACGGGCGCCTCGACGGTCGTGCGCGGGCTCTCCACGGCCTCGTCCCCGACGCGCAGCTCGACGGTGCCGAGCACCGCGGTGCGCTCGTGCACGGCCCGCAGCGCGGCGTCCACGAAGTAGGTCGTCGTCGTCTTGCCGTTCGTCCCCGTCACGCCGACGGTCACGAGCCGGCGCGCGGGGTGGTCGTGGAACCAGGCCGCGACGGGTCCGGCGGCCGTGCGGGGGTCCTCCGCGAGCACCACGGGCACCGCGTCGCCGACCTGCTCGACGACGAGCCGCGCGCCCGCGCGGTCCGTGAGGACGGCGACGGCACCGGCGGTCACGGCGTCACGGGCGAACCGAGCACCGTGGACCTTGAGGCCCGGCACCGCGACGAACAGGTCGCCGGCGACGACCTCGCCGCTCGCCATGGTGACGCCCGTGAACGTCACGTCCTCCCCCGTCGGGCCGGCCAGGGACAGACCGAGAGCGGCCACGAGCTCGCCGACCCTGCGGACCGGCGGGTGCTCGGGGCGCAGCCGGCCCAGGGGGGACGTCATGGGGAGGAATCTACCCCGGTCGGCCCTCACCACGTCGTCGGGAAGAGCGTCGCCGAGGACCCCGACGGCGGCACCCCGAGCTGCTGCAGCGCGTACTGCGTGACCGAGCTGAAGACCGGCGCCGCGACCGTGCCGCCGTAGATGGAGGACTTGGGGTCGTGGAGGATCACGGCGGTGACGACCTGCGGGTCGTCGACCGGCGCGACGCCGATGAAGGACGACGTGTAGCCGGCCGGGTTGAACTTCTGCGCCGTGCCGGTCTTGCCGCCGACGCGGTAGCCCGCGATGGCCCCGCCCGACCCCGTGCCGTCCGCGACCGTGCTCTCCATCATCGACAGCACGGTGGCCGCGGTCTCGGACGAGACGACCCGCGTCCCCTCCGGCTGCGTCTGCGGCCGGTACTCCCCGTCGGGCGAGGTCCAGCCCGCGATGAGGTGCGGCTGCGCCCGCACCCCGTCGTTCGCGATGGTCGCGAAGACGCTGGCGGCCTGCAGCGCGTTGACCGACACCGCCTGCCCGAACAGCACGGCGTACTCGTCCCGGCCCTGCCAGCGGTCGGGTGTCCGCAGGAGCCCCGCGGACTCGCCCGGCAGCTCGATGCCCGTCCGCGAGCCGAAGCCGAACGCGGACAGGTACTGGTACCGCTGCTCCTTGCTCAGCCGCTCGCCGATCAGGATCGTGCCGACGTTGGAGGACTCCGCGAAGACGCCCGTCGCCGTCAGCTGCTGCACCGGGTGGTCGTGCGAGTCCTTGATCGTCTCCCCGTGCGGGGTCTGCCAGCGGTCGGCCACGGAGAACTGCTCGGTGGGCGTGACGAGACCGAGCTCGAGCGCCGCCGCCATCGTCACGACCTTGCTGGTGGACCCCGGCTCGAAGACCTGCGTCACCGCGGGCGACAGCGCGCCCGTGCCCGCCTCGCCGGGGTCGTTGGGGTCGATGGAGCCCGAGTCCGCCAGCGCGAGGACCTCGCCGTTCGGGCGCATCACGACGATCGCGCCGCCGGTCGCACCCGTCGCCGCCACCTGCGCGTCGAGCGCGGCCTGCGCCTTCCACTGCAGGTCGGACTTGAGGGTCAGGCGCACCGAGTCGCCCTCCCGCGCCGGCGTCCCCTCGGACACGCCGCCGGGGATCGGCTGGCCGCCGCGCCCGCGCTCGTACCGCTCACGCCCCTTGGCACCCTGCAGACGCTCGTCGAGCGTCATCTCCAGCCCCTGCAGGCCGGTGCCGTTCGAGTTGACGAAGCCCAGCATGTTCCCGGCGACGGCGCCCTTGGGGTACACGCGGTCGGCGACCTTGTCGACCATGACCCCGTCGATGCGCAGCGCGCGGATGTCGCGCGCGACCTCGGGCAGCACGTTCTTCTGGATCACCGTGTACGGACGCTCCCCCACGAGCCGACCCCCGAGCTCCGCGGGGTTCACGCCGAGCAGCGGCGCGAGGCGTGCGGCCACGCCGGCGGGCCCGTCCTCGCCGTCCGAGCCGCGCGCGGCGTAGCGCGCCACCTTCTGCTGGTCGACGGCGATCGTGTAGCGCTCGACCGACGTCGCCAGCACCACGCCGTCGGCGTCGGTGATCTCGCCGCGCGCGCCGAGCACCTCCTGGGTCGCCATCCGCTGCGCCTGCGCCTGGGCGGCGATCTCGGGCCCGCGGATCACCTGCACGTAGACGAGCCGCCCCGCGAACAGGACGAACAGCAGCGCGAAGGTCACCACGAGCGCCAGCAGGCGACCGCGGGACGCGGGCCGGACCGGGCGCGCAGGCGCGGGCCGCGGGGCCCGCAGGGCAGGGGCACCACCGGGACGGCGCGCCGCCGCGGAGCGGGTGGCGCCGCGCGGCGCGCGCGACGTGGCGGGCCGCGCGGCGTGGCCGTCGCGGGGCGCGCGCGCGGCGGTGGGTGCGCCCGCACGCCGGCCGCTCGCGTCCTGCACGGGTGCCCGGCGCGTGGTCGTGCCGGTGCGCTCGCTCACGCCGCCCACGGTGCCACGCGCGGCGGCCCCCGCCGGGACGACGCGCTGACGCGGCTGCCGTCCTCCCGTCGCACGTCCGGAGCCCGGACGCACGTCGGTGCTCATCCGCCCGCCGGAGCCGGCGCCCCCTGGACGCTGCCGTCCGCCAGGCGCAGCCAGCCGGTGCCGTTCGCCTCGACCATGCCGAGCGCGGTCGCGGCCTCGGCCAGACGTGCCGGCGACGAGCGCTGGTCGAGCGCCGCGACGAGGTCCATGCGGTCCTGCTCGAGGCGGCTGAGGGAGTTGGACAGCTCGTACCGCTCGAACGCGAGCGACGCCATCTGCGTGTTGAGCAGCAGCGCCGTGAGCAGCGCCCCCGCGAGGACCGCCATGCAGGCCAGCACGAACGGGACCCGCGACCGCGCCTGCTCGGGCGCGCGGACGACCCGCAGCCGCGGGGGCGGCGCGACGGCCGGGCGGGGCAGCGGGTACGCACGTGCGGTGCGTGCGGCGCTGGCAGGCAGGGCGCTCATGCGGCTCTCCTCGCGGTGCGCAGGTGGTCAGGGGTGGGTCGGACACGTTCGGCGGCGCGCAGCCGGACGGACTGCGCGCGCGGGTTGCGGGCGAGCTCCTCCGCGTCGGCCTCCTCGGCGCCGCGGGTCAGCAGGCGCAGGTACGGCGCGTGGGTCGCGGGCTCGACGGGCAGGTCGGGCGGCGCGCTCGAGGTCGCACCGGCGGCGAGCGCGCGCTTGACCAGCCGGTCCTCGAGGGACTGGTAGGACTCGACGACGATGCGGCCGCCCACGGCGAGCGCCTCGATCGCAGCGGGCAGGGCACGCTCGAGCGCGGCGAGCTCGCCGTTCACCTCGATCCGCAGCGCCTGGAAGGTGCGCTTGGCCGGGTGCCCGCCGGTCTTGCGGGTCGCGGCGGGGATGCTGGCGCGCACGATGTCGACGAGCTCGCCCGTGCGCGTCAGCGGCGCCTGCTCCCGCCGGCGCACGACGGCCCGAGCGATTCGCGCGGCGAACCGCTCCTCGCCGTACACGTGCAGCACGCGGGCGAGCGCACGCTCGTCGTAGGTGTTGAGCACCTCGGCGGCCGTCGCGCCCCGCGTGGGGTCCATGCGCATGTCCAGCGGCGCGTCGTGGGCGTAGGCGAAGCCGCGCTCGACCTCGTCGAGCTGCAGCGAGGACACCCCGAGGTCCATGAGCACGCCCTGCACGGACGGCAGCCCGAGGCGGTCGAGCACGTCGGGGATCTCGTCGTACACCGCGTGGACGCCGGTGAAGCGGTCGCCGAACGGGGCCAGGCGCCGGCCGGCGAGCTCGAGCGCCTGCGGGTCGCGGTCGATCCCGACCACGCGCACGCCGGGGAAGGCGCGCAGGACGCCCTCGGAGTGCCCGCCCATGCCCAGGGTGGCGTCGACGAGGACGGCACCCGTCCCCTCGATCGCGGGGCCGAGCAGGTCGAGGCAGCGCTGCAGCAGCACGGGGGTGTGGCGCGCGGCGGGGTCGACGTCGGTCGGCTCACCCATGACGCTCCTCCTTCCCGCCGTGCGGCGTCTCGTCGTCTCTGCGATCTCTGCTGGTGCTGCTGGTGCTGCGTGCTCGCTCCCGCGGTGACGGGAGCCGGTGCCGGCCGGACGGTCCCTCCCCCGTCCGGCCAGATCCCCCACCGACCTCTCTGGCGCCGGGGAAGTGCGTCAGAGAGGACGGGAGGAGGTCTCGTCGGGCGGAGGAGGGTGTGCGGGGCCGCGCCACCGGGCGGCAGCCTCGGCGGCGGTGCTGCGGTGCGGACATCGATCGGGTCGGCGGACGGCTCAGAACGGGCCGTTCGGGAAGACCTCCTCGGTCGTGTCGGCGTAGCCCGCCTCCTGCTCGGCCAGGTAGGCCTCCCAGGCGGCGAGGTCCCAGATCTCGACCCGGGTGCCCGTGCCGATCACGGCCACGTCGCGGTCGAGGCCGGCGTACTTGCGCAGCACCGGCGGGATCGAGATGCGTCCCTGCTTGTCCGGCAGCTCGTCGCTGGCCCCGGACAGGAAGACACGCAGGTAGTCACGGGCCTGCTTGCTCGTGACGGGCGCCTGCCGCAGCTGGTCGTGCATCCGCCGGAACTCGTCCATCGGGAGCAGGAAGAGGCAGCGCTCCTGCCCGCGCGTCATGACGAGCCCCGGGGCCAGCTGCGGCCGGAACTTCGCCGGGAGGATGAGCCGGCCCTTGTCGTCCAGGCGCGGCGTGTAGGTGCCGAGGAAGGGCGCGAAGGAGCCGAAGGCGCCGGTCGGGTCATGCGACACCTCACTCCCTCCTGGTCGGCGTTCCTGGCTGTCCCCCCGCCGTGACGGACCGGTCTCTCCCGGCCTCACCACGTGTCTCCACGCTACTCCACTTCCCTCCACCCGCATCCGGAAGGACGCGCAAGTTCACCCAGTCGAGCAGCGTCTTCGCAGGTCAGAGCCTGTGGAGGAAAGTGGAGGACGAGGCGCGCGCCCGTCGTGTCGCAGAAGCGCGACGGATTCGCGGGGCGGGGCGAAACGGCCCGATCGCGGGCGATCCGGGCAGCCCGGCGCGGCCGCGGGGAGGGTCGTGGGGGGCGGTGGAGCACGAGCCGGGGCCTGCGTGGAGGGAAGTGGGGGGACCTGCCCGGCGCCGCCCGCGCGGCCAGGCGGGCGAAGTGCGGACGAGCGACCCCGGAGGTGTCGTACGCCACGTACGCTCGTCCCCTGGTCCGCCGAGGGAGCTGCGATGCAGGCACTGCCGTCTCCGGACGAGCTCGACGAGCTCGTCGCCGTCACCGCCCGGCTGCGCGCCGGGGTCGAGTCGGTCGTCACCGGCCGTCCCGAGCTGGTCCGCGTCGCCCTCGCGGTCCTGCTGGCGGAGGGGCACCTGCTCCTCGAGGACGTGCCGGGCGTGGGCAAGACGACGCTCGCCAAGGCGATCGGGCGCAGCATCGACGCCCCGGTCGGGCGGATCCAGTTCACGCCCGACCTGCTGCCCAGCGACCTGACCGGCGTGAACATCTTCCGGGCGCAGACGCACGAGTTCGAGTTCCGGCCCGGTCCCGTGTTCGCCCACGTGGTCATCGGCGACGAGATCAACCGCGCCTCCCCGAAGACGCAGTCCGCCCTGCTCGAGTGCATGCAGGAGGCGCAGGCCACGGTGGACGGGCGCACCTACCCGCTCCCCCGCCCGTTCCTCGTCGTCGCCACGCAGAACCCGGTCGAGATGGAGGGGACGTACCCGCTGCCGGAGGCGCAGCGGGACCGCTTCATGGCCCGGCTGACGGTGGGGTACCCGAGCGTCGAGAGCGAGATCGCGATGCTCGACGCGCAGGAGACCACCGACCCGCTGGCCCGCCTGCGCCCGGCCACGAACCCGCAGCAGGTGGCCCGCCTCATCGACGTGGCGCGCCGCCTGCACGCCGCACCCGGCGTGAAGAGGTACGTCGTGGACCTCGTCGCCGCCTCGCGCGAGGAGCCCGGGCTGCGGCTCGGCGCGTCCCCCCGCGCCGCCATCCAGCTGCTGCGCGCGGCCAAGGCGCTCGCTGCGTCCGCCGGCCGTGACCACGTGCTCCCGGACGACGTGCAGGAGCTCGCGGTGCCCGTGCTCGCGCACCGCCTGCTGCCGAGCACCGAGGCACGGCTGTCCGGCCGGTCGACCCAGGACGTCGTCGCCGACCTCGTCGCCCGCACACCCGTGCCGTCCCTCGACCCGCCCGCACGCGTGCGGCGCCTCCTGGGCTGATGCGCCTGCGGCCGACCGTCCGCGGCGGGGCGCTCGCCGCCGCCGGCGCCGTCGCGCTCCACGCCGGCGTCTCGCTCGGGGCGCTGGACCTGGCCCGTGTCGGCGTGCTCCTGCTCGTGCTCGTGCTCGTCGCCCTCGCCGTCGTGGCGCTCGGCGACCCCGCCCGCGGCCGCCGGCTCGAGGTGGTCCGGGACGTGACCCCGAACCCGGTGCACGCCGGCGAGGAGGCCCAGGTGCACGTGGTGGTCCGCGCGAACGACGCCGGCGCGCGGGCCCGGCTCGCCGGCCTGCGCTTCGCCGAGCAGGCCGCGGTGGAGCTCTCGGGCGGTCGGCCGCTGCGCGCACGGGTACGGCGGGCGGCCGACCGGGTCACCGTCACCTACCCCGTGCACGGCACGCAGCGCGGCCGCTGGCCGCTGGGTCCCCTCGTCGTCACCCGCACGGACGTCTTCGGGGTCGTCCGCGCCCGCACGACCCTCGGCGAGGACTCCGAGGTGGCCGTGTGGCCGGCGGTCACCCCGCTGCCCGCACCCGGTGACGTGCTCGTGGGCGAGCCCGACCGCGTCGCGCTCGGCGCCCGGACGCCGTCCCCGGACGACGCGAGCCTGCGCGACTACCGCGAGGGCGACGACCTGCGGCGCGTGCACTGGCGGTCCAGCGCACGGCGCGGCGCGCTGCTGGTCCGGTCCGACGAGCGCGCGGGCATGCGCCCGGTGACGGTCCTGCTCGACCTCCCGGTCCGCAGCAGCGCCGCGGAGTGGACGATCTCGGTCGCGGCGTCGATGGCGCTGGCGATGCTGGACGGCGGGCACCCCGTGCGCCTCGTCGGCGCCGGGATCGGCACCGGGACGGCCGGGGGCACCGCCGGCACGTCCGCGTTCGTCCACGGTCGCTCCGGGCCGGAGGCACGCGCCGCGCTCCTCGACCTGACGGTCGACCTGCAGCCGGCGCGCTCGACGAACGAGGCGGAGGCGCACCTGCTGGACGCCGCTCGCCTGCTGCACACGACGGGTTCCGGCGGCGAGATCGTGCTGGCCGTGCTCGGCCCGCTCACCGCCGCCGCGCGCGCCGCACTCGCCCACGTGAGCGACGCCGGCCAGGGGTGGGCACTCGTCCGCGCCGACGGGCGTCACGGGGGCGACGAGCGCGACGCCCGGCACACCCAGGCCGCGCTCGTGCGCGCCGGGTGGCGCGCGGCGCCCGCGACCGCCGGCGAGGACCCGGTCGCGTGCTGGCTCCGACTGCTCGGGAGCGCCCGGTGAACCGGCCCGTGGGCGCCGAGCACGGCGCTCGTGCCGTGCTCGGGTCCGCCCTGTCCGT
The DNA here is from genome assembly GCF_004886325.1 of Cellulomonas telluris. Classification (GTDB taxonomy): domain Bacteria; phylum Actinomycetota; class Actinomycetes; order Actinomycetales; family Cellulomonadaceae; genus Cellulomonas; species Cellulomonas telluris. Next base: position 73,379 of record NZ_QXFN01000005.1, read on the forward strand.
CCTGGCCACCTGGGCCAGCCTGCTCGCGCTCGGCGGGCTGATCGACGGCCGGCGCTGGCTGGTCGTCGCGTGCCTCGCCGTGCTCGTCGTCGCCTCGGCGGCCGCGGTCGCGCGCGCGCTCACCCGCGTCTGGTGGGTGCCCACCGCGGCGGGTGCGGCCGTGGCTCTCGTGGGTCTCGTGCTGCGCTACGGCGCCCCGCCCGGTCGGCCGCAGTTCCTGCCCGACCTCGACGCCGTGGGGCGTGCCTGGGCGCTCGCCCGCGAAGGGGTCCGGGTCGTCAACGACTCGTTCGTCCCCATGCCGGACGTCCGGCCGGGCGAGATGCTCGTCGTGGTCGGGGCCGTGTCCGTCGTCCTGCTCGTCGACCTGGCGGTGCTCGGGCTGCGCGTCCCCGCCGTCGCGGGCCTCGCGCTGCTCACCCTCTGGGTGCCGGCCGTGGTGCTCGGCTTCCCCGCCGGCGGCGGCCCGGTCTTCTGGACCGCGGTCGCGTACCTCGCGCTGCTCGCCTACGGCGCCGCGCCGCACCACGCCCGCGCCGGACGCGCGCGGCGGGCCGTCACCGCCGGGGCCGGGGCGGCGCTGCTCGCGACCGTGGGACTCGTCGCCGGTCCCGTGCTCATGGACGTCCCCGGCTGGGCGTCGGTCGCCCTGCCGCAGCTCGGCTCCACCCCGGTGGGGCCGCTGGAGCTCAGCGACGAGCTCGACCTGCGCGAGAGCCTCGGGGCGCGCTCGGGCCAGGAGGTGCTCCGCTACCGGGTCACCGACCCCACGGCGCCGGACGAGGGCGCCGCCGGGGACGACGGCGCGGCGGCTCGTGCGGCGGTGGACGGGGTCGCTCCTGCCCCCACCGCGTCGGGCCCTGCGACCCGCGCCGTCGACGCCCGCCTCGTGGGCCCGCTGCGGGCCTTCACGCTCGCGACGTTCGACGGGCGCACGTGGGAGCGCGACGAGCCCGAGGAGCTGCGGCCCTGGCGGGCCGGCACCCTGCTGGCGTCGGACGGCACCACGGCCGGCGCGCTCCCCGACCCCTCCGCCGGCACGCTCGCACAGGTCGACGTCACCGTCGGCGCGCTGCGCGAGCGGCGGCTGCCGGTCAGCACGCACCCGCGCACGGTCGACGTCGCCGGCCCGTGGGGCTGGGACCAGGACCGCGACGAGGTCGTCGGGGAGCGCAGCACCGACCGCGACCTGACCTACTCGATGCTCGTGCAGGTGCCGGACCTGACCCCCGACGCGCTGCGCGAGACACCGGTCGGCACCCCGCCCGACGCCTCGCTGTACGTCACCGTGCCGGACACCGAGCACCGGGAGGACGTCGAACGCCTCGTCCGTGACCTCACCGCCGACGACGAGACGCCGTACGCCCAGGCCATGACCCTGCAGAGCTGGTTCCGCTCCGCCAGCAACTTCACGTACGACACGCGCGTGCCGCCCGCGCGCACCTCGGACGCCGTGTGGGACTTCCTGGAGTCGCGGCGCGGGTACTGCGTGCAGTTCGCGACCGCCATGACGGTGATGTCCCGCACGCTCGGCATCCCGGCCCGCGTGGGGGTCGGCTTCCTGCCGGGCGAACGGACCGAGGACGGGACCTACGTCGTCACGGGCCGCCTCGCCCACGCCTGGCCCGAGCTGTACTTCGAGGGCCGCGGCTGGGTGCGCTTCGAGCCCACGCCTGCCTCCCAGACCGGCCCGCCGCCCGTGTGGGCGGACCCCTTCACCGGTGTCCAGGGCAGCGGTGGGCCGCCGGAGGAGATGGAGCCCGGCCAGGCCGCGCCCGTGCCCGGGGCGAGCGCGGGCAGCACCGCGCCGCCGGCGTCGGCACCGGAGGCGGCGGAGGACGGGGCACCGTGGGCCGCGGTCGCGGTCACGGTGGGCCTGGCGGTGCTGGTGCTCGGCGGCGCCGCAGCGGGCGTGCTGCTCGCGCGGCGCCGACGGGCCGAGCCGCCGACGGACCCCGAGCAGGCGTGGGCCCGGCTGCGTCGCGACCTCGCACGCCTCGGACTGACGTGGTCGGACGCCGCCACCCCGCGCGGCGCGTTGCGGGAGGTGCAGCGTGCGCTGCTGCTGCGCACGGAGACGCTGCTGGACGGACCCGCCCTCTCCGCGTTCGAGCGGCTCGTCGACGCCGTCGAGAGCCGCCGTTACGCGCCGACGCCGCCGGCCGTGGGGCCGGCGGCGCTCGACGAGTGGGTGACCCAGGTGCGGGACCGGGCGGGTGAGCTGGTCAGCGACCGCCCTCGTGCCGGCGTCGGTCCCAGCGCTCCTCGAGCCGGCTCATGACGCCCTGCTCGCGCCCGGACCTGCGCGCCGCCCACGGATGGTGCACCGCCCCGTCGGGACGCGCCGCCCCCTGAGGTCGGGGCCGCGCGCGCCGCGGTGCCGTCCACCGCGACCAACCTGACGACGGGACGCGCGAGGACCGAGCCACGGCAGCCGACGACGCGGCCCGGACGAGCAGCAGACCGACGACGCCACGCACACCGGTACGACCGGCCCTCGCCGGGCCGCGCGAGCGGCACGTCGGCCGCAGTCGAGAGCCGCCGTGACACGCCGACGCCGCCGGCCGTGGGGCCGGCGGCGCTCGACGAGTGGGTGACCCAGGTGCGGGACCGGGCGGATGAGCTGGTCAGCGACCGCCCTCGTGCCGGCGTCGGTCCCAGCGCTCCTCGAGCCGGCTCATGAAGCCCTGCTTGCGCCCCGCCGGGCGCGCTGCCGACGGGCGGCGCACCGTGCCGTCGGGACGCACCGCGCCCTGAGGGCCGGACCGCGCGCGGCGCGGTGCCGCGAACGCGTACGCGACCGCGGCGAACATGACGACGAAACCGAGGGCGCCGAGCCACGGCAGCGACGACGCGGCCCCGACGACCAGCAGCAGAAGACCGACGACGGCACCCGCACCGGCGACGACGTAACGCGTCACGGGGCGGCGACCGCCGCGGCTCGTCAGCGTGTTCGCGAGCCGAGGGTCGTCAGACGTGAGCTGACGTTCCATCTGCTCCAGAACGCGCTGCTCGTACTCGGAGAGTGGCATCCCGACCCCCGTCGCACTCCGGTGGACTGTGTGTGACGTTCAGGATATGTCGGCGGTGACGATGGTGGTAGTCGAGGGGCCCCGCACGAGGGTGACTCTGGCCGGTCGGATCTGCCGGGCGCCCCTCCGCGCGCCCGCAGGGGCGTCGGCGGGTGCCTCCGGCCCGGTCTCGTCGCCGTCCCCGGGGCGACCGGCGGCCCGATCCGCCCCCGAGGACGACCGGGGCGCGTCGAGCGCACCCAGCACGAGTCGGAGCGTCTCCGGCACCGCCGTCCACGTCGTACCCGCCAGGAGCGACCGGGTGACCAGGTGCAGCTCGTGCTCGCCGCGGGTCGGCGTGGCGAGCGCGCGTGAGAGCGTCAGGACCGCGCCGTCCGCCGTGACCGTCACGAGGTCGACGCGCCGCGTCGACCTCCCCTGCGCCCGCAGCAGCGCGGCGCCCTCACGAGCCAGGACGCGCACGGACCGCTCGAGCCGGCCGCGGTCACCACCGGCGTCCGCGCACGGGGTCTCCACCCGCAGCTCGTCCACCTCGGCACGCCGAGGGACCGGGACGACCGGACGCGGGTCGCGCCCCCACGCCAGGTCCTGCAGGCGCCGTGCGGCCACGGGTCCGAGCACCCGGCGCACACCGGCCGGCGACGCGGACGCGAGCTCTCCGAGCGCGTTGATGCCGTGCTCGGCGAGCACGGCCTCGACCGTCCCCTCGACCTCCGGCAGCACGGTGACGGGGAGCGGACGCAGGAAGCGGGCGGACGCGGCGCGCGGGACGAGGAGCACGCCGTCCGGGCCGGCGGCCCTGCCCGCGAGGCGGGCCACGACCTTCGTCGCCGCCACCCCCACGGCGCAGGACACCCCGTGCCGCGCCCGGACACGGTCGCGCACCAGCCAGGCGATCCTCGCCGGGCTCCCGTGGCGGCGGAGCGCGCCCGCGACGTCGACGAACGCCGCCGCCGGCCCGACGCGCTCGACGAGCGGGGTCAGCTCGGTCAGCACGTCGAGAAGGCCGGCCGCGACCCGCGCGTGGGCGTCGGGGTCGGCGGGCACCGGCACGGCACCGCGGCACCGTGCCAGCGCCGCATCCAGCGGCTCCCCCGCTGCCACGCCGGCGGCCCGTGCCGCTGCGGAGGCGTCCAGCACCGTCCCGTCCACGTGCACGACGACCGGGAAGCCGGACAGCTCGGGGCGGTGGGCGACGGCGACCTGCACCGGGAGGTCCTCGACCTCCACGTGGAGCACGTGGCAGCCGTCCTCCACGAGGTCGCCCCTCACCGTGCGGTCGCGACGTGCGGCACGTCGGCGCCGTCGGCGCCCTCGGCCAGCAGGGCGCGCACCGCGTCGACGAGGTCCTCGGCGGCGCACAGGGCCCGCTCGGCACGGGCCTCGGAGACGAGGTCGAACCGGCCGGCGTCGACCGCCGAGCGCAGCGGGGCGGACTGGGCGAAGAAGGCCGAGTACGTGTGGACCTCGGGAGCGACCGAGTCCAGCATGCCCCAGACGGTGCGGGGGGCGCCGCGCCCTGCCGGTCGTCCCCGCGCGGCGACGAGGCCGGCACCGGCGCGCAGCGCCGCCAGGTGGGCGTGCGAGAACTTCTCCCACGGCTCGCCGGAGAACTGGGCGGCCAGCAGCTCCGCGTCCGCGCGCGCGAGCAGGTCCGCTGTCTGCGGCGGCACCGCGGACGCGGCCGCACCGCTGCGCAGGACGCTCACGTGACCCGTCATCGCACCCACCTCCCGTCACGGCGGACGACCCGCCGCCACCATCATCGAACACCTGTTCGAATCGCGCAATCCCCCGTCGCCGTCCGTGACGGTTACCGTGGCGGTGTGGCCCGCCGCTCCGCATCCTCCCGCCGACCACCGACACCCGGAGGCGACGCGGCGCCGTGGCCGACGGGACCCGTGGCCGTCGCGACCGGCACGGCGGAGGTCGTGCCCGAGCCCGGCCGCCCCCGGGCCGCGACCCTGCTCGTCAACGGCGTGCCGAGCTCGTTCGTGGACCTGGACGACCCCGACCTGCTCGACTTCGAGTACATGCAGCAGATGGCCGCGGTCGTCGACACGCTCGCCGCCCACCGGCCGGAGCCGGCCGTGCTGCACCTCGGCGCAGGCGGCTGCGCCCTGGCGCGCACGCTCGCCCACCGGTACCCGGGAGCCCGTCAGCTCGCCGTCGAGCTCGACGGCGAGCTCGCCCGCCTCGTCCGCACCTGGTTCGCGCTCCCGCGCGCACCCCGGCTCCGGCTGCGCACCGGAGAGGCGCGGGCCGAGCTGGCGCGCGTCGCCGACGCGTCGCTCGACGTCGTCGTGCGCGACGTGTTCGCCGGCGACAGCACGCCGGACCACCTGACGACGGTCGAGGTCGCCCGCGACGTCGCCCGCGTGCTGCGTCCCGGCGGCGTGTACCTGGCGAACTGCGCGGACCGGCCCCCGCTCGCCCTCGCGCGGGCCGAGGCGGCCACCCTGCGCGCCGTCTTCCGCCACGTGGCGGTCGTCGCGGAGCCGGGCCAGCTGCGCGGCCGGCACTACGGCAACCTCGTGCTCGCGGGCACCGACGAGGACGGGCTGCTCGACGACCCCGGGCTCGCGCGCACGCTGCGCACCCTGCCCGTGCCCGCCCGCGTGCTGGTCGGGGCCGAGCTGGACGCCTTCGCCGGTGCGGCCGTCGTGCGCACCGACCCGCGGCCGTGGGCTCCGGACGGCCTCACCGGCACGGCCGCTCCCGCAGCCGCCACGGGCGACTGACCGGTCGCCCGCCGTCGTGACGGCGAGCCCGTGGAAGCCCTCTGGTACGACGACGGGACCGCCCCGAGGGGGACGGTCCCGTCGTCAGCGTGCCCCGGACCGACGCCGGGGACGGGTCACAGCGGGCGGACGTGCTCCGCCTGCGGCCCCTTCGCGCCCTGGGTGATCTCGAACTCCACGCGCTGACCCTCGTCGAGCGTGCGGTAGCCCTGCGAGTCGATGGCCGAGTAGTGGACGAAGACGTCGGCACCGCCGCCGTCCTGGGCGATGAACCCGTAGCCCTTCTCGGAGTTGAACCACTTGACCGCGCCCTGTGCCATGTCGTGCTTCCTTCACGTCCCACCGGGTGAACAGCACGGGCCCCGTGCCCGTACCGCGCCGCAATGCCTCACGTCCTGCACCGGGTGGTCCGACCCGAGGGCCGACGGTTCCGCGGGTCCCGCCGGGGCGGGGGGCGACCACGGGTCCGGTCGAGCGTCCGTACGTCACTGCAACGGCTGCATCCTTGCACGCACGATGTGGCGCACGCCACGTCTCGTGGACGCCCGTCCGTCTCTCACGACAACGATCCGGTCACGACGTCCGGGCGGCCGGAGGCGCGCGGTCGGTCCGTCCCCGGGGTCAGCGCTCCGGGCCGCCGTCCGCCTGCTCCGCGAGGAAGCGCTCGAGCTCGGCGCCGATCTCCTCGGCCGTCGGCAGGTCGGTCGTCTGCGCGAGCAGGCTCGTGCGGCCGATGCTGCGCGTGAAGGCGTCGTACTGCTCCTCGAGGGCCTCGACGACCGCTGCGACCTCGGGCGACTGCGCCACCTGGCGCTCGACCTCGCGCATCGCGTCCTCGGCCGCCGGCTCGAGCGCCGCGGCACGCAGGTCCAGCCCGGTCGCGCGCTCGACCTGGCGCAGGGCGGCCAGCCCGGCCGCGGGGTACGGCGACTGGGCCAGGTAGTGCGGCACGTGGACCGCGAAGCCGATCGCGTCGTGCCCCTGCTCCCCCAGCCGCAGCTCGAGGAGGGCGCTCGCGCTGGCCGGCACCTGCACGGTCCCGAAGAACGCGGTGTGGTCGGCGACCAGCTCCGGGCGGGTCGCGTGCGCCGTCAGCGACACGGGCCGGGTGTGGGGCACGCCCATGGGGATGCCGTGGACGCCCACGACCAGCGGCACGTCGAAGCGCTCGACCACCTGCCGGACCGCGGCGACCCAGCGCTCCCACTGCACGTCCGGCTCGACGCCGTGCAGCAGCAGGAACGGCACGCCGGCGGCGTCCTCGAACAGGTCGACGACGAGCTCGGGCGCCGCGTAGTCCGACCAGCCGTCGCCGTCGAACGTCATGACCGGACGCCGCGAGCGGTAGTCGACGAGCTGGTCGACGTCGAACGTCACCAGGCGCTCGGCCGTGCCGGTCGACGTGAGGTGCTCGACCGCGACCTGCCCGGCCTGGCCGGCGTCGACGAACCCGCGCACGGCGTGCAGCAGCACGGGTCCCGTGCCGCCCGCCGTGCGCGCGTCGAGGCGCTCGGCGAGGTCCACGTCCACGTCGTAGATGCCCCGGGGGTCCAGCATGTCGCTCCACTCGCTCGCGTCGTCGATCCCTTGCACCGGGTGCAACGCCGCGGGGCCCCCCGCTCTTCCCGCGGCGGCGCCGCGGTCAGCGACCGGGCAGGCGCACGACCTCGACGAAGAACTCGTCGATCTGGCGGACCACGTCGATGAAGCGGTCGAAGTCGACCGGCTTCGTGACGTACGCGTTGGCGTGCAGCGAGTACATCCGCAGCACGTCCTCCTCGGCCTCCGAGGTCGTCAGGACCACGACCGGGATCGCCCGCAGCTTCGCGTCGGACTTGAGCGCCTCGAGCACCTCGCGGCCGTCCATGCGCGGCAGGTTGAGGTCGAGGAGGATCAGGTCCGGCGTCGGGGCGTCGGCGTGCTCGCCCTCCTTGCGCAGGAACTCCATCGCGCTCACGCCGTCGGCCACGACGGACAGCCGGTTGCGGACCTTGTTGTGCTCGAACGCCTCGCGCGTCATCAGGACGTCGCCCGGGTCGTCCTCGACGAGGAGCACCTCGATGGTCTTCTGGTCCGCCACTACCGCTCCGTCCGTCCCCGCACCGGGGGTGTCAGTCCCCGACCGCGGGGAGCGTCCACCGGATGGTGGTGCCCTCCCCCTCGGTCTCGGGGATCCAGATCCGACCGCCGTGGAACTCGACGATCTTCTTGCACAGCGCCAGGCCGATGCCCGTGCCCTCGTAGACGTCCTTGGCGTGCAGCCGCTGGAAGATCACGAAGACCCGCTCGGCGTACTGGGGGTCGATCCCGATGCCGTTGTCACGGCACTCGAGCTCCCAGGAGTCTTCCACGCGCCGCACCCCGATGTGGACACGCGGGGGCCGCTCGGGGTGGCGGAACTTCACGGCGTTGCCGACGAGGTTCTGGAAGAGCTGCACGAGCAGCGCCTCCTCGCCCCGCACGACGGGCAGCGGGTCGTGCGTGACCTCCGCGCCGGCCTCGGTGAGCCGCTCGTCGAGCTGGTCCAGCGACCGCTCCAGCGCCTTGCCGAGGTCGACGTCGACCACCTCGCCGCCGATGCGGCCCACGCGCGAGAAGCCCAGCAGGTCCTGGATGAGCCGCTGCATGCGCTTCGCGCCGTCGACCGCGAACTCGATGTACTGGTCCGCGCGCTCGTCGAGCTGGCCGCCGTAGCGCTTCTGCAGCAGCTGGGTGAAGCTCGCCACCTTGCGCAACGGCTCCTGCAGGTCGTGGGACGCCACGTACGCGAACTGCTCGAGGTCGCGGTTGGACCGGCGCAGCTCCTCGGCCTGCTCGGTGAGCCGGTCGTGGGCGTCCGCGATCTCGGCGCGGGACGCGCGCAGCTCGCCCAGCTGGGCCACGAGTGCCACGCGCATCTGCTCCACGTCGTGGGCGAGCTCCTCGATCTCCCCGGGACCTCGCACCGCCACCTGGTGGTCGAGGTCGCCCTCCGCGACGGCGCGGGCGTCGGCCGCCAGCGCGTCGACGGGCTCGACGACCCAGCGGCGCAGCGCGCCCCAGACGAGCAGGCCGACCACCACGGACGTGAGCACCACCGTCGTGAGCAGCACCGCGGACAGGTTGGTCATCCGCTGCAGCTCCTGGCCGGCTGCGCCTCGCACCGTGCGCAGGTGCTCGAGGTAGGCGCCGACCGACGCACGGACCTCGTCGAAGTAGACGCGCCCCTCCTCGACCTGCTCGGGCCGCACCGAGGCGACGCCCTCGTCCTCGATCTGCGCGATGAGGGGCTCCGCGTGGTCCTGGTACCAGACGCGCGCCGCGTCGCGGGCCGCGTCGTAGTCCTCGAGGATCGTCGCGTCCCCCGACAGGTCGGCGACGGCGCGCGCGGTGCGCTCGAAGTCGGCGGAGCCGTCGAGCGAGCGGTGGTAGGGCTCGAGCGTCACGGGGTCACCGGTGAGCGCGTAGCCGCGCAGCCCGGTCTCCGCGTCGACCAGCGAGACCAGCGCGCGGTCCGTCTCCGTCACCGCCTCGAAGTAGTCCTGCGTCACCGCCTCCTGCAGGGTGAGCGTGCGCGCGAAGACGGTGCCGGTCAGCACGACGACGACGCCCAGCACGACCCCCGCCGACGCGAAGAGGATGCCCAGGCGCCGGCGCAGGGTCGCCGACCCGCGTGGCGCGCTCACGCGTCCCACCCCACGAGGACGACGGCGGCGTCGTCGACCAGGTCGCCGCCGTGCAGCGCGCGCACCGCGCCGATCAGGTGCCCGAGCACGGGGTCCTCCTCCTCGCCGGGGACGGGGGCCGGGGCGTCGCGCGTCGCGCGCAGGGTCGCGTCCGCGACCTCGACGAGGCCCGCCTTGCCGAGCCGGTCGGTGCCGTCGCCGACGGTCGCCTCGAGCAGCCCGTCCGTGTACATGAGCACGCGCCACGACGTCCCGAGCTCGAGGTGCCGGGCCGGCCAGCCCCCGCCGACCGGGATCCCGAGGGCGCGCCCCCGGGCGTCCGCGGGCAGCAGCCGGGTGCGGTCGCCGACCGCGCGGTCGCCGAGCAGCAGCGGGACGGGGTGGCCGGCCAGGTACAGGTCGGCCGACCGCCGGTCCGGCGCGATCGCGAGCATCGAGACGGTCGTGAACACCTCGGGCCGCGCCCGCTCGGCCGCGAGCACGCGCTCGAGCAGGCCGAGGACGTCGTCGGCCGGGACGTCCGCGAGGACGAGCGTGCGCCACGCCGTGCGCAGCGTCGCACCGAGTGCCGCCTCGTCCGGCCCGTGCCCGCACACGTCGCCGACCATCGCGAGGACGGTCCCGTCGGGGCGCTCGACCACGTCGTAGAAGTCACCGCCGAGCAGCCCCTGGCGGCCGGCGCGGTAGCCGACGCGGACCTCCAGGCTCGGGTCGGTCACGGCCGGGCGCGGGAGGAGCGCGCGCTCGAGCCGCGTGTTCTCGGCGGCGCGGACCAGGCTGCGGTACAGCGCGCGGTCGGTGTCCTCGAGCCGGCGGCGCTGCACGGCGTAGCGCACGGCGCGGGCCAGGCTGTCGCCCTCGACGTCCCCCTTGACGAGGTAGTCCTGGGCACCCGCCGCGAGCGCGGCGAGGCCGGCGTCGGTGTCGGTGAGGCCGGTGAGCACGACGATGGGCGGCGCACCCGCCGCGAGCACGCGCTCGAGGGCCCCGAGACCCATCGCGTCCGGCAGGCCGAGGTCCAGCAGCACGCAGTCGGCGTCGAGGTGCGTGAGCGCCTCGTCGACGGACCGCGCCCACACGATGTCCTGGGCCAGGCCCGCGTCGGCCAGGTGCTCCTGGACCAGGAGGGCGTCGCCCTCGTCGTCCTCGACGAGGAGGATGCGCAGGTGGACGTCGACGCCGGTGACGCCGCGCACGTCGCCGTCCGACGTCGCCGGGGAGCTGGTCACACCCGTCCTTCCCGAAGATCGCGCCCGCGGGTGCGAGCCGCGCAGGGTGAACTGTAGGGCAGGTCGGCCGCAGCCACCCGGTCGTCCGTCCAGGGCGACCCACCCCTCGGTACGGGCACGGGCAGGCCCTCCGACGTCGGATAATGGTCGGCCGTCCGTGCGCCCGCACGGCGGACGACCGGGGGTGAGCACGCAGGTGGCAGGCAGCGAGCGGCAGCTGGACGCCGAGCAGGAGGTCGTCGACGGCCTGTACGCGCGCCTCGACGAGCTGCGCGCCCACGCGCGCCGCCGGCTCGCCGAGGTGCGCCGACAGGGGCCGTCCGGCTCCCCGCAGAACCGGTCCGAGCGGGACGCGTTCGCCACCCTCTACGAGGACCGCGTCGCGCAGCTCGAGGCGGTCGAGGAGCGCCTGGCGTTCGGCCGCCTCGACCTCGCGGACGGCGAGCGCCGCTACATCGGGCGCATCGGCCTGACGGACGACGAGCAGTCCCCGCTGCTCACCGACTGGCGCGCCCCCGCCGCGCAGTCCTTCTACCGCGCCACGTCGGCCCGCCCCGACGGCGTCGTGCGCCGCCGCCACCTGGTGACGTCCGGCCGGCGCGTCACGGGCCTCGAGGACGACGTCCTCGACCTCGACGCGCTGACCGCGGCGGGCGTCGACCCGGACAGCCTGACGGGCCTGTCCGGCGAGGGGGCGCTGCTCGCGGCCCTGGCCAGCGGCCGCACCGGGCGGATGGGCGACATCGTCGCGACCATCCAGGCCGAGCAGGACGCGATCATCCGCTCGGACCTGGCCGGCGCGCTCGTCGTGCAGGGCGGCCCGGGCACGGGGAAGACCGCGGTGGCCCTCCACCGGGCCGCGTACCTGCTGTACCACCACCGGCGGCTGCTGGAGCGCTCCGGCGTGCTGCTCGTCGGCCCGTCGCGCACCTTCCTGCGCTACATCGACCAGGTCCTGCCGTCCCTCGGGGAGACGGGGGTCGTGACCGCGACGGTCGCCGAGCTGGTGCCGGGGGTCGAGGCGCGCGGCACGGAGGACGACGCGGTCGCCGCCGTCAAGGGCCGAGCGGTCATGGCCCGGGTGATCGCACGCGCCGTCCGGCAGCGCCAGCGCGTCCCCGCGGAGCCGGTGCGCGTGCGCGTGGACGGTCGCACGGTGGTCGTCCGTCCGCGCGACGTGGCGGCGGCCATCAACCGGGCGCGGCGCAACCACAAGCCGCACAACCAGGCGCGCGTGACGTTCGTGCGGGACATGCTGGGGCGCCTCGCCGAGCAGTACGTCGCGCAGCTCGCGTGGGACGTGCCGCCCGAGGACCGCGCCGAGATCGTCGAGGAGCTGCGCACGACGCGCGAGATCCGCATCGCGCTCAACCTCGCGTGGATGCCGCTCACGCCGCAGAAGCTCCTGTCGGACCTGTGGAGCCGGCCGCACCGGCTCGAGGCCGCGGCGCCCGAGCTGACGCCCGACGAGCGTCGCCTGCTCGCGCGACCCGCCGACGCCCCCTGGACGCCGGCGGACGTGCCGCTGCTGGACGAGGCCGCCGAGCTGCTCGGCGAGGACGACCAGGCGGCCCGCGCGCAGGCACGCGCGGACGCGCAGCGCCGCGCCGAGGAGGTCGAGTACGCGCGCAACGTGCTGCGCTCGACCGGCGCGGGCGACATGGTGTCCGCGGAGGCCCTCGCCGACCGGTTCGCGAGCTCGGGCCCCTCGCTGACGACGGCCGAGCGGGCCGCCGCGGACCGCAGCTGGACCTACGGGCACGTCGTCGTGGACGAGGCGCAGGAGCTGTCGGCCATGGCCTGGCGCGCGCTCCTGCGGCGCGTGCCGACGCGTTCCCTGACGATCGTCGGCGACGTCGCGCAGACCTCGTCCCGGGCGGGGGCGCGCAGCTGGGCGCGCACGCTCGACCCCGTCCTGCGCGGGAGCTGGCGCCTCGCGGAGCTCACGGTGAACTACCGCACGCCCGGCACGGTCGCGGAGACCGCGCAGCGCGTGGCGCGCGCCGCCGACCTGCCGGTGAGCCCGCAGACGTCCGCGCGCGACGTGCCGGACGCGCTCCGCGTCGCGGGGGCCACCACGGAGGACCGCCTCCTGCCCGACGCGGCGGACGCCGCGGACGCCCTCGTCGCCGAGGTCCGGGGCGCGGGCGGGACCGGACGGACGGCGGTCGTCGCGGTCCCGGCGCGGACGGCGGACCTCGTGGCGGCGTTGCGGGCGCGAGGGCACACCCCCCCGGTCGGCGACGTCGTCGACCTGGACGCGCCGCTCGTCGTCCTCACCCCGGGCCAGGCCAAGGGGCTCGAGTTCGACGCCGTGGTCCTCGTGGAGCCGGCGGAGGTGCTGGCCGCGTCCGCGGGCGACCTGTACGTGGCCATGACGCGTCCGACCCGCGTGCTGCACGTGGTCCACGCCCGACCCCTGCCGGAGGGGTTCGAGCAGCTCTGACGCGCGCCCGCCCCGGGTTGCCGTGACTCCCGGCGACCCGGGCGGAGGCGCCGTCGCGCAGGCCGTGGAGAACGTTGTCGATATCGATACGGAAATCGTTTAGGACGTTGACCCCCGGACCACAGGGCGCCCAGTGTCCGTGTCGTTCGCACACCGTCCACCCGCGGTTCACCCGGTGGACGGCCGACGGCACAGCAGGGGGTGCACCGCGTCATGGACCGACTCGTGCTCATCGCGGCCGATCTCGTCGCCGTGGGCCTGCTCACGTGGACGTACTTCCGCCGGCACCGCCGCCGCGACCTCGTGGTGGCGTTCGTCGGCGTCAACGTCGGCGTGCTCGCCGTGGCCTCGTCCCTCGGGGCCGGGGGCGTCGGCGCGGGCCTCGGGCTCGGCCTGTTCGGCGTCCTGTCGATCATCCGGCTGCGGTCGACGGAGATCGACCAGCGGGAGGTCGCCTACTACTTCGCGGCGCTCGCGCTGGGCATCCTGGGGGCGCTGCCCGCGCCGCAGCTCTGGCACGGGCCCGCGCTCATGGCGCTGCTGCTCGTCGCCGTCCTCGCGGGCGACCACCCGCGCCTGCTGCACCGCCACCACCGGCAGGAGCTCGTCCTGGACGGTGCGCACGTCGACGAGGTCGCGCTCGTCGCGCGCCTGGAGGGGCTGCTCGGCGCACGCGTCCACACGGTCAGCGTCCAGCGCGTCGACCTGGTGAACGACACCACGTGGGTCGACGTCCGCTACGAGGCGATCGTGTCCCCCTCCGGCCGGCGCCGGACCACCCGGCGGCCGGCCTCGCGCGCCGCCCACGCCGAGGCGCTGCCGGCGCCGGCGGTGGGCCGCGGGACCACGGGGGCGGCGTGAGCGCCCAGACGGTCGCGACGGCCCGCGACCACGCGCCCGCGCCGCGGGACGCGCTGGTCGAGCCGCTCGACGGGATGCGGACGGTCGGGCTGGACGCCCTCGTCGCCGCCGCCTCGCTGCAGACGCGCGTCGACCGCAAGTACCTGGTCCCCGTCGAGGCCGTGCGCACCCTGCTGTACGCGCTGCCCGCGGACACCAGCGTCCTGCGCATCGACGACCTGCGGGTGTTCGACTACGAGTCGGTGTACTTCGACACGGACGACCTCGTCGCCTACCGGCTCGCCGCCCACCGGCGGCGCCGCCGCTTCAAGGTCCGCACCCGCACCTACCTCGACTCCGGCGGCTGCTGGCTCGAGGTCAAGACGCGGGGGCCGCGCGGCACGACCGTCAAGGAGCGCGTCGCGCACCCGATCGGCCACCGGGACGACGTCACCCCGGGACGCGAGTTCGTCGCGGCGACCCTCGTCGCGCGCGGGCTCGCGGCGCTCGGTGACGTCCCCCTCGCCCCCGTCCTCGTCACGCGGTACGCGCGGGCCACGCTCCTGCTGCCCGCCACGGCGAGCCGGCTCACGGTCGACGTCGGCCTCACGTGGGACGACGGACGCGCCCCCCTGCACCTGCGGCACCTCGCCGTCGTCGAGACGAAGTCCGGGTCGACGGCCTCGGCGGCGGACCGCCTGCTGTGGGCCCACGGGCACCGGCCCGTGCGGATCTCGAAGTACGCGACGGGCCTGGCCGCGCTGCGCCCGGAGCTCCCCGCGACGCGCTGGAACCGCACGCTGCACCGCCACCTGCTCCCCCACGTCGTGCCCGCCAGCACGGCGGAGTGACCCGCGCCGGCGCTCGCGCCGGCCACCCCCGCGCCGGCCACCGTCGGTCGACGCCCGCACCGGCCCGGCCACCGGGCCCGAGGAGGCACGCCATGCCCCGTCCCGTCCGACGCGCCGTCGTCGCCGCGGCGCTCGCCGCCGCGCTGGCCGTCCCGGTCTGCGCCCCGCTCGCCCATGCCGCACCGCCGGGCGCGGCCGCCGCCGCGGTGGCCGCGGTCGACACCGGTCTGCTCGGGGACGTGACGTTCTCCGTGCCACCCGGCACGTTCCGCGGCGAGGTGTCCGTCGCGCTCGGCACCTCCGTCGCAGGGGCCCAGGTGCGCTACACGACGGACGGCTCGGCGCCCACGGCGTCCTCCCCCGTCTACTCCGCACCGCTGCGCCTGACCCGCAGCACCGAGGTCCGTGCGCAGGCGTTCGTGGGCGGCACCGCGACGGGGGCGCCCGCCGCCGCGCAGTACGTGGCGACCGCCGTGACCGACGCGCACGACCTGCCGGTGCTGCTGGTCGACTCGTTCGGCCGCGGAGCCGTGGGCGACGACTACCACCCGGCGGCGGTCATGGAGTTCCAGCCCGGCGACGGCACGACGTCGCTCACCGCCGCGCCGACGCTCGTCGGCCGCACCGGCTACCGGCTGCGGGGGCAGTCCAGCCGGATGTTCGACAAGAAGCCGTACCGCCTCGAGCTGTGGGACGCCGAGGGCGACGACCTCGACCTGCCGTTCTTCGGCATGCCGGCCGAGTCGGACTGGGTGCTGCGCGGGCCGTTCGCGGACAAGTCGCTGATCCGCGAGGCCCTGGTGCTCGACATCGGCCGCGAGCTGGGGCTCGCAGTGCCCCGGTACCGCCTGGTCGAGGTGTACGTGAACGACGACGCGGCACCGGTCGCGGCCGACGACTACCGAGGCGTGTACCTGCTGCTCGAGACGGTCAAGAACCAGAAGAACCGGCTCGACCTCAAGAAGCTCGACGCGGACGACGTCGCCCCGCCCGCCGTCGAGGGCGGCTACGTCCTCAAGTTCGAGTGGATGGCCACCGAGGGCACGACGCTGCGCTGCACGGGCGCCGCGGCGACGTGCTGGAGGGACCTCGAGGTGCACGACCCCGACGACCTCGTGCCCCAGCAGCAGGCGTGGATCACGCAGTACGTGCAGCGGGTCCACGACGTGCTGCACAGCCCGGGCCGCGCCGACCCGACGACCGGGTACCCGTCGCTGATCGAGGTGGACTCCTTCGTCGACCTGGTGGTCGTGAACGAGCTGAGCCGGAACATGGACGCGTACTACCGCAGCGTCTACCTGTACAAGGACCGCGGGGGGAAGCTCACGGCGGGCCCCCTGTGGGACTACGACCTGACCTTCGGCGTGGGCGGCTACTTCGGCAACGACCAGGTGGCCGGGTGGCAGTACCAGCAGACGCGGCAGACCGTCGCCACCGACTGGTTCAGCGTGCTCATGGCGGACCCTGCGTTCGCGAACCGCGTCCGGGCCCGCTGGCAGGAGCTGCGACGCGGGCCGCTGTCCGACGCCGCCCTGCGCACCCGCGTCGCAGAGCTGAGCGCCGAGGTGGAGAACGCCGCGGCCCGCAACGTGCGGCGCTACCCGAACCTGACGACGCGCATGGTGGGCCCGTTCATCACCTCCACGACGGGCACGTGGCGCGGTCAGGTGCAGGAGGTGCAGGACTGGGCGCTGCGCCGGGCCGCGTGGCTCGACGGCACGCAGGCGTGGGGCGCGCCCGCGACCCCGGTGCCGACGCCGACCCCGTCGCCCACCGCCACGGCGACCCCGCGGCCGACCGCGACGGCGACGGTCACGCCGCGGCCGACCCCGACGGCGACCCCGCGCCCGACCACCACGGCGACCCCGACCGCTGCGCCGGCGGGGTGCACGGCGACGTTCCGCGCCGCGTCACGCTGGCCCGGGGGCCTCCAGGGCGAGGTGACCGTGACGGCCGGCAGCAGCGCGCTGGCCGGGTGGACCGTGGGTCTCGCGCTGCCCGCCGGCGCGAGCCTGCAGCAGTCCTGGAACGCCACGGTGAGCGGCACGGGCGGGGCGCTGCAGGCGCGCGACGCCGGCTGGAACGGGGCGCTGCGCCCGGGTGCCTCGACGACGTTCGGCTTCCTCCTCTCGACCGCCTCGGGCGACGGCACCCCGACGCTCACCTGCACCGCACGCTGACGCGCCACGCCTGACCGGACGCCGCGCCCACGGGAGGTGGGCGCGGCGTCCGGTGACCGGGACGGCTTTGGTCCACGACGCGGACCGGGCGCACCATGGGGCGTGCCCACCGCGCTGCTGCTGGAGAACCTCCACCCCCAGGCCCGTCAGATCCTCGAGACGGCCGGCTTCGACGTCGTCACCCGCACGGGTGCGCTCGACGAGAACGAGCTGGTCGAGTCCCTCGCCGGCGTGCAGGTGCTGGGGATCCGGTCCAAGACCCAGGTGTCGGCCGAGGTGCTCGCGACGGCACCGGACCTCGAGGTGGTCGGCGCGTTCTGCATCGGCACGAACCAGATCGACCTGCACGCCGCCGCCGCGCGGGGCATCGCCGTCTTCAACGCGCCGTTCTCGAACACGCGCTCGGTCGTGGAGATCGCGATCGCGGACATCATCGCCCTCACGCGACGCCTCACGGTGCTCGACAAGGAGATGCACGCCGGCATCTGGAACAAGTCCGCCACCGGCGCGCACGAGGTCCGCGGCCGCACGCTCGGCATCGTCGGCTACGGCAACATCGGCACGCAGCTGTCGGTGCTCGCCGAGAACCTCGGCATGTCCGTCGTCTTCTACGACACGGCCGAGAAGCTCGCCCTGGGCAACGCCCGTCGCATGGACACCCTCGACGAGCTGCTCGAGACGGCGGACGTGGTCACCCTGCACGTCGACGGGCGCAGCGGCAACGCGGGCATGTTCGGCGCCAAGCAGTTCGCCCGGATGCGCCCGGGCTCGATCTTCCTCAACCTGTCGCGCGGCTTCGTCGTCGACTACGCGGCGCTGCGCGACGCCGTGCTCGCGGGTCACGTCGTGGGCGCGGCCGTGGACGTCTTCCCCGTGGAGCCGAAGCGCAAGGGCGACCCGTTCGAGTCGGAGCTGCGCGGCCTGCCGAACGTCATCCTGACCCCGCACACCGGTGGGTCCACCGAGGAGGCGCAGGAGGCGATCGGGCAGTTCGTCGCCAACAAGGTCCGCGACCACCTCGCGACCGGGTCGACGAACCTGTCGGTGAACCTGCCGAACCTCGCCCTGGACCAGCGCCCCGACGCCCACCGCATCGCGTACCTGCACCGCAACGTGCCCGGCGTGCTGGCGACCATCAACGCGACGCTCGCCGAGCACGGCGTGAACATCGAGGGGCAGCTGCTCGCGACGCGCGGCGAGCTGGGCTACGTGGTCACCGACGTGAGCACACCCGTGGAGCCGGCCGTCGTCCAGGCACTGGCCGGTCGGCCCGAGTCGCTGCGGCTGCGCCTGCTCTCCTGACCGGGGCGCGCAGCGCCGGGCCGCAGCCGCACGACGAGGGGCGGGTCACCTCCTGGGAGGTGACCCGCCCCTCGTCGTCGGATCAGGCGGAGCCGGACTTGCGCTGGAAGCGCCGCTGCACCGGTCCGGCGGTCTCGGACCCGTGCACCGGGCCGGTGTTCCGCGTGCCGTCGGTCGTCCGATGGCCCTGCGCCTTCTTGCGCTCCAGCGCCTCGCGGAACCGCGCCTTGGCCTCGTCACTCGCCGAGGTCGGCCTCTCGTTCGCCATGGGCACCTCCGTGGTGGGTCGGGAGGTCCCAGGGTGACGGAACGGCGACGTCAGCACCAGCACAATCACGGCGACGCACCGGACCGGTCGGCCGTCCGGGCGTCGCTCCGCCGGTCAGCGGGCGGACGCCCCCGGACCGTCGGAGGCCGCCGCGCGCTCGTTCTGCTCGCGCTCGGCGCGGAGCACCGCGATCGCGGACTCGAAGTCGTCGAGGGAGTCGAACGCCTGGTACACGCTGGCGAAGCGCAGGTACGCGACCTCGTCGAGCTCCCGCAGCGGCCCGAGGATCGCCAGGCCGATCTCGTACGCGTCGATCTCGGCCGAGCCGGCGGACCGCAGGGTCTCCTCGACCTTCTGGGCGAGGAGGGCCAGGTCGTCGTCGCCGACGGGGCGCCCCTGGCAGGCCTTGCGCACGCCGTTGACGATCTTCTCCCGGCTGAACGGCTCCGTCGCACCGGACCGCTTGACGACCGAGAGGCTCGCGGTCTCCACCGTCGTGAACCGGCGGTGGCAGTTCGGGCACTGGCGCCGACGACGGATCGAGGCGCCGTCGTCGGACGTGCGCGAGTCGACGACGCGGGAGTCGGTGTGCCGGCAGAACGGACAGTGCACGGGTGACCTCTCGGGAGCGGCATGACGCGACCGCCGAGGCGCCGGTCGGGACGTGGCGACGGTAGGCGGTGCGGGGAACGGTCGCAAGCAGCGCCGCGTCCCGGGCACCGACGTGCCCGAGCCTCCGAGGTCCGGTGCGACGGGGCCCCGCGGGGCCGGGCACCGGACGGACCGCTCAGCCCGCGGGGACGAGGACCGTCTGCCCGGCCGTCAGCTCCGCGCCGGGCAGCGCGTTGAGCTCGATGAGGCGCAGCACGACGTCCCGGACGTCCTCGCCCGGCGCGGCGACCTCCGCCGCGAGCCCCCACAGCGTGTCGCCCGGGGCCACGACGACGCGCTCGACCTCCAGGGCGGGGCGAGGACCGTCGGCCACCGCGGACCGGGCCGTGCCGCCGACGCCGAGCGCGAGGCCGACCGCGAGGAGCCACACCACGACGCGGCCGCGTCGCGTCAGACGCAGCGGCGCCTGCCGCCCGCCCGCCACGACCTCCCGCTGACGCACCCGCGCCCGTGCCGTCACCGCCGGTGCGATCGTCATCGCGCTCATCTCGTTGCCCTCCGTCGTCTCGAACACCTGTTCGTCGAACGTCTGTACGAGTTCTAGCAGAACCCACCGACACGCGTCGAGACACGCTCGAACAGATGTTTGATCCGCCACTCGTGCACCCCTAGGGTGGGACGCGTCAGGAAGTGCACCACCGACCACCGACATCGGGCTCCGACCAGCGCGGACGCCCCGGAGGGCCGGCGGGGCGACGACGCGGTGGAGGCCGCGGGGACCAGGAGGCGCCGTGGGCGGGCAGACGACGAGGACGGCGGGGGTGCACGCGCAGGACGTCGCGGACGTCGTGACCGCGCTCGGGCCCGGGCCCGAGGACGTGAGCGACGGCCTCACCGCCCGCCAGCGGCTCGTGCTCGAGACGATCCGCGCCGCGGTCGAGGCGCGCGGGTACCCGCCGAGCATGCGCGAGATCGGCGAGGCCGTCGGCCTGACCAGCCCCTCGAGCGTGAAGCACCAGCTCACCGCGCTCGAGCGCAAGGGCTACCTGCGCCGCGACCCCCACCGGCCGCGCGCCATCGAGGTCGTGCAGCCGGACGACGCGCGCTCGGTGACGAGCCTGACCCCGCCGACGGGCCTCGCCCTCGGGACGGACGCCCCGGAGCGCGACGGCGCCCCGGCCCCGTCCTACGTGCCCGTCGTGGGCCGCATCGCCGCCGGCGGCCCGATCCTCGCCGAGCAGGTCGTCGAGGACGTCTTCCCCCTGCCGCGCCAGCTCGTCGGCGAGGGTGACCTGTTCCTGCTGCGCGTCGCGGGCGACTCGATGGTCGACGCCGCGATCTGCGACGGCGACTGGGTGGTCGTGCGCCGCCAGCCCGTGGCGGAGAACGGCGAGATCGTCGCCGCGATGATCGACGGCGAGGCCACCGTCAAGACGCTCAAGCGCGCCGACGGGCACGTCTGGCTCCTGCCGCACAACGCGGCGTACTCCCCCATCCTGGGCGACGATGCCACCGTCCTGGGGCGGGTCGTCAGCGTGCTGCGCAGCCTCTGACCCCACGCCGCCGGCAGCACGGCGACGTCGGCCGCCCCTCGGACCGCGCGACGAGCCGGCTCGTCGTCCTGCGGTCGCGCCGGGGCGGCCGACGTGCGTCCGGGATCAGAACCCGAAGCGGCGTGCGACCGACCGGACCGCCTCGGCGGAGCGGCGCAGCCCCAGCAGCTCGTCCGACGACATCGGCACCTCGAGGCGCTCGGCGACACCGGACGAGCCCACGACCGTGGGCACGCTGAGGCACACGTCCGAGATCCCCAGGTACCCGTCGAGCAGCGACGAGACCGGCAGGATGCGCCGCTCGTCCTTGAGGACCGCCTCGATGATGCGCGAGCCGGCCAGGGCGATCGCGTAGTTCGTCGCGCCCTTGCCCTCGATGATCCGGTAGGCGGACTCGACGACCTCGCTGGCGATGGACTCGCGGACCTCGCTGGTCAGCGGACCGTGCCCGCCGACGCCCGGCCACTCGAGCAGCGGCACCGCGCCGATCGACGCCGAGCTCCACAGCGGCAGCTCGCTGTCCCCGTGCTCCCCCGCGACGTACGCGTGGACGTTCTGCACCGCGACCCCCGTGTGCCGCGCGATGAGGTAGCGCAGGCGGGAGGAGTCGAGCACCGTCCCGGACCCGAACAGCTGCGCCGGGGGCAGGCCGGAGATCTTCAGGGCGGCGTACGTGACGACGTCCACCGGGTTCGTGACCATGACGTACACGGCGTGGGGTGCGACCTCGACGATGCCCGGCAGCACGGTCCGCACGAGCGAGATGGTCGCCTCGGCGAGGTCCAGCCGGGACTGGCCGGGCCGCTGCTTGGCACCGGCGGTGAACACCACGACGTCGCAGTCGGAGAGCACCGACACGTCGTCGGACCCGACGACCTCCGCCATGGACATGAACTGGATGCCGTGGCTGAGGTCGAGCACCTCGGCCTCGACCTTCTGCCGGTTGACGTCCAGCAGCGCCACGGTCCGGGCGGCGCCGCGCATGAGCGCCGCGTACGCCATGGTGGAGCCCACGGCCCCGGCGCCGACGATGCCGACCTTCGAGGTGCGGCGCTGCGGCGTCGGGACGGCCAGCGCGGCGTCGTCGCCCTCGATGTCCTGCGTCATGGCTGGTGGTTCCCCTCGTCACGGGCACGGTCCGCACCGGACGGGCCGGCCCGGCGGCACGTCCTCTCGCGAGGCTAGCCCGAGGCGGACAGGCGCCGCAGCGCGGCGAGCACGACCTCGCGGTCGGTGGTGCGCCAGAACGGCGGCATGGAGCGGCGCAGGAACTCCCCGTACCGCGCGGTCTCGAGCCGCGGGTCCAGCACGGCCACGACGCCACGGTCCTCGCCCGACCGCACCAGGCGCCCGGCACCCTGCGCGAGCAGCAGCGCCGCGTGCGTGGCCGACACCGCCATGAACCCGTTGCCGCCCGCGGCGGCCACGGCGTCCGCGCGCGCCGAGCGGACCGGCTCGTCGGGGCGCGGGAAGGGGATCCGGTCGATGACGACGAGCCGGCACGCGGGCCCCGGGACGTCGACGCCCTGCCACAGCGAGAGGGTGCCGAACAGGCACGTCGGCTCGTCGGCGGCGAACCGCGCGACGAGCGTGGGCAGCTGGTCGTCGCCCTGCAGCAGCACGGGCACGTCGAGGCGTTCACGCATCGCCTCCGCCGCCACCTGGGCCGCGCGGCGCGAGGTGAACAGGCCCAGCGTGCGCCCGCCGGCGGCCTCCACCAGCGTCGCGATCTCGTCGAGCTGCGCGTCCGTCGCCGGCTCCCGGCCGGGCGTGGGCAGCCGCCGGGCGACGTAGCAGATGCCCTGCCGGGGGTAGTCGAACGGGCTCCCGACGTCGAGGCCGCGCCACCGGCCCGTGTCCGGCCGCTCGGACCGCGCCGGACGGTCCGTGCCGGGCAGCACGTCCGCCGAGCCCACGCCGGCCGTGGCGGTGCCCGACCCGGCCGGTGTCGCCGACGCCGCCGACGGCACGGACGTCGGGCCCGTCACCGCTTCCGGGCGCGCGCCCAGCCCCAGGGACCGGGCGACGGGGTCGAAGGAGCCGCCGAGGGCCAGCGTCGCGGAGGTGAGCACGCCCGTGCGGCCCGCGAGCAGCTGCGTGCGGACGAGCCCGTCGACCGCGAGCGGCGCCGCGTGCAGCCGCGTCGTCACCTGACCGCGCCGGTCCTCGCCGCGCGCGCACCACAGCACGGTGTGGCGCAGCTCCTCGGGGTCCGCGGCCATGCGCTCGGCGGTCTCGAAGAGCGCGAGCATGGCCGCGTTCGCCATCTTGATGCCGCCGTCCGCCCCGGCCCGGCCCTTGGTGGAGGCGTCGGGCTTGAGCACCGTCAGGAGCGTGCGCGCCGCGTCGCGCACGGCGGCGACCGCCAGCCGGGCACCCTCGGGCAACCCGTCCGGGAAGCGCCCCTCGGGCAGCGGGACGACCACGCTCGCGAGGTGCTGGGCGGCGGTGTCGAGGTCGGTCGTGGGGACGCCGCCGAGGCGTCGCGCCAGCCGGGCGGCGTGCTCGATGGTGGCGACGGACAGCTCGGCGGTCGCCTGCGCGGTGACGCGGTCGGTCAGCTCGTGCGCCTCGTCGACGACGAGCACGTCGTGCTCGGGGAGGACGTTCGGCGAGCCGGTCGCCGCGATCCCGAGCATCGCGTGGTTCGTCACGACGACGTCCGCCTCGCGAGCGCGCGCCCGGGCGGCGTCCGGGAAGCACTCCTCGAGCATGGGGCAGGTCTGGCCCAGGCACTCCATGGCGGTCACGGACACCTGCCGCCAGGCGCGGTCCGCGACGCCGGGCACGAGGTCGTCACGGTCGCCCGTGTCGGTCTCCTGCGCCCACTCGCGCAGCCGCACGACCTGCTCGCCGAGCGTCTCGCGCTCGCCCTCGTCGGCGGCGGGGGCCGGGTGGTCGGCCGCCCCGGGGCGCTCCGGGACGTCGAACAGGGCGCCCTGGTCGTCCTCCGGGTAGCCGCCCGCCACCTTGTGCACGCACAGGTAGTTGTGCCAGCCCTTGAGCAGGGCGATGTCGGCGGGACGCGGCAGCCGACCCGCGAGCGCCTGGGTCACCAGCGGCAGGTCCCGCGTCATGACCTGCCGCTGCAGCGCGAGCGTGGCCGTCGAGACGACGACCCGCTCGCCCTCCGTCACGGCGTGCCGCACCGCGGGCACGAGGTACCCGAGGGACTTGCCGGTGCCCGTGCCCGCCTGGACGAGCAGGTGCTCGCCCGACTCCAGGGCGTCGGCCACGGCGAGCGCCATCGTGCGCTGACCCTCGCGGCGCCCGCCGCCGAGGGCCCCGACGGCGAGGTCGAGCAGCTCCTCGACGGACCCGTGGACGCCCGCGGCGCGGTCCGCGCGGGCACCGTCCGGGACGCCGTCCGCCGCCGCGGGGGTGGGGTCGGTCGTCCGGGCCTGGTGCACCGCGTCAGCGTAGTCGCGCGCGCCGACGCCCCCGGCGCGTCATCCCCGGGTCCGGGCCGCCGACCCGACAGGCAGGTGCCGCCCCCACCACGCGAGCAGGTGCTCGAAGCGGCTGACCCGGTGCTGCGGCCGTCCGGAGCGCGTCAGCTCGTGGCCCTCGCCGGGGAACAGCAGGAGCTCGGCCTCGACGCCGCGCCGGCGCAGCTCGACGAACCAGCGCTGCCCCTGCTCGACCGGGCAGCGCCAGTCCTGCTCGGAGTGGATCACCAGGGTCGGTGTGCGGACCTGACCCACGTGGGCCATGGGCGACTGCGCGGCGACGGCCGCCAGCCCCTCGGGCGTGGCGTGGTCACCCACGTACTCCAGCCCGAACCACCAGCCGATGTCGGCCGACCCCGTGAAGCTGACCGGGTCGAGGAAGCCCCGCTCGACGACGGCGGCGGCGAAGCGGTCGGTGCGTGTCGTGAGCCAGGCGGTGAGGTAGCCGCCGTACGAGCCGCCCAGGACGCCGACGCGCTCGCCGTCCAGCACACCCGGGTGCTGCGTGACCGCCGCGTCGAGCAGAGCGAGGACGTCGTCGGTGTCGACCGTGCCGAACGCGCGCCGGATCGCCCGCCCGTGCTCCCGCCCGAACCCGGCGGACCCGCGCGGGTTGCCGAGCACCACCGCGTAGCCGGCACCGGCGAGGACCTGCGCCTCGTCGAAGAGCGCGTGCGTGTACTGGGCGAACGGGCCGCCGTGGATCATCAGCAGCGTCGGGTGCGGCCCGGCGCCCCACCGCTCAGGATCCGGCGTCACCACCCAGCCGTGCACGGGGTACCCGTCGGGCGAGGTGGCGACGAGGTCGACCGGCCGGCGCACGCGCCCGGTCGCACGCAGCGGCGCGGACCAGTCGGCGAGCGTCGACACGTCGCCCGTCGCGACGTCGACGCGCAGCAGCGCACCCGACGACGTCGGGTGCGCCGCCGAGACCACGGCCGGGCCGGAGGCCGCCACCGCGTCGGCGTTGAGCACGACGTGCGGGGCGTCGAGCAGGGTGCGCAGCGTGCCGTCCGCCGCGACGTGGGCGAGCGTCACGGCGCCGCGCTCCTCCACCGCGACGAGGGCGCCGTCCCCGAGGGGCACGAGCACGCCGTCGGACAGGTCGACGCTCTCCGGGTCGGTCAGGCGCTCGGGCGCCCCCGCCGCACGGGTCGCGGCGCCGGTGCCGGTGAGCGGGAGGCGGAAGAGACCGGTCAGGGCGGCGACGGTGTCGTGCCCGTCGGGCCCGAGGTCGCGGGCCTGGAGCCACAGGGCGGTCCCGTCCGCGGCCGGCCGCACGGTCCCCACCTGCAGCGGGCTGCCCGCGTCGGCGTCGGTCAGCGCGACGAGCGCGGCGGCGTCGGTCCCGCGCTCGCCCGCCGGGACGAGGACGACGTCGCGCCGGACGTCGTGCTCCCGTCCCGCGTGCCGCGTGCACGTGGCGACGAGCGCGTCGCCGTCGGGCAGCCAGGCCGGGTCCGTGACGTCCCAGGCGCCGGAGGTCAGGGCCGTCGGCTCGGGCAGCGCGTCGGACGCGCCCGGGTCGGCCGGGAGGGTGAGCACGTGGACGTGCTGCGGGCGGTCGTGCACGAACCCGACGCCGTCCATCCGGTACCGGAACGTCGTGACGTGCCGCGGCGGCTCGGCCGACGGGTCGCCGCCGGTGACGTACCGCCCCTCCTCGGGGACGCGGGCGAGGTACGCCAGGCGCGTGCCGTCGGGTGAGAGGCGCAGGTCGGAGACGCCGAGCGGGGCGTCCGTGAGACGCACCGGCTCACCGCCGGCGGCGGGCACGAGGTGCGCCTGCGCGGGGCCGCCCGTGAGCGGGGCGCGGCAGAACGCGACCCAGCGCCCGTCGGGCGACACCTGCGGCGCGGTGTCCCGGTGCCCGTGGGTCAGCCGGCGCGCCGCACCGGTGCCGGGCCCGTGGGCGCCCTCCGGTGCGGCGTCCCCGACGGGCACGAGCCACAGCTCGCCCCGGTACGCGTCGACCGCGCTGTCGGGACCGACGACGGCGACGACGGCCGCGGAGCCGTCGGGGAGGAGGGCGGGCGCACCGGGGCTGCGCAGGAGGTCCAGGTCGGCGGGGATCACCCCAGCACCCTAGGCACGCTCCCCCGCACGTGCGGAACCCGGCGCCCCGCCCGTCCGAGCGGGGCGCCGGGTCCGGTGGCGCGAGGTCAGCCGTGGCGGACGGCGACGCTCTCGAGCTCGGCCGCGAGGTCCGCGTCGACCCGCGCGCGGATGGCGGTGCCGTCAGGCGTGTGCTCCTCGTGGTCGATGTCCCCGTGCTCGTGCACACGGCTCACGAGGTCGCCACGGGAGTACGGGACCACGACGTCGACGCTCACGCCGGGGCGCGGCAGCTGGTCGGCGATGAGCGCCTGCAGCTCCTCGACGCCCTCGCCGGTGTGCGCGGAGACCACGACGGAGTGCACCTCGCGCGAGCGCAGCCGCGCGACGACCTCCGGCGCCGCGAGGTCGGCCTTGTTCAGCACGACGATCTCCGGCACGTCCATCGCGCCGGGGATGTCGGCGAAGACGTGCCGCACGGCCGCGATCTGGCCCTCGGGGTCCGGGTGCGAGGCGTCCACCACGTGCAGGATGAGGTCGGCGTCCGCGACCTCCTCGAGCGTGGAGCGGAAGGCCTCGACGAGCTGGTGCGGCAGGTGCCGCACGAAGCCGACCGTGTCCGCGAGCGTGTACACGCGCCCGTCGGCCGTCTCGGCCCGCCGGACGGTCGGGTCCAGCGTCGCGAACAGCGCGTTCTCGACGAGGACCCCGGCGTTCGTGAGCCGGTTCAGCAGCGACGACTTGCCGGCGTTCGTGTAGCCGGCGATCGCCACCGACGGGATCGCGTTGCGCTTCCGGGAGGCCCGCTTCGTCTGGCGCGCGGGCGCCATCGCGGCGATCTCCCGCCGCAGCTTCGCCATGCGGTTGCGGATGCGCCGGCGGTCCAGCTCGATCTTCGTCTCACCCGGTCCGCGCGAGCCCATGCCGGCGCCCGCGCCGCCCACCTGGCCACCGGCCTGGCGGCTCATCGACTCGCCCCAGCCGCGCAGGCGCGGCAGCAGGTACTCGAGCTGCGCGAGCTCGACCTGCGCCTTGCCCTCCTTCGACTTCGCGTGCTGGGCGAAGATGTCGAGGATCAGGGCCGTGCGGTCGACGACCTTGACCCGCACGATGTCCTCCAGCGCACGGCGCTGGGAGGGTGCGAGCTCGCCGTCGACCACGACGGTGTCGGCGCCGACGGCCGCGACCACGGTCGCGAGCTCGGCGGCCTTGCCGGACCCCAGGAACGTGCCCGGGTCCGGGGTGCGCCGGCGCTGCAGGAGCCCGTCGAGCACCTGCGAGCCGGCGGTCTCCGCGAGCGCCGCCAGCTCGCGCAGGGAGATCTCGGCGTCCTCGGCCGTGCCGGCGCCCCACAGGCCCACCAGCACGACGCGCTCGAGGCGCAGCTGCCGGTACTCGACCTCGGTGACGTCCTCGAGCTCGGTCGAGAGCCCGGTGACCCGGCGCAGCGAGGTGCGCTCCTCCAGGTCGAGCTGGTCGCCGTCGTACGTCGTGTGCGTCGTCCCGCCGGCCTGCAGAGCGGTCCCGGCCCGGGCCAGCACACGAGCGACGACGTCGTCGGCCACCTCCTGGGCGCTGCGCACCGGCGCCTGCGGCGCCTCGGGGGTGGTGTGCTGTCGGTCGTCCACGCGTGTCCTCTCGTCCACTTCCAAGATGACCAGCCTCGCACCGCGGCACCACCGGGGCGAGGTTTTTCGCTGCAGGCGCAGCCGCGGCGGAGGGCTAGGGTCGGCGGGTGCACAGCGGGGACGGGGCGATCGGGGACGGGTCCGACCACTACTTCACGGCGCGGCCCGCGTCGGCCGACGAGCGGCGCACCATCCGGGTGACGCTCGCCGACCGGGACGTCACGGTGGAGACCGCGGGCGGCGTCTTCTCCCCGGGGCACGTGGACCTCGGCACGCAGGTGCTGCTGCGGACCGTGCCGTCGCCCCCCGCGTCCGGCGACCTGCTCGACCTGGGCTGCGGCTGGGGACCGGTCGCGCTCACGCTCGCCCTGTCCTCCCCCGACGCCCGGGTGTGGGCGGTGGACGTGAACGAGCGCGCGCTCGACCTGGTGCGCCGCAACGCCGAGCGGCTCGGCGCGGCCAACGTCGTCGCCGCCCGCCCGCAGGACGTGCCCGCGGACGTGCGGTTCGCGACCCTCTGGTCGAACCCGCCCGTGCGGATCGGCAAGGAGGCGCTGCACGACCTGCTCGCGACCTGGTTGCCGCGCCTGGCCGACGACGGCGACGCGTGGCTCGTCGTCGGGCGCAACCTCGGGGCCGACCCGCTGCACCGCTGGCTCGCCACGGACGCGCCCGAGGGGGCCGGCCTCGGCCTGGGCGTCGAGCGCGCCGCGAGCGCCAAGGGGTTCCGGGTGCTGCGGGTGTCCCGGTGACGGCCCTGCCGGGCGCCGCGGAGGCGCTGTGGCGCGAGCGGCGGACCACCACCGCGGCCCTGGTCACGCTCGTCGTGCTCGTCGCGTTCGAGTCCTTCGCCGTGACGACCGTGATGCCGGGCGTCGCCGACGTGCTCGACGGGCACGCGCTGTACGCCTTCGCGTTCGCGGGGCCGCTGGCGACGGGTGTCGTCGGGATGGTGGTGGCCGGCACGTGGTCGGACCGCGCGGGGCCGTTCCGGCCGTTCCTCGCCGGCTCGGTCCTGTTCGTCGTCGGCCTGGTCGTCGCGGGGGTGGCGCAGACGATGCCGCTGCTCGTGGCCGGGCGCCTCGCGCAGGGCCTCGGCGGCGGTGCGGTCAACGTGACGCTCCTCGTGACGCTCGCGCGCGCCTACCCGCCGGCGCTGCACCCGCGTGCCTTCGCGTGGTTCTCGGCCGCGTGGGTGCTGCCCTCGCTCGTCGGGCCCGCCGTCGCCGGTCTCGTGGCGCAGGTCGCCGGCTGGCGGTGGGTGTTCCTCGGCGTCGCGCTGCTGGTCGTGCCGACCAGCCTGCCGCTGCTGCGCACGCTGCGGCCGCTGGGCCCGCCCGAGGGGGCCGGCACCGCCCCCGCCGACGGCCGGCGCCGCGTCGTGCGGGCGGTGCTCGTCGCGGCCGCCGTCCTCGCGCTGAACCTCGCCGTCGAGCTGCCGGCCGCACCGTCGGCCGCGCTCGCCGCGGCGGCCGGCGCCGCCGCCCTCGTGGCCGTGCGGCCGCTGCTGCCCGCGGGCGCGCTGGCCGCCCGTCCGGGGCTGCCCAGCGTCATCACGACCCGTGCGCTGGTCTCGGGTGCGTTCTTCGGCGCGCAGGCGTACGTGCCCTACCTGCTCACGCAGCGCGACGGCTGGGGGCCGGCCGCGAGCGGCCTCGCGCTCACCACGGCTGCGCTCGCGTGGTCCGGCATGTCGGCGGTCCAGGGACGCCTCGGGCACCGCCTGGCGAGCCGGGACGCCGTGCGGCTGGGCACCGTGCTCGTCGCGGTCGGGGTCGTCGGCGGGTTCGTGACGGCGGCCGCGGACCTGCCGCCGGCGGTGCTCGTCGCCACGTGGACGTCCGCGGGCGCGGGGATGGGCCTGGCGTCGTCCCGGCTCAACGTGCTGGTGCTGGGCTACTCGGTTCCGGGCACCCAGGGGACCAACAGTTCCGCGATGTCCATCAGCGACGCCGTCGGCTCCGCCACGGCCCTCGCCGTCAGCGGCGTGCTGTTCGCGCTCGTCACCGGGACCTCCGGTGCCGGCGGCCACGGCGCCGACGGCGGCGACGTCGCCGGGACGGCCGGGTTCGTGGCCGCGTTCGCGCTGGCGGCAGCGCTGGCCGTCGGATCGGCGCTCACCGCGCCGCGCGTCGGCACCCCGCCGAGCGAGGCGGGGCACGACGAGGGCGCGGGTGCGCCGGGGGCGGCCGGGTCCGGGGCCGACGTGGCCGGCGCGCCTCAGGCGTCGGCGGGCAGCGCGGACGCCACGGCCGCGAGCACCTGAGCGGCGGTCGGCACCCCGTCGGCGCGTCGCACGACCCGCCCGTCCGCGTCCAGCACCGCGACCGTCGGCGTGCTCGTCACGGCGAGCCGCGCCGCGAGTGCGGGCGCGTCGGCCACGTCGCGCTCCACGTGGACGACCCCCGGGACGTGCGTGGCGACGCCGGCGAGGACGCGCCGCGTGGCGCGGCACGGCGCGCAGAACGCCGTCGAGATCTGCAGCAGCGTCGCGCGCGGGCCGAGCGGTGCGCCCACCTCGTCCGCCGTCAGCACGTCGCCCGGGTCGCCGGGCGCCAGGGCACGGTCGGCGCTCACGCGAGCAGCGCCCCCAGGTCCACGGCCCCCTCGGCGACGAGCACGGCGGGACCGGCGAGCTCGGCACGCGTGACGTCCGCGCCCACGCCGCCGCCCGCGGCCGCGCCGAGGGTGAACGTGACCCGCAGCGTGCCGCCCGGCACCTCGACGAACCACACGTCCGGCGCGGCGGCCCCGCCCCAGGCGCGCACGGCCGCGGCCGCCGCGACGGCTCCCGTCCCGCAGGACTGCGTCTCCCCCACGCCCCGCTCGTGCACGCGCATGCGCACGCGCCCGACGGCGGTGCCGTCCTCGGCGGTCTCCTCGCCCAGCGGCACGACCAGCTCGACGTTCGTGCCCTGCGCCGGCACGGGGGTGACCTCCGGCGCACGCGTCAGGTCGGCCCGCTCGAGGTCCTCGGCGTCGGCGAGCACCACGACGGTGTGCGGGTTGCCCACGTCGACGCCGAGCCCCGGACGTGTCACCGTCAGCCCGGCCACCGCGACCTCGGCGTCGCCGCCGGCCGCGACGGCGTCGGGGCCGCCCGGCAGCGTGACCGCGCCCATGTCCACCGCGAACCACGCGTCGCCGCTCACCCCGACCGGCACGCCGACCGCGCGCACCGTCCGGACGCCGGCGCGCGTGCCGACCGCGAGCTCGCCGGTGGCCGGGTCCCACAGCCCGAGCCGCTGCAGGTAGCGCGCGAACACGCGCACCCCGTTGCCGCACATCTGCGCGACCGAGCCGTCCGCGTTGCGGTAGTCCATGAACCAGGCGGTGGTGCGGGTCTCGGCGGGTGCGTCGGCGACCCGGGCCGTGGCCACGAGCCGGATGAGGCCGTCCCCGCCCACCCCGCCACGGCGGTCGCACAGGCGCGCGACGAGCTCGGCGCTCACGTCGAACCCGCCGTCGCGGTCGTCCAGCAGCACGAAGTCGTTGCGGGTGCCGTGGCCCTTGGCGACCTCGACCCGGCCGAGGGTGGCGGTCGTCGTGGCGCTCGCAGGGGCGGGGAGGGTCATGAGCCCAGGGTACGGCGGGCGGGGCCGTCGGCCGCGGCGAGCCCGTGCTCGCCGGCGTCCGCACGGCGCACCCGGTCGAGCGCACGCTCCACGAGGTCCGGGTCCTGGGCGTCCAGCCAGTGCACCCGCGGGTCGCGCCCGAACCAGCCCATCTGCTTGCGCGCGAGCCGCCGCGTCGCCGCGGTCGTCTCCGCGCGTGCCGTCGCCTCGTCGAGCTCGCCGCGCAGCTGCGCGATGGCCTGCGCGTACCCGACGGCGCGCGCCGCGGTCCTGCCCAGCCCGTGCGCGACCAGCCGCTCGACCTCCGCGAGCATGCCGCCGTCCCACATCCGGTCCACGCGGCCGGCGACCCGGGCGTCGAGCGTGGCGCGGTCGCAGTCGAGCCCCAGCTGCACCGCCGGCACGGCGTAGTCGTGGCGCGGCAGCGACGCCGAGTACGGGCGTCCTGTGAGGGCGATGACCTCGAGCGCCCGCACGATGCGCCGGGCGTTGCGCGGGCCGATGTTCTCCGCCGCCACGGGGTCGGCCGCCGCGAGCTCGTCGTGCAGCGCCCGGGTCCCCTCGGCCTCGACCCGCGCCTCGAGGCGGGCCCGCACGTCGGGGTCCGTGCCCGGGAACTCGAGGTGGTCGAGCAGGGCCCGCACGTACAGCCCCGAGCCGCCGACGACGACCGGCCGCACCCCGCGCGCGAGCAGGTCCGCCACGACCGTGCGCGCCTGCACCTGGTAGTCGGCGACCGAGGCCTCCTCGCGCGGGTCCAGCACGTCGAGGAGGTGGTGCGCGACGCCGCCGCGCTCCGCCGGTGGGACCTTGGCGGTGCCGACGTCCATGCCCCGGTACAGCTGCAGCGCGTCCGCGTTGACGACCTCGCCGCCCAGCGCCTGCGCGAGCGCGATCCCGAGGTCCGACTTGCCCGTGGCCGTGGGCCCGACGACGGCGACGACGAGGGTCACGCGCCCGCCCCCGCGACCCGCCACTGCGCGGCGGCGTGCGCCGCCCCGTACGCGACGTCGGCCCGGCCGCCGGTCGCGGACGGCGCCGTGCCGGCCGCGTCGACCGCACCCACGAGCACCTGCCACGGCCCCCAGCCGCTCACCGCGAGCGCGTCGGCGACCAGGGGGTCGAGAGCGGCCAGGACGTCGCGGCCCGACGAGCCCGCGCCGGTGACGGCGCGGGCGAGGGCGTCGTCCACCGCGGGCGCCTCCGCGTCGTCGGCGAGCGGGGCGTCCGGCCCGTGCCGGGCGGAGCCGGACCCGACGACGACGAGCGCGGTGCCGGCACCGGCGGTCAGCGCGGCGCCCAGCCGACGCAGCGCGGCGGCGTCCCGGGACGCGACCTCGACCACGTGGACGGCAGGCGCCGGCGACGCCGCCGCGCGCGCCAGCAGCTGCAGGCCGACCGCGGCCGGGACGCCCACGGGACCGGACGCGGCGGGCGGGCCGCCGGGCGCCGGCGCGAGGTCGAGGGCGGGCACGGGCCACTCCAGCCGGTGGTCGGGCACGCCGGCCGCCGCCGCACCCGGCCGTACCGGCCCGACGACGGTGCGGTCCGCCCGCCCGGGTGCCACGACGACCACGCGCGCGGCCGCCCGCACCGCTCCCGCGACCGCCTCGAGCGCAGCCGCGCGCAGCGCGGCGAGCACGGGTGCGTCCGACGCACCGCCGGCCGCCCCGGGGAGGAGCAGCACGGTGTCGGGGACGAGCGCGGCGGCGACGAGCACGGGACGACGGTAGCCGCAGCACCGGAGGGCACCGTGCGCGCACGGGCAGCGCGGCGTGGACGGTGCGCGGCGTCGGCGCGCCGTCCCCCGCGCGGGCGCGATCGCGCCGTCGGTACCGCC
Source organism: Cellulomonas telluris (assembly GCF_004886325.1). Lineage (GTDB taxonomy): Bacteria > Actinomycetota > Actinomycetes > Actinomycetales > Cellulomonadaceae > Cellulomonas > Cellulomonas telluris. Next base: position 106,645 of record NZ_QXFN01000005.1, read on the forward strand.
GGGTAGGGTCGGGGCATGGTGTCGTTCGGGGATCGCGCGCGCCGCTGGTGGGGGCGCGGACGGCCGAGGACGCGTGCCGAGGTGTCCGTCGCCCCGGTCGAGGACGGGGAGCTGCACGCCCGTGTGGCGGAGCTGCTGGCCCGGGAGCTGGGGTCCGCGGAGCAGGGCGCCGGCACGCCCGTCCCGGTCACACCGGCGCGCATCGCCGCGTGGATGACGGAGAACCGGTTCAGCTACTTCGTCGACAACGACGGGGACCTGGGCGGCCTCTGGCGCGGCCGGCTCTTCTACTTCTTCCTGTTCGGCGAGCAGGCCGAGATCCTGCAGGTGCGGGGTCAGTGGCACCGCGAGCTCGCGATCGAGCGCCTCGAGGAGGTGCTCGACCTGTGCAACGAGTGGAACGCCGAGCGCATCTGGCCGAAGGCGTACGCGCGGGTGCGGGACAACGGGCGTGTCCACGTGGTCAGCGAGGTCGCGACCGACCTCGAGCACGGCGCGACGGACGCGCAGCTGAGCCAGATGCTGTTCTGCGGCCTGTCGACCGGCAGCATGCTCTTCGACGCGCTCGACGAGCGGTACCCGGACCCGGCGGGGGCGGCGCCGTGAGCGGGCCGGGCTGGCTGCTGCGCGTGCTCGGCGGGCTGCCCAAGCCGACGAAGCAGGGCCCCGTCGACGACGAGGTGCCGGCGCCGCTGACGCGCGACCGCGTGGCGGACTACCTCCTGGCGCGCGGCTACCGCTTCGTCGTGGACGAGGACGGCGACCTCACCGGCACGTGGGACGGCAACCGCTTCTGGTTCCTGCTGCTGGGCGAGCAGGACGAGATCCTGCAGGTCCGGGGCCGGTGGCACCGGACCCTCCCGCTCGAGCACCGGCGGGCGCTGGCGCTGGCGATCAACGACTGGAACCGCGAGCGGATCTGGCCCAAGGCGTACGTGCGCGAGGAGGACGGCGTGCTCGCCGTCTACGCGGAGGTGTCCGCGGACCTCGAGCCCGGCGTCACGGACGTGCAGCTCGCGCAGCTGCTGGCCTGCGGCCTCGGCACGGGCGTGCAGCTGTTCGCGGCCCTCGACCCCGTGGTGCCGGGCGAGCCCGGCAACGCGCCGGACGTGCCCGACAACTGACGCCGTGCGGCTCGGTCGCGGCCGTGCGGCTCCGCGGGGCCGGCCCGGTCGGGCCGGCCGGGACCGGGGCACGTCAGCCGACGCGCAGCCCGACCGTCGGCAGCCCGAGCACGACCGGCCCGGCCGGCGCCGCGCCGGTGCCGCACCCGCCGCCCGACCCGCCGTGCGTGTGCTCCTCCGCGCCGGTGGCACGACGCTCCCACGCGTCACCGGCGCGCGTGCGCCGGACGGCGAACGACCCGCCCGTCAGCGCGGAGTCGGCGACGAGGTGGTGCGGTGCCGCGTGCGTCACCTCGACCGTGACGAGGTCGCCCGGACGCGGGGCGTCGGCGGGCGCGAGGCCGGCCGGCAGCGACAGGTGGACGAGACGGTTGTCGGCGGCCCGGCCGGACAGGCGGGCGGTCGCGCCGTCCTTGCGCCCCTCCCCCTCGGCGACGAGCACGTCGACGGTCCGCCCGACCTGCGCCTGGTTCTCCTCCCAGGAGATGCGCTCCTGCAGGGCGACGAGGCGCTCGTACCGCTCCTGCACGACCTGCTTCGGCAGCTGGTCGGGCAGGCCCGCGGCGGGCGTGCCCGGCCGCGGGGAGTACTGGAACGTGAACGCGGACGAGAAGCGGGAGGCCTCGACGACACGCAGCGTCTCCGCGAAGTCCTCCTCGGTCTCCCCGGGGAAGCCCACGATGATGTCGGTCGTGATCGCGGCGTCCGGGATGGCCGCGCGGACGCGGTCGAGGATGCCGAGGAAGCGGTCGGACCGGTACGAGCGGCGCATGGCCCGCAGGACGCGGTCCGAGCCGGACTGCAGCGGCATGTGCAGCTGCGGCATCACGGTGGGCGTCTCGGCCATCGCGTGGATGACGTCGTCGGTGAACGCCGCGGGGTGCGGCGACGTGAAGCGCAGCCGCTCCAGCCCGGGCACGGCGCCGGCCGCGCGCAGGAGCTTCGCGAACGCCTGCCGGTCGCCGAACTCCACGCCGTAGGAGTTGACGTTCTGCCCGAGCAGCGTGACCTCGATCGCGCCCTGCCCGACGAGCGCCTCGACCTCGGCGAGCACGTCGCCCGGACGCCGGTCGCGCTCCTTGCCGCGCAGGTGCGGGACGATGCAGAACGTGCACGTGTTGTTGCAGCCGACGCTGATCGAGACCCAGCCCGCGTAGACGGACTCGCGGCGGGTCGGCAGCGTCGACGGGAAGACCTGCAGCGACTCGGCGATCTCGACCTCGGCGCGCGCGTTGTGCCGCGCGCGCTCCAGCAGCGTCGGCAGCACGTCGAGGTTGTGCGTGCCGAAGACGACGTCGACCCACGGGGCGCGCTCGACGATGCCGGCGCGGTCCTTCTGCGCGAGGCAGCCGCCCACGGCGATCTGCATGCCGGGACGCGCGCGCTTCTGCCCCGCGAGCCGGCCCAGGTTGCCGTACAGCTTGTCCGCGGCGTTCTCGCGGACCGCGCACGTGTTGATGACGATGACGTCGACGTCCTCGGCGGCGGCGTCCGCGGCGGTGGCGGGCACGTAGCCGGCCTCCTCGAGCATGCCGGCCATGTGCTCGGAGTCGTGCACGTTCATCTGGCACCCGAGCGTCTTCACCAGGTACGTGCGGGCCTGGTGCGGCGCGTCGACGGCGGGCGCGCCGGCGAGGGCGTCGGCGGGCGCGGCGAGCGGTGCGGGCAGGGTCGTGGACATCGCCCACCAGGGTACGTCCGGCGCCCGGGCGCCTCCGACACGCCGCGCACGGCCGCACTCGCACGGGGCAGGACGTATGACCGGGACGTTACGGGTTCGTGACGTCGCCCCATGGCGTCCGCAACATCACCCCAATAGGTTCGGGGGATGGCCGACAGCGTGACCGCCGACCCCGCCGCCCCCTCGGCCACCCGCCCCACGGGTGACCCCCTCCTCGTCCTGTCCGGTGTGAACAAGCACTTCGGCAGCCTGCACGTGCTGCGTGACATCGACCTGACCGTGCACCGCGGCGAGGTCGTCGTCGTCATCGGGCCGTCCGGGAGCGGCAAGTCGACGCTCTGCCGGACGATCAACCGGCTCGAGACGATCGACTCCGGGACGATCACGATCGACGGCGAGCCGATCCCCGCCGAGGGTCGCGCGCTCGCCCGGCTGCGCGCCGACGTCGGCATGGTGTTCCAGTCCTTCAACCTGTTCGCGCACAAGACGGTCCTGGAGAACGTCACGCTCGGTCAGGTGAAGGCCAAGAAGGTCAAGCCCGCGCAGGCGCGCACCACCGCGATGGAGCTGCTGGAGCGCGTCGGCGTGGCGAACCAGGCCGAGAAGTACCCCGCGCAGCTCTCCGGCGGGCAGCAGCAGCGCGTCGCGATCGCCCGTGCGCTCGCGATGAAGCCGAAGGCGCTGCTCTTCGACGAGCCGACGTCCGCGCTCGACCCCGAGATGATCAACGAGGTCCTCGACGTCATGGTCGGCCTCGCGCGCGACGGCATGACGATGGTCGTCGTCACGCACGAGATGGGCTTCGCCCGGCGCGCCGCCCAGCGCGTCGTCTTCATGGACGCCGGCCAGGTCGTCGAGGAGGCAGACCCGGAGACGTTCTTCACCGCACCCCGCAGCGAGCGGGCCCGCGACTTCCTGTCCAAGATCCTCACCCACTGACGCGGACCGCGGGCGACCGGCCCGCGCCTCCCGCACCGCCGGCACGACACGCCGCACCCGTCCCGACCGGTGGCGCCACCCGCGCCCCCGCGACCGAAGGAGAAGCACATGCGATCCGCTCGCACCGGGCTCGTCGCCCTGCTGTCCGCGTCCACGCTCGCCCTCGCCGCCTGCTCCGGCGGCGGTGACGCCGGCGGGGAGGAGACCGAGGACACCGCCGGCGGCGGTACCGAGACGGCCGCCGCCGACTTCCCCGAGGGCTCGACGATGGCCAGCCTCGCCGAGGAGGGGTCCATCACGATCGGCACGAAGTTCGACCAGCCGCTGTTCGGGCTCCGCGGTCCCGACGGGAACCCGACCGGCTTCGACGTCGAGATCGGCAAGATCATCGCCGGCAAGCTGGGCATCGCCGAGGACGACATCGAGTGGGTGGAGACCGTCTCCGCGAACCGCGAGCCGTTCATCCAGTCGGGCCAGGTCGACATCGTCATCGCGACGTACACGATCAACGACACCCGCAAGGAGGTCGTCTCGTTCGCGGGCCCGTACTACGTGGCGGGCCAGTCGATCCTGACCCTGGCGGACAACGAGGACATCCAGGGGCCCGACGACCTCGCGGGCAAGCGCGTCTGCACCGTGTCCGGCTCGACGCCCGAGGCGAACCTCATCGAGAACTACCCCGAGGCCGAGGTCCAGGCTCTCCAGGCCTACTCCGACTGCATCGAGCCGCTGCGCAACGGGCAGGTCGACGCGATCAGCACCGACAACGTCATCCTCGCCGGCTTCGCCGCGCAGAACCCCGACCTGGAGGTCCGCGGCGAGCCGTTCACCGAGGAGCCGTACGGCATCGGCCTGGCGCTCGACGACACCGACTTCCGCATGTGGATCAACGACGTCCTCGAGGAGAGCTTCGAGGACGGCAGCTGGCAGGAGGCATGGGAGGAGACGGCGGGCACCGTGCTGCCGACCCCGGAGCCGCCGGCCGTCGACCGCTACTGACACCCACCGGCCGGGGGCGGGCGCACGTCCGCCCCCGGCCGTGACCTGCGCGGGCCGGCGCACATCGCGCCGGCCCGCGCGACGGTTCGTGCGGTGCCGTCGCCCCCTGCGGCCGCCACCTCACCAGCCGCCTCGACGCCCCACCCCCGGAGGACGTGTGGACCCCTCGGTCATCGCGGACAACATGCCGGCGTTCCTCGCCGGCTTCCGTCTGAGCCTGCAGCTGACGCTCGTGGCCGGCGCTGGTGCGCTCGTCGTCGGCGCCCTCGTCGCGATGCTGCGCGTGTCACCCCTCGGCTCGCTGCGCGCGTTCGGCGCCGTCTACACCGAGCTGCTGCGCAACACTCCGCTCACGCTCGTCTTCTTCTTCACGGTCTACGTGCTGCCGCAGTTCACGCCGTTCCGGTTCTTCGGCTACGCGGCCGCCGTGCTGGCGCTGACGCTCTACACGTCGGCGTTCGTGGCGGAGGCGGTCCGGTCGGGCATCAACTCCGTCGGCGTCGGCCAGGCCGAGGCGGCACGCGCGATCGGTCTGACGTTCGGCCAGACCCTCACGTCGGTGGTGCTCCCGCAGGCCGTGCGCTCGGTGATCCCGCCGCTGATCAACGTCATCATCGCTCTGGCGAAGAACACGTCCGTCGCGGCCGGCTTCGCCGTCGTGGAGCTCATGGCGACCGGCCGCCGGCTCGCGCAGGGCAACCCTGGTGAGTCGATCATGGTTCTCGTCGGCGTCGCGCTGTTCTACCTCGTCATCACCATCCCCGCCGGCCAGCTGGCCGGCGCCCTCGAGCGGAGGGTGGCGTTCGCCCGATGAGCTCCGTCCTGTACGACGTCCCCGGCCCGGCGACCCGCCGTCGTGAGCGCATCGGCTCCGTCGTCGCCGGCCTCCTGGTGCTCGCCCTCCTCGGCGCCGGCGCCTGGTACGCCGCCGGCCGCGGCGTCTTCGAACCCGAGCGGTGGGCGGTGCTCCACGACCCGCCCATGGGTCAGTCCGCCGCCGACGTGTGGCGGAGCCTGCTCGTCACGGGCCTCGGCGCGACGCTTCGCGCCGCCGCGCTCGCAGCGCCCCTCGCCCTGCTGCTCGGCCTGCTCCTGGCGGTCTTGCGGACGACGCGCATCGCGTCGCTGCGCTGGATCGCCACCGCGGTGATCGAGCTGTTCCGGGGCCTGCCCGTGCTCCTCGTCATGCTGTTCGCGCTGCTCGCGTTCGGGTGGGACGCCTTCAGCGCGGTCGTGTTCGGCCTCGTCGTCTACAACATGGCGATCATCGCCGAGATCGTCCGCGCCGGTCTCGCCGCGCTGCCCAAGGGGCAGACCGAGGCGGGCCTCGCGGTCGGCTTGAGCCGCTCGCAGACGCTGCGGATCGTGCTGCTCCCCCAGGCGCTGCGCATGATGCTGCCGAGCCTGGTCGCCCAGCTCGTGGTGCTGCTCAAGGACTCGTCGCTCGGGTTCATCGTCGGCTACGAGGAGCTGCTCAAGACCATCCAGAACAACACCTACTTCTTCGGCAACGCCTCGCTCGTCGCGCTGTTCGCGGTGGGCGCGGGCGTCTACCTCCTCGTGAACATCACGCTCTCCCAGCTCGCACTGCGCCTGCAGGGCCGCTCGCGGCGCACGGCGGCACCGGCGGTCGTCACCGCGCCCGTGGCCGACGGCGCGTCGGGGGCCCCGCACATCACCCCGTGACGCGGCTGCGACGCCGATCGGGGTGTCGCGGCAGCACGACGACGAGGGCCGGGAGCGCTGTCGAGGCAGCGTTGCCGGCCCTCGTCGCGTGGACCGCGGGCGATCAGCCGGCGGTGGCGCTCGCCCGCAGCTCGCGCACGACGGTGACCTTGATCTCGCCCGGGTAGGTGAGGTCGGACTCGATGTGCCGGGCGATCGCGGTCGCGAGCTGCGGCAGGTCGCGGTCGGTCACGCGGTCCGGCTCGACGACGACGCGCACCTCGCGGCCGGCCGCCATCGCCAGGGCCCGACGGACGCCGTCGTGCTCGGCCACGAGCGCCTCGAGGCTGCCCATGCGCTCGACGTACTGGTCGACGTCCTGGCGGCGGGCCGCCGGGCGGGACGCGGAGATCGCGTCCGCGACCTGCACGAGCACGGCCTCGATCGTCGCCGGCGGCACCTCGTCGTGGTGTGCGGCGATCGCGTTCACGACGGCGTCCGACTCGCCGCACCGGCGGGCGAGGTCCGCGCCCACAGCGGCGTGCGTGCCGCGGACCTCCGCGGTCAGCGCCTTGCCGACGTCGTGCAGGAACGCGCCGCGCCGGGCGACCTCGACGTCGGCGCCGATCTCCGCCGCCATGGCGGCGGCCGCCTGCGCGCTCTCCACGAGGTGCTCGAGGACGTTCTGCCCGTAGGACGTGCGCAGCCGCAGCCGCCCCATCGTGCGGACCAGGTCGGGGTGCAGCCGCTCGACGCCGGCGCGCTCGGCCGCGTCGTGGCCCGCGGCGTCGTGCCGCTCCTCGGCGCCGGCGAGGGCGTCGGCGTACGCCGCCTCGATGCGCTGCGGGTGGATGCGCCCGTCGGCCATGAGCGCCTCGAGGGCGACCTGCGCGACCTCGCGCCGCTCCGCGTCGAAGCAGGACAGGACGACGGAGTCCGGGGTCTCGTCGATGAGCACGTTGACGCCGGTGAGGGCCTCGAAGTGGCGGATGTTGCGCCCCTCCTTGCCGATGATCCGGCCCTTCATCTCGTCGGAGGGCAGGGGCAGGATCGTCACGACGTGCTGGGCGCTCGTCGGGACGGCGAGCCGCTGCACGGCGGCGCTGACGATGCGCCGAGCGCGCGCCTCGGCCGTCCGCCGGGCCGCGGCCTCGGCGCGCCGCACCTGGGCGGCGGCGTCGTTCGCCGCCTGGTCCGCGATGCGACGGGTGAGCTCGGCGCGGGCCTCCTCCTCGGTCAGGCCGCTCGAGGCCTCGAGCTCCTGGCGCGCCTGCTCGCGCGCGGCCGCGAGCCGCTCGTTGGCGGCGCGCTCGGCGTCCGCGAGCGTGCGCGCGGCGGTGCGCTCCGCCTTGTCCACGGCGCGGGCGCCGACTCGCTGCGCCTCGGCGAGGGCGTCCGCCTCGCTGCGGGTCCGGCGCTCGAGCTCGACCAGCTCGGTGCGCTCGGCGGCCAGCTCCCGCTCGCGGTCGACGGTGCGCTGGTGGCGTCGCTCGGCGTCGGCGAGCAGGGCGCGCGCCTCGTCCTTGATCCGTGCGACGTCCTCCGCCGCCTGCCGGCGCTGCGCGTCGGCCTCGCGCCGTGCGACGAGCACGAGGACGAGCGCCACGAGGCACGCGCCGAGCAGCCCTACGACGGTGACGATCGGTGCCTGCTCCACGCGCCCTCCCGGACCGGCCGGCCGGGTGCCGACGGGTGATCCATTCTCGCGCAGGTCACGGCGCCGACCGGCCCACCGGACGCCCGCGCGTCGGGCGTACGGACGACGTGCGCACCGGCGCCGTACCGGCGGCCGCGCACCGGGCCGGCGTCCGCGTCAGCCCTCGGCCTCCGACCAGTCGGGACCGTCGCCGTCGGCCCCCTCGGCGGCGAGCGCCTCCCGGACCAGGCGACTCACCAGGCCGGGCGGGTAGCCCTTGCGGGCGAGTGCGGCGTAGGTGCGTCTCACCCGCACGTCGGTCTCGAGGGACGCGGTGGCGCGCAACTTCTTCTCGACGAGCGCACGCGCGGCCTGCTCCTCGTCGTCGCCGTCGACCTCCTCGAGCGCGGCCGCCGCCGTCTCGTCGTCGATGCCCTTGCGGCGCAGCTCCGTGCCGAGCGCCCGACGCGACAGCCCCCGTTCGCGGTGCCGTGAGCGCACGAGCATGCGCGCGTACTCCTCGTCGTCGACCAGCCCCACCTCCGTGAAGCGGTCCAGCACGTGCGCCGCCACGTCGGAGGGCACGTCGCGCTTCGCGAGCGCCTCCTCGAGCTGCGCACGGCTGCGCGGGGCGCCGGTCAGCAGGCGCAGGACGATCGCACGCGCGACCTGCTCCGGATCGGGCTCGGGGTCGACGGCCGCCGTCCCGCCCTCGGGTGGCTCGGGGGCGGGCCGCCCGCGGCGTCGTGCCGCCGCGGGCCGCCCGCGGCGTCGTGCCGCCGCGGGCCGCCCGGTCCCCTCGCCCGTCCGCGGGCTCAGAAGTCGACCTCGGCGGGCGCGTCGACCTTCGCCCCGATGCCGAGCTTCTCCTTGATCTTCTTGTCGATCTCCTCCGCCAGGTCCGGGTTGTCGCGCAGGAACCGGCGCGCGTTCTCCTTGCCCTGGCCGAGCTGGTCGCCCTCGTACGTGAACCAGGCGCCCGACTTGCGGATGAACCCGTGCTCGACGCCGAGGTCGATGAGCGACCCCTCGCGGGAGATGCCGACGCCGTACAGGATGTCGAACTCGGCCTGCTTGAACGGCGGGGCCATCTTGTTCTTCACGACCTTGACGCGCGTGCGGTTGCCGACCGCGTCGGTGCCCTCCTTGAGGGTCTCGATGCGCCGGATGTCCATGCGGACCGAGGCGTAGAACTTGAGCGCCTTGCCACCGGTGGTCGTCTCGGGGCTGCCGAAGAAGACGCCGATCTTCTCGCGGAGCTGGTTGATGAAGATCGCGGTCGTGCCCGACGCGTTGAGCGCACCGGTGATCTTGCGCAGGGCCTGCGACATGAGCCGGGCCTGGAGGCCGACGTGCGAGTCGCCCATCTCGCCCTCGATCTCGGCCTTGGGCACGAGCGCCGCGACCGAGTCGATGACGATGATGTCGATGGCGCCCGAGCGGATCAGGGTGTCCATGATCTCGAGCGCCTGCTCGCCGTTGTCCGGCTGGGCGACGAGGAGGGCGTCGGTGTCGACGCCGAGCTTCTTGGCGTACTCCGGGTCGAGCGCGTGCTCCGCGTCGATGAACGCCGCGATGCCGCCGGCCTTCTGCGCGTTGGCCACGGCGTGCAGCGCGACCGTCGTCTTGCCGGAGGACTCCGGGCCGTACACCTCGATGATGCGGCCCTTGGGCAGGCCGCCGATGCCGAGCGCCACGTCGAGCGCGACGGAACCGGTGGGGATCACCTCGACCGGGGCGCGCCCCTCCTCGCCGAGGCGCATGACCGACCCCTTGCCGAACTGGCGGTCGATCTGGCTGAGTGCGGCCTCGAGGGCCTTCTCGCGGTCCTGAGCGGGCATGTCTACCTCGTCGTCTCGAGCAGCGTCGCGCTGCACCTGCGGGGACTGGTCCTTGAGTCGCAGGCGACGCTATGCCCGACCACCGACATCCCGGCCGGACGCCCCCGCGGCCCGTGGACGACAGGACATCGGCCTCGGGGTGGGGACGGCTCGGCCGTCGTCACCTGCCCCCAGGCTAGCCGAACACGTGTTCGATCACGAGGACCGACACGCCGCGTCAGGCGGGGTCGACGCGCAACAGCTCCCCCGGCTGCAGCACGTGCACCCGGCACCCCGGCGCGAGCCGTCGCGCGGCCGCCGCGAACGCCGGTCCCGCGCGCTCCATCCACCCCGGCGGCAGCCGCCGGGCCGCCGGCGCGTGCAGCGTCCCCCAGTGCACGGGGACCGCGACCCGGGCGCCGACCGCGGCGCAGGCCTGCGCCGCCCCGTCCGGGCCCAGGTGCCCCCCGGACAGCCGCGGCCCCCAGCCGCCGACGGGCACGAGCGCGACGTCGACCGGCGCCCCCGCGAGCTCCGGCACGGTCGCGAACGCCGGGGTCGGACCGGTGTCCCCCGCGAACCAGACGGTGACCCCGCCGCCGCGCACGACGAAGCCCGTCGCGGCGTTCGGCCGGTGCGGCATGGGACGGTGCCGGTGGTCCGCGGGCACCGTCCGCACCCGCACGTCCCCCGCCGGCGCGTGCCACCACGCACCGGGCGCCAGCGCCACCGCGTCGAGGCCCTGGTGCGCCAGCCAGCGGGCGCTCGACGGCGCCGCGAGGACGGGCGCGCCCGCCAGCATGCGCAGCGACACGGTCTCCGCGTGGTCGTGGTGCAGGTGCGAGACGAGGACGGCGTCGGCGCCCTGCCAGTGCGCGGGGTCCGGCGCGTCGCCGCTGCGGCGCAGGAGCCCGGCGTGCCGGCGCAGGAGGGGGTCGGTCACGAACCGGACGCCCGCGACGTCGAGCACCGTCGTCGCGTGACCCAGCCACCGCACGAGCGCGCTCACGGGCGCACCCCGGCCGCCCGCAGCCAGTCCACGAGCTGGTGGTGCACGGCGTCCGCACCCACGAGCATCCGCTCCCCGTCCACCGGGGCGCACCGCGCGTCGTCGACGGCCCACCCCGCCGGGTGCAGCAGGAAGGCGCGGTTCTGCGGCCCGCCGATCCCGCCGTGCGAGCCTACCTGCCCCTCGAACGCGTGCACGTGCCCCCGGCGGCCGACGGCCGAGACCAGCAGCAGGTCCCCGGTGTGCGGCAGGCGCGCCGCCCGGACGAGGTCCGCCCGGGCCCGCCCCGGGTACGGCGCGAGCGGGTCGTCCCCCTCGACGACGTCCCCGTCGACCTCGAGCGCCCGCACGCCCCGTGCACCGACCGCCAGCAGCCCGTGCGCCCGGGACCGCACGACGACCAGGCCGACCGCCGGGCGCGCCGCGAGGCCCGGCACGAGCGCCGGCCACCGCTCGCCGAGGTCCTCCAGCGTGGGCCGCTCCGGCCACGCCGGGAACCACACGAGCCCGAGGTTGCCCGACCCGACCACCACGACGTCCGGGACCTCGCCGCCGGTCCCGGCGGGCGCCGCCCGTCCGTGCTCGCGCACGCGCGGGGCGGACGCGTCCTCGCGGCGGCGGGCACGGGCCCGCCCGCGCGCACGGTCGTCACCCGCGTCGGGTCCCACGACCACCGCCTCCCCGGCACGCCCCAGCGTGCTCGTGAGCAGCGCGTTGAGCGGCCCCCACGGCTCCCCGCCGGCGCTCTGCACGCCCGCGACGTCCGGCTCCGCCATGAGGGCGCGCACCGTCTCGAGCAGCGAGCGCCCCTCCACCTGGGCGAACGTCGCGCCCAGCGCCTGCCCGTGGTCGGAGAGCACGACGACCTCGTACGCGCGCGGGGCGACGAGCGCCACCTGCTCGAGCAGGCGCAGCACCTGGTCCAGCCCCTCGAGCGCACGCAGGGACTCGGGGCGCGTCGGGCCCGCGTGGTGGGCGATCTCGTCGTAGTCGACGAGGTCGACGTAGACCACGGGGTCCCCGCGCACGAGCGCGTCCGCGACGAGCGACGTCGTCAGGTCCCGCAGCAGCACGTTCGTCACCGCGCGCAGGAGCACGTACCAGCCGCCTCGCGGCACGCGCGGGCGCACGTCGTGCACCCGCTGGCGGCGCGCCTGGTAGAGCTCCTTGACGACCTCGGCGACGGTCACCGTGACGGCGCGCGCCAGGACGAACGGGCGCGCGAAGAACGCGACGTAGCCCGGTCCCGGGCCGAGCCCGTGCCGCCGTCCCCTGCTCATGACGAGGTAGGAGGAGGCCGCGTCGCCGGAGAACATGGTCGCGACGGCGGTCCCGCCGCCCGACAGCAGCCCCGCGCCGTCCGTCAGCCGCTCCTCGACGAGCGCCGCGTCGTCCGGCCGGTTCGTCACCACCAGCCGTCCCAGGCCGCGGTCCCACCACCGGAACGCCGGGATCGCGTCGGCCGCTCCGTGCAGGAGGCCCGCCTGCGACGCGGGCGTCGTCGCGGGGACGCTCGCCCACCACGGGACGACCCGGTGCGTGCCCTCCTCGACCCAGCGCTGCATCGTCGGCACGAGCCCGGCGTCGACCGCCTGGTCCAGGACGTCCGCGCCGACGCCGTCCAGCTGGACCACCAGGAGGCCCGGCGGACGCGCGCCGGCGGGGTCCTCCCCGCCCGCCGTCCGGCCCTGCCCGTCGCCACGGCGCGCGTGCCGCCGCGCCCGGCGCACGAGGTCCGCCACGACGTACGCGTTGTCGCTGGCGCCCCAGGCCCAGCGGCCCGCGGCCATGACGACGGCCGTGACGACGAGCACCCACAGCACGGACCAGGGCGAGGAGACCGCGACGCCAGGTACGACCGCGAGCGCACCCCACACCACCGCGACCTGCGCGGCGAGCCCCGTCACGAGCGCCCCGCCGGCACCGGCCAGACGCGCGAGGGCGCGCAGCGGCTCCCGCAGGAGCAGGTCGCCGAGGCCGACCGCGAGCGTCGTGAGGAGCAGACCCCACGGCGTCACCGCGCTCACGCCGTCCACCACCGCGACGCCGACGCCGAGGCCCACCGCGGTCGTCACCACCGCGACGGCGACGTCGCGCAGGTCGACGAGGGGCGCCCACGCCCGCCGGCGCGCGCGGGCGTCGTCGGGGGCGCCCGGCACGGCCGTCAGCGGTCCGCGCGGCGCGGCGGGGCCTGCCGGTGTGCGTCGGTGCCCCAGCGCTGCGACTCGGGCACGTCGAGGGCGTCGCACAGCGCGTGCCACACCTCGCGCGGCTCGACGCCGGCCGCGAGCGCCTGCGAGCCCGTCCGGTTGCCGAGCGCGTCCAGGACGAGCTCGTCCATCATCAGGCGCCCCTGGACGGGACCCAGGACGTCGTCGACGAGGTCGGTCAGCTCGCGGTACCTCACGCGCCCAGCCTGCCACCCCCCGCCGCGCCGCGGCGCCGGGGACGGGGCGGCGGGGCACGCCCCGCGCGCGTGTCGGACCCTGCCACCACAATGGCCCGGTGGTGCTCGACCGCTTCTCCGCCCCGACGCGCGACTGGTTCACCGGCGCGTTCGCGGCTCCGACGGCCGCGCAGGCCGGTGCCTGGGAGGCGGTCGCGGGCGGGGACCACGCGCTCGTCGTCGCACCCACCGGCTCGGGCAAGACGCTCGCCGCGTTCCTGTGGGCGCTGGACGGCCTGCTGACCGGCGCGCCGCCGGAGGACCCGGTGCAGCGGTGCCGTGTGCTGTACGTCTCGCCGCTCAAGGCGCTCGCGACGGACGTCGAGCGGAACCTGCGCTCGCCGCTGGTGGGCATCCGGCAGGCGGCGACGCGGCAGGGGCGCACGCTGCCCGACGTGACCGTCGGCATCCGGACCGGCGACACGCCGCCGGCCGAGCGGCGGGCCTTCGCGACCTCGCCCCCGGACATCCTCATCACCACCCCGGAGTCGCTGTACCTGGTGCTGACCTCGGGCGCCCGCGCCGGGCTCGCGGGGGTGCGGACCGTCGTGGTCGACGAGATCCACGCCGTCGCGGGCACCAAGCGCGGCGCCCACCTGGCGCTGTCCCTCGAGCGGCTGGACGCCCTCCTCGAGCGCGAGGGCGGGCCGGGGCCGGCGCAGCGGGTGGGCCTGTCGGCCACCGTGCGCCCGGTCGACGCGGTGGCGTCGTTCCTCGGCGGCGCGCGGACCCCCGCCGAGGGCGGCCGCCCGGTCCGGGTGGTGCAGCCGCCGTCGCAGAAGGTCATCGACGTCGACGTCGTCGTGCCCGTGCCGGACCTGGGCGACCTGGCCTCCGCGGCGCGGGACAGCGGCCCGGCGGCGCCGGGCGGCGACGACGGCGGGTTCGGGGACGTCGACCTCAGCGGGAACGCCGACCGCAGCACGCCGCGGGCGTCGATCTGGCCGCACGTCGAGGAGCGCGTGGTCGACCTGGTGGCGGAGCACCGCTCGACGCTCGTGTTCACCAACTCCCGCCGCGGCGCCGAGCGCCTGACCGCGCGCATCAACGAGGTCTGGACCGAGCGGCAGGGCACGGTCCTGCCGGACCCGGGGGCCCTGCAGCCCGCGGCCGCCCCGGCGCAGAGCGGCACCGCGGTCGGGGTCGACACGCGGGACGCCGCCACGATCGTCGCGCGTGCGCACCACGGGTCGATGAGCCGGGCGGAGCGCACGCGCACGGAGTCCGAGCTGAAGGCGGGGCGGCTGCCGGCGGTGGTGGCGACGAGCTCGCTGGAGCTCGGCATCGACATGGGCGCGCTCGACCTGGTCGTGCAGGTGGGCGCGCCCCCGTCGGTCGCGAGCGGGCTGCAGCGCGTCGGCCGTGCCGGCCACCAGGTCGGCGCCGTCTCGCACGGCGTCGTCTTCCCGACCTACCGGGGCGAGCTCGTCCCGGCGGCCGTGACGGCGCTGCGCATGCGGTCGGGCGAGCTCGAGGCCCTGTCGGTGCCGGCGAACCCGCTCGACGTGCTCGCGCAGCAGGTCGTCGCGATGGTCGCGGTCGAGGACTGGTCGGTGGACGACCTGGCGCGGGTGGTCCGCCGCGCGGCGCCGTTCGCGACCCTCGGCGAGGCGACGCTGCGGGCGGTGCTCGACATGCTCGCCGGGCGCTACCCGTCCGAGGAGTTCGCGGAGCTGCGCCCGCGCGTGGTGTGGGACCGGGTGCGCGACGTCCTCAGCGGCCGGCCGGGTGCGCTGCGGCTCGCGGTGACCAGCGGCGGCACGATCCCCGACCGGGGCCTCTTCGGGGTGTTCCTCGCCGGCGACGGCGGCGGGTCGGACGTGCCGGTGGACGCCGAGCGGACGGGCGGGCGGCTGCGCGGCGGCAAGCGCGTGGGCGAGCTCGACGAGGAGATGGTCTACGAGTCGCGCGTCGGCGACACGTTCACCCTCGGCTCGAGCACGTGGCGCATCGAGGAGATCACGCCGGACCGCGTGCTGGTGACGCCCGCGCCCGGCCTGCCGGGGCGACTGCCGTTCTGGAAGGGCGACGCCGCCGGCCGACCTGCCGAGCTGGGACGCGCGATCGGAGCCTGGGTCCGGGAGGTGCTCGCCCTGCCCGCCGCCGGCGCGCGGGCGCGCGTCGAGGGCGCGGGGCTGGACCCGTGGGCGGCGGACAACCTCCTCGCCTACCTGCGCGAGCAGCAGGACGCGACCGGGCAGGTGCCGAGCGACACGGTCGTCGTCGTCGAGCGGTTCCGGGACGAGCTCGGCGACTGGCGCATCGTCCTGCACTCCCCGTACGGCGCCCGCGTGCACGCGCCGTGGGCGCTCGTGCTCGGTGCGCGCCTGCGGGAGCGGTACGGCGTGGACGCGGCGGTCATGCACGCGGACGACGGCATCGTCCTGCGCCTGCCCGACCTGCTCGACGGTGCGGGCGACCCGTGGGGGGACGCGCCGGCGGGGCGGGACGACGGGCCGGCCGTGCGCCTCGAGGACCTGCTGCTCGAGCCCGAGGACGTGGTGTCGTCGGTCCGCGACGAGCTCGGCGCCTCGGCGATGTTCGCCGCGCGCTTCCGGGAGGCCGCCGGCCGCGCGCTCCTGCTCCCCCGGCGCCGACCCGACCGGCGCCAGCCCCTGTGGCAGCAGCGCCAGCGGTCGGCCCAGCTGCTGGGCGTCGCCTCCCGGTACCCCGACTTCCCGATCCTCCTCGAGGCCGTGCGCGAGTGCCTGCAGGACGACTTCGACACCGAGGCGCTCACCACCCTCATGCGCGACATCGGGTCGGGACGCGTGCGCGTGGTCGAGGTGACCACGCCGCACCCGAGCCCGTTCGCGCAGTCCCTCCTGTTCGGCTACACCGCGCAGTTCCTGTACGAGGGCGACGCACCGCTGGCCGAGCGCCGGGCGGCCGCGCTGACGCTCGACCCGACGCTGCTCGCGGAGCTGCTGGGGCAGGGCGGGGAGTCGCAGCTCGCGGACCTGCTGGACCCGGAGGCGGTCGAGCGCACCGAGGCGGAGCTGTCGGGCACCGCGCCCGACCGGCAGGCCGGCACGCTCGAGCAGCTCGCGGACGCGCTGCGGCGCCACGGGCCGCTCCCGCTGGAGGGCCTCCTCGCGCGCACGCGCCCCGAGGTCCGCGAGCAGGTGCCCGCGTGGCTGGAGGAGCTCGCCGCGGCGCGTCGCGCGATCCGCGTGCGCCTCGGCGGGCTGCCGCCGGAGCTGGCCGACCAGTGGGCCGCCGTCGAGGACGCCGGCCGGCTGCGGGACGCCCTGGGCGTGGCGCTGCCCGTCGGCGTCCCCGAGGTGTTCACCGAGGTGCTGCCGGACCCCCTGGGCGACCTGCTGCGCCGGCACGCGCGCACGCACGGGCCGTTCCCGGCGGCCGCGGTCGCGTCCCGGCTCGGCCTCGGGGTCGCCGTCGTCACCGAGACGCTGCGCCGGCTGGAGGCGCAGGGCGTCCTGGTGCAGGGCCGCCTGCGCCCGGACGTGCTGGGCGGCACCGGGGACGAGTTCTGCGACGCCGACGTGCTGCGGACGCTGCGCCGCCGCTCCCTGGCGGCGCTCCGCGCCCAGGTGGAGCCCGTCGACCCGCAGGCGCTCGGCGTGTTCCTGCCCCGGTGGCAGGGCGTCCAGCCCAGCGGGCGGCGCGCGGGCGGCGGCAGCGGCATGCGGGGGGTCGACGCCGTGGCGCGGGCCGTCGAGCAGCTCGCCGGGTTCGCCGTGCCGGCGTCGGCACTGGAGACGCACGTGCTGCCGGCCCGGGTGCCGGACTACGCACCGGCCATGCTGGACGAGCTCACGGCCGCCGGGGAGGTCGTGTGGGCCGGCCACGCAGCGCTGGCGGGGCACGACGGCCTCGTCTCGCTGCACCCGGCCTCGGTGGCCGACCTGACGCTGGCGCCGGTCGTCGACCTCGACGACCCCGACGCCCCCGCGTCGGGCCCGGTGCACCGCGCGGTGCTCTCCGCGCTCGAGGGCGGTGGCGCGTGGTTCCTCGGCCCGCTCGTGGAACGCGTCGGCGCGCTGTGGCTGCCCGCCGACGACGAGGACGCGCCCCCGACCACGCCGGCCGTGCTCGAGGCGCTGTGGGACCTGGTCTGGGCGGGACGCGTGACGAACGACGGCCTCGGCCCGCTGCGCTCGTGGCTGGGTTCCGGCAGCACGGCGCACCGGACCCGGTCGGCGCCGGCGCGGGGGCGGCCGCTGCGTCCCCGCCTCGGGCTGCGCGCCGGCGCGCGGCTCGGCGTCCTGCCGCCGGGCGGCGGGCCGTCGGTCGCCGCGGCGCGGGGGTCCGCCGCCGCGGGAGCCTCCGGCGCGGGCGCCGGGCGCTGGTCGCTGCTGCCCACGCGCGAGCCCGACCCGACCGTCCGCGCGCACGCGCTCGCCGCGCAGCTGCTCGACCGCCACGGCGTGCTGACACGCGCCGTGGCCCCGGCCGAGCAGGTGTCCGGGCGGTTCTCCGACGTGTACCGCGTGCTGTCCGCGCTCGAGCAGTCGGGCCAGGTGCGTCGCGGCTACTTCGTCGAGCGCCTCGGGGGGTCGCAGTTCGCGCTCCCGGGCGCGGTCGACCGGCTGCGTGTCGACGCCGAGGTGGTGGACCGCGCGCGCGAGCGCGCCGTGCTCCGCCGCGAGAGCGCGCCGGGCGAGGCCGCCGCGCTGCTGCCGTGGCAGGAGGTGCCGGCGCCCGCCTGGGGCGCCCCGGCCGGACCGGGCACGTGGGACCCGGCCGCGGCTGCGGACGAGGACGCGCCGGGGCCCGGTCCCTGGGTGGTCGTGCTCGCCGCGACCGACCCGGCCAACCCGTACGGCGCCGCGCTCGCCTGGCCCGACCCGCCCGAGCAGGTGACGGTGCGCCACCGGCCGGGCAGGAAGGCGGGTGCGCTGGTCGTCCTCGTCGACGGCGCGCTCGTGCTCTACCTGGAGCGCGGGGGTCGCACCCTCCTGACGTTCTCCGACGACGCCGCGGTCCTCGCGTCCGCGGCGAACGGGCTCGTGGACGCCGCGCGGCGCAGGCACGCCGGCCGTCTGACCGTCGGGCGGATCGACGGGTCCGAGGTCCTCTCCTCGGAGGTGCTGTCCTCCCCCGCCGCCGCCGCGCTGACGGGCGCCGGCTTCGTCACCACGCCGCGCGGCCTGCGCCTGCAGGCGTCGTGAGCGCCGTGCACCCACCGGGGGTGGCACGTGCCCGAGGGTGACGTCCTGCGCCGCACCGCCGCCCGCCTGGACCAGGCGCTCGCCGGGCGACGGCTCGCACGGTCGGACCTGCGCTGGCCGACCGCCGCGACCGTCGACCTGCGGGGTCGCACCGTCCTCGGCACGCGCCCGTACGGCAAGCACCTGCTGACGCGGTTCGACGACGGCACGACGCTGCACACGCACCTGCGGATGGACGGCTACTGGCGCGTGGCCCCGACCGGCGACCCGCGCGCCGCAGGTCGCTCACCGCGCCTGCGTGCGCTGCTCGCGGACGAGCGGTGGACCGCGATGGGCTACCTCATCGGCATGCTCGACGTGGTGCGCACGCGCGACGAGCGGACGCTCGTGGGGCACCTCGGCCCGGACGTCCTGGACGAGGACTTCGACGCGCCGCCGGGCGTCCCGGTCGGCGGAGCGCCCGTCCACGACCTGCCCACCCCGGGCATCGAGGAGTCCCTGCGGCGGTGGGCCGCCCAGGGCGACCGCCCCGTGGGCGAGCTGCTGCTCGACCAGCGGGTGGTCGCGGGGATCGGCACGATCTTCATGGCGGAGTCGCTCTTCGTCGAGCGGTGGTGGCCGTTCACGCCGGCGGACGCCGTCGACGACCCCGCACGCATCCTGCGGACGGCGCGCGAGCTGATGCGCCGGTCCGTGGTGACGGGCCGGCCGGTCGAGGTCGTGCACGGGCGCGAGCGACGACCGTGCGTCCGCTGCGGCACACCGATCCGCAGGGACGAGGTCGGGACGCCGCCGATGCAGCGTCCCGTGTTCTGGTGCCCGCGGTGTCAGGCGCGCGGGCGCGCGGTGCAGACCCCGGTCCGTCCCGGGGCCTGAGAGCCCGTCAGCCGACGGGTGCCAGCTCCGACCGGGACAGCGCCCAGCCGGCGTCCGACGGTCCGTCGACCGCGGCGGCCAGGTCGGCCGGGACCGTGTCGGGGACCAGCAGGCCCTCGGCGACGGCGACCCGGTCGCTGACCTCACGCAGGACGAGGGACAACGGGACGTCGAGCGCGTCGCAGATGCTGCTCAGCAGCTCCGACGACGCCTCCTTCTGCCCACGCTCGACCTCGCTCAGGTACCCGAGCGAGACGCGGGCGGCCGAGGAGACCTCTCGCAGGGTGCGGCCCTGGCGCTGGCGCGCGTCCCGAAGGACGTCACCGATCTCCCGTCGCAGGACGACCATCTGGGCTCCCCCCTTCACGTCACGTCCTCGGTCATCGGACGGAGCCGCGGCGGGCGTCCCCGTCCCTCTCGTGCCGGTGGCCGGAGCCACCGTTCGTGCTGCCGCTCCCGGTCGGCGCGCGGCCGGAAGACGACCACCGTACCGCGCACCACCGACGAGCGCGTCGGCACCGCGCATGCGCGGTCGAGTGCTCATCACGTCCCTCCCAACGCGCGCGGACCCCACGGTTGTTCCCCGGGCGGCCGGAGCCCGCGCGACGTCCCTGGTGCGCCGGTCACACGCCCTCGGACCACCCCGCGGCCGCCTGCACGGCGAGCGCGAGGACGGCCGCCGTGGCACCGGCGCGCACCGCGGCTCGATCACCCGTCAGGAGCAGCGCGCGGGTCACCGCGCCGTCCGGGGCGGTGACGGCGACGTGCACGGTCCCGGCCGGGTGCCCGTCCTGGGCGCCGGGCCCGGCGACGCCCGTCGTCGCGAGCCCGACGTCGGCGCCGAGCCGTGCCCGCACCCCGTCCGCCATGGCACGCGCCACGTCCGGGTCGACCGGCCCCCGCTCGGCCAGCAGCGCGGGGTCGACGCCGAGCAGGGACGCCTTCAGGTCGGTCGCGTAGGCCACGACGCCGCCACGCAGCACGGCCGACGCACCCGGGACGTCGACGAGCGTCGCCGCGACCTGCCCGCCCGTCAGCGACTCCGCCACGGCCAGGGTCAGCCCCCGCCGGCCCAGCGCGGCGAGCAGCGCGCGTGCGTCGGCGAGCGGCCCCGGGACGGGCGCGTCGCTCACAGGCCCGCGGCGGGAGGGACGCCCGCGGCGCGGCGGATCCGCACCGCGGTGCGGACGTAGTCGAGCCCGGTCACGAGCGTGACGGCCACCGCGGCGGCCATGACGACCGCGGCGAGGACGCCGACCACCGCCGGCAGCGCGTCGAGCGGCAGCAGGTAGAACCCGATGGCCACGGACTGCAGCACGGTCTTGAGCTTGCCGCCCCGGGAGGCGGGCAGCACCACGTACCGGAGCAGGAAGAACCGCATCACCGTGATGCCGAGCTCGCGCAGCAGGACGAGCGCCGTCACCGCCCACCACAGCTCACCGAGCCACGAGAGCAGCACGAGGGCCGTCCCGACGAGCAGCTTGTCCGCGATGGGGTCGAGGAGCTTGCCCAGGTCCGTCACCTGACCCGAGCGGCGCGCGAGCCAGCCGTCGAGGCGGTCGGTCAGCGCCGCGGCGACGAAGAGCCCGGTGGCCAGGAGGCGCCCGCCGACGGTGTGCCCGCCGTCGAGCAGCAGCGCGACGGCGAACACCGGCACGACCGCGATCCGCAGCATCGTGACGACGTTCGCCGGGGTCCACACGGAAGCAGCGACGCCGACCACGACGCACAGCCTAGGGCCGCGGGCCGGGTGCTCCCGCGCCCAGGCGCGGAACCCGGTCCCCGCGGCCCGGAGCGACGCCGGCGTGCCCGACGCGTCAGTCCCGTGGCTGCGCAGCCCCGTACAGCCAGCCCTGGCCGTACCGCCACCCGCTGCGACGCAGGTGGAGCGCCTGCTCCTCGTGCTCGATGCCCTCGGCGATCGTGACCATCGCGAGCTCCCGCGCGAGCGCGCCGAGCGCACGCACCACCTTGCCCGCCGTCGGGTCGTGCGGGATGCCCGAGGTGAAGGACATGTCGAGCTTCACACCCGCGACCGGTAGGTCGCGCAGGTAGGACAGGGGCGACACGCCGGTGCCGAAGTCGTCGAGGAGGATCGGCACGCCCGCGGCCGACAGCTGCGTCAGCTCGTGCCGGATCCGCGTGCCCGACGCGACCAGGCTGGACTCCGTGAGCTCCAGGACGAGCCGTCCGGGGGCGACCCGGTGCCGGGAGAGCTCGGCGAGCAGCCGCGTGGCGAGCTCGCCGTCGCCCAGCTGCTCCGCCGACACGTTGACGGAGACCCAGCGCCCGTCGTCGCCGGTCCGGGCGAGGAACTCCACCACGCGGGTGGTCACGAGCTGTGCCAGCGCCACGGAGACGCCAGCCTCCTGCGCGTGGGGCAGGAAGGCGCCCGGCAGCAGCAGACCCCGGTGCGGGTGCTGCCAGCGCACGAGCGCCTCGTAGCCGACCACGTGCGCGTCCGAGAGGTCGACGATCGGCTGGTAGTGGACCACCAGCTGGTCCTCCTCGACGGCCCGGACCAGCTCCCGGTGCGGCGAGGTCCCGGTCGACAGCCCCATCGACGGGTCGTACACCTCGGTACGCCCGCGCCCCGCACCCTTCGCGCGGTAGAGCGCGGCGTCCGCCGCCGCGAGCAGCGACGGCGCCCCGCCCTCGACGAGCGAGGCGTCGGCCAGCGCGACGCCGACGCTCGCCGCGACCCGGGTGCGTCGGCGGCCCAGGCGCACGGGCTCGCGCAGCCCGGCCTGGATCTGGTTCGCGATGTCGAACACCGCCTTGGCGGCGTCCTCCTCCTGCACGACGACCACGAACTCGTCCCCGCCGAGACGCGCGACGGTCCCCGTGCTGCCGGTCGCCGCCCGCAGCACCCCGGCCACGTGCACGAGCAGCGCGTCGCCGGCCGCGTGCCCGTACCGGTCGTTCACCTCCTTGAACCCGTCGAGGTCGCAGGCGAGCACGGCGGTGCGGTGCAGCGCACCGGGCTGCTCGATCGCCGCCTGCAGGACCTCCTGCAGCAGGGTCCGGTTCGCGAGCCCCGTGAGGGGGTCGTGCATGGCGCGGTGCGTCAGCATCTCGGCCTGCAGCCGGGACTCGGTCGCGTCCCGGACCTGGACCACCACGCGGTCGGGGCGCCCGTCGGACGCCCGCACGAGGGCCGCGTCCAGGACGACCCAGACGAGGTGCCCGTCGGCGCGGCGGCACCGCATCTCGAGGGAGAACCGGTGCTGCTCCCCGCTGAGCAGCCGGTCGAGCTGCAGCCGCTGGGCCGCACGGTCCTCGGGCGCGGTGAGCTCGTCCACGCGGTAGCCGCGCAGCGCGGCCACGTGCGTGCCCAGCAGCTCGGCGAGCGCCACGTTCGCCTCGGCGATCCGCCAGTCGAGGTCGACGAGCGCCATGCCGATGGGCGCGTTCTCCATCGCGACGCGGAACTGCGTCTCGCTGCGCGACAGGGCGGCCTCGACCTCGCGCGGCACGGTCACGTCGACGAGGGTGGTCAGCACGGCCGGCGGCGCACCGTCGCCGGCGGGCAGGGGCCGCGTCGCGACCTGCACGAGCCGGGGACGCGCGTCCGGGCCGGGTGGGACGACGCCGACGACGCGGGGGTCGTCCTCGTCCGGACGCGGGCCGAGCGCCAGCGCGGGGCTCGTCGCGAGGCCGCGCTCGTCCACCAGGACGAGCGGCAGGTCGGACACGCGCCGTCCGACGGCCGCCGCCCGGTCGATCCCCAGGATCTGCGCGGCGCGGTCGGAGAGGTCCAGCACGTGGCCCGTGCCGGACTGGACCAGGACTCCCTCGCGGGTCACCGCCTGCAGCGCGTCGTACCGGCGCCGCAGCTCCTGCGCGGTCGAGAGCAGGTCCGCCGCCCGGCGCCGCTGGCCGCGCTCGCGCTGCAGCAGGACCAGCACCGCGACGAGCGCGCCGAGCGCGACGACCGCGATGACCGTGCTGACCACCCCGAGGGGCGCGAGGTTGCCGACGTCCACGCCGCTGGCTCAGTTCCCGCCCGCCGGACCGTACCCGGCGTCGTCCTCCCCCGGGTCCTGCGGCCCGTCGTCGGGGGGAGCCGCGTTCTCGCCGCGCAGCATCGCGAGCGTTCCCGGCAGGTCGTCGGGCTGCACGAGCACCTCGCGCGCCTTCGAGCCCTCGGACGGGCCGACGATCTCGCGGGACTCGAGCAGGTCCATGAGCCGCCCGGCCTTCGCGAAGCCGACGCGCAGCTTGCGCTGGAGCATCGACGTCGACCCGAACTGCGTCGTCACGACGAGCTCGGCCGCCTGCAGCAGCAGGTCGAGGTCGTCGCCGATGTCCTCGTCCACCTGCTTCTTCGCCGCCTGGACGGTGACGTCCTCGCGGTAGACCGGCTTGAGCTGCGTCTTCACGTGCTCGACGACCGCGTGGATCTCGGACTCCGACACCCAGGCGCCCTGCGTACGCATCGGCTTGGCGGCGCCCATCGGCAGGAACAGGGCGTCGCCCTGGCCGATCAGCTTCTCGGCACCCGGCTGGTCGAGCACGACGCGCGAGTCGGTCAGCGAGCTCGTCGCGAACGCGAGGCGCGACGGCACGTTGGCCTTGATCAGACCCGTCACGACGTCGACGGACGGGCGCTGCGTCGCGAGGACGAGGTGGATGCCGGCGGCGCGCGCGAGCTGCGTGATGCGCTGGATCGACGCCTCGACGTCGCGCGGCGCGACCATCATGAGGTCGGCGAGCTCGTCGACGATCACCAGCAGGTACGGGTACGTCGCGATCTTGCGCTCGGACCCCGGCAGCGGCTTGACCTTGCCGGCCCGCACCGCGGCGTTGAAGTCGTCGATGTGCTTGTAGCCGAACATCGCGAGGTCGTCGTAGCGCGCCTCCATCTCCTTCACGACCCACTCGAGGGCCTCGGCGGCCTTCTTCGGGTTCGTGATGATGGGCGTGATGAGGTGCGGGATGCCCTCGTACAGGGTGAGCTCGACGCGCTTGGGGTCGACGAGGATCATGCGCACCTCGTCGGGCGTCGCCCGCATGAGGATCGACACGATCATCGAGTTCACGAAGGACGACTTGCCCGCGCCGGTGGCGCCGGCGACCAGCAGGTGCGGCATCTTCGCGAGGTTCGCGACGACGTAGCCGCCCTCGACGTCCTTGCCGACGCCGATCACCATCGGGTGCTCCGTGCGCTTGGCCGCGCTCGAGCGCAGCACGTCGCCGAGCGCGACGGTCTCGCGGTCGGTGTTGGGGATCTCGATGCCGATCGCGGACTTGCCCGGGATGGGCGACAGGATGCGCACGTCGGCGCTCGCGACGGCGTACGCGATGTTCTTGCTCAGCGCGGTGACGCGCTCCACCTTCACGCCGTTGCCGAGCTCGACCTCGTAGCGCGTGACGGTGGGGCCGCGCGTGAACCCGGTGACCTGGGCGTCGATCTGGAACTGCTCGAGCACCGACGTGAGGGAGTCGACCACGCGGTCGTTGGCGGCCGAGCGCACCTTGTGCGGGGCACCCTTCGCGAGCGCGTCCTCGGTGGGCAGGACGTACACGACGTCGCCCTCGAGCATCGGCTGCTCGCCGCGCGGCACGCCGCTCGTGCGGGGCGCCTCGAGGTCGGTGCCGACCGCCGCCACCGCCGCCACCGCCGCGGTCGGGGCGGTCGGCGGTGCCGGGTCCATGCGGGCCGTCGGCGTCGCGTCGACGTCCTCGTCGAGGTCCGGCTCGTCGCCGCGGTCGACGACGGCGGCCCGCTGGTAGGCCTCGTCGCCCTCGTACTCGTCGAGGCGGTCGTCGTCGGGGCCGACCGGTTCCTCGGCGCGCGGGCGGCGGCCGAGCAGGCGGGGCTTGCGCCGGGGCTTGGTGACCGGTTCGGGGCGCGCGCTGTGCAGCGCCTCGATGACGAGGGGGGCGTCGTCGTCGGCGTCCTCCACCGGCTCCTGCTCGTGCTGCCCGGTGAGCCGGCGGTACAGCGCGGACAGGCGCGGGCCGATCTGGTGCACGGGGGTGGCGGTGACGACGAGCACGCCGAAGAACGCGAGGATGCCGAGCAGCAGTCCCGCGACCACGGGCGTGAGCAGCGTGGCCAGCGGGGTGCCGACGCCGAAGCCGACGACCCCGCCGGCGTCGCGCAGCGCGGCCATGTCGTCGGTGCCGGGACGACCGTGCGCGATGTGGACGATGGAGCAGACGGCGACGGTGATCGCGGACAGGCCGATGCCGATGCGGGAGTTGGCCTGCGCGCGGTCGGGGTGGCGCATGAGGCGCACCGCGATGCCGAGCAGCACGACGGGGACGACCACGCCCACGACGCCGAACGTGCCGGCGACGACGTTGTGCACGACGTCCCCCGCCGTGCCCGACAGGTCCCACCACTCGCGCGCGGCGACGACGACGGCGAGCGCGAGCAGGGTGAACGCGAGCCCGTCCCGCCGGTGCGCGGGGTCGAGGTCGCGCGCCCCTCGTCCGATCCGGCGGGCGGTGCCTCCGACGAGGTGCGCACCGCCCATCCAGATCCCCCGCACGATGCGCAGCGGGAGGGCGGGCTGCGGGGGCGGGGCCGGTGCACGACCGGCGGGTCGCGTCGAGCCGCCGCGCGTGGTGCCCCGCGACGACGAGCTCCCGGAGCGCGTCGCGCGCGCGGGGCTCGGGGTCGTACGGGTCGCCATGGTCCTCACGGTAGCCGCCCGGGTGCGCTCCGCCGGGCTCCGGGGTGCCCGTGTCGGCCGCGACGTCGCCCGGACGAGCCCGTGTCAGCCTCGCAGGAGGCCGACGCCGAGGGTCACGACGCCCGCGGCGAGGGCGACCGCGCCGAGGGGCAGCAGCACGACGAGCCGGTTCGGGCGGGTGCGCCCCTCCCCCAGGGCGGACAGGAAGAACCCGGCGGGCAGCAGCACGGCCGCGACGAGCACGCCCGTCTGGGCGAGCCACCGCCAGGCGCCCGTGAGCGTCGTGGCCTCGCCCAGCAGCAGGCAGACGAGACCGAGCGTGACCAGGACGCCCGCGTGCGCGTGGCCGGCGCGGTAGAAGGCGCGCTGGAAGTCGGTGGCGGGGACACGGCCGGTCACGACCCGCGTGAGGAACCAGCCGCCCGACTCGATCGCGACGACGGTGAGGGCGACGGCGCCGGCGGTCGTGCGGGCCGCCTCGGTGAGCTCGAGCATGACGTGCTCCTTTCGTAACGCCGTTATGAAACAGCGTCACAGAATCGCGCGTCAAGGCCTACGCTCGGGGCATGCCCCGTCCCCGCGTGCACGACGACGCGCTGCGCGACCGCCTGCTCGACGAGGCCACCGCCGTGGTCGCCGAGGGCGGCACCCGCGCCCTCACGGTCCGCGACGTCGCCGCCCGGGCGGGCACGTCGTCGAGCGCGGTGTACTCGCTCTTCGGCGGGCGCGAGGCCCTGCTCGCAGCGGTCGGCGCCCGCGCGGCGGAACGCTTCGCGGGGCACCTGGGCAGCACGCGCGGGACCGGTGACCCGGCGGCCGACCTGCTCGCGCTCGGCGTCGCCTACCGCCGCTTCGCGCTGGCCGAGCCGCAGGGCTACCGCGTCATGTTCGCCAGCCCCGGCGCGGGCGCCGCGCACCCCGCCGGGGGTCCCGTCACCGAGGAGCCGACGTTCCGCGTCCTGCAGGACGCGGTCCGCGCGGCGCTCGCCGAGGGGCCGGCCGCCGACGCGTACGGGACGCGGGGTGCCGACGCCGAGGACGCCACCCGGGCCGCGACGCACGTCTGGGCGCTGGCGCACGGCTGGGTCATGCTCGAGCTCGACGGGCTCCTGCCGTGGCCGCCGGACGAGCGGGACGCCCGGTACGTCGCGGCGCTGCGAGCGGCGGGTCCCGGGCTCCTCGCCCCGCCGCCGGTCTAGGGCGTGTCTCCCGACCCCGCCGTCGAGCCGTGGCGCCGCGCCGCGGTCGCCGCGACCGTCGGCGCGGACCGCGAGCTCGCGAGCGATCCGCGCTGGGTGCGTCGCGGAGACGGAGTCGGTCCGCGCGGATGCCGGCCCGGCGTCTGCGGCGGGTTCAGCTGCCGCGGGCCTCCTGGTCCAGGCCCGCCTCGTGGGCGAGGATCGCCGCCTGCACGCGGTTGGTGACCTCGATGCGGTCGAAGATCTCGCGCAGGTACTGCTTGACCGTGCCGTCGCTCAGCCGCATCCGGCGTGCGATCTCGGCGTTGGAGGCACCGGTCCCCAGCACGGCAAGAAGTTCGCGCTGCCTCGTGCTGAGCCGGTCGACGATGTCGCGCGCCGTGCGGTCGCGGCGGATCCGCACCGTCGCCTCGGTGCGGACGAGCCACCGTGCGACGCGTGGGGAGAAGGCCGCTCCCCCTCCGGCGATCCCCTTGACGGCGGCGATCAGGTCGCGCGGTGCGTCGGACTTGAGCAGGAACCCGAGCGCCCCGAGCTCGACGGCCTCGGCGATGTACGCCTCGTCCGCGAAGGTCGTCAGCATGGCGACCGGGACGGCAGGCTGCTCCGCCCGGAGCCGCTCGAGGGCCCGGAGCCCGTCCATCCGGGGCATCCGGATGTCGAGCAGCACGACGTCGAGCCGGTGCCGACGGACCAGGTCCAGCGCAGCGTGGCCGTCGTCACCCTCCGCGACGACGTCGAGGTCCGCGTCCATCCTCAGCAGCGCCACGACGCCGCTGCGCACGATCGCGTCGTCGTCGACGACCGCGACCCGGACCGACTGGCCGATTCGGCACCCGCCGGCGGCATCCCCGACCGGACCTGTCACGGGCTCGGGATGGTGTCGAGACGGCTCAGCACGCCCTCAGTGAAGCAGACCCGGTAGACGTCCTCGCGGTCGAAGAGGCTCGCCACCGACTCGTAGAACTCGCAGGTCGCACCAGCCGGCACGGGCAGCACCTCGTCGGGCTCGTCGAGCATCTCCACGACCGGCAGCAGCGCGTCCGCCTCACGCTGTGTCATGCCGACCTCCAGCGCGGCGTACCGCTCCGGAGGCAGCACGGACGCCACCGCGGCGAAGAGGTAGTAGCCGACGGCAAAGACGGCCGCGGGGACCGCGAGGGCGAGCGGCACCAGCCATGCGAGCCGGGACAGGCGGCGCGTCCGGCGGGTCTGGTCGAGCTCGGCGGCCCCGACCGGCGTCGGAATCGGTACCGCCGCGGGCGTCGCGTCGAGCGGCACCTGCGCGCGCAGCACGAAGCCGCCGCGCCCGGCGACGTCAGACGCGGTCACCTCGAGCGTGCCGCCGAGCATCGCGAGCCGGAGACGGAGCGACTCGAGGCCGTGCCCCGAC
Organism: Cellulomonas telluris; assembly: GCF_004886325.1. Taxonomy (GTDB): domain Bacteria; phylum Actinomycetota; class Actinomycetes; order Actinomycetales; family Cellulomonadaceae; genus Cellulomonas; species Cellulomonas telluris. The sequence goes on from NZ_QXFN01000005.1 coordinate 135,211, forward strand.
CCGGGCGTCACCGTGGGGCCGGCCGTCGGGTTACGCACGGTGAGCTGGGCGAGCGCGCCCACGACGCGGCCGGTCACCTCGACGGGCTGCCCCGGCGCGTGCTTGGCCGCGTTGGTCAGCGCCTCGCCGAGCACCCGTGCGAGAGCGGCGTGGGCGTGCGGACCGAGCCGGGACTCCAGACCGTCGTCGATCGCGAGCTCGACGTCGAGCGAGACACGGGCGCCGTCGACCACCTGCTCGAGCGAGCGCTCGGCCGGGTCCAGGTCCGGGCTGCGCCCCGCCTTGAGGAGGGTCACGGTCTCGCCCAGCTCGTCGGCCGCCACGGCCGCCTCCTCGCGGACGCGCTCGAGGGCAGCACGCGTCGCCCCGGGCACGTCGTCGTCGAGGGTGAGCCGGCCGAGCTGCACCGCGATGTGCGTGAGCCGGTGCCCGAGGCGGTCGTGGATCTCCCCGGCCATGACGGCGCGTTCGCTCGTCACCGCCTCATCGACGCGCGCCCGCTCCCGTTCCTCGACGACGCGCGCCAGCTCCCACCCCAGACGCCGGTGCACCGCTCGCTGCCGCAGCGCCGCGACCGCACCTGCGCACACCGCGACGATCGCCGCCAGGAGCAGCGCGCTCACGACCGCGTAGACCGCGCTCGAGAGACGCCCGGGCGTGTCGACCGCTCCGGCGACCGCGGTCGACAGCACGAGTACGGCGATCGCGATCACCGTGGTGCGGCTGGACGGCGGCCGCACGCACCACACCCCCATGGCGACCAGCCAGACGGCGACCCAGCCCCACGTCCCCTGGGCGCCGATCATCACCCCGCCGACCAACGCTCCGGCGACCGCGAACGTCCGTTCTCTGGTCTGCCTGCTCATCACGCGGCCACGCTAGCCAGCCGGTGCGACGCCACGGCACTCACTTTGGTGAGTCCTCGACCTGCCTTCCGGGAGTGACCCGCGCCGCAGCGCGGAACCTAGCGTCGCCCTCATGCCGATCGATGCGCCCGCCCTCCTCGACGCCGTCGCGCCTCACGGTGCGCTCGTCGTGCTCGTCATGACGGCCATGGCCACGGTCGAGGCGTTGCTCGGCATCGGCGTCGTGGTCCCCGGCGAGGCCGTCGTCGCTTCGGGCGCAGCCCTCCTTGCCAGCGGTCCTCTGGTGGCGGTCGCCTGGTGTGCCGTGACGGCCGGAGCGTTCCTCGGCGACCAGCTCGGCTACGGCCTGGGCCGCCGCTACGGCGCGGCCGTCACGGAGAGCTGGGTCGTGCGGCGGCTCGGGCGCCACCGCTGGGAACGCGCGTCCGACCTCGTGCGGCGACGCAGCCTCGTCGTCGTCGTCGTTGCTCGCCTGCTCCCCGGTGTGCGCACGCTCGTCTCCGCCGCGGCGGGCGCCGCCGGCGTGCGCTGGACGCGGTACGCCGTCGCGGACGCCGTCGCCTGCGCGCTGTGGGCCGGGATCTGGGTGCTGGGCGGCGCGGCTCTCGGCCGCCTGGTGCTCGGCCCGGTGGGCTGGGCCGCGATCGCCGTCGCGGTCGCGGTGCTGATCGCCCTTCAAGTGCTGAGAAGCAGCGTCCGACGCAGGGCTCGGACAGACTGCGTCCGGTGAGTCGGCCGCTCCCGCCACCGTCGAGCCGGGCGGCCCGCCCGTGCGGCGCTCCCTGAGTTCCGGACCCTCATCCTGCGAGCCTTCCTGCACGCGGCCGCCCTGGGTGGGTGCGCCGCCCGACCCACGCCAGCACCCCACCGTCACGAGCACACACATGAGCCGGCCGGCGGGACGCGGCACGAGTCAGGTTCGGTTCGGGTCGTCGTCAGGGCTCCTGGGCCTGCGCGCGCGACCCGGCACCGACGCACGCACGGGCGGCCGGTGTCGGCGGGCCCTGGCACGATCGGCGACATGGCCGCGCCCCGCGTCCCGCGCCCCGCCGTCCTGCGGCACCGCCTCCACGTCCAGGAGCTCGACCGCGCGCCCGGGTCCGTGCACGACCTCGCCGACGTCGCCGTCCTCGACGCGGGCGTGCAGGACACCGGGCCGGACGGCGCCCTGTGGGCGCTGGCCCTGCGCGGGCTCGACGTGCGGGCGGGCGCCTGGCCGGACGGGCTCGCGCTCGCCTGGACCGTCCGGGGAGCGCCGCACGCCTACCGGCGCGAGGACCTGCCCGACGTCGAGCGCGCCCTGCGGCCCTGGTCGTCCCAGGACGCCGCGCAGCGGGTCTTCGACGCCTCGCGGCCGCTGCGCGCCGCCGGCATCGACCCGCGCGACGCCCTCGCGACGGCAGCCCGCACCATGCACGCGGTGGTCCGGGTGCCCACCGTGAAGGGGGACGTCTCGACCGCCATGACGGCGCGGCTGCCCGAGCCCTACCTGCGCTGGTGCCGCCCCTGCGCCACCACCCACATGTACGAGCAGACGTTCCGGCTCGCGGCCCTGCACGCCGGGCTCGAGCTGACGCCGGGCACCTCACCGCCCGTCCTGCGGCCCGTCCCCGGCTGGCCCGACGACGCGGTCGGCCGCACGGACGCACCCGCACCCGGCGGCCGTCACGACCTGGTGCGCACCGCCGTGCGCCTGCTCGGCCCGACCACGCCCCGGCTGGTCGCGGCCTTCCTCGACGCACCCGTCCGCGACGTCACCGCCCGCTGGCCGGACGACGTCGCCGACGTGGACGTCGACGGGGAGCCCCGGCAGGTCCTGGCCGCGGACGTCGACGCCCTGGGCGAGGCGACCACGCCGGCACGGCCCGCCGTGGTGCGGCTCCTCGGCCCCTTCGACCTGTACCTGCAGGCGCGCGACCGCGACCTGCTCGTCCCCGACGCAGCCCGCCGCAGCGCGCTGTGGCCGACGCTCGGCCGCCCGGGCGCCGTCCTGCGCGACGGGGAGGTCGTCGGCACCTGGCGCCCGCGGGCACGCGGTCGACGGCTCGCGCTCGAGCTCGACCCGTGGGAGCCGTGGGACGCCGCCACGCGTGCGGCGGTGGACGCCGAGCACGAGCGCCTCGCGGCGTTCCGCGGTGTCGCCCCGGCGTGAGGCGAGCGGGCACTCCCGGCTCAGGCCCTTCGAACGACCGGTCGGCCCGAGCCCGCCCTGCGCTCCCTGCTCACGCCTCCACGACGACGGGGATGATCATCGGCCGGCGCCGCAGCTTGCCCGACACCCAGCGACCGACGACGCGGCGCATCACCTGCTGCAGCTGGTGGGTGTCGGTCGCCCCGCTGCGCACCGCGTCCTCGAGCGCCGCCGTCACCTGCGGGAGGATCTCCTCGAAGACGTCGTCCTGCTCGGCGACGCCGCGCGCGTGGATCTGCGGGCCCGCGAGGACCTTGCCGTCCTGCGAGGACACGACCGCGAAGATCGACACGAAGCCCTCGTCGCCGAGGATGCGCCGGTCCTTGAGCTCGGCGTCCGTGAGCTCGCCGACGCTCGACCCGTCGACGTAGACGTAGCCGCACGGCACCGCGCCGACGACGCTCGCCCGGCCGTCGACCAGGTCCACGACCACGCCGTCCTCCGCCAGCACCACGCGGTCGGCCGGGACACCGGTCTTCACGGCCAGCGCCGCGTTGGCGATGAGGTGACGCACCTCGCCGTGGACCGGCATGACGTTGCGCGGACGCAGGATGTTGTAGCAGTACAGGAGCTCGCCGGCGCTCGCGTGGCCGGAGACGTGGACCTTCGCGTTGCCCGAGTGCACGACGCGCGCCCCGAGGCGCATGAGGCCGTTGATGACGCGGAAGACCGCGTTCTCGTTGCCCGGGATGAGGCTCGACGCGAGGACCACGGTGTCGCCGGGGCCGACCGAGACCTTGTGGTCGTTGTTGGCGATGCGGGACAGCGCCGCCATGGGCTCGCCCTGCGAGCCGGTGCACATGAGCACGACCCGGTCGTCGGGGAGCTGCTCGATCTGCTTGAGGTCGACGAGCACGCCGTCGGGCACCTTGAGGTACCCGAGCTCCGCGGCGATGCCCATGTTGCGGACCATCGAGCGTCCGACGAGCGCGACGAGGCGCTCGTTCGCGACAGCCGCGTCGATGACCTGCTGGACGCGGTGGACGTGGGACGCGAACGACGCCACCACCACGCGACCGGTCGACTCCGCGAACACCTGGTCGAGCACGGGACCGATCTCGCGCTCCGGCGTGACGAACCCCGGGACCTCCGCGTTGGTGGAGTCGACCATGAACAGGTCGACCCCCTCCTCGCCGAGCCGCGAGAACGCGCGCAGGTCCGTGATCCGCCCGTCGAGGGGCAGCTGGTCCATCTTGAAGTCGCCGGTGTGCAGGACCGTGCCGGCCTTCGTGCGCACCGCGACCGCGAGCGCGTCGGGGATCGAGTGGTTCACCGCGACGAACTCGCACCCGAAGACGCCGAGCTGCTCGACCTGGCCCTCCCGGACCGGGAGCGTCACGGGCGTGATGCGGTGCTCCTTGAGCTTCGCCTCGACGAACGCGAGCGTCAGCTGCGAGCCGACGAGCGGGATGTCGCGGCGCAGGCGGAGCAGGTACGGCACGGCGCCGATGTGGTCCTCGTGGCCGTGCGTGAGGACGATCGCCTCGATGTCGTCGAGCCGGTCCCGGATGTAGTCGAAGTCCGGGAGGATCAGGTCGACGCCCGGCTGGTGGTCCTCGGGGAAGAGGACGCCGCAGTCGATGACGAGCAGACGGCCGGCGTGCTCGAGCACGGCCATGTTGCGCCCGACCTCGCCCAGCCCGCCGAGCGGGACGATCCGCAGACCGCCCTCGGGCAGCGGCGGGGGCAGGGTGAGTTCGGGGTGCGGGTGACTCATGGAGCTCCTGTGGGTCGTGGCCCGCGCACCGCTGCTGTCGAGCGGAGCGGTCAGGCCGTGACGACGTCCAGCAGACCTGCGGCCTGCAGACCGGCGCGCACGTGCGCTGCCTCGTCGTCGGTGTAGGGGACGATCGGGAGCCGGGTCGCGCGGCTGCGCAGCACGCCGGTCTCCACGAGGGCGGCCTTCGCGGCAGCCGCCTGGAAGCCGTCACCGTTGAGGGCGGTGATCGCGGGCAGTGCCGCGAGGAAGATGTCGAGGGCCTCGGCGGTGTCGCCGCGGCGCCAGGCGTCGAACAGGGCTGCGAACCGGTCGCCGAGCACCTGCGTCGTGACGCCGACGAGCCCGACGGCGCCGTGCGCGAGGAACCCGAGCACGAGGCCGTCGTCGCCGCTGTACCAGGCCAGGCCCGTGCGCCGGATCGCCGCTGCCGCGGCCACGACGTCGCCCGTGGCGTCCTTCATGGCGACGACCCGCTCGTGCGCCGCGAGCCGGTCGATCGTCGCGGGCGCGAGGCGCAGACCCGTCCGGCCCGGGACGTCGTAGAGCATGACCGGCAGGGGCGTCGCGTCGGCCACGGCCGTGACGTGCCGGACCACACCGTCCTGCGAGGGACGCGAGTAGTACGGGGTGACGACGAGCAGGCCGTGCGCGCCGGCCTCGGCCGCCTGCTCGGCCATGCGCACCGCGTGCGCGGTGTCGTTCGAGCCCGCTCCCGCCACGACGTACGCGCGGTCGCCGACGGCCTCGACGACGGCGGCGACGACCTCGGCCTTCTCGGGGGCGTGCGTCGTCGGGGCCTCGCCGGTCGTGCCGTTGAGCACGAGCCCGTCGTGGCCGTGGTCCACCAGGTGCTTCGCCAGCGCGACCGTCGCCTCGAGGTCGACCGCGCCGTCGGCGGTCATCGGGGTGACCATGGCCGACAGCACGGACCCGAACGGGTGCGTCGCGGACGTGACGGTGGGCATGCGCACACGCTACCGCCCCGGGCGGCACGGCCGCGGACGGCGCCCGGGATTCGTCCACCGTCGCGCGCTGCCCGGCCGCCCGGCTCGACGCGCCCCGTCGGCGCCGCGCGGCCACACTGGGCGCCATGACCGCACCGCTCCCCCCGTCCGTCGCCGCGCACGTGCCCACCGGGATGCTGATCGGGGGCGAGTGGCGCCAGGCCCGTGGCGGCGCGACGTTCCCGGTCGTCGACCCGGCGACGGGCGAGACGCTGTTCGACGTCGCGGACGGCGACGAGCAGGACGCGCTCGACGCGCTCTCGGCGGCGCACGACGCGTTCCCGACGTGGCGTGCCACGGCGCCCCGGGAGCGCTCGGAGCTCCTGCGCGCCGTCTTCGACGTGCTGCGGGCGCACGCGGAGGACATCGCGTCGCTGGTGACCGCCGAGGGCGGCAAGCCCCTGGCGGAGTCGCGGGCCGAGGTGGCGTACGCCGCGGACTACGTGCGCTGGTACGCCGAGGAGGCGGTCCGCGCCGACGGCCTCGCCCGCCGCGCCCCGGCCGGCACGCACCACCAGCTCGTCCTGCGCCGCCCGGTGGGGCCGGCGTTGCTCATCGCGCCGTGGAACTTCCCGATCGCGATGATCGCGCGCAAGGTCGCCCCCGCCCTCGCCGCGGGCTGCACGTGCGTCGTGAAGCCGGCGCAGCTGACGCCGCTCACCACGGCGTACGTCGTCGAGCTCATCCGCTCCGAGCTGGACGGGCGCGACCTGCCCACGGGCGTGGTGAACGTCGTCCCGACGTCGTCGGCGCGCAAGGTCTCGGAGCCGCTGCTCGCCGACCCGCGCCTGCGCAAGCTCTCGTTCACCGGGTCGACGGAGGTGGGGCGCACGCTGCTCGCCGCCGCCGCGCCGCACGTCCTGCGCACGTCGATGGAGCTCGGCGGCAACGCGCCCTTCCTCGTGTTCGAGGACGCCGACCTCGACGCCGCGGTCGAGGGCGCGGTGCAGGCGAAGATGCGGAACTCGGGCCAGACCTGCGTCGCGGCCAACCGTTTCCTCGTCCACGGGGCCGTCGCCGGCGAGTTCGCGGACCGGCTGACCGAGGCGTTCGAGCGGCTCGTCGTGGGGCACGGCGCCGACCCCGACACGACGGTCGGCCCGCTCATCGAGCAGTCGGCGGTCGACCGCGTCGAGGAGGTCGTCACGGAGGCCGTCGACGGCGGCGCGCTGCTGCGCACGGGCGGCGAGCCGGTGCGCCGTCCCGGCTACTTCTACGCGCCGACCGTGCTGACCTCGGTCGACCCCGGACTGCGCGTCGTGACCGAGGAGACGTTCGGCCCGGTCGCGCCGATCGTCACGTTCGACGACGAGGACGAGGCCGTCCGGCTCGCGAACGACACGCCGTTCGGGCTCGTGGCCTACGCGTACACGCGCGACGTGGGCCGTGCCATGCGCATGGCCGAGCACCTCGACGCCGGCATGGTCGGGATCAACCGCGGCATGGTGTCGGACGCGAGCGCGCCGTTCGGCGGCGTGAAGCAGTCGGGCCTGGGGCGTGAGGGCGGCGCCGCCGGCATGGAGGAGTACCTCGAGCCGGTGTACGTCGCGCTGTAGCGCCGTCCCTCTCCGCGCGGAGGGCGGAGGCACCCGGGGCCGGTGCCTAGAGTGGTCCGCGTGAACCTGGCCGACCCCCTGCGCGCCGCACGGCGCCAGGCGGTGTCGGTCTCGGTGGCGACCGGCCTCTACGGGGTGTCGTTCGGGGCGCTGTCGGTCGCCTCGGGGCTCGACGTCGCGCAGACGATGGCCCTCAGCCTGCTGCTGTTCTCGGGCGGGTCGCAGTTCGCGCTCATCGGGGTCGTCGGGGCGGGCGGCGCCGTGGGCGCCGCGGTCGCGTCGGCCGCGCTGCTCGGTGCGCGGAACGCGCTCTACGGGGCGCAGCTGGCCCCGCTGCTCGCGCTGCCGACGTCGCGGCTCCTGCCGGCGGCGCAGCTGACGATCGACGAGTCCACGGCCGTGGCGACCGCGCAGCCGACCCGTGCTGCCGCGCGCGTGGGGTTCTGGTGGACCGGTGCGGGCATCTGGGTGCTGTGGAACCTCTTCACGCTCGTGGGCGCGCTGGCCGGCGACCGGCTCGGTGACCCGCGCCGCTACGGCCTCGACGCGGCGGCCGCCGCCGCGTTCCTCGCGCTCGTGTGGCCGCGCCTCGGCGGGCCGCAGGGACGGACCGCCCGGCTGGTCGCGGCGGGGGCGGTGCTGGTGGCGCTGGCCACGACGCCCGTCCTGCCCGCGGGCGTGCCCGTGCTGCTCGCGGCGGGGGTCGCCGTCCTGGTCGGCGTGCTGGCGCCCGCGCTCCCGCCCACCGGGCCCGTGAACGACGACGAGGCACGTCCCGCGCCCGCCGACACGGCCCGCGGCACGGGCGAGGGAGGGACGACGTGACCGCGCTCTGGATCGCCGTGCTGCTGTCGAGCGTCGCGTGCTTCGCCCTCAAGCTCGCCGGGCACCTGCTGCCCCGGCACTGGCTGGCCGAGCCGCGCGTGGCGCGCACGGCGGCGCTCGTCACGGTCGCGCTGCTCGCCGCGCTCGTGGCCGTGCAGACCGCCACCGACGGCGGACGGCTGGTGCTCGACGCCCGCGTCCCGGCGCTCGCCGTCGCGGCCGTGGCGCTCGCGCTGCGGGCACCGTTCATCCTCGTCGTGGTGCTGGCCGCCGTGACCGCCGCGGGGCTGCGCCTGCTCGGCATGCCCTGACGGCGCCTCGGGCCCCCGACCCGCGCGACGACCTGCGCGGGGCTCCGGTCGCCCGGTAGCGTGCCGGCGTGCTCGTGTCCTCGCGGAGCGCGGAGGAGTACCGCGCGTTCTTCGCCCTCACCGACGACGACCTCGCCGGCCGCGTGCTCGACTGCTCGGCCGGCGCGTCCGGCTTCACCGCTGCCCTCGGTGCGGCCGGCGCCGACGTCACGGCCGTCGACCCGACCTACGTCGACCGGGACGCTCTGCGCGACGAGGTGGCGCGGTCGGCAGCCGCGGGCGTCGCGCTGGTGGACGCGCACGACGACCGGTTCACGTGGTCCTGGTACGGCAGCCCGGCGCGGCGCCGCGAGCTGCGGGAGGCGGCGCTCGCCGCCTTCCTCGACGACCTCGACGCCCGCCCCGACCGCTACGTGGTCGGCGCCCTGCCCGACCTCCCGTTCGAGGACGACGCGTTCGACCTCGCGCTCTGCTCGCACCTGCTGTTCACCTGGGCGGGCTCATTCGACGCCGAGTGGCACCACGCCGCGCTGACCGAGCTGCTGCGCGTCGCGGACGAGGTCCGCGTCTACCCGCTGGTCCACCTGGGAGCGGGCGAACCCGTCGCGTTCCTGCCCGCGCTCCTCGACCGCCTGCGCTCCGAGGGCCGCACCGTCCGCCTCGTCCCCGTGGCCTACGAGTTCCAGGTGGGTGCGACCCAGATGCTCGTCGTCCGTCGGTGAGCACGACCGGGCGTCGGCTCGCGGCGCCGCCCCAGCGCGGCACCGCCCGACCCACCCCCGCACCGGGCGACTAGTCTGGCCGGGTGTCGCTGCTGACCCCCGCCGCCGACGTCTCCGTCCGTCCCGCCGTCCCCGGGGACGAGCACGCGGTGGCGCGCATCCAGCTCCGCGCGTGGCGCGCCGCGCACGCCGACGTCCTGGGCGACGTGGTGCTCGACGCGCTCGACGAGGGCGCCTTCGTGGCGCAGTGGGAGCGGGCCATCACCGCACCTCCCGGGCCGGGCTTCCGGGTGCTCGTGGCCTGCGCGGGGCCGACCGTGGTGGGTTTCGCGTCCGTCGCGCCGGTCCCCGCACCCGACCCCGCGGAGGCACCCGCGGGCGTCGTGCTCGCGCTCGAGGTCGAGCCGGCGGCGCAGCGCGCCGGGCACGGCTCCCGGCTCCTGGCGGCGGTCGTGGACCTGCTGCGCGCCGACGGCGCCGACCAGGTGCAGACGTGGGTGATGGACGGCGACGACGCGCGCGTGCGCTTCCTCGCCGGGGCCGGCCTCGGTCCGGACGGCCTCACGCGGCGGCTCGCCACCGGGCCGGGACCGGACGAGGAGGCCCACGTCGTCGCCGAGCACCGCTGGTACGCCGAGATCTGACGCAGCCGCGGGCGGTCCGGCCCGGCGGGTCAGGGCAGGTCGGTCGGCGCGGGGCGTCCCGCGTGCAGGCGTGACGCCGTGCGCAGCGCGGCACGGGCGCGCCGGCGGTCGCCGGCCGCGTCGTACGCGAACCCGAGGTGGAACCACGCCTCCCACTCCCCCGGGTCCGCCTCGACACGGGCACGGTGGTCGTCGAAGGCGGCGCGGGCCGCGGCGCGGTCCACGCGTCCGCCGGGCGAGCGCGGCAGGTCGTCGACGGGCAGGCGCCCGGCCGCCGCGAGCTCGTCGGCCATGCGCTGCACGTGCACCGCCAGCATCCACTCGCGCGCCACGAGCGCGACCACGATGAGCGGGGCGACGAGGAGCGCGACGCCGAGCACGACGGCCACGGGCTCGCCGGTGGCGACGAGCTGCACCGCACGGATCCCGACGACCGCGACGTAGACGCCGAGCAGCGCGGTGAGGGCGAGGGCCGCCCACAGTCCCGTCCGGGACCGCCGCGTGGTGCCGTCGCTCATGCGCCGAGGTCGAGGAAGGGCTCGAGGCCCACCGTGAGACCCGGTCGGTCGACGACGCGCCGCACGGCGAGCACGACGCCGGGCATGAAGCTCTCCCGGTCGAAGGAGTCGTGCCGGATCGTCAGCTGCTCACCGGTGTTGCCGAACAGGATCTCCTCGTGCGCGACCAGGCCGCGCAGCCGGACCGCGTGCACCCGGACGCCGTCGACGTCCGCACCGCGCGCCCCCTCGAGCGCCTGCGTCGTCGCGTCCGGGGCGGGCCCGAGCCCGGCGGCGGCGCGCGCCCGGGCGATGCCCGCGGCGGTGTGGCGAGCCGTGCCGGAGGGCGCGTCGACCTTGTCGGGGTGGTGCAGCTCGACGACCTCGGCGGACTCGAACCAGCGCGCGGCCTGCCGTGCGAACGCCATCGCGAGCACGGCGCCGAGCGCGAAGTTCGGGACGACCGCGACCCCGACCGCGGGGGCGTGGACGAGGTGGTCGCGGACCCGGGCCAGGGAGTCCTCGGTCCAGCCGGTCGTCCCGACGACGCAGTGGATGCCGGCGTCGACGAGCGCGTGCACGTTCTGCTCGGTCACGGCCGGCACCGTGAAGTCGACGGCGACCTGCGCGCCGGAGCCGGTCACGGTCCGCAGGTCTCCCCCGGACTCCAGCTGAGCCACGAGCTCGAGGCCCTCGGTCTGCTGCACGGTCCGCACGACGGTGGACCCCATGCGGCCGGCCGCGCCCAGCACGGCCACGCGGATCGGTTCGCTCACGGTCAGCCACCCTAGCCGCCCGGACGCGACGCCCCGCGCCGCGTCCGGGCCGGGTGTCAGTCCCCGAACGGGCCGACGCGAACGACCGAGCGCGGCGTGGCGGCGAGCTCGGCCGCGAGCTCCTGCACCTCCGCGGCCGTGACGGCGCGGACCCGCTCGAGCGACTCGTCGAGGCTGAGGAGCTCGCCGTGCACGAGCTCGGCCTTGCCGAGGCGGCTCATGCGCGAGCCCGTGTCCTCCATGCCGAGCACGAGGCCGCCCGACAGCTGCCCGATCGAGCGCGCGAGCTCGGCCGCGCCCATCGGGGCGTCCGCCATGCGCTCGAGCTCGGCGACCATGAGCTCGGTGACCTGGTCGACCTTCGCGGGCGTGCAGCCGGCGTACAGGCCGAACAGCCCGGTGTCGGCATGCCCGCTCGCGAACGAGTAGGTCGAGTAGGCGAGGCCGCGCTTCTCCCGCACCTCCTGGAAGAGGCGCGAGGACATGCCGCCGCCGAGCGCGGCGTTGAGCACCGAGAGCGCGAACCGGCGCGGGTCGGTGGCCGTCAGGCACAGGCCGCCGACGATCACGTTCGCCTGCTCGGTCTGCCGCCGCACCGTCAGCTCCACCGGGCCGGCGGACGCCGGCGCGTCGGAGACGGTGCGACGCGACGCCGGGGAAGCGTCCGCGTCGAGCGCCCAGCCGCCCGCCGTCAGCGCGTCGACGACCTGGGCGCACAGCGCGTCGTGGTCGACCCCGCCCGCCGCGGTGACGACGAGCGTCTCCGGGCGGTAGTGCTGGCGGTAGTGCTCCCAGACCGCGTCGCGCGGCACCGACCGGATGGTCTGCGGCGTCCCTCCGATGGGGCGCCCCAGGGGCGTGTCCCCGAACACGGCCGTGGCGAACTGCTCGTGCGCCACGTCGCTCGGGTCGTCGTCGTTCATCGCGAGCTCTTCGAGGATGACGCCGCGCTCGGTCTCGAGCTCGTCGACGTCCAGCCGGGCGGACGTCACCATGTCGGCGATGACGTCGACGGCCATCGGCACGTCGGCGTCGAGGACGCGGGCGTAGTAGCAGGTGTGCTCCTTGCCCGTCGCCGCGTTCGCCTCGCCGCCGACGGCGTCGAACGCCTCGGCGATGTCCATCGCCGTGCGGCGCGCGGTCCCCTTGAACAGCAGGTGCTCGAGGAAGTGCGTGGACCCGTAGTGGCCCGACGTCTCGTCGCGCGACCCGACGCCGACCCAGGCACCCACCGTGGCCGAGCGCAGACCGGGCATGTGCTCGGTCAGCACCCGGACCCCGCCGGGCAGGACGGTGCGCCGCACACGGGCGTCACCGTCCTGCCCGACGACCAGCTCGGCGCCCGGCGAGTGCGGGGCGACGAGCGGGAGGTCCTGCGGCACGTCAGGCGTCGGCGGCGGCGGGCTCGGCCGCGGGCTGGTCACCCTCGGCGCCGGCCTCGGCCTCGTCCACGACGGCGTGCAGCGACAGCTTGCCGCGCGGGTCGATCTCGCCGATCTCGACCTGGACCTTCTGCCCGATCTTGACGACGTCCTCGACGTTCTCCACGCGCTTGCCGCCGACGAGCTTGCGGATCTGCGAGATGTGCAGCAGACCGTCCTTGCCCGGGGACAGCGAGATGAACGCGCCGAAGGTCGTCGTCTTGACCACGGTGCCGACGAAGCGCTCGCCGACCTCGGGCATGTGCGGGTTCGCGATCGCGTTGATCGCGGCCCGCGCGGCCTCGGCGGACGGGCCGTCCGTCGCACCGATGTAGACCGTGCCGTCGTCCTCGATGGAGATGTCGGCGCCGGTCTCCTCCTGGATCTGGTTGATCATCTTGCCCTTGGGGCCGATGACCTCGCCGATCTTGTCGACCGGCACCTTCACCGTGATGACGCGCGGCGCGAACGGGCTCATCTCGTCCGGGACGTCGATCGCCTCGGCGATGACGTCGAGGATCGCCAGACGCGCCTCCTTGGCCTGCGTCAGGGCGCCGGCCAGGACGGACGCGGGGATGCCGTCGAGCTTCGTGTCGAGCTGGATCGCCGTGACGAACTCGCGCGTGCCGGCGACCTTGAAGTCCATGTCGCCGAACGCGTCCTCGGCGCCGAGGATGTCGGTCAGCGCCGCGTAGCGCGTCTCGCCCTCGACGGTGTCGGACACGAGGCCCATCGCGATGCCCGCGACCGGCGCGCGCAGCGGCACACCGGCGTTCAGCAGCGACAGCGTCGCGGCGCAGACCGAGCCCATGGACGTCGAGCCGTTGGAGCCCAGCGCCTCGGAGACCTGGCGGATCGCGTAGGGGAACTCCTCGCGCGACGGCAGGACCGGGACGATCGCGCGCTCGGCGAGCGCGCCGTGGCCGATCTCGCGGCGCTTCGGCGAGCCGACGCGGCCCGTCTCGCCCGTGGAGAACGGCGGGAAGTTGTAGTGGTGCATGTACCGCTTGCGCGTCTCCGGCGACAGCGTGTCGAGCTGCTGCTCCATGCGGAGCATGTTCAGCGTGGTGACGCCGAGGATCTGCGTCTCGCCGCGCTCGAACAGCGCCGAGCCGTGCGTGCGGGGCAGGACCTCGACCTCGGCCGAGAGCGTGCGGATGTCGCGCAGGCCGCGGCCGTCGATGCGGAAGCCGTCGGTGAGGATCCGCTGCCGGATGAGCTTCTTCTGCAGCGAGCGGTAGGCCGCGCCGACCTCCTTCTCGCGCCCCTCGAACTGGGCCGCGAGCTCGGCCTGGATCTCCGCCTTGATCTCGTCGAGGCGGTTCTCGCGCTCCTGCTTGCCGGCGATCTGCAGCGCGGCGGACAGACGCTCGGTGGCGCCCTGCTCGACGGCGGCGTACACGTCGTCCTGGTAGTCCGGGAACGTCGGGAACGTCTGCGTCTCCTTGGCGGACTGCGCCGCCAGCTCCGTCTGCGCCGTGACCAGCGCCTTGATGAACGGCTTGGACGCCTCGAGGCCCTCGGCCACGACGGCCTCGGTCGGGGCGACGCCGCCCTCGTTCTTGATGAGGTTCCAGGACTTCTCGGGCGCCTCGGCCTCGATCATCGCGATGGCGACGTCGCCGCCCTCGACGACGCGACCGGCGACGACGATCTCGAACGTGGCCCGCTCGCGCTCGGTGTAGCGCGGGAACGCGACCCACTGGCCGTCGATCAGCGCGATGCGCACGGCACCGACGGGACCGGAGAACGGCAGGCCGGAGATCTGGGTGCTGATCGACGCGGCGTTGATCGCCAGCACGTCGTACGCGTCGTCGGGGTTGATCGACAGGACCGTCACGACGACCTGGACCTCGTTGCGCAGGCCCTTGACGAACAGGGGGCGCAGCGGGCGGTCGATCAGACGGCACGCGAGGATCGCCTCGGTCGAGGGACGGCCCTCGCGGCGGAAGAACGAGCCGGGGATCTTGCCGGCGGCGTACTGCCGCTCCTCGACGTCGACCGTCAGGGGGAAGAAGTCGAAGCCCTCGCGCGGGTGCTTGCCCGCCGTCGTGGCCGACAGGAGCATCGTGTCGTCGTCGAGGTAGGCGACGGCGGAGCCGGCGGCCTGCTTGGCGAGGCGGCCGGTCTCGAAGCGGACGGTGCGGGTGCCGAAGCGACCGTTGTCGATCGTGGCCTCGGCGAACTGGATCTCGGGACCCTCCACGGGTGCCCTCCTTTTGTCATCGAAGGCGCCGGCCAGTCCGCGGCGGTCTTCGATCGAGGCCCCCGCACGCGAGGTGCGTCCCGGGGGCCACTACCGAGGACCGGACGAGCGGGTCGGCGCGGTGGTTCCGTGCTGGTGGTGCAGCGGCACCTCGCGGTGCCGGGTCCTGCGCGTCGGGGGCCGCGGCGCGCGGCCCCCGATGCAGGACCAGCCCGGACCGAGCGGTCCGGGCTGGTGCGGGGTCGTTCAGCGACGCAGGCCGAGCCGCTCGATCAGGCTGCGGTAGCGGTTGATGTCGATCTTCTGCAGGTAGCCCAGCAGACGACGACGGCGACCGACGAGCAGCAGCAGACCGCGGCGGCTGTGGTGGTCGTGCTTGTGCGTCTTCAGGTGCTCCGTGAGGTCCTTGATGCGCTGCGTGAGGACGGCGATCTGGACCTCGGGCGAGCCGGTGTCGCCCTCGTGGGTGGCGTACTCGGCCATGATGGACTGCTTCGTGGCAGTGTCGAGCGACACGGTGCTCCTCAGGATTCTCGTTGCGCGGTGCGCCGGGGCATGTCCACCCGGGCTCTCTCGGTCCGCGGCCGGTCGTACGGCGATCCCCACTCTACCAGCCCGGTCGAGCGGCACCGCTGGTCAGCGCGGGGTCAGCCGTGCAGGACCCGCCGGACGTCCTCGACGTCCCGCGCCATCTGCTCGAGCAGCGCGTCGACCGAGTCGAAGCGCACCGTGGGCCGCAGCCGCTCGACGAGGTCGAGCACGACCTCCTCGTCGTACAGGTCGAGGTCGGTCCGGTCCAGGACGTACGCCTCCACCCGGCGCTGCACGCCGTCGAACGTCGGGTTCGTGCCGATGGACACGGCGGCCGGCAGCACCCGGTCCGCGTCGTCCGTCCCCACGACGGTGCCGTCGGCCCGGCGCACGCGCCGCAGCCACCCCGCGTACACCCCGTCGGCGGGCACCATCCCCGTCGCGTCCGGCGACAGGTTCGCCGTCGGGTACCCGAGGTCGCGCCCGCGCGCGTCGCCGTGCACGACGACGCCGCGCAGCCGGTGCGGGCGCCCCAGCACGCGCGCCGCCTGCACGACGTCGCCGGCCGCGAGCAGCTCGCGCACCCACGTCGACGACCACCGGCGGCGCAGCGCATCCGCGGCACGGTCCTCGGCGCTGCCCGGGTCCGCGGCGACGGTCGGCGTCACGTCGTCGATCACCTCGACCGTGAACCCGTACCGCTCGCCCAGCGCCCGCATCGTGGCGAGGTCACCGCTGTTCTGCCAGCCGAAGCGCACGTCCCGCCCGACGACGACCGTCGCGGCGTGCAGCGCGTCCACGAGGTAGCGCCGCACGAACTCCTCGGGCGACTGGCGCGCGAAGTCCAGGGTGTACGTGACCAGCAGCACCGCGTCGAGCCCCGTGCCCTCGAGCAGCTCGAGCCGGTCGGCGTCGCCCAGCAGGCGCGGCGGGGCGTCGTCCGGGCGGTGGACGACCAGCGGGTGCGGCGTGAAGGTCACCGCGACGGCGTGGGCGCGCGCCGTGCGGGCGTCGGCAACCATGCGCGTGAGCACCGCGACGTGGCCGCGGTGCACCCCGTCGAAGTTGCCGATCGTCACGACCGACCGGCCCCAGTCCTCGGGCACCTGCGACAGCTCGGTCCAGACCTGCACCCACGCTCCCGGGTCGACGTACGGGCCCGCCGGTCGGCGGGCCCGACGGACAAGACTGCCACCTGCGCGCGGGCACCGGCGCACGTGCTCGCCCCGAGCTCCCCCCGGACACGCGACCGCCCGCCCCGCCGGCGCCCGGAGGCGCCGTGCGGAGCGGGCGGTCGGTGCGTCAGCGACCCAGGCGGACCGTGAGCGGTGCGGCCTTCGTCACGGCCGTCCCCTGGTCGTTGACGAACACCGCGCGGTACTGCGTGCCGTAGCCCAGGGGCGTGACGGGAACCCGCAGCGTCGTCCCCTGCGCGAGGGGCACCGGCAGCCACGGGCCCGAGAACCAGCGGAACTGCCACCGGACCGACGGCGTCGGGTACCCCGTCGCGGCGGCGTCGAACGTCGCCCACGAGCCGAGGCGCGCCGTGACGGCCTGCGGGTGCCGGGTGACGACCGGCGCCGACCGCGTCACCGCGACGGTCGCCTCCTGCGACGTCGCCGTCCCGGCCGTGTTCGTGAACACCGCCCGGTACCGGGCGCCGTCCTCCGCGGCCGTGACGACCACCTCGAGCGTGCCGGAGGTCGCGCCCGGCACGTCGGCCCAGTCGCCGTCCCCGCGGCGCACCTGCCACTGCACCGTCGGCTCGGGCGTGCCCGAGGCGGCGGCCGTGAGCGTCGCGGTGGCACCGAGCGCGACCGTGGCGTCGGCCGGCTGGGTCGTCACCTCGGGGGCCACGGCCACCGGGGCCGGCCTGCCGTGGTCGGCGACGAACGACGCCACCCACGACAGGGCCGAGTTCCAGTTGATCGTGATCTCGTTCGACGCCCACGACGTGATGTCGTCCAGGTAGCACCGCGCCGGTGCGCAGCCCTCGGTGAACGCGGCCTGCATGGTCGGGTCCCACGTCGAGGTCGTCGAGTTGGGACCGCCCGCGAGCGAGCCCGCCGGCGGGTGCGGCAGCGCGGGGTCGAGCTGTGCGGCGAACCAGCGCGAGTGCTGGTTCTGGGAGAAGACCGTCCCCCAGCCCGTCACGTACGACTGGTTCAGCGCGTTGCGGCCGAACAGGTAGTCGAGGCCCTCCAGGACGCCGTCGAGGTAGCGCCGGTCACCCGTGAGGTCGTACGCCGTGCCGATCACGATCTGCACGTTCGCGACGAAGGAGTTCGACCCCCACTCGTACTGCCCGCCCGGGGGCGAGTACACCGAGCCCCACGCGTGCGCCTGCTGCGCCTCCAGGTACCGGTCCGCCGCGGCCACCACGGACGCCCGGACGTCCTCGACGTCCGGCAGCCCGTTGGGCACCGTGGCGAGCGTGAGGCGCCCGAGCGGGGCCGTGCTCCCCCAGCTGGCGGCGCCGTGCCCGAAGACGTCGCCCGTGTGGTGCGGGCTGGCCGTCACGTCCGCGGCGTACCGCTCCTCACCCGTGGTCGTGTACAGCTCGGCCGCCGCCCAGTAGAACTCGTCGGTCACGTCGCGGTCGTCGTACGGGCCACCGCCGTCCGAGCCGGCCGCGGCCGGCGCGTACAGGTCGGGGTGCTCCTGCGCCGCGTCGTACGCGTCCCGCGCCGCCGCGAGCAGCGTGTCGGCGAAGGCGGCGTCGTGCTCGCGGAACAGGCGCGCGCCCTGGGCCGCCACCGCCGCGAGGTTGAGCGTCGCCGCGGTGGACGGCCGGTGCAGCGAGCGCACCTGCGGGTCGTCCGCGGGCATGAGCGGCAGGCCCGTCCAGCCCTCGTCGTGGATCTTGTGGTGCACGAGGCCCGCGTACTCCCCGGACGGCGCGACCATCTTGAGCATCCACTCGAGCTCCCAGCGCGCCTCGTCGAGCACGTCGGGGACGCCGTTGCCCGTCTCGGGCAGCCGCAGCGTGCTGTCGCCGAGGGCGCCCTCGCGGGCGGTGCCCGCCGTCAGCGTCCGCTCGTAGGTCGACAGGAGCTGGGCGACGGCGATGCCGCCGTTGACGACGTACTTGCCGTGGTCGCCGGCGTCGTACCAGCCGCCCGTCACGTCGAGGGTGTAGTCGCACGTCCAGCCCTGGTAGTACTCGCGCGGGCCGATGCAGGGCACGTCCGTGTCGCCCTTGTTCGGCGGCACACCCACGTGCCCGGCCTCGCGGGCGTACTCCTCGCCCACGATCTCGGCGAGGATCGGCGTGCCGGAGCGGGCCAGGTAGAAGTAGTTCAGCGCGTCGTACCGCAGCTGCTCGTACAGGTCGGCCGCGATCGCGAACGGGCGGCTCGTCTCGCCGTCGGCGACGAGCGTGAGCCCCTCGCCCGTGACGTCCACGTCGGTGAAGTCGATGACGTGGACGTCGGCGTCCGCCGACTCCTCGTGCCCGGCGGGCGTCGTGGTGCCCTCGGCGACGGTCTCGCCCGCCGCGTCCAGCAGCTGCCACGGCAGCGCCTCGGTCGCCTCGGTCGCCTCGGTCACGAGCGTCGCGCGCTTGGGACCGTGCGGCAGGTACCCGACCTGGTTGACGCGCACCCGCGGGCCGGTGTCCGGCTCGTACGGGGGCGGCGGCGTGGCGGACGTGGTCAACGACACCTCCGAGATGCAGAACTCGTACGCCCCCTGCTTGCCCAGGTGGAACGCCACCTGGCCGGGCGCCTCACCCTCCGCCGGGAACGTCAGGCCGGCGGTGAAGGGGTACTCCAGCGTCGTCGCCTCGGTGCCCAGCGGCGCGGACGCCTGCTCGAGCACCGTGCGGTACGCGCCGCCGCCCTCGCCGACGATCACCCGGACCGGCGTCGCCGGCGTCGTGCGCGCGGTGAAGGCCAGGACGTAGTTCTCGTCCGCGTCGATCGGCACACCCGTGTACGTCAGACCGGCGTCCCACGGGTTCGACTGCCCTCCGGGCAGGTCGACGCAGACCTCGCCGTCCGCGAACCGCGGCTCCCCCGTGCCGTGGAAGCCCCAGGGGCCGAGCCCCTCGGCGAACGACGTGTGCGGCAGCAGCTCGGAGTCGCCGGTCAGCTCGATGTCGTCGAGGCAGAACGTCCAGGCCTCCTCGGTGAACCCGCCGAGCTGGAAGGCGATCTGCCCCTCGGGCGACTCCTCGGTCGGCGCTGCGGGGTACGACGCCGTGGCCGTGAACACCTCCTCCACCGCGGTGGGGGTGCTCGTGAGCGCCGGGCTCGTGTCGAGCACCGTGCCGTAGGGCGCTCCGTTCTGGCCGATCAGCGCGCGGATCGTCACGTCCGTCGTCGCCGACGCCGTGTACGACAGCGTGTACGTCGAGCCCTGCTCCACGGCCACGCCGTTGAGCACGACGCCCACCCCGTACTGGGCGGACCCCGCGGGCACGTCGACGCACAGGGCGCCGGTGCTGGTGTCGACCTCCCCCTCGTGCCCGTACGCCACCCAGGCACCCGGGCCGTCGTCGAACGACCCGTCACCGATGAGCGAGCCGGCGGCAGGCACCGCGCCCACGACCGCCAGCACCGCGGCCGCGGTCCCGGCCGTCACCGCGCTCCACGCGCGTCCTCTCGTGCGAGAAACCACGTCGTTCCTCCTGTGTAGGAGCGCTCCCACCTCGGTGTGGGTGCGCAGTCCGTCGTCGGGAGGGTAGACCGGAACAGGAGGAACCGGAAGACCCGGACGGCGTGGCGCGCGGAAGGACGAAACGATTCGAACGCGGCGGCCGGGGGCCGCGTCACCCCGCCGGCGCGAGCACGATCTCGGGGCGCAGCGCGTCCCCGCGGCGCGACACCACCCCGACGAGCGTCCCGTCGGGCGCGATCGCGGCGACCGGCCCGTCGGGCGCGTCGCCGACGGGCACGCCCTGCCCGTAGGACAGGGCCCGCGCCTCCCGGGCGGTGAGCGCGCGCACCGGGAACGCGGCACGGGCCGCCTCGGCCATCGGCAGGACGTCGACCGCGACGTCCTGCGGGGTGACCTCGAGCTCGTCCAGCGTGCGCGCCACGTCGAGGCCGTAGCCGCCGACGCGCGTGCGGCGCAGGGCCGTCAGGTGCGCCCCGACCCCCAGGGCGTCCCCGAGGTCACGGGCGAGCGCGCGCACGTAGGTGCCGGACGAGCACGTGACGGCGACGTCCACGTCGAGCACGTCCACCTCGCCGCCGTCCGGGCCGGTCACGACGGCGGGCGCCACGCCCAGCACGTCGAACCGGGACACGGTCACCGGCCGCGCGGCGAGCTCCACGTGCTCGCCCGCCCGCACGCGCGCGTACGCACGCTGCCCGTCGACCTTGATCGCCGAGACGGCGCTGGGCACCTGCAGGAGGTCCCCGGTGAGCGCGGCCGCCGCGGCGGCGAGGGCGTCGGACGTCACGGCGGACGCGTCCGTCACCGTGAGCGTCTCCCCCTCGGCGTCCTCGGTGGTGGTGCGCACACCGAGCCGCACGGTCGCGGTGTAGTCCTTGTCCGCACCCGTGACGTACGTCAGCAGGCGCGTCGCGCGGCCGATGCCGAGCACGAGCACGCCGGTCGCCATGGGGTCGAGCGTGCCCGCGTGCCCCACCTTGCGGGTCGAGGCGAGCCGACGGACGCGCGCCACGACGTCGTGGCTCGTCCAGCCCGCGGGCTTGTCGACGACGAGCACGCCGTCGTCGGCGGTCGGGCGGCGGGGACGGTCGTCACGGGGACGACGTCCCCGCCCCGCGCCCGTCCCGACGGCCGGCGGGGTGCCGCCGTCGGCGTCCGGACCGAGCGGTGTCGCCTCGGTCATGCGTCGGCGTCGTCGTCCTCGTCGGGACGGCGGTACGGGTCGGCGTCACCCGCCGGGCGGGCCTTCGCGGCCAGCGCGGCGACCTCGGCGTCCCGGCGCGCGGCCTCGGACAGCGCCGCCTCGAGGTGCGCCGCCGTCTCCGGGACCGCGTCGAGGTGGAAGGCCAGCGTGGGCGTCAGCCGGATGCCCGTCTGCTTGCCCACCTCGGACCGGATGAGCCCCTTGGCGCTCTCCAGCGCGGCGGCGCTGCCCGTCCGGGCCTCCTCGTCGCCGAGCACCGTGTAGTACACGTCGGCGTGCTGGAGGTCGCCGGTGACGCGCACGTCGGTGATGGTGACGAAGCCGAGACGCGGGTCCTTGACCCGCGTGTCGATCATGCGCGCGACGACCTGCTGGATGCGCTCCGCGATCTTCCGCGCCCGAGCCGTGTCAGCCATGGCACTTCCTTTCCCTCAGGCCCCATCAGACGAGATGTCGAGCCGTTGTGCACGAGGACGGACGCAGGGAGGGGTCGGCGGGCCGTGGTGGGCCTGGCACGGGCCGCCAGGCCCGCGGTAGGCCCGCCGACCCCTCCCGGAGTCCGGCCGGACGCGACGGATCGCGCCCGGCCGGTCCCGCATCAGCTGCGCGGCTTCTCGCGCATCTCCCACGTCTCGATGACGTCCTCGACCTGCAGGTCGTTGAACGACCCGAGGCCGATACCGCACTCGAAGCCCTCCCGGACCTCGGTCGCGTCGTCCTTGAACCGCTTGAGCGACTCGATCGTGAGGTTGTCGCCCACGACCTTGCCGCGGCGCAGGACGCGCGCCTTGGTGTTCCGGCGGATCTCGCCCGAGCGGACGATCGACCCGGCGATGTTGCCGAACTTCGAGGAGCGGAAGACCTCGCGCACCTCGGCGGTACCGAGCTGCACCTCCTCGTACTCCGGCTTGAGCATCCCCTTGAGGGCCGCCTCGACGTCGTCGATCGCCTGGTAGATGACCGAGTAGAAGCGCACGTCGACGCCCTCGCGGTCGGCCAGGTCCTCGACGCGCTCCGCGAACTTCACGTTGAAGCCGATGATGATCGCGTTGTCGACCGTCGCGAGGTTGACGTCGTTCTGCGTGATGGCACCCACACCGCGGTGGATGACGCGCAGGTCGACCTCGTCGCCGACGTCGATCTTGAGCAGCGCGTCCTCGAGCGCCTCCACGGCACCCGACACGTCGCCCTTGAGGACCAGGTTGAGGGTCTCGACCTTGCCCTGCTGCAGCGCCTGCGTGAAGTCCTCGAGGCTGATGCGCTTGCGGCGCTTCGCCAGGAGGGCGGCACGCTCGGCCGCCTCGCGCTTCTCGGCGATCTGACGGGCGGTGCGCTCGTCGGGCGCCACGAGGAACGTGTCGCCGGCGCTCGGCACCGACGCCAGGCCGAGGACCTGGACCGGACGTGCCGGGCCCGCCTCGGTGACGTTCTCGCCGTGCTCGTCGAACATCGCCCGGACGCGGCCGTGCGCCGTGCCGGCGACGATCGCGTCACCGACGTGGAGCGTGCCGGACTGGACCAGGACGGTCGCGACCGCGCCGCGGCCCTTGTCGAGGTTCGCCTCGATGGCCACGCCGCGCGCGTCCTTGTCGGGGTTCGCCCGCAGGTCCAGCGCCGCGTCGGCGGTCAGCAGGACGGCCTCGAGGAGGTCCTCGATGCCCATGCGCTGCTTGGCCGACACGTTGACGAACATCGTGTCGCCGCCGTACTCCTCGGCCACGAGGTTGTACTCGGTCAGCTGCTGGCGGATCTTGTCGGGGTTGGCCCCCTCCTTGTCCACCTTGTTGACCGCCACGACGATCGGCACGTTCGCCGCCTGCGCGTGGTTGAGCGCCTCGATCGTCTGGGGCATCACGCCGTCGTCGGCCGCGACCACGAGGATCGCGATGTCCGTGACCTGGGCACCACGGGCACGCATGGCGGTGAACGCCTCGTGACCCGGGGTGTCGATGAACGTGATGGCCCGCTCCTGGCCCTCGTGCTCGGTGCGCACCTGGTACGCACCGATGTGCTGCGTGATGCCGCCGGCCTCGCCCGCGACGACGTCCGTCGAGCGGATCGCGTCGAGGAGCTTCGTCTTTCCGTGGTCGACGTGACCCATGACGGTGACGACCGGCGGGCGCGGCGCGAGGTCCTCGTCGGACTCCGCCTCGAGCTCGGCGTCGAGGTCGATGTCGAAGGACCCGAGCAGCTCGCGGTCCTCCTCCTCGGCCGACACCATCTCGATGACGTAGCCCAGCTCCTGGGCCAGCGTGCCGAAGGTGTCCTCGTCGAGCGACTGCGTCGCGGTCGCCATCTCACCGAGGTGGAACAGCACCGTGACGAGCGCCGCCGGGTTGGCGTCGATCTTGTCGGCGAAGTCGTTCAGGGACGAGCCGTGACGCAGACGGATGACCGTCGAGCCGTTGCCGCGCGGGACGCTGACGCCGCCGAGCGACGGGGCCTGCATGGCCTCGAACTCCTGGCGCTTCGCCCGCTTCGACTTCCGCCCGCGGACCGGACGGCCACCGGCACGACCGAACGCGCCCTGGGTGCTGCCGCGACCGGCACCGCCGGGACGACCGCCGCCACCGGGACGACCGGCGAAGCCGCCGCCACCACCGGGCGCGCCGCCGGGACGACCGCCGTAGCCGCCGCCACCGCCGCCGCGGCCGCCACCCGGGCCGCCGCGGCCGGCACCGGCTGCCGGACGCTCGCCGGGACGGCCGACGCCGCTGGAGGTGCGGCCGGGCATCATGCCCGGGTTCGGGCGCGGACCGCCCGGACGCGGGGCGGGACGCGGACCGCCGGGACGGTCCCCGGCGGACGCCGCAGGCGCGCCGTCGGCGGCCTGCTGCCGGCGCTCGCCGGGACGGGGCATGCCCTGCGAGGACGCGAACGGGTTGTTGCCCGGACGCGGACCACCGGGACGGGGGCCGCCGGGACGCGGACCACCCGGACGGTCGCCGCCGCCACCCTGACGCTGCATGCCCTGCGAGGGCGCGAACGGGTTGTTGCCCGGACGCGGCGCGCCGGGACGACCGCCGCCGCCACCGGCCGGACGGGGCGCACCCGGGCGGGCGGCCTGCGCGGGTCGGGGGCTGGGCGCCTGGGGCGTCGGCCCCTGGGGGTTGCGCGGCGCCGGCGCCTGGGGGGCGCGTGCGGCGGGCGCGGGAGCGGCCGGAGCCGCGGGTGCCGGGCGCGGGCCCGGTGCGGGCGCTGCGGGTGCGGGCGCCGTGGGTGCAGCCGGGGCCTGGGCCGCCGGGGCGGGGGCCGCGGGAGCGGCCGGTGCCGCCGGGGCGGCGGGCTGCGCCGCGGGCGCGGCCGGGGCCGCGGGGCGCGGGGCTGCCGGACGGGCAGCGGCCGAGCCGTTGCCGCCCGACGGGTACGTGTCGCGCAGCTTGCGCACGACGGGGGGCTCGATCGTCGAGGACGCCGAGCGGACGAACTCACCGAGCTCGCCGAGCTTGCTCATGAGGGTCTTGCTGTCAACTCCGAGCTCCTTGGCGAGCTCGTAGACGCGGACCTTTGCCACATCTCTCCTGTCTCGGTCCGCCCGAGACAGGTCGGACCGTCGTTAGTGCTGGGTACTCATCGCTGGGCACTCATCGCTGCGTGCTCATCGGGTCGCCATCGGCTTCCAACCCGCTTTCCCTGTCGACGGTCGACACCGGGATGTCCCCGGCGCCGTCGTGCTGCGGCTGTGGCTGCTGGTCGCCGGCGTGCCGTGCGACCGCTCGGGCGACCACCTCGGTGTCCACCGGGCCTGCGTGGCGCAGGGCCCGGCCGAACGCGCGCCGTCGGACGGCGAGCTCGAGGCAGTGCTCCTCGGGGTGCAGCCACGCACCCCGTCCCGGCATCCGGCGGCGCTCGTCCACGACGAGCACGGGTTCACCCGTGGCGTCGCGTCCCAGCACCACCCTCAGCAGGGCCGATCTCGGACCGGTCGAGCGGCACCCCACGCACGTGCGGACGGGACCCGGTTCGGGCACGGGATGCACGGGATCGGGGGTCCGCCTGCTCGGCGAGGAGAGCCGGGCGTCCGACCCAGCCTCCGTCAGTCTACCGCGCCGCCTCACCGGACGTGACCGGACGTCCCGTCCGTCGCGTCCTCGGACCGTCCCTGGCCCTCGGCGTCGGCCTCCTGCGCGTCGGAGCGGATGTCGATGCGCCAGCCCGTCAGCTTGGCCGCGAGGCGGGCGTTCTGGCCCTCCTTGCCGATCGCGAGCGACAGCTGGTAGTCC
Source organism: Cellulomonas telluris (assembly GCF_004886325.1). Lineage (GTDB taxonomy): Bacteria > Actinomycetota > Actinomycetes > Actinomycetales > Cellulomonadaceae > Cellulomonas > Cellulomonas telluris. Next base: position 160,528 of record NZ_QXFN01000005.1, read on the forward strand.
GGCACGACCACGCGGGCGGCTCGTGCGTCGGGGTCCACGACCGTGACCGACAGCACACGCGCGGGCGACAGGGCGTGCGCCACCATCTCCGCCGGGTCGTCGGCATGGTCGACGATGTCGATCTTCTCGCCGTGCAGCTCGGCCATGACCGCGCGCACCCGCCCGCCCATGGGGCCGATGCAGGCACCCTTCGCGTTCACGCCGGGCACCATCGCGCGCACCGCCATCTTGGTGCGGTGGCCCGCCTCGCGCGCCAGCGCGGTGATCTCGACGGTCCCGTCCGCGATCTCCGGCACCTCGAGCGCGAAGAGCTTGCGGACGAGGTTGGGGTGGGTCCGCGAGAGCGTGATCTGCGGGCCGCGGGGGCCGCGCGCGACGTCGAGCACGTACCCGCGCAGGCGCTCGCCGTGGACGTAGCGCTCGCCCGGCACCTGCTCGTGCTGCGGCAGGACGGCCTCGACACCGCCGAGGTCGACCAGCACCGTGCGCGGGTCACGCCCCTGCTGGATGACGCCGCCCAGCACCTCCCCCGCCTTGCCGCGGAACTGGCCGAGCACCTGGTCGTCCTCGGCGTCGCGCAGGCGCTGGACGATGACCTGGCGTGCGGTCGACGTCGCGATACGGCCGAAGCCCGCGGGCGTGTCCTCGTACTCGGGCGTCTCCGCGTCGGGGCTCTCGGGGTCGACGGGGTCCTTCGCCCACACCGTCACGTGCCCGGTGCGCCGGTCCACCTCCACCCGGGCGCGCTGCTGGGCACCCGGCGTGCGGTGGTACGCCGAGAGGAGCGCCTGCTCGATCGCCTCCACGAGCACGTCGAGGCTGATCTCCCGCTCGCGCTCGATCAGGCGCAGCGCCTGCATGTCGATGTCCACGTCAGCCCTCCGTCTCCACGTCGTCGTCCGCCACGTCGTCGTCCGTGCCGACACCGCTCAGGTCGACCTCGACCCGTCCGGAGCGCACGTCCGACCACGGGACCGTGACGGGCGGCAGCTCCTTGGGCCGGCGCCCCTTGCCCGGGTCGGTCACCGGCACCACCACGACGTCCGGCTCGTCCTGCGCACCGACCTCGGCGAGCCGGCCGGCGACGACCCCGCCGTCGCCGCGCACCAGGGTCACCTTCCGCCCGATCGCGCGCCGCCAGTGCCGCGGCTGCGTCAGGGGGCGGTCCACGCCGGGGCTGCTGACCTCGAGCGTGTACGCACCGGGCAGGACGTCCGTCGCGTCGAGCGCGTCCGACACGGCCTGCGTCACCTCGCCGATGCGGTCGAGGTCGAGCTCGCCGTCGTCCTCCGCGGTGAGGTCCACCACGACGCGTACCACGGCGCGCGCCCCGGTGCCGGCCACCTCCAGCCCCTCCAGCAGGAGCCCGGCCGCCGTGACGGCGGGCTCCACGACCTCACGCACCCGGGGTGCGGCTGCTGGCGCGACCATTTCGCGGCCTCCTGTCGGCTCTCGGCGCGGGCGGCACGAGCGGCGACCCTTGTGACGTTGTGGGACCCCAGCCTAACGACTCACGGCGGGCGCCCCGTCCCTGCACGGCCGCGCCCGTCCCGCGTGGGAGGATCGCGCCCGATGGACCGCCCCGCCTCCCCCGCCCCCTCCCGCCGGACGGCGCGCCGCCGCGCCCTGGTCGTGGTCGCCCTGGTGCTCCCGCTCGCGGCGTGCGGCCTCCGCCTGGAGACGCCGCCCCCCACGGAGCCGAGCCCCGACGCCGTCGAGCAGGTGCGCGGACGCACGGTCGCCGACGCCCTCGACCTGGCGGCGGACGCCGACGGCCTCGCCGCGGCCGCGCCCGAGGGCCCGGTGCGCGACGTGCTCGAGGACGTCGCCGCGCACTCCGCGCGCCACGCCGAGGAGGCGGGCGGCGTGTACGACTCGGGGCTGCCGCAGCCGTCGCCGTCCACGACCCCGGTGCCGAGCCCCCTGCCCGACGCCGCCGGCCTGCTGTCCGAGCTCGTGGAGGACGCGGCCACGGCCACGACCGACGCGGACGCGGTGCCCGACGGCCCTCTCGCGCGCCTCGTCGCGTCGGTGGCGACGTCCCGGGCGGAGCTCGCGGAGCGCCTGGCCACCGCCGCGGGGCTGCCCCTGCCGGCCCCCGGCGAGGACACGGCCGAGGCGGAGCCGACGGCCACCGCCACCGCCACCGCCACGCCGACGTCGACCCCGGCGGCGCGGGCCGACGCCGACGCCCTCGCCGGCCTCGCGCTGGCGCACGACGAGGCCGCCTACGCGTTCGAGGTGCTCGCCGCGCGGCGTACCGGGGACGCGCGGACGGACGCCTCCAGCACCGCCGCACGGCACCGCGCCGCAGCGGACGGCTGGGCGGTGGCGGCCGGCGTCGCCGGCCGTCCGGCCGACCCCCGGCGCGCCGCCTACGCGCTGCCCGCCGCCCTCGACGACGCCGCGGTGCTCGACGACCTGGCCCGCCGGGTGGAGTCCGCCGTCGCCGACGCCTACGCGACCGCGGTGGCGGTCGCGCCTCCCGGTGGCCGCGCGGCGCTCGTCGCCGGGCTGCGCGACGCGCACGCCGCCGCGGCCGCACGGGGAGCCGCACCGGTCCCCTTCCCCGGGATGCCCGAGCTCGCGGCCGAGCCGGTCGGCTGAGCGCCCGGCGGGCGGACCGCCGTCAGCCCGCGAGCAGCCCGTCGACGAGCTCGGCCACGTGGTCCGCGGCCGTCTCGACCGCGACCTGCTCGGCGGCGCCGCCGGCACGCGGACGCACCTCGACGACGCCGTCGGCGAGGCCGCGGCCCACGACGACGACCAGCGGCACGCCGAGCAGCTCCGCGTCGGCGAACTTCACGCCCGGCGAGACCTTCGGCCGGTCGTCGTAGAGCACCTCGACGCCACGCGCCGCGAGCGTCGTGGCGAGCGCCTCCGCCGCCTCGAAGACCGCGGCGTCCTTGCCGGTCGCGACCACGTGCACGTGCGCCGGCGCGACGTGCGCCGGCCACGCCAGCCCGCGCTCGTCGTGGTTCGCCTCGGCGAGCGCGGCGAGGACGCGCGTCACCCCGATGCCGTAGGAGCCCATCGTGACCACGACGGACTTGCCGTTCTGGTCGAGGACGGTCAGCCCCAGCGCCTGCGCGTACTTGCGGCCGAGCTGGAAGATGTGGCCGATCTCGATGCCGCGCGCGAGCTCGAGCGGGCCCGAGCCGTCGGGCGCGGGGTCGCCGGCACGCACCTCGGCGGCCTCGACGGTGCCGTCCGCGGTGAAGTCACGGCCCGCGACGAGGTCGAACACGTGCCGCCCGGGCTCGTTCGCCCCGGTGATCCAACGCGTGCCGGGCACGACGCGGGGGTCCAGCAGGTAGCGCACGGACGTCCGCTCGCCGTCGTCGCCGACCGGCGCGTTCGGGCCGAGCACGCCGGGGCCGATGTACCCGCGCACGAGCTCGGGGTGCGCCGCGAAGTCCGCGTCCCCGGCCGGCTCGACCTCGGCCGGAGCCACGCCGGCCTCGAGCCGCTTGAGGTCGACCTCGCGGTCGCCGGGCAGCCCGACCACGACGAGCTCGCGCTCGCCCGTGGGGTGCACGAGCGCCAGCACCACGTTCTTCAGGGTGTCGGCGGCGGTCCAGGACCGGTCGGGGCGCGGCACGTGCGCGTTCGCGTGCGCGACCAGGGTCTCGATGGTGGGGGTGCCGGGGGTGTCCTCGACGTGCGCGGCCGGTGCGTCCGCCCAGTCGAGGGGCTCGGGCGGGAGGGTGGTGACGGCCTCGACGTTGGCCGCGTACCCGCCCGCGGAGCGCACGAACGTGTCCTCGCCGATCGGCGTCGGCGTCAGGAACTCCTCGGACCGCGACCCGCCCATCGCGCCCGACGTGGCGGCCACGATGACGTACTCGAGCCCCAGGCGGTCGAAGATCCGCTGGTACGCGCCGCGCTGCGCCTCGTAGGACGCGGCCAGGCCCTCGTCGTCCACGTCGAAGGAGTACGCGTCCTTCATGACGAACTCGCGGCCGCGGATGAGGCCGGCGCGCGGCCGCGCCTCGTCCCGGTACTTCGTCTGGATCTGGAACAGCGCGAGCGGCAGGTCCTTGTACGACGAGTACAGGTCCTTGACCAGCAGCGTGAACATCTCCTCGTGCGTGGGCGCGAGGAGGTAGTCGCCGTCCTTGCGGTCCTTGAGCCGGAAGATGTTCGGCCCGTACTCGGTCCAGCGCCCCGTCGCCTCGTACGGCTCCTTCGGCAGCAGCGCCGGGAAGTGCACCTCCTGCGCGCCGATCGAGGCCATCTCCTCGCGGACGACCTGCTCGACCTTCGCGAGCACGCGCAGCCCGAGCGGCAGCCAGGTGTAGATGCCGGGTGCGGCGCGGCGGATGTACCCGGCGCGCACGAGCAGCCTGTGGCTGGCCACCTCGGCGTCGGCAGGGTCCTCGCGCAGGGTGCGGACGAAGAGCGTGGACATGCGCAGGAGCATGGGAGGGAGCCTAGTGGCCGGGGCAGGGCGCTCCGTGCCGGGTGCGGGCGCTGCCGACGGCGTGCGCGCTGTCGGTGCCGTGCGCCACGATGGCCCCGTGCCCGAGCTGCCGGAGGTCGAGGCGCTCGCGCGGTACCTGCGCGGGCGCACGGTCGGCCGCACCCTCACGCGCGTCGAGGTCGCGGCGATCAGCGCGCTGAAGACGTTCCGTCCCGCGCCCACGGCGCTGCGCGGCGGCACCGTGCTCGACGTCGGCCGGCACGGCAAGTGGCTCGACGCGGCCGTCGAGACGCCCGCGGACGGCGTGCTCCACCTGGTGTGGCACCTGTCCCGCGCCGGCTGGGTGCGCTGGTACGACGCCCTCCCCGAGCGCCCGGCCCGCCCGGGGAAGTCACCGATCGCGCTGCGGGTGGGCTTCGACGACGGCTCCGGGTTCGACCTGACGGAGGCGGGGACGCGCAAGCGCCTGGCCGTGCACGTCGTGGCCGACCCCGCGGAGGTGCCGCAGATCGCGACCCTCGGCGTCGAGCCGCTGTCGGACGCGTTCACGCCGGAGCTGCTGGGCGAGCTGCTCGCGGCACGCAACCAGCAGGTCAAGGGCCTGCTGCGCGACCAGGGCACCATCGCAGGCATCGGGAACGCGTACTCGGACGAGATCCTGCTCGTCACCCGCACGAGCCCGTTCGCGCCGACGCGCTCGTACGACGAGGCGCGCACGCAGCGCCTGCACGCCGCGATCCGGTCGGTGCTGACCGAGGCGGTGGAGGCGGCGTCGGGCAAGCCGGCGGCGGAGCTGAAGGACGGCAAACGCCAGGGGATGCGGGTGCACGGCCGCACCGGTGAGCCGTGCCCCGGGTGGGACGGCGTGCCGTGCGGGGACACGGTGCACGAGGTCTCGTTCGCCGACTCGTCCCTGCAGTACTGCCCGACCTGCCAGACCGGGGGCAAGCCGCTCGCGGACCGCCGGCTCTCGCGCCTGCTGCGCTGACCCGCCCGCGCCCTCAGAAGAGGACGGTGGCGTACTCCCCCACCTGGCGGAAGCCCACCGCCTGGTACGCGCGGACGGCCCGCGTGTTGTACCCGTTCACGTACAGGGAGACCGTGGGCGCGAGGTCCGCCCGCGCGGCCTCGACGACGGCGGCCATGCCGCGCTCCGAGAGCCGTTCACCGCGGCGCTCCGGGTCCACCCACACGCCCTGCACCTGCGCGACTCCCCCGGCCACGGCGGGCACCTCGGCCTTGAAGACCACCCGCGGGCGGCGCCACGGGCCGCCCCCGGGGTCGATGCGCACGAACGACCGACCCTGCTCGATGAGCAGCCGCACGCGCTGCTCGTAGGGCCCTCCGGGACCGCTCGCCGGGGAGTACCCGACCTCCTCGGTGAACATGCGGATGCAGGCCGGGAGCACGGCGTCGTACTCGGTCGGGACCGAGCGGCGCACGGCGGGGTCCGGCGCGACGGCCGGCTCGTGGTCGATGACCATCGACGGCTGGCTCGCGCGCACCTCGCGCTCGGCGGGCCAGGACCCGCGCAGCCGGGACCACAGGCCGAGCACGCCCTCGGCCTGGCCGACGATCGAGGAGCAACGCCGGCCGCGGGTCCGCCCGAGATCCGCGAACGCCGCGAGGGCGCGCGCCGTGGCGGCGTCGTCGTGCGTGGCGAGGACGGGCACGAGGTTCGCCCCGACCCAGCAGACGGCCAGCAGCGCGTCGTCCTCGGCGTAGCCCCACAGCTCGCCCCCGGCGCGGCGCAGTCCCGTCAGGGCGGCCTGCTCGAGCCGGCTCGACGCCAGCACGGAGCCGACCGGGTCGGCGGCGCAGACGGCCAGGGCCGCGGGCACGTCCTCGTCCGCGAGGACCGCTGCCCCGGTGCGCCCCCCGAGCGCGGTCACGTGCGCCGCCGTCATGAGCCGATCATGCCGCAGAGCGCCGGACCGCGCCCGGCCGGTGCCGCGACGTCAACCGACGGAGACGACGGGCGAGCCGCCCTCGCTCGGCTCCATCGTGTCGGCGATGCGCATGGCCTCCTCGATGAGCGTCTCGACGATCATCGACTCCGGCACCGTCTTGACGACCTCGCCCTTGACGAAGATCTGGCCCTTGCCGTTGCCCGACGCGACGCCGAGGTCCGCCTCGCGCGCCTCGCCCGGCCCGTTGACGACGCAGCCCATGACGGCGACGCGCAGCGGGACCTCCATGCCCTCGAGGCCGGCGGTCACCTTCTCGGCGAGCGTGTAGACGTCGACCTGCGCACGGCCGCACGACGGGCACGAGACGATCTCGAGCTTGCGGGGACGCAGGTTGAGCGCCTGCAGGATCTGGATGCCGACCTTGACCTCCTCGACGGGAGGCGCGGACAGCGAGACCCGGATGGTGTCGCCGATGCCCTTGCTGAGCAGGGCGCCGAAGGCCGTGGCCGACTTGATCGTGCCCTGGAAGGCCGGACCGGCCTCGGTGACACCGAGGTGCAGCGGCCAGTCCCCGCGCTCGGCGAGCAGCTCGTAGGCGCGCACCATGACCACCGGGTCGTTGTGCTTCACGGAGATCTTGAAGTCGTGGAAGCCGTGCTCCTCGAAGAGGGACGCCTCCCACACCGCCGACTCGACGAGCGCCTCGGGCGTCGCCTTGCCGTACTTCGCGAGCAGGCGCGGGTCGAGCGAGCCGGCGTTGACGCCGATGCGGATCGACGTGCCGGCGTCGGCGGCCGCCTTCGCGATCTCCTTGACCTGGTCGTCGAACTTGCGGATGTTGCCGGGGTTGACCCGGACGGCCGCGCAGCCGGCGTCGATCGCGGCGAACACGTACTTCGGCTGGAAGTGGATGTCGGCGATGACCGGGATCTGCGACTTGCGCGCGATGGCAGGCAGCGCCTCCGCGTCGTCCTGGCTGGGGACCGCGACGCGCACGATGTCGCACCCGGCGGCCGTCAGCTCGGCGATCTGCTGGAGGGTCGCGTTGATGTCGGTCGTCGGGGTCGTGGTCATCGACTGCACCGAGACCGGGGCGTCGCCGCCGACCTCGACCTTGCCGACGCGGATCTTGCGGGACTTCCGGCGCGGGGCGAGGACCGGCGCCGGTGCCTGCGGCATGCCGAGGCTGATCGGGGTGCTCACGCGTCCATCATCCCACCGAGCGGACGCGAACCGGCCCGTCCCGCCGGACGTTCACCGAGCCCTCACGTGGCTCACCTGCGGCGACGCGGCACGGTGGCCGACGTCACAGGATCGTGACGGGGTTGACGATGTCCGCGTACACGAGCAGCAGCCCGACCGCGCCGAGCACGACGAAGACCGAGTACGCCAGCGGGACGAGACGCGCGGTGTCGAAGGGACGGGGACGCTCGCCGCCCCGCACGCGCGCCACCTGGCGCCGCGCGCCCTCCCAGAGGGCCGCCGCCACGTGCCCGCCGTCGAGGGGCGGCAGCGGGATGAGGTTGAAGACGAAGAGCGCGAGGTTGAGCATCGCCAGCGTCGACAGCAGGCCCGCCGCGCGGACCGCGAGGGTCTGGGTCTCCAGCGAGGCGATCTCGCCGGCGAACCGCCCGACCCCCACGATGCCGACGATCGAGGTGTCGTCCCGCTCGCCCCCGGTGACGGTGGTCCGCACCAGGTCGACGACGCGGCCCGGCAGCGTCCCCACCACGGAGACCGTGTCCCACGTCCGCGCCGCGGTGAAGGCGAGCGCCGACCTCACCGACTGGCGCTGCACCTCCTCGGACGGCGTCACGCCCAGGAAGCCGACGGGGCGGGTCACGACGGCGCCGTCGTCGTCGGTCACGACGGAGCCGTCGTCGGCGGTGACGGGACGCTCGGCGACGACCGGGGTCACGGACAGCTCCACGCGGTCGCCGTCACGCTCGACCACGACGGGCACCGCCTCGCCGCCGGAGCCACGGATCAGGCCCGTGAGCTGCTCCCAGGACTCGACCGGCCTGCCGTCGTACGACACGACGGTGTCGCCGGGGCGCAGGCCCGCGGCCGCGCCGGGGGCCTGCGGGTCGTCCGCGGTGCAGCCGCGATCGGCCGGTGCGTCGGCCGGGACGACGCACTCGGACACCGACGACAGCGTCGGCACGAGCGTCGGCACTCCGATCCCGACGTACGCGACCACGACGAGGACCGCCGCGATGAACAGGTTCATCACCGGGCCGCCGAGCATGACCACGAGCTTCTTCGGCGTGGACAGCCGGTAGAAGGCCCGGTGGTCCTCCCCCGGCCGGATCTCCTCGGCGCTCGCGGCGCGTGCGTCCGCGGCGAGCCGCTGCGCCCACGTGCGGGGGGCACGCGCCCCGACCGCCTCGTCCGGGGGGTACATGCCGATGAGGCGGACGTAGCCGCCGAGCGGGATCGCCTTGAGCCCGTACTCCGTCTCCCCGCGGGTCCGGGACCACAGCGTGGGCCCGAAGCCGACCATGTACTGGCTCACGCGCACGCCGAACCGCTTCGCCGGCACCATGTGCCCGACCTCGTGCAGCGCGATCGACGCCAGCAGCACGACGACGAACACGAGAACGCCGACCAGCGCCTCCACGTGCCCACCCCCTCGACTCCCGCGCCGACGGCGCGTCCCGGTCCACGGCGTCCGACGCGCCGCGCGCGGACAGGCTAGCCCGCGCCGGCGCCAGGGTGCGCCCGCCTCCTGGGAGCCACCTGGGAGCGTCACCCGGGTGCCGCGCCGGTACGTTGGCCGGGTGCACCAGCTCGAGGGGCGCGGGACGGCCGCGGACGCACCGCACGCCGTGCTGTGGTGGGACCGGCTCGTCGCCGGCGACCCGGCGGCGGGCCGCCCGCGCCCTCCGCTCGACGGCGACACGACCGCGGACGTCGTCGTCGTCGGGGCGGGGTCGACCGGCGTCTGGACCGCCTACTACCTGCTCGAGGCCGACCCGTCGCTCGACGTCCTCGTCCTCGACGCGGACCGGGCGGGGGCGGGCGCCGGCGGTCGGTTGGCCGGCGCGGTGCCGACGCGGCCCCTCGGCGACCCCGACGCCGGCCGGGAGGACGTCGAGGAGGACCGGCAGCGGGACCTGCGCGCGGCCCTGCGGGACTCGGTCGTGGAGGTGGGCGGCGTGCTGGCCGCCGAGCAGGTCGACGCCGGGTTCCGCTACGGCGGGCTGGTGACCCTGGCCCGGACGTTCCCGGCCGTCGACCGCGTCGCCGCACGCGCGGCCGCCGCTCCCCGCCTGGGGGACGAGGAACGCCTGCTGGACGGCGTGGGCGCGGCCCGGCACGTGCGGGCCGAGGGGGTCCTGGCGGCGACCTGGAGCCCGGACGGCGCGCACGTCGACCCCGTCCGGCTGCAGCGGGGGCTGCTGGACGTGCTCGAGGCCCGAGGAGCGCGCGTCGCGGAGCGCACGGCCGCGCTGCGCGTCTCGCCGGGCGCCGTCGCGACCGTGCACGGGGTCGTGCGGGCGCCGCGCGTCGTGGTCACGACCGGGGCCACGACGGTCCCGGGCGCGCCGGGTGCCGCGTCGGTCGTCCGCTCGGGCGCGCTGGCCACCGAGCCGCTGCCCGAGGAGGTGTGGCAGGAGGTGGGGCTCGCGCCCGGCGTGACGGTCGTCGAGGACCGGCACCGCCCGCTCCAGCTCGTGCGCAGCACGGACGACCGGCTGGTCGCCGGCGGCGCGCCCGACGACCTCCTGCGCGTGGCCGACCTGCTCCCGGCGGTGCGGCACCACGCGGTGACGCACGTGTGGACCGCCCGGCACGGCGTGACGGGCGACGGCCGCCCGGCGGTCGGCCTGGACGCGGGCAGCGGGATCGCCTGGGGCGTCGGTGCCGGCGTCGGGGGTCCCGCCCTCGCGAACCTCGCCGGACGCGTCCTCGCCGACCTGGTCACTGGCGCCGGATCCGCCCTGACCGAGCTCCCGTGGGTGCGCCGGCCGGCGGAACCGTCCCGGCTCGCGGTGCCGCCCGCGGTCCGCGACGCCGCCGCCGCGTGGGCGGACCGCGCCGAGGAGCGCCGCGGGCGCGTGCCCGCCCTCGCCGGGCTGCTCGCGCGCCGGCTCCCCCGCTGAGTCGCGCGGCGTCAGGCGCGCGCCAGCACCTCGCCCGCCCGCGCCCGGGCCCACTCCTCCGCGCCGAGCACGGCGTCGAGGGTCAGCGCGGCGGCCGGCGTGCCGCTGTGCTCCTCCAGGACGCGCGCGACGGTGCCGACGACGTCGCCGAACCCGATCCGCCCCCCGAGGAACGCGTCGACGCACTCCTCGTTCGCCGCGTTGAACACCGCCGGGTGGGTCGCGGACGCCGCGACCGCCTCCCGCGCGAGCCGCACCGCCGGGAAGACCTGCTCGTCGAGCGGCTCGAACGTCCACGACGTCGCCGTGGACCAGTCGCAGCCCGCCGCGGCACCGGGCACCCGGTCCGGCCAGGCCAGGCCGAGCGCGATCGGCAGGCGCATGTCCGGCGGCGACGCCTGCGCGATCGTGGAGCCGTCCACGAACTCCACCATCGAGTGGACCACCGACTGCGGGTGCACCACGACCGCGATGTCGTCCACGGGCACGTCGAACAGCAGGTGCGCCTCGATCAGCTCCAGGCCCTTGTTCATCAGGCTCGCCGAGTTGACCGTGACGACCGGGCCCATCGCCCAGGTCGGGTGCGCGAGCGCCTGCGCCGGGCTGGCCGCCTTCACCGCGTCCGCGTCCCACCCTCTGAATGGCCCGCCCGACGCCGTGAGGACCAGGCGTCGCACCTCGGCACGACGCCCGCCTCGCAGCGCCTGCGCCAGCGCGGAGTGCTCGGAGTCGACCGGCACGATCTGGTCGGGGCGGACGGCCGCGGCGTGGACGAGGGCGCCGCCGACGACCAGCGACTCCTTGTTGGCGAGGGCGAGCGTGCTGCCTCCGCGCAGGGCCGCGAGGGTCGGGAGCAGCCCCACCGAGCCGGTGATGCCGTTGAGGACCACGTCCGCGCCGGAGCCGGCCACCTCCTCGGCGGCCCGCGGCCCGGCGAGCACCCTCGTGCCCGGCAGTGCGTCCCGCACGCGGTCGGCCGCGCGCTCGTCCGCGACGGCGACGACGGGGACCCGGTGCGCACGCGCCTGCTCGACGAGCAGGTCGGTGTGGGCGCCGCCCGCCGACAGCGCGGTCACGACGAACCGCTCCGGGTTGCGGGCCACGATGTCGAGGGCCTGCGTCCCGATCGATCCGGTGGACCCGAGGACGACGACGCTGCGCTGGCTCACGACCGCCATCCTCGCAGAGGGCGGCCGGCGACCGTGCCGCGCGGCGGTCACTCGACGCCGAGCAGGACCTCCACCGCCCGGGCGACGAACGCGTCGACGGGGCCCTCCGCGTAGCCGTTGCGGCCGTTGCGCCGCCGGAACGTCGCCGACCGCAGCTCGGCGGCCGTCAGCGGGGCACCCGTGTCGAAGTAGGCGATGAGCCGGTGGCACAGGGCGTCGACGTCCGCCGGCTCGTAGCCCGGCTGACGGCCCTCCGGCGGGGCGAACCGGTCGCCGTCCGGGCGCCCGAGCCGCCCGTAGAGCGTGCGCGCCTGCGTCCCGAGGTGCGCCATCCAGGCGTCCTGGCCCTGCTCGGCGATGAACTGCGCCCGGTGACGCGCGACGAACGCCGCCTCCAGCCGGTCGAGGGCCGCGTCGACCGCGGCCGTGACGTAGCCGCCGCGGACCATGTCGAACGCGACGTCGCGCACCTGGGCGCTGGACAGCCCGTTCGCCGGGCCCTGCTCGTAGAGGGAGCGTGCGTGGGAGAAGAACTCGTCGACCTCGTCCGGGTCGTAGCCGCGCCGGAGCCCGGTGACGGTCCTGAACATCCCGTCGCTCACTCGTCCTCCTCCGCCGCGAGCTGGCCGCACGCGCCGTCGATGTCGCTGCCCCGCGTGTCCCGGATGGTCGTGGGGATGCCGTGCGCGCGCAAGCGTGCCACGAACTCCCGCTCGACCTCGGGATCGCTCGCCGTCCAGCGCGAACCCGGTGTCGGGTTGAGCGGGATCGGGTTGCAGTGCACCCAGCCCGTGCCGCCGCGGGCGACGAGCTTCTCGCCGAGCAGGTCGGCCCGCCACGCGTGGTCGTTGACGTCGCGGATGAGCGCGTACTCGATCGACACGCGGCGGCCGGTGACGTCGAAGTACCGGCGGGCGGAGTCGAGCGCCTCGTCGACGGTCCAGCGGGTGTTCACCGGGACGAGCTCGCTGCGCAGCTCGTCGTCGGGCGCGTGCAGCGACAGCGCGAGCGTGACGGGGATGCCCTCGCCGGCCAGCTTGTCCATCGCCGGCACGAGGCCGACCGTCGAGACCGTGATGTTGCGCGCCGACATCCCGAGCCCGTCCGGGGCGGGCGCCACGAGGCGGCGGACCGCGGCCATGACGGTCTTGTAGTTCGCCAGCGGCTCGCCCATGCCCATGAACACGACGTTCGTCAGGCGCGTCGCACCGCCCGGGATCTCGCCGGCGGCCAGCGCGCGCGCGGCCTGCCGCACCTGCTCGACGACCTCGGCCGTCGACAGGTTCCGCGTCAGGCCCATCTGGCCCGTGGCGCAGAACGCGCAGGCGAGGCCGCAGCCGACCTGGCTCGAGACGCACAGGGTCGCGCGGTTGGCGTACCGCATGAGGACGGACTCGACCTTGGTGCCGTCGAAGAGGTGGTACAGCGTCTTGACCGTCGTGCCCTGGTCCGCCGTGAGCGTGCGGCTCTCGGTCAGCAGCGGCGGGAACAGGTCCGCGACCAGCACGTCCCGGCTCGCCTTGGGCAGGTCGGTCATCGCCGCCGGGTCGGCGGTCAGGTGGGTGAAGTAGTGCGTCGCGAGCTGCTTGGCGCGGAAGGGCTTCTCCCCCAGCGCCTGGACGGCCTCGACGCGCTCCTCGGGCGTGAGGTCGACGAAGTGGCGCGGCGGCTTGCCGCGGGCGCCGCGCATGGGGGCGCTGAGATCCAGACGGACCGGCGTGGGGTTCACGACGGGGCTCCTCTCCCGCGCGTGGCGGACGGGACGGACGGACGGGCGGCCCGGTGGGGCCGGGGGCGCGGCGCGGGCGGATGCGGCGCGCGGGACGGGCTCAGCCCGCGGGAACCAGGACGGTCAGCAGGACCCAGACCGTCGGGGCGGTGAGCAGCAGCGAGTCGAGCCGGTCGAGCACGCCGCCGTGACCCGGGAGCAGGCGGCCCATGTCCTTGAGCTCGAGGTCCCGCTTGAGCATGGACTCGGCGAGGTCGCCCAGCGTGGCGCTCACGACGGTGCCCAGGCCGAGCAGGACGCCGACGAGCGGCTCGCCGCCGAACGCCAGCTGGACCCCGACGACGCCCACGACGCACGCGAGGACGAGCGAGCCGAGCAGGCCCTCCCACGACTTCTTGGGGCTGACGGTGGGCGCGAGCGGGTGCCGGCCGAGCAGGCTGCCGACCGCGTAGCCACCGGTGTCGCACGCGACCGCCAGCAGGATGAAGAGGACGACGCGCGTGGGCCCGTCGGGCTCCGCCAGCAGCAGCATGACGAAGCCCGCGAGGAACGGCAGGTAGGCCGCCGCGAACGTGGCGGCCGTGGCGTCCCGCAGCGCCGACTCGCCGCTGCCGTCCAGCACGCGCCAGACCACCGCCCCGCCGACCGTGAGCAGGAACGCGACGAAGAGCGCCTCCGGACCGGCCGTGTAGGCCGAGACGAGGACGCCCGCCGTGCCGACCAGCAGGGGCAGCACGGGCAGGTGGATCGACCGGCGGGTCAGGGCCTGGGCGAGCTCCCAGACCGCTGCCCCGACGGCGAGCACCGCGAGGGCGACGAACGCCTCCTTGCGGATGAACAGCGAGGCCGCCACGACGCCGAGCAGGACGACGCCCACCGTGACCGCGGCCGGGAGGTCGCGTCCAGGGCTGGAGCTGCGGGGGGCGGCGAGCTGTGTCATCAGACCTCGAGCAGCTCGCTCTCCTTGGACGCGAGCAGCTGGTCGACGAGGTCGACGTGGCGCTTCGTCAGGGCCTCGAGCTCCTTCTCCGCACGCGCGACCTCGTCCTCGCCCGCCTCGCCGTCCTTCGCGATCCGGTCGAGCTCCTCCTTGGCGCGCCGGCGGATTGAGCGCACCGAGATGCGGGCGTCCTCCGCCTTGCTCTTCGCGAGCTTGACGAAGTCCTTGCGCCGCTCCGCGGTGAGCGCGGGCAGCACGACGCGCACGACGTTGCCGTCGTTCGTCGGGTTCACGCCGAGGTCGGAGTCGCGCAGCGCCTTCTCGATCGCCGTCATCGACGACTTGTCGAACGGCGAGACCAGGATCGTGCGCGCCTCGACGACGTTGAACGACGCCAGCTGCTGCAGCGGGGTCGGCGAGCCGTAGTAGTCGACGAACACCTTGGCGAACATCGCCGCGTTCGCGCGGCCCGTGCGGATCGCCGCGAAGTCCTCCTTCGCGACCTCCACGGCCTTGTCCATCTTCTCCTCGGCCTCGAGGAGTGTGTCGTCGATCACCGGTGCTCCTTCGTGATGTCTGTGCCGGCCGCGGTGGGCGGTGCCGGTGGGGTGCGGTCAGCTCGCGGTGACGAGCGTCCCGATCTTCTCACCCTCGAGCGCGCGCGTGACGTTGCCCGGCTCCTCGAGCCCGAACACGCGCATCGGCACGTCGTTGTCGCGGCACAGGCTCAGCGCCGAGGTGTCCATGACCCCCAGCTCGCCGACGATCGCGTCGGTGTACGTCAGGTGGTCGAGCTTGCGGGCCGTGGGGTCCCGGCGCGGGTCGGCGGTGTAGACGCCGTCGACGCCGTTCTTGCCCATGAGGACCTCCTGGCAGTGCGTCTCCAGGGCACGCTGCACCGCCACGGTGTCCGTGGAGAAGTACGGGAGGCCGGCGCCCGCGCCGAAGATGACGACGCGCCCCTTCTCGAGGTGCCGGATGGCCCGCAGCGGGATGTACGGCTCCGCGACCTGACCCATCGTGATGGCGGTCTGCACGCGGGTGCTGACACCGGCCTGCTCGAGGAAGTCCTGCAGCGCGAGGCAGTTCATGACCGTGCCGAGCATGCCCATGTAGTCCGCTCGGGCCCGGTCCATGCCGCCGACCTGCAGCTCCGCACCACGGAAGAAGTTGCCGCCGCCCACGACGATCGCGACCTGGACCCCGTCGCGCACGGCCGCGGCGATCTCCCCCGCGATGCGGCGCACGATCGGCACCGCGAGGCCCACCGCGCCGCCGCCGAAGCTCTCGCCCGACAGCTTGAGCAGGACGCGGCGCGCCTGCACCTGCTCGGCGCCACGTGCGCCCGGGGAGGACGTGCCGGTCGCGGGTGCGGCCTGCGGGCCGCCGGTGGGGTGCTCGGTCACGGGGTCCTCCTCGTCGGTCGCGCACGGGGCGCGGGTGGCCGCTGGGTCGACGCGGGGCGCCCGGCGGACCGCGGGCTCCCGGTGCGGCGGTGGCCCCGGTCCGTCCGGACCGGGGCCACCGCCCTCACGACGTGCTCAGGCTCCGACGCGGTAGCGCACGAAGCCCGTGACCGTGCCGCCGGCCTCGGCGACGACCTGGCCGACCGTCTTCTTGTTGTCCTTCGCGAACGCCTGGTCCAGCAGGACCGACTCCTTGAAGAAGCCGTTGAGGCGGCCCTCGACGATCTTCGGCAGCGCGGCCTCGGGCTTGCCCTCGTTGCGGGCCGTCTCCTCGGCGATGCGGCGCTCGTTCTCGACGATGTCCGACGGGACCTCGTCGCGCGTCAGGTACGACGGCGAGAACGCCGCGATGTGCGTGGCGACGTCGCGGGCGACCGAGGCGCCGGCCGCGTCCGTGGCGACGAGGACGCCCACCTGGGGCGGGAGGTCCTTGTTGACCTTGTGCAGGTAGACCTCGACGTGCTCGCCGGCGAGGCGCGCGACGCGGCGGACGACGACCTTCTCGCCGAGCGTCGCGGCGGTCTCGTCGACCACCGTCTGCAGCGGGGTGCCGTCGGCGTCCGCGGCGAGCAGCGCCTCGGCGTCGGCCGCACCGGAGGCGACGGCCGTGGCGAGCACGCGCTCCGCGAGCGAGATGAACGTCTGGTTCTTCGCGACGAAGTCGGTCTCGGAGTTGACCTCGACGAGCACGCCCGTCTGGCCCTCGCCGTCGGCCGTCGGCGCCACGTTCGCGGCGACCAGGCCGTCGGAGGCCGAGCGGCCCTCGCGCTTGCCGACGCCCTTCAGGCCCTTGACGCGGATGATCTCGAGCGCCTTGTCGACGTCGCCGTCGGCCTCCTCCAGCGCCTTCTTGACGTCGAGCATGCCGGCACCGGTCCGCTCGCGGAGCGCCTTGATGTCGGCCAGCGAGTAGTTCGCCATCAGTTCCGTCCGTCCTTACGTTCTGGCCGGTCCCGCAGGTCCGCGGGCCGGGGCGGGTGCGGCGCGGTCGCGCGCGCCGCACCCGCGGGTGTGCGTCGGTGCGTCAGGCCTGCTCGTCCTGCGCAGCGGCCTCCTCGCGCGCCTCGCCGGCGGCAGCGGCCTCGACGGCGGGGGCGGCGTCCTGGCCGGGCGCGGTGGCCGACTCGGCCGGACCGGCCTCGCCCGCGGCCTGCTGCGGGTCGCCCGCGGCGGCGGCAGCGGCGTCGACGGCCTCCGGCGCGAGCGCCGGGTCCTGCAGGCCGGCCTCGGCACCGGCGAGGAGCTCGCGCTCCCACTCGGCGAGCGGCTCGGCGTCGGCGTCGGCACCCTGCGTCGCGGCGGCGGCGCCACCCGAGTGGCGCTTCATGAGGCCGTCGGCGGCCGCGTCGGCGATCACGCGGGTGAGCAGCTGGACGGCGCGGATCGCGTCGTCGTTGCCCGGGATCGGGTAGTCGACGACGTCCGGGTCGCAGTTGGTGTCGAGGATCGCGACGACCGGGATGCCGAGCTTGCGCGCCTCGTCGACGGCCAGGTGCTCCTTGTTGGTGTCGACGACCCAGATCGCCGAGGGCACCTTCGCCATGTCGCGGATGCCGCCGAGCGTCTTCGTCAGCTTGTCCTTCTCGCGGCGCAGGACGAGCAGCTCCTTCTTCGTCAGGCCCGAGGCCGCGACGTCGTCGAAGTCGATCTGCTCGAGCTCCTTGAGGCGCTGGAGGCGCTTGTGGACCGTCGAGAAGTTCGTGAGCATGCCGCCCAGCCAGCGCTGGTTCACGTAGGGCATGCCGACGCGGGCGGCCTGCTCGGCGACGGGCTCCTGCGCCTGCTTCTTGGTGCCGACGAACAGGATCGAGCCACCGTGCGACACGGTCTGGCTCACGAAGTCGTACGCACGGTCGATGTACGACAGCGACTGCTGCAGGTCGACGATGTAGATGCCGTTGCGCTCGGTGAAGATGAAGCGCTTCATCTTGGGGTTCCAGCGGCGGGTCTGGTGCCCGAAGTGGACACCGCTCTCGAGCAGCTGGCGCATGGTCACGACGGCCATGACACGTCCTCCCGGCGCGCGCCGGCCAGGCGCGCGCACTCGTGCGGGCCGGGGCCCGCGGTCTCGGTTGTCGGTCCGGCCGGCGGCCGGTCCCCTGGTGCCACCCGCCGTCCGCACCGGGCCCGAGGGCCCGGACCGTGCGGGACGACGTCCGGTCAGGACCGGGTCATGGCACGCGAATTCGACCGGCACGGGCCGGTCGTGGGGAAAGTCTAACGCACCACGGCACCTGCCCTCGTCGGGGTCCCGGCCGACCACAGCCGGCCGGCACCGCAGCCCCGTCCACAGCCCTCGGCGGCGGTGCTCCGCACCTGCGGGTGCGGCGTCCATCGTGGTCGCATGCCGCCCCGTCCATCGCTCAGGTCCCCCGGCCCCGCTCGCGCCGCTCTGCGGTGCGACGACGTGCGTCGCGCCCTCGGGCGGGAGCGGGAGGCCCGTCCCGGAGGTCGCCCGGCGGTCGGGGCACAGCGCGCGGGCGTGGCGCACCCTCCGCCCCGGGCGGGCGCGCGGCGTGCGGCCGGCGCCCTGGTGACGCTCGTCCTCGGCGCGCTCGCCGCGGGCGTGGTCGCGCCGCCCTCGGACGCCGGCGTCCCCTCGGAGCCGGCCACCGTCGTGGTCTACCGTCCGCCCGTCGAGGGGGTGCGAGCCCCGACCCGCGCGTTCGAGGCGCCGCCCGAGCCGTGGGCCGCCGGCCACCGCGGCGTGGACCTGCCCGCTCCCGCGGGAGCCCGCGTGCTCGCGCCCGCCGACGGCGTCGTGACGTTCGCGGGTCCCGTCGCGGGGCGCGGCGTGGTGACGGTGCTCCACCCCGACGGGCGGCGCAGCAGCCTCGAGCCGCTGACGCCGGCGGTGACCGCGGGCGACCGGGTGCGCGCCGGCGACACCCTGGGCACGGCGGCCGACGGCGGCCACTGCGTGGGCACGTGCGTGCACTGGGGCGTGCGGGAGGGCGAGCGCTACGTCGACCCCTGGGCGCTCCTGCCCGGGGCCGGGCCCGTGGTGCTCCTGCCCCTCGGACGAGGGGAACCGTAGGTGCGGCCGCCGGCGTCTCAGGCGCGCTCGGCGTCGAGCAGGCGCGTGCGCAGCCGGACCATGGCCGCGGTGTGGATCTGGGAGATGCGCGACTCCGTCACGCCGAGCACACGCCCGATCTCGGCGAGCGTCATGCTCTCGTAGTAGTAGAGGACGACGACCAGCCGCTCACGCTCGCCGAGGCACTCGATCGCCCGCGCCAGCAGGTACTTCGTCTCCTGCGCCTCGACCGAGCCGGCAGGGTCCTCCGCACGCCGGTCGCCCAGCGTGTCGGCGAGCGTGCCCGCACCCGGGCGGTCGTCCGAGCCCGCGAGCAGCTCGTCGAGGGCCGCGATGTTGACCGCGGCCAGCTGCGTGTAGACGGCGCGCAGCTCGTTCACGGGCAGGTCGAGCCGCTGGGCGACCTCCGCCTCGGTGGGCGCCCGGTGCAGCGTGGCCTCGAGCTCGCCGTAGGCGCGGTCCACGGCCCGGGCCTTCGTGCGCACCGACCGCGGCACCCAGTCCATCGCCCGCAGCTCGTCGATGATGGCCCCGCGGATCCGGGAGGAGGCGTACGACTCGAACTTCACGGCACGCTCGGTGCGGTACTTCTCGATGGCGTCGATCAGCCCGAACATCCCGTAGGACACGAGGTCGGCGTGCTCCACGCTGGACGGCAGGCGCATGCCGAGGCGGCCGGCGACGGCCGTCACGAGCGGCACGTAGTGCAGGATCAGCTGCTCCCGCGCCCGGCTGCAGCGCTCCTGCTCGTACCGGGCCCAGAGCGCCTCGACGTCGTCCGCCTGCGGGACGGCGACAGGGCCCGCGGGCACGGGGGCCTGCGTCGCCTCGCTCGCGGCTGCGCCGGCGGTCGTGCGCTGCTGCGGGACGAGGCCCGCGGGGGCGGTGCCCGGCCGGTAGGCGCGCAGCGGGGCGGGTGCCGGGGTCCCGACGGTGGCGTCCTGCAGTGCCGTCATCGTCGGCTCCGTCTCTGTGCTGGTGCCCGTGCGGGGCGAGGTCGGGCGGGGAGGGGCGGGGCGGTGCCCGGGACGTCCGGGCTGGACTACGGCGTTCACGCCCGTGGATGGGCGAGGCGGTGGGCCGAGCGGAGCCGCTCGGCGGACACGTGGGTGTAGCGCTGCGTCGTCGCGAGGCTCGCGTGCCCGAGCATCTCCTGCACCGAGCGCAGGTCGGAGCCGCCCTCGAGCAGGTGCGTCGCCGCCGTGTGCCGCAGGGCGTGCGGGGCGATGTCGTCGACGCCGACGGCGGCGGCCAGCGCGTGGACGACCGAGCGGAGCTGGCGCTGGTCCGCGCGTCCGCCGCGACGACCCAGCAGGAGCGCCGGCGGCGTCCCCTCCCGGACCAGGCGCGGACGCGCCCCGGCCAGCCACGCGTCGACGGCACGTGCGGCGGGGAGCCCGAACGGCACGACGCGCTCCTTGCCCCCCTTGCCGAGCACGCGCAGCGTGCGGGTGCCGAGGTCGACGTCCGGGACGTCCGCGCCGCACAGCTCGCCGACGCGCACGCCCGTGCCGTAGAGGAGCTCGAGGGCGGCCCAGTCGCGCACCAGGAGGGGGTCGTCGTCGTCCTGGGCGCGCTCCCGCGCCGCGTCGAGGAGCCGCGTCACGGGCTCGACGGCGAGCACGGTCGGCAGCGGGGCACCGCTGCGCGCCGACGCCAGCCGCAGGGTGGGGTCCGTCGCGAGCCTGCTGGTGTGCACCGCCCAGCGGAAGAAGGTGCGGGCGGCGGCCGACCGGCGGGCGAGCGTCGCCCGGCTGCGGTCGGCCCCCGCCATCGCGGCGAGCCACCCGCGGAGCACCGCGAGGTCGACCTGGTCCAGCCGGCTGACCCCGTGCCGCACCGCGTGCGCGAACAGGTGCTCCAGGTCGCCGAGGTAGGCGCGGACCGTGTTCTCGGAGAGCGCCCGCTGCGCGCGCAGGTGGAGGGCGAAGTCGGCGAGCAGCTGGGCCCTCTCGGGGGCCCTCGCCGTGATCTCCGCCATGAACATGCTCCTAAGGTGGCGCCCGTCACCATGCCTTCACAAGACGCTCGGAGAACGACGGGAAAGCGCGCTGACGGAATCCGCCGACAATGTCCGTTTCGAAGGCGCGGATTCCCCTGAACGCCGCTTTTTTTCACCCTCGGGTCCGCTCATCCTCCTCGGCCACCACCCAACCGGCCGCGCCGCGGCGGACGAGGCCGTCGAGCTCGAGCAGGCCGAGCATGTCACGCGCCTCGCCGGCCGTCGTGCCGGCTCGCACGGCGACGTCGTGGGTGCTCCGTGCGCCGCGCCGCGGCACCGCGTCGAGCACCCGGCGGGCCAGGGGGCCGAGCTCGTCCTGCGGCTCCCGTGCACCTGCGTCGGGCGCGTGGAGACCGCTGCCGACGTCGCCCGCGAGCTCGACCACCTCGGCGGCGTCCGTGACGCACGTCGCGACCCCGTCGCGCAGCAGCCTGTGGCAGCCGGCCGACGCGGCGGAGGTCACCGGCCCCGGCACGGCACCGACAGGACGCAGCAGGCGCGCCGCGTGGTGCGCTGTGCTCGCGGCACCCGACCGCCAGGCGGCCTCGACGACGACGGTCGCGCGCGACGTCGCGGCGATCAGCCGGTTGCGCTGCAGGAACCGGCTCCGCGTGGGGACGGCCCCGGGCGGCACCTCGCTGACGAGGGCGCCGCCGCTGTGCACGACCTCCTCGAGCAGGCGGGCGTTGCCCACGGGGTACGCGCGGTCGACGCCGCCCGCGAGCACGACCAGCGTGCGCCCCTCGCCGACCAGGGCTCCCCGGTGCGCAGCCGCGTCGACGCCGTAGGCACCGCCCGACACGACCTGCCACCCCTGGCGCGCGAGGTCCACGGCCAGGTCGAGCGCGACCCGTTCGCCGTACGGCGTGCACGCGCGCGCGCCGACCAGCGCGACCGAGCGGTCCGCACGGGGCGCCTCACCGCGCACCCAGAGCGCGAAGGGTGCAGCAGCACCGAGGTCGTCGAGCC
Organism: Cellulomonas telluris; assembly: GCF_004886325.1. Taxonomy (GTDB): domain Bacteria; phylum Actinomycetota; class Actinomycetes; order Actinomycetales; family Cellulomonadaceae; genus Cellulomonas; species Cellulomonas telluris. The sequence goes on from NZ_QXFN01000005.1 coordinate 182,279, forward strand.
CGCGCGGCCACTCCGCGTCGCCGGGGACGACCACCCGCGCGCCGGTCCGCGCGGCGGCCTCGCGGTCGCGCCCGGCGTGGACGTGCGGCCGCCGGACGGCCCACCTCCGCAGGGCGGCGGTGACGCGACGACGGGTGGGATCGCCCGTCTCCCCGGCGCGGGCGTGCAGCCAGCCCCAGTCTGGCCGGCCGGCGGCGAGCGCCGCGTCCACCCACGCCAGCGCGGGCGCCGCGCCGCACGTGCTCACCAGCGCGCCCGCCACCTCGTCCCCGGGCTCGACGAGCGCGCTCCACGCGGCGCGCGCCTCCCGGTCCGCGCCGCCGCTCACGCGCCGTGCCCCCGCGTCCGCAGCGCCAGGGCGCGCGCCACGTCCGTGCGCGTCGGCGCGGCACGTCCTTCGAGGTCGGCGACGGTCCACGCGACGCGCAGCACGCGGTCCGCCCCGCGCAGGCTGAGCGTGCCCCGGTCGACGCTGCGGTGCAGGTCCGCCAGCAGGCGCGCGTCCGCACCGAGGGTGCGGTGCAGCGCGCGCGCCGGCACCTCCGCGTTCGCGCGCCAGCCGGCACTCCCCCAGCGCTCGTGCTGCGCGGCCCGGGCGGCCGCGACACGGGCGGCGACGACGGCCGTCCCCTCGCCGGGCCTGTCGCTCGCACGCGACGGCGGCACGTCGAGCTGGAGGTCGACCCGGTCGAGCAGCGGCCCCGAGAGCTTGCCGAAGTACCGGCGACGCTGCTCCGGACGGCAGGTGCAGTCCAGCCCCTTGCCCACGGCCCGGCCGCACGGGCACGGGTTCGCGGCCAGCACGAGCTGGAACCGCGCGGGGTACCGCGCGGCCCCGCCGGCCCGGTGCAGCACGACCTCGCCGTGCTCGAGGGGCTGTCGCAGCGTCTGCAGGACGCCTGTCGCGAACTCCGGCGCCTCGTCGAGGAACAGCACGCCGCGGTGCGCACGGGACGCGGCGCCGGGCCGCGCCAGGCCGGACCCGCCCCCGACGACGCTCGCCGGTGTCGCGGTGTGGTGCGGGTCCTCGAACGGTGGCCGACGCAGCAGCCCGCGCGCGGGGTCGAACGTGCCTGCCACGGAGTGGACCGCGGTGACCTCGACCGCGTCGGCGTCGTCCAGGTCGGGCAGCAGCCCGGGCAGCCGCGCCGCGAGCATCGTCTTGCCCGTGCCCGGAGGGCCGACGAGCAGGAGGTGGTGGCCGCCGGCGGCGGCCACCTCCACGCCGACCCGTGCCTCCTCCTGCCCGCGCACGTCCGCGAGGTCGAGGGCCGTCGCGGCGGCGGTCGCGAGCGGGACGGCGCGGACCACGTCCACGTCCGGCACCTCGACGTCCGCCCCGTGACGCGCGGCGACCTGGGCGAGGTGCTCGGCGGCGAGCACCTCGGCGCCGGGGACGAGCGCCGCCTCGGCGGCGTTCCCCGCGGGCACGACGACGCGCGGGCGCCCGGCGGCCACCGCCGCGGCCACGGCGGGCAGGACGCCGCGCACCGGCCGCACCCGGCCGTCCAGGCCCAGCTCGCCGACGTGCACCCATGCGGCGGCGCTCGCGGCGTCGACGAGGCCGGCACCGGCGAGCGTGGCGACCGCCACCGCGAGGTCGAACCCCGACCCCGCCTTCGGCAGCGTCGCCGGGGACAGGTTCACCGTGATCCGCCGGTTCGGCCAGGCCATGCCGGACGAGGTCACCGCCGCGCGCACGCGGTCGCGCGACTCGGCGAGGGCGGCGTCCGGGAGCCCGACGAGCGTGAACGCGGGCAGCGACGCGGCGAGGTGGGCCTCCACCTCCACGACGTGCCCCTGCAGGCCCAGCAGCGCGACGGCGCAGGTGCGCCCGAGCACTCAGACCACCCCCGGCAGGTGCTCGACGTGCGCGCGACCCCGGGGCGGCAGGGTCACGGCGACGACGTCGACGCGCACCGAGCGCGCCTGGACGTCGTGCGCGCGCAGCCACGCCGCGGTCAGGCGCCGCAGCCGTGCGAGCTTGCGGGCCGTCACCGCCTCCGCGGGGTGGCCGTAGGCGGCCGACCGGCGCGTCTTGACCTCGACCGCCACGAGCTCGTCCCCGTCGAGCGCGACGATGTCGAGCTCGCCCTCGGCGCACCGCCAGTTGCGGTCCAGCACCCGCCACCCGGCCTCGGTGACGAACCTCGCCGCCACGTCCTCGCCGTACCGTCCCACCGCGTCCGTCACGCGCACGCCGACCACCTCCGGCGACGACCCTCGCGGCACGGCCGGAGCCGTGGCGCCAGGGCTGCGCGGTCGGTGGGGGGAGGACGGGTGGAGGCGGGCTGTGGGCGGCTCAGCGGCCTCGGAGCGACCGCCCGGAGGCGACCGGCGTCAGCGCGGGAACGCCGTCCCGGACCCGAGGTCGAGCTCGGCCTTGGCGAGCTCCTCGACGTTGACGTCCTTGAACGTGACGACGCGCACCGACTTCACGAACCGCGCCGACCGGTACACGTCCCACACCCACGCGTCGACCAGGGCCAGCTCGAAGTAGACCTCGCCCGCCGCGGACCGCACCTGCAGGTCGACGTGGTTCGCCAGGTAGAAGCGCCGCTCCGTCTCGACGACGTACGAGAAGAGGCCGACGACGTCTCGGTACTCGCGGTACAGCGCGAGCTCCATGTCGGTCTCGTAGTTCTCCAGGTCCTCGGCGCTCACGCGACCATCATCCCCCATCACACCGGGTCGCACGCCCGCGCACGGCGGTCCGCGCCGCCGCTCAGGCGGTCCCGAGCCCGTCGTCGAGCAGCGCCTCCAGCACCCAGCCGGGGCCGCTCGTCGTGGGCGGCGCCTCCTTAGGCTCCGGCAGCCGCCACGAGCGACGGTGCAGCGGGCTGGGGCCGTGCAGGCGCAGCGCCGCGGCGTGCTCGGGTGCCGAGTAGCCCTTGTTCTCGTGCCAGCCGTAGTGCGGGTGCTCCTGCGCGTACCGGACCATGAGCGCGTCCCGCTCGCACTTGGCGAGCACGCTCGCCGCTGCCACGCTCGCGCACGTGCGGTCCGCCTTGACGCGCTTGTGGACGCGCGGCACCGCCACGCGCAGCAGGTCGCCGAACAGCTCGTCCTGCGTCCCGAAGAGGTCGGGCGCGGGCGGCGTCAGCCAGTCGTGGGACCCGTCGAGCACCACCACGTCGACCCGCTCCACGACCGTGAGCACCGCCGCGAGCGCCCGCGTGCCCGCGAGCCGCAGCGCCGCCACGATGCCGCGCTCGTCGATCTCCTGAGCGCTGGCGTGCCCGACGGCACGGGCGACGCCCCAGCGCCCGAGCGCGGGCAGCAGGCGCTCGCGCGCGGCCGGTGTGAGCAGCTTCGAGTCGGCGACCCCGCGGGGGGCGGAGCGGGTCGCGGCGTCGACGACCACGACACCGACCGACACGGGACCGGCCAGCGACCCGCGGCCCACCTCGTCCATGCCGGCCACGTAGGTGTGCCCCTCGCGCAGCAGGGCTCGCTCGTGCCGCAGGTGCGGCACCGGACGCGCGGGCGGGCGTGCGACGCGGGTCGCGGGCGCGGCGGGCGCGCGCGACGGGTCGGTGACGGTCATGACGGGCCGATCGGGGTCAGGACGGGTCGGGGACGCCGGCGAAGGTGTCGGAGGGGTTGCGCAGCACCGTCACGCGGTCCAGCGGCCACACGGTGACGAACGCGACCCCGACGATGTTGTCCATCGGGACGGACCCCCCACCGGGACGTCCCTGGTTGAAGCGCGAGTCCGCGGACCGCGGGCGGTTGTCCCCCATGACCCACACCGAGTTCTCGGGGACGACGACGTCGAACGTCTTCTCGCTCGGCTGCACGCCGGCGGCGAGGTACGGCTCGTCGATCGGCACCCCGTTGACCGTGACGGGCGAGCCCGGACCGGCGCTGGCCACCCGGTCGCCCGGGAGCCCGATGACGCGCTTGACGAGGTGCTCACCGGCGTCCTGCGGCAGCAGGCCGATCCACGTGAGCGCGTCCTCGACGGCGGTGCCGACCGGACCCCGCGCGGGCTCCTCCACCGGCGGCAGCCAGCCGCCGGGGTCCTTGAACACGACGACGTCGCCCCGGCGCAGGTCGCGAGGCCCGGGCGTGAGCTTGCTGACGAGGATGCGGTCGTTCTCGATCAGGGTGTCGTGCATCGACTGCGACGGGATGAAGAACGCCTGCACGAGGAACGTCTTGACGACGAGCGACAGCACCAGCGCGCTGACGAGGATGATCGCCGTCTCGCGCACCCAGGACCACGCGCCGGAGCGGTTCGCACCACGCTCCCGCTCGCGGATGCGGCGGCGGCTCCCCGCGCCCTCGGGGTCCTGGTCCGTGCGGGCGCCGTCGGACGCGTCGCCCCTCGGAGGCCACGGGGGCCGCTCGTTCCCGGCACCGGCGTCCATGCCCTGCCCGGGGGGCGGCACCGACCCCAGCTGCTCGGCGCGTCGCTCGCTCACCGTCACACTCTGCCACGAGGGCGGGTCCCGCGCGGAGCCCGACCGCACGTCGAGCGGGGCCGGACGACCTCCGCGAGGACGCCGACGGGCGGCCACCGCAGCTGCGGTGACCGCCCGTCGTGGAGGCGCGGTGCTCAGCCCTTGGCCGGCGCCTGCTCGCGCTTCTCCTTGATCTTCGCCTTCTTGCCGCGCAGCGCACGGAGGTAGTACAGCTTCGCGCGGCGGACGTCACCGCGGGTCACGACCTCGACCGAGTCGAGCGTCGGCGAGTGGACGGGGAACGTGCGCTCCACCCCGACGCCGAAGCTGATCTTGCGGATCGTGAAGGTCTCGCGCACGCCGGCACCCTGGCGGGCGATGACGACGCCCTGGAACGCCTGGATGCGAGAGCGGTTGCCCTCGACGACCTTGACGTTGACCTTGAGGGTGTCGCCGGGGCGGAACTCCGGGACGTCGGTGCGCAGCGATGCTGCGTCGATCGCGTCGAGCGTCTGCATGACGTGTCACTTCCCCGCCCTGCCGCAGGTCAGGAGCGTGATCGACGGGCGCACGCGCTGCCGGGGCAGGGCAGGCGCCCGTGGGGGCTCGGTTCAGGTGGGCGGCCCCGGGCGGAGCCGGGTCCGTGCGTCGCGGGCGCTCTCCCCTGCGGCAGAGAGGCGGCCGACGCGCACCGACCGACCAGTCTGCCACAGCGGCGCCGTCCGACCGAATCAGCCGCAGGTCAGACCGCGGTCGCGTTCCGCACGAGCCGCCCGTCCTCCACGTGCCACCCGAGCTCGGCGAGCAGCGCGACGTCGTGCCGGTCGAGCGCGGCGGGGTCGAGCGCCGCCAGCAGGTCGGGCCTGCGCCGTGCCGTCCGCTCGAGGGCGCGGTCGCGCCGCCACCGCTCGATGCGCGCGTGGTGGCCCGACAGCAGCACGTCGGGCACCTCCCGGCCGGCCCACTGCGCCGGCTTGGTGTAGACGGGGTACTCGAGCAGCCCGGCCGCGCCGTGCGACTCCTCCACGAGGGACGCGGGGTTGCCCACCACTCCGGGCAGCAGCCGCGCGACTGCCTCGACCACGACGAGCGCGGCGACCTCCCCGCCGTTGAGCACGTAGTCGCCCAGGGAGAGCTCCGTGACGCGCACGCGCTGCGCGTAGTGCTCGGCGACCCGTGCGTCGATGCCCTCGTACCGTCCGCACGCGACCACCAGGTGCTCCTCGCGTGCCAGCCGCTCGGCCGTGCGCTGGGTGAACACCTCGCCCGCCGGCGACGGGACGATCAGGTGGGCGCCGTCGTCGAGCACGTCGTCGAGCGCACGCCCCCACACGTCCGGCCGCATGACCATCCCGGCACCGCCGCCGAACGGCGTGTCGTCGACCGTGCGGTGCCGGTCGTCGGTCCACGTGCGCAGGTCGTGCACGCGCAGGTCGAGCAGCCCGGCGGTGCGCGCCTTGCCGACGAGCGACAGGTCGAGCGCGGCGAGGTACTCGGGGAAGATCGAGACGACGTCGACGCGCACGTCAGCCCTCGTCGCCGGTCGGCTCGTCGACGACCAGACGGTCGGCGTCGGCGGCCAGCAGCCCGCCCGGCGGGTCGAGGACGACGCGGCCGGCGGGCACGTCGACCACCGGCACGATCGCCTCCACGAACGGCACCAGCGTGCGCGTGCCGTCGGGCTCGCGCAGGACGAGCAGGTCCTGCGCGGGCAGGTGCTCGAGGCCGACGACCTCGCCGAGCAGGCGCCCGTCGGCCGCGTGCTCCGCACGCAGCCCGACGAGCTCGTGCTCGTACCAGCCGTCGTCGTCCGCGTCGTCGTCGCTGTCGACGAGCAGCTCGACGCCGCGCAGCGCCTCGGCCGCCGTGCGGTCCGGCACCTCGGTGAAGGCGACGTACCAGCGTCCCTGCGCCTCGCGCACACGGGTCACCGTGAGCGGACCGGCCGACGCCGGGTCCGTCTCGAAGCGCGCACCCACCGCGAACCGTCGCTCCGGGACGTCGCTGCGGACGTCCAGCGCGACCTCGCCCCGCAGGCCGTGGGCGCGGCCGATCCGGGCCACCGTCAGCTGCATCGTGCTCTCCCTCCCCCGCTCGCCTGCCGGCGTCGGGGCTCGTCGGTCACCGCGCACGGGCCCGGTGACGCCGACGGCCCGGCCCCTGGGCAGGGACCGGGCCGTCGTGCGTGGTTCTCAGCGGCGGTCGACGTCGACCACGTCGACGCGGACCGGGCCGTCGGTCGCGAGCGCGGACACGACCGTGCGCAGGGCACGGGCCGTGCGGCCGCCGCGGCCGATGACGCGCCCGAGGTCCTCGGGGTGCACACGCACCTCGAGCATCTCCCCGCGGCGCTGGGACGAGGCGCGCACGCGCACGTCGTCCGGGTGGTCGACGATGCCCCGCACCAGGTGCTCGAGCGCGTCGGCGAGCATCAGGCCTGCTCGTCCTCGGCGGTCGCCTCGGCGTCCGCAGCCGGCTCGGCGGTCTTCTTCTCGGCGGCGCGCGCCTTGGCCTTCTCGGCGTCGGCGGAGGCGGCCTCGACAGCGGCAGCGGCGTCGGCCTTCGGCGCCTTGGTGCGCAGGGTGCCCTCGGCGCCCGGCAGGCCCTTGAACTTCTGCCAGTCGCCGGTGACCTTGAGCAGCGCGAGGACCTGCTCGGTCGGCTGCGCGCCGACGCCGAGCCAGTACTGCGCACGGTCCGAGTTCACGTCGATGAGCGACGGCTCCTCGGTCGGGTGGTACTTGCCGATCTCCTCGATCACGCGGCCGTCGCGCTTGGTGCGCGAGTCGGCGACGACGATGCGGTAGTACGGCGCGCGGATCTTGCCCAGACGCTTGAGGCGGATCTTCGTGGCCACGAGGTGGTGTCTCCTGATGTCTGCTGAGGCGGCCTGACCTGCGCCTGCCCGTGGGGAGGGCGCGCCGGTCCGGCCTCAAGGACGCAGCGGGCACAGGTAGAGGGGCTGTGCGCGCCGAGTACAGCCGACCATTGTGCCAGACATCCCGGGTGCGGCGAGCACACCCGGAGCCCGGGTCGCCGTGACGTGCGGCGCGGTCCCGCCCGGCCGCACCGGTCGTCAGCGGTACCGGGTTCCCCGCAGCACGACGGCCGCGGGCGCCGCCAGCACCCGGACGTCCTCGCGCGGGTCGGCCTCGTACACCACCACGTCGGCGCTCGCGCCCTCCGCGACCCCCTCCACGCCCAGCCAGCTGCGCGTGCGCCAGCTCGCGGCCGCGACCACGTCCCGGGCCGGGACTCCCGCCGCCACCATCTCGGCGACCTCGTCCGCGATGCGTCCGTGGCCGATCGTGCCGCCGGCGTCCGTGCCGACGAGCACGCGCACCCCGGCGTCGTGCAGGTCGCGCACGTGCGCGTGCCGGCGCGCGTGCATGGCGCGCATGCGGGCCGCGAAGCGCGGGAAGCGCGCCTCCCCCTGGGCGGCGATCGCCTCGAACTGCCCGACCTGGAGCAGGGTCGCAGTGACGGGTACGCCCGCCGCGGCGATCCGGTCGACCTGGTCCGGCGTCGCGCCGGTGCCGTGCTCGAGGCAGTCGACGCCGGCGTCGAGCAGCGCGTCGAGGGACTCGGTGGCGAACGTGTGCGCCGTGACGCGGGCCCCGGCGTCGTGGGCCGCCGCGACCGCGTCGACGAGGACGTCGTCCGGCCAGAGCGGGCGCAGGTCCCCGTCGTCACCGAGGTCGCGGTCGATCCAGTCCGCGACGAGCTTGACCCAGCCGTCGCCCCGGGCCGCCTCCTCGCGCACCGCGGCGGGCAGCTCGCGCACGTCGACCAGCTCGCGCCCGTAGTGGCGCAGGTACCGCTTCGGCCGCGCCAGGTGGCGGCCGGCGCGGATCAGCCGCGGCAGGTCGGCGCGCTCGTGGACCCACCCGGTGTCGGCGGGCGACCCGGCGTCACGCACGAGCAGGACGCCCGAGTCGCGGTCCGCGAGGGCCTGCCGCTCCGCCGTCGCGGCGTCGACCGCCCCGTCGGACGCCAGCCCGATGTGGCAGTGCACGTCGACGAGCCCGGGCAGCACCCAGCCCTCGAGCACGGCGTCCGGGGCACCGGCCGGCCGCTCCAGGGTCAGCCGGTCCCCCACGACCCACGCCTCGCCCACCTCGTGCTCGTCACCGAGCACGACGGTCCCCCGCAGGTGCGTGACGGCCACGGCGGGTGTCAGCGGCCGCCGAACAGCTTGTCCAGCCCGGCGGGCAGCTGCAGGTCGGCCGGGTCCGGCGCCTGCGCGGGGCCGCCCCCGATCCCGAACGCGGACCCCGCCGGCGCCTGGCCTGCGGCCCGCGCCGCGGCGGCCTTCTCCTGCTCCGCGCGCTTGGCCGGGTTGCCGGAGCGGGCGCCCTTCGCGCGCTTGGCCGGTGCCTGCTTGCCCCGCGACTTCTTGCCGCCCATGCCGGGCAGGTTGCCCATGCCCGGGGGCATCCCGGGCATGCCGCCGCCCTTGGCCATCTGGCGCATCATCTTCTTCGCGCCCTCGAACCGCTCGAGCAGCTGGTTGATCTCGCTCGGCGTCGTCCCGGAGCCGCGCGCGATGCGGGCCCGCCGCGAGCCGTTGATGATCTTCGGGTTCTGCCGCTCGCCCGGCGTCATCGAGCGGATCATCGCCTCGATGCGGTCGACCTCGCGCTCGTCGAAGTTCTCCAGGGCCTCGCGCATCTGCCCCATGCCGGGCAGCATCCCGAACATCTTCTTGATCGAGCCCATGTTGCGCAGCTGCTGCATCTGCACGAGGAAGTCCTCGAGCGTGAAGTCCTCGCCGCCGACGAGCTTGCCGGCCATCTTCTCGGCCTGGTCGGCGTCGAACGCCTTCTCGGCCTGCTCGATGAGCGTCAGCACGTCGCCCATGTCGAGGATGCGCGACGCCATGCGGTCGGGGTGGAAGACCTCGAAGTCGGTGAGCTTCTCACCGGTCGAGGCGAACATGATCGGGCGGCCCGTCACGCTCGCGATCGACAGCGCGGCACCACCGCGCGCGTCGCCGTCGAGCTTCGACAGCACGACGCCGGTGAAGCCGACGCCGTCCTGGAACGCCTGCGCCGTCGTGACGGCGTCCTGACCGATCATCGCGTCGACGACGAACAGGACCTCGTCCGGCTGCACGGCGTCGCGGATGTCCGCGGCCTGCCGCATGAGCTCGGCGTCGACGCCGAGGCGGCCGGCCGTGTCGACGATGAGCACGTCGTGCTGCCGCCGGCGCGCCTCCTCGAGGCCGGAGCGCGCGACGGAGACCGGGTCGGCGCCGGCCGGCAGGACGTCGTCGGCACCCTGGTTGCCCGGGTGCGGCGCGTGCACCGGCACGCCGGCGCGCTCGCCGACCACCTGCAGCTGCGTCACGGCGTTGGGACGCTGCAGGTCCGCCGCGACGAGCAGCGGGGTGTGCCCCGAGCCCTTGAGCCACTGGGCGAGCTTGCCCGCGAGCGTCGTCTTGCCCGCGCCCTGGAGGCCGGCGAGCAGGATGACGGTCGGCGGCTGCTTCGCGAACGCGATGGTCCGCGTCTGCCCGCCGAGGATCGCCACCAGCTCGTCGTTGACGATCTTGACGACCTGCTGCGCCGGGTTGAGCGCGCGCGAGACCTCGGCGGAGAGCGCGCGCTCGCGCACGGCGCCGGTGAACTGGCGGACGACCGGGACCGCGACGTCGGCGTCGAGCAGGGCACGACGGATCTCACGGATCGTCGCGTCGATGTCCGCCTCCGAGAGCCTGCCCTTCGAGCGCAGGTTCTTGAAGGTCGACGTGAGACGGTCGGAGAGGGTGGCGAACACCGGACCTCGCTGCGGGAAGCGGACGGGCTACGGACGGTCCAGGGTACCTGCCAGGGCGCGCAGACCCCGGGCGGTGAGGTCGTCGACGAGCCGCTCGCGCCACGCCGTCCACGCCGCGGGCCCGGCCGCGGACGCGTCCGCCTCGGTCAGCGCGCGCAGCAGCGCGAGCAGGTCGGCCCGGTGCTCCACCGCGTCGAGGAGCCGGTCGAGGGTCGCCGGGTCGTCCGGGTCGGCGCCCGTCGCGAGCTCGGCGAGGGTGAGGTGCTCGCGCACGAGACGCGCCACGTCGGCGGCGACCTGCGGGCCGAACCCCATCCGCTCCACGACGGGCCCGGCCAGGCGGGCGCCCTCGACCGAGTGGTCCCCCGCGCCGGCGCGCTTGCCGATGTCGTGCAGCAGCGCGGCGAGCAGCAGCGTGTCCGGGGCCTCCACCGCGCGCCGGTCGCGCCCGGCGCGGGCCACCGTCTCGACGAGGTGCCGGTCGACGGTGTGCCGGTGCACGGGCGAGCGCTGGGGCCGGTTGCGCACCCCGGCCCACTCCGGGATCCACGTCGTCACGACGCCGGCGAGGTCCAGCGCCTCCCACACGGGCACCTGCGCGGGCCCGGCGGCGAGCAGGTGCAGCAGCTGCTGGCGCGCCGCACGCGGCCAGGGCGTCGGCAGCGGCGGGGTCGCCTCCAGGCTGGCGACCGTGACCGGCGACAGGACGAGACCGGTCCGGGCCGCGGTCGCCGCGGCGCGCAGCGACAGCACGGGGTCGTCGGCCGGGCGCGCGTCGACGGCCAGGACGAGCTCGCCGTCGTGCTCGACGAGGCCCTCCGCGATCTGGCGCAGGCGCGGCGGGGTGCGCCGGCCGCGGACGAGCACCGGACGCCGGGCCGGGCGCTGGAGCGCCTGCCGGGCGTTCCTCGCGGTGGTGTCCAGCGCGTACGAGATGACCCGCCCGGCCTCCGCCACCGACGCGAGCAGGTCGTCGCGGTCGTCGAAGCCGACGAGCGCGGCCACCTCGTCCTGGTCGACGAGCAGCAGGCGGTTCGTGTGCCGGCCCGTGACGACCTGGACCGCGTCGCGGACGTCGAGCAGGTGCGTGTAGGCGTGGTCCACGGCGCCGTGCGGCCGGTCCGTGAGCCACGTCGCCGCGAGCGCGGACAGCACCACGGCGTCCCGGATGCCGCCGCGGGCCTCCTTGAGGTCCGGCTCGAGCAGGTAGGCCAGCTCGCCGTGGCGGTCGGCGCGCTGCCGCGTCGAGGCGAGCAGCTCGGGCAGCCGGCGGCGCGCCGCCGAGCGCCAGTCGGCCAGCAGCGCCGAGCGTGCGCGGGCGACGACGAGACCGTCCCCCGCCACCGGCTGCAGCTCCAGCAGCCCCACCGCGGCGGGCAGGTCCTTGGACGCCACCTGCCGGCACTGCGCGAGCGAGCGCACCGAGTGGTCGAGGTCGAGGTTCGCGTCCCAGATCGGGTACCAGAGACGCTGCGCGAGCGCGGCGATCTCCTCCGGGCCGTGCGCCCGTCCCTCGTGGACGAGGAGCAGGTCGAGGTCCGACACGGGGCTCGCGTCGCCGCGTCCCACGCTGCCGACCACTCCCAGGGCGACGCCCTGGAGGTCCACCCCCTGCGTCACCTCGTCCCAGAGCCGCCCGAGCGCCCCCACCACCAGGTCCGCGACGGCGCGGCGCCGCGCGACGCCGTCCGTCCCCGGGCCCGTCATGCGCGCCGCGGTCGCGAGCCGAGCGGCACGCAGGTCCCGCACCCCGACGGGGCTCGGTGCCCTGTCGGGGTGCGGGACCTGCGGCGACCCGGCGGCGCCCGTGCCGGGCGGCCGTCCTGTCGTCATGTGCTGTGCGCGACCGTCCTGCTCAGAGGGCGTCGTCGCCGTGCTCGCCGGTGCGGACGCGAGCCACGTCCTCGACCGGCACGACCCAGACCTTGCCGTCGCCGATCTTGCCGGTCTGCGCCGCGCGGACGATCACCTCGGTGACCGCCGCCGCGTCGCCGTCGGCGACGAGGACGTCGATCTTCACCTTCGGCACGAGGTCCACCGTGTACTCGGCACCCCGGTACACCTCGGTGTGGCCGCGCTGGCGGCCGTAGCCGCTCGCCTCGCTGACCGTCAGACCGCGGACACCCGCGGCCTCGAGGGCCGACTTCACGTCGTCCAGCCGGTGCGGCTGGATGACCGCCGTCACGAGCTTCGTCATCACTTCACCTCCGTCACGACGCGGGCACCCGCGCCCAGGGACTCGTACGCCGTCTCGCCGTGGACCGTCAGGTCGAGACCGGACACCTCCTGCTCGTCGGACGCCCGCAGGCCGATCGTCGCCTTGAGGATCAGCGCGATGACGAGCGTGGCCAGACCGCTGAAGAGCATGGCCAGGACGGCGACGATGATCTGCGTGCCGAGCTGGCCCGCGCCGCCACCGTAGAGCAGGCCGTTCGCAGCGCCCTCGGGGTACCAGGTCGCGTCGGTGTCCGTCGCGAAGAGGCCGATGAGGACGGTGCCGACGAGCCCGCCGACGAGGTGGACGCCGACGACGTCGAGCGAGTCGTCGTAGCCGAACTTGTACTTCAGGCCGACGGCCAGGGCGCACAGGACACCCGCGACGAGGCCGATGGCGATCGCGCCCCACGTGTCGACCGCCGCGGCGGCCGGCGTGATGGCGACGAGGCCGGCGACGACGCCGGACGCGGCGCCCAGCGACGTGGCGTGGCCGTCACGGATCTTCTCGGTGCCGATCCAGGCGAGCAGCGCGACCGCCGTGGCGACCGTCGTGTTGACCCAGGCACGGCCGGCCGTGCCGTCCGCGGCGAACTCGGAGCCCGCGTTGAAGCCGAACCAGCCGAACCACAGCAGCGCGGCGCCGAGCATGACGAACGGCAGGTTGTGCGGCCGCATCGGCTCGCGGCCGAAGCCCTTGCGCTTGCCGAGGACGATCGCCAGGACGAGGCCCGCGACACCGGCGTTGATGTGCACGACCGTGCCGCCCGCGAAGTCGATCGGGACGGGCAGCGCGTCGATCAGGAACCAGCCGCCACCGAGCAGGCCGCCGCCCCACACCATGTGCGCGAGCGGCAGGTAGACGACCGTCACCCACAGGCCCGCGAACACCAGCCAGGCGCCGAACTTCATGCGGTCGGCGACGGCGCCCGAGATGAGCGCGACCGTGATGACCGCGAACGTCAGCTGGAAGCCCGCGGCGACGAGGAACGGCACGCCGGTCCCGGCCATCAGGCTCTGGTCGTCCGTGGCGCCCTGCAGGCCGAGGAACTCGGTCGGGTTGCCGATGAACCCGCCGATGTCGCTGCCGAACGCCGCCGAGTACCCGTACACGACCCAGATGAGCGACACGAGGCCGAGCGCCCCGAAGCTCATCATCATCATGTTCAGCACGCTCTTGCCGCGCACCATGCCGCCGTAGAAGAACGCCAGCGCAGGCGTCATCAGGAACACCAGGGAAGCGGCGAAGATGATGAACGCCGTGTTCCCGCTGTCCAGGACGAATTCTTCCATCGAGATCGCCTCTCCCCTCGCCAGCCGGGGGTGGCTGGTCGGCGACAACGGTCGCGGAGAGGCGTTTCACCGACGCGCGTGCTCGGTTTCCGCCACGTGACAAGCACCTCGGCGGTGTGAACATCGTGTTTCGAGCAGGGCGATCGTCCAGTCCCTGGGACGGAGGACCCCGAGGTGCGGACCGGGGCGGGCCCCCGTCCGCACCTCGGCGCGGGCGCCGTCAGCGGTGGGTCACTCCCCGAGCAGGCCGTCGACGAACGCCTCGGGGTCGAACGGGGCGAGGTCGTCCGGCCCCTCGCCGAGGCCGACGAGCTTGACCGGCACGCCGAGCTCGCGCTGCACGGCCACGACGATGCCGCCCTTCGCCGTCCCGTCGAGCTTGGTCAGCACGATGCCCGTCACGCCCGCGACCTCGCCGAACACGCGCGCCTGCTGCAGGCCGTTCTGGCCGGTGGTGGCGTCGAGCACGAGCAGCACCTCGGACAGCGGGAGGTCGCGGCCGAGGACGCGGGTGATCTTGCCGAGCTCGTCCATGAGGCCGGCCTTGTTCTGCAGGCGGCCGGCGGTGTCGACGAGGACGACGTCCGCCCCCTCCTCACGGCCCGTGCGCAGGGCGTCGAAGGCCACGGACGCCGGGTCCGCGCCGTCACGGTCGGAGCGGACGGTCGGCACGCCCACGCGCGAGCCCCAGGTCTCGAGCTGGTCGGCGGCGGCCGCGCGGAACGTGTCCGCCGCGCCGAGGACGACCGAGCGCCCGTCGGCGACCAGCACGCGCGCGAGCTTGCCGACCGTCGTGGTCTTGCCGGTGCCGTTGACGCCGACGACCAGCACCACCGCGGGGGCGCGCGTGCCGTCGGGGGCGGTCACCGCGTCGGTGCGCAGCGTGCGGTCCAGGCTCGGGTCGACGAGCGCCAGCAGCTGCTCGCGCAGCACCGTCCGCGCCTGCAGCGGGTCGGACAGGCCCTCGATGCGCACGCGCGTGCGCAGGGCCTGCATGATCTCGTCGGTCGGGCCGGCGCCGACGTCGGCGAGCAGGAGGGTCTCCTCGATCTCGTCCCAGTCGTCCTCGGTGAGCTGGTCGCGCGAGAGCACCGACAGCAGACGCGTCCCCAGCGGCGAGCCGGACCGGGCGAGGCGCTCGCGCAGGCGGCGCAGGCGGCCGGCGGTGGGGGCCGGCGTCTCCAGCGGCGGGGCGACGAGGTCCTCGACGGAGAGCTCGTCGACGGTCGCGCCCTCCACCGCACCGCTCGTGCCGTCGACCGCGACGTCGGGCGGGACGACCGGCGTCGGCACGACGGGGCGGTCGACGACGTCGGTGGCGGTGCGGCCCGCGTCGGGCCGCGACGTCGGCTGCTGGTCGGCGCCGCGCCGGCGGCGCACCAGCAGCGCCGCGGCCGCGCCGGCCACCAGCACGGGGGCACCGACGAGGTAGGGCAGGAGGTCGTTGAGGTCCACGGCCACAGTCTGTCGGCACCGCGGCGAGCACCGCGACCGGGTGCGGCGTGAGCGGGGCCACGCGGGCGCGCGGCGCCGGCGCGGCGGCCCATCCGGGGCCGACGGCCCGGGTGCGCGTCACCGCCCCGGGGGCCGGCGTCCCCCGGGGGTCAGTCGGCCCGGCGCGGGGTCAGGCGCCGCGCCGGACGCGCAGCGTCTGCGCGACGCGGTGCAGGTCCTCGGTGAGCTCCTCGACGTCCACGTAGCCGTCGCCGGAGCGCACGTTGGCGCGCAGGAAGTCGGCGAGCGAGACGTCCTGCGGCTCCAGCTGCACGGCGGCCGCCAGCGCCTCGTCCGTCTCGGGCGCACGGCGCGCCCGCAGCCCGCGCCGGAACGCCTGCCAGGGGGACTCGAAGCCGCCGGGGGCGTCGTCGCTGCTCACGCGGGCGAGCAGCAGGACCGCGACGGCGGCGAGCAGCACGAGGAGGACCACGAGAACCACGACGATCATGGGATCAATTGTCCGCGCGAGCGGGGGGACCGCACGCCGCCACGAGGTGGTGTCCACCACGTCCACACGACCTTCACAGCGCCGCGCCGGTGCGCACCGGACGGCCACGCGAGGCCGCCTGACGACGCGCGTCCCGGGACCGCTCAGGCGGGCTGGTCCTCACGCATCCGCTGGCTGATCACGGTCGTGACGCCGTCGCCGCGCATCGTCACCCCGTAGAGGGCGTCCGCGATCTCCATCGTCCGCTTCTGGTGCGTGACGACCAGGAGCTGCGAGTCCTGCTGGAGCTCCCGGAAGATCTCGAGCAGGCGCCCGAGGTTCGCGTCGTCGAGGGCGGCCTCGACCTCGTCCATGACGTAGAACGGACTCGGGCGGGCCTTGAAGATCGCGACCAGCAGCGCGACCGCGGTGAGCGACCGCTCCCCGCCGGACAGCAGCGACAGGCGCTTGACCTTCTTGCCCGCCGGCCGCGCCTCGACCTCGATGCCCGTCGTCAGCATGTCGTCCGGGTCGGTCAGCACCAGGCGCCCCTCGCCCCCGGGGAAGAGCCGCGGGAAGACCTCGTCGAACGCCGCCGCCGTGTCGCGGTAGGCCTCGGCGAAGACCCGCTCGACGCGCTCGTCGATCTCCTTGACGATCTCGAGGAGGTCCGTGCGGGACTTCTTCAGGTCGGCGAGCTGCTCGGTGAGGAACCGGTGCCGCTCCTCGAGCGCCGCGAACTCCTCCAGCGCGAGCGGGTTGACGCGCCCCAGCTGAGCCAGGCCGCGCTCGGCGGCCTTGAGCCGCTTCTCCTGCTCCGCGCGCACGTACGGGACCGCGGTCGGGGCACCGGGCTCCGGCTCCGTACCCGGGGGCAGCACGACCGGCACGTCCTGGTGCGGGCCGAACTCCTCGACCAGCACGTCGGGGTCCAGGCCGAGGTCCTCGACGGCGCGGGTCTCGAGCTGCTCGATCCGCAGGCGCTGCTGGGTGCGGGCCATCTCGTCCTTGTGGGCGACGTCCGTGAGCTCCGCGAGCTCCCGGGCGAGGGCGTCCACCTGGCCACGGGCCTCGGCGATGCGGCGCTCCCGCTCCGCGCGCGCCGCCTCGGCGGCGTCGCGCTCGTCCGACGCCTGCTGCAGGGCGCGCTCCAGCAGGGCCGTCGCGCGGACCGCACCGGTGTGCACCGCGTACGCCACGGCGGCCTGACGGCGCCGCTCGCGCTCGCGCGCCGCCGCGCGCTCCCGCGCCGCCCGCTCCGAGGCGGCGGCGCGCTCGAGGCCCTCGGCGCGGCCCGCGAGCGCACGGGCGCGCTCCTCCCCCGTGCGCAGCGTCAGACGCGCCTCGGTCTCCCGGCCGCGGGCCGCCGTGGCCGCCGCGGCCGTCTCGTCGCGGCGCGCGGTCGCCGCGGCGATCGCGGCCTCGGTGTCCTGGGGCTGCTCCTCGGCCGCCACGAGGCGCTGGGTGAGCTCCGCGAGCGCCGCGTGGTCCTCGGCGAGGGTCGTGCTCGCGGCGGCGAGCGAGCGCTCCACGCGCTCCGCCTCGGCGCGGGCCGCCCGTGCGGCGGATCCGAGGTGGCCGAGCTGCTCCGCGACCGCGGCGAGCGCGGCGTCCGACTCGTTGAGACGGTCGAGGGCGGCGTCGACGGCCTCCTGCGCCGCGGCCCGCTCCTCGCGGGCCGCGGCGAGCTCGAAGCGCAGGCGCTCGGCCGTCGCGGCGGCCCGGGCCCCGGTCTCGCGCGCCGTCTCGAGCGCCGCCTGCAGGTGCAGGGCCGAGGGTGCGGACGCCGACCCGCCGGACGCCCGGAACCGGGACAGGACGTCGCCGGTGCGCGTGGCGACGACGAGGTCGGGGTGGGCCGCGACGAGGGGACGCGCGGCGGCGAGGTCGTCGACGACGACGACGTCGGCGAGCAGCGCGTGCACGGCGTCGCGCACGGCGGCCGGCGCCTGCACGAGGTCGACCGCGCGGTCGACCCCGGCCGGCAGGTCGGACGTGCGCGTCGGGCCCTCGCCCGCCACGAGCAGCGTGGCGCGGCCGGCGTCCTCGGTCCGCAGGTGGCGGATCGCGTCGACCGCGGCGTCGACGGACTCGACGGCCACCGCGTCGGCGACGAGCCCGAGGGCCGCGACGACGGCCTCCTCATCCCTGGGCTCGACCTGCAGGAGCGCGGCGACGGAGCCGACGACGCCGGGCAGGCCGTCGGCGGCGAGCAGGGCACCCGCCCCGTCCTTGCGGGACAGCGACATCTCGAGCGTCTCGGCGCGCGACGCCTGCTGGTCGCGCTCGCGCTCGGCCTCGCGCAGCTCCTCCTGCAGCGCCGCGACCCGCGCCAGCGCCGCGTCGAGCGCCTCGGCGGCGGCCTCGTGCTCCGCGTCGAGGCCCTCCTCGCCCTCCTCGACGCCCGCGACCTGCGTCTCGAGGGCCGCGAACCGCGTCGTGGCGTCCTGGGCGCGGGCCTCGGCGGCGGCGAGGGTCTCGCGCAGGCGGCCGATCTCGGCCTCCGTCGCCTCGACCTTGCTGCGGCGCGCCGCGACCTGGCCGGCCAGACGCGCCACGCCCTCGCGCCGGTCCGCGGCGGCCCGCTGCAGGTCCGCGAGCGCACGCTCCGCCGCAGCGGCCGCGGTCTCCGCCTCCTGCCGCTGGGCGCCGGCGGCCGCCACGGCCGCACGGGCGCCCTCGACCTCCGAGGCGAGCTCCTGCTCGGCGGCGCGCACGCGGGCCGCCTGCGCCTCGAGGTCCGCCGGGTCCTGGCCGGGGGCCCGCTCGGAGGACGCGGTGCCCAGCAGGCGCGCGCGGTCGGCGGCGAGGGACGCGGTGCCGCGCAGCCGCTCGCGCAGGGACGAGAGGCGGTACCAGACGTCGCTCGCCTCGCTCACGGCCGGCGCGGCCTCCGCCGCCTCCCGCTCGAGCCCGGCGAGCTGCTCGCGCGCCGCGCGCAGCCGGCCCTCGACGTCCTCGCGGCGGGCGCGCAGCGCCGACTCGTCCGCGATCTCCTGCTCGAGCTGCGCCCGCAGCTGGGCGAGGTCGTCCGCCAGGAGGCGCGCACGTGCGTCGCGCAGGTCCGCCTGCACCACCGCGGCCTTGCGCGCCACCTCCGCCTGGCGGCCGAGCGGGCCGAGCTGGCGGCGGATCTCGGCGGTGAGGTCACCCAGGCGCGTCAGGTTGCCCTGCATCGCGTCGAGCTTGCGCAGCGCCTTCTCCTTGCGCTTGCGGTGCTTGAGGACGCCCGCGGCCTCCTCGACGAAGCCGCGGCGCTCCTCGGGCGTCGCGCGCAGCACCGCGTCGAGCTGCCCCTGCCCGACGATGACGTGCATCTCGCGGCCCAGGCCGGAGTCGCTGAGCAGGTCCTGGATGTCGAGCAGGCGGCACGAGCGGCCGTTGATCGCGTACTCGGAACCGCCGTTGCGGAACAGCGTCCGCGAGATCGTCACCTCGGAGTACTCGATCGGCAGCGCGCCGTCGGTGTTGTCGATCGTGAGCGACACCTCGGCGCGGCCCAGCGGCGGGCGGCCGGACGTGCCGGCGAAGATGACGTCCTCCATCTTCCCGCCGCGCAGCGACTTGGCGCCCTGCTCCCCCATGACCCACGCGAGCGCGTCGACGACGTTCGACTTGCCGGAGCCGTTCGGTCCCACGACGCAGGTGATGCCCGGCTCGAAGCTCAGCGTCGTCGCGGACGCGAACGACTTGAACCCGCGCAGGGTCAGCGTCTTGAGGTGCACAGGCTGAGCCTAGGCAACGCGGCGCCGCGCACGGCGACGCCCCGCCCGACCGGCTGCGAGCCGGACGGGCGGGGCGTCGGTGGGAGGCGTCAGAGGTGCGGGAACCAGAGGGCGATCTCGCGGGCCGCGGACTCCTCGCCGTCCGAGCCGTGCACGATGTTCTCGATGAGCTTCGTGCCCCAGTCGCGGGCGAGGTCGCCGCGGATCGTGCCGGGGGCCGCCACGGTCGGGTCGGTGGCGCCGGCCAGCGAGCGGAAGCCCTCGATCACGCGGTGCCCCTCGACCACGGCGGCGAGCACCGGGCCCGACCGCATGAAGTCGATGAGGGCCTGCACGAACGGCTTGCCCGCGTGCTCGGCGTAGTGCTCGGCGAGCAGCGCCTCGTCGGCCTGGCGGAGCTCGACGGCGACGAGCGTGTAGCCCTTCGCCTCGATGCGGCGCAGGACCTCGCCGACGTGCCCGCGCCGGACGCCGTCGGGCTTGACCAGGACGAGCGTGCGCTGCGGGAGGGGTGCGTCAGACATGGCGGTAACCCTAGCGGGGGACGGTGTGCACGGGGCGAGGCCGTCGTGCTCGCTCAGCCGGTCGACCCTGCGCGCCTGCGTGGCCCGTCGCCGGCACCGCTCACGGCATCAGGCAGAGAGGCGTCCTGCCGTCACCGGGTCGGTCGACGACAGCCAGATCCATGCTCACGTTCCCGCCGTAGTTGGGAGGGAGGTAGCCGGAGACGACCGGAAGGGCGGCACAGCGCGACGTGAGCGTCGCCTGGTCGCCGACGTTGTAGACGAACGCCGTCTCGGTCCGCCAACCTGCGGGCGGGAACGGCACGCCGGACGGCGGGTCCGCGGGCAGGACGACCGTGAACGTCACGTAGAAGTTGGACGGCTCGGAGCCGGGAGCCAGCAGCCTGACACCCCATTGGTAGAAGCCGACCGAGTAGTCACCGCCGCCCCACGCGTTCGGGGCCTGCAGGCTCTGGACCTCGCAGGGGATCGGGGCCACGGCGTCAGTCGTGACGTCCACCACGCCGTCCGGTCCCACGTCACGCACCTCGCACGTCGAGGTGGTCGGCGCCGTCGGCCACGTCTGTGCGGCCGAGACGTCGGCCGAGAACCAGGCGTCGTCGGTCCAGGCCGCGCTCGTCGCCGCGACGCCGACCGGCGCGAGGAGGCCGACGCCCAGGAGTGCCGCGACGACGCGGTGTCGACGGCGGCGCGCCTGCTCCGGGACGTGCGAGACGGGGTATCCGGTGCTCATCGCGCTCTCCTCGTGCCGGGCTCGATGGACGGGACGACGGGTACCGGTCCGTGGGGTGCGCCCCGGCAGTCCTCCCTCTGGCGTCGGGCGCCCAGGAGGAGCAGCAGCCCGACCACGGTGGTGGCGAGGGCGGTCAGCACGAGCGGTAGCGTCGACGCCCCGGTCGTGGCGAGCGCGCCCCCACCGGTCGTCCCGACCGGCCGCGGAGCGGTCGTGGCGCCGGCGCCGGCTGCGTCGTCCGCAGCGAGGACGATGCGCCCGCGGATGGCGCTCCTCGCTCCCGGCTGCAGGTCGGACGTGGCCGCGACGGCGATGCGCAGGGTGTGGACGCCTGCGGCGACCCGCGCCCCTGTGTGGCCATGCCGCACAGGTACGCACTCTCCGCCACCGCTCGGGCAGAGGGTCACGTCCCAGGTGAGTCCGGGCGCTGGGTCCTCCTCGACCGTCACCCCGGTGACGACGGCCGCCTGCGGGACGCTGACCCTGGCCGTCGCGGACCGGGTGGACGCCGGCACGAGGTTCTCGAAGCTGGCGTGGAAACGCTCGCTACGGGGCGCCGCGCTCGCGCTGCTCGGGACGGTGAAGGTCGCCACGAGCGCGAGCACTGCTGCCAGCGCGAAGCTCGCGGCAGCGCCGCGGATGCGTGATCTCACGACGTCACCTCCCTGGAGTGCGTGCGACCTGCAGGCCCCGGCGGGGAGCCGGACGCACGGTGTCCCTCGGGAG
Organism: Cellulomonas telluris; assembly: GCF_004886325.1. GTDB lineage: Bacteria > Actinomycetota > Actinomycetes > Actinomycetales > Cellulomonadaceae > Cellulomonas > Cellulomonas telluris. The sequence continues at coordinate 203,602 of NZ_QXFN01000005.1, forward strand.
CAGGCTGAGCCCGAGGAGAGCGGCGAGGGCGACGCCGAGCGGAATCGCGACGGAGGGCCTGGTCAGCGTGCTGATGACGTAGCCGCCACCGCTGACCTGCCACGTGGGCTGCCACACCCTGTCCCCGACGACGTACGTGCCGGCGTCGGGCGTGTCGTTGGCGTCGCCCTTCATCTGGATCGCCCACCGGTCGTCCGCTCGCCGCTCGACCGACACGACACGGTGCGAGACGAGATCACCCGTGACGTCGCTGTAGATCGACGCCACCTCACCCACCTGGACCTGTGCTGTGGGCACAGGCCTGGCGACCAGCAGGTCGCCGGTCATGATCCCCGGCTCCATCGAGCCCGAGATCACGACCAGCGGCTTGATCAACCCGGCCTGGTTGGCTGCCCAGACGAGCCCGCTGAGCAGCCCGAGAGCGGCAACGAGCCAGAGGGCGACGTTCCCGGCGAACCGGAGCGTGCGCACCATCACAACCTCCTGACGGGGTCTGGGGACGACCGGGAAGCGCCCGCCGGCGGGGGTCCGCCGGCGGGCGCCGGGCCTCAGGACCGCAGGTACGAGCCCTGGAAGGCGATGGTCACGCTGCCGGTCGTGCCGCCGAACGTCTCGGGGTCGGCGTCGTCGGGCAGCGAGATCTTCACGGTGACGGGGTGCTTGTCCGCCGCGGTGTCGACCGAGGGCTCGGCGGCCATCGTCGACGGTGCGTCGACGACCTCCACCGTGGCACCCTCGGGCTCGAACAGGTCGCCGGTGGCGTCGATCGTCGGCGCCGCGATGCTCAGGTCGTACGTGCCCGCGTTCCAGAGCCAGATGGTCGTCTCGATCTCGTCGCCCGCGGTGAGGTTCGCGAACACCGAGGGGTCGATCGTGACGGCCGTGGTGGCGTCGTCGGCCAGCTCGAAGGCCCCCTCCGCCGGCCGCGCGGCGGGGTCGGTGACGTCGAACGCACCCCGCAGGTCGATGCCGTCGGGGTCGATCGCAGTCGCGTCGGCGGCGAACCAGGCGTCGTTCGTCCACGCCGCGGAGGTCAGGGCGGCACCGATGCCCAGCAGGGCGACGCCGGCCAGGGAGTACTTCGCGATCGCGGCCTTCCTGCGCTTGCGCTCGTCACGCTCGGTGGTGGACGTGACGTCGGGGGACGGTGTGGTGGTCATGGTCAGCTCCTCGCTCCGCTCACCCGACCGGGCGCTTGCGCTTGCGGCCGGGTCTGTGCGTCAACAGGTACGGAACCAGGGTGCGCCGCCCTTTTCGGGCATCGCTGGGCCATTGGACCTACGTCCAGGACGCGCGTCCAGGTGACCTGCGGCGACGTCGTTACAACTCGTCGCACATTCGCGACGGATCCACCCGTGGCGTCACGGACGCGGCAGGCGCGGGCACGAGAAAGCCCTGACGGGGCGGTCGGAGGGCCGCCCCGTCAGGGCATTCTCGTGTGGTGTGGGAGGAAGGCGTCAGCCGGCCGGGTGCGCCGCGTCGTACTCCGCCCGCTCGCGGTCGATCCGCCCGCCCAGGCGCAGCGAGACCACCCACAGCACGACGAACAGGCCGCCGATCACGAACATCATCGGGACGAGCACGCCGAACCCGAGCACGGCGAGCTGGGCGACCGTGCCGGCGACGTACCCGCCGGGACGGCCGACGTAGCCGGCGATGAGGATCAGCACGAGGGCGGTCACCCCGCCGAGGGTCCACACGGTGGCGGGCGGCGCGACCCGCAGCCCGAAGGCCACGAGCGTCGCGAAGAACACCAGGAGCGCCTCGAGGATCAGCGTCATCTGGGTGAACTGCGGCTTCGCGGGCCGCTTGGGGCCGCCCCGGCCGCCACCGTGCATGCTCATCGGACCAGGCTAGCCGCGCGCCGCGGACGACCCGGCGTCGGCCCGGTCGTCGGAGTCGGCGGGCACCTCACCGCCCTCGTCCTGCGCGGACCCGGGCACCGCCACCTCCGGCTCCCCGGCCTGGCCTGCCCGGCCCGGGTCCGCCACCGCCTCGCCGCGCGCGACCATCCCGGCGACGTCGGAGAGCTTCACCTCACGCAGGAACAGCGCGAGCACGAGGCCCACCACGACGAGCGGCACGAGGTACCAGAACGCGGGGGCGAGCGCCCCGGCGAACGCGTCGACCACGCCCGAGCGCACGGGCTCGGGCAGCGCGTCGACTGCCGCGGGCGTCAGGCCGGACGCCTCGGGACCGCCGGCACCGGCCGGGACCTCGCCGAACGCCTCGGCGAGCCGGTCCGACAGCCGGGAGGTGAAGATCGTCGAGAACAGCGCCGTGCCGACCGCCGCGCCGATCTCGCGGAAGAAGTTGTTCGCGCTCGTGGCCGTGCCGATCTCGGACGGGTCGACCGAGTTCTGCACCGCGAGCACGACGGTCTGCATGACGAGACCCATGCCGGCGCCGAGGACGAAGATCATCGCGCCGAACAGCACCATCGACATGTCGCCCGTGAGGCGCGTGAGCCACATGAGGCCGAGCGTCGTGATCGCCAGGCCCGCGACCGGGAACGCCTTGTAGCGGCCGGTCCGGGTGATCGCGATGCCGGAGCCGATCGCGGTGAGCATGACGCCCGCCATCATCGGCAGCATGAGGAAGCCGGACTGGGTCACGCCGGCACCCGTGGCCATCTGCAGGAACGTCGGCAGGAAGGCCAGCGCCGAGAACATGCCCATGCCGAGCACGAGGCCGATGCTCGTGGCGATCGTGAAGGTGGGGTTGCGGAACAGGCGCAGCGGCAGGATCGGCTCGACGGCGCGCAGCTCGACGGCGACGAACGCCGCGATCGACACGAGCGTGCCGACGACGAGCGCCAGCAGGCGCGGGTCGGACCAGTCGTAGCCCTCACCGCCGCTGAAGGACTCCCAGCTCGTCGCGAGGACGAGCCCGGACGTCGCGACGACCAGGAAGAAGATGCCGGCCACGTCGACCGGCCGCTCGGAGCGGCGCGACGGCAGCTTGAGCGTCATCCAGGCGACGACGAACGCGGCGACGCCGATCGGGATGTTGATCCAGAACGCCCAGCGCCAGTCGGCGTGGTCGGTGAACAGGCCGCCGAGCAGCGGGCCGATAACGGCCGCGATGCCGAACAGGGCGCCCATGGGGCCGAGGTACTTGCCGCGCTCCTTGGCGGGCACGACGTCGGCGATGATCGCCTGCGACAGGATCATCAGACCGCCGCCGCCGAGGCCCTGCACGAACCGCCACGCCACGAGCGCGCCGAACGAGTCGGCGAACCCGGCGCCCGCGGACGCCACGGTGAACAGGCCGATCGCGAACAGGAACGGCCAGCGGCGCCCCCACAGGTCGCCGAACTTGCCGTACAGGGGCATGACGATGGCGATGGCCAGGATGTAGGCCGTCACGACCCAGCCCTGGTGCTCGACGCCGTCGAGCTCCCCGACGATGGTCGGCATCGCGGTGCCGACGATGGACTGGTCGAGCGACGACAGGAACATCGACGCCATCAGGGCGCCGAAGATGAGCCACACGGTGCGTGGCGTGAGCACGACGAGCGGCGCGTCGTCCGCGCGGCCCGGTGCGGTGGCGGTGCCGGCCATGGGGGTGCCTCGTCCTTCTGGTGGTGGTGGTCGGTCACGGCGACGCTGCCGTCGGGAGGGTCGGGGGGCGCCGGCCCCCACGGGTCAGGCGGTGACGATCGCGCGCAGGTCCGCGAGGACGTCGCGGGCGTGCTCGCCGGCCTCGCCCGTGCCGCCGGCGGCCTCCCAGCGCACGAACGTGCTGTGCACGACCACGAGCACGAGACCCGCGACGGTGTCCGCCAGGTGCGGGGACGCCTCGCCGAGCCGGGCCCGGACGACGCCGAGCAGGCGGTCCTTCTGCTGGTCCATCCACGCGACGTGGTGCGCCATGAGCCGGGGGTGCTCCGAGGCCAGCTCGATCGCCCGGTGCATGCGCTCACGCCCGAGCGGCGGGTCCCCCAGCACCGGGGCGAGCAGGGAGACGACGTCCTCGAGGAGGTGACCGGTCGGCCCGCCGGCCACGAACGCGGCCGACGCCTCCGCGTCGAGCGTCCACGGCGCGTGGCCGAGCACGGCGTCGTCCTTCGTCGGGAAGTAGTTGAAGAACGTGCGCGGCGAGACGCCCGCCTCGGCGCACACCATGTCGACCGTCACGGCGTCCAGGCCGTGCTCGGTCACGAGGCGGTGCGTCGCGTCGACCAGCGCCGCGCGCCGCTGCGCCTTCTTCCGCTCCCGCAGCCCCGGCGCGGGGACGGGCACGTGCGCGGCGGAGGACATGGGTCCTATGGTGCACCCACTGCAACTTTGCAGTCAATGCAACAACTGGACCCGGGGTCGCTACTCCTCGCCGAAGCCGTCCTCGACCGCGCTGACGAACCGCTGGACCGCCTCCGCCGCCTGCGGTCCCTCACCGACGACCTCGAGCCGGGCCCCCTGCCCCGCCCCCAGCTTCATGAGCTCGAGCACGCTGGCACCGTTCGCGCCGTTCACGCGCACCCGCGCGTCGTACGCCGCCAGGGCCCGCGCGAGCACGGCAGCCGGGCGTGCGTGCAGGCCGAGCCGGTTGCGCACCACCGCCGAGGCGCGCACCACGCCGTCGGCGTCGGCAGCCGCCGCCCCGCTCCCGCCGGCCGCGCCGTCCACCGCGGGGCGGTCGCCCTCCCCCGGCGTGAAGCCCTCGAACGTGCCGCCCGCGTGGTGCGCGGACGCGAGCACCGCGGCGAGGTCGCCACCGCCGTGGGCGGTGACGCCCGCCGCGACCGCACCCTCGACGAACGGGGCGTCCGCGACACGCACGCGCGCCGCCACGTCCGGTTCCACGGCCTCGAGCACGGACTCGCTCGTCATCACCGCCGAGCCCAGGTCGGTGAGCACGACGACCGCACGGCCGTCCGCGGCCGCCTCACCGACGGCCGCCTCCACGCGGTCGAAGCTCGTGCCGATGCCGCCGTCCTCCAGCCCTCCGGCGGGGACGATGAGCACGCCCGGCGCCATCTGCGCCGCGACCTCCGCCGCACCCTCCGCCAGCGCACGCGAGTGCGACACCAGCACCAGCGCGACCCGCGCCCACCGCTCCGCCATCGACCGATCGCCTCCTGCTCGTCCCTCGCGCGACGTGCCCGCCGCGCGTCCTCGTCTCAGTCGGCTGCAGCCGCCGCCTCGGCGGCCGCGGCCAGGATCAGCGCGCTCGACCGCGCCCCCGGGTCCAGGTGCCCCGCCGAGCGCTCCCCGAGGTAGCTCGCACGCCCCTTGGTCGCCACGAGCGGGATCGTCGCCTCGGCACCCTCCTGCGCGGCGCGCGCGGCCGAGGCGAGCACCTCGGACGGCGGTGCCCCGTGGTCGGCCGCCTCGACCGCTGCCGCCGCGGCCGGCGTCCACGCGTCCACCATCGTCTTCTCGCCCGGGCCCGCCTTGCCCCGCGTGACGACGCCGTCGAGCGCCGCCTCCACCAGGGCGACGGCACCCTCGCTGTCGAGCACGGACGTCGCCGTGGCCTTCGACGCACGCAGGTAGGCCGTCCCGTACAGCGGACCGGCGGCACCGCCGACCGTCGACATCAGCGTGGTGGCCACCAGGCGCAGCACGTCACCGATCTGCGCCGGCGGCTCCTCGAGCGCGTCGAGCTTGGACAGGACGGCGGCGAACCCCCGCGCGAGGTTCTCGCCGTGGTCGCCGTCGCCGATGAGCCGGTCGAGCTCGACGAGCTCGTCCCGGTGCTCGGTGACGGTGGCCGCCGTGCGGCGCACCCAGTCGACCGCCCACGCCACGTCCAGCGTCATCGGCACTCCTCCTCACGGTCCGCGCCCACGGCGCCGCCCGCCGTCACCAGCGCAGCGCGGCGGTGTGCACGGGGGCGTCCCAGAGCGCGGTCAGCTCGTCGTCCAGACGCAGGACGGTGACCGACGCACCCTGCATCTCCAGCGAAGTCACGTAGTTGCCGACGAGCGAGCGGGTCACCTCGACCCCGCGCTCGGAGAGCAACGCGCGTGCCCGACGATAGACGACGTACAGCTCCGAGGCGGGCGTGCCGCCCATGCCGTTGACGAGCAGCAGCACCTGCTCCCCGCCGCGCAGCCCCAGGTCCTCGACCACCGGCGTCAGCAGCATCTCCGTGATCTCGTCCGCGCTCGCGAGCGGCACGCGGCGGCGCCCCGGCTCGCCGTGGATGCCGATGCCGACCTCGATCTCGTCCTCGGGCAGGTCGAAGCTGGGGCGGCCGGCGTGCGGGACCGTGCAGGCCGTGAGCGCGACGCCCATCGACCGGACGTTCGCCACGACCCGCTCCGCCACGGCGGCGACCGCGTCGAGGTCGTCGCCCCGCTCGGCCGCGGCGCCCGCGATCTTCTCGACCGCGACCGTGCCCGCGACGCCGCGCCGGCCCGCCGTGTACAGCGAGTCCTCGACGGCGACGTCGTCGTTCACGAGCACGGAGCGCACCGTGACGCCGTCCGCCTCCGCCAGCTCGGCGGCGGTCTCGAAGTTCAGCACGTCGCCCGTGTAGTTCTTCACGATCGTCAGGACGCCGGCCCCGCCGTCCGCCGCGGCGACCGCCGGCGCGACCTGGTCGGGGGTCGGCGAGGTGAACATGGCGCCCGGCACCGCCGCGTCCAGCATGCCGACGCCCACGAAGCCGGCGTGCAGGGGCTCGTGGCCGCTGCCGCCGCCGCTGACGAGCCCGACCTTGCCGGGCACGGCACCGCCGGCGCGCGCGAGGAACAGCGGGTCGCGGTGCACCTGCACGAGGTCGGCGTGGGCGAGCCCGAAGCCCTCCACCGACTCGGTGACGACGTCCTGCGGGTCGTTGATGAGCTTCTTCACTCGCGTCCTCCTCCAGGTGCGCCCTTGCGGGCCGGCCGGCTCACGACGAGCCTCGCGGAGCGCCGCCGCCGCAGGCCCCACCTTCCGGCGGTCCTGGACGCCGGTCAAGGGGCGCCGGGACCGTCACGACGCCCCGTAGGTGCCGACGAGCGTGCCCCCGCCGGTCGCCCCGTACAGGTCGCGCAGCAGGGCGATCTCGGCACCGTGGTGCACGACCTCCTGGTTCACCCGCCACACGACGTCGAGGAAGGGCACCTCGGGGTCGTTGCCGTACGGGTACGCGCTGCGCCCCACCTCGTCGAGCGCCGCGTCGTCCACCGACGTGAGGGCCTCGCGCCACGCGTCGACGCCCCCGGCGAGGTCGGCGACCGCCGTCGCGGCGTCGGTCGGCACGACGATCTCCTCCTCGGTCAGGCGGCGGGCGCCGGCCGTCCAGTCGGCGCGGCCCAGCAGCAGCTCGGTCACGTGGTGCAGGCGCCACCCGATCGTCGTGACGGGCGGCGGGTACGGGTGCGGGCGACCGCCGTCGCGCCCCCACTCCCCGGCGCCCACCAGCGCCGTGGCGCCCGGTCCCGGGCCGTCCGCGTGCCGCCGGACCGACCACGCGCCGGGCACGGGCTCCCACAGGCGCTCGTGGTCGGTCAGGGGCTCCACCGGGACGGGCACGCCGTCCCCGCTGTCGTGCTCGGGTCCGCGCAGCCGGGTCAGCAGCCGGCCCGTCGCGTCGTCGTACTGCGCGAGCAGGGGCGCGAGCCGGGGAGGCGGGGTCATCGGCCCATGATGGCCCCGCCCCGCGCGGCGCGCCGGGGAGCGCGGCCGGACGAGGGCCGTCGCCCCGTCCGGCCGCCGACGGGCGTCAGTCCCGGCCGAGCAGGACCCGCGCCTCCGCGACGAGGAGGATCGACCCGGTGACGAGCACGCCGGCCCCGCGCTCCACCTCGCCCTCCGCACGCTGCACGGCGAGGTCGACGGCGTCCGGCAGGCGGGGCGCCACGTGCACGCGGTCCTCCCCGAACACCTCGACCGCGATCTCCGCGAGGTCGTTCACGTCGAGGGCCCGATCGGACGTGGCCTGCGTGACGACGACCTCGTCGAGGACCGGCTCGAGGATGGAGAGCATCGTCTCGGGGTCCTTGTCGGCCATGACGCCGACGACGCCGACGAGCCGCTGGAAGGCGAACGCCTCCTCGACGGCCGCGACCAGCGCCTCCGTCCCCGCGGGGTTGTGCGCGCCGTCGACGAGCACGGTCGGGCTGGACCGCACGACCTCGAGGCGCCCGGGCGAGGTGACGTCCGCGAACGCGGCACCCACGACGTCGCCGTCGAGCGCGGCGCCGCCCATGAGCAGCGCCTCGGTGGCGACGAGCGCGAGCAGCGCGTTGTGCGCCTGGTGCTCGCCGTGCAGCGGCAGGTACACGTCCGCGTAGACGCCGCCCATGCCGCGCACCGCGACGAGCTGACCGCCGACCGCGACCTGCCGCTCGACGACGGCGATGTCGACGCCCTCGCGGACGACGCGCGCGCCGCGCTCGGCGGCCGCCGCGAGCACCACGCCCTCGACGTCCTCGGTCTGCTGGGCGAGCACGAGGGTCGCGCCGTCCTTGACGATGCCGACCTTCTCGGACGCGATCTCGACGAGGGTGTGCCCGAGGTACCGCTCGTGGTCCATCGCGACGGGCGTGATGACCGCGACCTCGGCGTCCAGCACGTTCGTGGCGTCCCAGCGCCCGCCCATGCCGACCTCGACGACCGCCACGTCGACCGGCGCGTCCGCGAAGGCCGCGTAGGCCATCACGACGAACACCTCGAAGAACGACAGCCGGGGCTCGCCGCGCTCGGCCGACTGCGCGTCGACCATGTGCACGTACGGCGCGACGTCCTGCCACACCTCGACGAAGCGCTCGTCGCTGATCGGCTCGCCGTCGATCGCGATGCGCTCGTTCACGCGCGTCAGGTGCGGGCTCGTGAACCGGCCCGTGCGCAGGCCGTGCTCGCGCAGCAGCCGCTCGACCATCCGTGCCGTCGACGTCTTGCCGTTCGTGCCCGTGAGGTGCACCGAGCGGAACGCGCGCTGCGGGTCGCCCAGCAGCTCGAGCACGGCCCGGACACGGCCCAGCTCCGGGTCGATGTCGTGCTCGGGCGCGCGCGCCAGGATGCCGCGGTAGACCTCGTCGGCCGCCGCGCGCGCCGCGCGCGCCTGCTCGTCACGGCGGTGGTCGGCCCCGCCGGGGCGTGCCGCGCTCACGCCTGCTCCCCCGCCCGCACGACGGACACCTCGAGCGCGCCGTCGCCGGGCACCACCGACAGGCCCGTCGCGAGCGTCTCCGCCGCGACGAACTCCCGGTGCGCCTCGACCGCCGCGACCTGGTCGGCCGGGACGGTCAGCGTGAGGTCGATCCGGTCCGCCACGTGCAGACCGGCCGCCTTGCGCGCGTCCTGCACGGCGCGCACGACGTCACGCGCGTAGCCCTCGGCGCGCAGCGCGTCGTCCAGCGCGAGGTCGAGGACCACGAACGCGCCGCCCGGCAGGACGGTCGCGGCCACCGTCGCGTCCGCACCCTCCCCACCGGCGACGACCGTCGTCAGCTCGTACTCGGCCGGCTGCAGCGGCACGTCGCCGTCGTCGGTCGTCACGACGACCGCGTCGCCGTCCTGGCGCCACGCCCCGGCGCGGGCGGCCTTGATGACCGCCTGCACGCCGCGGCCCAGGCGCGGACCGGCCGCGCGGGCGTTGACGGCGAGCCGCTGCGTGATGCCGAAGCCCTCGGCCGTCGCGAGGTCCGCCGTCACGGTGTCGACGTGCTTGACGTTGAGCTCCGCGGCCAGCAGGTCCGTGTACGGCGCGAGCGCCGCGGGGTCCGCGACGGCCACCGTGAGGCGGCGCAGCGGCTGGCGGACGCGCACCTGGTGCGCCTTGCGCAGGCCGAGCGCGGCGGACACGACCGCGCGGACCTCGTCCATCGCGGCGACGAGCGCGTCGTCGCGGACGAGCGCCTCGTCGGCCGCCGGCCAGTCCGTCAGGTGCACGCTGCGGGCGCCCGTCAGGCCGCGCCACACCTCCTCGGTGACCAGCGGCGCGAGCGGCGCCATGACGCGCGTCAGTCGCTCCAGGGCGGTCCACAGCGTGTCGAACGCGTCCGCGTCCTCCGACCAGAACCGGTCGCGCTGCGTGCGCACGTACCAGTTCGTCAGCACGTCGAGGTGCTCCCGGACGGACTCGCACGCCGCCGGGATGTCGTACGTCTCCAGCTGCTCCGTCAGGCGCGCGACGAGCTGGTCCGTGCGGGCCAGCAGGTAGCGGTCCATGGGCGGCAGGCCGGCGGCGCGCGCCGCGTCGACCGGCCGCGCGGTGTACCCGCGGCCCTCGTCCGCGGCGCCCGCGTACAGCGTGAAGAAGTAGTACGTGCTCCACAGCGGCAGCAGCACCTGCCGGACGCCGTCACGGATGCCGTCCTCGGTCACGACGAGGTTGCCGCCGCGCAGGATCGAGGACGACATGAGGTTCCACCGCACCGCGTCCGACCCGTACCGGTCCCACATCTCGGCCGGGTCCGGGAAGTTGCGCAGCGACTTGCTGGCCTTGCGGCCGTCGTCGCCGAGCACGATGCCGTGGCACATGACGTTGCGGAACGCCGCGCGGTCGAAGATCGCCGTGGCGAGCACGTGCAGCGTGTAGAACCAGCCGCGCGTCTGGCCGATGTACTCGACGATGAAGTCGCCCGGGTAGTGGTCCTCGAACCAGTCGCGGTTCTCGAACGGGTAGTGCACCTGGGCGAACGGCATCGACCCCGAGTCGAACCAGACGTCGAGCACGTCCGGGATGCGGCGCATGGTCGAGCGGCCCGTCGGGTCGTCCGGGTTCGGGCGCGTGAGGTCGTCGACGTACGGCCGGTGCAGGTCCGGCTCGCCGCGGTCGTTCGTCGGGACGCGGCCGAAGTCCGCCTCGATCTCGGCGAACGAGCCGTACACGTCCACGCGCGGGTACACGGGGTCGTCGCTCACCCACACCGGGATCGGCGTGCCCCAGTACCGGTTGCGGCTGATGGACCAGTCGCGCGCGTTCTCGAGCCACTTGCCGAACTGGCCCTCCTGGATGTGGCCGGGGATCCAGGTGATGCCCTTGTTCAGCTCGACCATGCGGTCCTTGAACGCCGACACGCGCACGAACCACGAGGACACGGCCTTGTAGATGAGCGGGTTCCGGCACCGCCAGCAGTGCGGGTAGGCGTGCTCGTACGTCTCGTGGCGCACGAGGGCGGGGCGCACGTCGGCCGCGGCCCGCGCGAACGGCCCGGTGCCGGCCTTGAGGTCGGCGATGATCTGCTTGTTCGCCTCGAAGACCTGCACGCCGGCGTAGTCCGGCACGAGGCTGGTGAAGCGGCCCTTGGAGTCGACCGGGACGACCGGCGGGATGCCCGCGGCGTCGCACGCGGCCATGTCGTCCTCGCCGAAGGCCGGCGCCATGTGCACGACGCCGGTGCCGTCCTCGGTGGTGACGAAGTCGCCGGAGAGCACCTGGTGGGCGTTCTCGTGGCCGAGGAAGAAGTCGAACGGCGGCGTGTAGCGGCGGCCGACGAGGTCCGCGCCGGTCAGGCGCTCGACCACGGTCGGCTCGTCGCCGAGCTCGCGGGCGTAGGCGGCCAGGCGCGAGGCGGCCAGCACGACGCGCTCGCTCGGGTGCGTCCCGGCGAACGGCGAGCCCTCCTGCGGCTCGACGACGACGTACTCGATCTCCGGGCCGACCGCGACGGCGAGGTTGGACGGCAGCGTCCACGGCGTCGTCGTCCAGATGAGCAGCAGCTCGCCGGACTCCAGGCGGAACCCGACCGTGAGCGCGGGGTCCTGGCGCGACGCGTACACGTCGTCGTCCATGCGCAGCTCGTGGTTGCTCAGCGGGGTCTCGTCGCGCCAGCAGTACGGCAGGACGCGGTAGCCCTCGTAGGCCAGGCCCTTGTCGTAGAGCTGCTTGAACGCCCAGATCACCGACTCCATGAACGTCGGGTCGAGCGTCTTGTAGTCGTGCTCGAAGTCGACCCAGCGCGCCTGGCGGGTGACGTAGTCCTGCCACTCCTGCGTGTACTGCAGCACCGACGTGCGGCACGCCTCGTTGAACGCGGCGATGCCCATCTCGTCGATCTGCGACTTGTCCGTGATCCCGAGGACGCGCTCGGCCTCGAGCTCGGCCGGCAGCCCGTGGGTGTCCCAGCCGAACCGCCGCTCGACGCGCCTGCCGCGCATGGTCTGGAAGCGCGGGACGACGTCCTTGGCGTACCCGGTGAGCAGGTGGCCGTAGTGCGGCAGGCCGTTGGCGAACGGCGGGCCGTCGTAGAAGACGTACTCGTTGGACCCGTTCTCGCCCGCGGGACGACGGTCGACCGACGCCTGGAACGTGCCGTCGGCGTCCCAGTGCGCGAGGACGTCGCGCTCGAGCGCGGGCAGGTCCGGCGACGCGGGGACGGGGGTGTCGGGGCGGTGCAGCGGGTACGCCACGGGCGGTGCTCCTGGTCTCGCGCACGACGGTGCGGAACTGACGGACCACGAGGACGACGACACCCGGACGACCCGGGCGGCACCGCGGTACCACCTCGCTTGCCCGGACGCCGAGGCCCCCGGACCACTCTCCTTGCGGCTGTGACGGGCCTGCCCCGTCCGGTTCTACTGAGGACCCGCGCCCGAGGAGGGTGCGTGTCCCGTTCTTCCGGAGGCTCACCGGTGATGGCCGGGTCGACGCCTGTGCTGTCCATCGTAGCCACCGCGCGGTCACGTCCGTCCACGACAATGGGACGCGATGACCAGCCAGCCCCGCCCCACGCCCGTCCCCCGCCCCCGTCCGCTCGTCCTGCTCGACCTCGACGGCACCCTCATGAACTCCGCACCCGGCGTGCTGTCGTCGGTGCGCGCGGCGTACGCGCACCTCGGCATGCCGGCGCCGACCGAGGCCGCGATGCGCACCTTCATCGGCCCGCCGATCGGGCACTCGTTCCCCGCGCACGGCGTCGCCGCCGAGAACCTCGCCGACGCGATCGCCGTCTACAACGAGCACTTCGGCCGTGTCGGGGTGTGGGACACCACCGTCTTCGACGGCATCCCGGAGGCGCTGCGCACGCTGCGGGAGGCCGGCGCACTGCTCGTCGTCGCCACGGCCAAGCCGGCCACGTGGGCGCTGCCCATCTGCGCGGAGGTCGGCCTGACCCCGCTGCTCGACGCGGTCGTCGGCGCCCCCGACGACGAGTCGGAGTCCAAGGGGCAGATCATGGGCCGCGCGATCGCCTGGGTGCGCGAGACGACGGGGGCCGACCCGCTCGCCGACCCGTCGCGCACCGTGATGGTCGGCGACCGCGAGCACGACGTCGAGGGCGCGCACGAGCAGGGCATCGCGTGCGTCGGCGTCGCCTGGGGCTACGGCGGCGAGGACGAGCTGCGGCGGGCCGGCGCCGCGGAGGTGCTGCACGACGTCGCCGACCTCGCGCCGCGGCTGCTCCGCCGGCTCGGGCTCGCCGCACCCGTCTCCGGCTGAGGGCCGGCGCAACGGCGGGAGGTCCGCTGCGGGCCCCCACCGGCTGTGGAAGCCTGACCTGCGTGAACGCCCCCGCGCCCGACCCGCTCGCCGGGCTCTTCCCCGGCCGGTACTTCATCAGCACCGTCCTGGAGGCCCTCGAGGCCAAGACGACGATGTCGGGCCGGCTCACGCGCCGGTACCTGCAGCGGGCGGCGATGGCGGGCGTCATCATCGGGCTGCTGTACGCCACCTACTACGCGGTGGTCGCCGCGTTCGCGTCGGTCGAGGCGGCCGGGACGTCGCTGCAGCCGCTCGGCCGGATCGTCGGGGCCGTGGCGTTCGGGTGGGCGCTCGTCTTCATCTACTACTCGCGGTCCGAGCTGCTGACCTCGAACATGATGATCGTCTCGATCGGCGCCTACCACCGCCGCACGACGTGGCGGCGCGCGCTGCGGCTGCTCGGGCTGTGCTACCTGGGCAACCTCGTCGGCGGGCTGTTCGTGGCCCTGCTGGTGCGGTTCTCCACGCTCGTCGACGGGGCCGCGCTCGACCAGATGCTCGCGTCGGTCGACCACAAGCTCGCGTACGTGTCGGCGGGGCCCGTGGGCTGGGGTGACCTGCTGGTGCGCGCGGTCCTGTGTAACTTCTGCATCAACCTGGCGATGCTGCTCGTCTACAACGGGCTCATCAAGGACGACCTGACGAAGTCGCTGGTCATGATCGTGTCCGTCTTCATCTTCGCGTTCCTCGGCCTCGAGCACTCGGTCGCCAACACCGTGCTGTTCTCGATCGTCGGGCTGCGCGAGGGCATCGACCTCGGGCTCGCGGCCGGCAACGTCGCGCTCGCGCTCGTCGGCAACTTCGTCGGCGGAGGCCTGCTCATCGGCCTCTACTACGCGTGGGTCAACGACGACTCGCGCTGGCGTCCGACGACGCCGGCGTGACCGGGGGCAGCGCCGACCACGGGAACGTGATCCACCGGTCGGTGCGACGCCACACGTAGTCGGGGTCGATGACCGAGCGCGGCTTGGCGTACAGCACCGCGGAGCGTGCCTCGGCACAGTGCTGCGCGACCAGGCGCTGCACGAGCGCGAGCGTCTCGCCCGTGTCCGCGACGTCGTCGACGACCAGCGCCCGCATGCCGTGCAGCGCGTCGACGTCGAGCAGCGGCGGCAGCACCTGCGGCTCCGGCAGGCGGGAGTCGACGCCCGTGTAGAACTCCACGTTGAGCGTCCCGACGCCCTTCGTCCCGAGCGCGTACGCGAGCGACCCGCCCGGCAGCAGCCCTCCGCGCGCCACCGCGACGACGACGTCCGGCACGAACCCGGAGTCGACGACGGCCTGCGCCAGCTCCCGGGACGCCTCGCCGAACAGCGCCCAGTCCAGCACCTCGCGGTCCGGCGGGAGCTCCTGCCCGTCGGCCTGCTCCCCCGTCGCCGGCGTCGCCGCCGTGCCCGCCCCACCCGTCGTCGTCATGCCCCGAGTCTCCCCCGGGCGGGGTGCGGGCGCGTCACCGCGGCGTCCTCAGGGCCGGCGGGTGGCGGCGTCGAGGTCGGTCGTGAAGCGGTGCGGCTTGCCGTCCGCGCGCTCCGGCCGGTCCCGCACCTCGAGCTCCACCGGGCGGCCGAGCCAGTCCCGGACCGCACGCGCCGCCTCGTCCGCCGCACCCGCAGGCCCGGGCACGGCCACGAGCCGGACGGTGCCGTCGGCGGCCTGGTGCAGGTGCCACGCCAGCAGGCCCGCCGCCTGCAGCACCTGCGTCGCGTCCACCGAGGGCCGCCACCGGCCGCCCGCGTCGGCGAACCGCACCGGCGCGCGCCCCTCGAGGCCGACCAGCACCGTGCCGCGCGCGTCCCGGCGCAGGGCGGCGTGGTCGCCGGTCCGGTAGCGCAGGAGCGGCAGGTACGGGTTCTCGTCCACCGTGACGACGACCTCGCCGCGCACCCCGTCGGGCACCGGCACGCCGTCGGCGTCGAGCACCTCGACGTGCACGCGCCGGTCCACGACCACGTGGCCCCCGTCGTCCGGCGCGGCCGCGACCGGTCCCGTCTCGCGCAGGCCGTACAGGTCGACGAGCGGCGCGTCCCACGTGGCCCGGACCGCCGCCCGCACCGCCGGCGTGACGTGCGTGGCGCCGTTGACGACCGCGACGGGGTGCAGGTCGAGACCCGCCGCCGCGAGCTCCAGCAGGTGCAGCAGCGGCAGCGCGCTCGTGCTGACCACCTGCGGGTCCACGTCGGCGAGCCACCGCTCGCGGTCGCCCGGCGCCCGCCACGCCGACGGGTCGAGGTTCGCCCGGGCCATGAGCGGCACCGGCGTGCCTGCCGGCCGCGGGAACGCGGACATCGCCGAGACGTACGTGAAGGCCGTCCGCTGGTCGACGAGGTTGAGCAGGCCGAGCCGGTCCGCGTCCGCCCCCCACCGCGCACCGGCCGCCGTGACGAGCCCGTGCAGCAGGAGCAGGTCCGACGCGACCGTGCGCGGGTGCAGCGGCACGCGCAGCGCCGCGCCCGTGCTGCCCGAGCTCGTGCCCTCCAGCACCCGGTCGAGCGGCACGTCGACGGGCACGTGCGCCGCGAGGTCCGCGACGAGGTCGGCGCGCGTGACCCGGGGCAGGTCGGCCAGCGGTGTCGACGGACCGCTCGTGCCCGCGCGCACCGCCCGGCGGTACCGCGGCACGACGGCGTGGGCGCGCGCGACGAGGTCGGCGACCCAGGCGGGCGGGTCGTCCTGCGTCCCGGTGCGCCGCGTCTGGCCAGCGGTGGCGCTCTCGCCGCCGCCGAGCGCCCGCAGGTCCGCCTCGTCCAGGCGGTCGCCCGTCTCGTGCACCCACACCGGCGCCGCCGGGTGCGCCCGGGCCTGCGCGACACGCGCCAGGTCGGACGCGCGCAGGCTCGGCCACCGCTCCGCGTCGGCGAGCGTCGCCGCGCCCATCGGCGCGTACTCCGCCAGCAGGCCGTCCGGCGCGGTCAGGTCCGGCGCCCGGTCGGCGCTCCCGGCACCGGCCGCGTCCCGCGCGTCGCCGTCAGTAGCTCGCATACTGCGCCGCCGCCTCCTTCGCCCGCTGCTCGGCCAGCCGGGCGGCGAGCTCGCGGGCACGCTCCTGCTCCTGCGCCATCTGCGCCGTGAGGACGCGCTGGTGCGCGGTGCTGACCGCGGCCCAGGCGTCGGCGGCGAGGTCGTCGTCCTCACCGGCCGGCCGCAGGCCCGCGACGGCGAGGAAGGCACGGGCGAGCTCCTCGCGCGGACCGTCCTGCGCCAGCCAGGCAGGTCCCGTGCGCAGCCCCGCGAGCGCGCGCGGCAGGGCGTCGACGACCCGCAGCAGCCAGCCCCCCGTGCCACCCGCCCGTGCCGCTGCGTCCTGCGCTCCCGGCACCCCCCGCAGGGCGGGGTCGGCGACCAGCCACGAGGCGAGCAGCGCGAGCGCGGCGGTGTCCCGGCCCTCGGGCGTGCCCGCCGCGAGCCGCTCGTCCAGGTGGCGCAGCCAGGCGGGGTCGAGCACGGTGCCGTCCAGGGCGACGGCGAGGTCGGCCACCGCGGCGGTCGCGTGCACGTGCGGGTCCAGGAGGTCGGCCGGGCACGACGTCAGCCGGTGCAGCAGCACCGCGAGCGGCGGGCCGTCCGTCCGCCCGCCGGGGACGGCGCTCGACGGGAGGCGGCCCGTCGGCTCGTCCGGGGTGACGTCGCTCATCGTGACCCTCCCGTCGCGCCGGCCGACCGCGGCCGGGGCGTCCTCGTGTACGTGCGGCGCGCGAAGTCGCGCGCGAAGTCCACGAGGTCCGTGTCCGCCCCGACCCAGTAGACGTCGTAGCCGGCGGGCAGCCCCGCCGCCGTCCGCGAGCGCCACCCCTCCGGCACGTCGAGCAGCAGGGAGCCGCCCCCGCCCGCGCGCTCGAGCGCCTGCACCGCCAGCGGGGTCGGACCGTCCCCGTCCGGGGACGCGTCGGCGAGCATCGTGCGCGCACCGTCGTCCGACACCACCGCGATGTGCGTGGCCCGCGTCGCGGCCGGCGGACGGCCGTCGTCGCCCAGGTAGGTGCGCCGCAGGACGCCCAGCGGGAAGGCGGTGCCGCCGCCGAAGTGCGCCACGACCGCCCGCAGCACCGCGTCGGGGTCGCGCGTGAACCCGTCGGTCCCCGCAACCTGGTGCGGGCCGCTCCACGTCGTGGCCTGGACGCGCGCGCCGACGCGCAGCGCGGACAGGGCGAGGACCGCGCCCGCGAGCGCGATGGCGGAGAACCGCTTCGGGTCGGGCATCGACCCGGAGGAGTCCAGGTAGAGGTCGAGGTCGACGGGCGTCTCGTGGGCGAGCGCGGGCGCGTCGTCGAGCACCTCGCGGCGGACGGTCGTCACGCCCGGCAGGACCACGGGCGACGCGGTGACCGTGCCGGTCCAGTCCACGTCGGCCAGGTCGTCGCCGACCTCCCAGGTGTCGTAGCCGCCGATCAGGTCCTCGGGGACGCCGGGCGTCCGCTCGACCGGGAACGGCACGAGGTACGCGGCCGCGCGGTCGCGGTACCAGGCGATCGCGACGTCCTCGAGGGAGGTGGTGTCGCCGAGGGCCAGGAGCACCGCGTGCAGGTCGCCCGGCAGGAGCGTGTTGCCCGGGGTGCCGTGCGCGGAGCCGGGCGCGGACGCGTCGGCCACGGGGGGCTGCACGTCCTCGTCGGCGGTGCCGGCGGCACCGCCGGTCACGTCGCCCACCACGGCCGGGTCGAGCGACGGGTGCAGCACGGGTGCCGCGAGGGACGGGTCGCCGGCGAGCCCGGCGGGCAGGCCGGTGCCCTCGTCCGCGTCCCCGCACACCACGAGGCGCAGGCGGCGCACGTCGAGGTCGCGCAGCGCGTCCTCCGGCAGCGCCGTGCGCACGAGGCTCGCGAACCCCGCCGCACCGCCGACGGGGTCGCGGGCGTACGCGCGCACGAGGCGGGCGCACAGCCAGGCCGCGCCCTCGTCGACGTCGACGCCGGGACCGGTGAGCGAGCCGCGGGGCTGGTGCCACAGCATCTCGTCCGCCCGCAGGACGAGCGCCATGAGCGGGTCCGCCGCGGGCGCGAGCGCCCGCCACACGGCCGCCTGGTCCGCGGCGCCCGTCCGCTGCAGCCGGTCGTTGATGAGCAGGTCGGACCACAGGTTCGCGACGACGCCGACGAGGTGGTCCTGGTCCACGAGGCCGGCCCGCACGCGTGTGGCCGTGCGCAGGGCGGTGCGTCGGTCCACGGGCGCGAGCAGGTGGTGGCCAACCTCGTGGGCGAGCACGGCGAGCGCGTGGTCGCCGATGCCGCGGGCCAGGGCGTGGCGGAGGTCGACGTGCACCTCGACGCGCTGCGAGTCGTACCAGGCGAACGAGCGGGCGCCGCGCACCGGCCTCGTGTGCAGCACGGGCGGGTGCATGCGGGAGACGCGCCCCCAGGCGGCGAGCGCGTCCGGCCAGCGGGCGCGCCAGGCCTCCGCGAGCGCGTCGAGCTCCGCCTGCGTCACGCGCACCACCGGCGCGGGGACGTCGCCGGGACCCGGCGCGCTCACGCGGCCCCGTCCGCCGCGGGGAGCCGCACCACGTCGAGCGCGTACGAGTGGGCCCGGCTGACGAGCACGAGCGCCGGGTCGTCCGGGTCCGGGGCGGTGCCCGTGACCTCGTCCGTCCAGGGCACGGGCAGCGCGGCCGGCGCCGCGAGCGGTGGGACCGCGCCCCACGGCTCGTCCGTGTCGGGTGCCACCCGCACGACGGCCGCCCCGTGGACGTCGGCCAGCACCGACCACCGGTACCCGTCCGCGACCGCTCCCCACCCGGTGGGCCCCGCCGCCACGGCCCGCGGCGGCGTCAGCCACGGGCCGCCCCACGCGGTGAACCCGCCCGCACGCGAGAGCACACCGGCACCCGTGGGGGCCCCCGGCCACCACCAGCGGTCGGCGCGGTGTCGGTCCAGCACGGCCGCGACGTCCGCGTCCTCGGGAAGCGCGAGCAGCGCGCGCACGACCTCGGCGGGCAGACCCGCGGCGGCGTCGAGCGCGGCGTCCCGGTACCGGACGAGACCGCACCGCCAGGCCGCGAGCAGCAGCGCCGGACGGACGAGCCCCGCGGACGACGGCGGCGGGGCCGCGGCGAGCAGGGCCGTCCAGCGGTCGAGCACGCCGCGGCGGCCGACGACCGCGGCGGCCGCGACGACCGGGGCGACGACGGCGCCGCCGAGCGCCCGGCACCAGGGCGCGAGCGCGGGCAGGACCTCCAGGACCGCGGCGCGCTGCGGGTGGCCGGCGCGCCACCGCCCACGGGCCACGAGGTCGAGCGTCACGCGCACGACCTCCAGGAGGGCGGACGTCCCCGGCTGGCCGTCGTCGTCGGCCTCCACGAGGGCCGCCGTCACGCGCTCGAGGTCGGCCAGGGCGCCGCGCACGTCGTTCGCTCGCGCGCCGGCGGCCGCCGCCGCGCGCAGCCACGGGTCGACGGACACGGTGTGCGCGCGCAGCGTCCGTCCCAGCGGACCGTCGGGCCGCGGGCGCGCTGCGCTCACGCGCCGCTCCAGCGCAGCCACTCCAGGTACGACGAGTAGCGCTGGTGGGCGTACTTGAGCGCGAGCGCGTCCTCGTAGACGTCGCCGTGCAGCTTCGTCGTCGCGCGCCACCGCCCGAGCAGGCCCTCGATCCGGGCGAGGCGCTCGCGCACGGTCCGCTCGTCGACGCCGTCGAGGCCGCGGGCCAGCTCGGCGAGCACGTCGCCCACCGGGTCCTCGTCGTCGAGACCGGCGGCGTCGTACTGCCGGCACGTCGTGTCGAACAGGTCGCGGATCCAGGAGACCCGGTCGGTGCGCAGCGCCTCCCGCTCGGGGTCGTCGAACGCCGGCGCCTGCAGGTCCGGCTGCAGCTTGTCGTGCAGGACGAACGGCAGCACGGCGCGCAGGTCGTCGAGCGTCACCTCGGCGTTGCCGCGGAAGTAGGCCATGGCCTTCGCGTAGGAGACGAGCGACTGCAGCGCGCGCACCGACAGGCCGGTCAGGGTCTGCGCGCCGACGTCCTCGCGGCGGTCCCGGCCGTCGTCGGCCACCGCGAGCAGGTGCGGGTCGACCCCCGCCAGGCGCGCGGTGTCCTTGGTGCGGTACTCGAGCTGCCACGCGGCCTTCTCCAGCAGCTCGAGCTGGGCCGCGAAGTGCTCGAGGCGCCGGCGCACCGGCACCGGGAACGGCACGCGCAGCACCTCGGCGTGCAGGCGGTCGTGCTCGTCGGCGTCGAAGACGATGCCCGGGGGCACGTTCTCCTCGGGGCGCAGCCGGCGCTCGGCCCGCGTGACGAGGTCGCCCAGGAAGCGGTTGTTGAAGGCCAACGCCTTGACGACGACGTCGATGCGGTCGCGCAGCGCGTCGACCACCTGGAAGGTGCCGCCGCCCGCGTCGTCGTTCGCCGTGAGGTACCAGGCGGACGCGCCGGTCTCGTAGACCTGGTCGAACACCTCGACGTACCCGTCCGCGAGGACGGTCAGCAGGGCCGACTGGGTGCGCGTGGGGATGCGGTTGTACTCGTCGACGATCTTCACGCGCATGCCGAGCCACGAGCGCCACGCGACGTCGATGTCCGACAGCCGCTCGGCGCCGATGAGGTCGCGCGGCAGCGGCGTGCCGAACATGTCCTGCACCGTCAGCTGCGGGTGCCCGTGCTGCATGGCGCGCCGGACGTCCCGCAGCGGGTAGCCCGCGATGACGCCCATGAGCACCGCGGACGCGGTCTTGCCGCGGCCCGGGCCGCCGACGAGGAGGCACCGCCCGCGCACGGCGAACGTCAGCAGCGGCAGCAGCACGAACGAGGAGTACGACTGGTCGGTCGGCAGCTCGACCGCGGCGCGCGAGTCGCCGACGTGGAACGTCGTGCGCGGCCGCTGCGGGTCGTGGAACTCCAGGTCGTAGTGCGGGCTGATGATCGCGTGGTTGACCATCCAGAAGTACGCCTGGCGCAGCTTCTCGTCGAGCGGCGCACCGGCGGGGGCACCCCCGGCGGCCGTCTCGTCGGCGAACAGGTGGGCGACGTCGAGGGCGACGCCGTCACCGCCGCGCGGGTGCGCCCCCGCGCGGGTGGGGGCGGCCGAGACGTGGGCGAGGCCGGCGTCGCCGGCGGGTCCGGGTGCGCTCACGCCCGGGAGTCTCGCACGGCGGCGCCGGCGGGCACGCGACCGTCACCCGGGCGGTGAGCGGTCGCGGCGCCGTGCGCGGCGGCCAGGTCGACGAGGTCGCCGTTCGCCTGGGGCAGCGGGTCGGCGAGCGTCCGCGGCGTCGCCAGCAGCGGGCGGACGAGCGCCTCGGCGGCGGCGAGCCGGGTCGCGCGGTCGCCGCGCACCTCCACCCAGGGCGCTCCCCCGGCCGCCTCCTGCCGGGCCAGGACCTCGCGGAACCGTCCCTGCATGGCGTGCCGCAGGTGCTCGCCGTCGCGCAGGCCGTCCTGCACGAACGGGATCTCGTCGCCCGTCAGCAGGTACAGGTCCGGCACGCGGGACGCCGCGAGCGCCTCGACGGTCGGGGACGACGCGCCGACGTACCGCTCGTGCCAGACCGTCGTGGCGAGCACGTCCGTGTCGCACACGAGCAGCGGGACCGGGGTGCGGCGGGCGGCGTCGTCCTCGCGACGGGCCTGCTCGCGCGCGACGAGGTCGAACTCGCTGGTGTGCCAGGGCGCGTCCAGCCCGCCGGGGCGCTGCTCGGACCACTCGCGCCCGAACTCTGCGACGGTGGGCAGGCCGAACAGCGCCGTCAGGTCCTCGGCGAGGGTCGTCGTGCCGGTCGACTCCGCGCCGAGGACGACGACGCGGCGCACGTACCAGGCACGCACGGGCGCGGGCAGGGCCCACCAGTGCCCGGCGGGGTCGGCGCGGACCGCGGTGCCCGACACGGGGACGCCGCGTCGGCCCGGGTCCGCCTGCAGCCACGTCGCGCCGAGGCGGCGGGCGAGCTCGGCACCCTACGCGTCCGAGGTGGCGACGGCGTCGACCGGCTCGTCGAGCAGGCTCTCCATGACGGCGACGTGCGCGTCCCAGGCGGCGGGGTCGGCGTAGTCGACCGGGGCGTCGTCCACCGCGTGCACGACGCGGGCCGTCGGCAGCTCCTCCGCGAGCCACGCCGCGCGCGTCGCGGCGGGCAGGGACTCGACCGACGACGCGAGCACCTGGACCGTCACGCGCTCGCAGCGGGCCAGCGCGTGGCGCACGAGCGCGAGGTGGCCGGCGTGCGGCGGGTAGAACTTGCCGATGACCAGGCCGTGGCGGAAGCGGGGGCGGGTCACGCGGGCGCGCCGGGGGTGGCGACTGCCGGGGCCGGCACCTCGTCGTCGGGGTCGGCGCGCAGGTCGCGGGCCCAGGACCGCCAGCCCTGCACGCACAGCGCGATGAGCAGCACGTAGAGCACGGCGGTCAGGTGCAGGCCGCGGTCGAGGTACAGCCCGATGAGCAGCACGTCGGTGACGATCCACACCGCCCAGCTGCCGACCCACTTGCGTCCGAGCATCACCTGCGCGACGAGGCTCAGCGCAGTCGTCCCGCCGTCCCACAGCGGCTGGACGGACGCGCCCGTCGCGTCGAGCACGCGTGCGAGCGCGACCGTGCCGAGCACGACCACCAGCGCGGCGACGGGCCAGACGAGACGCGGGGTCCGGCGTACGGGCAGCGTGGAGCGGTCGGGGCCGCCACGCACCCACCAGTACCAGCCGAGCGCGCCGAGCACGAGGTACACGACCTGCAGCGCCGCGTTGGCGCCGATGCCCGCCTGCCAGAACAGCACGGCGAACACCACGTTGTTGGCGATGCCCACGGGGAAGTTCGCCACGTGCTGGCGCGCCGCGAGCCACACGCACGCCGCCCCGGTGACGAACCCGACCACCTCGACCCAGTCCACGGTCCGCGAGGGTATCCGCCGGACGCCGCGCACCCGGCGTCGCCCCCTCGGCCGAGCGCTTGACCTTGACGTCGCGTCAGTGCCTACCGTCGAGCAGGTCCGCACGACGGCGGGCACGGACGAGGAGGAGGACGCACGTGGAGGCGTCGATCCAGGAGGTGGCCCGACTGACCGGGACGACGAGCCGCACGCTGCGTCACTACGACGCCATCGGGCTGCTCGAGCCGAGCCGGGTCGGCGACAACGGGTACCGCTGGTACGACGACGACGCGCTCGTGCGCCTCCAGCGCATCCTCCTGCTGCGGGACCTGGGGCTCGGGCTCACCGAGATCCGCCGGGTCCTCGACCGCGAGACCGACGAGGCGACGGCCCTGCGCCGGCACCTCGCGTGGCTGCGCGCCGAGCAGGACCGCCTGGCCCGCCAGGCGGCGTCCGTGCACCGCACGCTCACCGCACGCGAGAAGGGAGACCGGCTCATGGCCGGCGAGATGTTCGACGGGTTCGACCACACGCAGTACAAGGAGGAGGTGGAGCAGCGCTGGGGCGCCGACGCGTACGCCACGTCGGACGCCTGGTGGCGCGGCCTGTCCGACGACGACCGGGCGTCCTGGAAGGCCGCGTCCGAGCGCCTCGGCGCGGACTGGGCCGCCGCGGCGGAGGCGGGCACCGACCCGGCGTCCGACGCGGCGCAGGAGCTCGCGCGACGCCACGTGGAGTGGCTGGGCGGCATCCCCGGCACGCCCGGGCACGGCATGGCACCGGTCGCCGCGTACGTCACGGGGCTGGCCGACATGTACGTGGCCGACCCGCGGTTCGCGGCGGGCTACGGCGGCGAGCAGGGCGCGCGGTTCGTCCGCGACGCGCTGCACGCGTACGCCGCCCGCCACCTCTGACACCTCCCCGGCGCCGCGCCGCACCGGCGCGGCGCCGGGGCGGACGGGCCCGGGGCAACCGCCCGAGGGGACGGGCGCCGCGCCCTGGTGCCCGGGACGGGGCCCGGACCAGCGTGGACGGCGTACCCATCCCGCCGCACCGCGGCACGACACGAGGAGCCCCGGCCATGCACGCCGCCCCCACCCACTCCCCCACCGCCACGCCCGCCCCCGCGGCCGCCGCACCCTCGCGCGCCTGGGCCTGGGCCGGGGTCGCCGCCGGCGCCCTCGGCATCGCGACGATCCAGACGTCCATGGCCGCATCGGTGGACTGGCAGGCGACCGCCGGTGACGCCGTCGCCATGCTCGAGGACGCCTCGACCAAGCAGGGCACGTACCTGACGTTCCACGTGCTCGCCGTCCTCACCGCGCTCGCGCTGCCCGTCTTCGGCGCAGGGCTGCGCAGGCGGCTGGACCAGCAGGGCCCGGCCGGTGCCCTGCACGGCCAGGTCGCGCTGGCGGGCCTGCTCCTGACCGCGACGGCGCTGCTGCTCGGCAGCGGCCTCGACACCCAGTTCGCGCTCGGCCTGTCCGACACCGCCGCGTTCGTGCCCGAGTCCGCCGCCTTCTACACCGACTGGGTCGCCACCATCCCGTGGCTGTGGGTCGGCGCGGGCCTGTCGGCCCTCGCGCTCGCCGTCACGGCGCTGCGGCACGGTGCCGCGCCCCGCTGGATCGGCGTGGTCTCCGCCGTGCTCGGAGCGCTGACCGTCGTCGCGGGTGTCTCGCCGTTCCAGTACATGGCCGGCTTCACCGGCCCGCTCTGGGTCCTCCTCGTGGCGCTCGGCTTCGCGCTCGGCGACCGGCGCTGACACCCGGCACCACGCGGGGCGCCCGCACCGGATCACCCGGTGCGGGCGTTCCGCCCGTGGGCGCCGGACAATACGGTGCAGGGCGTGACACACCCGACGTCCGCCCCCGGCCGGCCCCGCGCCGCCGTCGCGGTGGCCGTGGCGGCCGTGACGCCGGCCGTCGCCGGTGCGGTGCTCCTCGTCGCCGCCCGGGTGCCCGTCACCGCCGACCTGCTGTTCCTCCTCGTCGACGCGACCGTGGCCGTCGTCTACGGCACGGTCGCGGCCGTCATCCTGTCGCGGCGCGTGCACCCCGTGGCCTGGCTCGTGGCACTCGCCGCGGTGGGCGGCGGGGTGTCCGCGCTGGGCGGCGGATGGGGCGCGTGGGGCGCCGCGCACCCGGGCACGGCGCCGCCCGAGGCCCTCGCCATGACGTTCGGGTGGGCGTGGGTGCCCGGCACGCTCGCGCTCTTCCTCGTCGTGCCGTGGCTGGTGCGCGAGGAGCCGCCCGGACGCGCGGAGCGGGCCGGACTGGCGCTCGGCGTCGTGGTGACCGTCTCCTTGGCTCTCCAGCGCCTGCTGCTGCCGATGTCGGACACCTCCGCGCTCCTCCTCGCCGTCGTGCTGACCGGTCTGCTCACGGCCGCGGCCACGGCGAGGCGCCGGTGGCGCGGACCTCTGCGTGAGCGCCCCGGGCTGGGCCTCCTCGCCCTCGGCACCGCGCTCATGGCGCTGTCGTTCCTGCCCCTGGTGTGGTCGACGACGCCCGACGACCTGCTGCTCGCGGTGCCGCTCACCCACCTGGTGTGCCAGGCGCTGTTCCCCGGTGCCCTCCTCGTGACGGTGCTGCGCAACCGGCTGTGGGGCATCGACCTCGTCGTGAGCCGTGCCGTGCTGCTGGGACTGCTCACGGTCGGGCTCGTCGCCGTCTACGCGGGCCTGGTGTGGGCCACCACGGCACTGGTCGGCAGCTCCGCGGTGGCGCAGGTCGTCGCCGCCGTCGGCGTGGTCCTGGCCGTGCAGCCGGTGCGTGCGCGCCTCGACGTGCGGGTGCGCCGCCTCGTGTACGGCGACGCCACGACCCCCGGGCGGGCCGCGCTGCGTCTGGGCGCCCGGCTGTCCGACGCCGGCGCCGACGACCTGCTGTCCTCGCTCGCCGCCGGCGTGGGCGAGGCGCTGCACCTGGAGTCGGTCACCCTGACCCTCGCCGACGACCCGGCAGCGCGAGGCGCCTGGGGCTGCGCCACGACCGAGCCCGCCACGCGGACGGTGCACCGCGCGGGCCGGCCCGCCGGCACCGTCGCGTTCACCGCGCGTCCCGGGGAGCGCCTCGACGCGCGCACCCACCAGGCCCTGGAGGACCTGCTGCCCGTCGTCGGCGCCGGGCTCGACCTCGTGCAGGGTGCACGCGCGCTCGCCCGCGCGCGGGACGCGGCGACGCGGGCCCGGCTCGCCGAGCGCCGTGTCATCCGTCGCGAGCTGCACGACGGGATCGGCCCGTGGCTGACCGGTCTGCGCCTCGGGCTGCAGGGTGCGCGCAACGCCCTGCCCGCGGACCCGGCGACCGCCGACACCGTGCTCGCGGCGCTGCAGGCGCAGGTGGTGCAGCGCATCGAGGACGTCCGGACGCTGTCGCGCCGCCTGCTCCCGCCCGCCCTGGACCAGGACGGCCTCGCCGCGGCCGTCGCAGCGCTCGTTCGCGCGTGGGCCGAGGACGGGTTCGTCGTGGAGCCGGCCGGCGCCGTGGCCGGCCCGGGCGACGCGCTCCGCGACGTCGAGCCGCACGTGGCCGCCGCGGCGTACGCGATCGGCGCCGAGGCCGTCACGAACGCCGCGCGGCACAGCGGTGCCCCCGGCTGCCGGCTGGAGGTGCACCGGGAGGACGGCACGCTCGCCGTGGTGTGCACCGACGCCGGCCGGGGCCGGGCGCCGGGCACGCCGGACGGCGTCGGCACCCGGTCGATGCGCGAGCGCGCCGAGGAGCTGGGCGGCACGGTCTCCACCACCCCCGGCCCCGGCGGCACGGGCACCCGGGTGACCGCACGCCTGCCGCTCACCCGAGCGGCGGTGCCGGCATGACCCTGCGCGTCGCCGTCGTCGACGACCACCCGGTGTTCCGCCTCGGCATGGTCGCGCTGCTCGACTCGCTGCCGGGCGTGCGGGTCGTGGCGCAGGCCGACGGGGCGGTGGCGGCGCGCGAGGTCCTGCTGCGGGAACCGGGGGCGGAGGTCGTGCTCATGGACCTCGACCTCGGCGACGGCTCCGGGGTCGACGTCACCCGCGACGTCGTGCGTGCGCGGCCGGACCTGCGGGTCCTGGTCGTCACGATGCACGAGGACGAGGACGCCGTGGTCGCGTCGGTGCGCGCCGGCGCCCGCGGGTACCTGCTGAAGTCCGCCGCCCCGGACGCGGTGGAGCGGGCGGTGCGTGCCGTGGCCGCCGGCGAGATGATCCTCTCGCCGGCGGTGGCGGAGCGGGCGATGTCCTACGTGCTCGCCGGCCGGACGTCGACCCGCCTGCCGTTCCCGCAGCTGACGGACCGCGAGCGCGAGGTGCTGGACCTCGTCGCCCGCGGCCTGGACAACGTCGCCGTGGCGCGGCGCCTGGGGGTGACCCCGAAGACCGTGCGCAACGCCGTCGGCTCGGTGCTGGCGAAGCTCGCCGTGAGCGACCGTGCGGCCGCGGTGGTGCGGGCGCGCGCCGAGGGGCTCGGGACCTGAGGCCGGGCGCTGCCGCGTCAGGTGCGCAGCAACGACTCCTGCCACTGCGCGTGCAGGGCGGCGAAGCGGCCGCCGGCGGCGACGAGCTCGGCGGGGCTGCCGTCCTCGACGACCCGCCCGCCGTCGACCACGAGCACGCGGTCGGCGTGCATCACCGTCGACAGCCGGTGCGCGATCACGACGGCCGTGCGCCCCGTCAGGAGCGTGCGCAGACCGTCCTGGACGAGCTGCTCCCCGGGGATGTCGAGGGAGCTCGTCGCCTCGTCGAGCACGAGCACCGCCGGGTCGGCGAGGAACGCGCGCGCGAACGACACGAGCTGGCGCTGCCCGGCCGACAGCCGCACGCCGCGCGTGTCGACCCCCGTCCCGTACCCCTCGGGCAGGGCGGCGATGAGGTCGTGCACGCCCACGGCGCGCGCGGCCGCCTCGATCTCCGCGGGGGTCGCGTCGGGACGGCCGAGCGCGATGTTCGCGCCGACGGACCCCGAGAACAGGTACGCCTCCTGCGTGACCATGACGACCGACCGGCGCAGGTCGGCGGGGTCGAGGTCGCGCAGGTCGACGCCGTCGAGGCGCACCGCGCCCTCGCGCGGGTCGTAGAACCGGGCGAGCAGCTTCGCGACGGTCGACTTGCCGGCGCCCGTCTCCCCGACGAGCGCGACGGTCTGCCCCGCGGGCACGTGCAGGTCGAGACGGGGCAGCACCGACGGCCCCGCGCCGTACCCGAACTCGACGCCGTCGAAGCGCACGTCCCCGGTGGTGCGGGCGAGCCGCACGGGCCGCTCGGGGTCGGGCACGGTCGGCTCCTCGGCGAGCAGCGCCGACAGCTTCTCGAGCGCGGCCGTCGCGGACTGGAAGCTGTTGTAGAACATGCCGATCTGCGCGAGCGGGGCGAAGAAGCGCCGCGCGTACAGCACGGCGGCGACCAGGACGCCGACGGCCAGCCCGCCGTCGAGCACGCGCAGACCGCCGACCAGCAGCACGGCGGCCACGGTGACGTTGCCGATGAGCACGAGCCCGGTGTCGAAGACGCCGTTGACCCGGATCGCCTCCGCGTTCGCCGCCCGGTACTCCTCCGTCAGGTCGTCGTAGACCTCGGCCACCTGCCGCTCGCGGCGGAACGC
This sequence comes from Cellulomonas telluris, assembly GCF_004886325.1. Classification (GTDB taxonomy): domain Bacteria; phylum Actinomycetota; class Actinomycetes; order Actinomycetales; family Cellulomonadaceae; genus Cellulomonas; species Cellulomonas telluris. The sequence continues at coordinate 232,340 of NZ_QXFN01000005.1, forward strand.
CTGCACCGCGCGGATGCCGGTCATGGTCTCCACGAACCGCACGATCACCCGGGCCACGGCGGTGCGGCTGCGCCGGTACTGCGCCTGCGAGCGCACCTGGAACCACCGCGTGACCAGCACGCCGGGCACGACGGCGACCAGCAGCACGAGGCCGCTGCGCCAGTCGAGCACGACGAGGCTGACCGCGGTGAACACCATCGCGAGCCCGCTCGCGGCGAGCGTGGTGACTCCGCCGTCGAGCAGCTCGCGCAGCGCCTCGACGTCCGAGGTCTGGCGCGAGATGACGCGGCCGGAGGTGTACCGCTCGTGGAACTCCAGGCTGAGGCGCTGGGTGTGCCGGAAGACGCGACGGCGCAGGTCGAGGAGCACGCCCTGGCTCACGCGGGCGGCGAGGCGCACCGTCGCGGCGGTGAGGACGCCCGCGACGAGCGCGGCGACCGCGTACGTCGCGGCCACGGCGAGCAGGGGTCCCGCGTCCCCGTCGCGCAGCGCGGGCAGGCCCCGGTCGATGCCGAGGGCCACCAGTGCGGGACCGGCCACGAGGGCGAGCTGCGCGCCGACGACGACGAGCGCGGTCGCCCAGACGCGCCCCGCCACGGGACGCAGCAGGGAGCCGAGCAGCGCGAGCGACCGCCGGCGGACCGCGGCCGGGTGCAGTGCGAGGTCCCCGTCCTCGTCGTGCCCGGGCGGCGGCGTCGCGGGCGGCTGCGGGGGTGCGGGCGGCCGCCGGTCGGTGGTGCTCATCGGGCCGCCTCCGCGCGGTCGTCGGCCTCGGCGGTGAGCACGAAGCGGTAGTGGGGGTGCGTCGCGAGCAGGTCCGCGTGCCGCCCCACGCCGGTGACGCGGCCGTCCTCGAGCACCGCGACCCGGTCCGCGAGCGCGACCGTCGACGTGCGGTGCGCGACGACGAGCGTGGTCGTCCCGGTGAGCATGCGGCGCAGCCCCTCGGTGACCTCCGCCTCGGTCGCGACGTCGAGCGCCGACAGCGGGTCGTCGAGCACGAGGACGCGGGGGCGTCCGGCGATCGCGCGCGCGAGCGCGACGCGCTGACGCTGCCCGCCCGACAGCGACAGCCCCTCCTCCCCGATCACGGTGTCGAGGCCCTGCGGCAGCCGGTGGACGAAGCCCGCCCGGGCCACGTCGAGGGCCTCGTGCACGAGCGCGTCGGCCTCGGCCTCGTCCATGCGCGCCAGCTGCTCCTCGGGGACGCCCATGAGCACGTTGTCGCGCACCGACGCCGAGAACAGGATCGGGTCCTCGAACGCCACCGACACCGCGCTGCGCAGGTCGCGCCGGGTGAGGTCGCGCACGTCGACGCCGTCGAGCCGGACCGCGCCGCCCGTGACGTCGTACAGCCGCGGCACGAGCTGCAGCAGGGTGGTCTTGCCGCTGCCGGTCAGGCCGACGAGGGCCGTCGTGCGGCCCGGCTCGAGCACGAGGTCCACCCCGGAGAGCACCTCCTCGCCGCCGTGCGCGAACCGCACGCCGTCGAGCTCGACGCGGGACCCGCCCGCCGGCGCGGGCGGCAGCGCGACCGGGCGCTCGGGGTCGCGGACGGCGGGGGCGGTGTCCATGACCTCGAAGAACCGGTCGGTCCCCGCACGCGCGTCGAGCGTCATGGCGAGCAGCTGCCCGAGGCTCTCCACCGGCCGGTTCATCACGGCGGCGGTGGCGAAGAACGCGACGAGCGCGCCGACGCTCACGCGGTCGGACGCGGCGAGCCAGACCCCGAGGCCGAGCGCGACCGCGAGCGTGGTCTCGGGGATCCACGCGAGCGCGAACGACATGCGCGACTGCGCGCGCGCCTTGTCGATCTCGGTCTCCCGCAGGCCGTCGGCCTGCCGCACGAAGTCCTCGAGCGCGTCCTCGCCGCGACCGAACGCCTTGAGCACGCGGATGCCGTGCACCGACTCCTCGACGGACGTCGCGAGGTCGCCGGCCTGGTCCCGCGCGCGGCGCGCCACGACCTTGTAGTCCTGCCGGAACGAGAAGCCGAGCCACACCACGGGGACGGCGCCGGCCAGGTACACGAGCCCGAGCAGCGGCGTCGTGGCGATGAGCAGGCCCGCGCCCACCAGCACGGTGGTGGCGGACACGACCAGCTGGACGAGCCCGAACACCATCCACCGCCGCACGGTGTGCAGGTCGCCCATGGAGCGCTGCAGGAGCTGCCCGCCGGACCACCGGTCGTGGAACGCGACGGGCAGGTCGAGCAGGTGCCGGAACAGGTCGGTGCGCATGTGCCGCTCGACGCCCGTGCCGGGCGTCGCGATGAGCGCCCGCCGGCACCAGACGAGGAAGGCCTCGAGCACGCCGAGCAGGAGCACGAGCAGGGCGGACTGGACGACGGCGGTGCGGCTGCCGTCGGTCAGCAGCGGACCGTTGACGACCTCCCGCAGCACCTGGGGCACGGCGAGCGCGAGCAGGCTGGCCGCGAGGGTCGCCGTGCCGCCCGCGACGACGCGGGGCACGGCCGGCCGGGCCCAGCGGATCAGACGGGCGAGCGCACGCGTCGTGGACACGGACGGGCCGGCCGGGGCGGACGCGGAGGGGGGCACCGGTGCAGCGTAGGCACGCGCGCCGACACCGCACCCGGCGACGTCCGGATGCTGAGCCGACCTCACCTGTCGACGTCGTGCCCGCCGTCCACGGGCGGCCGGGTCAGCCCTGCGAGCGCGCGATCGTCGTGTTGTTCGCCTGCGCGCGCGGCCGCACGACGAGCAGGTCCACGTTGACGTGCGCCGGCCGGGTCAGGGTCCAGACGATCGCGTCCGCGACGTCCTCGGCGACGAGCGGCTCGTAGCCGGCGTACACCTGCGCGGCGCGCTCGGCGTCCCCGTCGAACCGCACGAGCGAGAACTCCTCGGTCGCGACGGCGCCGGGCGCGATCTCGATGACCCGCACCGGCTCCCCCACGATCTCCCAGCGGAGCGTCTCGCTGAGCATCCGCTCGCCGTGCTTCGCCGCGGTGTAGCCGGCCCCTCCGGGGTACGCGCCGTGCGCGGCGGTGGACGTCACGACGACGACGTCGCCGCCGCCGCGCTCGCGCAGCAGCGGCAGCACGCCCTGCGTGACCCGCAGGGTGCCGAGGACGTTGAGCTCGTACATCGCCCGCCACTGCTCGACGTCGGCGTGCTCCACCGGGTCGAGCCCGAACGCGCCACCGGCGTTGTTGACCACCGCGTCGAGTCCGCCCGAGTCGCGCACGTGCGCCACCAGCGCGTCGACGTCCACGGCGCTCGTGACGTCCGCCACGACGGCGGACGCCCCGGTCTCGGCCGCGAGCGCGTCCAGCCGGTCGGCTCGGCGCGCGGTGGCGACGACGTCCCAGCCCTCGGCGCGCAGCCGCCGCACGGTCGCGGCGCCGATGCCGGAGGACGCCCCGGTGACGAGCGCGCGGCGGGGACGGTCGGTGGGCGTGGACATGCGATCTCCCTCGTGACGGCGTCACCGGCGAGCATGGCACGCCTGCGGGGGCCGGTTGCGCGCACCCCCGGTCCGGTGCCTAGGGTGGCGCCTCGGAACCCGGCCGCGCGTGGCCGGGTCGCGCCGCCCCCGGCTGGGACGGCCCTCCACGACGCGACGTGCGCCGACTCCCACCCCACCCGCGCCCGACGGCGTGCGCGGCGCCCCGCCACCCGGAGACCTGATGCCCTCGCGCGCCCGTGCCCTCGTCGTCACCGCCCTGCTCCCCGTCGTCGCGCTCGCCGCCTGCGCGTCCGGCGGCGAGGGCTCTCCCGCCCCGTCGTCCCCGAGCGCCAGCGCGGCGGACGCCGGCTTCCCCGTCACGGTCGACAACTGCGGCACGCAGGTGACCGTCGAGCAGGCCCCGGAGCGGATCGTCACGATCAAGTCCTCGACCACCGAGATGGTCGCGGCCCTCGGCCTGGCCGACCGGCTCGTCGGCACCGGGTTCAGCGACGGCCCCCCGCCGCAGGAGTGGGCGGACGAGCTCGCAGGCGTGCCGGTCCTGTCGGACAAGGTGCCCGGCCAGGAGGCGCTGCTCGAGGTCGAGCCCGACCTCGTGTACGGCGGCTGGGAGTCGAACTTCTCCGCGGACGGCGCCGGCGAGCGGGACGTGCTCGCCCAGCTCGGCATCGCCACGTACGTCTCCCCGTCCGCGTGCAAGGAGGAGGGCTACCAGCCCGACCCCCTGACGTTCGACCTGGTCTTCGACGAGATCCGCCAGGCGGGCGCCCTGCTCGGCGCGCCGGACGCCGCGGAGGAGGTCGTCGCGGACCAGGAGGCGACGCTCGAGGCCGTGGAGCCGCTCGACGGGGTGACCGCGGTGTGGTGGTCGTCGGGCACGGACACGCCGTACGTCGGCGCGGGCATCGGCGCCCCGCAGATGATCCTCGGCGCCGCGGGCATCGAGAACGTGTTCGCCGACGTGCACGACACGTGGACGTCGGTGGGCTGGGAGCAGGTCGTCGCGGCCGACCCGGACGTGCTCGTCCTCGTCGACTCCGCGTGGAACACCGCGGAGAGCAAGCAGGCGTTCCTCGAGTCCCACCCGGCCACGTCCCAGCTGGCCGCCGTGCGCGAGCGGCGGTACGTGCTGGTGCCGTTCGCCGCGACCGAGGCCGGCGTGCGCAACGCCGACACGGTGGCCGACCTCGTCGAGCAGGTCGGCGCGCTGGGCCTCGGGGGCTGACGCTCCCGTCATGTCGCCCACGGACCGTCCACCCCTGCGCCCGCCGCTGCTGCTCCTGCTCGCGGTCGGCGTCGCGCTGCTGGTGCTCAGCGTGCTGGTCACCGTGACGATCGGTCCCGCCGACCTGTCCGTGGCCGAGGTCGCGCGCTCGGTCGCCGGGCACCTGGGCCTGCCGGTGGCCGACGTCGCGCGCCTGCACGACGCGATCGTCTGGGACCTGCGCCTGCCGCGCGTGCTCACCGCCGCCGCGGTGGGCGCCGGCCTGGCGGTCGCGGGCGCGGTCATGCAGTCGCTCACGCGCAACCCGCTCGCCGACCCGTACCTGCTGGGCCTGTCGTCCGGAGCGTCGCTGGGCGCGGTCGCGGTGCTGGTGCTCGGCGTGGCGGTGCTGCTGCCGGTCGCGGCGTTCGCGGGCGCCCTGGCCGCGCTCGTCGCGACCCTGGCGCTGGCGCGCACGAGCGGCACGCTCACCCCGGCCCGGGCGGTCCTCGCCGGCCTCGCGGTGTCGCAGCTCGCCGCGGCCGGCACGTCCTTCGTCATCTTCTGGACCGCGACGGGCGACTCCTACCGCGAGATCCTGTCCTGGCTCATGGGCTCCCTCGCGGGTGCGACGTGGACGTCGGTGGCGATCTCGGGCCTGGCGCTGCTGCTGGTCGGCACCGTGCTCGTCGCGGCGGCCACGCGGCTCGACGCGTTCGCGTTCGGGGACACGTCGGCGGCGGCGCTCGGCATCGACGTCGACCGCACCCGGTGGAGCCTCATGACGCTCGTCGCGCTGCTCACGGGCGCGATGGTGGCGGTCAGCGGAGCGATCGGGTTCGTCGGGCTGGTCCTCCCGCACGCGGTGTCGGTCGTGACCGGCCCGGCGCACCGCCGCCTGCTCCCGGTCGCCGCGGTGACCGGCGCGGTGTTCCTCGTCTGGGCCGACACGCTCGCCCGCACCGTGTTCGACCCGCGCGAGCTGCCGGTCGGCATCGTCACCGCGCTCATCGGCGTGCCGGTCTTCGCGGTGCTGCTCCGCCGGGGACGGGGGACGGCGTGGAGCTGAGGATCGAGGGCGTCGGGACCCGCCTCGGGGGACGCTGGGTGGTCGACGGCGTCGACGCCACTCCCCCGGACGGCGCGCTCACCGGTCTGCTCGGCCCGAACGGCGCCGGCAAGACCACCCTGCTGCGCCTGGTCGCCGGCCTGCTGCCGCCCGAGCGCGGCGCGGTGCTCGTCCCGGATCCCGACGCGCCCGGCGCCCGGGCGACCGTGCCCGTGCACGCCCTTCCCCGGCGGCGGCGCGCCCGGCACGTCGCGCTGCTCGAGCAGGAGTCGAACGCGACCGTGCCGCTGAGCGTGCGCGAGGTCGTCGCCCTCGGCCGCATCCCCTACCGGTCCCTGTGGGGCACGGACAGCGACGACGGCGCCGTCGACCGCGCCCTCGCGGCGGCCTCCGCCGCGCACCTCGCCGACCGCGCCTGGTCGACGCTGTCCGGCGGCGAGCGGCAGCGGGTCCAGATCGCCCGGGCGCTCGCGCAGGAGCCCGACCTGCTCCTTCTCGACGAGCCGACGAACCACCTCGACGTCAGCGCCCAGCTCTCGCTGCTCGCGTTCGTGCGCGACCTGGGCGTGACGACGGTCGCCGCGCTGCACGACCTGAACCTGGCCGCGGCGTTCTGCACGCACGTCCTCGTGCTGTCGCAGGGCCGGCTGGCCGCCGCGGGCGCCCCCGCCGACGTGCTCACGCCCACCCTGCTGCGCGAGGTCTACGGCGTGGAGGCCGAGGTGCTCGTGCACCCCACCACCGGCCGCCCGGTCATCGCCCTGACGGGCCGCAGCCCGGAGGAGGGCGCATGAGGATCACCGTGCTCTCGGGCGGCGTCGGCGGTGCCCGCTTCACGCGCGGCCTGCTCGCCCTGCTGCGCGACCGCCTCCCCGACGGCGCCGGCGGCACGACCGCCGACGTCACCGTCGTCGCGAACACCGGCGACGACCTGTGGCTGCACGGTGTCCGCGTCTGCCCCGACCTCGACACCCTGATGTACACGCTGGGCGGCGCTGTGCACGAGGGCCAGGGCTGGGGCCGGCGGGACGAGTCCGCCCGCGTGGCCACCGACCTCGCCGCCTACGGGCTGGGCTGGGAGTGGTTCACCCTCGGCGACCTCGACCTCGCCACGCACCTCGCCCGCACCGAGCTGCTGCGCCGCGGGCTGCCGCTGTCGGCGGTCGCCGCGCGCCTGGCCGAGCGCTGGCGGCCCGGCGTCACGCTGCTGCCGATGACCGACGACGAGGTCGAGACGCACGTCGTGACGGACGACGGGACGATCCACTTCGAGGAGTGGTGGGTGCGGCACCGGGCGTCGGTGCCCGCCCACGGGTTCGTGCAGACGGGCGTCGAGAACGCCGCTCCGGCACCCGGCGTGCTCGACGCGCTGGCGTCGGCGGACGTCGTGGTCGTGCCGCCGTCCAACCCGGTCGTGTCGGTGGGGACGATCCTCGGTGTTCCCGGGGTGCGGGACGCGCTGCGGGCGACCGCGGCGCCCGTCGTCGCGGTCTCCCCCGTGGTCGGGGGGGCACCCGTGCGCGGCATGGCGGACGCGTGCCTGACCGCGATCGGCGTCGCGACGGACGCCGCGGCGGTCGCCCGCCACTACGGCCGACGGCACGACGGCGGCGTGCTCGACGCGTGGCTCGTCGACGAGGCGGACGCGGACGCCGTGCCGGTGCTGGCCGGCGAGGGCTGGACCGTCGAGGCCGCCCCGACGCTCATGACCGACGTCCCCGCGACGGCCGCGATCGCCGCCCGCGCCCTGGCCCTCGTGGACCGGCTGCCGTGACCGGGGGCTGGTGGGTCGTCGTCCCCGTCAAGGACGCGCGCCGCGGCAAGTCCCGCCTGGCCGGCGTCCTCGACGACGACACCCGCGCCGCGCTCGTCCGCTCGATGGCCCGGGACACCCTGAGGGCCGTCCGGTCGGCCCGCTCCGTCGCCGGGGTCGTCCTCGTCACGCCCGACCCGGACCTCGCCGCGGCAGCCGCGACGCTCGACGTGGTCGTGGTTGACGAGCCGCCGCACCGCCCCGCCGCCGACGTCCCGGAGCCCGGGCTCCGCGCCGCCGTCCTCGCGGGCGCCGCCCACGCCCGGACCCTCCACCCGGACGCCCCTGTCGCCGTCGTCCCCGGCGACCTGCCCGGCCTCGACCCGGACGACCTCGACGCCGCGCTCACGCTCGCCGCCGAGCACGAGCGCGCGCACGTCCCCGACGCCGAGGGCACCGGGACGACGCTGCTCACCGCCGCACCCGGCTGCGACCTGCGACCGCGGTTCGGCCCGGGGTCGTCCGCCCGGCACGCGGACGCGGGACACGTGCGGCTCGACGTGCCGCAGGCGTCGACGCTCCGGCACGACGTGGACGAGGCGCGGCACCTGCAGCAGGCGTGAGGCCCCGGTCGTCACGAGCGCTCCCGGGTGCGTGGGCGCGGCCGTGACGTCACCGCCGGGTCACCTCGCCTGCGCACCGTCCCCGTCGGCCCCGGTCCCCCTGCCCGGGGCGCGCGCCAGCGCCTCGGCCAGCTCGTGCGGCTCGTGCTCCGCGCCCCCGGACCGCACCCCGGTCCAGTCCACGCCGACCAGCGTCCCGTCCCGGCCCAGGCCGGGCAGCCACCGCGCCACGAACGCCTCGAGGTCGACGGGTTCCGGGACGAGGTGGCGCTCCGCGGGAGCACGGCGCGTCACGGTGACGGCCCGGGCCCGGCTCGACCAAAACGGCATCGTGTCGCGCGCCGCGTCGCCGGAGCGCACGCACACGTACCCGTCCGCGTCGCGCAGCACCCAGACGCACCCCGCGGCGAGCGCGCCCGCGCAGAACTCCTCCACGACCGCTCTCACGTCGCCTCCCGCGTCCCGTCCGGCAGCGGCACACGCGTGCGCCGGTAGCCGGGCACGGACGAGGCGAGCCGGTCGAGCCGGCTGCCGCCGGACCCGCCCGTGAAGCGCTCGCCCTCGCCGTCCTCCAGCCACGACCCGGACGCGAGCCGTCCGACCTGCCACCGCACCACCCACACGTCGCCGCGCACGACGGCGTCGACCAGCCGTACGAGCGTCCGGACGGTCGCGTCGTGCGTCTCGAACGCGTGGGCACCGGGCTCGACGACGACGGACCAGCAGCCCTCGAGGTGCTCCGCCCGCACGGTCGTCCCGCGACGTGGCACCGCGGCGTGCCACACCGGGCCGTCCCAGAACCGCTCCTGCACCTCCTCGGGCCAGCGCCGCAGCACCTGCTCGCGCAGCGCCGCGACGCCGGCCGACGTCAGCTCCTCCACCGTCGCGGCCGTCGCCGCAGTGCTCCCGCACGGCCCGACCTGCGCCCACCGCCTGTCATCGCGCCCCCTGACTCTCGTACTGGCCCGCGGCGACCGCCGGGCCGTGGTCAGTGTGGCGGGCGGGGCGCACCTCCGACAGCCCACTGCGCCAGGATGACCCGTATGGCGCTCCCGACGACCGGCGGCTCTGCCGACGACCGCGCCGCCTGGGACCGGTCGGCCCGGTCCTACGCCTCCCTGACCGGCGGACCCGACGACTCGTTCCGTCGGAGGTTCGAGCCGTTCCTCGCCCGGTGGCTCCCGCCCGCCGGCGCCCCGCTCTGCGTCAGAATGGCGCCATGACGGCACCGCTGTGGATGACCGGGGACGAGGCGGCGGACCGCCTGCTCGACGAGGACCCCTTCGCCCTCCTGCTCGGCATGCTCCTCGACCAGCAGGTGGCGATGGAGACCGCGTTCGCCGGCCCAGCCAAGATCGCCGAGCGCATGGGCGGCCTCGACCCGCGCCGGGTCGCCGACGCCGACCCCGAGCAGTTCGCGGCCCTGTGCGCGACGCCCCCGGCGGTGCACCGCTACCCCGGCTCCATGGCCGGCCGGATCCAGGCGGTCGCGCGCGCGGTCGTCGAGGAGTACGACGGCGACGTCACGCGGCTCTGGACCGACGGCGACCCCGACGGCCCGACGGTGCTGAAGCGGCTGAAGGCCCTGCCCGGGTTCGGAGACCAGAAGGCGAAGATCTTCCTCGCGCTGCTGGGCAAGCAACGCGGCGTCACCCCCACGGGGTGGCGCGAGGCCGCCGGCGCGTACGGCGACGACGAGTTCCGCTCCATCGCCGACGTGCGCGACGCCGTCTCGCTGGGCAGGGTGCGCGAGACGAAGAAGGCGGCGAAGGCCGCCGCACGCGCCGCGCGCTGACGCCGGTCCACCGGTCGACGGACCGGGCGAGGACCGGCCGGACGACGCGACGGTCGTCCTCGTGACCGAGGGGAGGACCCACCTGCAGGCCGAGGCCGCGGGTTCCCCCGGTTCGCCAGGATGGTCCCCATGAGCACCCCCACGCCGCCGGCGCCCGTCCCGCCCCCGCCCGCGCCCGTCCCCGCCGTCGCGCCCGTGGCGCTGGCCGAGCGCGCCGTCGCCCCCGACGTCGCCCGCGGCCTCGCGCTCCTCGGCATCGCGATCGCGAACTCGGTGCTGCACCTGTGGGGCGTCCAGGTCGGGGCGGGGAGCCGGCCGGTCGACGGGTCCACGGTCGACCGCGTCGTCAACGGCGTCGTGGCCCTGTTCGTCGACCGGCGCACGATGCCGATGTTCGCGCTGCTCTACGGGTACGGGATCGGGGTCGTCGTGCGCCGCCGTGCCGCGGCGTGGGTGCCGTGGCCCGCCTGCCGCGCCGACCTGCTGCGGCGCGCGGGCTGGCTCGTCGCGTTCGGCGTCGTGCACATCCTGCTGCTGTTCGCGGGCGACATCCTCGCGATCTACGGCGTGGCCGGCCTGGTCGCGGTGGCGTTCGTGCGCGCCCCCGGACGCCGCCTGGCCGTGGTCGGGGGGATCGCGCTCGCGCTGTCCGGCGTGCTCATGGGCGCCATGCAGGCGCTCGCCGCGTGGACGAGCACCCAGCCGGAGGTCATGGGGCAGGGGGACGTCATGGCCGCCGCCGAGCACTCCGTCCTCGGCGCGATGCTCCTGCGGTCGTTCTCCGTCCTGATCGCCCCGTTCGGCGCCGTCGCGGCCCTCCCGCTCGTGCTCCTGGGCCTGTGGTTCGCGCGGCGGGCCGTCCTCGAGGACCCCGCGGCGCACCTGCCGCTGCTGCGGCGGTGGGTCGTGGGCGGGCTGACCGCCAGCGTGCTGGGCGGTCTGCCGATGGCCCTGGCCGTGGCCGAGGTGTGGACGCCGACCACCGGGCAGCTGTTCGGCGTGGCGGCGCTGCACGAGGTGAGCGGCACCGCCGGGGGCGTGGCGTTCGCCGCCCTCGTGGCCTGGGTCGTCGCGGCGCGCCGGGTCACGGTCGCCACGCTCGGCCCCGTCGGGGGCGCGCTGCGGGCCGTCGGCGTGCGGTCGCTGACCTGCTACCTGCTCCAGTCGGTGCTGTTCGTGCTGCCCCTCGCGGCGTGGGCCGGCGGGCTGGGCGAGCACCTGTCCTCGGCCCAGGTCGTCGCGTGGGCGGTCGGGGTGTGGCTCGTCACCGTGGCGGTCGCGGTCGCCCTGGACAGGGCCGGGCGACGCGGCCCCGCCGAGGCGCTCTACCGCCGTCTCGTCTACCGCCGGCCCGCCCCCGCCCCCGCCCCCGCGACCGCCGCCTGACGGCGGCGCGTGGGGGGGCGGCGCCGGCGGGCTCACCGCTCGGTCGCGAGCGCGTCCTTCCAGCCCTGCGCGTACGCCTCGGCGGAGCCCTGGTGGAACATGTCGTCCGGCCCCGTCCGCACGAGCACGCGGGCGCCCGGCCCGTCCTCGTCGCCGACGAGGTGCGCCGCACCACGCACGACGGCGACGGGCCGCCCGGCGGCCTTGCCCTTGACCAGCTCCGCGGCGCTCGCGAGCTCGTCCGCGACGGCGGCCACGGTCATCGTCAGCGGCCGCCCGAACGTGTCGAGCTGCCCCCGCAGGTCGTCGAGCACCTGCACCCCGGCGGCCCCGATCGCGAGGTCGGTGACGCCCTGCCGCCACGGGCGCCCCGCGGTGTCCGTGACGACCACGCCGAGCCGCACGCCGAACGCGTCCTGCAGCCCGGCACGCAGGGCGCGGGCGGACGCGTCGGGGTCGACGGGCAGCAGGAGGACCGTGCCCTCGGGCGTGTTCGACGCGTCCACCCCGGCCGCGGCCATGACCAGGCCGAGCCGGTTCTCGACGATGCGGGTGACGCCGCCGGCGTGCTCGCGGGTCGCGACCACGCGCACGGTCTCGTCCGTGATCGCCTGCTCGCGGTCGTCCGCGGCGACGACGCGCCCCTCGGCCTTGGACACCACCTTGCTCGTCACGACGAGGACGTCGCCGTCGGCGAGCGCGTGCGACGGGTCGGCCGCCGCGTCGGTGCGCAGCGCGGCGGCCAGCAGCGCCACGAGGTCGTCGCCGGGGACGACCTCGGGCACGCCGTCGGGCGCCCACAGGCGCAGCTCGATCATGTCAGCGCACCAGCTTGGGCAGCACGTCGCGACCGAAGACCTCGATCCACTCGCGCTGGTTGCGGCCGACGTTGTGCAGGTAGATGCGGTCGAAGCCGAGGTCGACGTACTTCTGGATCTCGGCCCGGTGCGCGTCGGGGTCGGCGGAGATCACCATCCGGCCCTGGAAGTCCTCCGGGCGCACGAGCTTGGCCATCTGCTCGAAGTCGAACGGCGAGCGGATGTCCGCCTTCGGGAACTTCATGCCGCCGTTCGGCCACTCGTGCATCGCGTTCGCGAGCGCCTGCTCGTCGGTCTCCGCCCAGGACAGGTGGAGCTGGAGCACCTTCGGCATCGCGTCGGGGTCCTTGCCGGCCTCGCGCGCGCCCTCCGCGAACTTGCCGAACAGGCCGGAGATCTTCTCGAGCGGCGCGCCGACCGTGATGATGCCGTCCGCGTGCTTGCCGGTCCGCCTGGCCGTCACCGGGCCCGCGGTGGCGACGAGGATCTCGGGGGCCTCCTCCGGCATGGTCCACAGCCGGGTCGACTCGAGCTTGTAGAACTGCCCCGCGTGCTTGACGTCCTTGCCCGCGAGCGAGGACGTGAACAGCTTCCTGATGATCTCGATGGCCTCGAACATGCGGTTGATCCGCTCGGGGGCCTCCGGCCAGTAGCCGGCCACGACGTGCTCGTTGAGCGCCTCGCCGGACCCGAGACCGAGCCAGTGCCGCCCGGGGTACATCGCCGCGAGCGTCGCGGACGCCTGCGCGACCATCGCCGGGTGCCAGCGGAACGTCGGCGCGGTCACGCCCGGGCCCATGTCGCCGGTGGTGCGCTCGCCGATCGCGGTGAGCACGTTCCACACGAAGGACGACTGCCCCTGCGCCGGGACCCAGGGCTGGAAGTGGTCCGCCGCCATGACCCCGGAGAAGCCGTGCTCCTCCGCGTACGCCGAGAGCTCGACCGCCTCGCGGGGGTGGAACTGCTCGAGCATCGCCGCGTACCCGACCGTCAGGTCAGCCATCCGTGTCCTCCACCTGGTGCTGTGTCGCGGCACCCGGGCGCCGCCCCTCGTGACGATACGCGCTCGCCGGCGCCCGGCTCACGGCAGGAGCAGCACCGTGCCCGCCTTGCGGCCCGTGTCGACGTAGGCGTGCGCCGCGGCCGCCTCCTCGAGCGGCCAGGTGCGGTCGACGACGCCGCGGACGGCCCCCGCGGCGGCGAGGTCCAGCAGGTGCCGGACGTCCGCCAGGCGGTCCGCCGCCGGGCGCAGCCCGGTGAAGGCGATCGCCGCCGTCCTGCCGCCCAGCGGCCCCCGCAGCAGCGGGCCGCGCAGCACCGGGCGCAGGGCGGTGCGCACGAGGATCCCGGCGCCCGGCACCGTGGTGAGGTAGGACCCGCCCGGCGCGAGCAGGTGCCGGCAGCGGCGGAAGGAGCTCGTGCCGACCGCGTTGAGCACGACGTCGTACGGGCCCGCCAGGGCCTCGAGCGGCGTGCGGGTGCGGTCGACCACGGAGGCCGCGCCGAGCGACCGCACCAGCTCGACGTGGTCCGTGCTGCACACGCCCGTGACCTCGGCGCCGAGGTGCGCGGCGAGCTGCACGGCCGCCGCGCCGACCGCCCCGGACGCCCCGTTGACGAGCAGCCGCGTGCCTGGACGGACCCGGGCGTGGTCCCGCACGAACGGCAGGGCGGTCGACCCGCCCTCCGCGAGCGCGACGGCCTCGGGCGTCGGCACGCCGTCGGGCACGGGCAGGACGGCGGTGGCGGGCGCCCGCAGGTGCCGTGCGTAGCCGCCCATGGCGATGCCCGTCTGCGCGAGGACGCGGTCCCCCGGGCGCAGGTGCGTGACGCCCGCGCCGACGGCGAGCACGCGCCCGCCGACGTCGCCGCCCAGCACCGGCCGCCGCGGACGCAGCAGGCCGGTCGCGAGCCGGGCGACGGCGGGACGCGCGGCCCGGAACGCGGCCTCGGCCCGGCTGACGGCGACGGCCTCGACGGCGAGCACGACCTCGTCCGCGCCGGCGACGGGCATGGGCGCACGCTCGGCCACCAGGACCTCCGGCGGCCCGTAGCGGTGGTGGGCGACCACGGTCGTGGTCGCCGGGGTGGGGGTGTCGGTGGACGGGGACGGAGCGGGCACGGGGGACCTCCGGGGGTGACGGTGGACGACGCCGGCGTCAGTCGGCCGCGTCGTCGGGGTAGGCGAAGACCTCGTCGATGCGGACGCCCAGCGCCCGCGCGATCTGGAACGCCGTCTCCAGCGACGGCGAGTAGCGGCCCTGCTCGATGGCGATGACGGTCTGCCGCGTGACGCCGATGCGCCGCGCGAGCTCCGCCTGCGTCATGTCGTCGCGCGCGGCGCGCAGGGCGCGGATGGCGTTCGTGACCCGGGTCGGCTTGGGGGTCGGTCCCACGTCACAGGCCCCGGCGGTAGGCGACGACCTTGACGACCGAGCCGACGACGGCCGCGAGGACGAACACGGTCCAGATCGCGTGGGCGATCCAGAACGTGTCGGCGTCCGCCAGCGCGAGGGCGAACGGCCCGACCATCCCGACCCCGAGGACGATCCCCGCGACGTACTCCCCGCGGCGGTCGATGTCCCGGTCGCGGACGTCGGCACGGCGGGTGTCGCTCGGGCGGACGACCTCGACGAGCGTGCGGACCACGACGGGCGCGAACGCCGAGATGCCGACGGTCCACAGCAGCGTCGGCACGTACCGCACGTCGACGAGCGGACCGCCGTCCGCCCGGGCCAGGAGCACGAGGACGTACGTGAGCCACGCGCCCAGCGCGACGAGCCCGTAGACCCACGCGCCCTTCTCCTCGTACGACACGACCGCCTCCTCGATGTCATGAATCTTTGACATGCCCACCTTGGCGCAGCGCGTGCGGAGTGTCAAGAATGTTTGACCTGCGCCCCTGCGAAGCGATTCATGACGGGACGGGGGTTGTCCGGCCCGGCCCGAGGGCGGATCGTCGGCCGTACCCGCGCCCGAAGGGACCGACGATGACGTCCGAGACCTCGCCGACGCCGCACCCGACCGCCGCACCGCACCGGCGGCCACGACGGCGCGCCCCCGGCGCGCGCGCCCTCGCCGGCGCGGTCGCCGCGGCGCTCGCCGCGCTCCTCGTCCCGGTCGCGGCCGCACCCGCGAGCGCCGCGACCGTCGACCCCGGTCGCTGGTACGTGCTCGTGAACCGGCACAGCGGGAAGGCGCTCGACGTGGCCGGCGCGTCGACCGCCGACGGCGCGCCCGTCGTCCAGGAGTCGCGACGCGACGGCCGGGCGTCGCAGGAGTGGCGGTTCGTGGACGCCGGGGACGGCTGGTACCGGCTGCGGGCCCGCCACTCCGACAAGGCGCTCCAGGTCGTGGGCGGCCTGCGCGTGGACCGGGCGCCCGTGGTGCAGCAGACCGACCGCGCGGCGCGCCACCAGCAGGTGCGGCTCGCGGACTCGGCGGGCGGGCACGTCCGGCTCGTCCTGCGGCACAGCGGCAAGGTGCTCGACGTCCTGGGCGCGTCCCGGGCGGACGGTGCGGCGGTCGGGCAGCGGACCGACCGCGACGCGCGCAACCAGCAGTGGCAGCTCGTCCCGGTCGCGCCCGCGTCGGACACCACGGCGCCCACGCCGCCGCAGGGTCTGCGCACCAGCGGCCTGACCTGCACCGCCGTCACGCTCACGTGGACGGCCTCCACCGACGACGTCGGCGTGGCGGCCTACGACGTCTACCACGACGGGCAGCACATGACGTCGGTGCCCGGCACGGCGACGTCGGCGGCCCTCACCCTCTCCCCCGGCGTCACCTGGGGGCTGTACGTCAACGCGCGGGACGCGGCCGGCAACGTGTCGCAGGCCAGCCCGACGCTCGAGCTGGCCGTCCCGCCCTGCCAGACGGACACGCGTGCGCCGACGGTGCCGACCGGTGTGGCCGCCGTCGCCGACGGCACCTCCGTGACGGTGCGCTGGACCGCGTCGACCGACGACGTCGGCGTGACCGGCTACGAGGTGCTGCGCGACGGCGTCGTGGTCGGGACCGTGCCGGGCTCCGCCACGTCCTTCGTCGACTCGGGCCTCGCCGCCGGCACGGCGTACGCGTACGCCGTGCGGGCACGCGACCAGGCCGGCAACCGGTCGGCGGCGTCGACCCTGGTGCGCGTGACGACCGGTACGGGGTGCACGGGCGCGATCTGCACGGTGCGTCAGGTCGCCACCGACCGTGACCTGCCGTGGGGCCTCGTCGAGCTGCCGGACGGGTCGGTGCTGTACGGCCGCCGCGACGCGGGCCGCGTCGTGCGCCTGGACCCGGCGACCGGGGCGACGGCGGTGGTGCCCGGCACGATCCCGGGTCTCGCGGGCACCGACGGCGAGGGCGGCCTGCTCGGGCTCGCCGTCGCGGCGGACTTCGAGGACGACCCGTGGCTGTACGTCATGCACACCACGACCACCGACAACCGGGTGGTGCGCATCCGCTACGTCGACGGCGCCCTCACCGGTGCGCCCCAGGTGCTCGTGCAGGGCATCCCGCGGAACAAGTACCACAACGGCGGCCGGCTGCGGTTCGGGCCGGACGGGATGCTCTACGTCGCCACCGGCGACGGCCAGAACCCCGCGTGGGCGCAGGACACGTCGAACCTCGCCGGCAAGGTGCTGCGCGTGCGGCCCGACGGCGGCGTCCCCGCGGACAACCCCTTCGGCAACGCCGTCTGGAGCTACGGCCACCGCAACCCGCAGGGGCTCGCGTTCGACTCCCGCGGGCGGCTGTGGCAGCAGGAGTTCGGCAACTCCGTCATGGACGAGACGAACCTGGTGGTCCGCGGCGGCAACTACGGGTGGCCGCAGTGCGAGGGCACGAGCGGGCAGTGCTCCGGTGCGGGCCTGGTCGCGCCGCGGCTGACGCTGCCGGTGGCGTCCGCGTCGTGCAGCGGCGTCGCCGTCGTCGGCGACCACCTGTGGATCGCGTGCCTGCGGGGCGCGCGCCTGTACCGGGCGACGATCACGGCCGACGGCGCCCTGACGGACGTCCGGTCCCTGCTGCAGGGCACGTACGGCCGGCTGCGCACGGTCGAGCCGAGCGGCGACGGGGGGCTGTGGCTGACCACCAGCACGCGCGGTGACAAGGACTCGGTCGCGAACAACAGCGACGAGCGGGTCCTGAAGCTCACGCTCGGGGGCTGACGGTCGTCGCGCGCCCGGCCGGGGGGTCCAGGTCCTGGTCGGGCACCGGGGCGCGGACGTCCGCGGGCGGCGGTGCGGCGCCGGAGACGACGTCCCGGTCCGCGCCGCGCCGCACGGTCGCGACCCCGGCCACGACGAGCGCCGCACCGAGGACCTGCATGCCGCGCGGCGCCTCGCCGAGCAGCACCCACGCCAGCACCACGGCGAACAGCACCTCGGACAGCGCGAGGAAGGACGCGACCCGCTCGCCGAGCAGGCGCACCGACACCGCGGACACCCCGTACGCGACCGCCGTCGGCACCACGCCGACGACGGCGAGCGGCACCGCCCAGTGCACGCTCGTGCCGAGCACGTCCACCCGCACGTCGGGCGCCTCCAGCGGCAGGACCCGCACGAGCGCGAGCAGCGCCACCGTGGCCGCGCCCACGACCATCGCCGCACCGGCCAGCGTCACAGGCGGCAGCGCGATCGGCCGCGCGGTGAGCGCGAAGTAGGCGGCGTTGCCCACGGCGGCGGCGAGCGCGAACACCAGGCCGAGCGGGTCCAGCCGCAGCGAGCCCGTCACGTCCAGGACGAGCACGAGACCGCCCATGGCCAGCGCGGCCCCGACCAGCGTCGTGCGCGACGGCGCCTGCCGCGTGCGCAGCCAGGACCAGAGCACCAGCAGCAGCGGGCCCGTGTACTCGACGAGGAGCGCGACGGCTACGGGCAGCCGGTCGACGGCCAGGAAGTAGGACGTCGAGGCGCCCGCGACCCCGAGGAGCCCGAGCCCGACGACCGTGCCGGCGTCGGCGCGCAGCACCGACCACCGCCCGCGCAGGGCCAGCAGCGCCGGGCCGGCGAGCAGCACCGCCCCGAGCGTGAGCCGCACGAGGATCGCCGCGCCCGGCGACCAGCCGGCGGCCAGCAGCGGCTTGACGACCGGACCGCTCGTCGCGAACGCCAGCGCGGCCGCGAGACCGGCGACGACCCCCGCGCTGCGCGCACCCGTCCCCTGCACGTGCCCCCCCGACATCCCGGCCCGCCGTGCGGGCGACGGACGCCGCCCGCGGCGCGGACGGCCGGCGTCGCGGCCGGCGACCGCGACGACGAGGAGCCGTGCACGCGCCGGGGTCGCCGGTGTCAGGTGCGAACCACTCCTATGCTCATGACGCTACGGTGCCGTCGCGACAGGGGTCAACATGCTTTTCGCCCATGACACGGAGGCCAACCTGCGCGCCGCCGCCGACCTGGTGAACACGGGTCGCCGACGCGACGGGGCGGACGCGCTCGCGACGGTCGCCGACCTCGCGGCGTTCCGCGCCCGGTGGGGCTACACCGGCCGGCACGACGGGGACGCGGCCGAGCTCGCGGCGGTCCGCGACGCCCGCACCCGGGTCGCCGCCCTCTGGGCGGTCGACCGCGACGAGGCGGCGGATGCGATCAACACGATGCTGCGCGACGCCGAGGCGGTCCCCTCGCTCGTGCGCCACGACGCGATGGACTGGCACCTGCACGCCACCGCACCGGACGCCCCGCCCGCCGCCGTCGTGCTCGCGGAGTCGGCGCTCGCGGCCGCGGACCTCGTGCGCGCGGACGAGTGGGACCGCCTGGGCACGTGCGCGGCCGACGACTGCGACGCCGTGCTGGTCGACCTCTCGCGCAACCGCTCGCGCCGGTTCTGCGACGTCAACGGCTGCGCCAACCGGGTGCACGTGGCCGCCTACCGCGCCCGACGCGGCGCCGCACCGCCCCGGGACGACCACGAAGGTTGAACCTTCACCTATCCTGGCCGCCCGCGCGGCGCCCGTGCCGCGCTCGACGACGGGACGGACATGAGCACGAGGCCCCGCACGAAGGACGAGCGCGCCGCGACGGTGGCGCGCCTGCGCAAGGAGCAGGCACGCGCGGAACGGCGCCGGATGCTCGTCGTGGCCGGCGTGGCCGGCACGCTGGTGCTCGGCCTCGTCGCCACGGCGACGGTCGTGCTCGTCGGGGAGGCGCGCCGCACGTCCGCCCTCGAGGCGCAGGCGGCCGCGGACATCGAGGGCGTGGAGTCGTTCGACGGCCTGGTGTTCGACCACGTCGAGGGCAGCGTCGACTACGCCCAGAACCCGCCCGCGGGCGGGGCGCACAACGCGGTCTGGCAGAACTGCGGCGTCTACGACGCGCCCGTCGTCGACGAGCACGCGGTGCACTCCCTGGAGCACGGCGCGGTCTGGCTGACCTACGACCCCGACCTGCCCACGGACCAGGTCGCCCTGCTCGAGCAGCACGCCGCGGACCAGTCCTACGTCCTCGTGAGCCCGTACGAGGGCCTGCCCTCCCCCGTCGTCGCCACCGCCTGGGGTCGCCAGCTGCAGCTGGCGGCGGCGGACGACGACCGCATCGACGTCTTCGTGCGCAAGTACCTGCTCAACCCCGAGCTGCCGGAGGCCGGTGCGCTCTGCAGCAACGGGATCGGGCAGCCCGCGTGACGGTGCGCGCGCCCGCCGGGCCGTCCTCCGCGGACGGCTCGGCGCTCGCCCGCGCCTGGCGGGCGCTCGACGGCTCCGCGCGGGCGGTCGTGGCGCTCGCCGTCGCGCTCGCCCTCGTCGCCGGGACGGCCCTCGGCGCGGCGCTCGTCGCGCGGCCGGACCGGGCCGTCCCCACCGACGCGTCGGTCGACGCCGGCTTCGCCCGGGACATGCAGGCGCACCACGCGCAGGCCGTGCAGCTGTCCGTCCTGCTGCGCGACCGCGGGCAGGACCCGGCGCTGCGTGCGATCGCGCTCGACGTGCTCACCGCGCAGCAGCAGCAGATCGGGCAGTTCGTGGCATGGCTGCGGCTGTGGGACCTGCCGGTCGCGGGGTCGCGCCCCGCGATGGCGTGGATGACGGACGACCACGCGCACGCGGCGTCGACCCCGGGCGCCTCCGGGCTCGCCGCGATGCCGGGGTGGGTGACGCCGGAGCGGCTGGCGCTGCTGGAGGCCGCGGACGGCGTCGAGGCCGAGCGCGTCTACCTCGCGCTGATGATCGACCACCACGTCGGCGGCGTCGCGATGGCCCAGGAGGCCGCCGAGCGCGCCGGGCACCCCGAGGTGCGCCGGCTCGCGCGCGCGATCGTCACGGCGCAGTCCCGCGAGGTCGACGTCCTGCGCGACCTGCTGGACGCGCGGGGCGGGCGCCCGCCCGGTCTGTCGAGGTGCCGCGCCCCCGCCGGGATCTGGGAGGATGTGTGCTCATGACCGACCTGACCTCACGTCCCGACGCCCCGACGAGCGCCCCCGCCCGCCAGGTACCGGACAAGGTCACGGTCGACGGCCTCGAGGAGCGCTGGGACGGCGCCTGGACCGCCGCCGGCGCGTACGCCTTCGACCGCTCGAAGGAGCGTGCGCAGGTCTACTCGATCGACACCCCGCCCCCCACCGTGTCGGGCTCGCTGCACGTCGGCCACGTGTTCTCGTACACGCACACCGACGTCGTCGCGCGCTACCGCCGCATGCGCGGGTTCGAGGTCTTCTACCCGATGGGCTGGGACGACAACGGCCTGCCCACCGAGCGCCGCGTGCAGAACTACTACGGCGTGCGCTGCGACCCGTCGCTCCCCTACGACCCCGACTTCACGCCGCCGCACGAGGGCACCGACGGCAAGGCCGTGAAGCCGGCCGACCAGGTGCCCGTCTCGCGCCGCAACTTCATCGAGCTGTGCGAGCGCCTGACGGCCGACGACGAGCAGCAGTTCGAGGCGCTGTGGCGCCGCCTGGGCCTGTCGGTCGACTGGTCGCTGACCTACCAGACCATCGGCGGCAAGGCCCGCGCGGTCTCGCAGCGCGCGTTCCTGCGCAACCTCGAGCGCGGCGAGGCCTACCAGGCCGAGGCGCCGGGGCTGTGGGACGTGACGTTCCAGACCGCGGTCGCACAGGCCGAGCTCGAGGCGCGCGACTACCCGGGCGCGTTCCACAAGGTCGCGTTCCACCGCCCGGACGGCGAGCAGGTCGTCATCGAGACGACGCGCCCCGAGCTGCTGCCCGCGTGCGTGGCGCTCATCGCGCACCCCGACGACGAGCGGTACCAGCACCTGTTCGGCACGACCGTGACGAGCCCGCTGTTCGGCGTCGAGCTGCCCGTGCTCGCGCACCCGGCCGCCGAGCCGGACAAGGGCGCCGGCATCGCGATGTGCTGCACCTTCGGCGACCTGACGGACGTGCAGTGGTGGCGCGAGCTGCGCCTGCCGACCCGGTCGGTCGTCGGCCGCGACGGCCGTCTGCTGCGCGACACCCCGGAGTGGATCGCGTCGGAGGACGGCCGCGCGCTGTACGGCGAGATCGCGGGGAAGACGACGTTCTCGGCGCGCGAGGCGCTCGTGGCCGCGCTGCGCGAGTCCGGCGACCTGCTGGGCGAGCCGGTCGCGACGCAGCGCAAGGCGAACTTCTACGAGAAGGGCGACAAGCCCCTCGAGATCGTCACGAGCCGCCAGTGGTACCTCCGCAACGGCGGGCGCGACGAGGACCTGCGCGAGGCGCTGCTCGCCCGCGGGGCCGAGCTCGGCTTCCACCCCGACTTCATGCGCGTCCGGTACGAGAACTGGGTCGGCGGGCTCAACGGCGACTGGCTCGTCTCGCGCCAGCGCTTCTTCGGCGTGCCGTTCCCGGTCTGGTACCCCCTCGACGAGAACGGCGAGCCGCAGTACGACGCGCCGATCACGCCCGACGAGGCCGCGCTGCCGGTCGACCCGACGAGCGACGTCCCCCCGGGCTACACGGCGGAGCAGCGCGGCGTCCCGGGCGGCTTCGTCGCCGACCCCGACGTCATGGACACGTGGGCGACGAGCTCGCTGTCGCCGCAGATCGTGTGCGGCTGGCTCGACGACCCCGACCTGTTCGCGCGGACCTTCCCGATGGACCTGCGCCCGCAGGGGCAGGACATCATCCGCACCTGGCTGTTCTCGTCGGTCGTGCGCGCGCACCTCGAGAACGGCTCGCTGCCGTGGACCGACGCCGCGATCAGCGGGTGGATCCTCGACCCCGACCGCAAGAAGATGAGCAAGTCCAAGGGCAACGTGGTCACGCCCCTGGGTCTGCTCGAGGAGCACGGGTCCGACGCGGTCCGCTACTGGGCCGCCTCCGCGCGCCTGGGCACGGACGCGGCGTTCGAGGTCGGCCAGATGAAGATCGGCCGCCGCCTGGCGATCAAGGTGCTCAACGCCAGCAAGTTCGTGCTGTCGTTCGGCGACCCGTCGGAGCCGGTCCTCACCGACCCCGCGGTCGTCACCGAGACGCTGGACCGCGCGATGCTCGCGGGTCTCGCCCAGGTCGTCGAGACCGCCACGGCGGCCCTGGAGTCCTACGACCACACCCGCGCGCTCGAGACGACCGAGACGTTCTTCTGGACGTTCTGCGACGACTACCTCGAGCTCGTGAAGGACCGCGCCTACGGCGCGGGTGCCGCCGCCGGCGACGTGCCGGCGGGGACCGCGTCGGCGCGCGCCGCGCTCGGCATCGCGCTCGACACGCTGCTGCGCCTGTTCGCACCCGTGCTGCCGTTCGCGACCGAGGAGGTCTGGTCGTGGTGGCGCGAGGGCTCGGTGCACCGCGCGCCGTGGCCCGCGGCCGAGCCGCTGCGCGCCGCCGCGGGCGACGCGGACCCCGGCGTGGTCGCCGCGGCCGGCTCGGCGCTCGCCGCCCTGCGCAAGGTGAAGTCCGAGGCCAAGGTGTCGATGCGCACGCCCATCGAGCACGCGGTGCTCGCGGTCCCGTCGGCGCTGCGCGCCGCCGTCGAGGTCTCCCTCGAGGACGTGCGGGCGGCCGGTCGCGCGACGGGCACCCTCGAGCTCGTCGACGGCCAGGACGAGGCCGTGGTCGCGCGCGACGCGCGCCTCGGCGAGGCGGTCGCGCGCTCCTGACCCCGCACCGGGGCGGCCGTGCGCGGCCGCCCCGGTGGGCACCGCACCCCGGCGGTGGGACGCTGGTCCCACGTCCGACCGACTCCGCATAGCCATGCTGGGCGCCGTATACTCATCCGCGCTCCAGCACGGAAGGAACCCCATGCGTCACCTGCTCCCCACCACCGCCCTCGTCGCGGGCGCGGTCCTCGCGCTCGGCGCCTGCTCCGGCGGCGCCGGCTCGGACGACCCGACCGGCGCCTCGACCGACGCCTCGGGCGTCGAGCTCGTCTCCCCCGGCGCGCTGACGGTCTGCACGAACCCGCCGTACGAGCCGTTCGAGTTCGAGCAGGACGGCGAGATCGTCGGCCTCGACATCGCGCTCACGGGCGAGATCGCCCGGGACCTCGGCGTCGAGGTGCGGCCGCTCAACACCGGCTTCGACGCCATCGAGTCGGGCGCCGCGCTCAACGCGAACCAGTGCGACATGGTGGCCTCCGCCATCACGATCACCGAGGGCCGCAAGCAGAACATCGACTTCACCGACCCGTACTTCGACGCCGACCAGGGCGTGCTCGTCGCGTCCGGCACGACGGTCGAGGACGAGGACGACCTCGAGGGCCTGACGATCGGTGTGCAGCAGGCGACGACCGGTGCCGAGTGGGTCACCGAGAAGGGCCTGACCGGCACGGAGTTCGAGGACCTCGGGCTGCAGATCCAGTCCCTGCGCAACGGCCAGGTCGACGCCGTCGTCAACGACGTCACCGTGCTCGAGCCGTTCGAGAGCGACGAGCTCACCGTCGCGTTCGTCATCAAGACGGGCGAGCAGTACGGGTTCGGCGTGCGCAAGGGCAACACCGCGCTGCTCGAGGCCGCGAACGAGACGCTGGCCCGCATCACCGAGGACGGCACGTACGACGCGCTCGTCGCGGAGTACTTCGGCACGGGTGGTGCCGGCGAGTCCGCGGCACCGACGGAGTCGGCCGAGCCCACCGAGTCGGCCGAGCCCACCGACTGATGTCCGTCGACCTCTCCGCCCCCGCCGGCCGGGCTCGCATGAGCCCGCGCCGGCGGGCGCGCCTCTCCCGGGGCGTGCAGTACGTCGTGCTGCTGGCCGTGCTGGCCGTGCTCCTCACGACGGCGGACTGGAGCGCGGTCGGCCAGACGATCTTCAACCCCGCCGCAGCGGGCGAGATCCTCGACCGGCTGCCGCGCGCGTTCTACAACACGGTCCGGTACACCCTCGCCGCGTTCGCCGTCGGCCTCAGCCTGGGCACGCTGCTCGCCCTCATGCGGCTGTCGTCGGTCGCGCCCTACCGCTGGATCGCGACGACCTACGTCGAGTTCTTCCGGGGCATCCCGGCGCTGCTCGTCGTCATCGCCGTCGCCTACGCGGTCCCGATCGCGTTCGGCGTCTCCTTCACGTCGATCGTCGCCATCGCCGCGATCGCGCTCGGGTCGGTGTCGGCCGCGTACATCTCGGAGACCGTGCGCGCCGGCATCGAGGCCGTCCCGAAGGGGCAGGTGGAGGCCGCCCGCTCCCTCGGCATGTCGCACACCCGCACCATGGTGCAGGTCGTGCTGCCGCAGGCGTTCCGCACCGTCCTGCCGCCCCTGACGAACGAGGTCCTGCTCCTCACCAAGGACACCTCGCTGCTGTTCATCATCGGCCAGACGCCCGCGTTCTTCGAGCTGACCAAGGTCGGCCGCGACGCGCTGTCGACCGCGTCCGGCGGTCTCACGGGCCTGTTCGTCATCGGCGCCTGCTACCTCGTCATCACCATCCCGCTCGGCCTGGTCGCACGCCGGCTCGAGCGGCGCACCGGAGGCCGCGCATGAGCGCCGACAGCACGAGCGCCGGCAGCACCCGGCCGGTCGTCACCATCCGCGACCTGCGCAAGTCCTTCGGGGAGCGCGAGGTGCTCAAGGGCATCGACGTCCAGGTCCACGCGGGCGAGGTCGTGTGCGTCATCGGCCCGTCGGGGTCCGGCAAGTCGACGCTGCTGCGCTGCGTCAACCTGCTCGAGCAGCCCACGTCGGGGACGGTCGAGCTGCTCGGCGCCGAGGTCACCGACCCCGACGTCGACATCGACCGGGTCCGCACGCACGTCGGCATGGTGTTCCAGCAGTTCAACCTGTTCAGCCACCGCACCGTGCTCGACAACTGCACGATGGCGCAGCGGACCGTGCTGCGGCGCAGCCGCGCGGAGGCCGAGCGGGTCGCGCTCGCGAACCTCGAGCGCGTCGGCCTCGCGGACCGAGCGCGCGCCATGCCCGCGCAGCTGTCGGGCGGCCAGCAGCAGCGCGTCGCGATCGCGCGCGCCCTGTCGATGGATCCCCAGCTCATGCTGTTCGACGAGCCGACGTCCGCGCTGGACCCCGAGCTCGTCGGGGACGTCCTCGGCGTCATGCGCGACCTGGCGGACGCCGGCATGACGATGATCGTCGTCACGCACGAGATGGCGTTCGCGCGCGAGGTCGGCGACCGCGTCGTCTTCATGGACGACGGCCAGGTAGTCGAGGACGGCGCGGCGAGCCAGGTGATCGGCGCGCCCCGCGAGGAGCGCACCCGGACGTTCCTGCAGCGCGTGCTCGACCCCACCCACCGGCACGACACCGCGCGCGCGTCCGGCGCCCCCGCGCAGGGCTAGGGTCGGGACGACCCCGTCGTCGTCCCGGAGCCACCCATGCGCGAGACCCACTCCCCCGCCCTCGTCCCCGCCGACCCGGCCGCGTCGATCCCGTCGATGCTCGCCGACCGGCTCGCCCGGGACCCGCGCGGCACCTTCGCCGAGCGGCAGACCGCGCTGGGCGGCACCTGGCAGGCGGTGACGGTCGAGGCGTTCGTCGCCGAGGTGACGGCCGTCGCCAAGGGGCTCCTGGCGTCAGGGGTCGAGCCCGGCGACCGCGTGGCCATCATGTCCCGGACGCGGTACGAGTGGACGCTGCTCGACTTCGCGATCTGGGCGGCCGGCGGGGTCGGCGTGCCCGTCTACGAGACGTCCTCGGCGGAGCAGGTGCGCTGGATCGCCTCGGACTCCGGCGTGCGGCTCGCCGTCGTCGAGACCGTCGCCCACGCGGCCGTCGTCGCCCAGGTGCGCGACGACCTGCCCGGCCTGACGGAGGTCCTCGTGCTCGACGAGGGCGCCGTCACGACGCTCGTGCAGCGCGGCCGGGACGTGCCGGACGAGGACGTGACCGCCCGCTGGCGCCGCACCCGCGCCGACGACCTGGCGACGGTCATCTACACGTCCGGCACCACGGGACGGCCCAAGGGCGTGGAGCTGACACACGGCAACTTCGTCGAGCTGGCCCGCAACGGCGTCGAGGGCCTCGGCGAGGTCTGCGCGCGGCCCGGCTCACGCACCCTGCTGTTCATGCCGCTCGCGCACGTGTTCGCGCGCTTCATCGAGGTGCTGTGCGTCCCGTCCGGGGCCGTGCTCGGCCACACGCCCGACACGCGCAACCTCCTGCCGGACCTCGCGTCGTTCCAGCCGACGTTCGTCCTGGCCGTCCCGCGCGTGTTCGAGAAGGTCTACAACTCCGCCGAGCAGAAGGCGGGCACCGGCGCGCGGCTGCGCCTGTTCCGGTGGGCGGCGAAGGTCGCCATCGCGTACTCCCGGGCGCTGGACACCCCGTCCGGCCCGAGCGCGGCCCTGACGGCGCAGCACCGGCTCGCCGGACGCCTCGTGCACGCCCGCCTGCGCGCGGCGCTGGGCGGTCGTGCCGAGTGGGCCGTCTCGGGCGGCGCACCGCTCGGCGAGCGGCTGGGCCACTTCTACCGCGGGATCGGGGTGCGCGTGCTCGAGGGCTACGGCCTGACGGAGACGACCGCACCCACGGCGGTCAACCGCCCCGGCCTGACGAAGGTCGGCACGGTCGGCCCGGCGTTCCCCGGCACGTCGCTGCGCGTCGACGACGACGGCGCGATCTGGGTGAAGGGGCCGCACGTGTTCCGCGGGTACCGGCACCAGCCCGAGGCGACGGCCGAGGTGCTCGTCGACGGCTGGTTCGCCACGGGCGACCTCGGCACGCTCGACGACGACGGGTACCTGCGCATCACCGGCCGCAGCAAGGAGATCATCGTGACCGCGGGCGGCAAGAACGTGGCCCCCGCGGTGCTCGAGGACCGGCTGCGCGGCCACCCGCTCGTCAGCCAGGTCGTCGTCGTCGGCGACCAGCGCCCGTTCATCGGCGCGCTCCTCACCCTCGACGCCGAGATGCTGCCGGGGTGGCTGCGCACGCACGGGCTGCCCGCCCTGGACGTCGTCGCGGCGTCCACGCACCCGCAGGTGCTCGAGGCCCTCGACCGGGCCGTCGCCCGCGCCAACGAGGCGGTCTCGCGGGCGGAGTCGATCCGCAAGGTGCGCGTCCTGACGACCGACTTCACCGAGGCGAACGGGTACCTGACCCCGTCGCTCAAGGTCAAGCGCGCGAAGGTCCTCGCGGACTTCGCCCCGGAGGTCGAGGAGCTCTACGTCGATACCCGGCACTGAGCCGGACCCGAGCACGACGACGGCGCCGACCCCGGCCGGTCGGCGCCGTCGTCGTGCGGCGTGCGGGTCCTCAGACGTTGTGCACGCGGTGCGTGTCGGCCGACTGGCTCAGCACCGACTCCCGCGGCGTCGACTCGTCGCGCCAGCGCAGGAGCGCCCCCACGCCGTCGACGAGGTCCACCGCACCCTCGTCCGCAAAGGTCAGGCCCGCGTCCTGACCCACCGCGGCCCGCACCAGCGCCACGTCCGCCGGCATCTGGCGCACGTTCTCGGTCGTGCCGATCGCCGCGAGGTCGTCCTTCGTCAGGGCGAGCTCGAGCGGCCCGTTGCCGACCCACAGCTGCCGGTCGGACAGCGGGGACGGCGCGCCGGCCCCGGGCTCGCCGAGGACGAGCTCGGACACCTGGCCCCGCTGCAGCACCGCCACGACGTCGGCCAACGACGTGACCGCCTCGTCGCCCCGGCCCTGCTCCTGGCGGAAGCGGTCCAGCGCCTGCTCGCGCCGCCGCACCCGGTGCTCGGCGAGGACCGCGTCGATCCGCTCCTGGAAGGCCGCCTCGTTCACGCCCTCGGCCCGCGAGCCCCCCGGCACCTCGACGAGCACCTCCCGGACCTCCTGGCCGACGGCGTCCTTGAGCAGCGCGACCGCCCGGACGTCCCCGGTCAGGATGACCAGCTCCGGCTTGCGCTCGGTGACCTGCCGGTCGAGGTCCGCCGCGACGGTGTCGACGTTGCGCTCCCAGGAGTCCTGGACACGCTGCTGCCAGCGCCGGTGCGCCCAGCCGCCGCCCTGCACCTTGTGCATCTCGTCGTGGTCGCCCTCGACGGTCTCGGTGTCCGTGGGCAGGAGGCCGGAGCCGTCCGTCCAGGTGAGGTCCGCGCCCTGGCGGTTCACCTCGACGAGCAGGAAGGGCGTCGACTCGTCCGCCGCGCGCGCCGCGGGCAGCAGCAGCGGCGCCGGCCCGCACGCCGCCGTCGACTGCGCCGGCGGCTCGGTGAGGACCCGGTCGACGAGGACCTCCTGCGCGTCGGCCACCAGCACGCGGCCGTGCGGACCCGGCACGTGCGTCGGCCGCGCCACGAGCTCGTCGATGGCGTCGAGGACCGGCTCGGGCGAGCCGTCGCGCTCGAGCTGGCGCCGCAGGGCCTTCCAGCGGGTCTGCACGTCCGCGGCGCCCGTCGCGTCGTCACGCGTCGAGTCCAGGTACACGGTCGTGAAGGGCGCCGGGC
Source organism: Cellulomonas telluris (assembly GCF_004886325.1). GTDB lineage: Bacteria > Actinomycetota > Actinomycetes > Actinomycetales > Cellulomonadaceae > Cellulomonas > Cellulomonas telluris. The sequence continues at coordinate 261,146 of NZ_QXFN01000005.1, forward strand.
GCCCGAGCAGCGGCTTGAGCCAGTGCAGGTCCATCAGGCAGGTCTCCTCGCGTCGGCGACAGATCCGCCGGGGCGTCGGTTGCCCGCCGCCCCGACGGGTCGGACCCCTCCACCATCCGCCAGGACGTGCGGACCCGCCACCGCGCGGCCCGCACCCGCGTCAGGCGTGCCCGACGCTCGCGTCCTGCGCGGTCTCCTGCGTGCTGGTGCCGTTGGCGTGGTCGAGCGCGATGGCCTCGTGGTGCCGGATGACCTCCTCGACGATGAACGCGAGGAACTTCTCCGCGAACACCGGGTCGAGGTCGGCCTCCTGCGCGAGCGCGCGCAGGCGCGCGACCTGCGCCACCTCGCGGCCCGGGTCGGACGGCGGCAGGTCGAGCCGGGCCTTGAGGACCCCGACCTGCTGGGTGGCCTTGAAGCGCTCGGCCAGCAGGTGCACGAGAGCGGCGTCGATGTTGTCGATGCTGCTCCGCAGCCGGGCGAGCTCGGGCGGGACCGGGCCGGGCAGGTCGCTCACGCGCTCTTCTCGCGGGGCGTGCGCTTGTCCCGGCCGACCTCGCGCGGCACGAGCGTGGGGTTCACGTTGTCCAGGACGACGTCGCGCGTGATGACGACCCGCGCCACGTCGTCGCGCGACGGGACCTCGAACATGACCTGCTGGAGGACCTCCTCCATGATGGCCCGCAGGCCGCGCGCACCGGTGCCGCGCAGCAGCGCCTGGTCGGCGATCGCGGCGACCGCGTCCTCGTCGAACTCGAGCTCGACCCCGTCGATCGCGAACATGCGCTGGTACTGCTTGATGAGCGCGTTGCGCGGCTCGGTGAGGATCCGCACCAGCGCGGTGCGGTCGAGGGGCGACACGGTCGTGATGACCGGGACGCGCCCGATGAACTCGGGGATCAGCCCGAACTTCAGCAGGTCCTCGGGCATGACGTCGCCGTAGACGTCCTTGTCGTCGGCGGTGTGGAGCGGGGCGCCGAAGCCGATGCCGCGCCGGCCCGCGCGCGACGTGATGATCTCGTCCAGGCCCGCGAAGGCCCCGGCGACGATGAACAGCACGTTCGTCGTGTCGATCTGGATGAACTCCTGGTGCGGGTGCTTGCGCCCGCCCTGCGGCGGCACCGAGGCCGTGGTGCCCTCGAGGATCTTCAGCAGCGCCTGCTGCACGCCCTCGCCGGACACGTCGCGCGTGATCGACGGGTTCTCGCTCTTGCGGGCGATCTTGTCGATCTCGTCGATGTAGATGATGCCCGTCTCGGCCTTCTTGACGTCGTAGTCGGCGGCCTGGATGAGCTTGAGGAGGATGTTCTCGACGTCCTCGCCGACGTAGCCCGCCTCGGTGAGGGCCGTGGCGTCCGCGATCGCGAACGGGACGTTCAGCATCTTGGCGAGCGTCTGCGCCAGGTACGTCTTGCCGCAGCCCGTGGGGCCGATCAGCAGGATGTTCGACTTGGCGATCTCGACGTGCTCCTCGCCGGCGACGCGGGCGCCCTCGCCGGCCTGGATCCGCTTGTAGTGGTTGTACACCGCCACGGCGAGCGACCGCTTGGCCGGCTCCTGCCCGACGATGTACTGCTCGAGGAACTCGAAGATCTCCTTCGGCTTCGGCAGCTCGACCATGCCGACCTCGGTGGCCTCGGCGAGCTCCTCCTCGATGATCTCGTTGCACAGCTCGATGCACTCGTCGCAGATGTAAACCCCGGGGCCCGCGATGAGCTTCTTGACCTGCTTCTGGGACTTGCCGCAGAAGGAGCACTTGAGGAGGTCCGCCCCGTCCCCGATCCTCGCCACGTGCGTCCCCTTCCTCGTGTGGCCCCGCCGCGCGGCGGGAGCCGTTGCTCGTGCGCACCCGCCCCGGGAGTCACGTTCCCCCATTGCACACCACGGGGGGCGTCGTGTCAGCCGAACGGGTCGGGCAAGTCGCGGCGTGTCCCTCGGGGACACGCCGACCGTGCCGCGCCGTACCGGGACGGCGCAGCCGGTGCGGGTGCGGCCCGGCCGCGACGACGGTGCGTCGCGGCCGGGCCACGGCCCTCAGTCGGCGGGCTGCACCACGGTCGGGTGCACGCCCTTGCGGCTCTCGAGCACCTGGTCGACGATCCCGTAGTCCTTCGCCTGCGCGGCGGTGAGGATCTTGTCGCGCTCGATGTCCTGCTGGACCTGCTCCACCGTGCGGCCCGTGTGGTGCGAGAGCGCCTGCTCGAGCCACTCACGGATGCGGATGAGCTCGTTCGCGTGGATCTCGATGTCGGACGCCTGCGCGTAGCCGCCACCCTCCATCGCGGGCTGGTGGATCAGCACGCGCGCGTTCGGCAGCGCCAGGCGCTTGCCGGGCGAGCCCGCTGCGAGCAGCACGGCCGCGGCCGACGCCGCCTGCCCGAGGCAGACGGTCTGGATCTGCGGCTTGATGTACTGCATCGTGTCGTAGATCGCCGTCAGGGCCGTGAACGAGCCGCCGGGCGAGTTGATGTACAGCGTGATGTCGCGGTCCGGGTCGGTCGACTCCAGCACCAGCAGCTGCGCCATCACGTCGTCCGCCGAGGCGTCGTCCACCTGCACGCCGAGGAAGATGATGCGGTCCTCGAACAGCTTGGTGTACGGGTCCTGGCGCTTGAAGCCGTAGGCCGTGCGCTCCTCGAACTGCGGCAGGACGTACCGGCCGCTCGGGGAGGCCGGCGCGGTACCGCCGGCCAGGCGCCCGGCGCGGGCGATGAACTGGGACTCCATGCTCACGAAGCTTCTCCTCGCTGGTTCTGTCGCTCGCCGGGCCGTCAGGCCGAGGCCCCGTTGCCGTTGGGGTCCGTGCCGCCGCCACCGGTGACGGAGCCGGCGCTGCTGACCACGTGGTCGATGAAGCCGTACTCCAGCGCCTCGGGCGCCGTGAACCAGCGGTCACGGTCGGAGTCGGCGTTGATCTGCTCGACGCTCTTGCCCGTCTGCTCCGCGATCAGCTCGGCCAGCACCTTCTTCATGTGCAGGATGAGCTGCGCGTTGATGCGCACGTCGGTGGCCGTGCCGCCGATGCCGCCGGACGGCTGGTGCATCATCACGCGGGCGTGCGGCGTGGCGTAGCGCTTGCCCTTGGCGCCCGAGGAGAGCAGGAACTGCCCCATCGAGGCGGCCATGCCCATCGCGATCGTCGCGACGTCCGGCTTGATGTACTGCATCGTGTCGTAGATCGCCATGCCGGCCGTGATCGAGCCACCGGGCGAGTTGATGTAGAGCCAGATGTCCTTGTCCGGGTCCTCCGCGGCCAGCAGCATCATCTGCGCGCAGATGGCGTTGGCGTTCTCGTCGCGGACCTCGGACCCGAGCCAGATGATCCGCTCGCGGAGCAGACGGTTGTAGATGCTGTCGTTGAGGCCGAGTCCGGCGGACTCCGCCCGGGCGATTGCCGGGACCTGCTCGTTCACGAAGGCTCCTTCGTCTGGCTGCGTCGTGCGGCGGGCCGGCGGTGCTCGTGCACCTCACCGGCCGTGCGTTGCAGCGACCCTAACGCCCGCGTGCGCCCCGGCACGTCCCGCGCTCGCGCCGTTTCGCTGTGGGCGCAGCCGCGGCGCGGGCCCGGTCCGGGACCGGCGGCGCGGACGGGTGACGTGCAGGGACACCGGGGACGGGCGGTCGCCGCCACCGGGTGCGCGACGGCCCCGCGACGCGCGTGCGTCGCGGGGCCGTCGGCGGAGCGGGTGTCAGGCCTTCGCCTGGTCCTCGTCCGCCACGGGCTGGGCCTGCGCGTCCTCGGCGGCGCCCGCCTCGGCCTCGGCCTGCTCGATCGCGGCGTCGTCCTCGTCGGAGCCGATGAACTCCGACAGGTCCACCGTCGCGCCCGACTGCTCGGTGACGGTGATGCGCCGCAGCGCGACGGCGAGCGCCTTGGAGCGCGCGACCTCGGCGACCATGGCCGGGATCTGCCCCTGCTCGTCCAGCGTGCGGATGAAGGTGTTCGGGTCCATGCCGTACTGGCGGGACGCGTTCACCAGGTAGTCGATGAGCTCGCCCTGGGCGACCTTGACCTCGAGCTGCTCGGCGAGCGTGTCGAGCAGGATCTGGTTGCGCAGCGCGGTCTGCGCCTGCTCCGTCACCTCGGCACGGTGCACGTCGTCCTCGAGACGGCCCTCGCCCTCGAGGTGGCGGTGGACCTCCGCCTCGACGACGCCCGACGGCACCGGGACCTCGGTGGCCTCGAGCAGCTGCTCGAGCAGCAGGTCGCGCGCCTGCACGGCCTGGTTCGACGCCTTGATCCGGGCGGCCTGCTCGCGCAGGTCGGCCGTGAGCTCCTCGAGCGTGTCGAACTCGCTCGCGAGCTGCGCGAACTCGTCGTCCGCCTCGGGCAGCTGACGCTCCTTGACGGCGGTCGCCGTGACCGACACCTGCGCCTGCTCACCCGCGCGCTCGCCGCCGGCCAGCGCCGTCTCGAACGTCGTCGACTCGCCGGCCGACAGGCCGGTCAGCGCCTCGTCGAGGCCCTCGAGCATGTTGCCCGAGCCGATCTGGTAGCTCACGCCGGACACCTGGTCGACCTGCTCGTCGCCGATCGTCGCGGTGAGGTCGAGGACGACGTAGTCGCCCTCCTGCGCCGGGCGGTCGACGCCGACGAGCGAGCCGAAGCGCTCGCGCAGCGCGTCGAGGCGGCCCTGGACGTCCTCGTCGGTGACCTCGACGTCGTCCACCGTCACCGACAGGCCGTCGAGGGCGGGCACGGTGATCTCCGGGCGCACCTCGACCTCGGCGGTGAAGTGCAGCTCGCCCTCCTCGCCGGCGGGCGCGGCCGTCGGGCCGGGGACCTTGGTGACCTGCACGTCCGGCTGGCCCATCGGGCGCAGCTCGTTCTCGCGCACGGCCTCGGCGTAGAAGCCGGACAGGCCCTCGTTGATCGCGTGCTCCAGCACCGCGGGGCGACCCACGCGCTGGTCGATGATGCGCGGCGGCACCTTGCCCTTGCGGAAGCCCGGCACCGTCACCTGCTCCGCGATGTGCTGGTACGCGTGGTCGATGCTCGGCTTGAGCTCGTCGTACGTCACCTCGACGGTCAGCCTGACCTTGGTCGGCTCCAGGTTCTCGACGGCGCTCTTCACTTCGATGGTCTCCCACTGGTCATGGCCACGCGCCGGCGGTCCGACGGGCTGGCACGGTCTCGCGCCGGTCAGGCGCGCGGTTCGGGCGCTGGTGCCGCGGGCGGGGCCCCGCAGCCGGCACCGGCGCGCTCGCGACCCTCGATGCTACGTCACCGCACCGACCCGCCCCAACGCACGACCGGGCACCGGTGGACGCACCGACCCGTCGGGATGGCGGGATTCGAACCCACGACCTTCCGCTCCCAAAGCGGACGCGCTACCAACCTGCGCCACATCCCGTCTCCACCACGGACCCTGCGCCGGCGGGACGCGTGCCGCGCCCGGCGTCGGTGCGGGAGGCCCGTGCGCGTCCGCCCGCTGCGCACCCGCTACCCTGGGTGCGCGGTCCGGGCCGCCGTGACCCCTCGCGGGCACGACACGCACCGGACCTGCGCGGACGTAGCTCAATGGTAGAGCCCCAGTCTTCCAAACTGGCTACGCGGGTTCGATTCCCGTCGTCCGCTCCACCCGCCCCGCCGCGGCGAGGGCGCGCACCACCTCGTGCGCGGCCCGCTCGCCCGCCGAGACCGCGCCGTCCATGAACCCCATGAGGCGGTGCGCGGTCTCGGTGCCCGCCCAGTGCAGCGGCCCGACGGGCTCCGCGAGGCCCGCGCCCGACCACGCCACCGCCCCGGGCCCGGGTGCCGCCGTCGGTCCCCCGCCGATCCAGTCCTCCTCGCCCCAGCGCTGGTCGACGTAGCCGAGCGGGTCGAGCGCACGCCCGCCGAGCAGCCGGGCGAGGGACGAGAGCACCCGCCGGCGGCGCTCGGCCGCGTCGAGCACGTCCCACGTGCGCGCGTGGTCGCCGCCGACGAAGCCGAGCAGCACCCCCCGGGACGCGTCGGGCGGGCTCACGTCGAACGTGACCACGACGGGCCCCTCGTCGGACACCGTCATCCCGCTGAGGCCCGCGTCGCGCCAGAAGGGGGCGTCGTAGACGGCGTAGGCCTTCGACAGCAGGCCGGGCGACCACCGCTGCGCCAGCCGGCGGTGCGCGGCGGGCAGCGCCGGGACGAACCGGATGCGGCGCCGCATCGCGGGCGGGACCGCGACCACGGCGCGACGGGCACGGCTCACGCCGGCGTCGGTCCGCACCGCGACCCCGTCGTCGCCGTGGTCGACGCGCAGCACGGGTGCGCCGAGCTCGACGGCACCGGCCCCGAGCGCGGCCGCGACGCGGACGGCGACCTCCTGCGCCCCCTCGACGAAGTGCTGCTCCTGGGCGCCGCCGGCCGTGTCGAGCATCCGGTCGAGCCCGCCCGCCTGCGCGGCGTAGTGCAGGACGTGCAGCAGCGAGATCTCGGCGGGCTCGCACCCCCAGGACGTCCGCGTCACGACCGCCATGAGGTCGCGGGTGGCGCGCGTGGTCCGGAGGGCGGCGAGCCAGCCCCCGAGCGTCCGGGCGTCGAGGGCCTCGGCGCCCGGCGCGTCGCCGGGGCGTCCCAGGGGGATCCCGCGGCTCGCGCGCGCGAACGCCGAGCGGGTGCGGGCGAGGTCGAGGAGCGCGACCGTGCCGACCGGCGGGATCGTCCCCCGGTAGCGCCGCACCCGCCCGCGCCGGTGCAGGAGGTTGTCCCCGGCCTCGTGGGTCGGCCGGCGGTGGACGCCGACCTCGTCGGCGAGCGCGGTGACCCGTTCGTGGTCCGGCCCCACGAACGTGCCTCCCAGGTCGGCGTGGCCGCCGGCGACCGTGGCCGACAGGACGCGACCGCCGACCCGGTCGAGCGCCTCGAGCACCCGCACCGTCAGGCCGTGCCGCTGCAGTGTGCGCGCCGCGGCGAGGCCGGACAGCCCGGCCCCCACCACCACGACGTCGACGTCGACGCCGACGCTCTGCGTCATGCCAGGAGTGTGGCACCGCCGGACGCCGGATCCGGCCCCGCGGCGGCGCCGGACGTGGTGGGGTGGCCCCGTGACGACGACGTTCCTGCGGCCCGGCGACCGCGTGCTCCTCACCGGCGACTCCGTGACCGACTGGGGGCGCGACCGCGCCGACCCGGCGAGCCTGGGCCACGGGTACGCGGGCATCGTCGCCGCGCTGGCCGGGGCGCGGCGTCCCGAGTGGGACCTCACGTTCCTCAACCGCGGCGTCGGCGGCGACACGGCCGCGATGCTGCGTGACCGGTGGGACGTCGACGCGCTGGCCCTCGAGCCGACCGTCGTCTCCGTGCTGATCGGCGTCAACGACACGTGGCGCCGCTACGACCGGGGCGAGGTCACGACGGCCGAGGAGTACGAGGAGCACCTGCGCGCCCTGCTCACCTCCGCGCGCGAGCGGCTGGACGCCCGGCTCGTGCTGGTCGAGCCGTTCGTCGTCCCGGTGACCCCCGGCCAGCACCTGTGGCGCGCGGACCTGGACCCGCGGATCGCCGTCGTCCGGCGCCTGGCGGCCGAGCTGCGCGCGGTGCTGGTGCCCGCCGACGGCCTGCTCGCGGCCGTCGCCGCGCGCACGTCCCCGGAGCGGTGGGCGTACGACGGCGTGCACCCGACCCCGGCGGGCCACGGCCTGCTCGCCGAGGCGTGGCTGCGCGCGGTCGGCGTCGGCCCCGGGACGCCCTGACGGGCGACGCTCCGCGGACGACCTTTGCGCACCGTCCCGGACGCCGCTACGGTCGCCCGGGACCGGCCGTGCGGCCGGAGAGGACACCGGCGGGCGCTGCCCGCCGCACCCGACGAGGAGAGCGATGAGCGCGCACCACGCCGCTGCCGCCCTCGTCGTGCGCGCCCGTGCGGCGCGCACCTGTTGTCGCTGTCGGTAGAGCGCTGGCTGCGCACGCGCCCCCGGGCGTGACCGCACCGCACCACCGCGCGCCAGCGCTCGCCCCGGCAGGCCGTCACCCGGCGCCCCACGGGCTTCTCCCCCACGATGGGACCGACCGGCCCGCGGCCTGCACCCCGCCACCGCGTCGCACCGCGGCGCAGCAGCCCGCACCGTCCCCCACCGCCGCCCGCGGGCGGCCCCGACCGAAGAGGAACCATGGCACGCATCTACGAGGACGCGACCGCGCTCGTCGGCAACACCCCGCTGGTCCGGATCAACAAGCTCACCGAGGGCGCCGGCGCGACCGTGGTCGGCAAGCTCGAGTTCTACAACCCGGCCAACTCGGTGAAGGACCGGATCGGCGTCGCGATCATCGACGCGGCGGAGAAGTCGGGCGACCTGAAGCCCGGCGGCACGATCGTCGAGGCCACGTCGGGCAACACCGGCATCGCGCTCGCGTTCGTCGGGGCCGCCCGCGGCTACGACGTCGTGCTGACGATGCCCGAGACGATGTCGAAGGAGCGCCGCGCGCTCCTGCGCGCGTTCGGTGCCGAGCTCATCCTGACGCCGGGCTCCGAGGGCATGAAGGGCGCGGTCAACCGGGCCAACGAGATCGTCGCCGAGCGTCCGGGCGCGATCCTCGCCCGCCAGTTCGCGAACGAGGCGAACCCCGAGGTGCACCGCCGCACGACGGCGGAGGAGATCTGGGCCGACACCGACGGCGAGGTCGACATCCTCGTCGCCGGCATCGGCACGGGCGGCACGATCACGGGCGTCGGCCAGGTGCTCAAGGAGCGCAAGCCGGGCGTGCAGATCGTCGGCGTCGAGCCGGCCGAGTCGCCGATCCTCAACGGCGGCGCCCCCGGGCCGCACAAGATCCAGGGCATCGGCGCCAACTTCGTGCCGGAGATCCTCGACACGTCGGTGTACGACGAGATCGTCGACGTCGACGCCGAGACGGCTGTCGCGTGGGCGCGGCGCGCGGCGCGCGAGGAGGGGCTGCTCGTGGGCATCTCGTCCGGGGCCGCCCTGTACGCCGCCACCGAGCTGGCCAAGCGCCCCGAGAACGCGGGGAAGCTGATCGTCGCGATCATCCCGTCGTTCGGCGAGCGCTACCTGACGTCGGTGCTCTACGCCGACCTGCTCGACTGACACCCGCGCCCGGCCGCCGTCCTGCGCGACGGCGGCCGGGCGTCGTCATCCCGCGCGGCAGCCCACCACCGGCGACGGAGCACCCATGCGACACCTCACCGACTTCCTGCGCGTGCTGCGCGACGACCTCGACGCCGCGCACGCGCACGACCCCGCGGCGCGTTCCCGGCTCGAGGTCGCGCTGGGCTACCCGGGCGTGCACGCCATCTGGGTGTACCGGCTCGCCCACCGGATGTGGCAGGTGCTCCCCCTGCGCCTGGCGGCACGGCTGCTGTCCCAGCTGGCCCGCGCCGCCACCGGCGTCGAGATCCACCCGGGTGCCCGGATCGGCGCACGCCTGTTCATCGACCACGGCATGGGCGTGGTCGTGGGCGAGACCGCGGAGGTCGGGGACGACGTCGTCCTCTTCCACGGGTCGACGCTCGGCGGCAAGACCATGAAGCGCGGCAAGCGGCACCCCACCCTGGGCGACGGGGTGGTCGTCGGGGCCGGCGCGAAGGTGCTGGGCCCGGTGTGGATCGGGGACGGCGCGCAGATCGGGGCGAACGCCGTGGTGATCCACGACGTCCCGGCGGGCGCGATCGCGGTCGGCGTCCCCGCGCAGATGCGCCGGCGCCCGGCGGCGGCGCCGTTCGACGCGGAGGTCGACGACCCCGCCATCTACATCTGACCTGCCGCGAGGTGCGGTGAGCCGCCGGCCCCGACCACGCTGCTCGCGGGTCGGGGCCGACGGCCGCTGCCGTCCCGTCAGCCGCTGACGGTGAAGGTCAGCGTGTCGGTGTACCGGCGGCCGTGGGCGTCGGTCGCCGTGACCGTCGCCGTGTGCTCACCCGCGGCCAGGTCCTTCGGGAGCTCGAGCCGCCACAGGTGGCTCGTGCGGTCCGCGACCGAGCCGCCGTGGACGAGCTGCTGCTGGACCGCGACCGGGTCGGAGTACTCCGCCCCGACGAGCTGGCCCTCGCCGCGCATCGGCTGCGTGCGCACCGCGCTCACGGGCCGCCCGCGGTCGATCCGCGCGACGACCTTCGCGCCCGTGGAGCCCATCCAGAAGTTCGTGGTCAGCCACGTCGTGCCCTGCAGGTCGGCGCGTGAGACGACCAGCGGGTCCGTGAGCTCGGGGGCGGAGCCGACGGCGCCGCGGTGGGCCGCGAACCACTCCCGGTAGCGCGGGGTGTTGAGGCCGAGCGCCATCTGCTCGGCGTCGTCGCCCCCGCGCACGGTGAACCGCTCGCGGACGTGCCGGCCCCGGATGTCGAGCGTGAGGACACCGGGCTTGCCGCCGTCGCGCTGCAGCGCCGTCGGGTACCCCTCCGGCTGCACGGCGCCGGAGTACCAGTCGCCGGAGATGGCGCCGACCGTGATGTGGTCGAACGGCAGCGCGTCGATCCCGAAGAGGTTCTTCCAGCCGGCCAGGCTGTCGCCCTTCTCGAGGTTCTCGATGCTGTGCGTGTGCCCGCCCAGCGAGAGCACCTCGCGCCCCTCGAGGATCTCGACGACCTCGCGCACCTGCGCGACCTGGTGCTTGGCGCTGTCGCTGTCGGCGAAGTCGAGCAGCGGGATGTGCGCCGCCACGACGACCAGCCGGTCGCGCGGCACGGCGGCGATGTCGTTGCGGAGCCACTCGAGCTGGCGGGCGTCGAGCGCCCCCGTGTAGCCGCCCGGCACCGGGTACTCGACGGTGTTGAGCGCGACGACGTGCACCTTGCCCACGTCGTAGGAGTAGTACTCCGGCGCGAGGTGGGCCTTGAACGTGTCGAAGGTGTGCGCGGAGTCGGTGGCGTCGAAGTCCAGGTCGTGGTTGCCCGGCAGGAAGCGCGCCGGGCCGTTGATCATCCGGACGAGCTCGCGCGTGTGCGGGTACAGCGACAGGTCGTCGCCGACGACGTCGCCGACGAACAGGGCGCCGCAGCCCGTGTAGTCCGTCCGCTCGGCGAGGTCGGCGAACGCGCCGGCGCGCGCGTACTCGACCTCGGTGCGGTCGTACGTCTGGATGTCGCCGCCGATGAGGCAGTGCTGCTCGTGGCTCGCGGTGAGGCCGCTGCGCACGAGCGGGAAGTTCACCTGGTCGGGCAGCTCGCCCGTCGGCGCGAGACCGCCGTAGCGCAGCGGCGGCGACCCGGCCGGCAGGTGGTGGTAGAAGAAGCGGGCGACGTTGTCGTCGTCGACCGGCACCTGGTACCCGGCGGGCTGCGTGACGAAGACGGTGAAGTTGTCCGTCGCGGGCAGCGAGTACCGCCCGTGCCGGTCGGTCCGCGTGACCTCGAGACCGTTCGAGACCACGACGCCGGGCACCCCGCGCTCGCCACGGTCCTGCCGGGAGTTCCGGTTGCGGTCGTCGAAGACGGTGCCGTCGACGACGCCCTGGTCCTCGTCCGGGCCCGGGACGACGTGGACGTCGCCGCGGTAGGCGGTCCGGTCCCACGAGTGCCCCGGACGGTCGCCGTGGCGCCCCTCGGCGTGGGCGGTCGGCGCGAGCACGAGGCCCGAGACGCAGAGCGTCGTCGCGGCGACGGCGATCGAGGTGACGGCGGTGCGGCGTGCGGTGGGTCTCACGGCTCTCTCCCCCTGTCGGTTGCGGCCGGGCCTGGGCGGCCGGCCACGACCACGGTCACAGCCGTGGATGACTTCCGGCCGCAGGGCGACCGACGACCGGGTGAAGTTCCCGTGCCACGACGGACTTGTTATAGATGTTAGGTAACTACTAGACTCGGGGCGTGCTCTTCCGCATCGACACCGCCTCCGGCGAGCCGCTGTACGCCCAGCTCGCCGCGCAGGTCCGCTCCGGCGTCGCCCGGGGCGAGCTGCGCGCCGGCGAGCGCCTGCCGTCCGCCCGCGAGCTCGCCGGGGCGCTCGACGTCAACCTGCACACCGTCCTGCACGCCTACCAGGACCTGCGGGACGAGGGCGTCATCGAGCTGCACCGGGGCCGCGGCGCCGTCGTGGCCGCCCGCGCCGGCGCCGACCTCACCGAGCTGCACGACGCCGTCGCCCGGCTGGCGCAGGTCGCGCGCCGGCTCGCCGTCGCCCCGGAGACCGTCACCACCCTCGTGAAGGAGGCCCTGCGATGACCGCACCGCACCCCGCCGCCCCGGCCGGGCCCGTGCCGCACCGAGCCAGCAGCGTCCTGCTGTGCGGCGTGGTCCCGCTCGTCGTCGTCGCCGCCGCCGCCGGCGTCGCGCTCTCGTGGGCGCCCGACCTGCCCGACCCCGTCGCGATCCACTGGGGCCCCTCGGGCGTCGACGGGTTCGACACCCTGCCCCGCCTGCTCCTCGGCACGGGCGCGGTCGCGCTCGTCCTCGCGGCGGGCGCGCTCGTCCTGGCCGTCGTCGCCGGCCGTCAGGCGTCCGTGCGCCGCCTCTGCGCCGGCATGGCGACCGGGCTGTCGGTCGGGCTGTCGGCGCTGGTCCTGGGCGTGCTGCACGCGCAGCGCGGGCTGACGGACGCGCGGGACGTCGGGGACGTGGGCGCGGCGGTCACGGCGATGCTCGTCGGCGGGCTCGTCGCCGGAGCCCTCGCCGCGTGGGCGACCCCCGGCGACCGCGCGCTCCCCGCGGACCGCCCGGTCGACCCGGACGCGCCCCGGGTGCCGCTGGCCGAGCACGAGCGGGCCGCGTGGACCCGGACCGCGTCGGGGTCGACCGTGCTGGTGGCCGGGGGCGCGGCCGTGCTGCTCGTCGCCGGCCTCGCGGTCACGATGCCGATGCCCGCGCTGTGGCTGCTGGTCGTCGTCCTCGCGGCCCTGCTGGGCGCCATGTCGGTGTTCCGCGTGCGGGTCGACGCCGCCGGGCTCACGGCCCGGTCCGCGCTCGGCTGGCCGACGCTGCGGGTGCCGCTCGACGAGGTCGAGGAGGCGCGCACGGTGACGGTCGACCCGTTCGCCGACTTCGGCGGCTGGGGCTACCGCGTCGGTGCGCAGGGGCGCGTGGGCGTGGTCCTGCGCAGGGGCGAGGGCCTCGAGGTCCGGCGCACGGGCGGCCGCGCCATGGTCGTGACCGTGGACGACGCCGCCACCGCCGCCGCCCTGCTCAACACGCTCGCGGACCGCTCGCGCGGGGCTACCCGCGGGTAACGTGTCGCCGCGTGCGCCGGCCGACCGGCGGGTGCGTCGACGGCGACGGAGGACCACGGATGCGACTGGGCTACCACACCGGCTACTGGTCGGCGGGTCCGCCCCCGGGTGCGCAGGAGGCGGTGCACGCCGCCGACGCGCTCGGCCTGGACTCCGTCTGGACCGCCGAGGCGTACGGGTCCGACGCCTTCACACCGCTCGCGTGGTGGGGCGCCGGGACCCGGCGCGTGCGGCTCGGCACCGCGATCGCGCAGGTGTCCGCCCGCACCCCGACGGCGACCGCGATGGCCGCGCTGACGCTCGACCACCTGTGCGGGGGCCGGTTCGTGCTGGGGCTGGGCGCCTCGGGCCCGCAGGTCGTCGAGGGCTGGTACGGCCAGCCGTACCCGCGCCCGCTGGCCAGGACGCGGGAGTACGTCGCGGTCGTGCGGCAGGTGCTCGCCCGCGAGGCGCCCGTGCGGTTCGACGGGGACTTCTACCGGCTGCCGCTGCCGGCGGACGAGGGGGCGGGGCTCGGCAAGGCGCTGCGCTCGACGGTCCACCCCCTGCGCGCGGACCTGCCGATCCACCTGGCGGCGGAGGGGCCGCGCAACGTCGCGCTGGCGGCCGAGATCGCCGACGGCTGGCTGCCCCTCTTCTACTCCCCGCGCATGGACGCGGAGTACCGGACCCGGCTGGCGGACGGGTTCGCCCGGCGGTCGGCCGCGCTGCGCCCGGCCGAGGACTTCGAGGTGGTCGCGACCGTGCCGGTGGTGCTCGCCGGGTCGGTGGAGGAGGCGGCCGACGTCGTGCGCCCGTTCGTCGCGCTGTACGCGGGCGGCATGGGCGCCAAGGGGGCGAACTTCCACCGGGACGTGCTCGACCGGCTCGGGTACGCGGAGGCGTGCGACGAGGTGCAGGCGCACTTCCTCGCGGGCGACCGGGCACGCGCGGCCGCGGCCGTGCCGACGGAGCTCGTGCGCGACGTGGCGCTGGTCGGCACGGAGGACGACGTCCGCGCGCAGCTGCCGGCGTGGCGGGCGACGGCGATCACGACGGTCCTCGCGCAGACGGACCCGCGCACGCTGCCCCGGCTCGCCGCGCTGTGGGCGCAGGAGGAGGCCGGCACGGCCGCGGGTGACTGAGCGGGTCAGCGCGCGCGGTCCGCGCCGGCGCGCGCGGTCCGCGCCGGCGAGGCGCGCCCGAGGGGGCGGGAGGTGCGACCTCCCGCCCCCTCGGCGCGCCCGCGGACGGACGTCGTTGCCCCGGTCCTGGACGCACGGCTACAGTGCGTCCGAGACGTGGTCACCGCGTCTCAGCCAGCGAGACCACGCCGGACGGACGGAGGAGGACGACATGACGACGTCGCGCGCGCTCCTCCCCGTCGCCCCGTCGGCGCTCATGTGCCGGTGCTGTCGGTCGTGCTGCTGCACGCCCCGCACCGGCGCCCGCTGACCCCAGCACGCCGACCCGCTCCCCCGCGGGTCACGCCGGTGCCCGCCCCCTCGTGGGCGCCCGGCCCGCCGGACGTCCGCGCCCGACCCCCGGGACGTCCCCATGGCCCTCACCACCCCGGTCCGCACGGACCGCCCCGCGCACGGCGTCGTGCTGCAGGACGTGCGCCGCACGTTCGCGACAGCCGCAGGCACCCGGCCGGTGCTGCGCGGCGTCGACCTCGAGCTGCACGCCGGTGAGATCGTCGCGCTGGTCGGGCCCTCCGGCTGCGGCAAGTCGACGCTGCTGCGGCAGGTGAGCGGCCTCGACACCCCCGACGGCGGACGCGTCCTGCTCGACGGCACCCCCGTGGCGGGCATCGACCGCCGCACGGCCGTGGCGTTCCAGGAGCCGCGGCTGCTGCCCTGGCGGACGCTCGCCGCGAACGTCGCGCTCGGGCTGCCCCGCGGGACGCCGAAGGACGCCGGCCGCGCCCGCGTGGCCGAGCTCCTGCGCCTCGTCGGCCTCGGCGAGTCGGCCGACCTGCGGCCGCGGCAGGTCTCGGGCGGCATGGCGCAGCGCGCGTCCCTGGCCCGTGCCCTCGCCCGCAACCCCGGCGTGCTGCTGCTGGACGAGCCGTTCGGCGCCCTCGACGCCCTCACGCGGCTGCGCATGCAGGACCTGCTGCTCGACGTGCACGCGGCGGAGCCGGCGACGGTCCTGCTCGTCACGCACGACGTCGAGGAGGCGCTCTACCTCGCGGACCGCGTGCTCCTCCTGCGCTCGCTCGCAGGCGGCGCGGAGGACCTCGGCAGCGTCGCGCGCGTCATCGACGTGCCCGGCCGCCGGCCCCGCGACCGCGCGGACCACCGCCTCGCGGAGCTGCGCGCCGAGCTGCTCGAGGGCCTGGGCGTCGCCACCCACCACGTCCGCCCGGGCGACCCCGACGCGCACCACTCGATCTGACCACCTCCCCCTCCCGCTCCCGGCCCCGGCCGCCTCCCCGAAGGACCACCGATGACCCTGCGCACCTCCGTCCCCGCCACCGCGCTGGCCCTCGCGACCGCCCTGGCGCTGGCCGGCTGCGTGCCCGGCGAGGGCTCCGCCCCGGCCGCCGCCGAGCCCGCAGGCACCGCGTCCGGCGACGCCGGTTGGAGCACCGACACGCTCGACATCGACTTCGCGACGTACAACCCGCTGAGCCTGGTCATCAAGGACCAGGGCTGGCTGGAGGAGACGTTCGGCGACGAGGTCACCGTGAACTGGGTGCAGTCGGCCGGGTCGAACAAGGCGAACGAGGCGCTGCGCGCGGGCGCCGTGGACGTCGGCTCGACGGCCGGCTCGGCGGCGCTGCTCGCGCGCTCGAACGGCTCGCCCATCCGCACGATCGACATCTACTCCCAGCCGGAGTGGTCGGCGATCGTCGTGCCGGCCGGCTCGGACATCACGTCGGTCGCGGACCTCGCGGGCCGCTCGGTCGCGGCCACCAAGGGGACGGACCCCTACTTCTTCCTGCTCCAGTCGCTGGAGGAGGCCGGTGTCCCGCTCGACCAGGTCGAGGTGCAGAACCTCCAGCACGCCGACGGGCGCACCGCTCTCGAGCAGGGCTCGGTCGACGCGTGGTCGGGCCTCGACCCGATCATGGCGGCGAGCGAGGCCGAGTCGGGCACGCAGCTGATCTACCGCAACATCGACTTCAACACCTACGGCTTCCTCAACGCGACCGAGGACTTCCTCGAGCAGAGCCCCGACGTCGCGCAGGCGGTCGTCGACGCGTACGAGAAGGCGCGCGCGTGGGCGCAGGAGAACCCGGACGAGGTCGTGGCGATCCTCGCCGAGGTCGCGGGCATCGAGCCGGCCGTGGCGGCCAAGGTCATCGGCGAGCGGACGAACCTCGCCGTCGACCCGGTCCCGGGCGACGCGCAGCGCGAGGTGCTCGAGGTGGTCGGGCCGATCTTCGTGGAGTCGGGCGACGTCGCGAGCCAGGACGACATCGACAGGGCCCTCGAGGCGCTGTTCGAGCCCCGGTTCGCGCAGGAGGCCGACCCCTCGCGCATCGACGGCTGACCCGACCGCGGCGCCCCGCTCCCCCGGCGGGGCGCCACGGACCCGACCGCCCCTCCTCGTCCCCCAGGAGCAGTCATGACCGACCACGTCGCCGGGACCGGCACCGGCCCCGTCACCGACCGCGCGGGCCGCCCGCTGCGCGCGCTCAACCCGTTCGACGCGATGCGCGGTGCCGACGCCGCGCCCGCCGGCGCCGCCGCACCCGGACGAGCGCGGGGCGGCTTCTGGTCGCGCCGCGTCGTGCGGGTCGTCGGCGGCGCGCTGCTGCCGCTGCTCCTGCTCGCCGTGTGGCACGCCGTGACGGCCGGCGGCCTCGTGCCGCCGTACCAGCTGCCCGCACCGGCCTCGGTGTGGGACGCCGCGCTCGACCTGCTCGCGCGCGGCCAGCTGCAGACGCACGTCGCGATCTCCGTGCAGCGCGTGCTCATCGGGTTCGTCACCGGTGCGGCGGTCGGCCTGGTGCTCGGCTCGCTCGTGGGCCTGTCGCGGGCCGCGGACGTGCTGCTCGCCCCGCTGCTCGGCGCGGTGCGGGCCGTGCCGTCGCTCGCGTGGGTGCCGCTGCTCATCCTCTGGCTGAAGATCGGCGAGGAGTCGAAGGTCACGCTGATCGCGATCGGCGCGTTCTTCCCCGTGTACACCACGGTCGCGGCCGCCCTGCGGCACGTCGACCCGCACCTGGTCGAGGCGGGGCGCGCGTTCGGCCTGCGCGGCGTGCGGCTGCTGCAGACGGTGCAGCTGCCCGCCGTCCTGCCGTCCGTGCTGTCCGGGCTGCGGCTCGCCCTCGCGCAGGCGTGGCTGTTCCTCGTGGCGGCCGAGCTCATCGCGTCGTCGATGGGGCTGGGCTTCCTGTTGAACGACTCCCAGAACAGCGGCCGCGTGGACCGCATCCTGCTCGCGATCGTGCTGCTCGCGCTGCTGGGCAAGCTGTCCGACTCCCTCGTCGCCCTCGGCGAGCGCGCGCTCCTGCGGAGGTACGCATGAGCACCATCACGGCCCTGCAGACCGAGACGCGCACGTACGCGCCGCCGCCCGAGCTGGCCGCCGCCGCGAACGTCGGCCCCGACGCGTGGGAGCGCGCCGAGGCCGACCCGGTGGGGTTCTGGGAGGACGCCGCCCGGCGTCTGCGCTGGGACACGCCGTGGCACACGGCGCACACGTGGGCGCCGCCGGTGCCGGTGCCCGGCGGCGCCGAGGACGAGCTGACCGTGCCGGAGGCCCGCTGGTTCGTCGGCGGACGCCTCAACGTGGCCGTGAACTGCGTGGACCGCCACGTCGACGAGGGCCGCGGCGACGTCGTCGCGCTGCACGTCGAGGGCGAGCGCGGCGACCGCCGCTCGCTCACGTACGCGCAGCTCCAGCGCGAGGTGGCCCGCGCCGCCAACGCGCTCACGGCGCTCGGCGTCGGCCCGGGCGACCGCGTCGTCGTCTACCTGCCCGTGCTCGCCGAGACGGTCGTCGTGACGCTCGCGATCGCCCGCATCGGCGCCGTGCACTCGCTCGTGTTCGGCGGGTTCTCGGCCGAGGCGCTGCGGTTCCGCGTGCAGGACACCGGCGCGAAGGTCCTCGTGACGAGCGACGGCCAGGTCCGCCGCGGCGTGGACGTCGAGGTCAAGTCCACCGCCGACGCGGCCGTCGCGGGGCTGGACCACGTCGAGCACGTGCTCGTCGTGCGCAGGACCGGCCAGGACGTCCCGTGGACCGAGGGCCGCGACGTCTGGTGGCACGACGTGGTCGACACCGCGCCGGAGGTGCACGAGGCGGAGTCGTTCGACGCGGAGCACCCGCTGTTCGTCATCTACACGTCGGGCACCACCGGGCGGCCGAAGGGCCTCGTGCACACGGCCGGCGGGTACCTCACGCACGCGGCCTGGTCGTACTGGGCGGCCTTCGACCACAAGCCGTCGGACGTGCACTGGTGCACCGCGGATCTCGCGTGGGTCACCGCGCACACGTACGTCCTGTACGGGCCGCTCGCGAACGGCGCGACCCAGGTGGTCTACGAGGGCACGCCCGACACGCCGCACCGCGCCCGGCACCTCGAGGTGATCGAGCGCTACGGGGTCACGACCTACTACACGGCGCCGACGCTGATCCGGACGTTCATGACCTGGTTCGGCGACGACCTGCCGGCGCGGGCCGACGGCAGCGCGTACGACCTGTCGACGGTCCGCCTGCTCGGCACGGTCGGCGAGGCCATCAACCCCGAGGCGTGGGTGTGGTTCCGGCGCACGTTCGGTGCCGACCGCGCGCCCGTGGTCGACACGTGGTGGCAGTCCGAGACGGGTGCCGCGATGATCGCGCCCCTGCCGGGCGTCACGACCCTCAAGCCCGGGTCGGCCACACGGCCGCTGCCCGGCGTCGCGGCGAAGGTCGTCGACGAGGACGGTGTCGAGGTGGGGCCCGGCGAGGGCGGCTTCCTCGTCGTCGAGCGCCCCTGGCCGGGCATGGCCCGCACCGTGTGGCGCGACCCGCGGCGCTACCTCGACGCGTACTGGCGGCGCTTCGCCGGCCACGGTCCGCACGGGGGGTACTTCCTCGCCGGGGACGGCGCGTCCTACGACGAGGACCGGTACGTGTGGCTGCTGGGCCGCATCGACGACGTCATCAACGTGTCCGGCCACCGGCTGTCGACCATCGAGGTGGAGTCCGCGCTCGTGGCGCACCCCGCCGTCGGCGAGGCGGGCGTGGCGGGCGTCGCCGACCCGGTGACGGGTCAGGCGATCGCGGCGTTCGTCGTGCCGGCCGCGCCGCCCGGCGACGTCGACGACCACACCGCGTGGGTCGCCGCCGCCGAGGAGGTCCGCGAGGCGCTGCGCGCGCACGTGGCCGCCGAGATCGGGCCGGTCGCCAAGCCGCGCCACGTGCTGGTCGTGCCGGAGGTCCCCAAGACGCGGTCCGGCAAGATCATGCGTCGGCTGCTCACGCAGCTCGTCGAGGGCACGCCGCTGGGCGACACGACCTCGTTGCAGAACCCGTGGGCCGTCGACCAGGTGGCCGCGCTCGTCGCGGCGGCCGGGCTGCGCACGACCCCCTGACCACCCGTCCCCGACCACCGCTGCGGCACGGCGACCCCGCGCCGCGGCACCACGGCCGTCCCCCCGCGGCCCCCGTCCCCCGAGGAGCACCGTGAGCGAGCACCGCTTCGGCTTCCGCACCCGCGCTCTGCACGCCGGCGGCATCCCCGACGCCGCGACGGGCGCGCGCGCCGTGCCGATCTACCAGACGACGTCGTTCGTCTTCCAGGACACCGCCGACGCCGCGAACCTGTTCGCGCTGCAGAAGTACGGGAACATCTACTCCCGCATCGGCAACCCCACGGTCGCGGCGCTCGAGGAGCGCATCGCGTCGCTCGAGGGCGGCATCGGCGCGGTCGCGACGTCGTCCGGCATGGCGGCGGAGTTCATCACGTTCGCGGCGCTCGTCGGCGCGGGCGACCACGTCGTCGCCTCGGCGCAGCTCTACGGCGGCACGGTCACGCAGCTCGACGTCACGCTGCGCCGGTTCGGCGTCGAGACGACGTTCGTGGCCGGGACCGACCCGGCGGACTACGCCGCGGCGATCCGCCCGGAGACGAAGGTCGTCTACACCGAGGTCGTGGCGAACCCCTCCGGCGAGGTCGCGGACCTGGCCGGGCTCGCCGAGGTCGCGCACGCCGCCGGCGTGCCGCTCGTCGTGGACTCGACGCTCTCGACCCCGTACCTGATCCGGCCGCTCGAGCACGGCGCCGACGTCGTCATCCACTCGGCCACCAAGTTCCTCGGCGGGCACGGCACGACGCTCGGCGGCGTCGTCGTGGAGTCGGGCCGGTTCGACTGGGGCAACGGGAGGTTCCCGCAGATGACCGAGCCCGTGCCGTCCTACGGCGGCGTGAGCTGGTGGGAGAACTTCGGCGAGTACGGGTTCCTCACGAAGCTGCGCTCGGAGCAGCTGCGCGACATCGGGCCGGCGCTGTCGCCGCAGTCCGCGTTCCAGCTGCTGCAGGGCGTCGAGACCCTCCCGCAGCGCCTCGACGCGCACCTGGCGAACGCGCGCGTCGTCGCCGAGTGGCTCGAGGCCGACCCGCGCGTCGGCTACGTCCTGTGGGCCGGCCTGCCGTCCCACCCGCACCACGAGCGCGCGCGGCGGTACCTGCCCCTCGGGCCCGGGTCGGTGTTCGCGTTCGGCCTGCGGGAGACCGCGGAGCGCAGCGGCCGGGAGGTGGGGCGGCGGTTCATCGAGGGCCTGCAGCTCGCGAGCCACCTGGCGAACGTGGGCGACGCCCGCACCCTCGTCATCCACCCCGGGTCGACGACGCACCAGCAGCTGTCGGCCGAGCAGCTCGTCGCGGCGGGGGTCCCGGAGGACCTCGTACGGATCAGCGTCGGCCTCGAGGACGCGGAGGACATCGTGTGGGACCTCGACCAGGCCCTGACCACCGCGACCGGGCTCGACCGGTCGGGCACCCCCGTGGCCGACGCGGACGCGACGGCGGTGGCCCGGTGAGCGCCCGCACCTGGCAGGGGCCGAGCGCGCCGGAGCGGCTGTCGATCCTGCGCGGCACGCGCTCGATCGCGATCGTCGGCGCGTCGGCCAACCCGTCCCGCGCGTCGTACTTCGTCTCGACGTACCTGCTGTCGAGCTCGCCGTACGACGTCTACTTCGTCAACCCGCGCGCCACGGAGATCCTCGGCCGGCCGGTGTACCCGTCGCTCGACGCGCTGCCGGTCGTGCCGGACCTCGTCGACGTCTTCCGCCGGCACGACGACCTGCCGACCGTGCTGGACGAGACCGTCGCGGTCGGTGCCCGCACCCTCTGGCTCCAGCTCGGGTCGTGGCACGAGGACGTCGCCCGCCGCGGCGAGGAGGCCGGGCTCCAGGTCGTCATGGACCGCTGCGTGAAGATCGAGCACGCGCGCTTCCACGGGGGGCTGCACCTGGCCGGGTTCGACACCGGCGTCATCAGCTCCCGCCGGGCGCTGGGCTGACCCGCACCGCGGGTCCCGGGCCGACGCACGGCCCCGGGACCCGCGGCGTCGCTCAGTCCTCCGGGAACCACACCGCCGCGCGCAGGCGCACGCGCGTGCCGTCCTCGGTGAGCGGGGTGCCCTCGGCGCGCAGGTGCTCCAGCGCCCGCGCGAGGTGGTGCGCCGGGGGCGAGCCGGCCGCGTTCACGACGCGCCACCACGGCACGTCCCCGTCCCCGCGCGCGAGCACCTGACCCACCTGCCGGGGGCCGCCGCGCGCCGGCCGGCCGGCGGCGAGCGCACGGTCGGCGACCACCTCGGCGACGAGCCCGTAGGTGATGGCGCGCCCGGGCGGGACGGCGGCGACGACCGCACGGACCTCGGCCGCGTACGACTCGTCCACGCTCACGACCTCCGCACGACGACGACCGCCCGGTCGTCGTCGTCGGGTGCCCGCATGCCGTCCAGCACCGCCGACGCGCCGCCGCCCCCGGCCGCCACGACGGCCTCGACCACGCCCAGCAGCCGGTCGATCCCCTGGTCCAGGTCCCGCCCGGGCGACTCCACGAGCCCGTCGGTGTACAGGACGACGACGTCGCCCGGGCGCAGCGTGCCCGTGCGGACGCGGGGCGCGATGCCGTCGACGACGCCGAGCGCGGGCCCCGGCTCGGCCGCCAGCAGCTCCACCCGCCCGCACTCGGCGTCGAGCAGGACGGGCGGCGGGTGCCCGGCCGCGGCGAGCGTCCAGTCCCCGGTCCGCAGGTCGACCGCGAGGTGCACGGCGGTGGCGAAGCCCTCGTCCCACGCCTGGTCGAGCAGGTACGCGTTCGCGGCGGGCAGGAAGCGTGGCGGATCCATCGCGCCGAGCAGGCCGCCGAAGGCGCCCGACAGCTGCAGCGACCGGACGCCGGCGCCCTGGCCCTTGCCGGAGACGTCGACGAGCGCCACCTCGAGCCGCCGGCCCTCGACGAGCCGCGTCACCACGAAGTCTCCCGAGAACCCCGCGCCGTGGGCCGAGCGCACCTCGACCTCCGCGGACCACCCCGGCGGCAGCGGCGGCACCCGGGCGCCCGCGCTCAGCCGGTCCCGCAGGTCGACGAGCATGAGCGCGCCCGGCGCTCCCTGCAGGCCCAGCCGCACCCGCTCCCACGAGAAGACGAGCACCGCCGCGCACGCGAGCAGCAGGACGACGGCGGCGCCCGGCGGCATCGTCGGGGTCGCGACCACCGCGAGCAGCGTGGTGAGGCCGAGCACGACGGCGACGACGAGGACGAGCGCCCGCCACCGCAGCACCGAGGCGGCGACGAGCAGCAGGAGCACGAACGCCGACGGCGAGAACCAGCGGGGGTCGCGCGCGACGGCGACGGCGAGCGCGACGCCGGTGAGGACGAACGCCAGCGTGAGCACGGCCTGGGACCACGCGCCCACGACACGACGGGCCGCGCGGCGCACGAGCGCCACGGCGCCACCGGTCCCCCTCCCCGCGCCCACCTCGTGAGATTAGTGGGCGCGATCGGCCGGGCGCACGGGGAGTGCACCAGGTCAGCGGCCACATCGCATGCCCCGGGCGCGGCTCTCGCCCACCATGGGCCCATGAGCGACCTCCCCGAGGGCTACCGCCTCCTCCAGCTGCCCGCGGAGCGGCAGGACGAGTTCCTGGCCGTCGACCGACTCGCGTTCGTCGTCCCCCCGGACCCCGCCGTCGACGCGGTGGTCCCGTTCCCCGTCCCGCACGACCGCATGGTCGGCGTCGAGGCGCCGGACGGCTCCGTCGCCGCGGTGCACGGCTCCTACCCCTTCCGGCTCCCCGTGCCCGGCGGGGTCGTGCCCTGCGCCGGCCTCACCTGGGTCGGGGTGCGCCCCGACCAGCGCCGGCGCGGCCTGCTGCGCGCGATGGTCCGCGCGCACCTCGACCGCTCCCTGGCCCGCGGCGAGGTCGTGTCGGCGCTGTTCGCCGCCGAGGCGCCCATCTACGGGCGGTTCGGGTACGGGTGCGCGGCCGACGACCTGCGGCTGACCCTGCCGCGCCGGGCGGCCCTGCGTCCCGTCGCGGGCAGCGCGGAGCTGGACGTGCGCCTCGAGGCGGCGGACGTGGAGCGCCACGGCGCCCTGATCGACGACCTGCACGTCCGGGCCGGCGCCGGCCGTCCCGGCTGGGCGACGCGCACGACGCCCGCGCTGCGGACGCGTGCCCTGGTCGACCCGCCGCCGTGGCGGGACGGCGCGGAGCCGCTGCTGGTCGCCCTCGTCGCCGACGCGGCGGGCGAGGTCCGCGCGGCTGCGACGTTCGCGCGCAAGCCGGCGTGGGAGCCCTCCGGGCCGGCGTTCGTGGTGAAGGTGCGCGAGGCCCTCGCGGTCGACGCCGCCGCCGCGCACCGCCTGTGGTCGTTCCTGCTCGACCTCGACCTCACCGCCACGGTGGAGACGCCGATGCTGCCGGTCGACGACGTGCTCACGCACCTGCTCGTCGACCCCCGCCCGGGGCGTCCGCGGCTCGCCGACAACGTCTGGGTGCGCCTGCTCGACCTGCCGGCCGCGCTGGCCTCGCGGCGGTACGCGGCGCCGCTCGACGTCGTGCTCGACGTGCGGGACGGCCTGCTGCCGCAGAACGCGGGGCGCTGGCGGCTCGCGGCCGCCCCGGACGACGCCGTCGAGGTGACGCGCACCGACGCCGAGCCGGACCTCGTGCTCGACGTGCGCGAGCTCGGCGCGGCCTACCTCGGCGGGCGCTCCCTCGCCGCGATGGCGCGGGCGGGGCTGGTCACGGTCCGCGACGGCGTGGACGTCGACGCGGTGGCGGCGGCCCTCGCCTGGCCCGTCGCCCCCGTGTGCAGCTGGGTGTTCTGACCGGGCTCGTGTCAGCCGCGCGAGCGCTCGTACGCCGCCATCTCGTCGATGCGGCGCTGGTGGCGCGGGTCGCCGCTGAACGGCTCCGCGAGGAACGCGTCGACGAGCGCGAGGGCCTCGTCCACGGAGTGCTGGCGCGCACCGATCGCGACCACGTTCGCGTCGTTGTGCTGGCGGCCGAGCCGGGCGGTGTCGAGGTTCCACGCGAGCGCCGCGCGCACGCCCGTCACCTTGTTGGCGGCGATCTGCTCGCCGTTGCCGGACCCGCCGATGACGACCGCGAGCGAACCGGGGTCGGCGACGACGGCCTCACCGGCCGCGATGCAGAAGGACGGGTAGTCGTCCTCCTTGTCGTACTCGTGCGCGCCGTGGTCCACGACCTCGTGGTCCGCGGCGCGCAGGTGCTCGACGAGCGCGGCCTTGAGCTCGTACCCGGCGTGGTCGGCGGCGACGTGGATGCGCATGGGGTCATCCTGCCGCAGCGCGACGTCTACGACGCACCCGCGTCCGTAGGCTGTCGCGCATGACCCGCAGCGGACTCCCCCTCGAGGACCTGGACCCGACGACGCGCCCCCAGGACGACCTGTACGCCTACGTGAACGGCCGCTGGGCCGCCTCCCACGTCATCCCCCCGGACCGCGCGATGGACGGCACGTTCCGCGCCCTGCACGACGAGGCCGAGCGCCAGGTCCGCGACATCATCACGGACGCGGCGGCGGCCGGCGGCGACGCCGACGGCGTCGAGGCGAAGATCGGCGCGCTGTACGCGAGCTTCATGGACACCGACGCCGTGGAGGCGGCCGGGCTGGAGCCGCTGCGCGAGGACCTCGCCCTCGTCGACCGCGCGACCACGTCGCAGGAGCTGACCGCCGCGCTGGGTGCGCTGCAGCGCACGGGTGCCGCGGGCGTCGTGGAGTTCTACGTCGACAACGACGCCAAGGACCCCGACACGTACGTCGTGCACCTCGTCCAGGGCGGCCTCGGCCTGCCCGACGAGGCCTACTACCGCGAGGAGCAGCACGCCGCGCTGCTGGCGGCGTACCGGCCGCACGTGGCGCGCATGCTCGGGCTCGTCCGGGACGTGTCGGGCGTCGTCGGCGCGGGCGACCCGGAGGACCTGTCCGAGCGCGTGGTCGCCCTCGAGACCCGCCTCGCTGCGGCGCACTGGGACGTCGTCAAGGACCGCGACGCCGACCTGACCTACAACCCGATGACGCTGGCCGAGCTCGCGGAGCGTGCGCCGGGCTTCGACTGGCGGGCGTGGGCCGTGGCCCTCGGCGCGCCCGAGGGTGCGCTGGACCGCCTGGTGGTGCGCGAGCCGTCGTTCGCCGAGGGCTTCGCGCAGGCGTGGACCGACGTGCCCCTCGCGGACTGGCAGGCCTGGGCGACGTACCACGTGGTCTCCTCGCGCGCCCCGTACCTGACGGACGCGCTGGTGCAGGCGAACTTCGACTTCTACGGCCGCACGCTCACCGGCGCGCAGGAGCTGCGCGAGCGGTGGAAGCGGGGCGTGGGCCTCGTGCAGGGCGCGCTCGGCGAGGCGGTCGGCAAGGTGTACGTCGAGCGGCACTTCCCGCCGACGCACAAGGAGCGCATGGACGCCCTCGTCGGCCACCTCATCGAGGCCTACCGCGAGTCGATCTCCCGTCTCGACTGGATGGGCGAGGAGACCCGCGCGAAGGCGCTCGCGAAGCTCGAGAAGTTCACGCCCAAGATCGGCTACCCGGTGCGCTGGCGCGACTACTCGGCCCTCGAGGTGCGCGCGGACGACCTGGTCGGCAACGTGCGCCGCGCGAACGCGTTCGAGCAGGACCGCGAGCTGGGCAAGATCGGCAACCCGATCGACCGCGACGAGTGGTTCATGACCCCGCAGACCGTGAACGCCTACTACAACCCGGGGATGAACGAGATCGTGTTCCCCGCGGCGATCCTGCAGCCGCCGTTCTTCGACGCCGACGCGGACGACGCGGTGAACTTCGGCGGGATCGGGGCCGTCATCGGCCACGAGATCGGGCACGGGTTCGACGACCAGGGGTCGAAGTACGACGGCGACGGCCGGCTCGAGGACTGGTGGACGGCCGAGGACCGCGCCGAGTTCGAGCGGCGGACGAAGGCGCTCGTCGCCCAGTACGACGGCTACTCCCCGAAGCAGCTCGGCGGCACCCACCACGTGAACGGCGAGCTCACCGTCGGCGAGAACATCGGCGACCTCGGCGGGCTCGCGATCGCGATCACCGCCTACCGCATCGCGCTGGGCCGCCCCCTGGAGGAGGCGCCCGTGCTCGACGGGTACACGGGCCTGCAGCGCGTGTTCCTCGGGTGGGCGCAGTCGTGGCGGACGAAGGGCCGCGACGAGGAGGTGGTCCGGCGCCTGGCGACCGACCCGCACGCGCCGGACGAGTTCCGCTGCAACGGCGTCGTGCGCAACATCGACGAGTTCTACGCCGCGTTCGACGTGCAGCCCGGCGACGGGCTGTGGCTCGACCCGGCGGACCGCGTCCACATCTGGTGACGCCCGCCGGTCGGTGCCGCTCCGCGCAGGGGCGGCACCGGCCGGGAGGCTCAGGGCAGCTCGCTCCAGTCGGCGCGGGCGAGCCGGAAGCCCACACCGCCCGGGCCGGTGCAGGTCACGCCGTCGGTGCCGGCCCCGCACGTCCAGTCGCCGACCGTCGTCTCCCTGCCGTACTCGAGGCGGGTCGCGCCGGGCGCGGCGACCGCCGGCGGCTCGTCCTCGACGCACGCGAACGCGAAGCCCTGCGCGTCGAGCCGCACGACGTTGCCCGTCGTGCCCTCGCACCCGGCGACCTGCGGGGGCGCGTAGGTGAAGCTCGCGATGCGGCACTCGACGCCGCCCGCGGTCATGTCGCAGCCGATGTTGCCGCTGGGCAGCACGAACGAGACCGGCTCCGGCTCGGCCGTCGCCTCGCCCGTGGGCGCGGCCGTGCCCGTCGCGGTCGGCCCGCCCGCGGCGCCCTCGTCCGGGCCGCCCCCGCGCAGGGCGAAGAGCAGCACGACGAGCACCACGACGAGCACCACGTCGACCGCGAGGAACGCCTTCATGCCGGGGCTGAGCCCGGCGAGCCCACGGCCGGCCATCAGGACCCCCGCGCCGCCCCGCCGTCGGGGGCGTCGTCGAGGATCGGTCCGACGGTGCGCGTGCGCTTGAGCTCGTAGAAGCCGGGCACGCTCGTGACCAGCGCGAGCCCGTCGAAGAGCCGGCCCGCGTCCTCGCCCTTCGGTGCGGGCGTCATGACCGGGCCGAAGAAGCCGACGCCGTCGATCGCGACGACGGGCGTGCCGACGTCGTCGCCGACGAGCTCCATCGCCTGCGCGTGGGAGGCACGCAGCAGGTCGTCGACCTCCTGCGTGGCGGCCACGTCGGCGAGCGCGGCGGGCAGCCCGACCTCGGCGAGGGACTCCGCGACGATCGCGTCGGTGTCACGGCGCCCGCCGGGGTGCCGGCGCGTGCCCATCGCGTCGTACAGCGGCTTGAGGACCTCGTCGCCGTGGTCGCGCGCGGCGGCGACGAGGACGCGGACCGGACCCCACGACTCGTCCATGAGGCGCCGGTAGTCCTCGGGCAGGTCGCGTCCCTCGTTGAGCACCGACAGGCTCATGACGTGCCAGCGGACGTCGACGTCGCGGACGCGCTCGACCTCGGTCATCCACCGCGACGTCATCCACGCCCACGGGCAGGCGGGGTCGAACCAGAAGTCGACGACGGGCACGGGCCACTCCTTCCGACAGGGGCGACGGCGACCCTGCCGCAGGGGCGGCAGGACGTCGGCGTCGCGCGGGGGCAAGCCCATCACACGACGCCCGGCCACGCGAAACCACCCAGGTCACCCACGGGGGCGGGCGGGGGCACCGTGGCATGATCGTCCCGGCCGCGACCCCGCGGCCCGTACGACCGTCACGGCCGACCCCGTACCTGCCCGCGCCACCCGCGCCCCGGGCCCCGCGCCCACCGCAGGGCGTCGCCGACCCGGCGGTCGCCGCCGACCTCCTCGCGGCCACCGCCGCCGACCGATCGGAGCCGATCCGTGCCCGGAGAGAACCTCACCCGTGCCGAGGCCGCGGAGCGCGCCGCGCTCGTGCGCACGCACGCGTACGACGTCGCGCTCGACCTGACGACGAGCCCGAAGACGTTCGGGTCCGTCACGACGGTGCGCTTCTCGGCGACGCCGGGGGCGAGCACGTTCGTCGACCTCATCGCGCCGGCCGTGCACGAGGTCGTGCTCAACGGGCGCAGCCTCGACCCGGCGCAGGTCGTCTCCGACTCCCGCATCCGGCTGGACGACCTCGCCGAGGAGAACGAGCTGCGGGTCGTGGCCGAGTGCGCCTACATGCACACCGGCGAGGGCCTGCACCGGTTCGTCGACCCGGTCGACGACGAGGTGTACCTGTACAGCCAGTTCGAGGTCGCGGACTCCCGCCGCGTGTTCGCGGTGTTCGAGCAGCCCGACCTCAAGGCGACGTTCACGTTCACGGTGACGGCGCCCGCGCACTGGACCGTGGTGTCCAACTACCCGCAGGTGGGTGAGCCGGAGCGCGTCGAGGGCGGGCAGAACCGCAACGGCGGCCGCGACGAGGGCACCGCGACGTGGCGGTTCGAGACCACGCCCCGCATCTCGTCGTACGTCACCGCGGTCGTCGCGGGGCCGTACCACGGCGAGCACCACTCGCTCGTGAGCGCGGACGGCCGGACGATCCCGCTCGGCGTGTACTGCCGCGCCTCGCTCGCCCAGCACCTCGACACCGACGAGATCCTGGACGTCACGCGCGCCGGCTTCCGGTTCTACGAGGAGCGCTTCGGCGTCCCCTACCCCTTCGCGAAGTACGACCAGCTGTTCGTGCCGGAGTTCAACGCGGGGGCGATGGAGAACGCCGGCGCGGTCACGTTCCTCGAGTCGTACGTCTTCCGGTCCAAGGTCCCCGAGGCCACCGTCGAGCGCCGCGCCGTGACGATCCTGCACGAGCTCGCGCACATGTGGTTCGGCGACCTCGTGACGATGCGCTGGTGGGACGACCTGTGGCTGAACGAGTCGTTCGCGGAGTACGCGTCGACCCTCGCCGCAGCCGAGGCCACGCGCTGGACGTCCGCGTGGACGACCTTCTCCTCGCTGGAGAAGTCGTGGGCGTACCGGCAGGACCAGCTGCCCTCGACCCACCCGATCGTGGCGGACATGCGCGACCTGGAGGACGTCGAGGTCAACTTCGACGGCATCACGTACGCCAAGGGCGCCTCGGTGCTCAAGCAGCTCGTCGCCTGGGTCGGCCAGGAGCAGTTCTTCGCCGGCGTGCGCGCGTACTTCGCGAAGCACGCGTGGGGCAACACGCAGCTGCGCGACCTGCTCGCCGAGCTCGAGGAGACGTCCGGCCGCGACCTGTCGGCGTGGTCGGCGCTGTGGCTCGAGCAGGCCGGCGTGACGCTGCTGCGCCCGGCGGTGGAGGTCGACGCGGACGGCACCGTCACCTCGTTCGCGGTGCTGCAGGAGGTCCCCGAGGAGCACCCGACGCAGCGGCCGCACCGGCTCGCGATCGGCGGGTACGACGTGCAGGACGTCGACGGCGCGCCGCGCCTGGTCCGCACGGTGCGCGTCGAGCTCGACGTGGACGGCGAGCGCACCGAGGTGCCGGAGCTCGTCGGCCGCCCGCGGCCGGCCCTGCTGCTCGTCAACGACGACGACCTCGCGTACGCGAAGGTCCGTCTCGACGAGGCGTCGATGGCCACCGCGATCGCGCACCTCGACGGGTTCACCGACTCCCTGCCCCGCACGCTCGTGTGGGCCGCCGCCTGGGACGCCACGCGCGACGGGGAGACGCCCGCCCGCGACTTCGTGGACCTCGTGCTGAACAACGTCGCGCACGAGACGGACTCGTCCGTCGTGCTCGTGCTGCTGCGCCAGCTCACCACGACGCTCGACCTCTACGTCGCCCCCGAGCACCGCGCGGCCGCGCAGGTGGCCGCGGCCGACCGGCTGCTGGCCCTGGCGCAGGCCGCGCCGGCCGGCTCGGACCTGCAGCTGCAGCTCGTCAAGGCGTTCGCGGCCCGCTCGCGCACGCAGGCCCAGCTCGACGCGGTCGCGGACCTGCTCGACGGGCGGCGCACCCTCGACGGGCTGTCGGTGGACACCGACCTGCGGTGGGAGCTGCTGACGGCGCTCGTCGCGGGCGGCCGTGCCGGTGAGACGGACGTCGCGGCGCAGCTCTCGCAGGACGCGACCGCGACGGGTCAGCGCGCCGCGGCGGCCGCCCGTGCCGCGCTGCCGACGCCCGAGGCGAAGGAGCGCGCGTGGGCCGCCGTCGTCACGGGCGACGAGCTGCCGAACGCGCTGCAGGCCGCGACCATCAGCGGGTTCGGGCGCGTGCACGACGCCGGGCTCCTGCTGCCCTGGGTCGAGCCGTACTTCGCCGAGCTCGAGCGGGTGTGGTCCGAGAAGACGAACGAGATGGCGCAGAACGTCGTCCTCGGCCTGTACCCGACCCTGCTCGCCGACCACGCGGACGTCGACGTGCTGGGCGCCACCGACGCGTGGCTGGACGGGCACCCGGACGCCCCGGCGGCGCTGCGCCGCCTGGTGGCCGAGTCCCGCGACGGCGTGCGCCGGGCGCTGGCCGCCCAGGAGGCGGACCGCCGCCGCGGCTGACACGGCGCGGCACGAGGGGCGACGCACCGTCGGGTGCGTCGCCCCTCGTCATGTCGCAGGCGGTCCGGCTGCCGCCACCGCGCGCAGGAGCGCCGCGGCCTCGCGCGGCGAGCGCAGCCGCACGACGCGGGTCGTGCCGGACGCCGCGAGCGCTGCGTAGCGCTCGCGGTACGCGTCGTGCATCGTCCACGACCACCGCACGATGTTCTCCTCCGGGTCGCGGCGCAACAGGTTGCCCAGCCGCTCCCGGTTGCCGTGCCAGAGCTCCTGGCGGGTGAGGCCGCGGCGGAGCGTGCGCCGCACGACGCGGCCCATCACGGTGCGACGGGGGTAGTCCAGCCAGACCACGGTGTCCGCGTCGTCGAGCATCCCGGCCAGGCGCGACTGCCAGCTGCCGTCGACCACCCAGCCGTCCGTGCCGGCGAGGCGCGCCCGCAGGTCCGCCCGGCCCTCGGCCGGGTCGCGGTGCACCCAGCCCGGCCCCCAGAACACCTCGTCCAGCTCGACGTGCGGCACGCCGAGCGCGGCCGCGAGCGCCCGCGCGTACGTCGTCTTCCCCGCCCCGGAGTTGCCGACGACGCGGACGCGCCGCAGGGGCGGGCCCGGCGGGAGGAGACGCTCCCCCGGGGTCATCCCTCGTTCATGACGCGCGCCAGCGAGGCGAACCGCGCGCTCGTGAACAGGTCGTCCAGGAGCACGAGGTTGCCCGTGCCGTCGGCGAGCGGCACCTTCCAGTTCGGGTACTCCTGGTCGGTCCCCGGCTGGTTCTGCGCCCGGCGCTCCCCCACCGCGTCGGCGAGCGAGACACCCACGAGCACGGACGGGGTCGCGAGCACCCAGCGGTGCAGCGCCTCCACGACCTCCCGCTCGGACGGGTCGTCCCCGAGCAGGCCCCGCGAGCGCAGCGCGTCCAGCATGCGCTCGCGCTCCGCGTCGGCCTCGGCCTGGACCTCGCGCAGCGGCTTGGTGAGCAGCCCGAGCCGCTCGCGCAGCTGCACGTGCTCACCGGCGAGGTACCCCGCCGTGGGCGGCAGGTCGTGCGTCGTGACGGTCGCCAGCACCTCGCGGCGGTACCGCTCGGGAGGGAGCGGGCCGTCCTCGGTCTGCTCGAACCACAGCACGGACGTGCCGAGGACGCCGCGGTCCGCCAGGTAGTCGCGCACCCACGGCTCGACGGTCCCCAGGTCCTCGCCGATGACCACGGCGCCGGCACGGTGCGCCTCGAGCGCGAGGATGCCGACGAACGCCTCGTGGTCGTACCGCACGTACGCGCCCTCGGCGGCGCTGTTGCCCTCGGGCACCCACCAGAGGCGGAACAGGCCGATGACGTGGTCGATGCGGATCGCGCCCGCGTGCCGCAGCACGGTGCGCAGCATGTCGCGGTACGGCTTGTAGCCGGCGCGCGCCAGCTCCGTCGGGTGCCAGGGCGGCTGCGACCAGTCCTGCCCCTGCTGGTTGTACATGTCCGGCGGCGCCCCGACGGACGCACCCGTGGCGAGCACGTCGCGCAGGGCCCAGGAGTCCGCGCCGACCGGGTGCACCCCCACGGCGAGGTCGTGCATGATCCCGAGCGTCATGCCGCCGTCCAGGGCGGCCTGCTGGGCGCGGCCCAGCTGCTCGTCGGCGACCCACTGCAGCCAGGACCAGAACCGCACCTTGTCGGCGAGCTCGACCGCGGCGGCGACGACCTCGTCCGACCACGGGTCGTGCAGCGCGTCCGGCCACGTCTCCGGCGGCCCGTACCGCTCGACGAGCGCGCACCACAGCGCGAACGTCCGCAGCCCCTCGCCCTGCTCCTCCACGAACGCGTCGAACGCCGCCTGGCGCGCGGCCGAGCGGGGCTGCGCGTGGACGACCTCCAGGGCGGCCCGCTTGGCCGCCCACACCGCGTCGCGGTCGATCGGCCCGGGGTCGACGTCGAGCGGCAGCACGGGCTCGGCCGCCCACTCGACGAGCGCCCGGTCGGCCGCGGACAGGTACCCGGCCTCGCGCACGTCCTCGGGGCGCACGTACAGCGGGTTGACGAAGCGGCGCGTGGTCGGCAGGTAGGGGCTCGGCGTCAGGGGCTCGACCGGCTCCGCGGCGTGCAGCGGGTTGATGAGCAGGAAGTCGGCGCCCTGCCGGCCCGCGAGCCAGCCGAGCTCCGCCAGGTCGGCCAGGTCCCCCACGCCCCACGACCGCTGCGAGCGCACGGAGTAGAGCTGCGCCATGAGGCCCCACGCGCGTCCGTCGCGCAGCTGCTCGGGCAGCTCCAGGCGGTCCGGGGTCACGACGACCGGGCTGTGCGCCTGCGCGCTCGGGCCCTCCGCCCAGACCTCGTGCCAGCCGAGCGGCAGGTCCGCCGGCAGCGTGAAGGTGGCGCGGCCGACCAGCCGGCCGTCGACGGTGCGCGGCTCGACGTACACGTCGGCCTGGGGCACCTCGCGCCGCCCGCCCCCGGCCTCGGGGTCGAGCTCGACCCACACCTCGACCGGGTCGCCGTGCGTGACGTGCACGGGCACCTGCACCTCGCGGCCCTCGCGCACCACGACGACGGGCGGCAGGGTCCGCCGCCACGGCATGTCCTCGACGTGGGCGAGGGCGAGCTCGATGCGCTCGGGGGTGGAGGCGTCGACGCCGAGCGCCGCGAGCACGGCGCGCAGCGTGTGCGCGCTGGCCTCGTGCTGCTCGCCGTCGTGGCCCTGGTACTGGCCGATCACGTCGTACGCCTCGGCGAGGCGCAGCAGGTCGTCGGACGGGCGGTCGGGCTGCTCGGGCACGCGTCGATCCTGCCACGCAGGTCCGTGACCTGCCCGGACAGCGCGCCACCGGCGTCCCGCACCTCGCAGCGGCGCGGCGCGACGGGCGCGGGAGCGGACCCCCAGGATCGGTCCGTAGCCTGTCGGACCATGACCGACGCCTCCACGCCGACACCCCTGGCCTACCCGCCCGCCCCGCGCGAGGACCTCGTCGAGGACCTGCACGGGCGCGCGGTCGCGGACCCGTACCGGCGCCTCGAGGACGCCCAGGACCCCGCCACGGTGGCCTGGTCCGCGGAGCAGGACGCCCTGTACGCCACCTACCGGGGCCGCGTCGAGGCCCGCGCGGCCGACGGGCCCTTCGGGACGGCGGCGCTGCGCGACCGCCTCGGGACGCTGCTCGGTGCCGGGTTCGTCTCGGCCCCGGCGTGGCGCGGGGAGCGTCGCTTCGTCTCGCGCCGCGCGGGCGACCAGGAGCACGCGGTGGTCGTGGTCGTCGAGCCGGACGGCGCCGGCGGCGAGCGCGAGCGCGTCCTCGTCGACCCGCTGCGCCTGGACCCGGCCGGCACGACCACCCTGGACGCGTGGCAGCCGTCCAAGGAGGGCCACCTGCTCGCCTACCAGGTGTCCAGCGGCGGCACGGAGGAGAGCGTCCTGCACGTGCTGGACGTCGCGACGGGCGAGCCCGTCGACGGGCCGGTCGACCGTGCGCGCTACTCCCCGGTCGCCTGGCTGCCCGGCGGCGAGGCGTTCTTCTACGTCCGCCGCCTCGCGCCGGACCTCGTGCCGGCCGACGAGCAGCAGTACCACCGCCGCGTGTGGCTGCACCGCCTCGGGACGTCCCCCGAGCAGGACGTCGAGGTGTTCGGCGCCGGCCTGGACCGCACCAACTACTACGGCGTGTCCGTCAGCCGCGACGGGCGCTGGCTCATCGTCTCCGCCTCGGCGGGGACGGCACCGCGCACGGACGTGTGGATCGCCGACCTCACCGCGGACGGCGGCCCGGGGGCGCCGGTGTTCACCGAGGTCGCGGTCGGGCTCGACGCGGAGGTGGGCGCGTGGGTGGGCCGCGACGGCCGGCTGTACGTGCACACCGACCTCGACGCCCCGCGCGGACGCGTGTGCGTGACCGACCCGACCACGCCCGGCGTGGAGCACTGGACGACGCTCGTCGCGCAGGACGGCACGGCGGTGCTCGAGGACGTCGCGCTCCTCGACGGCGGCGGCGACGACACGACGCCGGTGGAGCTGGTCGTCTCGTGGCGCCGCCACTCGGTGAGCGAGGTGACGCTGCACGACCCCGACACCGGCGAGCGCCGTCCCGGCGACGCGGGGACGCTCCCGCTGCCCGGGCTCGGGTCGATCTCCGGCCTCGTGACGCGGCCCGACGGCGGCACGTCGCTGTGGTTCTCGTACACCGACCACGTGACGGTGCCCCGGGTGCACCGCTACGACGCCGCGACGGGCGACCTGACCCTGTGGGCGACGCCGCCGGGCGCCGTGCCGGACCTGCCGGACGTGCATACCCGGCAGGTCGAGGTCACGAGCGCGGACGGCACGACCGTGCGCGCGTTCGTCCTCGCCCGCGCGGACCGCCTCGACGCCGACGGCCGCCCGCTCGCCCCCGCCCCCACCGTCCTGTACGGCTACGGCGGCTTCCAGGTCTCGCTCGACCCGGCCTACTCGGCGAGCACCCTCGCCTGGGTCGAGGCCGGCGGCGTCTACGTCGTGGCGAACCTGCGCGGCGGCGGCGAGGAGGGCGAGGAGTGGCACCGCGCCGGCATGCGCGGCGCCAAGCAGAACGTCTTCGACGACCTGTTCGCGGTCGCCGAGCACCTCGTCGCGCAGGGGTGGACGACGACCGACCGGCTCGCGGTGTGGGGCGGGTCCAACGGCGGCCTGCTCGTCGGCGCGGCCGTGACGCAGCGGCCCGACCTGTGGGCGGCCGCCGTGTGCTCGGCCCCGCTGCTCGACATGGTCCGCTACCAGCGCTTCGGGCTGGGCGTCACGTGGACGGAGGAGTACGGCGACGCCGACGTGCCGGAGGAGCTGGACTGGCTGCTCGGCTACTCGCCCTACCACCGCGTCGTCGACGGCACCGCCTACCCGGCCGTGCTGTTCACCGTGTTCGAGGGCGACACCCGGGTCGACCCCCTGCACGCCCGCAAGCTCGCCGCGGCGCTGCAGGCGGCGACGTCGTCCGACCCGGACGAGCGGCCCGTGCTGCTGCGGCGGGAGACGGGCGTCGGCCACGGCGGGCGCGCGCTGTCCCGGACCGTCGCGCTGTCGGCCGAGCAGCTGCAGTTCGTGGCGGACCGGACGGGCCTGCTCGACGCGCTCGACGCCGCCACGGCCGAGGAGGGCGCCGCGTGAGCCCTGCCCTGCTCGCCCTCGCCGGTGCCACGCCGTCGCCGACGGAGACCACCGACCCCCTGATCCCGCCGATCCCCGAGAACAGGACCGACCCGCTGGCGTGGCTCCACTCCTTCTGGGACTGGTTCACCGGCCTGCCCATGCGCATCGTGATCATCGTCGTCGTCGGCGCGCTCGTGCTGGCCCTGCTGCGCCGGCTCATCGGCTCGGTCACCAACCACATCGCGAGCGGCGACTCGCTGCTCGAGCGCGGCGTCCTCAAGCCGCTCGGCGGCAGCGAGGTGCGCTCGGTCCTGCAGAAGGCGAGCCCCGTGGCGGCCGCGCGCCGCACCCAGCGGGCCCGGACGATCGGCTCGGTCCTGCGCTCCACCGCGTCGGTGGTGGTCGGGTCGATCACCGCGATCCTGGTCCTCGACGCCCTCGGCGTGAACGTCGCCCCGCTGCTGACCTCCGCCGGCATCGTCGGCGTCGCCGTCGGCTTCGGCGCGCAGGCGCTCGTCAAGGACTTCCTGTCCGGGCTGTTCATGCTGCTCGAGGACCAGTACGGCGTCGGCGACGTCGTCGACGTGGGCCCGGCGACCGGCACCGTGGAGGCGGTCGCGCTGCGCGTGACGAAGATCCGGGACGCCGACGGCACCCTCTGGTACGTGCCGAACGGGTCGATGCTGCGGGTCGGCAACAAGACGCAGGGCTTCGGCACCGCGGTGGTCGAGCTCGACGTCGACTACTTCGCCGACCTCGACGAGGTGCGCGCCCTGCTGGAGCGGGCGGCGGCCGAGGTCGCCGCGGAGCCCGTGGTGGGCGCGTTCGTCCAGGGCTCGCCCACGGTCACCGGGGCCGAGCGGCTGAGCGCGGAGGCCGTCACGGTCAAGCTCAGCCTGCGCACCGAGCCGGGCAAGCACTGGGAGGTCGGCCGGCACCTGCGCGCGGCCGTGCGCCGGCACCTGACGGAGGCGGGCATCCCGCTGGGCGGTCAGCGGGACCTGCTCGCGGCGCACCGGGAGGAGCTGGCGGGGGCGTCGCCGCAGGCCGCGACGGGCGGCGACGACGACGCGCCGACCGAGGGCGACGCCCCTGCCGCGGCCGATCCGGCCGACGTGCAGGAGGACCGCGACCCGCACGACACGCCGGTGCACGACGCCGTGCACCCGGACCCGGGCCGGGGCACGCGCGCCTGAGAGCGGCCGCCGGACGGCGGGCAGGTCAGGCGCGGGGCGACCACTCCAGCAGGGGCTGCCCCGCCTCGACCCGCTCGCCGTCCGCGACGAGCCGGGTGAGCGCCGCGGGGTCGCCCTGGAGGACGACGACGGGGCAGACGGTCGCGAGGCCGGCGTCGGCGACGGCGGCGGGCGACCAGGTGAGCACGACCTCGCCGGTGCGGACGCGGCGACCGGGCTCCACGTGCACGGTGAAGCCGGCGCCGCCGAGGCCGACGGTGTCGATGCCGGCGTGCACGAGCACGCCGGCATCGACACCGAGCTCGAGCGCGAACGCGTGCGGGTGCAGTGCGCCGACCACGCCCGCGCACGGTGCGAGCACGTCGGCACGGTCGACCGCGTCCGGCTGCACGGCGACGCCGGGCCCGACCATCTGCTCTGCGAACACGGGGTCGGGCACGTCGGCCAGCGGCCGGACGACGCCCGTCACCGGGCTGACCAGCCGCAGGGTCACGTCAGCGCAGCGTGTCGAGCTCGGCCGCGAGGTTGTCGGCCTCGGGACCGACGATGACCTGCACGATGCGGCCCGAGCGGACGACGCCGAACGCGCCGCTGGCCTTCAGGGCGGCCTCGTCGACCAGCTCCGCGTCGCCGACCTCGACCCGCAGCCGCGTGATGCAGGGCTCGAGGTCGACCACGTTGGTCTCCCCGCCCAGGGCGGCCAGGATCTGCTGTGCCTTGCTCAAGTGGTTCTCCCCACGATCCGTCGCGACGCGCACGCCCCGGGCACCGCTGTGCGAGTACAGGCGCAGGTGCAGGTGCACCGGTCGGTGCGTGAACCCCAGGTTACCGCCGCCGGTCCCGCACCACCCACCCGGTCCGCGCACCGGTCCTCCGTCCCTGGCGCTCCCGGCCGCGGCGTGCTCGCACCGGGTGCACGGCGGCGCGCCGGGCGTGTCGAGGCTGGCACGCCGGGTCCGCGGCGCGACAGACTGCGACGGCCGACGACGTCGTCGGCCGGGACGCCCCGGGCACGCCGCCATCTCACGAGGCCGCGTACCGGCGCCCCGAGCGAGCAGCGAGGAGGTACGCGTGGGCAGCACGTCCGTCGTCACCGGCATCGGCGTCAGCCCCGGTCGGGCCGCGGCACCGGCGGCCCTGCTGCCGGAGCCCGTCGCCGAGCCGCCCGCCGGACGCCGGCTCCCCCCGGGCGCCGACACCGAGGCGGCCGCGGCCCGGGTGGCGGAGGCGGCCGACGCCGTCCGCGCCGAGCTCGACGCCGCCGCGGAGGCCGCCGAGGGCGCGAGCGCCGACCTGCTGTTCGCGACGGCCGCGATGGCGGCCGACCCGTCCCTCGTCGCCGACGCCCAGGAGCGGGTGCGCGCGGAGCACCTGGTCCCCGAGCGCGCCGTGTGGGAGGCGGCGGACGCCGTCGCCGCCCAGCTCGCCGAGCTCGGCGGGTACATGGCCGAGCGCGTGCGCGACGTCGTCGACGTCCGTGACCGGCTGGTCGCGCGGCTCACCGGGCGCCCCGCCCCGGGGCTGCCCGTGCGCCCGCACCCGTACGTGCTCGTCGCGCACGACCTGGCCCCCGCCCTGACCGCCACGCTCGACCCGGCGCGCGTGGTCGCGGTCGTCACGGCCGCGGGCGGCCCCACCTCGCACACGGCGATCCTCGCCCGCGCCCGCGGCATCCCCGCCGTCGTCGCCGCCCCGGGGGCGGCGGGCGTCGCCGAGGGCACGCCGCTGCTCGTGGACGGGGCGTCCGGCCGGGTGACGCTCGACCCGTCGCCCGAGGCGGTGGCCCGCGTGCGCGCGCTCGGCGCCGCGGTGCGCACGTTCGACGGCGACGGGCGCACGGCCGACGGGCACCGCGTCGAGCTGCTGGCGAACGTCGGCGACCCGGCGGAGGCCGAGTCCGCGGCGGCGTCCGGGGCCCAGGGCGTCGGGCTGTTCCGCACGGAGTTCGCCTTCCTCGACCGCACCGAGGCACCCGGGGTGGACGAGCAGGTCACCGCCTACGGACGCGTGCTCGCCGCCTTCGCGGGACGCAAGGTCGTCGTCCGCACGCTCGACGCCGGCGCCGACAAGCCGCTGCCGTTCCTGCGCGCGGCTCCCGAGGCGAACCCCGCGCTCGGCGTGCGGGGGCTGCGGGTCGCCGACGCCCAGCCGCAGGTGCTCGAGGACCAGCTCACCGCGATCGCGCGCGCCGCCGCCGAGCACCCGGGCACCACGACGTGGGTCATGGCCCCCATGGTCGCGACGGTCGAGGAGACGGAGGCGTTCGTCGCGGCGTGCGCGCGGCACGGCCTGACCGCCGCCGGGATCATGGTCGAGGTGCCGAGCGCCGCGCTGCTCGCCGCCCCGATGCTCGCCCACGCCGCGTTCGCCAGCATCGGCACGAACGACCTCACGCAGTACACGATGGCGGCCGACCGCCTGCTCGGTGCCGTGGCCCGCCTGTCCGACGCCTGGCAGCCCGCCGTGCTGCGCCTCGTGGAGGCGACCGCCCTGGGCGGTGCGGCGCAGGGCCGGCCCGTCGGGGTCTGCGGCGAGGCCGCCGCCGACCCGGCGCTCGCGGTCGTGCTCGCCGGGCTCGGCGTCACGTCCCTGTCGATGACGCCGCGCGCGCTGCCCGACGTCGCGGCCGTGCTCGCGGCGACCACGTGGGACGAGTGCCGGCGCCTCGCACGGCTGGCCGTCGAGTCCCCCGGCGCCGACCACGCGCGGTCGGTCGTGCGGCGCGCGCTGCCCGTGCTCGAGGAGCTCGGGCTCTGACGCGCCGGACGTGTGACGTGCGCCCGCACCCGGCCGCGCAGCCGCGGTGCGCGGTGCGGGGCGTGTGAGGATGGGCGCCGTGAGAGCCGACTCCTTCTACGAGGCCGTCGGCGGGCACGAGACCTTCGTCCGGCTCGTCGACGAGTTCTACCGGGGCGTCGCCGAGGACCCGGTGCTCAAGCCGATGTACCCCGAGGAGGACCTGGGGCCGGCCGCGGAGCGCCTGACGCTGTTCCTCGAGCAGTACTGGGGCGGCCCCACCACCTACTCCGAGCAGCGCGGGCACCCGCGCCTGCGCATGCGGCACGCGCCGTACAAGGTGAACCCGGACGCACGGGACCGGTGGCTGCGGCACATGCGGGCCGCGGTGGACAGCCTCGACCTCGCCCCGCTGCACCGCGCGCAGCTGTGGGACTACCTCGAGCGCGCCGCCTTCTCCATGCTCAACACGTTCGAGGACTGAGGACCGCCCACCCATGACCGACGCCGCCGACGTGCGCCCCGACGACCCCACCGCCGCCGTGCTGCGCGTCCTCGACGTCGACGCCGACGGCGAGACGCCCGACCTGTTCCACGCGACGAGCCTCGCGCAGCCGGGCGGACGCGTGTTCGGCGGCCAGGTGCTCGCGCAGGCGCTGCTCGCCGCCGGACGCACCGTGCCCGCCGAGCGGCTGCCGCACTCGCTGCACGGGTACTTCCTGCGGCCGGGCGACGTCACCAAGCCGATCGCGCTCACGGTCGAGCGCCTGCGCGACGGTCGGTCGTTCACCGCCCGGCGCACGCACGCCCTGCAGGACGGCCAGCCGATCCTGTCGATGATCGCCTCGTTCCAGGAGGAGCAGCCGGGCGTCGAGTACGCGGAGACGATGCCGGCGGACGTGCCGGCACCCGAGGACGTCGTGTCCGCGCTCGACCAGCTCGGCGGCATCGACCACCCGGTCGCGAAGTTCTGGACGCAGGAGGCGGCGTTCGACGTGCGGCACGTCGGCGGCTCCCTCTACCTCGACGCCGACCCGGACCCGCGGCTCGGCCGGCAGGCCGTGTGGATGCGCTCGCGCGCGCCGCTGCCCGACGACCAGCTCCTGCACCGGGCGCTCCTCGCCTACGCGTGCGACCAGGTCATGCTCGAGCCCGTCCTGCGCCGGGCCGGCCGGTCGTGGGTGACGCCCGGGCTGTCCATGGCGAGCCTCGACCACGCGATGTGGTGGCACCGCGACGTGCGCGTCGACGACTGGCTGCTGTACGTGCAGTCGACGCCCAGCGCGCAGGGCGGGCGCGGCCTGGGCGCGGCGCGGGTGTTCACGCGCGACGGCGTCCTCGTCGCGACCGTCGCGCAGGAGGGCATGGTCCGCCTGCCGGTGTGACGTGCGCCCGCACGGCCCGCTCGACGAGCGCGCGGCCGACGCGCGGGCGACACTCCCGGCATGGTCCGGCTCCGACGTGTGCGCATCGACCAGCCCGGCTGGACCCGGCGCCGGGCGGGCAAGGGCTTCGTGTACCTCGACGTCGACCGGCGGCGCATCGAGGACCCCGACCACCTCGAGCGCGTCTCGACGCTGGCGATCCCGCCCGCGTGGAAGGACGTCTGGATCTGCCCGTGGCCGAACGGCCACATCCAGGCCGCCGGGTTCGACGACGCCCAGCGCCGGCAGTACCTGTACCACCAGCAGTGGCACGCGCGCCGGGCGCGGCTCAAGCACGACCACGTCCTCGAGGTCGCACGGCGGCTGCCGGCCGCGCGCCGCCGCGTCAAGGCGGACCTCGCCCTCGAGGGCATGCCGCGGGACAAGGCGCTCGCGCTCGCCTTCCGGCTGCTCGACCGGGCCTACCTGCGGGTCGGCGGCGAGGGCTACGCCCGGCGCAACGGCTCGTTCGGGCTCGCGACCCTGCGCAAGGAGCACGTGCACGTGCTCGAGCCGGAGCGGGACGACGACCCCGGTGCGGTGCACCTGGTGTTCCCCGCCAAGTCGGGCCAGGTGCGCGACACCGTCGTCGAGGACGAGGTCGTCGCGGACCTGTGCCGCACGCTCCTGCGCCGCCGCGACCCGAGCCCCGAGCTGCTCGCCTGGCACGACGAGCGCGGGTGGCACGACGTGACGAGCAGCGACGTCGCCGCGTACGTCAAGGACCGGCTCGGCGACGCCTCCCCCAAGGACTTCCGCACGTGGCACGCGACCGTCCTGGCCGCGCGGGGCTTCGCCGAGGCCGGGCCGGCGCCGGCGAGCGAGCGCGGGCGGCGGCGCGTGGTGTCGTCGGTGGTGAAGGCGGTGTCGGAGGAGCTGGGGAAC
Organism: Cellulomonas telluris; assembly: GCF_004886325.1. Classification (GTDB taxonomy): domain Bacteria; phylum Actinomycetota; class Actinomycetes; order Actinomycetales; family Cellulomonadaceae; genus Cellulomonas; species Cellulomonas telluris. The sequence continues at coordinate 303,496 of NZ_QXFN01000005.1, forward strand.
ACGCCGGCGGTCGCGCGTGCCTCCTACATCGACCCGCGCGTGGTGGACCTGTGGGAGCGCGGCGAGACGATCGCCCCCACCCGGTCGCAGGCCGTGGCGGAGAAGCGCACGCTGGCGATGCTGTCGTCGTCCTGACGCCGGGCCGCCGGACGCCCCGGGTGCGCCGGCCCGCGGCCGACCGCAGACTGCGGGGGTGAGGCACCGGGACGCACCGCCGCCCGGCCCGTCGACGTCCACGCACCGCCCGCCCACCGGGCCGGACCTGGCGCCCGAGCCCGTGGCCCGCACGCTCGCCGGGCTCGTGCCCGGCACGGGACCCGACGGTCGTCCCCGGCCGGACGCACCGCTGGCCGCCGTCACGGGCGTCACCGGGTACGTCGGCGGACGTCTGGTGCCCGAGCTGCTCGCCGCCGGCTACCGCGTCCGCGCCCTCGCACGCCACCCCGAGCGGCTGCGGGGACGTCCCTGGTACGACGACGTCGAGGTGGTGGAGGCCGACGCGTCGGACCTCGACGCGCTCCGCCCTGCGCTCGCGGGGGCCGACGTGGCCTACTACCTCATCCACTCGCTCGGGTCCGGGCGCCGCTTCGAGCAGCGGGACCGGCGCACCGCGCTCGCGTTCGCCCGGGCGGCCCGGGAGGCCGCCGTCGGCCGGATCGTGTACCTGGGCGGCCTGCACCCCGAGGGCGAGGAGCTCTCCCCGCACCTGGCCTCGCGCACCGAGGTCGGCGAGATCCTGCTGGCCTCGGGGGTGCCCACCACGGTGCTGCGGGCGGCGGTCGTCCTCGGGTCGGGGTCCGCGTCGTTCGAGATGATGCGCTACCTCACCGAGCGGCTGCCCGCGATGACGGTGCCGACGTGGGTGGACAACCGCATCCAGCCGATCGCGGTCCGGGACGTGCTGCGCTACCTCGTGGGCGCGGCGTCGATGCCCGCCGACGTGTCCCGCGCCTTCGACATCGGGGGTCCCGACGTCCTCACCTACCGGGAGATGATGCAGCGGTACGCGGCGATCTCGGACCTGCCCCGCCGGGTGATCGTCGGCGTCCCCGTGCTCACGCCGCGCCTGTCGAGCCACTGGGTGTCGCTCGTGACGCCCGTCCCCGGCGGTCTCGCACGCCCCCTCGTCGAGTCGCTCGTGCACGAGGTCGTCTGCGACGAGCACGACGTCGCGGCGTACGTGCCCGACCCGCCGGAGGGCCTCGTCGGGTTCGACCGCGCGGTGCGCCTCGCGCTCGCGCGCATCGGGGAGGCGAGCGTGGCGACGCGCTGGTCGTCCGCCGCGGTGCCGGGCGCCCCGAGCGACCCCCTGCCCTCCGACCCCGACTGGGCGGGCGGCTCGCTGTACGTCGACGAGCGGCGCGTCGAGGTCGCCGCCTCCCCCGCGGCGCTGTGGCGCGTGCTCGAGGCCGTGGGCGGCGAGCGCGGCTGGTTCTCCTGGTCCCTCGCGTGGCGCGTGCGGGGGCTGCTCGACCGCGTCGTCGGCGGGCCGGGCCTGCGCCGCGGCCGGCGCGACCCCCACCGCCTGCGCGTCGACGACGCGGTCGACTTCTGGCGCGTCGAGGCGCTCGAACCCGGACGGCTGCTGCGGCTGCGGGCCGAGATGCGGCTGCCCGGCCTGGCGTGGCTCGAGCTGCGGGTGGAACCGGTGGACGGGCGTGCTCCCGGTCCCGGGCACGCGGACCACGCCGACGACGCCGCGGCGTGGGCACGCCCGCCCACCGTCTTCGCGCAGCGCGCCCTGTTCCACCCGCACGGCCTGGCCGGCCAGCTCTACTGGTGGTCGGTGTACCCGTTCCACGGCGTGGTGTTCGGGGGCATGCAGCGCAACATCGCCCGGGCGGCCGAGACGGCGGAGCGGGCGCGCACGGACGTCGCACCGGACGCCGGCGGACGTCCGTGACGCGTCGGTCCGCCGGCTGCCGTCAGCGGCGGCGGCGCAGGCGGACCGGCTCCTCGACGAACGACTCCCAGGCGGCGCGCTGCTCCGGGCCGATGCGCTGCGGCGCCCCGGTGCGCGCGTCCACCAGCACGAGCGTCGTGACGGCCCGCGCGTACACCTCGGAGCCCTCCACGGCGGCCGGGGCGTCGCGCACCTCGTAGCAGACGTCGAGGCTGGCGCCGCCCAGGTGCCCGATCCACATCTCGACGACGACCGGTGCGCGCCGGTAGCCGAGCGGCCGCACGTACTCGATCTCCTGGCGGGCGACGAGCGTGGACAGCCCGGCGCCGGGCCCCGCGTCGAGCACCGCGGTCGGCCACGAGCCGTCCGGGCGGGTACCGTCCGGGCCCGCCGGGTGGCGCCAGAACGCCTCGATCCGCGCCTCCTCGAGCAGGCGCAGCATCTCCACGTTGTTCACGTGCGCGTACGCGTCCATGTCGGACCAGCGCAGCTGCACCGGCACCTCGAGCCGTGCCATCCGTCGTCCTCCGTCCCGCCGCACGTGGCGGCGTGTCGTCCCGGCCGGGCACCGGGGTCGTCCTCGGTCCGGTCGCGCGCGCGACGCCGGCGGCGGGCACCGCCGCTCGCGCGGGCGACCCACGGGTCAGCGTCGGCGCCCCCGCGCACCCGCGGCGGCACCGGCGGCGCGTCGTGCCGCGTCGTGGGCGCTCGTCCACCGCTCGACCTGGGCCGTCACGGGCGCCACGACGCGCGCGTCGGCGACACCCGCCACGGCGGCGCGCAGCCGCCGTCGGGCCCGCGCGGCCTGCCGGCGACCCTCGGCCCAGGCCCCGACCGCGCCCAGGAGCGCGAGGAGGAGGCCGAGCACCAGTCCCCCCAGCAGCAGCGCGGTGGGCGCCGGGAGGGGACCCCAATGCGGGGTCGACGGCTCGGGCAGCCGCAGGTACGCCAGCCCGGCGAGCACACCGAGCCACAGCAGGCCCGCGACGGCGGCGGCCACGCCCACCCACTGCAGCACGTCGACGGCGCGCGCCCACCAGGGCGCCCGCGCCGGCAGCAGCGTCGTGCCCGCGACCGCCGCGTCCAGGGCGTCGCCGAGGCCGTCCGTCCGCACGTCGCCGCGGACACCGAGGACCCACGCGTCGGGCAGCCCCGCGGTCGCGTCGTCGCGCCACCGGCGCACCGCGTTGGCGGCGTGCGCCTGCACCTGCGGGCCCGCCGGCGGCAGGGACGTGCGGTCCGCGGTGTCGGCGTCCGGCGTGCCGGGGCGCAGGTGCAGCCGGCGCAACGGGTCGGGACGCAGCCGGGCGAGCACGCGCAGCGGCGGCCACCCGGTGCGGGCCCGCACGCGGCGTGCCGCGGACCGGCGGACCGCGTCGACGACGGTCGGGACGCCCGCCGCGTGCTCCAGCGCGGTGACGAGCGCCTCGGGCGACGGGAGGTCGCGGCGGCGCTCCGTGCCCCCGTCCAGCGCCTCGACCGCGCGCACCGCCACGTCCTCCACGTCCGCGCTCAGCCGGTCCGCGGCGGCGCGACGCCGCTGGGCCGCCCGGGCCAGCAGCGCCCACAGGTCTGCGACGCCCTCGCCGGTCCTCGCGCTTACCAGGACCGTCTCGACGTCGCCGAGACCGTCCCGGGCGGCGAGGCGGCGGACGTCCTCCCGCCACGTCGTCCGGTCGTCCGCCGCCAGGCGGTCGGCCTGGTTGAGCGCGAGCACCATGACGTCGGCGTGCCGCGCGAGCGGGCGCAGGTAGCGCTCGTGCAGGACCGCGTCGGCGTACTTCTGCGGGTCGAGCACCCACACGAGCAGGTCCGCCCGCGCGTACAGGCGCTCGGCGGTCTCGCGGTGCTCCGTGACGACGGAGTCGTGGTCGGGCAGGTCCAGCAGGACGAGACCCGTCGGCAGCCCGCGCGCCGCCCCCGTGCCGTGGTCCAGCGCGCGCCGGTCCCCCACCTCGAGCCAGTCCAGCAGCGCGTGCACGTCCTCGTCCGCCGCCACGGCCGCCAGCGGGCGCGACGTCGTGGGGCGCAGGGTCCCGGGACGCGCGAGGTCCGCACCCGCGAGCGCGTTGAACAGCGACGACTTCCCGGAGCCGGTCGCACCCGCGAGCGCCGCCACCGTGGTCGAGGGCGCGAGCGCGAGGCGCTCGCGGACCTGCGCCACCACGCGCTCCCCCTCGGCGACGACGGCGCCGTCGAGCCGGTCACCCGCGAGCTGCAGGCACCGGGCGAGCGCCTCCGTGCGCTCCGCCAGGCCCGGTCCGCTCACCGCGCGTCCTCGTCGCCGCCCACGAGACGACGCCACCACCCGCGCACGCCGCGCTCCCGCTCGCCGGTGGCCTCCCCCGGGCCCGACGAGCCCGCCGGCCCCCCGGCGGCTCGGGGCGGCACCGCACCGACCCCGCGCAGGCGGCCCGCGGGCGCGCCGCCGGAGCTTGCGGCGGGGACGCGGGGCTCGCCGGTCCGGCCCCCCTCCGCACCGGGCAGCGGCGCCGACGCCACGCGCGAGGCCGCGGCGCGCAGCGGCGCGCCCCCCGCGTCGGCCGTGCCGAGCGCGTCGAGCTGCGCGGTGAACCGCGCCGCCTCCGCCTCGAGCAGGGTGCCCACCCGGGCGACGAGCCGCTCGTGCGCGGTGCGGGTGAGCCGGCGGACCGCGTCGTCGCCGAACACCGCCTCGAGCAGACGCTGGGCGAGCACGGCGGTGCCGCCCGCGATGCCGACCTCGGCACCCGTGAGGCCGCCGGTCGACGCGAACACCGCGAGCATGAGCGCCGCGCCGAGGCCGTTGACCCCGAACGAGAGGGCACGCGCCTGCGTGCGCCGGTCGCCGCCCTCGTCGGCGACGAGCTGCAGCACGTCGTCCTGCCACGCCCGCACCTGGCCGGCGATGTCCTCCCGCAGCCGCGCGGAGGAGCGCGACAGCGCGAGCCCGTCGAGCAGCGCGGTGCCGGCGGGGTCGGTCCGCCAGGCCGCGTGCGCGCGCTCGGCGGCCTGCTCCGCCGCGTCCAGCACGACGGCGTCGAGGCTGCGCCCGATCGCCTCCGCCAGGGCCGGCTCCTGCGCCCGGCGGCCGCGCACGGCGGCCGTCAGGCGGTCGCGCCACCGCGCCACGCGCTCCTCGACCGAGCGCATGAACTCGCCGGTGCCCACCACGTCCTGCCAGCGGGCCAGGACCTCGCCCCGCAGCATGCGCCCGTCCGACGTGGCGCGCTCGACGTCGACGAGCGCCGCCGCGTACGCGGCCTCCACGGCGGCGCGCAGGCGCGCGTCCGCGGCCTCCTGCGCGTCGGCCGCGTCCGCGACGAGACCCGCGCGGACCACCAGGTCGGCCACGAGGCCGTCCCGGGTCCGCTCGACGACGCCGCGCCGGGCCGCCGGGTCCGCCGCGAGGCGGGTGAGCCACTCCGCGACGGGCGCGACCGCCCACTCGGGCAGCAGCCCGTCCTGCGGCTCGGCCTCGGGCACGACGAGCACCGGCGTGCCCGCGAGCCCGTGCTCGGCGAGCATCGACGCGAGGTGCTCGCGCACCGCGTCCTCCTCGCCCGGGTCGACGCGGTCGAGGACGAGCGCGAGCTCGACGCGCCGCTGCGCCGCCGTGCCCAGCAGCTCCCACGGGACCGCGTCCGCGTAGCGGGCGGCGGTGGTGACGAACAGCCACAGGTCGGCCGCACCGAGGAGCTGGCGGGCCAGTGCGCGGTTCTCGTCGACGACGGAGTCGATGTCGGGGGCGTCCAGCAGCGCGAGGCCGTGCGGGACGGCGTCGCTCGCGACGAGCCGCAGGCCCGCGTGGCCGCCCTGCTCGGCGGCGCCGCCGCCCGTCGCCGTTCCCCCGCCGACCAGCCGGGCGAGGCCGGGCAGCACCCGGTCGGTCGTGAACCAGCGGCCGTCGAGCGGGTGGTGCACCAGCACCGGCCACCGCGTCGTCGGTCGCAGCACGCTCGCGGACGAGACCTCCTCGCCGAGCAACGAGTTCACGAGCGTCGACTTGCCCGCACCCGTGGACCCGCCGAGCACGGCGAGCACCGGGGCCGCCTCCGCGCGCAGCCGCGGCAGCAGGTAGTCGTCGAGCTGCTCCAGCACCTGGCGGCGCACCGCGCGGGCCTCGTCGACCCCGGTGCCCTCCAGCGCGAGGTCCACCTGCCGCAGCCGCAGACCGAGCACCTCGAGCGCCTCGACGAGGCCGCCACCGCCCGCGCCGGCACCCGTGCCGCCGCCGTGCGTGCCACCAGCGTGCGCGTCGCCGCCGTGCGTGTCGCCGCCGTGCGCGCCACCAGCGTGCGTGCCGCCGCCGTGCGTGCCGCCGTCGCCCGGCGCCGCCGGGACGCCCGACGCGCCCGCCACCCCCGCCGGACCCTGCGGGTCCGGGGTGCCGGGGAGGACGGGCGCGTCGTCGCTCATGGGTCGTCCGCCCCTCAGTCGCGACGCAGCTTGCGGTGCGTGACGCGGTGCGGGCGCGCCGCCTCCGGGCCGAGACGCTGGACCTTGTTCTCCTCGTACGAGGCGAAGTTGCCCTCGAACCAGTACCAGCGCGCGGGGTCCTCCTCGGTGCCCTCGTAGGCGAGGATGTGCGTCGCCACGCGGTCCAGGAACCACCGGTCGTGGGAGACGACCACGGCGCAGCCGGGGAACTCCAGCAGCGCGTTCTCCAGCGAGCCGAGCGTCTCGACGTCCAGGTCGTTGGTCGGCTCGTCGAGGAGCAGCAGGTTGCCGCCCTGCTTGAGCGTGAGCGCCAGGTTGAGGCGGTTGCGCTCACCGCCGGACAGCACGCCCGCCGGCTTCTGCTGGTCCGGACCCTTGAAACCGAACGCCGCGACGTACGCGCGCGACGGCATCTCGACGTTGCCGACCTTGAGGAAGTCGAGCCCGTCGGACACGACCTCCCACAGGGTCTTCTTCGGGTCGATGCCGCCACGGCTCTGGTCGACGTAGGAGATCGAGACCGTCTCGCCGATCTTCAGGTCCCCGTCGTCGAGCGGCTCGAGCCCGACGATCGTCTTGAACAGCGTCGTCTTGCCCACGCCGTTCGGGCCGATGACGCCGACGATGCCGTTGCGCGGCAGCGTGAAGCTGAGCCCGTCGATGAGCGTGCGGCCGTCGAAGCCCTTGACCAGGTCCTTGGCCTCGAGCACGACGTTGCCCAGGCGCGGACCCGGCGGGATCTGGATCTCCTCGAAGTCCAGCTTGCGCGTGCGCTCGGCCTCCGCCGCCATCTCCTCGTAGCGGGCCAGACGCGCCTTGGACTTGGTCTGCCGGCCCTTGGCGTTCTGGCGGACCCACTCGAGCTCGTCCTTCAGGCGCTTGGCGAGCTTCGCGTCCTTCTTGCCCTGGACCTGCAGGCGCTCCTGCTTCTTCTCCAGGTACGTCGAGTAGTTGCCCTCGTACGGGTACAGGCGGCCGCGGTCGACCTCGCAGATCCACTCCGCGACGTGGTCGAGGAAGTACCGGTCGTGCGTCACCGCGAGGATGGCGCCGGGGTACTGCTGCAGGTGCTGCTCGAGCCACAGCACGGACTCGGCGTCCAGGTGGTTCGTGGGCTCGTCGAGGAGCAGCAGGTCCGGCTTCTCGAGCAGGAGCTTGCAGAGCGCGACGCGGCGGCGCTCGCCACCGGAGAGCACCTTGACGTCGGCGTCCGGCGGCGGGCAGCGCAGCGCGTCCATCGCCTGCTCGAGCTGGGCGTCGAGGTCCCAGGCGTCGGCGGCGTCGATCGCCTCCTGCAGCTGGCCCATCTCGGCCAGCAGCGCGTCGAAGTCCGCTTCGGGGTCGGCCATGAGGGCCGAGATCTCGTTGTAGCGGTCGAGCTTGCCCTTGATCTCGGCGACGCCCTCCTCGACGTTGCCGAGCACCGTCTTGTCGTCGTTCAGCGGCGGCTCCTGCTGCAGGATGCCGACCGTGTAGCCGGGCGACAGGCGCGCCTCGCCGTTCGAGGGCTGGTCGAGCCCGGCCATGATCTTGAGGATCGTCGACTTGCCGGCGCCGTTGGGACCGACGACGCCGATCTTCGCGCCGGGCAGGAAGTTCAGGGAGACGTCGTCGAGGATGACCTTGTCGCCGTGCGCCTTGCGCGCCTTGTACATGGAGTAGATGAACTCAGCCACTGACTGCTCGTCCGCCTCGGGTCGCTTCGGTGGGGACGCCGCCGGTCGGGGCACGGGTGCGGGCCGGGACGTGGGTCCGGGCCCGGTCGCGCGCCGACCTGCGGCGTCGTCGGTTGCCGGTCCACCAGCCTAGGCGATCACCCGCGTCCGACCAGCGCGAGACCGGCGACGGGCTGCGCCGGCTCCGTGCCGTCGGGGCCGCCCGCGTCCCGGCCCGCACCGCCCGGGGCGGCCGCGTCCGGCTCGGGCGCCTCGCCCGCGGGGTCCTCGAGCGCCTCGGCCGGCGCCCCGGCCCACGGGTCGTCGACGAGCCGGTCGTCCGGGCGCGGCTCGGTCCCGCCCGCCGCCGGCCCGGTCTCGTCGGCGTCCCGCGTCGTGCCGCCGCGCGTGCTGCGCAGGAACGCCGTGGAGCCGAACACGAGGTCGTGCCCGAGCGCCACCGCCTCGAGCACCAGCTCCGTGCGCGGCCCGTCCGGCGACGTCCACTCCGACGTCCCGACGCGGCCGACGACCACCACCGGGTCGCCCTTGTGCAGCGACCGCGCGACGTTGTCCGCGACGTGCCGCCAGACCTTCACCGTCCACCAGACCGTCGGGCCGTCGCGGTACGTGCCGGCCTCCCGGTCGTAGAGCCGCCGCGTCGACGCGAGCCGGAACTGCGCGTACGGGGTGCCCCCGCCGTCGAGGTGGTAGGCCCGGACGTCCGAGCCGACCCAGCCGACGACCGTCACGTCCTGGGTGTGTGCGCCCATGAGCTGTCCTGTCTGCCGTGGCCCCGCGGGTCCGCGAGGCGTGGGACGCCAGACTGCGTGCGCGCGCCCCGGCCGTGCCGGACCGAGCGGCGGGACGGTGCACGCCGCCCCCGGGGAGCAGGGCTGGGGTCGGGTCAGCGCACGGTGCCGGGACCGGCGGCCTGCGCCACGAGCTCGCGCGCGTGCCGGTGCTCCGCGAGCACGTCCTGCGTCGGCGCGAGGAGCCGCACGCGGGCGACCGACTCGAGCGCCGACCGCCCCTCGGCGAGCACCCGCTCGGCGCGACGGGCCGCGGAGCGCCGCCGCACCGTCCACCCCGCGACCGCGAGGGCGACCGCCGCCACCAGCGCCCCGGCCACCACCGCCGCGGGCGGCACCCACCCCGGCGACGCACCCACGGCGTCGGCGACCAGGAGCCCACCCGCCACGAGCGCGACGACGCCCAGGACGGCCGCCACGACGGTCAGCACCCGCGCCGCGGTCGACGCCCGCGCGGTCAGCGTCACCTGGGTCAGCGCGTCCCGCACCGCCATCCGCATCTCGGTGGGCGTGGCGACGCGGGCACGCAGGTCGTCGGCCCAGCGGGTGGGCAGGCCCTGCGTCACGGCGGTCAGCCAGGCGGACCGGGCCAGGCCCACGCCGTCGGCGTGCACGTCGCCGAGCCGGGGCGGGCCGGAGGCGCCGCCCCGCACGACGGCGGCGACGGCCGAGGCGACGGCCGCCAGCCCGGCGGCCGACGCCAGCCGGTCCACGACCGTCCCGAGCGCGAGCTGCGACGGGGCCGGCTCACGCGTCCCGACCTGACCGGCCAGCAGGCTCGCCGCCGCGGCCACCTCCTGGTCGGCGTGCACGGCCGCGACGGACCGCCGTGCGACGACCCCCGCGAGCGCGTCCCGCAGCTCCGGCACGCCCTCGCCGGTCGCGGCCGAGACGCCGTGCACGGCCACGTCGGGCAGACCGTCCTCCGCGAGCAGGCGCCGGACGTCGGCGAGCAGGTCGTCACGCACGTCCGCCGGCACGGTGTCGAGCTGGTTCATCACGACCATCATCGACGCGTCGCGGCCGGCCAGCCGGCGCAGGTAGCCCGAGTGCAGCGCGTCGTCGGCGTACTTCTGGGGGTCGACGACCCAGACGAGCAGGTCGACCTGCGGCAGCACCCGGTCGACGACCTCGCGGTGCTCGGGCGCGATCGAGTCGTGGTCGGGCAGGTCGAGCAGCACGAGGCCGCGCAGCGCGGCCTCGTGGTCGGCGTCCAGGACGCTCTCGCGCTGGATCCGGTGCTCCGCGTCGACGCCGAGCCAGTCCAGCAGCGGGTCCCCGTCGGCACCCCACACGCACGCCGTCACGCGCGACGTCGTCGGCCTGCGCACCCCGACGTCCGCGAACCGCAGCCCGCTGACGGCGTTGAACAGGCTCGACTTCCCCGAGCCCGTGCCGCCGACGAGGGCCACGACCGTGTGGTCGACGCCCAGCGCCAGGCGCTCGCGCACGCGGTCGACGGCGGCGGCGACCGCGTCCACCACGACGGGGTCGAACCGCTCCCCGCCCACGGTCAGCGCACCCTCCAGGGCGTCCGCGCGCGCGGCCAGCGCCGCGGTGTCGGCCCCGCGCACGGCGCCCGAGGGGTCGCCCGCGTCGGGTGCCGTCCCGTCGGGTGCCGTCCCGTCGGGGCCGGCCTCGTCCGCCAGCTCGGGCTCGGCGTCGGCGGGCACGAGCTCCCGGGTCGCGGGCACGGCGGCCGGCAGCACCGCGGGGACGGGCGGCGGGACCGCGACCGGGGTCGAGTCGTCCGTGCTCATGTCAGCCCCTTGAGGACGGCGAGTCGCAGGCGCAGGCGCGAGGACGCGTCGGCGGCGAGGTCGGGGGCGGCGAGCGCGTCGTCCGCACCGGCCCGCTCCACGTCGACCTGCGCCTGCGCACGCCGGACGAGGTCGGCGCGCAGCTCCTCGGCCAGGGCGTCGGCGGCGTCGGGCAGGAGCGTGCGCAGGGCCTGCGCGGCCTCGTCGAGACCGGCGGCGGCGGCGAGCGCGACGGCCGCGAGCCCGTCCTCCCCCACCGCCCGGGCGACCTCGCGCCTGCGCGCGGCGGACGCCTCGTCGCCCCCGGCGGCGACCAGCACCGCCCGGGCCGCGCGGGCGCCCTCCGCGGTCCAGGCACGCGCGGCGCGCTCGGCGGCACCGGCCCGCGCCTGGTCCCCCGCCGGCCACATCGCGAGCATCGACGGGCCGCCCGGTGGGGCGTCCGGTCCGGTGAGCGCGGCCCGCAGCGTCGCCCCCGCCCGCTCCCCGACCGACGTGAGGACCGCAGCGGCCGACTCCGTCAGGTCCGCCACCAGCGGCTCCACCGCGGCGGAGCGGCTGCGCGCGAGGCGGGAACCGCCGCGGACGCGGCCCGACCGCCGCACGAGGCGCGCGAAGGGCTCGCCCTTCGCGGTCAGCCCGGTCCAGCGCGCCCGGACGGCGCCGTCGGCGACCGCACCCGACCGGACGGTGGTCTCCGCGTCGCCGCGGGGGCCCTCCGCGGCCGCGTCGAGCGCGGCGGCGATGCGCTCCGCCGCGTCGGCCTGGTCCTGCACGGCCTCCGCGAGCTCGTCGACCCAGGGACGCAGGGCCGCGAGCGCGCCCCGCAGCGTCCGGCCGACCACCGTCCGGGCGCGGTCGGGGCCGGCGAGCATCGTCAGCCAGCGCAGCACGGGCGCCACCACGCGCGGCTCGAGCAGCCCCTCGTGCGGGCCGACGTCCGGGACGACGAACAGCGGCGAGCCGCCGAGGCCGTGCGCGCGCAGCCGGTCGAGCAGGTCGCCGCGCACCGTGGGCAGGCTCGCGGCCGGCACCCGGTTGAGGACCATCGCGATGGAGGTGGAGCGCTCGACCGCGGCCTCGAGGACGCGCCACGGCAGGGCGTCGCCGTAGCGGGCCGCCGTCGTGACGAACAGCCACAGGTCGGCCGCCTCGAGCAGCCGGTGCGCGGACGCCCGGTTGGACTCGAGGACCGAGTCGAGGTCCGGTGCGTCGAGCAGTGCGATGCCGCGCGGCACCGAGTCGGCCGCGACCACCTCCACGCTGTCCAGCACCGGGTGGTGGGACAGCAGGTCGGCGTCGAGCGGGTGGTGCACGAGCACCGGTTCCCGGGTGGTCGGGCGCAGCACCCCCGCCGCGGTCACCTCACGCCCGACCAGGGAGTTCACGAGCGTGGACTTCCCTGCCCCGGTGGATCCGGCGACGACGACCACGGCCGGCGCGGACAGCTCCGTCAGCCGCGGGACGAGGTGCTCCCCGAGCTGGTCGACCAGGCGCGCACGCGACGCACGGGCGGCGTCGATGCCGGCGAGCTCGAGCGGGAACGAGGTGCCCTCCACGTCGCGGCGCAGGTCGCGCACCGCGTCGAGCAGCGAGGTCTGGGCGAGGGGTCGCGCGAGGAGCTCCGCGGCGGCGCCCGGGGCGGCCCCGGGCGCACCGGTGGGGCGCCCGGGCGTGGGCGCGGACGACCGGGCGGGCACGATGCCGGGCTGGGCGCTCACGCACCCATTCTCGGTCGGTTCCGTGACCAGGCCAAACGCGGCACGCGGGTGACACCCGACGAGCTCGGGACCGGCCGGGCTCCGCCGGGCCCCGGGGCACGCGGCACTAGGCTGGGTCCCGTCGGCCCCCGTAGCTCAACGGATAGAGCAACGGCCTTCTAATCCGCAGGTTCCGGGTTCGAGTCCCGGCGGGGGCACCTCGCCCGCACGCACCCTGAGCGCGACCACGGCGCCGCCCGCGCCCCTGCCCTGCGCCCCCACCGGCCCCTGCCCGCGCGGACCTGGCGTGCCGCTGCCGCGCGCGTCCGCGCAGCAGCGGACAAAAGCGGTGACATCGCGCGTCCGCGCTGGTGGGATGGCCGCACCGAACACCACCGCGACCCACCCGGCGACCCCGGGTGCGCCGCCGCACGCCCCGGAGGCACCCATGCACCCGCTCATCACCCACGACGTCGCCCGCGCCGAGCACCGCGAGCGGCTCTCCGCCTCGAGCCTGCGCGAGCGCGACCAGCGCCGGGCGTCACGGCGCGCCGACGACCACGGCCGGCCACCGGAACGGCCGCAGCCGGGACGCCGGGCGTCCCGCCCGCACGACTGGGCGCTCACGTCCTGACGGGGCGCCGACATGCCGGCCCCCACGTCCCGACCGCACGGTCCCGCCCGCTCGACGCACGCACCACGGCCCTCGCCCGGAGATCCGGGCGAGGGCCGTGCCGCATGCGGGGACGGGCCGAGGGCCCCTCAGTCCAGCGGGCCGTAGAGCGCCGGGCTGGTCCGCGCGTGCGTCGCCTGCTCGAGGTCGTAGGCGAGCCCGAGCAGCGTCGCCTCGTCGAACGCGCGGCCGAGGAGCTCGAGGTTCACCCCCGCGCCCGTGATCGTGGCGTCGGCCTCGGTCGCCTGCCCCATCGGCACGGTCACGGCGGGCAGCCCCGTGTTCGGGCTGAGCCGCATGTTGGTGCCCTGCGTGCCGTACGGCGTGCCCGACGGGTACGCCAGCGCGTCGAGGTCGAGGTCGTCCATGAGCGCGGTGACGAGCGTCCGGCCCGTCGCCAGGGCGGTCGTGTGCGTCCCGGCAGGACCGGCCCACGCCTCGTACTGGGCGTCCGTCACGGCGGCGCGCTGCAGGTAGACGTTGCGGCGCGAGGTGACGAAGTGGTTCGTCGCGAGGATCCCCTCGATCGTGCGCGCCTCGACCTGCGGCGCGAGGTGGCGGTCGACGTACGCAGCGAGGTCACGTCGGAACTCGTTGGTGCTGCCGCTCGGCTCGTTGAGCACGGCCGCGAAGCCCGCGGGCGGCGCGACCTCGACGAGCGTCGCGCCCTGCGCCTCCAGCGCCCCGCGGGTCTGCTCCCACAGCCGGACCGTCGTGCGGTTCGTGCCGACCATCGACGGCACGTACCCGATCCGTGCGCCCTCCAGGGCGCCGGCGTCGAGCGCGGTCGTGTACGACTCCGGGACGCGGCCCTCCTGGGCGGACGTCACGGGGTCGGCCGGGTCGACGCCCACCACGGCGTCGAGCGCCACCGCCGCGTCCAGCACGGACCGCGTCATGGGGCCGCCCGTGTCCTGGCTCAGCGCGAGCGGGATGATCCCGTCCCGGCTCGCCAGTCCCACCGTGGGCCGGACGCCGACGAGCTGGTTGTAGGACGACGGCACGCGGATCGAGCCGCCGGTGTCCGTGCCGAACCCGACGCCCGCGAGGTTCGCCGCGATCGCCGCGCCCGTGCCGCCGCTCGACCCGCCCGCCGTCCGCGACGTCACGTACGGGCTCGCCACCGGCAGGGTCGCCCCGACCGGCTGCCCCGCCGAGAACTCGGACACGAAGCCGTACGCGAACTCGTCGAGGCTGGCCTTGGCGAGCACGACCGCACCGGCCGCCCGCAGGCCCGCGACCATCGTCGCGTCCGTGGCCGTCTGGTTGCCCGCCCAGCAGCCGCAGCCGCCGGTCGTCGGCATGTCGACCGTGTCGTAGTTGTCCTTCACGGCGACCGGGACGCCCAGGAGCATGCTCGTCATGCCGTCGGCGGCACGCTCGGCGTCCGCCGCCGCCGCCGCCGTCAGCGCCGACGCGTTCGTCGCGAGGACGGAGTTGAGGGCCCGCCCGCCGGCCGCCGGGTCGACGACGGCGCGGTCGTACGCCGCGATCCGGTCGAGGTACTCCTGCGTGATCTCCACCGAGGTGGTGACGCCGGCGTTCATGGCGGCCTGCATGTCGAGCACGCTGGCCTCGACCAGCTCGAACGGGCCGTCGTCGTAGACCATGCGCTGCGAGACGGCCGCCAGGTCGGCGACCGTGAGCACGCCGTCGCCGTCCACGTCCGCCACCGCGACGTCCGCCCAGCCGGGCGAGGCGGGCGTCGCACCGAGGCGCGCGGAGACCGCGGCGAGGTCGTCGGCGGTGACCTGCCGGTCACCCGTGACGTCGAGCTCGGTCCAGTACGGGGCGAGGAACGCGCCGGGCGCGGCGGTGGTCGTGGGGGCGGCGGGCGCCGGACCCGCCGCGAGGGCGGGCACCGCCGCACCGACGAGCGCGAGGCACGCGGCGGCGGCGACCGGGGCGACGCGGTGCCGGGGGTGTCGGTGCACGAGAGGGCTCCTGCGGGTCGGGGCGGCGACGTCCGCCGGCGGGGCGGGCACGGTGCGCGGCGTGGGGGTCATCGGGCGCTCACCACCCGGCGGCGGACGAGGAACGCGCCGACCGCGGCCGCGGCCGCGGCCAGGGCCACGAGGCCGGCGACGTCGGCGCCGGTCGCGCCGAGCGAGCCCGCACGCGGTCCGCGCACGGCGGCGGCTGCCGACGGCGTGGGCGTCGGCGCGCCGGGTGCGGCGACCGCGTCCTCCGGCACCGGGCTCGTGGTCGGGCTCGTGGTCGGGCTCGGCGTCGGGGTGGGCGCAGGGCTCGCGGGAGGCACGGGGGCCGCCGCGACGACCACGGTGGCGGTCGCGGCGTCGGTGAGCGTCGCGGCCGCGCCGTCGGTGCCCACGAGCGCGACCGTCCGGGCGGTCACCGCCGCCGTGCCCGCCCCGAGCGCGCGCAGGCGCAGCGTCGTCGTCGGGACGTCCCCGGTGAGACCGGGCGACGTGCCCAGCCGGGTGTGCCGCACCGTGACCGTCCCCGTCGCCGCCGTGGCGTCGTCGAAGCCGCCGTCGGGCGTGGCCGTCACGGCCTCGAACGCGAGGAGGTCCGGGTCGAAGGCGAGCGTCGCCTCGTAGGCGTACACGTCCGTCACCGCCCGCAGGTCCAGGCGCACGTCGACGGTCCCGCCGGCGGTGACCTCGGGCGTGGCGTCGAGCGCCACGCCGTCGACGGTCGGCGCGGCGGCCGCGGTCCCGGCCGTGGCGAGGGTCAGGCCGAGCGCCACGACGGCGGCGCGCAGCGCACCTCGTCGCGATCTCGACCTCGGGGTGCGGTCACGCATGTGCTGGTCCCTTCGAACGGTACGGCGGACCGGCGGACCGGCACGGCCGTGGGGGCGCCCCTGCGCCCCGCACGCTCGCAGCGCCGCGTTTCGCGCCGGTTGCCCGCACGTTGCCGCGACGGACCGCGCCTCCCGCGGGTGTCACGGGCGGGTGACACGTCCGGGCATCCGGTGCGATCCGGGCACACCGGGCCGGTGACCTGCACCCTCGCTGTCGTGGCGCGGCCCGTGCCCACCTCAAGGAGTCGCCCGTCGGAGCGTGCCGCGCCGCCGCGTCTCCGTGCCACCATGGCGCCATGACCGTCCCCGCCCGCCCCGGCCTCCGCGCGCGGGGGGCCTGATGGGCCGGCACGCGGGCCGCGAGACCCCGCCCGAGCCCTGGTCGCGGCGCCTCGCCGCGTCGGCGCTGCGGTGGGCCGGGCGGCTGGTGCTGGGCGCCGTGACGGGCGCGGTCGTGCTCGTCGCCCTGCGCTGGGCGGGCCTGGCGGGGACGTCCGCGACGACGCTCGCCGTCGGCGCCGGCGTCGTGGTGGTCCTGGCCGCGGCCGTCGCCGCCACGGTCCCCCCGCCGCCGCCCGCCCCGGACGACACGGCCCCGGGCGCCCCCGACGGGTGGACGCCAGGACGCCGGTCACACGGCTCCTGACCACACCCGCCTACGCTGTGCGGCGTGAGCACCCCAGGGACGTCCGCCAGCAGCGACAGCACCGACGCCACGACCTCCGTCCCCGCACCGGCCGCCGCGCAGACCAGCGCCGACCGCATCGTGTGGATCGACTGCGAGATGACGGGCCTGGACCTCGAGCGCGACGCGCTCGTCGAGGTCGCCGCCGTCGTGACGGACTCGGAGCTCAACGTGCTCGGCCAGGGGGTGGACGTGGTCGTCGCACCCCCGGCGGCGGCGCTGGAGCAGATGGGCGACTTCGTGCGCACCATGCACACCACCTCGGGCCTCCTGCCCGCGCTCGAGCACGGCGTGACCCTCGAGGAGGCGCAGCAGCAGGTCCTCGACTACGTGCGCCGGTGGGTGCCCGAGCCCGGCAAGGCGCCCCTGGCCGGCAACTCGGTCGGCACGGACAAGGCGTTCCTCGACCGCGACATGCCCGAGCTCGTCGGGCACCTGCACTACCGCGTCGTCGACGTCTCCTCCGTCAAGGAGCTGGCGCGCCGCTGGTACCCGCGCGTCTACTTCGCGGCGCCGGAGAAGAACGGCGGGCACCGCGCGCTCGCGGACATCCTCGAGAGCATCGACGAGCTCCGGTACTACCGCGCGGCGCTGCTCCCGGCGGCCCCCGGCCCGGACAGCGCGACGGCCCGCCGCGTCGCCGCCGAGGTCGTCGCCACGAGCGTCAAGCGGGGGGTCCTCGGGCAGTGAGCGCCCCGTCGTTCCCCGGCCTGGCCCGCCGCGGCCGGGGGACGCCGCAGCCTGGGAAGGCCAGGGCCTGGGAACGCCACGGCCCCGGGAACGCCGCAGGGCGCCGGCCGAAGGCCGACGCCCTGCGTCAGGAGGGTGGCTAACGGGACTTGAACCCGCGACCCCCTGGACCACAACCAGGTGCTCTACCTACTGAGCTATAGCCACCACGTGGCGCGCCGTGGCGCACCGCGGCCGTCCCGCTCACGCGGAGGGCCGACGAGAAGTGTAGCGGGTGCCGGGCACCCCTCTCGCACCCGCGCCCGGCGCCCCGGACGTGTGGCCGGTCACAGCCGCGCCGCGACCGCCTCCGCGAAGCGCTCCGCCGCACCGTCGGCGTGCGCGAGGAAGAGCGACGGCTCGGTCAGCTCGACCTCGAGCACGACCGGGTTGCCCTCGTCGTCCGGGATGAGGTCGACGCGCGTGTAGAGCAGGGGCGCCCGGTCCGGGAAGATCTCCGCGAGCGTCGCGACGACCCGGTCCCCCAGCTCGCGCTCGGCCGCGGTCGCCTCGCGCCCCGTCATGGCCTCGTCCCGGTGCAGCACGCCCTCGGCGTCGGCGGCCCGGTACGGCCCCTCCAGCTGGGGCGCCTTGCGCACCGCGTGGCTGAAGGCGCCGTCGACGTACACGAGGGCCGTCTCGCCCTCCGTGTCGACGCGCGTGAGGTAGCGCTGGAGCATGACGTGGCGGCCCACGGCCAGCAGGTTCTTCGCGTGCGTGATGGCCAGCGAGCGGGACGGGGTCTCCCCCGCGTCGTAGCGGCCCGTGTCGCGCGACCCCGCGCTCACCGTCGGCTTGATGACGAAGTCGCCGAACGCCGGGAACCGGGTGTGGATCGCACGGGCGTTCATCTGCCGCTCCGGGTCGAGCCAGATCGTCGGCACGATCGGGATGCCGCGCTGCTCGAGGTCCCGCAGGTACGTCTTGTCGATGTTCCAGGTCACGACGTCGGCCGGGTTGAGGAGGGTCGACGTCTGCTCGACGCGCCGCGTCCAGTCGCCGAACTGCGCGGGGCGGTCGGTGTAGTCCCACGTCGAGCGGATGAGGACGTGCGGGTACGCGCCCCAGTCCACGGTCGGGTCGTCCCACACGACGGCGTCCGTCGGCACGCCCCGGGCGGCCAGAGCGGCGCGCAGCGGGTGGTCGTCGGCGTCCAGCTCCGGCAGCTCGGCGCAGGTGGCCAGGGCGAGGCGTGCGGTGGGTTCGCTCACGAGGGGCACTGTACCCACGGCGTGTGACCGCATGACGACCGGGCGGTGACACCGGGTCGGAGGAGTCAGGCCGGTGCGGTCGCGGCCCCGGCCGCGGAGCCCGGGTGGTCGGCGGTGAGCCGGTGCAGGGCGCGCAGCACGGTGCGTGCCGACGCGGTCCCCACGACGCGGTCGCCGTCGAGGACCGGCAGCGACGGCTCCGCGTCCGCACCCGCCACGTCGGCGAGCGCCGCGACGACGTCGCCGAGCTCGTCGCCCACGTGCAGCGCCCGGGTGCCCCCGGCCGGGCCGGCACCCGCGGCGGGGACGGCGTCGAGGTCGACCGGCTGCAGTCGCCCGAGGGCGAGCAGCCGCGCCGTGCGCCCCCGCCCCACGAGGTCCGCGACCGCGGGCGACGCGGGACGCGCGAGCACCTCGAGCGGAGTGGCGAGCTGCTCCACGTGCGCGCCGGAGCTGAGGACGGCGACGCGGTCGGCCATGCGCACCGCCTCGTCGACGTCGTGGGTGACCATCATCACGGTGGTGCCGAGCTCGCGCTGCAGGCGCAGGAACTCGGTCTGCAGGCGTGCGCGTCCCGCCGGGTCGACGGCGCCGAACGGCTCGTCCATGAGCAGCACGGGCGGGTCCGCCGCCAGCGCCCGTGCGACGCCCACGCGCTGCCGCTCGCCGCCGGACAGCTCGTGCGGCCAGCGCCGCGCGTACCGGTCGGGAGGCAGACCGACCAGCTCGAGCAGCTCGGACACGCGCCGCCGCGTGCGTTCGCGGTCCCAGCCCAGCAGGCCGGGCACCGTGGCCACGTTCTGCGCGACCGTGCGGTGCCCGAACAGGCCGACGTCCTGGATGACGTAGCCGATGCGGCGGCGCAGGCGGACCGGGTCGACGTGCGTCACGTCCTCGTCGCCGAGCAGGATGCGGCCCGACGTCGGCTCGACGAGCCGGTTGGCCATCCGCAGCGTCGTGGACTTGCCGCAGCCGGACGGGCCCACGAGGACGAGCAGCTCGTGCGCGCGCACGGCCAGCGAGAGGTCGTCCACCGCCACGGACCCCGCGTACTCCTTGCGCACGCGGTCGAACCGGATGGCCGGCGGCGTGCCGCCCTCGTCGTCGGTCACGGCGAGCGACGCTACTGGTCGCCCCCGACAGCCGCGAGCGCGTCGACCGGCGGGGCCGCCGCCGTCGGTCACGGCCACGCGGGCCCGCCGACCGCCGGGACGCGGCTGTCGGCGGCCGTCGGTACGGTCGTCGGGTGCCTGCCGGTGCGGCCGTGCCCGCCGCCGCGAACCCGTGGCTCTCGTGGACCTACCTCGAGCGCAACGGGCAGGACGTCCTGCGCCACCTCGAGCAGCACGCGTCGCTGACCGCGCAGGCGGTCGTCGTCGCCCTCGTGCTCGCGCTGCCGCTCGCCGCGCTCGCGCACCTGCGGCCGCGGTGGGCGGGCGCCGTCCTCGCCGGGACGGGCGTGCTCTACACGGTGCCCTCGCTGGCCCTCTTCGCCGTGCTCGCCCCGTACACGGGCATCGGACGCACCACGGTGCTCATCGGGCTCGTGGTCTACGCGCTGCTCGTGCTGGTGCGCAACGTGCTCGCCGGGCTGCAGGGCGTGGACCCGGCGGTCCGCGACGCCGCCCGCGGGATGGGGTACGGGCGCGTCCGCACGCTCGTGTCGGTCGAGCTGCCGCAGGCGCTGCCGGCGGTCGTCACGGGGCTGCGCCTGGCGACCGTGAGCACCGTCGCGCTGGTGACGGTCGGGGTCGTCGTGGGCTACGGCGGGCTCGGGCAGCTCATGTTCCGCGGTTTCCGGAGCAACTACCGGGCCGAGGTCGTGACGGCGACGCTGCTGTGCCTGCTGCTCGCCCTCGCGGCGGACCTGCTGCTCGCGGCGCTCGGCCGGCTGCTCGTGCCGTGGCACCGGCCGTCGCGCCGTCGACGGTCCGGGGGCGCACCGCCGTCGGCGCAGCCGTCCGACCCGTCGGCGGACGCCGGCCGCCCCCGGGTCCCGACCGGGCAGGAGGCCGCGTGGACATCCTGACCGAGGCCTTCCGCTGGCTCAACGACCCCCTCAACTGGACCGGCCGGCGCGGCGTGCTCGCGCTCACGGCGGACCACCTGCAGGTGTCGGCCGTCGCCGCGCTCCTCGCCCTCGCCGTCGCGCTGCCGCTCGGCCTGTGGCTGGGGCACCGCGGTCGGGGCGCCACGGTCGGCGTGGTCGTCGCCAACACGACCCGCGCGGTGCCGACGCTCGCGCTGCTCATGCTGCTCGCCGCGAGCGGCTTCTTCGGCAACGGCGCGACCGCGGTCGCGTGCGCGGTGTTCGCCGTGCCGCCGATCCTGGCGAACGCCGTGACCGGGGTCGCCGGGGTGTCGCCCGCCGCCCGGGACGCGGCGCGCGGCGTCGGGATGTCGCCCGCGCGCGTGCTGTGGACGGTCGAGATCCCGCACGCCGTGCCGCTGGTCGCGGCCGGCATCCGCACCGGTGCCGTCCAGGTGCTCGCGACGGTGCCGCTCGCGGCGCTCGTCGGCGGCACCAGCCTCGGCACGGTGGTGGTCACCGGCTTCGGCACACTGCGCTACGGCCAGGCGCTGGCCGGCGGGTTGCTGGTCGCCGCCCTGTGCCTCGTCGTCGAGGGCGTCCTCGCGCTCGTCGAGCGGGCCGTCACACCGGCCGGGCTGCGGGCGCGGCGGCGGTCGGAGCGCGGGCGCGACCGTCCCGTACCCCGACGTGCTCCGGTTGCCGCCGTCGCGGGCGACAGGTCGAATGGGCCACGTCCCGGCTCCTGACGCGGACCGGCCCGCCGACCGGTCCCGCCTCCCGCGCCCCGTCCTCCCGCGGGCGGCGTCGACCTCCCGTCGGCCCCACCCTCCGCTTCCCGAACGCACGCACCGCGGCCCGTCCACCGGTACGGCCGCCCCACCGACAGGAGCACCACATGCGCACGTCACGGCGTCCCCGTACCGGCACCCTGGCCGTGCTCGCCGTCGCCACGCTCGCCCTCGCCGGCTGCGGGACGCCCGGGTCCGGCGGCGGGCAGGCGGAGCCAGCCCCCACGAGCAGCTCGGGGCTGGCCACGTGCGAGCCCGTCGCCGGCGAGAGCCTCGTCGTGCTCGAGGACGACCAGGGCCTGCAGAACGCCGACAACGTCATCCCGGCGGTCAACGCGCAGGTCGCGCAGCAGCACCCGGTCGTCGTCGAGCTGCTCGACCGCGTGTCGGCGGCGCTGGACACCGAGACCCTGATCGAGCTCAACAAGGCGGTCGACATCGACCGCCGCACCTCCGGCGAGGTGGCTCGGGAGTTCGTCGCGGACGAGGGCCTGGCGGCCGAGGAGCAGAGCGGCGCGGGCACGGCCCTCACCGTCGGGGCGGCGAACTTCTCCGAGAGCCTGACCCTCGCGGAGATCTACGCCGAGGTGCTGCGCACGGCCGGCTTCGACGCGCAGGCGCAGAGCATCGGCTCCCGCGAGACGTACCTGCCGGCGCTGCAGGACGGGACGCTCGCCGTCGTCCCCGAGTACGCGGCCACGCTCACGACGTACCTGGGCGCCCAGGTGAACGGCGCCGACGCCGAGTCCGGAGCCACCTCGGACGTGGAGGAGACGGTCGCGGCGCTCCGACCGCTCGCCGAGCAGAGCGGCCTCGTCGTCGGGGCGCCGTCGCAGGCGCAGGACCAGAACGCGTTCGCCGTCACCGCCGAGTTCGCGCAGGAGCACGACGTCGCGACGCTGTCCGACCTGGCCGCCACCTGCGGCGGCCTCGTGCTCGCCGGGCCGCCCGAGTGCCCCGAGCGGCCGTTCTGCCAGATCGGCCTGGAGGAGACGTACGGGCTCGACGTCGCCGAGTTCCGCTCCTACGAGCTCTCGCTCATCAGCACGGCCCTGCGGCAGGGCGACGCGGCCATCGGCCTCGTCCTGTCGTCCGACGGCTCGCTGGCCGCGACCGAGGACTGACGCCGTCGGTGCCCGGGGTCGCGGCACGCCACCGGCGCCGCGACCCCGGGCACCGCGCGGTCACCGTCCGTCCGACTCCAGCAGGCGCAGCCACACCTCGCTGAGCGTCGGGTAGGACGGCACGGCGTGCCAGAGCCGGTCGAGGGGCACCTCCCCGACGACCGCGACGGTCGCCGCGTGCAGCATGTCCGCCACGTCCGGCCCGACGAACGTGGCACCGACGAGGACGTCGCGGGCCCGGTCGACCACCACCTGCACGCGCCCCTCGTAGTGCTCGCCGGTCACGCTCGCCGCCGCGAGCGAGCCGAGGTCGTACCCGAGGACGGCCACGTCGAGCCCGTCCCGGCGCGCCTCCTCCTCCGTCCGTCCGACCCAGGCGACCTGCGGCCGCGTGAAGACGACCTGCGGCACCGCCGCCGCATCGGCGGTCGCGCGGTAGCGGCTCCACGGACCGGCCGCGGCCTCGCCGCCCCGCGAGAGCCCCCGCGGCACCTGCCTGCCCGGCTCCGTCCCCTCGGCACGCGGGTCGAAGCGGGCCGCGACCACGTCCCCGACGACGCGGGCGTCGTACTTGCCCTGGTGGGTGGTGCCCGTGCGGCCGGTCACGTCGCCGACGGCGAACAGCCAGCCGCCCTCGACGCCGCGGACCTGCAGCGCGTCGTCGACCTCGAGAGCGTCCCCCGGCGTCAGGCCCAGGACCTCCAGGCCGAGGTCGTCGGTGTTCGGTCGGCGACCCGTGGCGACGAGGACCTCGTCGGCGTCGACCTGCTCGAGGCCGGCCCCGCCGCCCTCGGGTGCGGCGTGCTCCACGGTGAGGTGCACGCCGTCCTCGTCGCGGGACGCCTCGACCACGGACGCCCCGAACGCGACCCGCACGCCGCGCTCGGTGAGCGCGCGTGCGAGGGCCTCCCCCGCGAACGGCTCGGCGCGCGGCAGGAGCCGGTCCCCGCGGACGAGGACGGTGACGGCGCTGCCCAGGTCGGCGAACGCGGTCGCCATCTCGACCGCGACGACGCCGCCGCCGACGACCGCGAGACGGGACGGCACGGTGTGCGCGCTCGTCGCCTCGCGGCTCGTCCACGGACGCACCCCGGTCAGCCCGCCGGCGCGCGGCACGTCGGCCGCGGACCCGGTGGCGACGACGACGGCGTGCCGCGCGACGACCCGCGTGTCGACGTCCTCACGCGTGACGACGAGCTCGCGCGGCCCCGTGAAGCGGGCCTGCCCCCGCAGCAGCGTGAGACCTGCGCCCTCGACCCACGCGACCTGCCCGGCGTCGTCCCAGTGCGACGTGACCTCGTCGCGGTGGGCGAGCACGGCGGCCACGTCCACGACGCCCGTCACGGCGGCCCCCGGGGCGTCGCGGGCGGCAGCGAGCGCGTCGCCGGCCCGCAGCAGGGCCTTGGAGGGCATGCACGCCCAGTAGGAGCACTCCCCGCCCACCAGCTGGGACTCCACGAGAGCCACCGACAGGCCGGTGCGCGAGGCCCGGTCCGCAGCGTTCTCCCCCACCGCCCCGGCGCCGAGCACCACGACGTCGAACTCCTGCACCTCGCTGCTCACGCTGCCTCCCCGTCGCCGCCACGTGCCCGCCGAGGCCCGGTGGGGCACCGTCAGCAGCGTGGCAGGCGCGGGCGGGCCGCACCACGGGGAGTCGCGGCGGGACGGGTGGCGGGGACGCGGGGCGCGGGCGGCGGCGCGAGCACCGCCGGGACGCACGAAGCCCCGCCAGGTCGTCGACCTGGCGGGGCTTCGTCGCTGGTACGCCCCCTGGGACTCGAACCCAGAACCCGCTGATTAAGAGTCAGCTGCTCTGCCAATTGAGCTAGAGGCGCGCGGCTCGTAGAGATTAGCAGGACGCGGACGCCGGCAGCGAACCGGAAAGGCCGTCCAGGGCGCCTCTGTGACCACCCTCACGGACGTGGACCGGACCGGCGGTGCAGGTCAGGACGCTGACGGGCCCGCCACGCCGTCCGCGGGAGCGTCGCCGTCCCACCACGCGTCCTCGGGCAGCCCCTCGTCGGCGAGCAGGTCCGCGGACGTGTCCCCCGTCGGCGTCAGCAGGTCGACCAGCAGCGCGAGCGGCACGTGCTCGGCGAGCAGCTCCTGCGCGTGCTGCGTCGCGTCGACGCCGCGCATGCCGACCACCTGCTCGAGCGCCTGGACGGACTCGGGCATCTCGTCACCGGCGTCCGACGTGCCGGGCACCGCGCGCTCCGCGCCCTCCGGCGCCGGCCTGACCGCTGGCTCGTCCGGCGTCACCCCGTCCGGGGTCGTCCGCTCCACGTCCACGTCGCCACCTCGTCCCCGGCCGTCCGGCCCGGTCGTCCTCGTCCCCGCCTCGTTCCTGCGTCCATCATGCGCCGGACGTGGGGCCCGGGCCGCCGCTGCGGACCCACCCGGTACAACGTCACAGATAGAGGCCGGTTCCCTCGCCCGTGACGCGTGGCTGCGCGACGCCGTGCACGTCCTTCTCGCGCAGCAGCAGGTAGGTGCTGCCGTCGAGCTCGACCTCGGCGCGGTCCTCCGGGTCGAACAGGACGCGGTCGCCGACCTCCACCTGCCGCACGTGCTGACCGACGGCCACCACGTCCGCCCAGGCGAGCCGCTTGCCCATCGCCGCCGTCGCCGGGATGACGATCCCCGCGCTCGACCGCCGCTCCGCGGGGTCGCCGTCCACGGCCACGAGGAGCCGGTCGTTCAGCATGCGGATGGGCAGGTCGCCGGTGCGGTCGGGGGTCGGTGCGCTCACACGTCCGACGCTACCCGGCGCACGTAGGGTGGTCGCCGTCCCGTCCCCACCCACGCCCAGGAGCGCCCGTGCCCCGCCTCGCCGTCGGCGACACCGCCCCCGACTTCACGCTGCCGACCGCGGACGGCGGCACCGTCACGCTGTCCGACCTGCGCGGGCAGCGGGTCGTCGTGTACTTCTACCCCGCGGCGGGCACGCCGGGCTGCACGACGCAGGCCTGCGACTTCCGCGACTCGCTCGCCTCCCTGCAGGGAGCCGGCTACGCGGTGGTGGGCGTGTCCCCCGACGAGGTCGCCAAGCTCGCGGCGTTCGCCGAGGCGGAGCACCTGACGTTCCCGCTCGCGTCGGACCCGTCGCACGCGGTGCTCGAGGCGTGGGGCGCCTGGGGCGAGAAGAAGAACTACGGGCGGACGGTCACGGGCGTGATCCGCTCGACGGTCGTCGTCGACCCCGAGGGGCGCGTCGCGCTCGCGCAGTACAACGTGCGCGCCACGGGCCACGTGGCGAAGCTGCGCCGGGACCTGGGCATCGACCCGCGCCCCTGACCCTCCGCGTCGAGGGGGCGCGCGAGGGGCGTGTGCCACACTCGACCGGCCGCGGGAGTGGTGAAACGGCAGCCACGCCAGGTTTAGGTCCTGGTGCCCGAGAGGGCGTGCGGGTTCGACTCCCGCCTCCCGCACCACGCGACGCCGCCGGGGCGCACGGCACGGCACCGGCGTCGCGGGTCCCGAGGGACAACGCGACGCCGGTGCCGCCGGCAGTGCCGGCCCGGATCAGCGGAACGGCAGGGTCACCACGGAGTCACCCGTCGTGACGGTGCTGGGCGCCGACCCGATCGCGTTCCAGAGCGCCACCCGCACGGTGCCGCCCCGCAGGTCGCCGAGCGCACCCGTCGCCCGCTCGAGCCCTGCGGCCTGCGTGTACCGCTCGGCCCCGGGGACCGGGTCCGTCGCCAGGTAGCGGTACACCTCGACGCGGTCCCACGTCCCGTCGCCGGTCAGGTCGTACGACACGGAGACGCGCGTGCCGTTGCCGACCGTGGTGCTCGCGTCGATGCCGAGGTCGAACGCCGTCGCGGCACCCGTCGCCCGGCCCGTCAGGCCCGTGGCCTGCAGGACGAGCGCGCCGGCCGGCTCCGTGGCGGTGTCGATGCCGGCCGCCGCGGGCACGGTGAGCGTGCCCGTCGCGCCCGGGGCCGCGACGAGGCGACCCGACGCTGCCGGTGCGAGCACGAAGCCCGGTGCCGGGGTCGGGGACGCGGTCGGGGTGGGCGTCGGGGCCGGAGTCGCCGTGGGCGTCGGCGTCGGCTTCGGCGTCCTGGTCGGCGTCGGCGTCGGCTCCCCGCTGGGCGCCGGCGTGGGCGACGTCGTCGGTGCCGGGCCGCCCGGTGCGCCGCCGCCGCTCCAGCGGTGCGCTCCCGTCGCGACGGTGCGGCCCGCGGGGACCTCCACGCGCGTGCCGTCGGAGAACGTGACGACCCGGGTGCGCGACGTGACGTTCGCGGCCACGTACGTGCGCCGGCCGTCCTGCGAGAACACCGCCGAGAGCGGGTTGTCGCCGTGCACCGACGCGTCGAGCGTGCCGAGCGCCGCCAGGTTGGCGATCCAGTGGTAGGTGTGCGCCCGCGACTCGCCCTCCTCGACCGGGTAGCCGGGGTCGGCGTCGAGCAGGCGCAGCGCCCGCGGGGCGTCGCCGAGCGCGAGGTAGCTCCACAGGATGTCCTGCCACACCGTCGGCGGGCCGCCGTTGGCCTCCTCGAGCTCGGCGTAGTTCTCCACCACGTCGTCCGGCCGCAGGCCGAGGTACAGGTGCGACCCGGTGATGGGCAGGGTGTTGATGCCCTGGATCATCTCGGCCTCGCCGCTGAACCACGTCGAGTACGTGCCGCCGTCGCCCCAGACCATGCCGAGCGTCGAGTGGCCGAAGCCGTCCGGGATCGCCTCCGCCTGGTCGAACCAGTACTCCTGGATCGCGGCGGCCTGCGTCGCGTACAGGTACGCGCCCGCGTCGCGCACGGCCGTGTCCCCGGTCGCCTCGCCCCACTGCACGAGCGCCCCGGCGAAGTTCATGCCCTCGGAGCTCGACTCCTGGTTGTTGCCGGCGACGAACGCCGCGTGCCCCGCCGCCCAGTCGTGGCCGGCGTAGATGTCGAAGTCGCGCAGGTACGGGAAGCGTGTCTCGTCGCGGTCGTAGCCGTTCGCGTCGCGCACGAGCAGGTCGACCATGCCGCCGTACTGCTCGTCGTCCGCCCACGCGGGGTCGAAGCGGGCCAGCGTGGCCGCCGCGGCGACGTAGTAGCCGTAGTGGAAGTGGTGGTCGTTCAGCTCGGTGTCCGAGCCGTACGAGCCGGGGTAGCCGATGAGCGTGCCCCAGCGCGCGTCGTACGCGAACAGCTGCTCCGTCTCGCCGGGACCGGCGGTGAACCAGTCCGTCAGGGTGGCGCGGATGCGCTCGAGCGCCGCGTCCCGCAGGTCCGTGCGGCCCAGCTGGTCGGCGATCTCCACGATGCGCGTCGCGCGTCCCAGGGCCTTGCCCGTCCAGTACGTGTCGGCGCGCAGCACCGGCATCGGGTCGGCCGCGACCTCGTCGAGCAGCGCGTCGAGCCGCTCGCGCGCGTCCCCGGTCGCCGTCGCGACCGCCGGGAGCTCCGGCAGCACCCCGGTGAACGGCGTGCGCGTGGTGAACGCCGTCGCGCCGACGTACGCCGTCATCCGGCCCCGTGCGCTGGGGTACGTGCCGAAGGCGGACCCGCCCGCCACGTCGTCCACGTACCGCTGCTGGTGCGGGTACAGCGCGACCAGCGTGCCCCGCGCCGTTCCCTCGAGCGGGGTCGTGGTCAGGCGGTAGGTCGTGACGACCTCCCCGTCCTCCGGCACGTAGGAGTAGTCCGCGCGGGTGTCGGTCACCTCGGCGAACGCGACCGGCGCGAGCGCGCGCAGCGCCGCCCGCCGCTCGTCGTCGGTGGAGGACGCGTCCGTGGTCAGGGCGCCGACCGCGAGGTAGCCCTTGCCCGCGAGCGACGAGCGCAGCGTCGAGCCGTCGACCGTCCACGAGGCGCCGGTCGGCGCGAACGCGGCGTAGTCGTGCCCGTTCGCGGTGAAGCCGAGCGTCGCGCCGTCGCGGGACCAGACGCGCACCGCCGCCGACGACGTGAGGACGGCGTCGCCGCCCTCGACGTGGTACCAGCTGACGGGCAGGCCGTGGCCGATCGTCGCGCGCAGCTCCTGCTGACCGTCCGACCACGCCGGCGTGACGGTCCAGTCGGACCAGTCCGCGACCTGCACGACGGGCGCGTCGAGGCCCTCGACCCCGACGTGGACGTCCTCGGCGTAGGAGAAGTGGAACTCGCCGATGCCGCCCGGCGTCCCCGACAGGGTCGCCTCGCGCGGCGTCGAGAGGCCGAGGCCGCCCGGCGTCGGCTGGTACGAGACCGGGTGGGCGTGCAGCGGGTTGCTCGTGCGGCACTCCAGCCGCTTGTAGAGCAGGGACGACCACCAGTCGTTGGTGGGCAGCGCGCCGTCCGGGGCGTCGGCGGTGAGGGCCGACCGCGGGTCGGCCTCGGTCGCGTCGCACCCCTCGGGCGTGGGACCGACCGGTGTCGCCGCGTAGCTGCCGGCGCCCACGGGGACCACATCGGCCCCGGACGCGACCTGCGGCAGGAGGACGACTCCCCCGGCCGCGACGGCGAGTGCGGCGAGCGCGGCGACGGACCGTCGCCGTCGCTTAGTCGACGGTCGGTCGTGACCGGACGTCGACCAGGACGTGGGCACGGCGGTGCCCGGTGGCAGGGACGTGTTGTGCATCGGAGAACCCCCTGACGGCGCCCTCCGGGGGGCGGTGGCGCCGCCGTCTCGTCGGGCCGGCTCCGTTGCCGACCCGTTCCGCTCCCGGCGCGACCCCCGTTGGCCACGCACGGCGTGGAAGCGATCTCACCACGGTAGGAACGATTCGTGCGCCGTGCATCCCGGGCGCCTCAGCCCGTCCTCAGGTGGTCTGTGTCCACCGGCACCACGCGCCGAGGGGCGCCCGCCGTGACCGGCGGACGCCCCTCGGGACGGTGCTGCTGCGCCCGGCGTACGGGCGGCGGGTCAGGCCTGGGCGGTCGCGCCCTGACGGGCGGCGATCTGCGCGCGGACCTCGTCCATGTCCAGCTCCTTCACCGCGCTGACGACCTGCTCCAGCGCGGGCGCCGGCAGGGCGCCGGCCTGGTTGAAGACGAGGATGCCGTCCCGGAACGCCATCAGCGTCGGGATCGAGGTGATCTGGAGCTCCGCGGCGAGCTGCTGCTCGGCCTCCGTGTCGACCTTCGCGTGCACGATCTCCGGGTGCTGCTCGGACGACGCCTCGAACACCGGGCCGAACATGCGGCACGGGCCGCACCAGGACGCCCAGAAGTCCACCAGCACGATGTCGTTGTCCTTGATGGTGTCGGCGATCGTGTCGGCGGTCAGCGCTGTCGTGGCCATGTGCTCTCTCCTCCGTGCGGTTGCGCCCCGTACAGCGCGTGGAGGGTCCCCGGTATTCCAGGCACCGGCCCTGCGTGTACGCGGCGTCCCGCGCGCCGCTGGTCCGGGCACGGCCCGGCACGCGGTAGAACTGCACGGTGACCGCGTCCGCCGAGTTCCCCCGCGACCCCGAGCGCCCCGCCGGCTGGCTCAGCCCGGAGCAGATCTCCACCGTCCGCAGCCAGGTGCCCGTCCTCTACGTCGATGCCGTGCCGGTGCGCGTCGACGAGTCCGGTGACGTCGTCGGGGTGGGGCTCCTGCTGCGCGTCACGCCCGAGGGCGTCATGTCCCGGGCGCTCGTGTCCGGGCGCGTCATGCACCACGAGCGCGTGCGCGACGCGCTGCTGCGGCACATCGAGAAGGACCTCGGCCCGATGGCGCTGCCGCACGTGCCCGCGTCGCCGCAGCCGTTCACCGTCGCCGAGTACTTCCCCACGCCCGGGGTGACGCCGTACCACGACCCCCGCCAGCACGCCGTGTCCCTCGCCTACGTCGTGCCCGTCGCCGGCGACTGCCGGCCCCAGCAGGACGCGCTCGACCTCGCGTGGCTCACGCCGGAGGAGGCGTGCACCGAGGCCGTCCAGGTCGAGATGAACGGCGGGCAGGGGCTGCTCCTGCGCCAGGCCATGGCCTGGGTGGGTCGCCTGCCGTAGCCGGACCGGCGCTCAGCCGAGCTCGAGCTGCGGCCAGTCCGCGAGGTCCTCCCGCAGCGCGCGGTCGTGCGTCGCCACGACGACGGCCGCGGACGTCGCGCGCAGCGCCGCGGTGAGCTCGTCCACGAGGCCGACGGACAGGTGGTTCGTCGGCTCGTCGAGGACGAGCACGTGCGGCGCGGCGAGCAGCGCGCACGCCAGGTCGAAGCGGCGGCGCTGCCCGAGCGACAGCTCCCGCAGGGGCCGCTCCAGGTCGTCCTCGGTGAGCAGGCCGAGCGCCGCCACGGGAACGAGCCGGTCCGGGTCGAGCAGCCCGGCGTCGAGGAGGCGCAGCGCGTGCCGCGCGTACGCGTCGAACGCGGTCGGCGGCGCCTCCCCGTCCGCGGCCGGGGCGACGTGCTCGGCCGGGCCCTCCTGCCCGAGCACGCCGAGGCGCACCTGCGGGCCGACGTGCCGGGATCCCCGGTCGAGCGCGACGGCACCGGCCAGCGCCGCGAGCAGCGTCGACTTGCCCGCCCCGTTCGGGCCCGTCACGAGGAGCCGCCCCGCGGGCGGGACCTCGACGCGACGACCCGGCAGGTCGAGGCGACCGGCGACGCGCGGCGCACGCAGGTCGAGCAGCGGACCGCCCGGCCAGTCCGGCGGCACCGACGGCAGGTCCGGGAACGTCAGCGTGGGCGGCGGGACGGGGACCTCGACGGCGTCCCGCTCGAGCTGCTGCACGAGCCGGTCCGCCGCCTTCACGTGCGTGCGGGCGCGTGTGCCCCGGCGGTGCTTCTGCGAGCCCTTCGGCGGCCGCCACTCGTCCGACAGACCCTCGTAGGAGGCGTCGAGCCGCGCCGCCAGCACCGCGGCACGCTTGCGCTCCGCCCGGTAGCGGGCGCGCCAGCGGCGCAGCATCTGGTCCCGCGCGAACCGGTAGTCGGCGTAGCGCGCCGCGCCGTAGAGGACCGGCCGGCCGTCCATGGACGGGTCCATGTCGAGGATCCCGGTCATGACGTCGTCGAGCAGCCGCCGGTCGTGCGTGACGATGACGAGGCCGCCGTGCCAGCCGCGCAGCCGCTCGGTCAGGTGGTCGATGCCGGCCGCGTCGAGGTGGTTCGTCGGCTCGTCCAGCAGCAGCAGGTCGCTGCGCTCGGCGATGCGGCAGGCCAGCCGGACCCGGTACCGCTCGCCCACGCTCAGCTCGTCGAGGCGGCGGCCGCGGTCCCGCGGGGCGCCGAACCGGGCCAGCGCCTCGTCGACGCGGCGGTCGACGTCCCACGCCGCGAGGTGCTCGTAGTGGGCGATCGCCGCGGACAGCCACGCGACGTCCCCGCCGTCGTGGTCGAACGCGTCGATGGCGGCCTGCAGCCGCTCGGCCGCCGTGCGCGCCGCCGCGAGCGTGGCGTCGACGAGCGTGCCGACCGTCTCGCCGGGCCGGACGTCGAGGTCCTGCTCGACGACCGCGAGCGTGCCCTGCCGGCGCACCCGCCCCTGCTGGGGCTGCAGCCGCCCGGCGAGGACGCCGAGCAGCGTGGACTTGCCCGCACCGTTCTCGCCGACGAGCCCGATCCGGTCGCCCGCCGACACCGTGAGGTCGAGCGCGTCGAGCACCGGACGACCCGGGTAGCCGAACGTCACGCCCTCGGCGACGAGCTGCACCTCGCCGGGACGCGCCGGGGCCCCCGCGTCGCTCATCGGCCCAGGGCCGCCACGACCGCCGGGACGAGCGCGCGGAAGGCCTGGCCGCGGTGGCTGATCGCGTTCTTCTCCTCGGGGGTCAGCTCCGCGCACGTGCGCGTGTCGCCGGCCGGGACGAGGACGGGGTCGTAGCCGAAGCCGCCGGCGCCGAGGGGCGCCGTGGCGAGGGTGCCCTCGAGCGTGCCGATCTCGACGTGCTCCGTGCCGTCCGGCGTGACCAGGGCCGCCGCGCACACGAACCGCGCGCCGCGGTGCTCCGGACGGACGTCGGAGAGCTGGGCGAGCAGGAGCGCGAGGTTCGCCGCGTCGTCGCCGTGCCGGCCGGACCAGCGGGCCGAGAAGATGCCCGGCGCGCCGCCGAGCACGTCGACGGACAGGCCGGAGTCGTCCGCGACGGCGGGCAGGCCCGTGTGGGCAGCGAGCGCGCGCGCCTTGATGAGCGCGTTCTCCGCGAACGTGACGCCGTCCTCGACGGGCTCGGGCGCGCCGACGTCGCGGGCGCCGACGACCGCCTCGGGCGCCAGGTCGGGCAGCGCCGGGGCGAGGATCGCGCGCAGCTCGCCGATCTTGTGCGCGTTGTGCGTGGCCAGGACGAGCCGGGCACCGGCGGGGACGCTCACGCCGTCACCCCCGCCTGCGCCGTGGCCCGGGTGGCCGAGCCGTCGGAGGGCTCCGCCGCCAGCGCGGCCGCCTGCAGCCGCGCCAGCTCGGACGTGCCGGCCAGGGCGAGGTCGAGCATGGCGTCGAGCTCCGCGCGGTCGAACGGCGCGTGCTCCGCGGTCCCCTGCACCTCGACGAACGTGCCGGAGCCGGTGACGACGACGTTCATGTCCGTCTCGGCGCGCACGTCCTCCTCGTAGG
Source organism: Cellulomonas telluris (assembly GCF_004886325.1). Taxonomy (GTDB): domain Bacteria; phylum Actinomycetota; class Actinomycetes; order Actinomycetales; family Cellulomonadaceae; genus Cellulomonas; species Cellulomonas telluris. Next base: position 336,208 of record NZ_QXFN01000005.1, read on the forward strand.
GCAGGTCGAGCACCGTCCGGCCGCCGACCACGCCGACGCTCACCGCCGCCACCGAGTCCGTGAGCACCTGCTTGCCGGGCTTGACCAGGCGCTTGCGCTGCGCCCACGCGACGGCGTCCGCGAGCGCCACGTACGCGCCGGTGATGGCCGCGGTGCGCGTGCCGCCGTCGGCCTGCAGCACGTCGCAGTCGAGGACGATCGTGTTCTCGCCGAGCGCCGCGACGTCGACCACCGCGCGCAGCGACCGGCCGACGAGGCGGGAGATCTCGTGCGTCCGCCCGCCGACGCGGCCCTTGACCGACTCGCGGTCCGACCGGCTGCTCGTCGCGCGCGGCAGCATCGCGTACTCCGCCGTCACCCAGCCCTCGCCGGACCCCTTGCGCCAGCGCGGCACCCCCTCGGTGAACGACGCGACGCACAGCACCTTCGTGCCGCCGAACTCGACGAGCACGCTCCCCTCCCCCGCCTCGAGGAAGCGCCGCGTGATCGTCACGGGACGCAGCTGGTCGGGACGCCGCCCGTCGGCGCGCAGGGGGAGGTCAGAGGTCGAAGCACCCATGCCCCCGACCCTACGTGCCCCCGCCCCGGCACCACGCCCCCGTCCACCCCGACCCCCACTCCCACTTCCGTCGAGTGCGGTAGACGGTTCCGGCGGGTGCGCCCGTGAGTGGGTCGTGCGGGTCGTCAGAGGGGGATCGTCAGGCCCGGGTGGGCCAGGGTCGTGGGGCCCTCGTAGAGGGCGGCCTCCGCCCGGGTGACCTCGGGGTCGTTCCAGGCCGGGACGTGCGTGAGGACGAGGTGCCGGGCGCGGCCCCGGACGGCGGCCTCGGCCGCGCGGCGGCCCGTCAGGTGCACGCCGCGCACCGCGTCGTCGCGGCCCTCGTGGAAGGCCGCCTCGGCGAGCAGGAGGTCGGCATCGGCGGCGAGCGCGTCCAGGCCCTCGCACGCGTCGGTGTCGCCGCTGTAGGCGAGCACGACGGTGCGGGACGGGTCGTCCTCGGCGGGGCCGGTGACCCGCACGCCGAACGCGGGGACGGGGTGCAGCACGGGCACGGGCTCGAGCGTGAGGGGGCCGACCGTCACGGGGCGTCCCGGCACCCACGGCTCGACGTCGAACTGGTGCGTCGTGTCGGTGGCGGGGTCCTTGCCGGCGAGCTGCGCGATGCGCTCGACCGTCCCCTCGGGCCCCAGGACGCGCAGCGGCGGCGGCGGACCGGCCGGCCGGTAGCGGCGCAGCACCCCGAGCACCGCCATGTCGCCGACGTGGTCCGCGTGCAGGTGCGACAGCGCCACCGCGTCGAGGGCGGCCGGGTCGGTGTACCGCTGCAGCGGCCCGAGGGCGCCGTTGCCGAGGTCGAGGACGACCGACCACGTGCGCCCGTCCGCGTCCTCGGCCTGCACGAGGTACGACGACGCGGCGGAGTCGGGCCCGGGGAACGAGCCGGCGCACCCGACGACGACGAGCCTCATCGCAGCACCCCGCGCAGCGCGGCGCGCGGCTCCACGGCGTCCACCTCGGGGCCGAGGAACCGCCGGGCGAGCGTCGTGAACGCGACCGGGTCGCCGGTGGCGAGGAAGCGGTGCGTCGGGGGGCCGGCCGCCGGGTCGCGCTCCAGGTCGTGCGCGACGAGCTGGCGGTACACGTCCTTGGCGGTCTCCTCCGCGCTGGACACGAGCGTCACGCCGTCGCCCATGACGTACGAGATCGCACCCGTGAGCAGGGGGTAGTGCGTGCACCCGAGGACGAGCGTGTCGACGCCCGCCGCGCGCACGGGGTCGAGGTACTCGTGCGCCACGTCGAGGACCTCGGGACCCGACGTCACGCCGGCCTCGACCAGCTCGACGAACCGCGGGCACGCCTGCGACGTCAGCTCGACGCGCGCCACCGCGAAGGCGTCGTCGTAGGAGCGGGACTCGATCGTCGCGCGCGTGCCGATGACGCCGATGCGCCCGTTGCGGGTCGCGGCGACCGCGCGGCGGGCCGCGGGCAGGATCACCTCGACGACGGGCAGGCCGCGGCGCACCGTGTACCGCTCGCGGGCGTCGCGCAGGACCGCCGAGGACGCGCTGTTGCACGCGATGACGAGCATCTTCACGCCGGCGTCCACGAGGTCGTCCATGACCTCGAGCGCGTGCGCCCGCACGGCGGCGAGCGGCTTCGGCCCGTAGGGCCCGTTCAGCGTGTCGCCGATGTAGACGGTCGACTCCGTCGGCAGCTGGTCCAGCACCGCGCGAGCCACCGTCAGCCCGCCGACGCCGGAGTCGAAGATGCCGATGGGGGCGTCGTTCACGCGACCGAGACTAGTCGCCGGAGCGTCCGCCGCCCGGCCGGTGCTCCTCGTGTGCGGCCAGCATCACAGCGAGCAGGGACTCCTGCAGCCAGGACAGGGCGCCGTAGACGGACGCCAGGTACGTGCGCACGTCGTCCTCGGGCGCGGTGGCCAGGCCGTCGTACAGCGCCTCGGAGTCGGCGTCGGTGCGCAGGTCGAGGCGGTCCGCGAGGACCAGCCGCAGGTCCGTGAGGGTCGCCGCGACGTCGTCCGCGGACGTGGGCGCGACGACGAGCGCGTCCTCGGGCCAGCCGGGCTCGCCGTGCACGAGCGCCGTCCACAGGCTCCGCAGGCGTGCGACCTTGCGTGCGCGCAGGTCGTCCTCGGTGAGGCGGCGGAACTCGGCGGCGACCTCCGGGTCGTCCCGCGAGGCGTCGGGCAGCAGACGGCGCACGGCCGGGTCGTCGGGCGGCGGCAGGGGCGCGGTCCGCACGCTCCACGGACCACCCGGGGTGGCGTCCCCGGGTGCCGCCCCGGGGCCGGCCGCCGGCGGCGGCCCGTCCTCGAACCGCCCCGCCCCGAGCAGCTCGGCGACGTCCGCGACGACCGACGCCACCACGGCACGCTCGCCGGCGTCGAGGCGCGCGACGTACCGGCCCTTCTGCCGGCGGAACGCGCGCATCACTCGCCCCCGCGCTGGAGGGTGGCCCACAGCCCGTAGGAGTGCATCGCCTGGACGTCGACCTCCATGGCCTCGCGGTTGCCGGTGGACACCACGGCGCGCCCCTCCTCGTGCACCTGCCGCATGAGGCGCTCGGCCTTCTCGCGCGGGTAGCGGAAGTACGTCTGGAAGACGTAGGTCACGTAGGACATGAGGTTCACGGGGTCGTTCCACACGATCGTCACCCAGGCGTCCGCGACGCCGGTGGCCTCGTCGGCCTCGACGGTCGTGTCGGGCACAGCGGTCGGGGCGGGCACGCCCCCACTGTAGGTGGGCGGGCCGACGCCCCCGGACCCCGCACGTCACCCGAGACGACCTGCGCGCGTGTGCGCGGGGCGACCCGCGTCTACGTTGACGCCATGACCGACACGCGTGAGCGCGACGCCGTCGCGCCCCCGGCCGCCGCCACGGCCGCCAGCACCGCCCTGCTGACCGACCGCTACGAGCTGACGATGCTCCAGGCGGCGCTCGCCGACGGCACCGCGCACCGCCGGTGCGTCTTCGAGGTGTTCAGCCGGCGGCTGCCGCACGGGCGCCGGTACGGCGTGCTCGCGGGCACGGGGCGGGTCCTGGAGGCGCTGGAGACGTTCCGCTTCGGCACGGCGGAGCTCGACTGGCTCGCCCACGAGCGGGTCGTGGACGACGCGACGCTCGACTTCCTCGCGGGCTACCGCTTCACGGGGTCCGCGGTCGGGTACGCCGAGGGCGAGATGTTCTTCCCGTCCTCCCCGGTGCTGGTCGTCGAGGGCACCTTCGCCGAGGCGGTCCTGCTCGAGACGCTCGTGCTGTCGGTCCTCAACTACGACTCGGCGGTCGCGTCCGCCGCGTCGCGCATGACGAGCGCCGCGGTGGACCGCCCGTGCCTCGAGATGGGCGCGCGCCGGGCGCACGAGCAGGCCGCCGTGGCCGCCGCGCGCGCGGCCGTCGTCGCCGGGTTCGCCGCGACGAGCAACCTCGAGGCCGGCCGCCGCTACGGCCTGCCGACGATCGGCACGGCCGCCCACGCGTACACGCTGCTGCACGACGACGAGCCGTCCGCGTTCGCGTCCCAGGTCGCCTCCCAGGGCACGGGGACGACCCTGCTGGTCGACACCTACGACGTGCGGCGGGGCGTGGAGAACGCGCTCGCGGCCGCCGGCACGGGCCTGGGCGCCGTCCGCCTCGACTCGGGGGACCTGGCGGTGCTCGCGCACGAGGTGCGCGCGCAGCTCGACGCCGCCGGGGCCCGGGACACGAAGATCGTCGTGACGTCGGACCTGGACGAGCACGCGATCGCCTCACTGGCCGTCGCCCCGGTCGACTCCTACGGGGTCGGGACCTCGCTCGTCACGGGCTCGGGCGCGCCGACGTGCGGCATGGTCTACAAGCTCGTGGCGCGCGAGGACGCGTCGGGCGAGATGCGGCCCGTGGCGAAGGCGTCCCGGTCGAAGACGAGCCTCGGCGGGCGCAAGTCCGCGGCGCGGCGGCTCGACGGCGACGGGCGTGCCGTCGAGGAGGTGCTGGTCACCGGCCCCGAGGACGCCGTCGTGGCGTGGGCGGACGCGCAGCGCCGCGAGCCGAGCCCCGACCTGCGGCCGCTGCACGTGCCGCTGGTCGTGGACGGGGAGGTCCTGCCGGGGACGACGGGTGCCGACGGCGTCCGTGCCGCGGTCCGCCGCCACCGGGCCTCCCGGGACGAGCTCCCCCGCGGCGCCCGCCGCCTGTCGGCGGACGAGGCGGCCGTGCCGACGGTCGAGCTGCAGCTGGGCTGACGGCCCCGCGCCGGCCCCGAGCGGCGGCGCGGCGACCCCGGGCACGACGCGGGCCGGGACGCACGTGGCGTCCCGGCCCGGTGTCCGTCGCGGTCGGCGGGGGGGTGCCGACCGCGCCCGCTCACGTCCGCGCCGACGCGGTCGGGCGGCGGAGCGGCGGTGCTCAGATCCTCGCGCGCCCCCGGCCGCGGCCGACGAGGCCGAGGATCAGGCTCACGACGAGCACGATGGCGCCGATCCAGATGAGGAACTCCCCGATCCCGGCGACACCGAGGATCAGCAGGACGACGCCGACGAGGATGAGGATGAGCCATGCAGGCATGTGGACACCTCTTTCTGTGCCGGCGACCGTGGCCACCGGGCTCCGTGTGCGGTGGACCCGGAGGGCCCGGGTCCGCTTTGTCACGGTGAAGAGCCTGGCACCCGACGGCCGGTTCGGCACCCGGAACGTTCGACTTGCGGTGTCAAGACCTCCTGCTATGTGGGCAGGTGTCCAGCGCGCTGACCTGCGGTCTCATCCCCGTCTCATCGTCCGGCATGTGAGACCGGAGCGATCGGACCGTCAGCGACGGCCGACGAACCAGCCCCGGAGCATCGCCACGCGCGCCTGCAGCTGCTCCGGCGCGGCCAGTGCGACCTCGGGGCCGCCGCAGCGCCGGCGCAGCTCGGCGTGCACCGTGGCGTGCGGCTGCCCGCTGCGCCGTGCCCAGGCCCCGACGAGCTGCGCGAGCTCCTTGCGCAGCTCCGCCTGCTGGCGGTGGTCCATCTCGGGCGGCGGCTCGGCGGCCTGCGCGCGGGCCCTGCGGGCGCCCTGCTGGTCGGCCTGCCGCTGCCGCAGCAGGGTCGCGACCTGGTCGGCGTCCAGCAGGCCCGGCAGGCCGAGGAAGTCGAGCTCCTCCTCCGAGCCCACCTCCGCGCCCGTGCCGAACTCGCCGCCGTCGAACAGCACGCGGTCGAAGGACGCCTGCGCCTCGAGCGCCTCGAACGAGCCCGCGACGCCGTCCTGCCCGACCGCGTCGGGCCCCGAGCGGTCGCGCGCCGCCTCGGCGAGCAGCGCCGCCTCGGGGTCGGCGTCGTCCTTCGTCGGCCTGTCGAGCGCGTGGTCGCGCTCGACCTCCATCGTCGAGGCCAGCTCGAGCAGCTGCGGCACGCTCGGCAGGAACACCGTGGCGGTCTCGCCGCGGCGCCGGGCGCGCACGAACCGCCCGACGGCCTGGGCGAAGAACAGCGGCGTCGCGGTGCTCGTGGCGTAGACGCCGACCGCGAGGCGCGGCACGTCCACGCCCTCGGAGACCATCCGGACCGCCACGAGCCACCGGGAGTCGCCGGCGGCGAACTCCTCGATGCGATCGCTCGCGCCGTCGTCGTCCGACAGGACGACGGTCGCGGACTCCCCCGTCAGGCGGGCGATGTGGCCTGCGTAGGCGCGGGCGTCGGTCTGGTCGGTCGCGATGATCATCGCGCCCGCGTCGGGGACCGTCCGGCGGACCTCGGTGAGCCGGCGGTCCGCCGCCGTGATCACCGACGGGATCCACTCGCCGTTGGGGTCGAGCGCCGTGCGCCACGCCTGCGCGGTCATGTCCTTGGTCAGCGGCTCGCCGAGCCGTGCGGCGATCTCGTCGCCGGCACGGGTGCGCCAGCGCATGGACCCCGAGTACGACATGAACAGCACCGGGCGCACCACGTGGTCGCGCAGCGCGTCCCCGTAGCCGTACGTGTAGTCCGCCAGGGACCGGCGGATGCCCTGCGCGTCCGGCGCGTAGGTGACGAACGGGATCGGCGCGGTGTCCGAGCGGAACGGCGTGCCGGTGAGCGCGAGGCGCCGGGTGGCGCCCTCGAACGCCTCCCGGACGGCGTCGCCCCACGACAGGGCGTCGCCGCCGTGGTGCACCTCGTCGAGGATGACGAGCGTGCGCTCGGCTCCCGTGCGCGCCGCGTGCAGCGCGGGCTTGCTCGCGACCTGCGCGTACGTCACGGCGACGCCGTCGTACCCGGCGCCGTGCCGGCCCTGGGCGTTGCTGAACCGCGGGTCGAGGCGGATGCCGACGCGCGCCGCGGCGTCCGCCCACTGCTTCTTCAGGTGCTCCGTCGGTGCGACCACCGTGACGCGGCGCACGACGCGCGCCTCGAGCAGCTCGGTCGCGATCCGCAGGGCGAACGTCGTCTTGCCCGCACCGGGCGTGGCCACCGCGAGGAAGTCGCGCGGCGACCGCTCGCGGTACAGCTCGAGCGCCTCCGCCTGCCAGGCCCGCAGGCTCCCGGCCGCACCCCACGGCGCACGCGCCGGGAACGCCGGCGGCAGCTGCGACGCTGCCGACGACGAGGGGTGCTGCGGGGTGTGGGTGACGGCGGGGCGGCGTCCGGCGCTCACGCGCCGCCCGAGCCGGAGCCCTTGCCCCGCCCGAAGCCGAAGAAGCCGCGGCCCCCACCGCCGCCCGAGCCGGAGTCGCCCTCGCCGTCCTGCGGCTCGCGCAGACCCTCGTAGATCTCCTTGCAGACCGGGCAGACCGGGAACTTGTTCGGGTCGCGACCGGGCACCCAGACCTTCCCGCACAGCGCGATCACGGGCCGGCCGGTCATGGCCGACTCCATGATCTTCTCCTTGCGCACGTAGTGCGCGAAGCGCTCGTGGTCGCCGGGCTCGACCTGCTCGGTGGTCTCCTCGCGCTCGAGGACCGACGTCGCCCCGCGGGTGTCCGGGCCGAACGGGTCGTCAGGACCGGTGGGCGGCGGGGTGGGGTCACTCATGGCCTCCATCGTACGTGCCGGGCCCGACACCCCGCGGGCGCGGACGCCCTCGTGCCGCTTGACGCGCGACCGTGTTGTGTATCAATGTTACGGCACATTGACACAGGAGGTCGGGATGTCGCACTACCTGCTGCTCGTGCTCGTCGCGCTGCTCGGGCTCGGGCTCGGGCTCACCGTCGCGGTGAGGCTCGCCGCCGCCGCCCCCGCGCCGGGAGGGCCCCCGGGGGCGGTGGACGTCGAGCACGCGCCGGCCGCGTACCGGCACGCGCGGCGGCACGGCGGCGTCGTCGCCGCCCTGGCGTGGGGCGCACTGCTCGTCGTCACCCTCGCGGCGCCGGCGCTCGCCTCGCCGGGGAGGTGGCAGGGCCTGCTGCTGGGGTGCGTCCCGGCCGCGGCGGGGCTCGCGTTCCTGCTGGTGGCGGCGATCGGCGAGCGGACGTGGCCGCGTCCGGCCGGGACGCTGCGCCGCGCACCCCTGCGTCCCCGGCACGTGCGCGACGTCGCGCCACCCGCCCTGCGCCGGCTCACGTGGGGGTGGGTGGGCGGGCTCGTGGTCGCGGTGCTCGTGTTCGGCCTGACCGCCGCACCGGACGCCCGGTCGGTCGCGGTCACCTACGCACCCGGGCACGTCGGCGGCGCGGGCCCCTACCCCGGGTGGGTGTACGGCGTGCCGCTCGCGGCCGCCGCGCTGGTCGTCCTCGCCGCCGGCGAGGGCGTGCTGCGGCTCGTCGCCGCACGTCCCGTCGTCGCCGCCACCACCGAGGACGACGACGCACGGCTGCGGCGCGCGTCCGCGCGACGCGTGCTCGCCGGCACGCAGCTCGTGCTCGGCGGCACGCTCGCCGGAGTGCTGGCGGTGGGCGGAGCGACCCTGCGCATCGCCGGCCGGGCGCACGAGTACGGCATCGACGGCGAGCGGTACGCGCTGAGCCTGCCGGGGGCGGTCGCCGCGGGCACGGCGGCCGCGGTCGCCGGGCTGCTCGTCGGGTTCGCGTCGCTCGTCGTCGCGGCGCTCGCGCTGCACCGCGCCGCACGCGACGCCGGCGCGCCCGTCGTCCCCGTCGCCCCTGCCACGACGCTGCCGTGAGCGTCCAGCTCGAGGTCGACCTCGACTCCGGTGTCCCGGTCTACGAGCAGGTGCGCGCCCAGGTCGTCGCGCACGTCGCCGCCGGGCGGCTGCGCCCCGGTGACCGGCTGCCGACGATCCGCGCACTCGCGACCGACCTCGGCGTGGCCCCCGGCACGGTGGCGCGCGCGTTCCGCGAGCTCGAGGCGGGCGGCGTCGTCGTGACGCGCCGGCGCGCGGGCACCCTCGTCGCGGCGGGGGTGGCGCCCGCCGACGCCGCGCCCCACGCCGCCGCCGTCGCCTACGCCGAGGCCGCCCGCGCGGCCGGCCTCACGCCGGAGGAGGCGCTCGACCTCGTGCGCGGCGTCCTGCTCGCACCACCCGGCGCCCCCGCGACGGCCGCGCGCTGACGCCGCCCGCGCCCGCAGCGCCTGGCACCGCCCGGACGCGGCACGCGCGCGCCCGACCGCCTCAGAGCCCCTGCCACACCGGCTTCGACGCCCACGTCTCCCGGTAGTACCCGGCGAGCTGCAGCCGGCTCGCCGCCGGCTCGTCGACGAGCACCGAGACGTGCGGGTGCATCTGCAGCACGGTGGCCGGCCACATCGCGCTCACCGGACCCTCCACGAGCTGGTGCACCGCCTCCGCCTTGCCGCGGCCCTGCGCCAGCAGCACGAGGTGCCGCGCCGACAGGATCGTCGCGAGCCCCTGCGTCAGGCAGTGCGTGGGCACGGCGTCGACGTCCCCGTCGAAGAACCGGGCGTTGTCCTCGCGGGTCTGCCGGGTGAGCGTCTTCACGCGCGTGCGCGACGCGAGCGACGAGCCCGGCTCGTTGAACGCCACGTGGCCGTCGGTGCCGATGCCGAGCAGCTGCAGGTCGACCCCGCCGGCGTCGGCGATGGCGCGCTCGTACGCGGCGCAGGCGGCGGGCAGGTCGTCGGCCAGGCCGTCGGGCCCCAGCACCCGGTCCGGGTCGAGGTCGACGCGCGAGACCACCTCCCGCTCGATCACCGTCCGGTACCGCTCGGGGTGGTCGGCCGGCAGCCCGACGTACTCGTCGAGCAGGAACGCCCGCGCGCGGGCGAACGACAGCCCCTCCTGCTCGTGCCGGCGGGCGAGCTCGTCGTACACCGCGAGCGGGCTCGACCCGGTCGCGAGCCCCAGCACCGCCGTGGGCCGCGCCTCCAGCAGGCGCTGCACGGCGTCCGCCGCCAGCCGCGCGAGCTCCGGCGCCGGTGCGATGACGACCTCCACTCAGACCACCTCCCCGCGTCCCACCAGCGCAGCACCGACCGCGCCGACCGGCACGCCGGCCGGCGCGAGCCGTACCCGGTCGGCCAGCCGCAGCGACGCGAGGAACGGGGACGCCGCCGCCTCGGCGTCGAGCGCGGCGCGGACCGCCGCGAGCAGCGGCTCCCCCACCCCGCTGACCCCGCCGCCGACGACGACGCGGTCCACGTCGCACGTGAGCACGAGGACCCGCACGCAGGCGCCGACCGCCCAGGCGTACCGGTCCCGGACGCGCACCGCGTCGGGGTCGCCCGCGGCCGCCGCCTCGAACAGCACCGCGGGGGCGGGCCGCCCGTCGGGGGACGGCCACGCGGCGTCGATCGCGCTGCCCGAGGCGTACTGCTCCGCGCACCCGCGCTGACCGCACGTGCAGGACAGCCCCCCGGGTACGAGCGTCAGGTGCCCGATCTCCCCCGCGGCCCGGTGCGTCCCGCGGCGCAGGCTCCCGCCCAGCAGGAGCCCGGCGGCGACGCCGGTGCCCAGCGCGAGGAACGCGAGGTCGCGCGCGTCGCCGGGGTGGTCCGGGTCGGGCACCGCGTGCGCCGCACCGAGGACCGCGGCGTTGAGGTCGTTCTCGACGCGCACGGGCGTGCGGGCGCCGAGGACGGCCGACGCCGCCGCGGCCAGCGCGAACGGCGACGCGACACCGACGTTCACCGCGTGCTCGACGGTGCCCGTGACGGGGTCGACGACACCGGGCACCCCGATCCCGACCCCGGCGAGCCGCTCGAGCGGCAGGCCGTGCGCGACGGTGAGCGAGCGCGTCGCCGTCGTCACCGCGTCGAGGAGCCCGTCCGGGCCCGGGACGGTCGGCGCCCGGTGGGAGCGCACGACGCGGCCCTCGGGGTCGAGCAGCACCGCGAGGACCTTCGTGCCGCCGACGTCGACGCCGACGGACCACCCGGGCGCGCGCGCGTCACGGGAGCCGTCGCGCACGCCGTCGGGGGCGGCCGTGGTCGTCGCCGGTGCGCCGGCGGCACCGAGCGTGGTGGTCTCCATGGCTCAGCCCTTGACCGCTCCGGACACGAGCCCGCCGGTCATCCGCCCCTGCACGATCAGGAAGAAGACGATCACGGGCACGGCCACCAGCACGGAGCCCGCCATGAGGGCGCCCCAGTCGGTCGCCCTCGTCGCCTGCTGGAACGTGCGCAGCCACACGGGCAGGGTCATCTGCTCGGGCCGGGTCATGATGATGAGCGCCATCATGAACTCGTTCCAGGCCTGCAGGAACGCGAACACCCCGGTGGACACCAGCCCGGGCGCGAGCAGCGGGAACGTCACCCGCCAGAACGCGCGGCCGCGCGAGCAGCCGTCGATCATCGCGGCCTCCTCGAGCTCGACCGGCACGCCGTTGACGAACCCGCGCAGCGTCCACAGCGTGAACGGCAGGACGCCGGCGAGGTAGACGATCCCCAGCCCCACGACGGTGTTGAGCAGCCGCCACCCGTCGACGAGCTGGAAGATGCTGATCATCATCGCCTCGCCCGGGATCATCTGGACGACGAGGATCGACAGCACGAAGGCGCGACGCCCCCGGAACCGGAACCGGGTCACGGCCAGCGCCCCGGCGAACGCGAACAGCATGGACGCGACGAGCACGAGGAACGTCACGGTCAGCGACGTGCCGAGCGCGGGCAGGAACGGCGCGCGCACCTGGTCGAAGATCGCCGTCTCGTAGTTGCGCAGCGTGAGCTGGTCCGGCCAGAAGTGCACGCGCGGGCCGATGATCTCGTTCGTCGGCAGCAGCGACGTGTTGACCATCCAGTAGACCGGGAACGCGAAGGCGGCCGCGACGAGCACGGCGACGACGCCCCAGCCCCAGGACGACGCGCGGCGCCGGCGCGAGCGGCGGCGGGGGGCGACGACGGCGGGCACGGCGACGGGGCGCGCGTCCGCGCTGACGGCCGGCGCGGCGCCGGCGGCGGCGATGCTCACAGCTCCTCCTCCTTGACGGTCGCGCGCACGTAGTAGGCGGAGATCACGAGCATGATCACCGTGAACACGACGGCGATGGCGCTCGCTGCGCCGTAGTGGCCCTGCGCCATGCCCATCTCGTAGATGTAGACGCCGAGCGTGCTGGTCTGGGACTTGACCCCGCCGATGCCCTGCAGCACGAAGATCTGCGTGAACACCTTCAGGTCCCAGATCATCGAGAGCACGATCAGCACGGTGTAGATCGCCCGCACGTACGGCACCTGGATGCGGAAGAAGCGCTTGCGCGCCCCGGCGCCGTCGATCTGGGCGGCCTCCAGCACCTCCTGCGGGACCTGCGTGAGGCCGGCGTAGAGCGTGAACGCGACGAACGGGATGGCGCCCCACACGATGACGAGCGTGGCGACCGCGAAGAACTGCAGCGGCTCGATCAGCCACGGGTGGCCCATCCAGCTCGTCCCCGTCAGGCGCGTGAGCGTGTGGTTGACGACGCCGTAGCGGGTGTCGAACATCCACCCCCACACGAGCATCGCCGCCAGGGGCGGCATGGCCCACGCGAGCAGCAGCCCGACCGACAGCACGAGCCGCATGACCCGGCCGAGCCGCATGAGCAGCAGCGCGACGAGCGTGCCGAGCGTGATCGTCAGGACGACGCAGGCGACCATGAGGCCGAAGCTGCGCAGCGTGACCGTCCAGAAGCGGGGGTCGGTGAGGGTGTCGACGTAGTTCTGCACGCCGACCCACGGCGCCGGCACGCCCATGAGCTGGGCCCGCTCGTACTCGTGGAACGACAGCCACAGCATCCGCACCAGCGGCCAGCCGGTGACGACCAGCAGCGCGGCGAGGCTCGGGGCCAGCAGGAGCCACGGCAGGAGCCGGGCCGGGGTGATCGCGCGCGACGCGCGGGGGGCCGGTGCCGCCGACGGCGGCGCCGCGGGGAGCGTCGTGGAGCTCATGGGGGTCCTTCCCGCCGGCGCCGGGCCCCGCTCGCTCGGAGCGGGGCCCGGCGCACGTGATCAGCCGTTGAGGATCGACTCGATCGTGCTGTCGAGGTCCTCGGCGACCGCGGTCACGTCCTCGCCCTGCGCGATGCGGACGAGCGCGTCCTGGATCACCTTCTGCGCCTCGACGTCGCCCCAGCGCGGCGTGGCGGGCGTCAGGCGGGCGTTGGCCGCGGCGGCCGCGGCGGCCGCCGTGATCTCGTCGTCGGGCAGGGCGTCGGCGAGCGACACCTTGGCGGGGATGAGGCCGTTCTCGGCGAGGATCGTCTGGTACTCGTCCGAGAGCATGATCGTCAGGGCCTCCTTGGCCAGGTCGGGGTTCGCCGACTTGGCCGCGACCGCGACGTTCGACCCGCCCGCGAAGACCTGGGCGGCGCCGCCGTCCTTGCCCGGCAGCGGGAACGCGTGCAGGTCGGCGCCGAAGGTCTCCGGGCAGCCCGGCACGTCCGCGTCGGCCTCCGCGAGGATCGACCACTTGATCCAGCTCGGCGCCGAGAGGAACGTCGTCGTCCCCTCGCAGAACGGCACCTGCAGGTTCGTCTCGTCGCCGTCCTTGGGCGCCTTCGACGCGTTCTGGAACAGGTCCTGGACCTGCTGCAGGCCCGCGATGCCGCCCTCGGACGAGAAGCCGGCCTTCCACTCCTCGCCGTCCTGCTCGGCGATGAAGCCGCCGTTCTCCCAGACGAAGGGCAGCATGTTGTACCAGTCCTGCCCCGGGAACCAGACGCCCGAGTGCGTGTCGGTCGTGGCGGCCTTGGCGGCGGCGACGTACTCGTCGAGCGTCGTCGGCACCGGGGTGTCCCCGAGGACCTGCTGGCTGTAGAAGACCACGCGCGAGCCGGCGTAGTACGGGGCCGCGTAGAACGTCCCGTCCCACGTGCCGGACTCGACGAACCCGGGCAGCAGGTCGTCGCCGCCGAGGTCCTCGGCGATGTCGTCGAGCGGCGCGAAGAAGCCCGACGAGGTGAAGGTGGGCGCCTGCGTGTTGCCGACCTCGACGACGTCCGGGCTGTCCGAGCCGGACAGCGACGTCGTCAGCTTGTCGACCAGACCGTCCCAGGCCTGCTCCTGCACGACCAGCGTCGAGCCCGGGTTCTGCTCCTCGAACGTCTCCTTGAGGTACGTGCGCGCCTCGTCGGGCGTGTCGGTGCCGACCAGCCAGACGCGGATCTCGGCCCCCTCCGAGCCCCCGTCCGTGCTGTCGGTGGTGCCGCCGGCCGAGCCGGACGAGCACGCGGTGAGCGTGAGCGCCGCCGCGAGCCCGGCGGCCGCGAAACGTAGGATCTTCACGTTGGAGTTCCTCCCATGAGCGAGGCGGTCGTCACGCCGACGACGCCGGGGGTAGCTGCCGACCTGAAAGGGCTGGTCCGGGGTCGTGCCATGACCCCGGGCCGGCCTGGCGGCCCGGGAGCGTCAGGTGATCCCGAGCTGACCGGACAGGACGAGCACGGCGGCGCCCGCGAGCGCCGCGTCCTCGTCGAGGGTGGCCGCGCGCAGACGCAGGTCCTGCCCGATGACGGGCATGGTGCGGCTGCGCACGGTGACGAGCGCCGCCTCCCGCAGAGGACCGTCCAGCAGCTCCGGCGGGCCGGAGAGCAGGACCTCCGCGAGGTTCAGCGCGCTGACGACGGGGGCCAGGGCGCGCCCGAGCATCCGTCCGACCGACGCCAGGGCGGCGTCGGAGTCCTGGGGGTCGAGACCGGCGACGCGCCGGCGCAGGGCCGGTGCGCTCAGCACGGTCTCGAGGCAGCCGGTGCGGCCGCACGCGCACGGCAGCGCGTCCTCGCCGGCGGTCTGGTCGTCGACGACGGTGACGTGACCGATCTCGCCGGCGGCGTGCCCGCGGCCGCGCACGAGCGCGCCGTCGACGAGCAGCCCGGCGCCGACGCCCTGGCCGACGGTGAGGATCATCGTGCTGGGGTCGGCACCACCGAAGGTGTACTCCCCGAGCGCACGCGTGTTGGCGTCGTTCGCGACGTGCACGGGCAGGCCGAGGGCGTCGGTCAGGCGCGCCGCCAGGGGCACGTCGAACCAGCCGCGGTTCGGCGCCTCGAGGACGACGCCGGCGTCGTCGATGACGCCCGGCGAGGAGATGCCGACGCCGACGACCGGCTGCTGCGTCGCGTCCAGCAGGCGGCGGCACACGTCCTCGACCAGGTCGACCGCCTCGGGGCCGGTCGTGCCGGCGCTGGGCTCGTGGGCGCGGGTGACGACCTCGCCGTCGAGCGTCATGACGGCGCCGTGCACGGTCTCGTCGTCGGTGAGGTCGACGGTGACGACGTGGTGGTCGGCGGACCGCAGCCCGACGAGCGTCGCGGGCTTGCCGACGCGTCCCTCGGCCCGGACGCCGAGCTCGGCGACGAGCCCCTCGCCCAGCAGGGCCGCGACGAGGTCGGACACGGTGACCCGGGTCAGGCCGGTGCTGCGGGCGATGTCGGCGCGGGACGACGGGCCCTCGTGGAACAGGTGGCCGAGGACGAGCGAGCGGTTGTGCGCCCGGGCGTGCTCGGGGAGCACCTTGGCCGTCGCCCGCAGGCCCCGGCGCGCCGGGTTCGGGGCCGTCGTGCCGGGCCGCGTCGTCGTGGTCACGTTTGTTAGTAGACCTTCCTTACAAAAGCGCGTCAAGGAGGTGTCGTGACCGTGATCACATCGTGACCGCCGGTTCACACCTTCGTAGCACGGCGCCCCGACGGGCCCTCCGGAGGCCTGGCAGGGGGCGGCACGCCGTCGTCCGGACCGCGGACGGGACGAGGGGCGACACGCGTGTCCGTGCGCTCCGGCTCCCGTCCGACCGCGCGCACACGCGGTTCGCGCGCCTCGCGTCCCGCACGTCGAGATCGCCGCGGGCGCCGGACGGGCGCCGGGCGGCCGGCGTCGGCCCGCAGCGGCACGTCAGCCGCCGACCGGTGGTCCGCCTGGTGGCGCCGACCGCAGGGCGGCGGCGGCCGGCCGCGCCGCGCCGCCGGTCGACCGGCGCGTCCCCGGTCAGCCCGCGCGGGGCGCCGACCGGACCGCGGCCAGCCACCCGCGGGCGCCGCGGTGCTCGACCGACAGCGTCGCGCAGCGCACGCCCTCGGCGAGCGCGACGAGCGAGGAGGCCCCGCGGGCCAGCGCCGCCGCCATCGCACCGTGCAGCACGTCGCCCGCACCCAGCGTGTCGACGACCGCACCCGGCACGAGCCGCGCCGGACGCACGACGGTGCGGTGCACCCCGTCGCCGCCGGCGGTCGCGGCGCGCACCCGCACCGGTCCCGGGCCGGCCGAGCGCGCGACGAACCGCGGCCCGTGCGCCGCCACCGCGTCCAGGAGGACGTCGACGCCGTCGGTCCCCGCTCCCCCGCTCGCGGCCCCGGCTCCCCCGCCGTCGCCACCGGACCCCGCACCCGACCGGCCCTGCCCCGGCGGCCCGTCCGGCACCGCGAAGTCCGCCGAGAGCACGGCCAGCTCGACGTGCGCCAGGAGCGCCTCGGTCCCGGGCTTCCAGCTCCCGCCGTCGAGCAGGACCGGCACGCCGCGCGCACGGGCGGCGGCCGCGAGCGGCGTCGCGACGCCCACGAGGTGCCCGTCGACCAGCACGGCGGACGCGTCCGCGACCAGGGCCGCCACGTCGGCCGCGGCAGCGAGGTCGCCCACCCGCGCGCCGTTCACGGACGCCACGGCCCGTGCCCCCGTGGCGCGGGTGACGAGCACGGTCGAGACCGGCAGCACGTCGGGGCGCCCCGCGGCGAGGTCGACGACCTCGACGCCCGCGGCCTCGAGGCCGGCCCGCGCGACGTCGGCGAGGGGTCCCGCGCCCAGCGCGGTGACCAGGCGCGTCGGCACGCCCAGGGCGACCGCGACGGCCGCGGCGTTCGCGGCCGGGCCCCCGAACGTCACGTCGAGGTCCTGCGCCACGACCTTCTCGTCCGGGCCGGGCAGCCGCTCCACGGTCTGCTGCACGTCCAGCGTGCTCAGCCCGCAGCAGACCAGCCGGCCGCCGCCCCGCCCCGTCCCCGTCGCCACGACGTCATCGTCGCAGCGCTCGCGGGAGCGCGCACACCGCGCCGGACGCGCGTCCCGGACCCGCGTCCACGGGCCCGCCCTCCCTACCGGCGCGCGGTGACGGCCGGGCGCCGCGCACCGCGGCGGTCCACGAGCGCCCACGCGGTCGCGGCGAGCACGGCCGCCGCGAGGAGCACCGACGGCCACGGCCCGAGCACCTCCGCCGCGACGTGCGACAGGACGAACGCGGCGACGGCCACGAGCAGCACGACGACCGCCGGCACCCGTCCCGCGGCCCGCACGGCACGCCACGCGCACCACGCGCCCCCGGCGAGCAGGACCGCGCCCCCGAGCGCCCGCACGCCCGTGCCCTGCGCGAGCGCGAAGCCGAGGACGAGGGTCGCGGCGGCGACGAGCCAGACGGGCAGGCGGGTCATACGGCCACTGTAGGCACGCGCGGCCGGACGTCCCGTGCGACCGGGCGCACGGCGTCACTACGGTGGGCGGTGGCCGCCCGTCGCGCGCGCCGCGGCGCGCGCGCCGGCCCTCGCACGTCCGACCCACGCACCGGAGGCTCCCGTGCCCACGCCGCCCATCGACCCGACGACCACGAGCGCCTGGCAGGCCCTCTCGGAGCACGAGAGCACCCTCCGCCCGGACCTGCGCGGCTGGTTCGCCGCCGACCCGGAGCGCGCGAGCCGCCTCACGTTCGGGCTCGCGGACCTCACGGTCGACCTGTCGAAGAACCTCGTCACCGACGAGACGCTGGCCCTGCTCGTGCGCCTCGGCGAGGAGGTGCACCTGGCCGACCGCTTCGCCGCGATGCTCGCGGGCGAGCACATCAACGTGACCGAGGACCGTGCGGTGCTGCACACGGCGCTGCGCCGCCCGGCGGACGCCGAGCCGCCGCTCGTGGTGGACGGCCAGCAGGTCGACGACGACGTGCAGGAGGTGCTCGGCCGGGTGTCCGCGTTCGCCGAGCAGGTGCGCTCGGGCGAGTGGACGGGCGTGACGGGCGAGCGCGTGCGCACCGTCGTCAACATCGGCATCGGCGGGTCCGACCTCGGCCCCGTGATGGTCTACGAGGCGCTCGAGCCGTACGTGCAGGACGGCCTCGAGGTGCGGTTCGTGTCGAACATCGACCCGACCGACATGGCGCAGAAGACGGCGGACCTCGACCCGGCGACGACGCTGTTCGTCGTCGCGTCGAAGACGTTCACGACGCTGGAGACGCTGACGAACGCGCGGCTGGCTCGCCAGTGGCTGTGGGAGCGGCTCGCCGCCGCCGGGCACCTCGAGGACTCCGACGACGCACGCCGCGAGGCCGTGGCGAAGCACTTCGTGGCCGTGTCGACCGCGCTCGACAAGGTCGCGGACTTCGGCATCGACCCCGCGAACGCCTTCGGCTTCTGGGACTGGGTCGGCGGGCGCTACTCGGTCGACTCCGCGATCGGCACGTCCCTGGCGATCGCGATCGGGCCGGACGCGTTCGGCGAGCTGCTCGAGGGCTTCCACGCGGTGGACGAGCACACCCGCACCGCTCCCCTGGCGCAGAACGTGCCCTTCCTCATGGGCCTGCTCAACGTCTGGTACGTCAACTTCCTCGGCGCGCACACGCACGCCGTGCTGCCGTACGCCCAGCAGCTGCACCGCTTCCCGGCGTACCTGCAGCAGCTGACGATGGAGTCGAACGGCAAGTCGGTGCGCTGGGACGGCACGCCGGTGACGACCCAGACCGGCGAGGTGTTCTGGGGCGAGCCCGGCACCAACGGCCAGCACGCGTTCTACCAGCTCATCCACCAGGGCACGCGCCTGATCCCGGCCGACTTCATCGCCGTGGCGAACCCGGCCTACCCGCTGCGCGACGGCGACACCGACGTGCACGGCCTGTTCCTCGCGAACTTCTTCGCGCAGACGAAGGCGCTCGCGTTCGGCAAGACCGCGGACGAGGTGCGCGCCGAGGGCACGGCCGAGGAGATCGTCCCGGCGCGCGTGTTCTCGGGGAACCGGCCGACGACGTCGATCCTCGCGCCGGCGCTGACGCCGTCGGTGGTCGGCCAGCTCATCGCGCTGTACGAGCACATCACGTTCGCGCAGGGCGTCGTGTGGGGCATCGACTCGTTCGACCAGTGGGGCGTCGAGCTCGGCAAGAAGCTCGCGATGGAGATCGCCCCCGCGGTCGAGGGCGACACGGCGGCGCTCGAGGCGCAGGACCCGTCGACGCGCGCGCTCATCGCCCGCTACCTGGAGCTGCGCCGCTGACGCCGCTCCCCCGGTGCGCCGACGGCGCCGTCCCCGCGGGGGCGGCGCCGTCGGCGTGTGCGGGTGCCGGCGTGGCGGGCCGGGTGAGCCGGGTGAGCTGGGCCGGGTGACGGGGCCCGGCGCCGGCGTCAGGACGCGAACCGCTCGGCGCGCTCCACGACGCGGGCGACGCGGGCCTCGGCGTCCCAGGTGTAGACGGTGCGGCCCTCGATGAGCACGTGCTCGACGCGCGCGTGCACGTCGAGCGGGTCGCCGGACCAGATCACGACGTCGCCGTCGCGGCCCGGCTCCAGCGCACCGATGCGCCCCTCGAGCCCGAAGAACGACGCCGGGTTGACCGTGAGCGCCTCGAGCGCGGTCTGCCGCGGCAGCCCCTCCTTCACCGCGAGGGTCGCCTGGTGCACGAGGAAGTTGATCGGCACGACCGGGTGGTCGGTGGTGATCGCGACGCGCACGCCCGCCGCGGCGATGGCCGCGAGGTGCGCGATCGACCGGTCGCGCAGCTCGACCTTGGACCGGCTCGTGAACATCGGCCCGAAGATCACCGGGACGTCCCGCTCGGCCAGCACGTCGGCGAGCTTGTGCCCCTCGGTGCCATGGTTGAGGACGAGCCGGTAGCCGAACTCGTCCGCGAGGCGCAGCGCGGTGGCGATGTCGTCGTGCCGGTGCGCGTGCTGGTCCCACACGAGCTCGCCGTCGAGCACGCGCGCGAGCGTCTCGAGCGCGAGGTCGGGCGCGAACGGCTCGCCCTTGCGCTCGGCGGCGGCGCGCGCGGCCGCGTAGTGCCGCGCCTTCGCGAACGCCTCGCGGATGACCAGGGCGGTGCCCAGTCGCGTCGACGGCAGCTGCTTGCGCTCGCCGTACACCCGCTTCGGGTTCTCCCCCAGCGCGGACTTCACCGAGACGGAGGCCGCGATGACCTGCTCGTCGACGGTCCGCCCGCCCCACGTCTTCATGGCCACCGACTGCCCGCCGATCGGGTTGCCCGACCCGGGCTTGACGACGACCGACGTCACGCCGCCCGACAGCGCGTCGCGGAACCCCTCGTCGTCGACGTTGATCGCGTCGACCGCACGCACGGCAGCGGCGTTCGGCACGGTCATCTCGTTGGTGTCGTTGCCCGCGACGCCCTCGCCCTCCTCGTGCAGGCCGACGTGGCCGTGCCCCTCGACGAACCCGGGCAGCACCCAGCGGCCGGTCGCGTCGACGACGCGCGCCCCGGCGGGCACCGCCACGTCCGTGCCGACGGCCGTGATGCGCCCGTCCTCGACGAGCACGGTGCCGCCCTCGAGCGGCGGGCCGACGACGGGCACCACGTACCCGCCGGTGATCGCGACGACGGACGGACGGACGGTGGTGGCAGAGCTCATGCCGACCACCGTACGTCCGCCTCGGGAGGCGTCCCGTACCTCAGCCGGTGGTGGCCACGCACCGCAGGCGCGGCGTGCGCAGGGCGTCCCGGCCCTGGTAGCCGAGCTCGGTGGCGGCGCCGGCGGCGAGAGCGCCGTTCCACGGCGCGTTCGTGAACGACCCGCCGTCGAAGGTCGCGTTCCACACGTGCGCCACCGACGGCACGAGCCCGCCGACGAGCTGCACCCGCCACCCCCGGATCGGCGCGTCCCCGGCGGTGACCCGGACGGTCGCGACCCAGCCGCCCGGCCAGGTGCTCTGCACGGTGGTCGTGGCGCGGCAGCCCTCGTCGGCCGGTGACGGCGCCGTCGCGGAGGGGGTGGGCGTGGGGGCGGGAGTCGTCGGGACGGGCGTCGTGGGGGCGGACGTCGTCGGGGCGGGCGTCGTGGGGGCGGGCGTCGTCGGGACGGGCGTCGTGACCTGCCCCGGGACGAGGCGCAGCGCCTGCACGACGGCCGGGTACCAGGCCGCCGCCATGCGCGCGAAGCCCGCGTCGTTCGGGTGCACGCCGTCCCCGGTGTCGCGGGCGGCGTCCCATCCCGTCCACTGGTCGACGACGAGCACGGGGGACGCGGCGGTCGACTGCGCGGCCGCCCACGCTGGCACCTGCGCGTTGAGGGCGCGCGTGCGCTCGGGGCACTCGCCGCAGGTGGGCGGCGCCACGGGGACGATCTGCGCGACCACGAGCACGACCCGGGGGTCGACCGCGCGCGCCTGGCGCAGCAGCGTCGTCCACGCGTCGAGCACCTGCGCGGGGGTGCGTGCGCTCCACACGTCGTTCGTGGCGAAGTGCAGCAGGACGACCTGCGGGCGCGCCGCCGCGAACCACGCCGCGGCCCGGCCCGAGGCGGCGACGTCCGTCACGAGCGCGCCGCCGTGGCCCTCGTTGTCGCCGTCGTGGGCGATCCCGCAGCCGTGCGCCGGCAGCGAGCCGACCATGTCGACCGCGTGCCCGGCGGCCGTCAGGTCGCGGTGCAGCAGCGCGCGCCAGCACCCGGGGTTGCCGGTGATGGAGTCCCCGAGCGCCATGACGCGCACCGGAGCCGCCGTGGCCGCGGCGGCGGGGGCGGCGGCCGACGCGGGCGGCACGGCGCCGCCCGTCGCGAGGACGAGGCCGGTCAGCACGAACGCGGTCGCGAGGGCGCAGGCGGCCCCGGCGAGGCGGGGCAGGGAACGGGTCGGCATCGGGGCTCCTTCGGCGCAGGACGGGACCGCCGCCGTGCCGGCCCCCGGGCAGCCTGGCCCTCCCGAGCGGTGCCGCGGCATCGTCGAAGCGTTTCACCAGCGCGCGGGGCCTGCTGCGGCGCCGCACAAGGGGGCCGGTGCCCGGGCGTGGCAGGCTGGGACGGTCCGCGGACGCGGGCGGCCGGGAGGAGGACGGGCGATGGCGGAGCCCCAGGGGCGCGTGCGCGTCGACGCCTGGACGTGGGCCGTCCGTCTGTTCCCGACCCGGTCCGCCGCCGGCGCCGCGTGCCGTGCGGGGCACGTGCGGGTCAACGGCGAGCGCGCGAAGCCGGCGACGCAGGTCGTCCCCGGGGACGAGGTCGTCGTGCGCGGCGGTGCCCGCGAGCGCAAGGTCGTCGTCGAGCGGCTGCTGGTCAAGCGCGTGTCCGCCGAGGTCGCGCGGGCGTCCTACCTGGACCGCTCCCCCGCGCCGGTCCCGCGCGAGCAGGTCGCGGTCGCCGGGGTCCGCGACCGCGGGGCGGGGCGCCCGACCAAGCGCGAGCGCCGCGAGATCGACCGGCTGCGCGGCCGCTAGGCCGTCAGCGCTCCGCGCTGCGGCGCGGGGACGACTCCGCCAGGTCGTCCATCCACGCCCGCACGCCGGTCTGGTCGAGCAACTCCTCCACGGGGCGGGAGAGCGCCTCCAGGTGCACCGGCACGGCGCGCTCGGCGGCGTCCCGGACCAGCCGCACGACGACCGACAGGCCGCTGGAGTCGAGGAACGTCACGTCGGCGGCGTCGACCAGGACGACGGCGAGGTCCGGGTCGTCCAGGTGCGGCCACAGCGCGGGGGCGTCCGCCTCCCGCACCTGCAGGTCGACGGCGCCGTGCAGGACGACGCGCAGCGTGCCGCCGTCGCGCTGCACGACGAGGCGCCCGGCGCGCTCGACGCCGGGTGCGTCCTCACCGTCGGGGAGCCGGACCACGGCGGCAGTCTGCACGCACAGCGCGCGGTCGGCGACCGCGACCCGCCGGTCCCGCGCGCCGGCCCGACGGGGGGCGTCGGCGGCGGGGTGCATCCTGGTGACGTGCCGACCGCCCCACCCCTCGTCCCCGCGGACCCCGCGGCGACGGGCGACCTGCACGCCGTGCTGCCCGTGCCGCCGGACGTCGACGTCGCCCGCACGGTCGGACGGCTGCGCCGCGGGCCGGGCGACCCCACGTGGTCGCGGTCGCCCGACGGCTCGGTCTGGCACGCCGTGCGCCGCCCGGCCGGCACGGCGACCGTCCGGCTGCGCCGCGCCGGCGGCGGGGACGTGCGCGCCGACGCGTGGGGCGCGGGCGCCCGGCAGGCGCTGGCCGACGTCCCGGGGCTGCTCGGGCTGATGGACGACTGCCGCGGGTTCCCCGACCACCTGCACCCCGCGGTCGCGCGCGCCCGGCGCGCGCATGCCGGCGTCCGCCTGGCCCGCAGCGGCGACGTGTGGGAGACCGTCGTGACGGCCGTGCTCGAGCAGCGGGTCGTCGCGGCGGACGCCAAGGCGTCCTGGCGCCGGCTCGTCGCGACGCACGGCACGCCCGCACCCGGGCCCGTCCCGGCCGGCCTGCGCGTCGCGCCGCCGCCGGCGGACTGGGTCGCGATGCCGGTCTGGGAGTGGCGGCGCGCCGGCGTCGACGCGCAGCGGTCGGACACGGTGCGGCGGGCCGCGCAGGTCGCGCACGCGTTCACGGCGGCGCTGACGCCCGACGAGCTGGGGCGGCGGCTGCTCACGGTGCGCGGGATCGGCCCGTGGACCGTCGCCGAGGTGACGTCGCGCGCGCTCGGCGACGCCGACGCCGTCTCCGTCGGGGACGCGCACCTGCCCCACCTGGTCGGCTGGGCGCTGACCGGCCGCCGCGCGGACGACGCGGGCATGCTGCGCCTGCTCGAGCCGTGGCGGGGGCACCGTCAGCGCGTCCTCGTGCTCCTCGAGCTCGCCTACCGGGCACGCATGCCCGCGTACGGGCCGCGCGCCCCGCGGGCCGCCCCGCTGCGCTGAGCTGGGCCGACGCGGGCGCTGCCGCGGCGCCGGGATGCCGGACCCCGCCGGGGCCGGGGATACTGGTGCGCGCCGCGGGCGGACCGCGGCTCACGAGCAGGAGGAACCCATGGCGTACGACACCCACGGCCGGCACGACGACGCACCGCCGGAGGCGCCGAGCCGGGCCGCGAGCGGCGTCCTCGCGCTCGTGCTGTTCCTCGGCTCGTTCGCGCTCATCGCGTGGGGCTTCGACACCGAGGGGCTCGCCGGCATCCTCATCGGCACGGCCGGCATCCTCACGTTCGGGCTCGCGTACGCGATCCCGACGACGATCCTGCCCGCGCTCGAGAACCGCGGCCGCTGACGCCGTGGTGACCCCGGCGCCGGCCCCCGCGTCCCTGGTCCTGGTCCGGCACGGCGAGAGCGTCGGCAACCTCGCCGCGGCACGCGCCGAGCGCGAGGGCGCGGAGGTCGTCGGCATCGACACGCGCGACGCGGACACCCCGCTGTCCGACCGGGGCCGCGAGCAGGCGCAGGCCCTCGGCGTGTGGCTGGGCGCGCTCCCGGCGGACGAGCGGCCCGAGGTCGTCTGGTGCTCGCCGTACCTGCGCACCCGGCAGACGGCCGCTGCGGCGCTGGAGGCCGCGGGGCTCGACGTGCCGGTGCGGCTCGACGAGCGGCTGCGCGACCGCGAGCTCGGCGTGCTGGACCGGCTCACCCGGGTGGGCGTCGAGGCCCGGCACCCCCAGGAGGCGGAGCGCCGCCGGCTGCTCGGCAAGATGTACCACCGCCCGCCGGGCGGGGAGTCCTGGGCCGACGTCGCGCTGCGCCTGCGCTCGGTGCTGCGCGACCTGGCCGAGCGCGAGGACGGGCGCCGGGTCCTCGTCGTGGCGCACGACGCGGTGGTGATGCTGCTGCGCTACGTGCTCGAGGCGATGGACGAGGACCAGCTCATGGCGATCGTGCGCGAGCGCAGCGTGCGCAACGCGTCGGTGACGCGGCTGGACCGGGTCGACGACGCGTGGCTGCTCACGGCGTTCGACGAGGTCGGTCACCTGGCGGCGCTCGACGCCGCGGTGACCGAGCACGAGGGCACGGACGACGCCGGTGCCTGACGGCGACGGGGCCGCGGGCACGTCGACGGGCGGCACGCTGACGCCGGCGGCGCTGCGCGCGTGGCCGCTGCCCGAGCCCACCGGGGGCAAGGACGCGCGGGGCGGCGTGCTCGTCGTCGGTGGTGCGCGCCGCACGCCGGGAGCCGCCATGCTCGCGGGGCTGGCGGCGCTGCGCGTCGGCGCGGGCCGGCTGACGCTCGCGGTCGCGGGGTCGCTCGCGCCGCACGTGGCGGTGGCGGTGCCGGAGGCGGGCGTCGTCGGGCTGCCAGAGGACGCGCACGGGTCGGTGACGGGTGCCGGTGACGGCGTCCTGGACGGCGAGCTCGCGCGCGCCGACGTCGTCGTCGTGGGACCGGGCCTGGACGCGCCGGACGGGACGCTCGCCGTGCTGCGTGCGGTCGTGGCGGGCACGGCCGGCGACGTGCCGCTCGTGCTCGACGCGTTCGCCCTCGGCGTCCTGCCGGACGCGCAGGACCTGCACGAGGCGCTGCGTGGCCGCACGGTGCTGACGCCGAACGCGACCGAGATGACGTACCTGCTGGGCCTGGACGACGGTGCCGACGAGGACGGCGTGGACGACGGCGCCGCGGCCCGCGCCGCCGGGCGCTACGGCGTCGTGGTGGCGTGCGCCGGTGCCGTCGCCGCCCCGGACGGCCGGCGCTGGCGGTCGTCCACCGGGTACTCGGGGCTCGGCACCTCCGGCAGCGGCGACGTGCTGGCCGGGGCGGTCGGCGGGCTGCTGGCGCGCGGCGCCGACCCGGCGCAGGCGGCGTGCTTCGGCGTCGAGGCGCACGGCACCGCGGGCGACCGCCTCGCCGCGCGCGTCGGCCCGCAGGGCTACCTGGCCCGCGAGCTGCTGGACGAGCTCCCCCGGGTCCTCGTCGAGCTGCGCGTCCGCTGACTCCCCGGTGCCGTCCGGTCCGGCCGCCGGACCCGGAGGGCGATCCCGGCGCCGCATGGCGCAGACTGGTGACGTGGACACCCCTCGCATGAACGTCGAGTCGTTCAACCTCGACCACCGCACCGTCGCCGCGCCGTACATCCGGCTCGCGGACCTCAAGGAGCTGCCGCACGGCGACGTGATCAGCAAGTTCGACGTGCGCTTCGCGCAGCCGAACCACGGGCACCTCGAGATGCCGGCCGTGCACTCCCTCGAGCACCTGTTCGCCGAGCACTCGCGCAACCACAGCGACCGCGTGCTCGACTTCTCCCCCATGGGCTGCCAGACCGGCTTCTACCTCATGCTCGAGGGCCGCTGGAGCCAGGAGGAGGTCGAGGAGCTCGTCGCCGGGACGCTCGAGGACGTCCTCGGCGCCACGGAGGTGCCGGCCGCGAACGAGACGCAGTGCGGCTGGGGCGCGAACCACACGCTCGAGGGCGCGCAGGACGTCGCGCGCGCGTTCCTCGCCGAGCGCTCGGGCTGGGCGCAGGTCACCGCGTGAGCGTCGACGCCGTCGTCGTGACGGCGATGGGCGTGGAGGCGACGCCGTTCCTCGAGCGCGCGAGCGCGGCCGAGGACGAGACGGAGGTCGCGGGCGCCCGCCGGCGGCTGCTGCACGTCGGCGACGCCCGGGTCCTGCTCGTCACGTGCGGCATCGGGCTCGTGAACTCCGCCACGGCCGCCGTCCTCGCGCTCGCCGAGCACACCCCCCGGGTCGTGGTCAGCGCCGGCTCGGCGGGCGGCATGGGCCTGGACGTGCGCGTGGGCGACGTCGTCGTCGGCGCCTCGACCGTGTACGGCGCCGCGGACGCGCGCGTCTTCGGGTACGCGCTCGGGCAGGTGCCGGGCATGCCGGCCCGGTACGACGCCGACCCGGCCCTGCTGGCCGCGGCCGGCGCCGCCGACCCGCACGGCCTGACCGTGCGCACGGGCACGATCCTGTCGAGCGACGTGTTCGTCGACGCCGAGCGCGTCGAGCCGCTGCGCGCCGCCTTCCCCGACGCCCTCGCGTGCGACATGGAGTCCGCGGCGCTCGCGCACGCCGCGCACCTGCTCGGCGTGCCGTTCCTGTCCGTGCGCGGCATCTCGGACCTGTGCGGCCCGATCGCCGGCGTCGACTTCGGCGCGCACGTCGACGACGCCGCCGAGCGGTCCGCGACGGTCGTCCTCGGCCTGCTGGACCAGGTGCTGGCGCCCGCCCGCTGAGCACGCGCGACGCACCCGTCGGGGGGTGGCGGCACCGGACGGTGCCGCCACCCCCCGATGAGTTCCGGGCACGGCCCGGGTCGGCAGCGGATGGCGACGACGCGCCGGCGGAATCACCTCGACCGCCGCGGGGTTGTCGCCAGAGACTTCGGTCCTACCCCCGACGACGTGGCCGCCGCCCGGCGGCTCCCGCGCGCCCGCGCACCGTACGACCCTCGACCTGACAGGTGGCACCGTGACCGACCAGAACCTCGACGCCTCGACCGCCACGGTCGACGAACGTCCGGCGACGCCGGCACCGGCTCCGGCGGGGCCGACCACCGGCCCGGAGGGCACCGTCCCCGCCGCGATGTCCGCCCGCGACCGCCTCGCGGTCGCCCTGCTCCTGGTGTCGACGTTCGTCGTCATCCTCAACGAGACGATCATGGGCGTGGCGCTGCCCCGGCTGCGCGACGACCTCGGCGTGACGGCGTCCGCCGCGCAGTGGCTGACGACCGGCTTCCTGCTGACGATGGCCGTGGTCATCCCGGTCACGGGCTTCCTGCTGCAGCGCCTGACGACGCGGCAGGCGTACCTCGGCGCGATGGGCGCGTTCTCGCTCGGCACGCTGATCTGCGCGGTCGCCCCCGGGTTCGAGCTGCTGCTCGCCGGCCGCGTCGTGCAGGCGCTCGGCACGGCCGTCATGCTGCCGCTGCTCATGACGACGGTGATGAACGTGACGCCGCCCGAGGGCCGCGGCCGCACGATGGGCAACATCTCGGTCGTCATCTCGGTCGCGCCCGCCATCGGCCCGACGGTGTCCGGCCTCATCCTGTCCGTGCTCAGCTGGCGGTGGATGTTCGGGATCGTGCTGCCGATCGCCGTCGCCGCGCTCGTGCTCGGCGCGGCGCGCCTGCCGAACGTCACCGAGACCCGCTGGGCCCGCGTCGACGTGCTGTCCGTGGTGCTGTCCGCGATCGGCTTCGGCGGTCTGGTGTTCGGGCTCTCGCACATCGGCGAGGCGGCCGCGGCGGGCGGTGTCGACGCGATCACCGTCGGCGCGATCCTCGTCGGGCTCGCGGGTCTGACCGTGTTCGTGGTGCGTCAGCTGCGGCTGCAGCGGCGGGACGACGCGCTGCTCGACCTGCGCACGTTCCGCATCCGGACGTTCGCGGTCGGCGTCGCGCTGATGGCCGTGATGATGATGTCGCTGTTCGGCTCGATCATCATGCTGCCGATCTACGCGCAGGACGTGCTCGGCCTCGACACGCTGCGCACGGGCCTGCTGCTGCTGCCGGGCGGTCTGCTCATGGGTCTGCTCGCGCCGATCGTCGGCCGCGCGTACGACCGCGTGGGGCCTCGCCCGCTGCTCGTGCCGGGCACGGTGCTCGTGTCGGCCGCCGTGTGGGCGATGGCGCTCCTGCTGCGCGAGGGCGGCTCCCCGTGGGTGCTCGTCGGCGCCCACCTGACGATGTCCGCGGGCCTCGCGCTCGTGTTCACGCCGCTGTTCACCTCCGCGCTGGGGTCGGTGCCGCAGAAGCTGTACTCGCACGGCAGCGCGGTCATCGGCACGGTGCAGCAGGTCGCCGGCGCGGCGGGCACCGCGGTGTTCGTCACCGTGCTCACGGCGGTCTCGACCGGGCTCGCGGCCGAGGGCGCCGGCGCGGTCACCGCGACCGCCGGCGGCGTGCGCGGCGCGTTCCTGCTCGGCGCGGTGCTGTCGCTGCCCGCGATCGCGGCGGCGCTGCTCGTGCGGCCCGCACCGGCGGGCGCGGAGCGGCCCGTCGGGCACTGACCCGCCGGGCACCGACCCGCCCGGCCTCCGCTCAGCGCGAGGCGCCCCGGGGCCCGTCGACGTCACCGTCGGCGGGCCCCGGCGCGTCCGGTCCTGCCGGCTCGCTCGCCGGCACGTCCCGTGCCGGTCGCGGCGTGGCGGCCGCCGCCGCGACGACGTCCACCGCGGTGGCGACCATCCCGTCCCCCGCGACCTCGCCCGCGCCCGCGTGCCCGTGGGCGGCCCGCACGGCGTCGACGGCCGCGGCGCTCGGCGGCACCTGCGACCGGTCGCGCCAGGCCGCGGCGAGCCGCCCGACCCCGTCGAGCACGACGGCGTGCACGCGCGCGTCGGCGAGGGGCGCGAAGTGCCCGTCCACCGGCAGCCGCACGTTCGCTGCCGCCCCGGAGAGCCGGCTGCCGCCCGGCACGTGCGGGTCGAAGCGGGCGTACACCGACCAGATGCGCGCGTTCGCGGCGACCTGACGGGCCAGCGCGAGGATGTCGGGGTCCACCGGCGAGAGCGCCCGCACGGCGCGCACGGGGAACCAGCGCGCGTACACCGACCCCGAGAACGGCGTGTTCACGGCGACCATCCCCGCGAGCCGGTCGCCGACCCCCGGGGTGCCGAGCACGAGCTTGCCGATGAGCCCGCCCTTGGAGTGCGCGACGAGGACGACGTCGTCGAGGTCGAGCTCCGCGAGCCGGTCGCGGACGCGCCGGGCGGACTCCTCGAGCCCGCGGCCGTTGTAGCCGAGCGCCGGGACCGCGTGCACCGGGTGCCCCGCGCCGTGCAGCGCCCGCACGAGGCCGTCCATGACCGGCCACGTCTCGTAGATGCCCGGCAGCAGCAGCACGGGGGCCCGCGTGCCCGTGGCGAGGTCCTCGGGCAGCGGCGGCGCGAGCGTCGCGCGCGCCTGCGCCCCGACGATCCACGCGTAGTCCCGCGCCCACGCCACGGCCTGCTCGGCACGCCGGCGCCAGCCGACGCGCACGCCCGGCTCCTGCTCCTGCGCCGGCGCGCCGGCACCCCCCTGCGCGTCGCTCACCGGTCCTGGTGCTCCCGGATCAGCGCGGCGACCTCGCGCGCGTGGTTCGCGAACACCGCGTGGCCGCCGCCCGGCACCTCGGCCCACCGGCCGTCCGGCGCCGCCGCGGCGACCTGCTGCACCCAGGGGCGCGGGGCGATGCGGTCGTGCTCGCCGCGGACGACCAGGACCGGCACCGGCACCTGCTGGATCCGCTCCTCGGTCCGGTACTCGAGCATGCTGGGCAGCACCAGCCCGTACCAGAGCGCCCCGGACTGCAGGTAGTCGACGAGGATCGTCTGCCGGGTCCGCGGGGACTCGTGCACCGCGGTGCGCAGCAGGCGCAGCCCCTGCCGGACCGCCGAGCGCGCGGCGGGGTCCGTGGTGGGACCGACGAGCACGGCGCGGCCGGCGACGTCCGGCGCCTTCGCCAGGAGCTCGGTGACGACCTGGGCGCCCATCGAGTGCCCCAGGACCGTCGGCCGGTCCAGCCCGGCGCGCCGCAGCCAGCGCTCCACGACGCCGGCGAAGTCCTCCACGTCGAGCCGGCGGTCGGGCCGCGGGACGTCGCCGAAGCCGGGCAGGTCGAGCATGTGCACGACCCCGGCACCCGCGAGCTCGCCGGCGAGCGGCTGGAAGTAGTGCGACGAGACGCCGATGCCGTGCACCAGCACCACGTCCCGGCGCTCCTGCGGCGGGACGCGGTCGAGGCTGTCGCGCCAGCACGTCCACGTGCGCAGCGGCAGCCCGTCGACGAGCAGCCGGTCGATGCGGACGTTGAGACCGCTGGGGACGGGGATCACAGGGCCTCCACGACCTGGTCGGCGAGCGGGTCGGGGGTGCCGAAGCGGTGCGCGGTGACGCTCACGGCCTGCTCGCGCACGAACGCGAGCAGCTCGACGAGCCCGGACGACGTGACGGGACCGCCGTAGACGGTCACGTCGGCGCGTCCCTCGGCGGCGCGCGCGGCCGCGGCCGCGTCCCCGCCGACCAGCCGGACGCGGCCGTCCGGCACGTGCGGCAGGTCCGCGGCCCACGCCTCGTCGTCCTGCACGTGCACGTCGAAGCCGGCGTCCGCCACGGCCGCGGCCAGGGCGGTCGGCAGCGGCGCGGGGACGCTGACCTCGCCGGTGGAGCCCGCGGTCAGCCCGGCCGCGAGCACGCGCAGCAGGTCGGCGACGGGCGCGCCCTCGGCGAGCCGGACGTGGACCGGCACGGGCAGGTGCCGCAGCACGTCGCGCTCGGGCTCCAGGCCCGTGACGTCGCGCGGCACGCCGAGGTCCGTGGCCCACACGTGCGCGGCCGCGGCGGCGGCCCCCCGCACGGCCCGCAGGTCCGCGGGCGGCAGGCCCGCCGCGTCGGCCGCGTCGAGCAGCGCCGCGACGGGCGGAGGCAGGGTGGCGTCCGGCGCCGGGACGGCGGTCGCGGGGTCGTCGGCCCAGGTGCCGAAGCCGAACAGGTAGTGCGGCCCGCCCGCCTTGGTCGTCGGCCCGACGACCGACCGCTTCCACCCGCCGAAGGGCTGGCGCTGCACGATGGCGCCGGTGATGCCGCGGTTCACGTAGACGTTGCCCGCCTGCACGCGGGCGAGCCAGTAGGTGATCTCGTCGGGGTCGAGCGAGTGCAGACCCGCCGTGAGGCCGTAGTCCACGTCGTTCTGCAGCGCGATCGCCTCGTCCAGGGTGTCGGCGGTCATCACCGCGAGCACGGGGCCGAACCACTCGGTGCGGTGCGCCTCGGAGCCGGGCCGCACCCCCACCCGCACGCCGGGCGTCCACAGCCGGCCCTCGTCGTCGAGGCGGCGCGGCTCGACGGCCCACCGCTCCCCCGGGCCGAGCGTCGTCAGGCCGTCGAGGAGCTTGCCGGACGCGGGCTCGACGAGCGGGCCCATCTGGGTGCGCGGGTCGTGCGGCCACCCGACCTGCAGCGAGGTCACGGCGTCGAGCAGCTGCGTGCGGAACCGGCGCGACCGGGCGACCGAGCCGACCAGCACGACGAGCGACGCCGCGGAGCACTTCTGCCCGGCGTGGCCGAACGCCGACGCCACGACGTCCTTGACCGCCAGGTCGAGGTCCGCGGACGGCGTGACGACGATCGCGTTCTTGCCCGACGTCTCGGCGAGCAGCGGCAGGTCGGGGCGCATCGAGCGGAACAGCTCGGCGGTCTCCCACGAGCCGGTGAGCACGACGCGCTCGACCCGGGGGTCGGACACGAGCGCCGAGCCGAGGGTCGACTCCTCGACGTCGACGAGGTGCAGCACGTCGCGCGGCACACCGGCCGCCCACAGCGTCTCCGCGAGCACGGCGCCGCAGCGCCGCGCGGGCGGGGCGGGCTTGAGCACGACGGCCGACCCGGCCGCGAGCGCCGCCAGGACGGAGCCCGCGGGGATCGCGACGGGGAAGTTCCACGGCGGCGTGACGACGGTCAGGCGCGCCGGGGCGAACCGGGCCCCGGGCACGTGCTCCAGCTCGGCAGCGCGGTCCGCGTAGTACCGGGCGAAGTCGACCGCCTCGGAGACCTCCGGGTCGCCCTGGTCGAGGGTCTTGCCCGCCTCCGACGCCATGACCTCGAGCAGGTCGGCCCGGCGGGCCTCGAGCGCGTCCGCCGCGGCGCGCAGCACCGCGCGCCGGCCCGCGCCGCCCCGCGCGGACCAGCCCGCCGACGCGGCGACGGCCTCGGCCAGGACGCGGTCGAGCGCGTCGGCGTCGTGGAGGCGGGCGGCGGCCAGGGTGTCGGTGCCGAGCGTGGAGCCGGGCGCCCGGCCCAGGATCGCGCGGGCCCAGTCGCGGTTGGCGGGGACCGCCGGGTCGGTGTCGGGGGCGTTCGCGAACGGGGCGAGCCCCACGGGCGCGGGCGGCAGGGACCGGTCCTGCGTGCGGTGCGGCGCCGGGACCGCGTCGTCGAGGGCGCGCAGCGCGGCCGAGAACCGGGCCCGCTCGCGCTCGAACGCCGAGGCGTCGTCGGCCAGGTCGAACGCGGCGGACATGAAGTTCTCCGGGCTCGCCCCCTCCTCGAGGCGGCGCACGAGGTAGGCGATCGCGACGTCGAACTCGCGCGGGTGCACGACCGGCACGTAGAGGACGAGGCGCCCGACCTCCTGCCGCACGACGTCCGCCTGCGCCTGCGCCATGCCGAGGAGCATCTCGACGTCCATCGCGTCCTCGACGCCGCGCGAGCGGGCGAGCAGCCACGCGAGCGCGAGGTCGAACAGGTTGTGCCCGGCGACGCCGAGGCGGACGGCGTCCACCGCGTCGGGGCGCAGGGCGACGTCGAGCAGGCGCTTGTACTGCGTGTCCGTCTCCTGCTTCGTGGACCACGTGGCGAGCGGCCAGCCGTGCATCGCGGCCTCGACGCGCTCCATCGGCAGGTTCGCGCCCTTGACCAGCCGCACCTTGACCGGCGCGCCGCCGCGGGCACGCCGCGCCCGGGCCCACTCCTGCAGCCGGAGCATCGCGCCGACCGCGTCGGGCAGGTACGCCTGCAGCACGATCCCGCCGGACCAGCCCAGCAGCGCGGGCCGGTCGAGCAGCCGCGTGAACACCGCGACCGTCAGGTCGAGGTCGCGGTACTCCTCCATGTCGAGGTTGACGAACGTGTTCGTCGCCGCGGCCCGCTCGTACAGCGGGGCGAGCCGCTCGACGACCTCGTCGACTGCCTCGTCGAAGGCGTACGGCGCGTGCGGCGCGACCGCCGCCGACACCTTGACCGACACGTAGTCGACGTCGTCGCGCTCCACGAGCGCCCGGATGCCGGCCAGGCGCCGGTCCGCCTCGCGGCGGCCGAGCACGGCCTCGCCGAGCAGGTTGAGGTTGAGCTGCACGCCGGGCCGGCGCAGGCGGGCGATCGCCGGGCCGAGGCGGGCGTCGCTGGCGTCGACGAGGAGGTGGCCGACCATCGCGCGCAGCGCCCGCCGCACGACCGGCACGACGAGCCCCGGGGCCACGCGCGCCGCCACCGCACCCGCCCGCACCCCGAGGCGCAGGTGCGGGGCGAGGAAGGCGGGCGTGCGCCGCGCCAGCGCGGCGAGCTCACGGGCGGCGACGCGGTCGTCCTCGGGGCGCACGACGCGGTCGACGAAGCCGACCGTGAACGCCAGCCCCTCGGGGTCGGCCAGCACGTCGGCCAGCTGCCGGGCCGCCGGGTCGACCGGGCCGGACGCGCTGGCGTCCAGCCAGCGGCGGACCAGCGCCACGGCGTCGTCCTCGAGGCGGCGCAGGTCGTCGGGGCCGTACCGTGCGTCCGCGGTGCCGGCGGCGGTGCGGGTGGTGCCGGCGGCGGTGCGGGTGGTGCCGGCGGCGGTGCGGGTGGTGCCGGCGGTGGTGCGGGCCGCGCGCGGCCCGGTGGGGCCGGTGGTGCGGTCGTCGGTGCGGTCGTCGACGGTCACGTGCTCTCCGGGGTCGGGGGTACGCGAGGGTCGCCCGCGTGATCACCCATCATCGACCCCGCGGCGGGGCGCCGCACCCTCGCCCGGTCCCGCCGCCGGCAGCGTGACGACCGCGCGCAGGCCGCCGGCCGGTGCGTCGCCGAGCACGACGTCCCCGCCGAGCTCGCGCGCGACCTCCCGGGCGATGGCCAGACCGAGCCCCGTGCCGCCCGCGTCCCGCTCGCGTGCGCCGTCCAGGCGCACGAACCGCGCGAACACGCGCTCGCGGTCGGCCGGGGGGATGCCGGGGCCGTCGTCGTCGACCACGACGCGTCCGTCGGCCACCGCGACGTCGACGCGGGCACCGGCGTGGCGGGCGGCGTTCGCGACCAGGTTGCGCAGCACCCGCCGCACGCCGTCCTGCGTGCCCAGGGCCGCACCCGCGCCGTGCACCGCCAGGTCCACGCCGTGCGCGTCCGCGACCGGACGGGCCGACGACACGGCCTCGGCCGCCGCCTCCGCGAGGTCGACCGGGCCGCGCGGCACGGCTGCACCGCCGAGGCGCGCCAGGACGAGCAGGTCGTCGACGAGCGCCTGCATGCGCGCCACCTCGGGGACGAGGTCGTCCACCAGGTCCCGCACCGGGTACGCCTCGGGGTGCTCGCGGGCCACCTCCACCGCCGCACGGACCGCGGCGACGGGTGAGCGCAGCTCGTGCGCGGCGTCGGCGACGAACGTGCGCTGCCGCGCGGCCGACGCCTCGAGCCGGTCGAGCATCGCGTTGAGCGTGCGCGCGAGCGCGGCCAGCTCGTCGTCCGCCGCCGGCACCGGCAGCGACCCCGGACCGCCCGCGAGCGCGACCCGGTCGGCGGCGGCCCGCAGGTCCTCGACGGGCGCGAGCGCACGGCCGATCAGCGTGCGCACGAGCAGCGCGACGCCGAGGGTGAGCACCGGGACGACGAGCAGCAGCGCGAGCCGCAGCGCGTCGAGGACGCCGCGGACCTCGTCGAGCGGCACGCTCGCCACGACGGTCACGGGCGCGCCGCCCAGGTCCGCCGCACGCACCGCGACGCGGGCCTCGGCGTCGTACGCGCTCGCGTCGGTGCTGCGCACGAGCACCCCGTCGCCGGCCTCGGCCCGCCAGGCCGCGAGGGTCGCGGCGTCCAGCACGGGCAGCGTGCGGCTCGCCGTCGCCGACGACGCGAGCACGCCGCCGTCCGCGTCGAGGACCTGGGCGACCTCGCCCGGCTCGGCGACCGGGAGCGGGGCGGGCACGCGGTCGTCGGCGACGAGCGCGGCGACGGTGGCCGCGCGGGCGCGCACGACCTCGTCGAGCGCGGCGACGCGGCTCGCGCCCAGCACGCCCGACAGGGCGAGGGCGCCCGCGACGAGCGCGACGGCGACGACGCCCGTGGCGAGCAGCGTCAGCCGGTCGGGCAGGGACAGGCTCACGCCGCGGCGGGGGCGTCCGGCGGGGCTCACGCGCCGGGTGCGACGGACGTGGCGGCACCGATCCGGTACCCCGCGCCGCGCACGGTCGTGACCGCGTCCTTGCCCAGCTTGCGCCGCAGGTAGCCGACGTACACCTCGACGACGTTGGGGTCCTCGCCGCCGGTGTCGAAGACGTGGTCGAGCAGCTCGAGCTTGCCCACGACGCGCTCGCCGTGGCGCAGCAGGTACTCCAGCAGCGCGGTCTCGCGGACGGTGAGCTCGACGGGGCGGCCGGCTCGGGTCACCTCGCGCGTGGCCGGGTCGAGCCGCAGGTCCCCGGCCCGCAGCACGGCCGGCCGCGGGGCGACGGGGCGGCGCACCAGCGCGCGCAGCCGCGCGACGAGCACGACGAACGAGAACGGCTTCGTCAGGTAGTCGTCGGCGCCGACGTCGAGGCCGTCGGCGACGTCGTGCTCGCCGTCCTTCGCGGACAGCATGAGCACCGGCGTCCACACCTCGCGCTCGCGCAGCGTCGTGACGACGTCGTAGCCGTGCCGGCGCGGCAGCATGACGTCGACGACGAGCACGTCGTACTCCCCGTCGGTCGCCATCGCCAGGCCGGTCTCCCCGTCGTGGGCCACGTCGACCGTGAACCCCTCGGCGGCCAGCCCCCGGCGCAGCGCGCGCGTCAGCCCGACCTCGTCGTCCACCACGAGCACCCGCACCCCGGCAGCATCCCACCGCACGCCCCCGCGGGCGCCCGAGCCGCCGGCGGCACCTCTCAGGGTGCCCTCAGTGCCCTGCCGCCAGGGTGGGTGGCATGGAGACCACCGCACCCGTGCCCGGCGCCGCACCCGAGGACGCCGCCTCCCCCGCCCCCGTGCGCCGGCACCGCGCGCGGTGGGCCGTCCCGGCCGCCGCCGTCGTCGCGGTCGGCGCCGCCTTCGCCGCCCCGCCGCTGCTGGCCACCGCCGACACCGCCGGCCTGCCCGAGGTGACGCCCGAGGAGCTGGTCGCGCGCGTGCTGGAGGCGGAGCCGCAGGCCCTGTCCGGCACGGTCGTGCACACCGCACGGCTCGGCCTGCCGGACCTGTCCCTCGCCGAGGTCGGCGGCGCCGACCCCATCGGCCTGCTCGGCGGCTCCTCCACCCTGCGCGTGTGGACGGACGGCGAGCAGCGCTCGCGCGTGTCGCTGCTGGGCCAGGCGTCGGAGTACTCCGTGGTCGCGGACGGTGCCCAGGCCTGGACCTACTCGTCCTCGGACGACGAGGTCGTGCACTACGCGCTCTCCGAGGCCGACCGCGCCCGGCTCGACGCGCTCGCCGCCGAGCGGGCGGCGGCGCCCGAGGTCGCGGGCGACCTGCCCACGCCCGAGGAGATCGGCCGTGCCGCGCTCGCCCGCGCCGAGCAGCACGCCACCGTCGGTGTCGACGCGGCGACCACCGTCGCGGGGCGCGACGCGTACCAGGCGGTCGTGACGCCCGCGGGGGCGGACACGCTCGTGGGGCGCATCGTCGTGGCGGTGGACGCGCAGACGTGGACGCCGCTGCGCGTGCAGGTGTGGAGCAGCGACGACGCCGAGACGCCCGCGCTCGAGGTCGGCTTCACCGACGTCGCGTTCGCGGCCCCGTCGGACCAGGTGCTCACGTTCTCGCCGCCCCCGGGCGCCGACGTGCGCGAGGTCGTCGTGCCGCTGCCGCAGCACCCGGTGGACCCGCCGGCCGGCGCACCCGACGCCGACGCGCTCGCCGAGGCGCTCGAGGACCCGACGGCCGAGCCGCCGCTGCCCGAGGGCGTCACGGTGACGGGTGACGGCTGGGACGCGGTCGTGCAGGTCGCGAACGTCGACGT
Source organism: Cellulomonas telluris (assembly GCF_004886325.1). Taxonomy (GTDB): domain Bacteria; phylum Actinomycetota; class Actinomycetes; order Actinomycetales; family Cellulomonadaceae; genus Cellulomonas; species Cellulomonas telluris. Next base: position 373,511 of record NZ_QXFN01000005.1, read on the forward strand.
CGCGGGCCTGCTCGCCGCCGACCCGGCCGCGGTGGCCGAGCTCGCCGTGCCGCAGAAGACCTTCGGCTCGGCCGGTGCGCAGGAGCTGTACGAGCAGTTCGTCCCGCAGGACGGCGAGGGCCCGGTGCCCGACCTGGACCAGCAGGCGCTGTACGACCAGCTGACGACGCCCGTCGAGGGCGGCCGCCTCCTGGAGTCGTCGCTGCTGTCCGTGCTGGTGCTCGACGACGGCCGCGTCCTGGCCGGCGCCGTCCCCGCGCAGACGCTGCTCGACCTCGCCGGCTGAGCCGGCGGTGACCACCACCGGCAGGACGGACGCGCCCGGCGCGCGCCCGCCGGCGCCGCGGGGGCAGGCTGGTGCGGTGACGCGCACCCACGAGCCCCCGCAGCCGGCGGCCGCGGAGGCCGTGCCGGGCGCGCCGGCCGCGGTCGCCACGCGCGGCCTGACCAAGCGCTTCGCGACCGGTCAGGTCGCCGTCGACGGCCTCGACCTGCACGTGCCGCGCGGCGCCGTCTTCGGGTTCCTCGGGCCGAACGGGTCGGGCAAGACGACGACCATCCGGATGCTGCTGGGGCTCGTGCGGCCGACCGCCGGCACGGTGCACCTGCTGGGCGAGCCGATGCCCGACGCGGCGGCGCGCGTGCTGCCGCGCGTCGGCGCGCTCGTCGAGGGGCCGGCGTTCCACCCGTACCTGTCGGGCCGGGCGAACCTGGGACGCGTCGACGCCGCCGACGCCACGACCGACCCGCGCACCCGCGCCCGCCGCGTCGAGGAGGCGCTCGAGCGCGTCGGCCTGCGCGCCGCGGGCGACAAGCGGTACCGGCAGTACTCGCTGGGCATGAAGCAGCGGCTGGGGCTCGCCGCCGCGCTGCTGCGTCCCCGGGACCTGCTCGTCCTGGACGAGCCGACCAACGGCCTGGACCCGCAGGGCACCCGCGAGGTGCGCCACCTCGTGCGCGAGCTCGCCGACGGCGGCGCCACCGTGCTGGTGTCCTCGCACCTGCTCGCCGAGATCGAGCAGGTGTGCACGCACGTGGGGATCATGGGGCGCGGCCGGCTGCTCCTGCAGGGCCCGCGCGCGGAGCTCACGGCGCGGCGCGGCGTGCACGCGGTCGTGCGCACGACGCCCGCCCACGTCGAGGCCGGCCTCGCCGAGCTGCGCCGCCTGGGCCTGCCCGACGCGCGCGCCGACGCGCGTGCCCCGGGGCCGGCCGACGAGCCGACCCTGGTCGCCGGGCTGCCGGACGACGCGCCGCCGCCGCAGGAGGTCGCCGCCGCGCTCGTGCGTGCCGGCGTGGACCTCGTCGCGTTCGACGTGCGGCGGCCGTCCCTCGAGGAGGTCTTCGTGGAGCTCACCGGGGAGGGCTTCGATGTCGCCCGCTGACGTCGCCGCACCGGCGCGCGCCGCCGAGGACGCCCGCTACGCGCCCCGCCGCGGCGCCCTGGGCCGGCTGCTGCGCTCGGAGCTGCGGCTCGTGCTGGGCCGTCGCCGCAACGTCGTCCTGCTCGTGGGGCTCGCGCTGGTGCCGGTGCTGCTCGGGCTCGTCCTGTTCCTCACCCGGGACACGGCGCTCGCCGGGCAGGGGCCGCCGTTCGTCACGAGCGTGACGAGCAACGGACTGTTCCTCGTCGTCGCGTCGCTGTTCCTGTGCCTGCCGTTCCTGCTGCCGCTGACGATCGGGATCGCGTCGGGCGACGCGGTCGCGGGCGAGGCCGCGGCCGGGACGCTGCGGTACCTGCTGGTCGTGCCGGTCGGGCGCACGCGCCTGCTGCTCGTCAAGGCGTGCGCGGCGCTGGCGTTCGCGGCGGCCGCCGTCCTGGCGATCGCCGTCGTCGGGCTCGTCGCGGGCGCCGTGCTGTTCGGGCTCGGGGACCTCACGCTGCTGTCGGGCGACACGATCCCGCTGTCGGCCGGGGTGCTGCGGGTCGCGGGCGTCGTCGCGTACGTGGGGCTGTCCATGACGGGCCTCGTCGCGGTGGGCCTGTTCTTCTCGACGCTCACCGAGGTCCCGGTCGGCGCCATGGCGGCGACGGTCGTCGTGGCGGTCGTGTCGAGCGTCCTGGGGCAGCTGCCGCAACTCGAGGTGATCCACCCGTACCTGCTGACCACGCACTGGTTCGACTTCGCCGAGATGCTGCGGATCCGCCCCGACGGCGGCGTCCTCGCCGAGGGTCTGGCGGTCCAGGCGGCCTGGGTGGCGGTGTTCGGCTCGCTCGCGTGGGCGCGGTTCACCACGGCCGACGTCTCGTCCTGAGGACGTCCGGCCCGTGAGCCCGCCCGGGGCGCGGGTGCCAGACTCGCCCCCATGACGATCTTCGGCCCGGACCTCGACCGCCCGGAGGGGCTCACCTACGCGGTCGTCCTCACGCGCGCGGACCGGGACGCGGTCGTGGCGGTGCTGACGACCGAGCGGTTCAGCGGCTGGGTCGGCCCCGCCGAGGACGGCTGGGTCGTCGCCGTCCCGGAGAGCCCGCTCGGTCACGTGGCGGCGCGGCGCCAGCACGTGGAGGAGCTCGGCGGGACGCTCGCCGCCGCCGTCGCCGGCCCGGTCGTCACCGTCGTCGTGACCCGCGACGAGCTCCTGGAGCTGTGGGCGTGGGACGGGCCGCGCGTGGTCCTCGAGTACGTGTCGGACCCGGCGAAGGCCGACCCCGAGGACGAGACCGCGATGTGGTCCGGCCCGCGCGGGGTGCACCAGGCCCCCGCGCTCGCCGCCCTCTCCGGGCGGCCCGACGCCGCCGAGGACGTCGGCGAGCTGCTCGGCGAGGAGCTCGGCGAGTCCGAGCAGGAGTCGGAGCGTCTCATGGCGGTCGCCCGCCTGCTCGGCTGGCCGGAGTGGCTCGTCGCCGTCGACTCGCTGCCCCGCCGGGTGCCCGGCGGGCCGGACGCCGGCGCGTTCGTGCGCCTGCGGGTGGGGCGCACCGGACCGGTCGGCGTCCTCGCCGCCCGCGCCGCGCGCGTCGTGCGCCGCGACGCCTGACCCCACCGGGCCCTGGGCAGGCGCGCCGCGACGCGGCAGGCTGGCCCCGTGACCGCCGAACCGCGCGACCCGCGCCTGCGCGAGCTCGTGCTGCTGCGCCGCGTCCGGGACCGCATCGACCGGGACTACGCCCAGCCGCTCGACGTCGAGGCGCTCGCACGGTCGGTGCACCTGTCCGCGGGGCACCTGAGCCGGCGCTTCCGCGCCGTGTACGGCGAGTCGCCCTACAGCTACCTCATGACGCGGCGCATCGAACGGGCCATGACGCTGCTGCGCCGCGGCGACCTGTCCGTCACAGACGTGTGCTTCGCCGTCGGCTGCTCGTCCCTCGGCACGTTCAGCACCCGCTTCTCCGAGCTCGTCGGGATGTCGCCGAGCGCGTACCGGCGGCTGGCGGCCGAGGACGGGCGCGGCCTGCCGGGGTGCGTCGCGAAGCAGGTGATGCGGCCGGTCAGGAATCGAGAAGCACGCCGCACGGGCACGTCCCTAGCGTGAGCGGCATGGACCTGATCATCCGCAACTGCTTCCTCCCGGCCGACGACCCCGAGACGTCGCTGGCGTTCTACCGCGACGTGCTCGGCTTCGAGGTCCGCCTCGACGTCGGGTACGGCGCCATGCGCTGGATCACCGTGGGTCCGCCCGGGCAGCCGGAGACGTCGATCGTCCTGCACCCGCCGGCCGCGGACCCCGGCCTCACCGACGACGAGCGCCGCACCATCGCCGAGCTCATGGCCAAGGGCAGCTACGCGTCGATCGTGCTCGCGACGCCGGACCTGGACGGGACGTTCGCGCGCGTCCAGGAGGGCGGCGCCGAGGTCGTCCAGGAGCCGATGGACCAGCCCTACGGCCTGCGGGACTGCGCGTTCCGCGACCCCGCCGGGAACATGGTCCGCATCAACCAGCTGACCTGAGCCGTCGCGGGCGCGCCGCCGCCGGCGCGCCGACGCGGTGCACGACCACCACCGTGTCGTCCGTCGACCCCTCCGGCGCCATGCGGGCGAGCAGCTCGTCCGCGAGCGCGTCCGGGGAGGCCGCGGGGTCCACCACCTCGGACAGGACGGCCTCGAGCCGCCCGAACCGCTCACGCAGGGCCGAGCCGCGGCGCTCCAGCAGGCCGTCCGTGCACAGCACGAGGACGTCGCCCTCCGTGAGCGGCGCGACCGCCTGCGCGCGCGGCCCCGCCGGGACCGTCAGCGGACGCCCGCGCCCCGACGAGAGCCACGTGACGGTGCGGTCGGCGTGCAGCACGAGGCCCGGCGGGTGGCCGGCGGAGGAGTACGTGAACGTGCCGGCGTCGGGGTCGACGACGCCGCACAGCACGGTGGCCATCTCGGCCCCGGGCAGCGTCCGCGCGAAGACGTCCAGGCCGTCGAGGACCTCGGCGGGGCCGGCCGTGCGCAGCAGCAGGGCCCGCGCGGCGCTGCGCAGCTGGCCCATGCGGGAGGCGGCCTCCAGGCCGTGGCCGACGCAGTCGCCGACGACGATGCCGAGCGGCCCGGAGGTGGGCGCGTCGGCGCCCGCGTCCCACCGGTACCCGCCCTGCTCGTCGTCCTCGTCGTCGGCCGCACGGCCGAGCTCCACGACGTCGTACCAGTCGCCGCCGACCGTGAGGTCGCGGACGGCGGGCACGTACCGCGTCGCGACGTCGGCGCGCGCGACGTCGGGCTCGAGCATCGCGTGCTGCAGCACGTCCGAGACCCGGGTGACCGCCGCGACCTGCCGCTCGAGGCGCAGCGCCGCGGTCACCGACGCGGTCACGGTGTCGGCCACGACCCGCGTGAACGCCCGCGCCTGGTCGTCGACCGGGCGCAGCGCGTTGAGCCGCACCGCCACCGCGCCGACCCGGCGGTCGGTCTCGGCGAGGGCGAACGGCAGCACGCGCACGTGGCCGTCCTCGACGGGGCGGCCGGCGGCCAGCGCCTGCGCGACGAGCGCGTCGGGGGCCGCGACCGGCGTGCCGGAGGCACCCACCACCTCGGCCTCGCCCGGGCGCCCGAGGTGCACCTCGACGGCCACCACGTCCGGCCCCGCGTCGAGCAGGCCGGTCGCCGCGGACACGACCCCCGCCACCGTGCTGGGCGCCCCCTGCAGGGCCAGCGAGAGCTCCGCGAGCATCCGCACGCGCCGCTGCTCGACGACGAGGTGCGTGGTGTCGGTCGCGATGTCGAGGAGCCCGTTGACCGTCCCGTCGGCGTCGCGCAGCGGGCTGTACGAGTAGGTGAAGAACGTCTCCTCGTCGTAGCCGGAGCGGTGCATGACGAGCCGCTGGTCGGCCACCCACGTCGGCCGCCCGTGCTCCATGACCTCGCGGACGAGGGGCGCGATGTCGTCCCAGACCTCCGGCCACACCTGCCGCAGGGGCGCGCCCATCGCGGCGGGGTGCTTGCGGCTGCCGAGGATCTCCCGGTAGCCGTCGTTGTAGAGCATCGTCAGGCCCGGCCCCCACGTGACCAGGACGGGGAAGCGCGTGCTCAGGCACATCTCGACCGCCGAGCGCAGCGCCGCCGGCCACGTCGACGGCGCGCCGAGGGGTGTCGCCGTCCAGTCGGTCGCACGCACGACCTCGCCCATCGCGTCGCGCGCGGTGGCGCGCAGGAACCAGGGCGACCTCACGTGTGGACCCTAACGGCGGCCCCGTCCGGGTGCGCGGACGCGCGCCGCCGGGGCCACCGGCCGCGCACCGGTGCCCGGACCGGCAGGATGGGCCGCGTGAGCGTCACCGGCACCGACCACCCCCGCGTCCTGCGCAGCGCCCTGCTCGTGGACTTCGACAACGTCTACATCGGCCTCAAGCGGCTCGACCCCGCCGCCGCGGAGGCGTTCGCGACGAACCCCGGCCACTGGCTGGACGAGCTCGCGCAGGGCGCCGACACGGACGGAGCGGTCACCCGCCGCTTCCTCGTGCGGGCCTGCTACCTCAACCCCTCCGTCTACGCGCGGTACCGCCCGAACTTCACGCGGGCCGGCTTCCGCGTCGTCGACTGCCCGTCGCTGACCCAGCAGGGCAAGAGCAGCGCGGACATCAACCTCGTCCTCGACGCGGTGGACGCGCTCGCCGCGCCGACCCGCTACGACGAGTTCGTCATCGTCTCGGCCGACGCCGACTTCACGCCGCTGGCGCAGCGGTGCCGCGCGGACGACCGGCGCGTGACGATCATCACGGCGAGCCCCGCCGCGAGCGCGTACCGGTCCGTGGCGGACAGCGTCGTGGGCGCGGACGCCCTGGCGGACCTGGTGACGCAGACCGCGTCGCCGCTCGACGTGGACGCCGCACCTGCGGCGCCGGAGCCGGAGGCTGCCACGGCGCCGACGGCCCGGGCGGCCGACGACGCGCCCTCCCCCGCACCGACGCCCGCGGCGACCGAGGCCACGACCTCGGCGGCCGCGCCGGCCGGCGAGCCCGCCACCCAGGCCGCCGCGACGACCACGACCGCGTCGGACAGCCGCGCCCGGCGCGCGGTGCGCCGGCACGTGCGGACCGCGGACCGGCCCGTCCCGCTGGGCGCCGTCGCGCAGGTCGCGCTGGCCGCCGACCCGACGCTCTCGGCCGGCGGGTGGGGCGGCGCGGGCGGCTTCGCGGGGTGGCTCACCCGGTCCCTGCCGGACCTCGCGGTCTCGACCCGGCCGCCGGGCCACGTGTGGGACCCGCGCCGCTTCGGCGAGGCCGACCTGCCGGGGGCGGTGGCCGACACCGACCCGACGGAGCTGCAGAAGCAGGTCATCGCCGTCACGGACACCCCGGGGCTCAGCCAGGAGCACTACCGCGTGCTGCTCGAGCGCCTCGCGGACGACCTGGCCGAGCACCCGTTCGAGCGGGTGGGCACCTCGCGGCGCGTGCACGAGGCGTGCCAGCAGGCGGGCGCGAAGGTCGGCCGGTCGACGGTGAACTTCGTCCTGTCGGGCGTGCTGTACACGGGGCTGTCGCTCACCGAGCCGCGGACGGCGCGCGAGCTCGCCTCCGCGTGGGCGGACAACGTGATCGGCCTGTGCCGCGGTGCGCGCATGGAGCTGACCGCGGGCGACGCCGCGGCCATCCGCGCCTGGGTGGGCGGCGGCCTGGCCGACTCCTGACCCGCCGGCGGTCCCGGACGACGACGGCCCGGCCACCCCTGGGGGCGGCCGGGCCGTGGGGCGGACGGGAGGGGGTCAGGCGACGGCGGGCGCGACGGCGGGCTGCGCCGCGGCGGGGCCGCGGTACGTGCTGTCACCGAGCCACAGCACGTAGAGGAAGACCACGGGCAGCAGCACGAGCCCGACGGTGAAGCCGGGGCCGCGGCCGAACGAGCGCGACACGTCGTTCCAGACCACGACGAGCACGACGACGTTGAGGACCGGCACCAGCAGGAGCAGGAACCACCACAGCGGCCGGCCGGCGACCCGGAGCAGGACGAGGGTGTTGAGGACCGGGACGAACGCCTGTCAGGCCGGCTCGCCGGCCTTGCGGAAGACGCCGGCGAGGGCGATCGCGACGACGACGTAGACGACGACGGACGCGACGACGGAGACGACGAGCACGCCCGCCGCGAGGGCGGTGTCGGTCGTCGTCGTGGTGAGTGCGGTGAGCATGTGCGCAAGGTAGCCGGACGGACGTCCGGTATGCCCGTTCCGTCCGGGGATGCGCCCGTTCGGAGCAGCGGCGCCTCAGGTCAGGAACGCCTGCACCAGGGCGGCGAGCTCGTGCGGGTGCCGGGTGGGCAGCAGGTGCCCGGCGCGCGGCACGACCGCGGTGCGCGCTCCGGGGAGCGACCCCGCGAGCAGCGCCGTGTGCTCGGGACGCACGAGGTCGCGCTCCCCCACCACGACGAGGACCGGCACGTCGACACGCGCCAGGTCGCGCGGGTCGATGCGCGGGTGCTCGGTCATCAGGGCGGTCCGCTCGGCGGCGGCGGCCAGCGCCGGGACGCGACCGGCGAGCGCGCGCTGGAGGCGGTGCACGGACCGCGCGGTGCGCAGGAACCCGCTCGTCATCCCCTCGGGGAACAGGTTCGCGCCGACGACCACGAGCCGCCCGACCAGGTCCGGCCGGCGCAGCACGAGCTCGAGCGCGACGTTGCCGCCGTCGCTGAACCCGAGCACGTCGACGCCGCGCAGGCCGAGCAGGTCCAGGACCGCCGCGACGTCGTCCGCCATGGACGCGATCGTCAGCGGGCCGTCGCCCCGGGGCGAGCGGCCGTGGCCGCGCGAGTCGACGCCCACGAGCGTCCGGCCCTCGCCCAGCAGCGGGACGAGGCGGTCGAACACGTGGTGGTCCTCGCCGTTGCCGTGCAGGAGCACGAGCGGCCGGCCCCGGCCCCGGGCCACGACCCACAGGGGGCCGACGCGTCCGCCGGGGGCGGCGAGCCGGTCCAGGGAGGCGACGGGGTCGGGCGCGCTCATCCCGGCAGGCTAGCGCCGGGGCGGGTCACCGGTCAGGCGAGCGCGTCCGCGAGCATCCGGAGCATCGCCTCCCGCGACGGCGTGCGGTCCGCCGGGGTGCCGCGCACGGCGCCGGTGATCGGCTGGACCATCAGCTCGTCGGTGCCGAGCCGCGCGGCGAGCGCACGCACCTGCTCGGCCGCGGAGCGGGGGTCGCCCACGATCCAGGACGCGCTGAGGGCGGCGAGGTGCTCGTCGGCCGCCGCGGGCAGCGGGTTCTCCTCCGCCTCCTCGACGAGCTCCTGGAACGCGAGCGTCTGCCCGGCGCGCAGGCGCCACATGCTGCGCAGCTGCGGCAGGGTGAGCCGCCGCGCCTCCTGCTCGGTCTCGGCGACGGCGACGTTGGCGACGGCGATGGTCCGGGGCTCGGCCAGGTCCTCGGACGGGACGAACGTGCGCCGGTACAGCGCCGTCGCCTCGTCGGTGCCGCGGCCGGCGAAGTGGTGCGCGAACACGTAGGGCAGGCCGAGCCGGCCGGCGAGCTGCGCCGAGTACGACGACGAGCCGAGCAGCCACAGCTGCGGCGCCGACGTGGCGCGCGGCGTGGCGCGCAGCGGGTACGTGCTCGAGCCGACACGGACCTCGACGCCGCCGGGACGCACCAGCGCGCGCAGCGTCGCGACGTCGTCGTCGAACGTGTCGACGCCCTCGGCGGACTGGCCGCGGCGCAGCAGGTGGCTCGTCACGGGGTCCGAGCCGGGGGCGCGGCCGATGCCGACGTCGACGCGGCCGGGGTACGCGGCCTCGAGCAGGGCGACCTGCTCGGCGACGACCAGCGGCGAGTGGTTCGGCAGCATCACGCCGCCCGAGCCCACCCGGACGCGCGTGGTGGCGGCCGCGATCATGCTCATGAGCAGCGGCGGGTTGGTCGCCGCGACCGCGGGCATGTTGTGGTGCTCGGCCACCCAGTAGCGGCGCACCCCCACCTCGTCGGCGACGCGGGCCAGCGCGAGCGTCGAGGCCAGGGCGTCAGCCGTGGTCTGGTCGGTGCGGACGGGGACGAGGTCGAGCACGGAGAGCGCGGTCACACCGGTGCCAACTCCCGGCGCCCGCCCCGTCATCCCGAGACGTCGGTCACGCGCGCTCGAGCAGCGTGAGCACCTCGTAGTGACCCGTGTGCGGGAACATGTCGAGCACCTGCGCGCGGCGCGGCCGCAGCGACGGCATCGCCGCCAGGTCGCGCGCGAGCGACGTGGCGTTGCACGACGAGTACAGGACCCGGTCGACGCCCGACTCCTCGAGCCACCGCGCGAGCGGCTCGCCGAGCCCGCGCCGCGGCGGGTTGACCACCACGAGGTCCGGCACGTCGGCGGCCGCGAGCGCGAAGGCCGTCGCGTCGCCCGCGAGGAAGCGGGTGCCCGGCAGACCGGCCTCGCGCGCCGACTGCTCCGCGCTGGCCACCGCCTCGGCGCTGGCCTCGACGCCCACGACGGCGCGGCCCGGCCCCGCCAGGTGCAGCGCGAACCCGCCGACGCCGCAGTACAGGTCCCAGACGGTGGACGGCGCGGCCTCGTCCGCCCACGCGGTGGCCTGCCGGTACAGCGCGGCCGCCACCTCGGTGTTCGTCTGGAAGAAGCTGCGCGGCCGCAGGTGCAGGTCGAGGCCGTTGACGTGCATGCGCAGCGTCGCGCGCTCCGTCAGCAGCTCCTCGCGCTCCCCCTCGAGCACGGCGGCGTGCGCCGGCTGGACGTTGACGGACGCGACCGTGAGCGCGGGCAGCCGCTCCTGCAGCCACGGCAGGTGCTTGCGCACCCGGGCGAGCGCCTCGGTGCTGCGCAGCACGAACCGGACGAGCAGCTCACCGTCGGGGCTGACCGTGACGAGCAGGTGCTTGAGCTCGCCGCGCCGGGCCGGGACGTCGTAGGGCGTGAGGCCCGCGCGCGCGACGAACGCCGCGAGGGGCGCGAAGGCCGCCTGCAGCGCGGGCGGGTACAGCGGGCAGTCCTGCAGGTCCACGCCGAGCCCGTGCACGTCGAGGATGCCGAGCGTCGGCGCGTCCGCGGTGCCGGCGACCACCATCTTCGCCTTGTTGCGGAAGCCGGCCTCCGCGCTCGTCACGGGCGGCAGCCACGTGACGTCCGCCGGGTCGCCGAGCACCTCGCGGACGCGGCGCTCCTTGTCGGCGACCTGCGCCGGGTACGCCTGCGCGAGGAGCGTGCACGAGGAGCACACCCCCGCGTCGAAGTAGGCGCAGCGCACCCGTCCAGGGTAGGTGCGGCCCGCCCCGTACCGGCCCGGCCGGCGGTGTGACGGTGCGCGCACACGGCGCGGCGGCCCGGTCGTGACCGACCGGACCGCCGCGCCGTGGGTGGGGACGTCAGTAGCCCTGCGGGCTGTACGCCTGGCTCCCCTGGTCGTCCTGGCCACCGCCCTGGACGCTGCCCTGGACGCGCTCGCGCGCACCCTGCGCCTCGTCCTTGACGGACGACGCCGCGTCCTGGCCGGCGCTCTTGACCTGCTGAGCGCCCTCCGTGGCGCGGTCCTTGAGCGCGGCGGCGGCCTCCTGCGCCGGCTCGCGGAGGTTCTCGGCCGCCTCCTGGGCGACGCCCTTCACCGCCGGGGCGAGGTCCTGCGCCTTGTCCTTGACGGCCGACGCCGCACGCGCCTCCTTCTGGCTCGCGGGCAGCAGCGAGCCGGCGAGCCAGCCCACGCCGAACGCGATGAGACCCGCGGCGAGCGGGTTGCCCGCGGCCGCCTCCTTGGCACGGCCGGGCGCCGCCGCGGCTGCGTCCTTCACCTGGCCGGGGGCCCCGGCGACCGAGTGGCCCACCGACGAGCCGGCCGACGAGGCCGAGGACGCCGCCCCCGAGGCCTTGTCGGCGACCGCGTGGCCGGCGCCGCCGACCGTGTCGGCCACCGAGTGGCCCGCGTCGCTGACGGTACCCATGACCCGCTCCTTCACCTCGCTCAGGCGGCTCTTCACCTCGTCGGCCTTGCGGTGCGCGACCGTCTTCGGGTTCACGCTGTCGGTCAGCTGGTCGACGTTCGCCGAGAGGTCAGCGCGGGTGCGCTCGATGTCGGCGCGGATCTGGTCCGGGTCGCTCGTGCTCATCGGTTCTTCTCCTCGTGTCCTGCGGCGGCGTTGGGGATCTTCTTGAGGGTCTCGGCCGTGCGCGGCGCGCCACCGACCTGCTTGACCTGCTTCTGCCCGCGCTTGGCGAGCACCAGCGCGACGACTCCCCAGAGGATCGCCACGACCAGGGCCGACCAGCCCCGGTTGATGAGGGCACCGAGCGCCCACCACAGCGAGACCGAGAGGAACACCAGGGCGAGGTTGGCTGCGACGGCGGCCCCGCCGAACATGCCGGCGCCGGTCCCCGCCTTCTTCGCCTGGTCGGTGAGCTCGACCTTCGCGAGCTCGACCTCCTGCCGGAACAGCGTCGACAGGTCCTGCGTGATCTCGCTGAGCAGCGTGCCGATGGACGGCCGCTCGCCGGCGTCGTCGGCCGCGTCGGCGGCCCCGCCCGCGGGGAAGGCACCGCCCGCCGCCGGGTAGCCGGACGTGCCGCCCGCCGGGTAGCCGCCGGCGCCGGGTGCGCCGAGCGGGTCGGTCGCGCCGGTGGTCATCGCTCGTCCTCCCGCTCGACGCCGCGCCACGGCTCGCCGGTCGCGGTGCCGCCGAGGCCCTGCTCGTCGTCCGGGATGCCGCCCGGCGTCGTCTGCACCGGGGTCGGGCCGCCGCCCGTGTCGCCCGTCGCGGTGGTCTCGCCGTAGACGGCGCGCGAGGCGGCCAGGTACTCCGGCTCGTCCTGCGTGGTCGCCGCACCGGGGGTCCCCCACGCGTCGCCCGACGCGACCGTCGAGGCGTCGTCGGCCAGGGAGCCGGTCGCCAGCGGGCCGCCGGTCGTCGTGCCGAGGTCGGCGTCGCCGTAGGCGGCACCGGTGCCCGCGAGCCCGGCACCGGCGTAGCCGGCGCCCGTCGCGTAGCCGCCGGACGTGCCGCCGACGGCACCGGTCGTGCCGCTCACACCGGTGTCCGCGATGCGGGACGCACCGGACGTGCCCTCGTCGGACGAGGCTGCGCCCAGGCCGCGCGTGAGGCGCCCGGCGAGGAGGCCGGCGCCGGCCGCCACGGCCAGGAAGAGGCCCGGCCGGCGGCGCGCGAAGTCGGACACCGCACCGAGCAGGTCGCCCGGCTCGCGGTCGTCGAGCCACGTCGCGGCCGAGCTCGTCCGGTCGGCGAGCTGGCGGGCCAGGTCGGTGGCGAGGCCGCCGCCCTCGCTGCTCTCGGTCATGCGGTTCAGCTCGTCGCCCAGGCCGCGCAGGCCGTCGGCGAGGCGCTTCTGCTGGGCACCGGCCTGGCTGCCCACCTCCGTGCGGGCCTGGTCGAAGAGGCTGCGCGCCTGCTGCTTCGCCTCGTCCGTCACCTGCCGGGCCTGGTCCTTGGCCTCGTGCGCGACGTTCCGGCCGCTCTCGGCCGCGCTCTGCGCCACGCCCGCCGCCTCCTGCTGCGCGGTCTGCGCCGTCTCCTTGGCGGTCTGCTTGGCCGATCCCGTGCCGCTGCTGGCGCCGCCGGGCTGGCCGGCTGCGTAGTCGGTGCTCATGTCGTCGTCCTCTCGCCACGGGTGCGCGTGCACCCGTCGGACCGCTGGGGTCGTCCGTCCCACCCGCCGCGCAGGGGTCGCCGACGCGGCGACCGTCCGGTCGCGCGTGGGTGGGTGTCTGCTGGTGGCCGTCTTCTCGACCGATCGGCGCGTCGGACGCGCCGTCCTGCCGGGGTGCGCACCCCGACGGCGGGCGGTGGCGAGGTGCGCATCCTCACCTCCGGCGCCGTACTGCGACGCTAGGCACACCGTCCAGGACCCGCCACCGGAACGGCTCCGCCGGTGCGCGGCGCGGCCGTGCCGGCCCGCCCGGCGGACCGCTCGGCGCGCGGTCCTGCGAGCCGCCCCGTAGCGTCGACCTGGACGTCCGCACGAGACCGGAGGCGCCGTGACCGCAGGCCCGTCAGCACGGCGGCAGCGCCCGCCCGACCCGCCCGCGGGCCGGGGCCGGACCCTGGTGCGGCTGCTGCTCGGGGGCGTCCTGGCGTTCGCCGGCACGACGCACCTGACCGTGGCCCGCGAGGAGTTCCAGGCGCAGGTGCCGTCGTGGGTGCCCCTCGACCCCGACGTCGTCGTGGTCGCGTCGGGCGTCGTCGAGGTCGCGCTGGGCGGGGCCCTGCTCGCCGCGCCGCGACGGTGGCGGCCGCTGGTCGGCGGTGCCGCCGCGGCGTTCTTCGTCGCGATCTTCCCCGGCAACGTGGCGCAGTACCTCGAGGGCACCGACGGGTTCGGGCTCGACACCGACGCCAAGCGGCTCGCCCGGCTGCCCTTCCAGGTCCCGCTGGTGGTGGGCTCGCTGTGGTCGACGGGGGCCTGGCGCGCGTGGCGGAGCCGCCGGGAGCGGCCCTGACGGACGCGTCCGCCGCGTCCGGCAGGCTGGTGCCGTGAGCACCACCGATCTCGCCTCCCTCGCACCCGTCGCGGCCCGGGTCGTCCGCGCCAACCTCGCGACCGGCTGGCCCTACCACCTCGTCCACCTCGCGCAGGGCCCGGACGACGTCCGCACCCCGGCCGAGCTGTACCCCGCCTTCCACACCTCGTTCGACTGGCACTCGTGCGTGCACATGCACTGGCTGGGGGTCGAGGTGCTGCGCTCCGGGCACGAGGACCCCGAGCTGCGCAGCGCGCTCGGCGAGACCCTGACGACGGAGCGGGTCGCCGGCGAGGTCGACCACCTGCGGGTCCATCCGGCGTTCGAGCGGCCGTACGGGTGGGCGTGGGCGGCGCGGCTCGCGGCGTCCTGCCGCGCGGCGGCCGACGCGGGCGACGACGACGCCGCCGGCTGGGCCGAGGCGACCGCACCGCTCGCCGCGGCCGTGCTCGACCTGGCGCTGCCGTGGCTGGAGCGCGTCGAGCTCCCCGTGCGGCACGGGGTGCACTCGAACACCGCCTTCGGCCTGGCGCTGCTCGTGACGGCCGCGGAGGACCTCGGGCTCACCGGGCGGGCGGACGCGCTGCGGGACCAGGCCGTCCGGCTCTACGGCGACGACCGCGACTGGGCGACCCGCTGGGAGACGAGCGGGCACGACTTCCTCTCCCCCGGGCTGGCGGAGGCCGACCTCATGGCGCGGGTCCTGCCGCGGGACCGGCTGCGGGCGTGGTTCGACGGGTTCCTGCCGCGCCCGCTCGAGCTGGCCCGGCCCGTGCGCGTCGTGGACCCGACCGACGGGCACGCCGTGCACCTCGACGGGCTGAACCTCTCGCGCGCGGGCGCGCTCCTGCGCCTCGCCGACGCGCTCGAGGAGCCGGCGCTGCGGGCCGCGGGCGAGGACCTGCTGGACGTCGGCCTGCGCGCGCTCGACAACCCGGACTTCGTGGCCACGCACTGGCTGGCCTCGTTCGCCTGGGACGCCGTCGCGAGCCGCTGACCCCGGCGGGGCGCTGTCGCGGTGCGGCGCCCGCGTGGTGGCGTGTCGGTGGTCGGGTCGAACATGTGTTCGTGCCCGAGCGCCGCGCGACGATCCTCCACGCCGACCTGGACGCGTTCTACGCGTCGGTCGAGCAGCGGGACGACCCGCGCCTGCGCGGCCGCCCCGTCGCGGTGGGCGGCGGCGTGGTGCTCGCCGCGTCGTACGAGGCGAAGCGCCGCGGCGTGCGCACGGCGATGGGCGGCCGGCAGGCGCGGATCGCGTGCCCGGACCTCGTCGTCGTCCCGCCCCGGTTCGAGGCGTACGTCGAGGCGAGCCGGGCGGTGTTCGACGTCTTCCACGAGACGACGCCCGCCGTGCAGGGCGTCTCGAACGACGAGGCGTTCCTCGACGTGGGCGGGCTGCACCGGCTGGACGCGACGGCACCGGTGGACCTCGCCGCCCGGCTGCGGGCGCGGGTGCGCGAGGAGGTCGGGCTCCCCATCACCGTCGGGGTGGCGCGCACGCCGTTCCTGGCGAAGGTCGCGAGCCGCGTCGCGAAGCCGGACGGTCTGCTGCTGGTGCCCCCCGACGGCGAGGACGCGTTCCTGCACCCGCTCCCCGTCGAGCTGCTGTGGGGCGTCGGCGAGGTGACCGCCGCGCGGTTGCGGGGGTACGGCCTGCACACGGCCGGCGACGTGGCGGCGCTGCCCGAGCAGGTGCTCGTGGGCGTCCTCGGCCCCGCCGCCGGGCACCACCTGCACGCCGTCGTGCACGGGCGCACGCCCGAGCGCGTGGTGACGGACCGGCGGCGCTCGTCCATCGGGGCGCAGCGCGCCCTCGGGCCCGGTCCGCACGCCCCGGCGTTCGTCCGCTCGGCGCTGCTGGGCCTCGTCGACCGCGTCGCGCGCCGCCTGCGCGAGGCGCACCGCACCGCGCGCACGGTCGTGCTGCGCCTGCGCTTCGCGGACTACACGCGCGCGACGCGCTCGCACTCCCTGCCGCACGCGACCGACTCCGGGGAGCGCCTGGCCGAGGCCGCGGCGGCGCTGCTCGACCAGGTCGCGCCCCTCGTGCGCGACCGAGGTCTCACGCTCGTCGGGGTCGCGCTGACGAACCTCGGCTCGGACGCCGCGGTGCAGGACGTGCTCCCGCTCGAGCACGCCGACCGGGCCCCGCTCGACGCGGCCGCCGACGCGGTCGCCCGCCGCTTCGGCACGGGCACCGTGGTGCGGGCGAGCCTGCTGCGCACGGGCGACGGGTTCGCGGGGCCGCAGCTGCCCGACTGACCGGGGCGGCCGCGCCCGTGCACCGCTACCCCTCGTGCTCGGAGCGGAGCCGTCGGGCGTCGGCGGCGACCCGGTCCACGTCGAGCGCCGGCCGCCCGCCCGGCCGCGCGGCCGTGCTCCCCGCCGCCACGGTCGCCCACCACCCGGCGGTCGCGGCGTCGTGCCCCGCCAGCAGCGCCGCCGTCAGACCGGCGACGAACGCGTCGCCGCCGCCCGTCGGGTCCACGGGCTCCCCGCCGAGCAGCGGCAGCACGACGTGCCCGCCGTCCCACGCGACGACGTTGGCGTCGCCGGCCTCGAGCGCGACGACGCGCGGCCCCCGGGCCACGAGCTCGCGCGCCGCCTCGACGGTCTGCCCGACCCCGTCCGGGGCCCGTCCGAGCAGCAGCCCGGCCTCCGTCTCGTCCGCGCGCAGCACGTGCACCGACCCGACCAGCCGCTCGCGCAGCGCCTCGTCCTCGGGGGCACCGTCGGCCACCAGCAGCGCGTCCCCAGCGACGTCGAGCGCGGCCGCGACGGCGTCGGCCGGCTGCTGGAGCTGGAGCAGCACGGCCCGCGCGGAGGACAGCGGGCCGGCGGCGGCGCGCACGTCCTGCGGGCGCAGCAGGACGTCGCCCGGCACGTGCTCGAGCAGGCGCCGCTCGCCGCCGCCGGCGACGACGTCGACCAGCAGCGCGGTCGACGCGCCCGCGCGGCGGACGACGTGCGCGACGTCCAGGCCGTCCTCGCGCGCCCGGGCCAGCACGGCGTCGGCGGCCGGGTCGTCCCCGACGACCCCGACCAGCGCGGTCCGCAGCCCGAGCTGCGCGCACGCGACCGCCTGGTTGGCCCCCTTGCCGCCGAGCACCTCGACGCGCTCGCGCACGGGCGCCGACCCGCCCGCGCCCGGCACCTCGTCCACCCGCAGCACGAGGTCGCGCGCCACCTGGCCGACCACCACGACGTCCACGTCCCGGTCCCCCCTCCGTCCCCGGCGTCCACGACCGGACGCCGGCACGGACCACCCTGCAGGCGGTGGCGCAGGGCCGCGACCTCGCGGCCGCCGCCGCGCCCGTGCGTCGTGCCGGCACCTCTGGTCCACTGTGTCCGTGCCGCTGACCGTGGAGCCCTGGACCCTGCGCGAGCCGACGCTGGACGTCGACGACCTGCCCCGCACGGCCGCGCTCCTCACCGTCGCGAACGGCCACCTGGGCGTGCGCGGCGTGCTCGAGGAGCAGCGTCCGGAGGTGCCGGCGGGCACGCTGCTCGCGCCGGTGTACGAGAAGTTCCCGCACGACTACCCGGAGCGCGCGTACGGGTACCCCGACCACGACGAGCAGCTCGTGCCCGTCGTCGACGCCTGCGGGGTGGACCTCGAGGTCGACGGGGAGCCGTTCGACGTGCGCACCGGGACGCTCGAGCACCACGAGCGGCGGCTGGACCTGCGCACCGGCGTGCTGGAGCGCGAGGCGGTCTGGACGTCCCCGGCGGGCACGACCGTCGAGGTGCGCAGCCGGCGCTGGGTCTCCCTCGTGCGGCGCGAGCTCGTGGTCGCGGTGTACGAGGTGCGGGCCCCGCAGGGCGCGCGGGTGCGCGTGCGGCCGGTGCCGGGCTGCCCCGGCCCGGCGTCGGCGGACGGGCCCGGCCTGGTGACGGAGGCGTGCGGCCACGACGAGGGGCGCACGTGGGTCGCGCAGCGCACGGTGGTCGCCGGGGTCGGCGCGGTGCTGGCGACGGAGCACGACGTCTCCGGCCCCGACGGCGGGACGCACCGCTGGGTGCAGGCCGCGCACGGCTGGGCCGTCGAGGCGGACCTGCCGGCGGACGGCCGGCTGCGCCTCGGGACGCGCGCCGCGTACGCGTGCGGGCGCCGCCCGGTGGAGAGCCTGCTGGCCGACGCGCGCACCGTCCTGGCGGACGCCGCGGCCGCCGGCGAGGACGCGCTCGAGAGCGAGCACCGGGCCTTCCTCGAGGAGGTGTGGGACCGCGCGGACGTCGTGGTCGAGGGCGACGACGAGCTGCAGCAGGCCGTCCGGCTCGCCGTCCTGCACACCGTGCAGGCGTCGGCGTGCGTCGAGGGCACCGGGCTGCGCGCGAAGGGCCTGACGGGCCTCGGCTACCACGGCCACACGTTCTGGGACGCCGAGGGCTTCGTGCTGCCGGTGCTCGACCACGTGCTGCCGTCGGCGGCCGCGGCCCACCTGCGCTGGCGCCACGCGACCCTCCCCCGGGCCGTGGAGCGCGCCCGCACCCTCGGGCTGCCCGGCGCGGCCTTCCCGTGGCGGACGATCTCGGGGGCCGAGTGCTCGGGGTACTGGCCGGCGAGCACCGCGGCCGTGCACGTGACCGCCGACATCACGGACGCACTCGTCCGGCACGTCGCCACCACGGGCGACGACGCCCTCGAGCGTGAGATCGGCGTCGACCTGCTGGTGCACACGGCGCGGTTCTGGATGGGCCGCGGGCACCGCACCGACGACGGGGCCTTCCACGTGCACGGCGTCACGGGCCCGGACGAGTACACCGCCGTCGTCGACGACAACACGTACACGAACCTGCTGGTCGTCCGGTCGCTCGAGGCCGCCGCCGACGTCGCGCGCCGGTGGCCGCACGAGGCACGCAGGCTCGGGGTGGACGACGACGAGCGCGCGGCGTGGACGTCGGCCGCCGCGGCGGTCGTCGTGCCCTACGCGGACGACCTCGGCGTGACCGAGCAGTCGGCGGGCTTCACGCGCAACCCGGTCTGGGACTTCTCCCGGCCCCGGGACGGCTGGACCCCGTTCGAGGACCGCGTGCACTACACGGAGCTGTACCGGCACCAGCTGGTCAAGCAGGCCGACCTCGTGCTCGCGCTGATGGTCGCGGGCGACCGGTTCACCCCTGAGCAGAAGCGCCGGGACTTCGCCTACTACGAGCCGCTGACGGTGCGCGACTCGTCGCTGTCGGCGAGCGTGCAGGCCGTCGTCGCGGCCGAGCTCGGGCACCTCACGCTCGCCCACGCGTACGCGCGCGAGTGCGCGTTCATCGACCTGCACGACCTGCGCCGCGAGACGCAGGAGGGCGTGCACGTGGCGTCGATGGCGGGCGCGTGGGACGCCCTCGTCCGCGGGTTCGGCGGGCTGCGCGTGGAGCGCGGGGACGTCCGTCTCGCGCCGCGGCTGCCGCCGCACCTGTCGCGGCTGCGGTTCCGGGTGCAGGTGGACGGGTCGCGGCTGGAGGTCGACGCCCGCCGCGACGGGGTGACGTACCGGTTGCTGAGCGGGGAGCGCGTCGTGCTGCGGCACGCGGGCGAGGACGGGGACGAGGAGCTCGTGCTCACCGCGGCGGAGCCGGCCCAGGAGCGGGCCCTGCAGCCGGTGGCCGAGCCGACGCCGCCGCAGCAGCCGCCCGGTCGCGAGCCGCGGGTCTGAGGGGCGCCGCCCCGCCCGGGGGCGGGGGCGGTCAGGCCTCTCCGGGCGGGACGGCGGGGAGCGTCACGACGAACGTGGTGCCCTCGCCCATCGTGCTGCGGATCTCCATGGTCCCGCCGTGCGCGTCGACCACCGCCTTCGTGATCGACAGCCCCAGCCCGACACCGGGGATGGCCCGCCGCGTCGCGTTCGTCGCGCGGAAGAACCGGGACGTCAGCTGCGCGAGCTCGTCGGCGGGGATCCCGATCCCCGTGTCGGCGACGGCCAGGCGCGCACCGCCGCCGGGCAGCGGGGCGACCTCCACCCGCACGGACCCGCCCGTCGGCGTGAACTTCAGGGCGTTCGACACGAGGTTGTCGACGACCTGCCCCAGCCGGACCGCGTCGCCCTCGACCCGCGCCTCCTGGAGGGCGGGGACGAGCGTCACCTGCGCCTGCTCCGCCGTGGGCCCGGCCGACGCGAGGGACGCCCGCGCGACCGCCGCGACGTCGGTGGGCTGCGGGCTGATCGCGAACGTGCCCGCGTCCACCTGCGCGGACAGCAGCAGGTCGCTGACGAGCCGCAGCTGGCGGCGCGCGTTGCGCTCGATGATCGTCAGGTACTCCCGCTGCTCGTCGCTCAGCTCCTCGGTGCCGTCGAGCAGCAGCTCGAGGTAGCCCAGGACCGACGTGAGCGGCGTGCGCAGCTCGTGGCTGACGAGGCCGAGGAACTGGTCCTTCAGCCGCGCCGCCTCGCGCTCCGCGGTGACGTCCGTCGCGACGACCACGTAGCCGCCCACGGACCCGTCGGGCTCGAGGCGGCGGGTCACGGCGAGCCGCACCACGACGTGGCTGCCGTCGGCGCGCACGTAGGTCCAGTCGCGGACGTCGGCGCTGCCGGAGCGCACGGGGGCGACGAGGGCCTCGACGAGGTCGCGCTGCCCGGCGAGCGCGTCGTCGTCCGGCCCGGACGCCGGCCGGTGCGGCCCGCGCCGGTCGTCGATCTCGCCGCGCAGGTGGAAGTCCGTCAGGTGCCGCCGGCCCACGACCTCCCCCTGGGCGTACCCGAGCAGGCGCTCCGCCCCGGGGTTGAAGACCTCGACGAGCCCCTCGCGGTCGGTGGCGATGATCGCCTGCTCCGTCGCGGAGTCGATGACGGAGATGAGCTGCTCGCGGGCGGCGCGCTGGGCGCTCGCGACGCGGTGCAGCTCGACCGCCGCCTCGCGCGTGCGCGTGAGCAGGGCGGACTGCTGCTGCTGCAGCGCCTGCAGGTGCCGGTTGTGGGCCCGCAGGCGGCCGGTCATCTCGTGCACGAAGACGCTGATGGCGAGCGCGCTGGCGGCGACCAGCAGGCTCCGCAGCACCACCACGTCCTGGTCCACGTCGGGGTGCACGAGCGTGGACGTCAGGACGGTCGCGGCGGTGCCCAGGGTGGCGACGACGATGCGTGTGCGTCCCGGGCGCGCGCTGAGGGTGATGACCGGCAGGTACACGAGCGCCGCGTACGGGGACCCGAGGCCGCCCGTGCCCATGCGCAGGGCCGCCACCGCCGCGATCTGCAGCAGCGGCAGCAGGTCCTCCGCGCCGCCGGGCAGCCGGCGCCACGGCACCGCCAGCGCGAGCACCAGCGACACGACCGTGAGCGCGGCCGCGACGACGATCGCGCCGATGGAGGTGACCTCGACGCCGGACAGCCCGAAGGTGGTCGACCCGGCCGCGAACAGGACGGCGAACGGCAGCTGCCGCTCGAGGACGGACCCCTCGGGGCCGAGGCGCCGGATGAGCGCGCTGAACCGCTGGCCGAGGCTCGTGTCCTCGGCGTACGCGACGTCGGGCGCGGGCAGCCGGGGCTCGGGCAGCGGGCTGAGGGTGCCGGTCACCGCGTCACGGCCTGCAGCACGACGGCGAGCGCGGTCGCCGCCGCCCCGACGCCCGACGCGACGAGCACCCACCGCTCACCGCGGCGGTTGGTCTCGATCTCGTCCTCGAGGGCCTCGGGCGTGAGGGTGGCCCACCGCTCGGTGCGCGACCCGGCACCGTGCGGGGCGGGCGGCGTGGGTGCGCTCATGCCGCGACCTTCCCCGTCTTCTCGGTCTTGTCCCAGACCATGGCGGCACCGCGCCGCTCCTGCACGTACGCGTCGAGGGTGATGGCGCACAGCAGGGGGCCGAACCCGACGGCGTAGAGCAGCGGTCGCGACAGCCACCCGACCCAGCGGCGCCCCTCGACGGCGCGCACGACGTGCGCCACGGCCATCGAGAGCGCCGGCCAGGAGTAGAGGAGCAGGAGCATGGCCTCGCGGCCCGCGTCGCTGAGCTCCAGGCCGAACCAGCCGGGGACGACCACGGGCCAGAACTCGGGGAACCCGGCCGCGACGACGAGGGCGAGCGCACCGAACCCGGGGAACGTGAGCCCCTCGAACCAGGACCTGCGTGCGGTGTCGAGGTCGACGAGCAGGGCCGTCACGGTGACGTACACGTACGCGGCGACGCCGACCCACCAGAGGGTGCCGAACAGCCCCGTCGCCGTCCCGGGCGAGACGAGGTGCAGCCCGACGAGCCCGACCGACGCCAGGACCAGCGTGAACGGCAGCGCGTAGGTGGAGAACCAGATGAGGCCGAACCCGAACGACCCGAGGCGGTGGGTGCGCGACGGCCGGAACCACAGGTGCCGGAACCGGCGCGTGATCTGCGCGTTCCCGCGCGCCCAGCGCGCTCGCTGCTTCCACAGGGCCCGCACCGAGTCCGGCTCCTCCGCCAGCACGACGGCCGACCCGTCGAACACGACCTGCCGTCCGTCGAGCTGGGTGAGGAACGTCGTGACGGTGTCCTCGGCGAGCGTCGAGGTGTCGATGCGCCCGCCGAGGGCCTCGAGGTTCTCGCGGGTGTGCAGCTGCGCACCGCCGGCGAGGCACGCGAGCGCCCCGAGGACGTTCTGCGCGCGGCGCGCGCACGCCTGGGCGGTCACGTACTCGTAGCCGATGAACCGGGCGACCGCGCCCGGCCGCTCGCTGCCCTCCCGGATGTAGGCGGTGACCGCGCCGATCCGCGGGTCCGCGAGGTGGCGGGTCATGCGGCGCAGCGAGTCCGGCCGGTAGATGACGTCGGCGTCCGTGATGAGCAGCGCCTGCATCCAGTCGTCGGCGAGCACCCGCTCGATGCCGTGGTTGAGCGTGTGCGCCTTGCCCTGCCCGCCCTGGTCGCGGCGCAGGTGCACGACGCGTCCGGGGTACCGCTCGGCGAGGGCCTGCACGACCTCGGGGGTGTCGTCGGTGCTCGCGTCGTCGACCACGTACACGCGCAGCCGCTCCGCCGGGTACTGGAGCCGCATGAGCCGCCCGACCGACGCCGCCAGCACGGCGGCCTCGTTCCACGCCGGGATGAGGACCGCGACGTTCGGCAGGTACGGCGCGGCGTCGCCCAGGTGGTTGCGCCACGCGTGCACCGGCAGCAGCAGGTACTGGTACAGGCCGCCGAGCGCCGGCGCCACGCCGACCGCGACGCACGCGACGAGCAGGGCGACGAGCACGTCGCGCAGCGGCTCGCCGGTCATGGTGTCCTCCCCGTGCCGCTCGCCGGGGCGAGCCGCCGGTACACGCCGACGTCGTCGGCGACGTGCGCATCGGTGGACGCCACGAGCAGGACCCCGGCGGCGGCCCAGCGCGTGCGCACGCGCGGGCCCGGGCAGTCCCACTTCTCGTTCACCTCGGCGGGCGTCCCCGTCGCGACGAGCACGGCCGCGAGCGCGTCGAGCAGGTCGTCGGGCACGTCGTCCTCGCCGAGGCCGACCTTGGGCAGCACGGAGAACGGGTGCGCGAGCTGGGCGCGGCCGGTGCGCTCGACCGCGCGGGCAGTGGCGGTCACGAGCATCTCGACGACGTCGGAGGGGCGCACCGCACCCGCGTCGAGCCGCTCGCGCACCGCGCGGGGGCTCCACGGGCCGTCGGGCCCGGGCAGCTGGTGGTCGGCGAGCAGGACCCGGTCCGGCCCGTCGGGCGTGCCGAGCGCCGCCAGCACGTCCGCCGGCGCGTCGACGCGCCCGTCGGTGTCCAGGACCTTCGCCTCGACGCCCGTGAGGACCTCCAGCCCCTCGACCGGCGGCAGGGCGCGGACGGCGGTGAGCATCGCGGACACGTGGGTCGACGTCGTGCGGACGTGGTCGACCATGCGGACGCGCCGCAGCCCGGCGCGGACCGCGGCGGCGAGGTTCTCCCCGGGCGTCGAGACGGCGTCGTCGGAGAACGTGGAGTGGACGTGGTGGTCCTCGTCCAGCCGGGGGGCGCCGGGGACGGAGGTGGTCCCGTCGGCGCTCATCGCGGCGCCAGGACGTCCTCGACCGGCAGGAACACGTCCTCCAGGTAGCGGACGTTCGCGACCGCACGGTGCCCGACGTGCCGCGGGACGGCGCGGCCGAGCACGGCGTCGAGCACGAGCGAGGGCATGTCGACCCCCGCCGCGATCGTCAGCGGCATCGCCCCGGGGAACCGGGGGTTCACCTCGAGCAGCGCCGGCACCCCGTCCGCGTCGCGCTTGAGCTGCACGTTCGCGACCGACGTCAGGCCGACGGCCCGGGCGATCGCGGAGGCGGTCGCGACGAGGTCCTGGTCGTGCAGCGTCACGCCCGCGACGGCGATGCCGGAGTCCACCCGCTTGCGCGCGCGCGGCACGGCGGCCACGACGTGGCCGTCCGGGGCGGCGAGCACGTCGACGGAGTACTCCTCGCCGGGCAGCAGCTCCTGCACCAGCAGGTCCTCCTCGGCGTGCACGGCGTCGAGCTCCGCGGCCGAGGCGACGGTGCGGACCCCGCGCGACCCCGCGCCGCGGCGCGGCTTGACGATCACCGGGAACTGCCAGCCGTCCAGCGCCTGCGGCGTGCCCACGAGCTCGGTGCGCGGCACGCGGACCGTCCGCTCGCAGGCCCGCGCCAGCGCCAGCTTGTCCAGGCACGTCTCGATCGTCCGCAGCGACGGCGACGCGAGCAGCGTGCCCGCCGCGGCCAGCTCGGCGCGCACGGCGGCGAGGCGGGGCAGCTCGACGTCGACGGTCGGGAACAGCACGTCCACGCGGTCCCGGCGGCAGATGTCCCGCACGACGTCGACGAAGTCGTCGGCGCGCCCCGCCGGCACCAGGCGCCGGCGGTCCGCCGGCACCAGGTACAGGGCGGAGGCCCAGTGGTCCATGTCGGCCGCGAGGACGTCCACGTCCCCGCGCCGCAGCAGGGAGCGGATGACGGCGACGCCCGCCGCACCGCCCGCCCCCGTGACGAGCACCCGGGTCATGCCACCACCCCTTCGTCGCGCTGCTGCACCCTCGCGGCCGGTGTCCCCGCCCCCTGGCTCCCGCCGACCGCGGCCGCGGCGCGGACCGTCTCGAGCGGCTCGGCGTACGTCCCCGTGCCGAACCGGGACCAGTACCGGGCGGTGGCTCGGACCACGTCGGGCTCCATGTAGTCGCGGTGCGCCTGCGAGGTGAACGCGGCGAGCATCTCGAGCTTGGCGTCGACGAAGCCGTCGACCGGCACGAACCGGTCGGGGCGGAAGTCGACGGTGGCCGACGGGGACTGGAAGCACGCCAGCGACGGCACCCGCCGGGTGGCGACCACGACGGCCTCGTGCACCGCGCGGTGGTCCTGGTGCCGGTCGTGGCGCGAGTGCGTGTAGCAGACGGTGGGCTGCACGTCCGCGACCGTCTCCTCGACCACGCGGATCAGGCCGTCCGCGGACGCCATGCGCGTGTCCGGGAAGTCGTGCAGGAACAGCCGGGCACCGATGACGGCGGAGGCGGCCAGCGCCTCGCGTCGGCGCACGTCGGCGTCGCCGCCGACCGCGCCGCCGGACATCGTGAGGACGACGACGGTGTCGCCGGCGGCCCGGTGGGACGCCAGCGTCGCCCCGATGCCGATCTCGACGTCGTCGGGGTGCGCGCCCACCGCGAGGACGACCGCCCCGGTCGTCGCGGTCGCGCGGCGCCGCCCCTCGGCCGCGAGCGCCGCCACGCGCTCGAGCAGCGTGCCGGCGGCGACCGGCTTCACGAGGAACTCGTCGGCGTCGCGGCGCAGCGCCTCGACGGCGTAGTCGACGCTCGCGAAGGCCGTCATGACCGCGACCGGGACGCCCGGGGCGCGCGAGCGCAGCTCCACGAGCAGCTCGAGCCCGCTCATGCCGGGCATCTGGATGTCGGTGACGACCGCGTCGAAGCGGTGCTGCGCGACCTGCTCCAGGGCCGACGCCGGGTCGTGCACGACCGTGACGGACATGCCGCCGCGGCGCGCCAGGACCGTGCGCACGTACTGCGCGGTGTCCACGTCGTCCTCGACGACGAGGACCTCGTACTGCTCGTCCACCGCTCTCCCCCCGGGACGTCCGACGGTCACGCTAACCCGCCGGATCGGGGTGCCGTGCACGCCGTCCGACGCGCTGGCCTGCGGGTTCGGGACGAACGGGGACAGGTCGGGCGCAAATGCACCCGCTGCACCGGCGGGTCGCCGCACGACGACGCCCCGGTCGCCGCGGGGGCGGCGGCCGGGGCGGCGTGCGCGTCAGGCCCGCAGGCTCGCGGAGGCCTCGCGCGCGGGGACGGTCGCGTCGGTCGCGTCCGCGTCGGCCTGCTCCTCGCGGGCCTGCTCGACCTCGTCGCGGAACAGGTCGTCGACCCGCGCCGACTCGTACCGCGCGACGTCGAGGATGCCCTCGCGCTTCGCGACGATCGTCGGCACGAGCGCCTGGCCGGCGACGTTCAGCGCGGTGCGGCCCATGTCGAGGATCGGGTCGATCGCGAGCAGCAGGCCGACGCCCGCGAGCGGCAGGCCCAGCGTCGACAGCGTCAGCGTGAGCATGACGACCGCGCCGGTGAGGCCGGCCGTCGCGGCCGAGCCGACGACGGACACGAACGCGATGAGCAGGTAGTCCGTGACGGACAAGTCCACGCCGAAGAGCTGCGCGACGAAGATCGCCGAGATCGCCGGGTAGATCGAGGCGCAGCCGTCCATCTTGGTGGTGGCGGCCAGCGGCACGGCGAACGACGCGTACGGCGCGGGGACGCCGAGGTTGCGCTCGGTGACGCGCTGCGTCACGGGCAGCGTGCCGATGGACGAGCGGGACACGAACGCGAGCTGGATCGCCGGCCAGGCGCCGCGGAAGTACGCGCCGATCTTGAGACCGTTGGTGCGCAGCAGCACCGGGTAGACGACCAGCAGGACGATCGCGAGGCCGACGTAGATCGCGACGGCGAACGTCGCGAGCGGGGCCAGCAGGTCCCAGCCGTAGGTGGCGACGGCGCGGCCGATGAGGCCGAGCGTGCCGAGCGGCGCGAGGCGGATGACCCACCACAGCACCTTCTGCACGACCGCGAGCGCGGAGCGGCTGAACGCGAGGAACGGCTCGGCGGCCTTGCCGGTGCGCAGCGCGGCGATGCCGACGACCAGCGCGATGACGACGATCTGGAGCACGTTGAAGTCGATCGACGTCTCGGCGGTGAAGCCGCCGTCGGCGCCCGGCTCGAGGCCGGTGTCGGCCCCCAGACCGAGGAAGTTGCCGGGGATCAGGCCGTTGAGGAAGTCCAGCCAGCTGCCGGTCGACGACGGCTCGGCGCCCTCCTCGGCGGACAGCGTGGTCCGCGAGCCCGGCTGGAACAGCAGGCCCAGG
Organism: Cellulomonas telluris; assembly: GCF_004886325.1. Classification (GTDB taxonomy): domain Bacteria; phylum Actinomycetota; class Actinomycetes; order Actinomycetales; family Cellulomonadaceae; genus Cellulomonas; species Cellulomonas telluris. The sequence continues at coordinate 400,597 of NZ_QXFN01000005.1, forward strand.
CCGATGCCGACCACGACGGAGATGCCCGCGGTGATCGCGAACCACAGGAGGGTCTGCCAGGCCAGGCGCGCGGCGTTCGTCACCTGCCGCAGGTTCGCGATGGACGCGACGATCGCGAGGAACACGAGCGGCGGGACGATCGCGCGCAGCAGCGTGACGAACGCGGAGCCGATCTCGCTCAGGGCGGCCGTCAGCCAGTTGGGGTCGCCCTCGGCGTTCACGGGCCCCATGCGCAGGGCGATCCAGCCGAGCAGGACGCCCAGGCCGAGGCCCAGGAGCACCTGCACGGTGAACGACGGCATGCGCAGCCGGCGCCTGGGGGGCGTGGTGGTGTCGGTCGTGGTGGAGGACACGGGTGTCGGTGCCTTTCGCTGGGCGCACGGGGGCGCCGTCGGCGGTGCGTGCTGGTCTCGTCACGCGGGAGGAGCAGGAGGCGTCCGTCGTCGGACGCGGCGGTCCGGCCTCAGGGCCGGACGGGCACGCGGCTCAGCGCGGGAGGGCGCGACACAGCGCGCTGGCGACCCGGCGCAGGTCGACGGCGCGGCGCTCGGTCAGGTCCCACGTGCTCACGCGGTACGGCTCCCCCGGTCTCGTGCGGCGGCCGCGCGACGCGGCCGTGGGTGTCAACAGCGCGGTGCGCCGGTTTCATCCCGGACCCGGCCGGCAGGTGGGACGGGGCGGGCGGGACCGCGCAGGCGCTGGACTACAGTCGCCCCACCCCGTCGGGCGAGGCGTCCCCCTCCTCGCCCCGCCCAGCACCCGAGGAGCACCGTGACCGTCACGGACGCCGCCCGCGCAGGCTCCGCCGGCCTGCCGCTGTCGGCCCGCCTGCGCAGCGGCACCCGCGCCGACCACGAGGCGGCGGAGACCGCGCCCTTCGTCGAGCGCCTCATGTCGGGCGCCCTGACGCGGGACGCCTACGTCGACCTCGCGGTGCAGCAGCACGCGGTCTACACCGCGCTGGAGGAGGTCGGCGACGCCCTGCGCGCGGCGACCCCCGCCGCGGCGTCGGTCGTCCTGGAGGAGCTGCGCCGCGTCCCGTCGATCGAGGACGACCTGGCGTTCCTCCTCGGCCCCGGCTGGGCCGCACGCGTCCGGGTCCTGCCCGCCACCGAGCGGTACGCCGCGCACCTGCGCGAGCGGTGCCGCACGCTCCCCCGCTGGGTCGCCCACGCCTACACGCGGTACCTCGGCGACCTGTCCGGCGGGCAGATCATCCACCGCATGATGCAGCGGCACTACGGCCTCGGCGAGGACGGCCTGTCCTTCTACCGGTTCGCCGCCGCGCCCAGGGTCAAGCCCTTCAAGGACGAGTACCGCGAGCGCCTCGACGCCCTCCCGCTCACCGAGGCGCAGCGCGACGAGGTCGTCGCCGAGGCGCAGCGCGCGTTCGCGCTCAACCGCGACGTGTTCGTCGACCTCGGGGCCGTCCACCTGACCTGACGCCCCCGCCCGAGCTCGTCCTCGATGCTGAGCCCGCGCGGTCCGGCTCCACCCGTCGACGGTGCCGGGGCCCGTCCGGCCCGTGGCAGGGTGGCCCGCGTGACCACCGCTCCCGCACCCGCGCCGCTCCCGGTCGCGCCGCCGGTCGCGGCCGGCCCGCCCGCGGGCGGCGTGCTGACCGAGCTGCAGGCGCGTCGCCTCGGACCGGTCCGACGCTTCTTCGTCCGGCACCCGGGTGCCATGGACGCGGTCGTCATCGTCGTCTACGTGCTCCCCGCCCTGCTGGTGGCGGTGGCGTCGGCGGACACCGTCATCCGGCGCGACGAGCTGAGCGAGGCACGGGTCGCCGTGCTCGTCGCGGTCCTGCTCGGCGGCTTCGTGCTCGGCGGCGTCGCCCTGGGCTGGCGCCGGCACCGGCCCGTCCTCGTCACGACGACCCTCGCGGTGCTGACGTCGCTCTCGCTCGCGCTCGTCGGCAGCCCCGGGGCGGTCGACATGGCCCTGATGTTCGCCATGTACGCCGTCGCGGCCAACCGCCCGCCCCGCGTCACGTGGACCACGTTCGGGGTCGCGATCCTGCTCGTGGGCGGGGCGACGATGGCCTGGCAGGACGACGAGACGACCGGGACGGTGGAGGTCGCGGCGCCCGTCCCGGCGGCCACCGCCGGGACGGGCGAGGTGCCCGTGGAGGAGGTCGTGCCGCTCGGGCTGGACTCGATGGACTCGGTCGAGTCCCGGGTGGTCAGCGTCTCCATGGAGCTCGCGTTCCTGCTCGTGGCGACGTCGATCGGCACGAGCGTGCGCAACCGGCGCCTGCACGTCGCGGACCTCGTCGAGCGCACCAACGCCCTCGCCCGCGACCGCGACCAGCAGGCGCAGATCGCCCGCGCGGCCGAGCGCACCCGCATCGCACGTGAGATGCACGACGTCGTCGCGCACAGCATCACCGTGATGATCGCGCTGTCCGACGGCGCGGGCGTGGCCCTGACCCGGGCGCCCGACGCGGCGCGCACCGCGCTGGACGAGCTGTCGTCCACCGGGCGCTCGGCGCTCGCGGAGATGCGCCGCGTCCTGGGCGTGCTCGACGACGACGGGGCACCCCTGACCCCCCAGCCCGGCAGCCACGACCTGACGGCGCTCGTCGAGCGGTTCCGCACGGCGGGCCTGCCCGTCGACGCGCGGGGCCTCGACACCGTGCTGCCCGACCAGGCGACGCTGCAGATCGCGGTCCACCGCGTCGTCGCGGAGGCCCTCACCAACGCGCTCCGGCACGCACCGGGCACGCCCCGCGTGCAGCTGTGCCTGACCCGGACGGGCTCCGCCGTCGAGATCGAGGTGCTCGACGACGGTCCCCGCGGCCCCGTCCCCGATGCCGGGGGTGCCGGCCGCGGGCTCATCGGCATGCGTGAGCGGGCCGCCGTGCACGGCGGCACCGCCGAGGCCGGACCCCGACCGGAGGGCGGCTGGCGCGTGCGCGTCGTCCTGCCCACGACCACCACCACGACCACGGAGGACGCATGACCCGGGTGCTGCTCGTCGACGACCAGGCGCTGCTGCGCATGGGCTTCCGCCTGGTGCTCGACGCCGAGGACGACCTGGAGGTCGTCGGCGAGGCGGGCGACGGCCGCGCGGCCCTCGACCAGGTCGCCGCGCTGCGACCCGACGTCGTCCTCATGGACGTGCGGATGCCCGGCATGAACGGCATCGAGGCGACCGAGCGCCTCGTGGAGGCCCACCCGGGCGTCCGGGTGCTCATCCTCACGACGTTCGACCTGGACGAGTACGCGTTCGCGGCGCTGCGCGTCGGTGCGAGCGGGTTCCTGCTCAAGGACGCGCGCCCCGCCGAGCTGGTCGGCGCCATCCGGTCGGTGGCGTCCGGGGACGCGGTCGTCTCGCCGCGGGTGACCCGGCGGATGCTCGAGATGTTCTCGGGCCAGCTGCCCACGCCGGACGAGCAGGCCGGCGACGACGGCGTCCACCCGCGGCTGCGCGACCTGACGCCGCGCGAGCTCGAGGTGCTGCGGCACGTCGCCGAGGGCCTGTCGAACGGCGAGATCGCCGCGACGCTCTTCCTGTCGGAGGCGACCGTCAAGACGCACGTCGGCAACATCCTCGCCAAGCTGCGCGTGCGCGACCGCGTGCAGGCCGTGGTCCTCGCCTACGAGACGGGCGTCGTGGGTGCGGGACGGCGGGCGGTCCGCCCCGGTCCGTGAGCCCGGCGGCGGCCCGATGAGTTCGGGGACGGCGGGTGGTCGGACGCAGGTGGATGCAGCACGCACCGCCTGACGCACCGACGGAGGAGCCACCATGACCGAGACCGCCACGCACCTGACCCTCGACGTGCCGGGCGCCACGATCGCCTACGACGTGCGCGGCCCGCTCCCGACCACCGACGGCGAGCCCCCGCTCGTGCTCATCGGCCAGCCGATGGACGCGTCCGGGTTCGGCACCCTCGCCTCGCTGCTGCCGGACCGCACGGTCGTCACGTACGACCCGCGCGGCATCGGCCGCAGCACGCGGCACGACGGCAGCACGACGAACGACCCGCGGCAGCAGGCGGAGGACCTGCACGCGCTCGTGACCGCGCTCGGCGCGGGGCCGGTGGACCTGTTCGGCTCGAGCGGCGGGGCCGTGACCGCGCTGGCGTGGGTGACCGCGTACCCGCAGGACGTCCGCACGCTGGTGGCGCACGAGCCGCCGCTGCTCGGGGTCCTGCCCGACGCCGACCGGGCCGCCGCGGCCACCGCGCGGGTCGACGCGGCCTACCAGGAGCACGGCTGGGGCGCCGGCATGGCCGCGTTCATCGCACTCACGTCGTGGCAGGGCGAGTTCCCCGAGGGCTTCCTCGCCGAGCTGCCCGACCCCGCCCAGTTCGGCCTGCCCACCGAGGACGACGGCATGCGCACCGACCCCCTGCTGTCGGGAGCCTCGAAGCCCGTGACGGCCTACGAGCCGGACCTCGACGCGCTGCGCTCGTCGCCGACGCGCATCGTGCTGGCCGCGGGCGAGGAGAGCGAGGGCATCCTCACGTGGCGCTCGACGCACGCCCTCGCCGAGCGGCTCGGCACCCAGGTCGCGATCTTCCCCAGCGGGCACGGCGGGTTCCTCGGGCCCGAGTTCGGCATGCCGGGCAAGCCGGAGGCCTTCGCGGAGCGGCTGCGCGAGGTGCTCGCCGGGGCCTGAGACCCGGTGCGGCGCCGGCCGTGGAGGGCGGCCGGCGCCGCGCCGCCCGCTCGGGCGAGGGCTGGGCGCGGGACCTCACCGTGTGCTGAGGACCTCCCGCACGAAGCGCGTCGAGCGCTCGCGCAGTCCCGCGACGCGCCGCGCGACGATCGCCTCGCGCACCGCGTCGACGTCCGAGCCGGCCTCCGTGCGGGTCGGCGGGCGCCGCACGTTGGCGGAGCACAGGAAGTCGGTGCACAGGAGCGTGCCGATCGTGTTGCCGCGCCGCCCGGAGGCGCCGCCGCGGCGGGCGACGTACAGCGTGACGTCGTCGGTGACGACGACGTCCTCGCACCAGGCGCACACGGCGCGGCGGCGCGCGCGGGTGCCCTCGCTCGCGCGCAGGAGCACGCCGACGGGCTCCTCCGCGACCTCGAGGACGACGTAGGCGCTCAGCGGGGCCTTGCGGTCCCGCCACCCGAGGTAGTCCAGACGGTCCCAGTCGAGGGCGTCGAGGTCGGGCAGGGTGGCCTGGTTCGCCTCGCGGCGGGAGGCGTTGACGAAGGCGTTGCGGATCTGCTTCTCGGTCAGGGCGTGCATGGCGGTTCTCGGCTTCCGTGGGTCGGGAGCCGCCGACGGGCGCGGGTGTGCCGGGGCACGGGCGCGCGCACGGGCCGGGAGGGGCCCGGTGACGACGGTCGGCGGCGGGGCGGATGTGCCGCGTCCGCGCCTGCGACACCCCGGCGGCGCGCTGCGCCGCACGTCACGCCCACCGCCGCGGCGACGTGCGACGGCGTCCGGCCGTCAGGTCACCGCGTGCGGAGGGCGGGTGGGGGTGTCAGAGGTGCGCGACGCGATCGCGCGCGGACACCGAGCAGGCCTGCACGGCCACCTCGCACCCCGCGGTCTCGTCCCGCACGTCTCGCTCCTCACCGCTCGTCACGGCCGCCGCTCCCGGCACCCGACCGTCGATGCTACGCCTCGGCGCGGGCAGGTCCACCGGGTCTCCGGTGGACCTGCCCGCGCCGGGCGCATCCGTCCCGGGGGTCAGCGCCCGCGGCGCGCACCCGTGCGGCTGCCCATCGACATGCGCACGGCGCCGCTCGCGCCCGACCCGGGGGTCGACGTGGAGTACGTGGCGGTGCGCGACGCACCGCCCTCGCGGCCGGCGCCGCGCGCCTGGCCCGTCGAGGCGCCGGCCGCAGCCGCCGCACCCGCGCCCCGGCCGCGTCCGCCGCGGCGGCGACGACGCGCACCGGTGCCGTCACCCGACCCGCCGCCCGCCGGGGCACCACCGGGGCGTCCGCCCTGGTCGCCACGACCGGCAGCCGGACGGCCGCCCGCGGGGGCCGCCTTCTTCCGGGTGGCGACCGGCGCGGCGGGCGCCGGCACGGCCGTCGCCACGACCGGCGCCATCGGTGCGCCGACGAGGCGCTCGAGCACGGCGTCCCCGGCGCGGACCTGCTGCGGCCGCACCTGGATGCCGGCCTGGCGCGTCATCGTGCGCACCTCGTGCTCCTGCTCGGGAAGGACGAGCGTCGCGACCGTGCCGCCGGAGCCCGCGCGGGCCGTGCGGCCGGAGCGGTGCAGGTACGCCTTGTGCTCGGCCGGCGGGTCGACGTGCACGACGAGCTCGACGTCGTCGACGTGGATGCCGCGCGCGGCGATGTCGGTGGCGACGAGGACGCGCACCTCACCGGACGAGAAGGCCTCGAGGTTGCGCTCGCGCGCGCCCTGGCTGAGGTTGCCGTGCAGGTCGACCGCGGGGATGCCGGTGGACGTGAGCTGCTTGGCGAGCTTCTTGGCCTGGTGCTTGGTGCGCATGAACAGCACCCGCCGGCCGGTGCCCGACGCGAGGTGCCGCACGACGTCCTTCTTCGTGTCCGCGCCGTCGACGTGGAAGACGTGGTGCGTCATCGTCGAGACGGGCGACGCGGCGGAGTCCACGGAGTGGCGCAGCGGGTCCTTGAGGAACGCGGCGACGATCTTGTCCACACCGTTGTCGAGCGTGGCGCTGAACAGCATGCGCTGGCCGCCGGCCGGCGTGGCCGACAGGATGCGCCGCACGCCGGGCAGGAAGCCGAGGTCGGCCATGTGGTCGGCCTCGTCGAGCACGGTGATGCGGACGTCGGCGAGCGAGATGATCCGCTGCCCCATGAGGTCCTCGAGGCGGCCGGGGCACGCGACGACGATGTCGACGCAGCCCTTGAGGGCCGACTCCTGCGGACGCTGCGAGACGCCGCCGAAGATCGTCGTGACCGTGAGGCCGGCGGCCTTCGCGAGCGGCTCGAGGGTCGCGGCGATCTGCGACGCGAGCTCGCGGGTCGGGGCGAGGACGAGACCGGTGGGGCGGGACGGGGCACGGCGCACGGGCGTCGTGCCGGGCACGAGGCCGGCGAGGCGGGCGACGAGCGGCAGGCTGAACGCGAGGGTCTTGCCGGAGCCGGTGCGGCCGCGGCCGAGCACGTCGCGGCCCGCGAGCGTGTCGGGCAGCGTCGCCGCCTGGATCGGGAAGGGATCGCTCACGCCGCGGGCGGCGAGGGAGCGGACGAGGACCTCGGGCAGGCCGAGGGAGGAGAAGCTGGGCACAGTGGGTCGCCTTTCGCGGCGGTCGTGGGGGCGTCCGCCAGCACCACGGGCCGGGACGCGGGCGCGCTCCCGGAGACTTCGACCGGGGCGGCGCCGGTCCCAGTGTGCCCTACCGCGGCTCCGGGACCGCTGACGACTCGCTCACAGCCGCTTCCGGGGACGTCCGGGCGGACGTCCGTCCCCCGATCGGGCGCACCCGGTCGGCGACCAGCAGGCCGAGCGCGATCACCACGGTGAGCGGCAGCAGCGCCGGGCGGACCCCGCCGACCTCCTCCGCGAGCAGGCCGATGAGCGGCGGCGCGGTGAGCTGCGCGAACGAGCTGAACGACGTCGCGACGGCGACGCGCGCGGCGGCCCGCTCCGGCTCGTCCGCGGCGGCGGCGACGGCGAGCGGGTTGGGCAGCGCCGCGCCGACGCCCCACGCGACGATGCCGAGCCAGGCCAGCGGCAGCGTCGGCGCGAGGCAGAACAGCAGCAGGCCCGCGAGCGCGCACGCCTGCGACGTGCGCAGCACGGCCACGCGCCCGAAGCGGTCGACCAGGCGCGTGCCGGTGAGCCGGACCACCGTCATGGCCGTGACGAACGAGCCGTACGCGAGCGCTCCCACCGCCTCCGGCTGGTCGAGCCCGGTCGCGACCGCGAGGCTCAGCCAGTTCGCCGCGGACCCCTCCGCGAGCGCGGAGGCCAGCAGGACGACGCCGATGAGGAGCGTGCGGGGCTCCGCCCACGCGCCGAGGGCCGAGCCGCGGGCGGCACCGCGGGCGGCACGCTCGGCCCGGCTCGACGGTCCCGCGTCCAGGGCGGTCGCGGGCCGCACCGTGGCCAGGCGTCCCGCAGCGACCAGCACCGCGATCACCAGCACGTGCACCGACACCGGCACACCGGCGGCGGACGACGCCGCACCGACGAGCGCGCCGAGCGCCGCGCCGACCGAGAAGGCCGCGTGCATGTGGGGCAGGACGGTGCGCCCGAGCCGCCGCTCGACGGCGGCGCCGTCGAGGTTGATCGGGACGTTGACGAGCGCGCCGCTCGCGCCGTTGAGCAGCGCGCCCACGGCGAACACGGGGACGCTGCCGAGCGCGGTCCCGGCGGCGACGAGGCCGAGCCCGGCGAGGCCGCCGGCGGTCGCGACCGTGACGGTCCGGCGGGTCCCGAGCCGGCCGACCACCGCGCCCGCGAGCAGCAGCGTCACCAGCGCGCCGGCCGCTCCCGCGACGAGGAGGGCGCCGAGCGTGCCGGTGCTGACGCCCAGCGACTCGCGGATCGACGGGAGCCGGCTCATCCAGCTGGGCCCGATGACGCCGAACAGCGCGAACTGCGCGAGCAGCGCCACCCGGGCGGTGCGCACGACGGTGTCGGTCCCGGGGGTCTGGCTGCGCACGGACCCCATCGTCCTCCCCCGCCCGCGGTGGCGCGGACGGCGCCCGCCCACCGGGACCCCGGGGACCGTGCGCGGGGTGCGCTGCTAGCGTCGGCGCCCATGCCGGGCCGCACCGGACGTCCGCGGACCGTGGGCGCCTCCCCCACGGGCCTGGGCACGCGCGCCGACATCCTGCACGCCGGTGCGCGCCTGTTCTGCACGGTCGGGTACGGCAGCACCAGCACGCACGCGCTCGCCCGGGTCGCCGGCGTGCGGCAGGCGACGCTCTACCACCACTTCCCCGGCAAGCACGCGGTGCTGCTCGAGCTCCTGCTCGGCACGGTGCAGCCGTCGCTCGACGCCGCGCGGGACCTGCTCGGCCGCGACGAGCCCGCGCCGGCGCGCCTGTGGTCGCTGTGCGCGGGGGACGTGCGGCTGCTGTGCTCCGGGGAGGACAACCTCGGTGCGCTGTACCTGCTGCCCGAGCTGGACGACGAGCGGTTCGCGCCGTTCCACGAGCGCCGCGCCGAGCTGGAGGGCACGTACCGCGCCCTGGTCGCGGCCTGCGGCGTCCCACCGGCGGACGTCGTGCGCACCGCCGCGCTCGTGCTGGGCCTCGTCGAGAGCGTCATCCTCCAGCGCCGCCGGGCGCCGGAGACGCTCGACGCGCGCACCGCCGAGGCCGTGGCCGACGCGGCCCTGGCCCTGGTCGGCCTCGACCCGGACGCGTGCGCCGCGCACGCGCGCACCGCCCGGACGCTGCTGCCGGCCGCCGCCGCGGACTGAGCGCGGTCAGCGGGGCGCCCGCGACGCGTCGAGCACGGCGTGCAGCGCCCCCGTCGCCGCGACCGCCGCGACCGGCAGCCACTCGGACGCCTGCGGGAACGCGAGCATCGTGCCGAGCGCCGCGAGGTACAGGTTCGTCAGCCCCGACGTCGTGCGCAGGCCGCGCAGCGCGCCGTCCAGCACCCGCGCGACGCGTCCCCCCGCGCGGCCGGGGCCGTCCGTGGCGCCCGGGTCGAGCGTGGCCGCGTGCCCGAGCAGCGTGAACCCGAGCACGGCGACGACCGTGACGAGCGCCGCCGGCCGCCACGCGTCGCCGTCCACGGCGGTGAGCGCCGCCGGGACGGCGAGGACGACGCCGATCGTCATCGCGACGAGGTCGGCGGTCGGCGCGCGGGTCAGGTCGAACGGGCGGCGCGCGGCCGACGCGACGGCCGACCGGTTCGCGGTGCCCCACAGCACCGCCGGGAACAGCACGACCCACAGCAGCGCGAGCTCGCGGACGGTGGCCGCCAGGCACGCGCCGACCACGAGCCCGAGGACCAGCCCGCCGAGGTGCACGAGGGCCCACGAGAGCAGGCCGCGGCGGGCGCGTGCGGGCGCGGGAGGGTCCGGGGTCGTCACCGTGGGCATGCGCCCGACCGTAGCCGGGCCGCCCGGCGGCCCGGTGCACCGGACGGCGCCGCGCGGCGCCGCGTCACCGCTCCACGAGGGCCGGGTGCCGTGGGTCGTCGGTGCGCACGACCACGTCCGCGACGTCCTGCGGCGCGACCTCGTCCTCGTAGCGGGCGAACGCGGGCAGCTGCCACGCCCGCTCCGGGCCGAGCCGGCGCGCGAGGGTCGCGGGCCGCACGGTCAGGTGCACGGTGAGCTCCGCGTCGAACCAGCGCCCGAGCAGCAGCTCGCCGTCGAGCACGAGGACGGCGCGCTCCGGCACGGTCGCGTAGGCGGCGCGGGTCGCGCGGTCCCGGGCCGCGTCCCACAGCGTCGGCAGGTAGCGGCCCTCGGCGGCGAACGGGGCGAGCACCTCCCGGGCGAGGGCGCCCGCGTCGAGCCGGTCCTCCAGGTACGCGTCCGGGTCCTCCCGGCCGTGCTCGTACCGCAGCGACGCCGGGCGCAGGAAGTCGTCGGCGTGCACCCGCGCCACCGCGTGCCCGGCCGCGCGCAGCGGCTCGACGAGCGCGTCGGCCAGGTCGGCCGCGCCCAGCGGCGCCGCACCGTCGACGAGGACGCGCTGCCGCCCGTCCCCGGCGAGCACCAGGCCCACGACGTGGTCGACGAGCGCGGCGGGGCTGACGGGACGGACGGGCACGGGACCACCCCACCACGGCCGCCCCACGGCGTCGTGCCGGCCGCGGCGGGACGGGTCAGACGGGCGGCGCGGGGAACCGCACGCCCGTCCCCCAGCCCACCTCCCACCCCTGCGAATCGTCGAACCAGTCGGCGAAGGAGACCGGCAGCCGCCGCTCGCGCTCGACCAGCGCGAGCAGCTCGGCGTACCAGCCGGCGTAGGTCCAGTCCCGCCAGGGCCGCCCGAACGCGGGTACGGCCGCGACGAGCGCGTCGGCGACCGCGTCGGGCGTCGTCGACGCCGTGACGTCGAGCCCGACGACGTCGGTGCCGTTGCCGGTGGACCACGACAGCTCGCGCCGGCCTGCGTCCTCGCCCACCGACCCGGGCGCGGCGGACAGCGTCAGCCGCCAGTACACCCCCGACGGCGACATGCCCGGCGACACCCGCACGTGCTGGTGCCCCCGCCGGTGCAGCACGGCGACGGCCTGCAGCACACGCACCGCGACGACGTCCGGGGCGTCGAGCAGGCGCGGCGCCCAGAACGGCTGCTCGGTGTAGAGGAAGAACCCGTCGAGGGGCTGGGCGTCGTCCCCGACCGCAACGCGGCACATCCGCCCCGTGCGGCTGGGCACCACCCACAGCGTCGTGCGGTGGTCCATCCGGTCGAGGAACGCCTGCACCCCGGAGCGGGTGGTGTCGCCGGCGAGGACGCACTCCACCCCGCCGAGCAGGGCCGTCACGTACGCGGGGTGCGTCGACGTGCCGGCGGACACGGTGGCCTCGGACGTCTCGGCCACCCAGCGCCGCAGCAGCCGGACGAGGTCGCCGAGGTCGGTGCAGCGCTGTCCGGGCGGGATGAAGGCCATGCGGGCTCCTGGGGACGGGGGCGTCCGGCGCACGGTACCGGCCGGGCTGGACGCGCGGACGGGCCGCCGCACCGGGGTCGGTGCGACGGCCCGCCCGCGGGGTCAGGCGACCGGGACGTCCTGCCGGCCGGCCCCGCCGGGCACGACGGGGTGGTCCCGCTCGAGCTGCGCGCCCTCGACGTCGACGTCCGGCAGGAGCCGGTCGAGCCAGCGCGGCAGCCACCACGCCTTCTCCCCCGCCAGGTGCAGGACCGCGGGCACGATCGTCATGCGCACGACGAACGCGTCGACGAGCACGCCGAACGCGAGCGCGAAGCCCATCGGGCGGATGACGGCGATGTGCGAGAACACGAAGCCGGCGAACACCGAGACCATGATGATCGCCGCCGCCGTGACCACCGCCCGGCCCGCCCGCACGCCCTCGGCGACGGCCTGGCGTGCGGTCGCGCCGTGCGCGTACGCCTCGCGCATGCCCGAGGTGAGGAACAGCTGGTAGTCCATCGCGAGGCCGAACAGGATCCCGATGACGATGGTCGGCAGGAAGCTGAGCACGGGGCCCGGGTCGTGCACGCCGAACAGCTCGCCGAGCCAGCCCCACTGGTACACCGCGGTGACCGCGCCGAACGTCGCGAGCAGCGACAGCACGAACCCGAGCGTCGCGACGAGCGGCACGACGATCGACCGGAACACCATGACGAGGATGAGCAGCGACAGCCCCACGACGAGCGCGAGGTAGCCGGGCAGCGCGTCGCTCAGCTTCTCGGAGATGTCGATGTTGGCGCTCGCGACGCCGGCGACCGAGAACGTCGCGGCCGGGTCGTCGACCGTGAGGTCGCGCAGCGTGTGCACGAGCTCCTCGGTGGCCACGTCGTTCGGGCCGCTGCCCGGCAGCACCTGGAACGCGAGCACCGTGCGGTCCTCGTTCGTGCCGATGGGCGCCACGGCGCGCACGTCGTCCTGCTCCATGAGCACGGCGCCCAGGTCGGCCTGCAGGCCCGTGACCTCGTCCTCCCCGACGCCGTCCGGCACGTCGGCGACGACCAGGAGCGTGCCGTTCGCGCCCTCGCCGAACTCCTCGGCGGTGGTCGTGTAGGCGGCGTACTGCGTGGTGTCCGTGGCCTCCTGCGACCCGTCCGGCAGGCCGAGGCGCATGGAGGCGGCCGGCAGGGCCGCGACGAGCAGCACCGCGACGCCCAGCAGGAGGGAGAGCACGGCGCGCGGGGTCGACATGACGTGGGCCGGCGCGTGGTGCTCCTCGCCCGCGGCCTCCCGGGCCTTGCGCGGCAGGACGCGGGTGCCGGCGAGGCTGAGCAGCGCCGGGGTGAGCGTCACGGCCAGCAGCACCGCGACGGCGACGCTCGCCGCGGCCGCCGTGCCCATGAGCCCGAGGAACGGGATGCCGGTGACGTTGAGCGCGAGCAGCGCGATGAGCACCGTGCTGCCGGCGAACACCACGGCGTTGCCGGACGTGCCGGTGGCGAGCCCGATCGACTCGTCCACCGCCATGCCGCGGCGCAGCTGCTGCCGGTGCCGGTTGAGGATGAACAGCGAGTAGTCGATGCCGACGGCCAGGCCGAGCATGAGGCCGAGCACGGGCGTCACGGACGACATCTCGACGACGCCCGAGAACGCGAGCGTCCCGAGCGCGGCGACGCCGACGCCGAGCAGCGCGTTGAGCAGCGGCAGCCCCGCCGCGACGAGCGTGCCGAGCATGACGAGCAGCACGACGACCGCCACGGCGACGCCGATCACCTCGGCCACGCCGCCGAGCTGGGGGACGCCGGACGCGAGCTCGTTGGAGAACGCGACCTCGACGCCCTCGGGCGTGGCGTCCTCGACGGCGGCGATGACCGCGTCCTTCGTCTCGGGCGTCACGTCGAACTGCGGGTCGGAGAAGACCACCGTCGCGAGCGCGGCCGACCCGTCCTGCGACACCTGGCGGATCTCGGCAGCCATGTCGAGCAGCGCCCGGCCCTGCTCGAGCTGCGGCGCCTGCGCCTCGAGCTGCTCGCGCCCGGCGTCCAGCTCGGCCTGCCCGGCCTCGAGCTCGGCGAGGCCCGCGTCGAGCTGGGCCTGCTGCGCGTCGAGCTGCGCCTGCGCGGCGGCGGCCTGCGCCTGCGCCGCGGGCGACGACGCCGCCGGGCCCGCGGCGGCGGCCGCGGTCTCGAGCTGGGCACGGGCCGCGTCGAGCTGCGCCTGCCCCGCCTCGAGCTGCTGACGGCTCGCGTCGAGCTGCGCCTGGCCGGCCTCGAGCTGCGCCTGCCCCTGCTCGAGCTGGGCGGCGCCGTCCGCGAGCTGCTGGGCCTGCGCCTCACGCTCGGCCTCGGTCGCGAACGGGTCGACGGCCGTCTCCACGCCCTCGACCTCCGCCGCCTCGGCCACCGCCGCGGCGACGCCCGCGCGCTGGGCGTCGTCGAACGGCTCGCCGCTCTCGGTGGAGAAGACGACCGTGCCCGTGCCGCCGCTGCTGCCGGGCAGCTCCTCCTGCAGCCGCTGGGTGAGCCGGTCGGTGGCGGTGCCGGGGATGCTCACGGTCGAGACGAGCGTCCCGCCGAAGCCGAGGTACGCGGCGCCGGCCACCAGGAGCGCGACGAGCCACGCGGCGACGACGCGCCACGGGTGCCGCGCCGACGAGCGGCCGAGCCGGTAGAGCAGTCCTGCCATGAGGGGGTCTCCCAGGAGGGGTGTGGGGGCGGCGCGCGGCGCTGCGAAGCCGATACCGGTCATCAGGATGCTAGGTCACGAACCTGATGAAGGGCATCGGGTCGCGGGCAGGCCCGTGCGTGAAGTTGATCGCACCTATCAGGGGTAGCGTGCCGCGCATGACGGTCGACGACGCGGCGGGCACCGCGGCCCGCGGGCTGCGCCGGGACGCGGCACGCAACCGCGAGCGCATCGTCGAGGCCGCGCGCGCCCTGTTCGCCGAGCGCGGCCTGGCGGTCGGCTTCAACGAGATCGCCCACCGCGCCGGCGTCGGCGTCGGCACCGTCTACAACCGGTTCGCCGACAAGGACGAGCTGGTCGCCGCCGCGCTGCAGGAGCCCGCACGCGAGCTCCTGCGGGTCGCCGAGCAGGCGCACGGCGCGGCCCGCGCCCGCGACGGCCTCGTGCTGCTGCTCGACGACATCGCCGCGCTGCTCGCCGCCAACCTGGGCCTGCGGGACATCGCGCTCACCTTCGACGAGCAGACCGTCCCCGACCCGGGGACGGCCATCGCCGGCGTCATCGACGACCTGCTCGCCCGCGCGACCGCCGAGGGCGACCTGCGTGCCGGCGTGACGGTGCACGACCTCGTCGTCGTGCTGTGGATGGTCACGGAGGTGGCCCGGCACTCCCCCGAGCACCCCGAGCTCTACCGGCGCTACCTCCAGGTGCTCGTCGACGGCCTCACCGCGGGCACCGCCCCGCTGGAGGTCGCGGGTGCGCCGGAGGCGACGTCGGCCCTGTCCCGGCGGTGGGCGGGCGGCTCGCGCCGCTGACCCGGCGCCACGCACGATCCCGCCCAGGCTGCCTGTCCCCCGCGAGAGGGACCCCCGGTGTCCGCGTGACGGGGACCCGCCGCCCGGGTCGCGCTCCGTAGCGTCCGGGACGGGCCGCGGCGACCGACCGCGGCACGACGGGAGGACCGGTCATGCGCCTGCTCGCACAGCTCGGAGCCGTGGGGCTCGCCACCGCGGTCGGCAGCGCCGCCGTGATGGCGGTCGACGGGAGGTGGCTGCCCACCCTCGTCCTGGGGATCGCCGCGGCCGCGCTCGCCCTCGTGGTCTACCGGTGGGTCGTCGCCCGCACGGAGCACCGGCCGGTCGTGGAGGTCGCGCCCACCGGCGCCGCCGGGGCGACCGCGCGCGGCGTGGCCCTCGGTGCACTGGTCTTCACGGCCGTCATCGCGACGGTCGCGGTGCTCGGCGGGTACCGCGTCGAGGGACCCGGGTCGGCGACGACCGCGCTCGGGCTCGTCGGCTTCATGACCGTCGCCGCCGTGACCGAGGAGCTGCTGTTCCGCGGCGTGCTGTTCCGGGTGGTCGAGGAGCGCGCCGGCACGTGGGGCGCGCTGGTCCTGACGGCGGTCCTGTTCGGGGCCGTGCACCTCACGAACCCCGGCGCGAGCCTCTGGGGCGGGACCGCCGTGGCGATCGAGGCGGGGGCGATGCTGGCGGCCGCCTACGCCGCGACCCGCACCCTGTGGCTGCCGATCGGCATCCACCTCGGCTGGAACCTCGTCGCGTCGGGCGTGTTCGGCACGGAGGTGTCCGGCAACGGCACGCCGCAGGGCCTGCTGGACGGCGCGACGTCCGGCCCGGTGCTGCTGTCCGGGGGCGCCTTCGGCCCCGAGGCGAGCCTGCCCGCCGTGCTCGCGGGCGTCGCCCTCACCGTCGTGTTCCTGCGGCTCGCGCACCGCCGCGGGCGCCTGGTGCCCCGCCGCGCCCGCCGGTCGACGCCCGGGGCGACGGACGGGGCGACGGCCGCGGGAGCTCCGCCCGCTACGGTCGGCGCGTGAGCGACCCGCGACGCCTCGCCGACGCCTGGCGCCGTCTGCCCCTCGTCGTGCGCGACCTGCCGCTCGCCGTCGTGCTCGCGCTCAGCCCGCTGGTCCCCGCGCTCCAGGGCCAGGGGACGCAGCTCGGTCACGTGCCGCAGCGGTCCTCGGACGCGCTGACCGTCGCGGTGGTCGCCCTGCAGTCGGCACCGCTGGCCCTGCGCCGGCGCCTGCCGCTCGTGTGCCTCGCGCTGGTGGTGACGGGCTTCGCCGTCGACCAGCTGCGCGGCTACCACACGACGGCGAGCATCGGCCTGCCGATCGCGCTGCTGAGCACCGGCCTGCACCTGGACCGGTTCCGCCGCACCACCGCCGCCCTCGCCGTCGCCGCCTACGTCGCGCTCGCCGTCGGCGTCGCCCGGCAGGGCGGCGGGGAGGACGTCGGCGGGTACGTGGCCTTCCTCCTCGCCCTGGCGGTCGCGTGGGGCGCCGGCGCGTGGCTGCGCGGGGCCCGGGCGGCCGAGGCCGCACAGCGCCGGCGCGTCGCCGACGCGTCCCGCGGCGCCGAGCGGGCGCGCATCGCGCGGGAGCTGCACGACGTCGTGACCCACCACGTCACGGCGATGGTCGTGCAGACGGAGGCCGCGCGGTACCTCACCGCCGACCCCGGCCGGCTCGACGCCACCCTCGCGGAGGTGGGTGCCACGGGACGGCGCGCGATCGGCGACCTGCGGCACCTGCTGGACGTCCTCGACCCGGACGCGACCACCGCCGCCCGCCGCCCCGCCTCGGGTGACGTACGGGAGCTCGTCGAGCAGGCGCGGCGGGCGGGGCAGCCGGTCGAGCACGTCGAGGAGGGCAGGGCGGCGCTCACCACCGGCAGCGCGGCCGTGGCCGTGCACCGCGTCGTCCAGGAGGCGCTGACGAACGCGCTCAAGCACGCGCACGGCAGACCGACGACCGTCCGCGTGCAGCACGGCGAGGAGGAGGTCACGGTGGAGGTGGTGACGCAGGCGCCCGGGCCGGGCACGCTGCCGCGTGGCGCCGTCGTGCCGGCGGGCGGCGGCCGTGGGCTCACGGGCCTGCGCGCCCGCGTCGCCCTGCTCGGGGGCGACCTCGAGGCGGGGGCCCGGTCGGGCGGGTGGGTGGTGCGCGCCCGCGTGCCGCAGGGGGACGCAACGTGACCGCCCCGCTGCGCGTGCTGGTGTGCGACGACCAGGCGCTCATCCGCACCGGCTTCACGACGATCATCGACGCCCAGCCCGACATGACGGTGGTCGCGACGGCCGAGGACGGGCGCTCCGCGGTGGCGCTCGCGCGGCGGCTGCGCCCCGACGTCGTCGTCATGGACGTGCGGATGCCGGTGCTCGACGGCATCGCCGCGACCCGGCGTCTCGCCGGCGAGGGGGTCGCCGACCCGGTGAAGGTGCTCGTCGTGACCACGTTCGACCTCGACGAGTACGTGTACGAGGCGCTGCGGGCGGGTGCGAGCGGCTTCCTGCTCAAGGACGCGCCGCCCGCACGGCTGCTGGACGGCATCCGCGTCGTCGCCACCGGGGACGCGCTGCTCGCGCCGGAGGTCACGCGCCGCCTCGTGGGCCGCTACGCCAGCCGGCTCAGCCCGCCGCCGGGCCCCGGCGAGGACCGCCTGACGCCGCGCGAGCTCGAGGTGCTGCGGCTGGTCGCGCAGGGCATGTCGAACGCCGAGATCGCGGCGGAGCTCGTCCTGAGCCACGAGACCGTCAAGACGTACGTCTCCCGCATCCTCGCGAAGCTCGACCTGCGGGACCGCGTGCAGGCCGTGGTCCACGCGTACCGGCGGGGCATCGTCACCTGAGGCGTCAGCGCCGCCCGAGGCGCTCCAGCCCGTCCAGCAGCAGGTCGAGCCCGAACTCGAACTCGCTCTGGTCGTCGCACCAGCCGAGGGTGCTCCCGGGATCGTCGTGCACCACCTCGGCGAGCATCCCGGCGAGGTTCGGCACCGTCGCCAGCATCGCGGGGTCGATCTCGGTGGCCCCGCCGTCCGGGTCGTCCAGCCGCAGCTCCTGGGTGAAGCCGTACATGCGGCTGCCCAGCGCGTGCAGCGCGTGGTGCACGAGGTCGTAGGAGAGGCCGCCGTCGCGCATGAGCCCCACCACGCCGTCGACGTAGCGCGCCATCGTCGGCGCGAGCACGGCGCGCGCCTCCAGCAGCCCCGGAAGCCACGGGTGCCGCAGCAGGACGCGGCGCGCCCCGAGGATGCGGACGCGCAGGTCGTCGCGCCACGTGTCGGGGGTGGACGTCGAGCCGAAGCCCCCGACCTCCGCCTCGATCTCGGTGAACACGAGCTCGACGAGCCCGTCGAGGATCGCGTCCTTGTTCGGCACGTGGTGGTAGAGCGACATCGCCTCGACGCCGAGGGACTCGGCGAGGCGGCGCATCGTCAGCGTCTCGACGCCGTCCGCGTCGGCCAGGTCACGGGCCGCCAGGAGCACACGCTCCCTCGTCAGCCGCGCGCGGGCCCCTGTGCTGCGCGTGGGCATCCCACCTCCTCGCGGTCGGCCCTCACTGTACGGCGACGCCCACCGGGCCCCTGGACGCGCACCGCCGCCCGGGTCTACCTTACGTCGTAAGACTTACGGCGTAAGGGAGACGACGATGAGCACGAGCAGCACGACGTCCACGTCCACGACCACCCGGGCTGCCGTGGCGCACCGGTTCGGCGGGCCGGAGGTCGTCCGCATGGCCGACGTCCCGCGCCCCGACCCGGCCCCCGGCGAGGTCCTCGTCCGCATGCGCGCCGCGTCGGTGACGGTCGCCGACCACCGCATCCGCGCCCGCGACGTCCCCCGCGGCATGCGGCTGGCCACGATCCCCTTCCTGGGGTGGCGCCGCCCCCGCCACGCCGTCCTCGGGGTCGACGGCGCCGGGGTCGTCGAGGCGCTCGGTGCGGGCGTCACCGACCTCGCCGTCGGCGACGAGGTGCTCGTCGTGCGCGACCTCGCGATGGGCTGCCACGCGGAGCTCGTCACCGTGCGCGCCGACCACGCGGTCCGCAAGCCGACCGCGCTGTCCTTCGTCGAGGGCGCCGCGCTGCTCTTCGGCGGCATGACGGCGCTGTCGTTCCTCGCGCACGTGGACCTGCGCGAGGGCACGCGCGTCCTGGTCAACGGCGCGTCGGGGGCCGTCGGCACGGCCGTCGTCCAGCTGGCCGCCGCCGCCGGGGCGCACGTCACCGGGGTGTGCAGCGCCGCCAACGCGGACCTCGTGCGTGACCTGGGGGCCACCCGCGTCGTCGACTACGGGACCACCGACTTCGCGCGCGAGGACGAGCGGTACGACGTGGTCGTCGAGTGCGTCGGCAACGCGCCGTACGGCCGGGTCGCCCCCGTGCTGCGGCGCGGTGGGAGGCTGCTCCTGGTCGTCGCCGACCTGCCGGCGATGGCGACGGCGTGGTGGCACAGCCGCCGGCTGGGCGGGCTGGTCACGTTCCAGGGCGCCGGCGCCCCCACCCCCGAGCGGCTGCGCCGCCTCGTCGCGCTCGCCGAGCAGGGCGTCCTGCGCCCCGTCGTCGACCGCACGTTCCCGTTCGAGGACGTCGTCGCGGCGCACCGCTACGTCGACACCGGCCGCAAGCGCGGGAACGTGCTGCTCGTCCTGCCGTGACGAGCTGCCCTGACGGGCCGCCGTGCCCGGGGCCGGACAGCACGAAGGCCGCCACCCCGGGTGGGGTGACGGCCTTCGGTCCGCGCCGACGTGCAGCGTGGGCTGGGAGTGGAGGTGGCGGGAATCGAACCCGCGTCCGATGACGTGGAACCAGGGATTCTCCGGGTGCAGTCCGCTAACGAGTTTCTCGGCCCCCACGTTCACGCGGACAAGACGTGGACAGGCCCAGTCGGCTAAGAGTCCCGCCCGCCCCACCGACGAGGACGGACAGCAGTGGCTCTCTAGATGACGCCAGTGACTAAGCCGAGAGCATGCTTAGGCTGACGGACTTCGAGGCTCGCTCAGGCGGCGAGGGCGAAGTCGGTGCGCTTGTTATCGGCACCTATGAGTCGCACGGAGCGTTTACGAGATAACCGTGCGTCCTCGACCCGCTTCTCCTGGATCGACGACCACCGTCGAAACCGATCACCCCCAGGGGTGTGTTCACTTGTCAAGCACCGCACCCGGCCCCTCACGGGGTCCGGGTCGGTGAGCCCAGCGTACGACACAACGACCGCCGGGTCGCCGGCATTCCCGAGCGCCGCCGAACCGGCTCCCGACGGGAGCGGCGGTCTCCCGCGAGGTCGGGCCCTACGGAGACGTCACGACCTCCCCGACCACCCGTCGAGCGCGGACAGGCGGTCGAGCGCGGCCCGCACCCGCTCGACCATCGCCTCGTCGGTGAGGGCGTCCGGCCCGCGCAGCGCCGGGTCGTCCGTGTACTCGTCCTCGAGCAGGAAGAAGACGTCGTCGAGGACCCGGGCGAACGGCGCGCGCAGCCGCTCGCCGTGCCGCAGCGCCCGGCTGCGACCGGCGAACCAGGCGCGCACGAACTCCTCCCCGTCGACGGCGCCGTCCACCACCGCCCGCATGCTGGCGATCTGCCCCGCGACGCCCGCGTCCGCGGGCACCTGGCCCGGGCGCGCCCACGCGCGCGGCCCGCTCCTGCGCGCCTGCCGCGGGTCGGAGCCCGGCGAGGTGCCCGGCCCGCCGGTCCGTCGCGAGCGGGGGCCACCGGGGGCCGGCGACGTCACCGCAGCCGCCCGGTCTCGGCGAGGTGCTGCACGAAGGCCTCGTGCAGCACCTCGGCGAGCTCGCGGCCGTCGGAGTCGACCAGGTGCACGCGACCGACCTCGGCGCTCGCCGTCGCGCCGTCCACGGCGGCCAGGGCGCTGTGCAGCAGCCCGCGCGCGGCTTCCGCCAGGACCGCGCGCAGGTCCTCCGTCCGACCGTCGAGTGCTTCCCCCAGCCGCCGGTAGGGCCCTGGGTCGTCCATCCACGGACCGTCGTCGGGACTCGTCACGCCGCGGACGACCGTGTCGACCCGGCCGTCCGCCGCTCGGGCGAGGTCCTCCAGGAACGCCGCCAGGAGCCTGCTGTCCGCGCCACTCATCGCCTCACCTCTCCGTGTGCCCGGGGACGCTCGTCCGGCCTCCTGTGACCCGGACGACGACCGTCACCGCCCAGCCCCCGCGGAGGCCACGGACCGTCGCGGTGCCGCCCGTCGAGCACGGCGACGACCACCTCGAACCACTCCCGGTAGGACAGGCCGTCGTGGCGCCGCGGCTCGTACGACGCGCCGAAGCGGGTCCGCCACACGTGCTCGAGCTCGTCCTCGTCCCGCGCCTCGGCGAGCAGCTGCACGACCTCGCGTCGCAGGCTCCCGACGGCCTCGTCCCCCGCCTCCTGGGCGAACACCCGCACCACGCCCGCCGGGTCGCTCGCCTCGAGGTCGTAGTCCTGGTGGAAGTAGTGCCTGGCGAGGTACCCGAGGGTGGCCAGCGGCTCGGGGCGCGGGCGGGGCCGGCCGTGCTTGCGCGGGACCCAGGCGTCCCCTGACGTGACCATGCCCGCGATCCTGCCCGATGCCCCTCGGCCGAGTCCCCGGGTTTCGACGACGCGGGTGCTCGCCGCCTCGAGCACCGTGCGAGGGCTGGCAAGGACGTGAGTCCGCACTGTGCGCCGGACGACGCGAGCTCGGCTCGCCGCCGCTCAGGGCAGGACCGCGTGGACCGCGCGCCAGTCGTCCAGCCGCGGGTCCCCGGCGCGCTCGCTCACGACGAGGGCGGGCGCCAGGAGGTTCTTCACCTGCCGCAGGCGGTGCATCCGGTCTCGCGGCAGGTCCCGCCAGCGCGCGGCGTCGGCCGCGACCTGTGCCGCGTCGGAGGGCAGCGCCGCCAGGACGAGGTCGACCGCGGTCCGTGCGTCGAGCAGCGCGACCCCGGGCCTGGGCCCTCCGGCGCACGCCAGCGCGAACGCCGTGAGGTGCAGGCGCCGCACGAGGGCGTCGTCGGACCCGAACGCCCCAGACTCGACCGCACGCGCCAGCACGTCGACGACCACCGGGCTGCACACGGCCCAGGCCTGCTCGTCCAGGGTCGGGCCGTCCGTCTGGAGGGCGTGTGTCAGCAGCCAGACGAGGGCCCGCTAGCGTCCCGCGTCGAGGTCGGCCGGCGCGGGCGGCTCCGCCAGCGCCCCAACCAGATCGTGCAGGTCGCGTCCCGCGAGCCGCTCGACGTCCATCACGCGTTGCTTCGGTGGCTCGGCTGTGCGGCCGAGCCCGGCGCACCGGCACGACCGCCGGCCGCGAGGTGCGACTCGATCAGCGCGACCGCGAGCCAGTGCCCGCCCAGGCGCGCCGCCTGGAGCGCCGACCCCGCACCGTGCCCACCCGGGGCGAGGGGATCAGCGCCGCGCGCGAGCAGGTACGCCGTCGTGTCCACGTGCAGCGGCGCGCCCCGCTCGACGTGCGCGTCGATCTCGACGTCCACCGCGTGCTGCAGCAGCGTCAGGCCGCCCGCCACCTCCTCGACGTCCGTCCCCGCGTCCAGCAGGTCCCGCAGGCGCGGCAGGTCCTCGTGCTCGACCGCGGCGTGCGCCGGCGACACCTCCGCTCCCCTCACGCACCCGCTGCCGGCGCTGGGGACGGGGGCGGGCTCCGACGTCACGGCCCCCTCCCACTCCAGGGTCACACCGGCTCCTGCCAGCGCGCGGTCAGGTCGGCCGCCGTCACCCGGATGCGTCCGTCGGTCAGGGCGATCTCGTGGCTGCACCCGTCGGCGTGCGGGACGATCTCGTCGAGCTGCACGCTGCCGAGCCGGGTATCGGCCCAGCCGCCGTCGAGCGCGCCACGGTCGCCCGGCTCCACGCCCAGCCCGGTCACGTCGCGGTAGGTGATGACCAGGCCGGCGTCGTGCTTGAAGCGGTTGGGACTCAGCTCCAGCTCCACGGCGAGCCGGTCCCGGGAGTCCCGCACGACGAGCGTGGACAGGCGCAGGTCCTTGACGCAGCGGACCGAGCCGAAGTCGTAGTGGTCGGGGTCCAGGGCGAACGCGGCAGCCCCGGGTGGCAGCCGCTCCGCGAGCACCGGCAGCCGCTCGAGGTAGGGGCGCGGGTCGAGCGAGAACCCGTCGCGCACGCTCTCGACCAGGACGTGCTCCATCATCGTTCCTCCGTCGTGCTCGGCAACGTCCCGGCGTCGTCCGTGCGTCGGGACTCTCGGTGGTGCTGGGCGTCTGCGAGCCGCCCTGTCCATGGCCGCTCCTTGTCGGTGGACGAGCACCATGGGCCCACCATCAACCGATGACTCGGTCAGCATCGACGCCGTAGGCCGTGAGGTCCCGCCAGACGCAGGAGATGAAGTCACGAGCACATGCCTCGATGGCGTCGTCCGGTACCGGTCCGCCCCGCATGTGAGGGGACTGCTCGGAGAAGACGACCCACCCGTCGCCTTCTCGCATGATGGTGATCAGCCCGATCAGGGAGGACGACATGGAGTCGAGCCGGAAGTCGTCGCGAACGACGGCGCGCAGCCACCGAGTCAGGCTCCACGCCAGCTCCGCCACCGTGAAGTACGGCTCGTGATAGATGACCACGTCTCGATCAACGATCCGGAAGTCGGCCTGAACCGACACGAGGTAGTCCTCCACGAGATCGCCCTCCAGCTCCGAGAAGTCGATGCCCCTCGAAGGCGCTACCACCGCGCCATGAATCGACGGCCGCGCGGACGCCGTCCGGGCGCGCACCCGTGCGCATGTCGGTGGACTGCCCCACGATGGCCCGATGGACCTGCCCGTCATGCCCCCGGTCGCGCCGATGCTCGCGAAGTCGGTCAAGGAGATCCCCGACGTGGGGCACGTGGAGCCCAAGTGGGACGGCTTCCGCACGATCGTCTTCCGCGACGGCGACGAGGTCGAGCTGGGCAGCCGCAACGAGAAGCCGATGACCCGCTAC
This sequence comes from Cellulomonas telluris, assembly GCF_004886325.1. Lineage (GTDB taxonomy): Bacteria > Actinomycetota > Actinomycetes > Actinomycetales > Cellulomonadaceae > Cellulomonas > Cellulomonas telluris. The sequence goes on from NZ_QXFN01000005.1 coordinate 424,487, forward strand.
TTCCCCGAGCTCGTCGAGGCGCTCAAGGCGAACCTGCCGGAGCGCTGCGTGGTCGACGGGGAGATCGTGGTCGTCACCGGCGACCGGCTCGACTTCGACGCCCTCCAGCAACGCATCCACCCGGCCGCCTCGCGCGTCAAGCTCCTCGCCGGGCAGACGCCCGCGTCGTTCGTCGCGTTCGACCTGCTCGCACTCGGCGACGAGGACCTGACACGCACGCCGTTCGGGGAGCGGCGCGCCCGGCTGGTCGAGGCGCTCGCGGACGCCCGTCCCCCCGTCCACGTCACCCCCGCCACAGGGGACATGGACGAGGCGCAGCGGTGGTTCACGCAGTTCGAGGGTGCCGGCCTCGACGGTGTCGTCGCCAAACCGCTCGACGGCACCTACCAGCCCGACAAGCGCACGATGTTCAAGGTCAAGCACGAGCGGACGGCCGACTGCGTGGTCGCCGGCTTCCGCTGGCACAAGTCCGGGGACGTGGTCGGTTCGCTGCTGCTGGGGCTGTGGTCCGACGACGGGCACCTGCAGCACGTCGGCGTCAGCGCGTCGTTCCCGATGGCGCGGCGCAAGAGCCTGCTCGACGACCTCGCGCCGTACCGCGACGTCGACCTGGCCGAGCACCCGTGGGGCTCGTGGGCGGACCAGTCGGCCCACGCCGACCGCCGCATGCCCGGCGCGGTCAGCCGCTGGAACGCGCAGAAGGACCTGTCGTTCGTCCCCCTGCGCCCCGAGCTCGTCGTCGAGGTCGCGTACGACCACATGGAGGGCGACCGCTTCCGGCACACCGCGCAGTTCCGCCGCTGGCGCCCCGACCGCGACCCGCGTTCGTGCACGTACGCCCAGCTCGAGGAGCCGGTGCGCTTCGACCTCGCGGAGATCCTCGGCGGCTGAGCGCCCGTCGGCCGCGCCGGAGCGGCCGGTCGACGCCCCCCGCCGGCGCGCCCGGGCCTCGACGGACCACCGTCCCCGGCCTACCGTGCGGAAGGACGGCAGACCGCCGCCTCACGTCACCCGGAGGTCGCCATGCCCACCGCCACCCTGAACGGCACCGTCCTCGCCGAGGCGGCCGAGTCGGACGTGCTGCACATCGAGGGCAATGTCTACTTCCCGCCGTCCAGCGTCCGCACGGACCTGCTGGAGACGTCGCCCACGCCCTACGTCTGCCCGTGGAAGGGCGAGTGCCAGTACTGGTCGGTCCGCGACGGCGACGCGCTCGTCGAGGACCAGGCCTGGTCCTACCCGCACCCGTACCCCTCGGCGTTCGAGCGCGTGGGCGCCGACTTCAGCGGCTACGTCGCGTTCTCCCCGGACGTCGAGGTCCGCTGACGCGACCCACTCACCCCGCACCGAGCGCGCCACTCGCCGGACGAGCGCACCGGTCCTTCGCGGTGCGCTCGCGCGACGAGTGGCGCGCTCGCGGGTGGGGCGCTCAGTCGGTGATGCCGATGGCGTAGCCGACGAAGTACAGGCCCACCAGCACGACGACGACGCCGACGATCGCGTAGACGAGCCAGTTCGACCCGGTGGACCCCACCTTCGGCTGGTGCGCGGACAGGCCCGACGTGGTCGACGACTCCCCGGGCGGGGTGTCCCCCGGGTTGACACCTCCGCCGGCCTCCAGGCCGGGCGTCTGGTCGGGCTGCGGGTCGGGCGTGCTCGCCCCGGGCGACTGGCTCATGCGTCCCCTTCTCTCCGGACTGCTCGCTCCACCGTCGCCCCCGGCCACCGGGACGGCAACCCGAGGCGCCGGTCAGCCCTCCACCGTGAGGATCTCCGCGTCGAGGGCCACGTCGGTGTCGAGCGTGACGTACCCGCGCTCCTCGAACAGCACCGTGAGGCGGTCCGCCTCGACGACGGACACGACACCCGGCCCGAACTCCTGGTGCCGCACGGCCTGCCCGGGACGGACCCGGTCCTCCGACGCCCGGACCGACGTCCCCGCGTCGCACGAGTCGCAGTGCCCGCACACGTCGCGCCGCTCCTCGCCCAGCAGCTCCAGGAGCAGGCGCCGGCGGCAGTCGGTGGTGTCGGTGTAGGTGCGCACGAGGTCGACGCGGGACGTCTCGAGCCGTGCGCGGCGCTCGCGCTCCTCCTGCACGTCGGCCAGGACGCGCCGCACGCGGGCGCCCTCGACGGTCCGGAACCGGCCGTCGTCGTCCCGGACGGCGCCCACGCGCTGCAGCTCGCCGAGGGCGCGCGCGACCGTGCGGCGCGCGAGCCCGGTGCGCTCCGCGAGCGTCGCCTGGTCGGCCGGGCTCTCCTCGAGCGCACGGACGACGGACGTCAGCGTCTGCGGGCGCGACCCGCCGCTGGAGCGCTGGTAGCGGGCCAGGCCGTGGTCCTCCGGGCGGTGCACGACCAGCGCGCGCGCCGGCTCCTCGTCGCGTCCCGCACGGCCGACCTCCTGGTAGTACGAGTCGAGCGTCGTGGGCGGGCCGGCATGCACGACGAGCCGCACGTCGGCGCGGTCGACGCCCATGCCGAACGCCGAGGTCGCGACGACGAGGTCGGCGTCGCCGGACAGGAACCGGTCCTGGGCGGCGGACCGCTCCTTGGCCGGCAGGCCCGCGTGGTAGACGAGCGCGGGCCGCCCGTCCTCGGCGAGCGCCTCCGCGAGGGCCTCCGTGTGCGCGCGCGTGCGTGCGTAGACGATCACGGCGCCCGGCTCGTCGAGCACCGCCTCGCGCACGTAGGCGTCGCGCTCGTCCTCGCTGGCCGCGGGGCGTGCGCCGAGCCAGATGTTCGGCCGGTCGGCGTCGTGCACCAGCACCCGCGGGTCGCGCATCTCGAGCTGGTCGACGATCTCCTCGCGCACGTGCGCCGACGCGGTGGCGGTGAGCGCGAGCACGCGCGGGTCGCCGAGCCGGTGCACCGCCCAGCCGACGAGCAGGTAGTCGGGCCGGAAGTCGTGCCCCCACTCGCTCACGCAGTGCGCCTCGTCGACCACGACGAGACCCACGTCGGCCTGCTGCAGGGCGTCGAGGACGACCTCGCGCTGGAGCTGCTCCGGGCCGAGCAGCAGCACGTCGAGGTCGCCCGAGGACGCCGCCTCGAGCGCCTCCCGCTGCTGCGCGGCGGTCCGTGCCGAGCTGACCGACGCCGCCCGCAGCCCCGACTCGCGCAGCGACGTCACCTGGTCGCGCTGCAGCGCGAGCAGGGGCGAGACCACGACCGTCAGTCGCTCGGCGACGAGCGTCGCCACCGCGTACACGGCCGTCTTGCCCGCCCCCGTGCGAGCCACCAGGAGCGTGTCGTGCTCCGCCAGTCCCGCGAGGGCGTCACGCTGCGACTCCCGCAGCTCGATCCCCTCGCCCAGCACGCGCGTCACCGCCGCGTCGACGTCCACCCGCCACCTCCGTCCGGCGCGCCAGTGCGGCGGCCCCGCACCGTCCTACCCACCACGGGCCCCGCGCGCCCGGCGAACGCCCGATCCCCCGCGCCGCTGCGACGAGCGTCACGCGGCCGCCGCGCGGTCGCGGCACCGCGCACGTACGGTCGACCCGTCCCCCTGCGTCACGCTCCGGAGGTCACGGATGAGCGCGTCCCCGCGTCCGCACGACGTCGTCGTCATCGGCTCAGGCTTCGGCGGGCTGTTCACCACGCGCGCCCTCGCGGACGCGCCCGGGGTGCGCGTCACCGTCGTCAGCGGCTCCAACCACCACCTCTTCCAGCCGCTGCTGTACCAGGTGGCGACGGGTGTGCTCTCGTCCGGCGAGATCGCCCCCGCGACCCGCGACGTGCTGCGGCGCCAGCGCAACGCACGCGTGCTGCTCGGCGTCGTCGAGGACGTGGACCTCGCCGCGCGCGAGGTCGTGCACCGCTCGCCCGCCGGCGTGACGCGCACCCGCTACGACAGCCTCGTGGTGGCGGCGGGAGCCGGGCAGTCGTACTTCGGCCGGGACGAGTTCGCCGAGCACGCGCCGGGCATGAAGAGCCTCGACGACGCCCTCGAGATCCGCGGCCGCATCTTCGGCGCGTTCGAGCTGGCGGAGGTGACGCGCGACGAGGCGGCCGTGGACCGGCTGCTCACGTTCGTCGTCGTCGGCGCGGGACCGACCGGCGTCGAGATGGCCGGGCAGGTGGCCGAGCTCGCGCACCGTGTGCTGCCCGGGCAGTTCCGGCACGTCGACCCGCGCCGCACGCGCGTGCTCCTCGTGGACCCCGTCGACCACGTGCTGCCCGGCTACCCCGAGCGCCTCAGCCACGCCGCCACGCGTGAGCTCGAGGAGCAGGGCGTGGAGATCTGGACGGGCTGGAAGGTCGTCGACGTCGACCAGGAGGGCGTCGAGGTCGAGAACGGCGACGGTGAGCGGCGCCGGTTGCCGTCCTCGTGCAAGATCTGGGCCGCCGGCGTGCAGGGCGCCCCGATCGGCCGCGTCCTCGCCGAGCGGGCGGGCGTGGAGGCGGACCGCTCCGGCCGGGTCCCCGTCGAGCCGGACTGCACGCTCCGCGGGCACCCCGAGGTCTTCGTCATCGGTGACCTCATGAAGCTCGACGGGCTGCCGGGCGTCGCGCAGGTCGCCATGCAGAGCGCGGAGCACGCCGCCGACCAGATCCGCCGCCGCGTCGACGGGCGTCCGACCGGACAGCCGTTCGCGTACCGCGACAAGGGCAGCATGGCGACGGTGTCCCGGTTCTTCGCCGTCGCGAAGGTCGGCCGCGTCGAGACGTCCGGCTTCCCCGCCTGGCTGCTGTGGCTCGGCGTGCACCTGTTCTACCTGGTCGGGTTCAAGAACCGGGTGACGACCCTGCTGCACTGGGCGGTGTCGTTCGTCGGCCGCGGGCGCGCCGAGCGTGCCGCGACCTGGCAGCAGGTGATCGGGCGCAACGCCCTGCGGCGTGAGGGCGGGACGACCTTCGGGTCGCGGGAGTTCCCGCCCGGGACGCGGTCGGAGTCCGGCGCCGACGCGTCCGATGACGAGGCCCGCGTGACGGACCGCGGGGACCAGGGCGCCCGCAGCTCCTGAGGCGGGTGCTCCCGGACCGGTCGGCTACCAGCCGCCCCCGCCGCCACCACCGACGCCACCGCCGGAGTACCCGCTGCCCGAGAACCCGGAGCCCCCGGACGAGCCGGGCGTCGGCGCGCTGATCGCCTCGGTCGCGACGGACTCGAACCGGTCCATCGCACCGGCGAAGCCGGTCCCCCAGAAGTAGGGGCTCGTCGTCCAGCTCCCCACGTACCAGTCGGGCTGCGCGACCGCCCGGCCCTGTGCGGCGAGGTCTGCGAAGACGCGCGCCCACCGGTCGGTCAGCCCGAACACGATGGCGTAGGGCAGGTAGCGCGAGAACAGGTCCTCGCCCTCCTCGAAGCGCAGCTGCTCCGCCTCGGCGGTCGCGAGGTAGCGGCGGAACCCGAGGGTCTGCGCCAGCACCGCGGTGCCGTCCGCGGTCCGTGCGGGCGCCGCGCCCGACAGGACCAGGACGAGGACGCCGACGAGCGCCAGCGCGGCCGGGACGAGCGCGAGCCCCGGCACGGACTGGACGCCCGCGGCCATCAGGACGACCACCCCGACGACGCCCACGAGGAGCAGCAGGACGCCCGTGACACCCCACGCCGTGCGCACCGCCTTCGGGTTCGCACGGAACCACCCGGCCTCCGTGACGTGCTCGTACAGCAGGTCCTGGACCTTGCCCATGGACGCGGCGAACGTCGTCTTCAGCTCCGACAGGCGCACCTCGTCCCGCCCCTGGAACAGCTCGCGCACGAGCAGCGCCTCGAACGGCAGCAGGCCGTCGGTGTCATGGCGCAGCCGGACCAGGGTCCAGTCCTCGACCTTGCCGCCCTCCTTGCGCGGCGGCACCTCCTCGATGCGCAGCCTGCCGCGCACGGCGAGGTCGATGATGGTGGCCGTGACGTCCACGGGGTCGGCCTTCTCGTCGACGAGGGTGCCGATCTCTCCCGGCCGCTCCCCCTCCGGCGGCGTGAACTGCACGCTGACGGGTGCCCGGGGGTCGCGGTGCCCCGTCGCCCCCTCCTGCCCGCCCCCGGGGCGCAGGCCCGGCGTGAGACCGAGGTAGGCGCGGTCGCGCCCGGTGCGACGCACCCGGCGCACGGCGAGGAACGCACCGCCCGCCAGCAGCGCCGCGGCGACGCCGCCGGCGGCGCTCACCGGTCGCACCGGGGCGAACGGGTCGAGCTTCTCGCCCAGGATCGGTTCCGCACCCGTGAAGGTGCCGCCGGGCCACCCCGACACCACGGTGAACCGGTCGCCGACGGGCACGACGCGCTGCCCGAACGTCGCCGTCGGCCCGTCCGCCTCCGCGGACGCGCACGGGTCGGTCGCGCCCTCCGGCCCGGCGAAGCACGCGACGCCCTCGACGTCCGCCGGCCCGGTCACCGCGACGGTCAGGTCCGACAGCGGGACCTCCCAGCCGCCGCCGATCACGTCCCAGTACAGCTCGTCGCCCGAGTGCTGCTCGTTGGCGGGGTTCAACCAGCCCCGGACGGTGAACGCCACCCGGTACGTCTGCACCCCGGAGACGTCGTCGACGTCCTCGTCGCCGATGCGCAGCACCACGGCGCGGTCGTCGTCCTCGCGGTGCAGGTCCGCCGGGGCACCGCTCGGGCTCGAGACGGTGACGTCGGAGTACCGGAAGAGCCGGTCCCGCTCGTCGTCGTACGGCACGCGGGTCGGGTACGTGAGGTACGGGCCGTGGCCCGGGTCGTCGCCGAAGTCGAAGTCGAGCTCGATCTCGACGCGGACGGACCCGTCCGCCGCGACCTCCGCGCGCGCGTCGTACCGGGTGATCTCGCGACCCGACGTGAGGTCGCCGGGCGTCAGCGGCGCGACCGCGCGGGCCGCCGGCGGGGCCAGCACGACGACTCCCACCGCGAGCACGACGGCGAGCGCGACGGCCGCGAGCCGCCGGACCGCGGCGACCACCACGCGGACCTCGCCGTCCGGCACCCGCGCGGGCGCGTCCGGGACCCCGGCCGCGTCCTGGCGGCTCACCGGTCGCGCTTCTCGCGCATGGCGCGCTGCGCCTCCAGGTTGTCCTGGCGCTCGCGCAACGCGTGGCGCTTGTCGTACTCGCGCTTGCCGCGGGCCAGCGCGATCTCGACCTTCGCGCGCCCGTCGAGGAAGTACAGCGCGAGCGGGACGATCGTCTGCCCCTTCTCGCGCGTGCGCGCCTCGAGACGGTCGATCTCCTGCCGGTGCAGCAGCAGCTTGCGCTTGCGGCGCGGCGCGTGGTTCGTCCACGTGCCCTGCGAGTACTCGGGGATGTGCACGCCGTGCAGCCACGCCTCGCCGCCGTCGACCTCCACCCACCCGTCGATCAGCGAGGCGCGTCCGGCGCGCAGCGCCTTCACCTCGGTGCCGCTGAGCACCATGCCCGCCTCGAAGACGTCCTCGATGACGTAGTCGTGCCGGGCCTTGCGGTTGGCCGCGACCATGGTGCGCCCGGTCGTCGTCGCCTTGGCCACGGCTCGGTCCTCCTGTGCTGGGTGCCTGGGGTGCCGCACGAGCCTACCCGCGGGCGCCGACGCGGCCCGAGGTGATTGCGCAGGGCGAACGTCCGCCCGTCAGATCCCCAGGTACGACCGGGGGTTCTGCGTCGCGCCGTTGACGTACACCTCGAAGTGCAGGTGGCACGCGGCCGACGTCCCGGTGTTGCCCGCGTACCCGATCAGCTGCCCCGCCTCCACGCGGGACCCGGCGCCGACCCGGAACGAGGACATGTGGTTGTAGCTCGACATGAGGGACGAGCCGTTGACCCACCCGTGGTCGATCATCACCTGGTTGCCGTAGCCGCTGCGGAAGCGGGCCCACTGCACCGTGCCCGAGCGCCCGGCGTACACCGGCTCGCCGCAGCGGTCGCGCAGGTCGATCCCCGCGTGCATGCGGTAGTAGCCGAGCACCGGGTGCAGGCGCATGCCGTACTCGGACGTGACGTAGATCGGGTTGTGCGCCGTGGGGTTCGCGAACAGGGCTCCCGGCCGGGCGCCCCCGGGCTGGGCGCTGGTGCCGCCCCCGCCCCCGCCACCGCCCCCGCCGCCGCCGGTGCTGGGCTTCTGGCCGGCGGCGGCCGCCGCCGCGCGGCGCGCCTCCTCCTCGCGCTCCCGCTGGACGCGCTGCTGCTCGATGATCTGCGCGAGCTCGGAGGCGACCGCCTGCCGCTCGGCGTCGACCGCGGCCGCCTGCTTCGCGGCCTCGGCCTTCTGCGACTCGATCGACGCCTTCTTCGCCTTCTGCTCGGCGAGGAGCCGCTCGACCTCGGCCTTCGCGTCCTCGGCCGCCTTCTGCGCCTGCTGCGCCTCGGCCAGCTTCTCGTCGGCCGCGGCCTTGATCTCGGCGACCTTGTCGCGCACCGCGGTCTGACGAGCCTGCGCGTTCTTGTTCTTCGCGACGATCGCCTGCAGGTCGTCGAGCACCTGCGCCTGCGTCCGCATCGCGGTGGAGACCATGCCGTACCGCTCGACGAAGTCCTCCGAGCTCTCGGCGTCGAGCATGACGCTCATCCCCGAGACGTCCCGGCCGCCCTTGTACGCCTCGCGCGCCATCTGCCCGATCGCCGCGCGGATCTCGTCCTCGCGCGCGTCGTCGACGACGATCTGCTCGGCGATCGCCGCCTCCTCGTCCTCGGCCGCGGCCAGTCGCGCCGCCTGCAGCTCCGCCTCGCGCTGCGCCGCCTGCGCGGCCGCGACCGCCGCGTCGAGCGCGGCCTGCGCCTGCGGGAGCTGCGCCTCGATCGCCGCGAGCTCCGCGACGGCGGTGGCCAGGGCGCCGTCGAGCTCCTCCATCGCCGCGGCCAGGTCGGCCGCACGCTGGTCCGCCGCGGCCCGCCGCTGCTCGGCGGCAGCGCGACGGTTGGAGAGGTCGTCGGCGACGGCCGGTCCCGCCGCCCCGACGAACGCCGGCACCGCCACGGCCACGGCGGCCAGGGCGGCGACGAACGCGGTGCCGCGGGCGCGCAGGGCGGCGCGGAGGCGCGCGCCCGCGGGGGCGCCGGCGGGACGGTCGGTGCGGTCGTGGCGTCGTCGCATGTCAGACCTTCGTGTAGCGGCTCAGGGTGACGAGGGACGAGATCGTGGCCAGCACGATCGCGACCACGAGCAGGAGCGGGGCGATCGCGAGCACGTCGGCCGTGCTGACGTACGGCACCCACGTCACGGACTGGCCCAGCCAGTCGGTGACGAGGTACTCGACGCCGAACCACAGACCCGTGACGGCCAGCGCCGCGCCGATGGTCGCGGCGATCGCCCCCTCGAGCATGAACGGCAGCTGGATGAACAGGGTCGACGCACCCACGAGCCGCATGATGCCGGTCTCGCGACGGCGGCTCAGCGCGGACAGGCGGATGGTGGTGGTGATGAGCAGGACCGCGGCGAGCAGCATGATCGCGGCGATGCCGCCCGCCGCCCACGTCGCGCGGTCGAGCACGAGGAACAGGTTGTCGAACAGCCGGCGCTGGTCCTCGACGTCCTCGACGCCGGGCCGCCCCGAGACCACGTCCGCGACCACCTGGTACTGCTCGGGGTCGGTCAGCTTGATCCGGTAGGACGCGTTCATGTCGTCCACGGTCGCGGCCGACGCCCAGAACTGGTCGCCGAACTGCCGCTGGAACGACTCGTACGCCTCCTCCTTGGTCTCCGTGTAGACCTGCTCGATGTACGGCGCCACCTCGGGCGCCTCGAGGGCCCCGAGGATGTCCTGCCGCTGCTCCTCGGTGACCTCGCCCGCGGCGCAGGTGCGCTCGGCGGAGTTGGCCGGGCAGAGGAAGACGGAGACCTCGACCTTGTCGTACCAGTCGTCCTTCATCTTCCCGATCTGCGTCTGCAGCAGGGCCGCGGCGCCGAGGAAGGTGAGGCAGACGAACGTGACGAGCACGACCGAGACCGTCATCGACAGGTTGCGGCGCAGGCCGATGCCGATCTCGGAGAGGATGAACTGCAGACGCACGGCGCTACCCCTCAGCGGTCCGAGCCGTAGACGCCGCGCGACTGGTCGCGCACCATCTCGCCCGTGCTCAGCTCGACCACGCGCTTGCGCATCTGGTCGACGATCTCGTCGTCGTGCGTCGCCATGACCACCGTGGTGCCGGTGCGGTTGATGCGGTCGAGCAGGCGCATGATCCCCAGGGAGGTCGTCGGGTCGAGGTTGCCGGTGGGCTCGTCGGCCAGCAGGATCGAGGGCCGGTTGACGAACGCGCGGGCGATGGCGACGCGCTGCTGCTCACCGCCCGAGAGCTCGTGCGGGCGTCGCTTCTCCTTGCCGGCGAGGCCGACCATGTCGAGCACGTCGGGCACCGTGGTGAGGATGTGGTGGCGCGGCTTGCCGATGACCTGCAGCGCGAACGCGACGTTCTCGAACACGGTCTTGTTCGGCAGCAGGCGGAAGTCCTGGAAGACCGCGCCGATCTGGCGGCGCAGGTGCGGCACCTTCCAGCTCGACAGCGACCCGAGCTCCTTGCCGGCGACGAACACCCGACCGGCGGACGCGCGCTCCTCGCGCAGCACGAGCCGCAGGAACGTGGACTTCCCGGAGCCGGACGCGCCCACGAGGAACACGAACTCACCGCGCTCGACGTCGAGCGACACGCGGTCGAGCGCGGGGCGGGCGCCCCGGGCGTAGACCTTCGTCACGTTCTCGAACCGGATCACGGCACGGACCTCGTCTGTCGTCGCCGCTCGCCGCGGGCGCGGCGGGCCACCCGCGCACTCGCGGGCACCGTCGAGGGTAGGAAGCGCCGAGCGGCCCCCGGGGCAGGACACGCCGCCGCGCTCCCTGTGAATCGGTACGCCCGAGCGGGTGATGCCCGGCTCGTCCCGGAACGTCCGGGACGGCTCACGCGTCGGCCGGTGCCACCTGCTGCGCGCGGCGCCAGCGGATGCCGGCCTCGATGAAGTCGTCGATGTCACCGTCGAACACCGCGGCCGGGTTGCCGACCTCGTGCTCGGTGCGCAGGTCCTTGACCATCTGGTACGGCTGCAGCACGTACGAGCGCATCTGGTCGCCCCAGCTCGCCTTGATGTCGCCCGCCATCTCCTTCTTGGCGGCGCGCTCCTCCTCCTGGCGCTGCAGGAGCAGCCGGGACTGGAGCACGCGGAGCGCGGCGGCGCGGTTCTGGATCTGCGACTTCTCGTTCTGCATCGACACGACGATGCCGGTGGGGATGTGCGTCATGCGGACCGCGGAGTCGGTCGTGTTGACCGACTGGCCGCCGGGGCCGGACGAGCGGAAGACGTCGACCTTGATCTCCGACTCGGGGATCTCGATGGAGTCGGTCTGCTCGATGAGCGGGATGACCTCGACCGCGGCGAACGACGTCTGCCGGCGGCCCTGGTTGTCGAACGGCGAGATGCGCACGAGGCGGTGCGTGCCGGCCTCGACCGACAGGTGCCCGAAGGCGTACGGCGCCTTCACCTCGAACGTCGCGGACTTCAGGCCCGCCTCCTCCGCGTACGAGGTGTCGAGCACCGTCGTCGGGTATCCGTGGCGCTCGGCCCACCGCAGGTACATCCGCAGGAGCATCTCGGCGAAGTCCGCGGCGTCGACGCCTCCGGCGCCCGCGCGGATCGTCACGACGGCGTCGCGGATGTCGTACTCCCCCGCGAGCAGCGTGCGGACCTCGAGCTCGCCGAGGTCCTTGCGGATGCCGACGAGCTCCGCCTCGGCCTCGGCGAGGGTGTCGGCGTCGTCCTCCTCCGCGGCCATCTCGACGAGCGTCTCGAGGTCGTCGATGCGCCCGCCGAGCTTGGTGACGCGGTCGAGCTCGGACTGCGTGGACGACAGGGCGCTCGTCACCTTCTGCGCGGCCTCGGGGTCGTCCCACAGGTCAGGGGCGGACGCCTGCTCGGAGAGCTCGGCGATCTTCGCCCGCAGCGCGGCGGGGTCGCTCACCGACTGGATGGACTCCAGGGTGCTGCGCAGCTCGCGGATCTCGGCGGGGAAGTCGGTGGTGGCCACGACCGTCCAGGGTACCCGCTGGGCGCCGCGCGGCAGGTACCCGCGTCAGGAGAGCCGGGCGGCGCCCAGCGCGCCCACGACGAGGGCGACGGGCACGGCGGCGAGGACGACCGCGGCGGTCGCGAGCCCCCGGTCGCGCTCGACCCGGCGTGCACGCAGGGCCACGACGACGGCCGCGAGCGCGAGCGCGAGCCACAGCGCGGAGAGGAAGACGCTCGGCACGGTCGTCGCGGGGCGGTCCGGGCCGAGGGCGTCCGCGATCGAGGCAGCCACGGCCAGCACGGTCCCGACGAACGCGAGGACCGAGGCGCCGGCGAGCGCGATCGCCCAGGTCGCGGCACGCGAGCGGCCGGGGCGGGCCGGGGCCGGGGTGCGCGGGTCGGGGCGGGGCTCGCCCTCGTCGCCGGGTCGCTCGGTCATGGCGTCAGCCTGGCAGACCCTGCCGGGCAGGGCCGCCCCCGTGCGACCGGCGCCGAGTCCGCCCCTGGTCTTGACCGGTCCAGTACGTCGTGGCACTGTAGCGGTACAGGCAACTGGAGCGGTACAGATGAGCGAGGTGGACGAGATGGACCCGATGGGGATGGGCGTCCTGGGCGTCCGGCTGTCGCGCCGGCAGGCGGAGAGCGCGGAGCCCTGGGCGCCACAGGTGGAGGAGACGCGTCACGAGCGTCGGCTCGCGCACCGGGCGGCCCGCCGCTCCGAGCGCGCGGTCGCACGGGCGCACGCACCGGCGCGCGTGGCGGCACCACGCCGGGCGGCGGCCGGTGCGCTGCACCGGCTCGCCGACGCGCTCGCGCCGACGGAGCAGCACGGGTCGCGCGCCGTCGGCCACCCGGCCCGCTGAGGTGGGGAGGACGCCGGAGGGCGCGCGGGCGACGGCCCGGGGGTTCCTGACGAGCTCCGGGGCCGCCGCCGGCCCTCCCGCGCCGGGGACCGCGGCGCAGGCGCCCGGCCCGGACGTGTCGACCTACGCTGGTGCGCATGACGTACCGGACGGGGTCGCCGTGGCCCGCGTGACGCTGCAGACGGTCGCCGACAGGGTCGGCGTCAGCCGCATGACGGTGTCGAACGCGTTCTCGCGCCCCGACCAGCTCTCCGAGGCGCTGCGCGCGAAGATCCTCGCCGCGGCGGCGGACCTCGGCTACGTCGGCCCGGACCCGGCGGCCCGGGCGCTCGCCCGCCGCAGCGCGGGGGCGGTCGGTGTCGTGCTGACCGACTCCCTGGGCGAGGCGTTCCTCGACCCGGTCGCCGCGGCGTTCTTCGGTTCCCTCGCCGAGTCGCTCGCCCCGACGGGTCTCGCCGTCTCGCTCATCCCCGCCGAGAACGTCGGCGGGCACGTGCCGGCACGCGACCTGGCCGTGGACGGTGCGGTGGTCTACGCGTGCGCCGGTGAGACCGAGGCGGTCGAGTGGTTGCGCAAGCGCCGGCTGCCGCTGGTGTTCGTCGACCAGGACCCCCTGCCCGGCAGCGCCGGCGTCCTCCTCGACGACCGGGCCGGCGGCCGCATCGCGGTCGAGCACCTGCTCGCGCTCGGCCACCGGGACGTCGCGGTCCTCACCATGAACAGCGACCGCACCACGCCGGGGTGGGCCGACGCCCCCCGCCGGGGCGGGTCGAACCACGTCGCGCGCGAGCGGACCGCGGGCGCCCTCGACGCCCTGGAGGCGGCCGGGCTGCAGGGACGCGTCTACGAGGTCGTCGACAACCACGACCACCTGATCGCCCCCGGCGTCGCCGAGCTGGTCGCCGACCCGCACCGCCCCACGGCGGTCGTGTGCTTCTCCGACCTGATGGCGGCACACCTCGTCCGGGCGGCGCAGGCGGCGGGGCTCACGGTGCCGGACGACCTGTCCGTCGTCGGCTTCGACGACAGCGTGCACGCGCACACGGTCCGGCCGGCTCTCACCACGGTCCGCCAGGACTTCGCCGCGAAGGGGCGGCTCGCGGCGCGCGCGCTCACCGAGGCGATCGCACGGTCGCGCGCGGCGGCGGACACCGGGCCCGAGGACGCCGAGCCGACGATCGAGCACATCCCCGTCGAGCTCGTCCTGCGCGACAGCACCAGCACCGCCCCGCGGGACGCACGCGGCTGAGCGGGGCCGCCTGCCCGCGGGGCATCGCGTCGCGGCGCGGGGCTGCCGGTCCTACGACGCCCGGGCGACCGACTGGGCCTCGAGCGTGATGCCGTCCGACCACGGCGCCATCACCCAGCTGAGCAGCACGGGCCGCGTCACCGCCCGGAGCCGCACGACCACCGACCGCCCGTCCGGCGTCGACGCCTCCAGCACCGAGACGCCTCCCCACCGGGCCCCCGTCTCCGGGTGCGCGCGCACGTAGTCCTCCACCGCCGCGCGCACCCCGGCGTCGGTCAGCGGCACGCCGGCGGGGCCCCGGGAGGCCGCTCCGCCGAAGTACCGGTCGTCCGCCACCGCGTCCGCGGCGGCGAGCGCCGCGAGGTCGGCCGTCGCCAGCAGGCGCTTGCGGTCGAGGTGCACACCCGTCGCCGAGACGGTGACGGTCACGAGCAGCAGCACCAGGACCGCGAGCCCGAGCGCCAGGACGGTGACCTGCCCGTCGTCGCCGGACGCGTGGCCGCGCAGGGTGTCGAGCGCGCCGGTCCGCGCCCGCTGCTGCCCGCGCCCGTCGCGGCGCGCGGCGTTCCGTCCACTCGCCCCGTGGCGACCGGGCCAGGTCCTGCCGCTCACCGGCCGACCACCCGGTACGCGTCGACGTCCGCGGTGCGCTCGACACGCACGGGCACCTCGAGGGGCACGACGTCCCGGACGAACGCCGGGACGAACGGCAGCGGCACGCGGACCTCCACCGCTGCGGTGACCTGCTCCCCCGCCGCGAGGCAGGCGGACGCCGAGCAGGTCAGCGCGAGGGCGTCCGCCGGCGCGTCCGTGAACCCCTGGTCGCGCAGGGCGACCCCCACGGCGGTGACGGCACGGCCGGCGCCGGTGTCCGCGTCGGGCGCGGCCACGTAGACCCGGGCCGCCTCCCGCGCGGCGCCCTCGGCCGCGAAGGTCGCCGCCTGGATACGCCCCAGCACGAGGACCAGGTACACCACCGGCACGAGCAGGATCAGCGCGACCCCGAGGAACTCGACGAGCGCACTGCCCGAGTCGCCGCCGAGTCCGCCCCGCACCCGGGCGCGCAGACGCTGCCCGACCCCGCGCAGCGCGGTGCGCAACCGTGCCGACCGCCGCGTCACGGCCCCTCCACCGGCGCGTGCCCGGCGACCTCGAGGGTCCCGGCGGGCCCGAGCAGGCCGACCAGCGGCAGCGGGGCCCGCACGGTGACGCGCACGAGCGCCAGCCCGTCGACCTCGACGACCCCCGCGGTGACGTCCCGGGCGTACGGCTCGGAGAGCGAGGCGCGCAGCAGGGTCGCGGTCCGGGCCGCGCCGTCGCCCGCGTCGCGGCCCACGTGTGCGCCGTACCGCGCGCCCTCCGCGGCGGCGTCGACGCAGGTGTTCCGCACGTGCTGCACGAGCGCGAGCTGGAGCACGGACATGAACAGGACGACGACGAGCCCGCCGACCAGCACGAAGTCGACGACGGCGGAGCCGCGGTCGTCGACCCCGCTCAGCCCGCGTCCGGCGAGACCGACCGGACCGCGTTCTCGAACAGCTCCGTGAGCGCGTTGCCCGCGACCACCCAGAGCACCGACACGATGCCCGCCGTCATGAGCGTGATGAGCACCCAGCCCGGCACGTCGCCCCGATCGCCCTGCTCCGTCGCCACCCGCAGCCGCTGCTGCAGCCGCACCGCGCAGGCGCGCACCCATCCTGACATCGTCCACTCCCGTCCTCACGGGGCGCCCGGACGGGCACCCCTGCACCCCTGCGCGGGTCACAGCCCGACCCGCAGGACCACCACGCTGGGGAAGACGGCGAACAGGACGGTCACTGGGAGGATGAGGAACACCACCGGGACCATCATGAGCACCTCCTTGCGCCCACCGGTCTGCATGAGGGCGCGGCGGCCCTCCTCGCGCACGTCCTGCGCCTGGGCACGCAGCACGTCGGCGAGCGGCGACCCCCGGTCGACCGCGACCGCGACCCCCTCCGCGAACCGGGCCAGCGCCGGCATGCCGGTCCGGTCCGCGAGCGCGTGCAGGGCCGCCGTGAGCGGCGCACCCGCGCGCGCCTCCGCCAGCGTCCGTGCGAGCTCGTCCGTGAGCTCGCCGCGCGTCTGCCGGACCACCCGTTCGAGCGCACCCACCGCTCCCTCGCCCGCGCTCACCGCGAGCGCGAGCAGCTCGGTCACGGTCGGCATCTGCGCGAGCATGCGCTCCTCGCGGCGCCGCACCTGCCGTCCCAGGAACCAGTCGGGCACGAGCGCCCCCGTCAGCCCGGCCACCAGCACGAGCGCGAGCAGCGCCGGCAGGGCACCGCCACGCGCGGCTCCGAGCACCAGCGCGAGCGCGAGCCCGACGGCCAGCCCGACCGCCGCGCCCACGACCTGCTGCGAGCGGAACTGCTCGACGGTCTCGCGCCGCCCCGCCCGCTCGAGGCGCCCCCGCAGCTCGGCAGCCGGTGAGCCCATGCGCGCGAGCAGGCGGACGGCGTCCTCGAGGAAGGGGGCGACCAGGCGCTCGAGCACGCCCCAGGGGCCGCGGGCGACCGGTGCGCGCAGCAGCGCGGACGTCCCGCGCACCCGCAGGTAGGGCGCGAGCCGCTGGTCGAGGGTCGTCCGCCGGGAGCCCAGGTGCCAGACGACGAGAGCCGCACCCGCCCCGCCGAGCAGCCCCACGAGGGCACCGACCACCGCGGGGCTCATCGCAGCACCCGCGGGTCGTCCGGCAGGCGCGCGACCCGCAGCATGAGCCGGTAGGCCGCGACGGTCGCGAGCGCGCCGGCGAGCAGCACCAGTGCGCCCGTGGTCGAGTCGTACGCCTGCAGCGCCTCCGGCCGGGTCGCGAGCATCGCGAGCACCACCCACGGTGCGGCGACGGCGAGCCGCGCGGCGTACACCGTCCAGCTCTGGCGGGCCTCGATCTCGCCGCGTGTGCGCAGGTCGTCGCGCAGGAACGAGGAGAGCGTGCGCAGCAGCCGCCCGAGGTCCGTGCCGCCGACCTCCCGCGTGAGGCGCAGCGCCTCGACGACGCGGTCGGCGACCGGGTCGGCGAGGCGCTCCTTCAGCGCGTCGAGGCAGTCACCGAACCGGCCCGTCGCGCGGTAGTCCTCGCCGAACGCGCGGAACGGCGCCCGCAGCTCGGCCGGACCGCGCTCCCCCACCTGGGCGACCGCCTCCGGCAGCGAGAGCCCGGCGCGGACGCCCGAGGCGAGGTGGTCCACCACGTCGGGCCACAGGGCGCGCGTGCGCGCGAGACGACGACGCGCCCGGCCGCGCACGAGCGCCCACGGGGCGGTCGCGCCGAAGGCGCCGAAGCACGCCGCGACGGCTGGCACCGGGACCATCAGGAGCGCGACGCCCGCGACCACGAGCCCCGCGCACACGCCCGCCGCGACGAACCCGCCCGGCGTCACGCCGCTGACCTCCGCCTGGACCAGGGTGTCGCGGACCCGCCGCGACCAGCGCGCCCCGGGACCGTCCGTGCGCGCGGCCACGGGCCAGAACGACCACCAGAGCGAGGCCAGGCCGGCCCCCAGCAGGAGCCCCGCGACCACTCCCACCGGTCAGGCCCGCCGCAGGAGGGAGACGACGTCGACCCCCGCGCGGGCGAACCGGTCGACGTGCGGCGGGAACCCGTCCGCGCGCACCAGCACCCCGTCGCGGCTCGTGAACACGTCTGCGGTCTCGACGACCCCCGCCTCGACCCGACCCGGCACGGCCACGATCTCCCGCGTCCGGCGGCGTCCGCGGCGGTCGAGCTCGAGGTGGACGACGAGGTCGACCGCGGACGCGACGGTCGGGACGACGAAGCGGTCGGAGATGTTCTCCCCCGCGAGCAGCGGCAGGGTGCACAGCTTGGTGATCGCCTCGCGGGCCGAGCTCGCGTGGATGGTGCACATCGCCGGCACGCCGGCGTTGAGCGCGATGAGCAGGTCCAGCGCCTCGGCCTCGCGCACCTCGCCGACGAGGATCCGGTCGGGCCGCATGCGCAGCGCCTCCTTCACGAGGCGGCGCAGGTTGATCTCCCCGGTGCCCTCGAGGTTCGCCTGCCGGCACTGCATCGCCACCCAGTCCCGCAGCGCCGGCCGCAGCTCGAAGACCTCCTCGCAGCTGATCACCCGCTCGCGCGGCGGGACGGCCCCGGCCAGCGCGTTGAGCATCGTCGTCTTGCCCGCCTGCGTCGCCCCAGACACCAGCACGTTGAGTCCCGCGCGCACGGCCGCCTGCAGGAACGCGGCGGCGTGCGGCGTGAGGGACCCGAGCGCGACGACGTCGTCCAGGCTGGTCGCCCGCACCACGTACTTGCGGATGTTGACGCTCCAGTGCCGCCGGGTGACGTCGGGGATCACAGCGTGCAGCCGCTCACCCCCGGGCAGCGACGCGTCGACGAACGGCGAGGACAGGTCCAGGCGCCGGCCCGACACCTTGAGCATCTGCTCGACGAGGTCGCGCACCTGCGCCTGCGTGAGGATCGTCGTCGTCAGCTCCGGCTCGCCCCGCCGGGCGACGAAGACCTCCGTCGGGCTGTTGATCCAGATCTCCTCGACCTCGTCGTCGTCGAGGTAGCGCTGGAGCGGCCCGAGGCCGGCGACGGCGTCGACGACCGCCTTGTGCACCGCGGCGGCGTCCGCGAGCGGCGGCACCGCGCCGAGCAGCGAGCGCTCGTCGTAGTCCGCGATCGCCGCCTGGACCAGCGCGTGCACGCCCGCCCGGTCGCGCACCGGGTCGACGCCGCGACGGCGGATCAGCTCGCGCACCTCGCCCTCGAGGATCGCCACGCCGTCCATGCCACCTCCGGCCACGATGTCGGATTCGCCCGTTTCGACCCGTCACGGTAGGGCATGACCCACGGGCCCAGCCGGGGTTGTCCACATGGCAGCGGCGCACCCGCGCCCGTCGGGCCGGGACGGCGCCCCGGTCGCCCGGGACCCCAGTACCGTGAACCCGTGACCAGTCCCTACCCCACCGGCGACCAGCACGAGCTGCGGCTCGGCGACCAGGTCGCCGTCATCACGTCCGTCGGCGCGAGCATCCGCGAGTACCGGGTGGGCGACCGCGACGTCGTCCTGCCGTTCGCCGCCGAGTCCCTCGCCCCCGCGTTCTCCGGCGCAGTCCTGGCACCGTGGCCCAACCGCATCCGCGACGGCGTCTACGGCTACCGCGGGAAGACCTACCAGCTGCACCTGAGCGAGCCGCCGCGCGGCGTCGCGATCCACGGCCTCGTCGCGCACGCGCGCTTCGACGCGTTGGAGCAGTCGGCGGAGGCCGTCACGCTGCGCCACGACCTCGTGCCGACGCCCGGCTACCCCTGGCCCGTCCGCGTCGAGGTGACCTACCGCCTCACCGAGCGCGGCCTCGACGTCACCACGGTGGCGACCAACCTCGGCGAGGACGTCGCCCCGTACGGGCTCGGCTTCCACCCGTGGCTGTCGCCCGGGCCCGGCACCGTCGACGAGTGCACCCTGCAGGTCGACGCGCAGCGGCACGTGACGGTGGACAACCGCCTGCTGCCGACCGGCAGCGAGTCGGTCTCGGGCGTCTTCGACCTGCGTGAGCCGAAGCCGCTCGCGGGCGTCGTGCTCGACGACGCCTGGCTCGAGCCGATCCGCGACGCCGACGGCCTGTCCTGGATCCGCCTGACCGGCTCCGACGGCCGCACGGTCGCCATGTGGGCCGACGAGACCCTGCCCGCCTGGCAGGTCTGCACGGGCGACGGCCTGGAGGGCATCGAGCGCGGCGGGGTCGCCGCCGAGCCGATGACCTGCATCGCCGACGCGTTCCGCACGTGCGACCTGCTCGTCGAGCTCGAGCCCGGCACGGCGCACGAGGCCCGCTGGGGCGTCGGGCTCGTCTGAGACCCGTCACGACGGACCGAGGGCCGGCGGTGCACCTGCACCGCCGGCCCTCGTCACGTCCGTCCCCGTCGCGGGGCGCAGGCGTCAGCCGTAGAACTCGCCGTCCGCCTTCACGCCCTTGATGTACTCCCAGTGCCACGGCTCGTACGGGCCGGAGCCGCCGCGCTTGGCCCACGTGGGGTTCTCCCACCCGTACACGGGGGCGTTCTCGTTCATCCACGCGAACCGGGTGCTGTTGTTCTGCAGGCCGCACAGGTCGACCGCGAGGCCCCAGCCGTGGTTGCTCTTGCCGGGCGTCGCCGCGAGGCCGCCCTTCTGCGCCTTGACGGCCCGCTGCTCCGCGAGGGTGCGGTAGCCGTCCGTCAGGCAGATGTCGGTGCCGAACCGGGCGACGTACGCCGTGTTGAGCTCGGCGAGCGCGACGGCCGCGTCGGCGCGGATCTGCGTGACGCCGTCCCAGAGGGTGCACAGGTCGTCGGTCGAGAGCTGCCCGTTCGCGCCCGTCGGGCGCGCGGTGCCGTCGCAGCCCGGCAGGGCCGAGCGCTCGGCGGCGCGGGAGACGTCCATCTGCGACCGCAGGCGGGCGGAGCCGTCGGCGGAGACCAGCGAGGACGGCGGCAGGTCCGACAGCGGCAGGGCCGTCAGCGCGCTCACGGTCGTCGGGTAGTCCGGGTCGACGGTGGGGCCGAGGACGATCTCCCCGTCCGCCACGCCCTGCGACACCGGCACGACGACCGTGACGCCGACGAGCGCGGCGAGCACGCCGAGCCGTCCGACGACGGTCGTGGAGCGGCGGCGGGCGGGTGCCGGGTCGCCGTGGGCGGCGGCCGGGAGCGCCTCGACCGCGGCCGGCGCAGCCGGGACGTCGACGCGCCGCGAGCGGCTGCGGGAGGCGTTCTCCTCACGGAGGGAACGGCGGGTCCGGGTCGTCGGCTCCGCTGCGTGCGACCCCACGACACCTCCGTCCGACCCGCTGTTCACCCGCACCTGGCTGTGCGGTCACGGAACCATAACGGCCTCCTGGCACCGCGTCCAAGGCCCTGATCGGGGTGCATGCCGGTCCAGAACCGGACAGACCGGACGACACACCTGTCGACACGCCGGGCCGCGAGGACGAAGGTCACACCGACGGACGCGTCAGTGCAGCTGCCCCCGCTGCATCGCGTCCCGGACCTCGCCGACCAGCTCCTCGAGGATGTCCTCGAGGAACACGACGCCGACGGCGCGGCCGTCCGCGTCGACGCGGGCCAGGTGCGACCCCGACCGCTGCATCGCCGCGAGCGCGGTCTCCACCTCGTCGTCCGGCGCGACGACGGCGAGCGTGCGCACGCGCCAGGTCGGGACGGGCAGGGTCCGCGAGACGTCGTCGGCGTACAGCACGTCCTTGATGTGCAGGTACCCCGTGGGCGTCCCGGCGGCGTCCGCGACCGGGAAGCGGCTGAACCCCGTGCGGGCCACCAGGTGCTCGATCTCGTCGGGCGTGCTGCCCTCCGTCACCGTCACGAGCTCGTCCACGGGGACCATCACCTCGGCGGCCGTGCGGTCGGAGAACTCGATCGCCCCCGCGAGCAGGCCCTGCTCGTCGGCCAGCAGACCCTCCGCCTGCGAGCGCTCGACGATGTGCTGCACCTCCTCCGCCGTGAACGCCGACGCGACCTCGTCCTGCGGCTCCACGCGGAACGCGCGCAGCACGTGATTCGCGAGCCAGTTCAGCGCGGAGATGACGGGGCGCAGCACGCGCGCGACCCACACCAGCGCGGGGCCGAACAGCAGCACCGCGCGGTCCGGGCCGGCGACGGCCAGGTTCTTCGGCACCATCTCGCCGAGCACGACGTGCAGGTACACCACGACGAGCAGCGCGATGACGAACGCGATCGGGTGCGTGAGCGCGTCAGGGACGCCGAGCGCGTGCAGCGGGTCCTCGATGAGGTGCGCGATCGCGGGCTCGGCGACGAGGCCGAGGCTGGTCGAGCAGACGGTGATGCCCAGCTGCGCGGCGGCGAGCATGAGCGAGACGTGCTCCATCGCCCACAGCACGGTGACGGCCCGCTTGTCCCCCGCCTCGGCGAGCGGCTCGACCGCGGAGCGCCGCGCGGACATGAGCGCGAACTCGGCACCGACGAAGAACGCGTTGGCCGCGAGGAGCACGACCGCGAGCAGGAGCGCCAGGGTGCTGTCCATCAGGCCCCCGCCTCCTCGGTCGCGACGGCCTCGACGCGCACGCGCTCGACCCGGCGCCCGTCCATCCGCTCGACGTGCAGGCGCACCGAACCCTCCACGACCTCGTCGCCCTCCACCGGGATGCGGCCCAGCCGCGCCATCAGGAGCCCGCCGAGCGTCTCGTAGGGGCCCTCGTCGGGCACGCGCAGGCCCGTCGCCTCGTGCAGCTCGTCGGGGCGCAGGACGCCCGGCAGGACCCAGGCGCCGTCCGCGCGCCGCGCGAGCGTGCTGCGCGTGCGGTCGTGCTCGTCGGCGACCTCGCCCACGAGCTCCTCCACGACGTCCTCGAGCGTGACGACGCCCGAGGTGCCGCCGTACTCGTCGACGACGACGGCCATCTGCAGCCCCTGCGCGCGCAGCTCGACGAGCAGCGGCCCGAGGCCCACGGTCTCGGGCACCCGGGGCGCCTCGACCATGAGCGCCGGCGCGGGGACCTCGGCACGGCGCTCGTGCGGCACGGCCATCGCCTTGCGCAGGTGCACGAGCCCGACGACGTCGTCGGTCGAGTCGCCGATGACCGGGAAGCGCGAGTGGCCCGTCTGCCGGGCCAGCGCCATGACGCCCGCGGCGGTGTCGTCGCGGCGCACCACGACCATGCGGGTGCGGTCCGTCATGACGTCGACCGCGGTCAGGCGGGAGAAGTCGATCGAGTTGGTCAGCAGCGTGGCGGTGGACGCGTCGAGCGTGCCCTGCTCGGCCGAGCGGCGCACGAGCGAGGCGAGCTCGGCGGGCGAGCGCGCGCCCGACAGCTCCTCGCGCGGCTCGACGCCGACGCGGCGCAGCAGCGCGTTCGCGGTCCCGTTCGTCATCGCGATCACCGCGCGCAGCCCGGTGGTGAAGCCGACCTGCAGCGGCGCGACGAGTCGCGCGGTGCCCAGGGGGCTGGCGATCGCGAAGTTCTTCGGCACGAGCTCGCCGAACAGCATGGAGAAGCCGTTGACGAGCACGAGGGCGAGGGCGCCCGCCACGGCGCCCGCGACGGCGCGCGACAGCCCGGTGGACTCCAGCGGCACGCCGAGCAGCCGCACGACGGCGGGCTGCGTCGTGTAGCCGAGCAGCACGGTCGTCAGGGTGATGCCGACCTGCGCCCCGGAGAGCTGGGTCGACAGCCGGCGCAGCGCGCGGACCACGGCGCGGCCGCGCGCGTCGTCCTGCCCCTCCTGCTGCTCGACGAGGCCCGGGTCGAGCGTGACGAGCGAGAACTCGGCGGCGACGAAGACGGCGGTGCCGAGCGTGAGCAGGACGCCCAGCCCGACGAGCAGCCAGTCGGTCAGCACGGGCACCCCCGCAGGGGCGCGGGCCCGCGGCACGGGGCCGGGGCGGGGCACCGCGTCGCGGTGCCGGGGGCCGCGCAGGCGCGCGCGCGGCGGGGCGGGGGGTGGCCGGCGGTGTCGCGTCCCGCCCCCGGCCCGGCGGACCGGGTCGCCCGCGGCGCCCGGGGACGACCCGGTGCGGTGCGTGCGAGGAGGGGGGTGACGCGATGCCGGCAGCGACTTGAGCTGCTCATGGTGGCGACCATCCTACGGACGCCGTGCGCGTCGCGTCCCCCGGGAAGCCCCCGGGTGCGTGTGCCACCCTGACCCCATGGTGAACAGCGGGCAGCAGCCGAGCGCCACGACGGTCCTCGTCGTGGAGGACGAGCCGGCAATCGCGCAGGCCATCGTGCACCGCCTCTCGGCGGAGGGCTGGCGCGTCGAGTCGGTCGGGGACGGGTACGCGGGCGTGTCCGCCGCGACGCGTCTGCAGCCGGACGTCGTCGTCCTCGACGTGATGCTGCCCGGCATCGACGGCCTCGAGGTGTGCCGCCGGATCCAGGCGGAGCGTCCCGTGCCGGTGCTCATGCTCACCGCCCGCGACGACGAGACGGACATGCTCGTCGGCCTCGGGGTCGGCGCCGACGACTACATGACCAAGCCGTTCTCCATGCGCGAGCTGGTGGCCCGCACCAAGGTCCTGCTGCGCCGCACCGAGCGCGCCGCCCGCGCGGCCGAGCTCGCCGCCGCGCAGCTGCCCGACCCGCCGCTCGTCGCCGGGGACGTGACGATCGACCGTGCGCAGCGGCGCGTGCTGCGCGGCGACCGCGAGGTGCACCTGACGCCCACCGAGTTCGACCTGCTGCTCACCCTCGCGCAGACCCCCCGCACCGTGCTCACGCGCGAGAAGCTGCTGGCCGACGTGTGGGACTGGGTCGACGCGAGCGGCACGCGCACGGTCGACTCCCACGTCAAGGCGCTGCGGCGCAAGCTCGGTGCGGACCTGATCCGCACCGTGCACGGCGTCGGCTACGCCTTCGAGCCCGTCCCCGCGCCCGGCGAGGGCGTGCCCGGCGAGCCGCAGGACCCGTGAGCGGGCCCACCGGACCCGAGGCACGCCACGCGCGCGGGGGCGCGCGCGGGTGGCAGCTGCCCGACGTGCGCCCGCTGGACCGGCTGCGCAGCATCAAGATCAAGCTGGGCGTGCTCGTCGCGGCGACCGTGTCGATGGCGGCCCTCATCATCTGGGTGGGCTACCAGCAGACGCTCGGCCCCAGCCGGACGCTCCCCATCGCGATCGTCCTGTCGCTGGCCCTGACGCAGCTGCTGGCCCGCGGCATGACGTCGCCCCTGCGCGAGATGACCGCGGCCGCGCGCGCCATGGCCGCCGGCGACTACAGCCGCCGCGTGCGCTCCACGAGCCGCGACGAGGTCGGCCAGCTCGCGGACGCGTTCAACACGATGGCGGACGACCTGCAGCAGCTCGACACCTTCCGCCGCGAGCTCGTCGCGAACGTCTCCCACGAGCTCCGCACGCCCGTCACCGCGCTGCAGGCCCAGCTCGAGAACATGGTCGACGGCGTGAGCGAGCCCGACCCGGCGACCCTGCAGACCGCGCTCGCGCAGACCGAGCGGCTCTCGCGGCTGGTGTCGTCCCTCCTGGACCTGTCCCGCGTCGAGGCGGGCGCGGTGCCCCTGCGGGTCGAGGAGGTCGCCCTCGAGCGGCTGCTCACCCAGGCGGCCGACGAGGCGAGCCTCGTGGGCGCGCAGAAGCGGCTGACGTTCGTGGTGGACGTCGACCCGCCCGAGCTCACGGTGGCGGCCGACCCGGAGCGGCTGCACCAGGTCGTCGCGAACCTGCTCCACAACGCCGCACGCCACTCCCCCCTCGAGGACGAGATCCGCATCGAGGCGAGGCGGGTCGGGCGCGACGTGCGCATCGACGTCGTGGACCACGGCCCCGGCATCGCGCGCGAGCAGCGGGCGCACGTCTTCGAGCGGTTCGTGCGCGGCAACACGCCGGCGCGCACCGGTCAGGGCTCGACGGGCGGCACCGGCCTGGGCCTGTCGATCGTGCGCTGGGCCGTCGAGCTGCACGGCGGCCACGTCGAGGTCGCGGACACGCCCACCGGGTGCACGATGCGCGTGACGCTGCCCGGGGACGGCCGACCCGTGCCCCGCACGGGCGCCCGCCGCTAGCCTCGACGCATGACCCGCGCCGCCGTCGCCGCGACCGCCGACGCCCGCACGGTGCGTCTGCGGCACCTGACCAAGCAGTTCGGCCCGGTGCGGGCGGTCGACGACCTGACGATCGACGTGCTGCCCGGCCGCGTGACCGGCTTCCTCGGCCCGAACGGGGCGGGCAAGACGACGACGCTGCGGATGCTGCTCGGGCTCGTCCGTCCCACGTCCGGCACCGCCACGATCGGCGACGTGCCCTACGGGCGGCTGCGCCGCCCCGCGACCGTCGTCGGCGCCGCGCTGGAGGCGAGCAGCTTCCACCCGGGCCGGACCGGGCTGGACCACCTGCGCGTGTACGCACCGCAGGCCGGCGTGGGCGACGCGCGGGCGCGGGAGGTCCTGGACCTCGTCGGCCTCGGCCCCGCCGGCGGGCGCCGCGTCGGCGGCTACTCGCTGGGCATGCGGCAGCGGCTCGCGCTGGCCACGACGCTGCTGGGCGACCCTCCCGTGCTGCTGCTCGACGAGCCCTCGAACGGGCTCGACCCGGAGGGCATCGCGTGGCTGCGCGGCTTCCTGCGTGCGCTCGCCGCCGAGGGCCGCACCGTGCTCGTGTCGTCGCACGTGCTGTCCGAGGTGCAGCAGACGGTCGACGACGTCGTGGTGATCGCCCGCGGCCGGCTCGTGCACGCCTCCTCGCTCGACGACCTCGCGCGCCTGGCCCGGCCGCGGGTGCGGGCGTCGTCGCCGGACGGCGCCCGCCTGGCCGACCTCGTCGCGCGCTCCGGGTGGACGACCGCGGGACCTCCCGCCCGGGCGGCGGACGGAGCGCTCACGGTCGAGGTGCACGACGTGCCGCCCGCCGTGGTCGGCGCGGCCGCGTTCGCGGCGGGCGTCGAGCTGCACGAGCTCGCGGGCGTCGGCGCCGGGCTCGAGCAGCTCTTCCTCGACCTCGTCGACCGGCCGGCCGACGTCGCGGGCGGTGCCGCCTGATGGGCGCGGCGCTGCGGACGGAGTACCGCAAGGTCGTCACCACGCGGCTGTGGTGGGTGCTGCTGCTCGTCATGGTCCTGTACATGGCGTTCCTGTCGGCCGTGATGGCGTGGGCGGTCACGCAGGGCGCGGGGGCGCCGGCCGGCGGGCCGGGCGGACCGGGCGGGGCGGGGACCGGCGTCGACGCGGTGCGCAGCGTCTACACGATCGCGGTGACGTTCGGGTACGCGTTCCCGCTCGTCGTCGGCACGCTCGCGGTGACCACGGAGTACCGCCACCGGACGATCACGCCGACGCTGCTGCTCGAGCCGCGCCGGGACGTCGTGCTCGCCGCCAAGCTCGCCGCGGGCGGCGTCATGGGCGTCCTGTTCGGGGTGGTCGGGACCGTCGCGGCCGCCGGTGCCGGCGCGCTGGTGCTGGCGCTGCTCGGCGAGCCGACGGGTCTGGACGAGGCGAGCACCTGGGGCGTGCTCGCGCGGTCGGCGCTCGCCCTCGCCGTGTGGGCGGTGGTCGGCGTCGGCCTGGGCACCGTGCTGACGAACCAGGTCGCCGCGGTCGTCGTGATCCTGGCGTTCACGCAGTTCCTCGAGCCCGTGCTGCGTCTCGTGCTCGGGCTCACCAGCTGGGGGCAGGACGTCTCCCGGTACCTGCCGGGCGCCGCGGGCGAGGCGATCTCGGGGGGCAGCTTCTACTCCGACGCGGCCGGGGTGCCGCTCCTCCCGGCGTGGCAGGGCCTCCTCGTCCTCGTGGGCTACGCGCTCGTCCTGGCCGCGCTCGGCCGGGTCACGACGCTGCGCCGCGACGTCGGCTGAGAGGGCCCGCCGACGCCGTGCCTGGCACGCCTCCGACCGGGACTTTGGTCCCAAGGGACCCACGCTTTCCCGGCCGTTGACCGGCCCTCGGCGGTCGGGTGAAGAGGTCGCGGAGATCGCCGTCGACGCGCCGTGCGGGCTCGGTCGGCGGCCCGTCGAGCACGTAGTGTTGTCGTCAACAGAACTGGCGACGGCGCGGTCCCGGTACCGCGCACCGGAAGTGGGCGATCCCAGCGTGACCCAGAAGGCGCAGTCCGACCCCACCCGTGCCGACTTCGGCGCGAACGAGTGGCTCGTGGACGAGCTGTACGAGCAGTACAAGAAGGACCGGAACGCGGTGGACCCCGCGTGGTGGGACTTCTTCGAGGGCTACCAGCCGGGGACCCCGTCGCCGGCGGGCGACGGCCGACCGGCCCCGGCGGGCGACGGCGCCGCGGCAGCCCCCGCGACGGCCCCGACGACGCCGTCCGGCAACGGCACGGCGAGCCCGGCGGCTCCCGCCGCGCCGACGGCGACGCCGTCGGCGCCCGCCACCCCGAAGCAGGCGACGGGCCCCGCCCCGGAGCCGCAGGCGCGGCAGGTCGACCGCACTCCCGGCGCGGCGCCCCGCGACGTCGTCGCCACCCCCTCCCCCGTCGCCACGGCGCAGCCCGCGACCGCCCCCTACGCCGAGGTGGCCGCGACCCGGCGCACCGACGACGAGGTCGAGCCGGTCGACGACGTGCAGAAGCTGCGCGGCCCCGCGGCGCGCGTCGTGACGAACATGGAGCAGTCCCTCGAGGTGCCCACGGCCACCTCGGTGCGGGCGGTGCCGGCCAAGCTGATGGTCGACAACCGCATCGTCATCAACAACCACCTGTCCCGCGGCCGCGGCGGCAAGGTGTCGTTCACGCACCTCATCGGGTTCGCGCTCGTCGAGGCGCTCGGCGAGATGCCCGCGATGAACGCGGCGTACACCCTCGTGGACGGCAAGCCGGGCGTCCTGCAGCCCGCGCACGTCAACCTCGGCCTCGCGATCGACCTCGCCAAGCCGGACGGCTCGCGCCAGCTGCTCGTGCCCTCGATCAAGAAGGCGGAGACGCTCGACTTCGCGCAGTTCTGGACGGCCTACGAGGACGTCGTGCGGCGCGCGCGCAACGGCAAGCTCACGGTCGAGGACTTCGCCGGCACGACGATCTCCCTGACGAACCCGGGCACGATCGGCACGGTGCACTCGGTGCCGCGCCTGATGCAGGGGCAGGGCACGATCGTCGGCGTCGGCGCCATGGACTACCCGGCGGAGTTCGCCGGGACGTCCGCCGAGCAGCTCAACCGCATGGGCGTGTCGAAGGTGCTGACGATCACCTCGACGTACGACCACCGCATCATCCAGGGCGCCCAGTCCGGCGACTTCCTGCGGATCCTCGGCCGCAAGCTGCTCGGCGAGGACGGGTTCTACGACCGCGTCTTCGCGGCGCTGCGCGTGCCGTACGAGCCCGTCCGCTGGGTGCGCGACGCGGACCACGACCCGGACGCGGAGGCCCTGAAGCCGGCGCGCATCGCGGAGCTCATCCACGCGTACCGCTCGCGCGGCCACCTCATGGCGGACACCGACCCGCTCGCCTACCGCCAGCGCAAGCACCCGGACCTCGACGTGCAGAACCACGGCCTGACGCTGTGGGACCTGGACCGCACGTTCCCGACCGGTGGGTTCACGGGGAAGACGCGCGCCACGCTGCGCGACGTCCTCGGCCTGCTGCGGGACTCGTACTGCCGCACCATCGGTGTCGAGTACATGCACCTGCAGGACCCGCGGCAGCGCCGCTGGCTGCAGGAGCGCCTGGAGTCCGGCTACGCCCGCACCCCGCGCGAGGACCAGCTGCGCGTGCTGCGCCGCCTCAACGCCGCCGAGGCGTTCGAGACGTTCCTGCAGACCAAGTACGTCGGCCAGAAGCGCTTCTCGCTCGAGGGCGGCGAGTCGCTCATCCCGCTGCTCGACGCGATCCTGTCGAAGGCGGCGAACGGCGGCCTCGACGAGGTCGGCATCGGCATGGCGCACCGCGGGCGGCTCAACGTGCTCGCGAACATCGCGGGCAAGTCCTACGGCCAGATCTTCAGCGAGTTCGAGGGCAACCAGGACCCGAAGTCGGTCCAGGGCTCGGGCGACGTGAAGTACCACCTGGGCACCGAGGGCACGTTCACCGCGGAGTCGGGCGCCACGACCTCGGTGTACCTGGCGGCGAACCCCTCGCACCTCGAGGCGGTCGACCCGGTGCTCGAGGGCATCGTGCGGGCCAAGCAGGACCGCATCGACCTCGGTGGCGACGGCTTCTCCGTCCTGCCGATCCTCATCCACGGCGACGCGGCGTTCGCGGGGCAGGGCGTCGTGTTCGAGACGCTGAACCTCGCGCAGCTGCGCGGCTACCGCACCGGCGGCACGATCCACGTGATCGTGAACAACCAGGTCGGGTTCACCACCGGCCCGTCGTCGTCGCGCTCGTCCCAGTACGCCACCGACGTGGTCAAGGGCCTGCAGGTGCCGGTCTTCCACGTCAACGGGGACGACCCGGAGGCGTGCGTGCGCGTGGCCGAGCTCGCGTTCGAGTACCGCGAGCAGTTCGCGCGCGACGTCGTCATCGACATGGTCTGCTACCGCCGCCGGGGCCACAACGAGGGCGACGACCCGTCGATGACGCAGCCGCTCATGTACAACCTCATCGAGGCCAAGCGGTCGGTGCGCAAGCTCTACACCGAGACGCTCGTCGCCCGCGGCGACATCACGCTCGAGGAGGCGGAGCAGGCGCTGCGCGACTACCAGTCGCAGCTCGAGCGCGTGTTCACCGAGACGCGCGAGGACGGCTGGACGGCGCCCCAGGGCGACGTCGAGACGGTCGCGGGCCTCGAGCGGCCGGAGTCGCAGCAGGAGGATGCCGGCGTCATGGTCGGCTGGCAGACGGCGGTGCCGTCGTCGGTCCTCGAGCGCATCGGGCAGGCGCACGTGCGGGCGCCCGAGGGCTTCACGGTCCACCCGAAGCTCGCGCAGATGCTCGCCAAGCGCGAGCAGATGAGCCGCGAGGGCGGGATCGACTGGGGCTTCGGCGAGATCCTCGCGTTCGGCTCGCTGCTGGTCGAGGGCACGCCCGTGCGGCTCGCCGGGCAGGACTCGCGCCGCGGCACGTTCGTGCAGCGGCACGCGGTGCTGCACGACCGCGAGACGGGCGCGGAGTGGACGCCGCTGCTGTACCTGTCGGGCGACCAGGCGAAGTTCTGGGTGTACGACTCGTCGCTGTCGGAGTACGCGGCGCTCGGCTTCGAGTACGGCTACTCCGTCGAGCGTCCGGACGCGCTCGTGCTGTGGGAGGCGCAGTTCGGAGACTTCGTCAACGGCGCGCAGACCGTCATCGACGAGTTCATCTCGTCGGCGGAGCAGAAGTGGGGCCAGCGCTCGTCGGTCGTCCTGCTGCTCCCCCACGGCTACGAGGGGCAGGGGCCGGACCACTCGTCGGCGCGCATCGAGCGCTTCCTGCAGATGGCGGCCGAGGAGAACATGACGATCGCGCAGCCGTCGACGCCCGCGTCGCACTTCCACCTGCTGCGTCGCCAGGCGTACAAGCGCCCGCGCCGGCCCCTCGTGGTGTTCACGCCGAAGTCGATGCTGCGCCTGAAGGCCGCGACGTCGAAGGTCGAGGACTTCACCTCGGGGACGTTCCGCACCGTGATCGGCGACGAGCTGGCCGCGGCGAAGGCCGACCAGGTGACCCGCGTCCTGCTGTGCTCGGGCAAGGTCTACTGGGACCTGCTCGCGCACCGCGCGACGTCGGGCGACCAGCAGACCGCGATCGTGCGGTTCGAGCAGCTGTACCCGCTGGAGCCGGACGCGATCCGCGAGGCGCTGGCGCCGTTCGACGGTGCCGAGCTCGTGTGGGTGCAGGACGAGCCGCAGAACCAGGGGCCGTGGACGTACATGTCCTCGCACCTGCCGCAGGTCGTCGAGCGTCCGCTGCGCGTGGTGTCGCGCCCCGAGTCGGCGTCGCCGGCCGCGGGCTCGGCGAAGAAGCACCAGGCGGAGCAGAAGGAGCTGGTCGACGCGGCCTTCCGCCGCTGACGCGACGCACCCCGACGCCCCGGCCCCGCTCCTCGCGGGCGCCGGGGCGTCGTCGTCTCAGGCGCCGACCGCCGCGGCCGCGTCCGCCGGCTCGTCGACGCACGCGAAGCGCCGCCGGTACGCCTGCGGGCTCGTGCCGAGCGTGCGGGCGAAGTGGTGGCGCAGCTGCGCGGACGAGCCGAGGCCGCACAGGCGCGCCACCTCGTCGACGGGGACGTCGGTGCGCTCGAGCAGCTCCTGCGCGCGCACGACGCGCTGCCGTGCGACCCAGGCGGCGGGCGTGGTGCCCGTCTCCGCACGGAACCGCCGGGCGAACGTGCGGGGCGACATCAGGGCACGCGCGGCCAGCGCCGGCACGGACAGGTCCTCGTCGAGGTGCTCGGACATCCACGTGAGCAGCGGCGCGAGCGTGTCGGCCTCGGGCAGCGGGGTGTCGACGTACTGCGCCTGGCCGCCGTCGCGCTGGGGCGGGACGACCATCCGGCGGGCGATCGCGGTCGCCGCGGCGCCGCCCAGCTCGCGGCGCACGAGGTGCAGGCAGGCGTCGATGCCGGCGGCCGTGCCCGCTCCGGTGATGACCCGTCCGTCCTCGACGAACAGGACCGCCGGGTCGACCGTCGCGGTCGGGAAGCGCGCGGCGAGCTCGGCGGCGTGCATCCAGTGCGTCGTGCAGCGCCGGCCGTCGAGCAGGCCGGCCTCCCCGAGCGCGAACGCGCCGCTGCAGATGCTGAGCAGCCACGCACCACGCTCGTGGGCGTCTCGCAGCGCCTGCAGCACGTCCTCCCCCAGCGGCGCGGGCTCGGCCCCGTACGCGGGCACGACGACGAGGTCGACGTCGCGCGTCGCCTCGAGCCCGTGCTCGACGACGAGCGAGAAGCCGCCCTTGGTGCGCACCGGCACGCCGGGGGTCGGCCCGCACACGCGGAAGTCGAACGAGGGGCCACCGGTGTCCGAGCGGTCGATCCCGAACACCTCGCAGGCCGTGCCCAGCTCGAAGGGGGCGGCGTTGGGCAGCGCGAGGACGGCGACGGAGTGCAGCACACGTCGAGCCTCGCACAGCCTTGGCAGGATGTCGACGCTCATCGTCCTTCCGGCCACTCGTGGCGCCATCGCTGCGGTCGCAGGCTATCTGCCATGGACATCGTCTGGCTCGTGATCTCGCTCCTCGCCCTCGCCGCGTGGCTCACGTGGCTCTGGCGGCTCGTCGCCCGCGACGGCCTCGGCGACCGCCGCCCGCCGGCCTCGCACGACGCGTGGCAGGACCGCGACGGCCTGCCCTCCGTGCCCGTCGGCTCCCGGCACTGACGCGCGCCAACACGCCTGCCGGGCAGGAGCGGGCACAGGGCGCGCCCTGCTGCGACACTGTCCCGTGCACCGGCGACCGCCGGCGCACGGGACAGTGGCAGGAGGACGGGACGTGGGTGAGGTGCCGCTCCGGCTCGCGGTCATCGGCGACGAGCTGGTCGCGGGCGCGGGGGACCCCCGAGGGCTCGGGTGGGTCGGCCGCGTGGCCGCGCGCACATCCACGGCGGAGCCGCTGACGGTCCTCACGCTCGCCGTCCCGGGCGAGAACAGCACGGAGCTCGGCGTGCGCTGGGACCCCGAGGTGTCGCGCCGGCTCTCCCCCGCCGCCGACAACCGGCTCGTCGTCGGCATCGGGCGTGCCGACGTCACGGCCGGCCTCTCGCTCGCCCGCAGCCGCCTCAACCTCGCCAACGTCCTCGACGTCGCCGAGCAGCGGCGCATCCCCGCGTTCGTCGTGGGCCCGCCCCCGGGCGCCCCCGAGGACGGGGACAAGATCGCCGAGCTGTCGGCGGCGCTCGGCGACGTCGCCGCCCGCCGCCGCGTGCCGTACGTGGACATGTACACGCCGCTCGCGGCGCACGACCAGTGGCTCGCCGACATGGCGACGTCCCCCGGGCACCTGCCCGGGCAGGCCGGCTACGGCCTCATGGCGTGGCTCGTCCTGCACACCCGCTGGCACGACTGGCTGGGCCTGCCGCACGACGCCTGACGGCCCCGGGCGCTCCCCGGGGCACGGTCACCCGACCAGGCCGGCCGCACGCAGCTCGAGGGTGAGGTCGTGCGGGTTCGACGCCACCGCGAGAGCGTCCTCGTAGGTCACGACGGCGTCGCGGACGAGCGAGAACAGGTGCTGGTCGAAGGTCTGCATCTTGTAGAA
The DNA here is from genome assembly GCF_004886325.1 of Cellulomonas telluris. Classification (GTDB taxonomy): domain Bacteria; phylum Actinomycetota; class Actinomycetes; order Actinomycetales; family Cellulomonadaceae; genus Cellulomonas; species Cellulomonas telluris. Next base: position 458,054 of record NZ_QXFN01000005.1, read on the forward strand.
GTCGCCCTCCTTGATCAGCTCCAGGATCGCCGGGTTGTCCTGCGGCTCGACGATCGCCTCCGCCGTGCGGCCCGTGTTGACCATGACCTCGACGGCGACGACGCGGCCGGTGCCGTCGGCGCGGCGCAGGAGGCGCTGCGACACGATCCCCCGCAGCGCCTGGGCCAGCGCGATGCGCACCTGCTTCTGCTCGTGCGGCGGGAAGAAGTCGACGATGCGGTTGACCGTCTCGGCCGCGTCGATGGTGTGCAGCGTCGACAGCACGAGGTGACCGGTCTCGGCGGCGGACAACGCGGCGCGGACGGTCTCCACGTCGCGCATCTCGCCGACGAGGATCACGTCCGGGTCCTGGCGCATCGCGGCGCGCAGCGCCACGGTGAAGTTGTCGGTGTCCTGCCGGACCTCGCGCTGCGAGACGATCGCGCGCTTGTCGGCGTGCAGGATCTCGATGGGGTCCTCGATCGTGACGATGTTGACCTCGCGCAGCGTGTTCACGAGGTCGACCATCGACGCGAGGGTCGTCGTCTTGCCCGAGCCCGTGGGCCCGGTCACCAGCACCAGCCCCCGGGGCTCGAGCGCCAGCTCGCCGACCACCTCGGGCAGGCCCAGCTCCCCCAGCGACTGCGCCCCCACAGACACGCGGCGGAACACCAGCCCGTACGTGCCCCGCGCCTGGTAGGCGTTGACGCGGAAGCGCCCGACGCCCGGCAGCGAGTACGCGAAGTCCGCCTCCTTGGTGGCGCGGAAGCTCTCGACGAGCTCGTCGGGCAGGACGTCGTCGAGCATGCGCTCGGTGTCAGCGGGCCGCAGGTCGGGTGCCTGGAGCTTGCGCAGGCGGCCGTCGACGCGCACACGCGGCGCCGAGCCGACCTTGCAGTGCAGGTCCGAGCCGTTCGTGCTGACCAGCGCGTGCAGGAACGGGATCACCGACTGGGTCTCTGCCACGCAGGTGTCATCGGGCCGACCACGTCGGCACTTGAGCCCGGCACCCGCACGGGTGGCGCGCACGCGTGCCGCCGCCGGTGTGGGACGATGGGGCGACCCCTGGTGCGCGCACGTGTGCGCGCGCCCGCACGACGCGAGGAGACCAGCGATGAGCAAGCGCGGCCGCAAGCGCCGTTCCCGCAAGGGCAACGCCGCGAACCACGGCAAGCGTCCCAACGCCTGAGCGTTCGACGCCGACGCACGAGGGCCCCGGAGCACACGCTCCGGGGCCCTCGTCGTACGGGTGCGGGTGGCGCCGTCAGGCGTCCGGGCCGGCCGCGGCGCGCAGCCGCAGCACCGTGATCTGCTCGTGGATGCGCAGGCGCAGCGTCGCCGGCGCCTCCTCCTGGCAGCAGCGGCGCACGAGCTGCTTCATGACGAGCTCGACCTGCTCCTCCTCGAGGCACGGCCGGCACTCCGCCAGGTGCGCCGCGATCCGGTTGCGGTCCAGCTCGCCCAGCTCGGAGTCGACGTACTCCCACAGGCGCGCGACCGCGTCGCTGCAGCGGACGTCGCCGCCGCTGCACGGGTCCGCGGGCACGGACGCGCTCTCCTGCGCCCGCTCCTCCTCGAACGTGCTCATCGTGCGCCCTCCGGTGCCGACGGGGTCGCGCCGGCGAGCCCGCGGTCGCGGGCGTAGTCGGACAGCAGCTCACGCAGCTGCGAGCGGCCTCGGTGCAGCCGGGACATGACCGTCCCGATCGGCGTGCCCATGATCTCCGCGATCTCCTTGTAGGCGAACCCCTCGACGTCCGCGAGGTACACCGCGATGCGGAAGTCCTCCGGGATGCGCTGGAGCGCGTCCTTCACGTCGGAGTCGGGCAGGTGGTCGAGCGCCTCCGCCTCCGCCGAGCGCAGGCCGCTCGACGTGTGCGACTCCGCGCGTGCGAGCTGCCAGTCCTCGATCTCCTCCGACCGCGACTGCTGCGGCTCGCGCTGCTTCTTGCGGTAGGAGTTGATGTAGGTGTTCGTCAGGATCCGGTACAGCCACGCCTTGAGGTTCGTGCCGGGCCGGTACTGGTGGAACGCCGCGAAGGCCTTCGTGAAGGTCTCCTGCACGAGGTCCTCGGCGTCCGCCGGGTTGCGCGTCATGCGCAGGGCAGCGCCGTACAGCTGGTCCAGGTGGACCAGCGCCTCGGTCTCGAACCGGTCGGTGCGGGCCGCGTCGTCCTCGGTCTCCGGGGCGCGTGTCGTCTCGGTGCCGATGTCGATGCCTGCCGTGTCCTCGCTCATCACCCACGAGCCTAGTGCTCCCCGCTGGACGTCACCTGGGCGGGGCGCGAACGGGTGGCCCGGCACCGGGACGGGAGGGCCGACGACGACGGGACCCGTCGCACCGGCCTGGAGGAGCACGCTCATGCCCGGGTCAACAGCGTCGACCGCTCCGCACATTCCCGGCACGCCGGCCGGACGGGGCACGGGCGTCCGGGACCGGCACCGTCCGACGCGCCGTCCACGGCCCACGCGGCTAGCGTGGGGAGGTCCACCCGCCCCTGCGCCCGGAGGAACCCGTGCTGCTGCGCCGCGCCGCCCGACCGATGTTCGCCACCTGGTTCGTCTCGCAGGGCCTCGACGCGCTGCGACACCCGCAGGGCCACGCCCGGATCGTGCGCGACGCGCTCGACGGCCTGCGCACGCGGCTCCCCGAGGACGCCGGCACCCGGGTCGGCGGACCCGTGGGGGACGCGCTCGAGGGGCGCGTCAGCGAGGAGCAGCTCGCCACGGTCGCACGCGTCCACGGCGCCGCGCTCGTCGTCGCGGCGGCGTCGCTCGCCGTCGGGCGGGCGCCGCGCACGGCGTCCCTGACGCTGGCCGCGCTGACCCTGCCGATCGTCCTCGTCAACCTGCCGCTGGGTCGCAAGCGATCCGAGCAGGAGGAGCGCGAGCGCACCGAGCGGCTGATCCGTGCCGCCGGCTTCACGGGCGGCGCGCTGCTCGCGGGCGCGGACCTGGAGGGACGTCCGGGCGTCGGGTGGCGGCTGCAGCACGCACGCGCCGACCGTGCTCACCTGCGGCAGGCGCGCGCCCGCTGGGCCGCCAGGCACTCCGCGGCGTGACGCCGACGGCGGGCCGGACGCACCGGCGCCCGTCCCCGCCCCGCCGCTAGCCTGCCGACATGACCTCCGCCTCCGCCGCCCTCTGGGACGCCCCCGTCGCGACCGGCCCCGTCGACGCCACCGTGGAGGTCCCGGGGTCGAAGTCGCTCTCGAACCGCTACCTGGTGCTCGCGGCCCTGGGTGACCGGCCCAGCCGGCTGCGCGGTGTGCTGTCGAGCCGCGACACCCGTCTCATGGCGGACGCGCTGCGGGCGCTCGGCTCGCGTGTCGAGGAGGACGGCTCGGACTGGACGGTCGAGCCCGGTCCCGTGCGGGGCGGGGTCGAGGTCGACTGCGGCCTGGCCGGCACGGTGATGCGCTTCGTCCCGCCCATGGCCGCCCTGGCCGACGGCCCGGTGCGGTTCGACGGCGACGCCCACGCGCGCGTCCGCCCGATGGCACCCGTGCTCGCGGCGCTGCAGGCCCTGGGCGTGCGGCTGGAGTGGCACGGCGAGCCCGGCTTCCTGCCGTTCACGGTGCACGGGCGCGGGGGCGTCGCGGGCGGACAGGTCGACGTGGACGCGTCCGCGTCGAGCCAGTTCGTCTCGGGCCTGCTGCTCGCCGGTGCCCGGTACGAGCACGGGCTGACGGTCCGGCACACGGGTCCGACGCTGCCGAGCCTGCCGCACATCGCGATGACGGTCGACGTCCTGCGCGCGGCCGGTGTGGTCGTCGACGACTCGCGCCCCGAGATCTGGCGGGTGGAGCCGGGGCCGGTCGCCGGGCGCGACGTCCGCGTGGAGCCGGACCTGTCGAACGCGGCCCCGTTCCTGTGCGCCGCGCTCGTCGCCGGCGGCACGGTCCGCGTGCCCGGCTGGCCCGCCGCCACCACGCAGCCGGGCGCGCTGCTGCCGGAGATCCTCACGGCCATGGGCGCCGTCACGTCCCTGGACGGCGACGTGCTGTCCGTGACCGGGACGGGTGCGGTGCACGGCCTGGACCTCGACCTGCACGCCGCGGGCGAGCTCGCGCCGACGATCGCGGGCCTCGCCGCGCTCGCCGACTCCCCCACCCGGCTGCGCGGCATCGGGCACCTGCGCGGCCACGAGACGGACCGGCTGACCGCGCTCGCCGCGGAGATCACACGGGTCGGCGGCCAGGCCGAGCAGACCGCCGACGGGCTCGTCGTCACGCCGCGCCCGCTGCACGGCGCGACGTGGCGGACCTACGCGGACCACCGCATGGCCACGGCCGGCGCACTCGTCGGCCTGCGGGTGCCCGGCGTGCGGGTCGAGGACGTCGCGACGACCGCCAAGACGCTGCCCGACTTCGTCGGCATGTGGTCCGGCATGCTCGCCGGGGCGCACGCGGGGGCCACCGCCTGATGCCCGAACGGCGCTGGGACGAGCGGGACGTCCGGATCCGTCCCGGGCGGGGGTCGCGCCCCCGCACCAAGCAGCGCCCCGCGCACGAGGACGCCCGCTCGGCGATGGTCGTCGCCGTCGACCGCGGCCGCTACACGCTCCTGATCGAGCCCGGCACGCCCGACGAGACGCGCGTCCTGGCGATGAAGGCCCGTGAGCTGGGGCGTGAGCGCGTCGTGCCCGGGGACCGGGTCGACGTCGTGGGCGACACCTCGGGCGCGAAGGACACCCTCGCGCGCATCGTCCGGATCGGCGAGCGCCGGACCGTGCTGCGCCGCACCGCCGACGACACGGACCCCGTCGAGCGCGTCATCGTCGCGAACGCGGACCGGCTCGTCGTCGTCACCGCGCTGGCCGACCCGGAGCCGCGCACGCGCATGATCGACCGCTGCGTCGTCGCCGCGTACGACGCCGGCATGGACGTGCTCCTCGCCCTGACCAAGGCGGACCTCGCGTCCCCGGACGAGCTGGTCGCGATGTACGCGCCGATCGGCGTCGAGGTCGTCGTGACGCGCCGGGAGGACGACCCCGCGACGGGCGAGCGGCGGATCGTCGGTCTGGACGCGCTGCTCGAGGCCCTCGACGGGCGCGTGTCCGTGCTCGTCGGCCACTCGGGCGTGGGCAAGTCGACCCTCGTCAACGCGCTCGTGCCCGACGCCCACCGCGCCACGGGCGTCGTCAACGACGTCACGGGCCGCGGCCGGCACACGTCGACCTCCGCGGTCGCGCTGGAGGTGCCGGGGACGTCCGCGCCGACGTGGGTCGTGGACACGCCGGGCGTGCGGTCGTTCGGGCTCGCGCACGTGCAGCCCGAGAGCCTCGTGCGCGCGTTCGGCGACCTCGCCGACGTCGCCGCCGAGTGCCCGCGCGGGTGCACGCACCTGGCCGACTCCCCCGACTGCGCGCTCGACGACTGGGTCGCCGAGGCGGCGGACGACGCCACGCGCGACGCCCGCACGGCGCGCGTCGACTCGTTCCGCCGCCTGCTCGTGAGCAGGCTCGGCACCGCGGAGCCGGACGAGCCGACGCGGTGAGGGCCCGGCCGCGGCCCGACGACCGTCGGCACGCCCGGTCCCGCACCGCCGGTGCCCGCACCGGTACGGTGGCGCGCGACCACCGACGAAGGAGCACGCATGGCGACCGCGTACGACGACGACCTGCGCCTGGCCCACGTGATCGCCGACCAGGTCGACTCGGTGACCATGGGGCGGTTCAAGGCGCAGGACCTGCGCGTCGAGACGAAGCCGGACCTCACGCCCGTCTCCGACGCGGACCGCGCCGCGGAGGAGCTCGTCCGTACGCAGCTCAGCCGGGCGCGCTCGCGCGACGCCGTGCACGGCGAGGAGATGGGCGACACGGGCCACGGGCCGCGGCGGTGGGTCGTGGACCCGATCGACGGCACGAAGAACTTCGTGCGCGGCGTGCCGGTGTGGGCGACGCTGCTCGCGCTCATGGACGGCGACGAGGTGGTCGTCGGGGTCGTCAGCGCCCCCGCGCTGGGCAAGCGGTGGTGGGCGGCGAAGGGGTCCGGCGCGTGGAGCGGGCGCTCCCTGGCGTCGGCGTCGCGCCTGCAGGTGTCGTCCGTCGGGGCGCTGGAGGACGCGTCGCTGTCGTACTCGAGCCTGACCGGGTGGGAGGAGCGCGGCGGGCTCGACCGGTTCCTCGACCTGACCCGCCGGGTGTGGCGCACCCGGGCCTACGGCGACTTCTGGTCCTACACGCTCGTCGCGGAGGGCGCCGTGGACGTCGCGCTGGAGCCCGAGCTGGCGCTGCACGACATGGCCGCGCTCGTGCCGATCGTCACCGAGGCCGGCGGCCGGTTCACGTCCGTCGACGGCGTCCCCGGCCCGCACGGCGGGAACGCGCTCGTCACGAACGGGCTCCTGCACGACGAGGTCCTCGCGGCCCTCGCGACGGGCGGGACCGACGTACCCGACGCATGAGGGGCGCGCACCCGGGCACGGGTGAGGGCCGGCGACCGGACGAGCCCCCGACCCGGCACAGTCCGGCGCCGCGTGGGCGCCGGCGCGCCGTCCTGGCTGTCGTGCTCGCCGCCTCCGCGACGGCGCTCGCGCTGGTGCAGCACGGCGCGCTGCCGGTGGGACCGGCGACCTGCCCGGCGATCGGTTGGTCCACGCACGTCGAGGTGCGGCTCGACGACGCGTGGCCGGACCGCGACGTGCACGTGCTCGAGGTCCGCTTCCCGGCGGGCACCGACGTCACCGGGAGCGGCACGCAGGGCTCGACGTGGACGGGTCAGGGGTCGTCGTCCCCGAGCAGCGCGCGGGTCGAGGTGGTGCGCGACGGCACGGTGGTGCACCGGGCCGACGTCGCGTTCGAGACCCAGGTCATCGAGCGGCCGCACGGGCCTCGCTGCCCCGGGCCCTCGCGGGCGCAGGCGGTGGTACCGGCACCGCGCCCGTGAGCCGGCTCGGGCCGTCGCTGCTGCGGCGTCAGAGGCCGAGCACGTCCGGCAGCTCGGACAGTGCGGTGACGACGTGCACGCCCGCGGCGCGCGCCGCCGCCACGTCGGCCTCCGGCACGTCGACGCGCCGGGGCCCCGGCCGGTCGAGCCACACCCCGACCAGTCCGGCGGCCACCGCGGCGCGGGCGTCGACGTCCGGCTCGTCGCCCACGTAGGCGGTGCGGGTCGGGTCGGTGCCGAGCCGGCGGCATGCCTCGACGAACACGCGGGGGTCGGGCTTGCCGACGCCGAGGGTGTCGACGCCGACGAGCACCTGCAGGTGCGCGTCGAGGCCGGCGCGGACGAGCTTGTCGGTCTGGTAGCCGATCGCTGCGTTCGTCAGCGCGCCGACCACGACGCCCGCCTCGAGCAGCGCGGTCAGCCCGGCGACGGCGTCGACGTGGGCCGTCCAGCCGCCACGGAACGCCGCGTCGAAGCGGGCGTCCCACTCCTCGTACGCCACGTCGTCGAGCACGGGCCCGCCGAACGCCGCGTGCAGCTCGTTGGCGCGGGCCATGCGCTGCGCCCGGTGGTCGACCTCGCCGCGCGTGTAGGCGCGGTAGTGGCCGTTCACGTCGGCGCGCCACGCGGAGAGAGCGGCGTCGACGGTCGCCTCGTCGACGTCGCCCGCGTACGCGCGCAGCACCTCCCCGATCGCCGTCCGGAAGGCCGCACGCGTGTCGACGAGCGTGTCGTCGATGTCGAGCAGGACGCCGTCGACGAGCCGCTCGCCGCTCACGCGCCGAGCGTGCCGCGCAGGCGGGCGATGCGGGCCAGCGTGGCGTCCTTGCCGAGGATCTCCATCGACTCGAACAGCGGCGGCGAGACCCGGCGGCCGGTCAGCGCGACCCGCAGCGGCGTGTACGCGAACCGCGGCTTGATGCCGAGGCCGTCGACGAGGGCCTCCTGCAGCGCCGCCTGCGTGGCCTCGGTCGTGAAGCCGTCGGCCGGCAGGTCGCCGAGCACCCGCGCGGACGCGTCGAGCACGTCCGCCGCCTCGGGCCGCAGCGCCGCACGCGCGTCGTCCGCCACCTCGAGGGCGTCGTCGGTGACGAAGAGGAAGCCGAGCATGCCGACGACCTCGCCCAGCAGCGTCATGCGCTCCTGCACGAGCGGCGCACCCGCGTCGAGCAGCGCGCGGTGCTCGTCGGACAGGTCCGCGTAGGCGGCGGCGGGGACCAGGCCCGCGGCGTGCAGGTAGGGCACGAGGCGCGCGCGGAAGTCCTCCGGGGCGAGCAGGCGCACGTGCGCGGCGTTGATCGCCTCGGCCTTCTTCTGGTCGAAGCGGGCCGGGTTCGGGTTCACGTCGGCGACGTCGAACGCCGCGACCATCTCCTCGACCGTGAACACGTCACGGTCCGGGGCGATGGACCAGCCGAGCAGCGCCAGGTAGTTCAGCAGGCCCTCGGGCGTGAACCCGTTCGCGCGGTGCAGGAAGAGGTTCGACTCGGGGTCGCGCTTGGAGAGCTTCTTGTTGCCCTCACCCATGACGTACGGCAGGTGCCCGAACTGCGGCACGACCTGCGCGACCCCCAGCTCGAGCAGCGCGCGGTACAGCACCACCTGGCGCGGCGTCGAGGAGAGCAGGTCCTCGCCGCGCAGCACGTGCGTGATCCCCATGAGCGCGTCGTCCACCGGGTTGACCAGCGTGTACAGCGGGTGGCCGTTCCCGCGGACGATGACGAAGTCCGGCACCGAGCCGGCCTTGAACGTCACCTCACCGCGCACGAGGTCGGTGAACGTCACGTCCTCGTCGGGCATCCGCAGCCGCAGCACGGGCTCGCGGCCCTCCGCACGGTAGGCCGCCTTCTGCTCCTCGGTCAGGTCGCGGTCGTACCCGTCGTAGCCGAGCTTCGGGTCGCGGCCGGCGGCGCGGTGACGCGCCTCGATCTCCTCCGGCGTCGAGAACGACTCGTACGCGTACCCGCCCTCGACGAGCTTGCGCGTGACCTCGCGGTACAGGTCGTAGCGCTGCGACTGCCGGTACGGCTCGTACGGCCCGCCCACCTCGACGCCCTCGTCCCAGTCGAGGCCGAGCCAGCGCAGCGCGTCGAGCAGCTGCTCGTAGCTCTCCTGCGAGTCGCGCGCCGGGTCGGTGTCCTCGATGCGGAAGACGAACGTGCCGCCGACGTGCCGCGCGTACGCCCAGTTGAACAGCGCGGTGCGGATGAGCCCGACGTGCGGGGTGCCGGTCGGCGAGGGGCAGAAGCGGACGCGGACGGCACTGCTGGGCACGGGTCACCTCGGGGTGGGACGGGCGGGGTCGTCCTCAGCCTAGCGAGCGCGCGGGCAGCGCCCCGTCCCGCACGCCCGGCGCCCAGACGTCCCCGGGCACGTCGCCCGGGAGCAGCGCGTTGCCGTGCCCGACGAAGCGTGCGTCGGTGCCCGCGGCCCGGGCCGCGCGGTAGTCGGCGAGCGTGCCGAGGGCCCACCGGGACAGCAGCAGGATGGCGACGAGGTTCACGGTCGCCATGAGCGCCATCGCGATGTCGGCGAGCGCCCACACCGTCGTCAGCGCCAGCAGGGAGCCGAGCCCCACCGCGGCGAGCACGAGCGTGCGCAGCGCCGTGAGCGCGCGTCCCCGGATGCCGAGGAACGTGAGGTTGACCTCGGCGTAGGAGTAGTTGCCGAGCACCGAGGAGAAGGCGAACGTGAAGACGACGACGCTCATGAGCCACGTCGTCCAGCCGCCGAGCTCGTGCGCGACGGCCGCCGACGTCAGTGCGGCGCCCTCGGGACCGCCGGTCGCCCCCGGGACGTAGACGTCGGGGCCGGCGAGGAGCACGAGCAGCGCCGTCGCCGAGCAGACGAGGATCGTGTCGACGAACACCCCCAGCGACTGGATCAGGCCCTGCTTGGCGGGGTGCGACACCGTGGCGGTCGCCGCTGCGTTCGGCGCCGACCCCATACCTGCCTCGTTCGAGAACAACCCGCGCTTCGTGCCGTTCAGGACGGCGGCGAGGATGCCGCCGGCCGTGCCCGCGAGCGCGCTGTCGAGGCCGAACGCGCCGCGCAGGATCTGCCCGAACGCGTCGGGCACGGCACCGAGGTTCAGCAGCACGACCACGAGGGCCAGCAGCAGGTACGCCCCCGCCATCAGGGGCAGCGCGAGCTCCGCCACCCGCGCCACGCGCCGCACCCCGCCGAACAGCACCGGCGCAGCGAGGACGACGAGCACGACGGCCGTCCACGCCACGGGCACGCCGTGGCTCGCCTCGAACGTCACCGCGATCGTGTTGGCCTGCACCATGTTGAACGCGAAGCCGAACGTGAACACGAGCAGCAGCGCGAACACGACCCCCCACCGGCGTGAGCCCAGCCCCCGCTCGATGTAGTACGCCGGCCCGCCCCGGTAGGAGCCGTCGTCGGCGCGCACCTTGAAGACCTGGGCGAGCGTCGCCTCGACGAAGGCGGTGGCCATGCCGACGAGCGCGACGACCCACATCCAGAAGATCGCGCCGGGCCCGCCGAGCGTGAGCGCGACCGCGACACCGGCGATGTTGCCCGTGCCGACGCGCGAGGCCAGGCCGACCGCGAACGCCTGGAACGAGGAGATGCCGCCCTCGGCGTCGGACCGCGACGACAGCACCTGCCGCAGCATGGCGGGGAACAGCCGGACCTGGACGACGCCGGTGCGGACCGTGAACCACAGCCCCACGCCGACCAGCAGGTAGACGAGCCAGTACGAGTACAGCGCGTCCGTCAGCCAGTCGATGACCGCCTGCATGCCCCACCCCCGGTCCGCCCGATCACGCGAGCGTAGGAGCAGGGAGAGGACCCCGCAGGGTCAGGGGCCGGCCCGGGCCCCGCCCCCTGCACGGGTCAGCGGCGCACGACGGGGTTGCGCAGCACGCCGATCTCCTCGACCTCGACCTCGACGACGTCGCGGTGGTCGACCGGCCCGACGCCGGCCGGCGTGCCCGTGAGGATGACGTCGCCCGGCAGGAGCGTGAACACCTCCGACGCGTACGAGACGAGGTACGCGGTGTCGAAGATCATCTGCGACGTGCGCCCGTCCTGCCGGGTCTCGCCGTTGACGCGCGCCTGCACGCGCAGGTCGTCGACGTCGAGCCCGGGCACGACCCACGGGCCGAGCGGGCAGGAGGTGTCGAAGCCCTTGCCGCGCGTCCACTGCGCGTCCGACTTCTGCACGTCCCGCGCGGTCACGTCGTTGGCGACCGTGAACCCGAAGACGTGGTCGAGCGCTCGCTCGGGGGTCACGTCCTTCGTCACCTTGCCGATGACGACGGCGAGCTCGGCCTCGTGGTCGACGCGCTCGGTCCAGTCCGGCAGGACGATCGGGTCGTCCGGGCCGATCACGGACGTGTTGGGCTTGAGGAACAGCAGCGGCGCGCTGGGCACCTCGTTGCCGAGCTCCTGCGCGTGGTCGGCGTAGTTGCGGCCGACGCCGACGATCTTCGAGCGCGGGATCACGGGGGCGAGCAGGCGCACGCCGTCGTCGTCGAGCCGCACCCGCTCGCCCGTCGGCTGCACGGGCGTGTAGATGGGGTCGCCCGTGATGACGACGAGCTCCTCGCGGCCGGGCTCACCCTCGACGAGGGCGTAGCGGGGGTCGGAGCCGGTGGTGAACCTCGCGATGCGCACCGGCCCAGCGTAAGGGCGGGTCGTTCGGCAGGCCGTCCACGTACGGCGCGCGCCGACCGGGCAGTTCGCGGGGCGGGCCCGGTGGCGGTGCGACGGGCCCGACCGACGTCGCTGAGACCTGCCATCCTCGACCGCCGGGAGATCATCACGGCGCATACGCGGGACGGCATGGTCTGCGTTCCGCGCGCCGACTGCGAGAAGTGGGGGACGTAGCGATGGCATCGAGCGCGCGAGCTCTTCTCCGACGGGCCGGCTGGAGCCCCGACCGGAAGATCGACGTCGGCCCCGTGGTCGACCGGTTCCTCGCCCTCGGTTACCCCGTGTTCCCGTCGCTCGAGAAGTTCCTGGAGGAGTTCTACGGGCTCGTCGTCCGTTCCGAGGACGGCACGAAGGCGATCACCTTCGACCTCGAGTCGGTCCAGCACCAGACCGATGCCGAGTACTGCAGGGAGTACGCCGGCGAGATCGGCCGCCCCCTCACCCCTGTCGGCACCCACTCGCACATGGTGGTCATGATCGACGCGAACGGAGGGTTCTGGGGATCGTTCGACCTCGTCTACGGGTACAAGGGCGACGACATCGAGCAGGCCGTCCGATCGATCCTCATCGACCCGCCGCGCCTGTTCGATCGTCGGCTCCCGGACCAGTAGGCCGCCGATGCCGAGGTGGTGTCGGTCCAGGTCGTCGTGCTCGAAACAGCTGGGCAAGGCACCGGTGCGCTCCGGCGGCGGCGCTTCCCTCGCCGTGGACGGCGGCGAGCCGGAAGTCCAGACGTCGCTCGTGAAGGACTTCGACCGAGAGGGCGAGTTACTGCTTCCGGACCTCCGGGGCACGCGGGTTCCTGACCGTCGAGGTGCCGTCGACGGCCCGGTGCGCGCCGGCAACCAGACGGTGGAGGCGAGCGCTCGGCTCGGGAACGGCACCGAGGAGACCTACGCCGTCCCGGCGGACCGCCTGGTCCCGACAAACGCAGCACGCGCCTTCGCGGGCCAGGAATCCGGCGGCCGTGGTGCCCTACTCGTCGCCGGACCTCGCGATGTCCACGGGCGCGGCGTGAGCGCGGGTCGTTCGGCGGGCCGTCCGGTCTCGCCCGGGTCACGATGAAGGGCGATGACCGACACCTTTCGCCCCGCCCCGCCCGACGGTCCGACGCTCGCCCACCTGCCGCCCGGCTGGTCGGCGCGCCGACCCGGCGCGGGCGACGCTCCCGCCCTGCACGCGCTCCTGACGTCGCACGAGGCGGCGGTGACGGGGGCGCCGTCGACCCACCGGTCGGCGGTGGACGCCCTCCTCGCCCCCGGCGCGGACGCGCGCCGGCACGTCCTCGCGGTGGACGCGGGCGGCCGGGTCCGGGCGTGGGCGTCGGCGTACGACCGGGCCGCCGGGCGCGTCGTCGCCCAGGTGCTCGTCGACCCCGACCTCGACGACGCGACCGCGGACACGGTGGCCGCCGCGGCGTTCGCCTGGGTGGACGACGCCGCGCGCGCGATCGCCAGGGCGCGCGGCCTGGAGGTCACGCAGGCCGACAGCGGCGCGTTCCAGGACGACGCGCGGCAGCAGCGGTGGCTCGCGGCGGCGGGCTACCGGCAGGCGCGGTCGTGGCTGCAGATGACCCGGCCGACCGGACCGGAGGACGCCGGCGCCGACGCTCCCCCGCCCGCCCGGGTCCGCGTGCGGCGCGTGCGCCGAGGCGAGGACGGCATGCCCGACGGCGCCGACCTGATGGCGGTGCACCTCGTGCTCGAGGAGTCGTTCACCGACCACTTCAACTACCACCCGGAGCCGTTCGACGACCTCGTGTCCCGCCTGCGTGCGGACCCGGGCCACCGCTGGGACCACTGGTGGCTCGCCGAGTCCGTGGACGCCGACCGCCCGTCGCGGCCCGTCGGCGCGCTCGTGGCCACCGTGTCGCCCGGGCACGACGGTGCGCCGGACGGCACGTACGTGGCCTACCTCGGGGTGCTGCGCAGCGCACGCGGCCGTGGTGCGGCCCGCGCGCTGCTGGACGCGGCGGTGGCGGACGCGGCACGGCGCGGCCGCGGGCACGTCTCCCTCGAGGTCGACGCGGACTCGCCCACGGGCGCGGACCGGCTCTACGAGTCGCTCGGGTTCCGCACGGCCCTGACCACGCAGTCGTGGCACCGCGACGTCCGGATGGCCGGCGTCGCGGGGTAGCGCCGCAACCTCAGGCGCGGGCGACGACCTCGCCGTGCAGGATCGAGAACCAGGCGTCCTCCTGCGTGCCCCACGCGTGCCACGCGTCGGCGAGCTGCTCGAGCCCCACCTCGTCGGCGAGCCCGTGCTCGATGGCCTGGGCGGCGAAGTTGGAGCGCACGCAGCGGTCGGCCCACAGGTCCGACCACCACACGCGGTCGGTGGGGCCGGCGTAGCACCAGGCGCTCGCGCTGGGCGCGATGCCGGCGGGGTCGAACCCGGCCTCGCGCACCCAGGAGAGCAGCTTGCGGCCGGCGTCCGCGTCGGCGCGGTTCGCCTGGGTGACCTCGTGGTAGAGGGTCAGCCAGTCGTCGAGCCCCTCGGACGGCGGGTACCAGGCCATGCCGTCGTAGTCGGCGTCACGCACCGCGACCACGCCGCCCGGCTTCGCGACGCGCCGCATCTCCCGCAGGGCGGCGACCGGGTCGGACAGGTGCTGGAGCACCTGGTGGGCGTGCACGACGTCGAACGTGTCGTCGGGGAAGTCGAGCGCGTACGCGTCGCCCACCTGGAACCGGACGTTCGGCGTCCCGGCGTCCGCGGCGGCCTTGCCGGCCGCCTCGATCACGGCGGAGGACGTGTCGACGCCGACGACCTCGCCCGGGGCGACGCGTCCCGCCAGGTCGATGGTCACGGTGCCGGGACCGCAGCCCACGTCGAGCAGGGACTGCCCGGGGGCGAGGTGCGGCAGCAGGTACGCCGCGGAGTTCTCGGCGGTGCGCCAGCGGTGCGAGCGCAGCACGCTCTCGTGGTGGCCGTGGGTGTAGACGTCGGATCGCGAGGTCACACGGCACTGTAGATCCGCACAGGCGTCCAGTTCATCACCCGGTACGTGATCGTCCGCATGCTGGGCGGTGAGGTGGCTCGCACCGGCGCGGCCCGGACCGGGCCTGCTCCGCACCCGCCCGCTGCGGCGGACCGCGCCTAGGCTGCCCAGGGTGCGACGGATCGTGGGGGTGGACACCGCCCGGGGGCTGGCCGTGCTCGGCATGGTCGCCGCGCACGTCGGGCCGGACGACACGTGGCGGACGGTCCCGCCGGGCGGCTTCGCCCAGCTCGCCGACGGACGCCCGTCGGCGCTGTTCGTCGTGCTCGCCGGCGTCGGGCTGGCGCTGCTGTCGGGCGGGGACCGCCCCGTCACCGGGACGCGGCTCGTGCAGGCCCGGCTGCGGATCCTCGTGCGGGCCGCGCTGCTCGTCGTCCTCGGCGCGGCGCTCGTGCAGCTCGGCACGCCGGTCGTCGTCATCCTCGTCGTCTACGGCGGCATGTTCGCCGCCGGGACGCTCGCCCTGCGCTGGCCGCGCCCGGTGCTGGTCGCGGCGTCCGCCGCGGTGGCGCTGCTCGGCCCGCTCCTGCTGCCGCTCGGCGACGGCGCGGCGATCGTCTCGGAGCGGCCCGTCGACCCGCTGACCGTGCTCCTCGGGCACTACTACCCCGCGGTCGTCTGGATGTCGTACGTCCTCACGGGGCTGGCCGTCGGGCGCAGCGACCTGCGCTCCGGCCGGGTGCACGCGTGGCTCGCCGGCGTCGGCGCCGCGCTGGTCCTCGCGGGGCACGGCGGCAGCGCGGCGCTCACCGCGGCGCTCGGCCGCACGAGCGAGCTCACCACGTCGGAGCCGCACTCGTCGTCGCTGTTCGAGGTGGCGGGCAACACCGGCGTCACCCTGCTCGTCCTCGCGGCGTGCCTCGCCGTCGGCGTGCGGTGGCCCCGGGCGCTGGCACCGGTGACCGCCACCGGCGCGCTCGCGCTCACCGCCTACACCGGTCACCTGCTGGTCATCGCGGCGCTGGGCACCGACGTCGTGTGGGCGCCCACCACCGCCACCTGGCTGTGGTTCACGGTGGTGGTCGTGGCCCTGTGCTGGGCGTGGCGCGCCTGGGTCGGGCGCGGCCCGCTCGAGTGGGTCCTGCACGCCGTGTCGACGCGAGCCGCCGACGTCGCTCCGGACCGGCTCCCGCCGCGGGCGGACGACGACGGCGCCGCGCTGGGGACGGGCGGCCTGCCGGGTCCCGCCGACGAGGCGGCGCCGCGTCAGGGCCAGACGAGCGACCGCGTCCAGGAGCCGTCGCCCGAGCGCCGGTAGACCAGGCGCACATGGGCACGGTCGGGGCTGCCCTGCCAGAACTCGACCGCGTCGGGCACCACGAGCCACGCCTGCCACGCGGGCAGCACGAGTCCGGGCTCGGCGTCGACGCGGGCGCGCGCCGCCGTCATCGCGCCCCGCAGCTCGTCGACCGAGCCCAGCGGCTCCCCCGGGCGCACCGCGAGCGCGGCGGCACGCGACGCCGGCGAGCGCGCGAGGTAGTCGGCCGCGGACGCCTCCGCGCCCAGGTACCGGGCGGCCCCCGTGACGCGGACCTGCCGGACGACCGGCTGCCACCAGAACGTCAGGGCCGCCTGCGGGTTCGCCGCCAGGTCGGCGGCCTTGCCGCTGCGGGCGTCGGTCGCGAACGCGAAGCCGTCGGGGCCGACGTCCTTGAGCACGAGCACGCGCGCGGAGGGCCGGCCGCCCGGCGCGGCGGTCGCGAGCGTCACCGCGTGCGGCTCGGCGACGCCGGCGTCGAGCGCGGCCCGGAACCAGTCCTCGAACAGCGCGAGGGGATCGTCGGGCGCGGCGTGCGGGTCGAACGGCAGGACGGTGCCGGACAGGGCGGGCAGGGACCGCAGCAGCTCGCGCACGCGCCCACCCTGCCGCGCACACCGGCCGCACGCCATCCCCGGGCGACCCGGCCCGGCCGTGCCCCCGCACGCGCGACCTACCCTGGTGCGATGAGCACGACGACCCCGGCGACCGCACCCGCGGACGTCGTCGTGCTGCCCCCGGACGCGTGGCGCGCGGCGGTGGCGGCGCACGCGGACCGCGCGGACGCCATGACGGCCGGTCACCGCGAGCGCCGCTCCCGGCACGAGCGGCACGCGATCGAGGACTTCCTCTACGAGTACTACCCGACGCGCCCGGCGCAGCTGCGGCGCTGGCACCCGGGCGCCGGGGTCGCCCTCGCCGTGGACGCCGACGGGCCGGCCCCGCAGGCCGCCTGGCGCTGGTACCGCACCGGCGACGACGGCACGGTGACCCTCGACGTGCCCACGTTCCTGGCGGACCGCGGCGACGCGGTGCGCTTCGTCGCCGGCCTCGTCGGCGCGACCGCGGCCCGTCCGGCGGCGACGGGCTGCTTCGGGCTGCACGAGTGGGCGATGGTCTACCGCGAGCGCGACGACGAGCACCGGCACCCGCTCCCCCTGCGCCTGGGCCGCGACGGCACGGACGCCGTCGTCGAGCGGCACCGGATCCGCTGCACGCACGTCGACGCGTTCCGGTTCTTCACACCGGAGGCCGCCCCGCGCAACACGCTCCAGCCGACGCGGGCGACGCAGGTGGCGATGGAGCAGCCGGGCTGCCTGCACGCCAACATGGACGTCTACAAGTGGTGCCTGAAGCTCGGGCCGGCGGTGCCGGGCGACCTGCTGCTCGACGCCTTCGACCTCGCGCGCGACATCCGGCTGGTGGACATGCGGGCGTCCCCGTACGACGTCCGCCCGTACGGCCTGGAGCCCATCGCGATCGAGACCGCGGACGGCAAGGCGGACTACGTGCGCCGGCAGCGGGAGTTCGCGGTGCGGGCGAACGCCCTGCGGGCCCGCCTGCTGGACGTCTGCGCCGCGCTCGTCGCGCCCTGAGCGGCCGCGCGCCTCACACCCGCGCCCCGCGCCAGCCGAGGTGGGCGAACCACGCCGCGCACGCGTCGGTCCAGGCCGCCACGTGCGGCTCCTCGCCCGCCAGCCCGAGGCCGTGGCGTCCGGACGGGTACACGTGCAGCTCGGCGGGCACGCCGGCGCCCCACAGGGCCTGCGCGTACCGCACCGCGTTCGAGACCGGCACGGTCGCGTCGTCCGCGGTGTGCCACACGAACGCCGGCGGGGTCGCGGACGTCACGCGCAGCTCGGCGGACAGGGCGGCGCGGTCGTCGTCGCCGGCCTCCGGGCCGAGCAGCGCCGCGACCGAGCCCTCGTGCGCGTCCGCGCGGAACGAGACGACCGGGTAGCAGAGCACGGTGGCGTCGGGGCGGGCGGCGTCGTCGACGACCGTCGACAGGGTGGCGGCCAGGTGCCCCCCGGCGGAGAAGCCGAGCACGGCGACGCGCGCGGGGTCGACGTCGAGACCCGTGCCGCCGGCGCGCACCCAGCGCACCGCGGCCGCCGCGGCGTCGAGCGGCGCGGGGTGCACCGGCGTGGTGGATCCCTCGGGCGCGACCGGGTAGCGCAGCACGACCGCGTGCATGCCGAGCCCCGCGAGCCAGTGCGCGACGGGCTCCGCCTCGTGGTCGGCCGTCCGGCGGTACCCGCCGCCGGGCAGCACCAGCACGAGCGGGCGGGGGCCGGCCGCGTCGGCCGGGACGACCGTGACCCGTCCCTCGAGCGCCGGCGGGAGGTCGGCGTCGCTCACAGCGTCCCGGCGCGCACGGCCGCGACGCCCTTGTTCGCGAGCGCGTCGGCGCGCTCGTTGCCCGGGTCGCCGGCGTGGCCCTTCACCCAGACCCACGTGACGTGGTGCCGCGCGACCTCGGCGTCGAGCGCCTGCCACAGCTCCTTGTTCTTCACGGGCTTCTTGTCCCCGGTGAGCCAGCCGTTGCGCTTCCAGCCGTGCATCCACTTCGTCAGGCCGTTCATCACGTACGTGGAGTCGACGTGCAGGCGCACGACCGACGGGCCCTTGAGCGCACGCAGGCCCTCGATGACGGCGGTCAGCTCCATGCGGTTGTTCGTGGTGACCTCCTCCCCGCCGAACAGCTCGCGCTCGTGCGTGCCCGAGCGCATCCACGCGCCCCAGCCGCCGACGCCGGGGTTGCCCTTGCAGGCGCCGTCGGTCCACATCTCGACGCGGGGCAGGTCGTCACCGGGCAGCAGGTCGTCGCTCACGCCGGACACCGTACGGGGTGCGCGCGGCCGGTCACGCCGGCGTCGCGAGGACGGTCTCGCGCACGACCCGGCGCAGCACCTTGCCGACCTGGGAGCGCGGCAGGTCGGGCAGCACGACGACCCGCCGCGGCAGCGCGTACCGCGCGAGGCGCGTCTCGCACCAGGCGCGGACGGCGGCGAGGTCGACGCCGGTGGCGCCCTCGTCGAGCACGACGGCGGCGACGACGCTCTCCCCCAGGTCGCCCGCCGGCACACCGACGACCGCGACGTCACGCACGCCCGGCATGCCGCGCAGGTGGTCCTCGACCTGCGACGGGTACACCTTGAACCCGCCGCTGATGATCATCTCCTTGATGCGGTCGACCAGGACGACGAAGCCGTCCTCCTCGACCTGCACGACGTCGCCGGTGCGCAGCCACCCGCCGGGCAGGAGCTGCTCGGCGGTCTCCTCCGGCCGGTTCCAGTACCCGGCGAAGACCTGGGGGCCCGAGATCAGCAGCTCGCCGCGCTCTCCGGGTGCGACCTCGCGGGTCGGGTCCTCCTGGTCCACCACGCGCACGTAGGTCGACGGGAACGGCAGGCCCAGCGCGCCGGGGCGACGGTCGGCCGTCATGGGGTTGCCGAGCGCGACCGGCGACGTCTCCGTCATGCCGTAGCCCTCGATGACGAGGCCCCCCGTCACGCGCTCCCAGCGCTCGGCCGTCGCGCGGGGCAGGGCCATCGCGCCGCTGATCGCGTAGCGGAAGGACGACAGGTCCGCACCGCTCTCCTCCGCGGCCGCGGCGAGCCGGTCGAGCATGGGCGGGACGGCCGGCAGGAACGTGCCCGGGCGGCGCTTCTGCGCGGCCAGCACGCGTGCCGGGTCGAAGCTCGGCAGCACGACGAGCGTCGCCGCGATCCGCGTCGCGTACGTCAGGCAGAGCGTGAGGCCGAACGCGTGGAAGAACGGCAGGACCGCGTAGACGACCTCCGTGCCCGGCACGGCCTGCGTCCACGCCTGCCCCTGGAGGGCGTTCGCGAGCAGGTTGCGGTGCGTGAGGACGGCCCCCTTGGGCGTGCCCGTGGTCCCGCCCGTGTACTGCAGGAGCGCGACGTCGCCCGCGGCGGGGCCGGGGACCGACGCGTCCAGCGGACGGGCCGCCGCGACGAGCCGGTGCCAGTGCGGCACCCCGGCGGGCACGGGGCCGCGCATGGCGGCGCGGGTGCGGCGGGCGGTCGGGACGGGCAGGCGCAGCGCGAACCGGGCGAGCGGCGGCAGGTCGGCGCTGAGGTCGACCGCGACGACGTGCCGGACCTGGGTCCGGTCCTGCGCCTCCAGGACGCGCGGGACCGCCTGCTCCCAGACGACCGCGACGGTGGCGCCGCTGTCGGCGAGCTGGTGGGCGAGCTCGTCGGCGGAGTAGGTGGGGTTGTGCTCGACGACCACCGCGCCGAGGCGCAGCGCCGACCAGAACGCGACGAGGTGCGTCGTGCAGTTGGGCAGCACGAGCGCGACCCGGTCGCCGGGGCCGACGCCGAGGTCGCGCAGCACCGCGGCGCCGCGCGTCACGAGGTCGGCGACCTGCGACCACGTCGTGGTCCTGCCGAGGAAGTCGACGGCGACGCGGTCGGGGTGCTCGCGTGCCGTGCGCTCGAGCGTGGCGGTGAGGGGCTCGTCGGGGACGTCGACGTCCCGCGGGACGCCGGCCGGCCAGGCGGTGGGGAGGGGCGCGTCCGGGGTGCTGCTGCTCACGGGCCCACGGTAACTTACGGCACCGTAGGTTTCTCGCCGGGCGCGGCGCCGCCAGGGCCGGGCGTGGGAGGATCGTCCGGTGCCCGACCCCGCGACGTACGTCCCCGCCGCCCAGGTGCCGGCAGGCCCCGTCGCCGTCCCGGCGGCCGTCGCCCGGCTCGCCGGCGGCGCGCCGCTCACACCCGTGTGGGTCAACGAGCTCGGCGGCCTGACCTTCCGCGTCGGCGGCGACCGCTACGCCAAGTGGGTCGCGGCCGGCACCCCGGAGATCGACCTCACCGCGGAGGCGGCCCGCCTCACGTGGGCGGCACCGTTCACCACCGTCCCCCGCGTGCTCGACCAGGGCGCGGACGACGAGGGCGCGTGGCTCGTCACCGCCGCGATCGACGGCCGCAGCGCCGTCGACCCGCTGTGGCTCGCGCGGCCCGCGGAGGCGGCGACCGCCATCGGGCGGGGGCTGCGAGCGCTGCACGACGCGCTGCCGGTCGGCGAGTGCCCGTTCGCCTGGTCGGCGCACGACCGCCTCACCCGCGCGCTGCAGAACCTCGACGCCGGTGACACCCCCGCCGCCTGGTCGCCCGAGCACCGCGGCATGAGCGCCGCGGAGGCCCGCTACCGCCTCACCGACACGCCGGACCCCGACCTGCTCGTCGTCTGCCACGGCGACGCCTGCGCGCCCAACACGCTGCTCGCCGACGACGGCGCGGTCGCCGGCCACGTCGACCTGGGCCGGCTGGGCGTCGCCGACCGCTGGGCGGACCTCGCGGTCGCCGCCTGGAGCATCGACTGGAACCACGGGCCGGGGTACGACCGGCACGTCTACGACGGCTACGGGATCGAGCCCGACCCCGACCGCATCGCCTACTACCGACTCCTCTGGGACGCCTCGTGACCTCCCCCCACGCGATCGCTCGCCACGTTCACGATCCCGCGGGGACCCCGGCGTGAGCACGACGACGGGCACCGGCCCGCTGACCGAGCGGCTGCCCCGGGGCGCCGGCGCCCACGACCCCGACGCGCTGTACGAGGCGTTCACCGGCTGGGCCGCCGACCAGGGGCTGCGCCTGTACCCGCACCAGGAGGAGGCGCTGCTCGAGCTCGTCTCGGACTCCCACGTCATCCTGTCCACGCCCACCGGGTCCGGGAAGTCGCTCGCGGGCGTCGCGGCGCACGCCGTCGCGCTCGCGCAGGGCCGCCGGTCGTTCTACACCGCACCGATCAAGGCCCTCGTGAGCGAGAAGTTCTTCGCGCTCGTCGAGGTCTTCGGCTCGGAGAACGTCGGGATGATGACGGGCGACACGGCGGTCAACGCCCAGGCGCCGATCGTGTGCTGCACCGCCGAGATCCTCGCGAACCTCGCGCTGCGCGACGGACCCGACGCGGACGTCGGCCTCGTCGTCATGGACGAGTTCCACTACTACGCCGACCCGCAGCGCGGCTGGGCGTGGCAGGTGCCGCTCCTGGAGCTGACGCGCGCGCAGTTCCTGCTCATGTCGGCCACCCTCGGCGACGTCTCCTTCTTCGAGGAGGACCTGCGCCGGCGCACCGGCCGCGAGGTCGCCGTCGTCGCGAACGCCGAGCGGCCCGTCCCGCTGACGTTCTCGTACGTCGTCGAGCCGCTGCACGAGCTGCTCGACGAGCTCGTGCAGACCCACCGCGCGCCCGTGTACGTCGTGCACTTCACGCAGAAGGAGGCGGTCGAGCGCGCGCAGGCGCTGCTGTCCTCGACGCTGGCGAGCCGCGCGCAGCGCGACGAGATCGCCGCGGAGCTCGGCGGCTTCCGGTTCGGGCCCGGCTTCGGGAAGACGCTGTCGCGCCTGCTGCGGCACGGCGTCGGCGTGCACCACGCGGGGATGCTGCCGAAGTACCGGCGGGTCGTCGAGCGGCTGACGCAGAAGGGCCTGCTGCCGGTCGTGTGCGGCACCGACACGCTCGGCGTCGGCATCAACGTGCCGATCCGCACCGTCGTGCTCACGTCCCTCGTGAAGTACGACGGTCAGCGCATGCGGCACCTCACGGCCCGCGAGTTCCACCAGATCGCCGGACGCGCGGGGCGGGCGGGCTTCGACACCGTCGGCGAGGTCGTCGTCCTCGCGCCCGAGCACGTCATCGAGAACCGCAAGGCGCTGCTGCGGGCCGGCGACGACCCGAAGAAGCAGAAGAAGATCGTGCGCAAGCAGGCGCCGGCCGGGCACGTGAACTGGACCGACAAGACGTTCGAGCGGCTGCGGGACGCCCCGCCCGAGCCCCTGACGTCGAGCTTCCACGTGTCGCACGCGATGGTGCTGCACGTCCTGCAGCGCGGCCGGGACGGACGCGCCGACCCGGTCGCCGTCATGACGCACCTGCTCACCGACAACCACGAGCCGGAGGGCGCGCGGGCCCGGCACGTGCGGCGGGCCGTCGACGTCTATCGCTCGCTGCGCGCGGGCGGCGTCGTCGAGCGCCCGTGGGTGGACGACCCCGCCGCGCCGCGCGGCCGGCGCCGCACCGTCCGGCTCGTCGAGGACCTCCCGTCGACGTTCGCGCTCGACCAGGCCCTCTCCCCCTTCGCCTACGCGGCGCTCGACCTGCTCGACCCCGAGGACCCGGGGTACGCGCACGACGTGGTCTCGGTGATCGAGGCGACGCTCGACGACCCGCGCCAGGTCCTCGCGGCGCAGGAGAACAAGGCCCGCGGCGAGTCCGTCGCGGCGATGAAGGCCGAGGGCCTCGACTACGACGAGCGCATGGCCCTGCTCGAGGACGTCACGTACCCCCGCCCGCTCGCCGAGCTGCTCGAGAACGCGTTCGCGACGTACCGGCGCACCAACCCGTGGGTCGCCGACCTCGCCCTGTCGCCGAAGTCGGTGGTGCGGGACATGCACGAGCGCGCGGCCACCTTCGCGGAGTACGTGAGCCTCTACACCCTCGACCGCACCGAGGGCGTGCTGCTGCGCTACCTCGCCGACGCCTACCGCGCGCTGCGCCGCACGGTGCCCGAGGACCGGCGCACCGAGGAGCTCGAGGAGCTCGTCGCCTGGCTCGGCGACCTCGTGCGCCGCACCGACTCCAGCCTGCTGGACGAGTGGGAGCGCCTGGCGAACCCGACCGACGACGCCGCGGCGGCGCCCGACGAGGAGGACGACACGCCGCCGCCCGTCACCGCCGACCCGCGCGTCTTCCGCGCGCTGGTGCGCGGCGCGCTGTTCCGCCGCGTCGAGCTCGTCGCCCGCGAGGCGTGGGGCGCGCTGGCCGCGCTCGGCGACGTCGACGGCGACGACCGCCCGTGGGACGCCGACCGGTGGGCGGACGCGATCGACCCGTACTGGGACCTGCACGACGAGGTCCTCACCGGTCCGGCGGCCCGCGGCCCCGCGCTGTTCCAGGTCACGCCGTCCGAGGGCCGGGGGCCCGGGGCCGGGACGTGGCGCGTGCGCCAGGTCCTCGACGACCCCGCCGGGGACCACGACTGGCGCATCGACGCGCTCGTCGACCTCGCGGCGTCCGACGAGGCCGGCGAGGTGCGCCTCCGGGTGCTCGAGGTGGGGCCGCTGTGACCTGGGCACCGGCGGCCGCGGCCGCACCGGGACCCCTTCGGTGAGGTGAGGCTGTCCTGCATCTGTGCAGGTCAGGCCAGCCTTTCCTGCGATGACAGGCCTCGCGGACCGGCCTAGCGTGGAGGCATGACCACGCTCGGCGGACACCTCACGGGTCTCGTGCAGAGCCCCGGCGGACCACGTCCCGCGCACTCCGCGCGGGGCCTCAACTGGCTGCGCGCCGGCGTGCTCGGCGCGAACGACGGCATCGTCTCGATCGCGGCGACCGTCGTCGGCGTCGCGGGTGCCGCGACGTCCCCGCGGACCATCGCCCTCGCGGGCGGTGCGGCCCTCGTCGCGGGTGCCCTCTCGATGGCGGCCGGCGAGTACGTGTCCGTGAGCAGCCAGCGGGACGCCGAGCGCGTCGCCGCCGCCGAGGGCCGCCCGATCGCGGGCGCCGACGACGAGGAGGCGTTCACGAACCCGTGGCACGCCGCGCTCGCGTCGTTCGTCGCCTTCACCCTCGGTGGGCTCGTGCCCCTGCTCGTCGTGCTGGCACCCTGGCCGCTCGCGGCGCGCGTGCCGGTCACGTTCGCCGCGGTCGTCGCCGCGCTCGTCGCGCTCGGCTGGTCGTCCGCACGGTTCACGGGCGCCCGCGCCGGGCGCGCCGTCCTGCGCAACGTGGTGGGCGGGTCCGTGGCGATGGCGGTGACGTTCGGGATCGGCTCGCTCGTCGGCGTCGCGCTCTAGCCGTCGTGCTCGTTCCTCGGCGAGCAGGGCGGTGCGGCGGACGACAGCGGCACCGGGGTCACCCGGGTGTCGCCACCTGCCGCCGCTGCTCGCCGAGGCCGACGAGGATGGTCACGACGAGCACGAGCGCCACGACCGTGATCGTCGCGGCGGGGACGACCTCGTCCAGCGCGCCGAGCAGCACGACCACGGGGACCGCGAGGAGCGGCCACACGCGGGCCGACCGCGAACGCGCCTCACCGGCTACCACGACGGCGGTGCCCGCGAGGAAGAGCACGACGCCGCCGCACAGCGCCCAGCGGCCGCCCGTGGTCAGCTCGCCGACGGGGTGCACGACGTACTGCTCGATCCCGACGCCGACCGCCGCGAGGCCCAGGGTCAGGGGCAGGTGCCCGTAGACGTACCGGTCGCCGGCCCCGGTGCGGTGCGGGTCGTCCCCGTCGGCGAGGTGACGGCGGCTGACCGTCTCGCCGATGTCGAAGTAGCTCCACCACAGCGCCGCCGCGACGACGAACCCCACGAGCGCGGCGGCCACCGAGGCCGGGTCCCAGGCGGTGTCGCGCATGCCCGTGACGACCGAGGCCACGGACTCGCCGAGCACGAGGATCACGAGCAGCCCGAACCGCTCCGGCAGGTGCTCCACGTGCAGGGGCGCGTTGTCCCCGAGGCGCGTGACGACGACGGGTGCCACGGCCTCGACGAGGATCCCCACGGCCCACAGGACGAGGACCGTCGTCCCGGACGCGACGAGGGACGACGCCCAGACCAGGGCGCCGGCGGCCGTCGCGGCGAGGTACACGCCGACCGTGGCGCGCGCGTCGTGCACGTGCCGCCAGGCGCGCACGTACAGGGCCACGAGCAGCACCCGGGTCACCAGGTACCCGACCGTGAAGGCGGTCGTCTCCGCGCCCGTCGCGTCCGCGGCGGCTGCGGCCATGACCGCCACGCCGAAGGTCGTCCCGAGCTTCGCCAGCCGGTACACGACGTCGTCCGTGTCGAACCGGTTGGCGTACAGCGTGCCGGTGACCCACGACCACCAGGTGATGGTGAACAGGAACGCGAAGACCGCCGCGCCGTGCCACGTGAGGTCGTCGGCGAACGCCCCCGCGACCTCGGCGACGACCAGCACGTACGCGAGGTCGAGGAACAGCTCGAGCCGCGAGGCGGAGCGGTCGTCCTCGGTGCGCAGGCGCGGCGGACGGATGAGCGGTCGTGTCCCGTCGTCGGCGGCCACGGTGCCCCCCTTGCCCGTCGGCCCGGGCGCCACCGACGGCGGGCACCCCGGGACGTCAGCGTCGCAGACCGTGCCCGGACGCGCTCGCTCGCGGGTCCTACCCTTCTCGCCATGGCACGCAGCGGCACGCGGTCCACGTCGGGCACACCCGCGCTCCTGGCCCTCGCGGCGGCGGGGGTCCCGCACACCGCGCACACGTACACGCACGACCCGGCGTCCGACCTGGGCTACGGGCTCGAGGCGGCGCAGGCGCTGGGGGTCGACCCGGAGCAGGTCTTCAAGACCCTCGTCGCGGACGTCGAGGCCACGCTCACCGTGGCGGTCGTGCCGGTGACGGGACGGCTCGACCTCAAGGCCCTGGCGCAGGCCGTCGGCGCCAAGCGGGCCGTCATGGCCCAGCCGGCGGCCGCGGAGCGCGCGACCGGCTACGTGGTCGGCGGGATCTCCCCCCTCGGTCAGCGCACGCGGCTGCGCACGGTCGTCGACGAGACCGTGTGGCTGTTCGACACCGTGCTGGTCTCGGGCGGCCGCCGCGGCCTCGACGTCGAGCTCGCGCCGGACGACCTCGTGCGGCTCACGGAGGCCGTCGTCGCCGCGGTCGCGGCGGACTGAGCGTCAGCGCCCGTAGGCGGCGAAGGGCCGGTCCGTCGGGACGATCTCCTTGCCCAGCGGGACCAGCGAGACCGGGATGAGCTTGAGGTTCGCGATGCCCATGGGGATGCCGATGATCGACACGAACAGCGGGATCGCGGTGGCCACGTGCCCGATCGCGAGCCAGATGCCGGCGACGACCACCCAGACGACGTTGCCGATCGTCGACCAGGCGCCGGCCGTCGGCTTGTCGACCACCGTGCGGCCGAACGGCCACAGCACGTAGCTGGCGATGCGGAACGAGGCGATGCCGAACGGGATCGTCACGACCAGCACGCAGCAGACGATCCCCGCCGCGACGTAGCCGAGGGCCAGCCACGCGCCGGCGAAGACGAGCCAGATCACGTTGAGCAGGGTGTTCACCCCACCACGGTCGCACGCCGACCTGCCGCGGCGACATCCGGGACGCCCCGGAGCCGACCCTCAGTTCAGCGCGGGGTCGTCCGGCGCGGTCCAGAGCAGCGCCGTCTCGTCGCGCTGCCGACGCAGCACGCGGCGCCACAGCGCCGTCGGCTCCGCCGCGAACGGGTCGCCGGGCAGCGCGTCGACGACGATCCACCCCTTCGCGTCGATCTCCTCGTCGAGCTGGCCGCCCGACCACCCCGCGTACCCGACGAAGACGCGCAGCCCCCGCACGCCCTGCGCCACCACCTCGGGCGGTGCGTCGAGGTCCACGAGTCCCAGCCCGGGCACGAGCGGACGCACACCGGGCGGCGCCGCGGTCCCGTCGGGCACGCCGGCGAGCCCGAGCGCGGCGTCCCGCCCGACGGGGCCGCCCGCGAAGAGCACGCCCGGCGCGCTCACGTGCGGGCGCCAGCCCGGCAGGACGGCGGCGACGTCCACCTCCAGCGGGCGGTCGAGGACGACGCCCAGCGCCCCGCCGGACGTGTGCTCGAGCACGAGCACGACGCTGCGACGGAAGCTGGGGTCGCGCAGGCCGGGTGTGGCCACGAGCAGTCGTCCCGTCGAGCCGTCCATGCGGCCCATCATGACCCGGCGGTACGGTCGGGACCCGTGGAGCGGCCGGACGACCCCGAGGACCGCGCGCGGCACGTCGCCGAGCGCCTGGCGGAGCTGCGCGCGCGGGTCGCGCGGGCGGCCGCCGCGGCGGGGCGCCCCGCCTCGGCCGTGCGGGTGCTGCTCGCGAGCAAGACGACGGACGCGGCGACCGTGCGGGCCGCGCTGGCGGCCGACGCGGCGGCGCGCGCGGCCG
Organism: Cellulomonas telluris; assembly: GCF_004886325.1. Lineage (GTDB taxonomy): Bacteria > Actinomycetota > Actinomycetes > Actinomycetales > Cellulomonadaceae > Cellulomonas > Cellulomonas telluris. Next base: position 485,797 of record NZ_QXFN01000005.1, read on the forward strand.
GCTCCGGCACGGCGCCCGTGCTGCTGGGCGAGAACCGGGTGCAGGAGCTCGTCGCGAAGGCGCCGCTGCTGACCGACCTGTTCCCCACCTGGCACGTGATCGGGCCGCTGCAGTCGAACAAGGTCAACGCCGCCCTGCGGTGGGCGCACGCCGTCGAGTCGGTCGCGGACGACGCGCTGGCGCAGCGCCTGAGCGACCGGGTGCGCGAGCGCGCGGTGCCGCTCGACCTGTGGGTGCAGGTGAACGTGTCCGCGGAGGCGAGCAAGCACGGCGCCCGTCCCGTGGACGCCCGCGCCCTCGCCGTGCGCGTCGCCGCGCTGCCGGGCCTGCGGCTCGCGGGCTTCATGACCGTCGGGGCGAACAGCCCCGACCCCGCCGTCGTCCGTGCCGGCTACGCGCTCCTGCGCGCGGTCCGCGACGACGTGGTCGCGTCCGGCGCACCGGGCACCGGCGACGCCCAGGGCCTGTCCATGGGCATGAGCCGGGACCTGGAGGAGGCCGTCGCCGAGGGCGCCACGGTGGTCCGCGTCGGGACGGCCGTCTTCGGCGACCGGCCCCCGGCCACCGCGACGGGCAGCGCCCCCGCCCGGTAGGCGCGCGCGGCCGCGCGCCTGCGCACGTCGACGTCGCTCAGCAGCGCACGCCGCGCGAGCACGTCGAGGCGACGTCGCGTCCGCTCGTCCTCGGCCACGCGTCCCTCCCGCACCCCTCGTCCGCCCCGTGGTCCGTGCCGCCGGTGCGGACGGCGTCCCCCTGCGTCGTCGTCCGCACCGGCGGCACCGGCACGTCCAAGGAGCGCGCGGCACCCGCCCTGATACGCCCGGTGGTCCGCCGCTGGGAGGATGAGGCCATGGACGCCCCCGCGCCCCGCCCCCGCCGTCGCTTCCCCGCCCGCGTCTACGCGACCGGCAGCGAGCCGGACGCCCGCTTCTCCCTCGCGAACGAGCGCACCTTCCTCGCGTGGGCGCGCACGGCGCTCGCGCTGCTCGCCGCCGGGGTCGCGCTCGAGGCCCTCGACCTGCCCGTCGAGCCGCGGCTGCGCCTGGCCGCGGCCGTGCTCCTCGTCGCGCTCGGCGCGCTCGCCCCCGTCGTCGCGTGGATCGGGTGGGCACGCGCCGAGCGGGCCATGCGGCGCTCCGAGCCGCTCCCGGCGCCGTCCGCCTTCGCGCTGCTCGTCGTCGGCGTCGCCCTCGCCGGCGTGCTCGTGCTCGTCGGTCTCGTCCTCGCATGAGCACCGGCGCCCCCGCGGCCGACTCCCTCGCCGGGGAGCGCACCGCCCTCGCGTGGCGACGGACTGCCATGGGTCTGCTCGGCGGGTCGCTCGCGGGCGGCCGCCTGCTCGGCGAGACGTGGCACCCGGCGGGCTGGTCGGTCGCGGTCGGCGGCACGGTGCTGGCCGTGCTCGTGCTGGTGGCCTCGCACGAGCGCCGCAGCGCCGCCCGTCACGACGAGGACGGCACCGTCCGGGCGCCCGGCGGCCGACTGGTCACGGCGTGCGCCGCCGGGCTCGTCGTCATCGGCGTCGCCGCGGTGGCGGTCGTCCTCACCTGGTCCGGCTGACCGGCACGCGTCAGGGCACGCGTGCCGTCCAGGCCGGGTCGGTGAACTTCGTCGCGACGAGCTCGCGGGCGCGCTCGAGCTCCTCCGGCCGCACGGCGCCGTCCACGAGGCGGTACCGGGAGCGGAAGTGCTCGACGAACGCGTCGATGACCTGCTCCCGCGGCATCCGGGTCTGGGAGCGCACCGGGTCGACCCGCTTGTTCGCCGAGCGGGTGCCCTTGTCGGACAGCTTCTCGCGGCCGATCCGCAGCACCTGGAGCATCTTGTCCGCGTCGATGTCGTAGGACATCGTCACGTGGTGCAGCACGGCGCCGCCGCCGCTCGCCAGGCGCTTCTGCGCGGACCCGGCGAGCTTGCCCGCCGGCGACGAGATGTCGTTCAGCCCCGTGGTCGTCGCGTGCACGCCCACGTCCGCGAGCGCGCCCAGCACCCACTGGTTGAGGAACGTGTACGAGTCCTCGAAGGACATGCCGTCGACCAGCGACGGCGGCACCACGAGCGAGAACGTGATGCAGTTGCCGGCCTCCATGAACATGGCCCCGCCGCCGCTGACGCGCCGCACGACCGTGACGCCGTACCGGGCGGCGGCCTCCTGGTCGACCTCGTTGGCCAGCGACTGGAACGAGCCGATGATGACGGCCGGCTCCTCCCACTCCCAGAAGCGCAGCGTCGGGCCGCGGCGGCCGGCGGCGAGCTCCTCCGTGAGGACCTGGTCGAGCGCGGTGTGCATGGCGGGCGGCATCACGCCGGGGTCGAGCAGCGTGAACTCGTGGTCGGCCCAGGCGGTCGACAGCCCGAGGGCACGGCGCACCGCCACGGCGACCGCGCGCGTGTCGAAGCCGACCATGGCGACCGGACCGGCGATCCGGCCCTGGTCCTCGGCGAGGACGAGGGCCTCGTCGAGCACCTGCGTCAGGGAGCCGACCGACGCGTCCCCGGCGACGCCCTCGAGCGCCCCGCCCAGCACCTCGAGCGCCTCGTCCGGCTCGAGGAAGAAGTCGCCGGACAGCCGCACGTCCCGCAGCCGTCCGTCGCGGACGTCGAGGTCGACCACCACGAGCTTGCCGTCGGGCACCTTGTACTCACCGTGCACGCGTCCACCCTAGGCCGCGTCGAGCGCGTGGACGGGGCCCGCGCGGTGCCGCCGGGCCGTCAGGACAGGGAGCGCACCGCCGCCAGGGCGCGCTCCTCGACCGCGCCGGCCAGCTGGTCCGTCGCGCCGAGCACCTCGCTCGCGCGCTCCCGCGCGCCGGGGTCACGGGCGGTGGCGGACCACGTGACGATGGCGTTGCCGACGAGGGTGTGCCCGACGTACCGCGCCCGCGGCTCGCTGTCGCCGTCCTGCACGCGCACCTCCTGCACGATCGCGGGGAGCACGCCCTGCCCCTCGATCGCCGGCTGGGTCACCCACCGCACCTCGCCGCCCGCGGCGTCGTGCACGGTGAAGGTCGGGCACTGGTCGGCGGTCGTCACGAGCGCGGCGAACGCCGCGCGGGCGGCGGCGGGGTCCGGCAGCACGACGACGTCCTGCGCGACCTGCACCTCCTCGTTCCCCCAGGCCAGCGCGTCGTGCGCGACCGGTGGCGCGGCGACGACCGTGACGGCCGCGGTGCACTCCGCCGGGTCGACGGCACCTCCGGTCGGCAGTCCCCACGGCGTCACGCCGGGAGCCAGGCCCTGGGTCACGCCCGCCTCCGCCGCCGGCACGGCGTCCTCCACGTCGCCGCGGGTCAGCAGCAGCGTGCCGATGGTGGCGGCGTCGAAGACGGCGTCCGCGCCGGGCGGCGCCAGGGGCGACGCGGCCGGCGTCGTCGGGGCCACGGACGTCGGGGTCGGAGTCGGCACCGGGCCGGTCGAGGTCACGGACGGGGACGGCGACGGGCTCGTGCCGTCCCCCCAGGGCCGCACCACCGCCAGCACGACGACGAGCGCCAGCACGCCGAGCACCCAGGGCCACCACGGGCGACCGCGTTGCTCGTCCCTGCCGGGCACGGGCCCTCCTTCCGGGTCGCGGGGCCCGCCGCGGGGCCACCCCCGAGGCTAGGACCTCCCGCGGACGCCCGCTCGGGTGTCGGTCACCGGGGTGCGACGCCGTGGTGGCGCAGACCCCAGATGGCCGAGTCGGTGAGCGCCTCCCACGACGCCTCGATGATGTTCGGGCCGACGCCCACCGTGCTCCACGACGTGTGGCCGTCGGTCGTCTCGATGAGCACCCGGGTCACCGCGTCGGTGCCGTGGCTCTGGTCGAGGATGCGCACCTTGAAGTCGATCAGCTCGAACGTCTCGAGCTCCGGGTACACGCGCACGAGCGCCGCGCGCAGGGCCTGGTCGAGCGCGTTGACGGGGCCGTTGCCCTCGCCGATCGCGACGATCCGCTCCCCGCCCGCGTGCAGCTTGACGGTGGCCTCCGCGGTCGCCGGGGTGCCGCGCCCGCCGTTGCGCTCCACGATCGTGCGCCAGGACTCGACCCGGAAGTACGCGGGCCGCGAGCCCTCCAGCTCCTCGACGAGCAGGAGCTCGAAGGACGCGTCGGCGGCCTCGAACGTGTAGCCGTTCGCCTCCGAGTCCTTCACCCGGGCCGTGACGCGGCTGAGCACGTCGGGGTGCGCGGCGAGCTCGATGCCGAGCTGGCGGCCCTTGAGCTCGATCGACGCCCGTCCCGCCATGTCCGACACGAGCATGCGCATGTCGTTGCCCACCAGGGCCGGGTCGGTGTGCTGGTAGAGATCCGGGTCGACCTTGATCGCCGACGCGTGGAGCCCCGCCTTGTGCGCGAACGCGCTGGCACCGACGTAGGGCTGGCGCGCGAACGGGGAGATGTTCGTGATCTCGCTGATCGCGTGCGCGATGCGCGTGAGCTCGGTGAGGCCGCCCGCCCCGCCCTCGCCCCGCTCCAGCACGGCACGTCCGCGCTTGAGCTCGAGGTTCGCGACGACCGCGAGCAGGTCCGCGTTGCCGGTGCGCTCGCCGTACCCGTTCACGGTGCCCTGCACGTGCGTGCAGCCCGCGTCCACCGCGGCGATCGTGTTGGCGACCGCGCAGCCGGAGTCGTTGTGCGCGTGCATCCCGAGCACCGCGTCCGTGCCGACGGCGGCGCGCACGTCCAGCACGACCTCCCGCACGAGGTCCGGCAGCATCCCGCCGTTGGTGTCGCAGAGCGCCACGACCTCCGCGCCCGCCTCGAACGCCGCCAGGACGGCCGCGCGGCTGTAGGCGGCGTCGAACGCGAACCCGTCGAAGAAGTGCTCGGCGTCGACGAACACGCGCCGGCCCTCGCGGCGCAGGAACGCGACCGTGTCGGCGATCATCGCGAGGTTCTCCTCGCCGGTCGTGCGCAGCGCGCGCTCGGCGTGCCGCAGGTCGCTCTTCGCCACGAGCGTGACCACGGGCGCCTCGGAGTCGAGCAGCGCGCGGACCTGCGGGTCGTCGGCGGCCCGTGTGCCGGCCTTGCGGGTGGCGCCGAAGGCAGCGAGCTCGGCGTTGCGCAGGTCGAGCTCCTTCGCCGCGCGCTTGAAGAACTCGGTGTCCTTCGGCACGGCGCCGGGCCACCCGCCCTCGATGAAGCCCACACCGAGCTCGTCCAGCAGGGGCGCGATCGCGAGCTTGTCGGCGACCGAGAGGTTGATGCCCTCCTGCTGGGCGCCGTCGCGCAGGGTCGTGTCGTAGACGTGGAACGAGCGGTCGGTCACGAGAAGCTCCTCGGGCGTGCGGACGGACCAACAAAAAGACCCCCCGGGATGCGGGAGGTCTGCGCGTCGGCCGGGGGCCGACGCGCTACACGATGGCGATCGTGAAGCGGGTCACAGGGGCGATGGTGGCACACGGCCCGGCGCGACGGGGCACGGTCCACCATCCGGACCCGCTGTCCGCGCCCGGGCGCGCCCCGGCGCCTGTGCAGACCGTGCCGAACCGGACACCGGGGGCTAGCGTGTGCTCCGCCGCGGCCGGGCACGGGCGCGCGCGAGACAGGAGACGGCCATGTCGCACCCCACCCCCACCGACGACGCGGCCCCCGGCGCCCACGTACCGCCGGCGGTGCCGCCGGCCGTCCCCCGGGACGGCGTGACCGGCACGCGCGCCGTCCCGCGGCTCACCGTCGAGACCTCGCGGTTCTGGGCCGGCGCCGCGGCGACGGCCCTCGTCGCGGGCCTCGTCGGTGCCGTCGGGGTCCTGCTGCTCGAGCGGGTCCTGGGTGTGGACCTGCGGCCGGACGGCGGTGGCTCGGCGATGGCCCCCACCGTGCTCGGGTCCGCGCTCGCCGCGCTCGCCGCGGCCGCCCTGCTGCACGCGCTCGTCGTCAGCACCCCGCGGCCACGCGCGTTCTTCGGGTGGATCCTCGCGCTCGCGACGCTCGTCGCGACGCTCCTGCCGCTCACCGGTCCCGACGACCGCGGGTCCGGGATCGCGACGGGCGTCCTGCACCTGCTCGTCGGCATCGCGACCTGGTCGCTGCTCACCGGCGTCCTCGGCTGGACCGTGCGCCGCGTCGTCGGCTGACCACGGCCTCGGTCGACGGCGGCGGCCCGGTGCTCCGGGCCGCCGCCGTCGGTGTCAGACGAGGCGCGTCATCCACCCGTGCCGGTCGGCGGCCCGCCCGTACTGGATGTCGGTCAGCTCGGCGCGGATCCGCGTGGTGACCGGCCCCGCGGTGCCGTCGCCCACGACGAGGTCGAAGTCGTCGCTGGCGAGGCGGCCGATCGGGGTCATCACGGCGGCCGTCCCGCAGGCGAAGACCTCGCGGACGCTGCCGTCGGCCAGCCCGGCGCGCAGCTCGTCGAGCAGGATCGGCCGCTCGGAGACCTCGTGACCCGCGTCCGCGAGCAGGCGCAGGATGGACGAGCGCGTGACGCCCTCGAGGATCGTGCCCGAGAGCGGCGGCGTCGCCACCGACCCGTCGGCGTGCACGACCACGACGTTCATGCCGCCGAGCTCCTCGAGCTGGGTGCCCGTGCGGTCGTCGAGGAAGCAGACCTGCTCGAAGCCCTTCGCGTACGCCTCCTGCTGCGGCAGCAGGCTCGCGGCGTAGTTGCCGCCCGCCTTCGCCGCGCCGGTGCCGCCGGCGCCCGCGCGGTGGTACTCGCGCGAGACCCAGATCGACACGGGCTTGACGCCCTCGGCGAAGTAGGGGCCCACCGGGGAGGCGATGACGAGGAACTCCGCCTCGTGCGACGCGCGGACGCCGAGGAAGGCCTCGGAGGCGTACATGAACGGCCGCAGGTACAGGCTCGTCTCCTCGCCCGTCGGCACCCACGCGCGGTCCACCTCGACGAGGGCGCGGATCGCGCCGATGAAGTCGGCCTCGGGCAGCTCCGGCAGCGCGAGACGGCGCGCGGACCGCTGGAAGCGCGCGGCGTTCGCCTCGGGGCGGAAGGTCCAGACCGTGCCGTCGGGGTGCCGGTACGCCTTGAGGCCCTCGAAGATCTCCTGCGCGTAGTGCAGGACCGCCGTCGCGGGGTCCAGCTGCAGGGGCCCGTACGGCTCGACGCGGTGGTCGCGCCAGCCGGTGGCCTGCGACCAGCTGATGCGCGCCATGTGGTCGGTGAAGACGGTGCCGAACTTCGGCGTCGCCAGGGCGGCCGCGCGCTCGGCGTCCGGCACGGGGTGCTCGGACGCGTGGATCTGGAACTCGGGCGCGGTCGTGGGGGTCGCGAGGGTGCTCATCGGAAGGCCTTTCACCAGGGTCGACGTCGACGGTACCGGTGCGGACGGCCGGGTGGACAGGTCGCGCGACGCGTGCGGCAGCACGGGCGCGGGACCTGCGGGAGAGGACTCGTGGGGCCGGCGCGTGCGCCGTGGCGGAGCGCCCGGGAGGGGCGGGTCAGCCGGCGACGCGGGCGGCGAGGTCCTTGCCCACCTCGGCCGTCGACCGTACTCGCTCGGCGGAGCCGCGCTCCGCGAGGTCGGCCGCGACGGCCTCCTCGACGCGGCGGGCGGCCGCGGACTCGCCGACGTGGTCGAGCAGGAGCGCGACGGACAGCACGGTCGCCGTCGGGTCCGCCTTGCCCTGGCCCGCGATGTCCGGCGCGGAGCCGTGGACGGGCTCGAACATGCTCGGCGCCGTGCGGTCGGGGTTGATGTTCGCCGACGCGGCCAGGCCGATGCCGCCGGTGATCGCCGCGGCGAGGTCCGTGAGGATGTCGCCGAACAGGTTGTCCGTGACGATCACGTCGAAGCGCGACGGGTTGGTCACGAGGAAGATCGTCGCCGCGTCGACGTGCAGGTAGTCCACCGTCACGTCGGGGAACTCGGCGTTGACGGCCTCCACCGTGCGGCGCCACAGGTGCCCGGCGTGCACGAGCACGTTGTGCTTGTGCACGAGCGTGAGCTTCTTGCGCGGACGCGCGGCGGCGCGTGCGAACGCGTCCCGCACCACACGCTCGACGCCGAAGGCGGTGTTCACGCTGACCTCGTTGGCCACCTCGGCCGGGGTGCCGACGCGGATCGCGCCGCCGTTGCCCACGTACGGGCCCTCGGTGCCCTCGCGCACCACCACGAAGTCGACCTCGCCGGGGTTCGCCAGCGGGCTCGTCACGCCCGGGTACAGACGCCCCGGGCGCAGGTTCACGTAGTGGTCGAGCGCGAACCGGAGCTTGAGCAGCAGACCGCGCTCCAGCACGCCGGACGGGACGCTCGGGTCCCCGATCGCGCCGAGCAGGATGGCGTCGTGCCCGCGGATCGCCTCGAGGTCGGCGTCCGTGAGGGTCTCCCCCGTCGCGTGCCAGCGGCGCGCGCCCAGGTCGAAGTCCGTCGTCGTCAGGCGGGGCCCGGCGGAGCCGAGCGCGGCCTCGAGCACGAGCAGACCCTGCTCGACGACCTCGGTGCCGATGCCGTCCCCGGCGACGACGGCGAGGTCCAGGGTGCGCGTGCTGTCCGACATGGTCGCCACCCTACGACCGTCCTGCCTGTCGGACCGCCACTTTCCACGTCGTGGACAGCGGCGGCCCGACCTGCGGGGTCAGTCGACCGCGGGGGCGGGCCCGTCGGTCGGGTAGACGAGCTCGAACCGCTCCAGAACGACGTCGCCCACGACCTCGCCGGTCATGCCGGCGTTGAGGGACCGCCACCGCTCGACGGCGGCGTCGTCCGCCCTCGTGCCGAGCTCGGCTCCGGCGTGCGCGGCCGGCACGTCGTGCGCGTCGACCACCTCGACCGCCGTCACCCGCACGAGCGCCCGAGGCTGCCGCGACCCGTCGAGGACGATGCCGACGTCGCCCACCTCCGGCAGGTCGTCCCCGAACGCGGCCCGCGGCCCCGACGTCGCCGTCTTGCGACCCGCCAGGACCGCCTCCGCCTCGGCGTCCGCCTCGGCCTGCGTCACGCCGAACGACCACGCGGGCGGCGTCACCACGTCGTCCGACTTGTCGCCGACGACGACGGCGAGCCGCCCGAGCCCCAGGTGGCTCTGCGCCGCCTGCCAGAACGCCAGCAGCCCGTCCTCGTCCCGCACCACGCCGCCGTCGCCGCCGCCGCTCGGCCCGTCCACCACGCTCGATCCGCTCATGGACCCTCCTGTCGCTCGCCGGACATCCTCCCGAAGGTGGCCGGACCGTGCGACCGGGAGGGGCGGGCCGGCGCCCCGAGGCCGGGAACGACGGAGGGCGCCGCCCGGTGGGGACCGGACGACGCCCTCGTGGTGGGACGTGGGTCAGCGCGCCGCGCTGCCCTCGCGGTAGTCGGAGTCCGAGGGCTTCACCCACGCGAACAGCTGGCGCAGCTCGCGGCCGACCGGCTCGATCGGGTGGTTCTGGCCCTTCTCGCGCAGCGCCTGGAACTCGGGCGCGCCCGCGTCCTGGTCGGCGATGAAGCGCTCGGCGAAGGCGCCGTTCTGGATGTCCGCGAGGACGGCCTTCATGTTCTCCTTCACGTCGGGCGTGATGACCCGCGGGCCGGAGACGTAGTCGCCGTACTCCGCCGTGTCGGAGACCGACCAGCGCTGCTTGGTGATGCCGCCCTCGAAGATGAGGTCGACGATGAGCTTGAGCTCGTGCAGCACCTCGAAGTACGCGACCTCGGGCTGGTAGCCCGCCTCGGTCAGCGTCTCGAAGCCGTACTGGATGAGCTGCGACACGCCACCGCAGAGGACGGCCTGCTCGCCGAACAGGTCGGTCTCGGTCTCCTCGGTGAAGGTCGTCTTGATGCCCGCGGCGCGCAGTCCGCCGATCGCCTTCGCGTACGAGAGCGCGAGCTCCCACGCCGAGCCCGACGCGTCCTGCTCGACGGCGACGATGACCGGCACGCCGCGCCCGTCCGCGTACTCGCGGCGCACGAGGTGGCCCGGGCCCTTGGGGGCGACCATGAGCACGTCGTGGTCCGCGGCCGGCTTGATGTAGCCGAAGCGGATGTTGAAGCCGTGGCCGAAGACGAGCGCCGCGCCCTCCTTGAGGTTCGGCTCGATCTCGTCGCGGTAGACGATGCGCTGCACCTGGTCCGGCGCGAGGATCACGACGACGTCGGCACCGGCGACGGCCTCGGCCACCGTGGCGACCTTGAGGCCCTCGTTCTCGGCCTTCTCGCGCGACGCCGAGCCCTCACGCAGGCCGACGGTCACGTCGACGCCGGAGTCGCGCAGGTTGAGCGAGTGCGCGTGCCCCTGGCTGCCGTAGCCGATGACGGCGACCTTCTTCTGCTGGATGACCGACAGGTCGGCGTCGTCGTCGTAGAACAGCTCAGCCACGGTGGATCTCCTCGGTGTGTCGTGCGTAGGGGGACGAAGCGGGGAAGGGTCAGGCGGACCGGCTCACGCGCTCGAGCGCGCGGTCGGTGATGGACCGCGGTCCGCGGCCGATGGCGACCGTGCCGGACTGCACGATCTCACGGATGCCGAACGGCTCCAGGGCCGCCAGCAGGGCGTCGAGCTTGCCGGGGCTGCCGGTCGCCTCGACGACGACGGTGTCCGGCACCACGTCGACGACGTGGGCGCGGAACAGCTGCACGACCTCCAGCACGCTGGTCCGCTGGGACACGTCCGCACGGACCTTGACGAGCAGCAGCTCGCGCTGGACGGAGGCCGCGTCCTCGAGCTCGACGATCTTGATGACGTTGATGAGCTTGTTGAGCTGCTTCGTCACCTGCTCCAGCGGGAGCGCGTCGACGTCGACGACGACGGTGATGCGGCTGATCTCCTCGTGCTCGGTCGGGCCGACCGCCAGGGAGTGGATGTTGAACGAGCGACGCGCGAACAGGCCGGCGACGCGCGTGAGCACGCCGGGCTTGTTCTCGACGAGGACGGACAGGGTGTGGCGGGTCATCGCAGCGGTTCCTCTCAGTCCTCGCGGTCCCAGGCCGGGCTGATGCCGCGGGCGTACTGGATGTCGTCGTTGCTGACGCCGGCGGCGACCATCGGCCACACCATCGAGTCGCGCGAGACGGTGAAGTCCACGACCACCGGGCGGTCGTCGATCTCCAGCGCGCGCTTGATGGTGGCGTCGACGTCCGCCTTCGTCTCGCAGCGCAGGCCGACGGCGCCGTACGCGTCGGCGAGCTTGACGAAGTCCGGCACCCGCACCGTGCCGTGGCCGGTGTGCAGGTCGGTGTTGGAGTAGCGCGACTCGTAGAACAAGGTCTGCCACTGGCGCACCATGCCGAGCGAGCTGTTGTTGATGACCGCGACCTTGATCGGGATCTCGTTGATCGTGCAGGTGGCGAGCTCCTGGTTGGTCATCTGGAAGCAGCCGTCGCCGTCGATCGCCCACACGGTCCGGTCGGGCGCGCCGACCTTCGCCCCCATCGCCGCGGGGACCGAGAAGCCCATGGTCCCCAGGCCGCCGGAGTTGATCCACGAGTTCGGGCGCTCGTAGCGGATGAACTGCGCCGCCCACATCTGGTGCTGGCCGACGCCGGCCGCGTAGATGGCCTCGGGACCGGTGAGCTCGCCGATGCGGCTGATGACGTGCTGCGGGGCGAGGTGGCCGTCCGTGGGCTCGTCGTACCCGAGCGGGAACGTCTCGCGCCACGCGTCGAGCTGGCGCCACCAGGCCTCGAGGTCCGGCTTGCCGTGCAGCTCGTGCTCGCGCTCGAGCTCGGGCAGCAGGTCCGCGATGACCTCGCGCAGGTCGCCGACGATCGGCACGTCCACGCGCTTGTTCTTGCCGATCTCGGCCGGGTCGATGTCGGCGTGCACGACCGTCGCGTTGGGCGCGAAGCTCGACAGCTTGCCGGTCACGCGGTCGTCGAACCGGGCGCCGAGCGCCACGACGAGGTCGGCCTTCTGCAGGGCCGCCACGGCCGCCACCGTGCCGTGCATGCCGGGCATGCCCAGGTGCTGCGGGTGGCTGTCGGGCAGGGCGCCGCGGGCCATGAGCGTCGTGACCGCGGGCGCGCCCGACAGGTCGGTGAGCCGGCGCAGCAGCTCCGACGCACGTGCGCGGATGACGCCGCCGCCCACGTAGAGCACGGGCCGGCGCGCGGTCGCGAGCAGCCGGGCGGCCTCGCGGACCTGCTTGGCGTGCGGCCGGGTCACCGGGTGGTAGCCGGGCAGCTGCACGTCCTGCGGCCAGCTGAACGTCGTCTCGCTCTGCATGGCGGACTTCGCGATGTCGACGAGCACCGGGCCGGGGCGGCCGGAGGACGCGATGTGGAACGCCTCCGCGATGGTGCGCGGGATGTCGTCGGGGTCGGTCACCAGGTAGTTGTGCTTGGTGATCGGCAGCGTGATGCCGACGATGTCGGCCTCCTGGAACGCGTCGGTGCCGATGAGCGGCGCGCCGACCTGCCCGGTGATCGCGACCATCGGGACCGAGTCCATGTTGGCGTCGGCGATCGCGGTCACGAGGTTCGTCGCGCCGGGGCCCGAGGTCGCCATGGTGACGCCGACCTTGTCCGAGGAGTACGCGTAGCCGGCCGCGGCGTGGCCGCCGCCCTGCTCGTGCCGCACGAGCACGTGCCGCACCTTGGCGGAGTCCATCAGCGGGTCGTACGTCGGGAGGATCGCGCCGCCGGGGATCCCGAAGACGACCTCGACGCCGACCTCCTCGAGGGACCGGACGATCGACTGGGCGCCCGTGACCTTCTCGGGGCCGGTACGGCGCGTCTCGGCCTCCGCCGGACGGGCCGCCGCGTCACCCGCGGGGCGGACGGGGCGGACCGGCGTGCGCGGCGGTGCGGGGTGGGGACCCTGGACCATCGTCGTCTCCTGGTGCTGCTCGGTGCTGTCGTCGTGCGGCGTGCGCACATCCGGTGCGGTCCCCGACGCTCAGGCACGCCGGGCACGAAAAAGCCCCTCGACCCGGGCACCGGGATGGACGAGGGGCGAGCGCGCGCGGACGAGACCTGGCGGTGTCGGCCTCAGCCGGCGCGCTCAGGAAGTACTACGAGGATCGTCTGCACGGCCGTGACACTACGCCCGTCGCGCAGGCGTGTCACCTCACCCCCGTCCTGTCTCACATCCTGGTTCACGGAACCACGACGTGGACGCCACCGGCGACGGCTCAGCCCAGCGGGACGGTGAGCAGCCCCTGCAGCTCCGCGCGCAGCAGCCCCACCATGTCGGTGCCCTCGCGGTCGTAGAGGAACTGCACCTGCAGCCCGTCCATGAGCGCCACGACCCGCTGTGCCTCGACCCGCGGGTCGACCCCCGGCCGGAGCACGCCGTCGGCGGCGGCCCCGTGCAGCGCGTCGGTGACGAAGCGCAGGACGGTCCGGTACCGCTCGCGGAACCACGCGTGCGCCGGGTGGTCGGGAGCGGTCGCCTCGGCGGAGAGGACGCAGAACAGCTCGACGATCGCCGGGCGACGGACGTTCGCCTCGACGACCCGGACCAGCGAGCGGAGCGCGGCCACCGGGTCACCGGCGGCGTCGGCGGCGGCACGGTCCTCCTCGTCGCGCTGCTCGAGCACCGCCAGCAGCAGCGCCTCCTTGGTGCGGAAGTGGTGCAGGAGCGCGGTGTGCGACAGGCCCGCGCGGGCGGCGACCTCACGCAGGGACGCGGACCGGTACCCGACCTCCCCGTACAGCTCGGTGGCGGCGGCCGTGATCTCGTGCCGACGCGCCCGGCCCTTGGCGTAGCCGCCGCCCGCGGTCCGGCGGCGGACGGGGGCGGCCGGGCGCTCGGCGACCCCGCCGTCGGGGTGGGCTCCGGTCATGCGAGGCACCCTAGCCGCCCGAAACCCGACCGACCGGTCCGTGATCGGCATCACACGACCAGAAACTTACCGACTGGTCGGGTTTCATGTCACCGTGGACGCGGTCGCGGCCGACGGAGGCCGCCGGACACAGGAGTCCCCATGACGCACCTCGCCCCCGCGGAGCAGCCCGTGCCGCTGGACGACGCCCCGCCGCTGCCCGCGCCGGTGCGCACGCCCTCGCGCCGCCTCGTGCCCGCGTACGTCGGCGGCTTCCTCGCCTTCAACGTCGCGCTGCTCACGCCGGTCGTCAGCACCCTCGCCCTGCGCGTCAACGCCCTGACCACCGAGGCCGACCGCGCCGCCGCGCTCGGGCTCGTCACCGGCATCGGCGCGTTCTTCGCGTTCGTCGCCAACCCGCTGGCGGGCGCCCTCTCGGACCGCACGACCTCCCGCTTCGGCCGGCGCCGCCCCTGGATCGTGCTCGGCGTGCTCGTCGGCGCGGTCGGCCTCATGACGATCGCCCTCGCCCCCTCGATCGCCGTCGTCGCCGTGGGCTGGGCGCTGACGCAGGCCGCCTTCAACTGCACCCAGGCGGCGGTGCAGGCCGTGCTGCCCGACCAGGTCGAGGAGCGGCTGCGCGGGCGCGTGTCGGGGTGGCTGGGCATCGCGCAGAACGCGGCCCCGCTCGTCGGCGTCGCGCTCGCGTACGCGTTCACCGCCGCCGGCGTCTCGCCCGTCCTCATGTACGCCGTGCCCACCGTGATCGGCGTCGCCGGCATGCTCTGGCTCGCGGCGGTGCTGCGCGACCCGGTGCTCGACGGCAGCACGCTGCCGCCGTTCCGTCTCGGCGCCTTCCTGCGCGGCTTCTGGCTCGACCCGCGCCGGCACCCGGACTTCGCGTGGGCGTTCACGGGCCGGTTCCTGCTGCTGCTCGCCCTCGCCGCCTACAACGCGTTCCAGGTCTTCTACCTGCTCGACCGCTTCGGCTTCGACGAGGCGACCGCGCTGTCCTGGCAGCTGCGGCTCATGGTCGTCAGCGCGGTCGCGCTCGTCGTGGCCGCCGCCGTCGGCGGTGCCGTCTCCGACCGCACCGGCCGGCGCAAGGTGTTCGTCGTCGGGGCGACCGTCCTCGCGGCCGCCGCCCTGGTCGTCTTCGCCCTCGCGCAGGACCCGACCACCCTGTACCTCGCGACCGCGCTGTTCGGCGCCGGCAGCGGCCTCTACTTCGCCGTCGACCTCGCGCTCGTCACGGACGTCCTGCCGAACCGCGAGACCGAGGCCGCCAAGAACATGGGCGTCTTCAACATCGCCAACGCGCTCCCCCAGTCGCTCGCCCCCGCGCTCGCACCGCTGCTGCTCGCGGTCGGCACGGCCGGGAACAACTACACCCTGCTCTTCCTCGTCGGGGCCGTCGTCGCCGTGGTCGGCGCCGCCAGCACGCTCCTCATCCGCGGTGCACGCTGATGACGCACACCGACGCACGCCCGCACCCCACCACCACCGGAGGTCCCCGCATGACCGGAACGACGCCCGCACCCCAGGGCGGCCCGCTCGACGTCCCCGCGCTGCTCGCGCAGCTCACCCTCGAGGAGAAGGTCGACCTGCTGGACGGCTCCGACTTCTGGCGCACCCAGCCGGTCGAGCGCCTGGGCATCGGCAAGGTCATGCTGTCCGACGGGCCGCACGGGCTGCGCGCGCAGCACGAGGGCGGCGACCACCTCGGGGGGCTCGCCGCGGCGCCGGCCGTCGCGTTCCCGCCGGCCGCGGCGACGGCGTCGTCGTGGGACGTCGACCTGCTGCGCCGGCTCGGGCGCGCGCTCGCCGAGGAGGCCCGAGCACTCGGCGTCTCCGTCGTCCTCGGCCCCGGCGTCAACATGAAGCGGTCACCGCTGTGCGGGCGCAACTTCGAGTACTTCTCCGAGGACCCGTACCTCGCCGGCCACCTCGCGTCGGCGCTCGTCGACGGCGTGCAGGAGCACGGCGTCGGCACGTCGCTCAAGCACTTCGCCGCGAACAACCAGGAGACCGACCGCATGTCGGTCTCGGCGGAGGTCGACGAGCGCACGCTGCGCGAGATCTACCTGCCGGCCTTCGAGACCGTCGTGACGCGCTCGCAGCCGTGGACCGTCATGTGCTCCTACAACCGCATCAACGGCGTCTTCGCCTCGCAGGACCCGTGGCTGCTCACGCGGGTGCTGCGCGACGAGTGGGGCTTCGAGGGCCTCGTCGTCTCCGACTGGGGCGCGGTGTACGACCGCGACGCGGCCGTCGCCGCGGGGCTCGACCTGGAGATGCCGTCGTCCGGCGGCGTCGGCGCGGCCGCGGTCCGCCGCGCCCTCGACGCCGGCACGCTGACCGAGGCCGAGGTGGACCGCGCGGTCACCCGGGTGCTCGAGCTCGTGTCCCGCTCGCAGGCCGCGCTCGCGCCCGGGCAGACGTACGACGAGGACGCCCACCACGCCCTGGCCCGCGAGGTCGCGGCCGACTCGGTCGTGCTGCTGAAGAACGCCGACGGCGTCCTGCCGCTCGACCCGCGCGCCCCCGGGGCCGTCGCGGTGGTCGGCGAGTTCGCCCGGACGCCGCGGCTCGGCGGCGGCGGCTCGTCCCAGGTGACGCCGACCCGGGTGGACGACGCGCTGACCGCGCTGCGCGCGGCGCTGGGCGACCGCGAGGTGCGGTTCGCGCCCGGCTTCGCGCTGGCGGACGACGCCCCCGCGGAGGAGGTCGCGCGCCTGCGCGACGGGGCGGTGGAGGCCGCCCGCGGCGCCGCCGTCGCCGTCGTGTTCCTCGGCCTGCCGGATGCCTGGGAGTCCGAGGGCTACGACCGCGACCACATGCACCTGCCGCCGCAGCAGGTCGCCGCGCTCGAGGCCGTCGCCGCCGTCGCCGAGCGCGTGGTCGTCGTGCTGACGAACGGGTCCGTCGTCGAGGTCGAGCCGTGGCAGTCGCACGCGGACGCCGTGCTGGAGGCGTGGCTGCTCGGCCAGGCCGGCGGCGGCGCGGTGGCGGACGTGCTCGTGGGCGCCGTCAACCCGTCGGGGCGCCTCGCGGAGACCGTCCCCGTCGCGATCGAGGACAACCCCGCGCTGGGCAACTTCCCCGGCGAGGCCGGCGTCGTGCGCTACGGCGAGGGCCTGCTGATCGGCTACCGGTGGTACGACGCGCACGCGCTCGAGGTCGCCTACCCCTTCGGCCACGGCCTGTCGTACACGACCTTCGCGCACGCGGACCTCGAGGTGCAGGTCGTCGAGGACGGCGCCCAGCCCCGCGTGCGGGTCTCGCTCACCGTGACGAACACGGGCGAGCGCGCCGGCAAGGAGGTCGTGCAGGTGTACGTCGCGGACGAGGAGGCCTCGGTGTTCCGCCCGGAGCAGGAGCTCAAGGGCTTCGCGAAGGTGGCGCTCGAGCCCGGCGCGTCGGCCCGGGTCGAGGTCGAGCTCGACGCGCGCGCGTTCGCGTTCTGGCACCCCGTGCTGCGGCGCTGGGTCGTCGAGCCGGGCACGTTCACGGTGCTCGAGGGGGCGTCGTCGCGCGACCTGCGCCAGCGGGCGACGGTGACGCTCGCGGGCGAGGAGGTCACGCTCCCCGTGGACGCCGACTCCACCGCCGAGCAGTGGCTCGCGCACCCCGCGCTGGGCGAGCGGCTGCGCGCCGCGCTCGAGGGCACCGGGACGGCGCACATGCTGTTCGCACCCGAGACGGGCCAGATGATGCGGGCCATCCCGATGCGTCGGCTGGCACGGTTCCCCGGGTCGCCGGTCGACGAGGAGTGGCTGGAGAAGGCGGCGGCGGAGGCCTGAGCCGACCCGCGGCACGAGGACGGGCGGTGGTGCGCGGCGAGCGCGTCACCGCCCGTCGGCGTCCCAGCAGCGCCGGCCCCCTCAGGCGACGGCGCCCCGGGCACCGGACGTCACGAGCGCGACCACGCACAGCACCGCGACGACCATCGCGAGCGTGAAGGGCAGCCGGCTGCGCTCGCGCCGCAGTCCCACGACGCCCGCCACGGCCCCGGTGAGGACGGCCACGACGCCGACGGCCGCCGGCACGGCCCGGGGCGCACCCGGCGGACCGAGCACCGCGACGACGACCGCGAGCGCGAGCACGGCCGGGGCGAGCACGCCCGTGGCGCGCCGACCCAGCCGGTGCGGCAGGCCCCGCACGCCCGTCGCCGCGTCGTCCTCGAGGTCGGGCAGGACGTTGGCCAGGTGCGCGCCGACGCCGAGCAGCGCCCCGACGGCGGGCAGCCACGCCGCCGGACGTCCGTCGCCGGGCAGGGCCAGCACCACGAAGGCCGGCAGCAGCGCGAACGCGACCGCGTACGGCAGCCAGGACGCCGCGGTCGACTTGAGCCGGACGTTGTAGGCCCAGCCCATGGCGACCGCGCCGAGGTGGGTCGCCGCCGCGGCGGCCCCGGTCGGGAGCGAGAGCAGCACGGACGCCGCGACGGCGGCGAGTGCGGCGTCCCGCAGCGTGCGCGGCGTGACCGCGCCGGTGACCACGGGCTTGTCCGCGCGCCCGACCGCGCGGTCGCGGGCCGCGTCGAGCCAGTCGTTCGACCAGCCGATCGACAGCTGCCCGGTCAGGACCACGGCGAGCACGAGCAGGACGGTGCCCGCCGGGGCGCCGAGGCCGAGCGCGAGAGCGGTGCACAGGGTCGTGACGACGACGGTCGGGCCCAGGTGGCAGGCGTGCGCGAGCGCGACGACGGTCGCGGCGGGGCTGCGGCGGCCCGCGTGCGGCTCGTGCGCGGGGACGGTCGCGGGGGCGTCGGGCACACCTGGACCGTAGCCCGCGCCGTCCGGCGGCGCCCGTGCCACGATGCCGAGGTGTCACGAGTCCTCGCCGTCGCCCCCGCCCTGCCCGGGCCCCCGCACGCGCAGGACGCCATCGCCGAGGTGATCGCCCCGCTGGTCACGGGCGACGACGAGCGGGCGGGCCAGGTCATGCGCCGACTGCACCGCAACAGCGGCGTCCGCACGCGGCACCTCGCGCTCGCGCCCGAGGAGTACGCCGGTGTGCGGGACTTCGGCCACGCCAACGACCTCTACCTGTCGGTCGGCACGGACCTGGCGGCGCGGGCCGCCGCCGACGCCCTGGCGCGCGCCGGCCTCGCCCCGGAGGCCGTCGACTTCGTCCTCTTCACGTCGGTCACCGGCATCGGCGCGCCGTCGGTCGACGCCGCCCTCGTCGGCCGGCTCGGCATGCGCTCGGACGTCAAGCGGCTGCCGTCCTTCGGGCTCGGCTGCGTCGGCGGCGCGGCGGGCCTGGCCCGGGTGCACGACCACCTCGTCGGGCACCCGCACGACGTCGCGCTGCTGGTCTGCCTCGAGCTGTGCTCGCTCACGCTGCAGCACGGCGACACCGACCCCGCGTCCCTCGTCGCGAACGGCCTGTTCGGCGACGGCGCCGCCGCGGCGGTCGTCGTGGGCGACGCGCACCCGGCCGCGGCGGGGGCGGCCGGCCCGGAGGTCGTCGCGACGCGCAGCCGGCTGTACCCCGGCACCGAGGGCGACCTCGGCTGGCAGATCGGCGCGTCCGGCTTCCGCATCGTGCTGTCCGCGGGCCTCCCCGACGTCGTGCGCGCGCAGCTCGCGCCGGACGTCGAGGGGCTGCTGGCCGCGCACGGGCTCAAGACGGGCGACGTGACCCGCTGGGTCGTGCACGCCGGCGGGCCGCGGATCCTCGACGCGGTCGAGCAGTCCCTGGGGCTGCCCGCCGACGCGCTGGCGGCCAGCCGTGCGTCGCTCGCCGCCGTCGGGAACCTGTCGTCGGCGTCCGTGCTGGACGTGCTCGACCGGACGCTGCGCGAGGGCCCGCCGCCCGGCGGGTCGCCCGGCGTGCTGCTCGCGTTCGGCCCGGGGGTCAGCGCCGAGATGGTGCTGCTGCGCTGGTCCACGGCAGGCTGAGGCCGTGCTGACCCTCTACGTCGTCGTCGTCGTCGCGCTCACGGCCGTCGAGCGCCTGGCCGAGCTGGTCGTCTCGTCCCGCAACGCGCGCTGGTCGTTCGAGCGGGGCGGGGTGGAGAGCGGCCGCGGGCACTTCCCCGCCATGGTCGCGCTGCACACCGGCCTGCTGGTCGCGTGCGTGGTCGAGGTGCTGGTCGCGGACCGCCCGTTCCTGCCCTGGCTGGGCTGGCCCGCGCTCGCGCTCGTCGTGGCGAGCCAGGCCCTGCGGTGGTGGTGCATCGCGACGCTCGGCCCCCGCTGGAACACGCGCGTCATCGTCGTCCCCGGGCTCCCGCTGGTGGCCCGCGGCCCGTACCGCTGGTTCCGCCACCCGAACTACGTCGCCGTCGTGGTCGAGGGGATCGCCCTGCCGCTCGTGCACACCGCCTGGGTGACGGCGCTCGCGTTCACCGTCCTCAACGCCGTGCTGCTGCTGCGCTTCCGCATCCCCGCGGAGGAGCGCGCCCTGCGCGCCGCGACCGCCGACGCGTAGGGGCCGCGCGTGCCGGACACGGACGTCCTCGTCGTCGGCGGCGGTCCGGTCGGCCTGGCCGCGGCCGTCGAGGCGCGGCTGCGCGGGCTCGACGTCGTCGTCCTCGAGCCGCGGCAGGGCACGGTCGACAAGGCGTGCGGCGAGGGCCTCATGCCCGGCGCGCTCCGGCTCCTGCGGGGCTGGGACGTCGACCCGGCGGGGCACCCCCTCGCCGGCATCAGCTACCGCTCCCCCGCCGGCCACGTGGACCACCGCTTCCGCGGCCCGGCCGGGCGGGGCGTGCGCCGCACGGTCCTGCACGACGCGCTGCGCGCCCGCGCCGCCGACCTGGGTGCCGTCACCGTGGCGCGCCGCGCCGACGACGTCCGGCTGACCGCCGGCGGCGTGGTCGCCGGCGACGTCTCGGCGCGGCACCTGCTCGCCTGCGACGGGCTGCACTCGACCGTGCGCCGCCGGCTCGGCCTGGAGCCCCCCGCCCCGCGGCGTCCCGAGGGGGTCGACCGCCGCCGGTACGGGCTGCGCCGGCACTTCCGTCTCGCGCCCTGGACCGACCTGGTCGAGGTGCACTGGTCCCCGGACGCCGAGGCGTACGTGACGCCGGTCGCGCCGGACCTCGTCGGCGTGGCCGTCCTCGGGCCGCGGGGCGCCGACCTGCCGGCGACGCTCGCCGCCCTCCCGGAGCTCGCCGCCCACCTCGACGGCGCCGATCCCGCGGGTCCCCTCCGCGGGGCAGGCCCGCTCCGGCAGCGCAGCACCCGACGCGCCGTCGGGCCGGTCCGCCTGGTCGGGGACGCGTCGGGGTACGTGGACGCCCTCACGGGCGAGGGGCTGCGGGTCGGCTTCGCGCAGGCCCGGGCCGCGGTCGCCACGCTCGACGACCCCGAGGCCTACGAGCGCGCCTGGCGCGTGGCGACGCGCGACTACCGCGTGCTCACGTCGGCCCTCGTCGCGTGGGCGACGTCACCGCTGCGTCCGGCGCTCGTCCCCGTGGCGCGCCGGTCCCCCGCGCTGTTCGCCACCGTGGTGGAGCGCCTGGCCCGGTGACGCGGCGCGCCCGCGCCGCGGGTGGGCGCGGTGCGCCGCCTACGGTGGGGGCACCGGACGACGAGGGGCGGTGCGGCATGCGGACGACGGCACGCAGGACGACGGGGACGATCGCGGTGGCGGTCGTCGCACTCACGACGGCGGCCTGCTCGGGCGGCTCCCCCGGCGCGGAACCCACCGCGACCGCGACGGTGACGGCCACGGCGAGCCCGGCCCCGACGCCGAGCCCGACGGCGTCCGACGACCCGCTGCCCACGGCGACCGGGACGCCCGAGCCCACGGAGGGGCTCGAGCCGTTCTCCGCACCCGGCACGGAGCTCACCACCGAGCCGGCGGGCGGCCGGCTGACGGTCGTCGACGTGCGGACCGGCGAGCACGACGGGTTCGACCGGGTCGTCTACGAGCTCGCCGGCGAGGGCCTGCCGGGCTGGCGCGTCGGGTACGTCGAGCAGGCCGTGGACGACCCGTCCGGCGAGCCGGTCGCCGTGGACGGCGACGCGATCCTCCAGGTCTGGATCACGGGCACCGGGTACCCGTTCGACACCGGTCACGAGGAGTTCGCGCAGGACCTGCGCCCGGACGACGGCGACGTCGAGCACGTCACCCGCCCGCTGACCTTCGAGGCGCAGACGCAGTCGTTCGTCGGCGTGGACGACGGCGCGCGTCCGTTCCGCGTCCTCCTGCTCCAGGACCCGGTCCGCGTCGTGGTGGACGTGCAGGACGAGGGGTGACGTCACTGCGCCCGGCGTACCGCGGCGCGGTCCGTCGCGTGGCCGCGCTCGCCCCGGGCCGCCGCGCCCGACGCCCTCGGCCGTGCCGTGCCGGCGACGCCGGACTGGGACGCGCACGACCTGCTCGCCCACCTGGCCGGCGCGGCGCACGACGCGGTGCACGGACGCATGGACGGGGCTCCCGGACCGGCCTGGTCCGCCCGGCACGTCGGCGAGCGACGCGGGAGGACCGCCGCGGACCTCGCCGACGAGCTGGAGCGGTGCGCGGCGGCACTCCCGCCGCAGCCACCGGACCGGCCGACGCCCGAGTGGGACCTGCTCGTGCACGAGGCGGACCTGCGCGAGGCGTGGGGGCTGGACCGGCAACCGGTGGACGCGTGGCGGCCGCTGCTCGTCCGCGCCGCCGCGTTCCTCGCCGCGGGCGCGGACGGTGCCGGGCTGACGGTCGCGACGCCGACGTCCGTGTGGGACCTCGGGGGTGGGCGGCGTGTCGACGTGTCCTGCGACGACCACGACCTGCTGCGGCTGCTGTTCGGGCGACGCGACGCGGAGCACGTCACGGGTTCCGCCGACGCCGCCGCCGCGCTGGCCGGCCTCGCGTTCTTCGCCACCCCGCGCTGACGCCCTCGCCTCAGCCCACGTCCCGCCACCGGAAGGACACGAGGCCGAGGACGAGCGCCAGCACGACGAGCGACCCGGCCACGACCGCGCCCTGCGCGCCGCCGACCACGTGCCAGACGTTCTCGCACACCTCCAGCCCGGGCGCGGCCGGGTCGGGCCGGCACACGGGCACCGCGTACTCGGCGGATCCCCGGGTCCAGGCCGTGACGTTCACCGCGAGCGGTAGCCACCCCGCCGCGGGCAGCACGAGGCGCAGCGCGCTCTCCACGGCGGCGAGCCACCAGACGGCGACCCCCAGGACGGCGCCGACGTGCCGCAGCGCGAACGCCAGCCCGGCACCGAGCAGCGTGCCGCCGACCGCGACCGCCGCCCACCGTGCCGCCCGTTGCAGCAGGTCGACCCAGCTCGTCGCGAGCACGCCCGGCGAGAACGTCTCCACCGCGTGCACCTGGCACACCACGAGGAGCGCGACGGCCAGCAGGACGAACGCCGCAGCCACGACCGGGAGGGTCACCAGGACGGCCGCGGCCACCTTGGTGGCGAACACCTGGCCGCGCCGAGGCGCGAAGGTGAGCCACGTGGCGATCGCACCCGAGGCGAACTCGGCCCCCACGAGCGTCGCGCCGAGCATGAACGCGCCGAGGGCGAGCATGACGCCCGCGGCGTCGACCCGCTCGTCGGCCAGCTGCCACAGCCCGGGCCGCAGCGGGAGGAACGCCTCGGGCACCGGCGCGAGCAGCGCGCAGTCGAACCGCCCCGGGTCCCCGGGAGGCAGGGCGCGCTGGGCCTCGCGGCAGTCCCGCAGCTGGGCGTCGCCCGTCTCGTCCCACCGGACCACGGCCTCCTCGTAGGCGACGTGCGCCGCCGCGACCTGCTCAGCCGACGGGGACCGGGTCTGCCACCAGGCGGTCAGCACGAGCCCGAGCACGCCCAGCAGCACGAGGCCGGCGACGACCCACACCGCGGGGCGGGCGCGGGCGCGGGCGAGCTCCGCCCGCAGCAGCCGGCTCACGCGACGTCCCGGGGACGCGTCGCGGACGCCGGCACGGCGCCGCTCGTGAGCTCGAGGAAGACCGACTCCAGGTCTCCGCCGGTGGTGCCGAGGGCGTGCACCGGCACGCCGGCCCGCACGAGGGCGGCGTTGACGTCCGCCGGGCCCGGCGCCCCGCGCACGACGAGCGCGTCAGGGCCCTCCGGGTCGGCCGACCAGCCGCACGCCGCCAGGACCCGCGCCGCGAGCGACCGGTCACCGACCCCCACGCGCACCTGCGCGCCGCGCCCGGACGCGAGCAGGCTCGCGACGGTGCCCTCGGCCACGAGCCTGCCCGCGGCGACGATGGAGACGGTGTCGGCGACCTGGGCGACCTCGGCCAGGACGTGGCTCGAGACCAGCACCGTGCGGCCCTCGTCGGCCAGGGCGCGGACCGTCGCGCGCAGGTCGCGGATGCCGGCCGGGTCGAGCCCGTTGGTCGGTTCGTCGAAGACGAGCAGGTCCGGGTCCTTCAGGAGCGTCGCGGCGATCGCGAGGCGCTGCTTCATGCCGAGGGAGTAGCGGCGGAACTGGTCCGCGCCGCGCTCGCGCAGGCCGACGCGCTCGAGCACGTCCTCGACCCGGGTCTGCGGGACGCCGACCGCCGTGGCGAGCAGGCGCAGGTTGCGCCGTCCCGAGAAGCCCGGCACGAACCGCGGGTTCTCCACGATCGCGCCGACACGTCCCACCACCTCGGGGAACCGGTCCGGGACGGGCGTGCCGAACAGGTGCACGGTGCCCGCGTCGGGCCGCGCCAGGCCGAGCAGCATCCGGATCGTCGTCGTCTTGCCCGAGCCGTTGGGCCCGAGGAACGCGTGGACACCGCCGGCCGGCACCTCGAGGTCGAGGTGGTCGACCGCGACGACCCGGCGCAGCGTGAACGTGCGGTACGTCTTGCGCAGCCCGCGGACGCGGACCGCTGGCTCCCCCGGTGTGCCGATGACGACCTCCTCGTGCGAGGTCCCCATCGGCACACGGGGTACCGGTCCGCACCGCCCGGGTGCGACGTCACCCGTGCGGCGGCGTCCGCGTCAGCCCGACGTGCGCCGCCGCAGCACCAGCGCCTCCCACGGCCGCAGCGTCACGGCACCGCCGCCGAGCGCGGCCGCGACGTCGTAGTTGCCGAGCACCCGCTCGGCCGTCTCGTCCCACCCGTCGGGCACGTCGACCGTCTGCTCCTCGCCCGAGAAGCTGCCCAGGACCAGCAGCTGCACGTCGTCGAGCGTGCGCGTGAAGCCGTACACGTGCGGGTGCTCGGGCAGCAGCATGCGGAAGTCGCCGAGGGCCACGGCGGGCTCGGTGTGCCGCAGCTCGATCAGGCGGCGGTAGTGGTGGAAGACCGACCGCGGGTCGGCGCGCTCCGCCTCGGCGTTGACCGTGCGGTGGTTCGGGTTGACCCCGATCCAGGGCTCGCCCGTCGTGAAGCCCGCGTTCGGCGAGGCGTCCCACTGGACCGGTGTGCGGGCGTTGTCCCGGCCCATCGCGGCCAGCCCCGCGAGCAGCTGGTCCTCGCTGGCGTGCCCCAGCGCCCGTGCGTGCTCGACGTACCGCAGCGACTCGATGTCCCGGTACTGGTCCAGGGACGTGAAGTGCGCGTTCGTCATGCCGAGCTCCTCGCCCTGGTAGACGTACGGCGTCCCCCGGTGCAGGTGCAGCACGGTCGCCAGCATCGTCGCGGACTCGCGGCGGTACTCCCCGTCGTCGCCGAACCGGGACACGATCCGCGGCTGGTCGTGGTTGTCCCAGTAGAGCGAGTTCCAGCCGACGTCCTGCAGACCGGCCTGCCACCGCGCCATGGTGGCCTTGACGTCGCGCAGGTCCAGCGGTTCGGGGTCGAACTTGCCGCCCGGCCCGTGGTCGAGGCCCACGTGCTCGAACGTGAACACCATGTCGAGCTCCTCGCGGCGCGGGTCGGTGAAGAGCACCGCGTCCTCCACCGTGGCGCCGGGTGTCTCCCCGACCAGCAGGAGCGACTCGCGCCGCCCGGCGAACACCTCCTGGTGCATCTCGTGCAGGAACTCGTGCAGCCGGGGCCCGTTGTTCGTGCCCGGGCCCGCGTCGCCCAGGGCGCCGTGCGTGACGGGACCGTCCTTGAGGGACCCGTCCTCGCCCACGACCTTGGAGATGAGGTTGATGACGTCCATCCGGAAGCCGTCGACCCCCCGGTCGAGCCACCAGCGCATCATCGCGTAGACGGCCTGCCGCACCTCGGGGTTCTCCCAGTTGAGGTCCGGCTGCTTGCGGCTGAACAGGTGCAGGTAGTACTCGCCGGTCGCCTCGTCGAGCTCCCAGGCGGGCCCCGAGAAGAACGAGCCCCAGTTCGTCGGCTCGGCGCCCGGCTCGCCCGCCGTCATCCCGCGCCTCGGCGGCCGCCACCAGTACCAGTCCCGCTTCGGGTTGTCGGTCGACGAGCGGGACTCGACGAACCACGGGTGCTCGTCGCTGGTGTGGTTGACGACGAGGTCCATGACGACCTTGATCCCGCGCGCGTGCAGCGCCGCGACCACCTCGTCGAGGTCCTCGAGCGTGCCGAACAGCGGGTCCACGTCCTGGTAGTCGCTGATGTCGTAGCCGTTGTCGTCCTGCGGGCTGCGGTACAGCGGGGAGAACCAGACGACGTCGACGCCGAGCTCGGCGAGGTGGTCGACGCGCTGCAGCACGCCGCGCAGGTCGCCGACGCCGTCGCCGTCACCGTCCTGGAAGGACCGGGGGTAGATCTGGTAGACGACCGCGGTGGTCCACCACGGTGCGTCCTCGCGCGTGAAGGTCACGGTCGTCCTCTCGGCGGGTCTCGTACCGGTCCCTCGACCCTCGCACCCGCGGCGCGTCGACGCACCTCGCGGGCGCCGCGCGTCAGCGCTCGCCGGCTCCCGCCCCGCCGGCTCCCGCCCCGGCCGCCGGCCGCGCCGCCGCGGGCTCGGGCTCGGGGTCCATGTCGAACGCCGGCAGCCCGTCGAGGCTCGTCCGGTTCTTGCGCCGCCGGTACTCCGCCTGCCCGTCCGCGCCCTTGCGGTCCATGAACGCGGGCAGCAGGTCCCGCTCGCCCCGGTAGTCCAGGAGCGGCACGCCGTAGCCGCACGAGTCGGAGACCCGCTCGACGTCGACCACGATGACGGCGCGCACCCCGCGCGTCTCGTCGAAGTGCGCGGCGAGCGCGTCGAACCCCTCGTCGTACAGGGTCACGAACCGGCCGCGGCCGTGCAGGCGCACGATGTTCGGCGGGCCCTCGAAGGCGCAGAACATGAGCGTGATGCGGCCGTTCTGGCGCAGGTGGGCGATCGTCTCGGCACCGCTCGACGTGAGGTCGGCGTAGGCCACCGTCCGCTCGTCCAGGACGGCGAACGTGCCGCCGACCCCCTTGGGCGAGACGTTGACGTGCCCGCCGGGCCCGTCCGGGGCGGTCGCGACGAAGAACACGTGCTGCGCCTCGACGAACGCGCGGATCCTCGCGTCGATGCACTCGTGGACCGTGGCCATCCGTCCTCCTCACGTCGAGCCGACCGTATCGGCACCGCCGGCCGTCGCCGCGCTCAGGCACCCGCCGTGGACGCCTCGACGACCAGGCGCACCTCGTCGACCCGCGCGAGGGACGCCTCGCGCATGTCCGCGTCGGGTGCCACCACGAGCACGTGACCGGCCCGGTCGAGCGACGAGCGCGACGCCGTGACACGGTCCCCCGGCGCCCGGGTCACCACGACCCTGCGGACGTACGGGTCGGCCCGCACGGCCTCCAGGCCCTCCACCCGGCGCAGCACCCCGGCGGGCGTGAGCAGGAACCGGCTGGCCGCGGCCGCCACGGGCGCGGTGCCGGGCAGCGGCACGCGCGGCTCGAGACCGAGGGCCAGCGCGGCGACGGCCTCGAACGGGTCGAACCCCCAGGTCGCGCCGACGGCGTCCATGATGAAGTCGCCGGGCGTGCGCACCGCGACCTCCATGAGCACGGGCCGCCGCACGTCCGTCCCCTCGACGGACGTCATGCGCAGCTCCACGTGCGCGATGCCGGTCCGCATCCGCAGGGCGCGCAGCACCGTCGCGACGAAGTCGTCGACCGCGTGCCGCTCCGGTGCGGGGAAGCGGTGGCCCGGGCGGTGGCACACCTCGACGAACGTCGGCGGACCCGTCGTGTCCTTGGCCGTGACGTTCGTGAACAGCACGGTCCCGTCCCGTACCAGCACCTCGACGGAGAACTCCGGTCCGGTCACCGCCCGCTCCACGAGGACGCGTCCCGCGTCCCTGCGCCGCGCCGCCGCGCCGCGCAGCCCCGCGGCGTCGCGCACGAGCTCCACGCCGACGCTGCCGTACTCGCCGACCGGCTTGAGCACGACCGGGAACCGGTCCGCCGCCCACGCGGCCGCCTCCCCCGCCTCGGGCACCAGGACGTGCTCGGGCTGCGCGACGCCGGCGGCACCGAACACCGCACGCTGCAGCGCCTTGTTCCGCGACACGACCGCGGCGTGCAGCCCCGGACCGGGCAGCCCGAAGGCGTCCTGCAGGAGCGCCGCCGCGAGGACCTGCGGCTCCGAGAAGCCGACGACCCCGGCCGGCGGCTCGTCCCCGACGAGCTCGAGCGCCGCGGCGTACCAGCTCTCGTCCAGCAGCGTGGCGGGCGCGGTCACGACGTCCGCGACGGCGCGGGAGCGCTCGACGAACGTCGGGAAGTCGACCACGCGGACACGCGCCCCCAGGGCACGGCCCGCGTCGAGGTACCGGGCCCCCATCTTGCCGGCACCGACCAGCAGCAGGTCGCCCGTCACCGCGGCACCGCCCCCGCCGCCAGCACCTCGCTGGGCGAGGCCGGCGCCGGCCGCGCCGCTGCCCGCAACCACAGCGCCACGCAGACGGTCAGCGCCAGCATCCCCGCGTACGTCAGCCAGTAGCCGGCCGTGGGGAGCGCGCCGACCAGCGCGATGCCGATCGCCGGCCCGGCCATGGCACCCACGTTCCAGGACACCGAGGACAGGGCGCTCGCGCGCCCCAGCAGCCCGGCCGGCGCGAGCTCCGTCAGCAGCGGCTGGTACCCCACGCCGAAGCACACCTCGCCGAGCGCGAAGACGACCGCGAACGCCAGCGCGACCGGGACGCGGGCACCCGGTGGCACGAGACCGACGGCGAGACCCACGAGCATCGCCGCCGACCACACGGCGGCGCACAGCACCAGCACGGTCGTGCTCGCCAGGCGCTCGAGCACGCGCCCCAGCGTCGGCTGCAGCACGACCACCGCGACGGTGTTGACCGCGACGACCAGGCCCACCACGCCGGCGGCGACCGCGAGGCGCTCGGTCAGCAGCAGGGGGACGGCCGTGTCGAACTGGGAGTAGGCGACGAGCACCAGCAGCGTCTGCACGAGCAGCAGCACGAGCAGTCGCCGGTCGCGCAGCAGCGCCCGGTAGCCCGTCCCTGCCGCCGCCGCGTCCGCCGCCGGGCGCCCGCCGCGCGGTGCCACGACGAGCAGCGCGACCGCGAGCGGGAGGAACGACAGGCCGTCGGCCACGTACAGCACCTGGAACGCACGCAGGCCGTCGAGCGTCTCGACGGTGAGCGCGGCCGCCGCCGCGCCGATCCCGAGGCCGACGTTCATCGCGAGGTAGCGCATCGAGAAGCCGCGCTTGCGGTGGTCCGGTCCGAGCAGGGCCGCGAGCACGGGCGTGAACGACGCGTGGAAGCACGCGTTGCCGACCCCGATGACGACGGCGCACACCGCGAGCCGCGGCTCGTCCGGCGCGAACCCGACACCGGTCCAGCCCAGCGCCTGCGCGCAGGCGCCCGCCGCCGCGGGCACGCGCGGACCCGTCCGGTCGGCGAGCCGACCGGCCCACGGCGCCGTCGCGAACGACGCCCCCGCGACCAGCCCGAAGAACGCACCGGCGACCGCCGGGTCCAGCCCGCGGAGCGACACGAGGTAGATCGCGGTGTAGGGGAGGACGAGCCCGGTGCCCAGGCAGGAGACGGCGAACGCCGCCAGCAGCACCCAGACGCGGCGGCTCATGCGTCCACCGCCTCGACCTCGACCTCGACCGTGCGCTCCGCCGCGTCGAGGACCGGCTCGAGCGGGACGTCGAGCGGCGCGTCCACGAGCACGGAGACGGCCCGGTCGGACGACTCGCGCACCGGGCCCACCGTCGACCCGAGCGCCTTCCACCGCAGCACCGCCACCGTGCGCGACGGGTCGTCCGCCCGTGCCGGCGCCGGGGCGGGCCAGGCGCCGTCGTCCGCGAGCACCGCGACGGGCACGCCGTCGGCGGCGGCGACGCCGCGCAGCACGCCGTGCGCGGTCCCGAGGAACCGCTGGCCGACGCGTCGGCGCGGCGCGGGATGGTCGACGGGTTCGCCGAGGGCGAGGTCGAGCAGGGTCGGCTCGAGCGGCGCCCCCGTGGCCAGGTGCAGCATGAGCGTGATCCCGTCCCCCGGCACTCGGGCCGCGACCTCCATGAGGACGGGACCGGACGGCGTCAGACGGAACTCGGCGTGGCTGATGCCGTCACGCAGGTCGAGGGCGGCGAGCACGTCGCCGTTCGCGCGGAGCAGCGACGCGTGCGCCGGCGCCGGCAGGGCCGCGGGCAGGACGTGCGCGGTCTCCGCGAAGTACGGCCCCTCCCCCTCCGTGGTCGTCTTCGCCGTCACGTTGGCCCAGCGGACCTCGCCGTGCTGCACGAGCGCCTCGACGGAGACCTCGGGTCCCTCGACGAGCTCCTCCACGAGCATCCCCTCGCCCGCCGCCGCGAGCACGTCCCGCAGGGCCCGCGCGTCGTCGACGCGGCGCACCCCCGAGCTCGACATGCGGCCGGTGGGCTTCACCACGCACGGGTACGTCGCCGCCGGCACCTGCGCCCCCGGCGGGACGAAGGTGCTGCGCGGCCCGAGGTCGGCGAGGTAGCTGCGCTGCAGGAGCTTGTCGCGGCACACCCGCGACGCGCGCAGGCCCGGCCCGGGCAGCCCGAGGAGGTCCGCCACCTGGCCGCACGCCTCCACGAAGAGCTCGCCGCACGACAGCACCGCCCGCACGTCGACCTCGTCGAGCACCGCGAGCACGCTCGCCACGACGTCGTCGACGACCGGTGCCGCCGGCAGCCAGCGTGCGACACCCGCGAGCGGGTGCGACGGATCGTCCTCGACGGCGGCCCGCACGCGTGCCACCGCCGGCCCCGGCGGCGTGACGACCAGGACCTCGAGCCCGCGGCGGCGGGCCTCCTCGACGAGGGCGGCGTGCCGCACCACGACCGGGACGCCACCGAACAGCACGACGGCGGGCCGACGCCCGGGGCGGGTGCGCGCCGGGACCGACGGCGTCGACGCCCTCACCGCACGTCCCCCGCGAGGGCGGCGACCAGGGCAGGCGACGGCTCACGCGCGTGGAAGTGGTCGCCGGCCACGTGCACGACGCGGAACGGCCCCGTCGTGACGGCCGCCCAGGCGCCCGCCGCGGACGCCGTCACCAGGGCGTCGCCGGTCGCCGCGACGGCGGTGACCGGGCACGTCAGGGGGTCGCCGCCGGGCCAGCGGTACCGCTCGGCTGCCCGCACGTCGGCGCGCAGCACGGGCTCGACCGCGGCGAGGACGTCGGGCCGTGCCGCGACCTCGGGCGCCGTGCCGCCGTAGCCGAGCACCGCGTCGAGGAAGGCGCGGCCCGGCAGGTCCCCGATCGGCGGGCGCGGCAGCGGGAGGTGGGGTGCGTGCCGCCCCGCGACCACGAGGACGTCGGGCTCCACCCCGTGCCGCCGGCGCAGCTCGTGCACCAGGGCGAAGGCGAGGGCCGCGCCGTAGCTGAGCCCGAAGACCGCCCACCGCCGCGGTGGGCGTCCCAGGTCGTCCGCGACCTCCGCGGCGGCCTCCTCGACCGTCGCCCGCGCCGGGCGACCACCCGCAGCGCCGCGTCCGGGCGGGTCGACCCGGGTGGTCCGGAGCCCCGCCACCTCCGCCGGCCACGAGCGGAAGAACGCCGCACCGGCCCCGGCGGGCGGCAGGCACAGCAGCCTGCCCGTGCCCTCGTCAGCGTCGTCGCGCACCGCGTGCCCTCCGCATCTCCTCGCCGCGCTGCCGCGCTGCGCTCGCGGTCGGGCGGGACGCGCCACGGTCGGCCCGGCCCGCCGCGTCGAGCAGGGCCGCCAGCTCGGCCACCGTGCCGTGGCGGAACAACGCGGGCATCGCGAGCTCCACGCCGGTCGCCCGGTGCAGCCGGTCCTGCAGCCGGATCGCGGACAGCGACGTCCCGCCCAGGGCGAAGAAGTTCTGGTCCGCCGCGACCGGTCCGCAGCCGAGCACCTCGTCGAAGGCCTCGGCCACCACGTCCTCGAACGGCGCAGGTCCCGTCGTCCGCGGCACCGCACCCAGGGAGGCCGCCGGGACCGGCGGGAGCGCGGCGCGGTCGACCTTGCCGTTCGTCGACACCGGCAGCGCCGGCAGCAGCACGAACACCGACGGCACCAGCGCGGCGGGGAGACGCTCGGCGACGTGGGCGCGCAGGCTCGCGTCGACGTCGCCGTCCGCCCGCGACGGCGTCTGCGTCGACGCGGGCGAGCCGGGCCGTGCGACGACGTAGGCCACGAGCCGCCGCCCGGCGCCCGTGCCGTCGCCGACCGCGACGACGGCGTCCACGTCGGGGTGGCTGCGGACCGCGGCCTCGACCTCGCCGGGCTCGACGCGGTGCCCCTGGATCTTCAGCTGGAAGTCCTCGCGGCCGAGGAACTCGATGTCGCCGCAGGGCCGCACCCGGCCCAGGTCCCCGGTGCGGTAGCAGCGCTCCCCACCGGGCAGCGTGAAGAAGCGCTCCTGCGTCCGCGCGGGGTTGTCCCAGTACCCGCGCGCCAGCCCAGCGCCGGCGATGAGGAGGCGTCCGACCGCCCAGTCCGGGCGCGTGCGCAGGTGCTCGTCGACCACGTGGAAGCGCTGGTTCGCCATCGGCCGGCCGTACGGCACGCTCGGCCAGGACGGGTCGCGCGCGCCGACGAGGTGGTCGATCGACCACACCGCCGCCTCCGTCGCGCCGCCCATGCTCACCACCCGCACGTCACGCCCCAGGGCGCGCACGCGGTCCGCGAGGTCGACCGGCACCCAGTCGCCGCTGAGCAGGACGAGCCGGAGCGCGTCGGGCAGCCGCTCGCCGTGACGCTCGAGCCACTCGACGAGCATGACCATGAGCGCCGGCGCGGAGTTCCACACCGTCACGCGCCGCTCGTGCAGGTCCCGGTGCCAGGCAGCCGGGTCCCGCAGGCTCTCCGCATGCGGCAGCACCACGGCGCCGCCGGCGCCCAGGAGCCCGAAGACGTCGTAGACGGACAGGTCGAAGCCGAGCCCGGAGATGCCGTACACGCGGTCGTCCTCCGACACGCCGTGGCGGGCGTTGACGTCGAGGACCGTGTTGAGGGCCGCGCCGTGCTCCATCATGACGCCCTGCGGGGTCCCCGTGGAGCCCGACGTGAAGATGACGTACGCGAGGTCGGCCGGGGCCGCGGTGCGGCGGGGCGACGGCGGTGCGGCGGGGACGGGCGCCGTGGCCACCTCGAGCACGTGCCCCACGAGCTCGGCCAGGCGGTGCCGCGCGGGCACGCCCGGCTGGGTGAGCACGTGGCGCACCCGCCCCAGGCGGAGCACGTCGGCCACCCGCCGTGCGGGAGCGCCGGCGTCGACGGGCAGGTAGGCGGCGCCCGCCCGCAGGACGCCGAGCACGGCGGGCACCTGCTCCCACCCCTTGTCCATGACGACGGCCACCAGCTCACCCGGGGCGCACCCGGCGGCGACGAGCCGGCGGGTGACGTCGTCGGCCAGGGCGTCGAGCTGCCCGTGGGTGAGCGTCGCCGCCGGCGCGAGGACGGCCGGCGCGTCGGGACGCACGGCGGCGACGCGTCGGACGGGTGCGTCCAGCGCGCCCGTCGGCAGGACGGTGCCGGTCGCGTTCGCCTCGTCCCGACGCCGCCGCTCGTCCGGGGTGAGCAGGTCGTCGAATCGCCGCCCGAGCGTCGTCGGGTCCGCGGCCAGTGCGGTCAGCAGCCGGCCGTACGCGGCGAACATGGCGTCCACGACGCCCGGCGCGTACGCGTCGTCCACGGCGTCCCAGTTGTAGACGAGCCGCCCGTCCGGCGCCTGCGACACCTGGTGGTCCAGCGTGACCTGCGGCGTCTGGGTGAGCGCGAAGGCCCGCTCGCCCAGCCACGTCAGCGTCCCCGACGTGGCCACGCCGTCGTCGAGCCCGAGCTTGCTGGTGAACACCACCGGCACGGCGAGCGGTTCGCCGCCGCGGGCCGCCGCGACGGTCCGCAGCACCCGGACCCCGCTGACCGCGCGGTGCTCGACGCTCTCCCAGAGGCGCTCGTGCACCGCCCGGACGAGCGTGCGCAGGTCGGGTGCGGCGCCGGAGTCGACGTCCACGAGCGTGAGCGACGTGAAGTCGCCGACGAGGCGCGGGACGTCCGGGTGCCAGGGCTCGCGCCCCGACATCGTCACGTCGAGCGTGAAGCGGGAGGTCGCGCTCCACCCGCTGAGGACCTCGGCGAACGCGGCCGCCAGCAGGGCGTTGGGCGTCACCCCTTCCGCCGCGGCGGTCGCCCGGACCGCCGCCCACGCGGCGGCGGGCATCTCGGCGGCACGTCGGCGGAACCGGGGAGCGCGCGGCTGCGCCGGGCCCGGCCCCGCGGGACCCGGCAGGGCGGGACCGGGCGGCAGGTCGCCGCGGGACCTCCAGTACTCCTCGGCCCGGCGGTACGCCGGGCCGCCCACCCGCGCCCGCTCGGCGAGCACGTAGTCGCGGAACCGCAGCCCGACGGCCGGCAGCTCGGCGTCGGGGTCCGCGTAGAGGGCCGTGAGCTCGGGTGCGAGCACCCCCCAGCTCGAGGCGTCCGCGACCAGGAAGTCCACGCTGAGGTGCACGCGGTGCCGCCCGCCGGGCAGGAGCGACACCTCCACGTCGAACAGGGGCCACGAGGTGCCGTCGCGGCACAGGTGCGACAGCCGGTCCCGGACGGAACGCAGGTGCCGCTCGACCGCGTCGGCGGACGCGTCCCGCACGTCGTGGACGACCACCTCGACGCGGGGCGCAGGATCGAGCACGCGCTGGCGCCCGTCGGGCGTCACGACGCACCGCAGCATGTCGTGCCGCTCCACCAGGCGCTGGAACGCGCGCCGCAGTCGCTGCGGGTCGAGCGCCGTCGCGCCCGGCGCCGGACCGTCGAGCTCGGTGTAGGAGTGCGACGCGACCCCGCCGCCGTCCAGCGACGCCAGCCGCCCGACCCAGTACGCCTCCTGGATGTCGTTGAGCGGGAACGGCTCGAACCGTCCCGCCGGGTCGGGCTCGAGCACGACGTCGAGGTCGGCGCGCTCGTCGGCCGCCGCGCGCCGCCCGGCGACGAGCCGGGCGAGGCCGCCGAGCGTCGGTGCGCCGAAGAGCTCGCGCATCGTCACCTCCACGCCCAGGTCACGGCGGACGCGAGCGAGCAGCGCGGCCGCACGCAGCGAGTCGCCGCCGAGCGCGAAGAACGAGTCGGCGGGGTCCACCCACTCGACGTCGAGCGTCT
This sequence comes from Cellulomonas telluris, assembly GCF_004886325.1. Taxonomy (GTDB): domain Bacteria; phylum Actinomycetota; class Actinomycetes; order Actinomycetales; family Cellulomonadaceae; genus Cellulomonas; species Cellulomonas telluris. The sequence continues at coordinate 520,787 of NZ_QXFN01000005.1, forward strand.
CCGCCCAGAGCGCCGCGAGGCGGAGCTCCGTCACGTGCGTCCGCCCGTGCCCGAGCCCGCCCGGCGCGGCGGCAGGGGCCTGCCCCCCGCGGCCGGGCACGACGGGAGCAGGACCGGCCGCCGCGGGGCCCGTGGGGGCCGCGTCCCCGGCCACGCGCAGCGCCGCGGTGTCGACCTTGCCCGTCGCCCCGCGCGGCAGTGCCGGCAGGCGCACCCAGCGGCGGGGCACCATCGACGACGGCAGCCGCTGCTCGACGTGCGCCCGCAGCTCCGCGTCGGGGACGCGTTCCAGCGCCGACCCGACGACGTACGCCACCGTCGACTCCACGGCGGTGCCGGGGCGGTCGCCCAGGACGACGCACTCCGTCACGGCGGGGTGGTCCGCCACCGCCGCCTCGATCTCCGCCGGCTCGACCCGGAACCCCCGGACCTGCAGCTGGCGGTCGGTGCGCCCGACCAGCCGCAGCGTCCCGTCGGGGTCCAACCGCCCCCGGTCGCCCGTGAGGTGGAGCCGGTCGCCCGTGTCGCCCGGCCGCCACGGGTTCACCACGAAGCGCGCGGCGGTGGCCCCGGGGTCGCCGCGGTAGCCGAGCGCGAGGTGCCGGCTGCGCAGCGCGACCTCGCCGAGCTCCCCCACCCCCGCGGGCAGCCCCCGCTCCGTCATGACGACGACCTGCGCGCCGGCGGGCGGGCGTCCGACGGGCAGCACGTCGGGGGCGTCGTCGAGGTCGTGCGGGACCTCCCAGCGCGTCAGGACGCGCTGCGTCTCCGTCGCCCCGTAGAGCTGCACGACGCGGGCGGCCGGGAACAGCCGGGCGGCGAGCCGCGCGGTGGCCCGGTCGAGCACCTCGCCCACGACCGTGACCAGCCGCAGCGTCGGCGCCGCCTCGTCGTCACCCGCGCCCGTAGCGAGGAACCGCACGGTCGACGGCGTCAGGTGGGCGACCGTCGGCCCCTCCCGCCGCAGCCAGCGCCACAGCACGACGGGGTCCGCGTACTCCTCCGCCCGCGGCACCAGCACCGTCGCGCCGTTCCACACCGCGGTGAGGACGTCGCGCTGCAACGGGTCGTGGCCGAGCGCCGACAGCATCGCGAACCGGTCGTCCACCCCGAGCCCGTACGTCCCGCTCTCCTCGGCGAGGAACGCCGTCAGGGCGTCGCGCGCGCCGAGCACCGCACGCGGCTCGCCCCTGCTGCCGGAGGTGAGCACGACCGAGCCCGCCGCGCCCGCCGTCGCCCGCACCGGCGCGGGCCCGTCGACCCGGACGTCGACCGGGACGCGCGGCACGCCGTCCCCCAGCGCACGTGCGACGTCCTCGTCGCCGTCGCCGCCCTCCCGCAGGGTCAGCCACACGGCGGGTCCGACGCGCGTCGCCAGCGCGACCCGGCGGGCTGTGGGCAGCCCCGCGTCGAGCACGCAGAACGCCGCGCCGGCGCGCAGGACCGCGAGCAGGGCGCCCGGCAGCCGGCCGTCCCGCACGCCGTCGACGAGCACGACGTCGTCCGGGCCCGCACCCGCCTCGAGCAGCGCGCGGGCCAGCCCGTCGACGTCCGCCGCGAGCTCGGCGTAGGTGAGCGAGCGTGCCGCGTCGCGCACCGCCACCGCCGCGGGCCGCTCGGCGCCGTGGCGCTCGAGCGCCGTGAGCAGGTCCGCGACCGTCGGTGCCGGGACGTCGGGCAGGGCGGTCGTGACGTCCGCGAGCGCGCGGCCCCGGTCGGTCTGCAGGGGCGTGCCGTCCCAGGGACGACCGGGGTGCCGCACCGCCTCGTCGAGGACGAGCAGGCACTGGTCGAGCAGCTCCTCGGCGCGGGCCGGCTCCACGAGGTCGGCGTCGTGCACCACGACGAGCTCCGCCTCGGCGCCGGGGCTGTCCGCACCCACCAGGTACAGCGCCACGTCGAACTTCGCGGCCACGTCGAGCACGGGGCGCGCGCGCATCCGCAGGCCGCCCGCGTGCCGCTCCGGTGGGCCGAACGCGAGGTGGTTGACGAACACCTGGCACAGCGGCGGCACCGCCGGGTCGGCGCGGTCGAGCACGGCGTCGCACAGCGCCTCGAACGGCACCGCGTGGGCGAGCGCCCCGCGGGTGGCGTCGGCGACCTGACGCGCCAGGTCGCCGTGCGTCGCCTGCGCGTCCGTGCGCACCCGCAGCGGCACCGTCGTCAGCAGGGGTCCCACGGCGCGGGCGAGGCGCGCGTCCGAGCGCTGCGCGACGGGTGCGCCGACGAGCAGGTCGCGCTGCCCGGTCCAGCGCGCGAGCACGGTCGCGACCGCCCCGCACAGGACGGCGAAGGGCGTCACGCCCGCGGCGCGCGCGGCCGCGACGAGCGCGTCCGCGCGGTCCGGGCCCACTGCGCGCCGCACCGTGCGTCCCCGGAAGCCGCGCTGCACGGGCCGGCGGTGGTCGAGGGGCAGGTCCAGCATCTGCGGCGCACCGGTCAGCGCCGTGCGCCAGTACTCCAGGTCCTCCGGCGGCACGGGCGTCGTGGCGGTCCCGGCGGCGTGCCGGAGGTAGGCGTCGGCGCGCGACGCGTCGGGCGTCCCGCCGTCCAGCGCGTGCGCGAGGTCGTCGAGCACGACACGCACCGACCAGCCGTCCGCGACCGTGTGGTGCAGGACGAGCACGAGCCGGGCGGCGTCGGGGGCGAGCCGCAGCAGCACGGCGCGCCACAGCGGAGCACGCGTGAGGTCGAACGGCTCGTCGACGGCGGCGTCCACCAGCTCGGTCGCGACCCGCTCGCGATCGTCCCCCCCGAGCGCGCGCAGGTCGTGCACGACGAGCGGCACCGGCGCCCGCGGGTCGACCTCCTGCCGGAGCTCGTCGTCCACCAGGCGCAGCCGCACGCGCAGCGCAGCGTGCCCGCGCGCGACCGCGGCCAGCGCGTCCCGCAGCGCCTGCTCGTCGACGTGGCCCTCGACGTCCACGACCACCGGCACGACGGCGGCGCGCCGGCCCTCGCCGAGCTGGTCCAGCAGCCACTGGCGGCGCTGGGACGCGGTGGCGGGCGCCGACGTGAGCGCCTCGTCCCCCGTCCCCGTGGCCGGTCGGGGGCACGCGTCCGCACGCACGAGCCGGTCGGCGAGCGCGCGCACCGTCGCGCCGCCCAGGACGTCGGCCGCGTCGACGCCCGTCCAGCCCGCGTCCTCGAGCTCCGCGACCAGGGCGACCACCTGCAGCGAGTCGAGCCCGAGCGACGGGGCGCTCGCGTCGAGGTCCGACGGCTGCAGCGGCCGGCGCAGGGCGGCCGAGAGCCGTGCGCGCACGAACGCGTGCGCGTCGCCCGCCACGTCCTCGGGGCCCGGTAGGAGCGCGTCGGCCGCCTCCCGCACCGCCGAGCGGCCGAGCTCCGCGAGCTCGCCGGCCAGCAGCCGGGACCGCGTGCGACGACGTGCCACCTTGCCGCTCGAGGTCGTCTCGACCTGACCGGGCCGGACGGCGACGACCTCCCGCACCGGCACGCCGTGCTCCGCGGTGACGGCCGCGCGGACGTGCTCCGCCAGCGCGGCGGCCTCCTGCGGCCCCGGCCGGCCCGCCGCCTCGACGACGAGGACGACGTGCTCCTCGTCGTCCTCCGTGACGGCCAGGGCGGCGGACCGGCGCGTGCCGGCGCCGAGCTCGTCCACCGTGGCCTCGAGGTCCTGGGGGGCGAGGGTGCGCCCGCGCACGACGATCCGGTCGGACGCCCGTCCGGTGACGTACAGCTCACCGCCCTCGACGAAGCCGAGGTCGCCGGTCCGCAGCTCGCGGACGCCGTCAGGGCCGACGGGGAAGGTGGCCGCGCTCGCCTCGGGGGCGCGCCAGTAGCCCGCCGCGAGGCTCGGCCCCGCGACGCAGATCTCGCCGACGGTCCCGTCCGGCACGGTCGTCCCGTCCTGCGCACGGACGCGCACGGCGTGACCGGCCGCCGGTGCGCCGCAGCTGACGAGCGTGACGCCCGCCGGGTCGGGCACGGCGCGCCCCTCCTGGGCCAGCGCGTCCGACGCGAACCGCCCGGTGCGCGCTCCCGCCCCCGCACGCGCGGCGGTGACCATGAGCGTCGACTCGGCCAGGCCGTAGCACGGCAGCACCGCGTCCTCCCGGAAGCCGCTGCCCGCGAACGCACGCGCGAAACGGTCCAGCGTGCGGGCGCGCACCGGCTCGGCACCGTGGAACGCGACGCGCCAGCTCGACAGGTCGAGCTCCGCCCGGTCGCCGGGGGTCGTCCGTGCCACGCAGAGGTCGTAGGCGAAGCCGGGGCCGCCGCTGGTCGTCGCACGGTGCGCGTCGACCGCGCGCAGCCACTCCACCGGGCGGCGCAGGAACGTCTCCGGCGCCATGAGCACGCCCGTCGCCCCCAGCCACAGGGACTGCAGCGCCCCGCCGACGAGCCCCATGTCGTGGAACAGCGGCAACCAGCTCACGACGACGGTCCCGGCGTCGTGGCCGAACCGCTCGGCGATGGCGCGCTCGTTCGCCGCGAGCGCGCCGTGGGTGACGACGACACCCTTGGGCGCGCTCGTCGAGCCGGACGTGTACTGCAGGAACGCCACGTCGTCGGGCGCCGCGGCCACCGGGTCGCCGCCGGCGGAGACCGCGGAGACGTCGGCGGCGCCGAGGTCCTCGCCGGTGAGCACGACGGCAGGCCGGCCGGCCCCGGGCTCGGCGTCCCGCCACGCGCGGACCTGGTCGCGCAGCGCGGCCGACGTGACGACCGCGGCCGCCCCGCAGTCCCGCGCGATCGCGTCCACGCGCTCCCACCGCCCGCCCGCGGGCGGGTAGGCGGGCACCGGGACCATGCCGGCGTAGAGGCAGCCCAGGAACGCGACGAGGTAGTCGAGCGAGGCCGGGTGCGCGAGGAGCACACGGCTGCCCGGCCGCAGGTCGGCGCGCAGCCGTGCGGCGGCCGCGCGGCACCGGGCGTCGAGCTCGCGGTGCCCCACACGCGTCCCGCGGTCCGCGCGCGGCTCCCACCAGTACAGGCCCCGGGTGCCGTCGTCGGCGGCGGCGGCGGCACGGACGAGGGCGTCGACGACAGTCGTCGGCATCGGTGCCCCCGGCGTCAGAGGGCCGCGTCGTACACGTGCGCGACGGGGGCCACCGGGATGTCGACCCAGTGCCGCGCCGGCTCGAACGCGTACGTCGGCAGCGGGACGCGGCGCCGCCGTGTCCCCGCGTGCAGCGCGGCCCAGTCGACGGGCACGCCCCCGAGCCACGCGGCCGCCAGGTCGCGGGCCGCGGCGTCGTCGAGCGGGCCGCCGCCCGGCGCCGCCCACGGGCGGGTGCCGGCGGGGGCACCGGTCACGGGCCCCACGGCCACGGCGGAGCGCAGGGCGTCCGCGAGGCCCCGCGCCTGCGTGCCGGTGACGGCGAGGCGGTGCTGCATCTGCCGCCGACCGACCTGCAGCGTGTAGCAGACGTCCGCGACGTCCTGGTCGTCGACCTCCGTCTCGAGGTGGTCGGCCAACCGCTCGCGCATCCGCTCGAGCGCGGCGGGGGTCCGGGCCGACAGGACGAGGACCTGCGGGCCGGCCCACGGCGTCGAGGGCTCGGCCGCCGGCGGCCCCTGCAGGACGACGTGGCCGTTGGTGCCGCCCACGCCGTAGGAGCTGACCGCGGCCAGGCGCGGTCCGGGCTCGTCGGGCCACGGCTCGTGCGCGAGCGCCACGCGGAACGGGCTCTCGTCGAAGCGGATGTGCGGGTTGGGCCGGTCGAAGTTGATCGTCGGGACGACCTCGCCGCGCTCCACGCACAGCGCCGCCTTGATGACCGCCGCCATGCCCGCCGCGACGTTGAGGTGGCCGACGTTGCTCTTCACCGAGCCGATCGCGCAGAACCCCGTGTCGGGCGTGAACTCCCGGAAGGCGCGCGTCAGCGCCTCCACCTCGATGGGGTCCCCGTTCTGGGTGCCCGAGCCGTTGGCCTCCAGCAGGCGGATCCGGCGGGGGTCCACACCGCTCACGGCGAGGGCGGCCGCCGCGGCGTCGGCGATGCCGTCCACGCTGGGCGCCTTGAACACCGACTTGCGACCGCCGTCGTTGGTCACCGCGCTGCCCTTGACGACCGCGCGGACGGTGTCCCCGTCGGCGAGGGCGTCCGCGAGGCGCTTGAGGACGAGCACGCCCATCCCGCTGCTGTAGACGGTCCCGCGCCCGTCCGCGTCGAAGCTGCGGATGTGGCCGTCGGGCGAGATGAGGTTGCCCGGCTCGTAGACGTAGCCCTTCACCTGGGGCGAGTAGACCGTGATCGCCCCCGCGAGCGCGACGTCGCACTCCCGGTTGAGCAGCGCCTGGCACGCCTGGTGGACGGCGACGACCGATGTCGAGCACGCCGTCTGGACGGTCATGACGGGCCCGCGCAGGCCCAGGTGGTGCGCGGCGAGCGTCGTGAGGAAGTCCTTGTCGGTCATGACGAGCAGGTCGATGCCGTGGAACTGCTTGACGTGCGTCTCGCGCGCGTGCCGCAGGTTGTTGAGCAGGTAGGTGTTGAACGCCTGGCCCGCGAACAGGCCGACGCGACCGTCGTACTGGTCGGTGTCGTAGCCCGCCTCCTCCAGCGCCTTCCAGAGGAACTCGAGGAACAGCCGCTGCTGGGGGTCGGTGACCTCCGCCTCGAGCGGTGTGAAGCCGAAGAACTCGTGGTCGAACAGCTCGACCTCGTCGATGACGCCCTTGGCGCGCACGTAGCTCGGGTCGGCCACCCGCTCGGCGGGGACGCCCGCGGCGATCATCTCCTCCGGGGTGAAGTGCGAGATGGTCTCGCGCCCCTCGCGGAGCACCTCCCACAGCTCCTCGACGTCGTCGGCGCCGGGGAACCGGCACCGCATCGCCACGATCGCGACGTCCCCGTCGTCGAACGCCTCGTCGTGCCCGGCGCCCTCGCGACCGGTTCCCTGCGGACGACAGCCGTCCATCGATCAGCCCCCTGCCTCTCGTCGGCGCGCCCGGACCGAGCCGCCGCGGGCACCCTCCCGGCTGGGCCCGGAGGCGTCAAGGGGATGTCTCACCCAGAGGACGGCGTGTCGTGACACCTCACCCGAGCGCCGGCACCCAGTCCGCACGGTCGACCGCGTGCCCCAGCACGCGCGACGCCTCGAGCTCGGAGAGCACCCGTTCCCCGTGCCGCACGGCCGCGGACCGCTGCCGCGCGGACGCCGGGACGAGGTCGACGAGCCAGAGGGGGCGCAGCCGTGCGCCGCGCAGCACCTTGGCCTCCGCCGACTCGATCCCCAGGTGCACCGCGCGCAGGCCCCGCTCGTACGCCAGGCGCACCGGCCAGTGGAACGCGAGCGCGAAGTACGCCGGCTCCCCCGCGGTGGCCTCGTGGTCCACGCCGAGGGCTCGCAGGTACAGCGTGTCGCCCTGGGCGTAGAACGAGACGAAGCCGACGGCGCGCCCGTCGCGGCGCAGCACGAGGGCCTCGGCCCGGTCCCCCGTCGCCGCGGCCTGCGCACGCAGGGACGCGGTCAGCGGACCGACGGGGGCGGGGTGCCCGTACCGCTCCTGGGTGCGTGCGAGCAGGGGCGCGACCTCGTCCACGACGTCCGCGAGGGGGCGCCGCTCGACGTCGGCGGCCAACCGCTCGGCGGCCGCCACCTCCGGCCGCAGCCGGCGGCGGCGGTGCCCGCCCAGGCGCTCCAGGTGGTCCTCGACCCCGGTCCCCACCAACGGCACCCAGGCGTCGGTCGCCACGTGCACCACGAGCGCGTCCGGCACGACCGTGCGCAGCCGCACCGCCGTCGCCGTGTCCGCGTACGGCGCGACGAGGCCGTCCAGCCCGGCGTCGTGCGCGGTGCGCGCGAGCGTGGTGACGAGGGCGGCGACGGCGTCGTCGAGCCGTGCCCCGTCCGCGTCCGGCGCCGTGAGCACCGCGGTGCGGTACCCGCGCCGTGGGCCCAGCTGGAGCCGCTGCCCGGCGGCGTGCAGGCCGCGGGCGGCGAGCAGGTCCGGCCAGCGGTAGAACGCGTTGCCCTCCCGCGTGACCTGCGCGAACGGCAGCGCCGCGAGCGGTGCGGTGTCGCGCGCGAGGGCGCAGCCGACCGTGCCGGTCGGGTCGGTCGCGGTGGCGCGCAGCCACGGCAGGTCCGAGTAGAGGTGGTCCCGCGCGAGCACCGACCACCCGGCCGCGCCGTCGACCTCCGCGACGTCGCGGACGTCGACCTGCACGCTCACGCCGGCGCCCCGCCGTCGAGCAGCTCGTCCGCGCGGGACGGCCCGCCCTGCGCCGCGAAGGCCGCCCGCACGTCGGCGAGCAGGTCCGGGTCGGCCAGGACGTCGACGGCCGTCAGCGCGAGCGCCGCCGCGGAGTCCCGGACGGCGGCCGCGGCGCGCTCCCCGGTGGTCCAGCGCGCGAACTCCGCCGTGTGGACCGTCACGTGCGGCGGGCTGGTGGCCACGAGCGGCTGGATCGCCGGGACCCGGACGCTGACGTTGCCGAGGTCGGTCGACGCGGCCAGCCCGGAGGGCAGGGCCCCGGGCTCGAGGAGCACCCGGCCCTGCGCCTCCAGGTGGAGGGCGAACCTGTCCGCCAGCGGGACGTTGTTGCGCATCGGCAGGTACGCGGGCCGCTCGTCCCACGTGACCTCGACCTCGGTGCCGGTGGCGTCGGCCGCGGCGCGCAGCACCGCCTCGACGCGTCCGCTCAGCTCGCGCAGCCCGTCCACCGACCCCGAGCGGATGCCCACCCGGGCGCGGGTGTCCGCGGGCACGACGCCCGGTGTCTCACCCCCGTCGGTGATGACCAGGTGCACCCGGTCGTCGGGGAGCACGTGCTGGCGCAGCTGTGCGAGCCCCTGGTAGGCGAGCACCACCGCGTCGAGCGCGTTGCGCCCGAGGAAGGGCGTCGCGGCGGCGTGCGCGGCGACCCCCCGGTACCGCACCGCGGCGGACCGGGCGCCCGCCCAGACGTGCCGGGACAGGTCGACGCCCGAGGGGTGGACCATGAGCACGGCGTCGACGCCGTCGAACGCGCCCGCGCGCGCCAGCAGCTCCTTGCCCCCACCGCCCTCCTCACCGGGCGTCCCCAGGAGCACGACGGTCCCGCCGACGTCCGAGGTGCGCGCCGCGGCGGCGAGGAACGCACCGACCGCCGCCGCGCAGATGAGGTTGTGGCCGCACGCGTGCCCCAGACCCGGCAGCGCGTCGTACTCGGCGAGCAGGGCGACCGTCGGCCCCCCGGTGCCGACCTCGGCGCGGAAGGCGGTCGCGAGACCGTGCGCGCCGACCGTCGCCGTGACGCCGTGCCGCGCGAGGACGTCGCACGCGGCGGCGACGGACGCGTGCTCGGCGAAGGCGGTCTCCGGCCGGGCGTGCAGCCGGTCGGCCAGCCCGACCAGGTCGTCGAGGACGTCCTCGACGGTGGCGGTGACGGCGGCGCGCACGTGCGCCGGGGCGCCGTCGTGCCGGGGTTCGGTCGGGCGGGCCCGTCGCGCCACGGCGTTCGTGACCACGTCGGCGAGATAACGGCGTGCGGCATCGGTGGACACGTGACGAGGCCCCCTGGTCTCGGTGCGCGGCTCCGCGCGGCACCGCGCGGCGGCACAGGTATAGCACCGGCGGCGCGGCGGCGGTGGGCTCCGCCCGCCCGGCCGCCGCGCGGCGGCCCGCGGCTCAGCCCAGGACCGCCCCCTTCGACGCCGACTGCACGAGCTTCTGGTACTTGCCGAGGACGCCCCGCGTGTACCGCGGCGGGATCGGCCGCCAGCCCTGCCGCCGGGCCGCCAGCTCGCCCTCGTCCACCAGCAGGTCGAGGGTCGCGTGCGCGACGTCGAGGCGGATGCGGTCGCCGTCGCGGACGAACGCGATCGGCCCGGCGTCGACGGCCTCCGGCGCGATGTGGCCGACGCACAGGCCCGTGGTGCCGCCGGAGAACCGGCCGTCGGTGATGAGCAGGACGTCCTTGCCCAGGCCGGCGCCCTTGATCGCCCCCGTGATCGCGAGCATCTCGCGCATGCCGGGGCCGCCCTTCGGCCCCTCGTAGCGGATGACGACGACGTCACCGGCCTGGATCGTCCCGTCCTCGAGCGCGTCGAGCGCCGCCCGCTCGCGCTCGAAGACGCGCGCCGTGCCCTCGAAGACGTCGGAGTCGAAGCCCGCCGACTTCACGACGGCCCCCTCGGGGGCGAGCGACCCCGACAGGATCGTGATGCCGCCCGTGCGGTGGATGGGGTCGTCGAGCGCCCGCAGGATCTTGCCGTCCGGGTCCGGCGGCGCGATGTCGGCGAGGTTCTCCGCGACCGTGCGGCCCGTGACGGTCAGGCAGTCGCCGTGCAGCAGGCCCGCGTCGAGCAGCGCCTTCATGACGACCGGGACGCCGCCGATGCGGTCCACGTCGTTCATGACGTAGCGGCCGAACGGCTTGAGGTCCCCCAGGTGCGGCACGCGCGCCGCGACGCGGCTGAAGTCGTCGAGGGTGAGGTCGACCTCGGCCTCGTGCGCGATCGCCAGCAGGTGCAGCACCGCGTTCGTCGACCCGCCGAAGGCCATGACGACCGCGATCGCGTTCTCGAACGCCTCCTTCGTCATGATCTGCCGCGCGGTGATGCCGCGGCGCAGCAGCTCGACGACGGCCTCCCCCGACCGGCGCGCGAACTGGTCGCGGCGGCGGTCGGCGCTCGGCGGCGCGGCGGAGCCGGGCAGCGACATGCCCATCGCCTCCGCGACCGACGCCATCGTGTTCGCCGTGTACATGCCCCCGCAGGCGCCCTCGCCCGGGCAGATGGCGCGCTCGATGCGCTCGACGTCCTCGCGGCTCATGAGGCCGCGCGCGCACGCGCCGACGGCCTCGAACGCGTCGATGATCGTCACGTCCTTCTCGGTGCCGTCGGACAGCTTCACCCAGCCCGGCATGATCGACCCGGCGTAGAGGAAGACGCTCGCCAGGTCCAGGCGCGCGGCCGCCATGAGCATCCCGGGCAGGGACTTGTCGCAGCCGGCCAGCAGGACGGACCCGTCGAGCCGCTCGGCCATCATCACGGTCTCGACCGAGTCGGCGATGAGGTCGCGGCTCACCAGCGAGTAGTGCATCCCCTCGTGGCCCATAGAGATGCCGTCGGACACCGAGATGGTGCCGAACTCCATCGGGAACCCGCCGCCGGCGTGCACGCCGTCCTTCACGGCCTTCGCGAGCCGGTCCAGCGAGAGGTTGCACGGCGTGATCTCGTTCCACGAGCTCGCCACGCCCACCTGCGGCTTCGCGAAGTCCTCGTCGCCCATGCCGACGGCGCGCAGCATGCCGCGCGCGGCGGTCGCCTCCAGGCCGTCCGTGACCTGCCGGGATCGGGGCTTGATGTCGACGCCGGGTGCCGTCCCGGGCTGGGTGGTCGTCATGACCCGAGGGTAGGCAGCGCCGGGCCGCTCGGCATCCGCCTGGCGCGCTGCGCCGACCGGGTCCTGCGTCCGCCGATCCCTACGAGGACGGGCCGACCTGCCGATGGTGTGTGAGGACTGGTGCCGGTCGCACGTCGCTGCGGGTGCCCCGAGCCCACCGGGAGGCCCTGTGACCGCGCACGCGCCGCCGTCGCGACGCGACCGGCTGCTCGCCGCCGTCACGTGGCCGCGGTTCCTCGTCGCAGGCCTCGCGCTCACGGGCGTCGTGCTCGTCCTGCCCGGCTGGCCCGGCGAGATCCTGTGGGACGCGGTGCCCGTGCTGTCGTGCGCCGCCATGGTCGTCGGGCTGCGCCGGCACCGCGGGCCCGCCGTGCGGGCGTGGTGGTGGCTGACGGCCGGCGTGACGTGGTGGGCGCTGAGCGACCTCGGGTGGACCACCTGGTACGTGCGCGTCGGCGGGGACGACGCGCAGATCCCGTGGTGGTACGACGTCGTCTACATGGTCGCCTACCCGCTGCTGGCCGGCGGGCTCGCGCGGCTCCCCCGCAACTCGCTGCGGGACCGGCACGAGACGGCGACCATGGACGCGGTCGTCGTGGTCGCGGGGGCGGCGCTGCTCTACTGGTCGCTCGTGTTCCGCGGCGTCCTCCGGGAGGGCGTGCCGGTCGGCCCGGGCCAGGTCGTCGCCGTCCTGTCGCTCGCGATGAGCCTCGGCGTCGCCTTCATGGTGTCGCGGCTGTGGTTCCGGTACGGCAACGACAACGGCGCCTACCTGCTGCTCGGCTGGGGCGTCGCCGCGTCGATGGTGGGCGACGTCGTGTACACCGTGACGCTGACCGGCGACGGCGCCCCGGGCATCTCCCTGCTCGACACGTCGCTCGCGGAGAGCGTCGGCAGCGCCGGCTGGCTCGTGTGGTTCGTGCTGTTCGGCGCCGCCGCCCTGCACCCCGGCGTCGTCGCCGCGTCGCCCGACGCCACGCCGGACCACTCGTTCACGGTCGCCCGCGGCGTCATCTTCTTCCTCACCGCGTCCATCGGCCCCACCACGCTGCTGCTGTCCTCCCACGTCGGCGGCTCCGTGACCATGGCCTGGTCCGACCTCGCGGTGCCGCTGCTCACCGTCACGGCGCTCACCGCGTTCCTCGTCGCGCGGCTCGTCGTCGGCACGAGCACGGCGCAGCTGCGCGCCATCCAGCTCGACCGGCAGGCCGCCGAGCTCTCGCAGGCGCTGCGCGAGCAGGGCGAGCTGCAGCTGCGGCTGAGCCACCAGGCGCTGCACGACCCGCTGACCGGGCTGGGGAACCGCACCCGCTTCACCGACCGGCTCTCGGCGCCGCGTCGGCGGGGGGCGGACCGGCGCGCGGTCCTGATGCTCGACCTGGACGGGTTCAAGACCGTCAACGACGACCACGGGCACCACGCGGGCGACGACCTGCTGGCGGGCGTCGCCCGGCGCCTGCGCCGGGTCGTGGGCGACGACGACACCCTCGCGCGGCTGGGCGGCGACGAGTTCGCCGTGGTGCTGGAGGAGGCCGACGAGGCGGACGCGCAGGACGTCGCGTGGCGCGTCGTGCACGCGCTCGCCGAGCCGTTCCTCGTCGACGGGCACATGGTGCGCGTGACGTCGAGCGTCGGCGTCCGCGTCGTCGACGCCTCCCTCGACCCGCGGGAGATCCTGCGCGACGCCGACCTCGCGCTGTACGCGGCGAAGGCGGCGGGCAAGAACCAGGTGTGCGTGTTCGAGCCCGGGATGCGCGTCGCGCACGACCGCCGGTCCACCATCGCCGAGGGGCTGCAGCACGCCGTCGCGCGCGGCGAGCTCGTCGTGCACTACCAGCCAGTCGTGTCGCTCGGCAGCGGGCGGGTGCAGTCCGTCGAGGCGCTGCTGCGGTGGCAGTCGCCGGCCGGGCTCGTCATGCCGGACGCCTTCATCCCCGTCGCGGAGGAGACCGGCCTGATCGTCCCGATCGGCGAGCACGTGCTGCGGCGCGCGTGCGCCGACGCGCGCCCCTGGTTCGAGGCGCACGGCGTGGCGGTGCACGTCAACGTCTCGGGCCGGCAGCTGCGCCGCCCCGAGATCGTCGACCAGGTGCTCGGTGCGCTGGCCGACGCCGGCCTGCCCGGCCCGGCGCTCGTGCTCGAGATCACCGAGACCGAGCTGCTCACGGCCGAGGCCCCCGACGCCGGGCACGTGGTCACCCACCTGTCGCGGCTGCGCGAGCACGGCGTGCGCGTCGCGATCGACGACTTCGGCACCGGCTACTCGTCGCTGGCCCACCTGCAGCGCCTGCCGGTCGACCTCGTCAAGATCGACGGCGCCTTCACCCGGTTCGCCGCCGAGCCCGGCGACGAGGGACGCCGTCGGCGCGCCCTCGCGAGCGCGATCGTGGACCTGTGCGCGAGCCTCGACCTGCCGGCCGTCGCCGAGCAGATCGAGACCGCCGACGAGGCCGAGGCGCTGCGGGCGCTCGGCTGCCCGGAGGGCCAGGGCTACCTGTTCGGGCGCCCGTCGCCGCGCGAGGAGATCACCGCCCTGCTGGGCGGGCCCGACCGTCTGTCGACCGTGCCGCAGCCCCGCGCCCCGGGCAGGACGCCGCGCCGGGTCTAGGCGCTCGCGACGCCCGGCCGGGGACCCGGCCGGGCGTCGTGCGTGTCAGGCGCGGCGGATGCGGCTCACGTCGCGCACGGCCCCGCGGTCGGCGGACGTCGCCATCGCGGCGTACGCCTGCAGCGCCGGCGAGACGTAGCGGTCGCGGTCCAGCGGCTGCCAGGGGTTCTCCGACGCCTCCATCTTGGCGCGCCGCTCGGCGAGGACCTCGTCGGGGACGTTCACGCGGATCAGGCGCGTCTCGACGTCGATCTCGATCTCGTCGCCGTCCTCGATGAGCCCGATCGTGCCGCCCGCGGCCGCCTCGGGGCTGACGTGCCCGACGGAGATGCCGCTCGACCCGCCGGAGAACCGGCCGTCCGTGATGAGCGCGCAGACCTTGCCCAGGCCCCGCCCCTTGATGAAGGACGTCGGGTAGAGCATCTCCTGCATGCCGGGGCCGCCCGCGGGGCCCTCGTACCGCACGACGACGACGTGGCCGGGCTGGACCTCCTTGCGGAGGATCTTGTCGACGGCCTCGTCCTGCGACTCGCACACCAGCGCCCGGCCCACGAAGTGGAAGACGTCGGGGTCGATGCCGGCGGTCTTGATGATGGCGCCGTCCTCCGCGAGGTTGCCACGGAGCACCGCCAGGCCGCCCTCGACCGTGTAGGCGTGGGCGACGTCGCGGATGCAGCCGTTCGCGGCGTCGGTGTCGAGGGACTCCCACACGTTCGACGTCGAGAACGCCTGCGTGGTGCGCACGCCGCCCGGGGCCGCGTGGAACAGCTGCACGGCGCGCTCGGTCGCCTTGCCGCCGCGCACGTCCCAGTCGTCCAGCCACGCCCGCAGGGTCGGGGTGTGCACGCTCGTGACGTCGTGGTCGAGCAGGCCGGCGCGGTCGAGCTCGCCCAGGAGCGCGGGGATGCCGCCCGCGCGGTGCACGTCCTCCATGTGGAAGTCCGGGTGGTTCGGCGCGACCTTCGACAGGCACGGCACCCGGCGGCTGATGGCGTCGATGTCCGCGAGCGTGAAGTCGACCTCGGCCTCCTGCGCCGCGGCCAGCACGTGCAGCACCGTGTTGGTCGAGCCGCCCATCGCCACGTCCAGCGCCATCGCGTTGGCGAACGCGGCCCTCGTGGCGATGCCGCGCGGCGCGGCCGTGTCGTCCTCGTCCTCGTAGTACCGGCGGGCCAGGTCGACGATCGTGCGGCCGGCCTCGAGGAACAGCTCGCGGCGGGCGCTGTGCGTCGCCAGCGTCGAGCCGTTGCCGGGCAGCGACAGGCCGAGCGCCTCGGTCAGGCAGTTCATCGAGTTCGCGGTGAACATGCCCGAGCACGACCCGCAGGTCGGGCACGCGTTCTCCTCGACCTTCGCGAGCGCCTCGTCGTCCACGGCGTCGTCGGCCGAGTAGTTGATCGCGTTGATGAGGTTCAGGGGGGTGCGGGCGACGCCGTTCGCGACGACCGCCTTGCCGGCCTCCATGGGGCCGCCCGACACGAAGACCACCGGGATGTTCAGCCGCAGCGCCGCGTTGAGCATGCCCGGCGTGATCTTGTCGCAGTTGGAGATGCAGACCAGGGCGTCCGCGCAGTGCGCGTTGACCATGTACTCCACCGAGTCCGCGATGAGGTCGCGGCTGGGCAGCGAGTAGAGCATCCCGCCGTGGCCCATCGCGATGCCGTCGTCGACGGCGATCGTGTTGAACTCCTTCGCGACGCCGCCGGCCTCCCGCACGGCCGACGCGACGAGGTCGCCCATGTCCTTGAGGTGCACGTGCCCCGGGACGAACTGCGTGTACGAGTTCGCGATGGCGACGATCGGCTTGCCGAAGTCCTCGCTCGTCATGCCCGTCGCGCGCCACAGCGCGCGGGCGCCGGCCATGTTGCGACCGTGGGTCGAGGTACGAGAGCGCAGGGGACGGCTCATCGCGGCACTGCTCCTTCAAGGCGGACGGGGCCCCACCTGCCGGTGGGGCCCCGTCACACTACGTCGGGATCGACCGAGGTCGGACGTGCGTCCGCCTCGTGGTCCGCGCGCCTCAGCGCACGGTCGTCGTCGTCCAGCGGGCGTCGGCCGTCGTCACCTCGTGCACGCCGCCCGTGAGCGTCGTGCGCGCCGAGGTCTCCTTGTCCGCGCACGAGGCGCCCACCCAGAGCTCGAGCTCGCCGGGCTCCACGACGCGGCGCCCGGACCGGTCGGTGAACGCCACGCGCGTCGTGGGGACCACGAGCTCGACCTCGACCGACTCGCCGGCGTCGAGCTCGACCCGGCGGTAGCCCACGAGCTGGGCGACGGGACGGGTGACGCTGCCGACCACGTCGTGCGCGTACAGCTGCACGACGTCGGCGCCGGCGCGGTCACCGGTGTTCGTGACGCGCACGCGCGCCGTGATCGTCCCGCCGGTCGCCGCCTCCGCGTCGACCGTCAGGTCCGAGTGCGTGAACGACGTGTACGACAGGCCGAAGCCGAACGGCCGGACCGGCACCGTGCTGAGGTTCGTCACGTCGCCGTCGCCGCCGAGCGCCGGGTGCAGGTACGAGTACGGCTGAGCGCCGGACGAGCGCGGCAGGCTGACGGGCAGACGGCCCGACGGGTTGACCCGGCCCGAGAGGACGCCCGCGATCGCGCGGCCGCCCTCCTCCCCCGGGAAGAACGCCTGCACGACCGCGGCGCAGCACTCCAGCGCCCAGTCCACGACGTACGGACGGCCCGTGAGCAGCACGAGCACGACCGGCGTGCCCGTCGCGACCACGGCCTCGACCAGCTCGCGCTGCACGCCCGGCAGGTCGAGGTCGTCCCGGTCGCAGCCCTCGCCGACCGTGCCGCGGCCGAACAGGCCGGCGTGGTCGCCCATGACGAGCACCGCGACGTCGGCGGACGACGCGGCCGCGACGGCCTCGTCGAAGCCGGTCCTGTCCTCGTCGTCGACCGCGCAGCCGCGCACCGCGACGACCTCGGCGCCGGCGAGCTCGGCCGCGAGCGCCTCGCGCACCGTGGGGATCTCGAGGCCGACCTCCGCCTGGGGGTGCTGCGCGAGCACGTGGTTGAGGAACGAGTAGCAGCCGAACAGGGCTTCCGGACGGTCCGCGTTCGGTCCGACGACGGCGACGCGGCGCGGCTGCGCGAGCGGCAGCGTCCCGTCGTTGCTCAGCAGGACCAGCGACTCCTCGGCGAGGCGCGCCGCCACGCGGCGGTGCTCCGGGCTGTCGAGGTCGACGCCGCTCGGCGGCTCGTCGTCGAACGTCGCGTCGAGCAGGCCGAGCTCGGCCTTCTGGCGCAGCACCCGCAGGACCGCCCGGTCGACGAGGGCCTCGTCGACCTTGCCCGAGCGCACGGCCTCGGCCAGCGGGTCGAGGTAGGCGTCGCCCGTGGGCAGCTCGATGTCGACGCCGGCCTTCAGGGCCAGGCCCGCCGCCTCGCCGAGGTCACCCGCGACGTGGTGCAGCAGCTGGAGGAAGGCGACGCCGAAGTAGTCGGCGACGACGGTCCCGTCGAAGCCCCAGCGGTCCCGCAGGATGCCCGTGATGATCTCGGGGTCGGCGGCCACCGGCACGCCGTCGATCTCGTTGTACGACGACATGACCGACCGGACCTCGCCGTCGAGCACCGCCATCTCGAACGGCGGCAGCAGGACGTCCGCGATCTCCCGCGGGCCCGCGTGGACCGGGCCGAAGTTGCGGCCCGACTGGGACGCGGAGTAGCCGATGAAGTGCTTGAGCGTGGCGTGCACACCCGTGGACTGCAGACCGCGCACGTAGGACGTGCCCACCGTGCCGACGAGGTACGGGTCCTCCGCGATGCACTCGTCGACGCGGCCCCAGCGCGGGTCGCGGATCACGTCGAGCACCGGGGACAGTCCCTGGTGGATCCCCAGGTCCCGCATCGACGCGCCGATGAGGGCGGCCATCTCCTCGACGAGCTCGGCGTCGAACGACGCGCCCCACGCCAGCGGCGTCGGGAACGTCGCGGCCTTCCACGCCGACAGCCCGGTGAGGCACTCCTCGTGCACGATCGCCGGGATGCCGAGACGTGTGCCGGTGACGAGGCGGCGCTGCTGCGCCCAGAGGCGGCGGGCCTGGTCGTCGGCGTCCACCGGACGGGTGCCGTAGACGCGCGTGAGGTGGCCGAGGCCGTTCTTCGTGACCTCGTCGTACCCGCGGGGCGTCTCGAACTCGCCCTGCAGCGGCGCGACGGCCTCGCCGTCCTCCTTCTCCCAGAAGCCGACGATCTGGGCGAGCTTCTCCTCGAGCGTCATCTGCGCGAGGAGGTCCTCCGCTGTGCGGCTCGTGGCCGCCTGGGCGGACACCTGCAGATCCGTCACGGATCCCACTCCTTCGATGGTGCGAAAGCACGGCGGGCGCACGCTGTGACGCGTGCGCCCGCCGGCGTTGGTTGGTGCGGCACCGCGTGGTGGCGGCGCGAGCGGGACTAGCCCTTGACGGCGCCCTGGAGGCCGTTGACGATCCGCTTCTGCATCGTGAGGAAGAACACGAGCGCGGGGACCATCGCCAGCGACGTGAACGCGAGCACGCCCGCGGTGTCGGACGCGTACTGCGTGTTGAAGTCCGCGACACCCAGCGGCAGCGTCTTCATCGCCGGGTTGTTGAGGATCAGCAGCGGCAGCAGGTACGCGTTCCACGAGCCGACGAACGCCAGCACGCCGACCGTGACCATGCCCGGGCCGGACAGCGGCACGAGGATCCGCCAGAAGAAGCCGATGCGCGAGGCGCCGTCGATCGACGCGGCCTCCTCCAGCTCCTGCGGCAGGGCCATGAGGAACGGGCGCAGGATCACGACCGTGATCGGCAGCGCGAACGCCGCCTGCGGCAGCGCCACGCCCCAGAAGGTGTTGACCAGGCCGAGCTCACGGATCTGCAGGAACAGCGGGATGATCGCCACGGTGGCGGGGAACAGCAGGCCGAGGACGAACACCATGTACAGGCCCTCGCGGCCCTGGAAGCGGTACCGGGCCAGCGGGTAGGCCGCCATGACCCCGAAGACCACGACGACGCCGGTGGTGATGAGCGCGATGATCGACGAGTTCAGCGCGTACCGCCAGAAGCTGTCCGACGTCAGCACGTTGATGTAGTTGTCGATCACCCAGGGGTTCGGCAGGCTCACCGGCGTCGCGGCGAGCTGCGCGTTCGACCGGAACCCGCTGAGGAGGGCGTAGACGACGGGCGCGAGGGTCGCGAGGGCGACCACCACGGCGGCGACGTAGACGAGCGGCCCGACGCGGCGGCGTGCGGCCCGCACGCGGGCGGCGGCCGGCCGGGGTCGCGTGCCGCGGGGCGGGGCTGCGACGGTGGTCATCGGGACACCTTCCTGCGCCGGACGATCTTGGTGTCGGATGCGTCACCGCGCTGGACGAACGTCTGGTAGAGGATCGCGAGGATGAACGAGATGGCGAACAGGATCACCGCGACCGCCGAGGCGTAGCCGTACTGGCTGCGCTCGGTGCCCTGGTTGATCAGGTACGTCGCCATCGTCACCGTCGCGTTGGCCGGGCCGCCCTTGGTGAGGATCCAGACCATGTCGAACAGCTGCAGCGAGCCGATCATCGACAGGAAGATCCACGTGCGGATGGTCGGGCCGAGCAGCGGGATCGTGATCTTGCGCTGCGTCTGCCACCACGAGGCGCCGTCGATCTGCGCGGCCTCGTTGAGCTCCTCCGGCACGCCCTGCAGGCCCGCCAGCAGCAGCACGATCGCGAGGCCGACGTACTTCCACGTCAGCACGCCCATGACCGTCCAGAAGGCGAACTCGGGGTCACCGAGCCAGACCTGGGTCAGGAAGCCCAGGCCGATCGTGTCGAGGAACGCGTCGAGCGGACCGTTCGGCTGCAGCAGCAGGAACCACACGACACCGGCGACGACCTCGGCGATGACGTAGGGCACGAAGACGATGACGCGCATCGCCGTGCGGCCGGCGAAGTTCCGGTTGAGCAGCAGCGCGATGCCCAGGCCGATCGGCAGCTGGATCGCGATGGACAGCACCACGATGAGGAGGTTGTTCGTGACGGCCCTCTGGAAGATCGCGTCCCCGAGGGCGTTCGCGTAGTTCTGGAACCCGACGAAGTCGTCCATCGGGCCCAGGCCGTTCCACTTGAACAGCGAGTAACGGCCGGCCTGCACGATCGGCACGACCACGAACACCGCGAACAGCACGAGCGCCGGGGTGACGAAGAAGGCGATCTCGAGCCGCTGGCGCCACTGACGGCGCGAACGGGGTCGGGCGTCCGGGTCGCGCGGACCGGCCGCCGCCGGCCAGGCGGATGCCTGGCCGGCGGCGGCGGTGCGTGCTCCCGCGGCTGCGCCCCTGGGTCCCGTCCCCTGCGTACGGGGGGTCAGGTCGCTGGCCACGTCGCTCACTCGTTCGCGGCTGCAGCCGTCATGGCGTCGACGACGTCCTGCGCGGAGCCCTGGCCCGCGAAGATGTTGACGATCGCGTCGTTCATGGCGCCACCGATGTTCTCGCCGAACGCCGTGTCCAGGTAGAGCTGGATGTACGGCGCGTCGTTACGGACGGCGAGGAGACCGGCGAGGGCCGGGTCGGCGACGAAGGCGCTCGCGGAGCGGTTCGTCGGCAGGCCCATGTCGAGCTCGGCGAAGCCCTTCTGGACCTCGTCGGACAGCAGGTACTCGATGAAGTCGACGCAGACGTCCGGCGCGTCCTGCGCGCAGGCCCAGGCGTCGCCGCCGCCGAGCTGAGCCGTCGGCTCACCCTGGCCGCCGTCGACCGCCGGGAAGGGGAACCAGCCGGTGTTCTCGCCGAGACCCTGCTCGTCCTCCGTGAGGCCCTGCATGACGCCGGGCTCCCAGTGGCCGGCGAGCTCCATCGCGACCTTGCCGGTGGCGAGCAGGCCGGACGCGGACGTCGGGCCGGACTGCGCCGGGGTGGCGAGGAAGCCGGTGTTGAACGGGTTCGTCGCGACGAACGCCTCGAGGTCCTCGCCCGCCTTGAGGAAGCACGGGTCGGAGAAGTCGAGCGAGGTCACCGCGTCCGCGAGGACGTCCTGCGAGCACTGCCGCATCGCGAAGTAGTACCAGTAGTGCGCGGCGGGCCACTTGTCGCCGGCGCCGACCGAGATCGGCTCGACGCCCGCGCCCTTGAGCTGCTCCACGAGGGCGTTGAGCTCGTCCATCGTGGTCGGCGTCTCGGTGACGCCGGCCTGCTCGAAGATCGCCTTGTTGTACCAGAAGCCCACGACACCGAGGGAGAACGGCAGGGCGTAGACCTTGTCGTCCTGGGTCCAGCCGTTCACGGAGCCGCCGAGGTTGGCGATCGTGTCCGCCGCCGACTCGGTGATGTCCTTCACCAGGCCCGCCTCGACGTGGGTGGCGAGCTCGCCGCCGCCACGCTCCATGAAGACGTCCGGCGTGTCGCCGGTCTGGAAGGCCGCGTCGAGCTTGGTCAGCATGTCCTCGTGCTGGAGGGCGCTGACCTCGATCGTCACGCCCGGGTGGTCCTGCTCGAACTGGTCGGCGACCTGGTCGTAGTAGTCCTTGCCGGCGCCGGTGTTCGAGTTGTGCCACCACTGGAGGGTGACGTCGCCGTCGCTGCCGCCGGTGGCGTCGCCGCCACCACCCGCACCGCCGGAGCAGGCGGTCACGAGCATGGCGAGTCCTGCGCCCAGCGCCACGGCGCGGAGGGCGGTCGTCCTCTTCATCTGAAACTCCTCGTCGTCCTTGAGAGGGAGGGACGCCCGCTAGGTAATCAGCCGTCCAGAAGTCGTGTCAATCGATGTCGATAACGTTATCGACACGGTTGGGCTACGATCCCCGTCGTGGACCTCGCTCCTCGCGTGAAGATGTCCGACGTCGCCCGAACTGCCGGGGTGTCGGTCGCCACCGTGTCCAAGGTGGTCAACGGTCGGTACGGCGTGTCGCAGACGACCCTGGAACGCGTCCAGGGCGTCATCGCCCAGCTGGGCTACGAGGCGAGCCTCGGCGCGCGGTCGCTGCGCAGCTCGCGCACCAACGTCCTCGGCATCCTGGTCGCCGAGTTCGAGCCGTTCTCCACCGAGCTCCTCAAGGGCGCCTCGGGCGCCGTCACCGCCACGGGGTACGAGCTGCTCGCCTACTCCGGCGGCGGCGGGCACGCGGACGTCGGCTGGGAGCGCCGGTACCTCTCGCGCCTGTCGGGCACGCTCATCGACGGCGCCATCATCGTCACGCCGACGGTCGTCGAGGCCGTCCCCGGCATCCCCGTCGTCGCCGTCGACCCGCACGCGGGCCCGTCCGGCCTGCCGACGGTCGACGCGGACAGCTTCGCCGGGGCCGTCGCGGCCACGGAGTACCTCCTCTCCCTGGGCCACCGGCGCATCGGCCTGCTCGGCGGCCGCCCCGACCTCGAGTCCGCCCGCGAGCGCGAGCGCGGCTTCCGGCACGCGATGGCGCAGGCCGGCATCACGGTCGACGAGTCGCTCGTCCTCAACGGCGGGTACCGCCCGGAGACCGCGGCCCAGCCCGCACGGGACCTGCTCGACCGCGCCGACGCCCCCACGGCCGTGTTCGCGGCGAACGACCTGTCGGCCATCGTGCTGCTGCGGGTCGCACGCGACCTCGGCCTCGAGGTGCCCCGGGACCTGTCGGTGATCGGCTTCGACAACGTCCCCGAGTCGGCCCTGTCCACGCCGCCGCTGACGACCATCAGCCAGCCGCTGCAGCGCATGGGCGCGGCCGCGCTGGGCCTGCTCGTCGACCTCGTGGCCGGGCGCGAGCGCGAGTCGCACCTGCGCCTGCCCACCGAGCTGGTCGTGCGGGCGACCACGGCGCCGCCGCGGGCCTGACCCTGGGCCCGCGCCCCGGTCACCGCCGGGCCGCGACCTCCTCGTCGCTCTCCGCGCCCGCGGCGACGTGCCGCGTCACCCACGGCGCGAGGGCGGCCATGACGCCCGCGAGCACGAGCGCGACCAGGCCGATCCCGCCGAAGTACGTCACGACCGGCACGTCCTGCGTCGCCCCGACGAGCTGCGCCGTGATCGCGTTGCCGGCGGCCGGCGCCAGGAACCACAGCGCCATCGCCTGACCGCGGAACGCCTGCGGCGCGAGCAGCGTCGTCGCCGCGAGACCCACCGGGGACAGGCACAGCTCGCCGAGCGTCTGCAGGACGTACACGACGACGAGCACCCACCACGGCGCCCTCGCGTCCCCGACCACCGCGGTCGCGCCGGCCAGGAACAGGAAGCTCAGCGCCGCGAGCCCCAGGCCCAGCGCGAACTTCAGCGCCGTCGACGGCCGGTCCCCCGTGCGCAGCCACAACCACGCGAACACCGGCGCGAGGACGATGATCGCCGCCGGGTTGACGGACTGGTAGAGCTCTGGGGAGATCGTCGTGCCGAGCAGCCGCAGGTCCGTCCGGTCGCGCGCGTACTCGGACAGCGTGCTCGAGGCCTGCTCGAAGATCATCCAGAACAGCGTCGCGGCGACGAACAGCGGCACGTACGCCGTCAGCCGGGAGCGCTCCGCGGCGTTGACCTTCGGCGACCGGAACATCACGAGAAACATCGCGACCGGGGCGGCGAACGCGAGGTAGGACAGCCCGTTGATGACGACGTCGAGCGGGCCCTCCTCGCGGTCCGTGAGCGTCGTGACGAGCCAGCCCAGCGCGACCGCGGCCGCGACGGCCGCCACCAGCAGCAGGACCATCCGCACCACCGCCGGACGGTCGGCCGGCGTCAGCGGGTTCGGCGGCTCCTCCCCCGCCCCCCGCAGCAGGCCGCGCCCGACCACGAAGGCGACCAGCGCGAGCGCCATGCCGACGGCGGCGACGGCGAACCCCGCGTGGTAGCCGCCGATGCTGCGCGCGAGCCCGACGGCGAGCGGCGCGCCCAGCGACCCGATGTTGATGCCCATGTAGAAGATCGAGAACGCCGAGTCGCGCCGGGGGTCGTCGCGCCGGTACAGGTCGCCGACCATGCTCGACACGTTCGGCTTGAGCAGGCCGGTGCCGACCGCGACCAGCACGATGCCGAGGTAGGCGGTGGCGGCGGAGGGCAGCGCGAGGCACACGTGCCCGGCGGCGATGACGACGCCGCCGTAGAGCGTCGACCGGCGGGCACCGATCATGCGGTCGGCGACCCAGCCGCCGATCACGGTGAGCAGGTACACCGCCGAGCCGTAGACCGCGACCAGCGCGAGCCCGGTCGCCTCGTCGACGCCGAGCCCGTCGTTCTCGACGGTGTCCGTGAGGTAGTAGAAGAGGATCGCCCGCATGCCGTAGTAGCTGAACCGCTCCCACAGCTCGGTGCCGAACAGCGTGAACAGCCCGGCCGGGTGACCGAGGAAGGTGCGACCCTCCGTCGGCGTGGCGCGCACGGGCAGGTCGGCGGCGTTGCTCATGACCTCCATGCTCACCCCGGCCACCCCCCGGTGCGCGCGGTACGGGCGCGTGCGATGCGCCACAGGGGCGCCGGCGGTGCCCCCGCTGCCGCTGCCCGCGCCGCGCCGGAGGCGGCGGGTTAGCGTGCGGCGTGCCGACCGTGCTGTGGTTCCGCCGCGACCTGCGCCTCGCCGACCACCCCGCGCTCGTCGCCGCGGTCGAGCAGGCGCGCGCCGACGGCGACGAGGTCGTGCCCCTGTTCGTCGTCGACCCCCGGCTGTGGGCCGTCTCGGGCACGCCGCGGCTGGCGTACCTCGCCGCCAGCCTGCGCGCGCTCGACGCGTCGACCGGCGGCCGGCTCGTCGTGCGGCACGGGAGACCCGCGGAGGTCGTGCCGGCGCTCGTCCGGGAGGTCGGGGCACCGGCCGTCCACGTCAGCGCCGCGACGGAGCCGTACGGGCGGCGCCGGGACGCGGCCGTGGCCGCGGCGCTCGGACCGGTCCCGCTCGTCGCGTCGGGCTCCCCGTACGCCGTCGGGCCGGGCCTGCTCCGCAGCGGGTCCGGGGACCCCTACCGCGTGTTCACGCCCTTCCGGAACGCGTGGCTCGACCACGGCTGGGCACCGCCGGCACCACGTCCGCGGTCCGTGCCGTGGGCGGACGTGCGCGGCGACGGCCTCCCGGACGCCCCCGCCACCGACGTGCGGCTGCCCGCCGCCGGCGAGGCCGCGGCCCGCGCGCGGTGGCACGCGTTCGTGCGCGAGGACCTGGAGACGTACCGCACGGACCGCGACCGCCCCGACCTCGGCACGACGTCCGTCATGTCGCCGCACCTGAAGTACGGCGAGATCCACCCGCGGACGATGCTCGCGGACCTCGCCGAGGCCGCCCGGGGTGCGGGTGCGCCGCTCGCCGACTCGGTCGCGACCTACCGCTCGGAGCTCGCGTGGCGGGAGTTCCACGCCGACGTCCTGTGGCACGTGCCCACCGCGGCGCAGGAGTCGCTCCGTCCCGTCGTGCCGGAGGACGCGTGGGCGGACGGGCCGGCGGCGGACGCCGCGTTCGCCGCCTGGGCCGAGGGCCGCACCGGCTACCCGGTGGTCGACGCCGCCATGCGGCAGCTGCGCGCCATCGGGTGGATGCACAACCGGATGCGCATGGTGACGGCGTCGTTCCTCGTGAAGGACCTGCACGTGCGCTGGCAGCGCGGCGCGGCGCACTTCATGGCGTGGCTGGTCGACGGGGACGTGCCGCAGAACCAGCTGAACTGGCAGTGGGTCGCCGGCACCGGCCGGGACGCGGCCCCGTACTTCCGCGTCTTCAACCCGGTGACCCAGGGCAGGAGGTTCGACCCCGAGGGGCGGTACGTGCGCCGGTGGGTGCCGGAGCTGCGGGACGTGCCGACCTCGGCCGTGCACGAGCCGTGGACGCTCGGCCTCGCCGCCCCGGCGGACTACCCGCCGCCGATGGTCGACCACGCCCACGAGCGCCGGGTCGCCCTGGCCGACCACGCCCGCCGCACCACCTGACCGCGCCCGCCGTCTTGTCGAGCGCGGCGGTGGCCCCGGCGTGGGCGTCAGGTGCGGGCTACCTCGTTGTCCGGGTCGCGTCCCGCCAGCAGGGCCTCGAGCTGGCGCCGGACCAGGGCCGCGACGCGCGGGAACGTGGCGTCGGTGTTGCCGCCCTGGTGGGCCGTGACCAGCACGTTCGGTGCGCGCCACAGGGGGTGGTCGGCCGGCAGCGGCTCGGGGTCGGTGACGTCGAGCGCGGCGCGCAGCCGCCCGGCGGTGAGCTCCGCGAGCAGCGCGTCGGTGTCGACGACCTTGCCGCGGGCCACGTTGACGAGCACCGCCCCGTCCTTCATGCGCCCCAGGGCCTCGGCGTCGATCAGGTGGTACGACGTCCGGGACAGCGGGATCGCCAGCACCACGACGTCCGCGTCGGGCAGCAGGTCACCCAGCTCCTCGACGCCGTGCACGTGCCCGTCCGCGTCGTCGCGGGCGGTCCGCGCGACGCGCACCAGCTCGACCTCGAAGGGGGCGAACCGCACCCCGATCGCGCGGCCGACGGACCCCTGCCCCACCACCAGCACCCGCCGGTCGGCCAGGGACGGGCCGAACGGGTTGTCCCACCGGCCCTCGTCCATGGCCCGGACCGCGCGGGGCAGGTCCCGCTGCACGGCGAGGGTCAGCGCCACGGCGAGCTCGGCGGTGCCGGCGTCGTGGACCCCGCGCCCGTTGAGGAGCGTCACGCCGGCCGGCAGGTGCGGCAGCGCGTGCTCGTACCCCGCGCTGGGCAGCTGCACCCAGCGCAGCCGCGGCAGGTCGTGCAGCACCGCGAAGCCCTCGCGGGCGACGAAGTAGTGCGGGACGACGACGAGGTCCACCTCGGCCGCGAGCGCGGGGTCCAGCGGCGAGCGGACGTCCCACGGGACGAGCCGCAGGTCGTCCGGGTGCGCGGCGGCGAGGTCGGCGAGTCGCGTGAGCAGGTCGTCGTCGGGGACGGTGACGGTCAGCACGGTGCGGTACGGGTCCTTCGGTCGGGGCGGCGTCCGCCCGGTCAGGCGGGCTGCCGGGCGCGGTACTCGTCCTCGAGCATCGACATGACGATCGCGTCGCACCAGCCGTCGCCGTCGCGGTAGCCGTCCCGGCGGCGCCCCTCGACGCGGAAGCCGATGTTCTCGTACAGCGACACCGCGCGCGTGTTGATGCTCAGCGCCTCGAGCTCGACGCGGTGCATGCCGAGGCCCTCGAACGCGAACCCCAGCACGAGCTCGATCGCCTCGGTGCCGTAGCCGCGCCCCCGGTACGCCGGGCGCATGGACAGCCGCAGACCGGCGCACCGCACGTCCTCGTCGACGTCGTTGAGCACGATCTCGCCGCGGTACTCGTCGGAGCCGTTCGCCGTCACCGCGAAGTCGTAGCGCCCCTCGGCGGTCTCGCGGCTCGCGCACCACGCCTCGACCTCCTCGCGCGTGAACGTGCGCGTGGTGCCGGTCAGGCGGTTGCCCTCGGGGTCGGCGAGCATGTCCCACATGGCGTCCGCGTCGTCGGCGCGGACCGGCCGCAGGACGATCATCTCGCCCTGCAACGTGGGCTTCTGCATGCGCACCTCCGCACCTCGTGCACCCGTCCGGGCGTCGCCGGGACGGGCGAGCCGTCGCGTCATCGTAGGACGGCCGTGTGACCCGGGTGTTGCGCGACGGCGCCGGCACCCCGGGGGTGCCGGCGCCGTCGCGGACGCGGGGCGGGTCAGCCCTGGACGCGCTCGAGCACGAGCTCGCGCACGCGGCCGGCGTCGGCCTGCCCGCGCGTGGCCTTCATGACGGCGCCGATGATGGCGCCGACCGGCCCGAGGTTGCCGCCGCGGATCTTCTCCGCGATGTCGGGCTGGGCCGCGAGCGCGGCGTCGATCGCCTCGAGCAGCGGGCCGTCGTCGGAGACGACCTCGAGCCCGCGCGCGACGACGACCTGCTCGGGGTCGCCCTCCCCCGCGAGCACGCCCTCGAGCACCTGGCGCGCCAGCTTGTCGTTGATGCGCCCGGAGTCGACGAGCTGCTGCAGCGCGCCGATCTGCGCCGGGGTGATCGGCAGCTCGGCGAGCTCGACCTCCTGCTGCTTGGCCGTGCGCGCCAGCTCGCCCATCCACCACTTGCGGGCGGCGGCGGGCGACGCACCGGCGGCGACCGTGGCCTCGATGAGCTCGACCGCGCCGGCGTTGACGACGTCGCGCATCTCGGCGTCGGCGTAGCCCCACTCGCCCTGCAGGCGGCGGCGCCGGGCGGCCGGCAGCTCGGGCAGCGAGGCGCGGATCTCCTCGACCCACGCCGGGTCGGGGACGATCGGCACGAGGTCGGGCTCCGGGAAGTACCGGTAGTCCTCGGCGTCCGACTTCACGCGGCCGGACGTCGTGCTGCCCGTGTCCTCGTGCCAGTGCCGCGTCTCCTGCACCACCGTGCCGCCGCCGTCGAGCACGGCCGCCTGGCGGCTGATCTCGTAGCGCACGGCCCGCTCGACGGAGCGGAACGAGTTGACGTTCTTCGTCTCGGTGCGCGTGCCGAGCGCCGACTCGGGCGTCGGGCGCAGCGACACGTTGACGTCCGCGCGCACGTTGCCGCGCTCCATGCGGGCCTCGGACACGCCGAGGGCGCGGAACAGGTCGCGCAGCGTCTGCACGTACGCGCGCGCCACCTCGGGCGCACGCTCGCCGGCGCCCGTGATGGGGCGCGTGACGATCTCGACGAGCGGCACGCCCGCGCGGTTGTAGTCCACGAGGGAGTACTCGGCGCCGTGGATGCGGCCCGTCGAGCCGCCTACGTGGGTGTTCTTGCCGGCGTCCTCCTCCATGTGCGCGCGCTCGATCTCGACGCGGAACGTCGTCCCGTCCTCGAGCTCGACGTCGACCCAGCCGTCGTGCGCGATCGGCTCGTCGTACTGCGACGTCTGGAAGTTCTTCGGCACGTCCGGGTAGAAGTAGTTCTTCCGCGCGAACCGGCAGGACTCCGCGATGGAGCAGTTGAGCGCGAGACCGATGCGGATCGCGTACTCCACCGCCGTGCCGTTGACCGCCGGCAGCGCACCCGGCAGGCCGAGGCTGACGGGCGTGATCTGCGTGTTCGGCTGCTCGCCGAACGACTGCTCGGCGCCGTCGAACATCTTGGTGCGGGTGCCGAGCTCGACGTGCACCTCGATGCCGATGACCGGGTCGAACCGGGCCACCGCGTCGTCGTAGTCGACCAGGTCGACGCTCGTCGTCGTGCTCATCAGGCGACCCCTCCGGTCAGCTCGGGCGCGCGGCGCAGCAGCGGCCCCTCCCACCCGAACTCCAGCAGCGCCTCGAGCGCCGCGCCGACCTTGTACAGCCGGGCGTCCTGGCGGGCGGGCGCGAGGATCTGGAAGCCGACCGGCAGGCCGTCGTCCGACAGGCCGTTCGGCAGCGACATGCCGGGCACGCCCGCGAGGTTCGCGGGGATGGTGGCCACGTCGTTGAGGTACATCGCGAGCGGGTCGTCGAGCTTCTCGCCGAGCTTGAACGCCGTGGTCGGCGCCGTGGGCGAGACGAGGACGTCGGCCTGCTCGAACGCGGCGGCGAAGTCGCGCTGGATGAGCGTGCGGACCTTCTGCGCCGACCCGTAGTAGGCGTCGTAGTAGCCCGCCGACAGCGCGTACGTGCCCAGGATGATGCGGCGCTTGACCTCGTCGCCGAAGCCCTGGCCGCGCGTGGCCGCCATGACGCGCTCCGCGGTCACGGGCCCCTCCGACGGCTCGACGCGCAGGCCGAAGCGCATGCCGTCGAACTTCGCGAGGTTGCTCGACGCCTCCGCGGGGAGGATCAGGTAGTACGCCGCGAGCGCGTACGTGAAGTGCGGGCAGGACACCTCGACGATCTCGGCACCCGCGTTGCGCAGCGCCTCGAGCGACTCCTCGAACCGTGCGAGCACGCCCGGCTGGTAGCCCTCGCCCTGCAGCTCGCGCACGACGCCGACGCGCATCCCGCGCAGGTCGGACGAGACGCCCTCCTTCGCCGCGGCGACGTAGCCCGTCGCGGGGTCGGTCAGGGACGTCGCGTCGCGCGGGTCGTGCCCGCCGATGAGCTCGTGCAGCAGCGCCGCGTCCATGACGCTGCGCGTGCAGGGCCCCGCCTGGTCCAGCGACGAGGCCAGCGCGATGAGTCCGTAGCGCGAGACCGACCCGTACGTCGGCTTGACGCCGACCGTGCCGGTGACGGCCGCGGGCTGGCGGATCGAGCCGCCGGTGTCGGTGCCGATCGCGAGCGGCGCCTCGTACGCGGCGATCGCGGCCGCCGAGCCGCCGCCGGAGCCGCCGGGGATGCGGTCCAGGTCCCACGGGTTGTGCGTGTTGCCGTAGCCCGAGTGCTCGGTGGAGGAGCCCATGGCGAACTCGTCCATGTTGGTCTTGCCGAGGATCGGCAGGCCCGCCGCCTTGATCTTCTCGACCAGCGTCGCGTCGTACGGGGGCACCCAGCCCTCGAGGATCCGCGAGCCCGCGGTGGTGGGCAGGCCGCGCGTGACGACGACGTCCTTGACGGCGATCGGCACGCCGGCCAGCGGGTGCAGCTCCTCGCCGGCGCCGCGGCGGGCGTCGACGTCGGCCGCGGTGGCCAGCGCCTCGTCCGCGGACACGTGCAGGAACGCGTGCACCTGCGGCTCGACGGCGGCGATCCGGTCGAGGTGCGCCTGCGTGACCTCCACGCTGCTGATCTCGCGCGCACCGAGCCGCTGCGACAGCTCGGAGGCGGGCATGTGGGTCAGGGGGCTGTCCGCCCCGGTCGCGGCGCTCATGCCTCCTCCCCCAGGATCTGCGGGACCAGGAACTTGCCGTCCTGCGCGGCCGGCGCCTGGGCGAGGACCTCGTCGCGGTCCAGCGGCGCGACGGGCTCGTCGGCACGGAACACGTTGGTCAGCGGCAGCGGGTGGCTGGTGGCGGGCACGTCGGGCGTCGCGACCTCGGACACCCGGGCGACCGACTCGACGATGACGTCGAGCTCGCCGGCGAGGCGGTCGAGCTCGCCCGGCGTCAGGTCGATCCGGGCGAGCGCGGCGACGCGCGCGACCTCGTCGCGGGAGAGGGTGGACATGCCGGAGAGTCTAGACGTCTACCCTCGCGGCGTGCCGAGGCCCTGCTTGTTGGTCCGTGGTTCGCTCAGACTTACGAACTACGAACGGCCAAGTGGTTGGAAGCCGCCAAGAAGCGAGCCAGTTCGCCAATCCGGACAGGCAGGTCGTGCAATCCCATCTCGACTGGGCCGTGCCATTCGGCCATCACTTCGCGAGCGATCCTCTCCTTGCGCGGCGCTTTGATACCAGTGCTACGGTGTGAAAGCGGATTTGACCTCAGCGACGCTCTAATTGTTCGAGCGCTCGGGTGCACTTTTGAAACGGCTCGTTGCAGGATGTCTCCAGGAACGTAGTTCTCTATTGTGTATCCCGCAGTAACCCATGCGAGCCCACCACCGGCCCTCACCTCCTCAATGACGCGCAACTTTGCTTGATTCAGTTGCGCGTTGGGCTTGGTCATGTCCGAGTCGATCACTATCGCGACGTTCCTGTTAAGCCTTTGCAGCTGAACGAACTCCTCGACGTCATCGAGGTCGTGTCCGGCGAGATGCCGGAGCAGACTCCCGCCGTAGAACATTATCGAGTAGTGAACCCCCTCTACGAGCGAGGGGTCACATTTCTTGAGCCAGGCGCCGATGTAGGTCCTATCCGACGGCCCTTCCACCCACACGACAGCATTCGCCTGCACTAAATCGGACGCCCTATACCCAAGGTCGACTGCGATGTGCGCGAGCTCGCCAGGTCGCTTAGCCGTCGCGAGGGAGGACCCGGTCGAGTCAGCCTTGACGTGAAAGATGGTTGCATGATTGGTGTCGAGCATGTGAGCCGAATGCGTGGCGACGACATACTGGTTGGATGTGTGCTCGTATAGATACCTCAACAACTTGCGCTGAAGCAGCGGATGCATGTGCACTTCAGGCTCTTCGATGCAGACAAGGGTGTCAGCAAGAACAGTCGCGGCCGTCGCAAGGATCACAACCTGGTGAAGGCCAGTGCCATAGTGCTCCAATGGGAGCCAGCGTCCGTCATCGACAATATTCAAGGTTGAACGATCATGTGGGACCCTCAACTCGAGGGAGTCGTTCTCGAACACGTCCCGGACGAAAGCCTGCACCGCGTCGAACCTTGCCCGCTCGTGCGCCCTCGCAGCACTCGGGCTCTCCAGGAGCGCCAACCTGGAAATGAGTCCTTGCCCGTCATGTTCCGCCGCGCCTTCCATCGTCTCACCGATGCGCCGCAGTGCAGAGATGGATACAACCCGCGGCGCGCTCCCCAGGGGATTCAGATGGTTTAGAACGCGACGGATATCTTCAACCTCCCCGCCGCCACCGATGTTCGCAAGCTCCGACGATGCGTTCCTGGCCCAGCCTGCGGGCAATTGAGACTGCAAGCGTCTCAGATACGAATCGTCCAAGGTTGGATTTCCGCCCTCGCGGGGGATCGCGTACTCCGCCCACACGTAACCGTCTTCGCCCGTCGGTGAGGACGCGCGAAGGACCTGCTCGACACTCACGCTCCGCATCAGACCTCGCGACGCCAGGCGTGCGAACGTCCGCTCGATGTTGGGTGCGGTAGAAGGGACCGCTACGGCAAACCGAGGTTGACCGTTGTCCTGGCCAATCGGGAAGTCGAGTTCTCCCCATGCCTTCGCGCCAGGCGTCAAGGCGGCAGCGAGGAAGCGAAGAACGTTCGACTTCCCAGCATTGTTTTGCCCAGCAACAAGGTTCACCTTGGTGAGGGGGCCCATCACCTGCATCGAGTCAAACGAGAACGATCGGAAACCACTCAATCCGAATCCACCAAGTTGCAGCATCGGAGGATGCTGGCAGGTGGAACCGACGCCAGGGTCGCGACACGCCGCCGACGCGAGGCAGTGCTACACGGCAGCCCTGGCTCGCTACCGACGTCAGGCGGTGCGCTCGAGCGCGGTCGTGACCAGCGCGAGCAGGGCCTCGCCGTACGCGTCCGCGGGCGTGTCCGCCGAGAACACGCGCGCGGGCTGACCGGTCACCTCGATGAGGACCTGGTAGGTGCCGTCCGTCGAGCGCGCGAGGCTGCGGAACGTGCCGCCGAGCAGCTCGCGCAGCTGGTCCTCCCGCGGCAGCCACAGCGCGTCCTCCTGGCGCACGGAGTCCAGCGCCCACTCGGTCGTGCCGTTGAAGCCGAGGATCGTGCCCGTCGGGTACTCGTGCGGCTCGACGACCATGTCGGAGATCGTGAACACCTCGCCGTCGAGGTCGGCGCCCTGGATCGCGAAGCGGTCGCCGGGACGCGGCTGCCAGCGCAGGCCCGCGGCCTGCAGGGCGATGGCCAGGTCCGTGGAGATCATCTGCCCAGTATCGACGCCCCGTCCGACGGCGCCACCGCGGGGCCCCTCCTCCCCGCGGCGGCGCCTGCCCGGGCCGGTCAGCGGGTGCTGAACGCCGCGTCGAACGCCGCGGACGGCGGGTCGAAGAGGTTCGCGCGGACGAACGCGAGCGCCTCCGGCGCACCGACGAGGCGGTCCATGCCGGCGTCCTCCCACTCCACCGACACGGGCCCGTCGTAGCCGATCGCGTTGAGCGCGCGGAACGACGGCTCCCACGGCACGTCGCCGCGGCCGGTCGAGACGAAGTCCCAGCCGCGGCGCGGGTCGGCCCACGGCAGGTGCGACGACAACCGGCCGTTGCGGCCGTTGCCGAGGCGCAGCTTCACGTCCTTGCAGTCCACGTGGTAGATCCGGTCGGAGAACTCGAGCAGGAAGTCGACCGGGTCGAGCTCCTGCCAGACGAAGTGGCTGGGGTCCCAGTTGAGGCCGAACGCCTCGCGGTGGCCGATGGCCTCGAGCGCGGCGACCGTGGTCCACCAGTCGTAGGCGATCTCGGACGGGTGCACCTCGTGGGCGAACCGCACGCCGACCTCGTCGAAGACGTCGAGGATCGGGTTCCAGCGGTCGGCGAAGTCCCGGTAGCCCGCCTCGACGAGGTCGGCGGAGACCGGCGGGAACATCGCGACGTACTTCCAGATCGACGACCCGGTGAAGCCGACGACGGTCTTCACCCCGAGCCTCGCCGCGAGGCGCGCGGTGTGCTTCATCTCCTCGGCCGCGCGCTGCCGCACGCCCTCGGGGTCGCCGTCGCCCCACACCCGGTCGGACAGGATGTCGCGGTGCCGGGCGTCGATCGGGTCGTCGCAGACCGCCTGGCCCTTGAGGTGGTTGGAGATGGCCCAGACCTTCAGGCCGTACCTCTCCAGGACGGCGAGCCGGTCCGCGACGTAGTCGTCGTCGTCCCAGCGCCACGGGTCCAGGTGGTCGCCCCAGCAGGCGATCTCGAGGCCGTCGTAGCCCCACCCCGACGCGAGGCGCGCGACCTCCTCGAACGGCAGGTCGGCCCACTGGCCGGTGAACAGGGTGATCGGGCGGGCCATGCGCTCACTCCTCCGTCGGGTCGTCGGACGCGCCGGCGGGGGCCGGCACCTCGGTCCAGGTGCTGCGGTCGGCGGCCGAGCGCTCGACCGCGTCGAGGACGCGCTGCACCTGCAGGCCGTCGGCGAACGACGGCCGCGGCTGGCGGTGGTCGGCGACGTCGCGCACCAGGTCCACGGCCTGGTGCGTGAACGCGTGCTCGTAGCCGAGCCCGTGGCCCGCCGGCCACCACGCACCCACGTACGCGTGCTCGGGCTCCGTGACGACGACCCGCCGGAAGCCCGCCTCCCACGCCGGCTGGCTCGCGTCGAAGTAGTGCAGGACGTTCATGTCCTCGAAGTCGAACGCGAGAGAGCCCGCGGAGCCGTTGATCTCGAGGCGGATGGCGTTCTTGCGGCCGTACGCGAAGCGCGTCGCCTCGAACGTCGCGAGGCCCCCGCCGGACAGCCGGGCCAGGAACACGGCGGCGTCGTCCACCGTGACCGGACCCGTCGCCCCGTCGGCGGCCCCGGTACCCGAGAGCCCGGAGGACGAGGCGGCGAGCGGGCGCTCCCGCACGAACGTCTCCAGCACCGCCGACACGCCGGTCAGGTGCTCCCCCGTGACGAACTGCGCGAGGTCGACGACGTGCGCGCCGATGTCACCGAGCGCGCCGGAGCCGGCCTTCGTCCGGTCCAGCCGCCACGACAGCGGCGCCTGCGGGTCGGCGATCCAGTCCTGCAGGTACTGCGCGCGCACGTGCCGCACGGTGCCGATGCGTCCCTCGTCGACGAGCCGCTTCGCGAGCTGCACGGCCGGCACCCGCCGGTACGTGAAGCCGACCATCGCAAGCGCCCCCGCGGACCGGGCCGCCTCGGCGGCGCGGACCATCGTCTCGGCCTCCTCGACCGAGTTCGCGAGGGGCTTCTCGCACAGCACGTGCTTGCCGGCCTCGAGCGCCGCGACGGCGATGTCGGCGTGCGTGTCGCCCGGCGTGCAGACGTCGACCAGGTCGACGTCCTCGCGGGCGACCAGCGCCTTCCAGCTCGTCTCGGTGTCGCGCCAGCCGAGGCGGTCGGCGGCCGCGCGGACCGCCTGCTCGTCGCGGCCCGCGACGACGGCCATGTCCGGTGCGAGCGGCAGGTCGAAGAAGCGGGGGGCGGTGCGCCAGGCGTGCGAGTGGGCGACGCCCATGAAGGCGTACCCCACCATGCCGATGCCCAGGCGCGGGCGGGTGTCTGCCACGGGTCCTCCTCGTGGGTCGTGCCGCCGGGCGGGCGGGGTGCCGCCCGCCCGGCGTGCGGGTCAGGACTCGAAGGCCGTCGGCAGGTACTCGTCCACGTTCGCCTTGGTGACGACCGGGGCGTACAGCTGGATCGTGCGCGGCACCTCCACCTCGACCAGGTCGCTCATCGCCTTCTGCTGCACGAGCAGCCGGGCCAGCTTGACCCCGTCGGCGGCCTGGGTCGACGGGTAGACGACGGTGGCCTTGACCACCGAGTCGTCGGCCTCGATCGCCTCCATGACGTTCTTGGAGCCGGCGCCCCCGACCATGATGAACTCGTCGCGGCCCGCGTTCTCGATGGCCGCCATGACGCCGACGCCCTGGTCGTCGTCGTGGTTCCAGATCGCGTCGAGCTCGGGCGCCGCCTGCAGCAGGTTGGCCGCGGCCGCCTCACCGCCCTGGACGGTGAAGTCCGCGGCGACGCGGTTGCCGACCTCCAGGCCGCACTCGGCCAGCGCGTCGGCGAAGCCGCGGCTGCGGTCCTGCGTCAGCGGCAGGGAGTCGATGCCGGCGATCTCGGCGACCTTCGCGTCGGGCTGGTCGCCCAGCTGCTCGCAGATGTACTGCCCCGCGCTGACGCCCATGCCGTAGTTGTCGCCCAGCACCGTGGTGCGCGCGGCGTTCGGGTCGTCGAACTCGCGGTCGACGTTGACGACGACGATGCCGGCCTCCATGGCCTGCAGCGCGACCTCGGTGAGCGCGGCGCCGTCGAACGGCAGCAGCACGATGGCGTCGACGCCGTCGTTGATGAACTGCTCGATCTGGCTGATCTGCAGGTTCACGTCGTTGGTGGCCTCGGCCTGGACCAGCTCGACGTCCTCGTACTTCTCCGCCTCGGCGACGGCGGCGCGCGTGATCGCGCCCATCCAGCCGTGGTCGGCGGCCGGCGCCGAGAAGCCGATCGTCACGGTGTCGCCGGGCTCGTCGTTCTCGGTGCCGGGCACGGCGGCCTGGGCGCCGGAGCCCTCGTCGGCGGTGTCCTGGGGCTGGTTGGACGTGCAGCCGGTCACCACGAGGGCGAGCGCGGCGGCGGTGCCGGCCATGGTGA
The DNA here is from genome assembly GCF_004886325.1 of Cellulomonas telluris. Taxonomy (GTDB): domain Bacteria; phylum Actinomycetota; class Actinomycetes; order Actinomycetales; family Cellulomonadaceae; genus Cellulomonas; species Cellulomonas telluris. The sequence continues at coordinate 557,299 of NZ_QXFN01000005.1, forward strand.
GCCAGCGGCGGCGCAGGGGTGCAGACATGACGATCCTCCTCGATCGGGGTGCTGCAGGGGGTGTGCGGACGTGCAGGGGTGTGGCGCGCGTCAGGTGGCGCGGGAGCGAGACCGCTCGGCGAGGCGCTGCTGGAGCAGCACGGCGGCGACGATGATCACGCCCCGGAAGATCGCCTGCGCCGAGATGGACAGGTTGTTCTGCGTGAAGACGTTGGTCAGCGTCGTGAAGATCAGGACGCCCAGCACGGTGCCGACGATGCTGCCGCGGCCGCCGGCGAGGAGCGTCCCGCCGACGACGACGGCGGCGATGGCGTCGAGCTCGTAGTAGAGGCCGTTCGTGGACGACCCGGCCGTGGTGCGGCCGAGGAACATGACACCGCCGATGCCTGCCGTCAGGCCCGAGAGCGCGTACAGGTACATGGTGTGCCGCTTGACGTTGATGCCGGCGAGCCGCGCGGCCTCGGGGTTCCCGCCGACGGCGATCGTGCGACGACCGAAGGTCGTCCGGTTGAGCAGCACCCAGCCGACGACCGCCACCACCGCGAAGATCCACACGAGCACCGGCACGCCGAGCACGTCCTGCCGGAAGGCGTCGAGGAAGGCCGGCACGCGGACGACCTGCGTCTGGCGGTTGGCGATCACCTCGGCGAGACCGCGCGCGGCGACCATCATGGCGAGCGTCGCGATGAACGCGACGACCCTGCCGTAGGCGATGAGCACGCCGTTCACCAGCCCGGCGCCGAGCCCGACCGCGAGCGCGGTGAAGACGATCACGACCCAGTGGAAGTCCTGCGCCATGGCCTGCGTCGCCAGCGTGGACGCCCACACGGACGACAGGCCGATGACGGACCCGACGGACAGGTCGATGCCGCCGGCGGTGATGACGAACGTCATGCCGACGGAGACGACGCCGAGGACGGCCGCGAGCCGCAGGATGGTCATGAGGTTGTCGACGCTCGCGAACCGCTCCCCGGCGGTCGCCACGCCGACGGCGCAGACGAGCACGAGGGCGATGACGAGGCCGAGGTTGCGGCCCGCGGCTCCGCGCAGCGGGTTGCGGCGCCCCGGGGCGGCGGCGCTCGCCTCCTCGACGCGCGCGGACTCGTCGGCGGGCACGGGGGCCGCCAGGTACTGGTCGCTCACGCGGCACTTCCTTCCATGACGAGGTCGAGCACGCGGTGCTCGTCGATCTCGGACGCCGGCCCGGTGTGGACCACGCGCCCCTCGGACAGGACGAGGACGCGGTCGGCGAGGCCGAGCACCTCGTCGATCTCGCTGGAGACCACGACGACGGCCGTGCCGGCCGCGGCGAGGCGCGCGATGAGCGCGTAGATCTCGGCGCGCGCGCCGACGTCGACGCCGCGCGTGGGCTCGTCGAGCAGCAGGACCCGGCAGCCGTGGACGAGCCAGCGGGCCAGCAGGACCTTCTGCTGGTTGCCGCCGGAGAGGGTGCGGGCGGCGCGGTCGGGGTCCGCCGGCCGCAGGTCGAGCGCGGTGACCTGCTCGTCGGCGACGCGACGCTCGGCCGCCTCGTCGAGGAACGGCCCCCGCGCCGTGCGGGCGAACGACGAGAGCGTGATGTTGCGGTACACCGGCTCGTCGAGCAGCAGGCCCTGGCTCTTGCGCTCCTCGGGGCACAGGCCGATGCCGGCCCGGACCGCGGCGCCGACGGAGCCGGCGTGCACCGGGCTCCCGTCGACGCTGACCCGGCCGGCGTGCGGGCGGCGCGCGCCGAAGACGGTCTCGAGGACCTCCGACCGGCCGGAGCCGACCAGGCCCGCGAGCCCGACCACCTCGCCGGCGCGCACGTCGAACGAGACGTCGGCGAAGGCGCCGCGCACTGTGAGGTCCTCGACCCGCAGGACCACGGGCGCGTCGTCGGGGACGGGCGGGCGGCGCGGGATGGCGTACTCCACGGTGCGGCCGGTCATGAGGCGGATGAGGTCGGCCGTGGGGGTGGTCGCGGCGGGCAGGCCCTGGGCGACCGTCCGGCCGTCCTTGAGGACGGTGATGCGGTCGCCGATCTGGCGGATCTCCTCCAGGCGGTGGGAGATGTAGACGATCGCCACGCCCTGCGCGGTCAGCTCGCGCACGACGCGGAAGAGGTTGGCGACCTCCTCGCTGTCGAGCACCGCCGAGGGCTCGTCCATGACGATGACCCGGGCGTCGTGCGAGAGCGCGCGCGCCATGCTGACGACCTGCTTGCCGGCGGCCGGGAGCGTGCCGACCTCGCGGTGCGGCGACAGCTCGGGGTGCCCGAGGCGGCGCAGCAGCTCGCGGCTCCGCTGGGCGGCGGCGCGACGCTGCGTGAACCCGCGGGACGCGAGCTCGTGCCCGAGGTAGACGTTCTCGGCGACCGAGAGCCCGTCGACGACGTCGAGCTCCTGGTACATCGTGGCGACGCCGAGGCACAGGCCCGCGACGGGGTGGGTGATCGTGACCGGGGTGCCGTCGAGGACGATCTCCCCCTCGTCGGGCTGGTGGGCGCCGGCGAGCACCTTGACGAGCGTGGACTTGCCCGCGCCGTTCTGGCCGAGCAGGCAGTGCACCTCCCCCGCGCGGACCTCGAGGTCGACGCCGTCGAGGGCCCGGGCGCCGGGGAACTGCTTGACGATCCCGCGCATGCGCAGGATCGCGTCGGTAGGTGCGGCGGCGGCCGCCGTGCGGTCCTCGTTGACCATGCGGAGGAACGTACGACCACTTCTGTCGACGGTCAAGCAAAAGTTGTGCGTGGAGTGGCAGAGTTATCTCATCGTGACGCACCGAAGCGCGGGCGCCACGAGGAGGAGGGGACACTGTGCGCATGGACGAGCCGCTGCGGACGACGCGCTCCCCCGGCATCGGCGACCTGCTGCAGCTCCTGCGCGACGGCCGCCCCCGCACACGCTCCGACCTCGCGGCCGTCACCGGCCAGGCCCGGTCCACCGTCGCCGCCCGGGTCGACGCGCTGCTCGCCACCGGCCTCGTCGCCCCCGCCGGGGCGAGCTCGTCGACCGGCGGCCGCCCGCCCGCGACGTTCGCGTTCAACCCCGCGGCCGAGGTCGTGCTCGCCGTCGACCTCGGCGCCACGCACGCCCGGCTCGCCGTCACCGACCTCGCCGGCACGGTCCTCGCCGAGCACGGCGAGGCCATCACGATCGCCGACGGCCCCGACCCGGTGCTGCGCCACGTCGCCGACCTCGGGCACCGGCTGCTGCGCGACGCGGACCGTCCCGCCGCCGACCTCGCCGCCGTGGGCGTCGGCCTGCCGGGCCCGGTCGAGCACGCGAGCGGACGCCCCATCAACCCGCCGATCATGCCGGGCTGGGACGACGCCGACGTCCCGGGCGTCCTCGGCGGGCTCCTCGACGCGCCCGTGCTCGTCGACAACGACGTCAACATCATGGCCGTCGGCGAGCACACCACCTGCTGGTCCGGCGTGGCCGACCTGCTGTTCGTCAAGGTCGCCACCGGCATCGGCGCCGGCATCATCACCGACGGCCGGATCCGGCGCGGCGCGCAGGGCGCCGCCGGGGACCTCGGGCACATCGCCGTACCCGGCGGGTCCGACCGTCCGTGCCGCTGCGGCAACACCGGCTGCCTCGAGGCCGTCGCGTCCGGTCAGGCGCTCGCCGCCGACCTCGCGGCGCGCGGGCTGCCCACCGCCACCAGCGGCGACGTCGTCGGGCTCGTCCGCGCCGGCGACCTCGCCGCCGCGGCCGCCCTCCGCGAGGCCGGGCGCAGCATCGGCGCCGTCCTCGCCGCGACGGTGAGCATGCTCAACCCGTCCGTGATCGTCATCGGCGGCCGCGTGGCCGAGGCCGGCGAGCACCTGCTCGCGGGCATCCGGGAGGTCGTGTACGCGCGGTCCCTGCCGCTCGCGACGCAGCACCTGCGGATCGTCGCGTCGCGCACGGGCGAGCGGGCGGGCGTGCTGGGCGCGTCGGCGATGGCGGCGGAGCACGTGCTGTCCCCCGCGGCGGTCGACGCGCGGCTGACCGCGCCGGCGGCGGTCGCGGCGCGCTGACGCGCCGGGCGCCGACCGGCCCGTCGCGCCCGGTCAGCAGGTGCCCGCGTCGCCGCCCGTCGGCTGCCGCCGGTACGCGTAGCGGTGCGCCGGGACGAACCCGAGGCCCGCGTACAGGGCGCGGGCCTCGCCGTTCTCCACCTCGACCTGCAGGAACGCGCGCGACGCGCCGCGGTCCGCGGCGGCCTCGATCGCCGCGACCGTGAGCGCCCGGCCCAGGCCCTGCCGGCGCGCGGCCGGCGCCACCTGCAGGCACGACAGCGCGGCCCAGCCGTCCGCGACCGCGGCGCGGACGATCGCGAGCGGAGCACCGCCACCGTCCGTCGCCGTCAGGTAGGCGGCGGGTGCGCCCGTGAGGATCCGCCGGCCGACGTCCTGCCGGCCGCCCTTCGACGCGACCCAGGTGCCGAGCCAGGCGTCGTCCGGCGCGTCCGCCACGGCGAGCGCGACGCCCGGCGGCAGCGCGACCGGTGCACCGGCCGCGACGTCCGGTCGGACGAGCACGTCGGTCACGCTGCCCGCGTCGTAGCCGCGCGCGTCGAGCTCGACACCAAGGCCGGGTGCGGCCCCGGGGTCGCCCACGCGGAAGACCGCGGGCTGCCCCGCCGCGGCGTAGAGCGCCTCGACGGCGTTCACCGCTGCCGCCAGGTCGTCGGGGACCCCCAGCGGCAGGACCGAGTTCGCGCGCTGCGTGAACCCGTGGGACAGGCCGACGTGCCACGGCCCGACCCGCTCGACGCGCACCGGCGGCCAGGTCGCGGCCTCCGTGCGGGCGCCCGGCGTGGCCGGCACGTCCCACGTGTAGACGAGCATCGGCAGCGCGCCGACCGCCCAGTCGCGCTCCGGGGTGCGCACCCAGCCCAGCCGCTCGTACAGCCGCTGCGCGGTCCGCATCGCCTCCAGCGTCGTCAGCACCGCACCACGGGCCCCCGTCGCGGCGCCCTCCGCGAGCGCGGCGCGCACGAGCTCGGCCGCCACACCCCGCCCGCGCGCGTCGTGGCGGACGGCGAGCATCCGCAGCTCGACCTCGCCGTCGCGGGCGATCTCGGCGAAGGGCGTCCCGGCCGGCGCGAGGGTGATCGTGCCCACGACCTCCTCCGCTCCGCCCTCGCCCGGCACCGTCGCCACGAGCACGTGCGCCTGCGCGACCCGGCGGGCGGCGTCGCGCAGCTCCGCGACGTACGGCGACGTCGGCGGGACGAGCCCGTCCCGGACGTACACGTCGGCCACGAGCGCGCCGAGCGCGTCGGCGTCCTCGGGGCGGGCGCGGCGCACCCGTACGGGCCGGTGCAGACCGGCCCGCGCGGCGGGCAGCACGTCGTTCGTCACGGTCGTTGTCCTCTCGTCCCGGGCACGCGGCCCGGGATCGGTGTCACTCGTACAGCCGGCGGTAGCGCGACGCCCAGCACAGCGCGTCGACGGCCGTGTCGTCCAGCCACGGGTGCCGAACCCGGATCCGCTCGGCGAACGCCGGCACGAGACTGCGGGCGACCGCGTCGGCGGCGGGCACGTCGATCTCCTCCGCCTCGGCGAGCAGCCGCTCGACGAGCGCGCGCAGGTCGTCCGCGCGGCCGGCGGGCGCGATCGGCGCGAGGACGTCGGGGCGCACGGTCGGACGTGTGCCGGAGCCGCGGCCGACGTAGGCGACGACCGCACGGTTCACGAGCGCCGCGCCGAGTGCGGCGACGTCCCCGGGGTCGGCGGCGGACGTCACCAGTCCTGGCCCAGCACGACGACGGCCGCGACGAGCGCGACCAGGACCAGCACCGCCCCGCCGGCCACGTACACCCAGCCGAGCGTGCCCCAGACCCGCAGCTCCTGCGGCGTCTGCGCGACCGCCGGCCGGCGCGGGTCGACGTGGACCGTGAGGGACTCCCCGACCGCCGGCAGCGGTCCGAGGACGAAGCGCGTGGTGCGGCCCCGGTACCGGTAGGGCCGCCCGTCGACGTGGTAGCCGAGCTCCACGTGCCGCGCGTCGACGCCCAGGACGCTCGCCCGCACCGGCGCCGACCGCAGCTCCCGGTCCCGGCCGGTGCGGACGATCCACCCACCGCCGACCGCCAGCGCCGTCCCGGCCAGGAATGCCAGTCCGAGCGCTCCCCACAGCAGACCCATGCGTACGTCTCCTTCGATCTCGTCGTGCGTCCTCAGCGGTGCCTGTCCCCGGTCCGGCCGGCGCGGGTCGCCCCGGCGTCAGGTTGTCGCGTCAGGTTGTCGCGCCCACCCGCAGCGTCACCCACTCGGCGAGCTCGCCGACCGCCCGGCCGACCGACGCCGGCGCGCTGTCGAGCGGGACACGCCCGCCGAACAGCGAGTACAGGTGCCGGCCGGCACCGACGTCGACGGAGCGCGCGAGCGCACGCTCCGGCCCGCGGAGCGCGACGTGGGCGCTCACCCGGCGCCGGATGCCGAGGGCCAGGCCCTCCACGTCGTCGTCGCGCCGCCGGCCGAGCACCGCCCAGTCCGTGCCGAGGGACTGCGCGAGGGCCTGCTCGACGCCCGCGAGGCCCGGGTCCTGCGCGTACCCGCGCAGGGCGGTGCCGGCTCCGCGCGGGTCGCGCCGGTAGCGCGTCAGGTAGGCGTCCGGGAGCGTCGCGGACGCACGGTCGCGGGCCTGCACGAGCACGTCACGCACCGCGCGGGCGGGGTCGTCGCCCTCCGCCGCGAGCTCCAGCGACGGGGCCCCGAACCCGTCGAGCCGGGCCCACGCGCCGCCCGGGCGCACCCCCACCGTGACGACGTACGCGCCGAGCAGCACGCCCTCCGCCGCCGTCGACGCCGAGCGCAGCCGCGGCTCCGCGACGTCGTCGCCCAGCACCGCGACCATCGCGTCGGCGCACCACCCGGCCCACTCGAGCGCGGCTGAGGCCGCTCGCCCCTGCGGGCGCACCGCGTGCCACAGGCCGTCCGCGTGCGCGTCGCGGTCCACGAGCAGCCCGCGCTCCGTGAGCACCTCGAGCTGGCGGGCCAGCACGCCGTCGTCCGGGACCGTGCACGGGTCGACCGGGAACGTCACCGGCTTCCCCGACGCCACCGCGTCCTCGACGAACGGCACCACGTACGCGTCGACGTACTGCTCGACGGAGAGGTCCTGCTCGGCCCGCTCCCGAGCCGCCTGCGGCAGGTGGAGGGTGGTCGCAGGCTCGGGAGCGAGGTCCAGGAGCTCCCGGCAGAACTCGTGCAGCACCGCGAGCCGGTGGCGCACCGCCTCGAGGTTCGACCCGCCCCACAGGTACTCCCCGGGCAGCACGCTGACGCCCGCGCCCGTCGGCAACGTCAGCCCGGCCACGACGTTCCGCCGGGGCAGCTCGAACCCGACGGTCAGGTCCAGCGTGCCGTGGACGCGGTGACGCACGGCCTCGAAGGAGGGGTCCACGAGGGGCACCGGGGCGTCGACGGCGTCCCCGAACTCGGCCCGGACGAGGCGTTCGACCTCGTCGAGCGACGTCAGGTCGCCGCCGCCGCGCCGGGCGTCCGCGCGCGGCCTGGCCGCACGGCGCTCGAGCCAGCCCAGGTACCGCCCGGGCAGCCGTGTCCGCGCGAGCTCCAGCGCCTGGGCCACGACGGCGTCCGCCGCGGCCGCCCACGGCCCCTCGACCCGCCGCAGGTCGACGACCTGCCCGGGCCCGGTCGTCACGCTGCCGGTGGCAGCCCCGTCCTCGAGCCGGACCCGGAACGGGAGGGCGTGGAACAGCTCGCCCTCGAACGTCGTGCCGTCGCCGCTCACCGCACCGGACGTCACGACGGCGCCGCCGACCCGCTCGGGCGTCGCGACGAGCCGGTACAGGTCGCCGGGGCGAGCGGGCCGGTCGGCAGCCGCAGCACCGTCCGCAGCGACGTCCTGCTCCCCCGCCGCAGCGCCCGCGTCCGCCGCGGCGGCCCGCGCCTCGACCTCGTCCCCCGTCATGCCGGCGAACAGGCCCCCGCGCTGGGCCTCCTCGAACCCCTCCCGGGGCGACCGCGTCACCGGCTCGGCGCCGGCGGTCCCCCGGGTGGGCACGTCGTCCGCCGGGGCCGGTGCCCAGGGGCGGCCGAGCCGCTCGAGCTCCTCGAAGAACACGGCGCGGGCGGCGACCAGGTCGCGCGTGCGGACGCGCTCACGGTCACGACCCATGTCGCGGTACGTGACGACGTAGTGGTCGCCCTCCCGGCCGATGACGACGACCTCGCTGCTCGCCGTCGTGGGGACGCCCCGGACGACGAAGTCCGTGCCGTACACGTAGCCGCGCCGCTCCGCGTCCTGCTGGAGGGCGACCAGCTCGGGCGCCGGAGCGTGGTCGGCGCTCACGTCGCCGGCACGCCGACGACGACGGCCCCTGCCGTGCCCGTGCGAGCAGCGGGGACGGCGCCGGGACCGCCCGTGCGCGAGCCGGCCGTCGTCATCCGACCGGCTCCGTCAGCTCGTCCCCGCCGCCGCCCGCGGCGAGCCCGACCGCCGACGGACCGCCCGCGAGCAGCGCCACGAACCCCGCCTCGTCGAGGATCCGCAGGCCGAGCTCGATCGCCTTGGCCTCCTTCGAGCCCGCGTTCTCCCCCACGACCACGAAGTCCGTCTTCTTCGACACGCTGCCGGACGCCTTGCCGCCGCGGGCGATGATCGCCTCCTTCGCGCCGTCGCGGCTGAAGCCCTCGAGCGAGCCCGTGACGACGACCGTCAGGCCCTCGAGCGTCCGGGCCGTCGCGGTGTCGACCGCGTCCTCCATGACCACGCCCGCCTCCGCCCACCGGTCGACGATCTCGCGGTGCCACGGCTCGGCGAACCAGTCGAGCAGCGACTGGGCGATGGTCGGCCCGACGCCCTCGACGCCCGACAACCGCTCGGCAGCGCGCGCCCGCCAGGCGCCTCGCGGGTCGGCCGGCGCCGGCTCGTCCGCGCCGTCCGTCCCGGTCGCGCTCGTCGCGCCGTCGACCTGCTCGGCGTCGACCACGGCGGCCTCGTCCGCCGCGGTCGGCTCCGCCCACCCGGCGTCGGTCCGGGTCGGGTCGACCACGTCGCGCAGCGCGTCCATCGAGCGGAACTCCTGCGCCAGGGCCCGGGCCGCGGTCGGCCCGACGTTGCGGATCGACAGCGACACGAGCACGCGCCACAGGTCCTTCGCCTTCGCGGCGTCGAGCTGGTCGAGCAGCGTCCGGGCCGACTCCGACGGCTCCCAGTCCCGCAGCGTCCGGCCCTCGGCCGCTGCGGCCGCCAGCGCGGCCTTCGTGTGCTTGAGCGTGCGCCGGAACGGCGCCCGCCGCCGCACGCGCCCGTCCTCGTCCTCGCGCGGGAGCCCCGTCTCGGGGTCGCGGACGACGACCTCGACCTGGGCCAGCAGCGCCGTCGACCGCGCGCGGACGCGCGCCACCTCCTCCGCCGGGGCGTCGAGCGGGTAGCCGACCAGGTCGAACAGGTACGCCTCGTTCGGCACGGGTGGGTCCGCCGGGACCTCCGGCTGGGTGAGCGCCGCCGCGGTGACCTCGCCGAGCGCCTCGATGTCGAGCCCGCCGCGGGACCCGATGTGCTCGACCCGACCGCGCACCTGCGCGGGGCACGTGCGGGCGTTCGGGCAGCGCAGGTCCACGTCGCCCTCGCGCATGGGCCGCAGCGGCGTGCCGCACTCGGGGCAGTCGGCGGGCATCACCCAGGCGGGCGGCCGCTCCTCGGTGTCCGGCTGCGGGACCCGTCCCACGATCTCGGGGATGACGTCGCCCGCCTTGCGCAGCACCACGGTCTCGCCCGGGCGCACGTCCTTGACGCGGACGACCTCCTGGTTGTGCAGCGTCGCCTGCCGCACCGTCGAGCCCGACACCACGACCGGCTCCATGACGCCGAACGGCGTCGCGCGGCCGGTGCGCCCGATGCCCACCTCGATCGCGAGGAGGCGGGTGTTCACCTCCTCCGGCGGGTACTTGTACGCGATCGCCCACCGCGGTGCGCGGCTCGTCGCGCCCAGCCGGCGCTGCGCGCCGCGCTCGTCGACCTTGACGACGACGCCGTCGATCTCGTGCTCCACGTCGTGCCGGTGCTCGCCGTGGTGCGCCACGAACGCCTGGACGTCGGGGAACGCGTCGAGCACGCGCGTGTGCGGCGACACGGGCACGCCCCACCCCGCCAGCAGGTCGTACACCTGGGACTGGCGCGTGATCTCCGGGCCCCCGCGCACCGCGCCGACGCCGTGCGCGTACATGCGCAGCTGCCGCGACGCGGTCACCCGCGGGTCCTTCTGCCGCAGCGACCCCGCCGCGGCGTTGCGCGGGTTGGCGAAGGGCGTCTTGCCGGCGGCCACCTGCGCGGCGTTGAGGGCCTCGAACGCCTCGACGGGGAAGAAGATCTCGCCGCGGACCTCAATGAGCTCCGGGTGCGTCGCCGGGTCGCCGGCGAGCACGTGCGGGATCGTCCGGATGGTGCGGACGTTCAGCGTGACGTCCTCGCCCGTGCGGCCGTCGCCCCGCGTCGCGGCGCGCACGAGGCGCCCCCGCTCGTACAGCAGCGCGATGGCCAGCCCGTCGATCTTCAGCTCGCACAGCCAGTGCACGTCCTGCGACTCCAGGTCGCGCACGACCCGGTCCGCCCACGCGCTCAGCTCCTCGGCCGAGAACACGTTGTCGAGCGACATCATCCGCTCGACGTGGTCGACCGCCGTGAACTCCGTCGAGAACGTGCCGCCCACGCGCTGCGTCGGTGAGTCCGGCGTGCGCAGGTCGGGGTACCGGTCCTCGAGGGCGGCGAGCTCGCGCATGCGCACGTCGTAGTCCGCGTCCGACGACGTCGGGGCGTCCCGCACGTAGTAGGCGAACTGGTCCGCCTCGATCGACGCCGCCAGCTCGCTCCAGCGGTGGCGCGCCTCGGCGGGGGCGGGGGCCGCCGCGTCCTCGCTGGTCAGGTCCGTGCCGGTGCGTGCGTCGTCCACGTGCCCATCCTGGCGCACGCCACCGACAGGCCGCCCACCGGACGCGGGCGCGTCCGGTGGGCGCCCGCCTCAGCCGTGCCGCGACGGCTGGAACGCCAGCTGGCCCTGGAACAGCCCGCGGTCGCGGCTGACCACCTGCACGCGCCCCGGGGGCGCCTGCACGGCCTTGACGCGGCCGATCAGCTGCCCCTCGTCCGGGTTGCCGGACAGCAGGATGCCCGTCGTGCCGAGGTCCGTCAGGCGCTGCAGCACCGGGTCGTACGCGGCGCGGCTGGCACCACCGGTGTGCCGCGCGACGACCACGTGCAGGCCCAGGTCCGCGGCCTGCGCGAGCAGCGGGACGATCGGCAGCAGCGGGTTGCCCTGCGACGTGGCCACCAGGTCGTAGTCATCGACCAGGATGAAGCCCTCGGCGCCCGACCACCACGAGCGGGTCCGCAGCTGCTCCGGCGTGAGGTCCGGCCCCGGCACGCGGGTGCGGAAGAACCCGGCGAGGTCCTCCATGCCGCCCTGCGTCATCTCCGCGGTCGTCAGGTACGCGCCGAGGTAGTCCTTCGGGATCTCGTCGAGCAGGCCGCGCCGGTAGTCGACGACGAAGATCTTCGCCTGCTGCGGGGTGTACAGCCGCTGCACCTCGGCGGCGAAGGTCCGCAGCAGCGACGTCTTGCCGGCGTCGGACTCGCCGTAGAGGAACAGGTGCGGCTCGTCCGCCGGGTCGAGCCCGAACGGCGCGAGCGCGTCCTCGTCGACGCCGAGCAGGATGCGCCGGTCGTCGGGACCGGCCGCGGCGCGCAGCTCCTCCAGGTGGAGCATCGTCGGCAGGAGCCGCAGCCGCGGGCCCTGCGGTCCGCGCCACGCGGCGCGGGTCCGGGCCACGAGGTCGGCGACGCCGTCGGCGAGTGTCGACGTGTCGCCCGAGCCGTCCACGCGCGGCAGCGCGCCGAGCATGTGCAGCTTCGTCGGCGTCAGGCCACGGCCCGGCATCGCCGCGGGGACGTTGGCGGCGGTCCGGCGGTCGACCTCGGAGTCGCCCGGGTCGCCGAGACGCAGCTCGAGGCGCGTGCCGATGAGGTCCTTCACCTGCGGCCGCACCTCCATCCAGCGCGTCGCCGAGATCATGACGTGCACGCCGTACGACAGGCCGCGGGCGGCGATCTGCTGGACGGTGGCCTCGAGCGCCTCGAACTCCTGGCGCAGCGTGCCCCAGCCGTCGACGACGAGGAACACGTCGCCCCAGCCGTCGTCCGCGGTGCCGGCCGCCCGGCGGGCCCGGTAGGTCTCGATCGAGTCGATCCCCTGCTCGCGGAAGTACTGCTCGCGCCGGTCGACGACGCCCGCGACCTCGGCCACCGTGCGGCGCACGGCCTCGGCCTCGGTGCGCGTCGCCACGCCCGACACGTGCGGCAGGTCGCGCAGGCCCAGGAACGTGCCGCCCCCGAAGTCGAGCACGTAGAACTGCACCTCGAGCGGCGTGCGCGTGAGCGACAGCGCGGCCACCGTCGAGCGCAGCAGCGTGCTCTTGCCGGACACCGGGCGGCCGACGACCGCCATGTGCCCCGCGGAACCGGACAGCGACACCACGAGCGGCTCGCGGCGCTGCTCGAGCGGCACGTCGACGACGCCGACCGGCACCGTGAGCGTCCCGGCGGCGCGCCACCGGTGGCTGACGAGCCCGAGCTGCGGGTCCACCGCGAGGTCGCCCAGCAGCTCGTCGAGGGAGTCGGGCGTCTCGAGCGGCGGCAGCCACACCTTGTGCGCCTGCGGGCCGCGACCCGTCATGCGGTCCACCGCGATGTCGAACGTCACCCGCTCGTCGGCACCCTCGGCGGCGACGACCGCCGGGTCCAGGACCTCGACCTGCTCGGCCTCCACCGGTGCGGCGACGCGCGCGGCCGTGAAGGTCGTGACGGCCCGCACCCCGCCGCCGTCCGCGCGCCGCGTGATCTCCTGCCGTCGCGGGGGCCGGCCCGAGACGTACGCGGCCTTGAACTGGGTCATGCCCTCGGTGCCGACCTTGAGGTAGCCGACACCGGGCTCGCGCGGCAGGTCGACCGCGTCCGGGACGCCGAGCACGGCGCGGGACTCCGCACCGGAGAACGTCCGCAGGCCGATCCGGTAGGACAGGTAGGTGTCGAGCCCGCGCAGGCGGCCCTCCTCCAGGCGCTGCGAAGCGATGAGCAGGTGCACGTGCAGCGAGCGCCCGACGCGGCCGATCGCGACGAAGCTGTCGACGAACTCGGGCTTGGCGGACAGCAGCTCGGAGAACTCGTCGACCACGACGAGCAGCGCGGGCAGCGGCGCGAGATCCGTGCGACCGCCGCGGCGCGCCTTCTCGTAGTCGCCGACGTTCGCGAAGTTGCCGGCCGCGCGCAGCAGCTCCTGCCGGCGCGTCATCTCGCCCGTGAGCGCGTCCTGGAACCGGTCGACCAGCGAGAGCTCGTCGGACAGGTTGGTGATGATCGCCGACACGTGCGGCATGCCCGCCATGCCGGCGAACGTCGCACCGCCCTTGAAGTCGACGAGGACGAAGTTCAGCTCCTCGGGCGAGTGCGTCAGCGCGAGCGCCAGCACCAGGGTGCGCAGCACCTCCGACTTGCCGGAGCCCGTGGCGCCGATGAGCACGCCGTGCGGGCCCATGCCCTGCTGGGCCGACTCCTTGAGGTCGAGCACGAGCGGCGCACCGGTCGTGTCCTGGCCGATCGGCACGCGCAGCCGGTCGCGCTCGAGCCGCCCGCGCCACGCGACGTCCAGGTCGACGTCCCGCACGTCCGGCAGGCCCAGCAGCTCCACGAGCTCGGCCTGGCCCGAGCCCCGGGCCTCGACCGCCGCCGGCCCCGAGTACAGCGGCATCAGCCGCCGTGCCGTGGCCTCGGCCTCCACCTCGCTGCACGCGTCCGGCGTGAACGCCGCGCCGGCGCCGCGTGCCTGCACGAGCTCGGCCGTGAGCGTCTCGCCGACGCGGCTCAGCGCGACGCGCGCCGCCGTCTCGTCCTCCAGCGCGGCCCAGCGCGCCGGCAGCTCGAGCACCGTCACGCCCTGGACGCCCTCGCGCAGGGCGGGGTGCGCCTGGTGCAGCGGGACGCCGTCGACGACGACGAGCACGTGGGGCCGCTCCTCGCCGCCGGGGGCGAACCGGGGCCGCTGCCCCAGGTCCGGCGGCAGCAGCTCGTCCAGGTCGGCGAAGGACCGGACGACCATGCGCGCCGGACCCGCGCCGTCCTGCACGCGCCGCGAGTGCGCGTGCGGCAGCCACTTCACCCACTCCCAGCGGGGCAGCGCCGACTCGTCCGCGACCACCGCGACGACGAGGTCCTCCGGGTGGTGCAGCGTCGCGGCACCGACGACGACCGAACGGGCGAGCGCCCGCACGTCGTCCTCGGGGCCCGTGACCTCGATCCGCGACCAGCCGTCGAGGCGCACGCCGAACGGCAGCGCCGGCACCTGCTCGTGCGTGAGCATGAACCGGTGCGCTGCCGACGCCGCGACCGGGTCGAGCTGCGCGAGCGGCGGCAGCTCGGGCGCCTCGAGCACCATGGCGGCGGGCTGGTCGGCGACACCGAGCCGCACGTCGAGGAAGTCGGCGTCCTGCGACCCGCGCTCCCACACGCGCGTGCGCTCCTCGGCGAGGAACGGCAGCGTCGCGGGCGCCGGGTACTGCCAGTGCGCCGCACGGCGCTGCTGGCGGGCAGCCGTCCGGACCGTCGCGCGCAGCTCGGTGAGGTAGGCGAGGTACTCGCGGCGCGCGTCGAGGAGCTGCGCCGCGCGCTGCGAGCGCTGCCGCCACCCGTTCGCGGCGACGAAGCCGAGGGACGACAGCAGGAACATGCCACCCGTGAGGAAGCCGGTGGGGCCCGCGTTCGAGATCGTCACCATGGCGATCGCGCCGACCGACCCGAGCATGGGCAGCAGCGACGTGAGCATCGACGACGTGTCGTCGGCGGCGGCGAGCTCCGGCGGCGGTTGGAGGGTGACGCTCCCCGACGGCACACGAGGCGGGGCGAGACGGGATCCGGGCACGGGGTCAGGCCTCCGGGACGACGGACGAGACGGTGAACACGCGCCGGCCGACCCGGACGCGGTCCCCCTCGACGAGCAGGACGGTGGTGTGCGGCGGCAGCACGGTGACCTCGCCGTCGTCCCCGAGGACGGCGGTGCCGTTGGCGGAGCCGAGGTCCGTCACGCGGACACCGTCGCGCGTGTGCTCCAGGCGCAGGTGGCGCCGCGAGACGGTGCTCTCGGGGTCCTGCAGGACCACGGGGCGGTCGCCGGCGACGACGGCCTCGGGCGAGCGACCGAGCACGACCGCGGCACCCATCGGGACGAGCTCGCGCTGGCCGGTGTCGACGACGAGGAGGACCGCGGCCCCCGACACCGGCACGGGGGCACCCGCACCGGGACGGGCCACGACGGCCGGCAGCGCGCCGGTCTGGGGCCCGGCGGGCGGGGCGTCGGTGCGCTCCGGCACCCGGGAGCCGGACGGCCGCGGGACGACGACCGGCTCGCCGAGCACGCCCGCACCCTCGTCCGGCGCCTGCCACGGGGCGGCCGGCACGCCGGGCTCGCCCGGACGGTGCCCGGCGGGCGCGACCGGCGGCAGGGCGGCGGGCGCGACCGGCGGCAGCCCGGCGCCGCGTCCGTCCGCTCCCGCTCCGGGCGGCACCGGGACGGGGGCGCCCGGTGCGGCGTCGGGGTCGTGCCAGGGCATCGTCAGGTCCGGGGTCGCCGTCGTGGGCCCCGCGGCCATGACGGTCAGGCCCGGCGCGACCGGCGGCACGACCGCCGCCGGTGCGGGCCGGCGGCGCGGCACCGCCACCACGACGGTCCCGGCGGCGCGGTCCGCCCACGAGCGGCGGCGTCCCGTCCGGTCGAGCGCCGCCGACGCGACGACGCCCCATGCGCCGACGACGGCGACCAGCGCGCCCAGGCCGGTGACGAGCAGGCGGACGAACGAACGCCCCGCGCCGGGGGACCACGGCCGGTCGTCGCGTGCGGTGCGCAGGCGCAGGACCGCGTTCCCGACCGTGAGGCCGGTGCGCGCCTGCCACACCCAGAGCGCGACGACGGCCTCGACCGCGACGACGCCCGTCAGCGCCGCGGAGCGCGTGCCGAACCACACCGCGGCGGCCACGAGCGCGAGGGCGAGCACGTCGATCGTGAAGGACGCCAGGCGTGCGCCGACACCGGCGGCCCGGCCCAGCAGGTGCTCGCCGAGGTCGCCGTCCGCGCGGCGCCGATCGCCGCGGGTCCCCGCCGGAGCCGCGCCCTCCCCCGCCGCGCGGGGCAGCGCCCCGCAGCTCGGGCAGGGGGCGTCCGCCGGGGCGTCGGCACCGCAGCACCAGCACGTCGTCGTCACCGTGGTCATCCCGACACCGCCGTCCGCACGAGCTCCAGGCCGCCGGCCGCGAGCAGCGCGGCGGGCAGCGCGAGGACCGTCCCCATCCCCTGCAGGACGTCCCCGGTGCGGGACAGCCCCAGCGAGCGCGCACCGCGCCCCAGCGGCACGGCCACGACGGCCGCGGCCACCCCGACGACCGCGAGCAGGCCGGCGACGAGCGTCTGCGTGTCCGCCCCGACCGTCGCCGTCAGCGTCCGCAGGCCCACGACCGCGGCCACGACCGCCGACGCGCGGACGACCCACCGCAGCGCGGGGACGCTCTCCGTGCGCGCGAGCAGCAGCAGCCCCAGCAGGTAGCAGACGACCAGCGCGATCGTGCCGCCCACGACGAGACCGCCGGCCGGGTGCAGGGGCACGGCGGCCGGCAGCGCGAGCGCCCCCACCGCGGCGAGGGTGACGGTCGCCGTGGCGCGCGCCGCCGACGCGGCGCGCACGTGCTCGCGCATCTGCTCGCCGTCGACCGACCCCGGGTCGGCGGGCACCGTGCCGCGCACCGACCACCGGTTGCGCAGGTAGCGCCCGTAGTCCATGAAGTACCCCTCGTCGATCTGGAGCAGCGCCGCCGGCAGCGCGCGCAGCGCGACGGGCACGGCACCCGCCGTGAGCGCGGCCGCCGCCTGCGCGGGCCAGCCGAGCAGCAGCGTCGTCCCCCACACGGCCGCCACCCCCGCTGCGACGCCCGCGACCGCGCCGAACGACGCGCGCCACGCCCGGGCGTCGGCGAGCGCGACGCCGGCGACCCCGAGGACGCCGACGGCCGCCGCGGCCGTGGCCACGTCGAGCACCGTGGCCCCGTACCAGGCGTCCGGGACGAGCGTGACGGCCGCGGCGACGGCGAGCGCCGTCGGCGTCGCCACCCGCAGGGCCGCGGGCAGGTCGTCCGTGCGGCGCGCGGCCAGGACCGCGGTGCCGAGCGCACCGAGCGCCAGGAGCCCGGCCGCGCCGGCCGAGCCGTGGCGGCCGAGCAGGTCCGGCGCCAGCACGTCGAGGGCCACGGCGAGCCCTGCCAGGGCGAGCAGCGCCCACCAGGCAGGGGTGTCCGCGCCCCGGCCTGCCAGACGCCGGACGCGTGCCTCGCGACGCGTCTCGGTCGGGCGCGCCCCCGGGTCGACCACGGTGAGCAGGGTGCCGTCCTCGACGTCCGTCACGGGCGTCGCCGCGTCCGCGGCGCGGTCGCCGACGAGCAGCGTCAGGCGGGGGTCGTCCAGCGCGACGCCCGCCGCGCCCAGGGCGTCGGCGAGCGTGCCCGTCGGCGGCAGGGCGAGGTCGAGCCGTCGGTCTCCGTCGAGCACGACGAACCGGCGCGGAGGTGCTGTCGTCACGGGCGCGGCGATCGTCCCGCTGCGGGCTGGACGCGTACCGGCAGGGCGTGCGGCGCGCGGGTGATCGGGCACATGGGCACGACGCCCACCTCGCACCCGGCGCGGGTCGACGACCTCGCGCTCATCGGCACACCTCCGTCACCCCTCGACACACCGCACTCCCCCGACGACGGACGCGTGCGCACGCTCCGACGTCCACCGCCGGCGCGCGCGCACGCGGGTCACCGTACGCCCTCCGCGTCCCGGGACGCCGCTCCGCCCGCGGGGGCGTCCCCCGGGCGGACCAGCGTCACCGCTCGCCGGGGCCCGCCGAGAGGGGCCGCGGGGCCACCTCGTCCTCGTCCTCCAGACGCGGCGCGATCGGGCCGCCGAGGCCCCTGCGCCGGTCACGCTGACCGCCCGCACCGCCGCCGGCGGCGCCGCCGTGCATCATGCCGGTCGTGCCGCCCGCGCCCGCGCCACCGGCGCCGCGCGCGCCAGCCCCGGCCGCACCGCCCTCGGCGAGGCCGACCGCGCCGCGAGCACCGGCCGCGCCGGCCCCCGCCGCACCCGAGCCGGTCCCGGCCGAGCCGGCGCCGGAACCGCCCGCACCCGCGGACGTCAGACCCGCACCGAGGCCGCGAGCACCGGCGGCAGCACCGTTCGTGGCACCGGCGTACCCGCCGGACGCCCCGCCGTAGCCACCCATGCCGGCGCTCGCGCCGAACCCGGCCATCCCGCCGCCGCTGCCGGTCAGGCGCGAGCCTGCCGCCAGCGCCGCGGCGCCCGCAGCGCCACCGACGAGGCCCGACGAGCCGGACGACCAGCCGCCGCCCGCGCTGCCGCCGAGCCCACCGCCACCGCCTCCGACGCCGCCGCTGCCCGGCAGGCCGCCGTTCATCTCGCCGTCGACGTCGACCCACGACGGCGGGTCACCGACGGGGCCGCCGATCACGGGTCCGCCCGTCACCGGGCCACCGGTCACGGGGCCACCCGTCACCGGGCCACCGGTCACCGGGCCACCCGTCACGGGGCCACCGGTGACTGGGCCGCCCGTCCCCGGCGTCCAGGTGCTCCCGCCCGGCTGCCCGATCCCCACCGTGCCGCCGCCACCGCCCGAGCCGCCCGAGCCGCCCGAGGAGCCGCCGTTCCCGTTGCCGTAGCCCCCGTTGGTGTACTGGGGCCGCTGCTGGCCGCCGCCGTTCGGGTCCGGCTCCTGCGGCGGGTCGTCCTGGCTCCGCATCCTCCGCAGCCCGAGCTCCTCCTCGATCGACCGGGCCGGCGGGTTCAGCTCCCGCTGCACCGTCGTCAGCGCCGTCTGCGCGGCCTGCTCCCGGGCCGCGAGCCGACGGGCCTCCTCCTGCTCGATCTCCCGCTCCGCCCGACGCGCCGCCGCACCGGCGACGAGCCCGGTCACGACGGCACCCGCCGGCAGCGCGGCGAGCGCGACGCTCTCGTGGCGTGCGTACACGAGGGCCTTCTCCGCGAACGACATCTCGACGGGCATCTTCTGCACCTCGGCGAGCTGCGCCGCCGCGGTGCCGACGCGCGCCGCGTTGGCCGAGTCGACAGCCGCCTGTACGGCGTTCATGCGGGCGTCGTACGCCTCGACCTGCGCCGTGATCCCCCGGAGGCGCTCGCGCGCGGCCTCCGCGGCCGCGCCGGACACACCCTCGTCCTCGAGGGCGGCCGTGATCTTGGCGACCGCGTCCACCACCTCGCTGTAGGCCGCGCGGAGCCGGTCCGCGCCCAGCAGCTCCCAGCGCGGGACGCTCGCGAAGGACGACAGCTCGGCCAGCTGCGCCTCGGCGTCCGAGTACGTCTTCCCGTCCGTCATGCGTGAGCCTTCCTCGTCGTGTCGTGGGCGCCGGTCACCGGTCGGTGCCCTGAGCCGGTACGGGTGCGGTGCCGCTCGAACGGCGTCGGGCGAGCAGCGCGGCCGCCGTGACGACCGCGGCTGCGGCGAGACCGGCGACGCCCCACACCCACACCGGCGTGCCGCCGGACGTGTCGGACGGGGCGTCCGGAGCCTGGGCGGCCGGCGTGCTCGTGGCGTCCGGCTCCGCGGTCGCGGCCGCGGTCGAGCCGGTCCACTCCGGGTCCCCCGG
Source organism: Cellulomonas telluris (assembly GCF_004886325.1). Taxonomy (GTDB): domain Bacteria; phylum Actinomycetota; class Actinomycetes; order Actinomycetales; family Cellulomonadaceae; genus Cellulomonas; species Cellulomonas telluris. The sequence goes on from NZ_QXFN01000005.1 coordinate 576,999, forward strand.
CCAGACCGGCCGCTCGGCCTCGGCGAGCTCGCGCAGCGTGATCTGGGTGGCGTCGACGTTCGGACCGTCGCCGACGTCGTGCACCAGTGGGTTCTCGTCGGGGAACCGCGCGGGGTCCTCCCGCAGCATGTGGCGCAGCCCGACCAGGCCGTAGCCGAGGTCGGCCGTGTAGTTCAGCTCGTGCTCCTCCGACCCCGTGTCGTGCACGAGGGTCTGCAGGATCTGGTTCGCCGTGGCGTCCGGCCACGCGGACCACACCGCCGCCAGCGCGCCGGCGACGGTGGGGGCGGCGTAGGACGTCCCCGAGCCGGTCCGTACGGGCCGCCAGTCGCCCGCCCTCTCGTCGCCCTGGACCAGCACGTCCACGCCCGGCGCGCACACCGTGATCTTCTCGTGCTCCATCTGCGCGCCGTCGCGTCCGGTGATCGGCCGCAGGTCCGCGTCGCAGGCCTCGACGGCGACGACGCCGTTCAGCTTCGCCAGGTCGTCGCCGGAGTAGAGCGCGGTGTCGTTCTCGGCCTCGTCCTGCGAGAGGGCGGAGATGACGATCGTGCCCTCGGTCTGGGCCCAGGCGATCGCCGCCTGCACGTCGGGGTCGGCGCTCATGGAGCCGGTGATCGAGGTCGTGATGATGTCGGCGCCGTCGTCGACCGCCTGTCGGACGGCGAGCGCCATGGCGTCGGGCGAGCCCTCGACGGGCGAGTACGTGGCGAGGCAGGGCTTCTCGAGGTCGCCGATCGAGTAGAAGAGGAGACGGGCCTCGGGCGCGACCCCGCGCTGCGACGTCGCGCCGTCGAAGCCCTGCCCGGTGCCGACGACGAAACCCGCGACGTTCGACCCGTGCGCTGCCGCCTGGGTGATGTCCGTCCGCGCCGCCGGGTAGGGGGTGCCGGTCATGACGTCGAAGCAGAACGAGGGCTCGTGCACGTGCAGGTCGGCACCGGCGAACATCGGCAGGTCCGGGTTGATGCCGGCGTCGATCACCGCGACGGTGACGCCCGCGCCGGTCGCACCCGCCGCGTTCGCCTCCGCGACGCCCATGCCGGAGTACCACCAGGTGCCGTCGGCCGACGACGCAGCGGCGGGCGTCGCGGCGACGAGGAGGCCGGTGAGGGCGAGCGCGGCCAGACCGGCCGGCGTCCGCGCGGTGGGGCGCACCGTCACCAGCCGTCCTGGCCCGCCGTGGTCCCGGAGGACGTGGGCTGCGCTGCGGGTGCGGGTGCGGCTGCGGGTGCCGCCGGCGCGCTCCGCTGCTCGTCGATGACGACCGCGATCTCGACGGCCGACATGGCGCGCGAGACCTCGCTCGAGGCCGCGTACTCGGCCTCCTCGAAGATCCGGGCGACGTCGGCGAACGCCGTCGCGCAGTCGTCGAGGAGCTGGCTCAGCTCGTCCCGCAGCCGCGTGAAGACCACCGGGGCCTCGTCGAGCACCTGGGCCACCGGGGCCACCGCGGCGTACTGGCCCGATCGCGGCCCGAGGACGGGCGTCAGCTCGCCCGGCCCGGGCAGCATCGCGTCCGCCGCCAGGATTCGGCTGGCCTGCTCGTTCAGCGCGGCGATCGCGATCTGCATGGCCGGCATCGCTGGCTCCTTCGTGCGTTCGTGGTTCGGTACGGGCCGCGGACGAGACCGCGGTCCGCAGGGTTGTCGTACCCGGCAGGGCGGCGGCGGGACGTCGCACGTACGGCGTGCCGACCTCGCCCGGGCGTGCTGCCGGTGCTGCTGTCATGCACGTGGCGGGGGCCGTCGGGCCCCCGCCACGTCGCGTCCGGACCCTGGGGTCAGGCGCCGAAGCGGCCCGCCGACTGGCGGTCGGCCGCGGTGTAGTTCTGCGCGATCTCGTTCGTGCTCGTCGCGATGCGGTCGAGCAGCTGCTGCAGGTCGGTCAGCGCCTGCGTCCACTGGCGCTGCGCGATCGTGTAGGACTCCTGCGCCTGGCCGGACCAGCTGGCACGCAGCGTGGAGACCTTGCTGTCGAGCTCGTCGAGCTCGGCACGGATGCCCTGCGCACCGGAACGGATGTTCCCGGACAGCGCGATGACCTGCTCCGGGGTGACGGAGAACGAACCCAGCGACATCGTCATGCTCCCTGTTCCGCGCGCGCCCTCAGGCGCCCATCATCGAGTTGAGGCCGGAGATCGTCTGCTGCGTCTGCTCGTCCGTGGCCTGCTGGTCGCGGGCCGTGCCCGTCAGCGACGCCTCGAGCTGGTCGAGCACGCTGTTGAGCTTCTTGGTCTTGGAGTCCCACTCGGCCATGAGCTGGGTGAAGCGCGACGCGGCCGGACCGGTCCACATGCCTCCGACGGTCTCGATCTCCCGACGGACCTGCGCGACCCGGTTGTCGATGCCCTGACGGGCGTCGGCAACGGCCTGCGCACCCCGCGCGAGGGCCCCCTCTTCGGCGGAGATGTTCTCTGCCACGTCACACTCCTTCACTCGACGCCGTGTGGCGCACCGCCCTGTGACGGACGGCACGGCCGTCAGAGTAGCGCGGACGCCCGACAGGTTCCCGGAGCAACCGGACACCGGCGGGTGATACCGGCGTGATGGGGCGCACAGCCGACGCCCGAACGGGTGAACCGTCACCGGGGGACGCCGCCGGCGGTCGTCGACGGGGGGACGCGGCGAGGGCGGGACCGCCCGCCGCGCTAACCTCACCTGCGTCCGACGCGCGCCCACCGGTGCGCCCACCCGGGGGACCCGATGCCTCAGACCACGACCGCCGCCCGCGCCCTGCTGCACCTGACGATCACCAGCGAGGACCGCCGGCTGGACCTCGGCGTGCCCGCACAGCTGCCGCTGGTCGAGCTCATGCCGGGCGTGGTGCGCAGCCTGGGCGTGCTCGACCCGACCCTCGTGCACGCCGGGTACGCCCTGCGCCGCTCCGACGGCGGGCTCCTCGACCCGGCCCAGAGCTGCGCCGCCCAGGGGGTGCAGGACGGGGAGCTGCTCACGCTCGTGCGCGGCGGCCTCGTCGCCGAGCACCGCCGGTACGACGACGTCGTCGAGGCGGTGGTCGACGCCACGCGCGACCGCGCGCCGTGGACGCCGGCCGACCAGGCCCGCACCGCCCTCGCCGTCAGCCTCGTGCTGCTCGCCCTCGGCGCGGGGTTGCTCGTCTCGTCGCCGCACGGCCTGGGCATCGGGTCGGTCGTCGCGCTGTCCGCCGCCGTCGTCCTCGTGACGACGGGTGCGGTCCTCACCCGGACGGGCGCCGCCGAGGCGGGGCACGGCCTCGGGCTGGCGGCGTCCGTGTGGGCCGCCGTGGGCGCGTACCTGCTCGTGCCCGACGGCGTGCTCTGGGGCTGGCCGCTCGCCGCCGCGGGCCTCGCCGCGATGGTGACCGGGGGCCTCGCGCTCGCCACGGTGGCGTCGGCGCCGCAGGTGCACGTCGTCCCGGTGGCCGCGGGCGGCGCGGTCGCGCTGACCGGGCTCGCCGCGGCGCTCCTCGGGCCGGGCGACGTCGCGCCGTGGGCCGTGCTCGTCGCCCTCGCCGCGACGCTTGCCAACCTCGCGCCGTGGCTCGCGCTGTCCTCCACCCGGCTCGACGTCGTCTCGCCGCACAGCGACGCCGAGGTGCTCGCGCCGCCGCCGCCCGTCGACGGCCCGGACGTCGCCCGGCGCGCCCTCGAGGGGCAGCGCCTGCTGCTCGCGCTGCGCATCGCGGCGGCGGTCTGCGTCGCGGTCGCCACGCCGCTCGTCGCGGCGTCGGGCGTGAGCGGGGCGGCCCTGTGCGCCCTCGCGTTCGTCGGGCTGCTGTTCCAGTCCCGCCAGGTGCACGCCCGCTCCGGCGTCCTCGCGCTCATGGCGTGCGGCGCGGCCGGCCTCACCCTCACCGGGACCGTCGTGGCGGTGTCGGGCTCGGTGTCCCCCGCGGTGCTCACGATCGTCCTGCTCGGGTCGGTCGCCGCGCTCGTCGGCCTGACGATGCTCCGGCCGCGCGCCCGCATGCGCATGGTGCGCCTCGCAGACACCGTCGAGCTCGCCGTCCTCACCCTCCTGCTGCCGCTCGGCGCCCTCACGGCGGGACTCGTCTGACCCGTGGCGAGCAAGAAGGACCTCATCGAGGCGCAGACGTTCAGCCGTCGGCGCCTCCTCACCGCCTTCACGTCCGGCGCCCCGGGCGGCAAGGAGCTCGAGCCGGCCAAGCCGATGCGCGGCGTCGTCGCAGGCCTCGCCCTCACCGCGCTCGTGGTGGTCGGCGGCCTCTTCTACGGCTTCCTGCGGCCGGGCCTGCCCAGCGGCTGGGACAACAACCGCCTCGTCGTGGCCGAGGACACCGGTGCCCGCTACGTCAGCGTGGGCGGCACGCTGCACCCCGTCACCAACACCGCGTCGGCGCGGCTGATCGTCCCCGCCGGCGAGTTCGACGTCGTGACGACGAACGCCGGGCGGCTCGCCGACGCCCCGCTCGGGGCCCCCGTCGGCATCGTCGGCGCCCCCGACCAGCTGCCGCCCGCCGACCGGCTGCTCGGCACCGGGTGGGCGTCGTGCCTCGTCCTCGACGGCCCCGCGGAGGCGGCCGGCGGCGTGGCGACGACCCTGTCCGCGAACGCACCCGCGGTGGCCACCGACGGCGCCGCGGTCGTGCGCACCGAGGCCGGCACCGCGGTCCTCGTCGGCGGGACGGCCTTCCCGGTCGACCCGGACGGCACCGACGCGGTCCTGCGCGCCCTGGGCCTGGGCGACGCCGACGTGCGCGACGTCACCGCCGCCTGGCTGCGCCTGTTCGACCCCGGCACGGAGCTCTCGGCGATCGTCGTGCGCGACGCCGGCGACCCGGCCCCCGGCACGGAGCTGCGCGTCGGCCAGGTCGTCCACCCCTCCGGCTCCGTCCCGAGCAACCGCTACCTCGTCCAGGAGGACGGCTCGCTGGCGGCGCTGAGCCCGCTCGCCTACCAGCTGTACCTGCTCGGCACGGGCTCCCAGCTCGGCGAGGCCGTCGACGTCTCCCCCGGCGACATCGCCGACCTGCCGAACTCGCCGACCCCCGCCGGCGCCGCCGACTGGCCGGCCTCCGAGATCACCGCCGTGCCCGACGCCGACGCGCCGTGCGCGGTCGCGGTCGACGACGACGGCGAACCCGGCACGGTCCTCGGCGTGGCGTCCGGTGACACGGCCGCCACCGAGGCCGGCGTCCGCGTGGACGCCGGCGCGGGCGCCCTCGTGCGTGCCGGCGGGCGCGGTCCCCAGTCCAGCGGCGGCCTCTACCTGGTCGACGCCACCGGTACCGCCTTCCCCGTCGTCGGCGACGAGGACACGCTGGCCCGCCTCGGGTACGCCGCCGAGGACGTGGGCGCGGTGACGGACGCGTGGATCGCGCTGCTGCCGACCGGACCGACCCTGTCCGTCGACGCCGCGGCGCAGGGCGTCACGGTCCCCGACCCGGAGGCGACCGCCCAGGCGGCGTCCCGGTGAGGCGCGCCGCCGCCGCGGCCGTCACCGGCCTCGTCGCCGCCGGGCTGCTCACGTGGGCGCCTGCGGGCCCCGCGGCGGCCGCGACCGCCACGGGCTGCGAGCCGGGGAACGTCCAGTGGGCCGAGCAGACCCCGCCCGCGCTCGACCTGCTGCAGGCGGAGCTCGCCTGGACGGTCACGCGGGGTGGAGGCGTGCTCGTCGCGGTCGTCGACTCCGGCGTGGACGCCTCCAACGCCCACCTGACCGACGCGCTCACCGGTGGCCTCGACCTGGTGGGCGACGGACTGGGCGCCAACGGCTACGCGGACCTGCACGGGCACGGCACGGCCGTGGCCGGGACGATCGCCGCGCGCGAGGTCGCCACGTCGAAGGTCGTCGGGCTCGCACCCGAGGCACGCCTGCTCTCCGTGCGGGTCTTCGCCGCCGACGACGAGAAGACGCGCGAGGCCGGCTTCGGGCCCAGCGCCGCGCGCCTCGCCGAGGGCATCCGCGCCGCCGCCGACGCCGGTGCCCAGGTGATCGCCGTCGCGATGTCGAGCCCCGACGAGGACCCGGCCCTGGCCGACGCGGTCGCCTACGCCGACGCACGTGGCTCCCTCGTCGTCGCGAGTGCCGGCAACGCCGCGGGTGACGCCGGCGTCCGCTACCCCGCGGCCGCCCCCGCGGCGCTCGGCGTGACGGCCGTGGACGCGGCCGGCCGCGGCACGTCGGCCACCACCCACGGGCCGCACGTGCGCGTGGCGGCGCCCGGGCAGCAGGTGCTCACCAGCGCCGTCGGGGCGGGCGACTGCCTCTACGCGCAGCAGGAGCCGCGCACGAGCTTCGCGACGGGGTACGCCGCCGGGGCGGCCGCACTCGTGGCCGCCGCGCACCCCGACGAGACGCCCGCGCAGTGGGCCTACCGGCTCGAGGCCACCGCGGTGCGCCCCGACCCCGACCACCGTGACGACGTCGTCGGCTGGGGGGTCGTGCAGCCGTACGAGGCGATCGTCCTCGTGCCCGACGCGTCGATCCGCGGACCGGTCGACCCGGCGACCGGACGCACCCCCGCGCCCGTGCGCCCGGCGGTCGCGGCCCCGCAGGTGCGGCCCTCGCAGGACCCGTGGGCCCCCGCCCGCGACATGGGCGCGTTCGTCGCCGTCCTCGCGCTCGGCGCGGCCGGGGTGCTCGGCGCCGTGGTGGCGCTGCGGACCCGGCGGCAGGACCCCACGACCGCGCCGGACGAGGACACGGAGCCCGCGGGCCGCTGAGGACGAGGCCCCTCAGCGGCCTCGCCCGTCGCGCGGCACGAGCCGGCTGCACGTCCCGAGCGGACGGAGCAGCCCCCGTCAGCCGAGGAGCGTCCGGACGACGACGACGAGTCCTGCCACGCACGCGACCGACACCAGCACGACCGCGACCACCGCGGCGCGCGCCCACGCGCGAGCGGCACCGGCGACCGACCGCATCGCCGCGGCCTCCCCGCGCAGCGCGTCCGTCCCCTCCACCGGCGTCACGTCCGCCGGCGGCGGGGGCACCGGGCGGGGCCGGTAGCGCTCGCGCTCGGGTGCCGGCGCGTCCTCGGGGCGTGCCCACACGCGCGACGCGGACGGCTGGGGCGCCGGCGAGGCGTCGGTGCGGGGCGCGCGCACGACCGTCCGGTCGTCCGGCGCGTCGGGCGCCGCCCCGTCGGGCGGCGGCGCAGCGGGACGTACGACCGTCCGGTCGTCGACCGCGGGCGCGGGCGCCGCGGGGCGCACGACGGTGCGGTCGTCCGGCTCCGCGTCCGCGGTCGGTCGCCGCGCACGGACGGCGGTGCGCTCGTCCGGGCCGTCCTCCGGCGCCGGCGTCCGGGGACGCACGACGGTCCGCTCGTCGAGGCCGTCCTGCGGATCGCCCGCCCCTGCCCCCGGACGCACCACCGTGCGGTCGTCGGAACCGTCGTCGTCCTGCGGCGCCGGCGCCGCCGGGACGGGCTCGTCGACCCGGGCGGGGCGGCGCAGGACCGTCGCGTCGTCGGGGCCCTCGTCGTCGCCGGCAGGAGCCGGCGACGACGCCGGCGGGCCGGACGGGGCGTCCGTCGCGGGCTCGGTGCCGGGCTGCGGCGTGCTGCGGCCACGGCGGCGGAAGAGGCTCATCGGCGCACCACCCGGGTGTCGTCGTCGGTGTCGGTGCGGGTGGCGGTCCCCCGCGAGGTGTCGTCGAGACCCGGCGAGCGGCCGCCCGACAGCACGTCGACGACGACGACCGTCACCTCCGCCCCGGCGCCGCCGCGCGTCGCGTGGCCGACCAGCGCGGCGGCCGCCGTCGCGGGAGCGCCGCTCAGCGCGAGCACCGCCTGCAGGGTCTCGTCCGCCAGCGGCTGCACGAGCGCGGCCGTGCACAGCAGCAGCCGCTCCCCGTCGACGACCGGCAGCAGCCAGGAGTCCGCCGTCGCCCCCGGCGTCCCCACGGCGCGCGTCAGGGTGCTGCGGCCGGCGCCCCGGCGGCCCGCACGGCCGCCGTCCGGACCGGGGACGGCGTGGTCCACGGTGAGGCGGTGCAGCTCGCCCCGCAGCAGGCGGTACACGCGCGAGTCGCCGACGTTGAGGACGAGCCAGTGCGGGCGGCCCTCGTGCAGGGTGAGCACGGCGCCCGTCACGGTGCTGCCCGCGCGGCCGCGGGTCTCGCGGGCGAGAACGCCGACCTCGCCGTGCGCACGCTCGAGAGCACGACGGACGTCGCCGACGGCCGCCGGCCCTCCGGGGGGCACCTCGGCGGCGAAGGCCTGCACGACGGCGCGCGCCGCCGCGACGTCCGTGCCGTCCGGACCGGTCCCGTCGGCGAGCACGAACACGGGCGGTGCCACCCGCGCCTGCGTCGCGCCCCCGGCGGGCGGCGTCCCCGGCCCGGTCGCGGCGGCCGTCACCAGGACGACGCCGCCGACCTCGTGCCGCCCGCTCACCGGGCCCCCTCCTCGCGCCGCTCCACGCTCATCCCGACGTCGCCGAGCCGCAGCCGGCCGGCGAGCGGCGCCGCCTCGCCCGGGACGAGCAGCCGCTCGGCGCCACCGGCGTCCGTCAGCACCACGCCGTTCGTGGAGCCGAGGTCCGTCACCCACCAGCCGCCGTCGCGCAGCTCGATCCGCGCGTGCGTCTTCGACAGCGTCCGGGTCGGGTCCGCGAGGGCCACCACCTGCGTGCTGTCGTCCGTCTCGGGCGGGCGGCGACCGAGGACGACGAGCGTGCGCTCGAGCGGGACCAGCCGGCCGTCGTCGAGCCGCAGCTGCCAGTGCCGCGGCCGCGGCCGGGCCCGGACGACGGTGCGCTCGGCGTCGTCGAGCGCGGGGGCGGACGGCGCCGGGGCCGACGATGCCGGGGCGAACGGCGCGGGAGCCGGCGCTGCGGCGGCCGGGGCCGGGGCAGGGACGGCGGGCGGCACGACGGGGGCCGGCGGCGCGACCAGGACCGGCGTCACGGCCGGCGACGCCGGCGCCGCGGCCGCAGGAGCAGGCCCCTGCGTCCGACCGCCGACGTCGCGGGGCGCGCCAGGTGCTGCGCCGAGCCCCGGCCCGGTGCGTCCGGAGCCCGTGTGCTCGTCGACCGTGCCCTCCGCCGACGGCCGGGGGGCCGTCCGCGACGCGGCGCCCGCACCGTTCCCGGCCCAGCCGACCAGGCTCGCCCACACGGGCGGCAGCAGGACGGCCAGCACCGTCGTGCCGGCCCCGCGGCCCAGCGACCGCCCGATCCGGTGGGCGGCCACCCCACGCAGCGCGATCCCCCACAGCTGGACGACCGGCACGACGAGGTACAGGACCGACCAGCCGGGCACGCCGCCGCGCTCGTACAGCTCGACCTCCTGCACGACGGGCGTCCAGGCCTTCCACGACGGCGCCCCGAGGCGACGGAACAGCGCGGCCAGCGCGGCGCTGTACCAGACCCAGCAGACCAGCAGGACGAGCAGCAGCCCCACGACGCCGAGCACGACGGCCGTCGCCCGGGCGGCCTCGGCCGCGGCCGCCTCCTCGGCGGGCGTCGCCGCGGCGAGGAGGGACGGCAGCGCGCCCGGACCGGACGCGAGCAGGGACGTCGGGACCGGCACGCTCACTCCTCCTCCGGCGCCACGGCGTCGGACGCGCGCCGTCGTCCCGGCGCGAGCGCCCGGACCAGGGAGGCGCCGCTCAGCGCGGCGCCGACGCGGCGCCACGGCGGGTGCTCCTGGGCGAGCGCGGCCGCCTCGGCGTCGCTGGCCTCCCACGCGGCGGCCGCGTCGTCGGGGCCGGGCGGCACCGCCGCGAACACGGCGCGGTCGACCAGGGCGGCGAGCTGCACGGCGCCGTCGCGGCCGGACGCGGCCGCCGCCGCGGCGCGGGTCGGCCCCTCGAGCGGGCGCCCGAGGTCGGTCGACCGGTCCACGAGCTCGGCCCACGCGCCCACGACCGCGACCTCCGGCACCGCCGCGTGACGGCGCCGGCGGCGCCGGACCGCCTTCGCGACCGGCAGCACGAGCAGCGGCGCGACGAGCAGCGCGAGCCCGCCGGCCACGAGCCCGACGGTGCGCAGGACGGCGAGCCACGGGCTGTCGCCGAAGCGGGCCTCCTCGTCGCGGGAGTCCTGGTCGTCGCCCGCTCCGTCGCGGCTCAGCACCGGCGGGTCGACGACGGGCAGCTCGGGCGGCTGGACCGTGGTGGGGTTCTGGGGCGCCTGCGTGCCCTGCTCGACACGGACGGGCGGGTTGTCGACCTGCGGGTCGACGTCGAGGGTGACCCAGTCGCCGCCGGGGCTGCGCACCTCGACCCACGCGGCGAGGTTCGCGCCCGTGCAGACGTCCGTGCACGCCGGGACGGTCGCGCCGGGGACGTCCTCGAGGCGCACCCCCATGACGACGCGGGACTCGTACCCGAGGTGGCGCGCGACGAGCGCCGCCGCCGTGGCGAGCTGCTCGTCGTCGCCGATCGCGGCCACGAGCGCGGCGTCGTCGGCGCCGGCCCCGAGCGCCTCCTCCTGCTCGAGCAGCTCGGCGAACAGCTCCTCCACCCGGGCGCGCGAGTGCCCGGCGTAGCTGGACTGGAAGACGTAGTCGCCCTGCGCCTGGAGCGCGGAGATCCACGCGTCGGCGGCGGCGTCGTCGGCGACCGAGTGGCTGAGGTAGCTGCGGGCGCGCAGCCGCTCCACGAGCGTCACGAGCGCGTCGGCGTCACGCCCGACCTGCTGGGACTCCACCCACTCGGTGAGCTGCGGGAGCTGCTCGGCGAGCGCCTCGGCGTCGACCTCCCCCGGCGCTCCGAGCATCTCCGGCCCCGTCGCGCGCGGAGCGGCCGCCACCCGGTAGGAGTCGCCCGGTGCCAGGCCGCGGCCCTGCGGTCCCCCGTCCGCGACCGTCACGGCCGAGCCGTCGTCCGGCCCGAGGTAGAAGGACGCCGCGAGCGCGTCGGCACGCAGGCCGGCGAAGCGCGGCGCCGCCACCACTCCGGAGGGCACCGGCACCCAGATGCCGGACCACGCGTCGCCGACGACCACCTCGACCTGGGCGGTCGCGCCCGCCGTCGAGGAGCGCGGCAGGCGCAGGAACCGGCCCGCCGGCCCCTCCGTGCCCACCCGGAACGAGGCGCCGTCGTAGGTGTCGAGCACGGCCGTGCGCAGCCGGTCCACGCCGGACCCGTCGACGGCGACGGTGAACAGCTCCTCGCCGAAGGCGTCGGTGCGGAACGCGGCGCGGTACGAGGTGAGCGGGCTCGGCTCGTGCTGCACGGCCAGCACCGGCTCGACGTCCTCGCGCAGCACGTGCCGCTGCGCCCACCCGGGTGTCCCGGGCGCGACCCACGCGGCCGCACCGACCGCGACGCCGACCAGGACGAGCGCGGCGACCAGCCGGCCCAGCGTCGTCGCGACGCCCCTGCGGCGGCGGCGCGCCTGGCCGCCGCTGCCGACCCGGACGGCGCGCCGCCGCGCGACGGCCGCACGGGCCACCGCCCACAGCACCGACCATAGGACGAGCGCCGCGAGGCCGAGCGTGGTGCGCGCGTCGGGGACGCGGACGGGCCCGAGGTCGAGCGCCGGCTGCGGCGCGACGGGGCCGAACGCCGGCCCGACGAGCGCGAGCACGGCCAGCACCGGCACCGCCAGCACCGCGCGCGTGTCCCGGCGCACCGCGAGCGGGGCCGCGACGGCCGTGGTGACGACGACGGCGACGAGGAACGGCACGAGGACCGCCTGGTACTCCTCGACCGGCAGCTCCAGCGTCAGCAGCTGCTTCCAGCCGACGACGACGGCGGCGACGGCCTCGACGAGCCCCGCCGGCCAGCCGCGCAGGTCGGCGCGCCACGGCACCGCGACCGGGACGGCGACGACGAGGAACCCGGCGGCCACGAGCACCGCACGTCGCAGGGGGCCCCAGCGGCGGGCCGCGCCGAGCAGCACGACTCCGGCGCCGACGAGCGTGCCCGCGGCGGCGACGAGCGCGAGGCGCGGCGTGGCCCACACGGGCCACGCCAGGACGACCGCGACCGCGACCGCACCGAGCAGCCAGACCACCCCGAGGACGCGCTCCGCGCCGCCCCCGCGGCCGGACCGGCGCGGGGGGCGCCCGGCGCGTGCGGGTGCGGGCGCCGGTGCGGGCGGCGGCGCCGCGCCGCGGGCAGGGGCGTCGAGGACGGCGCTCATGCCGCGGCCACCCGGTGCACGAGCGGGCCGAGGTCGCCGAGCGCGCCGATCGTGACGACCGTCAGCTCGCGCAGGGTCCGCGCGCCCGGGTCGGCGTCACGCTCGCAGCGCAGCGCGATCACGGTCGTGCCCGCGGGCAGCGCGTGCGCCGCGGCGCGCAGCCGGTCGGCCCCGGGCTGCGAGCCGACGACGAGGAACGCGACCGACATCTCGGGACACGTGCCGGCCGCGAGCGACGCGACGTCCTCGAGCGTCGTGGCGCGCTCCCCGGCGGCGAGCGTGCAGGTGGCGTCGAGCAGCGCGCGCGGCGTCGCGGTGGGCAGCGTCCGCAGCGAGACCACGGAGCCCCGCGTGACGCGCGGCGCCTCCTCGCTCGTCGCGACGTACGCGTCCTGCCCGTCCCGCAGCGCCTGGACGCCGAGCGAGGCGAAGACGCTGACGGCCAGCTCGAGCTCGTCCTCGTCGGCGAAGTCGTCGGCGGCCAGGCCCAGCAGGAGCGCGAGGCGCGAGCGTCGCGTCTCCTCGAACTCGCGCACCATGAGCCGCCCGACCTTCGCCGTGGAGCGCCAGTGCACGTTGCGGCGCGAGTCGCCGGGCTGGTACTCGCGGATGGCGTGGAACGCGAGGTCGGAGGCGACGACCTTCGCCGACGGCATGCCCTCCAGGTCACGCACGACGCCGGCGCTGGTCGAGGGGACCACCGTGGTGACGGGGTGCACGTGGATGGTCCGGGTGACGGGCCAGCGCACCTCGCGGCGCAGCAGCCCGACGGGGTCGGAGCGGGTGAGCGTGAGCGGTCCGACGTCGATGACGCCGCGGCGGTGGGCGGCCACGCGCAGCGGCTCGTCGTGCGCGCGGCCCGGGGCCAGCAGCGGCACCTGGACCTCGACGAGGCCCTCGGCGACCGGCACGTCGACCAGCACCGGGAGCGCGGGCCGGCTCCCGGTGTTCACCAGGCGCACGGCGCCGGTGACCTCCCGGCCCGCGACGGCGCGGTCCTTGTCGAGCACGAGGTCCACGTCGTAGTCGTGACCGCCCAGCAGGAACGGCGCCGACAGGACGAGCAGCACGGCCCCCGCGACGACGAGCACCCACCCGGCGGTCCACCCGGCGAGCGGTCCGAGCACGAGCCCCATTGCGACCGCCCCCAGCACGGTCCAGCCCGCCGGCGTCAGGGTCCGCACGACCGCGCCCCACGTGCGTGCGAGGGCGCGGCGCAGCCGCTCGGCGAGCCGGCGCGCGACGAACCAGGTGCTCGCCCACGGGCCGCGGCGCGTCTCGACGACGCGCGTGACGGTCATCCCGCGCGTGCGCGTCGCGGCCCACGTGCCCGTGCTCTCGAGCGTGCGCCGCTCGCGGGAGCTGTCCTGCCCGGTCACGTCACGCGGCGCCGTTCTCCGCCGGCGCCGCGACGTCGAGGAGGATCTGGCCCATGACGGCGCTCGCCGTGACCCCGTCGAACTCGGCCTCCGGCTCGAGCATCAGGCGGTGGGCCAGCACCGGCTCGGCGAGCGTGCGCACGTCGTCGGGGGTGACGAAGTCGCGGCCCTGCGCCGCGGCCCACGTGACGATCATGCGCGACAGGGCGATCGCGCCCCGGACGCTCACGCCGAGGCGCACCTCGGCCGCGTGCCGGGTGGCGTTGACGAGGCGCAGCACGTAGTCGTGCACGATCGGGTTGACGTACACCTGGCCCGCGAGCTCGCCCATCTGCACGAGCGTCGCCGCGTCGGCGATGCCCGGCACGTCACGGCGGGGGTGGTGCGCGCCCTGGAGGATGCGCATGGTCGACGCGTCGTCGGGGTACCCCAGCGACGTCTTGATCATGAACCGGTCGAGCTGGGCCTCGGGCAGCCGGTACGTGCCGGCGGACTCGACCGGGTTCTGGGTCGCGAGCACGACGAACGGGCGCCCGACCGACCGGGTCACGCCGTCGACCGTGACGTTGCCCTCCTCCATCACCTCGAGCAGCGCCGCCTGCGTCTTGGGGCTGGCCCGGTTGATCTCGTCCGCGAGGACGACGTTCGCGAAGACGGGCCCCGCGTGGAACTCGAACTCCCCGGACTTCTGGTCGAACACCGTGATGCCGGTGACGTCGCCGGGCAGCAGGTCGGGCGTGAACTGGATGCGCGTGGACGTGCCGCGGATCGTCTGGGACACCGCCCGGGCCAGTGCGGTCTTCCCGGTGCCGGGGAAGTCCTCCAGCAGCACGTGCCCGCCGCTGACGGCGGTCGCCAGCACCAGCTCGACGACGTGGCGCTTGCCGAGGACGGCGTGCTCGACGTTGTCGACCAGCGCGCGGAAGGAGTTCGCGAACCAGGTCGTCTGCTCGGGCGTCAGGGGCATCGGGGGCTGTCCAGCTCTCGTGGTCGGCGCTCAGGGAGCGGCGGGGGGCTCGGTGGGGGTGGGTTCGGTCGGCTCCGGCTCCGGCTCCGGGTCCGGGGCAGGGGGCGGGCAGCCGGCGGACGCGTTGTCGAGGGCGACGTCCTGGAGGTCGGACAGCGCGCCGGTCCAGTCGAGCGACCAGGTGGTCACGAGGCGGCCGCGCCGCTCCGCCTGCGTCACGGTGACCTGCGCCGACTCGCGTGCCCACTCGGGCAGCTCGACGTCCCGGGCCGACGGCTCCGCGATGCACTGCCCCACCGGGAAGCGGGCCGTGACCGTGCCGCGCACGTTCCCCTCCCGCGGGACGGGCACCGCCGGGGAGCAGTTCTGGGGACGGAAGCGGCTGCACTGGCGGGCCTCGACCGACGGGTCCGCGACGTTGCGCGGGACCTCGAAGGCGGAGGGGTCCCGCCACTCGCCGCCCGCGACGCGCACCTGCGCGACGGTGTTCCACTGGGTCGCGTCGACACGCGGTGCCTGCACCTGCAGCCACCCGACCTCGCCGCCGCCGAGGTCGCGCGGCTGACCGCTCACGGACCAGCCGCGGCGCACCGCCGGCGGGTCGAAACCGGTGAACACGACCACGCGCCCGAGGTCGACGCGCGCGGCTCCGAACCCGTTCGAGCCGCACACGACGACCGAGTACTCCTCGTCGTTCTCCAGCCCGCCGATGGTCGGCGAGTCGGACACCACGCCGCGACCGCCCCCGAGCTGCGCCTGCCCGTCGCGCCCCATCGTGCAGGACGCCTGGCTCCCGTCGAGGAACGCGCCGTACCGCAGCGAGGTGCCGGCGGCGCTGCCGTTCGGGTCGACCGAGGCGCCGTCGACGACGATCGCGCGGTCCGCCGGCCGGGCCGCTCCGCCGGTGACGCGGGGCGAGCCCGCGACGGTGACGGTCGCCTGCGACGGGCTGCCCGACGCGTCGGTGCCCCCGTTGGGCGGGGTGAAGCGGCTGAGCGGGGTGACGGTGATCGTCTGCGCGCCCACGGGCAGCACGACGTCGACGGTGGTCTCGCCGCGGCCGGAGCGCGGCACCTCGCCCTCCACGCCGGAGACCCGGAACGCGCGGGCGTCGTCGCCGGCGGCGATCGTCACGCGCGCGACGCCGGAGGTGGGGGTCGTGCGGGCCGGGTCGTACACGGTCTCCGCCCGGACGGCGCCGACGGCGGGGGCCGCGTACGCCCACCCGACCGCCGGCGTGCTGTCGGGCGACTCGCCGACGGCGTTGCGCACGCGCGCCGTGTACGTGTGCGGTTCGCCGTTGCGCAGCCCGCCGACCGTGCAGCGGTACGTGCTGGCGCCGGCCGGGGAGCACGAGGCACCCACGGCGGCACCGTCCTGGTAGACCGTCACGCCGCTGACCGCGGGGTGCGCACGCGCGGCCTCGCCCAGGGCGAGGTCGAGCACGACGGACGACGCCGTGTACGACGACAGCGTCAGCGAGCCCGGCTGCGCGGGGTAGCCGAGGACGTCGAGGTCGACGCGTCCCGCACCGAGCCGGCCCTGGGCGTCGCGCACCGTGAACGGGACGGTGCAGGTGCCGCCCGCGGGACGGCTGCCGCTCGGCCACGACACCCGCACGGTGCCGCGGTCCCCCGCGCTGACGGTGGCGACCGCGCACGCGACCGTGCCCGCCGACCCGACCTGCGCGAGCTCGAGACCGGCACCGGGCTTCCCCGCGAACGGGTCGTACTCGCCGGCGACCCCGACCACCGGGATCGTGCAGCCGGACCCGTCCGCGACGTTGCAGGTCGCGGCGATCGTGGCGCCGCGCGGCGCGTCGGTCGGCGCGGCACCGACGAGCAGGTCGACGGTGGACTGCAGCCCGCCGTACTGCGCGACCCGGACCGTGACGGTCGCGCGCGTGCCCGGGACGGCGCCCGCACGGGCGGTCACCGACAGCGTCCGCCCGTCCTGCTGCAGCTCGAGGCTGCCGCCCGCGCCGGACAGCGACGTGGTGAAGACGATCGAGGCCTCGTCGCCGACGCGCCCGCCCTCCCACGACAGCATCGAGGCGAGGTCGATGGTCTCGGTGGCGCCGGGGGCGACGGTGCGGCTCACGGGTGCGAGCACGGCCTGCGGGGCCGCCGGCCGGATCTCGACGGGCACGAGCACGTCCGTCCAGGTCTCCTGGCCCACGACCCGCACGCCGACGGTGCACGTGTCCTGCCACGGGGCGCCCGCACCGGCCGCGTACCGCAGAATCCCGTCCGCGGTCACGGTGCACCGCGCCGCGGCCCGCTGCACGACGGGCTGGGTGTCGGTGCGCACCTCGAGCCGGTCGCCGCGCCCGGCCTGGACCACGGACGACAGGCGCGTCTCGCCCGTCGCGTCCTCGTCGACCGCCAGCGGGTCGAGGTCGTCGTAGGTCGTCAGGCGCATGTCGTCGAACGCCGGCACGCGCAGCAGCCCGTACGCGCGGACCTCGGTGCCCCGCGCGTCGGTGCCCTCGAGCACGAACGGCACGACGGCGCCGCCGCGGGGCAGCGGCCCGCTGATCCGGGTCCCGGACGCGGTCCACGTGGACGCCGCCTCGCCCCAGACCGACAGCCGCAGGTCGCCCGGGCGTCCGCTCGCCCAGCGGACCTTCCCGTCCACCACGTCGACGCCACCGGCGGCGAGCTGGTCGCGGTCGCGCAGCGTGACCACGGTGTCCGCCACGAACGGCTGCTCGCCGGTCGCGTCGGCGACGACCTCGACCACGACCAGGCCCTCGGCGGTGCTGACGCCGTCGGACGCGGTGACGGTGTAGACGTACGCGTGCACGCCGAGGACGTCGCCCGCGCGCAGCACCACGACGCCGTCCTCGAGGGACGTGCCGGCGTCGTCGACGAGGGCGTCCAGGCGCGCGGCCTCCGGGCCGCCGGGGAGCGCGTCGGGCCGCATCGCCGTGAGCGTGAGCCGGCCGCCGTCGGGCTCGCGGTCGTTCGCGAGCGGCTCGATCGTCACGGGCTCGTCCTGCCCGGCTGTCACCCGGACGTAGTCGACGTAGGCGACCGGCGCACCGCTGCGTGCACCGGCGGGCAGCACGCCGACGCGCACCGTGCCCGTGGAGGTGGCGCCGCGGCTGTCGCGCAGGGTGTAGCTGAACGTCACCTGCTGCCCGGGGTTCAGCGTGGAGGGCGCGACGAAGCGCAGGCCGTCGCCCGTCTCCTCGACGGTCGCCGCGCCCTGCCCGGGCTCGGGACGGCCGACGCCGACGAGCGTCACCGCGTCGCCGTCCGGGTCGGTCCCGGCGGCGTCGAACGGGATCCGGACCGTGCCGCCGGCCACCACGCGTCCCTCGAGCACGGGCGCGACGGGCGGGCGGTTGGCGGTCGCGTCGACCACGGTGACGGTCACGGTGGCCGACGAGGTGCGCGCGGTGTCCTGGCTCCAGGCGACGTCGTAGCCCACCGTGTAGGTGCCGGGCGTCTCGGGCGCGACGTACCGGACGGTGCCGCCCGAGACGAACGCGAGCTCGCCGGGCGTGCCGGACGTGACGAGGTCGGGCAGCAGCGTCGTGCGGCCGCCCATCGGCGCGACGTCGTTGTCGGTGACGGGGATGTCGACGGTGCCGCCGGCGCGGACGGTCGCCACGTCGGGCTGCGCGACGACGCCCTGCCCCGTGACCGGGCCGACGAGGAAGACGGCGACCGTCCCCTGCGTGCGCACGTCGGCCCCGTCGGTCACCGTGACGGTGACCGTGCCGAGCAGGCCGGGCGTCGCGTCCGCGCTGGTCGCGCGCAGGCGCAGGGCGGTGGCGTCGATGACGTCGACGCCCAGGCCCGGGGAGTCCGACGTCGCGAACGACACCATGAGGACGTGCCGGGCGGCGCCCTGCACGGCGGAGACCACGTCCACCGTGGTGTCCTCGTGCGCCCACACGTAGGCGGTGGTCGGCGGGAGCACGACGGCGCGGTCGTCGGCGGGCACGCGCACCCGCAGCAGCGCACTGCGCTCCACGCCCGTGAGGTCGTCGTGCACGGTGAAGGTGACGGGGTGCTCGCCGGCGGTGTTCGCCGTGACCTGGACGCGCATGCCGGCGCCCGTGGCGGCGACGGTCACGCCCGCGCCGCCGTCGACGCCCACCGGCACGACGTCACGCAGCCGGTAGCGGCCGGAGCCGGAGGTCACCTGCGGCGCGAGGTCGATCGTCTTGGTCCGGCCCTCGCTGACGACGAGCACGGTCCCCTCGACGGCCAGGTCGGGCGCCGACTGCACGGCGACGTCGAGCGTGCGCTCGGTCGTGCCGCCCCGCGAGTCCGCCACGACCACCGTGAGCGCGGTCGAGGCGGCCGCGGCGTTCGGGTCGGTGTGCCGGATCGTCAGCGACCCGTCGGGGCCGGCCGCGACCTGCAGGGGCGCGGTGGGGTCGGCCACGTCGACCGACTGGAGCACGAACGGGTCGCCCTCGGGGTCGACCCACGCGTCGAGGATGCCGATGCGGGCGGTGCCGCCGGGGGCGAGCACCGCGGTCGGCCACGTCTGGGTGCAGCCCTCGACCTCGCACCACGCGGGCGGGCCCTGGGCGTCGTCGGGGACCACCGTGAGCGTCACGGTGACCGGCTCCGACCGGTCGGTGCCGTCGGTGACGGCGTACGTGAAGGTCGCGGACCCCTCGAGCGCGGTCACGGTCGCGACGACGACCTGGTCGTCGTGCGCGAGCCGCAGCGAGGCGAACGCCGGGTCGGACATGGGGCTCAGCGACTCGGCGTCGACGGTCAGCACGTCGCCCGTGTTCGGGTCGTGGTCGTTGAGCAGGACCGGCAGCCGCACGTCCGTGCCCGGGCGCACGCCGAAGGCGTCCGGCATCGCGACGGGCGGCATCTGCTGGGTGACCTCCTCGACGGCGCTCGTGCCCGTCGTCCGGTCGTCCTCCTGACGGGCCGTCCACTGCGAGAGCGGCACCGCGCGGCCGTCGGGCACCGTCCACAGCGCACCCGAACCCGTCTCCTCGAGCACCGCGCGGCCGCCGTTGGTGCGCACCACCGGGTGCAGGTCGGACAGCGCCTCGAGCGCCTCGGTGTCGACCTCCAGCGCGACGGGGTCGGCGCCGGACGTCCACAGGGTGCCCGTGCCCGCGGTGAGCCACGCGGCGACACGGGTGCCGTCGCTCAGGCGCACCGGCGGCGCAGGCGTCCCGGCGGCCTCCTGCGTGCGCCGCGCCTCGCCCTCGTCGAGCGGGACCTCGACGAGGCCCTCCCGGTCGGCGACGAGCACGCTCGTGCCGGCGCTCGTCGGCTCCTGGAGCACGGCCCCGGGGCCGGTCTGCGTCGCGACCGGCTCGTCACGGCCCGACGTCCACAGCCGGCCGTCCGACGCGTCGAGCAGGACCCAGTCGCCGCCGACGAGCGTCAGACGCACGTCGACGACCTCCTCCGGGCCCTCGACGACCTCGACGGGTCCCTCGAGCAGCGCCCCCGTGACGGCGTCCAGGACGCGCACGGTCCGGTCCGAGGCCCCGTACAGGGCGACGCGCCCGCGGTCGTCGATGCTCGCGGCGTCGGCCGCCCACGGCTCGGCGGGCGCCTCGTCCTCCTCCTCGGGGGTCGCGGTGGCCGCGTCCAGGCCCTCGGGGTCCAGCGGCGTGGCGGGCGTGGTGGGCTCCGCGTCGAGCCGGCGGACCGACGCCGTGCCGGTGTCGTCGAGGAAGACCATCCAGTCGCCGGACCCGGCGACCTGCTGCGTGCCGCCGGGGGTCGCGAGGGCCTCGGCCGACTGCTCCTCCTCGCCGCCGTCCTGGCGCAGGTCGGCGGGCACCGCCGGGTCGACGGTCCACAGCTGCTGCATGCCCTGGGCGACGACGGCCGCGCGCGCCCCGTGCTGCACGACCGTCGTGGGGTCGTCGACCGAGCGCACGGTGTCGATCTCGCCGAGCTCGGTGTCGAAGCGCGCGTACTGCCCGGCGTCGCGGGCCACCCAGACCGCGGTCTCGACAGGCGGCGTCCGCTGCGCGTCGTACCCCTGGGCCAGCACGGCACCGGTCACGACGAGCGCGCCCACGACCACCACGGCCGCGGCCCGCAGGCGTGCGGGCAGACGGCGCGCGGCGGGAGCCGCCGGCGCGGGAGCGGGGCGGTTCACCCGAGCACCCCGGTGAGGGCGAGCACGACGACGACGGCGGCGACGGCCAGGGCGCCGACGACCGCGCCCACCACGCCCGCCTGCCAGGCGGCGCGCCGCGCGGGCCCGTGCACGACGAGCCCGTCGCGGTCGACCGCGGCCTCGGCGGCCGCCCGCTCCGCGCGGGCCTCGGCGCGGCTGCGCTCGCGCACGCGGGAGACGACCGGGCCGCGCGCGCCGCGGTCCTCGACCTCGACGGGGCTGGCGCCGGCGGCCCACTCGGCGGACGGCACCTCGAGCGCGGTCGGCGGCTGCCCCAGGTCGTACTGCGCCCAGCGCAGCTCCTCCGCGAGCGCCAGCATCGACGGGTGCCGGTGCGCCGGGTCCTTCGACATGGCGCGCGCGAGGACCTGCTCGACGCGCTCGGGCACGTCCTCGCGGCCCATCGGGCGCAGCTTCGCCCGGACGATGCGCGAGGCCATCTCCTCGCGCCCGTCCCGGGCGCGGTCCCCGACCTCGAAGGGCGCCCGGCCGGTCAGCAGGGTCCAGAGCGTCGCGCCCAGGCTCCACACCTCGGCGGCGACCGAGCCGGCGACGCGCTCCTCGAGCACCTCGGGGGCGCTCCAGGGCACGGACATCGCGATGGCCGGCACGCCGGTGGAGCCGGACACGGCGGCGGCGATGCCGAAGTCGGCGAGCGCGGGGGTGCCGAGCGACGTGCGGAGCACGTTCGACGGCTTGATGTCGCGGTGCAGCACGCCGGAGCGGTGCGCGGTCTCGAGCGCCGACGCGAGCCGCACGCCGACGTCGAGCACCTCGGGCACGGGCAGCGGCGCGCGGCGGGCGCGGGCGCCGTACGTGTCCAGGCAGTACTCCATGACGATGTACGGACGTCCGTCGGCGGACACGCTCGCCTGGTGCACGGTCACGACGGACGGGTGCACGCTCAGCCGGGCCAGGACGTCCGCCTCGGCCTCGAACGCCCGCTGCGCCACCGGGTCGTGCAGGCCCTCGGCCAGCACCTTCACGGCGACGACGCGCCGCGGCATGTCCTGCTCGTAGCAGAAGACGTCGGCGAACCCGCCGACGCCCAGCGGGCGGACGTAGGTGTAGCCGGGCAGCACCGGAGGGGTCCCCGCCACACGACGTGCCACAGCTGGCTCCCCCTGGGATCGACGACCTCGTGCCCGCCGGTCGCCGTGGACGAGCGTCCGGCCGGACCGACGCGGAAGCCTACCTGCTCGCACCGACGGGCCGGTGTCCCGTCCACCCGTGGGGGCGCCCGTCGCGGCGCTGACCTGCACCGCCGCGCGGGGCGGCGCAGGTGGCCGTCATCCGTTCGGGCGAGCGCCCCGCGGCACGAGCACGACGGCGGTCGCGAGGACCCCGGCGACCGCGAGCGCGCCCGCGCCGACGACGAGCGGCGTCGGTGCGGACGCCAGCACGACCTCTCGCGGCTCCCCGTCCGCCTGCCACGTGCACACGGCCCGCGGCGGCAGCAGCTCGTGGCGCACCCGCGCCGTCCCGCCGTCCTGCGCCGCGACGAGGCAGGGCTGCTCGGCGTCGACCGACGCGCCCATCGCGCGGGCCGCGAGGCCGACGTAGACCACGAGGAGCGTGACGACGCCGACGAGGGCCAGGCCGGTCGCCACCAGGAGCGCGAGCGCCCGCCGGCGGCCGAGGTCGCGGCGGCGCGCCGGAGCGGGGGCGCTCACGCCTCGGCCCGCTCGGCGACGGCGCCCGCCGCGCGCACCAGCCCGGCCAGCGCGCCCCGCGCGTCGTCCGGGGTCGCGGCGTCGGGCAGGGCGGCGACCAGCACGACGTCACGCAGGCCGGCGACGGGCAGGCCGACCGTGCGCCACGGCCGCGTCACGGCGTCGGCCTGAGCGAGGACGTCGGGCCCGGCGCACTGCGACGTCGCCGCCGGCGGCGGCTCCGGCCAGAACGCCCGGCCGTCCTCGACGAGCAGGGCGACCTCCTCCCAGCCGCGCTCCCCCAGCCCGGCGACCGCGAGCGCCGCGCCGTCCGCGGAGGAGGCCCGCACCGTCGCCAGGGCCGACCACGCGGTGCCGCCGTGCACGACGACCGCCTCGGCACCGGCCCCGCGCACGGCGTCGGCGAGCGCGGACAGGCCCTCGGCGGCGACCTGCCCCGGCACGCGCCGCAGCCGGTCCCGGCCCGAGAAGGTCGGGACCGCGCCGGCGAGCACCGCCGCGAGCAGGGGCTCGTGCACCAGGACGCGCACCGCGGCCCCGGGCACGACGCGGCGCACGTCGCCCACGCGCTCCGCGACGCCCGCCGCGAGCGAGGCGAGGACGTCGCGCAGCGCGCCGGGGTCGGACACGACCCGGTCGCCGTGCGCGAGCCAGACCTCGGCCGCGAGCGAGTGCGGGCCGAGCACCGGCAGCACGAGCGGCCCCTCGTACCCGTGCG
Organism: Cellulomonas telluris; assembly: GCF_004886325.1. Lineage (GTDB taxonomy): Bacteria > Actinomycetota > Actinomycetes > Actinomycetales > Cellulomonadaceae > Cellulomonas > Cellulomonas telluris. The sequence continues at coordinate 599,902 of NZ_QXFN01000005.1, forward strand.
CCGCCACCGCGAGCGCGTCGAGGTCCTCGCGCGCCAGCGAGCGGGCGCGGGCCAGGTCGCCGCCGGGACGGCCGGCGAGCTTCCAGCCGTGCGGCCCGAGCTCGGCGGGCAGGTCCTCCAGCAGCGCGACCGCCGCGCCCGTGCGGTCCCCCCACGGGCCCCGCGCCGGCAGCAGCGGTGCGAACGGCAGGCCGTCGACCTCCGAGGGGGCGTCGGCGAGGTCACCCACCACGGTCGTGGCGGCCTCGAGCGGGTCGGTCCCGGGCCACGCGCCCGCGCCGGTGACGCCCGTCATGCGCCCGCCCGCCCCGGGGCGGCGAGCTGCGCGGGCGAGACGGTCGCGCGCACCGTCGCCTGACCGAGCACGCGGGTGCCGTCGTAGAGGACGAGCGACTGCCCGGCGGCCACGCCGCGCAGGCCGGCGTCGCCGACGTCGACCGTGACGCCGTCGTCGGCGGCGGCGAGGACGCGCGCCGGCACCGGGGCGCCGTGCGCCCGGACCTGGACGGCGCACGCCGTGCCGGCGGCGGGGACGTCCGCGTACCAGACGGCCGCGTCGGCGGCGACGTGCGCGACCGCGAGCCGGTCGGCGGGGCCGACGACCACCCGGCGCTGCACCGGCTCGACGGCGAGCACGTACCGCGGCCGCCCGTCCGCGGCGGGGCGGCCGAGCGCGAGGCCGCGGCGCTGCCCGACCGTGTAGGCGTACGCGCCGTCGTGCCGCCCGACGACGGCGCCGGTCTCGTCGACGACGTCCCCCGGCTGCGACCCGAGCCGCTCGCGGAGGAACCCCTGGGTGTCCCCGTCGGCGACGAAGCAGATGTCGTACGAGTCGGGCTTCGCCGCGACGGACAGGCCGCGGGCGGCGGCCTCGGCGCGCACGGCGCCCTTCGACGCGGCGTCGCCCAGGGGGAACAGCGAGCGCGCCAGCCGGTCGGGGCCCATGACCGCGAGCACGTACGACTGGTCCTTGTCGGGGTCGAGCGCGCGGTGCAGCTCGCGCCGCCCGTCGGGGTGCTCGACGACCCGCGCGTAGTGCCCGGTGCAGACCGCGTCGAAGCCGAGCGCGAGCGCCTTGTCGAGCAGCGCCGCGAACTTCACGTGCTCGTTGCACCGCACGCACGGGTTGGGCGTGCGGCCCGCGGCGTACTCGGCGAGGAAGTCGGCGACGACCGTCCGCTCGAACCGCTCGGACATGTCCCACACGTAGTAGGGGATGCCGAGGACGTCGGCCGCGCGGCGCGCGTCGCCCGCGTCCTCGATCGAGCAGCACCCGCGCGAGCCCGTGCGCTCCTGCGCCGGGGTGCGCGACAGCGCCATGTGCACGCCGACGACGTCGTGCCCGGCGTCGACCGCGCGTGCGGCGGCGACCGCGGAGTCGACCCCGCCGGACAGGGCGGCCAGGACGCGCATCAGGCCCCCACCGCCACGGAGCTCAGACCCGCGGCCCGCGCGCGCTCGACGGCCCCCGGCAGGACGTCCAGCACCGCGTCGACGTCCGCGGCCGTCGACGTGCGCCCGAGGCTGAAGCGCAGCGCCCCTCGCGCGTCGTCCTCGCCGACGCCCATCGCGAGCAGCACGTGCGAGGGTCGCGGCACCCCGGCCTGGCACGCCGAGCCGGTCGACGCCTCGACGCCCGCGGCGTCGAGCAGGTAGAGGAGCGAGTCGCCCTCGCACCCGGAGAACGTCAGGTGCGCGTTGGCGGGCAGGCGCCGGGCGGGGTCCGCCGGTCCGCGCAGGACCGCCCCGGGCACCGCGTCGAGGACCCGGCGCACGAGCTCGTCGCGCAGCGCGCCGACGCGCGTCGCGAACGCCTCCCGCTCGGCCACGGCCGCCTCGACCGCCACCGCGAACGACGCGAGCAGCGGTGCGTCGAGCGTGCCGGACCGCACCCCGCGCTCCTGGCCGCCGCCGTGCAGGACGGGCGTGAGGTCGAGCCCGCGCCGCACGAGCAGCGCCCCGGTGGAGCCCGGTCCGCCGAGCTTGTGCGCGCTGACGGTCACGGCGTCGGCACCGCTCGCGGCGAGGTCGACGGGCACCTGCCCGACGGCCTGCACCGCGTCGACGTGCACGGGCACGCCGTGCCGGTGCGCGAGCGCCACGACCTCCTCGACGGGCTGCAGCGTCCCGACCTCGTTGTTGGCCCACATCACCGACACGAGCGCGGCGGCGTCGGTGTGCCCCTCGAGCTCCTCGCGCAGCGCCTCGACCTCGACGGCGCCGTCCGCGTCCACGGGCAGCAGAACGAGCTCGGCCCCCGCGTGCTCCGCCATCCAGAACGCCGGGTCGAGCACGGCGTGGTGCTCGACCGCCGAGACGAGCAGCCGGCGACGGCGGGCGTCGGCGGTGCGGCGGGCCCAGAACAGGCCCTTCACGGCGAGGTTGTCGGCCTCGGTCCCGCCCGCGGTCCACACGACCTCGCTGGGTCGTGCGCCGAGCGACGCCGCGAGCCTCTCCCGTGCCTCCTCCACGGTCCGCCGGGCCGTGCGGCCGGCGGTGTGCAGCGAGGAGGGGTTGCCGACCTGCGCGAGCGCGGCCGTGAGCGCGTCGAGCGCCTCGGGCCGCATCGGCGTGGTGGACGCGTGGTCCAGGTAGGCCGCACGCGCGCGGGGGTCGCTCACCCGGCCAGTCTACGAACGCCGACGGGGGCGGCCGTGCGGCGGTGTGGCGCGCGCGGGGGTCGTGGGCCTGCGGACGTCCTGGGGAGGACCTGCGGACGAGCCGGTCAGGGCGCACGTTCACCCGTACCCGGCGGGCTGTTGCTGGCAGGATGTGCGCGTGAGTGCCGACGACGTCATCGCGCTGCCGCTCGCCTTCGGCGGACAGCGGCTCGACTGGCGCGACCTCCCCCGCGGGGTCCGCGAGCGCATCCAGACGCTCGCCGGCGCGCGCGTGACCGCCGAGCTCACGCCCACCAGCGGCTTCTCCCCCGGTTTCGTCGCCGTGCTCGAGCTCACCGACGGGCGCGCCGTGTTCGTCAAGGCCGTCTCGCCCGACCAGAACCCGGAGTCGCCGGACCTGGCGCGCGCCGAGATCCGCAGCGCCCGCGCGCTGCCGCCCGAGGTGCCGGCGCCCCGGCTGCGCTGGTGGGACGACGACGGCGAGTGGGTCGTGCTCGGCTTCGACGCGGTGCAGGGCCGGCAGCCGGAGCTGCCGTGGCGGTCCGACGACCTGCAGCTCGTGCTCGCCGCCGTGGACGCGCTCGCGGAGGCGGAGCCGCTGCCCGGCCACGCCCTGCCGCGCACCGACGACCAGCTCGCGACGGACTTCACCGGCTGGCGCTCGCTGCACCGCCTCGCCCCGCAGCACCGCGCCGAGGTGGTCGCGGGCGTCGGCGAGCCGGGCCGGTGGGCGCTGGACCACCTCGACGACCTGGTCCGCTTCGAGCAGGACTCCCTGCGCGTGTGCGCGGGCGACAGCCTCGTGCACGGCGACCTGCGCGCGGACAACGTCATGGTCGAGGACGGGCACGACCGGGTGTGGCTCATCGACTGGCCGCACGCGTCGGTCGGCGCGCCGTGGCTGGACCTGGCGTTCATGCTGCCCAGCGTGGCGCTGCAGGGCGGGGGCGACCCGGCCCGCATCTTCGCCGAGCGCCCGGTGTCGGACGGCGTCTCGCGCGCCGACCTGCGCGCGGGGCTCACGGGCCTCGCGGGCTACTTCGCGTGGGCGTCCGGCCAGCCCGCGCCCCCGGGGATCCCGAACCTGCGCCCGTTCCAGGCGGCGCAGGCCGCGGCGACGCTGCGCTGGCTGCGCGAGCTCACCTGACGCCGACGCGGCCTGGGCCGCGCGCCGTCAGCCCTGCAGCCGCCGCAGCTCGGCAGCCGCCTGCGGCAGCACCGTGAACAGGTCGCCGACGACGCCGAAGTCGGCGATCTCGAAGATCGGCGCGTCCGGGTCGGAGTTCACCGCGACGATCGTGCCGGACGCCTGCATGCCGCCGCGGTGGTGCACCGCACCGGAGACGCCCGCGCCGATGTAGAGCCGCGGCGAGATGGTCACGCCGGTCTGGCCGATCTGCGCGTCGTGCCCGATCCAGCCCTCGTCGGTGGCGACGCGGGTGGCGCCGACGGCGCCGCCGAGCACGTCGGCCAGCTCCTCGACCGGGGAGAAGTCGCCCTCGGTGCCGCGGCCGCCCACCACGACGATGTGCGCCGAGCCGAGGTCGGGCCGCCCGGAGTCCGCGCGCTCCGTGCGCTCGACGAGCCGCACGCGGCGCGAGGCCGCCGACACGGCGACCACGTGCTCGACCACCGCGGGCTCGCTCGGCGCGGGCACGTCCTCGGCCGCGACCGAGTTCGCCTTGACCGTGACGAGCGCGACGGGCGCGGCGACGGCGCAGCGCGTCGTCCACGTGCCGGCCAGCACGGTCTTGTGCGTGACGACCCGCCCGTCCTCGACGGCCACGCCGTCCGCGTCCGTCACGACGCCGGCGCCGGTCCGCACCGCGACGCGCGCGACCGTCTCCTTGTTCTCGAACGAGGAGACCGCGAGCAGCAGCCGGGCGCCCGAGGCGGACAGCACCGACACGACACCGTCGGCGAGCACGGACGACAGGTGCAGGTCCGCGTCCGCGACCAGCCGGTGCACGGTGGCGACGCCCTGCGCGGCGAGCACCGGCAGCGCGGCGGTCGGCTCCTGCTCGGCGGCCCACACGCCCTCGACCGGCGCCCCGTCGGCGAGCGTGCGCGCGAGCGTCAGCAGCTCGCGCACCGGGGGACGCAGGGTGCCGTCGGCGGCGTGGTCGAGCAGGACGAGCACGGGGGTGGCGGTCACGGGGTCCTCGGGCTTCCGGTCGCGGGGTGGCGTGGGCTGGGGCCGGGCGTCAGACGAGCCGGCGGTCGACGAGCCAGGCGGCGAGCCGTGCGCCCGCGTCGCCGGTGTCGGTGAGGAGCACGCGGTCCTCCCGCGGGGGGCGCGGTGCCGCCTCGAGCACCTGCGTGCGCGCACCGGCGGTGCCCACCGTGGCGGGGTCGACGCCCAGGTCGGCGAGCGACAGCGTCGTCACCGGCTTCTTGCGGGCGGCCATGATGCCCTTGAAGTTCGGGTACCGCGGCTCGTTCGTCTGGTCGGTCACGGAGACGAGCGCGGGCAGCTGCGCCGAGAGCACCTCGCTCGCGTGGTCGAGCTCGCGGGTCACGGTGACCGTCCCGGCGCTCGGGTCGACCGTGAGCGTCGCGGCCAGCGGCAGCGCGGGCAGGTCGAGCTCCTCCGCGAGCGCCGTGGGCAGCAGGGACGTCAGCCCGTCGAGCCCGGCCATGCCCGTGAGCACGAGGTCCACCGGGGCCGCGGCCGACAGGTGCCGCACGGCCGCAGCGAGGACGGCGGCCGTGCCCAGCGCGTCGGAGCCGGCCGCGGCGTCGTCGACCACGTGGACGGCCTCGTCCGCGCCCATCTGCAGGCCCTTGCGCACCGCGTCGACGGCGTCGTCGGGCCCGACGGTGAGCACGACGACCTCGCCGCCGTGCTCCTCGACGAGCGTCAGGGCGGCCTCGACGGCGTTCTCGTCGAGCTCGTTGAGGGTGCCGTCGCCCCCGTCCCGCACGACGTGCCCGTCGGGGCCGAGCTGCCGGTCCGACTGGATGTCCGGGACGAACTTCACGCAGACGACGATCCTCACCCGCCGAACGCTACCGCTGCCCGGACGCGTCCGGGGGGCCGCCCGGTGGGTGGGCAGGGCGCCGCCGGCCGGTCCGCGCCCTCGTCCGGACGGACGTCCTGGCACCATGGAGCGAGTGAGCGCTCCCCCTGCCTCCCGGCCGCCGCGGCCGCCGCACCGGCCGGGCGTCCACGTGACCGCGACGGGCGTGGACGTGGTCGTGCTCGCCCCGCACGCGACCGGCGTCGACCTGTGCCTGCTCGACGGTCCTCCCGACGCACCCACCGAGCGCCGCGTCCCGCTCGAGCGGGCCCACCTGGGGCTCTGGCGGGCGTCCGTGCCCGGTGTCCGCCCGGGCCAGCGCTACGGCTTCCGCGCGCACGGCCCGTGGGACCCGGCGCGCGGGCTGCGGTACAACCCGGCGAAGCTGCTCGTCGACCCGTACGCGCGCGGGCTCGTCGGTGAGCTGGCGTACGGGCCGGAGACGTACGGGCACGTGGTCGGCGAGGACCTCGCCGGCGACCCGTACGGACCGCCCGACCCGCGCGACTCGGCGGCGCACGTGCCGCACGCGGTCGTCGTGGACACGGGGGCGCTGCCCGGCCCGGACCCGGCGGCGAACCGGCCCGGCACGCCCTGGTCGCGCACCGTCGTGTACGAGGCGCACGTCAAGGGCCTGACCCGGCTGCACCCCGACGTGCCCCCGCAGCTGCGCGGCACGTACGCCGCGCTCGCCCACCCGGCCGTGCTCGACCACCTGCTCGCGCTGGGCGTCACGGCGCTCGAGCTGCTGCCCGTGCACGCGTTCACGTCCGAGCCGCACCTCGTCGAGAAGGGGCTGACCAACTACTGGGGCTACAGCACCCTCGGGTTCTACGCCCCGCACGCGGCGTACGCGACGGCCGCGGCGCGGGAGGCCGGCCCGGCCGCCGTGCTCGCCGAGGTGCGCTCCGCGGTGCACGCGCTCCACGAGGCCGGCATCGAGGTGCTGCTGGACGTCGTCTACAACCACACGTGCGAGGGCGGCCTGCCCGGCCAGCACGTCGCGTGGCGCGGGCTGGACAACGCCTACTACTACCGCCACCTCGGCGGCGTGCCGGCCGCCTACGACGACGTCACGGGCACCGGCAACTCCCTCGACTTCTCCCGCACGGGCGTGGTCGCGACCGCGCTCGACTCGCTGCGGTACTGGGCCGAGACGGTGGGCGTGGACGGCTTCCGCTTCGACCTGGCCGTGACGCTCGGACGCAGCCACGACGGGTTCCGCACCGACCACGCGACGCTCGTGGCGGCCGCGAGCGACCCGGTGCTCGGCGGGCTCAAGCTCGTCGCCGAGCCGTGGGACGTGGGGCTCGGCGGCTGGCGCACCGGGCAGTTCCCGCCGCCGTTCGCGGAGTGGAACGACCGCTTCCGCAACGCCGTCCGCTCGTTCTGGCTCGCGGACCCCGGCCGCGCGGCCCAGGGCCTGCCGGGGCACCGCGTGCGCGACCTCGCCACGCGCCTGTCGGGGTCCGTCGACCTGTTCGGCCACGGCACGCCGGCGCTGCTGCGCGGCCCCGGCGCCTCGGTCAACTACGTGACCGCGCACGACGGGTTCACCATGGCCGACCTCGTCGCCTACAACCACAAGCACAACACGGCGAACGGCGAGCAGAACCGCGACGGGTCGGACGACAACCGGTCCTGGAACCACGGCGTCGAGGGGCCCGTGACGCCCGACTCGCCGGCGGCCGACGTCGCGCCGCTGCGGCGCCGCTCGATCCGCAACCTGTTCGCGACGCTCGTGCTGGCCGCCGGCACGCCGATGATCACGGCGGGCGACGAGATCGGCCGCACGCAGCAGGGGAACAACAACGCGTACTGCCAGGACAACGAGCTCTCCTGGGTGCACTGGGACCTCAGCGACTGGCGGGCCAACCAGCTCGCGACCGCGCGGCACCTGCTCGCGCTGCGACGGGAGCACCCGGCGCTCCGTCCCGAGCGGTTCTACTCGGGCGGCCCGGTCCGCGAGGGCGGCCCGCGGGACCTCGCCTGGTACGGCGCGGACGGAGCCGAGTTCGACCACGGACGGTGGCACGACGCCTCCATCCGGACGTTCCAGATGCTGCGCGTCGCGCCCGGCCCGCCCGACGACCACGTGCTGCTGGTCGTGAACGGGGCCCTCGCCGCGATCGAGGTCACACTGGCGGGCGACTCCGCCCTCCCGTGGCGGCTCGCGTGGGACTCGCTGTGGGAGCACCCCGCGGACGCGGACGCGGGCGGTCCGCACGGCGCCCTGCACGCCCGGGCGGGCGACGCCGCCACGCTCGAGCCGCTCAGCATGCGGGTGTACGTCCTCGCCTGACCTACAGTGCGGCCCATGAGCCACCACGACGTCGTGGTCGTCGGTGCCGGCCTCGCGGGCCTGGTCACCACCGCCGAGCTGCTCGCCGCCGGGCGGCGCGTGCTCCTGCTGGACGCCGAGCCGCCCGCGAGCCTCGGCGGGCAGGCGTGGTGGTCGTTCGGCGGCCTGTTCCTCGTCGACTCCCCCGAGCAGCGGCGCCTGGGCGTGCGGGACTCGGCCGAGCTCGCGCTCGCGGACTGGCTGGGCTCGGCCGGGTTCGCGGACGACGGCTCGGACCGGTGGGGCCGGGCGTGGGCCGAGGGGTTCGTCGACTTCGCGGCCGGCGGCATGCGCGACTGGCTGCACCGGCTCGGGGTCCGCTGGTTCCCGCTGGTGCAGTGGGCGGAGCGCGGCGGGTACCTCGCCGACGGGCACGGCAACTCCGTGCCCCGGTTCCACGTCACCTGGGGCACCGGCCCGGCCGTGCTGGAGCCGTTCGTGCGGGCGCTGCTCGACGGGCACCGGGGCGGGCGCGTCGACGTGCGGTTCCGGCACCGCGTGACCGGGTTCGTCGTGACGGACGGCCGGGTGACCGGGGTGCGGGGGGACGTGCTCGCGCCGGACCCGGCACCGCGCGGGGCGCCCTCCGGCCGGACCCCGGTGCGACCGTTCGAGGTGGCGGCGCCGGCCGTCGTCGTCGCGACGGGCGGCATCGGCGCGAACCACGACCTGGTGCGCGCGACGTGGCCCGCCGACGCGGGTCGGCTGCCCGCGCGGATGCTGTCCGGCGTCCCCGACCACGTGGACGGGTCCGGCATCGCGGCGGCCCGCGACGCGGGCGCGCACGTCGCGCACGCGGGGCGCATGTGGCACTACCCGGAGGGCATCGCGAACCACTCCCCCGTGTGGTCGCGGCACGGCATCCGCATCCTGCCGGGGCCGAGCTCGCTGTGGCTCGACGCCGACGGCGGCCGGCTGCCCGTCCCGCTGTTCCCCGGGTTCGACTCGCACGGCGCGCTGCGGCACGTCACGGGCCGGGGCGACGACCACTCGTGGTTCGTGCTCGACCGGACGATCCTCGGGGCCGAGTTCGCGCTGTCCGGCTCGGAGCAGAACCCCGACCTCACGGGACGCAGCGTGCGGCAGCTGCTGCAGCGCGTGCTGCCGGGGGCCGTCGGCCCGGTCGAGGAGTTCGCGTCACGTTCCCCGGAGTTCGTCGCCGCGGCCACACCGGCGGAGCTCGCCGCGGGCATGAACGCGCTGACCGGCACCGACCGCATCGACCCCGACCGGCTCGCCCGGACCATCGAGGCCCGCGACGCGCAGGTCGTCACCGGCCTCGGCAAGGACCTGCAGGTCACGGCCACCGCGATGGCGCGCCGCTACCTCGTGGACCGCGTCATCCGGGTCGCCCCGCCGCACCGGCTGCTCGACCCCGCGCACGGCCCCCTGTACGCGGTGCGGCTGTCGGTGCTCACCCGCAAGACGCTCGGCGGCCTCGCCACCGACCTCGAGGGCCGCGTCCTGCGTCCCGACGGCGAGGTCCTGCCCGGGCTGTGGGCGGTCGGCGAGGCGGCCGGGTTCGGCGGCGGCGGGGTGCACGGGCACCGCGCGCTCGAGGGCACGTTCCTCGGCGGCTGCCTGCACACCGGCCGGGTCACCGGCCGCGCGCTCGTGGACGTCCTCTGACGCGCACCGCCCCCGCTCAGCCCGCCGGGGCGACCAGCCCGAGCTCGGCCGGCGAGGTCAGCCCGTCGTGCCGCGGCACCACCCGCACGGTGTAGCCGAACGCCCCCGTCGCCGACAGGTCCACGTCGCCCGCGAACGCGTAGCGCCCCGCCTCGAAGGTGTCCGTCACCGCGAGCGCGGCCGTGCTGAACGACGTCAGCTCGTCGTCGGGCCCGACGGGACCGTGCAGCACCTGGACCTCGACGTCCTCCGGGGTCAGGTCGCCCAGGGCGACCCACGCCTGCACGTGCAGCCGGTCCCCGACCTGCGGCGACTCGCCCACGCCCCCGGAGTCGACGTGGTCCACCCGCACGGCGGGCCAGGCCGCGCGCACGCGCGCCTTCCACGCCGCGAGCTCGCGGCCACCCGCCAGGTCGTCCGCCCGCAGCCGGGCCCCCTCGGCGGCGGCCGGCACGTACAGGTGGGCGACGTAGTCCGCGACCATGCGCGTGGCCTGCACCTTCGGGCCCAGCGTCGCCAGGGTGTGCCGCACCATGTCGAGCCAGCGCCGCGGCACGCCGCGCTCGTCGCGCGCGTAGAACCGCGGGACGACCTGGTGCTCCAGCACGTCGTACAGGGCGGCCGCCTCCAGCGCGTCCCGGGCCTCGGGGTCCTCCACGCCGTCCGCGGTGGGGATCACCCACCCGTTCTCGCCGTCGAACCACTCGTCCCACCAGCCGTCGAGGACGGACAGGTTGAGGCCGCCGTTGAGCGCCACCTTCATGCCGGACGTGCCGCACGCCTCGAGCGGGCGCAGCGGGTTGTTCAGCCACAGGTCGCAGCCCGGGTAGAGGGTCGCGGCCATCCGCATGTCGTAGTCGGGCAGGAAGACGATGCGGTGGCGCACGTCGTGCTGGTCGGCGAACGCGACGAGCTCCGCGATGAGCTTCTTGCCGGGCGCGTCGTCGGGGTGCGCCTTGCCCGCGACGACGACCTGCACGGGGCGGTCCGGGTGCAGCAGCAGCGACCGGAACCGCTCGGGGTCGGCGAGCATGAGGGTCAGGCGCTTGTAGGTCGGCACCCGCCGCGCGAACCCGATCGTGAGGACGTCGGGCGAGAGCACGTCGTCGACCCAGCCGAGCTCGACGTCCGCGGCGCCCCGGCGGCGCCAGGACGCGCGCACCCGGGCCCGCGCGTCGGCGACGAGACGGGCGCGCAGCCGGCCCCGCACGTGCCACAGCTGCTCGTCGGTGACCGCCTGGCGGCTCGTCCAGCCGCGGCCGGTCGCGAGCTCCTGCGCCGTCATGCGGCCCGCGGCGAGCTCGGTGAGCTCCGGCGCCACCCACGTCGGGGCGTGCACCCCGTTGGTGATGGACCCGATGGGCACCTCGGCCGCGTCGAAGCCGGGCCACAGCGGCGCGAACATCTCCCGCGAGACCCGTCCGTGCAGCAGCGAGACGCCGTTGGCGCGGCCCGCGAGACGCAGGCCCATCACCGCCATGTTGAACGTCAGGGGGTCGCCGCCCTCGTGGTCCTCGGCGCCGAGGGCCAGCACGGCGGACGTCGGCAGCGGCTCGTCCTCGAGCAGCGCGTCGGCGTACTGCTCGACCACGCGCGCCTCGAAGCGGTCGATGCCCGCCGGCACCGGCGTGTGGGTGGTGAAGACCGTGGTGGCCCGCACGACCTCGAGCGCGGTGGGCACGTCGGCGCCGTCCGCGGCCAGCTCGCGCATCCGCTCGACGCCGAGGAAGCCCGCGTGGCCCTCGTTCGTGTGGAAGACGTCCGGGGCGGGGGCGCCCGTCAGCCGTGCGAAGGTCCGCAGGGCACGCACGCCGCCGACGCCGAGCAGCAGCTCCTGCTGCAGGCGGTGCTCCCCGCCGCCGCCGTACAGCCGGTCGGTGACGTGCCGGCCCGCGTCGTCGTTGGCCGGCACGTCCGAGTCGAGCAGGAGCAGCGGGACGCGCCCCACCTGCGCGACCCACACCTGCGCGTGCAGCGTGCGCGCACCGGGCAGCGCGAGGCGCACCGTCGCCGGGCTGCCGTCCTCCTCGCGCAGCAGCGTGAGCGGCAGCCCGTCCGGGTCGAGCACCGGGTACGTCTCGGTCTGCCAGCCGTCCCGGTCGACGCCTTGGCGGAAGTACCCGGAGCGGTAGAGCAGCCCGACCCCGACCAGGGGCACGCCCAGGTCGGACGCGCTCTTGAGGTGGTCCCCCGCGAGGATCCCGAGCCCGCCGGAGTACTGCGGCAGGGCCGCGGCGAGCCCGAACTCCGGAGAGAAGTAGGCGACGGACGCGGGCAGCGCCGCGCCGGCCTGCCGCTGGTACCAGCGCGGCTCGTGCCGGTAGGCGGCGAGGTCGGCGGCGGCCGCCCGCACGCGGGCGACGAACCGCTCGTCGGCCGCGAGCGCGTCGAGGCGCTCGCGCGTGAGCGCGCCGAGGAACGCGACGGGGTCGCCCTCGACCTCGTCCCACAGCGCGCGGTCCACGTCCGCGAGGACCGCGCGCGTGGCCGGGTGCCACGACCAGCGCAGGTTGCGGGCCAGGGTGTCGAGGGCCGCGAGCGGTGCGGGCAGCACGGTGCGCACGGTGAAACGGCGGATCGCTCTCACGCGCGCTGAGACTACGCATTCGGGACGTTTCGCACAGCCCTTCCGGGGGGACGAACCGGACGGATGTCCGGGTCGGTGCGGCACGGGCGCCAGCGGATGCCGGGCCCCGGAGGTGCCGGATAGGTTCAGGAGCGTGAGGACTCCCCCGCGACCGCGTCGCACGTCGCCGGCCACCGCCCCCGGACGACCCCAGGCTTCCGCGCCCGTCCCCTCGAGCCCCGGGACCGCCCCCGCAGCCGCACCGGACCCCGCCCCGGTGGCCCCCGCGCCCCCGGCCGCCGCGCCGTCCGCCGCCGCGGCGGCCCAGGTCGCACCGGCCGGGCCCGTCCCGGTCCCCGCCCCCCTGCCGATCGGCCGGATCCCGGTCGTCGACGTCTCCCCGGTCGCCGAGGAGGGCCGCTTCCCCGCGAAGGCGGTGGTCGGCGAGGCCGTGCCGATCCGCGCGACCGTGTTCCGCGAGGGGCACGACGCGGTCGGCGCGACCGCCGTCCTCACGCGCCCCGACGGGACCGACCACTCGTGGGCGCGCATGGTCGACGTCGCGCCCGGCCTCGACCGGTTCGAGGCCCGCCTCGTCCCGGACGCCGAGGGCGACTGGACGTTCCGCGTCGAGGGCTGGTCGGACCCGTACGGCACGTGGGCCCACGACGCGGCCATCAAGGTGGAGGCCGGCGTCGACGTCGAGCTCATGCTGACCGAGGGCGCGCGCGTGCTGCGCCGTGCGGCCGCGCGCACGGGCGCGGACGCGATGCCGGAGGCGGACGCGCGCACGCTGCTCGACGCGGTCGCCGCGCTCGAGGACACGAGCCGCCCGCCCGCGGTCCGGCTGGCCGCCGCGCTGGCTCCCGAGGTCCGCGAGGCCCTCGCCCGCACGCCGCTGCGCGACCTCGTGACGGCCTCGAGGCCGTACCCCCTGGTCGTGCACCGCAGGCTCGCGCTGTCGGGCGCCTGGTACGAGATCTTCCCGCGCTCGCACGGCGCCACGTACGACGAGGCGACGGGCGAGTGGCGGTCCGGCACGCTGCGGACGGCGGCCGAGGAGCTGCCGCGGATCGCGTCCATGGGCTTCGACGTCGTGTACCTGACGCCCGTCCACCCGATCGGCACGACGCACCGCAAGGGGCGCAACAACGCCCTGACCGCCGAGCCCGGCGACCCGGGGTCGCCCTACGCGATCGGCTCGGCCGACGGCGGGCACGACGCGATCGAGCCGTCGCTCGGGACGTTCGAGGACTTCGACGCGTTCGTCGCCCGCGCCCGCGAGCTGGGCATGGAGGTCGCCCTGGACCTCGCGCTGCAGGCGTCGCCCGACCACCCCTGGGTCCGCGAGCACCCGGAGTGGTTCACGACGCGCGCGGACGGGACGATCGCCTACGCGGAGAACCCGCCGAAGAAGTACCAGGACATCTACCCCCTGAACTTCGACAACGACCCCGAGGGGATCTACCAGGAGATCCGCCGGGTCGTGCAGGTCTGGATCGACCACGGGGTGACCCTGTTCCGCGTCGACAACCCGCACACCAAGCCGCTGTCGTTCTGGGAGCGTCTGCTCGCCGACGTCCGGCGGGACCACCCGGACGTGATCTGGCTGTCCGAGGCGTTCACCCGCCCGGCGATGATGCTCACGCTGGCCAAGATCGGGTTCCACCAGTCGTACACGTACTTCACGTGGCGGAACACGAAGGCCGAGCTGGAGGAGTACCTCGCGGAGGTCGGCGGGGAGCAGGGTGCGTGGATGCGCCCGAGCTTCTGGCCGACGACGCACGACATCCTGCCGCCGTACCTGCAGGCGACGGGCACCACGGGCTTCGCGGTGCGGGCCGTGCTCGCCGCACTGGGCTCGCCGACGTGGGGCGTGTACTCGGGCTACGAGCTGGTCGAGAACGTGCCGCGGCCCGGTGTCGAGGAGCAGATCGACAACGAGAAGTACGAGTTCCGCCCGCGGGACTGGTCCCGCGGCGACGAGCTCGGCATCGCGCTGCTGATCGGCCGCCTGAACGAGATCCGCCGGGCGCACCCGGCGCTGCAGCAGCTGCGCGACGTGCGGGTGCACCCGACGACCGACGACGGGCTGGTCTGCTTCTCCCGCCACCTCGACGCCGAGCACTCCCCCACGGGTCGCGCCGACACCGTCGTGGTCGTCGTCAACCTCGACACCTGGAACGCGCGCGAGGGCGTCGTCGAGCTCGACCTGGCGGCGTTCGGCCTGCCCACCGACCGGGCGGTGGTCGCCCACGACGTCCTGTCGCAGGAGACCTACGCGTGGACGTCCCACCCGTACGTGCGGCTCGACCCGTCGGTCCGCGTCGCCCACGTCGTGCACCTGCAGCACCCGGGCGAGGTCGCGTGAGCACCGAGGCGCGTCCCGGTGGCGGTGCCGCCCCGGGCGAGACGACCACGGGCGGCGACGCCCCGACCACCCCCCGCCTCGGCGTACCGGCGGTGACCCACCGGGAGCCGCCGCCCACCACCGGGACGATCGCGATGCGCGGTCTGCCGGCGCGCCGGCAGCCGGCCGTGCCCGAGCCGGCGGGCCGCGACGGCCGCACCGGCGACCCCGACTGGTACCGCACGGCGGTCTTCTACGAGGTCATGCTGCGCACGTTCTCGGACTCGTCCGGGCACGGCAGCGGCGACCTGCAGGGCCTGATCCAGCGCCTGGACTACCTGCAGTGGCTCGGCGTCGACTGCCTGTGGCTGCCGCCGTTCTACCCCTCGCCGATGCGCGACGGCGGGTACGACGTGTCCGACTACACGGCCGTCGCGCCGCAGTACGGCTCGATCGACGACTTCCGCACGCTCGTGCAGGAGGTGCACCACCGCGGCATGCGGATCGTCGTCGACCTCGTCATGAACCACACGAGCGACCAGCACCCGTGGTTCCAGGCGTCGCGCTCGGACCCGGAGGGCCCGTACGGCGACTTCTACGTCTGGAGCGACGACAACACGCGGTACCAGGACGCCCGCATCATCTTCGTCGACACCGAGACGTCGAACTGGACGTTCGACCCCGTGCGGCGCCAGTACTTCTGGCACCGGTTCTTCTCCCACCAGCCGGACCTCAACTTCGAGAACCCGCGCGTGGTGGAGGCGATGTTCGACGTCGCGCGGTTCTGGCTGAACCTCGGCGTGGACGGGTTCCGCCTCGACGCGGTGCCGTACCTGTTCGAGGCCGAGGGCACGAACTGCGAGAACCTGCCGGAGACGCACCGGTTCCTCGCCGACCTGCGCCGCATGATCGACACCGAGTACCCGGGGCGCATCATGCTGGCCGAGGCGAACCAGTGGCCCGAGGACGTCGTGCACTACTACGGCACCGAGGAGGCGCCGGAGTGCCACATGTGCTTCCACTTCCCCGTGATGCCGCGCATCTACTACGCGCTGCGTGACCAGCGCGCCACGCAGATCGTCGACATCCTCGCCGACACCCCGCCCATCCCCACGGCGGGCGGGCAGTGGAGCACGTTCCTGCGCAACCACGACGAGCTGACGCTCGAGATGGTGTCCACGGAGGAGCGCGCGTCGATGTACGGGTGGTACGCCCCCGACTCGCGCATGCGCGCGAACGTCGGGATCCGCCGCCGCCTGGCGCCGCTGCTGGACAACTCCCGCAAGGAGATCGAGCTCGCGCACGCGCTGCTGCTCTCGCTGCCCGGCAGCCCCTGCCTGTACTACGGCGACGAGATCGGCATGGGCGACAACATCTGGCTGCCGGACCGGGACGCGGTCCGCACGCCGATGCAGTGGACGCCCGACCGCAACGCGGGCTTCTCGGTCGCCGACCCCGGCAAGCTGTACCTGCCCGTGGTGCAGTCGCTCGTCTACCACTACGGCAACATCAACGTGGAGTCGCAGCTCGCGCAGCCGACGTCGCTGCTGCACTGGGTGCACGGCATGCTCGGCGTGCGCCGGCGGCACCGGGCCCTCGGCCTCGGCTCGTTCGAGATCGTGCCGTCGGACAACGACGCCGTGCTGACGTTCCTGCGCCGCACGGACGACGAGACGATGCTCGTGGTCGCGAACATGGCCGCCACGGCGCGCGCCGCCACCGTGTCGCTGCCGCAGCACGTCGGCTGGCACCTGCGCGACGTGTTCGGCGGCGCCGCGTTCCCGGCCGTCCGCGAGGACGGGACGGTGACGTTCACGCTCGGGTCGCGCGACTTCTACTGGCTGGAGCTGACGGCACCGTGATCCTCGACGCCCGGACCCCGGACGCCCTCGACGAGGGCGTCGTCGCGCTGCTGCGCGGCTGGCTGCCCGAGCGGCGGTGGTACCCCGTGAAGGGGGCGGACGCCGACCTCGCGCCGGTGGCGACCGTCGACCTCGCGGACGACGTGCGCGTGCTGCTCGTGCGGGCGCGGGCCGGGTCGGTGGACGTGCTCCTGCAGGTGCCCGTCGTGCTCGTGCCGGGCGAGACGGGCGGGACGCTGCCGGTCGTCGGCACGCACGGGGACCTGACGGTGCTCGACGGTGCCGGGCACCCCGCGTTCGTCGCGGCGTGGCTCGCGCACGCGGACGGCCCGGGTGCGGACGTCGACGCCGAGGCGGCGCGCGTGGTCACGGGCGAGCAGTCGAACACGTCGGTGGTGCTGCCGGACCGTGCCACGGGCGCGCCCGTGGGGATCCTCAAGGTGCTGCGCACGGTCGCGGCGGGCGAGAACCCGGACATCGACGTGCCCCGCCGCCTCACCGAGCAGGGCTGGGACGGCGTCCCGGAGCCGCTCGCGTGGGCGCAGGTGCGCTGGACGGCCGCGGGCGGCGCCGAGCCGTCCGTCGGCTACCTCGGGGTGATGAGCGCGTTCGTGCCCGGTGCGGAGGACGGCTTCGAGCTCGCGTGCGCGTGGGCCCGCGAGGGCCGGCCCTTCGGGGCGGCGGCCCGGGAGCTCGGCGAGGTCGTGGCCGGCATGCACGCGGCGCTGGCGCGCGCGTTCGGCACGACGGACGACGCCGCCGGTCCGCCGACCGTGGCGGCCGCCCTGACCACGCGCCTGTCGTGGGCGACCGCGGCGGTGCCGCGCGTGGCGGACCGCGCGGAGGGCGTGCGCCAGGTCGCCGCGCAGGTCGCCGCGCTGCCCGCGGCTCCCCCGCGCCAGCGCGTGCACGGGGACCTGCACCTGGGCCAGGTGCTGCGCTCGCGCGGGCGCTGGTTCGTCATCGACTTCGAGGGCGAGCCGCTCGCGCCGCTGGCCGAGCGCACCCGCCCGGACCTCGCGCTGCGGGACGTGGCCGGCGTGCTGCGCTCGTTCGACTACGCCGCGGCGGTCGGCGGGCTGACGGGCGACGCCGCCGCGGCCTGGACCCGCGACGCGCGCGACGGCTTCCTCGCCGGCTACGCCGCGGCGGCGCCGTCGGACGTGGACGAGTCGACGCGGGGGCTGCTGCTGCGCGCGCTCGAGCTCGACAAGATGCTCTACGAGGTCGTGTACGAGGCGCGCAACCGCCCCACGTGGGCGCCGATCCCCGAGGCGGGCCTGGACCGGCTGCTGCCGTGACCGCGTCCCGGTCGCCGGCGCGGTCCGTCAGGCGCCGGTGGGCAGGTCGGTGAGCGCCTCGACCACCATGCGCGTGCCGACCTGGCGCGGCGCGAGCTCGCTCTGCAGGACGAGCGCGGCCCCGCCGACGGCGGCGGCCTCGGACGCGTGCGTGGAGATCGTCACGCGGACGGGGTGCGCACCGCGGGCGAAGAAGCCGCGCGCGAGCCGCTCCTGCACCGCCGGCAGGTAGAGCGAGCCCGCGAGCGCGAACGACGGACCGGTGAGGACGACGAGGTCGAGGTCGAGCACGTTGGCGAGCGTCTGGGCGGCGACGCCCAGGTACTCGGCCGACGCGCGCAGCAGGCGCATCGGCTCCGCCTCGCCGCGGGCGGCCGCGCGGGCGAGCGCGGCGAAGTCCTCCGAGACGCCGCGTCCGGGCAGCGCGACACCGGCGGCGGCTGCCTGGGCGACGACCGCGGCCGGTCCCGCGAAGGCCTCGACGCAGCCGCGGCTGCCGCACCAGCACTCGGGGCCGTCGAGGGCGACGCACACGTGCCCGATCTCCCCCGCGTTCGAGCTGCGCCCGCGGTAGACGGTGCCGTCCACGACGATGCCGGCGCCGATGCCGGTGCCCATGTAGAGCGTCGCGCAGGCGGCGCCGGTGGCGACACCGCCGGACCAGTACTCGCCCACGGCCGCGGCGGTGGCGTCGTTGTCGAGCAGGACCGGCAGCCCGGTCGCGTCCTCGATGGCGGCGCCCAGGGGGAACTCCGCCCAGTGCTGCATGACCGGCGGGGTGAGCGTCATCCCCGTGGACGTCGAGATCGGGCCCGGTGAGACGACGCCGACCCCGAGCACGACCGCCGGGTCGATGCCGATGCGGGTCATGGTCGTCGCGATCTCGGCCGCGATGCGCGCGACCACCTCGCGCGGGTCGTCCGCGCCGGCACCGGGCCGGCGCCAGCGGGCGACGACGGCGCCGCCGAGGTTCGCGATGACGTACGTGATGCCGGCGTGGTCGAGGTGGACGCCGACGGCGTAGCGCGCGTAGGGGTCGAGCTGCAGCAGCATCCGCGGCTTGCCGCCGGTGGACTCCGCGCGGCCCGCCTCGACGACGAGGCCCTCGTCGATGAGGCGCCGCACCACGGTGGAGACGGTCGCGGCGGTCAGCCCCGTGGCCCGCGTGAGCTCGACACGGCTGATCGTGCCGGCGGCGCGGATCACGTCGAGGATCGCGGCGCGGCTGCTCGCGTGGGCGGCTCCGAGCCCCGGCTGCGCACCGTTCACGCGTCCTCCCGTCCTGGTGGGCCCGGCGCGAGGCGTCACGGGCGGCTCCTCACGATACGGACCCGGAGCTGTCGAGGACGTCGGCACACACCGTTGACTTACTTTGTTCAGCGGCCTAAGAATCTACCACGGCGCACGGACGGGACCTCCCCCTCGCCCCGCGCCTGCCGTCGGCACACCGAGGTGCCGGCCACGACGAGAGGATCAACGATGTTCCTTCCCCAGCGACGTGCGCGCGTCGCCGCGGCGTCCGCGGCACTCACGGTCCTCGCCCTGACGGCGGCCTGCTCCGGCGGCGGCTCGGGCTCCGGCCAGCAGAGCGCGGACGGCGAGCCGTCCGGCGAGATCACCGTCCTCACCTGGCGGACCGACCTGGTGGAGGACGGCACGTTCGACGAGTACGTCGAGCAGTTCAAGGAGAAGTACCCGGACGTCACGGACGTCACCGTCGAGGCCCTCACCGACTACGCGGGCGAGGTGAAGACGCGTATGAACACCGACGAGTACGGCGACGTCCTCGCCATCCCCGGCTCGGTGACGCCCGACCAGTACGAGCAGTTCTTCGAGCCGCTCGGCAGCCAGGAGGAGATGGCGGAGAAGTACAGCTGGATCAACGACAAGTCCTTCGAGGGCCAGTCGTACGGCATCCCGGTCGTCGGCAACGTGCAGGGCATCGTCTACAACAAGCGCGTCTGGGAGGAGGCCGGCGTCACCGACTTCCCCACGACGCCCGAGGAGTTCCTCGAGGACCTGCAGACGATCAAGGACGCGGGCGTCGCCGAGGTCGCACCGCTGTACACGAACTACAAGGACGGCTGGCCCCTGTCGCAGTGGGACGGCTGGCTCGGGGCCGTCACGGCCGACCCCGACTGGAAGAACAAGATGGTCGAGTCCGACGAGCCGTGGGCCGAGGGCACCGACTACGGCGTGGTCGACGGCACCATCTACGACGCGGTCGCGCAGGAGCTGGTCGAGGCCGACCCGACGACCACGAACTGGGAGGAGTCCAAGCGGCTCCTCGGCACCGGCCAGGTCGCGACGATGGTGCTCGGCTCGTGGGCGATCCCGCAGATGCAGGCCGCGGCGGAGGACGCCGGCGAGAGCGCCGACGACATCGCCTACATGCCGGTCCCGGTCCAGGTCGACGGCACGTTCCACGCGGTCGCGGGCGGGGACTACAACCTCGGGATCAACGTCAACTCCGACAACAAGGTGACGGCGCGCGCCTGGATCGACTGGTTCAACGAGGAGTCCGGCTACTCCGAGTCGCAGGTGGGCCTGTCGCCGCTCAAGGACGGGCCCGTCCCCGCGGCGCTCGAGGGCTTCATGGACCAGGTCGAGCTGATCACGCTCAACCCGGCACCCGAGGGCGAGGAGTCGCTGTTCGCCGACATCGACACCGCCTCCGGCATCGTCACGACCGACCCGAAGTTCCGCCAGGCGACGATCGACGCCGCCCGCTCGGGTGCGAAGACGAAGCAGCAGATCTTCGAGGAGCTGAACACGGCGTGGGCCGAGGGCCGCGCCGAGGTCGGCGACTGAGGTCCCTGCCATGACGACCGCTCCGTCGAGCCTCCAGGCCTCGACCACGGCGGCCACGGCAGCGGATGGCGTGGCCCGTACCGCCCGGCGCAGGCCGGGCGGTACGGGCGGCGTCCCCGCGTGGTCGCGCCGGCTGACGCCCTACCTGTTCCTGCTGGTCCCCCTCGCCCTGCTCGTGCTGCTCACGTACGTGCCGGTGGCGAACATGTTCTGGTACTCCGTCACCGACTGGGACGGGCTGGACAAGGTCAAGAACTTCGTCGGGCTGGAGAACTACGCCGAGGTCTTCACCGATCCCGACAACGTGCGGGTCTTCTACGTGTCGCTGTACTACTTCGGCGCCTCCTTCGTGCAGATGGCGCTCGCGCTGTACTTCGCGACGATCCTGTCGTTCAAGGTGCGGGCCAAGAACCTGTGGAAGGGCATCCTGTTCTTCCCCTACCTCATCAACGGCGTCGCGATCGGCCTGATCTTCCTCAACTTCCTGCAGCCCGGCGGCGGCCTCGACACGGTCCTGCTCACCGCGGGGCTCGAGAGCCTCGTCCAGCAGTGGACCGGTGACCCCGAGATCGCGAACTTCTCCCTCGCCGCCGTCTCGGTGTGGCGCTACATGGGCCTGAACTTCGTCATGTTCCTGGGCGCGATCTCGTCCATCAGCAGCGAGATCTACGAGGCGGCGGAGATCGACGGCGCCACCCGGTGGCACCAGTTCTGGCACATCATCCTGCCGTCGATCCGCCCGATCCTCGGGCTGTCGTTCATCCTCGCCATCTCCGGCGCCCTGTCCGTCTTCGAGATCCCGTTCGTCATGACCAACGGCGGCAACGGCACCGAGACGTTCGTGATCCGCACCATCTGGATGGCGTTCAACCGCAACACCGTGGGGCTGGCGTCCGCGATGGCCGTCGTGCTGCTCGTGATCGTCCTGCTGGTGACGTGGCTGCAGCGCCGCCTGGTGCCCGAGCGAGAGGTGGACCTGACATGACCCGCGCGATCACCGGGACGCTGAAGTACACCTCGCTCGTCGTGGCGTCCGTCGTGACCCTGCTGCCCCTCGGGCTGATCCTCTTCGGCTCCTTCAAGACGGGCCAGGAGTTCCTCGCGACCAACCCGTTCGCGCTGCCGCAGAGCTGGACGTTCGACAACTACGTCACCGCGTTCACGCGCGGCGACATGGCGCTCGGCTTCCTCAACACCGTGATCATCTTCGTCGCGGCGATCGCGGGCACCATCCTCATCGGCGCCGCTACGGCCTACGCCGTCGACCGGTTCTCGTTCGTCGGGCGCGGCGCGGTGCTCAACCTGTTCCTGCTCGCCACCCTGGTGCCGGGCGTCACGACGCAGGTCGCGACGTTCCAGATCATCAACGGCCTCGGCCTCTACAACACCCGGTGGGCGCTGATCCTGCTGTTCATGGGCACCGACATCATCTCGGTGTACATCTTCCTGCAGTTCATGCGCGCGATCCCGCGCTCGCTCGACGAGGCAGCGATGATCGAGGGGGCCGGCCACCTGCGGATCTTCTTCCAGATCATCCTGCCCAACCTCAAGCCGGCGATCGCCACGGTCGTGATCATCAAGGGCATCGGCATCTACAACGAGTTCTTCCTGCCGTTCCTGTACCTGCCCGACCCCGACCTGCGGCCCATCTCGACCTCCCTGTTCGCGTTCAAGGGGCCTTTCGGGTCGCAGTGGGAGATCATCTCCGCCGGCGTGATCATCACGATCGTGCCGATCCTGGTGCTGTTCCTGTTCCTGCAGCGGTACATCTACAACGGCTTCACCTCCGGGGCCACGAAGTAGGCCGGCCCGCCGCCACCCGACCCCCGCCGCCCGCACGCGCACGACGGCCCTGCGCCGGCACGCCCCACCGCTAGGAGCACCACGTGACCCACCTCGACCTGCAGGACGGCTGGACGCTGACGGCCACCGCCGGCGACCTGCCCGCCCACCTCGCCGACCGGCTCCGCTCAGGGCTGCGCGTGCGGGTGCCCGGCACGTCGCACACGCACCTGCTGGACGCCGGGCTCCTCGAGGACCCGTACGTCGACGACCACGAGCTGCGGCTGGCGTGGATGAAGCGGGTCGACTGGGCCTACGAGCGCGAGCTCGTGCTCGACCCGCCCGCCGACGACGAGCGCGTCGACCTCGTCCTCGAGGGCGTCGACACGGTCGGCACGGTGCTGCTGGACGGCCAGGTCGTCCTGCGCACCCGCAACATGCACCGCTCGTACCGGGTGGACGTGCGCGACCGCGTCCGGCCCGCGACGCAGCGGCTGCGCGTCGAGCTCGCGTCCGCCCTGACCCACGCGGAGGCCGAGGCGGAGCGGCTGGGCCCGCGGCCGCTGGCCTACCCGCAGCCGTTCAACATGGTCCGCAAGATGGCCTGCTCGTTCGGCTGGGACTGGGGGCCCGACCTGCAGACGGCCGGGCTGTGGCGCCCCGTGCGGGTGGAGCGGTGGCGGGTGGCGCGCCTGGCCGAGGTGCGTCCGCTCGTCACGGTCGAGCCCGACGGGACGGGCGTCGTCGAGGTGCACGTGGACGTGGAGCGGTCCGGTCTGCCGGGCGGCCAGGTCCCGCTCGTCGTGCACGCGTCCGTGGCGGGCGCGGAGGCGGTGGCGCGCGTCGACGCCGGCGCCACGTCGAGCGTCGTGCGCCTCGAGGTCGCGCACGCCCCGCTCTGGTGGCCGGTCGGTCACGGTGCGCAGCCGCTGCACGCCCTGACCGTCGAGCTGCGTGCCGCCGACCTCGCGGCGCCCGCCGCCGTGCGCGGCACCGGCTCGGTGCTGGGCGGCTGGACGCGCCGGATCGGCTTCCGCACGGTCGAGCTCGACACGTCGCCCGACGACCAGGGCACCGCGTTCACGCTGCGGGTGAACGGGCGGCCCGTGTTCGTCAAGGGCGCCAACTGGATCCCCGACGACCACCTCCTCACGCGGCTCACCCGCGCACGACTGGCGCGGCGCCTCGACCAGGCCGTCGGGGCGCACCTCAACCTGCTGCGCGTGTGGGGCGGCGGCATCTACGAGTCCGAGGACTTCTACGAGCTGTGCGACGAGCGCGGGCTGCTCGTGTGGCAGGACTTCCTGCTCGCCTGCGCCGCGTACCCGGAGGAGCAGCCGCTGCGGGACGAGATCGAGGCCGAGGCGCGCGAGCACGTCGCGCGGCTCACCCCGCACCCGTCGCTCGTCCTGTGGAACGGGGGCAACGAGAACCTGTGGGGCCACGAGGACTGGGGCTGGAAGGAGGAGCTCGACGGCCGCACGTGGGGCCGGGCCTACGCGCTCGAGCTGCTGCCGGCGGTCGTCGCGGAGCTCGACCCGACGCGGCCCTACGCGGCGAACAGCCCGACGTCGCCCGGCTTCGCGCCCGAGGACGTGCACCCCAACGACCCGGACCACGGCACGCACCACCAGTGGGAGGTGTGGAACCGCGTCGACTACACCGTGTACCGCGACGAGGTGCCGCGGTTCTGCTCGGAGTTCGGGTTCCAGGGCCCGCCGACGTGGGCGACGCTGCGCCGTGCGGTGCGCGGCGAGGACGGCGAGGTCGCGGGCAAGGAGCACCCCACCTTCCTGCTGCACCAGAAGGCCGACGACGGCAACGGCAAGCTCGACCGCGGCATGGCGCCCCACCTCGGCGTCCCGGGCGACTTCGTCGACTGGCACTGGGCCGCACAGCTCAACCAGGCGCGCGCGATCCGGTTCGCCGTCGAGCACTACCGGTCCTGGTGGCCGACGACCGCCGGCGCCGTCGTCTGGCAGCTCAACGACTGCTGGCCCGTGACGTCCTGGGCGGCGGTGGACGGCGACGAGCGACCCAAGCCGCTGTGGTACGCGATGCGCGCGGCGTTCGCGGAGCGTCTCGTGACGGTGCAGCCGCGGGACGGGCGGGACGCGCTGGCCGTCGTCAACGACACCCCGACCCTGTGGAAGGGGGTCGCGCGCCTGGAGCGGCAGCGCCTCGACGGGACGGTCCTGGCCGCCGCGGACCTGCCGCTCACGGTCGGCGCCTGGTCGGCCGGCACGTTCGGCATCCCCGAGGCGCTGCGCTCCCCGGAGGACCGGGCGCGCGAGGCGCTCGTCGTCACGCTCGACCACGCGCGCACGGTGCACACGTGGGTCGAGGACGTCGAGCTCGAGCTGCACCCCCAGCCCCTGTCCGCCACCGTCGCGCCGACGCAGGACGGGTTCCAGGTGGACGTCGTCGCGCACTCGCTGGCCAAGGACGTCACCCTGCTCGTCGACCACCTCGATCCCGACGCCCGGGTCGACGACGCGCTCGTCACGCTCCCGGCGGGTGCGCGGGCCCGGTTCCGGGTCCGCACGTCCGCGGCGATCGACCCGCAGGACCTGCTGCGCGTGCCCGTCCTGCGTACCGCGAACGACGTGGTCGTCCCCGTGGTGCGCGGGGCGGTCGTCGCCGGCTGAGCCGTGGCAGTGCCCGCGGTGGCCGGGGCAGGCGTCGCACCGGCCACCGCTACGCTGGCGGACGTGACCCAGGGCTCCGACGCGATCGGCCTCGTGCTGGCCCGTCCGGCCCGCATGCTCGGGCTCGAGCCGTTCTTCATGGAGCTCATCGGGGGCATCGAGGAGAGGCTCTCCACCGACGGCCGCTCCCTCCTGCTGCACGTCGTCCCCGACCACGACGCGGAGATCCGGGCGTACCGCCGCTGGGGCGAGGGCGGCCTCGTCGACGCCGTCGTGCTCGTCAACATCGTCCAGGCCGACCCGCGCCTGACGGTGCTGCGCGAGCTGGCCATCCCCACGGTCGTGGTCGGCGGTCCCGACCGCGCCCTCGAGGGCGTGGCCCACGTCTGGATCGACAACGGCCAGGCCATGCGCGACGCGGTGGGCTACCTCGTGGGGCTGGGGCACACGACGGTCGGACGGGTCTCCGGCCCGGCCACCCTCACCCACACGCAGGTCCGCACGGCCGCGTTCCTCGAGGAGTGCGAGTCCCTCGGCGCGCGGGCCGTCGTCGTGGAGGGCGACTACGGGGAGGAGTCCGGCACCCGGGCGACCCGGGCGCTCCTCGGGCGCGGCAACGGCAACGCACCGTCGGCCATCGTGTACGACAACGACGTGATGGCGGTCGCCGGCCTGGGCGTCGCGCACGAGCTCGGCCTCGGCGTGCCGAAGGACGTGTCGCTGCTGGCGTGGGACGACTCGGCGCTGTGCCGCCTGGCGCACCCGCCGCTGTCGGCCATGAGCCTGGACGTGCACGCGATGGGCGTGCAGGTCGCGGACTCGGTGCTCAACCTGCTCGCGTCCGGGCACCCCACGGCGTCGACCGCCCCGCTGCCCCGGCTCGTCGCCCGTGGCAGCACCGCCCGCCGCCTCCGGTAGCGCCGATCGGGGCGGTTCGCGACGCGTCGACACGCGGCCCGCGCGGGCTCCCCGCTCCCACCTGCGGGGACGTGCGCTCAGTGGTTGGGTAGGCACATGAGTGCGGCTGCTCCCACACCGGTCCCCGTCGACGCCGACACCCTGCGTGCGATCGCGGCGGGCACCCACTACGACCCGCACGGCGTGCTCGGCCCCCACGTCGGGGACGGCGGCGTGACCGTCCGGACCCTGCGCCCCATGGCCGACTCGGTCGTCGTGGTCACCCGCGACACCCGCGTCGAGGCCCGGCACGAGCAGGACGGCGTGTGGGTCGCGGTCCTGCCCGGCACGGACGTGCCGGACTACCGCCTCGAGGTGACGTACGGCGGCTCCCCCGGGACGGTCGACGACCCGTACCGCTTCCTGCCGACCGTCGGCGAGCTCGACCGGCACCTGGTGCGCGAGGGACGCCACGAGCAGCTGTGGCTCGTGCTCGGCGCGAACACGCACACCTACCCGGGCACGCTCGGCGAGGTGAGCGGCACGGCCTTCGCGGTGTGGGCGCCCAACGCCCGCGCCGTGCGTGTCGTGGGCGACTTCAACCACTGGCAGGGTGCGACCCACGCCATGCGCTCCCTCGGGGAGAGCGGCGTCTGGGAGATCTTCGTGCCCGGCGTCGGCGCCGGCGCCCGGTACAAGTTCGAGATCCTCGGCGCCGACGGCTCGTGGCGGCAGAAGGCCGACCCCATGGCCAAGGCCACGGAGGTGCCGCCCGCGACGGCCTCGGTCGTCGTGGAGTCCCGGTTCGAGTGGAGCGACGACGAGTGGCTCGCACGCCGCGCCGGCAGCGACCCGCACGCGGGGCCGGTGAGCGTCTACGAAGTGCACCTGGGCTCCTGGCGGCAGGGGCTCTCGTACCGCGACCTCGCGCACCAGCTCACCGACTACGTCGTCGAGATGGGCTTCACCCACGTGGAGCTGCTGCCCGTGGCGGAGCACCCGTTCGGCGGGTCGTGGGGCTACCAGGTGTCGTCGTACTACGCGCCCACCTCGCGCTTCGGGCACCCCGACGACTTCCGCTACCTGGTCGACTGCCTGCACCGTGCCGGCATCGGGATCATCCTCGACTGGGTCCCGGCCCACTTCCCGAAGGACGAGTGGGCGCTCGCCCAGTTCGACGGCACCGCCCTGTACGAGCACCCGGACCCGCTGCTCGGCGAGCACCCGGACTGGGGCACGTACGTCTTCAACTTCGGCCGTGCCGAGGTGCGCAACTTCCTCGTCGCGAACGCGACGTACTGGCTCGAGGAGTTCCACGTCGACGGCCTGCGCGTCGACGCGGTCGCGTCGATGCTCTACCTCGACTACTCCCGGCAGCCGGGCCAGTGGCGCCCGAACGTGTACGGCGGCCGCGAGAACCTCGAGGCCATCTCGTTCCTCCAGGAGGCGAACGCGACGTCGTACCGCCGCACGCCCGGGATCATGATGATCGCCGAGGAGTCCACCGCGTGGCCGGGCGTCACGGCACCGACGTCGGCCAACGGGCTCGGGTTCGGCCTCAAGTGGAACATGGGCTGGATGAACGACACCCTCCGCTACCTGCGCGAGGAGCCGATCAACCGCCGCTACCACCACCACGAGATCACGTTCTCGCTGGTGTACGCGTACTCCGAGCACTTCGTGCTGCCGATCAGCCACGACGAGGTCGTCCACGGCAAGGGGTCGCTCTACGAGCGGATGCCCGGCGACCACTGGCAGAAGCTCGCCGGCGTCCGTGCGCTGCTGGCCTACCAGTGGACCCACCCCGGCAAGCAGCTCCTGTTCATGGGCCAGGAGTTCGCGCAGCAGGGCGAGTGGGCCGAGGCGCGGTCCCTCGACTGGTACGCCCTCGACGACCACGCCCACGCCGGCGTACGGCGGGCCGTGCAGGACCTCAACGCGCTGTACCGGCAGACGCCGGCGCTGTGGCAGCTGGACCACACGCCCGACGGCTTCGAGTGGCTCGCGTCCGACGAGTCGGACCTCAACCTGCTCGCGTATCTGCGCAAAGGCACCGACTCCCCCGCCGTCGCCGTCGTGGTCAACTTCGCCGGCGTGCCGCACGAGAGCTTCCGCCTCCCGCTCCCCCACGGCGGCCGCTGGCGCGAGGCGTTCAACTCGGACGCTCTCGACTACGGGGGCTCCGGGGTGGGCAACCTGGGCGGCGTGGACGCCGAGCCGGTCGAGCACTACAGCCGCGCGTACTCGGCGTCGGTGCGCGTGCCCCCGCTGGGTGCGGTCGTCTTCGTCGCCGAGGAGCTCGCGCCCGGCAGCACGGCCGAGGCGAGCGCGCCCGACCCCGCGGAGGTGGACGCGGCCCGCACCGCCGCGGTCGCCACCGCGGCGGACCCCGCGACGGGGCCGGCTCCGGCCGCCGGCACCGTGCTGGGCACCGGCCCGGACCTGGACGCGGACCCGGAGGTGCCCGCGTAGGCCTGCCAGCCCACCCGGGCGCAGCGGCACGACGAAGGCCCCGCACGCGGCGCGTGCGGGGCCTTCGCCGTGGTATCGGTGAGCGGACGCCTGAGGGCCGCGCGGGGGCTCCTCGATCCGCCGCGGCACTTTCGTAGACGCGCCGCTTCTCCGTGGCCATGTGTGCGGCCGTCCGGTGCGGCCGAACTTCGGCCGCGCGGTGTGGCCGTGCTTCGGCCGCGCGGTGTGGCCGTGCTTCGGCCGCGCGGTGTGGCCGTGCTTCGGCCGCGCGGTGTGGCCGTGCTTCGGCCGCGCGGTGTGGCCGTGCTTCGGCCGCGCGGTGTGGCCGTGCTTCGGCCGCGGGGTGCGGCCGTGCTCGGGCCGCGCGGTGTGGCCGTGCTTCGGCCGCGCGGTGCCCTCTCTTCGCCGTTCAGCTCTTCACGTTCAGGCGTTGACCCGTCACCGGGTGCGGTCGTCCGCGGGCGCTCCGCTACGTCAGGGCGCACGGCCGGGGTGACCCGTTCCGGTGATGCCCCAGCGGAGGCGGGAATTGTCGCTGGAATGCACGAAGGCCCACCCGTGATCGGGTGGGCCTTCGTGGAATGGTTGTCCGGCGGCGTCCTACTCTCCCACACCCTGGCGGGTGCAGTACCA
>NZ_QXFN01000028.1 GCF_004886325.1 Cellulomonas telluris
GCACCGCGTCGCCTCGTTGACCCGCCCGCGCCCGACCGGTGGACTGGGCGCATGCCGGCGACCGACGACTTCGAGGAGATGTGGCGCGACCTCGCACCGGTCGGCCGGTCGGCTTCCTCGGGCGGCTACTTCCGACAGCCCTGGACCTCCGCCGAGACCGAGCTGCGCGCGTGGTTCGCCGAGGCGTGCGCGGCCCGGGGGCTCGCTGTCGAGACCGACGGCATCGGCAACCAGATCGCCTGGTGGGAGCCGGCACCGTCCGACGAGGCGGGTGCCCTGCGCCCGTCGCGGGACCGGGGCGTGCTCACCGGCTCGCACCTCGACTCGGTCCTCGACGGTGGGGCGTACGACGGCCCGCTGGGGGTCGTCTCGGCGCTGGCCGCGGTCGACGTCCTCCGCGCCCGCGGCTTCGAGCCGACGCGGCCCCTCGGCGTCGGCGTCTTCGTCGAGGAGGAGGGCTCCCGCTTCGGCCGCGCCTGCCTCGGGTCGCGACTGCTCACCGGCGCGACCACCTGGGACGCCGCACGCGAGCTGCGCGACCGTGACGGGGTGTTCCTCGCCGACGCGATCGCCGATGCCGGGCTCGACCCCTCCACCGGGCTGCTGTCCCTCGACCGGGTCGGCACGTTCGTCGAGCTGCACGTCGAGCAGGGCC
>NZ_QXFN01000029.1 GCF_004886325.1 Cellulomonas telluris
CGGTCGCAGTCCGCGGCGTGGGCGAGCGCCTCGTCGCGGTCGGTGGTGACGACCACGCCCTTGCCGGCGGCGAGCGCGTCGTCCTTCACGACGTACGGGGCGCCGTACGCGTCGAGCGCCGCGGCCACCTCGTCGGGGGTCGTGCAGGTCCGCGAGCCGGCGGTGGGCACGGCGGCGGCGGCCATGACCTCCTTGGAGAACGCCTTCGACCCCTCCAGCAGGGCCGCCGCCCGGGACGGCCCGAAGACCGCGATGCCCGCCTCGCGCACGGCGTCGGCGACACCGGCGACCAGGGGCGCCTCGGGACCGACGACGACCAGGTCGGCGCCGATCGAGGTGGCGAGCGCCGCGACGGCCGCCCCGTCCATGGCGTCGACGTCGTGCAGGGTGGCGACCGCGCCGATCCCGGGGTTGCCGGGGGCGGCGTGCACCTCCGACACCGACGGGTCGAGCGCGAGGGCCAGGGCGAGCGCGTGCTCACGCCCTCCGGTTCCGATGACGAGGGTCTTCACGGGTCGCGAGCCTATCGACGTGCGCGGCCTCACCGGTTCCGGGAGGTTTGGGTGGACGCACAGCGGGCACGCGGACGAGGTAGGACGTCGACGACCGTCGAGGACGAGGAGCAGCTGTGACGATGCAACCGGGGGACAC
>NZ_QXFN01000030.1 GCF_004886325.1 Cellulomonas telluris
GACCGCCCGGCGCTCGAGTCCGCCTTCGACGAGGCCGGTGTCGAGTACGACATCCAGAACGCCGAGGGCGACGCGGAGCGGATGACGCAGATCGCCGACACCATGATCGGTTCCGGCGTCACCGTCCTGGCGATCGTCAACCTCGACTCCGAGTCGGGCGCGGCCATCCAGGAGAAGGCCGCCGAGCAGGGCGTGGCCACCATCGACTACGACCGACTCACCCTCGGTGGCTCGGCGGAGTACTACGTGTCCTTCGACAACACCGTCGTCGGCGAGCTGCAGGGCCAGGGCCTCGCGGACTGCCTCGGCGACAAGGACGCCAACATCGTCTACCTCAACGGCTCGCCGACCGACAACAACGCGACGCTCTTCGCCGAGGGCGCCCACAGCGTGCTCGACGAGATGAGCAACTACACCGTCGTCGGTGAGCAGGCCGTCCCGGACTGGGACAACGAGGAGGCGGCGACGATCTTCCAGCAGCTCTACACCGCTGCCGACGGCAAGGTGGACGGCGTGCTCGCCGCCAACGACGGTCTCGGTGGCGCGGCCATCAGCATCCTCGAGGCCAACGGCCAGGCCGGCAAGGTCCCGGTCACCGGCCAGGACGCCACCGTCGAGGGCCTGCAGAACGTCCTCGCCGGCACCCAGTG
>NZ_QXFN01000031.1 GCF_004886325.1 Cellulomonas telluris
GCCGCGCTCTGCGCCACGCAGGGTGACCGGCTCGCCGTCCTCCTCGGCGGGGTCACCGACCCGCTCAAGGCCGCCACCCGTCTGCTCGACCACTTCGGGGACGGCCCGGTGGTCGTCGGCCCGGTCACCGCGGACCTGGCCCACGCCAACGCCTCGGCCCGCGCGGCCCTGTCGGCCCACCGGGCCGCCAGCGGCTGGCCCGACGCCCCGCGGCCGGTCGCGAGCCGCGACCTGCTCCCCGAGCGGGCCCTGGCCGGGGACGGCCACGCCCGGCGCCACCTCGTGGACGACGTCTACCTCCCGCTCGTCGCGGCGAGGGGCACGCTGCTGGAGACGCTCGGCGCCTGGTTCGAGCACGGCTCGTCGATCGAGGGCACCGCCCGAGCGCTCTTCGTGCACCCCAACACGGTGCGCTACCGGCTGCGCCAGATCACCGACGTCACCGGCTGGTCGCCCACCCGGCCGCGAGAGGCGTTCGCGCTGCAGCTGGCGCTGATCCTAGGGCGTCAGTCGGGTCGGACGGAATTGTAGGAACCCTACAAGGATTCGGGGGTCAGTTTCGTCGGGGTCGGACCCGCGTCGACGCGTCCCGACCCGGCACAGTGGTCACGTGCTCGTCATCGTCGCCCCCGGCCAAGGGGCCCA
>NZ_QXFN01000032.1 GCF_004886325.1 Cellulomonas telluris
CGTTGAGGATCCACGACAGCGACGCGGGGCCGAAGCCGAGGTCGGCGTCGATGCGGGGGAGTGCGACGTTCACGACGGTGGCGTCGAGCACGATCATCAGCTGGGCGACCAGCACGATCGCGATGCCGGTCGCCGCGCGTCCGGCCTGCGGCGGCAGCTCGGTCGGGAGCTCGTGCCGGCGTCCCCGAGCTGGCAGGGACGAGGTGAGTGGTGACATGAGGTGCAGTCCTGTTCTGGCCCGGTGGGGCCGAGGTACAGTAGATCCGGAGGATGACTCCGCTTCCTCCACGACAATACGGAGACTGTCTCCGTTTAGCAAGACCGAAAGGAAGATCGCCGTGCGTGCCGACGCCCAGCGCAACCGCGACCGCATCGTCGAGGTGGCACGCCAGGTGTTCCGCGAGCAGGGCTACGACGCGTCGCTCGACCTCATCGCCAAGCAGGCCGGCGTGGGCCCGGGCACGCTCTACCGCCACTTCCCGACGCGTGACGACCTCATCGACGCCGTGATGCAGGCGTGGGTGGACCACGTCCAGGAGACCACCGAGAAGGCGCTGACCCACGAGGGCGCACCCCGCGAGCGGCTGCTCCACTGGTTCGAGGAGTACGTCCGGCTGATCAGCGTGCACAAGGGCGGTCCCGC
>NZ_QXFN01000033.1 GCF_004886325.1 Cellulomonas telluris
CGCCGGTGAGAGGTCGTCGTCGCGGAGGAAGTGGCGGGTCACGGGCGGGGCTCCTCGGGGTCGGTCACGATGTCGGCCCACGCGTCGGCGAGGGCGGCGATGTCGGCCTCGGTGATCGTGAGCGGTGGGGCCAAGCGCAGCCGCGCCGGCCCGGTGTTGTTGAGCAGGAAGCCGCGCGCCTGAGCACGGGCCACGACTGCGGCGGCGGTCTCGTCGAAGAGCTGGACGCCGAGCATCAGGCCACGCCCCTCGACCGCGGTGACCTCGTGCTCGGAGGCCAGGGCGCGGGTGAGCTGGGCGCCGCGCTCGACAGCGGCCGTCAGAAGGTCGTCGCGCTCGATCACGTCGAGCACCGCCAGCGCGGCGGCGCAGGCGACCGGGTTCCCACCGAAGGTGGTGCCGTGGCTGCCGGGCTGGAGCAGGCTCGCGGCCGCGCCGCGGGCGACGGTGGCGCCGATCGGGATGCCGCCGCCCAGGCCCTTGGCGAGCGTGACGACGTCGGGGCGTACGCCATCGAGGAGCTGGTGGGCGAACCAGGCTCCGGTGCGACCGATCCCGGTCTGCACCTCGTCGAGCCACAGCAGCGCGCCGTGCTCGTGCGCGATGCGCTGAGCGGCGACGAGGTAGCCGGCGTCCGGGACG
>NZ_QXFN01000034.1 GCF_004886325.1 Cellulomonas telluris
CTCCCAGCGGGTCGACCGTGCGCAGGCCGGCGGCGAGGAGGGTGCGCAGCGGCAGGCCGAAGGTGCTCGCCAACGCCGTGCGCAGCTCGAGCTCGTGCGCCTCGTTGGCGTGCTCGGCGGTGCGCTGGAGGTAGCCCGGGTTGAGGACGTGGCGGCGGTCGCGGAACTCGTCGAGGTCGATCTCCACCGCCAGCGAGCCGCGCAGGAGGGTGACCTCGGTGAGGTCGACCGCGACGAGGGCGCGGGGGGAGCCGCAGCACTCGCACCCGGTGCCGCGGCGGGCGAGCCGGCCGCGCATGACGAGCCCGAGTCCGCGCTCGCGGGAGGACGGGGCGCCCAGGCCGCTCGCCACCTCGACCACGCCCTCGGCCCCCGCCTGCGCGCCGACGTGGAGCGCCGAGTCCTGCGCCGCGGTGAAGACGGGCACACCGTGCACGTCGGTGGTGACCTCGTAGCCCGCCTCGTCCAGCGAGGGGGCCGGCTCGTCCACGCGCAGCGTGATCGAGCGCGGGCAGGACAGGACGCTGCGTGCGATGAGTGCTGCCTCTGCCGGTGTCATGTCCCCGCCTTCGCCCCGCCGTCGTGGATGAGGTAAGGCTAGCCTAACTCCACTCGACGGCCCGCGCCAGCCGGGTCACACG
>NZ_QXFN01000035.1 GCF_004886325.1 Cellulomonas telluris
GGAAGAACACCAGCAGGACGGCGGCGACGGCGTTGGCGTTGGAGAGCAGCTGCACGCCCTTCTCGATGCCGGTGACCGCCGAGAGCACGAAGCAGAGGGTCAGGACGCCGATCACGGCGACCGTGAGCCAGTCGGACCTGCCCGAGCCGAAGACGTCGTCGAGCCCGCCGGTGATCTGCAGGGCGCCGAGGCCGAGCGACGTGGCGGACCCGAAGAGGGTCGCGAAGATCGCAATGACGTCGATCGCCTTGCCGGCGCCGCCCTTCTCGCGACCCCTGAGCAGCGGGCCGAAGGCGCCGGAGACGAGGTTGCCGGCCCCCTTGCGGTAGGCGAAGTAGCCGATCGCGAGGCCGATGACGGCGTACATGGCCCACGGGTGGAAGCCCCAGTGGAAGAAGGCGTACTCCATCGCGACCCGCGCGCTGTCGGGGGTGGACGGGTCGCCGCGGCCGGGCGGGATGCTCGAGGCGTCCGTGGCCGTGAGGTAGGTCAGCGGCTCGGCGACACCCCAGAACATCAGGCCGATGCCCATGCCCGTGGCGAACATCATCGAGACCCACGAGAACGTCGAGAACTCCGGCTCGGAGTCGTCGGGACCGAGCCGGATGTTGCCGTAGCGCGTCACGGCGAGGA
>NZ_QXFN01000036.1 GCF_004886325.1 Cellulomonas telluris
TGGCAGTCCTCGTTGGTGCAGATGCGGAGGTCCACGGTCGGGTCACCGCCGCCGACGACCCCGTCCTCGGGACCGGCCGGTCCGTCGGTCGGGCCGGACGAGCCCGGGTGGGGTGCGAGCCGCACCGCGGAGCCGCAGACGGCGCACGGCCTGTGGTCGGAGTACATGCCCCCATCCAACCCCACAGGGGTCTGGTCAGGCGGCACCCGCCAGCACCATGATGTGACCCCCGCCACACGGAGGTGCACCCGAGATGACCTACGAGATCCCCGCCGACGTCGCGGCAGCCCGCGAGGACTACGAGGCGCGCATCCTCGGCCTGCACATGCCGGCGACGGTGCGCCAGGCGGCCGAGAGGTATGCCGACATGCCCGCCTTCTCCGACCGCTTCGACGTGCCCGAGGGCGAGACCTGGTCGACGATCACCTGGCGCGAGACGTGGGAGCAGACCCAGCACGTCGCCGCCGCGCTGATCGACCTCGGCGTCCAGAGGGGCGACCCGGTGGCGATCATGGCTGCCAACCGGACCGCTCACACCCTGGCCGACTACGGCGCGATGACCGCGGCCGCCGTGCCGATGTCGATCTACAACACGCTCGCCCAGGAGCAGGTCGCCTTCATCGCGGCCGAG
>NZ_QXFN01000006.1:5000-9236 GCF_004886325.1 Cellulomonas telluris
TATCCCCAGCACGACGGAGTTTCACAAGATTACCAAGACCTCTCGGCCAAGGTTAGACTCGCTGGCTCCGTCAGTGTAGCGCGCGTGCGGCCCAGAACGTCTAAGGGCATCACAGACCTGTTATTGCCTCAAACTTCCATCGGCTTGAAACCGATAGTCCCTCTAAGAAGTGGATAACCAGCAAATGCTAGCACCACTATTTAGTAGGTTAAGGTCTCGTTCGTTATCGCAATTAAGCAGACAAATCACTCCACCAACTAAGAACGGCCATGCACCACCACCCACAAAATCAAGAAAGAGCTCTCAATCTGTCAATCCTTATTGTGTCTGGACCTGGTGAGTTTCCCCGTGTTGAGTCAAATTAAGCCGCAGGCTCCACTCCTGGTGGTGCCCTTCCGTCAATTCCTTTAAGTTTCAGCCTTGCGACCATACTCCCCCCAGAACCCAAAGACTTTGATTTCTCGTAAGGTGCCGAGTGGGTCATTAAAAAAACACCACCCGATCCCTAGTCGGCATAGTTTATGGTTAAGACTACGACGGTATCTGATCATCTTCGATCCCCTAACTTTCGTTCTTGATTAATGAAAACGTCCTTGGCAAATGCTTTCGCAGTAGTTAGTCTTCAATAAATCCAAGAATTTCACCTCTGACAATTGAATACTGATGCCCCCGACCGTCCCTATTAATCATTACGATGGTCCTAGAAACCAACAAAATAGAACCAAACGTCCTATTCTATTATTCCATGCTAATATATTCGAGCAATACGCCTGCTTTGAACACTCTAATTTTTTCAAAGTAAAAGTCCTGGTTCGCCAAGAGCCACAAGGACTCAAGGTTAGCCAGAAGGAAAGGCCCCGTTGGAAATCCAGTACACGAAAAAATCGGACCGGCCAACCGGGCCCAAAGTTCAACTACGAGCTTTTTAACTGCAACAACTTTAATATACGCTATTGGAGCTGGAATTACCGCGGCTGCTGGCACCAGACTTGCCCTCCAATTGTTCCTCGTTAAGGTATTTACATTGTACTCATTCCAATTACAAGACCCGAATGGGCCCTGTATCGTTATTTATTGTCACTACCTCCCTGAATTAGGATTGGGTAATTTGCGCGCCTGCTGCCTTCCTTGGATGTGGTAGCCGTTTCTCAGGCTCCCTCTCCGGAATCGAACCCTTATTCCCCGTTACCCGTTGAAACCATGGTAGGCCACTATCCTACCATCGAAAGTTGATAGGGCAGAAATTTGAATGAACCATCGCCAGCACAAGGCCATGCGATTCGAAAAGTTATTATGAATCATCAAAGAGTCCGAAGACATTGATTTTTTATCTAATAAATACATCTCTTCCAAAGGGTCGAGATTTTAAGCATGTATTAGCTCTAGAATTACCACAGTTATACCATGTAGTAAAGGAACTATCAAATAAACGATAACTGATTTAATGAGCCATTCGCAGTTTCACTGTATAAATTGCTTATACTTAGACATGCATGGCTTAATCTTTGAGACAAGCATATGACTACTGGCAGGATCAACCAGATAACTATCTTAAAAGAAGAAGCAACAAGCAGTAAAAAAGAAAGAAACCGAAATCTCTTTTTTTTTTTCCCACCTATTCCCTCTTGCTAGAAGATACTTATTGAGTTTGGAAACAGCTGAAATTCCAGAAAAATTGCTTTTTCAGGTCTCTCTGCTGCCGGAAATGCTCTCTGTTCAAAAAGCTTTTACACTCTTGACCAGCGCACTCCGTCACCATACCATAGCACTCTTTGAGTTTCCTCTAATCAGGTTCCACCAAACAGATACCCCGGTGTTTCACGGAATGGTACGTTTGATATCGCTGATTTGAGAGGAGGTTACACTTGAAGAATCACAGTCTTGCGACCGGCTATTCAACAAGGCATTCCCCCAAGTTTGAATTCTTTGAAATAGATTGCTATTAGCTAGTAATCCACCAAATCCTTCGCTGCTCACCAATGGAATCGCAAGATGCCCACGATGAGACTGTTCAGGTTAAACGCAAAAGAAACACACTCTGGG
This sequence comes from Cellulomonas telluris, assembly GCF_004886325.1. Lineage (GTDB taxonomy): Bacteria > Actinomycetota > Actinomycetes > Actinomycetales > Cellulomonadaceae > Cellulomonas > Cellulomonas telluris. The sequence goes on from NZ_QXFN01000006.1 coordinate 7,044, forward strand.
AATTTCTTCCCAAATTGTATCTCTCAATACGCATCAACCCATGTCAATTAAACACGCTGTATAGAGACTAGGCAGATCTGACGATCACCTAGCGACTCTCTCCACCGTTTGACGAGGCCATTTACAAAAACATAACGAACGACAAGCCTACTCGAATTCGTTTCCAAACTCTTTTCGAACTTGTCTTCAACTGCTTTCGCATGAAGTACCTCCCAACTACTTTTCCTCACACTTGTACTCCATGACTAAACCCCCCCTCCCATTACAAACTAAAATCTTACTTTTATTTTCTTTTGCCCTCTCTGTCGCTCTGCCTTAACTACGTATTTCTCGCCGAGAAAAACTTCAATTTAAGCTATTCTCCAAAAATCTTAGCGTATATTTTTTTTCCAAAGTGACAGGTGCCCCGGGTAACCCAGTTCCTCACTATTTTTTACTGCGGAAGCGGAAGCGGAAAATACGGAAACGCGCGGGAACATACAAAACATACAAAATATACCTTTCTCACACAAGAAATATATGCTACTTGCAAAATATCATACCAAAAAACTTTTCACAACCGAAACCAAAACCAACGGATATCATACATTACACTACCACCATTCAAACTTTACTACTATCCTCCCTTCAGTTTCCCTTTTTCTGCCTTTTTCGGTGACGGAAATACGCTTCAGAGACCCTAAAGGGAAATCCATGCCATAACAGGAAAGTAACATCCCAATGCGGACTATACCACCCCACCACACTCCTACCAATAACGGTAACTATTCTATGTTTTCTTACTCCTATGTCTATTCATCTTTCATCTGACTACCTAATACTATGCAAAAATGTAAAATCATCACACAAAACATAAACAATCAAAATCAGCCATTTCCGCACCTTTTCCTCTGTCCACTTTCAACCGTCCCTCCAAATGTAAAATGGCCTATCGGAATACATTTTCTACATCCTAACTACTATAAAACAACCTTTAGACTTACGTTTGCTACTCTCATGGTCTCAATACTGCCGCCGACATTCTGTCCCACATACTAAATCTCTTCCCGTCATTATCGCCCGCATCCGGTGCCGTAAATGCAAAACAAATACCATCTATGTCTTCCACACCATCATTTTACTATGCCTGCCACCATCCATTTGTCTTTTGCACCATATCTTCATAACCTGTCACCTTGAAACTACCTCTGCATGCCACCTACCGACCAACTTTCATGTTCTGTTTCGACCTACCTCTTGTAAATGACAAATCACCTTTTTCATCGTATGCACCTTATTCTCCACATCACAATGCACTATTGCTTTTGCTTTTTCACCTGTCATATCCTATTGCTATTAGATGAAATATAATAAAAATTGTCCTCCACCCATAACACCTCTCACTCCCACCTACTGAACATGTCTGGACCCTGCCCTCATATCACCTGCGTTTCCGTTAAACTATCGGTTGCGGCCATATCTACCAGAAAGCACCGTTTCCCGTCCGATCAACTGTAGTTAAGCTGGTAAGAGCCTGACCGAGTAGTGTAGTGGGTGACCATACGCGAAACTCAGGTGCTGCAATCTTTATTTCTTTTTTTTTTTTTTTTTTTTTTTTTTTTCTAGTTTCTTGGCTTCCTATGCTAAATCCCATAACTAACCTACCATTCGATTCAGAAAAATTCGCACTATCCAGCTGCACTCTTCTTCTGAAGAGTTAAGCACTCCATTATGCTCATTGGGTTGCTACTACTTGATATGTACAAACAATATTCTCCTCCGATATTCCTACAAAAAAAAAAAAAAAAAAACTCCGGTTTTGTTCTCTTCCCTCCATTTCCCTCTCTTCTACGGTTAATACTTTCCTCTTCGTCTTTTTCTACACCCTCGTTTAGTTGCTTCTTATTCCTTCCCGCTTTCCTGCACTAACATTTTGCCGCATTACACTATATGATCGTAGTACATCTTACAACTCCGCATACCGCGTCGCCGCGTCGCCGCGTCGCCAAAAATTTACTTCGCCAACCATTCCATATCTGTTAAGTATACATGTATATATTGCACTGGCTATTCATCTTGCACTTTTCCTCTTTCTTCTTCCCAGTAGCCTCATCCTTTTACGCTGCCTCTCTGGAACTTGCCATCATCATTCCCTAGAAACTGCCATTTACTTAAAAAAAAAAAAAAAAAAAAAATGTCCCCACTGTTCACTGT
>NZ_QXFN01000037.1 GCF_004886325.1 Cellulomonas telluris
GGGCGGGGGCAGCCCGTTCGAACCCGCGGGCTTCGACCTCGAGTGCGGCCGCCACTGGACCCCGCCGCGCCGGTACGGGTGAGCGCTCGAGCTGCTCAGGCGCAGTCGCGACAGACGAGCGGGGTCTCCGAGACGCGCGCGCTGCGGTGGTGCACGAGGAAGCACACCGAGCACGTGAACTCGTGGTCCTGCTTGGGCACCACCTCGATGCTGAGCTCCTCGTTCGACAGGTCGGCTCCGGGCAGCTCGAAGGACTCGGCGGCCTCGGTCTCGTCCTCGTCGATCTTGCTGGAGCTGGCGTCCTTGTCGGTCGCAGCGAGGCGGAGAGCTTCGAGGCTCTCCTCCTTCTGCTCCTCCTCGCTCTTGCGGGAGGCGTCGTAGTCAGTTGCCATGGCGGTGTTCGTCCTGTTCGTCCTGTTCGTTCGTGAGCGCGCAGTGTGTCGTACCCACTTCGGCCGCCGCACACTCGGTCCGACGAACACTCGATCCGCCGTCGCAGAAGCTCGACGCGACACCGCATTTGCACCGCGGGGCCGGTATGCAGATTCGCCTGCGGAGCCGCGGCTCCGGCGCTTAGCGTTCGTGGCACCGGGCCGGCCGCTGCGCAGGCCCGGGCGTGGTGTGTTCA
>NZ_QXFN01000038.1 GCF_004886325.1 Cellulomonas telluris
ACGGCGGACGGCACCCGATCCCCGGCCCGCTCGACCGCGAGGCGGCACGAGTCGACCCGGTTGACCTGGCCCATGCCCACGCCGACCGAGGCGCCGTCGGCGGCGAGGAGGATCGCGTTGGACTTCACCGCACGGCACGCCCGCCAGGCGAAGGCGAGGTCGGCGAGCACCTCGGGCGTGGCGGCCTCGCCCGTCGCGAGCGTCCACGTGGCCGGGTCGTCTCCGTCGGCCGTGACGTCGTCGCGGCCCTGGAGCAGCAGTCCACCGGAGACGGCACGCATCTCGGCACCGCCCGGCGCGAGCGGCGGGCACTCGAGCACGCGGATGTTCTTCTTGGCCTGCAGCACCTCGATCGCGCCGTCCTCGTAGCCGGGAGCGACGATGACCTCGGTGAAGATCTCGGCCACCTGCTCGGCCATCGCGACCGACACCCGCACGTTGGTGGCGATGACGCCGCCGAACGCGCTCACCGGGTCGCACGCGTGGGCCTTGCGGTGGGCCTCGGCGACGTCGGCGCCGACCGCGATGCCGCACGGGTTGGCGTGCTTGATGATCGCCACGGCCGGCTCGCTGAAGTCGTGGGCCGCCCGCCGGGCCGCATCGGCGTCGACGTAGTTGTTGTAG
>NZ_QXFN01000039.1 GCF_004886325.1 Cellulomonas telluris
AGGACTGGCTGGCCGACGCGGACGCGCCGATGACCTGGCGCCTGCGTCGCGAGCTCGCCGGCTCCGGCGCTCTCGGCGTCCTCGCCTCGCACGCCGTCGACCAGGTGCGCTACCTGACCGGTCACGAGGTGAGCGCCGTCAACGCGATGACGCAGACGTTCGTCCCGCGACGCGCCGGCGAGTCCGGCATGGAGGACGTGACCGTCGACGACGCCGCGTGGAGCACCATGCGCACCGACCGGGGCGCCGTCGTCAGCCTCGAGGTCTCCCGGATGGCCTCAGGACGCAAGAACGCGCTCGAGATCGAGGTCTACGGCAGCACCGGCGCCCTGCGGTTCGACCTCGAGTCGCTCAACCACCTCGACGTCGCGCTCGACGGCGCCGACAGCTTCACCCGCAAGCTCGTCACCGACCCGGGTGACCCCTACATCGACGGCTGGTGGCCGCCCGGCCACGTCCTCGGCTGGGACTCGACCTTCACCAACCAGGCTGCCGACTTCCTCACCGCGCTGGCGGCGGGGGAGGAGCCGACGCCGTCCTTCGAGGACGGGCTCGCCGTGCAGCGCGTGCTGGCCGCCATCGAGGCGAGCGCGGCCCGGGCCGGCAGCTGCGTCGAGG
>NZ_QXFN01000040.1 GCF_004886325.1 Cellulomonas telluris
GAGGACAGCCCGAGCGCGCACAGCGTCAACGCTCGCGACGAGGTCAAGCTCGTCGGCACGGCGCAGCGCGTGCTGCCGCGCGCGTGGCTCTTCAGCTCCTTGGTCAACGTCGGCGACCGCGAGCGGGTCAGCGACGTGCTGGCCCGGGTCTACGGCCACCTCGACCTCCCGTTCGACCCGCGCTCGGTCGGCACGCTCGTGACGGAGGCGCCGGGGGTCACCCCGGCCGACGTGGTCGCGGCGGTGGTCGAGGCGTGGGGCGTACGACTCTCCGATGCGGTCGAGGTGGACGCTGCGACGCTGGCGCGGGCGGAGGCATTGGTGGCGGACCACCGGACGCCCGATACATCGGAGCAACCGGCCAAAACGTCGCTCGCCCGTCGGGGCGGCCCCCTAAGGTGACCTCATGGACGGCGTGGGGCCGCCTATCTGCTCGAAGGGACCTCGATGACTTTCACCAGCCGGCTCACCTCCTCCGCACCTGCGCGCACGGGGGTCGCTGCCGTTGCCCTGACTCTCATCGCGGCTGTCGTCAGTGCGGGGGCGTCACCGGCGCAGGCGGTCCCGGTCCCACAGGAGCAGCGCGCCACCCTGTTGGACCCGATCGTCACTGCG
>NZ_QXFN01000041.1 GCF_004886325.1 Cellulomonas telluris
GACCTCGATGAGGTCGCCCGGCAGGCCGGGCGACACGCCGGTCATGAAGAGCAACCGCAGGTCGCGCTCGATCTGGTCGGCGTCGGTGCCGAAGTGCCGCGCGGCGTCGTCGAGGCGCACCTCGCCGCGCGCGAGGAGGTAGGGAACCAGCGCGAGCAACCGGGCGACCTGGTCGGGGGCGGTGTCACCCGCCTGCGCGGTCATCGCCCCTCCCCCGCGGGCTCGTGGTCCGGGGCTGTCGTCGCGGCCACGGCGCGCAGCCGGGCCACCACCTCGTCGCGCAGGGCTCGCGGTCCCTCGGCGACGGCGTCGGCGCCGTAGGTGAGGACCTCGTCCGCGAGCTCGGGCACCGTGCCCTCGACCACGACGAGGTCCCAGCCGGGCGATGCGTCGATCGCGACGACCGTCTCGGCGCGTCGGCGCAGGCCGATGCCGGTCCCCTGCCGCACGCGGACATCGGCGCGGACCCGGGGCGCCGACGGCGAGAGCCGGCGGGCGACCGCGCGCACGTCGGTGCCGGGAGGCACGTCGAAGGCACCGGACTTGCCGGTCGCGCGGACCGGGCCGACGATGCGCGACACCCGGAAGATCCTCTCCGCGCCGCGGTCGACGTC
>NZ_QXFN01000042.1 GCF_004886325.1 Cellulomonas telluris
GTCCAAGTCGGGCAACTTAACCTCGTTTTTGGTCTGTTCGGCTTGGCGAAAGCTAAAAACCAGCCGAATTTCGGAATGCAATGGAAAAAAGGTGGAGATTTTTTGAGTGGGTTTCTCAAAAAATACTACCTGCCCATTGCGTGGAGAAAAACCCTATTAGGAGATATAGAAAGGGAACGTAAGAGAAGCCTTGATATATAAGGGTTTCAGAGTTTAATAGGTATCATAGTGTGATACCTATAGGTAACATAGCTTGTGATACCTATTTGTAGAAGAATATAACAAATTTGTCTTTACATATATCAGGTCATGTTATAGGATATAACAAAGATTATACATATAGGTATCATAGTGTGATACCTTCTTGCAAAAAAGGGGTGGAAAAATGGACAAGAACTCCCAAGAAAAAATCACTATAGAATTAAACGCGGATGAATTTAAAAAACTTCAAAAATTATTAGAACTAGATGAAAAAAATGAACAAGATCAACAGAAAAAAGAAAGTGAAAAAAAGAATCTTAATTTCATTCAACTTTATCGAGATAACATGCCAGAACTAAGATGGTTAATGGCAAACCACAATTTCGCTAGTTCTCTTTTATTTTTCAT
>NZ_QXFN01000043.1 GCF_004886325.1 Cellulomonas telluris
ACCTTGCCCTCGGCGACCAGCTCGCTCATCGCGCCGACCGACTCCTCGATGGGAACGGCGGGGTCGACGCGATGGAGGTAGTAGAGGTCGATGACGTCCGTCTGGAGGTGGCGCAGCGAGCGCTCGGCGGCGCGCCTGATGTAGGCGGGGGTGCCGTTGCGGCCGTGGACCGTCCCGTCGTCGTCGGTCTCGGCCGAGGCCTTGGTGGCGAGGACGATCTCGTCGCGACGGTCCTTGAGCGCGCGGGCGATGAGCTTCTCGTTCTCGAACGGGCCGTAGGCCTCGGCGGTGTCGATGAACGTGACGCCGAGGTCGACGGCTCCGCGAAGGGTCGCGATCGAGGTGGCTTCGTCGCTGGCGCCGTAGAAGGCGCTCATGCCCATCGCGCCGAGACCGATGGCCGAGACGTCGAGGCCGTCGCCCAGTGAGGTGGTCTTCATGAGGTGGGTGTGTCCTTCCTGTGGGCGAGCACCTCGCGGTAGCTCGCGATCTTGTGTTCGATGTGGGCCAGGTGCGACTGCGTGCGTGCCAGGTCCTCCAGCACGCGGCGGCGGTGCGCCTCGAGGTGGACCAGACGCTCGGCCTCGGTGCCGGCCGTGCGGCTGAGGT
>NZ_QXFN01000044.1 GCF_004886325.1 Cellulomonas telluris
ACCGCCGTCAGGGGACGACGGCCGGCGACGCGTGGCCGAGAGGACATCGTGGAAGGCCCGTGCCGGCGGGTTCATTCGGTCGTCGCAACGCGGTTGAGGTCTTCGTCGATCAAGGTAGCGAGTCGCTCGCGTGGTGTGTAGAAGCCCAGGCGTTTGCGGGGTCGATCGTTGAGCTGATCGGCGATGGCTTGCAGGTCGGCTGGAGTGTGTACGGACAGGTCTGTGCCCTTGGGCAGGTATTCGCGTAGGAGCCCGTTGACGTTCTCATTGCTGCCTCGCTGCCAGGGCTTGTACGGGTCGGCGAAGTAGACGTCGATACCGGTGCGGGCGGTGAGGTCGGCGTGGTTGACCATCTCGATCCCGCGATCCCAGGTCAGTGTCTTGGCCAGCTCGGGCGGGTAGCTGCTCATGGCGAGCGCGACGGCGTCGATGACGTCCTCGCTCTTGCGGCCCGTCGCGATGTGGCCCAGCACGATGTAGCCGCTGACGCGTTCGACGATGGTCGCGACCGCGGAGTTCGAGCCCCTGGCGCCGATGATCACGTCGCCCTCTTCGTGGCCGGGGACCTGACGGCCCCCGACCTCCTCGGGGCGCCCGTCGACGCTGA
>NZ_QXFN01000045.1 GCF_004886325.1 Cellulomonas telluris
GGACTCGTTGGTCACGAGCGCCTCGGTGCGCAGCGGGTCGATCTCCGACACGGCGCCGACGAGCGTCGACTTGCCGACGCCGAAGCCGCCTGCAATGACGATCTTCGTCGACGCAGCCGCGCGCTGTGCCTTAGTAGTTTCGAAGTCCACGGAGGGTCCTTTCGATGAGCTCGAGGCGCTCATCTGTCGACGTCTTGTCGGTGATGGTGGCCTGGATACGGATCAGGCCCTGCTCGATGAGGTCACCCAGCAGCACCCGGGTGACGCCGATCGGCATCTTGGTCAGGGCCGACACCTCGGCCACGGAACGCCGGTCGCAGACCTCGAGGACCTGCGCGGCTGAGGGCGACAGCGCCGGTGCCTCCGCACCCGCCTGGAGACGGAGCGTGGCCTCCATGGCCAGCTCGACCTTGGCGGCCGTCCGTCCGGCGGTGAGGGTGTAGGAGCGGACGAGGCGTGGGCGGTAGCCCTCGTCCTCGGGCTCGACAGGCGGCGTCATGTCGTGGACCGGTCAGCCGCCCGTACCGACGCGGGCCTGGGCCTCGACGGTACGTCCCACTCGGTCCACCAGCAGGGCCATCTCGTAGCCCACCTGGCCCATGTCGGC
>NZ_QXFN01000007.1 GCF_004886325.1 Cellulomonas telluris
GTGGATGAGCCTCCTGCGGGAAGCCCGAGAGGGTGGATCGAGGATGAGCGTCTGTTCCTTGAGAACTCAACAGTGTGCCAAGTAGTCGATGCCATTTGTTTGGTGTCGAGCCTGAGCGTTGCATCCGCGCCCCTGTGGGTGGCGCTCGGGGTAGAGACCAGTTTCGGCCCTGCTTTTGTGGGGTTTCTTTGTGTGTCTGTTGTCTGCCGGGTTCGCCTGGTGGGTGGCGTTTGACATTAACGGAGAGTTTGATTCTGGCTCAGGACGAACGCTGGCGGCGTGCTTAACACATGCAAGTCGAACGGTGAAGGTCAGCTTGCTGACCGGATCAGTGGCGAACGGGTGAGTAACACGTGAGCAACCTGCCCTCCACTCTGGGATAAGCCTTGGAAACGAGGTCTAATACTGGATACGAGACGCCCGGGCATCCGGAGTGTCTGGAAAGATTTATCGGTGGGGGATGGGCTCGCGGCCTATCAGCTTGTTGGTGGGGTGATGGCCTACCAAGGCGACGACGGGTAGCCGGCCTGAGAGGGCGACCGGCCACACTGGGACTGAGACACGGCCCAGACTCCTACGGGAGGCAGCAGTGGGGAATATTGCACAATGGGCGCAAGCCTGATGCAGCGACGCCGCGTGAGGGATGACGGCCTTCGGGTTGTAAACCTCTTTCAGCAGGGAAGAAGCGCAAGTGACGGTACCTGCAGAAGAAGCGCCGGCTAACTACGTGCCAGCAGCCGCGGTAATACGTAGGGCGCAAGCGTTGTCCGGAATTATTGGGCGTAAAGAGCTCGTAGGCGGTCTGTCGCGTCTGCTGTGAAAACCTCAGGCTCAACCTGGGGCTTGCAGTGGGTACGGGCAGACTAGAGTGCGGTAGGGGTGACTGGAATTCCTGGTGTAGCGGTGGAATGCGCAGATATCAGGAGGAACACCGATGGCGAAGGCAGGTCACTGGGCCGCAACTGACGCTGAGGAGCGAAAGCATGGGGAGCGAACAGGATTAGATACCCTGGTAGTCCATGCCGTAAACGTTGGGCACTAGGTGTGGGGTCCATTCCACGGATTCCGTGCCGCAGCAAACGCATTAAGTGCCCCGCCTGGGGAGTACGGCCGCAAGGCTAAAACTCAAAGAAATTGACGGGGGCCCGCACAAGCGGCGGAGCATGCGGATTAATTCGATGCAACGCGAAGAACCTTACCAAGGCTTGACATGCACCGGTAACACTCAGAGATGGGTGCCCCGCAAGGTCGGTGCACAGGTGGTGCATGGTTGTCGTCAGCTCGTGTCGTGAGATGTTGGGTTAAGTCCCGCAACGAGCGCAACCCTCGTCCCATGTTGCCAGCGGGTTATGCCGGGGACTCATGGGAGACTGCCGGGGTCAACTCGGAGGAAGGTGGGGATGACGTCAAATCATCATGCCCCTTATGTCTTGGGCTTCACGCATGCTACAATGGCCGGTACAAAGGGCTGCGATACCGCGAGGTGGAGCGAATCCCAAAAAGCCGGTCTCAGTTCGGATTGGGGTCTGCAACTCGACCCCATGAAGTCGGAGTCGCTAGTAATCGCAGATCAGCAACGCTGCGGTGAATACGTTCCCGGGCCTTGTACACACCGCCCGTCAAGTCATGAAAGTCGGTAACACCCGAAGCCGGTGGCCCAACCTCTTGTAGGGGGGAGCCGTCGAAGGTGGGACTGGCGATTAGGACTAAGTCGTAACAAGGTAGCCGTACCGGAAGGTGCGGCTGGATCACCTCCTTTCTAAGGAGCATCTGGCACGTGCCTGCGCCTGTCATGGGTGTGGGTGGGTGTCCAGGCCCATGCCCTCACCGTCAGTGTGTGAGGGGTGGTGCTCGAGGGTGGAACATCGACTACGGCCGGCCATGGGCTGGTGGGTGCCTAGTACGCCGCATCGTGTGGTCTCGAGCTTGCTCGGGGCCGCGTGGTGGGGGAGGGAACGGTTGTCCTGCTGGTGGTGTGGTCGGCCTGGCACGCTGTTGGGTCCTGAGGGAACAGCCCGCTTGTCGGGGTGTTGCTTCGGGGTCACGAGATCTTCCGGGTCTGCCGGGTTGCTGGTCGCGCCGTTGTGCGTGGGTGGTGGCCGGGTGGGTGCTGGGGGTCGGGTGGGCCTTCGGGTTCGTCGGTGGTGTCGTACCGCCTCGCGTGTTGCGGGGTTGGCGCACCGGGTGCCGGCGAAGGTCCGGTGGTTGCTTGAGAACTGCACAGTGGACGCGAGCATCTTTGAATGATCTTTGTGGTCAAGTTTATAAGGGCACAGGGTGGATGCCTTGGCACCAGGAGCCGAAGAAGGACGTAGTAGCCTGCGATAAGCCTCGGGGAGTTGGCAAACGAACCGTGATCCGAGGATGTCCGAATGGGGAAACCCCGCCACAGTCATGTGTGGTGACCCGCACCTGAATATATAGGGTGCGTGGAGGGAACGCCGGGAAGTGAAACATCTCAGTACCGGCAGGAAGAGATATTCCGTGAGTAGTGGCGAGCGAAAGCGGATCAGGCCAAACCGTGCGTGTGTTCAAGCCGGCAGGCGTTGCACGTGCGGGGTTGTGGGACCCGTCAGCTGATACTGCCGTGTCAGCAGGGAGTCAGAAAGTCGCGTCATAGTCGAAGGGCATTGAAAGGCCCGGCACAGAGGGTGGTACCCCCGTAGACGAAATGGCGTGGCCTCCCGATGGGGATCCCAAGTAGCTCCGGGCCCGAGAAACCCGGAGTGAATCTGCACAGACCACTGTGTAAGCCTAAATACTACCTGGTGACCGATAGCGGACAAGTACCGTGAGGGAAAGGTGAAAAGTACCCCGGGAGGGGAGTGAAATAGTACCTGAAACCGTGTGCCTACAATCCGTCGGAGCCTCCCTAGCAGGGGTGACGGCGTGCCTTTTGAAGAATGAGCCTGCGAGTTAGTGGTACGTGGCGAGGTTAACCCGTGTGGGGAAGCCGTAGCGAAAGCGAGTCCGAACAGGGCGAGTCAGTCGCGTGCTCTAGACCCGAAGCGAAGTGATCTAGCCATGGGCAGGGTGAAGCGCGGGTAAGACCGCGTGGAGGCCCGAACCCACCAGGGTTGAAAACCTGGGGGATGACCTGTGGTTAGGGGTGAAAGGCCAATCAAACTTCGTGATAGCTGGTTCTCCCCGAAATGCATTTAGGTGCAGCGTCACGTGTTTCTTGCCGGAGGTAGAGCTACTGGATAGCCGATGGGCCCCACCAGGTTACTGACGTTAGCCAAACTCCGAATGCCGGTAAGCCAGAGCGTGGCAGTGAGACTGCGGGGGATAAGCTCCGTAGTCGAGAGGGAAACAGCCCAGACCACCAGCTAAGGCCCCTAAGCGTGTGCTAAGTGGGAAAGGATGTGGAGTTGCACAGACAACCAGGAGGTTGGCTTAGAAGCAGCCACCCTTGAAAGAGTGCGTAATAGCTCACTGGTCAAGTGATTCCGCGCCGACAATGTAGCGGGGCTCAAGCACACCGCCGAAGCTGTGGCATTCACACTCGTGACAAGCCTTCGTGGTTCAGTCGTGTGGATGGGTAGGGGAGCGTCGTGTGGGCGGTGAAGCCGCGGGGGAACCCAGTGGTGGAGCCCACACGAGTGAGAATGCAGGCATGAGTAGCGAAAGACGGGTGAGAAACCCGTCCGCCGAATGACCAAGGGTTCCAGGGCCAGGCTAATCCGCCCTGGGTAAGTCGGGACCTAAGGCGAGGCCGACAGGCGTAGTCGATGGACAACGGGTTGATATTCCCGTACCGGCGAAGAACCGCCCATACCGAGCCCGGTGATGCTGACCGTCCGAGCCGGTGCACCGTCCCTTCGGGGACACCGCACCGGGGAGCACGGGACCCGAACCGGTAGTAGGTAAGCGTATTAACAGGGGTGACGCAGGAAGGTAGCCCAGCGTGGCGATGGTAGTCCACGTCCAAGGCCGTAGGGCGAGGTGCAGGCAAATCCGCACCTCATGTGCCTGAGAACCGACGGGTACCGCGTATGCGGGAAATGGGTGATCCTATGCTGCCAAGAAAAGCCTCGACGCGAGGTTCTAGCCGCCCGTACCCCAAACCGACTCAGGTGGTCAGGTAGAGAATACCAAGGCGATCGAGAGAATCGTGGTTAAGGAACTCGGCAAAATGCCCCCGTAACTTCGGGAGAAGGGGGGCCTCAAGCGTGAACCGGCATGCCCGGGGAAGCGTGGAGGGCCGCAGAGACCAGGGAGAAGCGACTGTTTACTAAAAACACAGGTCCGTGCGAAGTCGCAAGACGATGTATACGGACTGACGCCTGCCCGGTGCTGGAAGGTTAAGAGGACGGGTCAGCACGCAAGTGCGAAGCTCAGAATTTAAGCCCCAGTAAACGGCGGTGGTAACTATAACCATCCTAAGGTAGCGAAATTCCTTGTCGGGTAAGTTCCGACCTGCACGAATGGCGTAACGACTTCTCCGCTGTCTCAACCGCGAACTCGGCGAAATTGCACTACGAGTAAAGATGCTCGTTACGCGCAGCAGGACGGAAAGACCCCGGGACCTTTACTATAGCTTGGTATTGGTGTTCGGTGCGGCTTGTGTAGGATAGGTGGGAGACTGTGAAGCCGGCACGCCAGTGTCGGTGGAGTCATCGTTGAAATACCACTCTGGTCGCTCTGGACATCTAACCTCGGTCCGTGATCCGGATCAGGGACAGTGCCTGGTGGGTAGTTTAACTGGGGCGGTTGCCTCCTAAAATGTAACGGAGGCGCTCAAAGGTTCCCTCAGCCTGGTTGGCAATCAGGTGGCGAGTGCAAGTGCACAAGGGAGCTTGACTGTGAGACTGACAGGTCGAGCAGGGACGAAAGTCGGAACTAGTGATCCGGCGGTGGCTTGTGGAAGCGCCGTCGCTCAACGGATAAAAGGTACCCCGGGGATAACAGGCTGATCTTGCCCAAGAGTCCATATCGACGGCATGGTTTGGCACCTCGATGTCGGCTCGTCGCATCCTGGGGCTGGAGTAGGTCCCAAGGGTTGGGCTGTTCGCCCATTAAAGCGGTACGCGAGCTGGGTTTAGAACGTCGTGAGACAGTTCGGTCCCTATCCGCTGCGCGCGCAGGAAACTTGAGAAGGGCTGTCCCTAGTACGAGAGGACCGGGACGGACGAACCTCTGGTGTGCCAGTTGTTCCGCCAGGAGCACGGCTGGTTGGCTACGTTCGGAAGGGATAACCGCTGAAAGCATCTAAGCGGGAAGCCTGCTTCAAGATGAGGTTTCCACGCCCTTCGGGGTGAGAGGCTCCCAGATAGACCACTGGGTAGATAGGCCGGATGTGGAAGGCAGGACGAAAGACTGCCGCAGCTGACCGGTACTAATAAGCCGACAACTTGACTCACCTTCATTCATTGCTACGCGTCCACTGTGCGGTTCCCGAGAAACCAACGGGCCATGTGCCTGTTTGACAGATTCTCGACAGCGTTACGGCGGTCATAGCGAAGGGGAAACGCCCGGTCCCATTCCGAACCCGGAAGCTAAGCCCTTCAGCGCCGATGGTACTGCACCCGCCAGGGTGTGGGAGAGTAGGACGCCGCCGGACAACCATTCCACGAAGGCCCACCCGA
>NZ_QXFN01000046.1 GCF_004886325.1 Cellulomonas telluris
CTGGTCGTAGATCTTCGCCTCCACGTCGGTGCCGTAGACCTGCACGCTCAGCACGTCGCGCCGGCCCGCGGTCGTGGCGGACACCCGCCTGGTCAGCCCGGCACAGCCCGAGACGGTCGGCAGCACCGACGCCAGTGCGGCGCCGGCGAGGACCGACCTGCGCGCGAGCGGCGGCATGCCGGCCCGGGGCGCGACGGCACCCGTCCGAGTGGTGTCCTGCATGAGGTTGTCCCGATCTGTCGTCGTGCGGAGAGACCGGTGGAGGTGCTCCACCGTGCGTCTGGGGCCGCGGGTCGGAGCGGGGCTGGCAGTGACGCTAGGGGCGGCACGGCTGGCGGGACACACCCCGAGGGGCGTACGTCCGCGGTGCGGCGGTGCGGCCCGCCTCAGGCGTCGCGTCGGGCGGCCAGCAGGCCGATGAACTCGTCGGCCATGTCGAGCTGGCGGACCAGGCGCTCGCGCCGCTCGACGGCGTCCTGCGACACCGCACCGAGCCGCTCGCGGGCGGCGCCCCGGGCGTCCGAGCCCGACGACGGGTCGTCGAGCACCTCGAGGTCGGACATGACGGCCTTCATCTCGTCGATGCTGAAGCCGAGCGGCT
>NZ_QXFN01000047.1 GCF_004886325.1 Cellulomonas telluris
CTGCGCTCCTCGGCATCCGGCTCATCGCCGGCAGCCTGGAGCGCGCCTGGTCCCAGCCCGACGACGTGCCGGCCCGCGAGGCGATGATGCTGGGCGCCACGGCCGGCGGCTTCGCGCTCGGCACGGCCGGGACCGCCGCCGCCCACGCCATCCAGTACCCGGTCGGCGCCCTGACCCACACCCCGCACGGGATCGGGGTCGGGCTGCTCCTGCCCTACGTGATGGAGTTCAACCGGCCCGAGCGGATCACCGAGCTCGCCGCGGTGGCGGTGGCGATGGGCGCACCGGCCACCGGCACCCCCGAGGACCTCGCCGACGAGGCGATCGACCGGGTGGCCGCCCTGCTGTCCGCGGTCGGCATCCCGGCCACCCTGGCTGACCTGGGGCTGCCCGAGGACCGGCTGCGGTGGACCGCCGAGCAGGCGGCCGGAGCCGAGCGACTGGTCGCCAACAATCCGCGCCCCCTCGACGTCGACGCGCTGGAGCGCATCGTCCGCGCCGCCCACTCGGGCGACCGCGCGTCCCTGCGCGACGAGCCCGCGCCGCGCGACCTCCCCGCCGTGGCAGGTGCGCGATGACCGCGGTCCACGAGGGCCTGCGA
>NZ_QXFN01000048.1 GCF_004886325.1 Cellulomonas telluris
TCGGGCACGAGATGCACCGCGAACCTGGTCTTGCCGTCCGCGAGACGGTGCCGCGCGAGCGTACGGATCGGCTCCTTGGCGGTCGTCAGCGTGTGCGGGTCGATGGTCGTCATCACGCACCGGTTCGTCGGCTTGGCGACGCGGAAACGGACGGCGCCGACGTCGAGCGTCGTCCAGTCGTCCTCGGCGAAGGGCACGTCCCCGTCGACGACGAGGTTGGCGCGGAAGCGCTCGACCGGCAGCGGCTGGGGCGGCTCCTCGCCGAGCTCGAGCGCGCGTTCGACCATCCAGTCGTCGAGCTGGCGGAGGGAGGCCAGCGAGGCGACCGTCACCGGGAAGGCGTCGGCGAAGGCGGTGAAGTCCTCGGGACGCGAGAAGCCGGGCTGGAGGTTGCGGGCCTCGGGGTCGTGGCACCACACCAGGCGGAGGTCGTCACGTCCCAGCGCCCGCGCGATCCAGGCGTCCGCGGCCGGGGCGTGAACGGCGTGGAGGTCGAGCGAGAAGAGGCGTACCGGCACCGGCGCGCCGTCGGGCACGTCGAGGACGAGGTCGTCCAGCCCGGGCGCGCGCAGCCGAAGGCCGGCGGTCAGCGTGGGGTCG
>NZ_QXFN01000049.1 GCF_004886325.1 Cellulomonas telluris
GCCGATCATGACGTCGGTGGCGCGGTTGATCCCGTCGATGAGCGAGTGACGGCAGCCGTACTTGTTGTCGAACTTCGACTTGGTGACCGAGTCGTTGACGTTGATCGCCGGGAAGAGCAGCGTGCCCTCCTTGAAGCGCTCGTAGAGACGCAGCACACCGGTGGTTGTCTCCTCCGAGACGCCCTTGACGAGCGGCGCGCGCCTCGTCCAGCGCTGCGGGTCGGCCTCGAGCGAGCGGGCCAGGACGCGCAGCACCTCCTTGAACTCCTCGTTGTCGGTGGAGTCCTGCGACGGCACGGCGCCGGCCTTCTCGTACTCGACGCCGAGGTGCAGCAGCATGGTGATGTCGCCGCCGTCGTCGAGCAGCATGTTGGGGCCGCCCGGCTCGCCGTCGTCACCGGGGAAGTCGAAGACCTTCTCGGCCTCGTCCCAGTACTCGGCGAGGGTCTCGCCCTTCCAGGCGAAGACCGGGACGCCCTGCGGGTCCTCGGGGGTGCCGCCCTTGGCAGGCGGGCCGACGACGACGGCCGCCGCGGCGTGGTCCTGGGTGGAGAAGATGTTGCAGGTGGCCCAGCGGATGTCCGCGCCGACAGCCGCGA
>NZ_QXFN01000050.1 GCF_004886325.1 Cellulomonas telluris
TGGGCGCCGCCGGAGACGCGGCCCTGACGCAGCAGTCGTACGCCGCCGGCGCGGGCGAGCTGCGCCGGCTCGGGTTCACCGTCGACTTCGCGCCCGACGCCGACGTCACCTCGGGCCCGGGCGACCCCACGATCGGCTCGCGGTCCGCGTCGTCGCGCTCCGAGACGGTCGCGGAGCACGTGGTGGCGGCGGCCGACGGGTTCTCGTCCGCGGGGGTGCTCCCGGTGGTGAAGCACTTCCCCGGGCACGGGTCGGTCCCGGCGGACAGCCACCTCACGCTGCCCGTGCAGACGAAGTCGGTGCAGGAGCTCGGCGCCAGCGACCTGGTGCCGTTCCGGGCCGCAGTCGAGGGCGGGCTGCCCGCCGTGATGATCGGCCACATCGACGTCCGGGCGGTCGACCCGAGGGTGCCGTCGTCGCTGTCGCGCAAGGTCACGACGGGCCTGCTGCGCGACGAGCTCGGCTTCGATGGCCTCGTCGTGACCGACTCGCTCGAGATGGCCGCCGTCACCCGCGGCCGCGACCCGGGGCGTACCGCCGTGCAGGCGATGCGCGCCGGCGCCGACGTGCTGCTGATGCCGCCGTCCCCGGCGGTCGCG
>NZ_QXFN01000051.1 GCF_004886325.1 Cellulomonas telluris
TATTCCCGCAACTCGGCGGACCGGGTCCGCGGCGCGCGCCGTGGAATACGGGCGGGGGTATCCTTGTTCAGGTGGGTGCAACCACCCCAGCAACAGCAGAGGAGCCAGTCCGATGGGCACCATCACCTTGGGTGCGGAGAGCTTCGAGCGCACCGTCACCGACAACCACATCGTCCTCGTCGACTTCTGGGCGGCCTGGTGCGGCCCGTGCCGCATGTTCGCCCCCGTCTACGAGAAGGCCTCGGTCGAGCACCCCGACATCGTGTTCGCCAAGGTCGACACCGAGGCCGAGCAGGGCCTCGCTGCCGCCGCCGGCATCACCTCGATCCCGACGCTCATGGCGTTCAAGGGCGGCACGCTGGTGTTCTCCCAGCCCGGTGCCCTGCCTGCCGCCGCGCTCGAGCAGGTCATCGCGGCCGTGCGCGACCTCGACGTCGACGCCGCGCTCGCCGAGCAGGAGCGGAGCGCCTGATGGCCACCTTCACGCTCAGCGCCACGCTCTCGCGGCCGTACGACGACGCGGTCGAGGCCGTGCGGGCGGCGCTCGGCGAGCAGGGGTTCGGCATCCTCACCGAGATCGACCTCCGGGCCACGCTGA
>NZ_QXFN01000008.1 GCF_004886325.1 Cellulomonas telluris
TGTCGCCAAGCCGAACATACCAAAAACGAGGATTTAAGTTGCACGACTTGGACTAGCAATTGTACCTGCCGAACCGCCTTGATCTATCGTTCAAGAATTTCACTAATGCCATATAAAATTACGTTAAGTTCCTGGGGGCTAGCCCCCAAACCCCCAGCCAGCACTCACACCCAAAAACAAGGGGGATACCAATAAAAAAGTCAAAATCCACTATATAGGATTTTGACTTTTTTATTGGTATTGAACTACAAGGGTCCCTACAGGCTGTTTTTGAACACCCGTAGTTCTTTTTAAAAGGGATTAATTTATCAGATTTATTAAATGAATAATTCATAAAATCCCCTTTCAATCACTCTGTTGTATGGCAATTTATCAAGTAGGCAGTTGTACATAAGTAGTGTATGCAGGGGACAAAAATGTGTATATAACTGGATAAGCCTTTTTTATTTTTGGCTTGGTATGAAAAAAGAACCCTAATGTTGGATAGGGTTCTTTTTAGGGGTAACAGTTGAAGGTTGAAGGTATATTTCATATTTATTATGTACTTTACTCTTATATTCATTCGAATAGGAAACACATATGTTTGGAGTAATTTGCAAAGCGATTGTTGGAAAAGGAAAAATTAGCGGTAAGTGTCAATGGTAAGCGGACTGGAAGGGGTCAGCGGTTTGTGCTGATCCATGAAAGGAGCATTAAGGAATTGACACGTGCAATTGATTCTTCACCCTCTTGGCCTGTCAAAACGTCAAACGTTTTGGCCTGCCAACCGGCGAGGGAGTCCCTCAAGGATTGAGGGGTTGGGGAGTTCGATTGATGGGGTCAAGGGGAAGAGTTCCCCTTGTAGGTTCGGACAAAGTCCGAGGTTTTTTTGCCATGCAAGGCATGGTTTGGCGAAGCCAACGAGCCTCGCAGAGCACGTCCAAATGAAATTTGGTATAACGTGCTAGACCAAATTATTGGATTCTCTCAATCTTCGTGCTATGCTGATTACCAAAAGGGGGGCTTACTTGTGGCTCATGTAGAAAAATATACAAAAGGCAGCGTACAAGGATTATCGATTCATTGGGACAGAAAAACAGAAAATCATTCGAATCAAGAGATTGATAATGAGCGGTCAAATTTAAATTATGATTTATGCGAAAAAGAAGGAGATACACTTTCCCGCATGAATGATCGATTACGTGAAGTACATTGTTTGAATCGGAAAGATGTAAAAGTTTGTAGTGATTGGGTTGTTACGTTACCAGAAAACTTGAAGGGGACTTCAGAAAAAGAACAACGTGAATTTTTTGAAAAAACCTATGAGTTTTTAGCGAATCGTTATGGCGGTGAAAAAAATGTATTGTCCGCTAACGTACATAAGGACGAAACAACACCTCATATGCATTTTGCTTTTATGCCTGTTGTTTGGGACGAGAAAAAACAACGGGAAAAAGTTTCAGCCAAAGAGGTTTTAACAAGAAAAGATTTAAAGACATTCCACCAAGATTTAGATACATTTTTGAAAAAGGAAATACCACACATCTACAAAGATGGAATTTTAAATGATAAAACGATTGGTGTTGATACCGTTAAGGATTTAAAAAAGCATTCTCTAGAAATAGAGAAACAAAAAAAGGCGATGGATGCGGAAATAAAGATAAAAGAAAAAGACTTGGAGAGAAAAATCCAATCTTTAGATAAAGAATTTGAAAGTAAAAAGAAAAAGCTTTTAGATCTCAGTGAACAATTACCACAAGAAATCAAAATCAATGCAAAAGGGAAAGAGAAAAAAACAGAGGTTGTGAAAAAAGGATTATTTAAAACAGAAACGATAACCAAAAACACTGGGAATTGGATTATTGGAACGAACGAATTGAAAAGAGTACAAAAAATGGTGAACGCTGCCTATATGGTCAAAAGGGATTATGAACGTTTGCAAAGTACAGATTTGGTGGAAGAAAATAAAAAATTACACCTGCAAGTAGAGGGCTTGTCTAACAATTTAAAAGCATCTCATCAGATTAATGCGGAGTTGAGAGAGAGAAATAAAGAATTACATACAAAAATAGGCTCGTTACAAGCTCATATAAACGATTTGAAGATAAACGTAAAGGTTTTATATCAACAAACGAAAAAAGTCTTTAAAGAGCAATTTAAAACGTTTAGAGGGCTTGTTAAGAATGAACTAGTTGGAAGGGAAGTAGAGGATTACTTTGAGCGTGAACATAAAAACGAAATGACTAAACAACGAGGATATGATATGGAAAGGTAAAACCGCCTTAGAATCAATTCTTGGGCGGTTTATTCGACTGCAGTAATTGGAGCCTTATTATTATTAAAATCTTCGAATCTAGCAAGTAAGTATTTCTCTTTTGTATCTTTACCACGATGAACAAGGCTTGGATGTATCATTATTGCTCCAGTTCTTCTAGTAATTATTTGGGCTTGCTCCAGTGTTTTTAATGTGTCTATTACAGTTTGTCTAGATACCTTGCTTTTTTCGGTCAATTCTCTTGTAGTTATAATTAACGTATTTGTTGATTTGTCCATGTTTTCTAATATGTATTTTACAACTTGCATTTTTTTATTACCTAAACTATCTATTAATTGAACGATTGCAGTTAAATATGTGATCATAAAACCATTTCTAGGAGTTTTCTTTATGACTTCATCAGTTTCTATTATTTCACCTGTATCTAGGTTTCTCCATCGACTTTTACCGTTATATATTATTTCGTTTTCAGTTTTTTGTTTTGGCATATTATCACCTTTCTCCTATATTTTTATATTTCCATTTTATCATAATTAGACCAAAAGGTCAAAAAAAAATAGACCAAAAGGTATAAAAAATTAGACCAAAAAGTATAAAAAATTAGACCAAAGAAAATGCCCTTCAATAGCTATATATCAGCTTAAAATCTACTTTTTACCCCCTGCTTACTCTTTTCTATATATTTAAGGCGATAAATATCGCCTTAAATATATTCTTTTTTCATTTTTTTTAGAGGGCTTTCCCCAATGCAGTAGTCGAG
>NZ_QXFN01000052.1 GCF_004886325.1 Cellulomonas telluris
TCGGCGACGACGACCGGCAGCGTGATGCTGCCGCGGTCGCCGGTGACGGTGACGCGGTGGTCGGTCGCGGTGTCGAGCATGCCGAGCACGGACTCGTACGACGCGCGGCTGAGGCGGGCGACCGGGGTGCGGGCGGTGGCGCGCAGGTGCTCCTCGCCGTCCTGCATCGAGCCGAGGTCGACCAGCTGCTTCCAGGTCGCCAGCGCGAACGGCGTCTCGCCCTTCCGCGGCGCCTTGGCCGGCTTCGGGGCCTTGCCCGCGTCGAGCGCGGGGCGGGCGCCGTCCCACGGGCCGAGGGACTGCATCTCGGCGCGCACGTCGGCGACCGTGCGGAAGCCGAGGCGGCTGCCCTGTCCCAGGCCGGCGAGCTCGTCGGCGATGCCGGCGAGCACCCGCAGGTCGGGCAGGGAGGCGGGGTTGCTGAAGACCGCGGCGAACTCGCGGGGTCGCGCGTCCCAGGTGACGAAGGTGCCGGACTTGTCGGTGACCGGTGCGACCGGCAGGACGACGTCGGCGACGCGCGTCACGTCGGTCTCGCGCAGCTCGAGGCTGACGACGAATCCGGCGGCGGCGAGGGCGGCGCGGAAGGCGGCA
>NZ_QXFN01000053.1 GCF_004886325.1 Cellulomonas telluris
CATGACGACGAGCCTCGTCGTCGGCGACCTCCCGCGGATCAGCCCGGGGGCCGGGCCGGATCAGCCGATCGGCCGAGCCCCGGGGACCGAGCGGGCGTGCTCCTCGAGCGCGGCGATGAGGGTGCGCGCGTCGTGGGGGCCGATGTGCCGCCTCCCGCCGATGAAGAAGGTCGGCGTGCCGCGCACGCCGCTCTCCTCCGCGGACGCCACGTCGTGCTGGATGTGGCGGGCGAGGTCCTCGTCCTCCAGGTCGCGCATGAACTGCTCGACGTCGAGGTCGAGCTCGGCGGCGTAGCCGACCAGGTCCTCGAGCTCGAGCTGGTCCTGGTGGGCGAAGAGGGTCTCGTGCATCTCCCAGAACCGGCCCTGCTTCGCGGCCGCCTCGGCGGCGACGGCGGCGAGCTCGGCGTGCGGGTGGACGGTGAGCGGCAGGTGGCGGGTGACGTAGCGGACCCGGTCGCCGAAGTGGGCGCGCAGCTCCTCGCCCACGCCGCTGACGCGCGCGCAGAACGGGCACTCGTAGTCGAGGTACTCCACGAGGGTCAGCGGAGCGTCGACCGGACCCAGGAGGTGGTCCCGGGCGGGGTCGACC
>NZ_QXFN01000054.1 GCF_004886325.1 Cellulomonas telluris
CAGCGGTCAGCACGGCGGAGGCCGAGGCCAGGGCGCCGGCCACGAGGGCCGCACCGACGACGAGGAGCACGACGGCGACGACCAGGCGCGTGCTGCGCTGGCGGCGGCGTGCAGGCGTCCGGGACGCCTGTGACTGCTGGGGCTGCTGGGAAGGCATGGGGCCCACCCTAGGGCCGGGGCGCGCCTCCGTCGGCGCGACACGCGTGCTCCAGCGCGAGGGAGGCGAGCGTCGTGCCGGCCGCACCGGCGGCCGCGACCACCGCGCGGAGGACCCAGCGGTCGGCGTACTGCGACTCGTCGCCCAGCCAGCTCACGGCGTAGCCGACGTAGCCGGCCGCCACGAAGGCGCCGCCGAGCGCGCACGCCCGGGCCAGCACGAGGCGGTTGACGGCCTGGTGCGGCTCGAGCCGCTCGCGGCGCACGTGCACGGCCTGCCACGTGTGCCAGGCGAGGAACCCCATGATGGCGGCGACCAGCACGAGCGCCAGCGCCTGCACCCACGAGACCAGCGTCGGCCCGGTCCCGAACGCGTTGCCCAGCGGGTGGATGGCCCACCCGACGGCGAGACCCGTCACGAGGCAGACGGTGAGC
>NZ_QXFN01000055.1 GCF_004886325.1 Cellulomonas telluris
CGAGCTGGGCCTGGACCGCGACCTCTTCGCCGCCTTCGACGCGCTCGACCCCACCGGGCTCGACGACGACGCCCGCCGCGTCCTCGAGCACACCCTGCGCGACTTCCGGCGCACCGGCGTCGACCGCGACGAGGCGACCCGCGACCGGCTGCGCGAGCTCAGCGAGCGCGCGGTGCGGCTGTCGCAGGACTTCGGGCGCCACATCCGTGACGACGTGCGGTCGATCCGGGTCGCGCCGGAGCGGCTCGCCGGGCTGCCCGAGGACTACCGCGCCACCCACGAGCCGGACGACGACGGCCTGGTCACCCTGACGACCGACTACCCCGACCTGGTGCCGTTCGTGACCTTCGGCTCCGACGGCGACGCCCGCCGCGACCTGACCCTGGCCGCCAGCAACGTCGCGTGGCCCGCCAACGACCAGGTCCTGCAGGACCTGCTGGCCGTGCGCCGGGAGACCGCCGACCTGCTCGGCTACGCGTCGTGGCCCGACTACGACACCGAGGTCAAGATGATCGGCTCCGGCCAGGCCGTCGCCGACTTCATCGACCGGGTCGGCGACGCCGCCAAGGAGCGCGCCGCGCAGGAGGTC
>NZ_QXFN01000056.1 GCF_004886325.1 Cellulomonas telluris
CCCCCGCCGCCCTTGCGGGTCACCTTCGGGACCGGGCAGCCGAAGTTGAGGTCGACGTGGGCCACGCCGAAGTCGGCGCAGAGGATCTCGACCGCCTTGCCGATGTAGACCGGGTCGGTGCCGTAGAGCTGCACCGAGCGGACCGACTCCAGGTCGTCGAAGACGAGCATCTTCCGCGTCGTCTCGTCACCCTCGACGAGGCCGCGGCTCGTGATCATCTCGCAGACGTAGAGCCCGGCGCCCTGCTCGGCGCACAGGCGGCGGTAGGCGGCGTTGGTGATGCCGGCCATGGGCGCCAGCACGACCGGGGTGTCGACGCGCAGCGACCCCAGGGTGAGCGAGTCGGGCAGCAGGGCGGTCACCCGCCCATTGTCGAACCCGGGCGGGCCGCGCCCAAATCAGGCACCCCGTGGGCGGGATCAGCAGCCGACGAGCTTCTCCGCGAAGTACCTCGTGATGCCGTCGAGGCTGACCCGCTCCTGGCTCATCGTGTCGCGCTCGCGGATGGTGACCGCGTCGTCGTCGAGCGTCTCGAAGTCCACGGTGACGCAGAAGGGTGTGCCGATCTCGTCCTGGCGGCGGTAGCGAC
>NZ_QXFN01000057.1 GCF_004886325.1 Cellulomonas telluris
AGCGCGAGGAAGCCGTGGGCGAGCACCACCAGGGCGGCGAAATGGACCCATGCGCGCTGGAGCCCGAGGTGCTCCACCGCGACTCCGGTCAGGGGGCCGATGAGGCCGCCGAGACCGAGCGCGATCCACAACCAGCCGACGTGCCCGTCCGGGACGCCACCGTCCGCGACGGCGACGAGGGGGCCGAAGCTCCACACGAGCGCGGAGCCCGCCCCCACCACCACGGCCGCCAGCAAGGGGACCTGCAGCGCGGCGAGTGAGAGGGGCGCTCGCACACGCCCGCGCTCCGGTGCACCGGCGGGTGCGCGCCCCGCGAGGGCGAGGCACAGGACCGCAGACCCGGCGCAGACCCCGGCCATCAGCCCCCACGCCGAGGCGACGCCCGCGGTGGCGAGGGCGACCGTGCCCGCCGCCACGACGCCCACCGCCGTGCCGGAGTTGACCAGCGACTGGGCCGTCCCGCGCGCACGCTGCGCGACGAGGTCGTCGACCAGGCGGACGAGCGCGGGCGAGGCCAGGCCCGCCCCCGTCCCGCCGACGAACACCGCCGCGACGAAGGCGACCGACGAGGTGGCGGCGACGATCCCGA
>NZ_QXFN01000058.1 GCF_004886325.1 Cellulomonas telluris
GAGGAGGTAGGCCTCCGCCGGGACGGCGGGCAGGTCGTGGAGCTCGTGGTCGAGCCGGGTACGGAGGTCGGTCTCTGGACTCATGCTCCCTCGACGTGCGCGCGGGGCGTCAGGTTGTCACGGTCCGTCGACCGACCTGCGACACGACCCGCGACACGACCCGCGACTCAGCGCGCGCTGCGGGCGAGGAAGCGGTCGAGGTCGACGCCGGCCTTGCGGGCCGCCCTGCGGGCCTCGGGCGTGGTGAGGTCGGGTGCCACGAACGCCTCCGGCTCGATGCTGCGGTCGGCGGCGGCGTACTGCTGCTGGAGGGCGGCCTGGCTGTCGGCGCTCGCCGCGGCGTCGGCAGTGACCTGCGCGGTCACCGCGACGGCGCCGCCGGTCAGCAGCGGGCTCACGGCCGGGGTGTAGCCGCTGGCGTGGCCGACGGCCTTGGGGTGGTAGCTCTCGCTGATCGGGTTGGACAGGCCGTTGATCCACTCGGCGTCGTCGCAGACGGCGTGCCCGGTGAAGGCGCTGGTCGGGTTGGCGAACGAGAAGCCGGCCGCCGACGCCGCGGCGGCCAGCCGGGAGTTGAGCAGGTC
>NZ_QXFN01000059.1 GCF_004886325.1 Cellulomonas telluris
AGGGCGTGACGTGGGTGGGTCGCTCGATCGCCGAGGGCGTCGTCGGCGGGTGCTTGCGACGCGACACCGGCGCGTCGTCGGCTCCGGGGAGTCCGCTCAGCCGACGCTCGAGCTCCTTCCAGTGCATCGCGGGGTTGTTCCAGCCCATCAGGCGCCCCTCTCCCGTCGGTCCGTGGTCAGTGGTCGTGGTCAGTGGTCAGTGGTCAGTGGTGGTGTCAGTCGTAGGCCGCCTCGAGCGCCCAGCCGTCGGGAGAGCGCACGAGCAGCCACGCGCGGCCGTCGGCGCCGACGACCTGGAAGCGGGCGGTCGGCCCGGGAGCACCGGACCACCAGCCCTCGTCGGTCGGCCAGGGACCTGCCCAGGCCGCGACGGGCTGCCAGGACGGGACGGGTCCGTCCCGGGCGCCGCCGACCCGGAACCGACGCGGCTCTCCGGTCACCACGCCGCGCTCGCTCACGCACACGTCGCGGCCGGCGTCGTCGACGACCTCGGCGGCCGGGGGCGTCGCGAAGACGCGCACCGGGGCCGGGCCCGGCACCCGCCCCGGCCACGGTCGGTCGACCGGGCGCAGGTCGACCGGCC
>NZ_QXFN01000060.1 GCF_004886325.1 Cellulomonas telluris
TGCCGCGGCGCAGCACCCGCAGGGCACGGTCGACACTCGTGCGGCTGCGGGCGATGCCGGAGAAGTCGGCCGCCACCGTCCCCACCGCCGCCACGGGACGCATCCGCTCCCCGATCCGCTCGATGAAGTCGCGCACCACCCGCACCGCCTGCTCCTCGGCGTGACCGGCCTCCCCGGAGACCGCGAGCAGCCCGTAGGTCACGTCGCCGAGCGACGCCGCCGCGGAGCGCGGGTGCACCGCCGCGAGGTGCAGGGCGAAGGCGCCGCCGAGCCGCTCCCGCTCGTGGGTGAGAGCCGCGTCGTCGGTCTCCGGGCCGACGGCGTGCACCTCGTCGAGCGTCATCCCGACCACCAGCAGCGGCTGGCCGGCCAGGCCCAGTCGCTCGAGCGCGTCGGGAGCGCCGGCACCACCCGCCAGGGCCGAGGCGAGCAGGTCCGCGCGCACCCCACGGCGTACGTCGGCGCCCGCCCGCACCCGGAGCAGGTGCAGCGCGACGAGCTTGGCCGAGTCGGTGAGCGCGCCGAGACGCTCGGGGCTGAGCGGCTCGGGCACCACGGCCCAGATCGACCCGAGCAAGATCGG
>NZ_QXFN01000061.1 GCF_004886325.1 Cellulomonas telluris
CTCGTGCTGCGGCAGGTCGAGGTGGGCCGCGAGGGGCGCGTGCTGGCACTCGACACCCTCACGCTGGTGGTGGTGAGCGTGCTGGTGACCTGGAACGTCGCGATCCACCCGATCGTGGCGGACCAGGAGGTCCCCGCCGCGGTCCGGGTCGTCTGGGCGGCCTACCCGGTGGCGGACGCCGTCCTGCTCGGCCTCGTGGCGCGGGCGCTGATGAGCCCCGGTGCGCGGGCCTACCTGTCGGTGTCGTTCCCGATCGGGGTCGGGCTGTGGCTCGCCGCGGACATCGCCTTCCTCATCTCGGGAAGCGGAGACTCCACGTGGGCCATGGATGCCGCCTGGATGCTCGCGCCGGTGCTGCTGGCACGCAGCACCTGGCGCGATGCGGCACCGGTCGCCGACCACGGTCCTGCGCCGTCGGAGCGCCGGGTGGTGCAGACAGGATTTGCCATCGTGCCCCTGCTGGTCCCTCCGGTGCTGACGCTCTTCGCCGATGCGCGCGACGACCGCGGCCACGCCGTGCTGCTGGTCGCCGGGGCCGCGTCCTTGACGGTCCTCGCGCTCGTGCGGACGACATGGCTCGTGC
>NZ_QXFN01000062.1 GCF_004886325.1 Cellulomonas telluris
CGGCGCGCGCTGCTCGACGCGACCGCCGACGACGACTGCATCGGCGTCATCGCGTGGATGCACACCTTCAGCCCGGCCAAGATGTGGGTCACCGGTCTCGACGCCCTGCGCAAGCCGCTGCTGCACCTGCACACCCAGGCGCACCAGGCGCTCCCGTGGGCGACGATCGACATGGACTTCATGAACCTGCACCAGGCCGCTCACGGCGACCGGGAGTTCGCGTCGGTGCAGACGCGGATGGGGGTGGCGCGCAAGACGGTCACCGGTCACGTCGACGACCCGGACACGGCGCGCCGCATCGGCTCGTGGGCCCGCGCGGCCCGGGCGAGCGCCGCCATGCGCGGGATGCGGCTCGCCCGCTTCGGCGACAACATGCGCAACGTCGCCGTGACCGAGGGCGACAAGGTCGAGGCGGAGCGACGCTTCGGTGTCTCGGTCAACACCTGGGGCGTCAACGACCTCGTCGCGGTCGTCGACCAGGTCGCCGACGCCGAGGTCGACACCCTGGTGCAGGAGTACGCCGACCTCTACGACGTCGCGCCCGAGCTGCGGGCCGGCGGCGAGCGCCACGACTCGCTGCGC
>NZ_QXFN01000063.1 GCF_004886325.1 Cellulomonas telluris
ATTCCTGGCCAACCAGCACACTTAAACTATGTCCTTTAGGAAGGAAATCTTGAAAGTTATAGTTTAATGTATTTGTGGAGCGTATCCCCTGAGTCGACGTATTCAATGAGATAAGAGCAGGCTTATTTTGATCTAAAGCAGCGGGAATATTACGCACATAATACGTCGTTGGACCATAAAACCGATCATTATAGTTGTGATAATCATCAAAGCCAAATTCTGTCCTGAACCGTAGGTTTTTAACAATATCCCAGCTAAATGCAGCATTTAGGTTATACGTTCTCCTTCGTTGCAATTGATCATTATCGACCAAAGACTCTAACGGATTATACAGATTGAATTCATCATCGGTTTCATCACTATTTGTTAGGCCCCCAACAGGAAAGGGAGGATAAATCATGGCGAATTTTAAACGGGAATCTGATGAAGAGGCTTCATTCTGTTCATTCATGCCTCCACCTGAAATGCGAACATCCGAAAATCGCGCACCCAAATCTATGGAAGTATTCTTTGATGGTTTATGGTTTAGTTTAAAATTGACATTTTGTCTCCGAAAACCAGACATTTCCATAATCGCTT
>NZ_QXFN01000064.1 GCF_004886325.1 Cellulomonas telluris
GGTAGACCTGCGCCAAGGTGCGGCGGGTGTCACCGCCGCTGTCGTGCTCGTGCTCGAGCTCCGGCGCGGTGTCGCGAGAGCGCGCACGTCCGCTCATGGTCTTGTCCTGTCAGCCACGCGGTAACGATAATCGATGTCGTCACCAATGGGGACCCCGAAGTCCACGACCCCGGGACTCGGCTGTCGACCGGTGTCGCTAGCCTGTCGCTGTTGCGACCAACTTGCAACAAGGCCTGCAATCGACGACCGGGGGAGTGCGCGTGGCATCGGACACCCTGACGTCCCTCGACGTCCTCGGACTCGTGCGCGTCAGACGCCGCACGTCCGCCTGGGTCGTGGGCCTGTCCGTGGGGCTGCTCGCGACCGTCCTCGCCGGGGTCGGGATCGGGGCCGTCGCGGTCCCGGCCGCGACGGTCGCCGAGGTCGTCGGACACCACGTCCTGGGGTGGCCGGGGGAGCGCTCCTGGTCCGCACCCGTCGACGCGATCGTGTGGCAGGTGCGGCTCCCGCGGGTGCTGCTCGGCGTCCTGGTCGGAGCCGGCCTGGCGATCTGCGGCGTCACGCTCCAGGCGATGG
>NZ_QXFN01000065.1 GCF_004886325.1 Cellulomonas telluris
GCTCGGGGTGGACCTCGCGGGCCCGCTCCCCCATCACCCGCTTGACGCGGCGGATCAGCGTGCCCACCTCGGACTCGATGCGACGGAGGTCGTCGTACCTCTCGCTCATGCCTCGCCGGCCCTCTCGGCCAGGAGCTCGTCCTCGCGCTTCACCGAGGTGCGCAGCGGGACCTCCTTGATGAAGAGCACGGCGATCAGCGCGCCGACGGCGAACGGGAGCGCCACGAGGAAGATGTGGCCGGTCGCGTCACCGTAGGCGCTCTCGAAGATCGCGCGGATCGGGGCCGGGAGGGTCGAGACGTCGGGCACGCCACCGGTCTGGTGGCCCACCTCGGACGCGAGCTCGGGGTGGTCGGCGACCAGCCGGCCCAGGCCCGCCTTGACGGCGTCGGCGACCTGGTGGGCCAGCACGGCGCCGAGGGCGGCGATGCCGACCGAGCCACCGAGCGAGCGGAAGAACGCCACGACCGACGACCCGGCGCCCATGTCGGCGAGGGCGATCGTGTTCTGCACGGCCAGCACGAGGTTCTGCATGGTCGCGCCGAGGCCGAGGCCGAGGACCGCCATGAAGAC
>NZ_QXFN01000066.1 GCF_004886325.1 Cellulomonas telluris
TCTTCGGCGCGACCGGTGCCGCGGTCGTCCGCCGCGAGGAGTCGGGCGAGGAGGAGGTCGTGGCGAGCTGCGGGACGCCGCCACGCTCGGTCGAGCGGGCGGACATGGCGGCGGCCATCGACGAGCGGAGCACGCTGGTGCTGTCGGGGGCGACGCTGCCGGCGTCCGACCGGGGCCTGCTCAACGCCTACGCCGCCTACGCCAAGGTGATGTCCGAGCGCCGCCGCGCGACGGTGGCCGAGGTCGAGCGGCTCCGACTCGAGGAGACCGACCGGACGCGTACGGCCCTGCTCGCCGCCGTCTCGCACGACCTGCGCAACCCGCTCGCCGCGGCCAAGGTCGCCGTCGCGAGCCTCAGGTCGACCGACATCACGTTCTCCCCCGAGGACCGGTCGGAGCTGCTCGAGACGATCGAGGAGTCCACGGACCGGCTCAGCGCGTTGGTGGCCAACCTGCTCGACATGAGCAGGATCCACACCGGGTCGGTGAGGCCCGTGCTCGCCGAGGTCGACCTCGCCGCCGCCGTGCAGGCCAGCATCGCGCCACTGTCCGGCGGGGAGCGGATCGAGGTCG
>NZ_QXFN01000067.1 GCF_004886325.1 Cellulomonas telluris
CGGAGCACATCGACCAGATCGGCCGGGTCCGGGTCGAGTCGGGCAGCAGCCGACCGGAGGACCTCCCCACGATCGAGGCGGGCGACGACGTCGCGCGTGCCTTCCTCCACCGCAGCCTCGGCGCGCGCGCCCCGGTCTCCGACGACTACCTGGATCGTTTCGGCCTGGCCACCTCGCTCGTCGACGTGCCGGAGTGGGCCTCGGTGATGGCGACCCGGGCGACACCGGGCTACATCCGCCGCGTCGAGGGGATGGCCCGCAAGGCGGAGTCGTACCGCGAGCACTTCCGCGCGATCCGGAGCGCGGGTGGCTCGAGGCTGCTCGACCTCGGACGTGTCGTCTACCTGCTGGCGCCCGAGCCGATGCACCTGGGGGACGAGTGGGCGAGCCTGGCGTCGGCCAACTCCAACCGGGTCTACTCCCTCGCCGACATCAACCTCGTGCTCAGCGAGTTCGCGGAGCTCTTCACCCTCGACTCCGGCTCGGAGGTCCCCACGGTCGAAGCGGTCAATCCGTTCGTCCGGGTGCTCTTCAGCGGCTTCGTCCCGTCGTCGAGCAGCGAGTACGTCG